>NZ_SLXW01000001.1 GCF_004341085.1 Sphingomonas sp. PP-CE-1G-424
TCTTAACCTACAATGTCAAAGAGCCGACAAAAATACCGACACTCGCATAACCCTCCTCTCGGAAAGCTTGGAGCATCTGGTTTTTTGCGACCGCTGCGTCCAGACCGTGTGGCCGTTCGCTGCGGTGACACCCCTCTAGGGCCAACCCACAAACCCGTCAAACACTATTTTACAGTTTTTGGTCGGTTTTCCATTTTTTGGCTCCCGCGCCGCTCTACGGGCTCTCGTTGCTGCCTACTGCCATGACGCTACTCTCTGTAAGTCACTACGCGAACGCCGGTTTGGCCCACACCAACTCGAGATTTCGAAATTGCGGGTCTCGTCCGATGCGATGCCGGGGTGCCGGCGGCCATCATGTCCCAAGCTCAGAGCCGTATTGGTGAAGGTGCCATCGTGCGGCCTGACGTGATCGCGATTAACGACGCTATGCCGGGTGATCCCGAATGAGCGCATCGAACGTTTCGATCGATAGCGGTTTGCGGAACTTGCAGCCGGCGGTGAAATCGTCCGCCCACATGACTTCGGCGACGATCTGGCCGATCTGTGGCAGGTTGAGCCAGATGCTCGTCCCGCGCTTAAGCGCCGAATAGGTCTGCAGCCGCGCGCCGTTGATCGAGATGTCGACGACTCTGCACAAGGTGCGGCGCGTCTTGCCGATGCTGACGTCCAACGCGACAGGGGCACGGGGCGAACCGCGGCGGCTGGTGCGCTCTGCGGGTTCGAAATCGGCGGCGAACATGGCGTCCTCGTCCTTGCGAGTCCTAAGTCTGGCTTGCAGTTACAAGCCTAGCCGCCGGTGCCTAACGTGATCTTAATAAATGCCCCCGGAACGAATGAGTATCGATCCGTTCCGGGGGGTTACGTTTACTTGCGGAGCGTGAGACCGCCACCGAAACGCTTGTTAAAGCGCGCGACCTGGCCACCAGTGTCGAGCATCGTACCGCGGCCGCCGGTCCATGCCGGATGCGCGAGCGGATCGATCTCGAGCGTCATCACATCGCCTTCCTTACCCCAGGTGGTGCGAGTCTGGTACTTGCTGCCATCGGTCATCTGGACGGTGATCATGTGATAATCGGGGTGCGTATCGGCCTTCATGGGAATTCTCCGTAAGTGGCTGGTTCCGACCAGCCTGAAAAGGAAGGCGCGCCCGTACACGGACGCGCCCGATTTTACAAGATCGCGCGGCTGGAGCCTTGTCGTCAGGCTTTCGGCGGATCGGCGATCATCGCCGTGAAGTTCGCCTCGGCTACCAGCTGCCCGTCCACGAGAGCGCGACCGGCGAACTTGCAGACGGCGCTGCGCTTCTGGACGAAGGTGACTTCGAGCTTGAGCAACACGCCCGGCTCGACCGGCTTGCGGAACTTCGCGCCGTCGATCGCCATGAAGTAGACGAGCTTGCCCGAGCCCGCTAGCCCCAGCGACTCGACCGCGAGGATCCCCGCCGCCTGCGCCATCGCCTCGACGATCAGCACGCCCGGCATGATCGGGCGTCCGGGGAAATGCCCCTGGAAGAACTGCTCGTTCATCGACACCGCCTTGATCGCGGTGATCGACGTGTCGAGGATCAGATCCTCGACACGATCGACCAGCAGGAGCGGATAGCGATGCGGCAACGCCGCCATCACCCGCCCGATATCGAGCGGGCCCATGCCGGTCTTCACGGCGTCAACCGAGTCGGTCATCGTCGGCTCGCTCAACGGCCCTGCGGCGTGGTGCGCTTGCCGGTCGCGGCTGCAGGTGCCGACGCCGGTGCTGCGCCCTGCTGCTGGCCGTTCTGGTTGGGCTGCCAATTGGCGGGGACAGCGGTGCTTACGGTCGGGACCAGGCGGTCGAGTTCGGTGGTGATCGCCGACGTGATATCGGCAGTCGGCTGCGCGAACAGGGCGGCCTCGGGACGCAGCAACAGGCTGACGTTCTTGGCGCGAACCGCTGCCGTGACGGCATCGCTGAGCTTCGCCTGGATCTGCTCGATCGCGTATTGCTGCGCGCGCTGGGCGGGCTGCGTCAGACGAGCGAGTTCCTGATTGGCGGCGTTTTCGCGCGTCTGGATCGCCTGAGCCTGCGGACGCAGCGATGCCTCCGAAGCGCCGGGCGCACGCTGCGCGGCCTGGAACGCGGTCACGAGCGGCTGAAGCTCACGCGCGACAGCCTGGCGACGCGTCTCGGCCTGATCGAGCTGCGCCTTGTAGGTGGTCTCGATCTGGGCGCGCGCGGCATTCCAGGCCTTCGAGTTGGCGATCGCGCCCTGCGCGTCGGCAACAGCGATACCCGAAACCTGCGCGTCCGCAGCGGTTGCGGTCATGGCAGCCGGCGCGACGAGCGCGGCGGCGAGGAGAAGCGTCTTGAACGTCGTCATTAGAACTGTGTCCCTACGTTGAAAGTGATGAGCTTGGGGTCGTCGCCCTTCTGCTTGAGCAGAGCACGAGCGAGATCGATGCGAAGCGGGCCGAATGGCGAGTTCCAGTTCACGCCGATGCCGATCGAGAGACGCGGCTTGGCGGAGTTGCCGAGGAACTGCTCCGAATACGGACCATAGGTCGACGAATACTGGCTGTTGACGCTGGTCCCGGTGCAGGCCCCGCCGAGCGTCGACGAATAGCCGACGGCGCAGGTCGTGACGGCATTCGGGTTCGTCGTGTCGGTCGACGGTACGACATATTGCAGCTTGCCGTCGGCGGTCTTGATCGGAGTCTGCAACGGCAGGATCGTGACGTTGCCGTTGGCGTCGACCGTCCGGGGGTACGAGTTGGGATCGACGGTCAGGTTCGGCTTCGTGATGCTGAACAGCGAGCCCGCCTGCACGTAGATCGAAGGACGCAGGCCCAGTTCGCGCGCACCCGAACCGAGCGGGATCTCCATCTCGATGCGGCCAAGATAATAGGCGTTACCGCCGAGCGCATCGTCGATGTACTGGTTGCGATCGGTGACCAGGATCTGCTTCCCCGTCGCCGAGTCCGTCGTGTACGGAATGCGCAACACGCGCGGGCCTACGCCGCGAATGTCGAACCCGCGGAACTGCGGCTCGCCGAGATAGAAGCGGTCGGTGATGCGGACACCGTCGATCCCAGACCTTTTGCTGCCTTCGAGCGACTTGATGTAGCCACCCTCGCCGATCGCCGACAGGATGAAGCCGCTACCCGCGTTCCAGTACTTGGCGCCCTCAGCGCGCGTACGGATGTATTTCACGTCGCCGCCGAGACCTGCGAAATCCTGGCTGAACGAGAAGCGCGAGCCCGCGGTCGGGCGCAAGCGGCTGTTGAGCGTGTCGCGGATCAGCGAATAGCCGACCGACGAGGTCCAGCGGTTGCCGATCGCTTCGCAGAGATAACGGCCGGCCTTGAGGATGTCGCACTGCCCATCGGTGAAGTAGGTCGACTCGTTCAGTCCGACCTTGTCGTAGGACAGACCGTAGCGCGCCGACAGCGACCAGAATTCGGTCAGCGGCACACCGGCACGAAGCTGGAAGCCGGTCGAGACCTGCGAATAGGTGGTCTGGCGATCGTTGCCGATATAGTTGAACGAATTGTAATCGCGGCGGAAGATGTCGCCGCCGATCGCGATGTTCTTGTCGAACAGATACGGCTCGGTGAAGCCAAGCTCGATCGACTTCGAATAGCTCGAATAGTTGACGCCGGCGCGCAATTCCTGGCCCTTGCCGCGGAAGTTGCGCTGCGTGATGTTGGCCTGAATGATGAAGCGTTCGAGGCTCGAATAGCCCGCCGACAGCTGAAGCTCGCCGGTCGACTTCTCTTCGAGGTTGGTCTCCAGGATGACGCGGTCGGGCGCCGAGCCAGGCAGCTGCTTGATCTCCATCTTGTCCTGGAAATAGCCCAGCGAGTTGATGCGATCCTGCGAGCGCTTCACCTGGAAGCTGTTGAACGCGTCACCCTCGGCAAGACGGATCTCGCGGCGGACGACCTTGTCCTGCGTCTGCGTGTTGCCGTTGATGTCGATCCGCTCGACATAGGTCCGCTTAGCTTCGGCGATGTTGAAATTAATCCCCATCGTCAGCGTGTCGGCGTCCTTGGCGAACTCCGGGTTCACCTCGGTGAACGCATAGCCGAACAGGCCCGCGGTCTGGCTGAGATTGTCGACCGAATCCTCGACGAGCTTGGCGTTGTACCAATCGCCCTTCTTCAGCGGCAGCGAAGCGGCGAGCTTCTTGTTGTCGAAGTCGCGGATCTGGCTGTCGACGGTCACGTCGCCGAACTTGTAGCGCTTACCTTCCTCCACCACGTACGTGATGATGAAGTCCTTCTTGTCCGGCGTCAGCTCGGCCACGGCCGAGGTCACGCGGAAATCGGCATAGCCCTGCGTCAGGTAGAACTGGCGGAGCTTCTGCTGATCGTAGGACAGGCGATCCTGATCGTAGCTCGTCGCGGACGAGAGCAGGCGGAAGAAGCGCGACTGCTTGGTCGCCATCTGGCCGCGGATCTGGTCGTCGGAGAACACCTCGTTGCCGAGGATGTTGATCTGGCGGACCTTCGACTTCGGCCCTTCGCTGACCTCGAACACCACGTCGACGCGGTTCTGGTCGAGATTAACCATCTTCGGGTCGATCACCGCGGCGAAGCGCCCCTGGCGACGATACAGCTCGATGATCCGCGCGATATCCTGGCGGACCGCGGTGCGCGTGAAGATCTGGCGCGGCGCGAGCTTGATCTCCTTAGTGATCTTGTCGGTCTTGAGCGCCTTGTTGCCTTCGATGATCACGCGGTTGATGATCGGGTTCTCGCGCACGCGGAGAACGATGTTGCCGTCCTCGACGCCAGCGATCGAATAATCGGCGAACAGGTCGCTGGCCTGAAGGTCCTTCAGCGCCTGATCGAGCGTCTCCGCCGTGTACGGAATGCCGACGCGCAGCTTCGTGTAGGACAGCACCGTCTCGGGCTCGATGCGCTGCGATCCCTCGACGCGCAAAGTCTTTATCGCTCGCACGGATACCGGTGCGGCTACGGGCGTTACACCAACAGCACCCTTTGCAGGGGCGGCCATGGTCGGCGCCTGACGACCCGTCGCGGGGCTCGACGACGGCGTCGCGGCCGGAGTCGCGGATCCAGCCGGCACGGTCTGTGCCAGCGCGGGAACGCCCGACAGGATCGTACCTGCGAGCAGCAGGGCGCCCTTACGCGCGAAATCGTAACCGTTGATCGCTGTCACCAAACCCACCTTCAAAACGTGCACATACAAGGCGCGCCCGCCCTGCCCTATCGTGATCAGCCGATCAAGCCGGCCAGATTTTTCCAAAGCCCGAAATTGCCGAGATCGTTGAAGGTCACCAGCAGCATCAGCGCGAGAATTGCTGCGAGCCCGCCACGAAATGCCCATTCCTGCACCTGCGGCTCGACCGGGCGCCTGCGCACCGCTTCGATCGCGTAGAAGAACAGGTGCCCGCCATCGAGCATCGGCACTGGCAGCAGATTGATGAACCCCAGATTGATCGAGACGAGGGCGATCAGGAACACATAGGCGTCGAGCCCGAGCGACATCTGCTCGCCCGACACCTTGGCGATGCTGAGCGGTCCGCCAAGTTCCTTGACCGAACGACGCCCGGTGACGACTTGTCCCAGCGTCTCGACCATCATCGAGACGATCTCGCCGGTCCGCTTCACCGCGACGACGGGCGCCTCGATCAGGCTGACGGGAACGATGACGGGCTTGCTGCCGGCGATGCCGAGGCGGCCGATCCGGTATTCGTTGCCGAAGCGATCGCGCTGGAGTTCGGTACCGATCACGATGTCGCGCGATACCGCCTTGCCGCCGCGCTCCGCGTCGATCCGCGTGCTCTCGCCGGCGCGGATGCGCGCGTAGCGGGCGAGATCGTCGAACGTCTCGACCGAGCGGCCGCCGATCGCGGTGATGCGGTCGCCGGGCTGCAATCCGGCGGTCGCCGCGGCGCTGCCGGGCACCGTGCCACCAACAACCGGCGGCATGCGGATGTCGCCGTACGCAAAGGCAAAACCGGCTAGGATCAGGATGGCGACGACGAAATTGACGACGGGTCCGGCAGCAACGACGATCGCACGCTGCCACACCGGCTTCGACTGGAAGGTGCGCTGGCGCTCTTCGGCGGGTAGCAAAAGCCACTCGGCCGAGGGCTGGCTGGCCGGGTTCATGTCGCCGGCAAACTTCACATAGCCGCCGAGCGGCAACCAGCCGAACTTCCACCGGGTGCCGCGGCTGTCGGTGAAGCCGGCGATCTCGCGACCGAAGCCGATCGCGAAGGCATCCGCCTTGATCCCGAAAAAGCGTCCGGCGAGGTAATGGCCCATCTCGTGCACGAACACGAGCGGTCCGATCACTAGCGCGAACGACAGGATCGTCAGAAGGATACCGGGTGTTTCGATCAAACCGCGCAATCCTCTACACGCTCGCCCGCCAAAACCCGCGCCTCGGCATCGATCGCCAGAACGGCGTCGACGCTGTCCGGCGCGGCCGGGTCATAACACGACAACGTATGTTCGACGATTGCGGCAATTTCGAGGAAGCCGATGCGCCGTTGCAGGAATGCCTCGACCGCTACCTCGTTGGCAGCGTTGAGAATTGCCGGCCGCGCGCCGCCCGCATCGAGCGCCTCGCGCGCCAGCCGCAAGGCGGGGAAGCGAATCGGATCGGGTGCCTCGAAGTCGAGCCGACCGATCGCGACCAGGTCGAGCGGTGCCATCGGCGTCGCCATGCGGTCCGGCCAGGCAAGCGTGTGCGCGATCGGCGTCCGCATGTCGGGGGGGCCCAACTGCGCCAGCACTGACCCGTCGACATGATCGACGAGGCTGTGGATCACCGATTGCGGGTGGATGACGATCTCGATCCGGTCGTGCGGAATCGGGAACAGCCGTGCGGCCTCGATCAGTTCGAGGCCCTTGTTCATGCAGGTCGCCGAATCGACCGAAATCTTCGCGCCCATCGACCAGTTGGGGTGCTTGACCGCCTGTTCGAGCGTCACGCCGCGCATCTGCTCGGTGGTCCAGTCGCGGAACGGCCCGCCGCTGCACGTCAGGATGATCCGGCGGACGCGCTCGGGGCGCGTCGCGTCGAAACATTGGAAGATCGCGTTGTGCTCGGAGTCGGCGGGCAGCAGCGTCGCGCCGGTCCGCTTCGCCGCGGCGAGGATGACGTCGCCGGCGGAGACCAGCGGCTCCTTGTTGGCGATCACCACGGTCCCGCCCTGCTCGATCGCCGCCATCACCGGCTTCAGTCCCGCACACCCGACGATCGCGCCCATCGTCCAGTCGGCGCCCGATGACGCCGCCTCGGCGATCGCTTCGGCACCGCCACCTGCGCGAATCCCCGTGCCGGCCAGCGCCTCGCGGAGTTCGGGAAGACATTTCTCGTCCGCGACGACGGCGAACTCGGCCTTGGTCCGGATCGCCGCGGCGGCGAGCCTGATCACGTCGCAATTGGCGGTAAGTGCGATGACACGGAAGCGATCGGGCTCGCGCTCGATCAGGTCGAGCGTCGAGGTGCCGACCGAGCCGGTCGCGCCTAAAATGGTAATGCTCTTCATGCGTAGAAATGCGGCAACAGGACGAGGAACGCCGCGACCGGCGCGACCGGGACCAGGCCGTCGAGGCGATCCATCACGCCGCCATGCCCTGGCAGGATGTTGCCGCTGTCCTTCACGCCTGCCACTCTCTTCAACCAGCTCTCATAAAGATCGCCCATCTGCGCGAGCACGGCGAGCACCGGCGTCGCCAGCGTCATCCGCAGCGGCAGGCCGTATTGCGTGTGGAGCACCGCCGCGACCGCGCTCGCGAGCACGACACCGCCGATAAGCCCCGACCATGTCTTGTTCGGGCTGATGACCGGCGCGAGCTTCGGCCCGCCCAGCGTCCGTCCAGTGAAGAACGCACCGATATCGCACGCCCACACCAGCGACAGCGCCCACAACGTGAAGAGGATGCCCTCGTCCTGCCGCCGGATGATCATCAGCGCGAGCACCGGGAGCCCGCAATAGAGGATGCCGAGCGCGAGCGGCGGCTTGCGGGTCGTGATGACGACGAAGAACGCGGCCCCCACAAGCAGCCCCAGCGTGAAGAAATCGTGGATCACCAGGATCAGCGACGCTGGCGCCATCAGCGCGAGCGGCACTGACAGCGCGAACTGCGTCATCCGCTTGGTCTTGGCGTCGGCGCCTTGCAGCATCGACCATTCCGCCATCATGAACAGCGCGGCGACCACGCCCAGCACCCAGAACGCAATCCCGCCGAGCGTCAGCGCGAGGCTGGCCACCGCGATCATGCCGACGCTGGCGATCATCCGGAGCTGGAGATTGGACGGCGTACGTAACGCCTGATCGGGCGCCTTTTCAGGGTCGGTAAGACTCACAGACCACCGTAGCGGCGCTGACGCTGACCAAACGCCGCGACAGCATCGGCGAGCGCGGCCGCATCAAAGTCGGGCCAGAGCGTGTCGACGAACAGTAGTTCCGCATACGCCGCTTGCCACAACAGGAAGTTCGAAAGACGCTGCTCGCCCGACGTCCGGATCATCAGGTCCAGCGGCGGGAGGTCGTGCGTATCGAGTTCCGCCTCGATCGTCGCCGCATCGATGCTCGCCGGGTCGAGTGCGCCATCGCGCGCCCGCTCGGCCAGACGCCGCGCGGCGGTCACCAGCTCGGCATGCGCGCCGTAATTCAGCGCGATCGCCAAAATCGGACCGCTATTCCCCGCAGTACGCGCGATCGCATCGTCGACCATCGCCACCAGATCAGACGAAAAGCTGTGATAGTCGCCGATCACGCGCAGCCGGACGTTCTCGCGCGCGAGTTCGTCGAGGTCGCTGCGGATGAAATGCCGCAGCAGCCCCATCAGGTCGCTGACCTCTTCGGCCGGACGCCGCCAGTTCTCGGACGAGAACGCGTACAGCGTCAGCGCCTCGATCCCCATCGCCCGAGCCGCGCGCGTCACCTTGCGCACGGCTTCGACGCCAGCCTTGTGCCCGGCGAAGCGCGGCAGGAACCGCTTCTTCGCCCAGCGGCCATTGCCGTCCATGATGATCGCGACATGACGCGGCACCACGCCGCCTGCAGGAACGGCAGCAAGCGGCGCGGCCGAGGAGGCCCCCGCCTGTGCAGCGCCGAACGCCCTCACTTGCCCAGGATTTCCTTTTCCTTGGCGGTCGCGGTCGCATCGAGCTCGGCGATGATGCTGTCGGTCAGCTTCTGGACTTCGGTCTCGTGACGCTTGCGCTCGTCCTCGCCGAACACGCCCTTCTTCTCGTCGACCTTCAGCGAATCCATCCCGTCGCGGCGGACGTTACGGACCGCGATGCGCGCCTTCTCGGCGTACTGGCCGGCGAGCTTGGCGAGTTCCTTGCGGCGCTCCTCGGTCAGGTCCGGAATCGGCAGGCGCAGCGTCTGGCCGTCGACGATCGGGTTGAGCCCGAGGCCGGCCGAACGGATCGCCTTGTCGGTCGGGCCGACGTTCGACTTGTCCCAGACCTGCACCGACAGCATCCGCGGCTCGGGCGCCGAGACGGTCGCGACCTGGTTCAGCGGCATCGACGAGCCGTACACCGTCACCATCACCGGATCGAGCAGCGCGGTCGACGCACGGCCCGTGCGCAAGCCTGCAAGATCGCTCTTCAGCGCTTCGACGGCACCCGCCATGCGGCGTTCGAGGTCGGTCTTGTCGTATGCAGCCATCTTAAAGCTCCTGCTCGTTCTGGACGATCGTCGACACGCCATCACCCGCCAGGACCGCGGCGAGATTGCCGGGTTCGCGGATGTTGAAGACGACGATCGGGATGTTGTTGTCGCGGCACAGCGCGATCGCGCTCGCGTCCATGACCTTGAGGTCGTCGGACAGCACGCGGCTGTACGACACCGTCTCGTAGCGCACGGCGTCGGGGTGCGTCTTCGGGTCGGCGTTGTAGACGCCGTCGACCGAGGTGCCCTTGAACAGCGCATCGCACTTCATCTCGGCAGCCCGCAGCGCGGCGCCCGAATCGGTGGTGAAATAGGGACTGCCGACGCCGGCGGCGAAGATCACGACGCGGCCCTTCTCCAGGTGACGCTCGGCGCGACGACGAATGAACGGCTCGCACACCGACGCCATCGGGATCGCCGACTGGACGCGCGTGTCGACGCCGATCTGCTCCAGCGCGTTCTGCACGGCAAGCGCGTTCATCACGGTCGCGAGCATGCCCATGTAATCACCGGTCGCGCGGTCCATGCCGCGTGCCGCCCCCGCCATGCCGCGGAAGATGTTGCCCCCACCGACGACGATGCAGATCTCATAGCCTCGGGCCTTGATGTCAGCGATCTCCTGCGCGACGCGCGCGGTAACCTCGGTGTCGATCGACAAGCCGGAGGTGCCCATCAGGACTTCGCCCGACAGTTTCAGCAGGATACGGTTGTAGCGCGGAGGCGTCATAAATCTCGAATTGTGATTGGCGGGGCGGCGCGGACCTTAGGCGGCGAGGCCCGGGATGTGAAGCGCTGTGCGGCGCGTGCATCGAAACTGGATGGAGATGAGACGGAAAATTCTCGTTCGCAGAAGCGCGCAACGGAGAACGATCGTCATTCCCGCGGAGGCGGGAACCCATACTGGCTAGCGGCTCGATGGATCACCGGCGCCGGAGTTTATGGATCCCCGCCTACGCGGGGATGACGAAGCAGCACCAAGGCTGCCCCGCTATCCTTCTCCTCTCGGGGAGAAGGTGGCCCGGCAGGGCCGGATGAGGGGGCGTGAGGTTCGAGACCTAATCACTCCCCTCACCCTTCCCACTCGACAAGAGCCGAGCGGGCCCCTTCCCTCTCCCCGGAGGAGCGAGGGAGGAAGTCGGCTTACGCCTGCGGAACGCCCGAAGCAGCAGCAACCTCGGCTGCGAAGTCGGACTGCTCCTTCTCGATGCCTTCGCCGAGCTGGAAGCGGACATAGTCCACCAGCTTGATCTCGGCGCCCGCATCCTTGCCGGCCTTGGCGACGACGTCGGAGATCTTGGTCTTGCCGTCCATCACGAACAGCTGGCTGACCAGGGCGTGCTCCTTGCGGTACTTGGCGATGCCGCCCTCGACCATCTTGGCGATGATGTCGGCAGGCTTGCCCGACTCGGCAGCCTTCTCGGTCGCGATGGCGCGCTCGCGCTCGATCTCGGACTCGTCGAGGTCTGCTTCGTTGAGCGCCTTCGGGAACGCGGCTGCGATGTGCATCGCGAGCTGCTTGCCGAGTGCCTGGAGAACCTCGTCCGAAGCCTCCGACTCAAGCGCGACGAGCACGCCGATCTTGCCGAGGCCGGGGGCCGCTGCATTGTGGATGTACGGAACGACCGCACCCTTGCTGACTTCCAGCGTGCGCGAGCGGCGCAGCGACTGGTTCTCGCCGATCGTCGCGACGTTGTTCGTCAGGACTTCCTCGACGGTCTTGCCCGATGGCATCGCCTGCGACTTCAGCGCCTCGATGTCGCCACCCGTTGCGAGCGCGATCTGCGTGACGTCACGGACAAACGACTGGAACTGGTCGTTCTTCGCGACGAAATCGGTCTCCGAGTTCACTTCGACCGCTGCGCCCTTGGTGCCCGACACGGCGACGCCGACGAGGCCCTCGGCCGCGGTACGGCTGGACTTCTTGGCAGCGGCTGCGAGCCCCTTGGTACGCAGCCAGTCCATTGCCTGCTCCATGTCGCCGGCGTTCTCGCTCAGCGCCTTCTTGCAATCCATCATGCCCGCGCCGCTCTTCTCGCGCAGATCCTTGACCATCGCTGCCGTGATATCGGCCATGTCTCTAATCCTTTTTAGGTCTGAATATGGTTGCGGGCGAGGCAGAGCTTTCGCCCTACCCCGCCCGCATGACGGTTCGGCGACGACGCTTATGCGTCGATCTGGCGCTCACCCTCAGCTGCCAGCTCGGCAGCGATATCGGCGTTCGCCGCAGCCTCGGTCGTATCGGCAGAAGCCTCGACGACGGGGTCTGCGCTCAACGCCTCTTCCTTCGGCGGCTCGATCATCGCGCCGATGTCGGCACCGGTGCGGCGCTGCTGCTCCTGGCCGCCGCGCGTCGCTGCGATCGCGATCGCCTCGCAGTACAGGCGGATGGCGCGGGCTGCGTCGTCGTTCGCGGGAACCGGGAAGGCGATGCCGTCCGGCGACACGTTCGAATCGAGGATCGCGACGACGGGAATACCCAGCGTGTTGGCTTCCTTGATCGCCAGCTCTTCCTTGTTCGCGTCGATCACGAACATAACGTCGGGAATGCCGCCCATGTCGCGGATGCCGCCGAGCGAAAGTTCGAGCTTGTCCTTCTCGCGGGTGAGCTGAAGGACTTCCTTCTTGGTCAGGCCGACGGTGTCGCCCGACAGCATTTCCTCGAGCGTCTTGAGACGCTTGATCGAACCCGAGATGGTCTTCCAGTTGGTGAGCATGCCGCCCAACCAGCGATGGTTGACGAAGTGCTGGCCCGAACGGCGCGCTGCGTCCGCGACGGGATCCTGCGCCTGGCGCTTGGTGCCAACGAACAGGACCTTGCCACCACCGGCAACAGCCGACGAGACGAATTCGAGCGCGCGCGCGAACAGCGGCACGGTCTGCGAAAGGTCGAGGATGTGGACGCCGTTACGATCACCGAAGATGTAAGGCTTCATCTTGGGGTTCCACCGATGAGTCTGGTGGCCGAAATGCGCGCCCGTTTCGATGAGCTGCTGCATGGAGACGACTGGAGCCGCCATAGGGATATATCCTTCCGGTTGTGCCTCTGGGAAGCGGATGACGTCGTGGCCGAATGACCGTGACGCACCGGGCTATGATGCCTCCCATGCGGGGTTAGAGGCGCGGCCCTTAGCGTGGCTCTATTCGAAAAGCAATCGCACAAGGCCCGCTTGACTCATGGAACGCAATGAGAACATAAAGGGCTCAGAGGGGAACAGATGTTCGACTCGGCGCGGAATCACCCCGGCATGACGGGATTCGAAATGCGACGAGTGGAACGATGTTTCTGACCAAGTGTTTGCGGATATTAGGAATTTGTTCGCAACTCATAGGAAGGCGGACGTGATGTTGGTTCTGAGCTTCATGGTTTTTGCTGGTGCATTCGCGGTCGCGGGCATGATGATCGTCTCGTCGATCGCGCCGCAGTGGGACCGTATAGTCCGTCTCGCGATGGGCAACGTCGAACCCGCGTTCCAGCCACTCCGCACGCTGGCCGTTGCGGAGCGCCGAATTGCGGTCAGGCGCTGGGCTTCGACGTCGGCTCCAGTGCCCGCCCGCCGCTGGAACGCTGCCGCCTGATCTTGGCGTAGCTCGCGATACTGAACGGCATCGAGAGTAGGTACAGTACGCAAATGATGCTGAGCGTATGCCACGGCGCGCTTACGATCGCGGCGCCGAGCAGCACGACGAGCGCGATGGCCTCGAACCGGATGTTGCTGCGGAGTTTGACTGAACTCCACGAATAAGTCGCGATACTCGACACCATCAGCAGCGCGACGAATGCGACCCAGGGCGCCACGAAATACGGCGACGCGAATTTGGGCTCGTCGGTCCAGAACCAGAAGAACATCGGCATCAGCGCGAGCCCCGCGCCGGCCGGAGCCGGAACGCCGGTTAGGAAACCCGCGGACTTGTGCGGCTGGTGGCTCTCGTCGATCTTGGCGTTGAAGCGTGCGAGACGCAACGCGCAGAACACGGCGAGGATCAGCGAACAGATCCAGCCGACACGCGGCAAAGCCGTCAATGACCAGAGATAGACGATCAGAGCAGGCGCAACGCCGAACGAGATCGCGTCGGACAGCGAATCGAGCTCGGCACCGAACCGGCTTTCGCCGTGCAGCATCCGGGCGATCCGACCATCGAGGCCGTCGAGCACGCCCGCAACCATGATCATCGCGACGGCGCTTTCCCATTGTCCACCGATCGCGAACCGCACGCCGCTCAGGCCTGAACACAGGGCTAGCGCGGTAACGGCGTTGGGAGCGACGGCGCGCAACGGGAGCCCGCGCGGTGCACGACGCGTGCGACCGAACCGCCCGCGGCCTCGCTCTTCGATCGAGTCGCCGTCGATCTCGTCGCGATCAATCACTGGGCAATGCCGCCAACCGGAACGCCACCGACGCGACCGAGCACGGTCTCGCCAGCGATGCTGCGCTGGCCGAGGCAGACCTGCGGCACGACGTGATCGGGCAGGTACACGTCGACTCGGCTACCGAACCGGATCAGGCCGATGCGCTGGCCGACCGCGACCATGTCGCCGGCCTTCACGAAGCCGAGGATGCGGCGCGCGACCAAGCCGGCGATCTGGGTGAAGCCGATCCGCATCCCGTTACGGTCCTCGACGACGAAATGCTGGCGCTCGTTCTCGTCGCTCGCCTTGTCGAGGTCGGCGTTGAGGAACTTGCCCGAGATATAGACCACCTGGCGGATCGTGCCGGCGATCGGGGTGCGATTGATGTGCACGTCGAACACCGACATGAAGATCGACACGCGCACCAGCGGCGCGTCGCCCAGACCGTTCTCGCCGGCGAGTTCGCGCGGGATCGGCACGCGCTGGATCATCGTGATCAGTCCGTCGGCGGGGGCGACGATCAGGCCTTCACCCTGGGGAGTGGTGCGGATCGGATCGCGGAAGAACGTCGCGACCCAGATCACGACGCCGACCATCGGCCAGAACAGCACGTGGCTGACGATCGTCAGCAGCAGCGTGATGCCGGTCGCGATCGCGACGTATTTGTGGCCCTCCGGATGGACTGCGGGAAATCGCCATTTGACCGTGGAGGTCGTGACGGGCGGCTTGTCGAGCGATGCCATAACCCGCGGGTCTATCCGTGCAGGACGCGCGATACAACGATGAACCGGCTTTTCCTTACAGCACCAACGGTTGGCCAGCGGTTGATCGCTGCGGCGCGCTCCCCTAGACGCTCCTCAAACCCCTCCCCCGAAGGACGCGCACATGGCGAAGATCAAGGTAAAGAACCCGATCGTGGAGATCGATGGCGACGAGATGACGCGGATCATCTGGGAATGGATTCGCGAGCGCCTGATCAAGCCGTATCTCGATATCCAGCTCGATTATTACGATCTCGGCGTCGAGCATCGGGACGCGACCGACGACCAGGTCACGATCGACAGCGCGCTCGCCACGCAGAAGCACGGCGTCGCGGTCAAGTGCGCGACGATCACGCCCGACGAGCAGCGCGTCACCGAGTTCGGCCTGAAGAAGATGTGGAAGTCGCCGAACGGCACGATCCGCAACATCCTCGGCGGCACGATCTTCCGCGAGCCGATCGTCATCAAGAACGTGCCCCGCCTGATCCCGGGCTGGACGCATCCGATCGTCGTCGGCCGTCACGCGTTCGGCGACCAGTACCGCGCGACCGACTATCTGGTCCCCGGCCCCGGCAAGCTGCGCCTCGTCTTCGAAGGCGACGACGGCACGGTCATCGACCGCGAGGTATTCCAGTTCCCGTCGGCGGGCGTCGCGATGGCGATGTACAACCTCGACGATTCGATCCGCGATTTCGCGCGCGCCTCGATGCATTACGGCCTGAACCTGAAGTGGCCGGTGTACCTGTCGACCAAGAACACGATCCTCAAGGCCTATGACGGCCGCTTCAAGGACCTGTTCGCCGAGGTGTTCGAGGCCGAGTTCAAGGACAAGTTCAAGGAAGCGGGCATCGTCTACGAGCATCGCCTGATCGACGACATGGTCGCATCGGCGCTGAAGTGGAACGGCGAGTTCGTCTGGGCCTGCAAGAACTATGACGGCGACGTCCAGTCGGACCAGGTCGCACAGGGCTTCGGGTCGCTCGGCCTGATGACCTCGATCCTGCTGACCCCGGACGGCAAGACCGTCGAGGCCGAGGCAGCGCACGGCACCGTCACGCGCCACTTCCGCATGCACGAGCAGGGCAAGGCGACCTCGACCAACCCGATCGCGTCGATCTTCGCGTGGACCGGTGGCCTTAAGTATCGCGGCAAGTTCGACGATACGCCCGACGTCACGAAGTTCGCCGAGACGCTTGAGCGCGTCTGCGTCCAGACGGTCGAGAACGGCCACATGACCAAGGATCTCGCGATCCTGATCGGCCCCGACCAGCCCTGGATGACGACCGAGCAGTTCTTCGAGCAGGTACGGTCGAACCTCGAAACCGAAATGGCCAACTGGGCCTGATCTAGCACCCCGCTCCCGGAAACGGGAGCGGGGTTTTCTCTTCCCCGTCATCCTGACGAAAGTCAGGACCCAGGGTTACACAGGACTACGGTCTTGGCTCTGGATCCTGACTTTCGTCAGGATGACGGAGGGAAAAACACCTCTTTCCACTGCCGATCGCCGCAGTACGTCGCCACGGGTGACAAATCCGTCATGCGTCCCCTAAGGTCGCACGCATGGCATTACGGCTCGACAATCAAGGTTTCAGCGACGCGCTCGTCATTCTTGGCGCGGCCGGGCTCGTCATCCCCGCATTCGCGCGGTTCCGGGTCAGCCCGGTCATCGGTTTCATCTTGGTCGGCCTGCTGGTTGGGCCCGCCGGGCTAGGCTCGCTCACCGGCTCCGCGCCTTGGCTCTATTACCTGACGATCTCGAACCCGGAGTCGATCGAGCCGTTCGCCGAGTTCGGGATCATCCTGTTGCTGTTCTCGATCGGCCTCGAACTCTCGTTCAAGCGACTGTGGTCGATGAAGCAACTCGTGTTCGGCACCGGCGCCGCCGAACTGATCGGCTCGGCGCTTATCATTGGCGTGGCGTTGCACTTCATCGGCCAGGAATGGGCGGGCGCAATCGGGCTCGGGTTTGCGCTCGCGTTGTCGTCCACGGCTTTGGTCCTGCCGCTCGTCGGCACCACCGGCGCGGTCGGCCGGGGAGCGTTCGCGATGCTGTTGTTCGAGGATCTGGCGCTCGTCCCGATCATCTTCGTGCTCGGTGCGCTGGCGCCGACAGCCAGTGCGGACGGCTGGTCGAACATCGCCGGTGTCGCGCTGCGCGGCGGGCTGACCGTCGTCGCGATGTATATCGGCGGGCGGGTCGTCCTGCCCCGGCTGTTCGGGCAGGCCGCGCGCACCAAGAGCCCCGAGCTGTTCCTTGCCGCGTCGCTGCTGGTGGTGATCGTCGCGAGCGTCGCGACAACGGCAGCCGGGCTGTCGCCGATCGTCGGCGCGCTGCTCGCCGGGCTGCTGATCGCCGAGACCGAGTATCATAGCGAGGTCGAGGTCATCACCGCGCCGTTCAAGGGGCTGGCGCTCGGCGTGTTCCTGATCACGGTCGGCATGAGTCTCGACCTACGGCTGATCGCGCAGAACTGGCCGTCGTTGCTGCTCGCGGTGACGGGCGTGGTGGCGACCAAGGCGATCGTTACCTTCCTGTTCCTGCGCGTCGCCAATTCGCGGCGCGGCGTTGCAGCGGAGACGGGGTTGCTGATGGGCAGCCCCTCCGAGACGACGCTGATCGTGCTTGCGACGGCCGCGCAGGCGCAGTTGATCATGCCGTCGACCGCCGCTTTCTGGCAGACCGTCACTGCGATCGGGCTGACGATCACGCCGCTGCTGGCAAAGCTCGGCCGCACCGTCTCGCGTCAACTCGAAAGCCGGTCGGGCGCCGATGCTGGCGATATCGAGATCGACGACGATGGGCCGGGAACCGTCGTGATCGGCTTTGGTCGCGTGGGCCGAATGGTGGCCGACATGCTGGCGGTCCACGGACAGAAGTACGTTGCCGTGGAGGCGGATATCGATTCCGTCGAAGCCGCGCGGGCGCAAGGGCATCCTGTGTTGTTCGGGGACGTGGCGCGCCCGGAGCTGGTGGATCGGCTGAAGCTGCATACCGCCAAGGCGCTGATCCTCACGATGGACGATCCGGTGTTGACGGTGCGGCTGGCGCGGCGGGTGCGGGCTTTGGCGCCGGACTTGCCGATCGTGGCACGTGCTCGGGATACGGCGCATGCGGCGGAGTTGTACCGGGCTGGCGTTACGGACGCGGTGCCCGAGACGCTGGAGAGTTCGCTGCAGCTGGCGGAGGCTGTACTGGTCGATCTGGGGGTGGCGATGGGGCCGGTTATTGCTTCGATCCATGAGAAGCGGGATGAATTGCGGCAGGAGATCAAGAAGGCGGCGGACATGATTGCGGAGCCTCGGATTCGCAAGGCGAAGCGGACTCCTCGCGCGGTTTGACCTCCGCTGTTCCGTGAGCAGGTTGTTCTCCCGCGAAGGCGGGAGTCCAGTCTGGGTCCCCGCCTTCGCGGGAGAACAAGCTTTGGTAGGTTCCTTGAGAGGTGGCATCCTCAGATGGAGGCAGGGCTTCGTAACCTCCCCGGCGGAGGCCGGGGTCCAAGTGGAAAGGTGGTCGTAACGGAGCACTGCCCTCCATTATCTTCGTTCCCCAATTGGGCCCCGGCCTTCGCCGGGGTGGTGGTTGCGCGGTGATCGCTTCGTCACGCGCGCCCTCCTCTTGCCCTCACCCTTTCCACGGCGAAGATGCCGCGGGGCCCTTCCCTCTCCCGGTGGGAGAGGGCTAGGCAAAAGGAAGGTTGGGTAGGGTTAGGCCAAGCTGCGGCTACTTCAACCTGCGACTACGGCCTCGCGGCTCTTCATCAGCGGCTGGATACGCGTCCCGAATGCTTCCACCCCCTCCAGGAAATCATCGAACGTCAGCAACACGCCGCCCGTGTTGGGCACGGCGGCCATCTCGTCGAGCATCCGCGCGACGCTTTCGTACGAGCCGACCAGCGTGCCCATGTTGATGTTGACCGCGCCTTCGGGGGCGGCGAGCTGGCGGACGTTGGTGTCCGTGTTGTGCGTGTCCTTGGCGCCCTGATCGATCAGCCAGGCGATCGCGTCGACGTCCACGCCAGCGTTATAGTGTTTCCACTTCGCCATCGCCTCGTCGTCGGTTTCGGCGGCGATGATCATGATCAGGACGAAGATCTGAACGTCGCGGCCGGTCTTCGCAGTCGCTGCGGCTAGCCGCTCGTTGTTGAACGCGAAGGCGGTCGGGGTGTTTACGCCCTTCCCCAGGCAGAACGCGTAGTCGGCCCATTTCGCCGAGAACGCCAAGCCGTCATCGGACGATCCGGCGCAGATGATCTTCATGTCGCCGGTCGGCTTTGGCCAGACGCGGCAGTCGGTCATCTGGTAATAGTCGCCCTTGAAGTCGGACGTACCCTCCTCCCACAGTTCGCGCAGGATGTGCGCGTATTCGTCGAGCATCTTGTAGCGATTGCGGAAATGCTCGTCGCCGGGCCACATGCCCATCTGCGTATATTCGGGCGGTTGCCAGCCGGTGATGAGGTTCAGCCCGAACCGCCCGTGGCTGATCGAATCGATCGTGTTGCACATCCGCGCGGCGTAGGCGGGCGGTACGAGCAGCGTCGCGCAGGTCGCGTAGATCTTGATCTTCTCGGTGACGGCGGCGAGCCCGGCCATCAGCGTGAAGCTCTCCAGCCCGTAGTCCCAGAACTCGGTCTTGCCACCGAACCCGCGCAGCTTGATCATCGACAGCAGGAAATCGAGCCCGTGCTTCTCGGCGGCCTGCGCGATCGCCTTGTTGAGGTCGAAGCTTGGTTTGTATTGCGGCGCGTTCTCGCTGATCAGCCAGCCATTGTTGTTGATGGGCACGAAGACGCCGACCTGCATATGCCGCTCCTATTCGCCGTCGAGCCAGTCGAGCAGCCACATGTTGAAATGCTCCGCGCGGGTAACGTTGCACGCGTGCGCGCCTGCCGCCATCCGGGCAAGCTGCGCGCCGGGGATGCCCGCGGCAAGCTTTTCGGAGGCGGACGGGGGGACGAGCATGTCGTCGTCCGAGGCTACCAGCAACGTCGGGACGCGGATCTCGTCGAGCCGGCCGGCGATGTTGAACCGGCGGACCGCCGCGACGCGCCGCTGGATCATCTCCGCGCCGGGGAAATGCGCGAGCATCGCCTCCTCCTCGTCCTGGATCCGGTCGTGATGGTCCGAAATCCATTGCGGCGGGTAGAGGAACAGCGGTTGCGCGTGAAGGTACGCGCGGGGGCCGCTGTCTTTCAGCAGCGCGAGCCGGGTATCGAAGCAGCGCGCGGTATGCGGGTCGAGCTTGGCCCAGCCGTTGATGACGACGAGGCGGTCTAGCCGTTCGGGTGCGGACAGCGCGAGCGCGAGACCGATATGGCCGCCGAGCGCGTGGCCGATGAAGGTGCAGCACTCGAGCCCGATCGCGTCCATGAGCGCGACGACGTCGGCGGCCATTACCTCGACGGTCAGGTCGCCGGGGACGTGGGCGTCGGAGCGGCCCGTGCCGCGGTGGTCGTAGGTGATGACGCGGTGACCGGCGCCGAGCGCTGCAAGGTTCGGCTGCCAGTAGCTGCCCGAGCCGCCGAGGCCGCTCGACAGGAGGATCGCGCGGCCATCGGGCTGGCCGTGTTCCTCCCAATGGATGCCGCCTGTGATCCCCATCAGGCGAGGTGGGCGATGCTGGCGATCTCGACGAGGCAGTCGGGCTTCACGAGCTCGGTCTTGATGCAGTAGCGCGCGGGCTTGGGGCCGGGGAAATACTCGGCGTACACCGTGTTGAAGGCTGCATAGTCGGCAAGGTCTTTCAGGAAGATGTGGTTGAAGGCGACGTCGGCGAGTGTCGCGCCGGCAGCTTCGAGCGTGGTCTTGATGGTGTCGAGGACGGCACGGGTCTGGGCTGCGGCATCGCCGACGTGGAGGACCGTGCCGCCCTCGCCCAGTGCCAGCACGCCCGAGACGTAGACCGTGTTGCCGGCCTTCGCGGCGGCCGAATAGGGCGCGATGGGGGTCGGGAACTGGGGCGGGTTGATGGCTTCGAACGGCATCTGCTTTCCTTTCAAGTCATCGCCGTTCCCCCGCGGAGGCGGGGGTCCAGGGTTGCGGGCGGTAGCGTTCGTGATTCCTAGACCCCCGCGTTCGCGAGGGAACAGGGAAGGGTCACTTCGGCAACTGCCCGAACGAACCGCAGAAATCGCCGACGGTGCTGACCCAGCCGAAGAACTTCTCGACGTTGTAGACGGTCGCCGCCTGCATCTCGGGCGGGCCGAGGTGGTGGGTGGCGTCCTCAAGCATCACGCCGAAATATTCGAGGTGGAAGCCGTCGCGCAGCGTGCTCTCGACGCAAACGTTGGTGGCGATGCCGACGAAGACGATGTTGCGGATGCCGCGACTGCGCAGGATGCTGTCGAGCTGCGAGTTGAAGAACGCGCTGTAGCGGGTTTTGTGGACGCGGATGTCGCCGGGTTGCGGAGCGAGCGCGTCGACGATCTCGTAGTCCCAGCCGCCGCGCGCGAGGAACTGGCCTTGGAGTTCGGGGCGCGCGCGCATGGTCTTGAGCGCGTTGGACTTGTGCCAGTTGGGCGAGCCGGGGCCGCCGGCCTCGACATAGTCGGGGTCCCAACCGTTCTGCAGGAACACGACCGGCATTTTCGCTGCGCGGGCGGTGTCCAGGACCTTGGAGATCTGGGCGATGGTGCCGGCCGAGCCTGCGATGTCGAAACCGGCCGTGTCGACGTAGCCGCCGGGGGAGGCGTAGGCGTTCTGCATGTCGATGACGACCACGGCGGTTTCCGCGGGGTCGAGGCGGAGCGCTTCCGGCCGTGCGGGCAACGTGACGGCGTTCGCCTCGTTCGCGCCGGTACGGATGATCGGGGTTGCCTCGGTCATTGTGACAAGCTCGCTGCATCGTCGGAATTGTGCAAGTGCGAAATGGAGGGCGCTGTGTGGAGTATTCTCCCCTCTCCCTGGAAGGGAGGGGTTGGGGGTGGGTCGGGTTCCGTATCAGGAGACGTTGCAGCACGAGCGGGCCGACCCACCCCCGACCCCTCCCTTCCAGGGGGGGGGGAAGTCAGGCGGCCGCTAGCGTGAAATCCTTGAAGCGTTCGCGCAAGGCGGTCTTCAGCAACTTCCCCGTGGCGGTGTGCGGCAGATCGTCGACGAACACGATCGCGTCGGGGAGCCACCATTTGGCGACGTGCTTTGCCAGGTAGTCGCGGATCTCGGCTTCTCCGACTTCGCTGCCGGGTTTGCGGACTACCAGCAACAGCGGGCGCTCGTCCCATTTCGGATGGTGAATGCCGATAGCCGCCGCCTCCGCCACGCCCGGACAGCCGACCGCGGCGTTCTCCAGGTCGACGGAACTGATCCATTCGCCGCCGGACTTGATGACGTCCTTCGAGCGGTCGGTGATCTGCATCGTGCCGTCCGAATGCAGCATCGCGACGTCGCCGGTATCGAACCAGCCGTCCGCGTCGACCGCGTCCTCGTCCGCACCGAAATAGCGCTGGACGACCCAGGGGCCGCGGACCTGCAACCTGCCGGCGACCTTGCCGTCGCGGGCTAGCACCGTGCCTTCGTCGTCGATGATGCGGAGTTCTATGCCGAAGGGGACGCTGCCCTGCTTGCCGACGAGGTCCAGCTTCTCCTCGTGGCTCATGTCGTCCCAATGCGGGGGCGCGAAGCCGGCGGTGCCGATCGGCGAGGTCTCGGTCATGCCCCAGAGGTGCTTGACGGTCGCGCCCATGCCCATGATCCGCTCGATCATCGCGCGCGGCGCGGCCGAGCCGCCGATCGTGACCAGCCGCAAATGCGCAGGCGCGTCGCCGGTCGCGTCCATGTGACCGAACATCGCCAGCCAGACGGTCGGCACGCCGGCGGAGTGCGTCACCTTCTCGTCGTTCATCAGGCGGCACAACACGGCCGGATCGTTGACCGCGGAATAGACGACTTTCGCCCCCGACAGCGCGCAGGCGAACGGCAGGCCCCAGGCGGCGGCATGGAACATCGGCACGACCGGGAGCACGACGGCATTGGGGGAAAGATCGAACACCCACGGCGCGACCTCGGCCATCGCGTGGATCAGCGTCGAGCGGTGGGTGTAGAGGACGCCCTTTGGATTGCCGGTGGTGCCGCTGGTGTAGCAGAGCATGCACGGATCGCGCTCGGGGCCCTCGACCCACGCGTAATCGCCGTCCTCGGCGTCGAGCAGCGCCTGGAAACCGTCGGGGCCCAGATCGTCGAAGCAGATGTAGTGGCGGACGCTGGTCCACTGGCCGCGGAGACGATCGACGAGCGGCTGGAACGCCTTGTCGTAGAGCATCACGCGGTCTTCGGCGTGGTTGGCGATGTAGACGAGCTGTTCGTCGAACAGCCGCGGGTTGATCGTGTGGATCACGCCGCCCATGCCGATCGTGCCGTACCAGGCGACGAGGTGATGCGCGTGGTTCATGGCCAGCGTCGCAACCCGGTCACCGGGGGCTACGCCTAGCTTTTCGAGGGCTTGGGCGAGCTTGCGGGCGTCGCGCGCGATACCGGCCCAGTTGGTGCGTGTCTCGCGGCCGTCGGCCCAGTAGCTGACGAGTTCCCTTCCCCCGTGCTCCCTCGCCGCGTGGTCGATCAGGCGGGGAACACGAAGCTCGAAATCCTGCATTCCACCCAGCATTCTCGCTCTCCCAAGCTGTTATCCGACCAGAGCGAGCCTCGTTTCCGAGGTCTTCATCTCCACCTTGGCGACACCGTGCAACGACTCGATGTGCTCGACAAGCTCTCCGTCGAGCAGGAAGTCGCGGCCGAGTAGGATGCACACCTCGCCGTCGGGGGTGGGCGCGCGTATGCGGACCTCGCCGCGCGCACCGCGATGCTCGGCGAGCAGTGAGGCGAGGCCGGCGAACGCGGTCATGTCGGAGATCGTCACGACCACCTGGAAGCGCGCGAGGTTGGCGAGGCCCTCGAACGGCTGGATACGCTTGATGCTGACGCGCGGCGTGTCCTCGCCGGGCTTGCGATCGAGTTCGACGGTGATGAGCCCGCAGCCGCCGGCCTTTGCCGCCTCTTCGAGATCCTTCGAGACCTGGTCGTCGAAGCAGGTCGCCATGAACTGGCCGCTGGCGTCGGAGCATTGCGCCATCATGAAGCGCTTGCCGCGCGCGGAGGTGCGGTATCGTGCATCCTCGACGAGCACCGCCATCGTCGCGCCGGCGCGGCTGCCGTCGTCGGGGATGTTGAGCTCGGACAGCGCGGTGTAGGCGCGGGCGCCGTGGCTGACCGCGATGTGGCGGTGGCGATCGACCGGGTGCGCGGAGAAATAGAAGCCGAACGCCTCCTTCTCCTGGTCCATGCGCTGGCTGAGCGTCCAGCGGACCGAGGGGGGGAGCTTGATCGCGTCGCCTGCGGGTTCCGCATCACCGAACAGGCCGCCCTGCCCGCTGGTCTTCTGTTCGTGCGTGCGCGCGGCAATCGCGAGGATCGTCTCGGCGGTGGCGTGGATGCCGGCGCGGTTCTGGTCGAGGCCGTCGAAGGCACCGGCGGCGGCGAGCGTTTCGAGCTGGCGCTTGTTGAGCAGACGCGGGTCGACGCGCTTGGCGAGATCGTCGAGGCCGGCGAACGGGCCGTTCTGGACGCGCTCGACGATGAGCTTCTCCATCGCGCCTTCGCCTACGCTCTTGAGGGCGCCTAGCGCGTAGCGAACAGCAAGATTGTTTCCCCGCGAAGGCGGGGACCCAGTCTGGGCACCCGCCTCCGCGGGTGAACATTCTGCTGGTGGAGCGTCAGCATCCGCCAAGACTTCGACGTCGAATTCCGCCTGGCTTGCATTGATACAGGGCGGCAGCGCGGTGATCCCCAGACGGCGCATGTCGTCGGTGAAGATCGCGAGCTTGTCGGTCTGGTGCAGATCGTAGCACATCGAGGCGGCGAAGAATTCGTGCGGGTGGTGCGCCTTCAGCCATGCGGTCTGGTAGGCGAGCAGCGCGTAGGCGGCGGCGTGGCTCTTGTTGAAGCCGTAGCCGGCGAACTTGTCGATCAAGTCGAACAGCGCGTTCGCCTCGGCCTTCTTGATGCCGTTGACGGTGAGACACCCCTCGACGAAGCCCGCGCGCTGCGCGTCCATCTCGGCCTTCACCTTCTTGCCCATCGCGCGGCGCAGCAGATCGGCGCCGCCGAGCGAGAAGCCGGCCAGGACCTGCGCGGCCTGCATGACCTGCTCCTGGTAGACGAAAATCCCGTAGGTCTCCGACAGGATCGGTTCGAGCAGCGGATGCGGGTAGTCGATCGCCTCGGTGCCGTTCTTGCGGCGACCGAACGACGGGATGTTGTCCATCGGGCCCGGTCGATACAACGACACGAGCGCGATGATGTCGCCGAAATTGGATGGGCGAACGGCCGACAGCGTGCGGCGCATGCCCTCCGACTCGAGCTGGAACACGCCGACCGTGTCGCCCTTTTGCAGGAGCGCGTAGACGCCGGCGTCATCCCATTCGAGCGCCTCGAGATCGACCGTCACGCCGCGCTTCGCCAGCAGTTGCACCGCCTTCTGGAGCACCGACAGCGTCTTGAGCCCGAGGAAATCGAACTTCACGAGGCCCGCGCCTTCGACATATTTCATGTCGAACTGCGTGACGGGCATGTCGGATCGTGGGTCGCGATACAGCGGAACGAGCTGTGCCAAAGGCCGGTCGCCGATCACCACGCCGGCGGCGTGGGTGGACGAGTGGCGCGGCAGGCCTTCCAGCTTCATCGCCAGATCGAGCAGCTTTCGGACGCCGTTGTCGTTGGCGTATTCCTTCGCCAGTTCGCCGACGCCGTTGAGTGCGCGTTCCAGAGTCCACGGATCGGTCGGGTGGTTCGGGACCAGCTTGGCGAGGCGGTCGATCTGGCCGTAGCTCATCTGGAGCACACGGCCGGTGTCCTTGAGCACCGCGCGCGCCTTCAGCTTACCGAAGGTGATGATCTGCGCGACCTGATCGCGGCCGTATTTCTCCTGGACGTAGCGGATCACCTCGACGCGGCGGGTTTCGCAGAAATCGATGTCGAAATCGGGCATCGACACGCGTTCCGGGTTCAGGAAGCGCTCGAACAGCAGGCCGAGCTTGATCGGATCCAAGTCCGTAATCGTCAGCGACCAGGCGACGACCGAGCCCGCGCCCGAACCACGGCCCGGGCCGACCGGAATGTCGTGGTCCTTCGCCCATTTGATGAAGTCCGCGACGATCAGGAAGTATCCGGGAAAACCCATCTGGACGATCACGTCGACCTCGAACGCGAGCCGCTTGCGGTATACGTCGCGCCAACCGTCTTCACCCTCGCCATGGAGTTCGGTGATGCGGGCGAGACGCGCTTCGAGACCGGCTTCGGCGTCGTCGCGCAGCAGCTTGGCCTCGCCCTCGATATCGCCGGCGAGGCTGGGGAGGATCGGTTTGCGGTACGGGGCCATCACTGCGCAGCGCTGTGCGACGACGAGCGTGTTGGCGATTGCCTCGGGCAGGTCGGCGAACATCTCGTGCATCACCGGCGCGGGCTTCATCCAGGCTTCGGGGCAGCTGCGGATGCGGTCCTCGGTCTCGACATAGGTCGAGTGCGCGATGCAGAGCATAGCGTCGTGTGCGTCGCCGAACGCGCTCTCGGTGAAGCAGCACGGGTTGGTCGCGACGAGCGGCAGGTTGCGCTCATAGGCGATGTCGATGAGGTCGTTCTCGGCCGCCATCTCGGTGGCGTCGTTGCGGCGCGAGAGTTCGATGTAGAGGCGGTCGCCGAACAGGCCTTGGAGCCGGTCGAGATAGGCGCGGGCGCGGGTGGGCTGGCCTTCCGCGAACAGCCGGGCGAGACCGCCCTCGCCGCCTGCGGTGAGCGCGATCAGGCCGTCGGTGTGGCGTTCTAGCGCGGCGAAATCGACGTGCGCGGGCATCTCGATCGGGCGGTCGAGATGCGCCATCGAGACGAGTGCGCAGAGATTGTCGTAGCCGGTCATGTTCTGCGCGTAGAGCGCGAGCCAGTCGAACTGCGTCGCGACGCCGTCGGGCATGTCGGGGCGACCGACGCCGAGCATCACGCCGATGATCGGCTGCACACCATCCTTCTTGGCGGCGTCCGAATAGGCCATCGCCGCGTAGAGCCCGTTGCGGTCGGTCAGCGCAGCGGCGGGGAAGCCCAGCGCGCGTGCCTGCTTTGCGATCGCCTTCGGATCGATGGCGCCGTCGAGCATGGTGTAGCAGGAGAAAACGCGGAGAGGGACGTAACCGGAATGAGGCATCATATTCAGGTAGGCGTTGACGCGTGATTCGACCAGCGGCGTTGAGTCCGACCGGAACCCCGGACACGACGAGCCGTTGCGGCGGAGACATCTGGGAGCATTCTTCATGACCGATCCACGCGGGCACTTTGCCGATACCGAAACCACGGCTGCGGGAACGCCTCGTGCGGGTGCCGGCTGGGGGTGGATGCTGGCCTACGGTGTGCTTTCGGTGGTGCTGGGGATCATGGCATTCGCGTCGCCGCTGTTCGCGACCTATGCCGCGACGTTGGTGATCGGCGCGTTCTTGATTGCCGCCGGGATCGTGTCGATCGTGTCGGGGTTTGCCGGCAAGGGACATGAGGGACGCGGCTATGCGATCGGGTTCGGGCTGGTGTCGCTGCTGATCGGATTGATCATGGCGTTCGAGCCCGCGACGGGGGCGATCTCGCTGACGTTGCTGATTGCGGTTTGGCTTGGCATGCGTGGGGCGTTGGAGATCGGGCTTGGCGCGCGGTTTCGGCGTGGCAAGGGGCTGATGATCGCGTTGGGCGTGGTGAACATCGTGCTGGCGGTGATCGTGTTGGCGACGCTGCCTTGGTCGGCGTTGACGTTGCCAGGGTATGTGCTGGGGATCAGTTTCTTGTTTGGCGGGGTGACTTCGGTTGCTTCCGCGCTGGCGCATAAGAAGGGGGCGCCGGCGTTTTCGGTGTGAGCGCGATGTTCTCCCGCGAAGGCGGGAGTCCAGTCTGGGCCCCCGCCTTCGCGGGGGAACAGGCTTGTTTCGGGATACGCCAGCTTATCCCCTCAAGCGCCACCCCGGCGAAGGCCGGGGCCCAGTTGGGAGACGTCGCTAACTGAAGTCTGCGCTTCGTTACTGCGACCTTTCCAACTGGGCCCCGGCCTTCGCCGGAGTGGTGCCAGGTGTGGGGCGACGGCTTCTACAGCAGCTTCTCGATATCCTTGCGGATGTCCTCGGGCTTGGTGGTCGGCGCGTAGCGGTCGACAACCTCCCCATCGCGCCCGATGAGGAACTTGGTAAAGTTCCACTTGATCGCCTTCGACCCGAGCACGCCCGGCGCGTCCGACTTCAACCGCTCGAACAGCGGGTCCGCCCCTGCCCCGTTGACGTCGACCTTCGCGAACACCGGGAACGTCACGTCGTACGTCAGCGTGCAGAAATTGGCGATCTCGGCCGCATCCCCCGGTTCCTGTCCGCCGAACTGGTTGCACGGGAACGCGAGCACTTCGAACCCGCGCTCCGCATAGTCACGGTGCAGCGCTTCGAGGCCGTCATATTGCGGAGTGAAGCCGCATTTCGAAGCGGTGTTGACGATCAACAACACCTTGCCGCGATAGGGCTCGAGCGAAGCCGCACTGCCGTCTGCGCTCTTCACGGTGAAGTCGGTGATCGCGGTCATGAGCGGTCCTCGTTGCGGGCCAGCAGATACGTCAGGTTCTGACGCACGCCGGGCCATTCGTGGCGAAGGATGCTGTAGACGACGGTATCGCGCAAACGACCGTCGGCCATCACCTGGTGCCCGCGCAGCGTGCCGTCGCGCTTGGCGCCTAGGCGTTCGATCGCGCGTTGAGAGTTCTTGTTAAGTGAATCGGTGCGGATCTGGACGCATTCGCAGCCGAGGGCATCGAAGGCATGGGTCAGCAGCATGAGCTTGGCTTCGGTGTTGACGCCGGTGCGCTGGACGGACTTGGCGTAGAAGGTGCCGCCGATCTCGAGCCGCTTGTTCGGCTCGTTCATCCGCATGAAGCGGGTGGTGCCGACGACAATTCCGTTCGCCACCACGGCGAACAGACGAGCACGCCCGAAGTCCTGCTCGCGCAACGCCGTGGCGAGCCAGCGGTCGGGCGCCTTCATCATTGTGACGTTGGCGTAGAACGTATCCCAAAGGTTGTCCGCCGATGCGGCCGAGACCAGCGCGTCCATGTCGTCAGCGACGAGCGGGCGGAGCGTGACGTGACGCCCGGTGAGCGTCGGCGTCTCGCCCCAGCTCACGCCAGCCGTCCCTCGTGTAGTCGCAGCACGCGGTCCATGCGGGCCGCGAGCCGCTCGTTATGAGTCGCGACCACCGCCGCGGTGCCCTGTTCGCGAACCAAACGGATGAACTCGGCGAAGACGATGTCGGCGGTGTGTTCGTCGAGGTTGCCGGTAGGCTCGTCCGCCAGCACGAGTGCAGGCTTGTTGGCGAGCGCGCGGGCGACTGCGACGCGCTGTTGCTCCCCGCCGGAAAGCTGACTCGGGCGGTGCGTCAGGCGGTGGCCGAGACCGAGTTGGGTCAGCAATTCCGCCGCTCGCGCGTCCGCCTCGGCGCGCGTCGCGCCGTGGACGAGCTGCGGGAGGACGACGTTCTCGGTCGCGTTGAAGTCCGGCAGCAAATGGTGGAACTGATAGACGAAGCCGAGGCTGTCGCGACGCACCACGGTCCGCTCATGTGCGTTGAGCTTGGCCGCCTCGGTGCCGGCGATCCTGATCGATCCCTGGAAGCCGCCCTCGAGCAGGCCCACGGCTTGCAACAGCGTCGACTTACCCGAGCCCGACGGTCCGAGCAGCGCGACGATCTCGCCCGGTGCGATCGCGAGGTCGACGCCGCGCAGCACGTCGATGGTCGCGCCGCCCTGAGTGAAGCTCTTGGTCAGCCCGCTGGTCTGGAGGACGTAATCGTCGAACTTCTCGATCTTGCGGTCGATACGAAGGCCTTCATTCATAACGCAGCACCTGCACGGGGTCGGTACTCGCCGCTTTCCAGGCCGGATAGAGCGTTGCGAGGAAGCTGAAAACGAGCGCCATCAGCGCGATCACGACGATCTCGACGGGATCGGTCTTCGACGGGAGCTCGGTCAGATAGCGGATCGACGGATCCCACAGGTTCTGGCCGGTGAGGAGCTGGACGAAGTTCACCACGCCCTGCCGGTAGAACAGGAAGATGAAGCCGAGCACGAGCCCCGCGACCGTCCCGAGCGCACCGATCGTGGTGCCGACGACGATGAAGATGCGCATCATCGAGCCACGAGTCGCGCCCATCGTCCGCAGGATCGCGATGTCGCGGGTCTTGGCGCGGACCAGCATGATCAGCGAGGACAGGATGTTGAACACCGCGACGAGGATGATGATCGACAGCACGGTGAACATCGCGACGCGCTCGACCGCGAGGGCCTCGAACAATTGCGCGTTCATCGTCCGCCAGTCCTGGATCACCGCCTGCCCGCCGATCTTGTCGGCCAGCGGCTTGAGGATCTCGCCGACGCGGTCCGCATCGACCGTCTTCAACTCGACCATGCCGGCCGCGTCACCCATCAGGAGCAGCGTCTGCGCGTCCTCGATCGGCATGATGATATACGCCTTGTCGTAATCATAGACGCCGATCTCGAAGATCGCGCCGACCGTATAGCTGACGATCCGCGGGACGGTGCCGAACGGCGTCGTCTGGCCTTGCGGGCTGAACAGCGAGATCTCCGAGCCGACCTGCGCACCAAGCGATTCGGCGAGCCGCGAGCCGATCGCGATCCGGCCGGATCCTTGCGTGATCGACTGGAGCGACCCCATCACGACCTTGTTGCTGATCGTCGAATTGCGGCGGATGTCGTCGACGCGCATCCCGCGCACCAGCACCGCCTCGGCGCGGCCGTTGTAGGTGGCAGCGAGCGGCTGTTCGATCAGCGGCAGCGCGCTGGTGACGCCCGGCGTCTTCTGCGCCTGCGCGACGATCTCGCGCCAGTCGGGGAGCCGGTTGCCGACGCCCTGCACCACCGCATGGCCGTTGAGCCCGACGATCTTGTCGAACAGCTCGGCGCGGAAGCCGTTCATCACGCTCATCACGATCACCAGCGCGGCGACGCCGAGCATGACCGCGACCAGGCTGATCGAGGCGACGAGGAAGATGAATGCCTCGCCCTTGCCCGGCAGCAGATAGCGGCGGGCTATCATCCGTTCGTAGCGGGACAGGATCATGGGCGGCCAGGTTCGATCGTTAGGGATACAGTGCAGCGGCTCTAGGACGCGGCCCGTTGCGAGGCAACTGTCCGGCCTGCTTGGGACGGTACGGCGGAGCGTACGGCGGACCATACGGCGCGGCTCGCATTGGTCCCGGATCGGAAGTGTCTAGATTGGTCTGTTGCGAAACCGCCACAGCCGCAGTCCAATCGTGAAACGGCTTGCGCAAAGACCGTGACAAAATCCATCGACATAACTAGCAACAAACTCGCTGAGACACAGGCAACGGCCGTGGTTCGGGGACTGCTTTTACGCCGCGCCGCAAGGTGCAGAGCGGAAGCAAAAAAATGGGGGCTGACGAGCGATCGTCACGCAGGCGCCCGGATCGGCAACGGTCCGGGCGTTTGCTTGTCCGGCACAGTTCTCGCGCGGTCTATACTTCGAGACATCTTCAGGTAGTAGCACTTGATCCCGCGGTGGTGCCGTCATCCTGACGAAAGTCGGCACCCAGCGATAAACAGCACTGCGCGCGTTACTCTGGATCCTGACTTTCGTCAGAATGACGGGCGCGGTCACGAGAGCGGGTGGATAGCTCGAGGCAGAGCAGCGAGGGCGTGCCATCGACCCAGCGGGAACGCGTACGAGATCACGCAGCCGATCCAGATGCGCTTCAACGAGCTGATCGCCGGCGTGCGCGGCGACATTGCGGTCAAGGTGTTCGGCGACGACTTCGGGGGCATGAACGCCGCCGCGGACCGCATCGCCGAGGTCCTGCGCACGACGCGCGGCGCGGTCGACGTGCGCGTCGAGCAGACGGAGGGTCTGCCGATGCTCGACATCCGTCCGAACCGGATGGCGATGTCGCGGATCGGCGTCACGGCCGGAGACGTGCAGGACACCGTGGCCGCCGCGATCGGTGGGCGCGAGGCCGGCATGATCTTCGAAGGCGATCGGCGTTTCCCCGTCGTGATCCGCCTGGCGGAGGCATCGCGCTCGGACCTCACCCAGGTGGCGCAGATCCCCGTCCCGACATCGGCGGGCGGGTTCGTGCCGCTATCGACCGTCGCCGACATCGCGGTCGTCGACGGCCCCAACCAGATCAGTCGCGAGAACGGCAAGCGCCGCGTGGTCGTCCAGGCCAACGTCCGCGACCGCGACGTCGTGGGCGTGGTCGCCGACGCGCGTGCGGCGATCGATACGCAGGTGACGATGCCGCCCGGAACCTACGTCGAATGGGGCGGGCAGTTCGAGAACCTCGCCTCCGCGCGCGATCGCCTGATGCTGGTCGTGCCGGTCTGCTTCGCGGTCATCATGCTGCTGCTCTACGGCGCGCTCGGCTCGATCCGCGACGCGGCGATCGTGTTCACCGGCGTGCCGCTCGCGCTGGTCGGCGGCGTCCTCGTGCTCGTGGTTCGCGGCATGCCGTTTTCGGTCTCGGCTGCGGTCGGCTTCATCGCGCTGTCGGGGATCGCCGTGCTCAACGGTCTGGTCATGGTGTCATCGATCCACGACCTGATGGCGGGGGGCATGGACAGGATCCGCGCCGCGCACGATGGCGCGCTGGCCCGGCTGCGCCCCGTGGCCATGACGGCGCTCGTGGCCAGCCTCGGCTTCGTGCCGATGGCACTCGGGCACGGCGCCGGTGCCGAGGTGCAGAAGCCGCTGGCGACCGTCGTCATCGGCGGTCTGATCTCGGCGACGCTGCTGACGCTCTTCGTCCTGCCGACACTCTATGCACGGTTCGGCAATGGAGGGCATCGAAGGATGTGATCTCCGAGAACGCACTCGATGCGGGAGACCCTGCATAGGCTGCCCTCAAATCCGCACCATCTGCGCAGGCTCGCTCGCTGCGAAGCCGACACCCGCATGCCCCGGTCCCGGATGGCGGAGCGGCACGGGACGTCCCTCGCGGCGCATCCGCTCGATCGCCGCCGGCCAGGACGGGAGGTCGGCGCTGTCCTGAACCCACCGAACGGTGCTGGCCTCGTCGCCCCACTCGCTCATCTTGGGCATCGCGTTGCGGTGGGCGCCGCCGGTGACATACGCCAGCAGTGCGGCCTCGTCGCGCCATACGCTCATCGTCCAATAGGCGCGGTCGCGATCGTGGCGCAGCGCTCCGGCGATGTAACCGTCGCTTCGCCTGATCTGCGCGAGGCAGCGCTGCGCATGGATCAGGAAGAAGGGCAGGAACCGCAGGCTGCGAACGCGGAAGCGGGTGACGCTGACGACGAAGCCGCTCACAACGTCACGACCAGCTTGGTCGCCGAGACACCGCGGCGTTGCCGCTCGAGTGCCGCCGGAATCGCCGCCAGCCCGTGTCCTGCAATTTCGACTGCAGGCGCTGCCACGTAGCGGCCGTCGGCCAGCGCTTCGGGCAGGAATGTCTCGAAGGTCATCGGCCCCACTTCGTTGCTGATCAAGGTGCTGCCCCAGATCATCTTCAGCGTCACTTTCTTCCGGCGTGCGCTCAGCGCGAGCGCGATGTTTCCCGCGACCGTGCCGGCCATCGCGGCAATCAACTTGCGCCAATGGCCGCGTCCTGCCGGGACTGCGTCGAAGGACGCGGGCGGCGTCGCCATCGCGATGAAGCGATTGCCTTTGCATGGTCCCAGGATGTCGATGCACGGCTGCACCGATCCCGCGCCGATCGCGACCGCGCCTGCGACCGTTTTCCCACGCAACGCCGCGCCTATGTCGGCAACGACGGTCGGGCTGCGATAGTCGAATACAGCGGTCGCGCCGAGCCGCTTGAGGAGGTCGAAGTTGCGCGGCGAGGCCGTAGCGATCACTTCGTAGCCAGCGGCGACGGCCAGTTGCACCGCATTGACGCCGACGCTGGTCGACCCACCCCATACCAAGACGATCCGACCGATCGCCCGTGCTCCCTTGGCGGGTGCGTTCAGCGCAAGGAAATTGCGCTGAAATAGCGCGCAGGCTGCCGTCGAGATACCGAGCGGCAGCGCGCTGGCATCCTCGAAGGCAAGCGCATCCGGGATCGCCGCCGTCATATGCTCGAGCAGGACGACGTAGGTCTGGAAGGCGCCCTCTGCGGCGCGGTTACGCGTCTTATCGGTGCTCCCGGCAAAACCCACGACCCGGTCACCGACCCGAAACCGGGTCACGTCCGCGCCAACGGCGACCACATCGCCGGCGACGTCGGAGCCGACGATCGCCGGATAGTGCAGATAGGGGGTCATCAGGTCGCCCGAGGTCTGCACCAGCCGGTCCATCGGGTTCACCGCGATCGCACGGGTGCGGATGACGATTTCACCCGACTGCGCGGTCGGAAACGGCGCTGCCCCCACGGTGAAGGCAGCGCGCTTGGAGGAAAGCCAGAGGGCAGTGTTGTCGGTCATGATCTGTCTCCCGCGGTGCCAGGTGAAGATGCATCGCTGGGATCCGGGATAGTCCCGTGACACTGGACGGCCCATGCTGCAAAGTCCGCCAATTCATCGCCAGCGTCCAGGATTGTCGCAATGGATCCCTTGTCGGATGTGCTCGCCCTGCTGAAGCCCAGCAGCTACGGATTTCGAGGCCTGGATGCCGGCGGGGACTGGGCGCTCGCCTACCCGCCGGCCGAGGGCGTCAAATGCTTCGCGATTGACACCGGGACATGCTGGATCGCACTGGAAGGCGGAAGCGAGCCGATGGCGCTTCACGCGGGCGACTTCATCCTGTTTCCCGGCCGCGTCGCGTTCAGCCTCTACAGCGCGATCGGCGCGCCGGTGACCGACGCCTTTGCATTCTTCCCGTCGTTCCCCGCCGGCGAGACCGGTGTCCTCGGTGGCGGCGGCAGTTGCTCGGGCGTTGGCGGCTTCTTCGACTTCACCGGGCTCCACACCGACCTGTTGCTCGGCATCCTGCCCCCGATCGTCCACATCCGGGCAGAGGCGACCAAGGCGGCGCTCGGCTGGCTGATCGAGCGGTTGATGCGCGAGCTGCGAGACCCGCAACCGGGCGGCACGCTGATGGCGGGGCATCTGGCGCAGACGCTGCTGATCGAAGCACTACGACTACACCTCGCCGAGCGCTCGCCGCACAGCGCAGGCTGGTTGTTCGCGCTGGCCGACACGCAGATGCGCGCCGTGATCTCGGCAATGCATGCAGACCCCGCCCGGCGCTGGACGCTTGCCGATCTCGCCCGAACGGGCGGCATGTCGCGGTCCAGCTTTGCCGTGCGGTTCAAGCAAACGGTCGGCGAGCCGGCGATGGACTATTTGACCCGCTGGCGGATGATGCTGGCGGCCGATCGGCTGGCGAGCGGGCGTGTCTCGATCGCGACCGTGGCACCCGCCGTCGGCTACGAGTCTGAAAGCGCGTTCAGTGCGGCGTTCAAGCGGACGTTCGGCCACTCGCCGAGCGAGTTCACCAAGGCGGTGGCCGCATAGCCGGCCTTATTGCCGCAGGCGGCGATCACGCAGACGTCCTTTTCAGCGTGCGATAGCGAGCGCGCGCGATCGATAATGAGAGTTAGTCGCATTATTCTTGATGCGCCTTTCGACAGGCGTTAGGCGGAGGTGTGATATCGCAATCTCCCTCTTCACCTCGCCGCACATCAGTCAGCCGCAACCGGAAAAAATGGCGTAGCTGGTGGTTGAAGCAGCTCCATAGCTGGCACTGGATCAGCGCGGCCTTGTCGCTGGTCGGCATGCTGCTGTTCGCGATAACGGGCATTACGCTGAACCATGCGGCGACGATCGGTGCCAAGCCGGTGGTCGTCGAGAAAAGCGGCATGCTGCTCCCCTCGCTGCGCCGCATGCTGACCGCACCGCACACGCCGGACACCCCTCTGCCCGCGCCCGTCGCGAAAAGCGTCGCGGCCACGGTCGGCCTCGATCCCGCGGGCAAGTCGGTCGAGTGGTCCGACACCGACGCCTATGTCGCGCTGCCACGCCCGGGTGGCGACGCCTGGGTCAGCATCGAGCGCGCGACCGGACGCATCACCGCGGAGACAACTGATCGCGGCTGGATCTCGTACCTGAACGACCTCCACAAGGGGCGGAATGCAGGCGCGGCATGGGCGTGGTTCATCGACATCTTCGCCGGCGCCTGCATCGTGTTCACGTTGACCGGGCTGCTCCTGTTGCAGCTTCACGCGCGCCATCGGCCGACGACCTGGCCGATCGTTGCCGCCGGGCTCGCCATTCCCGTCCTGCTTGCCATCCTGTTCGTCCATTGAGGGGTTCTGCCATGCGTCCTACCGCGTTGCTTTTGTTTGGCGGGGCGATCACCGCGCCTGCGCTGTCGTTGCCCGCCAGCGCCGCGCCCGCGGGCACCGTCACGATCACCATCCACCGGCTGAGCGTCGCGGAATATCACAAGCCCTATGTCGCGGTCTGGCTGGAGCCCGTCGGCGGCGGTGCGCCGCGGACGCTGGCGGTCTGGTATGATCTCAAGAAGCGCGGCAACGATCCCGGCACCAAATGGCTCGCGGACCTGCGCGCGTGGTGGCGCAAGGGCGGTCGCAGCATGACGATGCCCGCCGACGGCGTCAGCGGCGCGACGCGGACGCCGGGCCAGTACACCATCCCGCTTCCCGCCGACGTCAAGCCCGGCCAGTATGTCCTGAACGTCGAGGCTGCGCGCGAAACCGGCGGCCGCGAGCTCGTGTCCGTACCGCTTACCGCCGGAGCCCGCACCACGGGCAAGACCGAGCTCGGCGCCGTCGCCATCTCCGCCCGCTAAGGATCACAGCATGAAGCCTTTCGCCGTACGCCTGATGGCCGCCGCTGCGCTGTTGTCGATCCCCGCCGCGCTGTCTGCGCACCGCATGTGGCTGTTGCCGTCGGCCACGGTGTTCTCGGGGACCGATGGCTGGGTGACGGTCGACGCCGCGGTCTCGAACGACCTGTTCTTCTTCGATCACCAGCCGCTCCGCCTCGACGGCATGAAGGTCTGGCAGCCCGACGGCAGCGAAGGCGCATTGCAGAACGGCGCGACCGGCCGCTATCGCTCGGTGTTCGACGTCAAGCTCGACAAGCCCGGCACGTGGAAGATCGGCACGCAGATGTCTGCGGTCATGGGCAGCTTCAAGGTCGATGGCGTCGAAAAGCGCCTCGGCGGTCGTCGCGGTCCGCCCCAGCCGAACGCGCCTGCCCCGCTGACCGTCGCCGACATCCCCGCCAACGCGACCGACGTGAAGGTCACCGAGGTTTCGGGCCGCAACGAGATCTTCGTAACTGCGGGCGCGCCGACCACCACCGTGTTCAAGACGACCGGCAAGGGTCTCGAGTTCGAACCGATCACGCACCCGGACGAACTGGTGGCAGGCGAGACCGCCAAGTTCCGTTTCCTGGTTGACGGCAAACCCGCTGCCGGCCTGAAGGTCACGGTGATCCCCGGTGGCAAGCGCTATCGCAACGATGAGGGCGCACGCGAGCTGACCACCGGCGCGGACGGCGTGTTGAGCGTCTCGTGGCCGACCGCCGGGATGTATTGGCTCAACGCGACGCTCACTGACGCCAAGGCAACGAGCCCGCGCGCGACCGAGCGGCGGATGAGCTACGTCACGACGCTCGAAGTGCTGACGCCCTGAGGCGCACAGCATGAGTTTGGCGGCATGAGTTTTGGCGGCATGAGTTTGGCCGCATGAGGATCGCGGCATGAGGATCGCGCTGCCACCGACGATCGACGCCGCGGCGTTCGCGGCGCGCGATCCGTCGGCGGTGGTGCTCGATCTGCACGGCGAGACGATGGGGACGTCGTGGAGCGTGCGCTTCGCTGCGCCCGCCGGCACCGATCCGTCGTCGATCCGCGCGGCGATCGTCGCGCGGCTGGCCGGGCTCGTCGCCGAGATGAGCCACTGGGCACCGAATTCAATGCTGTCCCGCTTCAACCGGTCCGCGCCTGGCACCTGGACGACGCTCCCACCCGACTTCGCGCATGTCATGACGCGCGGCCTCGCGATCGCCGAGCTTACGAACGGTGCGTTCGATCCGGCGATCGGCAGGCTCGTCGATGCCTGGGGTTTCGGCCCCGTTCCCGTGGCGCGTCTGGCCAGCGCTCCCGAAATCGAGACGGCGCGCGCGACATCGGGCTGGTCCAGGCTCTCGTTCGCCGCAACCGGCGCGCATCTCCGCCAACCCGGCGGCACCTCGCTCGACCTGTCGGGGATTGCCAAGGGACACGCGGTCGACGTTATCGCGGACCTGCTCCACGACGCAGGCATCGCGAACGCACTGGTCGAAATCGGCGGCGAGCTCGTCGGTCGTGGTATCAAGCCCGACGGCGATCCCTGGTGGGTCGACCTCGAAAGTCCACCCGGCCTGACACTACCCCCGCTCCGGATCGCGCTGCACGGCCAAGCGGTAGCGACCTCAGGCGACTATCGCCGCGGCGCCCACACGCTCGATCCACGCACCGGACGCCCGATCGAAACGCTCGTCGTCTCCGCCAGCGTGGTCCACCAGACCGCGCTCGACGCCGACGCCTGGGCGACCGCGCTGACCGTGCTTGGCCCGGACGGCCTTGACCTTGCGCACAACCAAGGGATCGCCGCTCGGCTCGTCACGGAGATCGACGGCACCGTCCGAGAATATTTTACTCCCGGTCTATCCGCGATGCTGAGCGACTAATTGCCGCCTCTCGATACATCCCCGGATGGGTGTCTATTCTGGTAGAACTTGTTTCCCCGCGAAGGCGGGGACCCAGACTGGACTCCCGCCTTCGCGGGAGAACAAGGAGGCGCAAGATGACGTCGGAGATAGCCCGATTAAATAGGGTCCGTTCCTACTCTCTCGCAGCGGACCAAAGATCCAGCTCTGCCGAACGGGGTGAAGCCCACCATAGAAAACGAATAGCAGCACCCTGAAATCCTGCCCCGCCAAGGGGAGGATACGGAGACAGCGACGTCGCCTCAGATCGCCTCGAACGCCAGCGTCACGGTAAAGCTCGAATACGCATCCGCCGCGCCCGGCGTAGCTGCGCGGTGCCGCACCAGAATCAGGTACCGCCCGGCATCGGACGGGGTCAGCGTCACCTTCCCGGCCTTGTCGCTGTTCACCACGGCGACCTGCTTGCGGCCGTCATAGAACCCCGCCTCGCGGAACAACGTCACGGGTTCGCCGGCGAGCGGCTTGCCCTCGTACAGGATTTCGAACGCCGCCGCTGAACCCGGCGCATAACTGCTCGGATCGCCGAGTGGATGAATCTCCAGCGCCTTGCCGCGCGCCGTCAGCGCCCCCGCAGCGCCGGGCTTGCCGCGCACCACATAGGCGTCGGCCAGCGTCGTGCTGCGCACGTCGACCGACGTCACGCCGGGCGGTGGCGTTTTGCCTTCACCGACGATCGTCCAGGCCTCGCCGGTCCGGTACATCTTGCTCAACCGGCCGATCCGCTGTCCGGACGACAGCCGGTACACACCGTCCGCTGGTAGCGCGGCCTCGACGATCGCCTGGTCGGTGGTCAGCGTCGGTGCGGCCAGCTTGACGGTCTTTCCGTCGGGCCCGGTGATCTCGAACGGCGCGTCCTTCATCGCAATCTCGGGCCGGAATGCGTCCTCTGTGAACGATGCCTGGAGCGTGACACGATCACGCCCTGCCGCGTCGAACACGCTCGGCAGCACATACGGCATGTGCGCCGCCGAAGGCCCCGACACGAGGGCGAGTACAGTGGCTATGGCGGGGGCGAGCGCCCCGGTCGCTTGTGCCGTCCGCCAATTTCCCCTGATCTTCGTCATCGCGATGCTCCTTTTCGACACCACTTGATAACGAGAATGATTCGCACTAGCAAGCCGCCAGACTGTGGGGACAACGAACATGACATTGACCAAATTACTGGCGGGCATCTCGCCGATTGCCCTGATGATCGGCGCCGCCGGCCCTGCAGCTGCAAAGCCAGTTCTCGCCGAAGTTACTCCTGCTTCGGCGGCCGATAAGCCGACTGCCACCGTGCCCGCCGCCGATCCGGATGGGCAGGACAAGGTCATCACCGTCACCGCAACGCGCACCGAAAAGGCGGTGGAGGACGTTCCCGCCACCGTGTCGGTGATCGACGCGAAGACGATCGAGGATCGCTTCATTTCCGACATCAAGGATCTGGTGCGCTACGAGCCAGGCGTAACCGTCCGCCGCGCGCCGTCGCGCTTCACCGCCGCCGGATCGTCGACCGGGCGCGACCGTGACAGCGGGTTCAACATCCGCGGGCTCGAGGGCAACCGCGTGCTGATCACCGTCGACGGCGTCCGCGTCCCCGACGCGTTCAGCTTCGGCGCACAGTCTGTGGGCCGCGGCGATTACGTCGATCTAGACCTTCTCAAATCGGTCGAGATCTTACGCGGCCCCGCCTCCGCACTCTACGGCAGCGACGGGGTCGCGGGCGCGGTCAGCTTCATCACCAAGGACCCGCGCGATTTCCTCGCCGACGGCAAGCTCGTCGGCGGCGGGCTTCGCTCAAGCTACGATTCCTCGGACGACAGCTGGACCAACGGCTTCGTGGTCGCAGGGCGCACCGGCGATATTGAGGCGATGGTCGCCTACACCCGTCGCGACGGGCACGAAACCGAGACCAAGGGCAGCAACGACAGCGCGACCACCGATCGCACGACGGCAAACCCGCAGGACATCGAGTCCAACGCGCTGCTCGGCCGCCTCGTCTGGGCACCGAACGATGCCAGCCGGTTACGCCTGACCTACGAGCATTTCTCATCCGTGGTCGACACCGACGTGCTCAGCGCGATCGCCAAGCCTCCACTCGCAGCGACGTCGGTGATCGGGCTCACTGCGCACGACACGACCGAGCGCAACCGCGGCACGCTCGACTATCGCTACATCGGCGCCGGCTTCGTCAGCGGTATCCGCGCGGCAGGCTATTACCAGAAGAGCCTCACGCTCCAGGCCGGGGCAGAGGACCGCAACACCGCCGCCGATCGCACGCGCATCAACCGCTTCGACAACGAGGTGTACGGCGGCACGCTGCAACTCGAAAGCCGCGCCGCGACCGGGCCGTTGACTCACCTGTTCGCCTATGGCGCCGACTACTCGCACACCCGCCAGACGGGTGTGCGAGACGGCACCGTCGCGCCTGCGGGCGAGGTTTATCCGACCCGTGCCTTCCCGACGACCGACTACACGCTGGTCGGCGTGTTCGCGCAGGACGAGATTGCCATCGCAGACGGGCTACTGACGCTGTTCCCGTCGATCCGTCACGATCACTACAAGCTGAACCCACAGAACGATCCGCTGTTCACGACCTTCGTACCGCGCGAGCAGAACGGATCGAAGGTGACGCCGCGGATCGGTGCGGTCGCCAAGCTGAACGAGGGCGTCCGGCTGTTCGCCAACTATGCGCAGGGCTTCAAGCCGCCCGAGCCGAACCAGATCAACAACGGCTTCGCCAACATCACGCAGAATTACCGCTCGGTTCCCAATCCCGACCTCAAACCCGAGACGAGCAGCAGCGTCGAAGGCGGCATCCGGTTGAGCGGCACCGGCTGGTCGCTGAGCGGGACCGCGTTCAGCAGCCGCTTCCGTAACTTCATCGACCAGGTCCAGGTCAGCGGCGCCTTCACCGCGGCGGACCCGGCGGTGTACCAGTATATCAACCGCGGCCGCGTCAAGATCGAGGGAGTCGAGGCCCGCGGCGAGGCGCGCCTCCCGATCGGCGTCGGGGTCCGCGCCGCCGCGTCCTACGCCAAGGGCACGATGCGAACGACCGGCGTCGCCGGTACGCAGCCGCTCGACAGCATCGAACCCGTCAAGGTCGTTGCCGGCATCTTCTACCAACCCGAGGCCGGGCCGTTCCGCGCCGAGGTCGTCGCGACGCATTCGGCGGGCAAGAAGGTCGGCGACACCAACAACAGCTGCAACACGGCGGCCACCAGTTGCTTCACGCCGTCGGGCTTCTGGATCCTCGACGCCACCGCGTCGCTGCGCGTGATGGATCACGCGACGCTGCGCGCGGGGATCTTCAACATCACCGACAAGAAGTATTTCTGGTGGAGCGACGTCCGCGGACTGACCTCGACCTCGGTCGTCCGCGACGCCTATTCGCAACCCGGCCGCAACGCCGGGCTCTCCTTCTCGCTCAACCTGTGAGGCTCCTGATGTTCCGTTCCCTTCTCCTCGCGACCGGGCTGACGCTGGCTGTGCTCCCCGTCGTGCCCACGATCGCGTCGGCGCAAACGCAGGCCGTCTACGGCGACCAGGCCCGCGATCACGCGTCGATCCTGGCGATGGCCGGCACGTTCAAGGTGACGTTCGACATGCGCGAGACCACACCGCTGGTGGCGGGCTACACGCCCTACCCCGCCAAGCTCAGCGGTGGGCACGAGGTCGTTCGCGCGATCGTCGATACGCCCGACCATGTCGTGCTCCAGCATCTACTGGTCGTCACCGACGGCAACGCCAAGACGATGGTGATCAAGCACTGGCGACAGGACTGGACGTGGCAGCCCGCGACTGTGCTCGTCTACACCGCGGCAGGCCGCTGGACGCTAAGGCCGCTGTCGGAAACCGAACGGCGCGGCGCATGGTCGCAGACGGTGTGGCAGACCGACGATTCCCCGCGCTATGGCGGCGTCGGTCGCTGGCGCTACGACGATGGCGCGACGCGGTGGACCAGCGACGAGACCCGCCGCCCGCTCGCGCGCCGCGATGCGACCCGCAATCCGCCCTATGATCACTATATCGGCAGCAACCGCCACGTGCTCACCCCCGCCGGCTGGGTCCACGAGCAGGACAACGCCAAGATCGGCCTCAAGGACGGCAGGCCCGCCACGTACGTCCACGAATACGTCATCAACACCTACACCCCCGCGACCGACTTCGCAGTCGCGGCGGCCGACGCGTATTGGGCGAAGACGAAGGACTATTGGGCAGCGGTCCGTACCGACTGGGACCGCGCGATCGCGAAAGGCTCAGGCCTGCGGGTTGCGGAAGACGCGTCGAATGGATCGACCACCGGCCACCAGTTGATGTTGCTCGCCGACGATATCGCGGCGCGTGAAACCGATCAGAAGTCGGGAGAGGCCGAAGCCGCCAATCTGATCCGGCGCGAGAGCGGGACATCATGAATGTCTCGCGTCGATCTAGCGGGTTCCCGCTATCTGATCCACGAAGCGACATTCGGGCCGGCCCCGCCTCTCACCGAAACCAGCCGTTCATCCATGCTCCGATTGCGCGCGTTCGAACCCGCTTTTTCGGCGCGGAGACCGCCCTCACGCGTTGAACTTAGACCTCGGGCAAGCGTCCGAGCCGGTGATCAGCAAGAAATTTGAGCGTGTACGCAACGTATACCGGACGGCGATCCGCCGGAGCATGGGCTGTATGGCGATCGTCGATAAACTCCGGCAGTGCCTATCGTTGGCCATGATCGAGGGGTGCAGGCCGAAGTCGATCGAGCAGATAGCGGCTTGGTGGCTTGCCAACCATCTTTCGAAACATGGTCACGAAGCTGCTGGCGCTTTCATAGCCTAGATCCATTGCGACGGCCTGGACCGTTTGACCGGCACTCAGATGCCGCAAGGCAAGGACGATATGCAACTGTCGCCGCCAGCGGCCGAAACTCATGCCGACCTCTTCCGCCAGCATACGGCTCAGACTGCGCTCGCTGAGCGCGATCCGCGAGGCCCATTGTGCGACGGTGGCATGATCCGCCGGCGCCGCGATCAATAGATCGGTGAGTTTCCTCAAACGCGGATCGCTGGGAATCGGAAGGCGGAGGTCCTCGACCGGCGCGGCAGCCAACTCATCGAGAATAACCGCCACGATCCGGCCGTCTGGACCATCGACATCATAGCGCTCGGCCAGTTCATTCGCCCGCATCAGCAAATGACGCAGCAACGGCGATACGGTGATCGTGCAGCATTTGCTCGGCAGGGCCAGAGCTGCAGGTGGCTCGATGAAAAGGGATATGCACTCCACTTCGCCCGAGCCGAAAGCAGTGTGGGGCAGCCCGCCGGGAATCCACACGGCGCATTGTGGTGGCACGATCCAGACGGCGTCTTCCACCTCGCAATTGATGACGCCACGGACGGTCAGGAGCAACTGCGCTTTTTGATGCTGGTGCCGCGACGATTGCTCCAGGGCATCGAGACTGGTGACGGTGTTGGCCGCGACAAGGGCCCGAGGAACCTGATCGACATAGGAAAGCCAGTCACTGCGGACATCGATATGCATCAAGAGACTCGGCAATCTGAGGGTTCGGCCGGATCAAAACATATCATGGCCGGATTGCGCAATGACGCCATCTGTTAATCGCCATATGCCGTTCGAACGGACGGGAGAAGCGGCGATCAAGATCGCACGCCTCTTCGAGACGGGCAGCATTCAGCAGTCCCACCAAGCGCCTCCGGATGGGAATGTCGACGTGATCAGAAAGCAGCCAGTTGAACTCGCACTTGCGTGGCTCGTCCCAGCGGTCGACGCCGCACTCTTCGTCACGATCCAATGCTTCTCCTACCTGAACGGCTATGTCGGCAGCGGCAGAACGATGAAGGCTATCACGTTCGGCCCCACCGCATTGTGGGCAGTATCCATTTTCTACGGTGCCTGGGTCGTCCCTCCAGTGCTTGCGCTTGCCGGAAAGCGCGAAACCGACTGGGCAATGCTCGTCATCGGTGGTGGTGTTTCCGCCATGAGTACGCTTGGCGGCGTATCGGATGGCCTGCGCGACGGCGGCCATCTCGTTGCCTTGGAACTGCTCGCCGTCACGCTCCCCGCCGCAATCGCGCTGGTCATGTCGTGGCGGCACATCCGCTTGCATTGAAAGCATTGCAAGGAGACGAAACATGCCTTTCGACAGCACGAAATTTCCGCTCGTCTGGATAAGTTACGACGAAGGCCCCGATCACGACCACGATAAGGACTTCGAGGCATTCGAGGCGAATCTGAAGCGCGGTACACCGTTCGTGATCCTGACCGACTCTGCTCCAAACGAGGAGCATGAACATAGTCAGGAAGAGAAGAAACGCACCTCGCTGTGGATGAAGAAGCACAAGGCGGAACTTCGTTCGCTCGTGCTGGCAATGATCGTGATCGAGCCCAGTGCCATCAAGCGATTGGCCTTCAAACCCTTCAGCGTGGCCTTCGCCAAGTTCTGGGGCTATCCTTTGAAGCTGGTCTCGTCACACGAGGAAGCATCCCAGATTGCAGCGGAAATGATTTCAGAGCGCAAGAGGTCGGCAGCAGCCTGAGCATTCACTAAATCGACGACGCTGGTACGACGCGATCCCATGGCGTGGTTCGTCGGTGGCTTCGAGGTCGATGACATCGATGCCTGCCGCACCGTTCTCGACGATTTAGCGCTCCTTGGTTTCGAACTGATCGCGCGCGAACCCGATGACGGTCATATCACCCGTATCGAGCAAGGCCTGCCCGCGCTCGCAGCGGAATGCACATTCGTTCTGGCCGGCAAAGCCAACACCGTGCAGCGCTTGCGGCACAGGCTCGCATCCCTGGGCGTGCCTTCGAACAGGATCGTCGCGCGAAATTACTGGACGCCGGACAAGGCCGGCCTCGACTGAATACGCCTTCTCCGTCGATCACGCTGACGGTCGATCACGCTGACGGTCGATCACGCTGACGACTGGTGCGACACTAACCCAAGCGTCCGGTTACGGCGGACGCGCCCTGCCCTACGGCTTACGGCCGGCCCCAGTCCGCGTAGCCTTCCGCACGGTCGACTCAGATCGGCACATCCTGTCGATCGACACTGGTGAAGCCATAGGTCCTGTACCGGCTTTCCACCTTGCGGCCGGCAATCGTGATGTCGGTATAGCCCTCGGGCGTGCCGAGGAACGAGCCGTGCCAGTCGGCACCGGCAACCGCGCCGGTCGTGATGAACGAGACCCCGTCGAGCTCGATCCGCTCGTAGACGTGGCTGTGCGCCTGGAGCACCGCCAGCACGTCATAGCCGCGCAGGATGCGTAGAATCTCCCGGCCGTTGACGACGAACGTCCAGTTGTGCGGGGTGTCGAGCCAGGATTCGGGCTCGTAGCATCGCATCGCGGTGACGAGCGGGATGTGCGTCACCACGACCATCCGCGTGCCCTTGGGTTGCGCAGCGAGATCGGCGCGCAGCCATGCCAACTGAGAGGCGTCGACGCGGCCTTCGTAATTGCGGTCGGCGGTCAAACCGATCGAGTCCAGCACGACGAAATGCACGCCCTTGTGATCGAACGCGTAATAGCGTGGCCCGAACCGATCGATATAGAACTGCTTGCCGTAATCGGGCGCCGACGGATCGATACCGCTCTTGGGGAAGACGCCCAGGCAGTCGTGATTGCCGATGACGTGATGGATCGGCTTGCGCAGATGCGCGCGTTCGGTGCGCTGATAGAGATCCATCAGCAGCGTCGCGCGTTCCCGCCCCGTTTCGAGCGCATCCTCGACATGGTCGCCGCCCTGGATCACGAAATCGACGGGTGATGCGGATATCTGTTCGAAGCACCGCGCGCAGGCGCGATCCGCGCCCAATTCCGGCCGGATGTGACAATCGCCCACGAACGCGAAGCTGAAGCTGTCGCCGCCACGTACCGGCTCGGTCGCCGCAGCCCGGGCTGCCAAGGGAACGAGCGGCGCGCCAAGCGCGAGCTTCAGGAGATTGCGGCGTTCCATGGGGCACCTGTCGACAGGAGGAAGAGGGGGCATTCCCGATACGCGGCGACGCTCAAAAGTGGACGCGGACGGTGCCGAACACCTGGCGCGGTGCGGCGGTTTGGAGCGTCGTGTACGTGCCGTTCGGATCGGAGGTGACGAACCCGGCTGTCCCGGTCGAGGCGATGTATTTCTTGTCGAACACGTTCGTCAGGTTGAACTGGACGTCGAACATGCGGCTGAACCGATAGCCTGCCGACAGGTTGACGTTAACTGCGCCGGGCAGCTTCGCGTCGTTGAGATAGCTGTAATAGCGGGCGCTGCGATAATGCGCGTTGACCCCGCCCCAGATCGTGCCGTCGTCGTAGTTGAGCTCGGCAGTGCCGACATTTCTGGGTGACGCCACGACCTGCTTGCCCTTGGTGGCGACGACCGCGCCGCCGAGCGGCTGGACATCGTCGTCATAGGTCGCATCGTTATACGCATAGCTGCCGTAGAGCGACCAGCCGCGCGCGAACTTCCAGTTGGCGGCCGCTTCGGCGCCCCGCGACGAGACGCCGCCGACGTTCTGGAGCACGTTCTGGTTGCCGACGATGGTCGCGCTGATCGACGAGGCGAGCAGGCGGTTGGAGAACTTCACGTAATAGCCGGTCAGCGAGAGCTGAAGATCACGATCGTGGAAGCGATAACCGGCCTCGAACGTGTTGGTCATCTCAGGCTTAAGGTTGCTCCGGATGAAATCGAACCCGGCCTGCGAACTGCTCGAGAACGGGCCGCTGGAGGTGGACGCGACGAACGCCGCCATGTTGCGCGTGTAATCGGCGAACAGCTCGTTGTTGCCGTCCAGCGTATAGAGCGCGCCGACGGTGGGCAGGAACCAGTTCTTCGCCTGGATCGAGCCGTCGATCGGCTTGGTGCTGACGACGCTGTGCGCGCGGTTGGTCGACACCACGCCCTTGACGCCCGCGTTGAGCCGCAGCGCGTCGGTCGCCTGCCACGTGTCGCTGATGTCGAGCTGGACGGTGTTCGTGACGTATTCGTTGTAGAAATTGGTCTTGAACGGGTTGGTGTAGAATTTCTGGAACTCGCTCGGCGCGACGCCCTTTTGCAGGCCGTAGAGATACGAACCCTGATCGAAGGCATTGCGTTCGTACCAGATGCCCCCCTCGATCTTGTGATCGCCGGCAGCGAACTTGAGCCGCGAGATCACGCCTTTCCGGTTGATCGCGTAGCGGAGCGCGGACACCGAGACGGGCGATCCGCCAAATGCGGCGGGCGTCGGGTCATAGGGGCTCGCATAAGTGCCGATCCCCTTGTCGAGATGGATATAGCCGGTCGTGAAACCGCTGAGCCGGGCCCCGAGCGCATAGTCGAGCTTCTCGTACGCCAGCAGATCGCGGCGTACGCCGCCGCCCTGGTAGATCGTGTCGTCGGCGGCGGCGAACGGTGCCGGCGGGGTGCCGCCGTTCTGGACGATCGTCGCGAGTTGCTCGGCCAGCGCGAAATCGCGGATGTTGTCGAACCTGTAGCCATAGGTCTTTAGCCGGGCGAGCGAGACGTCGTTGTAATCGTCCTCGCGTCGATCGATCAGGTTGAGGAACGTGGTGGACTTGACCGCGTCGCCGAGCGGCTGGACGTATTTCGCGTTGATCTGGTCCTGCACCTGCTTGCCCCAGCCGCGCCACTTGCCCTGACGATCATGCGCGTAGGACACCGCCAGCCGCCCGCCCCACGGCAGCTCGCCGCTGTTGACCCGCCCGAAACTGCGCCACGAATTGGCGCTGCCGTAGCTTTGCTCGAGATCGATGCCGAATTTGTCGGTGGGGTCGATCGAGGTGAAATCGACCGTGCCGCCGATGTTGCTGGTCGAGGCTGTGCCGAGCGCGCCGCTCCCCTGCGAGAGCGTCGCGGCGCCGTTGTTCTCGCTGAGCAGCGCGCGGTTGATCGAAAGGCCGTTGTTGTTGCGGTACTGCATGTTGCCGAGCGGCACGCCGTCGAGCGTGAAGCCCATCTGGTCGGTGAGAAAACCGCGGATCGAGAGCTGCGTCGCCGCCTCATACGTGCCGTGCGCGTCGGAGGAGTCGAAGTTCACGCCAGGCAACCGGCCGAGCGAGCGCAGCGGGGACGAGCCGCCGGTCAGCTTCGCCATCGCCTTGGCGGACACCGTCTGGACCTGGCGGGACTCGCCCTGGCCGAGCACGACGATATCCTGTCCGGGCGTACTGGTGGTCGCAGCGTCGGTGGAGTCCTGCGGCGTTTCGACCGGGGTGACCTTCAGCGATATCATCGAGGGGGTTTCCTCGGCGATCGTCAGCCCCTGCCCCGCGATCAGACGGCGCAGCGCCTCGCCACGCGTGAACCGACCGTGCAGCGCTGTCGAACGCCGGTTGGCGACGGCATCGTAGGGAAAGCTGACATGCACGCCGGCCTGACGCGCGAACGCGTTGAGTGCGGTCGCCGTGTCGGACGCCTTGATGTCGAACGCGACGCTTGCCGCCTGCGCCTGCGCACCGGCGGCAACGGGAATCGCAGCCACCGCCACGATGGCCGTCGTCGTCAAAAACTTGAACATGTAATCCCCGCATCGCACCGTGTGTCGGAGCAGGGATGGATGAGCGCGGACAAACCGCCATCAGCCGCGAAAATAAACTTTATGCGCGAGCCAGGACGATCCCTCCGGCCGGGCCTGCGGTCGCACGGATGCCGAACGTGCTGCGTAGCGCGTGCAGGAATTCCGCTGGCCTGGTGGTCGCGAAACTGCCGCCCACACGGAGCCGCGACAGCGCGGGGTCGCCGATCACGATCTTGTTCGGCAGATACCGGTTCATCTCCGCGACCGCATAGTCGAGGCTTTCGCCATTGAGCACCAGCGTGTCGTGCTGCCACGCGGTGACCCCGCCGAGATCGTCGCGCGCCTGGACACTGACCTGCCCCGCCGTGACGAGCGCGACTTCGCCCGAACCGATCCGCAGCGTCGATCCATCGGCAATGCCACCCGTCAGCACCGCCAGTTCGCACCCCGCACCGCGCAGCCGGACGTTGTACGCGCCGGGATCGAGCTGGAACTGCCCCCCCGGCGTCAGCAACTGCAGGCGGTGGTCGGCTGCCAGCAGCAGCGCGATCTCGCCGCGATCGAGCCAGAGCCGTGCAGGCGTTCCGTTGCGCCAGTAGACGCGGCTATCGGTATTCAGATCGAGCGAGATGCCGGGCGTCACCGCGACCGCCATCCGCTGACCGACCCGGGTCTCCGCCATATCGCGCGCCGCAGCGCGGTAGGCGATTCCCCCGCCGACCGCGGCAACGCCGACGATCGAGCCGGCAGCACGTAGGAGCTGGCGCCGGTTCGGCCGCGCGACGATTTTCGACGCAGGCTGCGCTTCAGACGAAGCCCTCGTCTCGCCCCGTGTGCCGCGCAGGCCATCGAGATCGCGCCACGTACCGGCGACCTCTGCAAAGGCCACGGCATGGCGGATATCGGCGTCGCGCCACGCCTCGAATGCCGCGACATCCGCCGATCCCGCGTCGAGCGCGGCCAGCCAGCCGGCAGCTTCGTCGGTCAGGTCGGCATGACGCTGCGGAATGTCGGAACGGCCTGGCACGCTTCCTCCGCCTGCGCTTCGCTATCGCGCCGGGCTCTCGTGATGAGCGCCAGCCCCTTAGCGATATGCTTTTCCACGGTCGAGACCGATATGCAAAGCGCTTCGGCGATGGCGCCCGGCGTCATCCCCTCGACCTTCCGCATGCGCAGGACGCGCGAGCATTGCGCGGGCAGCGTGTCGATCAGGTCGAGCAGGCGTTGCAACTCGGATCGTCCCGACGCGACGGCAAACGCATCGGGTGCCGGGTCCGCGACTCCTAGGAGATCGAGCGAAGCGAACGCGTCGATCCGCACCACGTTCGCCCGTCGCAACCGTTCGAGCGCAAGATTATGCACGATCGTCAGGACGAAGCCGCGCGGCGTGACGATCGCGCGATAATCCGGCGTCTTCAGTATCCGCGCATAGGCATCCTGGACCAGATCCTCGGCGTTGTCGCGGCCGCACAGATACGCTGCCTTCGCGCGATAGGCCGCCGCATGCGGCAGCACCTCGGCGAGAAACCAGCGATCGATGTCACGCAGCCAGCTCAACACATGCTCCAGAAGCCATGCTGCGCCACCTAGCCCGGTATTCTTACACGACGGGGACAGCGTCGTTGCTCCGTGGCATTCGAACATCGCCCTCTGCTGATGCCTTGCGGCTGTACGCTCGCCCCCCGTCAGACGCCCCATACCCGGCCATTCGAGCGCCCTCTGCCGCTCCCCAGCTTCAGCCGTCCGCTCAATGGCTCGAAGCGTTCGAGAACACGTTCATGACGATGACACCGGCAATGATCAGTCCCATGCCAAATACAGCAGCAGCATCGAGCTTTTGACCCTGGAATGCCCATGAAGCCGCCGAAATCAGGACGATGCCAGCGCCTGACCAGATAGCGTATGCAATGCCTGTCGGTATCGTTCGAAGGGTCAGCGACAGGAAGTAGAAGGCAATACCGTAGCCGATGACGGTAACGACCGTCCAAGGCATGCGGTTAAAACCATTCGACTGCTTCATTGCGGTCGTGGCACAAACCTCGGAAACGATCGCGATTGCTAGCATGAGATAGTTCATGCAGGATCCGCTAGCACACCGAATGCCGCCAATCCCCAATCGATCTCCAGCTCGGCTCCTCCGGCGGCACGAGCCGGACGTATGGATTGACCTGCCTACGCGACTGCTCTCGTCGACAGGCCTACATGACATTTCTGTCATTTTGGGTTTACGCGCCCCCGCCAGCCGGGTTAGGGACGCGCTTCGCAAGGGTGGCAAGGTGATGATGCGGAAGGCTATTTTTCTTTCCGTGGGCGCGTGCCTGCCGCTGTTGGCGGGATGCAACCGGCACCAGTCGACGCTCTCGCCGTTCGGCGAGGAGGCGGACAAGGTCCTCTCGATCACGATCGTTCTGGTCATCGGCGCAATCATTCTTGCGGGCGGGCTAGCGTTGCTGATGCGCCACGCGATGCGCGCGCCGGAAGGTCGGCTGACGCACAAGGGCGGGATGAAGCTGGTGCTCTGGCTCGGCGGCATCGGACCTTCGATCCTGCTGCTGGGCCTGTTGCTCTACGCCCTACCCGCGATGCGGCCGCGCGAGGTCGCCAACAGCGACCTACGCATCGGCGTCGAGGGCGAACAGTTCTGGTGGCGCGTCCGCTATGCGCCGCCGGGCGGATCGGTGGTCGAGACCGCGAACGAACTCCGCCTCCCCGTTGGTCGCACCGTCGAACTGTCGCTCCGCAGCCCCGACGTCATCCACAGCTTTTGGGTCCCCGGTCTCGCCGGCAAGATGGACATGATCCCCGGCCGCACCAACCGGCTCGTCGTCCGCGCGACCAAGGCGGGGACGTACCGCGGCGTCTGCGCCGAGTTCTGCGGGCTCGGCCACGCGCTGATGGCGTTCGACGTGATCGCGATGGAGCCGGCCGCATTCGAGCGCTGGCTCGCCGAGCAGCGCAAGCCCGCTATCGTCACCGCGTCGCCGGGCGCGCGTTTGTTCGCAAGCTATGGTTGTAGCGGTTGTCACAGCGTCCGCGGCATCGGCCCGGTCGCGAAGATCGGCCCCGACCTGACGCACTTCGGGTCGCGCCCGACGCTCGCCGCGGGTGTGCTGCCGATGACGCACGCCAACATCGCCGGTTTCGTCCGCGATCCGGGCAAGACCAAGCCCGGCGTGCGGATGCCCGCCTTCCCGCAGATGTCGGCCGCCGAAGCCGATCAGATCGCAAGCTACCTTCAGGGGCTCAAATGACCACCGAGAGCACCCAGTACGTCGCCCCCGACCAGAACGATCCGGCGGTCCGCAAGGGCCAGGAAGACCGTTTGCGTGAAGTCTGGAAGCCGCCGACGGGCTGGTTCTTCCGCTGGACCGACGTCAACAACAACCGGATCGGCGTCTGGTACACGCTGACCGCGTTCGGGTTCATGCTGTTCGCGGGCGTGCTCGCGCTGATCATGCGCACGCAGCTGGCGGTGCCGAACAACGATCTCGTCACAGCGAACACGTTCAACCAGCTGTTCACGCTGCACGGCTCGATGATGATGTTCCTGTTCGCGGTGCCGATGTTCGAGGCGGTGTCGATCATCCTCCTGCCGCAGCTGCTCGGCGCGCGCGACCTGCCGTTTCCGCGGCTGTCCGGGTTCGGATACTGGTCGTTCCTGATCGGCGGCGTGTTCGTGTCGGGCTCGATCTTCTTCGATGCGGCGCCCGATGGCGGCTGGTTCATGTATCCGCCGCTGACGACGCGGACCGACCTCAGCGGGCTTGGCGCGGACATCTGGATGCTGGGCTTGAGCTTCATCGAGGTGTCGTCGGTCGCGGCCGCGGTCGAGCTGATCGTCGGCGTCCTGAAATGCCGCCCGCCCGGCATGCGCCTCAACCTCATGCCGCTCTATGCCTGGTACATCCTGGTCGTCGCGGTGATGATCCTGTTCGCGTTCCCGCCGCTGATCGCGGGCGACGTGCTGTTCGAGATGGAGCGGCTGCTCAACTGGCCGTTCTTCAACGCGGAGAAGGGCGGCGATCCACTGCTGTGGCAGCACCTGTTCTGGATCTTCGGTCATCCGGAGGTCTACATCGTCTTCCTGCCGTCGATCGCGCTGTTCGCGATGCTGATCCCGACCTTCGCGCAACGGCATTTGCTCGGCTATCCGTGGATCGTTTTGGCCGCGGTGGGCACGGCGTTCCTGAGCTTCGGGCTGTGGGTCCACCACATGTTCACGACGGGTCTGCCGAAGATCAGCCTCGCGTTTTTTGCGGCGGCGTCGGAAGCGGTGGCGATCCCAACCGGTGTGCAGATCTTCGTGTTCATCGCGACGCTCTGGGCGGGCAACGTCAAGAAATCGACGCCGCTGCTGTACGCGAGCGGTAGCCTCGCGGTGTTCGTGATCGGCGGGCTGACCGGCGTGATGGTCGCGGTCGCCCCGTTCGACTGGCAGGCGCACGATACGTATTTCATCGTCGCGCATCTGCACTACGTGCTGATCGGCGGCACGCTGCTGCCGCTGTTCGCCGGGCTGTATTATTACTGGCCGCTGGTGACGGGGAAGAAGCTGTCGGACCGGCTCGGGCGGATCGCGTTCTGGATCATGTTCGTGGGCATGAACCTGACGTTCTTCCCGATGCACCTGTCGGGCCTGCTCGGGATGCCGCGGCGCGTGTTCACCTATCCGGAGGAACTCGGCATCGGCGGTCTCAACCTCGCCTCGACCGCAGGGTCGTACATGTTTGCGCTCGGCGTGCTGATCGTGTGCATCGACCTCGCGCTGTCGCCGCGTCGTCCCAAGGCGCCGCGTAATCCTTGGAACGCGGGCACGTTGGAGTGGCTCGCACTGCCCGACGATGAGGACTGGGGCATCCGCTCGGTGCCGCTGATCGAGAGCCGCTATCCGATCTGGGACCAGAAGAACTTCGTCCAGAAGGTCGACGAAGGCCGCTTCTTCCTGCCCGACGCGGAGGAGATGCGGCGCGAGTCGATCATCACCACCGTGCTCGACGCGCGCCCCCTGCAGGTGATCCGCCTCGGTACGCCGAGCGTGAAGCCGATGATGACCGCGGTCGCACTCGCCGGCGTGTTCATCCTGACGACGTACCACCTGTATATCTGGTCGGCGGTCAGCGGCGTCGCGACGCTCGCCTGCGTGCTGTGGTGGCTGTGGACCGGCACCGCCGAGATCCCCGAAAAGCCGACCAAGCATATCGGCCACGGGATCGAGGTGCCGCTCTACACCTCGGGGCCGTCGGCGCCGGGCTGGTGGGCGATGTTCATCACGATGATGGCGGACGCGACCGCGTTCTCGGGGCTCGTGTTCGGCTATTTCTTCTTCTGGACGATCCACAATGATTTCCCGCCGAGCGGGGTCGGGCTCAACGGGCCGGGCGTGTTCTGGCCGATGGTCGCGCTCGCGCTGACGCTCACCGGCTGGGCCGCGACCGTCGGCGCGCGCGAAGTGCATCGCCGTGGCAACGTAACCGCGGGTCGCGCGCTACTGATCGTCGGGATCGTCGCGACGCTGTCGAGCCTGTTCGCCGGGCTCGCAGGACCGTGGTATTCGGGGCTCGATCCCGAACTCCACGTCTATCCCGCGATCGTCTGGACGCTGGCGATCTGGACCGCGGTCCACGCCGCGATCGGGGTCATCATGCAGGCCTACACGCTCGCACGCAGCCTCGCGGGGAAGATGACGCCGGTCTATGACGCGGACCTCCGCAACATCACCGTGTACCACCACTTCCTCGCGCTGACGGGCATCGTGACGTTCTGCACGATCGGCCTGTTCCCGGGTGTCGCATGACCAAACCCGAGCGGAAGCCCAACGCTGAGCGGAAGCACTGGGCGCGCGACCTGAAGGTGACGCTGTGGACGCTGATCGTCCCGCCGACGATCTGGGCCGTGCATTTCCTGTTCTGCTATCTGTGGGTGGCAGTAACCTGCGCGAAATCGTCGAGACCGGGGACGGCGTTGACCGGCTTCCCGCTAGCGACGCTGATCGCGACGATCGTTGCGCTGCTGGGGATCGTCGCCGCGGGCTATATCGCGCGCGTCCAGTCGGAGACGCCGGGCGATCCGGCCCCGCACGAACAGGGCACCGCCATCGACCGTCTCCGTTTCCTTGCACTGTCGACGCGGTTGCTGGCGGGGCTAAGCTTCGTCGCGGTGATCTTCACGGCCTTGCCGGTCATCATGTTCGGCGACTGCCGATGAGACGCGCGAGCCTCGTCCTGGGCGCCGTGCTAGTCCCGCTCGGCTGGGCATTCGCCGCAGCGCCGCTCGGCATGGTCGGGCACATGGCGGGTCACATGATAGCAGTCGCCGTCGCCGCGCCGTTCCTCGCCTACGGGATCGCGGGGAGTCGCTTCGATCCGGCCGAGCGCTGGCCCGCGGCGGTGACTCCGCTCGCGATGTCGCTTGTCGAACTCGTAGTCGTATGGCTCTGGCACCTCCCCGCGCTGAGACTGCGCGTCGACATGCATCCGCTCGCGCTGCTCATCGAGCAGGCTAGCTTCCTCATCGCCGGCGTCCTCCTCTGGAGCGCGGTCCTCGGCACCCGCATCGGCGGCGCCACCGACCGCCGCGCGTCGGGCGTCGCGGCTTTGCTTCTGACCTCGATGCACATGACCCTGCTCGGCGCGCTGATCGGCCTCGCCCCGCGCCCGCTCTACGCGATGATGGCCCAAATGTGGGGGGGGCACCCGGCGATCCACGGCCTCGACGCCCTCGAAGACCAGCAACTCGGCGGCGTCGTCATGCTGATGGTCGGCGCGGCGAGTTATTTCATCGGCGGGCTCGCAATGCTCGGCGGACTGTTGAAGACACGGAGCGCGACCGCATGACGATCCGGATAACCTGGGCGCGCGCCGCCGCCGCCATCGTCGGACTGGCGCTTGCCGGGCTGTTGTTCGCGTGGTCGGGCGTGTTCAACATCGCCGCCTCGTCGGGCCATTGGAAGATCACCGACTGGTTCCTCCACTGGACGATGCGCAACTCGGTCCGCACCTACGCTGCGGTCACCGCCCCCGACGATCCCAAGGCGAACGAGGGTCTTGTCAGCGCCGCCGGCCTCTTCAAGGCAAGCTGCGCCTCGTGCCACGGCGCGCCCGGCGTCCGCCCGCTACCCGTGATGCAGGCCGCGACACCCCCTGCCCCAGACCTGTCGATCAACGCGCGCGAGTGGACCGACAAGCAGATCTTCTGGATCCTCAAGCACGGCGTCAAATACACGGGCATGCCCGGCTGGGCCGCCAAGGACCGCGACGACGAAGTCCGCCGCATGGTCGCCTTCGTCCGCGTGCTGCCGGAAATGTCGCCCGCGACCTATCGCTCGCTGACCGAAGTGCCGGGCGTCACCGATGCCAGGATTGCCACCTGCGCAGGCTGCCACGGCGCCGACGGACGTGGTCGCGGCCAGCCCGACATGCCCGTTCTTGGCGGACAGAGTCCCGCGTATCTTCGCGCAGCATTAGAGGCCTATGCGACCGGAAAACGTCAGAGCGTGGTGATGGCGAACGCCGCCGCGACACTGACGCCTGAGGACATGACGCGGTTGGCGGATCACTTCGCGGCGATGCCGGGAATCGGCGGCGTCACGCCGTCGGGATCGACCGCAGCTGCCCGGATCGACCGCGAAGGCCTGCCGAAGGTGCAACTCCCCGCCTGCGCAAGTTGCCACGCTCCCGGCAAGCCCTACCCCGTGCTCGCCGGCCAGCGCGCGAGCTATATCGCGCAACGCCTGCGTAATTGGCGTGGTGACGAGACGGTGGTGGATGCGCGGAAGTCGCAATCGACGATGCCGGTGATCGCCCGTCGCATCCCTGAGGATATGATTGATCCGCTTGCCCAGTATTTTGCGGGTCGCTGAATTACCGCAGGGGCGATGCCGTCGCCCCTTGCACGCAAGGCTTTTGTATCGTGCCCACGCGTGCCGGCGATCATGGTTTCAGCGCTCGATCTCCGGCGGCAATCTCAATGCGGCCTCACTTCCAGACATTCGGGGCGGCAGCGCCCTTCCCACCTCTGGACGTTCCATGGATAGCTCTTGCCCTCCCGTTCGGTGAGGCAAAGGCGTACTATGCCTGATCCGAGATAGGCTGTGAGCTTTGTGGGACCCGGGCCGACGCTGGTGGTGCGCACCGACGTCTCGCCCATATCTCTTCTGGCGGCGGTGCGCCGCTCATCGTCACCGGCCGATCTACTACTTCTGCGCACCGAGACCACTCGCAGACACTCAGACCGCCCTTCCCTGCATCCCAACTTCGGCAACTCGTTCATCTGGTTGGGCGGCAGCGCGCGGCGGCCGATCAACTGCCTGGACGGCCTGAAAGGCGAGGATAGCAATCGACCCGTTTCGACCGGATCAACGCCGAACTGCTGAACGTCATCGAGACCTGATCCGCGCTGCCGATGGCGAACGGCATCGACACGCCGGCACCGAGCGAGCATCGTCCCGGCCAGCATGCAGATCGACAGCAAAGACCGGGCAATGCCTGCCATGACTCGCGCCGAGCTATCCCGCTGTCGATGGGCGCAGGGCGATCCGTTGCTTGCGGCGTATCACGACGCCGAATGGGGCGTGCCCGAACGCGACCCGCGCGCGCTGTGGGAAAAGCTGATGCTCGACGGATTCCAGGCCGGGCTGGCCTGGATCACGATCCTGCGCAAACGCGACGCATTCCGGGCTGCCTTCGCGGACTTCGATCCGGACATCGTCGCGCGGTTCGGCGAGCCGGACATCATGGCGATGCTCGGCAACGCCGGTATCGTCCGCTCGCGCGCCAAGATCGCAGCGACGATCGGCAATGCCCGCGCCTATCTCGCGATGCGCGACGCCGGCGAGGATTTCGGTGGCTTCGTCTGGAGTTTCGTCGATGGTACGCCGGTGATCGACGACGGTACCAAGGCGCTGACCCGCTCGCCTGCGTCCGAAGCCCTATCCGCGGCGCTCAAGCAGCGCGGGTTCAAGTTCGTCGGCCCCGTCATCGTCTACGCCTGGATGCAGGCCTGCGGTCTCGTGAACGACCACAAGACATGCTGTTTCCGTCGAACCGAACTGTGAATGCGCCGCCGCCGGGGTCTGGCGACCACTCCCGTGCAGGGACCGTACGGACCATAGCTGTTCGCTATCCCGGCTGAACGATCGCCGCGACGATGCCGGCCTCCAGGACCACCGTTTAGGCGACCATGCGATGATGCCGCTGACGCTGTTCGTCTGGCTGACCTTGCTGACGCTGCGGCTGTACGGCGCGCTGGGCGGATTGCTGGTGTTGCTGCCGTATTGGTTGATCGTCAGCGGCGGATACACACCGACCCAGGCGGGTTTCGCGTTGCTCCCCTTCTCGATCGTGATCGGCACCGCATCCCGCTTTGCCGGACGACTGAGCGAGCGGATCGGCCCGCGCTGGCCGCCGACGATCAGGCCAATCGTTACCGGGGTGGGCTTCGCGCCGATGACGACCGTCGACCCTAGGGCCCGCTTTTGGGGCAACGTGCTGCCAGGCCTCGTGGTGATCGCGCTCGGGATGCCGCGCGGTCGCTCCGCTCACGACCGCGATACGACCAATTTTGACGCCCGGCTATCTGCTCGCGATGTCTCAATAAGAAAGAAAACGGCCTGTCCGCGATTGGGAAGGCGGATGGCGTTAGCGGACGTCGCGTGACGCTGCGGCCTTTCTCAAAAGGGATCAAGCTTCAGGAAACGTAACGGGCACAGAATAGTCCCACGGACGCGGCCTCCAACCGCCGGAGCAAAGATAATCTGACACGACGAACTACGTCCTCAGCTGGACTGTCGCGTTTCTCTCCGTGTCGCCTTACGGCGGAGCAGTAAGCCACCAACTATGAGGACAATCACGATACCTACCGGCATCTGTACCAGCCAGAACCTGTCATCGCTGCCAAGATCCCAAGGCCAAGCATGACAGCTTGAGGCACCTAGCGAATATCCACATGCCAGATTTGACAGGTAAACGTAGAACAGGATCGCACAGCCGCTGACAAAGGCCGACAAGGCAAAAAGGAGATTGGACAGGAGCCGCATGTCGACGGTCTGCTACAGCGCGACCACTACGGCAAGGGCGTGTTGTCTTGATAGGGGCGGCGGTACACAAAACACGTCCGCTCAGATGACGCAGACACCTGTTTGTCCTCTTCGTCGCTTGCTCAAAAACGAACCCCTAGCGGGGCAGTCGCCTAGGCGATCGCACCGAGCCGTCCGGGCACCCCCTTTTTCCGAAGCTCTTCCTGATTGCTCTCTCCCAAAATAGGCTGTCAGAGACGGAGAAACGGCAAAGATCGCGCTTAACGAATGGCCGTTATTGGGAGCCGGATCGCCAGCCTGAACGTCTGGGTGTGGGCGAACGCACCTCTGCCCTACGACTTTAGGCCAGACCCAAGAGTGGACGTTCAGCAGGGCTTTTCCGCTCCGCGGCATCAGACGCTCGTTCATAAATCTGATCGGTGGGGTGAGCCAAAGCAAAATGTTCAGACGTGCGAGCGCGTTCAAAGCCTGGTTGCGGAACGGTATAGCCACTCCGACGCAGCGCGAGCGTGATAGCCATCCCTTTCTATAGCAACCTCCACTTGGCGATCACTGGACACGGCATCGCCTGCCTGCCGCCGTTCGCGGTGCGGCAGGAAATCCTCGACGGTCGGCTCGTGTCGTTGCTGGAACAGCATGTCCACGCGGTCGATCAGTTCAGCGTATTGTGGCCAGCCAGCCGCCAGGTGGCGGCACGGTTGCGGGCGTTCATCGATTTCATGACGTCCCGCCTGACACCGGAGTAACCGTAGAATCGATGCAAATGATGGCACGTTTACCGACGCAGCCCCTCGACATCGTCTACGGGGTCGTGGCCAAGTCGCGCCTGACCGCGTCGAGCGAGATCGGCGAGGCCGGCAACACGAAGCGCGACGCCGGTATGCGCGCGTGATTGATCGTGTCGAGTGTCATCCCGAGGAAGACAAGCGGTGCGCCCTTGTCCAGCATACCCTCCATGAAAGCCCACGGGTTTTCGGCGCCGAAAATGCCGTGCATCGTGCCGATCGACGCGGCGAACTGCTTGCGCATCACTGCGGCAAGCGGCGCCAGGGTCGGATCGTCGCTGACGACCAGATAGGGTTCGTCGTCGCCCCCGCTCTTGCCGTCGAAGATCAGGCCATAGGCCACCCCCTTGCGCCCCCGGATGCTGACCGGGCCGCGTGGGACGAGACGCGCGTCCGCCTCGCTATTGTGCGGCGACGATCGCACATTGGGCTTCACCTGTTCGATCATCGCGGTGGCGATGTCCTCCTGCCGCATGACCGTCGGCCCGGCAGCATTGGTCTCTACGAGATAGTCTCGCCCCGCCCTGGTAAGGAAATAATGGGAAGCGTCGCCGATCGTCACCCGGAAATCGCCCTCGGTGGCGATCTCGATCGTCATCGCTCTGTTGTCGTCGGAACCGACATAGTGTGCCGTCATGTCGGCAAAGGCAGGACCAGCCCATGCCGCCGCGGTGACGGCCAGAAACGCAAACCCAAGCTTCATGTCTCCTCCGTTGGTAAAAGGGAACCGGGTGCACTCCGTAGCACAAGCCGGACCTCTACGCTGGCCACCGTTACCTATCCGAAACAATATATGCAACTCATTCGCATTAGCTTAATTGCCACCCCCTCAAAAGGGGTACGCAAACATGAGGCTTCAAACGACGCCCCGATTTTCGCGCAACGCCGCACTGGGGGACTGACCCTAGCGATACTGGCGCCGCTCCCGGCCCTCGCGCACGCGATCGAGCAGGCCAGCGTTCCGACGGCTGATGCCACCGGCGCCGAGATCATCGTCCAGGCCAGCCGGTCCGCGGACGGGTATCGGCCGACGGATTCCTACGTCGCATCCGGGGTTGCAGCCGATGTCCTCAACACGCCCCGTTCGATCAGCATGGCCAGCCAGCAGGTCCTGCAGGATCGCGGCGTGATCAACCTCGAACAGGCGATCAAGACGCTGCCGGGCGTGAGCCAGGACAACAGCTTCGGGGGTACGCAGGACAGCTTCAACATCCGTGGCTTTCGCGTGTATTCCTCAGTCGCCTCGACCAATCCGGGTATCCTGATCGACGGCTTGCGCGGCGCAATGGCGCGAGGCTTCCAGGCCAATACCGACCGGGTCGAACTGCTCCCCGGCCCCTCGGCGATGCTCTATGGCCGGACCGAGCCCGGCGGCGTCATCAACATCGTCCGCAAGCAGCCGCTCTATACCGCGTTCGAGGGTAACATCGGCAGCTACGGCCAATACCGCGCGGTCGGCGATCTGTTTGGCCCGATCGGCCAGCTTGCCGGGGGCGAAACCGCCTACCGTCTCGTGGTCGCCGGTGAGAAGCAGGGTTATTGGCGCACTGTCGGCCACGACATGCGCAACCTGCTGATCGCACCGTCGCTGGGCTGGCGTGGCGACAAGGTGCAGCTGGTGCCGCCTATGGGTATGACGACAGCACCGCGCCGATGGATCGCGGCACGATCCTGCAGAACGGCAAGCCCGTCGCGGTGCCGGCAAAGCGCAGCTTTTCGGAGGATTTCTCGCGCTATCACAGCGTCAGCCATTTCGTCCGCGGCAATCTCGATTACGCGGCCACCGACTGGCTCACGCTGCGGATGCGCGCGGCGTACATGAACTACCTCACCTCCGACGTGCAGGTGAATGCGTCGCGGCTGAACGCGCAGGGCGACCTGACTCCGTTCGTGCTTGCCAATCGTCATGGCCGCCAAGAGAACACCTATTTTCAGGAAACCGGCGTCGCGACGTTCGCCACCGGCCAGCTCAAGCATGAACTGCTGGTCGGCGCGGCGCAGGGCGAGGTCAGCGACGATTCCAGCAAAGGCGTGTTCCTGCCGAGCGCGTCGCTGCTCTACCGCCTGACCGATCGCGTCAGCGTCTATGGCAGCTACAGCACATCCTACCATCCGAACGCATCGGTCCCCGCCGCCGGGCCGGTTCCCGCCTCGGGACCGTTCGCACCCGAAAAGGGCGAAGGCTGGGAAGCCGGCGCAAAGGCCGAGTTCTTCGGCGGCAAGCTGCTGACGACCGCCGCTTTGTTCCGGATCGACAAGACCAACGTACTGACCACGTCCGACGACGTTACCTCGACCGTGGGCAGCGTGCGCGCGCAGGGCGGCCAGCTGACGGTTTCGGGTCAGGTCACGCCGGCGTTCAACCTGACCGCCAGCTACACCTATCTCGATGCTAAGGTGCGCGACGATCCGACGCTCGGCGGCAATCGCTTCGTCAATGTCCCCACCGACAAGGGCTCGATCCTCGGCACGTACGAGATCAGGTCGAGTGCGCTCAAGGGACTGGCGGCGGGCTCGGGCATCACCGCCTCCAGCCGGATCGCCATCGACACCGCCAACTCGGCATTTCCGCCCAGCTACGCCATGGTCGATGCGGTGCTGCGCTACCGGGCGCGACTGGCCAACGGCATGATCTGCCGCTTCCTGCTCGAACCCGGCGACACCGTGCTGGTCGACGATCCGTGCTATTTCAACTTCCTCGCTTTGCTACGCGCGCACCGGGTCAAGGTGGTTGGCGTCCCGATGACGCCAATGGGGCCGGACGTAGCGGCGTTTGCAGCCGTGCTGGCGGAGCACCGCCCACGCTTCTACCTGACCAATTCCGCGGTCCATAATCCAACCGGCGCCACGCTGGCGGCAGCGACCGCGCACAAGCTGCTGAAGCTCGCAGAGGCGCATGACCTGGTCGTCGTCGAGGACGACATCTTCGCCGATTTCGAACACATCGTCGCGCCGCGGCTCGCTGCATTCGACGGGCTCGACCGCGTGATCCGCATCGGCAGCTTCTCGAAGTCGCTCTCCGCGGCCGTCCGCTGCGGCCATATCGTCGCGCGGCCAGACTGGATCGAGGCGCTCGCCGATCTGCGGATCGCGACATCGATGTCAGGCAATCCGCTGTCGGCCGACCTGCTTCACGGCGTCCTGATCGTCGGCAGCTATCGCCGGCATGTCGAGACCGTCCGCGCCCGACTGGCGCGCGCGATGGCGCGGACGGCGAAGCGACTCCGCGCGGTCGGGATCGAACCGTGGATCGAGCCCGACGCTGGCATCTTCCTCTGGGCGCGGTTACCGGACGGAATGGACGCGGTCGCGCTTGCCCGCGCTGCGCTGGCGGAAGGCATCGTGCTCGCACCTGGCAACGTGTTCAGCACCAGCGGCGCGTGGAGCGACTATCTTCGGTTCAACGTGTCGATGTGCGACGATGAAGCGCTGTTTGCATTTCTGACGAAGCAGTGTCGCGCTGCCGCCCAAGGCTAGCGATAATTACTATTCACTGATGGGCAGCAGACTGTCGATCATGTGATTGACGAACTCCCGGAACTCGGCGCGACGGTGGCAACGTCGTGTTCCTTGTGAGCCTTCCGGTCGCCCGCGAAGCTTTTCCTCTCCCAATTCCGATATTCGTCATGCGATAAACTAACCTTTTTGGTCGCGATCTGACGAGCAAAAACGTGGGGGATATGATCATCTACGGCGGCAGAAGTGGAGGCAAAGATGACTGCCAGTTCCCCGGTAGCGCAGGCGAGTGCCTGACCGATCACGCTTCGGCAGGTATGAGATGCCGGCGCAAGCACCCTTCTATGCGGGCAGCACCCGCCTCAACAGCACCAGAGCGCGCCGCTTGCCAGGTGAGGGTTGGCGCAGGGGCCCGCGGGAAGCAACATCGGCGGCTCGGGATGCCAGAGGCCCAACCGCCGCTGGAGGTTCGGCATCTCGGAATCGATCACCGCTAGCGTTTTGCCACCCCCAAAGCGCGTTGCGCTTCGATAGCGCATCGCCTCCCGCATAGCACTTGTCCGGCCCGATCCGGCTCACCGTCATCCGGAAGCCGAACGGCGCATCCTGAGTGCAAAGTCAATAATGCGCGCGGCCACCGGCGCCTCGGATAGTGCGGTAGGCGCGGCCTGTCCGCCCGATCCCGCGAGCGCGGTTGCGATCTGCGATTTTATCATTTCTGTCGAAAGTCTCCGCCCCGCGCCACAGTCTTCCGGCAGCGCCAGCACCGCCTCAGCCACCCGGCCCGCCATCCAGATCGCCAACGCACTGCGCCTCGGGATCGTCTACCGCCTTCTGCTTCAGGTCTTGCGCCTTCGTGGTCACCCCAGGGAACAGCGTGTCGGGATCGATCTTGTAGGTACGGATCAGGCGAACCACCCAGGCATAATGGCGTGCGCCTGTGTCACAGCTGCTGCCGCCGCCGTCGCTCTCGCCCCACACCGCGCGCCACGGCATCCGTGCTTCTTGAGTAAGGATGCTTCGAAATGCGCCGACTTCGCTTTCGCCCTGGATATAGGTGATAGCTCGCGACCCGTTACGAACGACGCGAAAGTCGCGGATGCGGAAACGCGCCTCTGGTCGTGCGTCACCGTGGTGCAGCACCTTCAGGATGGCCGTACGTTCGGGGCTGCCCGGCGCGGGCGTGACGACGGTGGGCCCACTTGCAGGTGCCATGCCGAGGGCGAGAAGCAACGTCGCCGTGTTGACCAGTAGGGAAGAAATCATACCGTCTGCTCGTATCAGACTTCAGGCGGCGGTGGACCGGCCTTGATGCGATCGTGCTGGGGTTTTCGGTCGCTGCGATTCGCATCGCTCTCCCGGTAGCGATACCGTCCAGCCAAGGCCCCAACTCCTCTTGCTCTACAGGCGCTGTCGGACAAGGGGCTTTGGCTCGGCGCCTATTTCGCACGAGCGCAGCGGCCGTGCGACAGCCCGGATTGGGCCATCATTCCCTGGTCCGCGCTGGACCTCCCTCCCGGCAAGCTACCTTAGCCGACACAGCTTGCCGGGTTGCACGAGTGCTTCCGCTGCCTTGGCCTGATGGCAGCGCACTTGATATCCCTAGGACGTCTTTCACGTACCCAAGAATACCCCCACCAAGCCCGCGTTCGGCTGAGACACGATGGAACGGTGCGAGACTACCGCACGAGAAAAAGCACGGCTAATCTGTGCCGTGTAGGACAGCATGAGACCGGTTGATCTAGGAAGTTGGCGGAGAGGGTGGGATTCGAACCCACGGTACCCTCGCGGGTACGCCGCATTTCGAGTGCGGTACATTCGACCACTCTGCCACCTCTCCGCAGGTCATCCAAGGCGCTGCGAACAGTTCCTCCGATCGGTCGAAGCGCGGCCTCTAATGAAGTGCCCCTGGGGACGCAAGCGGATTTCGAGGTTCGGGGAACCGTCAGGCGCGTTTTCCTTGTGCGGCGCAAAACAGACCCTAAATTGGCGGATATGCCCCGACACGACAGTATCGCTCACGACATCACCGGCCCGCTTATTCCGGCCGAGGTGATCGCACCGCCGATCTCGCATGCGAATTTCTCGATCGGCGACGTCGTGCGGCACCGGCTGTTCGACTTTCGCGGCGTGATCTTCGACGTCGACCCCGTGTTCGCGAACAGCGACGAATGGTATGCGGCGATCCCCGAGGACATTCGTCCGCGGAAGGACCAGCCTTTCTACCATCTGCTCGCCGAGAACATGGAGTCGAGCTACGTCGCCTATGTCAGCCAGCAGAACCTGGTGCCCGACGATAGCGACGAGCCGGTCGACCATCCGGCGATCGACGGGTTGTTCAGCGAATATGCGGATGGGCGGTACGCGCTGCGACAGGTTCATCGGCACTGAGCGAATCGCTCGTTCGTAGAAAGTTTGCTCTCTCGCGAAGGTAAGAGCCAGTCTGGGTCGCCGCCCTCGCGAGGAGGATATTTCCCGCCTCGCCGATGGGCAGCGCCTCGCGCAAAACCACCCTTTCCCGCCCCTTCGCGGTTGACAACTCTCCCCCCCTCGCCTAGCTGCCCGGCTTCTCCCGACGGACCCTGCGTTCGTGGGGCACATGTATTTGGAAAGTGACAAGGGCCATGTTCGCAGTCGTGCGCACGGGCGGCAAGCAGTATCGCGTCGCCGCCGGAGATAAGATCGTCATCGAGAAGATCGAGGGCGATGCAGGTGCGTCGGTGACGCTGGGTGACGTTCTGCTGGCGGGCGAAGGCTCGGAGCTGCGGTCCGTCGAGGGCTTCGTCGTCGCTGCAGAGATCATCGCGCAGGCGAAGGCGGACAAGGTCATCGTCTTCAAGAAGCGTCGTCGTCATAACTATCGTCGTAAGAACGGCCATCGCCAGCAGCATACGATCCTGAAGATCGTGTCCGTGGGTGGCCAGACCGCCAAGCAGACCGAGGCTGATGCCCCGGCCGCTCAGGCATAAGGAGTAGCTTCAGATGGCACATAAGAAAGCAGGCGGCTCTTCGCGCAACGGTCGCGATTCGGCCGGTCGTCGCCTCGGCGTCAAGAAGTTCGGTGGCCAGGCGTGCGTCGCCGGCAACATTCTCGTGCGTCAGCGCGGGACGAAGTTCTACCCGGGCACCAACGTCGGCATCGGTACCGACCATACGCTGTTCGCGCTGGTCGATGGCCGCGTCGTGTTCAGTCAGGGCAAACTTGGTCGCAAGTTCTGCTCGGTCGAGCTGGCAGCGAACGACACGGCAGAGATGCCGGTAGCAGCCGAATAACATCGGGTAACCATCCGGGTTGCCCACCAGGGTGACCCGGGTCGCGAAAGCGAACCTGAACAAGGGAGACGGGTCACCCCGGCTCCCTTTTTTATTGCTCCCTCCCCCTCGCCTGTCGCTGCCGTGTCATCCGGACATGGCAGGACGCCAGGCGCGATGCGTGAAGGAGAGAGCCGTGTTCGCGCGCACCAAGAGACTGACGTTGCGGCCGGGTTGGCCGGAAGATGCGCCTGCATTGGCGCGGGCGATCGGCCATGAGTCGGTGGTCGCCAAGCTGGGCCGCGTGCCCTGGCCGTATGCGCTGGGCGACGCCGAGGCGTTCCTCGCTTGCCCCCGTGGAGCCCATGAGCCGCGTTTCCTGATCGAGGCAATGGAGTTGGGTGAACCACGACTCGTCGGCGGTATCGGGATCAGCGATGTCGATGGCGGTTCGGCGAACCTCGGATATTGGTTGACCCCCGACTCATGGGGTCGCGGCTATGCTACCGAGGCAGGTCAGTCCGTGGTGTCGATGGCGCGCCATGCACTCGGGATACGCCGGCTCACAGCTGCACATTTCGTGGATAATCCGGCGTCGGGGCGCGTGCTGGCGAAGCTGGGTTTTCGGCCGACGGGGCGGATCGAACCGCGGACTTCACGGGGGCGTGGGGGCGAGGCGCCTGCGGTGATGTTCGAGCTGGATCTGGATGACGACCGATGTGCGCCGATGCCTTTGGCGGCGTGAGTCGCAGCACCGTCGCCACACAATCGCACACCACCCCGGCGAAGGCCGGGGCCCAATTGGAAAGGTCGCAGTAACGGAGCGATGTACTCCGTTAGCAACGTTCCCCAATTGGGCCCCGGCCTTCGCCGGGGTGGTGCCGTTGTTTAGGTGGTGCCCTATCAAGGAGGCGCCTTCGTGTGGGTACGCCCCCTAACTGTTCCCCCGCGAAGGCGGGGGTCCAGGAATCACAGGCGGTGTCGTTTGGTATCCTGGGCTCCCGCCTTCGCGGGAGAACTAGGAGAGAAGAGAGAAGCCTGGAGTCCGGGGCTCAGGCCACCGCGACCACCCGCTCCGCAACCGGCAACACCGCCGCCTCATACTCGCTCTCCGCCAAGCCGATCAGCGCCCGATCGTCGTGCTTCCAGGGATGGAACCCCGGCAGGAAATACGCCGCCCAGACGCCCGCGATCTTGCGCGCCATCCCCGGGTTGCCGAACGCGTACCACGCCATCCGCGCCCAGACGCGAGGCCCAGTCAGCCCGTCCTGCCGCAGCAGTTCCGCCATGCCCCGCGCGCGACCGGTAAAGAACCGCCACGTCGTGATCAGCATCACCAGCGACTTCACCCGCCAGCGCGTAAACCGCGGCCAGTCCCGCGTTGCGTGGAGCCATGTGTCGTAGGCGACGCCCTTGTGCTCGATCTCCTCCGCGGCATGCCAGAGCCAGAGCGCCGCCGCCTGCTGATCGCCACCCGCGAGGTGCTTCGGATTGGCGATCAGTTCATGCGCCAACATCGCGGTGAAATGCTCGAGCGCGGTGGTGGCGGCGAGGCTCGCGATCTCCGGGCGCCCCTTGGTCAGCGCCAGTGCCGCGTCGACATCGACGATCAACGGCGCGACGTCGTACCCCTGGTCGGTGACGTGGCGGTTGAACGCGACGTGCTCGCGCGTGTGGATCACCTCCTGCTTGATGAAGGCGTTGATCTCGTCGTGGAGCTTGGGCGGCGTGCCCTCGCGGAACTTCCGGACGCTGTCGACGAAATAGCCCTCGCCCTTGGGAAACGTCACCGACAGTGCGTTGTAGAACGCGGTCGCTACGGAATCGTCGTTCAGCCACCAGCGGCGAATCGCGGCACCGCGGCCGAAGCGGCGGTCGCGCGGGGTGATCGTCAGATCGGCAGGCGTGGTTGCTTTCGCCACGGAAACCTCCAAACAGGAATGAACACTCGTTACTTACATTGATGTAAATAGGTTTCCAGGTCCGTGACGTCAACTCCGCGCAAGCGACTCTCCCCTACCGAATCGCGTGAAGCCGCCGTCGAAGCTGCGCGGGCCCTGCTCGTGGAGAGCGGCCCCAGCGCAGTGACGTTGAAGGCTGTGGCAGGCCGGGTCGGGCGCACGCACGCCAACCTGCTCCACCATTTCGGGTCGGCGGAGGCTCTGCATACTGCGCTGATCACGCGGATGGCCGCGGACATCGTCGGGACGATCGGCGCGGCGGTGCTGCGCGTGCGGGCGGGTGAGCTCGACCCGCGCGAGGTCGTCGAGATGACCTTCGATGCGTTCGGCAAGGGCGGCGCGGGCGCGCTGGCGAGCTGGATGATCCTGTCGGGCAATACCAATGCGCTCGATCCGATCCTGACCGCGATCCACGACCTCGTCGACGAACTGGCGGAGGGCGACATGCCCGGCGACCAGCCGATCCAGGAGCAGACGCTGACGCTGGTGCTGATGGCGCTCGGCGACGCGTTGATGGGGGCACCGATGGCGCGCGCGCTGGGGCTGCCGGTCGGCAAGGCACGCGAACTCGCGCTCGACGCACTGCTCGCGAGCAAGGACGCCGCCGCCCCTGCCCGCTGCTGAGCGCATCGGTTCGGGGCTCGAATCGCGAGGCGAATCGCAGAGGGTGGAGATTTTCGCCAATTTCGCTATGGGGCGGCGATGCATTTTCTAGACCAAGCCAAGATCTACGTACGTTCGGGTGAGGGCGGCCCCGGTGCCGTCAGCTTCCGCCGCGAGAAATATATCGAATATGGCGGCCCCGATGGCGGCAATGGCGGCAAGGGCGGCGACATCGTGTTCGAATGCATCGCCGGCCTGAACACGCTGATCGACTTCCGCTACACGCAGCATTTCCGCGCGCCACGCGGCTCGGGCGGGTCGGGCTCGAACCGCACCGGCGCAGGCGGCAAGGACCTCGTCATCCGCGTTCCGCTCGGCACACAGGTGTTGTCGGAGGACAAGGAAGAGGTGCTGATCGACTTTACCGAAGTCGGCCAGCGCGAAGTGCTGTTCCGTGGCGGCGATGGCGGGCGCGGCAATGCGAGCTACAAGACGTCGACCAACCGCACCCCGCGCCAGCACGGCACCGGCTGGCCGTTCGGCGAGGCGTGGGTCTGGCTGCGGCTGAAGCTGCTCGCCGATGCAGGCCTCGTCGGCCTGCCGAATGCGGGCAAGTCGACCTTCATCAACCAGGTGACGAACGCGCAGGCGAAGGTCGGCGAATACGCCTTCACGACGACGCGGCCGCAGCTGGGCGTGGTGCGCCACAAGCAGCGCGAGTTCGTGGTCGCGGATATTCCGGGGCTGATCCAGGGCGCGGCCGAAGGTGCGGGGATCGGCGACCGGTTCCTCGGGCATATCGAGCGGTGCCGGGTGCTGCTGCACCTGGTCGATGCGAACGACCGTGACGTGGCCGAATCGTACCGGATCGTCCGCGACGAGCTGGAGAATTACGGCGAGGGGCTCACCGACAAGAAGGTGATCGTCGCGCTGAACAAGATCGACATGCTCGATCCTGAGCTGATCGCGGCGCTGTCGGCGGAGCTGGCGGAAGCCAGCGGTGCCGAGGTGATGGCGATTTCGGGCGCGAGCGGCGCTGGGATCGAGGCAGTGCTGGATCAGCTGATCGAGGCGATCGGGCCGGCGCCGGGCGCGGCGAAGGAACTGGAAGAAGGCGAAGTGCCGGTCGCATGGTCGCCGCTCTGACGTCTTGCTTAGCCCTCTCCCCTGCGGGGAGAGGGTTGGGTGAGGGGCTGTTCCGGGCGTTGCATTGCTTGGCCGCCCCTCACCCCGACCCTCTCCCCGACGGGGAGAGGGAGCAGTGATGTTTCCGCCGTATTCGTGCGCGCGGCTGATCGTGAAGATCGGCTCGGCGTTGCTGGTCGATCCTGACGGGAGCGTTCGGCGGGAGTGGCTGACCGGTCTCATTGCCGACATTGCTGCTCGGACTAGCGCGGGCCAGCAGGTTGCGATCGTGTCGTCTGGGGCGATCGCCTTGGGCGCACGCCGGCTTGGTCTCTCAAAGGGCGGCCGGGCGAGTCTTGAAGACGCGCAGGCTGCCGCTGCCACCGGCCAGATCGCGCTTAGCCAGGTCTGGGCCGAACTGCTCGCCGCGCAAGGGCTGAACGCGGCTCAGATCCTCGTCACGCTGGACGATCTCGAAGACCGCCGCCGCTATCTCAACGCCGCCGCGACGCTCAACCGGCTGTTGTCGTTGAAGGTCGTTCCCGTCATCAACGAGAACGACAGCGTCGCGACCGAGGAAATCCGGTTCGGCGACAATGACCGTCTTGCCGCCCGCGTTGCGCAAGCCGCCGGCGCGCAGGGCGTGATCCTGCTGTCCGACGTCGACGGGCTCTACACCGCCAATCCGCATACCGATCCGTCCGCTACCCATATCGCCAGCGTGCCGCGGATCGATGCGGTGGCCGGGATGGCGGACGATGGGTCGGGCTCGGGGATGGGGTCGGGCGGGATGGCCTCGAAGATCGCCGCGGCACGGATCGCGACGGGTGCGGGCATTCCGCTGGCGATCGCGTCGGGACGGATCGAGCATCCGCTCTCCACCCCTGCCCGCCACACGATCTTTACTGCCGAACGGACTGCGTCTGCGCGGAAAGCTTGGCTGGCGGGCGGCCTGACCGCGAAGGGTGCGATCCATGTCGATGCGGGGGCGGCGGCGGCGCTTGGTCAGGGGCGGAGTCTGCTCGCCACCGGCGCGACGCGGATCGATGGCGGTTTCGCGCGGGGCGATTTAGTCACGATCGAGGGCCCCGCCGGAACGGTCGCGCGCGGGCTCGCCGAGTATGATGCGGCGGATACCGCGCGCCTGCTCGGCCGCCATAGCGACGATCATGCGGCGATCCTTGGCTATGCGCCTCGATCTGCGCTGGTGCACCGCAATCACCTGGCACTCGTATGATCGGCCAAGCCTTGTTCACCCGCGAAGGCGGGTGCCCAGTCTGGGCACCCGCCTTCGCGGGTCAACAAGCTTCTGTCTGGGGAATGGGCTCATGATTCTCGCGATCACTGGCGGCACCGGGTTCGTCGGCAGCCATCTGATCGACCACGCGCTCGAGACCGGCCACACCGTCCGTGCGCTCGCCCGGAAGCCGCAGGCCAAGCGCATCGGCGTGACCTGGATCGAGGGTGCGCTGGATCGGCCGAAGAGCCTCGCTACCCTGGTCGAAGGCGCGGACGCGGTGATCCACGTTGCCGGTGTCGTCAATGCCCCCGACCGGGCCGGCTTCGGCAAGGGTAACGTCGCGGGTACAGAGGGCATCCTCCAGGCGACGCGGGCGGCGGGCATTCGCCGTTTCGTCCACGTCTCCTCGCTTGCCGCGCGCGAGCCGACGCTGTCGAACTATGGCTGGTCGAAGGCCGAGGCGGAGACGCGTGTGCAGACGTCGGGGCTGGACTGGACGATCGTCCGCCCGCCCGCGATCTTCGGCCCGCGCGACCACGAGCTGCTCGACGTCTTCAAGGCGGCACGGTCGGGTTATGTGCCGATGCCCCCGGCCGGCACGCGCGTCTCGCTGCTGTATGTCGAGGACCTGACCGCGCTGCTGCTGGTGCTTGCCGAGAGCGCCGACGCGCCGTCGATCATGGAGCCCGACGACGGCGTGCCTAACGGCTGGGACAACCGCGACTTTGCGCGCGCGATCGGCGTGGCCGTGGGCAAGCCGGTCAAGGTGTTCTCCACACCCCGTGCGCTCCTGAAACTCGCGTCCGCCGCCGATCGACTCGTCCGTCGACGCAAGGCCAAACTGACACGCGACCGGGTGAGCTATTTCTGCCACCCCGACTGGGTCTCGCACAAGCCGCCGCCGGCCGCGCTATGGACGCCGTCCGTCCCGACTCCGCAGGCGCTCGCGCAAACCGCGGCGTGGTATCGCGCCGCCGGGCTGCTATAGCGCCGAAAAGCCGCCGCAATTTCCTGTCAGGGATCGCTGCGACACCGAAGGGATTATCATGAGCGACCGTCAGCAGATCTACGACACCGTCACCGCGCAGATCGAGCCGTTCAACAAGAAGGGCGTCGCCCTCGCCGATGCGACGACGTTCCAGGGCGACTTGGAGTGGGACAGCCTGACCGTCATGGATTTCGTCGCGGCGATCGAGGATGAGTTCGACATCATCATCACGATGAACATGCAGGCCGAGATCGAGACGGTCGGCCAGCTGGTCGACGCGGTCGCGAAACTGAAGACCGCCTGAGCAAGCCCTTCGCCCCTCCCCGTTCGGGCTGAGCGAAGTCGAAGCCGCGCCCCACAGGCCACCCTTCGACTTCGCTCAGGGCGAACGGGGTGGTTGGGGGACCGGGATACATTCCAACCTGTGGAATCGATAGAATGACCGAAGCCGCCACCACTGCCCACGCCCTTCCCGTCGACGCTCCCGAGGTCGCCCCCGAACGCGATCTCATGTCGAAATTCGACGCGCTGATCGCCGAACGCGAGGCGCTGATCGCCAGTGGCGTGCGCAATCCGTTCGCGATCGTGATGGACGAGGTGAAGGGGCCGACCCAGGCGGTAATCCGCGGCAAGGACACGATCCTGCTCGGCACGTATAACTACATGGGCATGACGTTCGACCCCGACGTCATCCAGGCGGGCAAGGACGCGCTCGACGCGTTCGGGTCGGGCACCAACGGCAGCCGGATGCTCAACGGCACGTTCCACGATCATATCGACGTCGAACAGGCGTTGCGCGAATTCTACGACATGACCGGCGCGATCGTGTTCTCGACCGGGTACATGGCCAATCTCGGGATCATCTCGACGCTCGCCGGCAAGGGCGAATACGTCATCCTCGACGCCGACAGCCACGCCTCGATCTATGATGGCTGCAAGCAGGGCAATGCCGAGATCGTCCGCTTCCGCCACAACGACGTGAACGATCTCGACAAGCGGCTCGGTCGCCTGCCGAAGGAAGCCGGCAAGCTGGTGGTGCTGGAGGGCGTCTATTCGATGCTCGGCGACATCGCCCCGCTGAAGGAGATGGTCGCGGTCGCCAAGAAGCATGGCGCGATGGTGCTGGTCGACGAGGCGCATTCGATGGGCTTTTTCGGCCCCAACGGCCGCGGCGTGTACGAGGAGATGGGGCTGACCGACGAGGTCGATTTCGTCGTCGGCACCTTCTCGAAGTCGGTCGGCACGGTCGGCGGGTTCGTCGTGTCGAACCACCCGAAGTTCGAGATGGTGCGGTTTGCGTGCCGCCCATACATCTTCACCGCGTCGCTGCCGCCGTCGGTGGTCGCCACCGCCGCGACCTCTATCCGCAAGCTGATGACCGCGCACGACAAGCGCGCGCAGCTCTGGAAGAACGCGCGCCGTCTGCACGGCGGGCTGAAGGCGATGGGCTTCAAGCTCGGCACCGAGACGTCCGACTCGGCGATCATCGCGGTGATCCTCACCGACCAGGAACAGGCGATCGCGATCTGGCAGTCGCTGCTCGAGGGCGGTCTGTACGTGAACATGGCGCGCCCGCCCGCGACGCCGGCGGGGACGTTCCTCCTGCGGTGCTCACTGTGTGCGGAACATACCGACGAGCAGATCACGACGGTCCTGGGGATGTTCGAGGCCGCTGGCCGCGCAGTCGGGGTGATCGGCTAAGCCTCTTTCCTCCCCCTGAAGGGGAGGATTGAAACACCGGTGAAATGTTGGGGCCGCACCGGTCCTCCGAGTCATTGCGCGTTGGCAACGACGCGTTAGGATGCCGGTCGTGAACCATGACGAGGTCGAGACTGCGGCCCAGCGGGGCGGGGAAAGGTGGCGCGTAGCCATGCTCGTCGCGATGGGTCTGCTCGGCGCTGCGGTGCTCGTCGCGCTCATCGTGACTCTCGGCAACGCCAACCGCCAGCGCGACCGCGCGCTCGAGCTTCAGGCGCACAGTTATGATGTGATGATACTCGCCCGCACGCTGTCGGGCACGATCGCGCAGTCCGAAGCGTCGCTCGGACGCTACGTCATCAGCGGCGACAAGCAGCTCGGTCAGCTCTATTTCGACGAATGGCTGCTGGCGGGCACGCAGATCGACCGGCTCGACCGGATCACCAATGACAATCCCGAGCAGCAGTCGCGCGTCGACCGGCTCCGCGCTGCCTATGATTCGCGCGGCCAGGAGTTGTCGATGACCGCGCTCAACACGAGCTACGGCAAGAACGGCCAGGCGCTCGCGCGCTATTATCAGTCGCGAAAATCACCCACGCTCGCCGAGATCAACACGACGCTCGACACGCTGATCGCAGGGGAGCGCGGGCTGCTCGACGACCGCACCGCCGCGGCGATGGGATCGGTCGAGCGCTCCAGCTGGGTCGCAGGCGTGCTCGCCGTCTTCGGCGTGCTGATCGTGCTGGGCGCGATCATGCTCGGCTGGCTGACGATCCGCGCCGTCGGCGAACGCGCGACCGCGCTGGCGGACGCCGAACTGGAGCGCGAGCGTGCCGACGAGCTGACCGCCGCCGTCGCCGTGGCGACCGCCGAGCTGCGCATGCAGGAGGCCAAGCTTCGCCAGGTCCAGAAGATGGAGGCGGTCGGCCAGCTCACCGGCGGCATCGCGCATGATTTCAACAATATGCTGGCGGTGGTGCTCGGCGGGCTCGAACTCGCGCGCCGCAACCTGGCGAGCGATCCGGCCACCACGCGGCGGCATATCGACAGCGCTACCGAGGGTGCCAACCGGGCGGCGGCGCTCACTCGCCGACTGCTGGCGTTCAGCCGGGAAGACGCGCTGAAACCCGAGACGATCGATGCCGCCGCGTTGGTCGCCGAAATGTCCGACCTGCTCGACCGCACGTTGGGCGATGCGATCACGCTGGTGACGCGGAACGATGCGACCGATTGCTGCATTCGCGGCGACCGGGTCCAGCTGGAGAACGCGGTCCTCAACTTGGCAGTCAACGCGCGCGACGCGATGAACGGCCGCGGCACACTGACCATCGTCACGGGAAGCGCCATGCTGGAAGCGCAGCAGATCGGCGAATGCGCGGCCGGCGAGCACGTCACGATCACCGTCGCCGACGATGGCTGCGGCATGACGCCGGACGTCGCCGATCGCGTGTTCGAGCCCTTCTTCACAACCAAGGCGGTCGGCAAGGGTACCGGGCTTGGCCTCAGTCAGATTTTCGCGCTGGTCCAGCAGCTGCACGGGGCGGTCGCGATCGCTTCCGAGCCCGGCGAGGGTACCGCGGTGACGCTGTACCTGCCGCGAACCGCGGACGTCGTGGCCTTGCCGGGCTCACCCCTCGAGCTTCTGCCCGCCGGCACTGCTACAGCCGCCGCTGCCACCGCCCCGCCGGCACCGCCCACCCAGCGCGAAATTCTCGTCGTCGAGGACGATCCCCGCGTTCTCGCGGCAACGATCGATGCACTGGAGGAACTCGGTTACCACGCGATCCCCTGCGACGATCCGCTGGCCGCGCCCGCATTGCTCGCCGCGAACGGGGCGATCGATCTGATCATCTCCGACGTGCTGATGCCGCGCCAGACCGGCCCCGAGATGATCGCGGCGCTGAGCCCGCTCTACCCGCACATCGCCGTCCTGTTCGTGACCGGGTTCGCGGGAGAGGTGAATGTCGCGCAGTTCGGCGGCCACGATGTGTTGCGCAAACCCTTTACGCTGACCGGGCTGGAACGCGCCGTCGCGACCGCGATGGCATCCGATCGACCGAGCGCAAGCGACTTGATCGCCGCCGAATAATGCCTCGTAGCGCGCCGCCGGCACGGTGCGATTGAGGATGACGCCTAGCGTGCGCCCGCCTATACCCCGCCTGACCATCGCCAGCCCAGCAGCCCGAGCCCCAATTCCGCATGAAATCCATCGACCGCTACATGGCCCGGCTGATCGCAGTGCCGCTTTTGTCGACGCTGCTGATCGCCGTCATGCTGTTCGTGCTCGATCGCATGTTGGGCCTGTTCAACTTCGTCGCGACGCAGGGCGGCCCGATCAGCGTCGTCTGGCGGATGCTCGCGAACCTGCTGCCGGAATATCTCGGGCTGGGGATTCCGATCGGGCTGATGCTTGGCATCCTGCTCGCGTTCCGCCGGCTCGCGACCTCGTCGGAACTCGACGTCCTGCGCGGCGTCGGCATGAGCTACAATCGGCTGCTGCGCGTGCCGTACATGTATACCATGGCACTGGCGCTGCTGAACCTGGCGATCGTCGGCTATGTCCAGCCGATCGCACGCTATTATTACGAGGGTCTGCGGTTCGAACTGCGGACCGGCGCGCTGGGGGCGTCGATCAAGGTCGGCGAGTTCACCCAATTGGGCGACCGCATGACGCTGCGGATCGAGGAGAGCAAGGACAAGGGCCGCGAGCTGTCGGGCATCTTCGTCCACGCCCAGAGCCAGAATGGCGACTGGCTGGGCGTCACCGCGGAGCGCGGCAAGTTCCTCGCGACCGACGATCCCAACGTGATCATCTTCCGCTTGGCGAACGGAACGCTGATCCACAATCGGCCCGAGTTCAAGACGCCCCGCGTGCTGACCTTCAGCAGCCATGACCTGCCGATCAATCTTCCCAAATTCGAGAGCTTCCGCGTGCGGGGTGGTCGCAATCTGGAATATACGCTGCCCGAACTCGCGCGGCAGGGCCAACGCGGCGCCACGCTCGAACAACGCGAAGGCAGCCGCTCGGAATTCCATTTCCGGTTGGCGGAGGTCGCCTCGATGTTCCTGCTGCCGCTGCTCGCGTTGGCGCTGGGCGTGCCGCCGAAGCGATCGACATCGGCGCTCGGCGTCTTCCTCTCGATCGTGATGATCGTCACCTATCACAAGGTGAACCAGTATGCCGCGGACGTCGGCGAGCTTGGGCGGATCGATCCGATCGTCGCGCTGTGGGTCCCGTTCACGATCTTCGCCGGCCTCGTCCTGTGGATGTATTACACGATCGCCTACGTTCCCGGCGGTCAGCCGATCGGCGCGCTCGAACGCGTCTTCTCCAAGTCCTTCAAGGCCATCGCCAAGCGTATGCCCGGACGCCGCAAGGCCAGCGTCGCATGAAACTCGTCAGCTTCTTCCCGTCGCGTACGGTCGCGATCTACATGGGGCGGATGTTCCTGCTCCGGACGTTCGCCGTCCTTGCCGCGCTGGTGCTCGTGTTGCAGGCGCTCGATCTGCTGAGCGAGTCCGGCGACATCCTCGCCTTCCCCGGCAATGGCGATGCGCAGATCTGGCATTACGTGTCGCTGCGCATCCCGCAGATCATCGCGCGGTTCCTGCCGTTCTCGGTGCTGCTCGGGACGATCCTGACGCTGATCACGATGAACCAGAACAGCGAGATCGTCGCGCTGAAGGGCTCCGGCCTGTCCGCGCACCAGGTGCTCGCACCGCTTCTCGTCGCCAGCCTGGGCGTGGCGGTGATCAGCTTCGTGTTCAGCGATCACGTCGTCGCGCGCGCGACCGCGACTCTCAACCAGTGGCAGAAGGTCAATTACGGCAAGCTGCCGATCGATCGCGGCGACCGGGCGAACGTCTGGGTGCGCGACGGCGACGATCTGATCGAAGTCGCGCAGATCCGCGGACGCGGAACCGCGACGCGGCTCGGCGGGATTACGCTGTACGATCGCACCGGCGGCAATCTGGTCGCTATCTTGCGGGCGGATCATGGCCGGCGCGTCGCCAATGGCTGGCTGGTAGGGCCGGCGACGCGGTTCGAGGTGGCGCATGGCACCGTGACCAACCTCGGTTCGGTCGTGGTCGCCAAGGACGTGCGTCCCGATCAGTTCACCCTGGCCTCGGTCGATGCGGACGGGCTGTCGTTCGGCGCGTTGAAGTCCGCGATCGGCGATCTGTCCGATGCCGGACGGCCGACCAAGGGCCTCGAAGGATCGCTCTGGCACAAGCTTTCGGGACCGTTGTCCGCCGTCCTGATGCCGCTGCTCGGCGCGGTCGCGGCATTCGGGATCGCCCGGTCGGGTAAGCTGTTCGTCCGCGCGGTCATCGGCATGGGCCTCGGTTTCGCGTTCTTCGTCGCCGACAACTTCGCGCTCGCGATGGGCAATCTCGGCGTCTACCCGCCCTTCCTCGCCGCCTGGGCGCCGTTCCTGCTGTTCTTCCTGATCGGCGAAGCCGTCCTCATCCGCTCCGAGGAATAAAAAAAGGGACCGCGACATGACACCGCGATCCCTCTCCTTCTCAGTTATCTGACGATAGAGCGTTAGCGGCGGGTCATCGTGCTCCGCGCGATCTTGCTCACCAGACCCGGCAGCCCCGGATAGCTCGCCTTGTGATACGGCGACATCGCATCGAGCTCCGCCGAAATCCGCCGATGCGCCTCGCCCAGGGCGTGATACGGCAGGCCCGGCAGCAGATGGTGCAACGCATGGTAGCGCAGCCCCACCGGCGCCCACAGAGCCGGCAGCAACGCAGGCGGCGGCACGTTGACCGTGTCGAGATACTGCGCGGTGACCGTCATCACTTCGCCGTCGTTCTCCCACAGATGCGCGACCAGCGTCCGGACCTGATTGATCACCGCCGCCGCCGATGCCACGCCCAGGAAGGTCAGGAACGCGCGCAATGGCAGCACGCCGCTAACGGTGAGGCCGATCAAGGTCAGCGCCCAGACGCTCGCACCGACCTCGAGCCGGTTCCAATACGCCTTCGCGTCCCCCTCGGGGCTGCGGCGGCGAAACTGCGGGTTGATCGCGAGTGCCGAGTAACGCTCCACCACCATCGTCCGCAGCTTGGGCGACAGCAGCGACAGAGGCGACAGCACCGCATAGCGGAACAGCAGTGCGATCGGGGCCAGCGCCGACACGACGATGAACAGCGGCAGCGTCCACGGTTTCATCAGCGCGAGCGGAAGATATTCAGGATCCTCGACCGTCCCGTACCGCGTCTTGGCGTGGTGGAGGTTGTGGACGCCTTCGTACATGAACGACGGGGTGAGCAGCGGCACGCCGACCAGGATGTTCCAGCCGAGCCGGAAGTTCGGCACCGCGGCGTGCTTCATGTGGCTGACTTCGTGGATGAAGCTCAGACCGCGGTACAAGCCGAGCATCGCCACGACCCCGGCGACGATCGCGACCGCGGTCGATCCAGACGTCGCCGCCACCACCAGCGCACCATAGCCGATGACGACCGAGCCGATCAGATCGGCCCAATAGACCGCGGGTCGCGGCTTCACGAGGTCGCGGGTGAGATCGGCGGCAGCGCGCAGCATCGCCTTGTCATCGGCGATCCGTACGGTGCTGACCGCCGCAACCGGCGAGGCTTGAGCGGCCGTGCCACGAGGCAGGCTGAGCGAAGTGTCCATGGGCGTATCCATTGTCCGAACATAGTGGCCGCAGCGTGGCATTTACAGTCACCGGGAATGCACCAGTTCCGCGGGAAAGGCGATCACCGTGACCGGATGCGGCGATGGCCGATCCCGGACCCCTTCGGAACGTTTCTCGGACGCGCCCCGGACATCATGCGAGTCGCTCGCCTTTGTCGACGCGGCTGGTTAGACACGCGCGACAGGCACACAGGAACGACACATGGCCAAGCTTACCATTCGACCGGTCGAGACCAGGAAGGATCGCAAGATCTTCATCGATCTGCCGTTCCGCCTCTATGCCGACGATCCCCACTGGGTGCCGCCGCTGAAGTCCGAGGCGCTCGGCCTGATCACGCCCGAGAAGAACGGCTGGTTCAGCCATGCCAAGGCGCAGTTGTTCCTGGCCGAGGAGGACGGTCGCGTGGTCGGCCGCATCTCGGCGCATATCGACACGCTCGCGCTGACGATGCCGCCCGAGCAGGGTTTCGGGCCCGGTGTCGGCCAATGGGGTCTGATGGAGGCCGAGCGGCAGGACGTCTTCCAGGCGCTGCTCGATCGTGCCGAGCAATGGCTCCGCGACCAGGGCATGACGCGCGCGGTCGGACCGATCAGCATGTCGATCTGGGAGGAGCCCGGCCTGCTGATCGACGGTTACGACCACGCGCCGACGATCATGATGGGGCATGCCAAGCCCGAATATCGCGGCTGGATCGAATGGGCGCAGTATCGCCCGATCAAGCAGTTGCTGACCTATGAAGTCGATATCACGAAGCAGTTCCCGCCGATCGTCCAGCGCATCATCAAGTCGGGCGAGAAGAACCCGAGGATCGTCATCCGCAAGGTCGACAAGACCAAGTTCGCGGAAGAGGCGGCGATCATCCTGGCGATCCTCAACGACGCGTGGAAGGACAATTGGGGCTTCGTCCCGCTCACCCCGCCCGAGGTCAAGGATGTCGGCGTCAAGCTGAAGCCGATCGTCTACAACGACCTGATCCGGATCGCCGAGGTCGACGGCAAGCCCGCCGCGTTCATGATCACGCTCCCCGACCTGAACGAAGCGATCAAGCCGCTCAACGGCAGCCTGTTGCCGTTCGGCTGGGCAAAACTGCTGCTGTGGTTGCGCAAACCCAAGGCAAAAACGGTACGCGTGCCGCTGATGGGCGTGGTCAAGGAACTCCAGGCGTCGCGGCTTGCCAGCCAGCTCGCCTTCATGATGATCGAATATATCCGCCGCGCCTCGGTCGAGCATTACGGTGCGGTGCGCGGCGAGATCGGCTGGATCCTCGACGACAACCAGGGGATGCGCTCGATCGCCGAAACGATCGAGAGCCGCGTCAACAAGGTGTACCAGGTGTACGAAAAGACGCTCTAGGTGCGCTTGCGAGGCGGGGCCGGCTATCTTCGCCCTTCCCGGAAATGGCGCTGGCAATCGGCAATCTCTCCCCTCCCTGGAAGGGAGGGGCTGGGGGTGGGTCGGTCGGCTTGTGCCGCCGACGTCCGGTGATGCGGAAGCCGACCCACCCCCGCCCCCTCCCTTCCAGGGAGGGGAGCAGAATTGAGGACGGCTCGAAGTCCATCCGCCGCGGTCGCGCAGGCGAATTGCGCAAGCGGATAATCTAGTCGCGCTTGCCCTTGCCGAACGGGATCTTCAGCGTGACTGCCGCGCCCTGCCCGCTCGCACCCGGCAGTTCGGTTCGGATCATATGCACGTTACCCCGTCCGCCACCGGGTAGCCGGAACGAAAGCGGCTCGCCGCGCAGTGGCCGGCTCGGTGCGGGTAGTGGAGCGATCCGCTGATCGGTCGGACGCGCGCAGACGACGATCTCCTCGCCCGGCTGAGTGACCGGGCACGGCATCGCGACGCGCGGAGTCGGTTTGCGCAACTCGCGCGGTACCGGTGGCCCGGCCACCGACTGGAGCAGGAAGGTCAGGCTCGCGAGCATCGAAACCGAAGGGACGGCCTGACACAGATCAAGTCAAGCGTGATCGGGCAATCCGCGAAATCGAGGCTGGCTTAGAACAACACCGCCCCGCCGCTTACGACCCGTACATCCGGCGTATCGTGGTTCAACCCGGCCACAGCGAGCATGTGAAGCTGCAGATTCTTGCGCGGTTGCCACGCGACCGATCCGGCGGTCGCCGTCTCCGTGTGGTGCCCCATCGGATCATCGTCCCTCAGCACGAACAGTTCGGCGGTCGCGGTTACCGTCTCGGTCAGCGAATAACCGACGCCGACGATGCCGCTATACGCTAGATGCCGCCCGTCGCCGTCGTCGTCGACCGCCGCGTCGCCCTCGCCGGTGAAGGACAACTGGACCTTTTCGCTCACCTCGTACGTGACCGGCAGGACGATACCCGCCCCCCAGTCGCCCGCGCCGACGGGATCGCGACCGACCGGCAGCGTCACGAACGGTTCCGCGCCGAACGACAGACCCTTGCCGTCGGGATTCCTAAAATTCTGCCGTAGCCCGAGACGGACGTCACCGATTCCCGTCGTCGTATCGATCAGGCCAGTCGCCTTGTCGCGCGTCCGCACGCGGCCGACCGGTGCCCACGACAGCTGAAGCTCGGTAGCCTTGGCAACGCCGAACCGGGCCTCGAAATCGCCCGCGAGGATGGTGTCCTCGCGCTTGTCCGAAGTGTCGTCGCGCTGCCAGTCGAGCGCGGACAGTTCGAGCTGAACATGCCCCGGCGCGGTGATGCAGGCGGACGATCCCAGACTGGGCCGGTTCGGGCAGAATGTCGGATCATCCTGCGCGAATGCCGGCGCGGCGCCGACCATCGCTGCCACCGTCCAGCAAACGGCCCTTATCCCAAACTTTCTCAACGCAAACCCTCCCCTGTTCGGAGCGTCATGCGCGTCGGCGATAGGGATTGCTAGCGCAACCGAACCCAGGTTGGTGCATGATCGCTGGCCTTTTCCCGACCGCGATACGCCTTGTCGACGCCTGCATCGATCATCCGGTCCGCCGCCTGCGGACTCAGCAGCAGATGATCGATCCTGAACCCGGCGTCGCGCTGCCACGCCCCCGCCTGATAGTCCCAGAACGTCCAGACGCCGCCCTTGGGGAATTGCGTGCGAAGCGCATCGGTCCAGCCTTGTGCGACGAGCGCGCGATAATGCTCGCGGCTTTCGGGCTGCATCAGCGCGTCGTCCTGCATCGCGCGGACCGAATAGGTGTCGTCGTCATTGGCGATCACGTTGTAGTCGCCAGCAAGAACGGCTGGCTTCTCTTCGTCCAGCAGGACGCGCGCGCGTGCAGCAAGGCGGTCCATCCAGCGCAGTTTATAGTCGAACTTGGGACCAGGTTGCGGGTTGCCGTTCGGCAGATAGAGTGCGGCGACGATCAGGCCGTCGACCTCGGCCTCGATGTAGCGGCTGTGCTCGTCCTCGGGTTCGCCTTCGAGTCCCCGCTGGCGCACGACGGGCGTGCCGCTCTTCGCGAGGATCGCGACGCCGTTCCAGGCCTTTTGCCCGTGCCAGACCGCGCCGTACCCGACCGCCTCGATGTCGGCGATCGGGAAGGTGTCGTCGCTCGACTTCAGCTCCTGGAGGCAGACGATGTCGGGCTGTTCTTCGACGAGATACTCGATCAGCCGCGGCAACCGCGCCTTGATGCCGTTGACGTTGTACGTGACAATTTTCATGGCAGTGTCAGACGGAGAAGCTGGAGCCGCAGCCGCAACCCGACGCGGCATTGGGATTCTCGACCTTGAACGCGGCGCCGGCGAGCGATTCGATGTAATCGACCGCGCACCCGCGGACGAGATCGATGCTGACGCTGTCGACGACGAGGCGGACGCCGTCATGCTCGGCGATCACGTCGTCGGATTCGACCGAATCGGCGAACCCAAACTTGTACTGGAACCCCGAACAGCCGCCACCATCGACCGACAGACGCAGGATCGCGGGCTTCCCTTGCTTGACGGCGATCGCCGCGACGCGCGCCGCTGCGGAGGGGGTGAGGATGATATCGGGTGCCAGCGTTGCCATGGCTGAGAGATAGGCGGTCGCGCTACCCGCGGCAACCTCGGGGCGTAGGGCACCTTACCGTCATCCCGGCGAACGCTGGGATCTCATGCGGTGAGTCCGTCCCCGCGGATCGAGGTCCCGGCTTTCGCCGGGATGACGGGGGTGTGGCTCAAACTGCCGTGTGTTTTTTCATCGGCTGCTTCCCCCCTCCCTGGAAGGGAGGGGTCGGGGGTGGGTAGGCCCGCTTTAGCCACCACGATCAAGGCATGCGGAAGCCGACCCCTCCCTTTCAGGGAGGCGGGCGAAAAGAGGTCAGATCCGTGCTGCGCGTTTTGCCAAAATTCTCCTGGCGCCGCGAAAGCGAGGCAGCAACAGAAGTCGGATCAGTCCTGCGCGGCGGGGCCGGTGGTCGACACAGGGATGGCATTCACCGAGCGATCTTGCGCCGCCAGCAAATAGTCGGCGGTCGTCAGGAAGGGTACCGGGTTCACCGCATGACCGTCGATCCGGACCTCATAATGGAGGTGCGAGCCGGTCGAACGTCCGGTTGAACCCATCAGCGCGATCAGTTGGCCGCGCGTCACGCGCGCATTGTCCGCAACGAGGATCTTTGAGAGATGGCCGTAGCGCGTCGCGATGCCCTTGCCGTGGTTGATCTCGACCATGTTGCCATAGCCGCCCTGGCGACCCGCGTGCGCGATGATGCCGTCGGCGGTCGCGTAGATCGGCGTGCCGATCGGGCCGGGGATGTCGACGCCGGCGTGCATCGCCGCGGTGCCGCGGAACGGGTCGGAGCGGATGCCGAAATTGCTGGTGAACGACAGCGCATGCACCGGCTGGACCGACGGGATCGCGATCGCGCCCTGCTGCAACGTGTCGAGCTTCTTCCAGGTCTGGAACAGCGTGCGGAACTGCGCGTCGGCACGAAGATCGGCGGAAGCTTCCTCGCTGTTGGCGGCGATCATCGGACCGCCCATCGCCGTTGCCGATCTGGCTCCGCGCGACCGCTTGGCGATCCGTTCGGGGCGCAGCCCGAGCTTGCGCACGGTCGCGGTCGTCTCGGCATAGCGCTGGTCGAGCAGGTCCTGCGCGACGCTTGCCAGCTTGACCTGGCGTCCCTCGAGCTTGACCAGCGGCTTGACGATTTCGGCGGCGAGCTTGTCGGCAGCGGGATCGATCGACGGCGTCGCGAGCGACAGCGCCTTGGCATCGCCGCTACCGGTCAGTGCGGCGGTGATCAGCGCCTGACGCTGTTCGATACGCTTGGCGTGTGCCTCGGCGGTTTCGCGGATCGTCGCGACGCGCTGGCGCATCTGCCCGATCTGATGCTGCATCTGGGCGAGCTTGATATCGGCGGTCGGCGGAACGACCACGCCGGTTGCCGCAGCCGCGTCATGGGCCGCCTGCGCCGCGCCATAGCCGGAAAAGCCGAGCGTGACCGCACCGATGGCGGCAATCGCAGCCTGGCGCTTGCCGCCGAAGCGGATGCGCCGCAGCGTCGTACCATTGTGAAAGAGAACATCGCGCGGTGCGAACAGCGCCTTGAGGCGCGTTCCGAGAGCGGCAGCGGAAATTTCGACCATTGGTCCCCGACAAAATAATACAGGGCCGTTCGCCCCCAAGCGGACGGCTCCGAAACGCGGTCCTGATTCGCAGCCCCTCCGCGCGTCAGACAGATGGGTTTAGGCCGGATACAATGGATTTCAGCAATAGCACGCGGCCCACCGCGCGGCGGAGCGCCGCGTCGGTACGGCGAGTCGATGGAACAGTGACGTCACGACCGGAAAAACGCGCGGATCTTCGCGGGTTATCGCGGTCTTTTTAGAGCGCGCGGGCGGCAGCCAAGACGGCCTCCGCATGGCCCGGCACGCGAACCTTGTGCCACGCCTTGGCCAGCGTGCCGTCGGCGCCGAACAGGAAGGTGGCGCGCTCGATCCCCATGTACTTTTTGCCGTACATTGCCTTCTCGACCCACACGCCGAACGCCTCGCAGGCGATGCCCTCGACATCGCTGGCCAGACGCACGGTAAGCGCGTGTTTCGCGGTGAACTTCGCGTGCGAGGCGGGCGTGTCCTTCGAGATGCCAACGACACTGACGCCAGCCGCCGCGAACGCATCCGCAAGCGCGGAAAAGTCCTTCGCCTCGGTGGTGCAGCCCGTGGTGTCGTCCTTTGGATAGAAATAGACCACGAGCGGCACGCCGAGGCTGGCCAGCGACACCGCCGTGTCATCGATCGTCACCGTCACGTCGGGGATAGTCGCACCGTCATCCATCATGGTCTCCCGTGAGCTGCATCCAGAATTCGCGGACCTCCTGCCGCGTCGAGTCGAGCTTGGCAATCGCCGCGGGCCAGTCCGCCACGCCGATCGCGCGCGCGATCAGCGCTTCGGTCGCGGCCCCCGGCGCGGTGGCATCGGGCGCGACCAGCCGCAGCGTCACCAGCAGCCGGGTCAGGACATCGTGTGCCGCGCGCATCGTCGCGGGCATCAGTTTCGCCTCGATCAACCGGTCGATCGCTGCGCCGAGGTTGGGGTCGAACCCGGTATGGTGGACGAGCTGGACGACGTGCACCGCGAATTCGAGATCGACCAGCCCGCCCGGCAACAGCTTGGCGTCGAGTGGGCCCTTGGCGGGCTTGTGCGCGGCCATCTCGGTGCGCATCGATCGCGCATCGGCCACCACGTCGCGCTGTGGCCGGTCACCGGCGAGGACATGGCGCACGATCGTCGCCACCGCCTTTCGCGCGGTTGCCGATCCGAACACCGGCCGGGCGCGGGTCAGCGCCATATGCTCCCAGGTCCACGCGTCCTCGCGCTGGTAGCGGGCAAAGCTGTCGAGCGTGACGACCAGCGGCCCCTGCCCGCCCGACGGCCGCAGCCGCGTGTCGATCTGGTATAGTGGCCCCGCCGCCGTCGCGACGGACAACGCACCGGTCACCCGTTGCGCCAGCCGGTTGTAGTAGAGCGTTGCCCCCAATGGCTTCGCACCATCCGACTCGGCGGAGAAATCTCCGGTGAACAGATAGATTACGTCGAGATCGGAGGCGTGGGTCAGCATCGCCCCGCCCATCCGACCCAGCGCCAGGATGACCAGTTCGCTGTCGAGGACGCGGCCATGAATCTTGGCGAATTCGTCGATCGTCGCCTGCGTGAGCACGCCGATCGCCGCCTCCGCGACCCGCGCATAGCCCGCTGCGACGGCCAGCGGATCGGACGTTCCGGCGATGATCTGCGCACCGAGCGCGAACCGCATTTCGCCGACCACCCGACGGACATGATCGAGTCGCGCCTGATAGTCGGCGCCCGCATCGCCGGCGCGCATCATCGCCTCCAGCGCCGCGACGTCGCCGACCGCCTCGAACGCGGTCGCATCGATCAGTCCGTCGAGCAGACCGGGGCGTCTCCCGAGATCATCCGCCAGCGTCGGCGCATGGCTGAGGATCGCCGCGAGCAAGGTCGCCAGCCCCGGCCGCGCCTCGAGCAGGCGGAAGATGTTGATCGCGCTCGGCAGCCGTTCGAGCAGCGCATCGAGCCTCAGTAGCGCGGATTGCGGCTCGGGCGCGGTCGCCAGCGCCGGCACCAGCGTCGGCAGCACCGCCTCCAGCGCCTCGCGAGCCGCGGGACTGCGCAGCGCTGGATAGGCACCGCCACGCCACGCCTCGATCCGGCGCCGCGCGGCCTCCGGGTCGGCGTACCCGGCCAGCGTCAGATCCGCATCGAGCGTGACCGGATCGTGCGAGAATGCGGGCCGCACGGTATCGTCGAGCGCGTCGTAGATCTGCCCGGTTTCGGTCACGCGCGGTCGGAGCAGCGCCAGCAGTGCCTCGGCATCCTGCACGCCGTGGAGCTTGGCCACCCGGTCGAGCGCATCGCCGGTCGGCAACGTATGCGTCTGGCGGTCGTCGATCATCTGCACGCGGTGCTCGATCGTGCGGAGCAGCGTGTAGCCGTCGCTCAGCGCGGTCGCTTCATCATCCGCGATCCAGCCCGCCTCGGCAAGGCGCGCCAAGGCGTCGCGCGTTGCGGGTGCCCGCAACGCCGGATCGCGTCCGCCGTGGATCAGCTGGTGGATCTGCGCGAAAAACTCCGCTTCGCGAATACCGCCGCGCCCTCGCTTGAGGTCATAGCCCGGGCCGAACGCCTGCCCCTGCGAATGGTGATCGCGGATCCGTCGCGACATGCCACGAATTTCGCGAATCGCGCCGAAATCTCGCGCGCGCCGCCAGATGAACGGGCGGATCGTCTCCAGGAACTTCGTTCCAAGCGCGATATCCCCCGCTGCGGCGCGCGCGCGAATGAATGCGGCCCGCTCCCAGGGCAGCGCCTGCGCCTCGTAATAGCCGATCGCCGCCTCCACCGGCAGGACGATCGGCGTGATCTCGGGCGACGGTCGCAGCCGCAGATCGACGCGCAGGACATACCCGTCGCCGTCGCGCGCCTGCAGCAGTTCGACGACGCGCTTGCCGATCCGCACCGCCGCCTCGTCGGGCTCCTCCCGGGGACGACACGGCAGCGTGGCAGGATCGAACAGCAGGATCGGATCGATATCCGACGAGTAGTTGAGTTCGCCGCTCCCCTGCTTGCCCAGCGCGATCGCGGTGAAACCGCGGACCTCGGCGCCGGGGGTGCGCTCTTCGATCGCGGCGCGGATCGCGGTATCGAGCGCATGGTCCGCGAACCTGGTAAGCGCGCCCGTCACCGCAGTCAGATCGAGGACGCCTGCCAGATCGCCGACCGCGACCGTCAAGGCCATCGCGCGACGTTCGAGCCGCAATCGCTTGGCGGTCGGCATATCGGGTTCGGCGCTCGACAGCGACAAATCGAGCCGCCCTTCACCAAGCGCCGTCGCCAGGACCGGCTCGCGGTCCAGCACCATCGACAGGAACGGCGACCAGTGTCGGGCACGGCTCGTCGCGTCGATGATACGATCAGCGGGAGCGGGACGCCCAGCGCGCGTAGGGTCGGAGAATGTTTCGGCCATGTCGGAATGATACAGACCGCGGCGACAGCCTGTAACTACAAAGCAACAAAAAGCACTTTTGGCCGTTATCAGGCCATGTCTTATGCATTTCACACGATCAAGCGCGAAGAGGACGGCCGGCAGACCGTGTACCGTCCGCGGGTCACCGACGTGATCGGTTATGCGTTGCGCGGCGCATTCGATGAACCGAACGGGACGCCGTCAGACTTCACGGAGTTACTACACAGACTGGACGCCGTTCCTAGCCGCCTGCACTGACGACACCTGTCGATCGGCAGTGATCACCGACCGCGGCTGAGTTCCTCGACGTCACCCATGATCGAATCCAGCGCGGTCTTGGTCGTATCGGTCTCATGATCGCGACGTGACGGCAGCGATCCGTCGTTGAGGATCGTCTCCAACGCTACGCGACCCCGCGCGACACGGCTCTTGATGGTTCCGACCGCGACGCCGCAGATTTCGGCGGCTTCCTCATAGGCGAACCCGCCTGCGCCAACCAAAATCAGCGCCTCGCGCTGCGGCTGCGGCAGGTGCATCAGCGCCCGCTGCATGTCGCCTAGTTCAACGTGGCGATCCTGGCTCGCAGGTGCCGCGAGGATACGATCCGCAACCAGATCGTCCCATTCGCCCTTGAAGCGCGCGCGACGCATCTGCGACAGATACAGGTTGCGCAGGATGATGAACGTCCACGCGCGCATGTTCGTGCCGGCCTGGAACCGCAGACGCGCCGCCCATGCCTTCAACAGCGTTTCCTGCACCAGATCATCAGCGAGATCGCGGCTACCCGACAGCGACCGGCCGAACGCACGAAGATGCGGGATCACCTGCGCCAGCTGAACCTTGAACTCGGCATCCGACAACGAGACATGCTCGACCGGCACGACGACTTCGTCGATATCGTCGTCGACATCGGTGCGTGGAGCAGGCTGGGTCATGGTAATCCGATCAATCCCGATGGAGCGATGCCGTCGACACGTGACAAGCATAAGGATGCGCTGTGGTCATTACCAACAACGCGCACCCAACAAAAGTTAACGAAGGACGAGAAAACCGAAAATCACGATTACCAGTACCAAGGAGATCGCCAGAATATACCGCGTCATATGAGGCGTTGCCCCAGCGCGCGCGTCGTCGGTTTTGACGTGGATACGATCGTTCGGGTCAGCCATGATATGTTTAACCCCCGGGAACAGTTTTGGGTCCGCAGCCGTAACGAACACGGACCCATACTGAATTATAAATACGCCCTAATCAAGGCGTTGACTGCCCCTGACGCAACCGATTTAGTTTGCGGGGACGGTCGCCTGATCGAAGAACAGCGCCTGGCTGATCGCCGCCTTGACCGTCGAACGCTGGAACGGCTTGGTGATCAGGAAGGTCGGCTCGGGCCGCTCGCCGGTCAGCAGGCGCTCGGGGAACGCGGTGATGAAGATCACCGGAACCTCGAACTCGGCCAAGATATCCTTGACCGCATCGATGCCCGAACTGTCGTCGGCAAGCTGGATGTCGGCGAGCACGAGGCCCGGCCGCATTTCCATCGCCAACGCGACCGCTTCGTCGCGGGTAACCGCGACACCCGTCACGTCATGGCCGAGATCACGCACGATCGTCTCGATATCCATCGCGATGATCGGTTCGTCTTCGATGATCAGGACCTTCGCGCGGGTCTGGTTCTCGATTTCGGACAGCGCATCGGCGACGAGATCGTCGACTTCGCTCGGCTCGACTTCGATCAGATACGCGGCATCCTCGGGCGTGAAACCCTCCATCGCGGTCAGCAACAGGGCCTGCCGCGACAACGGGGTCATGCGGGCCAGACGCGCACGCGCGACGGCTTCATGACCCTTGGCTTCATCGACACCGTCGTCGGCAACCTCGTCGAAATTCGCGGAATTCCAGATCGCCTGGAACATCCGGTACAGGCCGAGGCGGGGATCGACATCGCGAGGAAACTCCTCGGGGGCTGCGACGATGGCCTCGAGCGTGGCGCGAACGTACTTGTCGCCATGCATCTGGCTACCGGTCAGTGCCCGGCCATAGCGCCGCAAAAAGGGAAGGTGCGGTGCGAGTTGCTGTCCAAGCGACATGGGTAACGAATACTCCCTGATCCTATGCGGCCCCTCATGTGTCGGGCGGCTCGCAGCATTACAATGGCGTTGGTCGAAAATGGCCCGGATCCGTCGCCCGATCGTCTTAAAATATGACAACGTTGTACGGAGCCGGGGAAATTTCGCTCGGACACGGAACTATCGAGATGCTATTTGGTTTCACGAACAGCTTTTTGTGAGTAGGCGACCTGTGTCAGGGATCGTGCCATGCTCGCAACCACACCATCGGTATGCGTCGTGCAGGGGGAAGTTTTGAGTTTGGGCCACGACACGGAGAAGACTTCGTCTGCCAAGATCCCGAAGGCTATCCCCAACAAGGATCAGCAAATGGGGTCGGCCTTGCGCTCGGTCTACCAGAAAACTGTCGATGAGACGATTCCGGACGATCTGCTCGATCTTCTCGGCAAGCTAGACTGACGACGGGCCGGATGGCCTCGCCGATCGATTTGTCCGACGAGCGATCGCCGCTCGCAGAACTCCCCGAACATCGACTGTTTGCAACGATGCGGCGGCTGCCGACCGGTGCAAAACTCTTCCTCATCCTCAGTGCGGCACTACTGCCGCTGGCGTTGATCGCGGTTTTCGCGACGTTGCAGACCACGCGGCTGGCCGATCAGGAAGCGCGGGCACGGCTGCGTGTCACCGCCAACGAAAGCGCGCGTGCCATCGCGATCGAGCTGGTGGGCGACATGACGGCGCTCCGCGTCGCCGTGAACGCGCTCGGCAACGATCCCGCCGACGCACCGAGTTGCGCACGCGCGCAGGGCGTCTTCGCACAGCAGTCCTCGGCCGGGACCCGATTCATCATCACCGACCGCGCTGGCCACGTGCTGTGCGGCGTCGCGCTGCCCAACCCGGTGACGTTGCGACGCGACGACATGCCGATCTCGGCGGCGATCGTGCCGGACACCGGGCTGCTGTTGGCGATCTCCGGTCCCACGTCCGGCCGACGCGGCGGCACTTCCGCACGCGCCTATTTCCCCCGCGCGTTCCTCGAAAAGATTGCGACGCCGTCGACGCGCGCCTCGGCGGTCAGCAGCGCGATCGTCCTCGACGAAGAAGCGCTCCACCTCGAAACCATCCCCGACGAACGGCCGCTCGATCGCATGGAGACGACCCGTACCGACCTCGGCGTCGCAGGCCTCGCACTGCGCACCAGCGTCCGCAGCGCGCCGGTCACGTCGTCGCTGATCGTCGCGATGCTATTGCCGCTGCTGATGTGGCTCGCAGCCGCCAGCATCGCGTGGTTCGTGGTCGACCGACTGCTGATCCGGCCGTTGCGGCGGCTGCGCGGCGCGGTCGCGGCGTTCACGCCCGGCGAGGAACTCGATTTCGGCGTCGTCAGCACGCTGCCCGCGCAGGAAATCCGTGAACTCGGCGAGACGTTCCAGTCGATCAGCCGAACGGTCGCGTTGCACGAAGCGGGGCTCGCCGAGGGGCTGGTCAGACAGACCAAGCTGACGCGCGAAGTGCATCACCGGGTCAAGAACAACCTTCAGGTGATCTCCAGCCTCATCAATTTCCACGCGCGCAGCGCCCCCAGCGCGGATGCGACCGCGGCCTATTCCTCGATCCAGCGCCGCGTCGATGCGCTGGCGGTGGTGCACCGCAATCATTTCGCCGAGCTCGAGGAAAATCGCGGGCTCAACCTGCGTACGATGATCGGCGAATTGTCGGCCAACATCCGCGCGACCGCGTCCGAACGGTCGCACGGCCTCGGCATCACGCTCGATATCGACCCGTATCTCGTCAACCAGGATGTCGCCGTCGCGATCGCGTTCCTCGTCACCGAAATGATCGAGCTGGCGATCAGTTGCGATCCGGTCGCGCAGATCAGGATCGTCGTGAAACCCGCCGAAAAGATCGCCGACAAACCCGACCGCGGACTGCTGCGCGTCGTGTCGCGCGCCTTGGTCGAGAGCGATGCGCTGCGCGAGTCGGTCTCGCGCTATGGGCGTGTCATGGAGGGTCTTTCGCGCCAGTTGCGCTCGCCGCTCCATCACGATCCATTGGTCGGCGCGTACGAGATCGCCTTCGCGGTCACCGGTCGCGACTGAGCGAACCCGGAATTTCCGGTTCGTAGGATAAAATTCGGAAAAACTGGGAACCGAGTGCCGCGACCACCGTTTGATAATTCGGATAGCGAATATATGCCCCCCCGCTCTCGCTATCCCGAACACAGGCCCGGCCGCATCACCCTCCCCCCCCGGTGATGCTGTCGGGCCTTTAATTTATCCAAAGCACTGCGTTGCCGAGTTTCGCCGCCGGAACGAAATTCCCGCCCGAACATTGCATCTCCGGTGGCATTCAAGCCCTTGGAGGAAGTATTATGCGTAAGTTGGTTGGACTGGCGATCGTGGCTAGCGCTTTGATGGTATCGGCCTGCAACACCGTCGAGGGTGCGGGCAAGGACGTGGCTTCGGCTGGCAAGACCGTCGCGAAGACCGCAGACAACGCCAAGTAAGCCTTCACGCTTAGTGCAATGCGGGGCCCGGTGCACATGCACCGGGCCCCGTTTTCGTATCAGCGCTCGACGATATCGGTACCAGCTTCGGTCTCGTCCTCACCGTCCGTCGCCTGCGCCTTGGCGCGGCTGCGCTCGGTGAACCAGATGCCGATCAGCGCCATTTCGTACAGGATGACGAGCGGGATCGCGAGCAGCAGCTGCGATCCGATATCCGGCGGCGTCAGCACTGCGGCGATCGCGAACGCCGCGACGATCGCATAACGCCGCGCGCCGATCAGCTGCTTGCGCGTGACGATGCCCGCCCGCTCGAGCAGCATCAACAGCACCGGCAGCAGGAACGATATGCCGAAGCCGAACAGGAACTGCATCGTGAACGACAGGTAATTGCCGATTCCGGGCAGCGCCTCGCGGTGGATGCCGCCGACCATCCCGTCGAAGCCGAGCAGGAAATGCAACGCCATCGGGATCGCGACGTAGTACGCCATCGCCGCGCCGGTCAGGAACAGCACCGGGGTCGCGAGGATGAATGGCAGGAGCGCGCGCTTCTCCTTCTTGTAGAGCCCGGGCGCGACGAACTGCCAGAGTTGGTTCGCGATCACCGGGAACGACAGCATCATCGCCGCGAAGAACGCCACCTTGATCTGGACGAAGAACGCCTCGAATATCTCGGTGTAGATCACCTTGTTCTGCCCCGCCGCGAGCAGCGGGTGGACCAGGAAGCCGAAGATATCCTCGGCGAAATACATCGCGATCGCGAACGTCACGACCAGCGCGGCGATGCAGTAGAGCAACCGCCGCCGCAACTCGATCAGATGGTCGAGCAACGGTGCCCGGCTGGCGTCGATCTCGCTCATGTCATGCTTTCAGCCGCCCCGGGGGCGCGGAGGTTGATGGCGATCACGACGACGCGACGTCGGACTTGCCGGTCTTGTCGTCGATCGCTTTTGGCGCGGCAACCGGCGGCGGCGTCTGCGTATCGAGCAGGTCCGGAGCGCGATCCGGCGAAAGCGCGGCCATGCCAGGCCGATCGCCCTGACCGGCATCGTGACCCGAAGTATCAACGGGCGCGGCGGGGGCGACGACCGGCTTCTCGACCATCACCGGCTCGTCCGTGTGATCATCCGCGTGGTCGAGGGACCGATAATCGCGCCGATGCTCTTCCGTCTCCGGCGAATGCACGACCTGCGCGGTATCGGCCGTAGTGTCCGTTCCCGTCTGCGGATGCTCGCGCATGATGCGTTCGTTTTCCGACGCCCAGCGCTTTTCCATCTCTTCGAGTTCGGCCTCCCGGACCATCGAATCGAAGCCCGAGCGAAACTGCCGCGCGACGCCGCGCGCCTTGCCGACCCAATAGCCGACCACGCGCATCGCCTTGGGCAGATCCCTCGGACCGATCACGACGAGCGCGACGAAGGCCACGAGCAGAAACTCGGAGGGCGCGATATCGAACATTCAGCCGCGCCTATCTAGGGTCGTCAACTCTGCCGGCTTCAGGCAGGACGGTCGTCGCGGACGCGATTGCCGTCGCGATCGAACGCGGGATCGGCAGTCTTCTGCGCTTCGATCCGTGCCGATGGCTTGGCCGGCGTCTCGTCGTCGTTCTCGGACATGCCCTTCTTGAAGTTCTTCACGCCCTTGGCGACGTCGCCCATCAGGTTCGAGAATCGGCCACCGCCGAGAAGGAGGATCGCGACGACCGCGAGGACTAGCAAGTGAATCGGGCTGAAACCGCCCATGGCAATTCTCCTGGAAACTGGACCCTATCTAAGCCTCATCCCGTCTCATTGCCAGCCATCTCGCCATCGGCGTCCGCGTCGCGGTCACCATCGCCGTCACCGTCCAAGCGATCGAACGCCAGATCGACCGGGTCGAGCAGTCCCGCGGCGCGCAGATCGTCGATCCCGGGCAGGTCGCGGCGGCTCTGGAGGCCGAAATGGACAAGGAATGCCGGCGTGGTCGCGAACATCAGCGGGCGCCCCGGCACTTCGCGCCGCCCGGCCGGCTTCACCCAGCCAGCCTCCATCAGGACGTCGAGCGTCCCCTTCGAGATCTGCACCCCGCGAATCGCCTCGATTTCCGCGCGGGTCACGGGCTCGTGGTAGGCGATGATCGCCAGCGTCTCGATCCCTGCGCGGCTGAGCTTGCGCGGTTCCTCGCGGTCGCGGCGGAGCATGTGCGCCATGTCCGGTGCGGTCTGGAACTGCCAGCGCTCGCCGCGTCGGACGATGCCGATGCCGCGGCCGGCATAGTCGGTGGCCAGTTGGTCGAGCGCCGCTCGGACGTCACCGTTGCCGACATGCGCGCGAATCGCATCGAGCGTCAGCGGTGTCTCGGCCGCGAACAGCACCGCCTCGACGGCGCGCGCGAAGTCGTCGGGTGGGGTCACGCGCGGGCTCTCAGATACAGCGGCGCGAAGGGTGACGCCTGGCGCAATTCGATCTTGCCCTGTCGCGCGAGTTCGAGTGCCGCGACGAAGCTCGATGCCAGCGCCGACCGCCGGAGACGCTCGCCCGCTTCGGGGAGGAAGCTTTCGATCACACTCCAGTCGTTCCGCTCGCCGACCAGCATCGACACGCGCTCGAGCGCCGCCTCCAGCGTCATCACCTCGCGGTCGGCGACGACATGCATCACTGGCCGCGTCCGCGCGGAAATGCGGCCGTACGCGGCGATCAGGTCGAAGATCTCCGCCTGCCACGCGGCCTTGCGCACCGTCCGCAATCCCTCGGGCGCGCCGCGCAGGAACACGTCGCGCCCGGTGCGATCGCGCGCCATCAGCCGCGCACCGGCCTCGCGCATCGCACTCAGGCGTTCGAGCCGCAGTTGGAGCCGCAGCGCGAGTTCCTCCGGGTCGGGCTCGGCGAGCGGGTCGCGTGGCAGGAGCAGTGCGGATTTCAGATACGCCAGCCACGCGGCCATCACGAGATAATCGGCGGCGAGTTCGAGCTTCAGCGCGCGGGCGGAGTCGACGTACGCCAGATACTGCTCGACCAGCGCGAGGATCGAGATCTTTCGCAGATCGACCTTCTGCCCGCGCGCGAGTGATAGCAGCAGATCGAGCGGCCCCTCCCATCCGTCGAGATCCAGGGTCAGTTGCACGTCGTCCATCGCCGGACGCTACAGCGCACGCTGCCGGGCATCCACCCTCTACGATTGACGCTCGACCATATGAACCGTACACGTTTCATATGGTCAGGGTGAATGTGAGGTTTGCATGGGTATCGTGAAGATCGACGATGCGCTGCACGAGGATGCGCGGCGGGCGAGCCAGGTGCTGTGCCGTTCGATCAACGCGCAGGCGGAGTTCTGGATGAAGATCGGCATGCTCGCCGAGGCCAACCCGACGCTGTCGTTCAATGATATCGTCACTGCGCAACTCGCCGCCGCGTCGGTCCGCGTCGCCGACAAAACGGCAGCCTGAGATGGTGAAGACGCCGGCCGAACTGGCGCTGATGCGCGTGTCGGGCGCGTTGCTGGCGTCGGTGTTCGAGATGCTCGACGTGCAGGATCTGGCGGGGCTGTCGACGTTGCAGGTCAACGACATGGTCGACCGCTTCATCACTAACGACCTCGCCGCCCGGCCCGCGAGCAAGGGGCAATATGGCTTCGAATACGTCCTGAACAGCTCGATCAACCACGTCGTCTGCCACGGCGTGCCGAACCCACGCGACATCCTACGCGACGGCGACATCGTCAATCTGGACATCACGCTGGAGAAGAACGGGTTCATCGCCGATTCGAGCAAGACGTACATGGTAGGCACCGTTCCGCCCGCCGCGAAGCGCCTCGTGCGGGTCGCGCAGGAGGCGATGTGGCAGGGTATCCGGCAGGTCCGGGCGGGCGCTCATCTCGGCGATATCGACTTCGCGATCGAGCGGCACGCGAAGAAGCACGGTTATGCGGTGGTGCGCGACTATTGTGGCCACGGCATCGGCCGCGAGATGCACGAGGAGCCGCAGGTGCTCAATTTCGGGCGTGCCGGGACCGGCATGACGCTGCGCGAGGGGATGGTCTTCACGATCGAGCCGATGATCAACCAGGGGACGCGCAAGGTGTCGACCGAGGATGACGGATGGACCGTGGTGACCGACGACGGCAAGCTCTCGGCGCAGTTCGAGCATACGGTGTCGGTGACGCGCGGCGGGGTCGAGGTGCTGACGTTGCGCGGGGATGAGCGGGCTCGGGGGTTGGGGTGATCGCGGGGGGCTGTTAGTTTTGCAGCACCTCACCCTTGATTTTAGGCGCTCCCCCTCAACCGTTCGTGCTGAGTAGCGACTGAATAGGCTCGTCAGAGCCGTATCGAAGGCGTGTATCGAAGCACAGGTTCTGCGTGCCAACCTGGCCTTCGATACGCCGCTTCGACAAGCTCAGCCGCTACTCAGGACGAACGGAAGTATCCACTCCATCAATACCACCCCGGCGGAGGCCGGGGCCCAATTGGGGGACGGTGGTAACTAGGGATCGCGCGCCGTTGCTGCGACCTCTCCAATTGGACCCCGGCCTTCGCCGGGGAGGTGCAAGAAAAGACGCGCGCTACGTGTACCAAACCGGCCTAGGCGCGCGCCAACAGCGCGTCCCGCGTCGCGATCAGTTCTGCAAACTCACCCTTGGCCGAGCCGACCGACTTCATTGCCCGATCGAGCCTCTCGCGCGAAGCTTCCGAGATTTCCCCCAGCCGCCCGGCGATCTCGACCATCTCGTCCATCCGCGCCCAGCAATCGAGCACCAGATCGCACCCAGCGGCAATCGCGCCCGCCGCCTTGTCGCCAGCGGTGCCGGACAGCGCCTTCATGTCGATATCGTCGGTCATCAGCAGGCCGTCGAAGCCGATCCGTCGACGGATGATCTCGTCGATCACGATCAGCGAGAGCGTCGCGGGGCGATCCGCATCCCAGGCGTCGAAGACGATATGCGAGGTCATGCCCATCGGCGCTTGGTTGAGCGTGCGGAACGGTTCAAGATCGATCTCAAGTTCGGCATCGGACGCGGTAACGGTCGGGAGGTGATGGTGCGTGTCTACGCGCGCTCGGCCGTGGCCTGGCATGTGCTTGACCACGCCGACCACGCCGCCTTCCGCCAGCCCCTCCAGCGTTGCACGGCCGAGGGCTGCGACGCGCATCGGGTCGGAGCCGAACGTGCGTGAGGCGACGGCCTCCGTAGTGTCCGACTGCGAAACGTCGAGCAGCGGCAGGCAGTCGACGGTGATCCCGACCTCGCTGAGCATGACGCCCAGCGCCTGCGCATTCGCCCGCGCGGCCTGGATCGCGGTCATTGGCGCGCGTTCATAGGCTGCGTCGAACACCGGGCCGGCCGGGAATGCTGGCCATTCGGGCGGTCCCATTCGCGCGACGCGGCCGCCCTCCTGGTCGATCAGGATCGCCAGGTCCTGGCGTCCGGCCAGCGCGCGGAGCGAGTCCGTCAGCGCACGGACTTGGTGGCGATCGACGATGTTGCGCTTGAACAGGATATAGCCGGCGGGCTCGCACTCGGCGAAGAACGCGCGTTCGGCGGGGGTGAGGACGGGGCCGGACAGGCCGAAGATGACGGGCTTCATGTTTCGTCTTTATCCCATCACCGCGGAAGGATCATCCTTCAATAATCCTTCGACACGCGGACGTTGGCGCTCTGGCGGCCGAGCGTGGAGATGCTCGACAGCAGCGACAGCCAGCGGGTGACCTGGAACTCGACCTGCGTAGCGGAATAGCCCTGACCGTCGGTGACGATCTCCGCGTAGAGGCGTCGGGTGACGTATTTGCCGGCCGCGATCGAGGTGCCCTGCCCGGTCTGTGGATCGGCGGGGAGGATGCGGAGGCGGTCGAGCCCGGCGGCGCGGCGCACAGCGTTGATCGGGTTAAGACCGCTGCCGCCGCCCTGCAATGCCGCGACCGCCGCCGCTAGCTGCAACGCTTCGGGCGCGGACAGGTTGGTGATCGAGGTACCGAACAACAGCCGCGACAGGAGTTCGTCCTCGGGCAGCGCGGGCGTGCTGGTGAAACCGATCTCCGGCTTCAGCGCGTAGCCGGTAACGCGGATCGATGCGCTCAGCCCCGTCGAGTCCGCATTCGCCTCGATATCCAAAGCCGGGTTCGCGGGCACCTGCCCGTCGAAGCGGATCACGCCGCGTGCCAACTCGAACTGCCGCCCGGCAAATTCGTAGTCGCCGCGGATCAGCGTGGCGCGGCCGGCGATCGCCGGGTTCTCGGGCTGGCCGGCGATCTGGAGGTTGGCGGACCATTCGCTGGTGAGGCCGAGGCCGCTGACCATGACCTGGTTCGGCGCGCGCGCCTTGATCGCGAGCGTCCAGGGCTTGGTCGGGGTTGCGACTTCCTCGCCGCCGTCGGGCAGGTTGATTTCGCGGATGTTGAGCTGCGGCACCGCGCTGGCGGCGGTGGCCTGGCCGAGGCGATAGCGGCTCTTGTCGAGTATGACGTCGCCGGCGATCGTGCCGCCCGAGCCGGTCGACTTGAACGTCAGCGGGCCGGACACGGTCGCGCCGATATCGTCGCGGTTGATCATCACCGCCTTGTCGGCCTGTAGCGCGAGGTCGAGGCCGATCCCGGCGGCGGCGGCGAATTCGAACTGGCCGGTGCCGGTGACGCGGCCGCCCTTGCCCGCGTCCGCGCCGAACCGGTCGATCACGAGCCGCGACCCGCCGAAGCGACCGCTTGCCTGAACGTTGGTGAGGACGGTGCCGGTGGTGGCGCTCTCGATCCGCGCGCCGTTCGCCTGGACGATACCGCGCAGCGTCGGGTTGGCGAGCGTCCCGACAACATCCGCACCGATCGCGACAGGGCCCGACAGGTCGAACAACTCGACCCCGGTGAGCCGCCAGAGCGTATCGGCCGGGCCGCTGTATCGAAGCTGCCCGAACAGGCGGGCGTTACTGATCCGGGATGCCAAGTCCCCCTGCCCCAGCGGCGCAAGTTGGGCCTGAGCGCGGCCGATGGTCTTGCCGGCAGACGCGATCACCGCGCGCAGACCGAGCTTGTCGGGCGAGAGCACCGCTGCGACGCCGACGTCGATCGGGCGCGACGACAGGACTAGGCCGGCGCGGCTGAGCCCGCGGATCGTGAGATCGGCCTTGCCGGTCGGCGCGGCGCCGTTCGCGGTGGCGATGTTGAAGCGGCCCGACGCGGAACCGCTGAGCCCGAGCCCGGGATAGCCGATATCGAGCAGCGCGAGCGGCATCCGCGCCAGGCTGGCGTCGACCGCCGTGCTGGTGCCGGTAAAATGGCCACCGACCTGCGCCTCGCCGCCGCCGAAGCTGAGTTTGGTCGGTGCGAGGTGCCAGCCGTCCTCCGCCTGCGTCAGCACCGCAGGGGTGAGCAGTTTCAGCGGGCGGCCATCGAGCGTGCCCTGCGCGGAGATCGCGTAGCTGGTCGCGGTGACCTGCGTCACGCTCTGGATATCGAACGCGCGGCCGCGCGAGCCGGCGATCGACGCCTTGATCGTCCCGACGCCGCCTCTGAGCGACGCCGCGCCGTTGAACCGGGCGAGGCTGAGCGCGCCGTGACGGAGGCCAAGGCCGGTCGCGGTCGCCTCGATCGAGGTGCCTGCCGGATCGAGCAGCGTGACGAAATCGAGCTTGCCCGCACGCAGCGCGACGGTGTCGAGCGTCGCGGCCTTGGCAGAGAGATGGCCTTCGATCCGCTGGATGGTGCCGACCGGACGGAACAACAGATCGCCCGAGATCCCGCCACCGGCGACCGCGAGCCGCCCGTCGAAGCCGCCGTCTACCACCGCGATATTCCCGCTCGCGCGCGTCCCCGCGACGTTCAGCGCCGCGATCGCGATCGTCGCGCCGGCCCCCGGCGGCAACAGGATCGCGCCACTGGTCGTGAACGGCCCGAGCCGCGATCCGCCGGCTGCGGTGAACGCGAACCCCTGCGGCGTCGGATCGAGATGCGCGCGGACGTTCGTCAGGCCGAGCGTCGCATTGGGGCTGGCGAAGACGAGGTCGAGCGTCGGCTTGTCGATCTGGCCGTCGAGCACGAGCTGAACCGGGCCATAGGTCTGCTGGCGCCCGCTCCCCTCGAAATGGAAGGTCCCGTCGCGCCGACGATAGCCGTTGCCGGTCAGCCGGATCTGCGGCGCGGTCAGCACCAGGTTGGTGAAGTGGAGAATGCCGTCGGTGGTGCGTTCGAGGTTGGTGGTGATCCGCGGCAACCCGCCTGCGAGGCTGCGGAAGAACGCGTTGTCGAGCCGCACCATCTGCGCGCTGCCCTGGCCGATCACGCGCGTGCCGTGGCGGTTCGGGCCGGGGACGACGCGCAAGGTAGACTTCACGTCGACGATGCCGAGACCGGAAATCAGATAACGACCGAGCCCGCCGTTGATGCCGACCTCGAACTGGCCGTTGCGCAGGTCGACCGCAAGATTGATGCTGCCGGTGAGCTTGTCCGAGCGGAGCTTGAGCGCATCGCCGGTCAGCAGCGTCGGCGTCACGCGGAGCAGGCCGTCGACCGACAGGTTGCGCAGGATCCCGCCCGCGACGGTGCCGACGCCGGTGACGCGCGCCGCGGTGAAACGGATCGGCACGGTGACCGGCGCCGCGGAGAGGCGGCCCTTGCCGGCGGCGTGCGCATTCTCGAACCCGGTCTGGTCGAACGCGAACCGGCTGGCGTCGAGGCGGTAGTCGAACGCCGCGGTCGCGAACGGGCCGTCCAGGATCGCGCGAAGCTCGACCATGTTGCCGGTCATGTTGTCGAACAACGCGGGCGGGCGAAGCAGCCGCGCCTTGATCCGGACGTCACGGTACGCGTTCGCACCGAGATCGACGATCCCGGTCGTGTCGATCGCCAGCGCGGGCGTGCGCAGCGAAAGCTGGCCGTCGAGGCGGCGGTTGGCGAACTCGCCGCTGCCGTTGACGAGGATGCGCGGTGCCGTCAGCCGTTGCAGCCGCCCCTTGAGCAGCGACGACGGCGAGAGCGTGCCCGACAGCGTGTAGCGCCCGGCGACCTGCGCGAGCGCGAGATCGACGACGCGCGTCGTGCCGACGATGCCGTTCGCCCGGCCGTTCCACTTCGCCCAGCTGCCGTCGCCGGTAACCGCGAGCGCGACCGGGCCCTTCGCCTTCACCATTCGCGCGAGCACGCCGCCCGCGGCGCCCTTCGCGGCGACGTCGAGGTCGAAGCGGTCGCGCGCAGGGTCGGCATCGATCCGGAGCTTCAAGTCGTCGCTGCCGGCGACACGCGCCTTGAGATCGACCAGCGCCCGGCCGGAGCGGATGTCCGCGCGGCCTTCGAGCGTCCCGATCCGCTGCGTTCCCAGCACGCGCTTGGCGAGCGTCAGCCGACCGACCGACAGCTTGCCGATATGGATATCGAAATCAGGCAGGATCGGGCCGCGCGTCCTGGACGGTCTGGTGCGCGGCGTGTGCGTCAGGATCGCGCGATCGACGATCAGCCGCTGAATCTCCAGCCGGTTCGAGAACCAGTCGAACGGCGACCAGTCGAGTTCGACATTGGGCGCCTGGAAGACCAGCCCCTCCAGATCGTACACGCGCAGGTCGATCAGCCGCGTATCGCCGTACAGCGAGCCTTCGATCCGCCCGACCGTGAAGCGCAGCCCGTTGGCAGTCCTGATCGCGGCGATCCGGTCCGCGACGAAGCGGTGGCCGATCCCCGTGTCGACGATCAGCAACGCGGTGCCGACGATCACGAGCAGCGCCATGACCGCGCTGACGATCCAGCGCCACCACGTGATCCGGCGCTTTGGAAGAGCAGCCGCCTCGCTCAAAACGCCTGTCCCAGCGAAACATACACCGCAACGCGGCTGTCGCCCGGCTGCGGGTTGATCGGCGTACCGACGTCGAGGCGGATTGGGCCGAAGTTCGAATAATAGCGCACGCCGATCCCGGTACCGTATTGCAGGCCGGTGAATTTCGGCAGCGGCGAGGTGTAGATGTTGCCCGCGTCGAGGAACGGCACGATGCCGAAATTGCCAAACGCCTTCACCCGCGCCTCGATCGAGAATTCGGTCAGGCTGCGGCCGCCGATCGGGTCGTTGTTGGGATCGCGCGGCCCGATCGACTGATAGCCATAGCCGCGCACCGACGCGCCGCCGCCGGCGTAGAAACGCCGCGACGGTGCGACCTCGTCACGCGGGGCGCCGACGATCGTACCGAGCCGGGTACGGGCCGCAAGCACCAGGCGGTCGCCGAACGGCTGGTAGACGCTGCCGTCGAACTGGGTGCGCGCATAGCCGAACACCGAGTTCTGCAACGACACCTCGGGGCTGAGCCGCGCGCCGAGCCGGAACCCCTTGGTCGGGTTCAGCAGATCGTCCGAGCCGTCATAGTTGAGCGTCGTCGGCAGCGCGCCGATGAAGAACGTCCGCCGCCGCGGGGCGCCGGTCGAGACGATCACGTCGCGCTCGTCCGACGCCAGCAGTTCGGCACCGACCGACCATGTCCAGGTCTTCTGGAAGAAGATGTTGGTCTGCCGCTCGAGGCTGCCCGCGAGCGTGAAGGTCTTCGCGTCGTACGCGTCGCGATTGGTGTGGACGCCGGAGGCCTGGAACGTCAGCACCCGGTCGCGGCCCTCGAAATTGTTGCGCCGGAACACGACCGAGCCGAGCTGTTCCTGCGTGCCCAGCACACCGCGCACCGTCAGCGCGCCTTCGGGCGGGAACAGGTTGCGGTGCGTCCAGCTGAGTTCCGCGCGCGCGCCTTCGCCGGTGCCATAGCCGAGCTCGCCCGCGACGGTGCGCGGCGGTGCCGGATCGAGCTTCACCGCGACGTCGACGGTGTCGGGCGTCGACCCTTGCACTGGCTTGAGGTCGACCGCGGAGACGAGGCTGGTCTGGATCAACGCGCGTCGCAGATCGTCGAGCTTCGCTGCATCATAGAGGTCGCCGGGGGAGAAGCGCGCGATTTCGGCGACATGGGCCGCGCCAAACACGCGGTTGCCGGGCAGCGCGCGGATCGTGCCAAATTTGCGCGCGCCGCCGGGTTGCACCGACAGGTCGAGTGTTGCGGTACGCGTGGCATGATCGACGACGATCGCCGGATCGCCGACCTTGGCGAACGGGAAGCCCTCGCGACCGATCTGCGTCGTCAGCTTGGCCTGCCCCGCGACGATCGCATCCGAATTGACGGGGTCGTCGGGCTTCACGCCGAATGCGGTCGTCAGCCCCGGCGCCTTGTCGCCTGCCGCAGCTAGGCCGTTTATCGTCACGCCATTGAACTTGTAGAGCGTGCCTGGGGTGGCCGAGAGCACGACCATCGGCTTGGTGCCCGGCTCGACCCGTGTGACGACGTTGGCGTCGTAATAGCCCTCGGCACGGAGCAGGCTGTTGAGCAGATCGGCATCTTCGCGCGCCCGCCGATCGAGCTGCGCGGCGTTGGCGGCCTGGTGATCGTTCGCGTCGAGCGTCGAAAGCGCTGCGAACCGCTGCCGCAGCAGCGTGTCGTCAATCCCGTCGATACCATCGATCCGCCAGGCGTAGCGGCTTTCGGTATTGGCATCGACCGCAGCGACGGTAGCGGCCGGGTCGATCGGCGAGTTCGCGAGATCGGGCCACGCGACGCCGATATCGGGCAGCGCGGCGAGCGGCGAATTCGGGTCGAGCGACATCGGCGTGTCCGCGGTAGGCGGGGCCGGTATCTGTGCAGGCGCGGGCGCAGGTGCGGTTTGGGCACGCGCGGCAGATGCGCCGGCACCGGAAACCGCCCCCGCTGTCGTCAGAACGAAAAAGGCGGCGGCCGGCCCGGCTCGCCCGACGCGGAACACCATGTCAGGCTCCTAGCCGGGCTTGTCGTTGCGGAACAGTATCTAACGCCGCATTTCCGCCACGTTTCGTCCGGGCGGGGGATCGCGCTGGTGCGGGGTCTGACGCGGGTCGTCCGGCGGGTGGGCGCACGCGCGCGGCTGGCATCCCGGCGCGGTGCGTGGCAGGACGGAGCGATGGCCGACCCCACTTCCCGCGACACCCTTCCTCCCCACAAGGACCCCAGCGCCGCGGGCGGGTTTCTCGTGGCGCTCGGCATGCTGGGCGGCGCGGGTGTCGGCTTTGCCATCGGGCAGGCGACTCCGGGGTTCCTGATCGGGACCGGGGTGGGCGTGCTGGCGGCGGTGCTGGTGTGGGTGCGGGACCGGCGGTAGAGGGCCCGTTCCGCTCGTCCGCCCCCTCTTCTGTTCGTCCCCAGTAGCCGTCGAGTAGTCGCCGCAGGCGGCGTATCGAGACGGCGTATCGAAGGACAGGGTGGCGCACGGAACCGATGCTTCGATACGCGCCCTCGATACGCTCCTGACGGAGCTACTCCGTCGCTACTCAGCACGAACGGAGTGGGGGCAGCGCGAACGGACGAACGGCCTGGACGGATCAAATGTTTGATCCTCCCCCGCCAGGGAGAGGTGTCGCCGAAGGAGACGGAGGGGGAGGATACGGAACGGCGGTTGCTCCTTCCTCCCCCTCCGTCTGGCAAGAGCCAGCCACCTCCCCCTGGCGGGGGAGGATCGTGCTTCACCGCCTCACCGCGGCTCGCGCATCTGCCACACCACGCGGCCGATCACGGCGATCCGCCCCGCCGGGATCGGCCCCGCCGCCGGGTTGTCGCTCGTCGCCATCAGCGTCCCACCGGCCAGCGCGACGCGCTTCACCATCACCGCGTCGTCGATCCGGATGACGTACACCCCGCCTTTCGCGCGCGGCGTCCGGTCGGCAGTGTCGACCACGATGTGATCGCCGTCGAACAGTCCCGGCTCCATCGAACTGCCGCGCACGCGGATGATCGCCGCCTGCCCGTCCCGCAGCCCGAGTTTCCGCGCAAGGCCGGGGTCGAGCGTATCCGTCCCCAGGACGATCTCGCCGTCGACCTGCGCGCCCGGTCCCGCGGATGCGGCGATGTCGAGCTTGCGGATACGGAACCCTGCCGTGCGATCGGGTGGCGCGCCGAGCACGGTCTCGCTCACGCCCAGATAGGCGGACAACAATCGCCGGTCTCGTTCACCCAGAATCCGCGGCGATCCACGGCGGACATATTGCTGGAGATACGCCGCATTGCGCCCGAGCATCGCCGAAAGCGCCGCCAGACTGTCGCCCCGCGCCGCCGCCAGCGTCGCCAGCGCGGTCCTCGGATCGGGATCGGATGCGGTTTTCGACATCACGCGACCCTAGCGCAGGAAATTTCCTAGACAAGTAGGATTTGACGGAACAGATCAAGAACGGAGCAAGGGACTCGGGAGGAACGACGGTGACGATTCTCATGAAGATCGATCGATATCTGCGGCAGACGGGCATGCCGATGACCAAGTTCGGACGACTGGCGGTCGGCGATCCGCGGCTGGTGCACGACCTGCGCCGCGGTCGTCAGGCGCGCGAACCGATGGTGGCGCGGATCGAGTCGTTCATCGCGCGGAACGGATCATGAGGATGGACGCGATCCGCGGCCCCGATGCGGGCACGCTGCTGATCCGAGCGCTCAGTGGCCACGCGAGCGCGGCAGGCGTGACGATGCACGTCGAGTCGATCGCGTGTACGCCGTGGGCCAGCGCGACCTTCGTCGGCACGCTGCACCGGCTGACGATCGCGGCGATGCCCGTACCCGGTCTTCGAGACTGGATCGACGCACTGCCCGAAGCGGCGTTCGCGATGCGCGGGCATATCGTCGCCGATCTGGTGGTCGACCGCATCGAGTCGATCGGCGACCGCGAGCATGTGACGATCGCGGTGCTGACGCTGATCGACGCGTAAACGTCTCGACAGGGGTGGACTTTCGCCCGTGGAGACACGAAGTCGGCGGTCAACGAAGGAGATTCATATGGCCGGGATGGGCAAGTTCGACTGGGCGGATCCGTTCCTGCTCGACGATCAGTTGAGCGAGGACGAGCGGATGATCCGCGACAGCGCGAAGGCCTATGCCGACGACAAGCTCGCGCCCCGGATCATCGACGCGTTCCAGCACGAGCATACCGATCCCGCGATTTTCCGCGAGATGGGTGCGCTTGGGCTGCTCGGGCCGACCATCCCCGAGGAATATGGCGGCGTCGGTGCGTCCTACGTCGCGTACGGCTTGGTTGCGCGCGAGGTGGAGCGGATCGACTCGGGCTACCGCTCGATGATGTCGGTGCAGTCGAGCCTCGTGATGTACCCGATCAACGCGTTCGGGTCCGAGGAACAGAAGCGCAAATACCTGCCCAAGCTCGCGACCGGCGAGTGGATCGGCTGCTTCGGGCTGACCGAACCGGATGCGGGATCCGATCCCGGCGGGATGACGACGCGCGCGAAGAAGACGGCGAACGGTTATGTGATCTCGGGCGCGAAGACGTGGATTTCCAACTCGCCGATCGCCGACGTATTCGTGATCTGGGCGAAGTCCGACGAGCATGGCGGCGGCATCCGCGGCTTTATCCTGGAACGCGGGATGAAGGGGCTGGAGACGCCCAAGATCGAGGGCAAGCTCTCGTTGCGCGCGTCGATCACCGGCATGGTGATGATGGACGAGGTCGAGGTCGGCGACGACGCGCTGCTGCCCGACGTGCAGGGGTTGAAGGGGCCGTTCGGCTGCCTCAATCGCGCGCGTTACGGGATTTCATGGGGTGCGTTAGGCGCAGCGGAGTTCTGTTTCCATGCGGCGCGGCAGTATGGGCTGGATCGCAACCAGTTCGGGACGCCACTGGCGGGGCGGCAGCTTTTCCAGAAGAAGCTGGCGGACATGGAGACCGAGATCGCGCTCGGGTTGCAGGCGTCGTTGCGCGTCGGGCGGTTGATGGACGAGGGCCGGTTCGCGCCGGAAATGGTCTCGATCGTCAAGCGCAACAACGTCGGCAAGGCGCTCGATATCGCGCGGATGTCTCGCGACATGCACGGCGGGAATGGCATTTCCGGGGAGTATCAGGTGATGCGTCACCTGATGAACCTCGAGACGGTGAACACGTATGAGGGCGCGCATGACGTGCATGCGTTGATTCTCGGTCGCGCGATCACGGGTATCGCTGCGTTTTGAGAGCTGCGCGAAGATCGTTGCACCACCCCGGCGAAGGCCGGGGCCCAATTGGGGGACAAGCCTTGGCTGATGCTGTGCGCAGTTATTCCAACCTTTCCAATTGGGCCCCGGCCTCCGCCGGGGTGGTGCTGTGATCGTGGAGGGCAAACCTTCCCCTCTCGCCGGGCTAAAGGTCGTCGAACTCGCGCGCATTCTGGCTGGGCCTTGGGCAGGGCAAGTCCTTGGCGATCTCGGGGCAGACGTCGTCAAGATCGAGAGCCCGGCCGGTGACGACACGCGAACCTGGGGGCCGCCGTTCATCGACAACCCTGACGGCACGCGTGATGCAGCGTATTTCCATGCCGCCAACCGCGGGAAGCGGTCGGTCGTTGCCGACTTAACCACGCCTGAAGGCCAGGCTGTCGTCCGCGACCTGATCGCCGATACCGACGTCGTGATCGAGAACTTCAAGGTGGGCGGGCTCGCCAAATACGGGCTCGACTATGCCACCCTATCCGCGATCAACCCGCGGCTGGTATATTGCTCGATCACCGGGTTCGGGCAGGACGGGCCCTATGCTCCTCGCGCGGGTTACGACTTCATCGTCCAGGGCATGAGCGGGATCATGGACCTGACCGGCGAACCGGACGGCGCGCCGCAGAAGATCGGCGTGGCGTTCGCGGACATCATGACCGGGCTGTATGCGGTGATCGCGATCCAGGCGGCGCTGGCGATGCGCGAGCGGACTGGCCGGGGTCAGCAGATCGACATGGCGCTGCTCGATACGATGACCGGGGTGCTCGCCAACCAGGCGATGAACTGGTTCGCGAGCGGCGTGTCGCCGACGCGGGTCGGGAACGCGCATATGAACGTGTGTCCGTATGCGATTTTCCCGACCAGCGATGGGTGGTTCATCCTGGCGGTCGGGAATGACGGGCAGTTCCGGCGGTTCTGCAACGCGATGGGCTTGCCCGAGATGCGCGACGATCCGCGGTTCGCGACCAATGCCGGGCGGTTGGCGTTCAAGGAATTGCTGTTCGCGGGGATCGAGGCGGCGACGTCTCTGGTGCCTAAGCTGGCGTTGCTCGCGCGGCTGGAGGCGGTCGGGGTGCCGGCCGGGCCGATCAATACGGTGGCGCAGGCGTTCGAGGATCCGCAGGTTATCGCGCGGGGGATGGCGATCGACGTCGCGCGGCCGGATGGGTCTCTCGTCCCGGGGCTGCGTACGCCGATCCGGTTTTCCGATGCGGATTTGGCAACCGGACGGGCGGCGCCGATGCTGCCGAAACCACCGTCATCCTGACGAAAGTCAGGATCCAGAGCGACGTACGCTAGCGTTCTTGGTTCTGGATCCTGGGTCGAGCCCAGGATGACGGATGGGGCTTAGGCGGGGACCTCCGCCACCGGCTTCCGGGCATACAGTCCGTACGCCAGGATCAGCGCGTAGCAGATCGCCGGGAGCAGCAGCGCGAAGTGCAGGCTGCCCGACTTGTCCGCCAGCATACCCGTCAGATACGGGACGATAGCGCCGCCGACGATCGCCGTAGCGATCACGCCCGAGCCTTCCGCCGCGCGCTTGCCGAGGCCTTCAGACGCCAGCGAGAAGATCGTCGGGAACATCACCGCGTTCATCAGGCCGATCGCCAGCAACGCCCAGCCCGACAGCGCGCCCTCGGTGTTCGCCGAGATCAGGATCAGCGCCAGCGTGCCCGTCGCGACGCCCGCGAGGACCTTGCCCGGCGACACCTTGTTCAGCACGTACGCGCCGATGAACCGGCCGACCAGCGCGCCGCCCCAGTAGAACGGCACGTGCTTGCCCGCAGCGACGTCGCTCAGGCCCATCACGCTCGGCTGCATCAGGTAATTGACGATCAGCGAGCCGACCGCGACCTCGGCGCCGACGTACAGGAAGATGCACGCCGTCCCCATCGCGAACCGCGGACGCTTCAGCAGCGTGAATGCGTGGAAGATGCTGCCGGTCTGGTCCTGCTCCTCGTTGAGCCGGTTGCGACGGGTCCACACCACTGCGGCGACGATCAGCAGCGCGATCGCGAGGCCGATATAAGTGTGCACGACGGTCCGCGACGACTCCGTCCGGTACGCGTCGAGCGCGGCGCCGGTGAGCGTCGAGGAGTCGACCGTCGCCAAGCCACCGAGGATCAGCGCGGAGCCGACATACGGGAAGATCGTGGTGCCGAGCGAGTTGAACGCCTGCGCGAAGGTCAGCCGGCTCGAGGCGGACTTGGGGTGGCCGAGCGCCGAGATCAGCGGGTTGGCGACGACCTGCACCACAGTGATGCCTGCGCCGAGCACGAACAGCGCGAACAGGAACATGCCGAAGCTCGCCTGCCCTGCCGCGGGGATGAACAACAGGCAGCCCGCGGTCATCGTAACGAGGCCGATCGACGCGGTCCGCATATAGCCAGCCTTGCGCACGATCGCGGCGGCGGGGATCGAGAACAGCGCATAAGCGAGGAAGAATGCCGACTGGACCAGCATCGCAGTCGCGTGGTCGAGCGTGAAGAGCTCCTTCATCTTGGGGATGATGATGTCGTTCAGCGAGGTGATGCCGCCGAAGATGAAGAACAGCGCGAACACGAACACGCGCAGGTCGGGCGCGTCGTAGCCGTGGCTGGCATCGCCTCCGGCTGCTGCGGTGGATTTGGTATCGACGTGCATCTGTATTGCGCCCTCTCGCGGTATTTGCGTGCGACATAAGCCGGGGGCCCGCCGCGTGGCAATGCCGCGTGGTGCGATCCGTCCCGGCGAGCTAGGACGGCGGGCATGAGCCGCTTCACCGTCAACAACGAGCCGATCGAATACAGACTCGACAACGAGACGCCGTTGCTGTGGGCGTTGCGCGATGCGTCCAACCTGACGGGGACCAAATATGGCTGCGGCACCGGGCACTGCGGTGCGTGCACGGTCGATATCGACGGGCGGGCGATGCGGAGTTGCCGCGTGCCGATCGGCGCGATCGAGGGCGCGTATGTCACGACGATCGAGGGGCTGTCGCGCGAGCGTAATCATCCGGTGCAGCTGGCGTTTATCGCGGAGTCCGTGTCGCAATGCGGGTTCTGCATCCCGGGGATGATCATGGCCGCCGCCGCGTTGCTGAAGCGGAATGCAGACCCGAGCGAAGCGCTGATCCGCGAGCAGATCACGAACCTTTGCCGGTGCGGGGTGTATCCGCGCGTGGTCGAGGCGATCCAACGCGCCGGGCGGGCGATGCGCGGCGAAGAGGTTATTCCGGCAGGACCGCGGCCGGGGATCGACCCGGCGGACTCTGCGCGATTGGTGCCGGCACTTGTCCCGCCGCCTGCGCGGTAGGCGCTTCCTCAAAACCAAGCTTGTTCTCCCGCGAAGGCGGGAGTCCAGTCTGGGCTCCCGCCTTCGCGGGAGAACAAGGTTCGCGATGAACACGTCTGCGGTTTCCACCACCCCGGCGAAGGCCGGGGCCCAATTGGAACGTCCAAGGTGATAGAGCGCGCGCTTCATTACTTGCCCCCCCAGTTGGGCCCCGGCCTTCGCCGGAGTGGATACTTTCGGGTGAGTAACAACTGATCCCGACTAAACCTGTCTAATCGCTGACGAACCCATTCAGCCTCTCCACACGCCGCGGTGCCTATACACGACCCATCATAGGAGTCGGCTCGTGCGCCGGCAGTCGAGGACATCCGCAATGACGGGCAGGTTTTTCAAACTCTTGATGGCGGCCTCCGCGTTGGTGCCGGCAGTAACGATGGCGACGACCGCCACCGCACAGCAGGTCGATCAGGACCGCGGTGATCGGGGCGACCGCGGACAACGCCCGGATCGTGGCCAGCGCCCCGACCGCGGCGATCGCGGCCCGCGCCCATACGGGCAACCCTTCCAGCAACAGCGCCCCGATCGCCCCGCCGCGCCCGACCAAGGCCAGCGTCCGCAACGCGCCGATCTCGGCACGCAACCGCAAGTCCGCGGCGACCGTCCCGACGGGCAAGGCCGTCCCGACTGGAACGGGCAGCGCGGCGGACAGCGTGCCGACCGTCAGGCGTGGAACGACCAACGTGGCAACGGTCAGGGCTGGAACGGCCAAACCCGTCCCGACCCGCGGGCCGGCCAAAACCGCCCCGACTGGAACCGCGACCAGGGACTCCCCGGTTTCGATCGCGGCAACCAGCAGGCCGATCGCAACCAGTTCGATCGCAACAGCGGGCGCGGCGATTGGCGCAATGACCGCGGCGACTGGCGCAACGACGGCCGCGATGGCTATCAGAACCGCCAGCCCAACCGCGCCTACGGCAACGTCCAAGGCTTTGGCCGGCGCGGCTACGACCAAGGCCGGTTCAACCAGGGCGGCGCGTGGAACCGCGGTTGGCGCAACGACAACCGCTACGCCTGGAGCAGCTACCGCGCGTCGAACCGCGGCGCCTATCGCCTCCCGCGCTATTACGCGCCGAGCGGCTGGGGATCGGGTTACCGTCGCTTCAACGTCGGCTTCTCGCTGAACCGGATTCTCTACAACCAGTCCTACTGGATCCAGGACCCGTACACCTACCGCCTGCCCGAAGCGTACGGCGCGTATCGCTGGGTGCGCTATTACAACGACGCGTTGCTGGTCGATCTCGACAGCGGCCGCGTGGTCGACACGGTGTACGACATCTTCTGGTAGGCTCCAGCCTGCCTTCACGCAGTAACAGGGGAGAGCCCCGCGGTGGTCTGGATCGCCGCGGGGCTCTTGCGTTTACACCTCTTGCCTTTCGGGGCAAGTTCGCCAAATCCTGCGGCGTGGGTATCTTTTCAAAAGCCAAGAAGGTCGATCCGGCCGCGGCACTCCGCCAAGCCTTCGGATCGCAGGTCGCCGCGCGCCTCGACGCCAATCCCGCGGTGCAGCGCATCGCGATGGACACCGTACAGTTCTACTATCAGGACAAGTTCCTCGGTCCTGCAACCTGCAAGCGGCTGATCGCGGTGATCGATTCCAAGCGGCGGCCGTCGACCTTGCTGTCCGATCGCCCAAACAGCAATTTCCGGACAAGCGAGAGCTGCGACATGGATCGCTGGTCGCCCGACGTGCAGCCGACCGACGAGGCGATCGCGACCTTGCTCGGGATCGACCTGCTCCACGGCGAGACGATGCAGGGCCAGCGCTACGCCCCCGGCCAGCAATTCCGCGCGCACCATGATTATTTCCACGAGTCCGAGAGCTACTGGGCGAAGATGCAGGAACAAGGCGGCCAGCGCACCTGGACCGCGATGGTGTTCCTCAACGACGTCCCCGAAGGCGGCGCGACCTGGTTCCCGCAGGCCGGCGTGAAGATCGCGCCGAAGCGCGGCATGCTGCTGGCTTGGAACAACATGAACCCGGATGGGGGCCCGAACGGGCTGACGCTGCACGAGGGCATGCCGGTGGTCGAGGGCGTGAAGTATATCGTGACGAAGTGGTTTCGCGAGCGTCCCTGGATCAAGTGAGGAGGGCGAGTAGACAGCCAGGTCGCCCCTCCCCCGTCGCGGAGCCCCCCGCGCGGATTCCTCATCCCCCGTTCGTCCTGAGTAGCCGTCGAGTAGCTCCAACGGAGCGTATCGAGACGGCGTATCGAAGGACAAGTTGGCGCGCGGAACCCTGCTTCGATACGCACCCTCGATACGCTCCTGACGGAGCTACTCGGTCGCTACTCAGCACGAACGGGGGAGAATTTACATTCCGCCAGTCTGCGCAAAACTGTTTCCCCGCGAAGGCGGGGACCCAGACTGGGCTCCCGCCTTCGCGGGAGAACAAGACGCACGTGGTGCACGCGGTTGCGAGATCGCCCTAACCACGCGTCCCTCTCCGCTCGACAATCCCTCCACACACACTACGTCCTAGGCATGACAGTTCTCGGCGTAACCTCCTCCATCCTCGGCCAGCCTTGGCGTTGGCGAGCCCTAGCGGCTGACGGCCGGGATGGCTTTACCGGCGACGACCTCGTCACCCAGCTCCTGCTCGCCAGAGGCTGCCCCCGCGACGCGCTCGACGCGCACCGCACCCCGTCGATCCGCGCGTTCATGCCCGACCCGTCGATCTTCCGCGACATGGACCGCGCCGCCGAGCGTCTCGCCGACGCGGTCCAAGCCGGCGAACAGATCGCGATCTTCGGCGATTACGACGTCGACGGCGCCACCTCCGCCGCGCTGATGGTGCTCGTCCTGCGCGAGCTCGGGATCGAAGCCCGCCCCTACATCCCCGACCGCCTGCTCGAAGGCTATGGCCCGTCGGGCGAAGCGCTCGTCCGCCTCGCCGCCGAAGGCGCCACGCTGATCGTCACGGTCGACTGCGGCGCGCAGGCGTTCGACGCGCTCGACGCCGCCCGCGACGCGAAGGTCGACGTGATCGTCATCGACCACCACAAATGCTCGACCGCGCTCCCGCACGCGCTCGCGCTGGTAAACCCCAACCGCCTCGACGAGACCGAAGGCGCCGCGCACGGCCACCTCGCCGCGGTCGGCATGTGCTTCCTCGCCGCCGCCGCGCTCGTCCGCACGCTCCGCGCGCGCGGTTTCTTCGCGGACCGCGCCGAGCCGAAACTGATCGACCTGCTCGACATCGTCGCGCTCGGCACGGTCGCCGACGTCGCGCAACTCCGCGGCCTCAACCGGGCGTTCGTCTCGCAGGGCCTCAAGGTCATGGGCGCGCGCAAGAACATCGGCGTCGCCGCACTCATCGAAGCCTCGCGCCTGACGCGCAACCCGACCTGCACCGACCTGGGCTTCGCGCTCGGCCCGCGCATCAACGCCGGTGGGCGCGTCGGCCGCGCCGATCTCGGCGTGCGCCTGCTGACCACGCAAGACCCTGACGAAGCCCGCCAGATCGCCACCGAACTCGACCGCCTCAACGAAGAACGTCGCGCAATCGAAACCGCCGTGCAGGAAGCCGCCGACCTGCTCTCCAGCCGCGACCGCGCGGTCGCCGTGGTCGCCGGTCACGGCTGGCACCCCGGCGTGATCGGCATCGTCGCCGGTCGCCTCAAGGAGAAGCTCGGCCGCCCCGCAATCGTCATCGCGATCGACGAGCACGGCATCGGCAAGGGCTCGGGCCGCTCGATCCCCGGCGTCGACCTCGGTGCGGCTGTGATGGCAGCCCGCGAACACGGACTGCTGGTGGCGGGCGGAGGCCACGCGATGGCCGCCGGCCTGACGATCAGCGAAGCCGCGATCCCCGCCTTCACCGACTTCCTCGAAGAGCGCCTCGCCGCCGCGGTCGAACGCTCGAACGGCGACCGAGCGCTGCTGCTCGATGCCGTCCTCGCGGCAGGCGGCGTAAACCCCGGCCTCGTCGAATCGATGGAAGCCGGCGGCCCCTACGGCATGGGCTGGCCAGCGCCGCGCGTGGCGATGGGCCCGGTCCGCGTGATCAAGGCGGACGTCGTCGGCAACGGCCACGTCCGCACGATCGTCGCGGGCGACGACGGCCGCAGCATCAAGGCGATGGCCTTCCGCGCCGCCGAGAGTGCGCTGGGCCAGGCGCTGCTCGGCGCCGCTCCTCACCGCAAGCTCTGGCTCGCCGGCCGCGCGAAGATCGACGACTGGTCCTCGCGGCCCTCGGCAGAATTGCACGTCGAAGACGCTGCCTGGGCCGATTGAGGGGTTGACGCGTCGGCGGCTTCCTTTTAGGCGCCTCCAACCACGCAGGCCCCTTCGTCTAGCGGTTAGGACGCGGCCCTTTCACGGCTGAAGCACGGGTTCGATTCCCGTAGGGGTCACCATCGTCGCCTTTCAAGAAGTGATTGGTGGATGAAACTAGCGTGCCTCATGGTTTCATTTCCCAGACGATGTTGGCCAAATACGCATCCTGCCAGGCAGGCGCAGTTCGCTGCGGGTGATGGATAAGGCTTCTCGTAATCCGCGATGGGTTCGCGACGCTGATCGTCGGAGCGGCTAGCGGTGCGAGCGTAAGCCGGCCCGAACAGGTGACCAACAATGTCGGCGCATTCAGCCTTCACCTACGCCGGAGTGCCACGCTTGATGCGGTGAGCGGTGGCAGGCTGCCGTCTCTCCGCCTGTTCGATCCTGTCGTGCGGAACCAGATCATCGTCGGTCGCGGCGATGTTAAGGCTAGAGGTTCAGGGCTAAGGCACCATTGTTCGGCCGGTGGCCTGGGGCATCACCGAAAATCTGCATCCGTCCGGCTCCAATCGACACGCGTCGCGTTTGAGGGTGTCCGGTCATCGGCACGTTCGGTTGTTGCATGTCGGCACGGGGGTATCATGCGGATCGGAATCATCGGTGCGGGGATGGCGGGGCTGTCCTGCGCGCACGCGCTACGCGGCCAAGGTCATCACCCGATCCTGTTCGACAAGGGCCGCGGGCCGGGTGGCAGGATGTCGACGCGCCGGATCGATACGCCGCTGGGAGAGGCGGCGTTCGATCACGGCGCGCAATATCTAACGGCGCGCGATCCCGCGTTCGTGGCGCAGGTCGAGCGCTGGGCGCAGGACGGCCACGTCGCGCGCTGGTCGCCCGCAAGGCTCGATGCATGGGTCGGGACACCCGCGATGAACGCGCCGATCCGCGCGATGGCGACCGAGTGCGATGTTCGATGGAACACCGCCATCGCCGGTCTTTGCCATGACGGTGGATGGCGGATCGGCGACGAACGGTTCGACGCGGCGATCGTCGCGGTGCCGGCGGAGCAGGTCGCCCCCCTGGTCGCGGACCATGACGGTGCGTTGGCCGATGCGGCCCGCGCCGCGGTTTCCGATCCGTGCTGGACCGTCATGGCAGCGTTCGATGGCCCGGTGCCGACCGATTGCGATCGATTTGCGGATATCGGGATCATCGGATCCGCCGTCCGCAACTCGGCCAAGCCGGGACGGACCGGACCCGAGGCCTGGGTGCTACAGGGCAGTGCCGGCTGGTCGCGTGCGCACCTCGAAGACGAGCCGGACACGATCGCGCGGGCGCTTCTCGCGGCGTTCGCGGATCACATCGGCGCCGGGTCGCCCACCATCATCGCGACCAGCGTCCACCGTTGGCGGTATGCGAAGACCGGGACGTCGGCGCGCGGTGCGTCCTGGAACGCGGAGATCCGGCTGGGGGCCTGTGGCGACTGGCTGCTCGGTCCGCGGATCGAAGCCGCCTGGCTTTCCGGGCAGCAACTCGCGGGGCTCGTCGGACCTGCGAGATAACTCGTCTCTGAAAACCGTTGCCGATGCCGAGTCGCTGAGTCGTTCCCTCACGGCCTCTCAAAGCGTGGATGAGGACCCGGCTGCCTTCGGATAGCAGGCGAGCTCCGCTGGCGTTCCAAATACGATCCATTTGAGAGACAGCGACTTGGAGCGCATGCCATTGCGGTTACCGACGTGACCGCATGGATCGGCGCAAACCTGACCGCGAACGCGACGTGACAGGCTGCGCGACGCGATATCTATCGTCAGCCGTGCGCAGCTGCCTTTCTCGAGCGATTTCCCTGACCAGCGCTCAAAGCCGTGCCGCCAGCGAGAAGAGGACCGATCGGGGCGCCCCGGGTGAAATCCACAGCGCGCTGTAACTGCTCTGGGCGTAGGTCTGGTCGAGGATGTTATCGACCTCGACGCGAGCGGTCAGCCTTTTGGTTAGCGGATACGCGATGCTGGCCTTGACCTTCACATAGCTTGGCAGTCGCAGGTTGCCGCCATCGAGCGCCGCGGCACGCGCGCCGACATAGGTCCCGCCCGCACTCAGAGCGAGGTCGCGGGCCGCGAGAGGAAACGTCGCGAATAATTGCAGCGTGCCGGCGTGACGCGGCACGTTGAGCACGTCCGCGCTCGGGAATGCTGGATCGCGGGCGGCAGCGTCGGTGAAAGCGTAGTTGCCGATCAGCCGCACACGTGGCGCCAGATCCACTTCGCCATCGAGTTCGACGCCGCGCGACCTGATCCGTCCGACCGTCGCGAGGAAGTTCACGTCGGCCGGATCGGTTGCGAGGATGTTGCGCTTGGAGACATCGAACCAACTGGCCCCCACCCGAAGCGATGGCAGGACGAGCTTGGCGCCGACTTCGTAGCCACGGCCGGTTTCGGGCGCGAACGCGTCTCCCAGTCGTCCGACGCTCGAATTGGCACGCGAGCCCTCGCCCCAGTTCGCATGGAAGGCGAACCGGGGATCGGGACGGTAGCGAATGCCGGCGCGAAACTCGATCGGATCACGCTCCAGACGGCTCAGCTGCCCGGACAGTCGATTGTCGATGCGCTGGTCGAGGTGCTCATAGCGCAGGCCTCCGACCACGCTGAGCGAGTCCGTCAGGTCCCACATATCCTGGCCGTAGACGGCGACGGCTTTGCGGCGTTCGTTGGTCGCGGTGAACGGCGTCAGCGGCCCGGCGACGCCCCCGTAGACCGGGTCGAAGACGTCGATCGGGTAAGGCCGGGCAGCGGTCGGCCGAAACCGCGTCTGGAAGGTGTCGAAGTCGAGATCGTAGAGCGTCACGCCCACGCTTGGTCGATGCGTACCGAAGGCCGTGACGGTGCCGCGGATTTCCGCCCGCCCCGACCAGTCTGTCAGGTTCCAGTCGCGCAAGCGGCGCTGACGGCGAACCGTTCCATCCGCCAGCAGCGTCGACGCTTCGCTGGAGAAACCCCGGATGCGAGCGTCGCGATAGGCCGTGCCGCCGACGAAAGTCCAGCTCCCGCCCAGACTTTGCTCCAGCGTCAGTTCGTGTCGCCAGTTGCTGGAGGATACGCGCCCGTCGCCGGGTTCTCCCAGAAAGCGATCGCGCGGGACGGCCTCGCTATTCCCGTTGATCGCCGGGATGCCGCGGTCGAACGGCGCGCGGAATTGAATATATTCGCCCTGGTACGTCAGCGTGGTGCCGTCCATCGGCCGCCAGCTTACCGATGGTGCGAACAGGCGCCGCCTGAGATCGACATGGTCGCGAAAGCCGTCGCTGTTCTCGATCGCGCCGACCAGGCGGATCGCGAACGTCGAGGACAGCGCCGATTCGACATCGCCTTCGAGCCGATAGGTGCCGAACGAGCCCCCGCTCGCCGTCACACTGCCGCCGTTCCGAAATCGCGGCTTCTTGGTGACCACGTTGATCACACCCGCCGGATCCACCGATCCGAACACCGCACCCACAGGCCCCTTGAGCACCTCGATCCGCTCGACGTTGGCGGGGTCCCGCGGCGGTCCGAAGCCACGATTGGCGAGGAAGCCGTCGACGAAATACTCGGCCCCCGTGTCGGGCGTGCCGAGGAAACCGCGGATCGCGTAATTGTCGCGCAGGCCGCCAAGATTGTTCTGCTGCGAGATACCGCTGACCAGCTCCAGCGCATCGGCCAGGCGGCGCACGCCGTAGTCGTCCAGAATACTGCGATCGAGCGCGATGCTGGCCTGCGACATCCGTTCGGTCACGATGTCGGATCCGCTGGTACGATCGAGGCAACGCTGGCCGAGCACGACGATGTCGTCGACCGTCCGATCTCGCCCCTGCCCCGCGTCCTGCGCAAACGCCGACGTCCCCGAACAGGCCATCGCGCAGAGCGCGGCACGCGCGACGCGGCTCCGGCGTGACGAGCGTGTTCGCTCCGAATATTGCACGGCGTTCGACACTGCCCTGGCCACCATTGTTCCAATCTCATGCAGAAACGCAAAGCCGTCGGGCTTTCGCGTTACGATACATCGTCTCATAGACGGCGGACGGAGCGGTGCAAGATGAAACTATGGTGACACGATCATGAAGAATGATGCGGGCGGTGCGCGGAAGGCTGCGCGCCCAGGTTGGCAGGGTTGGCGCTGTCCGTGACCAGAGCGCGAACGACCGGCGCGACTTCGCCTGCTCGACGACATCGCCATTTCACGGAGCGCCCCCCGCATGGCGGCGCGACCAACCTCGATTCCGCACGCGCCATCTGTGGCAAACTGGTCGTTTGCAGCCCTAGTTCGGCTCGCGATTGGCTTCGAGGACGGCGATCACCATCGTCTTGAATTGCGCGACGATCCGGTCGGTCAGCGGCGGTTCGAGCGCGATCGCCAGCCGTATCGCATGGCCGGCGAGCTCGGTGATGAGCAACGCCGCCGACAGGATCTTGTCGCGGTCGGACGACGACAACAGGATCATCATCGGCGCGACCATGAAGTCGGCGGTCGCGCGCGTGTCGATCACGTCGAGCCGGCGCAGTTCGAGATCGGCCTGCGCGCCGGCCCACACCGCGATCGCCTCGGGATGGCTGCGATAATGGCTGACATACGCGTCGATGATCCGGTCGACCGCCTGGGCGATCGTCGGGCGCCCGCCATGATCCTCGAGCAGCGCATGCACCTCGGTCCGCAGCAGCGCGCCGACCTTGTCGAGGTTGCGCAGTACCAGCGCGCGCAGGATCGCAGGCTTCGACGGGAAATATTGGTAGAGCGAGCCGATCGAGATCTCGGCGCGGCGCGCGACTTCACGCATCGCGAGATCCTCGGGGTTCTCGGTGACGAGCAGGTCCTGCGCCGCGACGAGGATCGCCTCGCGGCGGCGCATGCTGCGCTCCTGCATGGGTAGGCGGCGGGGTTCGACCATAACGCCGCCGCTCTGGCTCACCCCGTTGCCAAACGCAAACCGGCGTTGGTCGTTCGCCCGCTCACCCGCCGATCGCGAACAGCTGGTCGAAGAAGCGATTGACGAACTTGCCCTCCGGATCGGCGTCGCGACGCACGGTCAGGAAGTCGGACAGCCGGGAATACAGCGCATGCGCCGCGTTGGAATCGAGCGTGTGACGCTTCGCCCAATGTGGACGACCACCGGCATCACGCAGGATCGTCTCGAGCGCCGCGAACGCCTTCTGCCACGGCATCCCGGCATATTGATGCACCGAGATCGACAGGCACGGCCCGGCATGGAACGGGCTCAGCCAGATATCGTCGGCCGCGACGGTACGAACCTCGAACGGGAAGGCGAGCGGCAGCCGCGCCTCGCGGACGTAGCGAAGCGCCTCGCGCAGCGTCGCCAGCCCGTCGGCGCGCGGCACCTCGTATTCCATCTCCTCGAAACGCACGGTCCGCTCCTGTGCGAAAATGCGATAGGCGGGGCCGACACGCCGTTTGGGCCCGCCGATCGCCTGCATCATTCCGCGCTGCAGCTTGGGGATCAGCCCCGGCACGCGGCGCGAGATGTTGCACGCCAGGCGGAAAGCCCCCTCGTTGACGTCGTTGGCGTGGCGATATGGGCCTTCGGGCTCGACCGGATGCAGCCGCTTGAGGATGACGTAGTCGGCATAGGGAAAGACCCAGAACTCCATATGCCGCGACGCCGCGGTCAGTTCGTCGAACCGGTCGAGTACCGTGTCGAGCGGCCAGCGTTCGACGCGTTCCTCGAGGTGATAGGCGGGCAGCACCGCGAGCCGCATCGCGACCACGACGCCGAGCAGGCCGAGACCGAGGCGCTGCGCCTGGAACAGCGCAGGCTCGGTCTGCGCGTCGCAGGTCACGAGCGTGCCGTCGGCGCGCATCAGGCGGACGCCGGTAACCTGCGTCGAGATGCTGCCGAGCGTCTCGCCGGTCCCGTGCGTGCCGGTGCCGGCGGCGCCCGCGAGCGACTGCGGATTGACGTCGCCCTGATTGTAGAGCGACAGCCCCTCCGCCCAGAGCGCGTCGGTCAGTCGTGCGAGGCTCCAGCCCGCGGGGGCCCAGACCGACCGGCGATCCGCGGCGACCTCGATCCCGCCTTCGAGATCGGCGAGCGACAGCAGCGTACCCTCGGTCTGGCACAGCGGCATGAAGGAATGGCCGGCCCCGACCATCCGCAGCTGCCGCGCACCCGTGACAACCTCGGCCAGTTCGTCGAGCCCGCGCGGACGCGCGATCGTGGCGGGCCGCGCGACGACGCTGCCCGACCAGTTGGTCCACTCGGTCATGATCGGTCTTTCGATTGCACGGCAAACGCAGGGGACCCCACGCGCCGAAGTAGGGGAAGCAGCAGCACGATGCCGCCGGTGACGATGAGCAGTCCGGCACCGAGCGTGAGGCAGCCACGGACGTCGCCATCGCTGACGCTCAGCGCCGCGACGCTCGGACCGGTCGCGCACCCCAGCAGCAGCGCCGCCGACCCGAGCATCGCGGCACGGTGCGTCGGGTCGACATCGATCAGCAGCCGGGTGAAATACGGGCTAGCGAACGCCCAGAGCATCCCGAAGCCGATCGCGGTCGCCAGGAATGCGGTCCGACCGGGCAACGTCGCGAATATCGCCGCTGCGACGATCAGCGCAGCGGTCGCGCCGATCAGCACGACGCGGCACGCCCAGCGCTGGACCGTGGCCGCGCCTAGGATGCCGCCCGTGACCTGTCCGGCAAGCGCGAGCACCACCGCGAGGCCTCCGGTGCCGGACGAGAGTCCGGCCTGATGCGCGAGCGGCTCGAAATAGATCCAGATGCCGAGGATGCCGGCGAAGAAGCAGAACGCGGCCGCGAGCGCGAGCCATCCCCGGATATCGGGCAGTCCCATGCCGTGGTTCGCCGCGAACGGCGCCAGCCGCACCGGCGTCCCCATCGCGACGATCGCGACCGGCACGCCGAGCGCGGCGATCGCGAAGAACCCCGTCGCCGCGCCGTGATGCTGCGCGACCAGGCCGCTGATCAGCGCGGCGCAGGCCAGCTGCGCGACCGTCTGGATCGTCAGATACATCCCGGCCTGGCGCGCGGGCTGCGCCGATCGGACGATCATCGCGGTGACGATGCCGACCAGCATGCCGCTGGGCGCACCGGCCAGCGCGCGCAGCAGGATGACCGTGCCGCCGGTCGCGCTGGCGGTCGCGACGTCGAGCACGATGATCGCCACCACGCTGGCCAAGGCGACCATGCGCGGCGCGACGCGTTCGGTCACGAACCCCGCCGCGCCCGCCGCTAGCCCCATCGTCACCAGCTCGGCCGTGGCGGCGAGCCCGAGCTGCGCCGCGGTAAGATGCCCCTCCGCGACCAGCGTGCCGAGCAGCAACGGGGCAAGGCCCGCCATGAGGACGCCGTACACGCCGACGACGAACGCGGCGACATAGGCCGAACGGGTCGTATCCGGCGCGATCATCGATAGTTCGCCCGCAACGACAGACCGAAGGTCCGCGGCCGTCCGACGACGACCGCATCGAAGCCCAGCGCAGGCAGCGGCGTGATGTCGGAGATGACCGGCACGTCGAAGACGTTGCGGACCCACAGCGCGACCTCGTAGCGGTCCTTGGCGAACTGCCAGCCGATCCGCCCGTCGACGAAGGCGCGCGCGCGATCGGTCAGCCGTGCGTCGTTGGACGTGTCGAAGAACACCTTGCTGCGGTAGGAGACATCCGCGCGCGCGACGATCGCGCCGGTCGCGATCGGTTTGCGATACTCGGCGCTTCCCTGCACGCTGACCTTGGGCGCCGAGGGCAGACGGTTGCCCGAATAGTCGGCCCCCTGCGAGATGAAGTCGCGATACGTCGCGCTGAGCAGCGAGGTCGAGGCGCTGAGGTTGAGGCCATCGACCGGTCGCGCGGTCAGTTCGAGTTCGGCGCCGTAGATCCGCGCCGCCGAGGCGTTGGTGAAGAGCTGCGTGGTGATCAGCCCCTGGACCACCGACGTGTAGACCTGCAGATCCTGGTAGTCGTAATAGAAGGCCGACACGTTGAGCCCCAACCGTCGGTCGAGCCACTGCGTCTTGGCACCGACTTCATACGCGTCGACCGTCTCGTCCTTGTAGGGCCCGATCAGCGAGGGGTCCTGCGCGAAGCCGCTGAAGAAGCCGCCGCTCTTGGTGCCACGATTATAGCTCGCATAGACGTTGGCGGCGTCGCTGAAGCGATATTGCAGCCCGGCGCGCCCCGACCACGAGCCGAACGTCTTGGCATCGGCATAGGTGAACAGCGGGATCGTTCCCCCGGCGGCCTCCGCGCGATAGTCGAAGCGCTTGCGATCGGCGGAATAGCGTAGCCCGCCAGTGAGCGTCAGCCGCGGCGTGAGATCGAAATCGAGCTGCCCGAAACCGGCATAGCTGTTCGTCACCTGCCGCGACGGCCACGCGAAGTCGCCGATCCCCGCGACGAGGTCGACCCCGCTCGGATTGTCGGGCGTCGGCGCGCGTAATACCGGCAGCACGTCGAGCGACGACGCGTTGCGGATCAGGTCGTGCGCATAATAAACGCCGGCGACATAGCGCAGCCGGTCGTGGCCGTTGGACTGCACGCGCAGTTCCTGGCTGACCGTGTCCTGCCGGGTGATATAGGAGGCGGCGACGACCGGTACCGGGCTGGCGTCGGTATCCTCCTGATCGTTGCGGCTGGCATGCTGGAACCCGGTCACCGCGATCAGGCTGACTGGCCCGAGATCGATCGACAGCGTGTTGCCGGTGCCGAACAGGCTGACCCGGTCGCGCCCTTCGAAGCGATAGGCGCCCTCGTACAGATTGCGGCTGGTGTTGGCGTAACCCAGGATGTTGGTGCACTGGCCCGAGGTGTAGAAGGCGGGCGTGCACAAGCCATCGGCGCCGGTCGCCGCCGCGGTCTGCGGAATCAGCGTGCGCGCATAGGCCTGGAGCGATCCACCGGTCGAACGGCTAGCATTGACGGTGAGATCGTCGGTCACCGTGCTCGACGGCGTCAGGTGGACGCTGCCGCGCAACGCCCAGCGGTCGACGTTGTTGCCGCGGTTGCCGGTCAGCGTGTTGCGCATGTACCCGTCGTCGCGCTGATACAGACCGGCGATGCGGACCGCCGCCAGGTCGGTCGCGACCGGCGCACTGATCCCGCCCTGCAATGTCACCGCGTTGAACCGGCCGTAATCGAGCGACAGGTCGGCTTCGGGCGTCGTGCCCGGCTGGCGCGTGGTGACGTTGATCGCGCCGCCGGTGGTGTTGCGGCCGTACAGCGTTCCCTGCGGGCCGCGCAGAACCTCGACCTGGCCGAGATCGAAGAACGCATCGCGCTGCGCCAGCGTCGAGGCGACGTAGACGCCGTTGACGTAGATGCCGACCGCGCTCGCCGTCGCCGGGTTGAAATCGTTGAGGCCGACGCCGCGGATGAAGATGCGCGGGTTGGCGCCATTGTCCGCCGAGCGGATCTGGAGGCCGGGAACGCGCCCCGACAGGTCGAGCACGTCGGCGATGCGGCGTTCGCGCAGGTCGTCACCGGTGATCGCGGTGACCGCGATCGGCACGTCCTGGAGGCGTTCGGACCGGCGCTGGGCCGTCACGACGATATCGCCGTCCCCGGGTGCGGGCGTGGGCGCAGGCTTGGAAGGCTGGCCGGCCGCGGCCTGCTGCGCGTGCGCCTCGGCGGATAGGGCGAGCGCGACGAGGACCACACTATGGTGCAAGATAGACCGTTTCATCGTCATCCCCTTTTTTTGCGTTGGCGTCGGTCCTCGCGGGTCCGGTCGACGGCCCGCCTGTCGTTGCAGGTCAGAAGAAGCATTGCCCGTCGCCGCGATACGTCGCGACGCGGTCGACAATGTCGTGGCCGCGAATGAGCAGCAGCGTGTCGAACCGCTCGCACAGCTCACCCGCCTTGGCGTGACGGAAGAAGACGGGCGCACCGAGCGGCAGCGCGTCGGCAGTGCCGAGCCGCACCGGCGTCTGCACCTCGCCGCCACCCTCGTTGTCGATCAGCGTGGCACCGGTCGGCAGCCACGGCTTGGGAAGACGGTCGGGGCCAATCGGACCGGACGCGGGATAGCCGCCGCCCGCACAGGTCACGATCCCGGGTGCCGGGCGCCGCGTCACCGGCAGCGCGAAGCCCGCCGCGGGCTCGCCCAGCGTGACCGCATAATGATCGAAGAGCCCCGGCAGATAAAAGCCTGACCCCGCCGCCAGCTCGGTGACGCTCGGATCGCGCGCGGTGCTTTCGAAGCTGCCGGTGCCGCCGCCATTGACGAACCGCAGGCTATGCCCCGCCGCGGTGAGCGCCGCGACGATCGCGCCGCGGCGCCGATGCACGTCGCGGATCGAGCGCGCCTTGAGCGTCCGGATGATGCGGTTGCGCACCCGCTGGCCGGGCACCGCGTCGTTGAGCCCGGCGATCTGCCCCTCATAACCCATCACGCCGTCGAGCCGCAGATGGCGCCGCCGGGCGATGGCGTCGGCCAGCGCGAGCGCCGCCTTCGCGGTCGCGACCGGCGACCGATAGACACCGAAGCGCAAACCGGGAAAACTGGTCGAGGCATCCATGTCGATCGCCACCGCGAGCGAGGTTCCCGCCGCCGCAGCACAGCGATCGATGACGTCGAGCTGCGCGACATCGTCGACCATCAGCGTGATCGACGCGCCGCCCTGCACCGCCGCCGCGACGCGCGCGATCTCGCTCGGCTCGACCGTCGGATAGGCGACGACGAGATCGTCGAACCCTTGCGATGCCAGCCAGGCTGCCTCCGAAGGCGAAAAGCACAACAATCCTTGCAGATAGGGAAACCGGTCGAGCAGATAGCGAAGCACGCCCACCGACCGGATAGACTTGGTGACGAGCCGGACCGGCATGCCGCGCGCCCGCATGCCCAGACGGTCGCCATTGCGGTCGAGCGCGTCGAGGTCGACGAACGCTGCGGGCAGCCGCACCGTGCCCAGCGCATCCACATAGCGCCGATAGGGATCGGACGTCGGCGCACCAGCCGCTGCCGGCGCGAACCTGTCGCGGTCGTCCATAGCGATCCTCTCCCTCATGCCATCGACCTCTTTGGCGAGTCTATGTGATCATCCTATCAAGCTTGATGTATATAGCTATATCTAAATATGATCATCGCTCTTGTTAGGGAATAGCGTTCGTCATACGATCGAAGGAAGTCGTCGAGACACGCAAATCGAGACGCCATGAAAGGATTGCCATGACCCCCGAAGTGCAGGCGTTGCGCACCGCGTTCGATCGCCAACATCGCGCCTCCCGCGACGACGTCGCGGCCAGTGCGCCGATCCGTCAGGCGCTGCTCGATTCGCTGCACGGGCTGCTCATCGAGGGACGCGCCGCACTGGTGGAGGCGATCTCCGACGATTTCGGCGGGCGGTCGAGGACCGAAACCGACATCCTCGAGATCGTGCCGCTGATCACCGCGATCGGCCACAGCCGTGTACGCCTGAAGACATGGATGCGCGACTCGCCGCGCCGCGTCGACCTCAGCCTGCAACCGGGCACCGCGTGGGTCCGCTACGAGCCGCTCGGTGTCATCGGCGTCATCGCGCCCTGGAACTATCCGTTGTTCCTGACGCTGGGACCGGCGATCGATGCGCTGGCGGCGGGCAACCGCGTGATCGTCAAGCCGTCCGAAGCCTCCCCGGCGTTCGCCGCCCTGCTGGCACGCCTCGTGGCGGACCGGTTCGACGCCGATCGCCTGACCGTCGTGCAGGGCGGCGTCGCGGTGTCGCAGGCCTTGTCGGGACTGCCGCTCGATCACCTCGTCTTCACCGGATCGACCGAAGTCGGGCGCCATATCCTGCGCGCCGCCGCCGAGCATCTGACGCCGGTGACGCTGGAGCTTGGCGGCAAGTCCCCGGCAATCGTCGCCCCCGATTTCGCGATCGACCGCGCCGCCAGGTCGATCGCCTTCGGTCGCTATCTCAACGCCGGCCAGACCTGCGTCGCCCCCGATTACGCGCTGGTGCCGGCCGCCTCGGCGCGCCGGTTCGCGGACGGCGTGCTGTCCGCTGCCGTGCACCGCTACCAGACGATCGAGCGCAATGGCGACTACAGCAACATCATCGATGCACGACACCACCAGCGGCTGACCAACGCGATCGAGGAGGCGCGGCACGGTGGTGCGGAAATCCTCACCCATCCCGCGCCGGCCCCGACCGGGCACCGTATCGCGCCGACCGTGGTTCTTGGTGCGCCCGACGATTGCACGCTGATGCGCGAGGAGATCTTCGGCCCGGTGCTGCCGGTGAAACCCTATGACACGCTCGACGCGGCGCTGGCCTTCGTCCGCGCCCGCCCGCGACCGCTCGCGCTCTACTGCTTTGCGGATGGCGCGGCGATGCAGCGCAGGATCCTCGATGGCGCCACCTCGGGCGGCGTGACGATCAACGGCACGCTGCTCCATGTCGCACAGCACAGCCTGCCGTTCGGCGGCATCGGCGCAAGCGGCATGGGCGCCTATCACGGCCGCGACGGCTTCCTCCGGTTCAGTCATGCGCGCGCCGTGCACAAGGCCGGGCCGATCAACATGTTCGAACGGATCGGCCCGCCCTGGGGCACCGCTGCGCGGCTGACGATGCGGCTGGTGGCCGGGCTGAAGCCGCTCGGCGACGGCCGGTGATCTTCGCGGGCAAGGTCGTGCTGATCGTCGGCGCGTCGAGCGGCATGGGCCGCGGTGTCGCGCGACGGCTAGCCGCGGAAGGCGCAACGATCGTCGCGACCGCGCGACGGGCCGGCGAACTGAAAAGCCTCGCAGCGGAGATCGCGCTCGACCGCGGTGTCTGCATGATCCACCCCGCCGACGCACTGCGCGAGGACGAAGCCGCTGCGGTCGTCGAGGCCACGATCGCACGGTTCGGTCGCATCGACCTGCTGCTGATGAACGTCGGCGGCGCTCCCGATCTCGACCTGCGGACGATCGGCGTCGGCGCGGTCAAAGACTATATGCGGAGCAATTACGACGTCTGCGTCAACTACCTGTTTCCGGTGCTTCACCATATGATGCGTCAGGGTTCCGGCATGGTTGCGCATACCAATTCGCTCGCTGGTTTGATGGGCGTGCCGCTGCAAGGGCCGTATTCTGCCGCCAAAGGCGCGATGCGGTTGCTGATGGACACGTGTCGCGTCGAGTTCGCCGATCACGGCCTACGTTTCATCAGCATCTACCCCGGCTTCGTCGCCACCGCGCGAACGCAGGGGCATGCCATGCCTTCGCCGTTCGAAATCTCCGAGCAACGCGGCTTCGCGCATATTGTCCGCGCGCTCCGCACCGAACGAAGCGACTATCGCTTTCCGGCTTTGATAAGCTGGCTGGTGCGCATTGCCACCGTCCTTCCCCAGCCGATCGTGACGATGCTGCTTCGTCGGCGCCTGCGCGCGGCACGAACATGACCCGCAGTCCGGATTTGCGACGCGTCGCCTGCCCGCCCCGACGACGACCCCGCCCGCGCACGTCTTAGTCTGCACGAAACGACCGCAAACGGTAGGACTGGACATACCGGCGACGGCATGGTTGTCGCCGCTGATGGCCAGCATGACCCGGTATCGTCGACGGTGATTCTCCAGCTCGATCTCCTGTGTCGCGGCGGTGCGATCGGCTTGCTGATGCTGGCGGCGGTGGTGTTCGCGCGGTCGCCGGCGTCGTTGCCGAGTCGGTTCGGATTGGCGCTGACGCTGTGTACGGTGGTCGGTACGCTGGCGGGGTTGCCGCATGCGCCGACCGCGTTCGATCCGCTGCTCGATCTGAGTTCGAGCGCCGCGATTCCCCTATTCTGGCTGTTCGCGCGCGCCTGGTTCGACGATGCGTTCAGACCCAAGCCGATCGATATGGCGCCGGCGGCGGCGTTCCTGGGCTGCACGCTGTACGTCAGCCTACAGGGGCGCGGGCTGGCGGCACCGATCGAGGGGCTGGATATCGCGGCCTATGTTGGGGGAATGGCGTTCGCGGTCCACGCGCAGTGGCTCGCATGGCGCAATCGGCAGGGCGATCTGGTCGAGGCGCGGCGGCAGGCGCGGACGATCTTCGTGGTGTCGATCGGGCTCATCATCCTGTGGCTCCTCGGCAGCGAGATCGTCGGTCGCGCGACGGGCGAACTGGCCGTTTCCGGAATGACCGCCGCCGCCGGGCTGTTCATGGGCACGTTCGTGATCAGCGCGCTGCTGTTCGGATTGCGCCACCCCGAGGTTTTCCTGAGCGCGGATGCCGCCCCGGTGGTCGGTGAAGCTCCAGCTGTCGCGGCGCCCGAACCGCTCGACGTCGGTCTCGGCCAGAGCCTGGCGGCGATGATGACGCAAGACCGCGCCTACCGCGATCCCGACCTGACGATCGGAATGATCGCCGCGCGCGTCGAGACACCCGAATACCGCGTGCGGCGGCACATCAATGGCGGGCTCGGCTATCGCAACGTCAGCGACTACCTCAACGAACACCGGATCGCCGAAGTCCGCAGCGCGCTCGCCGACCCTTCGCAGAAGGACGTGCCGATCCTGACGATCGCGATGGACGCGGGGTTCGGCAGCCTCGTCATGTTCAACCGCGTGTTCAAGGACCGCCTCGGCGAAACCCCCAGCGCGTTTCGACGGCGGCACCTGGAAGGCTAGCGACGCCGGTTTACAGGAGGCGGAACCGGTCGTTTTCGGAAATGACTGGTCGGTTTTGAGGATCGGCAGGCCAGGGTCGGTCCAAATCGGCAGGGCGACCGCGTTCACAACGGGACGCGACGATGCCGATGATTTCCACTGCCCCGACCGGGTTGCCGAGCAAGCTGCAGACCAAGCTGATCACCGCCGGTCTGACCCTCCTCGCCTGCGCCGGCTGTTCCTCCGAACCGGTCGTATCGCCCAGATCCGACGCCACGCTGGTCGACGTGGTTACCATCCATCACGCTGGCGGACAGACCGCGACGTTCGACGGCGTCCTGCGCCCGCGCCGCGATATCGCGCTCGGCTTCAAGACCGGCGGCCGCGTCCTCGCGCTGAACGTGCAGGTCGGCGATCACGTCCGCGCCGGGCAGGTCCTCGCCCGCCTTTCGCACGCCGAGGCGATCGCCGATACCGGACAGGCGCGGGCCGAACTTGCCGCCGCGACCGCCGAGGCGATCCGCGCGGGCGACGCGGCACGACGTGCGACTGGCCTCGACGGGATCGGCGCGTTGTCAGCCGCCGAGGTCCGCGACCGCGCGCTGGCGGCGAGTGCCGCAGCGGCGAAGCGCGATGCGGCGCGCGCGGCGTTCGACCACAGCCGAGCGACGCTCGCCTACGCGGTGCTGATCGCCCCAGAAGACGGCGTCGTGACCGAACGCACCGTCGAATCGGGTACCGTGGTCGATGCCGGCACCACCGTCGTCAGACTGGCCGCGGGCGGTCTCGAAATCGAAGTTCGCCTGCCCGAGCGCGTGCAGGTTGCCAGCGGGACGATGGCGGATGCCAGCTTCTGGTCCGCGCCCGACACGATCGCCGAGGCCCGGCTGAGACTGGTCGGACCGGCGGCGGACGGCGCGCTGCGGTTGCGGACCGCGCGGTTCAGCGTGCTCGGCGACGTCTCGCAGATCCCGTTCAACAGCTCGGCGACGCTCACGCTGCGGATGCCCGATCCGAAGGCGACGATCCGCGTGCCGCTGACCGCGCTCGGTGCACGGGGCAACCAGCCGCACGTCTGGTCGCTGTCGAGCGTCGACGACAAGGCCGGCAACGGGGCCGGCAACGGGGGCGGCGACAGGGGCGGCGACCGTGTCCACCGCCAGCCGGTACATCTGGTCGAACTGCGCGGCGACGACGCGATCGTCTCGGGCCTGTCCGATGGCCAGCAGATCGTCGCAAACGGTGGCGATACGCTGTCGGAAGGGCAGCGCGTCGTCATGGCCGGCCTCGTCGCGGGCGGCAACTGAGCGATGGACCGCTTCAACCTGTCGCGCTGGGCGATCCGCCATCCCGCGCTCGTCGGCTTCCTGATCGCGTTGCTGTTCGCAGCCGGCGCCGCGCAGTTCTTCGCGCTGGGGCGTGACGAGGATCCGACCTTCACGCTGAAGGAGATGATCGTCGCGGCGTCGTGGCCTGGTGCGTCGCCGACGCAGATGCGCGCGCAGGTCGCGGACCCGATCGAACGCCGGCTGCGGGCGACCGAAGACCTCGATTTCCTCCAGACCTACTGCGTCGACGGTCGCTGCGTGATCCGCGTGTCGCTGAAGGACAGCGCGCCGAAGGATCGCGTGCCGGTGATCTGGCAACAGGTCCGCAAGCAGCTGAAGGATCTCGAGCCGGGGCTTCCCGCGGGGGCGACGGTTGTCGCCGACGACGACTATGCCGACGTCTACGGCTATGTCTTCACGCTGACCGGCGCGGACAATGCGCGATTGGTGGCGTTGGCCGAACAGGCACGCGACGCGATGCTGCGCATCCCCGGCGCGGGCAAGGTGCAGATCACCGGCGAGGTACCGCGCCGGCTGTTCGTCGATGTCGACTCCCGCCGGCTCGCCGCGCTGGGGCTGTCGCCGGACGCCGTCGTGCAGGCGCTGGCGAAGCGCAGCAGCGTCGCACCCGCTGGGGTAGTCGAGCGCTCGATGCGTGTCCCCGTCCGGATCGGCGGTACGGTCGACGGCGTCGATACGGTCGAGACCACCGCTATCCCTGCTGCGAACGGGACGATCAGCGTCGGCGACGTCGGCGTTGTCAGTAACGGCTACGCCGATCCGCCCGACGGGCTGGTCCGCGATGCGGCGAAGCCTGCGGTCGTGCTGGCGATCGCGATGGCGCCGGGTGCCGACGGGCTGGGCTTCGGCAAGCACTTGTCGCAGGTCGCCGCCACGTTCGGCCACACGCTGCCCGCCGGGATCACGATGACCCAGGTCGAGGACCAGAGCCAGAACATCCGCGAAGCGGTGAACGCGTTCCTCATCAAGTTCTTCTGCGCGCTGACGGTGGTCCTGCTGGTCGCGTTCGTGACGCTCGGCTGGCGGACCGGCGTGGTCGTCGCGCTGTCCGTCCCACTGACGCTCGCGATCGTCGCGCTGTTCATGGGGGCGAGCGGGATCGGACTCGAGCGGATTTCGCTCGGCGCGCTGATCCTGTCGCTCGGGCTGCTGGTCGACGACGCGATCATCAGCGTCGAGGCGATGGTCGTCCAGCTCGAAAAGGGCGCGAGCCGGGCCGATGCCGCCGCCTATGCGTGGACGCACACCGCGTTCCCGATGCTGACCGGCACGCTGCTGACGATCGTCGGCTTCCTGCCGGTCGGGTTCGCGCAATCGACCACCAGCGAATATGCCGGCGGAATCTTCTGGGTGACCGGGTCGGCGTTGCTGGTCAGCTGGGTCGTTGCGGTCGTATTCACGCCGTATCTGGGTGTGCGGCTGCTTCCCGAGGCGCACGCGCATCACGACGCGGACGCGATCTACGACACGCCAGTCTATCGACGACTGCCCAGCGTTGTCGATGCGTGCTTGGCGCGCCGGAAGACAGTGGTCGCGGTGACCGCGGCACTGCTGGTCGCGAGTCTCGCGGGCGCGATGCTGGTCCGCCAGCAATTCTTTCCCGTATCGGACCGCCCCGAGATCATTGCCGACGTCAGCCTGCGACCGGGGTCCTCGCTCGCCGCAACCTCGGCGGCGGTAAAGCGGATCGAAGCGAACATCGCCAAGGACCACGATATCGCGCAGGCCGACAGCTATATCGGCCAGGGCTCGCCACGCTTCTATCTGCCTTACGGCCCCTCGCTGCCCGACCCGGCGACCGCGACGATGGTGCTGGTCGCCACCGACCTTCATGCGCGCGAACGCGTCATCGCGCGGCTGCTGGCGAACCACGCGTCCCCCGAGGCCAAGCTCCACATCCGCCGCCTGTCGCTCGGGCCAAGTGCGGGCTTTCCCGTGCAATACCGCGTGATCGGCCCCGATCCGGAAATGTTGCGGACCATAGCCGCACGGCTGCAGGCAGTACTGCGCACGACGCCGGGGACGACCGCGGTCCAGGCGGACTGGGGGACGCCATCGGTCGCGATGCGGCTCGATCTCGACGCCGAGCGGGTCGCGCGGCTCGGGCTCGATCGCGCGCGGCTGGCGGGTGACGTCGCGACGATGATGTCGGGCCAGCCGGCGGGCGACGTGCTCCGCGGGACCAAGCGGATCGGCATCGTCGTGCGCGGCACGGCGGCAGATCGCGCCGATCCGGGGCGGCTCGCCGATATGGCGGTGAGCACGCCGGGCGGTCCGGTCCCGCTAGGCCAAGTCGCGCGGATCGGCGCGACCACAGAACAGCCGATCCTATGGACGCGCAACGGCGAACTCTGCATGACCGTGCAGGCCGACATGACCGGCGACGTGCAGGCGTCCGAAGTCGTCGACGCCGCCGCCGCGCGCGTCGCCGCGATCGCGACATCGCTGCCCGCTGGCTACCGGATCGAGGATGGCGGCGACAGCGAGTTGTCCGCCAAGGCGAACGACGCGATCTATGCGCTGCTGCCGGTCACCTTCGCGCTGATGCTCGTGCTGCTGATGATCCAGTTGCAGAGCATCGGCCGCACCTTGCTGGTGCTCGCGACCGCACCGCTCGGGCTGATCGGCGCGGTCGCCGCGCTGGTCGTGACGGGCGCGCCGTTCGGGTTCGTCGCGTTGCTCGGGTTGATCGCGCTGGCGGGGATGATCATGCGCAATTCGATCATCCTGGTCGATCAGGTGACGCACAACCAGGCAGACGGCATGGACCTGCACGCGGCGATTAGGGCCGCGACGATCGGGCGATCGCGTCCGGTCGTGCTGACCGCGCTGGCGGCGGTGCTGGCGTTCATTCCGCTGTGCTTCAACATCTTCTGGGGACCGATGGCGATCGTGATGATCGGCGGGCTGATCGGCGCGACGATCCTCACGCTGGTCGCCCTGCCCGCGCTCTACGCGCTCGCGTTCGATCGCACATCCAGCCTTCCGCAGCAGGACCACCACGATGCATGATCCAAAAATCACGCGGGCATTGCCGCTGCTGTTCGCCGCCGCGCTGGCGGGCTGCACGGTCGGCCCGAACTTCACGCCCCCCGCGCCGATCCTGCCGACGGTCTGGCAGGGGGCGACCCCGGTGTCGGCTAGCACCGATGCGCGCTGGTGGCGTAGCTTCGATGATCCGGTGCTCGATGCGCTGGAGGCGCGCGCCGGCGCGGACAACCTCGATATCGCGGCGGCGATCGAGCGGATCACCGCCGCACGGATCGAACGGGGGCAGGCCCGCGCCGCCGGGGCGCCGCAGGTCGAGGGTCAGGCGGGCTACAGCCGCGAGCGGGTCGGCACCGCGGGGATCGCCTCGGTCACGCAGACGCTGCTCGGCGTCACCCCGACGGCCGCCCCGCCCAAGGGCGTCGACTTCGATCTCTACAGCGTCGGAGTCGGCGCAAGCTGGGAACTCGATCTCTGGGGCGGTCATCGTCGCCAGGCCGAGGCGGCGCAAGCGTCGGTCGCAGCCACCGAAGCCGCCGCGCGCGGCGTACGCCTGTCGGCCGAAGCCGAGGTAGCGCGCACCTATTTTCAGTTACGCGGCCTGTGGGAGGAACGCCGCATCGCGCAGGACGGCGTCGGGCTCGCCGAGCGCAACGCCGCGATCGCGCGCGCGCTGCTCGACCGCGGTCTCGCGACGCCGATCGATCGCGCGGCGACCGCGGAGAAGCTGCGTGCGCTGCACGGCGATATCGTCGAGCTCGACCATCAGGCGGCCACGACGCAGCGCGCGCTCGCGATCCTGGTTGGGGCCACACCGGATACCGTCCCGTTCGAGCGCACCACCCTGGCACCGCTCAGGCCGCTGCCGGCGATAGCGGCGCGCCTGCCCTCCGAGGTCGCACGGACCCGCCCCGATATCGTCGAGGCCGAAGCGCGGCTTCATGCGGCGACCGCGCAGATCGGCGTCGCGCAGGCCGATTTCTATCCGAAGATCAGCCTGACCGGACTGTTCGACATCGACGTGCTGAACCTCGCCGATTTCGCCTGGAACGCGCGCAGCACGAGCATCGGCCCCAGCCTGTCGCTGCCGATCTTCTCCGGCGGACGCTTGCAACGGCAACTCGACCTGCGTCGGTCCGAAGACCGCAGCGCCGCGATCGCCTACCGCCAGACCGTCCTCAACGCCTGGCGCGAAGTCGACGACGCGCTGTCCGCAACGCGCGCCGCAACCGAACGCACTACACTCTACGATCGCGATCTGGCGTCGCGGCGGCAAACGGTCGCGATGGTCGAGGCGCGCTACGCCCGCGGCGATATCGGCGCACTACCCCTGCTCGACACACGCCAAGCGGCATTGTCGGCAGAGCTCGCGGCCGTTCGCCAGCGCGTCGCGTCGGCGCTCGCGCACATCCAGCTCCACCGCGCGCTTGGCGGCTAGGCCCGATGCCGTGCATCGCCACCCGATCGTCGCATTCGGATATGCGACGATCGACCGAGTCAGTTCTCCTCGAGCCCCTGGATGATCGCCCGGTTGACGTCGATCAGCCCGTCGATGTCGTCGCGACCGGCCACGACCGTGCTCGTGAAGCGATCGACCCACAGGCCGAGCGATACGATCGAGGCGCGCAGTGAGTCGGGCAGGCGGTTGCCGCGCGCCGCACACGCGGTCGAGAAGGCGTTCCACACTTCGCGGTTGCGGAACAGGATCGCGGTCAGCGGTACGCCGACCACACCGGCATCGCGCGCGGCGATCATCTCGCCGGTGATCTGGCGCATCAGCCGGCATTCGGTCGCGCGTGGGCTCTCGGTAATCGTGCGCGTACGCTGATACGCGTTGAGGGACATCGGGGACGTGGACATCGGCAGCTCCGTTCGGTCTTTCCCCTATTCTAGGACGCAGCAGCGGCCGGCGGTGCCGGTTGCGTCCTATAAGATGGTCATGTCCCACTGCGGGGTTCCACACAGGTCCGCTGCGGGCGGCACCACGGGACGCCATTTAGCCGGAAAGCCCGTCCATGCAGACCATCCTGCCTCACCAGTTGCCGCACGCCCTTGATGGCCATCGCGGACTGTCGATGCTGTCGCTCGATTGTTTCGATACGCTGTTGTGGCGCGATACCCACAGGCCAGCGGACATCTTCGCGTTGCTAGACGGCGTGTCGTCCGACCAGCGGATTCGTGCCGAAGCCGCCGCGCGGAAAGCACGATTGCTGGAGCAGCGCCGCTCGGGCGAAGTCACGCTGCGCGAAATCTACGCAGCCCTGCTCCCCGACGCCGATGCCGCCACGCGCGAGCGCTACGTGAACCACGAGATCCTGGTCGAGGCGCAGCATTGCTACGCGTTCGCGCCGACCGTTGCGCTGATGCGCGAGGCCAAGCGGCGCGGGCTGAAGGTGATGATCGTCAGCGATACCTATCTCGAACGCGATCAGCTCGAAACGCTGATCCGCGCTGCGGCGGGCGATGACGTCGCGGACCTGATCGACCGGATTGTCTGCTCGTGCGAGCATCGCAGCGCCAAGGCCGAAGCATTGTTCGACACCGTCCTGCGCCAGACCGCGGTCCGCGCCGACCGCATCCTGCACATCGGCGACAACCCGGTGGCGGACGCGGTGTCCGCGGCCCGCCACGGCCTGCGCGCGCTGCATCTGGTCCAGTTCACCGAGACCGCGGTGCAGCGTCACCGGCTCGAGCGGAGTGTCGCCACGCTCGTCGCCGGGCCGGACACGGATGCGATCTTCCAGCCGCACCGTGCCGCCGTCGCACTCGGCGAGCCCGCGATCGAGGATCCCGCGGCAGCGCTCGGGTTCGCCACGTTGGGCCCGATCATGACGCCGTTCGCGCACTGGATCGCGACCGAAGCGGACGCGAACCAGGCCGAGCGCGGCGGCACGACGCACCTGCTGTTCCTGATGCGCGACGGCTTCCTGCCGCGGCTCGTGTTCGACGCAGCCTTTCCCGATCGCACCACGCACGCGGTCGAGATCAGCCGCTTCACCGCGATCGCCGCGGGGCTCGGCCGCGAGGGCGCGGCACGACGGTTCGTGGTCGACGAGATCGGCGACGGATCGGGCAAGGATTTCCTTCGCCAGCTGCTGATCGACGCGGACGAAGCCGACGCGTTGGTCGCCGACGCCGCGACCAAGAACGGCGCCTATTCGCTCGCCGAAACGATCGGCGCCGCGCCCTGGGCCGAGCGCATCGCACAGCGTGGCCGCGCGTTCGCCGACCGGTTGATCGCCTATATCCGCGCCCTCGTCGATCCCGCGCCCGGCGATACGCTGATGCTCGTCGATCTCGGCTATAACGGCAGCGTTCAGAACAATATCGAAGCGGTGCTGTCCGACGCGTTCGGGATCCATGTCGCAGGCCGCTACCTGCTGCTCGCAGAGACCTTGCCGAGCGGGCTCGACAAATGCGGCATGATCGATGCGACGACCTACGACCAGGGCGTGCTCGACGCGCTGATCGGATCGATCGCCGTCGTCGAACAGCTCTGCACCGCATCGCAGGGGTCGGTGATCGACTATGCGGACGGCGTCGCGGTCCGCGGCACCCCTGGCATCAAGGGCCAGCAGAGCGAGGCGCGCGAACGCGTCCAGGCGGGCTGCGTCGTGTTTGCGCAGGCGGAACGGTCGGCGACGATCCGCCGCCATGATCGCGACGCGGCCACGACGACGCAACCGGCGGCGGTCGCCGCACTGGCCCGGTTGCTGTTCCTGCCGCTCCCGCACGAGATCGCGCTGTTCGCCCGCTTCGAACACGATGCCAATCTCGGTACCGATCACATGATCACGCTGTTCGATCCGGCGACCGCAAGCCGCGGCCTGCGCGAACGCGGGTTGTTCTATCTCAAGAACAGCGACCGGATGTATCTGCCCGCCGAACTGCGCGGTCAGGGCCTGCCGACCAGCCTCGCCTATCTCGCGCAGCGCCGCTTCGGGCTCGACCTCCGCTATGCCGATTTCTGCGATTCCGGGATCGATATCCCGGTGCTGATGGTCGACGGGCAGGATGCGTTCGCGGACAGCGTGCGCGCGACGCCGACGCACGACGGCTATCACGTCGCCGCGATCCCGGTCGGCGCGTGCCGCTATACGGTCGGCGTGCAGTTCGGCCGCGAGCATGAATGGCTGCAGATCGAGTCCGCGCATTTTCTTCCCGTCGAGGCGTTCCTCGTCGGCGATGCCAGGGCCAGCGCCCGGGCGATCCCCGCGATGCCGTCGTGCGAAGGGCTCGAACAGGTCGCGCCGCATCTGTTCCAGTGCACCGACCCCGACGCGTTCCTGATGGTTCCGCCGCCGCCGCCCACGCCCGGCAGCGAAACCGTCCCGATGATGCTGGCGATCGTCTTCCGTCCGATCGTACCGCGCGATCCCGTCGCGCCGCGCACCGACCAGCACGCCCCCGTCCTCGCCGGAGCCGTCGCATGAGCGAGCTGCTGATCCATTCGATGGCCGAATTCTCGGCAACCATCCTCGCGTGCCTGACCGCCACGGACGCGCGCGACGTGGCCGAGATCGGTGCGGAGTTCGGCGGCATGTCGCACCGGCTTGCGGATCACCTCGCGCCGATCGACGGGCATCTGACGAGCATCGACCCCTCCCCCGCGCCCGGCTTCGCCGCCTGGGCCGCGGCCACGCCCTGCGTCCGCCATATCGCGCAGCCGAGCCTAGACGCGGTACCCGGGCTGGCGGAAATCGATGCGTGGCTGATCGACGGCGATCACAACTACCACACCGTGTCGCGCGAACTCGCCGAGATCGATCGGATCGGACGCCGCGACGGCAAGCCGCTGCTCGCCTTCCTCCATGACGTCGGCTGGCCGTGCGCGCGCCGCGACATGTATTACGCGCCCGACCGCATTCCCGCCGAGCACCGCCATCCGCACAGCTACACCGCGGGCGCATTGCTCGACCGCGACGACCTGACCCCCGGTCGCGGTTTTCGCGGCATGGGCCAGTTCGCGTTCGCGTTGCAGGCGGGCGGCCCGCGCAACGGCGTGCTGACCGCGGTCGAGGATTTCGTCGCCGACGCCACCACCGATGGGCGCGCGCTGGCGTTCGCCTATATCCCCGCGGTGTTCGGCCTGGGCGTCGTGTTCGCCGCCGACGCACCCTGGAGCGAGGCGGTCGCGGCGCTGCTGTTACCTCTCCACGACAATGCGTTGCTCGCCCGGATCGAGGAAAGCCGCCTGCGCAACTACCTCGCGGTAATCGATTGGCAGGACGGCCACATGACGCGCGACCATCTGGTCGCCGCTTAATGCCGCGCGCCGGACCGAAGGCCCTGCGGCCCTCCTATAACAACATAAACCCGGTACGAAGGAACGGTCGCGGACCATGGTAAATGGTATAGGTTTCATCATCATCCTCGCATGCGTGTTCGGCAGTTTCATCTGGTCCGGCGGCAAGATGGATATCGTGATGCACGCGCTGCCGCACGAGCTGGTCGCGATCGGCGGCGCGGCGATCGGCGCGTTCATCGTCTCCAACTCGGTGCCGACGGTGAAGCAGGCCGGCAAAGGTCTGCTCCGCACCTTCAAGGGCGGTCGCTGGACCGAGAGCGACTATCGCGACCTGCTGACGCTGTTGTTCGGGCTGCTGTCGACGTTCAAGCGGAGCGGCGCGATCGGGATCGAGCCGCATCTGGATACGCCGGCGGAAAGTCCGATCTTCAGTCGCTATCCGCGCATCCTCGCGGATCATCATCTGGTAGCGTTCATCTGCGATTATCTGCGGATGATGACGGTCAGCTTCGAGGATCCGCACCAGATCGCCGAGGCGATGGATAACGACATCGAGAACCATCACCACGAGGAGCTGGCGCCGCAGCATGCGCTCCAGCTGATGGCCGACGGCCTGCCCGCGATCGGCATCGTCGCCGCGGTGCTCGGCGTCATCAAGACGATGGGATCGATCGACCAGCCCACCGACGTGCTCGGCGCGATGATCGGCGGCGCGCTGGTCGGCACCTTCCTCGGCGTGATGCTGGCCTATTGCCTGGTCGGTCCGCTCGCCGCGAAATTGCACGAGACGATCGATGCCGACGCCAAGCCGTTCCTGATCGTCAAGAGCGCGATCGTCGCGCACGCACAGGGGCTGCCGACGCAGGTCGCGATCGAGATCGCCCGCCGCATGACACCATCGACGAAGGCACCGACCTTCCAACAGTTAGAAACCGCCCTCGAGGAGGCGAAAAATGATTTCAACGCTCTCACCGCCTGACATGGCACTCGCCGCCACCGCAGACGCGAAACCCCCAGAGGATCGTACGCTGATACTTCCCGGTCAGTGCACGACCGTCCACGCGCAAGACATCGGCGTCCGCCTGGTCCTCGCGGCGGATTTCGACGGCGACATCGTGATCGACGCTTCGGGTGTCGAGAGCATCGGCCATGCGACGCTGCAGTTGCTGGTCGCCGCGCATGCCGATGCGATCGCCAACGGCCACAGCTTCACCATCGCCGAACCCAGCCCCGCATTCGTGGAGCGCGTGACGGCCTGCAGACTGGCCGACGCCCTCGGTCTCGACAACCAGAAGGAAATCCATTCGTGAGCAAGACCATCCTTACCGTCGACGACTCGGCGAGCATGCGGATGCTCCTGAAAGCGTCGTTGACCGCGCAGGGCTTCACGATCGAGGCGGCCAATGACGGCCGTCACGGTCTCGAGCGGATGCACGAGGTCAAGCCAGACCTGCTGATCACCGACATCAACATGCCGGAGATGGACGGGTTCGAGCTGATCGAGGCGGTCCGTGCGGTGCCCGAATTCCGCGGCCTGCCGATCCTGGTCCTGTCGACCGAATTCTCCGACGAGAAGAAGGCCCGCGCACGCGGCGCCGGCGCGACCGGCTGGATCACCAAGCCGTTCGACGCCGCCAAACTGGGGACGGCGATCCGCCGGGTATGTCCATGAGCGATGATCTCGACGATATCCAGGCGATCTTCTTCGAGGAATGCGCCGAAGGTCTGACGACCGCGGAGACCGGCCTGTCCGCGATGAACGCGGGCGACGTGTCGGCTGGCGTGATCGCCGGGGTGTTCCGCGCGGTTCATTCGATCAAGGGTGGCGCCGGCGCGTTCGGCCATGCCGCGCTGACCGCCTTCTCGCACCGGTTCGAGAACGTCCTCGACGAGGTTCGCGCCGGCCGCATCGCGCCGACCCCCGGCGTCACCGGCGTGATGCTGACCGCGTTCGACATCCTGTCGGATCACGTCGCGGCCGCACAGGGCACGCGCGGCCTCCCGAACGATGCCGCAGCGCTGGAGGCGCTCGACGAGGTCCTCAAGAACGGCGGCGCGCCGGATGCGGCCGTGCCTGTCGCGGCCCCCGCCCCCGCCCCTGTAGAGACCGATGCCGATCCGTTCGGCTTCGTGCCGATCGCCGGTGCGATCGAATCGTTCGATCCGTTCGGGTTCGAGCCCGTCGGCGTCTCGCTCGACGACTTCGACAGCGCCCCCGACATCGCCGCGCCCTGGACAGTGACGTTCCAGCCGTCCAACGCCGCGCTCTCCAACGGCGGCGAGCCGATGCTGATCATCCGCGAACTCGAACTGCTCGGCGGCTCGGTGATCGGCGCGGACCTGTCGCGGCTGCCCTCGCTGCGCGACATGGATCCCGAGCACAGCTATATCGGCTGGACCGTCAGCGTCCCCGCGACGATCGAGGAATCGGCGATCACCGACTGCTTCGATTTCGTCGATCCGGATTCGGTCGTCACGATCGTCCGCGGTGACAGCGTCGCCCCGGCAGCACCCGCTCCGGTGACGCAGGCGCCGCCGCCCGTCGCGCCGGTCGTGTCGATCGCCAGCATCGCGCCGCCCACCGCGCCCGTTGCCGCCAAGGTAGCCGCACCGGCCAGCCCGGAAGCGCCGCGCGTCGAGCCTGCGTCGCAGACGATCCGCGTCGAACTGACCAAGCTCGACATGCTGCTCAACCTGGTCGGCGAACTCGTCATCCGCGGCTCGATCCTCGCCGATCGCCTGAGCCCGAAGGATCAGGAACGTGTCGAACTGCCGCAGCTCTCGCGGCTGACGCGCGAGATCCAGGACACCGTGATGTCGCTGCGCGCGCAGCCGATCAAGCAGTCGTTCAGCCGCGTGCCGCGCATGCTGCGCGATCTGGCGACCGAAACCGGCAAGCTCGTGACGCTCGAGACGACCGGCGAGATGACCGAAGTCGACAAGGGCGTGATCGAGAAGATCGGCGATCCGCTGACCCACATGATCCGCAATGCGGTCGATCACGGCATCGAGAGCCCGGCCGACCGGATCGCCTGCGGCAAGCCGCCCGAGGGCACGATCCGCCTGTCCGCCGAACAGAAGGGCGCACGGATCTTCGTCCGGGTCGCCGACGACGGCGCCGGGATCGATCGCGTCCGCGTCCGCGCCAAGGCGGTCGAGAAGGGCATCGTCGCTGCCGACGCGGTCCTGTCCGACGAGGAGATCGATCAGCTGATCTGCGCACCCGGATTCTCCACCGCGGAGACGATCTCGAACATCTCGGGTCGCGGCGTCGGCATGGACGTGGTCCGCTCGAACGTCGAGGCGCTCGGCGGCCGCGTCGAGATCAGCTCGGTGCCCGGCAAGGGCACCACCTTCACGATGGTGCTGCCGCTGACGCTCGCCATCCTCGAGGGGATGATCGTGCGGCTCGCCGGCCAGCGCTTCGTGCTGCCGCTCGCCAACGTCGTCGAGACGGTCCAGCCCGAACCCGGCCAGGTCCGCCCGACCACGACCACCGGCGAGGTGATCGAACTGCGCGGCAACTACGTCCCCGTCCGCCGGCTCACCCGCACCTTCGGGTTCGCCGACAACGACGCCCGCTCGCCCGAGGAATCGCTGGTCATCATCGTCGAGAGCGAGACCGCCGGCCATGTCGGGCTGATGGTCGACACGATCGACGACCGCCGCGAGGTCGTCATCAAGAGCCTCGAGCAGAACCTGCATCCGATCCGCGGGCTCGGCGGCGCAACGATCCTCGGCGACGGCTCGATCGCGCTGATCCTCGACATCGAAGCGCTCGTCGGCCCGTCTTCCTCCGTTCGCCACATCACCAAAGGACTCGCCGCATGACCACGACCAACGCCCCGGGTGAACGCAAGATCGTCACCTTCTCGCTCGGCACGCAGATCTTCGGGATCGACATGTCGTCGCTGATCGAGATCCGCGAATGGGACGAGCCGACTCCGCTTCCCGGCGTCCCCGACTATATCAAGGGCGTCACCAACCTGCGCGGGACGGTCGTCCCCGTGATCGGTCTCGCCGAGCGCCTCGGATGGGAGCCCAGCGCGATCCACTCGCGGTCGTGCATCCTGGTCGTCAGCATCGCCGGCAAGCAGGCCGGGTTCCTGGTCGACGAAGTGTCGGACATCGTCCTGATCGATGCCAACGAGATCCGCCCCGCGCCCGACGTCGAGATCGGCGAACCGAGCGTGATCGCCGGTCTGGTCAAGACGCAGACCCGCGCCTCCGAAGCGCAGGGCGCTGCTGGCGACATCATGGTCCTGCTGCTCGATCTCGAGGCGCTCGGTCTGACCCGGCAGATGGATATCGCGGCGTGACCACTGCCACCCTGCCAGATGGAGCCGACGTCGCCGGTTCGGGGAGCGGTCCGCCGCTCGCCGCCGCCGAGTTCGCCGCGATCGCGACGATCATGCAGAGCGACGCGCGGATCCACCTGACCGATATCAAGAAGACGCTGGTCCACGGCCGCCTGTCGCGTCGCCTGCGGATGCACGGTCTCGCCAATTTTCGCGACTATGTGCGTCTGGTCCAGACCAACAAGGAGGAACGCGCGGCGATGGTCGTCGCGCTGACCACCAACCACACGCATTTCTTCCGTGAAAACCATCATTTCGAGCATTTCCGCAACGTCGTGATTCCGACGCTCAAACAGCGCGTGCGTACCGCTCCGGTCCGGATCTGGTCGGCGGGCTGTTCTAGCGGCGAGGAAGTGTATTCGATCGCGATGTGCCTGCTCGGGCGCGACCGCTCGGCGGCCGGATGGCTGCGCGACGCCGACCTGAAGCTGCTGGCGACCGACCTTGCACCGCACGTCGTCGAAAGCGTCCGCCGCGCGACCTATGCGGAACAGACCGTTGCGGCGATCCCCGCCGACTATCGCTCGGCATGGGTCAAGCCCGCGCCCGGTGGCGAGTTCGAGATCGCCGCAGAGGCGCGCGCGCTGGTCCAGGCGCGCGTGCTCAACCTGTTCGACGCCTGGCCGATGCGCCAGCGCTACGACGCGATCTTTTGCCGCAACGTGATGATCTATTTCGACGATCGCGCGAAGGCCGAACTCGAGGAGCGGCTGGTCGACCTGCTCGTCCCGGGCGGCCACCTGTACATCGGCCACTCGGAACGGCTGTTCGGGTCCGCCGCGCAGATCATGCAGAGCTGCGGCCAGACCATCTACGTCAAGCAGGGAGGACGATAATGCGGCGCATCCGTACGCTGATCGTCGACGACAGCGCCGCGATCCGCGCCGCGCTCAACCGCGTGCTGTCCGCCGATCCCGAGATCGAGGTGGTCGGCATGGCCCCCGAGCCGAGCATCGCGCGACAGATGATCAAGGATCTCGAACCCGACGTCATCACGCTCGACATCGAGATGCCGGGGATGGACGGCCTGTCGTTCCTCGAACGCATCATGCGGCTGCGGCCGATGCCGGTGGTCATGTGCTCGACGCTGACCGCGCAGGGTGCGGCGGTGACGATCGAGGCGCTGCGGCTGGGCGCGGTGGACTGCATCGCCAAGCCGTCGGGCAATCCCGAGGAACTGGCGCGCGATGCAGCCCTGCTGCGCGCGACGGTCAAGGCCGCGGCGCGGTCTGCGGTCCGCGTCACGCCGACCGTCCGTCCCGCAAAGATGACGGTGCAGTCGCGCGACGACGTGGTGATCGCGATCGGGGCATCGACCGGCGGCGTCGAGGCGCTGTTCTCGCTGCTCGCGGCACTCCCGCCCGGTTGCCCGCCGATCCTGATCGTCCAGCACATGCCCGGCACGTTCACCGCGAGTTTTGCCGAACGGCTCGACCGCGAATGTCGGATTACGGTGCGCGAAGCGGTCGACGGAAGCCCGTTGATGCCCGGAACCGCCTATATTGCACCTGGTGGGCCGCGACACATGGAGCTCGTCGGTGGTGCCAAGGGGGTCGTTCGCCTCAAGGCCGACGATCTCGTCAGCGGCCATCGTCCGTCGGTCGACATCCTCTTCCGGTCGGTCGCCAAACGCGGCGCCCAGGCGGTCGGGGTGATCCTGACCGGGATGGGATCCGACGGTGCCGAGGGCCTGCTGCAGATGCGCCAGGCGGGCGCGCGGACCTTCGGCCAGTCGAAGGACACGTGCGTCGTCTACGGCATGCCGCGGTCGGCGGTCGAACTTGGCGCGGTCGAGCGTGAATTGAGTCTGTCTGCACTGCCCGAGGCGATCCTCGCGGCGTGCGGCAAGTAAACACAGGGATTGGAAGACGATGCCGGCTGCATCTCAAATCAAGGTCATGGTCGTGGACGATCAGGCCAGTATGCGCGCGATGATCCGCCGGTCCCTTCAGGACCTGGGATTTCGCGACGTGCGCGACAAGGGCGGTGCGCCCGAAGCGCTCGCGGCGGTCAGGAGCGACCGCGTGCATCTCATCATCTCGGACTACAACATGCCCGACATGGACGGTCTGCAGTTCCTCGAGGAAGTGCGCAACGATCCGGTGATCGGCAAGACGGTGTTCATCATGCTCACCGGCTCGTCCGATCGCGAGATCGTCCAGAAGGCCGCGGCGCTCGGCGTGAACAACTATCTCGTCAAGCCGTTCGCCCCGGCCGCGCTGAAGGAAAAGATCGAGCGCGTCTTCGGCGCGTTGGCCTGATCGGCATGCGCAGGATCCCCCTTATCCAGGGCGACCACATGGCGATGGCCGAGCCCGACACGATGCTGACGACGTTGCTCGGCTCGTGCATCGCGGTGTGCCTGTACGACGCCAAGGCGCGGGTCGGCGGCATGAACCATTTCCTGCTCGGTGAGCCGGAAGCGGGTCATGCCGTCGGGATCCAGGACCGCCAGCGCTACGGCGTCCACGCGATGGAGCTGCTTATCAACGCGATGATGAAGAAGGGCGCGATGCGGTCGCGACTGCGCGCGCACATCTATGGCGGCGCCAAGATCATCGCCGGGCTCGGCGGGATCGGCCAGGACAACGCCGCGTTCGCGCGCCGCTTCATCGAGACCGAGGGCTTCGCGATCGGCCATGTCGATGTCGGCGGCGTCTGCGCGCGGAAGATCGAGTTCCTGCCGTTCGAGGGCAAGGCACGATCGACCTGCGTCGCCGAAGCCGTGCCGGTCCGTCCGATCGTCCGTCCGCCGATGCCCGAATCCGAAGGCGAACTCGAACTCTTCTGACGTCCGGACGTGTTCGGACTTCCCCACCCACCCCGCCAGACAACCAGAGTGCGCGCATCATGATCCAGTCCCCTTCCCATGCGGCCCTGCACATCGCTCTGGCGAGCGAACTGCGTCGCATCAGTGCGCTCGTCGAGCAACTCGCCGAGACGCTGGTCGGCGACGAGGACTTCGTGATGCGGCACATCGACCAGCTTCAGGTGTTCGACCTGATCGTGCAGAGCGCCGACGAAAGCGCCGCGGTGCTCGACCGCGTCGCGGGTGGCATCACGCCCGACGCCGCGATCGCGCCGGTCCGCTTGAGCGCGATCCAGGGCCGGCTCCACGCCGCGCTGGCGCTCGCGGCGATGCCGCACGCCCCAACCGCGCACGACCTCGCCGCGCACGCCCTCACCGCGCAGGCCGCCTGACCATGGCCGTCGCCGGTGCCAACACCCGCCCGATCATCATCCGCAAGATCAAGAAGACCGCCGCAGCGCATCACGGCGGCGCGTGGAAGGTCGCGTACGCCGATTTCGTGACCGCGATGATGGCGTTCTTCATGCTGCTCTGGCTGATCAGCAATCCGGACAAGCAACGCCTGAAGGGGCTGGCGGAATATTTCTCGCCCGCCGCCACCGCGATGTCGCAGACGTCGGATGCGACCGCATCGGCCAGCGGGATCGGCTCGATGCCGGGCGCGGGCGGTCATGGCAGCCGTAGCCAGGCCAGCGCGACCGGCACGCCGACCGGTCAGCCGAGCGCCAATGCCGCGACCGCCGGCACTGCGCGCGGCGGTACCGCGAATATTCCCGATGCGTCGCTGCGCGTCCTCGCGCAGGAACTCCGCGTCGCGATCGACAGCCTGCCGCCCGCCGAGGACGGCCACAAGGCGATGCGCGTCGAGGACGACCGCGACGGCCTGCGGATCAGCCTGATGGACACCGCCAAGCGATCGATGTTCAAGGTCGGCACCGCGACGCTCAACCCGTATGCGAGAGACATGATGGCGCGCGTCGCGGGCAAACTCGCGCGCTCGGACGCGCAGATCGCGATCGAGGGGCACACCGACGGCGACGGCAGCGGCAGCGACGATTCGAGCTGGCGGTTGTCGGGCGAACGCGCGATCGCCGCGCGCTCGGCGATGATCGGCGCGGGGCTCGCGCCCGGCCGGTTCGCCGAGATGGTGGCGATGGCGGACACCCGCCCGGTCTATCCCGACCAGCCGACCCGGCCCGAAAACCGCCGTATAACGATCGTCGTCAAGGGGGCGGCCGCCTCCCTGCCGAGCGACGCCAGCTTCCGGTTCTAGGACCCTTGCGATGAAAAAGATCCTGTTCCCGCTCGCCGTTCTCATTGCCGGTACCGGCGTCGGCGGCGGTGCCGCGTTCGCGACGCGGGCGATACTCGGGCCTGCTCACGGCAAGGCGGACGCGCACGAGACGTCGGTTCCGGACCTGACGTTCGTCAAGGCGGAGAAGATCGTCGCGCCCCTGGTGTTTGGCGATGGTCGCCTGGCGGGCTATGTCTCGTTCGATGTCGAATTGCAGGTGTCGGTCGACGACGGCGCGCTGGTCGCCGCGCGGCTGCCGCTGCTGCTCCACGCGATCAACCTGCGGACCTATCGCACGCCGCTCGCCGCCGGTCCCGACGGGATGCTGCCCGACATCGCCGCGTTGCGTAAGGTCGTGATGACCGCCGCCCCCGAGGCTTTCGGCCCGGGCATCGTACGCCGCGCCGCGATCACGCGTGCCGAACCGTCCTGAAGGACACAGGTCATGATCGTTCCGCCTCCCGAAACGTCGAGCCCGGTCCACGCAACCGGAGCGTCCGGACTCCATCACGTCGAACCTGCCGGTGGCACGTTCGGACGGCGCGAGACGCGGCTGATGACGATCCTCCTGGTCGCACGTCTGGAGGCCGCGGGGATCGATCACGTCTGCCGCGTCCGCAACCTGTCGCAGACGGGGATGATGATCGAATGCTCGACCGTCTTGGCCGAGGACGATCGCGTCCGCGTCGAACTGCGCAACCTGCAAGCGGTCGACGCGCGGGTCGCCTGGGCGCGCGATGGGCTGGCCGGGTTGCAGCTCGACGACCCGATCGTGATCGACGCGGTACTCGGCACGGTCCCGGACACCTCGGCGATCATCGCCCGTACGCCGCGCATCGCCGCCAACTGCCCCACCGTGCTCTGGCATCTGGGAACGCTGTCGGCCTCGGTGCTGTGCGATCTGTCGCAATCGGGATGCCGGATTCTGATCGCCAGCCCCCTGCCCCGCGACAGCGAAGTCCGGATCACGATTCCGGGCCTTTCACCGCGTCGTGCGCGGATGCGCTGGTCGAACGGCGAGAGCGTCGGCTTCGCCTTCCTCGAGATGCTGTCGTTCGCCGAGGTATCGGCGTGGCAGACCGACCGATCGGTTCGCTTCGCCTCCGACCGCGCCGAAATCTGACACGCGACCGAGCGACAACCCGCCGCCCGTAAAAAAGGGGAGCGTACCGGTCCGGTACGCTCCCCTTTTTCGTGTCATCCGTCTGCCGCTGCGGTTCAGCGCTTCGACAACGCCGCCCCCGCAGGCCTGACCGCGCTCGGCGGACGCCGGGCATCGCGCCGCGCCAGCGCCATCGTCAGCGCCGCTGCGCCACGCGGCGTCATCGCCGCCAGCACCATCGCGGTCGAGCGTTCGCGCATGCGTTGCGCGACCCGCATCTGCACGTCGAGATCGAGCTGTTCGAGGACCAGCGCCGCGGAGGCGGGCTTCATCGCCTGATAGATCCGCGCCAGATCGTCATATTGATCCGTCGGCGGCGTCGCCCCGGCCGGCGCGCCCGGCGAACTCGGCTGGGCAGGTGCCGCCGTTGCCGCGTCCTGTCGGCTGCCGGCATCCGCCTTGAGCCGCGCTTCGGTCGCGCGGACCGCCTGCTCGCGCATGTCGAGCGCGCGACCACGCCGCACCGCCGCCTGGTCGCGCGCGCCGAGATCGTCGGCGATCGCCACGCCCAGTCGCGAGCTGGCCGGCGATCCCGCCGCCTGCGCGCCGCTCGGCATCGCCGCCAGCCCGACGGCATTGCCGACCATCGCCACCGCCGCCGACGCCGCGGTCAGCATCAACAACGAAGGACGCCCGATCATGCCCAGCCCCCTGCGTTGTGATCGGCGGCGCTATAGTCCCCGGTCTGCTGGCGACGCGCCGCATCGGCGGCGTCCGCCATGCGATCGGCGGACGCGTTGGCGATCCCGATCATCACCGTCAGTTCGTCGGCGATCGCCTTGCCCTCGGCCACCGCGCGCGCGCTGTGGGCGCATTCGCCCAGCGCATCGCGCAGTTCGGACAGGACCATGCGCGCCTGCCCGGTCGAGCGGTCGAGCGCCTCGACCACATCGGCGATCGCGCCACCGCGCACCGCCTTCAGCGACCGCATCATCCGCACGCTCTGCACCAGCACCGCCGCGCACAGGATGATCGTCGCGATGTTCGCGACCGTCGAAAAGTTCATGCGCCTGCTCCCCTGACGATATCGGTCGCGAGACGGACCGCGATATTGTTGCGACGTTGCCCGATCTGCGCGCTGCCGAGCGAAACCCCGCCGACCTGGATCCCGAGCAGGTCGTCGGGCCGCGTGCCGAGCGCGATCGTCCGGCCGACTTGCAGCGACCGGACATCGCCCAAGCTCATCGTCGCCTCGCCGAGCACGACGTCGACCGCGACCTCGGTCTTGCGCAATTCGGCCGCCATGTGCGCCCCCCAGACGTTTTCCGGGCCATCGGTATCGCCCATGAAGCGCTGGCCGAACCGGTAGCGAACCGACTCGATCGTCGCATACGGCAGCAGCACACTGAAACAGCCGCCGCGGCCGTCCATGTCGACGCGCAGCGTGGCGGCGGTACAGATGTTGGTCGGCCCGGCGATCGAGGCGAAGCGCGGACTCGTCTCGATCCGCTCGAGCTTCATCGTCGTCGCGACGATCGGTTGCAGCGCCGCACTGAGATCGGCGAGCGCGAGTTCGAGCATCCGCGACACCAGCCCGACTTCGATTCCGGTGAACGCGCGCCCGTCGATCATCGATCGGTTGCCGCTCTGGCGTCCGCCAAGCAGCGCATCGACCACCGAATAGATCAGGCTCGGCTCGACCGTGATGAGGCCGTAGTTGCGCCACTCCTCGACGCGGAACACGCCGATCATCGCCGGCAGCGCGAGCCGGTTGACGAAATCGCCGAACCGGATCGAGCTCATGTCCTCAAGGCTGACGTCGATCGCGTCCGAGGTCAGGTTGCGCATCGACGTCGCGAAAGTCCGGACCAGCCGGTCGTACACGACCTCCAGCATCGGCAGCCGTTCATAGCTGATGACGTCGGATTCGATGACCGCCTTGAGGCCGCTGCGGGGTTTCTCGGGGCCGCCGGACGTGCCGAACAGCGCGTCGATGCCGGCCTGGTCGAACGCCGCGCCGCCAAGCTCCGCAGTCGGCGGGTCGGGCAGCGAAAAGTCTTCGAGGTCTTCGAAATCGTCGCTCATTGCTGCACCAGATCCTGCACGAGGACGTCCTTCACCTTGTCTGCACCGATCGTCGTGCGCGCGCGGATCAGCAATTCTTCCTTGATCCGAAACACCGCCGCGGACCCGGACAGATCCTCGGGGCGCAGTTCGCGCAGGAACGGCTGATACGCGTCGAGCAACACCGGCAGATCGGTCTTCAGCGCCTCGACGTTCGATTTCGCGCCGGGGACGAGCATGACGTGGACCTTGAGGAAATGCGGAGCACCATCGGCCGAGCGCAAATTGACGAGCATCGGCGGAACATCGAGCGGCGCCGCCGCCTCGTGGCCCGCGCCCTCGCCCGAACCCTCACTGTCGGCGGTTTCGGTCTCGGCAGCGGCGCCATCATGCGCCGCCGCCGGCTTGCCGCCGAGCATCATATAGCCCGCGCCGCCACCGCCGAGCAGCAGCACGCCGCCGACCGCTGCGAGCACGATCATCTTCTTCTTGCCGCGCTTGGGTTTGGTTGCCGCGGCGACGGCGTCACCCTCGCCCGCATTGCCATCGGTGTCGTCACCGATGTCCTGCGCCGTTTCCTTAGTCGCCACGATCGTCGTCCCCTTGGTCCCGGCGCTGCCGGTGCTCGCGATTTCGAGGGGAAGCGCCAACCGGCACCCCTCGTACCAGCCTATTATAGGAGAGACGGCAGGCAGAATTTGCCTACCGGCGCCGATAATGCGGAAAATTTGGACCAGGCCCCGATGGACATCTCCTCCTTTATATTGCTGAGCCAGGAGCAGGCGCTGCGTCGCCGCCTGGACGTCGCCGCCAACAACATGGCGAACATGAGCACCGCCGGGTTCAAGCGCGAACGCCCGGTGTTCCGCGAATTCGTCGAGCAGCAGAAGGAGAGCACGCCCGACATCACGCGGACGACCTCGTTCGTGCTCGACATGGGCGCGATGCACGACACCAGCGCGGGCGCGTTCCAGTCGACGGGCAACCCGCTCGACCTGATGATCGACGGCCCCGGCTATCTCTCGGTCGAGGCCCCCGATGGCGGCACCGCCTTCACGCGCGCGGGCTTCGTCAAGGTCAACGAGGCCGGCGAACTGACCAATGCGGGCGGCCAGCGCATTCTCGGCGAGGGCGGCAAGCCGATCGCGGTCACGCCCGAGGATCTGCCGACGCTCTCGATCGGCAACGATGGCTCGGTCATGGGCAAGGCCGGCCCGGTCGGCCGGATCGCGGTGACCGTGTTCGACGACGAGCGCGGCGTCACCCCGCGCGGCGACGGGCTGATGACCGCCACCGGGGGGCGCGAACTGGCTGCCAACGAGACCAAGCTACGGACCGGCGGTATCGAGGGATCGAACGTCGAGCCGATCGTCGAGACCACTTCGATGGTCGACATCCTGCGCGCCTACCAGACCAGCATGAAGATCTCGCAGGACATGGACGACATGCGCAAACGCGCGATCGACCGCCTGTCGAAGCTCGGCTGACCTTCCCCTTAATCAACGCCAATTTCAGCAAAGGACCACGCGATGCGCACTCTTTCGATCGCCAGCACCGGGATGCTGGCACAGCAGACCAACGTCGACGTCATCTCGAACAACATCGCCAACATGAACACCACCGGGTTCAAGCGCCAGCGCGCCGCGTTCCAGGACCTGCTGTATCAGCAGGAAACGCGCGCCGGCTCCTCGACCGACAGCAGCGGCACCGCGAAGATTCCGACCGGGATCCAGATCGGCTCGGGCGTGAAGACCGGCAGCGTCTACCGGATCACCGAACAGGGTGCGCCCAACCAGACCAGCAATCGCTACGATGTCGCGATCCAGGGCCGCGGCTATTTCCAGATGCAGCTGCCGAGCGGCGAGACCGGCTACACGCGCGACGGCTCGTTCCAGCTGTCCGACCAGGGCGAACTGGTGACCGCCGACGGCAACGCGGTCGAGCCGGGGATCACGATCCCGGCGGACGCGGTCGACGTCGCGATCTCGAAGACCGGACTGGTCCAGATCAAGGTGGCCGGTGCCGCCGAGATGCAGACCGTCGGTCAGCTCCAGCTCGCGACGTTCATCAACGAAGCCGGTCTCGAGGCGCAGGGCGGCAACGTCTTCACCGAGACCTCGGCCTCGGGCACCGCGACGATCGCCGCGCCGGGCGATCCCGGCTTCGGCACGACCATGCAGGGCTTCGTCGAAGCTTCGAACGTCAACCCGGTCTCGGAGATCACCGCGCTGATCACCGCGCAGCGTGCGTATGAGATGAACAGCCGCGTCGTGAAGACCGCCGACGAGATGCTGGCGACCTCCAGCCAGATGCGATGATCGCCATGCGCTTCCGCACCGCGACGATCGTCGTCCTCGCCGGCCTCGGCCTCGCGGTTCCGGTCATGGCCGCGGCCGAACCGGTCGCGACGTCGGTCCTGTCGCACGCCGTCGCGCGCGGCGACATCCTCGCCGCCACCGACTTCGAGGCGCAGCCCCGCCCCCCCGGCTACGCGATCGGTGCGATCGCACCCGATGTCGCCGCTGGCCGTGAGGCTGCGCGGAACCTGGTTGCCGGCGCGGTGGTGCGCGCGGGGGACGTGGTCGCGCCGCGGCTCGTCCGACGCGGCGATCCGGTGACGATCAACCTGCGCAGTCGCGGGCTCGTCATTGCCACGACCGGCCGTGCGCTGTCGGCGGGCGGGATGGGCGATCTCGTCCGCGTCGTCGCGCAGTCGACCAACCGCACGTTCGACGCAACCGTCGAGGGCTCCGGGGCCGTGCACGTCCCCCTGCCCTGATCGGCGGCCCTGAGCCGCTCTCCTTTCCTGCCGAGCTTTCTTCCGGAGACCTCCATGTTTTCCCCTATTCTGAAACCCGTGCTGACGCTTGCCGGCCTCACGCTCGCGGTCACGACATTGTCCGGTTGCGGCGCGGTCGGACGCCTCAAGGAAGTCGGCAAGGCGCCGACCTTTACCGAGGCGCTGCCCGTCGACAGCCCGCCGATCGAGGATTCGCTCGGCCGATCGACGCCGCACGTGATCGGCGGGCGAACGGCGGCAGTGGCGACATCCGCCCCCAACGCGTCGCTGTTCCGCGCCGGCGCGGGCGCGTTCCTCGGCGATCAGCGCGCCTCGCGTGCGGGCGACATCCTGACGGTGCGGATCAACGTCGCTGACAAGGCAGTGGTCGGCAACACCACCGCGCGCAGCCAGGGCGGGTCCGAATCCGCCGGTCTGTCGGCGCTGCTCGGGCTGCAGGCTCCGCTCGCGAAAATCCTGCCGGGATCGGTCGATCCGGCCAAGCTGGTCGCAGGCGACTCCGCCTCGAAGTTCAACGGCAGCGGCAACATCAGCCGCAGCGAGACGATCAACATGACGATGTCGGCGATGGTCACCGATGTGCTGCCCAACGGCAATCTGGTGATCCGCGGCCGACAGCAGATCCGCGTGAACTACGAACTGCGCGAACTGATCGTGACGGGCATCGTGCGTCCGCAGGATATCGCCCGCGACGACAGTATTCGCCATACCCAGATCGCCGAGGCCCAGATCAGCTATGGCGGCCGTGGCCAGCTCAGCAGTGCGCAGCAGGCCCGCTGGGGCCAGCAGATCTACGACGCGCTGTTTCCGTTCTGAACCCGCGCGGTGGCTAACCTTTCGTTAACCACCAAATTTCCGACAAGCCCGACCGAACTCTCGAATTTTTTCCCAGAATAAAGAACCGGCCTCGCACCGAGGCTGTCGAGGACCGGCGAACCGGTCCACGTCGGCAGAAGCCAGCGTATTTATTCCAGAAGGAAATCATCATGGCATTGTCCGTCAACACCAACTCTGGCGCAATGGCAGCCCTCCAGGCTCTCAACGCGACCAGCAAGGGTCTCGCCACCGTTCAGAACCGCATCAACAGCGGCCTGAACGTCAGCTCGACCAAGGACGATTCGGCAGCTTTCACCATCGCACAGGGCCTTCGTGGCGATCTGGGCGGTCTGAAGGCGGTCAGCTCGTCGCTCAGCCGGGCGAAGAGCGTTACCGACGTGGCTGTCGCAGGGGCGGAGCAGATCTCGGACGTGGTCAACCAGATGAAGACGCTTGCCAAGCAGGCGTCGGATGACGGCATCTCGACCGATACGCGCTCTGCTTACAACAAGGACTTCAAGGCCCTTCGCGATCAGATCACCACGATCGTCAACTCGTCCGAGTTCAACGGCACCAACCTGCTGAAGAGCAGCGGTGGCGCAGTCAGCGCACTTCAGTCGCTGTCGAATACCGCAACGGGCAGCGGCACGTCGTACACCCCCGACACGTTGTCGATTGCCAACCAGGGTCTGGATCTGGCGACGACCGAGACTCAGTCGACCGGCGCCGGTACCGGCACGCTCGGCCAGAACTCGGAGCTGACCGATTCGGCAACGTCCAAGAAGATGGTCGATACCCTCGATACACTGAGCAAGTCGCTTAACGGCAAGCTCAGCGATCTGGGTTCGGCATCGCGCAAGATCGACGCCCAGACGACGTTCACCAGCAAGCTGTCGGACACCATCGAAAGCGGCATCGGCAATCTCGTCGATGCGGATCTGGCCAAGGAATCGGCGAAGCTTCAGGCATTGCAGGTCAAGCAGCAGCTTGGCGTGCAGGCTCTGTCGATCGCCAACCAGGCGCCGCAGACCATCACGTCGCTCTTCCGGTAAAACGGGAGCGGGCGCCTCGTCGGCACCCCCAAACCGTCGGCGGGCTACCGGGAACCGGGATCGGCGAAAGTCGGTCCCGGTTTTTTTCGTAACGTTTCATTGTGTTACTCGAACGTCACAACCCGACATTAAAATCGTATTACGTATAACTACCTAATTTCCGTCAAACCCATTTTGCTGCATATCTCGAACAACATTGAGTATTTCTAGTGACATACGCGTAAAAGCAAGGGTTCAAACGTGACGGTACAATACAGGCATCCGGCTTGCGGATCGGATCGATCGTGAACAACGCGCTCTATGAGCTGCGGTGCCAGCTGAACATCGACGACGCGTCGGCGCTGTGGGATGCCGCGGCGGCCAAGGCGATGACCTATCCGGACACGACGCCCGAGACCGTCGTCGAGATGATCGGCCCGCGCGAGGATCCCGAAATCGCGGAGTGCCTGCTGCTCCTGCTGCAACCGTCGGTGGCGGGATGCGACCTCGTCACGCTGAGCTGCGACTCGGTTGGTGCCGCAATTCCCGTACCGACCGCCGAGATCAAACCGCGGACCGCCACTGTGGCGATCGGCGCCGTCCGGCCGCCGCCGTTCCTGCGTACCTGGAATACGCGGGTCGCAGCGGAGCTTTCCCGCGCCGTCCGCATCGCCGAGTAACCCGGTCCCAGCTTCGACCCCAATTTCGACCGCCCGCCTGCGCCGAACGGCTCAGGCGGGGCGGGCCGATACTTCGACCACCAGCACGCTTGCGACATCCGGGTTCCGCCCGCGCAACACACGCGTCATGTCCTGCGCCAATCGCGCGACATCGACCGGTTTGTAGGGCGAGGCGCGAAGCCGTGCGAACTCGCTCGCAGACGCAAGCGCACTCTCGCGAAGGCTCGGAATCGCGGCCTTCAGGCGCGCCGCCGCCGTGACGTCCGCCGCCCTCAGCACGATCTTGATCTTGAGCCGGCCATCCGCGCGATCGCCGTCGATGATCGGCACGACCAGTTCGGGCATCGCCACGAACGTCGCATCCATCGCCGGCTGCGACTCGCCTTCCGACGCCGACGCGCCGGTTGCCGCGACGATCGCCACGGCGGCCGCAGCGATGTGCAGAAGGGAACGGAACGCAGCCATCGAAAATCCTACTCGCAACGCATAGCCCGCCAACAGCATGTTTCGCGCGGGACGACGCCCCTCGGTAGCTCAGACATCCTATAATTGGATGAAGATAAGGGACGTTTACGCCATGAGCCAAGATCAGAAACCCGGAAAGGTCCGACTGCTCGACGCCAGCGGCGAGCAGTCCCGGCGTCGCGGCGACACGCCGCCGATCGTCATCGACGGCACCGCTGCAGGAACAGCCGCCGCGTCGCCGGCCCCGCTGCCCGTCGCGACATCCGGCGCGCTGGCGTCGGCGATGACCAACCGTGCCGGCATAATCCTGGCGCTGTTGTTCGTGCTGGGATGTGGTGCTGGTGGTGCGGCTGTCGCGGTGTTCTTCGCGTGATCGGTCTCCTGATCGGAGCCGCCGCGCTCGTCAGCGCATCTCCCAAAACGACTCTCGCCCCCGCGCGCCTGCCTGGTTTCGCAGCAGCGCTAGCTGAGCGGCCCTTGCCGGCAGGCGCCGCCGCCTGGTCGGCCAAGGGCGACGATGCCACCTGGGCTTCGCTCGCCGCGGCGACGCCCGCTACGCGGCAGTCGCTGCGATGGGACTATGCGACCAGCCTGATCGCGCGCGGCTTGGCAGCGGAGGCGATCGGCGTGCTCGACGTGATGCGCGCCGACGATCCCGATCTGGCGCTCGTCCCCGCGTGGATGCGCGCGCGCGGCGTTGCAGCCGCGATGGCGCGGCACACCAGCGAAGCCCTGACGATGCTCGGCGACGACACGCTGCTCGGCGATTCGGAAGCCTGTCTCTGGCGGATGCGGACGCTCGCGGACTCGTATCGCGCTGCCGAGGCGCTCGGCCAGTTGCGCTGCGCCATGCCCGCGCTCACGGGCCGGACGTCGGCTGCCCGCCGCCCGTTCGTCATCGCCGCGGGGAGTGCGGCGCTGGACCTGGGCCGCGCCTCACCCGCAATGGCGTGGCTGAACGCGGTGCCCGACGACGATCCCGCCGCCAATCTGCTCCGCGGCAAGGCCTATGCGCTGCTCGGCCAGATGCAGCCGGCGCGACTTCGTCTCGACCGCGTCATTCTGAGCGGCGATGACGTCGAGCAAGCCGATGCCCGCCTGGCGACGATCGAGAACGGTGTCGCGTCGCACACGCTGCCGGTCGGCGAAGCGACCCGCCAGCTCGAGACGCTGCTGTTCACCTGGCGCGGCGACAGGATCGAACGCCGCGCGCTCGAGCTGTCGGTTCGCCTCGCGACCGCCACGCACGATACCGGTCGCATGCTCGCGAGCGGCGCGACGCTGTTCCGCTATTTCGATCTCGGCGCGGCCTCCGGTCCACTCGTGGCGCAACTCCAGACTCAACTGGCGCAGGCGCTCGCGCCCGGCTCGGCGCTGTCGCTGGTCCAGGCCGCCGGGATGTTCTGGGACTATCGCGACATCGCGCCCGCCGGCCCGGTCGGCAACCAGCTCGTCGAAAACCTCGTCAACAGGCTCCAGGCCGCGGGGCTTTACGGTCGCGCCGCCGATCTGCTCGATCACCGCCTCGACACGCAGGCCAGCGACGTCGAGCGCGGTCCGCTGACCGTCCGCATCGCCAGCCTGCAGATCCTCGCCGGCACACCCGACGCCGCGATCCGCACGCTGCGGGGCACCGACATCCTCGCCTATCCGCCCGATACCCTGGCCGATCGACGCCGGGTCGAGGCCGCCGCGCTGCAACTGCTCGGCAAATCCGCCGAGGCGCTGGCGACCGTCGAGGATGTGCCGGGCGGCGGTGCGCTGACTGCCGAGCTATATTGGCGCGCGCACGACTGGGCGCGTCTTGCCGCGGTCGGCGAGCAGGCCTTGCCGAAATCGCTGCCCGGCGCCGGTCGCAGTGCGTTGAGCGAAGTCGGTCAGGCGATCGTCCTGCGCCAGGCGATCGCGCTCGCGATGCTCGGCCGCGAATCCGACCTCGCCGCGCTGCGCAGCCGGTATGGCCGCGCGTTCGAAACGCTGCCGACTGGCTCGGCGTTCGCGACGCTGACCGCGCAGTCGGGCTCGATCGATCCGGCGACGCTGAGCAACGCGATGGCCGCCCTCCCCGCCGCCAGCCCGGCGGGCGCGTTCGGCGATCTGCTCGACCAGGGCAGCGCGGCGATGAGCCATCCGACGAAGGCGGGCTGATACGGAGGGCGCGCCTAAGTATCAGCGGCCGTGCTATACCAAAACGGATAGATATTTAGCGGGTGAGGGCGTGACGACCTTAAAATCATCCCGTCGCCCCGGACTGTCTCGGTTCCTGTCCCCCTCGAACAAGTACGAGTCCGCGATCGTACGGCACCACGCCCTTCCGTGTTCTCCCGCGAAGGCGGGAGCCCAGTCTGGATCCCCGCCTTCGCGGGGAAACAAGTCTTACTTGGCCGAAAATGGTAGCCGTCTACTGGTTCGGGGGTCCACAGTTTCGCAATCCGCAGTCTGTCGGTTTGGGACACCGTGGAGGCCGAAATCGAGCTTCCCTGAGCAAAACCCAAGAGTCCGGCGTCCCGGGAAAATAAGCTGAACCGGCGCGCCAAACTGAATGTCGACCGCCCTCAAAATCCTCCCCCGCCAGGGAGAGGTGGCGCCAAAGGCGACGGAGGGGGCGGCACGCGAAACGATGGTCGCCGCATCCCTCCCCCTCCGTCAGGCTGCGCCTGCCACCTCCCCCTCGCGGGGGAGGATCGGCATTCAGTCCCTAACCGTCGCCCACCCTATTTCAGATAGTCGACCAGGCTCATGCTCGTCAGCTGGCCGAACACCGAATAACTCGCCTTCAGCACGCTCTGCTGCTGCGCGAGATCGGTCGAGATCTGGCCGAAATCGGCGTCCTCGACACGCGAGATCGAATCCTTGAGCAGCGTCGCACGCTCTTCGCCGCGCGTCGCCAGCGTCTCGACCTGCGACTGCTTGCGCCCATTCTCGGCATTGACCGCGCGTACGCCGGTCAGCGCGGTCGCGATCTGGTTGACCGCGGTGCCGAGCGCATCCTTTTGCGCCGCGGTCATCTTGTCGCCGATCGTCCCTGCCTCGGCCAGCGTGCGGAACGCGGCCAGCATCGTGCTGCCGAGATCGCTGGCGACCACGCCGTACGTCAGGTCGGTGCCTTCGGCGACGCGCGCCGAGGCGCGGACCAGATCGTTGGCGAACGCGGTCGCGGGGGTGGCACCGATCGTGTCGGCAAGCGTCGCTGGCTTGAACGGCACGTCACCGGTCTGCGACCCGCCGAACAGCGGTCCGCTGCCGTCGGTCGCATTCAGCGCGGTCCGGAACTGCCCGAATGCGCTGTCGATCGAGGCCTGGAGCCCAGCCCCACTCCCCGTCCCGATCGCGGTCAGGATACTCTGCCGGAGATCGGTCGCGCCGGTATCGATCGACGTGATGTTGGCATCGTACAACGACAAGGTCGTCCCGAGCCGCGTCGCCGATGCGGATTGCGATTCCTGGCGCGCGAGTACGGTGCGTGCCGACAGAGTCCGCGCCGCATCGGTGCCAAGCCCCGCCAAAGTCGACGCCTTCTTGCCGGTGTTGAGCTGGGTCTGGGTCGCGGCCAGCTTGCTCTGCGCACGCTGGATGGCCTGCGACAGAGTGTTCTGGAACGGAACGGTGGCGACGCGGATCATCGGATCATCCTTCTTATCTCACCATGGCCAGCAGCGTGTCGTACATCGCCGAGGCGGTACTCATCACCCGGGCTGCCGCCGAATAGCTGTTCTGGAGCACGACCATCTGGCCGAGTTCCTCGTCGATGCTGACGCCCGAAAAATTGTCGCGGCTGGCGACCGCGTCGTCGCGGCGCGTCGTCGTCGTCGTCTGCATCGTCTGCGCGCGCGACGCGGCGGTGGCGGCATTGCCGAGCACGCTCGCGGTCAGCCGCGACACCGACGTCACGCCGTTCCTGCCGAGATCGACGACCGCTTCGGTGGCATCGGCAAACCCCGACGCGCCCCGACGATCGCCCGCGCCGAGTGCCTTCGCGCCGACCGCGACGTCCTGGAGACGGGCGAGCGGAAGGCGGCTCGGATCGGCGACGATATCGCGGCGCACCTCGGCACCAGCAAGGCTAGCGGTCGCACCGCCCAGCCCGGTGATCTCGGACAGGCTGCGGCCGGTACCCGCGCGATCGGTCGTATCCGAGACCACCGACAAGGCAGCCCCCGCATTGCTCGCGGTCGGCGAGAACCGGATCCGCCCCGCATCGTCCATCGCGAAACTGCCATAGCCGGCCAGCGGGCTCGCATTCAGGTTGGTGACGAGATCGCCGAAGGTCGAGCCGGTCGCGCCCAGTGTATACCGCGCCAGCACCCGCCCGGACGTATCGCGCAATGCGAGGTCTGCCGACTGGCCCGCGGCGAAACCATGCGCGTCGCCCGACTTGAAGCCCGACGGCGCGAGCATCGCCGTGTCGCTGCGAACGACATCGTTCAGGCCAAAATATTGCGAGAACCCGATCCCCGCGCGGGCGCTCGGGCTGGTCGCATCCTGGCCGATCGCGACGCCGTTGCCGCTCGCGCTCGCTGCGATCGTCAGCTTGCCGCCGACGAAGCTCGCGGTGCCCGCGCTGCCGAGGCCCGCATTGATCGCCGCGACCGCGTCGTCGACGGTCGCGTTCGCGCCGAGTGCGGAGAAATCGATTTTGGTCTTGGCCACCAGCGTACCGTCGCTCTTGGTCACCGCGAACGTCGCCGCGCCGGTGAAGCCGAGCCGGTCGCTGCCGGTCAACGCGGTCGCGCGCCCCTCCAGCGTCGCCGGCGGCGGCACTGCGGTGCCCGCGTTCGACGCGGTGTTGAGTACCTGCGCCATCCCCGCGAACACGTCCGCGACCTGATCCGAAAACCCCGGAAGCTGATGATCGCGCAGGTCGAGCAGGCCACCGAGCTTGCCGCCGATCGACGGGCTGTCGATCTTCTCGCCGGTCGTGGCGCCGGGCGAGCCGTCGGCTGCGGCAAACCGCACTTCGATCGGCGCATAGATCGGCTGCGAGGATCCGGCACCACTGTCCGCATAGGACAATTGACGCAGCCGCCGGTCGACCAGCTGGACGCCGGTGGTCGTCTCGATCGTCACGCGGCCATCGGACTGTTCGCGCGCGTTCACGCCGATGAGTCCGCTCAATTCCTGGATCGCGCTGGTCCGTTGGTCGGCGACGCCGGCCGAACTCCGCCCCAGCCCCTCGAGCCGCGCGACCGAATCGTTCAAGTCGTAGATATTGCGCAACAGCGTGTTGGCGCGGTCGACCGAATAGCCGACTTCGCCTTCGACGTCCGACCGGATCGCCGACACGTCCGTGCCGAGCTGCTGGATCGTGCCGACCGCATCGGCGACCGATCCGACGAACGCCGCGCTGGTCTGCGGACCGCCCGCGCTGCCGGTCATCGCGGTCGCCGCCGATGCGACCGCATTCAGCCGCGCCGAGATGCCCGAATCCGAGTCCGACGCCCCCAGCACCGACTGCAACCGATCGAGATAGGTCGAGACCACCTCGGCGCGACCGGCATCGCCCGATCGCGCGTAGACGGTGGTCTCCAGATACTTGTCGGCGACGCGGCTCGGTTCGCCGACCACGACGCCCGTGACCCGGCCCGCGGTGACGCTGGTCGTCAGCGACACCTTTTCGCGTGCGTATCCCGCGGTGTTCACGTTTGCGATGTTGTTGGACACCGTCCGCATGGCCGCCTGCGTGGCGTTCAGGCCGGACAGGGCGGAGGACAGGATTTCGCTGAGCGACACGCGCAGTACCTTTGTTGAGCCGGGTGCTAGTCGGGCTTATCGCTTCAGGTTGCTTGCTTCCTGGAGCATGTCGTCGACCGTCGTGATGATCTTCGACGACGCGCTGTAGGCACGCTGGAAGCGGATCATGTTGGTGAACTCCTGCGCCAGGTCGGCGGTCGAGGCCTCCAGCGCGAAGCCCTTGATGTTGCCCGCGCCGAGCGATCCCGGTGCGTTGATCGCATAGGCACCCGACACGCTGGAGGCGCTATAGCCGTTGCCGCTGATGCGCGTCAGGCCGTTCGGATTGGGCACCGTCGCGACCGGCAGCTGGAAGATCGCCCGCGTGCGGCCGTCGTCGAAGGTCGCGCTGACGACACCCTGGTTCGACACCGACACCGACGCCACGTTGCCGAGGATGCCGCCATCGACCGACGAGGATACCAGCGAAGACTCGGTGCCGAACTGGGTCAGCCCGTCGACCTTGCCGTCGGTGCCCAGCGACAGCGCGATCGGATCGGCGCCCGCCGCGTTCGTCCAGGTCGGCGTGACCGAAGAAAACAGCGCCGGCGAACTGTTCGCCCGGTCGAGGCTGCCGTCGGCGTTGAACTTGATGTCGCCGCTGGCGAGCAGGCCGTTCGCCGCGGTCACGTCGGTTGCGGGCTGCGCGTAGATTTCGGCCTTCCAGCTGTTCGGGCCGGTCTTGATCGCACTCAGCGCGACACGGTGAGCGCCGCCCTGCTGGTCGTAGACGTCGACCGATCGCGAGAAGCTCGGCGACGCCACCGTGCCGTTCGCCATGTCGCCCGCGGTATAGGCGCCCGTATAGGCTGCCGTGGTCGACTGGAAATTCGCCCGCATCTGGATCTTGCTGGTCGCGGCTGCGGTGCCGGTCAGGTCGCTGACGCGGATCGGTTCGAGCGCATTGACGCTGCCCGTGTTGACGTAGGCACCCTTCGTATCGAGCCGCCAGCCCTGCAGATACTGACCCGACGTGTTCTTGAGGAAACCGTCCTTGTCCGGCGAGAACGAGCCCGACCGGGTCAGCGACACGCCGCTGTTCGCGTCGCTGCTCGACCGCGTGATGAAGAAGCCCTGCCCCTCGATGCCGAGATCGGTCGAGTTGCTCGACGCCTGCAACAGGCCCTGGTTCGAGATCAGTGCCTTGGGCTGCGCGGTCACGCCGCCCGCCGTGTAGCTGTTCGAGGCGCGGCCGTCGCCGACGAGCGTGCTGAACTGGGTTTCGACGGCCTTGTAGCCGACCGTGTTCACGTTGGTGATGTTGTCCGCGACCGCGGCCATCGCGCTGGCTTCGGCGGACAGGCCGGACACGCCGGAAAACAGGGCTGAATACAGGCTCATGCGAATACGTCTCCAAGCGGACATCGACGACAGGGTGGGCGGATACGCGCCCCTTCTCGTCACTTTATAGGGGCGTCCACGCATCGCCGGTCGGCAGCGCGCGGGTTTCGTAAAGATGCCGGTCGTGAAGATGCCGGCGACGCAGCATCGCGGGGACGTGCCCCTGGCTCACAAGGCGGCAAATCTTGCCGGGTCGCGACCGCACTTCGTTAATCCATCCTATAACGATCCAGACACATGAAGGGTGGTTGGATGACGTTGCGGATAACCTTGCGGGACGGAGAAAAGATGATCGTCAACGGCGCGGTGCTGCGCGCCAACGGTCGCGTGGAGCTGATCGTCGAGAACCAGGTCGCGCTGCTCCGCGGTCGCGAGATCATGGCGCCGGACGAGGCGACCACGCCCGCCCGGCGGCTCTACCTCGCCTGTATGATGGCCTATATCGACGATACGGCACGCGACGCGCATCAGGATCGCATCGTCGTGCTGCTCGGCGAGCTGCTGTCGGCGTTCGAAACCGCCGCGGCGCGCATGCTGTGCCTCGAATTCGCGCACTGCGTCGCCACCGCCGAATATTATCGCGCGCTCGGCATCTGCCGCCGGCTGATCGACTATGAGACCGCGGCGTTCGATCGCCTCGCCGGCCGCGCCGCCTGAAATGCGAACGATGCAGGTCCTCGCGGCGGCGACCGCCACCCTGGCGGAGATGCCGTTCGACGAGCGCTACGGCACTGTCGTGGCCGCACGCGGAGCGCTGATCGAAGTCGACGGGCTTGGCAACGCCGCACAGATCGGCTCGCGGATCCGCATCGCCATCCGCACCGGCACGATCGACGCCGAAGTCACCGGTCTCGAAAATGGCCGCGCCTTGTGCCTGCCGTTCGGCGACCCGCAGGGTGTCGCGGCCGGCGCCCGCGCGGTCGTCGCCGCAGGTGAGTTCGCGATCCGCCCCTGCGCCGCGTGGCTCGGCCGGATGGTCGATGGCCTCGGTCGCCCGGTCGACGGCAAGGGTGGGTTGCCCACCGGGCTGGTACCGCGTCCGATCCGCGCGACGCCCCCGCCCGCCGCCGGGCGTGCGCGCGTCGGCGCCAAGGTCGAGACCGGTGTCCGTGCGCTCGATGTCTTCGCGCCGCTCTGCGAAGGTCAGCGGCTCGGGCTGTTCGCCGGGTCGGGCGTCGGCAAGTCGGTGCTGCTGTCGATGCTGGCACGCTGGACCGACTGCGACGTCGCGGTGATCGGGCTGATCGGCGAGCGCGGCCGCGAGGTCCAGGAATTCGTCGAGGACGATCTCGGCGCCGCCGGTCTCGCGCGCAGCGTGGTGGTCGTCGCGACCTCCGACGAGCCCGCGCTGATGCGTCGTCAGGCCGCCTGGACGACGCTCGCGATCGCCGAACATTTCCGCGACCAGGGTCTCAAGGTGTTGTGCCTGATGGATTCGGTCACGCGGTTCGCGATGGCACAGCGTGAGATCGGTCTGGCGTCGGGCGAACCGCCCGCGACCAAGGGCTATACCCCGACCGTCTTCGCCGAACTGCCGCGGTTGCTCGAACGCGCGGGGCCGGGTCTTCCCGGTCAGGGTACGATCACGGGGTTGTTCACCGTCCTCGTCGATGGCGACGATCACAACGAACCGGTGGCGGATGCGGTGCGCGGTATCCTCGACGGCCATGTCGTGATCACGCGGAAAATCGCCGAGCGCGGCCGCTATCCGGCGATCGACCTGCTGAAATCGGTCTCGCGCACCTTGCCGCGCTGCCACACGCCCGAAGAGAACGACATCCGCTTGGCCGCGCGCCGCATCCTGTCGACCTATGGCGACATGGAGGAGATGGTCCGGCTCGGCGCGTACAAGCCTGGGTCGAGCCCCGAAGTCGACGAGGCGATCCGCCTTGCGCCACAGATCGAGGCACTGCTGACGCAGGGCAAGCAGGATCAGGCGAACGCCGCACAGACCTTCGCGATCCTGGCCGAGTTGCTGGCGGTCGAGCCTGCAGCGACGGCGGACGCGCGCCCTGAACCCACGCTGGAGATGGCAGCATGACGACGCCTTACGATACCGCGTTGCGCGTCGTCGAACGCAAGCTCGACGCGGTCCGGGCCGCGATCGGCCTCGCGATCGACGAGCTCGAGCGGATCGAAAAAGCGCATATCGCGGTCGAAAACGCGATGATCCGCGAAGGTCTCGTCGCGTTCGGCGAACCCCGCCTGACCACCGATCGCTACTTCGTCCGCGCCCGCGACCACCGTCGCCAGCTCGCCGAGCACCGTGCCGCCGCGCACCTGCATCTCGAGTCGCTGCGTCGCAAGGCGGTCGAGGTCTATGGCTCGCGCACCGCGATCGAAGGTGCCGTCGGCGCGCACCGCGAGGCCGAGGCCCGCAGCCTCGCCGCCGCCGAACAGGCGATGCTCGACGACCTTACCGCGGCGCGTCGCGCGTCACGGCGCGGCCGCAAGTTTGCGGCCCATGTCGCGAACGCCCGGCTCGCTCCGACCAGCAAGATGCCCACGCCGTGATCGATCCGACAGGTCTGGCGAGCGTCCCGCGCGATCGCCGGGCCGCGATCATTTATGGTGCCGCACAAGCCGAGATGGCGAAGCATCTCTGGCAGGCCGCGCTCGGCGGATCGGGGAACGGATCGCGCGACGACTCCGCCTCGGTGACGGCACGCGACGCATCGTCGCCGACCTCGCTCGATTCGCTGATCGCGCTGCTGATGCCGGAAGCCAAGGTTCCTGCGACGACGCCAGATCCGGTTGCCGGAGCCGCGGAGGTTCGCGCCCGTTTTGCAACGGCTGACCTGGGGCCCGCTCTCCATCGTCCTGCAATCGATTCGGCCCCGCATACGGGGGTGGCTGCCGTGGACGGTCTCGGGCGCAATGCCCGGCACGCGCCGACCTTGCAGGCCGCCGCGGCGCGCACCGGTATTCCGGCAGCGGCACTGGCCGCGATCGTCGACGCCGAAGCCGGCAAGGCGCGCGATGGAACCTGGCAGACCTATTCGCGCAATCCACGATCGAGCGCCGCCGGCCTCGGTCAATTTCTCAGCCGGACCTGGGAAGGCATGGCCGAAACCGGCGGAACCTGGCTGAACGGATTCGCGCGCGCCAATGGCTTGCTCGGCGAGAACGGCAAGGTGCTCGCAAGCGCGCGGGCGACGGTGCTGTCACTGCGCTACGATCCGACCGCGGCGATCAACGGCATCGCCGACTTCGCCCGACGCAATCTCGACGGACTCGATCGCGCGGGCGTTTCGGCGCACGGCGAGGTCGGTGCAACCGCGCGACTGGCGTATCTCGGCCACCATCTCGGATTGGGCGACGCGGTGCGGTTCGTTCGCGACGGCGGACTGTCCGAATCGCGCGCGCATACGCTGCTCAATGCCCAGATCGGCGCCGGCGACAGCAGCCGTCGAATCGCCTCGACCGGCGACGCCACGGTCGCGCACCGCAACTGGCTGCTCGATTTCATGGACCGCAAAATCCGCCCGCAACAGTTCGCAAACATTTCCGGCTGACGATTCCGTACAATCCAATTACATCCTATATGGGAGATACAGGATGTTAACTAATTGACCCCAAAAGGAGATTGTTCGGAAGCGCTGTAGCGACCGAGGTTTGGGGACTACCAATGTCGAAGATCACCGCCGCGCTAGAGGCCGCCGTCGCAATCGTTATCGAAAACACACCGGCCGATGGCGCAGCGATGACCAACCGCCAGCGCGTGTATGGCGACCGCGCCTTTGCCGGGATCCTGAAGCTCATCGCCCCGCGCATCCGCCACTTCATCCGCCAATACGGGCTGGTCTCGCATTGGGAGGACGCCGAGCAGTGCTGCGCGATCGGCGTGCACCGTGCGATCCAGGGCTATGACCCGACCAAGGCGCAGTTCACGACCTTCGTGAACTGGCAGCTCCGCGGCGAGCTCCAGGGCCTCCGCTTCCGCCTGATGACCGATCAGCGCCCCTCGGCGAAGAAGGTCTCGGCCGCGACCGTGTCGCTCCATGCCGTGATGTCGAACGCCGATGGCGAGGACATGACGCTCGAGACGATGATCATGGACGAAAATGCGGTGGAGCTGACCGAATCGGGCGCATCCGCGCACATGGCGACGCTCACGCGGACCAAGCTGATCGAGGATTACGTCGATCACCTGCGCGACGTCGGCACCGATCAGCTCGCACGTCGCGCCCGCAAGGCGACTCCGGAGCGTGCACGCGAAATCGCCGGGCCGCGCCTGCGCTCGTCCGTCCATCCGATCGATCCTTCGGACCTCGCCGCGCTGGAAGCCAAGATCGCGCTCCACCGCGAGGCGATCGAACGCCGCCTGTCCGAGGATGCCGAGCAGGACGCCCGGATCGACGACGAGGCGGTCCGCGAGCGGACTCGCCAGGTCGCCAAGCGCGCCACCGCGGCGATCGCCGAAATGGCGGATCGCACGCCACGGTTCGCCGCAGCACTGTCGACGCCCGTTCCAGCACGCCCCCGCCGCGAATCTATCGGATCGGTCGCGCTGTGATCTGACGCTGGCCGGCGACAGCGCGCCGGCCACGCTTTTTCGGCATGCCCAAGATAGTTTGTGTCGTCCGCGCCACAGGCATCCTAAACCCTCCTAAAATAGAACAAGGTTTACGGGAGGTTTAGATGCCGGTGCACGATATGACGGATTTGCTGGCCACCGACAGTCCATCCGACATCGACGAACGCCTGATCCGTGCCGCCCGCGATATTGCGTTGATCGGATCGGGATTGATGCAGTGCCAGGGTGCGGTCCTGTTGACGCTGGCATTACCGGCCCACACCAGCGAGGGCGCGCTTGTCCTCACATTGTGGGACGAGACCCTCGCCCCCTACCGCGATCCGCGCTGCGCTCGCCCGGATCATCTTCTGGGTCCCGCCGTGGCCACGCTCGAGCGCGCCTCCATCGTATTGTTCGCTCGACTGGCCGCGATCCGGACGGCACGCCACGGCGCCGCCTTCTCCTGTATCGTCACCGACGGAACGGGCGTGGTCCTGATGACGGGGCGGCCACCGCGCGACTCAAGCGCGCTGATCGCCGCCGCGGATCGCCGCGGTACGGCCGTCGCCATCATTCCGCCAGCACCCGACAGCATCTGGACGCTGATGGCCGCCGACCGTCTTTACGCCCCACTCAACTGATCCGGCACTCGACCGGTCCGATATCCCGCTTTGATACATCCTATACCGCTGCGTTCCCGTTGTCATCGATCCGTAATTCTTGATAGGAAGATGACGTATAGGGGAATTGAACAGTGGAGCAGCGTGAGTGACCGTCCTCACTCGGCAGGATCGGCCGCGTAAGGGCCATTCGAGGCCGTTGGCTGCCGACGTCTTGGCGAATGGCGGAACCGGCGGCGGCGTTATCGTCGCCGACCGCTATCGTTCGGTCGTGTTCCCCAACCGCGTTCGCGAACATCGCCTGAAGCGCGGCCATCCCAAGCTCCTCGCCTTTGCCGGGTCGATCCCCGAAATCCCGTATATCCGCCTGTCGAAGATCGAGCGTGGCGAGGTTTTCCCGCGCGCGATCGAACTCGTCCGGATCGCGGGAACGCTGGACGTCGAGCCCGAAGATCTGCTGATCGACGTGCAATCGCCGCAGTTCGACCTCGAAACCTGGTTTGCCCCGTTCGCTGATACGGCAGTGCTCGACGATCAGCGCGAGGCGGAGACCGCGGTCGCGCTGGCCGCGGCGATCCGCGCCACGCGCGCCGGCGACCCGACGCTATCGCCCGCAGTGATCGATTCCGATTTCGGGATCGCGCCGGTCATCCTGTCGCGGCTCGAAAACGCGCAGAAGGGCCTGCTTCGCTGGGGCGCACCGACGGTTGCTTCGCTGTGCCGCTTCTTCCACGTCGCGGACGAGACCGCGTTGCGCGCGCATCTCGACCAGATGCACGCCTGTGGTGCGCTCGACCAGTTCCTGCACGAAATCGGCGGCCCTGAGGATCGCAGGGCGCGAACCCGCCAACGCATCGCCGCGCTGCGTCAGGAGCTTGCCCACGCCGAACGCATTTCCGCGCCCGTCACGCCGGCCAGCGTCCGGAGTGCGTTGCCATCTGGTCAGACGGTCGGCGCCTCGGTCCGGCTCGCGACGGTCTACGGCGTGCCGCTGGCCGACGGCGCGATCGCGATGCAGCCGACCGGCGCAACCGTCGAGTTGCCCAGTTTCGCCGGGCCGCGCGCGTTCGGCCTCCGCGTCGGCCGCGCCCCGCTCGGCAGCGGACTGCCCGGGCACGCGACGGTGATCGTCGATCCGGACCGCTATCCGCAGGCCGGCGGGATCGCGCTCGTCAAATCGGGCGAAGGCCACCGCCTGATGGCGGTCTCGCTGGACCCGCGGGGTGCGATGACCGTGCACGGCCTCGATCCGGCGGACTCGGTCGCGCTCGACACGCTCGCCCCTGCCGACGCCGTCGCGGTGATCGCGGCGTATCACGTCTAGGACGGATCGGGGCTAACCCGTCGAACAAACGGCAGAGTGTTTCCCCGCGAAGGCGGGGACCCAGACTGGGCTCCCGCCTTCGCGGGAGAACAAGGGGGGCGGACTGACAGTCGAACGCAATCCCGTCCTTGCTTCAAACGGATCAGCACCGGCTGATCGCTGCGACCACCATTTCCCGGACCCCAATCTATCGATTCCGCTGCAACGTAGATGTCGGAATCAGTCCGGCATGACGAAATTCAGCAAGCCCCATGGCTCCAGACTAATCTCGCCGTTCAGCCGCCGCTACGCCCCAGTGCGGTCTTTAGCAGCGATTGCTGCTTGCGATAGAGATTGGTCATCGCGGTGAAGTCGGCCTGGATCTGCCCCATCTTCAGCAGTTGATCCTCGACCGTCACGTTGTTGCCGTCGGGCTTGGTTTCGCTGACGTCGTGATCGAGCTGGATCCCCCCGCCACCTCGAGGCGCGCGCGCACCCAGCGCGCTCATCGCCCCGGTCAGCATCACGCGCGGCCGCGCGATGCTCGGGCTGCCGCTGCGCCCGCCGGTCTGCTGCGCGAGCAGTTCGGAGAAATCGGGCGCCGCGACGTCGCGCGCCTTGAAGCCCGGCGTTTCCGAATTGGCGATGTTCTGCGCGATGACGCGCTGCCGGTCCGCGAGATGCTTCATCTCGCGCGTGATGCCGGCGAGGATCGAGGGAACGGCCATGTCTAGAATCCCGTGTAGCTTGACGAACCGCCCGACAACCGGGTCAGCGCGGCCTGATAATTGCCGAGTTGCGCCTGCTCGATCGCGGTCGAGCCCGGCTTGCGTCCGTTCGACACGCCGGTGTCTGCGAGCAACGCCTTGGTATCATCCCAATAGAGCGATCGATACGCGGACTGTGCGAACGAGATCGCCTGCGTGATCCGGGACAGCGCGTTGGCGGCCTCGGTCTTCGTATCGAGCCGGAGCGCCTCGTTCAGTCCCAGCGCGAACGCACCGCCGGGCCTGACTTTCGGTGCATCGTCGGGAACCGACGCCGGGCTCGAAATCCGCCGCGCGTCGAGACCGAGCTTGGCGAGCGCATCCTTGCCCGCCGACCCTGCGACGAATTCGATCTCGTTGCCGGGCTTCAGGTCGATGCGAAGATTGCGACCCACGCCTTTCAGCGGCGTGGTGACGCTCGCGACCTTCGTCCCGACGAGCTGCCGGACCCGGTCGGCGAGCGTAGACAGCGTATCGTCGTCGCCGATCACGATCTTGCGCAGTGCACCGCCGTTGATCCGCACGGAGAACTCGTCCCCGGCGCGCAGGCTGGTCTGTGCTTCGAGCGTCACCGAATCGCTCGGCGTCAACGTGCCCCGGTGCAAGCCGATCGCGCCGAGCACGCTGTCGCCGCCGGCGATCGCCGACAGCCGCACCGACTCGGTCTTCGCGCCGATCACGCCGAACTGGCTGGTCGTCCCGATCGCCCCGGTCGATGCGTCGATCCGCGCGACGAAGCCGTCGGTGGTCCCGGTCTTGGCCGTACCCAGCGTCCCATTGGTGCGACCGCCCGCATAGATTTCCCCGCCGAGGAACGCGACGCTGTCGACCTGGTCCTCGCCAGCCGTCGCGACATAGGTGATCGCTGCGCCCGACAAACCGGCATCGATCCGCGCGACGAAGCCATCTCGCCCCGCCCCGCCGGCGTTCGCCTGCGTGCCCGACAGCGCGGCGTCAGTCGCGCCACCGACCGCGATCGTGCCGTCCGCCGCCACTGCGATAGCGCGCGCATCCGCCCTGCCCAGGCCGAGCGTTGCGATATCCGTCGCCAGCGATCCGGCATCGAGCTTGTGGAGGGTCGCCTGACCGCTTTCGCTGGTCAGCGCGAGCACCTGTCCGTCGCCCGAGATCGCCAGCGCCTTGACCGTGTCCACGCCGGCACCACCGATCGTGCGGGTCTCCTTCAGCGTACCGGTCGCGTCCAGCCGCGCGAGATACGCATCGCCGCCGTTCGCCTCGGTCTGGCCGCCGACATAGATCGAACCATCCGCGCCGACTGCCACAGCCGTCGCGGATTGCGCGCCGAGCGAGCGGACCAGAGTCGAGAACGTCTCGCCGCCCGACGCGTCATAGCGTGCGACCATCATGTCGCCGTCGCTGTTGGCGCCGTCGAACCCGCCCGTCACGGTCCCCGCCACGACGATCCCGCCATCGGGCGCGATCGTCACCGCCGCGCCCTGCGCCGAGCCGGCCGCGCCCAGATTGCGTTGCCAGACGACGCTGCCTTCGCTGTCGACCTTGGTCAGGAACAGATCGTCGGCACCGTGCGACAGATTGCCACCGATATCGCCCGCGGTCGTGCCGACGACATAACTGAACCCGTTCGCGTCGGTCGCGATCGCCTGTGCAATGGCCGCCGCAGAGATCGTCGTCGCCTTCGCCTTGCCGGTCGTATCGGTCGAGGCGACGACCTCCTGCCGCGCGGTCGCCGCCCGATCGACCGCGCTGATCGTGCCGAGCGTCTTGCGCGTCGGGTCAGTCGTCAGATCGTCGAACCGCGATATCCGCGTATTCGTCGGGGTATCGGGTTCGGTGACGCCGCTCGCGACCATCAGCGCATCGCTCGCGCCGACCTGGTCGATCGACACCGTCTCGAAGCCGGCACGCTCGAGCGACAGCGTCCATTTCTCGCCGGTCTTGGCGGGGACGAACTTGACCGAGGGCCAGCGCGGCACCGGGTTGCCGGTGTCGTCGAGCACCGCATTGCCGCTCGCATCGCGCTTTGGCACCGCGGCGATCTTCGCATTGATCGCATCGGCCACGCTGTCGAGCGTCGGCGGCTGCGGCGTCCCCGACAGATCGACCGTGACGCTGTCCGAGACGCCCGGCTGCGACAGGTCGATACGCAGGATTTCCTTGCCGGTCATTCCCGCCAGCGGCGCAGTGCGCGTGTCGTTGACGCCCGTGCCGACGATCGTCGCGGTGCTCAGCGATGATGCCGCCTTGACGCCGACGGTCTGCGCCTGCCGTGCGAGGCTGCCGAACGACAGGTCCATCTTGTCCGACGGCGCCGATCCCAGATAGGTCTTGAGATCGGCCAACCCCTTGGCGAACGCCTTTTCCAAATTGGTGCGTTCGCTCGACGCGGTGGTGTCCTTGGCCGCGCTTTCGGCGAGCAGGCGCAGGCGATCGAGCGCCTTGTACGCGACGAAGGTCGTCTGCACGTCGCCGGGCACGGTGGCGCTGCTGCTGCTCGCCTTGTCGATGATCGTCTTCATGCTCTTGATCAGCGACACCTGCGACGAGTCGCTGAGCGTCGAGGCCTTCTGCTTCCAGGGCGGCGTCGTGACGGGCGTGGTGAACGCCGCCTTCGCCTTGCGCTGCGCCTTGGTTTCGATCGGCGTCGCCGCGTTGGACGCGGCAAAGGCCGTGAAGGCATCGCTGCCCGTCAACACGCTGAGACCGATCAGGCCATTCGAGAAATTGCTCATGTCTTCCTCTTCGAGCGCCGTCCGGATCGATCGCTCTCTCCTATAATAGGGGGGAAGCGTACGGGCCGGTTCCCGACGCGATCTTTTGGAGCACACGCGGACCATGACGCTGGCCGAACCGCCCGAACTCAAGCGCTATTCCGGCATCGAGCGCGCCGCCGCGCTGATGCTGACTCTCGGCAAGGAGCATGGCGCACCGATCTGGGATCAATTGTCGGTCGAGGAGGTCAAGGACCTGTCGTCGGCGATCGCCCAGCTCGGTCGCGTGCCGTCGCATGTCGCCGAGCATCTGCTCGTCAGCTTCACCGGCGAAGTTACCAGCATGAACGCGCTGCACGGCTCGTACGAGACCGCCGAACGGCTGCTCGACGGCGTCTTGCCGACCGACCGCGTCCGCGAGATCATGGAGGACATCCGTGGTCCCGCCGGCCGGACGATGTGGGACAAGCTGTCGAACGTCAGCGAGTCGGTGCTCGCGCGCTATCTCAAGAACGAGTATCCGCAGACCGTCGCGGTCATCCTGTCGAAGCTGAAGCCCGAAAACGCCGCCGGCGTGCTCGCGCAATTGCCGCAGGACATCGCCACCGAGGTCATCCAGCGGATGTTGCGGATGGAGACCGTCCAGAAGGACGTGCTGCTCCAGGTCGAGCAGACGCTGCGCAGCGAGTTCATGAACAACCTGTCGCGCGCGCAGCGCCACGATCCGCACGAGGCGATGGCCGAGGTGTTCAACGCGATGGACCGGTCGACCGAAGAGGCGATGCTGTACGCGCTCGACGAACACGCGCCCGAGTCCGCCGAGCGGATCCGCGCGCTGATGTTCACGTTCGAGGATCTCGGCGGACTGGTTCCGCAGGCTGCCGCGGTGATCGTCCGTCAGGCCGACAAGCGACAGATGGCGCTGGCGCTCAAGGGGGCCACCGACGAAATCCGCCGCCTGTTCCTCGGCACGATGACCGAGCGCTCGGCCAAGCTGATGCGCGAGGACATGGCCGCGATGGGCCCGGTCCGCGCGCGCGATTGCGAGGAGGCGCAGACCGCGCTCGTCCGGCTCGCCAAGCAGCTGGCCGACAGCGGCGATATCCTGCTGGTCGATCCGAAGAGCAACGATGCGATGATCGTCTGAGACCATGGACGCAGCCTTCCACATCCGCCCGTTCGCGTTCGATCGCGTGTTCGAAACCGCCGTTCCGCTCCGTACCGCGCATGCGGAAACCGAGGATCTCCAGCTGATGATCGCCACGCTGGAGGCCGAACTCGCGCTCGCCCGTGCCGATTGCGACCGCCACGTCGCGGTCGCCCGCGCGGACGGGTTCGACGCAGGGCTCGCCCAGGCGCAATCCGATCGCGATACCGCGCTGCTCGCCGCGGTCGACGCGCTTCATGCGGCAATCGAAACGGTCGAGGCGGAGCTCGAAAGCGTGGCACAGGAGGCCGCACGCGAGGCGGCGTCGGTCGCGATCGTCGCCGCGGAACTGCTCGCCGGTCGCGCGCTCGTCGAATATCCCGGCGGCGCGATCGACGCGGCGATCGGCCGCGCGCTGCAACAGGTCGCCCGCGGGCAGGAGATCGGCGTCGCCGTCGCACCCGATCTGGTCCCCGAGATCGAACGCCTCGTGGCGATCCGCCAGAACGGCGACCGCCGCCATCTCGCGTTGACCGTCCACGCGGATGCGGCGCTGGCGATCGGCGACGCGCATATCCACTGGGATCGCGGCGGCGTCGTCCTCGAAGCCGCGACGCGCATCGCCGCCGTCGAAGCAGCGCTCGGTCCGGTCCTGGAACGCGTCGACGGCTGATCCTGCATGCTCCCCCGCCAGGGGGGGTGGCACCAAAGGTGTCGGAGGGGGAGGACACGGAACAGAGGTTTCCCTGTCCTCCCCCTCCGTCTGGCAAGCGCCAGCCACCTCCCCCTGGCGGGGGAGGATCGAAATTCGACGCCTGTGGATCGATCCGTCGTAGAGCGTCCTCGTCATCCCCGCGGAGGCGGGGACCCATATGCTCAGGTCTTGGCGATCATACCCGGAAGCCTGCCAGTATGGGTTCCCGCCTACGCGGGAATGACGAACCATCGCACCGCCCGGCTTGATGACACCACGTCAGACCGCCACCCGATCACCGGTCGGCAAAAGTTTCCGCCCGGCAAGAACTGCCGCCTCGCGTCTCTCCTATAATGAAATCAGGCATTGCTGCCGTTTCGAATGGGGTTTCGCTTGGATCAGATACGGACAGTGTTGGGGCAGATCGGTCGCCAGCGCCTGCTCCTGATGGGAGGAATCGCTGCTGCGCTGCTCGCCGTTCTCGCGGTGGTGGCGACGCGCGGCGGCGACTCGACGATGGGGTTTCTCTACACCGACCTCGACCCGAGCGCGGCACAGTCGATCGCCGAAAAGCTGAAGGCGCAGAACGTCGCCTTCCAGCTTTCGGCCGACGGCACCTCGATCATGGCGCCCGAGGACAAGCTCGCCGAACTGCGGATGGGCATGGCCGGCGAGAAGCTGGGCGGCAAGATCGGCTACGACGTACTCGACGAGGAGGAGCCGTTCGGCGTCTCCGCGAGCCGCGCCAAGATGAACGAGACGCGCGCGATCGAAGGCGAACTGGCGAAGTCGGTGGAGACGCTGCAGAGCATCTCCCGCGCCCGCGTCCATATCGTCATGCCCGACCGCGCGATGTTCGCGACGCAGACCACCAAGGCGAGTGCCGCGGTCACCGTCAAGACCAAGGGTCGGCTCGGTGCCGAAGCGGTCCAGTCGATCCGCTACCTCGTCTCGTCCTCGGTGCCCGACCTGTCGCCCGAGTCCGTCTCTATCGTCGATCAGACTGGCGCGTTGCTTGCCCGCGCGGGCGACGCCGGAACGATGGGATCGAGCGACATCGACGAACGCCAGGCGACCGTCGAATCCGGCATGCGCGACGAGATCGAGGCGATGCTCGCGCCGATCGTCGGCCAGGGCAAGGTTCGCGCCGAAGTCTCCGCCGAGATCGACCGCGACCGCACGCAGGAAGAATCCAACGTCTTCGATCCCGACAAGCAGGTGATCGCGCATCAGGTGTCGGTCTCCGGCAAGGATCAGAACGCCGACACGCAGGCCGCCCCGCAAGGCGCCAGCATCGCCCGGCAGCTCCCCGACGCGCAGCCGCAGGCCGGCGGCACCGGGACCAACCGCAGCGAAGCGCATGACGAGACGTCGGAGGATACGACCTACGACAACAGCAAGACGCACAGTGTCGTCGACCGCGCGCCCGGCCGGATCAAGCGGCTGTCGGTCGCGGTGATGGTCGATGGCGGCGCCAAGGGGCTGCCCGCGGCGCAGATCCAGCGGCTGACGCGGCTGGTCGAGAATGCGGTCGGCGCGGACACCGCGCGCGGCGACAGCGTCGTGATCGAAAGCATGGCGTTCGCCGCCGACGACAGCCTCAAGGATACCGACTCCGGCTTCCTCTCGCGGCTGCCCGTCGATCAGCTCTGGATGCTGGGCAAGCTGTTGCTCATCGCTGGGGTCGGGCTGGTCGCGCTCAGGATGATCCGGCCGCAGGCGAGCGGCGAAACGGGTACCGCGGCGGAGCGCCTGCTCACCGCGCAGACCGCGGAGCTGGCCGCGCTGCCCGACCAGTCCGGCACCGTGCCGGGCGGGGTACAGCGCCCGCTGCTCGAAGCCAACGGCCCCGCGCTCGATGAGGAAATCGCGCTCGCGCAGGTCGATGGCCAAGTCAAATTCGGCGCGCTTCGCCGGGTTGGTGACGCGATCACCGCGGCCCCGCCCGAAGCCGCCGCCGTAATTCGCCAATGGATGAACGCATGATGGATACGCAGATGACCAACCCCGTGCCGCATCTTACCGACCCCGACGACATCGTGCCCGTCGCGTTCCTCGAGGAGTTCGACGACCCCGCCGATGTCGCCGCCGCGGCGATGTCCGGCAATGCCGATCTCCAGGCGGTCTTCGACGTGCCGGTCAAGGTTCACGCCGTCCTCGGCCGATCGAAGATGCTGATCGGCGACCTGCTCAAGCTGAAGGCCGGGATGGTCGTCGAACTCGATCGCCGCGTCGGCGAACCGGTCGACATCTTCGTCAACGATCGCCTGATCGCCCGCGGCGAAGTGGTGCTGATCGACAACATGCTCGGCATCACGCTGACCGAAATCCTCCAGCAGGAAAATCGCGCGTGATCCGCACGGGCGACGACCCCCATCTGCTGTTGATCGGTGCGGACGCGGTCCTGAAGGTCGCCGCGCAGATGGCGCGCGACAACGGTGCGACCGTCTCGATCGCGGACGATATCGATACGGCGCTGGCGATCCTGCGCGAGACCAGCGTCGGGCTGGTGATGATCGACGTCGCCGCCGATGTCGCCGGGTTCATCACCAGCCTCCGCATCGAGGCGTTCGTTGTGCCGGTGATCGCCTGCGGGATCGACGTCCAGGCCGAGCAGGCGGTGGCCGCGATCCGGGCGGGTGCCCGCGACTACGTTTCGCTGCCACCCGACCACGCGCTGATCGCCGCGATCCTCACCAACGCGGCGGCCGCACCACCGGGCACGCTGATCGGCAAGGACCCGAGCTTCGTCCGTGCGGTCGGCTATGCCTGGTCGATCGCACCGAGCCGGATCGCCTTGTCGATCGTCGGTGAACCCAAGACCGGGCGGACGATGCTCGCGCGCTCGATCCACGCCATCTCGGGACGCACCGGTCGGTTCCTGATCGTCGACGCCGCGCACGGCACGCCGACCGCGATCGAAGCAGAACTGTTCGGCCGCGCCGCCGGTGGAACCCTGCCGCCGCGGCGGGGCAAGCTCGACGAGGCGCGCGGCGGCACGCTGTTCCTCCGCGAGGTCGATCGCCTGCCGCTCGACACGCAGACCCGGCTCGCGCACGCGCTCGCCTCGGGCTATGCGGACACCCGGATCATCACCTCCGCGCACGCCGATCTGGCAGTGTCCGCGGCCGCTGGGACCGTCCATGCAGACCTCGCCGCGCGGCTCGGGACGGTGCGGATCGCGCTGCCACCACTGCGCGACCGGGTCGGCGATATTCCCGCGTTGGCAGCGCATTTCGCGGAGCAGGCCGCCCGCGTGGAACAGATCGCGGTTCGCCCGATCGCCGACTCCGCGCTCGCCTTGCTCGCGCGCCACAATTGGCCGTGCAACGTCCAGGAACTTGAGGATGTCGTCCACCGCGCCACCGTGCTCGCGCGCGGCCCGGTGGTCGGTCCCGACGATCTGGTGCTCGCCGACGGCACGCGGCTGGCACGGACCACGGACGAGGCGACGCCCGGCGTCGACCGTCTCGTCGGCCATACCGTCGAAGATGTCGAACGCGCGCTGATCCTCAAGACGCTGGAACGCTGTCGCGGCAACCGTACCTCCGCATCGGGGATTCTCGGCATCTCGGTCAGGACGATGCGCAACAAGCTGAAGAGCTTCGTCGAAGCGGGGATCGCGATCATCCCCGCCACCTGATCGGCGCCACCTCATCGGCCACCTGATCCGGCCCGCTACCTGCCCCCTGCCCCCTCCATCTGATCCGGACCCGCATCGCCATGCCGCCAGCCATCGCCAATTTCCTGCAGCGCATCGGCGCCAATCGCGACATGGCGCTCGCGGTCGGGGTGATCGCGATCATCGGCATGCTGATCCTGCCGATGCCCGGCTGGATGCTCGATCTCGGGCTGGCGCTGTCGATCACGCTGTCGGTGATGATCCTGATGACCGCGCTGTTCATCGACAAGCCGCTCCAGCTGTCGGCGTTCCCGACGATCCTGCTGATCTCGACGATGCTGCGGCTTGGCCTCAATCTCGCCTCGACGCGGCTGATCCTGGCGCATGGCCATGAGGGCTCGCACGCTGCCGGTGGCGTGATCGCGGCGTTCGGCGAATTCCTGATCGGTGGCGAGACCGTGATCGGCCTCACCATCTTCGCGATCCTGATCGTGATCAATTTCGTTGTCATCACCAAGGGCGCCGGCCGTATCGCCGAAGTCGCCGCGCGCTTCAGCCTCGACGCGATGCCCGGCAAGCAGATGGCGATCGACGCCGATCTCAACGCCGGCACGATCGACGAACGCCAGGCCAAGGAACGCCGTGCCGAAGTCGAGGCCGAGAGCGGGTTCTACGGCGCGATGGACGGTGCGTCGAAGTTCGTGAAGGGCGACGCGGTCGCGGCGTTGCTGATCACCGCAATCAACGTCTTCGTCGGGCTGATCATGGGCGTCGCGGTCCACGGCGTACCGTTCGGCGAGGCGTTCCACACCTACACGCTGCTGACGGTCGGCGATGGCCTCGTCAGCCAGATCCCCGCGCTGATCGTCTCGATCGCCGCCGGCCTGCTCGTCTCGAAGGGCGGCGTCGCGGGCAAGACCGGCGCCGCGCTCGGCGACCAGCTCGGCCGCTATCCCAAGGCGTTCGGGATGGTCTCGGTGATGATGGGGATGCTGGCGATCATCCCCGGCCTGCCGTTCATCCCGTTCGCAATATTTTCGGCGGCTTGCGGCTGGGCGGCGTACAAGCTCGATCGCGATGCCCGCACGCGCGTGGTGCAGGATCGCATGGACAAGGCTGCGGCGGATGCCGATGCGATGCCCGACGAGGAACCGATCTCGCGCACGCTGGCGATCGACGCGGTGCGGATCGAGATCGGCTATGCGCTGCTGCCGATCATCAACGACGAACGCCGCGAGCCCCGGCTCGACGATCAGGTCCGCGCGCTGCGCCGCCAGATGGCGGTCGATTTCGGCTTCGTGCTGCCGTCGGTACGGATCCTCGACAACATGGCGCTGAAGCCGAACGAATACGTCGTCCACATCAAGGAGACCGAGGCCGCGCGCGGCGAGATCCGGCTCGACCGCCTGCTCGTGATCAACCCGCCGCAGGACTCGCTGTCGCTGCCCGGCGAAGCGACCCGCGAACCCGTGTTCGGCCTGCCCGCTTTGTGGATCGACCGCGAACTGCGCGACGAGGCGGGGATGCGCGGGCTGACCGTGGTCGATTGCGGCACGATCATCACCACCCACCTGACCGAGCTGGTGAAGGACAATATCGCCGATCTGCTGAGCTACACCGAGACGCAGAAGCTGCTCAACGAGGTCCACAAGGAGTCGGCAAAGCTCGTCGCCGATATCGTGCCGGCCAAGATCAGCGTGTCGGGGGTGCAGCGCATCCTCCAGAACCTGCTCGCCGAGGGCATCTCGATCCGCGACGTCCCGACGATCCTCGAGGGCATCGCCGAGGCGGCGCCGCTGACCTCCAACATCACCCAGATGACCGAGCATGTCCGCGGCCGGCTGGCGCGCCAGATCTCGGCGCAGCAGACGCGCGAAGGAGCGATCCCGATCGTCACGCTGTCGGGCGAGTGGGACGAGGCGTTCGCCGAAAGCCTGGTCGGGCAAGGCGACGACCGGCATCTGGCGATGGCGCCGTCGAGCCTGCACGCGTTCCTGGCCGCGATCCGCGAGACCTTCGACCGGCTCGCGACCGAGGGCGAGATCCCGTGCCTGCTGACCAACCCGGCGATCCGGCCGTTCGTCCGCTCGATCATCGAACGCGTCCGCCCCGCCACCGTCGTCCTCTCGCAGAACGAAGTCCACGCGAGAGCGCGAATTCGCTCGCTCGGGGTCGTCGGGTGATCGCTGCGCCCGACAGTCCGCGAACCGCCTATAATAAGACGATGATACGCCGATCACCGCGTCGAGGATACGCATGACCCCGCCGAGCTTCTCCCTGTTGCCAGGTCTCGACGCCGTCGCGGTTGCCGGTCAGCGGCCGGCGACATCGCCCGGCACGGGCTTCGATGCGGCACTCGCCGGAACGGGGTTCGGCCAGACGCAGACCGGGCAAGGATCGCGTATCGCGACGACTCCCGACACGACGTCACAGCTGCCCTTCGCCTCCGCCCGTTCGGGTGGCGCACCGATAGTGCTGGCACAGACGGCGATGGCGGCGTTGCCCCCCGCAGCGCGGCTGATCGCCGACACCTACGGCATCGCGACCGCTATGCCCGCGACGTCGCCTCTCGGCGCGCCGTTAGTCCCTGCCCCGCCCAGCCCGGCGACGGCCGCTTTGGAGACAGAAGGCCCGGCCCCTGTGAGGGGTGACCCGAAGAGCGAGTCGACGGACACAGCCGTGTCGCTCGCAGCCGCTACGCCTACGCCGACAACCAAACTTGCGCTCGCCGACCTTGCGGCGGCAGCTATCGGCAATCGACCATCGCAGCCCTCGCTGCCCGCAACCACGACACCAACCGTGGCGGACACGAAGCCGTCCACGCCGGCGGCTGATGGTACCGGCGACGCAGCCTCGCCCTCTACCGCCGCGAAGACCGCGGGGGCATCGGCGACCTCGACAACAAAAACCGCTTCGGTAACATCCTCAAAAACGCAGCCTACGCTATCTCCGAAGTCCGGTCCGATCGCGCCCGCAACGGTACCGTCAACTTCGGTGCGCAGCGCGGTCAAGGACACGCCCGCCTCCGACGACGAGACCGTGGCGGATCGCGCGCAACCGTCGGCAACGCAGCCCTTGCCCTCGGTCACGACAGTTTCGGTCCCTGCCGGCCCCACCGCGGCGGCGTCCGCCAACCCCGCAACGACGCCAGCTCCAACGGCGTCAGTCCCGGCTGCTGCCACTACGATGACGGGACGTCCCGTCACAGCGACACGCGGCGGGAAAGCCGGCGTGACGCAGACGGAGCCGGACGAAAAAACCGCCCCCTCATCCGCACCGAATGCCGAGAACCTGGGCACCGCAGAAAAGACGCCGGCACTCGACGCGGCGGCGCCAACTCTGGCCGTCCTCGCGACGCCACCGGCAAACGCCTTGGCGCAGATGGCGGGGCCGCATTATGTCAGCGCCAACCTCCGCTCCGACGGCGATGCGACGCCCCCATCTTCAAGTGCCGGCCGGACCGCGCCCCGCTCGATCGCAGCCTCGGCCGACGCCGTCACGCCGACGCAGGCGGAGCCCGCGGACTCCGCCACGCCCTTTGCGCCGTTGTTGAAACCCGACGCGCTACCTGCCGGTACCCCGATCGTCGGACAGCAGGCGGACACCGCGCCGGCACTGCAGTCCGCGGTCACGCCTGTGCACGCCCAGGCCATACCGACCGCGACAACCGCCCAGCCGCTCGCCACCGCGTCGACACCGACCCCCGCCACGACCACGGTTACCGTCACGCCCACCCCCGGCCAGATGGGCCACGACATGGGGGTCGCGATCGCGCGCCACGTCCGCACCGACGGTGGCGAGGCGATGACGGTCCGGCTCGATCCGCGCGACCTGGGTCGGATCGAGGTACGGATGCATTTCGACGACGACGGCGTCCTGCGCGCGGTCGTTTCGGCTGATAATCCCGCCTCGCTCGACCTGTTGCGTCGCGACAGCGCCGATCTCAACCGTGCGCTCGGCGATGCCGGCGTCCGCGCGGATCAGCAGAGCCTGCGCTTCGATACGCGCGCCGGAACCGGTGGTGGTACGGGCAGCGGGGGCAACGGCACGGCCGACGGCCAGCCGCGCCAGCACCAGCCGGCCAGCCCCTATTACTCCGATGACGCCGACGCCGATGGCGGCGCCGACATCGATCCCGTTTGGCGACCGCTCAACCCGCGCGGCCGCATCGACCTGATGGCCTGAGGATGACAGCATGACAGTTTCCACGATCGGCACCGCCCTGACCGCGCAGGACAAGAACGGCACGGTCTCGGGCGCGACCTCCGACTTCAACCTGTTCCTGAAGCTGCTGACGACGCAGATGCAGAACCAGGATCCGCTGAAGCCGATGGATTCGACCGAGTACACGCAACAGCTCGCGCAATACACGCAGGTCCAGCAGACGACGAAGCAGACCTCGACGTTGCAGGAGATCCTCACGCAGCTGTCGACGCAGAACATGGCGCAGGCCTCGGGCTTCATCGGCCGGCAGGCGTCGTTCGACACGCCCGTCTCCGGCCTGTCGTCGACCGGCCCTGCGCAATGGGGGTACAAGACCGATCGCGCGATCACCACGCTGACCGCGACGTTCGCGGACGCGTCGGGCAAGACCGTCGCGACGCGCGATATCGCGCCCGACGGGCTGACCGGTCGCGTCGCGTGGGACGGGACGCTGGCCAACGGATCGAAGGCCGCGGACGGCGCCTACACGCTGTCGCTGACCGGCATCGATGCGAACGGCCAGGCCGTACCGGTCGACATCACCAGCACCGGTCTCGTCCAGGATGTGGTCGGCGGCGGCGCCGGCGGCTCGGTGACGCTCGGCGTCAACGGCACGCAACTGCCGATGGACAAGCTGATCCGCCTCACCGCCAGCTGAGATCCCCCTGTACTGGCGGTCAGCGAGCCCCGGCGTGCCCCCGCACGCCGGGGCTTTCGCATGTCCGCGCCCTTGTGAGCGCACGCGACGCCAAGCCTGTCAGCTATTTGTTGACGGTCTACGTGGATGCCTTAAGCGACTGATATCGTACCCAAGGCAGCCCACGTCACCGACTACACGATCCATTTAGCATACTCGGGTTTCGCCTGCGTGGGAACCGATGCAGGATCAATGAGCCGAACCCATGCCTTGAAGCGGTCCCTGCAGGAGGCATGGCTGCGGAGCCTGTTTGCCAGCAAGGTCTGCCGCAAAGGCAACTCGAGCAGGATCAACACCTCGGCAGGCGAAAGAGATTTGATCATGCTGAGATAGTGCGGATAGGCAGCGTTCGCAGTGCCGTATTGATTTCCTGTGGCCGCGGTCGCCAGTGCCTCGACGAAGACGTGCTGCGCACTAACAGGCACTCTGTTCTGAGATGTCAAGCCGAGCAGTCGCTCCGCAAAAGGCGGTTCGTTGTAAAAATTGCTGAAGTCTTGGTGGACCGACATTAGTGATTGCGCCGCGCGCGTTATGAGTAGGTGGACTTCTGCCTCACCGAGCAGTCCAAGCAAACCTAGGCGCTCGAAAAACTGTTGTGATGCGGTGTGCCGGTCGACCTCCCCCTTGGCAACATAGTCTTGGTGACGGTCGACAAGAGTTGAATGCGCGTTCGGGGTCATGATCGCACACAAAGAGCTGCAAACCGCGAGCGCGTTGACCCGCGCCTCTTCGCCGGACGCAGGATCGCAATACATCCCGTGGAGGGTTCCGAAGAGCATTTCACGCTGCGCGTCGAACGTCTCGAGAATGCGCAGCTTCCAGGCCTCCAGCTGGTCAGGCGTGAAGCGATTGAGCTTCAAGGCGGTCAGAAAGGCGGGAATGTCGACGCCCCTGAGATTCCGCTCGTTGGCGAGCGCATGACGTGCAACGCGACTGAGGAAGGACAGTAGCTCGTCCTCGTCGAGAACCCCCATGGAGGGGTGCGCCGCTGAGAAGTTGTTCCGGATCGCGCGACACTGGTCGAGAAGGAAAAAGCCATCTTCGGAGATGAGGTTTAGCTTAAGGCAGAGTTGTAGTAGCTCCGCGTCTTTCATGTCCAAAAGCGCAGCCTCTTCGAACTGCTTACCGGTGATTTGCGAGGTGACCGCCATCCCGAATCGCCTAACCTTCTGTCTTAGCTCGACGATGGCCGCATTCCAGGCGTAGTTGATAGCGCTATCAAACAGGCCGGAAGCAACGGCGACACACATTCTCGCGAGTGTCTCGTTTCGGTGTTCGGCCGGAATCCGATCAAGCAAGCGAGGCAAGTTTGCCCACGCATGCGCGATCTGTCCGTCTGCGGCGAGGACATTCCTCTCGACGCCAAGAGCCGTCGTGAGAGCATCGAGCATTGGACCAGTCGTTGCTGTAACGGCTGGCAACGCTACCGGTGGTACGGGGACAAGATTGTTATTCATGGATTCGCTTTTTGTTGAAGCTAAAGATTGATTTGTGTCGATCCGATACCGAGAAAACAAGATGGGTTCGGAATATTAGCGCACGAATATCAACCAAGTTAGCTACCGACAAAGCAGCTCGAAGGCCGGCCTCGAACGAACGTCGGTTTCAAAGGCGCGCCGGTGCAGCGAACGTCCTAGCTTCGGCGACAGCGATCGATCCGACTTTCCCGCAAACGAACGAACACTAGGAAGGCGACTCGATTGATCGCGCGAAGGGCACAGTTGAGAATGACCGTCCCGCAAAACGCATTCCCGATTGCTCTTTTCCCGAATTACCTGGGAAATATGGAAAATCAGTGTTCTTCCGATCGACCCAGCGTGCCGATCACAGCGCCTGCCCCGATATCCGCAGACACACGAAAGCCCGCGTCCCTGGTAGGGAACGCGGGCTTCCTGTTCAGCCGTGCGGCTAAGCCTCGCTCAGAACTCGTTCCAATCGTCGTCCGAACGGACCAGCGCCGGGATCGCGGCGGCCGGCAGCGGGCGGACCGGCGAAGCATAGCCCGCGCTCGGCTGGCTCAGCGCCTTGCCGAAGGTCTGCTGGATCTTCGCACGTGCGCCGCTGCTTCCGCCGCCATTGCCGACGTTGAAGCGGCTCGCCTGATCGGCAAGGTTGCCGACTTCGCTCGCCAGGTTGCGTGCGGCGGCCGAGGTTTCCTCGACCATCGCCGCGTTCTGCTGCGTCGACTGGTCCATCGTGCCGATCGCCGCGGAGATCTGCGTGATCGCCGCCGACTGCGCCTGGTTGTCCGCGGCCATCGTCGCGAGCAGCTCGTGGACCTGGCCGACGTCGCCCGAGATATTGGCGAGCGCGCCGTCGACCTTCTGCACCGCTTCGACCGCGGTGACGATATCGGTCTGCGTGACCGTCAGCTGGTCGCGCGCACGCTTGGCCTCTTCCTCGGCGCGCATCGCCAGGGCCGAGACGAGATCCGCGACCACCGCGAAACCGCGCCCTGCGTCACCCGCACGGCCCGCTTCGACCGCGGCGTTCATCGCCAGCACGCGCGTCTGGAACGCGATCTTGTCGAGTCCTTCGATCACGCTGTCGATGCCCTTGGCGCTCTCCGAAACACGCCCCATCGCCTGCACGGCCTCGTCGGCGACCGCACGGCCGCCACCGACGGTGGCGATCGCCTGGTCGGCGCGCTCGACGGTTTGCGTCGACGCCGACGCGCTGGCCTTCAGACGGCCGTCCATCTGCGTGACCGACGCTGCGGTTTCCTCGAGCGAGGCGGCGTTGCTCTCGGTACGGCGGGCGAGATCTTCCGACGCCTGCGCGATTTCGCCCGAGCCGGTGCGGATGGTCATCGCACTTTCGCTGACCGAGCTGATCAGCCCGCGCAGATTGTCGAGCGCCTCGTTGAAGTTGCTCTTCAATGCGCCGTATTCGGGCGGGAAGTCGGCCTTGATCGCCGCGGTCAGATCACCCGCCGACAGCTCGGACAGATGCGTCGACACGGTGTCGACGACCATTTTCTGCTCGGCATCGGCGCGTGCCTTGGCGGCGTCAGCGGTGTCCTTGGCGATGCCGTTCTCGCGGAACACCTTCACCGCCTTGGCCATCGCACCGACTTCGTCCGCACGATCCGTGCCCTCGACGTCCTTGGCATAGTTGCCACCGGCAATATCGCCCATCTGCGCCTGGAGACGATTGAGCGGCCCGGTGATCCCGAAACGCGTGATCAGCATCGCCAGACCGACGCCCGCGATGATCGCGATGATCGCGACGATATACAGCATGCTGACCGTCGCCATGCTCACGTCGGTCAGCTTGGCCGACTCGACCGATGCCTGATCGGCGTTACGATCGACCAGCGACAACGACTTTTCGAACGTGGGCGTCATCACCGCGTCCGCCTGGCCGAGCACGGCGATCGCCTCGCCCGCACGATTCTGCGCACTCAGCTGGTTCGCGCGTTCGACCAGGGCACGGACCTGCTGCATCCCGCGCAGGGTCTCGTTGAGCTCCGCGACGGCCGGCGGGTTGGCGACCTTGCCGCGTTCGAGATCGGATGCGATCTTGTCGGCATCGACCTGGAATTTCGCGAGCGTCTTGCGCCCCTCCTCGCTGTTCGCGCCGACCACGGCAATCTTGTAGCCGTCGTACATCATCGCGTTCATCCGGGTATTGCCCCGCGATCGGAACATCGTGCCGGTCAGCTTCTGGTCGATCAGCCGTGAATACGACGCATCGACCGTCGCGATCTTGGACGATCCGAACCATGCTATCGCTAGCGTGATACATCCCAGCAGCACGAGCAAGGATACGACCTTGGTCGAGATCTTCGCGTTGTTGAGCATTCCCATTTGACGTCTCTCCTGTTCGACCTCGGCCACGCGGAAGATCGCGCGAAAACCTCGGACCTATTATGAATTCGTTCGACCGGATGGCCGTGCGGCTACAGCTTCATGCTGATCCAGCCGCTCAGGCAGTCGGAATTGTCGAACCCGCTCCGCGTCAGCACCGATCGTGCGATCAGATGCTCGTAGCGACCGGTGATCGAGACCCGCGGCGCGACCGACCAGACGAGCTGCGCGCGGGCGACGTCGGCGACGTGCGTGCCGCGCACCGACTGCGTGCCCGCATAGGCGCGCCCGCTCGCCGCATAGACGGCGTCGTCGACCTTCGCCCGCCAGACTCGCTGCGCTTCGACCGTCAGGCGGAGGCGGGTGATCGGCGACAGCGTGAAGTTGGGCGCGACCGCGACGAAATTGGTCGGCGAAAAGGCATCCTGATAGCTGAAATAGCCGCCATCGAGCACCGGTGCCGCCGCGTTGTGAAGCGAACCGTTCCGATAGGCGCCGCCGCCCGATCCGTAATCGACGTGCAGGCCGATCCGCGGTGACGTTCCCGCGTCGCCGAGCCGGACGGTCTGCGCCGCGAACACCTGCCATGCGTCGATCGCGCGCGGGCCGAACCGGCCACTCTGCCGATTGGCGCTCCAGTCGAGCGTCACACGCCCGGCATCGCCCCACAGCCGCAGCCCATAGAACCGGCGTGCCTCGCGCGCGGTGTCGCTGCCGAAAGTGACCGCGTCGCGGCGCAACCGCCATGCGAAGGGCTCGAGATACAGCTTCGATCCACCGAACCAAGTCTGCGGCAGGACGACGCCGGTCGTGACGCCCGAGAAACGCCGCGCATGATCGACGCGATCGTCGCCGGTGCCGCCGGTACCGTAGCGCGTGAAGTGGAGGTCGAACACGTCGGCACGGACCGAACCGAGATGCGCCCAGCCGCGGGCGCCGTTCAGGACGACCTGGATGTTGCCCGCATCGCCCTGGCTGACCAGCACGCCAGGACCGTCCGCGAAGATCTGGCGACCATAGCGGACGCCGACATCGCCGCCGTCCAGCGCGGTCGATACCTCGGCGAACGCCTGCTGGACGATCAGCGTGTTGCGCATGTTCGCGCCCGCCTGCGTCGCACGGTCGCCGGCGACACCGCCATGCGCCAGCTCGCCGTAAAGGCGGACATGCGATCCCAGATGGAGATCGCCGCCCGCGAACAGCCGCAGCTCGCGCTGCCGAATCTTCTCGGCGTCGCGTGCACCGGGATTGGTGACGGTATCGACGCGGCCACGGATTTCGCCGGACAGCGTCAGATAGACGTCGTCGCGGCCAGCGATCGGGATGAACTTCAACCGATCGAGCGGATCGTCGCGCAGCGCGGGATCGCGGTACCGCGTCCAGTTTTCCGCCCAGCGCGCGATCGCATACCCCGCGCTCACCGCACCATCGCCCGCCGCTTCGGCCGGATAGACCGTGGCGATCGGAGTCGCCCGGGTGGTGGTCTGCGCGGCGGTGTCGGGCGTCGCCGTCGCGACCACCGAATCCTTGGCCTGGGCCAGAACCGGCGTCGCGGAGATCGGAGTGAGCGCCAGCAGCAACGCGATGCGGGCCAAGGTACGATAGACCATGGCGAGGCCTTTTCGGTGGGAGGGTGTGTCTCCTTCATGATAGGACGCGCGCGGATTATTCGGGTGCGAAGGGAACAATTGTTAAAGTCGCGCGTGTTGCCCGCGACTTAGGCCCCGACCTCGATATCCGATCTCCCCCAGACGCACGAAAGCCCGCGTCCCTGGTTGGGGACGCGGGCTTCCTGTTCAGCCTTGCGGCTAAGCCTCGATCAGAACTCGTTCCAATCGTCGTCCGAACGGACCAGCGCGGGGATCGCCGCGGCCGGCAGCGGCTTGACCGGCGAAGCATAGCCTGCGCCCGGCTGGCTCAGCGCCTTGCCGAAGGTCTGCTGGATCTTCGCGCGGGCGCCACTGCTTCCGCCGCCATTGCCGACGTTGAAGCGGCTCGCCTGATCGGCGAGGTTGCCGACTTCGCTCGCCAGGTTGCGCGCGGCTGCCGAGGTTTCCTCGACCATCGCCGCGTTCTGCTGCGTCGACTGATCCATCGTGCCGATCGCTGCCGAGATCTGCGTGATCGCCGCCGACTGCGCCTGGTTGTCCGCCGCCATCGTCGCGAGCAGCTCGTGGACCTGGCCGACATCGCCCGAGATATTGGCGAGTGCACCATCGACCTTCTGCACCGCTTCGACCGCGGTGACGATATCGGTCTGCGTGACCGTCAGCTGGTCGCGCGCGCGCTTGGCTTCTTCCTCGGCGCGCATCGCCAGGGCAGAGACGAGATCGGCCACCACCGCGAAGCCACGCCCTGCGTCACCCGCACGCCCGGCCTCGACCGCGGCGTTCATCGCCAGCACGCGCGTCTGGAACGCGATCTTGTCGAGCCCTTCGATCACGCTGTCGATGCCCTTCGCGCTCTCCGAAACACGCCCCATCGCCTGCACCGCCTCGTCGGCGACCGCACGACCACCACCGACGGTGGCGATCGCCTGGTCGGCGCGCTCGACGGTCTTCGTCGATGCCGAAGCACTCGCCTTCAGGCGGCCATCCATCTGCGTGACCGAGGCTGCGGTTTCCTCGAGCGAAGCGGCGTTGCTTTCCGTGCGGCGTGCGAGATCTTCCGACGCCTGCGCGATTTCGCCCGAGCCGGTGCGAATGGTCAGTGCGCTTTCGCTGACCGAGCTGATCAGCCCGCGCAGATTGTCGAGCGCCTCGTTGAAGTTGCTCTTCAGCGCGCCGTATTCGGGCGGGAAGTCGGCCTTGATCGCCGCGGTCAGATCGCCCGCCGACAGTTCGGACAGATGCGTCGACACCGTGTCGACGACCATCTTCTGCTCGCCATCGGCGCGTGCTTTGGCAGCGTCGGCGGCATCCTTGGCGATGCCGTTCTCGCGGAACACCTTGACCGCCTTGGCCATCGCGCCGATCTCGTCGCCGCGGTCGGTGCCCGTCACGTCCTGCGTATAGTCGCCGGCGGCGATCTCGCCCATCCGGCTCTGCAGCTTGGCAAGCGGACCGGTGATACCGCTGCGCGTGACGATCAGTGCAAGCCCGACGCCAGCGATCACGCCGATGATGCCCATCACGATCATCGTCGTCGACGTCGAGTTCGCGACGACCGTCAGTTCGTCGGCGGACTTGTTGGCTGCCGCGATCCGCGCGTCATTGAACGCCACGAGATCGGCGGAAAGTTTCGCGATCAGAGGACGAGCCTGACCGATAACGGCGGTGGCTTCCGCGTTACGGTTCTGCAATCCCAGTGCGGCAGCGCGCGAGGTGAACGCGTGGCTCTGGTCGAGCTGCGCGATAAACGAGCCCAGCTGGCTTTTCAGCGCCGGCTCCTGCTTTTCGACCGCGCCGAACAGATCGCGGGCCGCGTTGTAGTTGGACAACTCGCTCTGCGCGGCGTCGCGTGCTTCCGGGCTGGCGCCGTCATAGACGACGGTCGCGAAGGCCGCGTTGCTCATCTGCACGGCCATCCGGGTCGCACGAACAAGCTGGACGGTATTCGCCATGTTTTCGGTCATTTCGGTATTGGCGTTGTCGGCGATCAAGATCCGACGGGAGCCATTCCAGGCGATGAACATCGTGATCGCACCGAGCATCAGCAGCAACGCGACGATCTTCGTCGGTATCTTAATATTATCGAGGAATTTCATGTGGATCTCCAGAAGGGCCCCCGCCCCGTACGCAGTATCTATAGGGGGCCGCCGGACCTCCCGGTCGCAGCGGCGCGGCATTGTCGTGGTGACGTGTCGGAACGGCGTCGCGGTGTGTCAGAAATGGCCGTTGATCGAGATCGGCGTGGCCTGCTCGCTCGACAGCAACGTGCCGCGGACGCCATACACCGCGCTCTTCGCGCCGGTCAGACGCCGCGCCTCGGCAGCGATCGCGCCCATGATCTCGTCGCACATCGCGATCCGGCGCTCGAGCAGGTTCGCGTTGACGCCGAGCCGACGGACCAGCGTTTCCAGGAGCGACCGGATTTCGCCCTGCTCCTGCTCGGGCAGGTCGTCGAGCCAGCGTGGCCGCTCACGCGCGAGGCGGATCGATTCCGCCTCGACGATGCCCGCCAGCCGGATCTTCGCCGCGACGAGTTCGGGCAGGTCGCTGGCATTGGCCGGGCGAGTCAGCCGGTCGTTTTCCTCGTCCAGGATCATCGCCAGCGACGTCAGGCTCTTGACCAGTTCAATCACGCGTCGTTCCTCCCTGTAATTTGATGATCTGCGCCATGACGGCGGGTGCCAGGCCAATGCCGCCCTTCGCCGCGATCGCGGTGCCGAGCTTTTCGGCAAGCACGCCGCGGAACATTTCCTCGCCGTGACCACCCCCGAACGGACCGTCGGTCTCGACCGTCTCCATCATCATCTGGGTCATCTGGCCGAGGAACACCGCCTCGAACGACTTGGCGGTCTTCGCCTCCGTACCCTTCGTCGCTGCAGAAGGCGGCGCTTTCGGCGTGACGGACGGTATTGCGACCGGCGTTGCTGTAATGGTCGTATCGATCGGCATCACTGGACCTCGATCTCGGCCTGAAGCGCGCCCGCGCTCTTGACCGCCTGGAGAATGGTAATGAGGTCGCGGGGCGACACGCCGAGCGTGTTGAGCCCGCTGACCAGCGATTGCAGCGACGCCGAGCCGCCGACCATCGCCAGCGACGCGCCGCCGCCATCGTCGACCGCGACGCGGGTTCGCGGCAGCACCACGGTTTGCCCGTTCGAGAACGGCGCAGGCTGCGACGCGACCGGGGTCTCGCTGACGCTGATCGTCAGCCCCCCTTGCGCGATCGCGACCGGACTGATCCGCACGTCGGCGCTCATCACGACCGTGCCCGACGCCTCGTTGATGACGATCCGCGCGGGCTGATCGACCGCGATCGGCAGATTCTCGATTTCCCCCAACAGGTCGACCGAGTCGCCGGTAAACGACGCCGCCGGCGCGATCTCGACCGTGCCGGGATCGAGTACCTTCGCGGTCCCTGCGAACCGACCGTTGATCGCCACCGCGATATGCCGCGCGGTCGTGAAATCGGGGTTCTTGAGCGCGAGCTTGAGGCTGGTCGCGGAGCGCAGCGCATAGGGCACCTCCTCCTCGACGATCGCGCCGCCGGCGATCCGCGCCGAGGTCGCGACTCCGCGGCTGACGCTCGCGCCGGCCCCTTGTGCCTTAAACCCCGACACCGCGACCGGCCCTTGCGCGACCGCATAGATCTTGCCGTCGAGCGCGCGCAGCGACGACACGAGCAGCACGCCGCCCTGCAGATTGGTGGCATCGCCGAGCGCGGCGACCTGGACGTCGATCGTCGAGCCCTTGCGCGCGAACGGCGGCATCGTCGCGATCACCGACACCGCCGCGACATTGGCCGGCTTCATCGAGGAATCACGGACGTTGACGCCCATCCGCTCGAGCATCGCTTGGAGCGATTCCTCGGTGAACGGCGCGTTGCGGACGCGGTCGCCGGTGCCGGCAAGGCCGACCACCAGCCCGTAGCCGACGAGCTGGTTCGACCGCACGTTCTCGACATCGACGATGTCTTTCACGCGCGTGCCTGCCGAGGCCGGCACCACGCCGAGCGCAGCAGCCAGGGCGGCGCAGATCAGAGAAACAAGACGGAGGCGCATGGCCGGGGCTTTCGCGAGACGTTGGACATCAAATTTCTTATAGGATAGGAATGGCGCCCGCCGACCGAAGGGACGAATAATGCGGATCGACGGCATCACGCCGCTGCTCCAATCGATGCTCGCCGACACGCGCACCCGCGACGGTTTCGCGCTGCCCGCCGCTGTCGCCTCGGCCGCCGCGGCCACCGCCGAGGCACCGCCATCGACGCCCCCGCCAGTGGTCCCAACCTCGGCGACCTCGGTTCAGATGATGGTCGCGCTCGCCGCGGTCGATCCGGTCTCGGAACGTCGACGCAAGATCGCGGAGGACGCCGATCGCGGCCTGACGTTGCTGGAGCGGTTGCGCGACGATCTCGCGCACGGCACGGCGCCCCCCGAACGCGTGCGCGAACTGGCAACATGGGTCGAGGCGTTCGTCGTGCCCGACGATGCCGCGGTGACGCCGGAGTTCGCAAAGGTCGCACGCGACCTCGAAGTGCGCGTCCGCGTCGAACTCGCCAAGCTCGACCTCAACGCCTGACGTAACGCGCGCAGCCTAGCGCAGGCGCTTGGCAATCCGCATGACGTAGCCGATCACCTCGGCGACCGCCGCGTAATGTTCGGTCGGGATCGGCCGGTCGATCTCGACGCTGGCGTACAGCGCGCGCGCCAGCACGCGGTTCTCGACGATCGGCACGCCCGCCTGCGTCGCGATCTCGCGGATTTTGAGCGCGATCGTATCGACGCCCTTCGCCACCACTACCGGCGCGCCCATCCGACCGTGATCGTATTTCAGCGCGATCGCATAGTGCGTGGGGTTGGTGATGATCACGCTGGCGCCCGGCACCGCGGTCATCATCCGCCGTCGCGACCGCTGGATCGCGATCGAGCGGATTTTCGCCTTGATCTTGGGATCGCCCTCGCTCTGCTTGTGCTCGTCCTTGATCTCCTGAAGCGACATCTTCAGCTTCGAGAACCAGGTGCGGCGCTGCCAGATCAGATCGGCCAGCGCGATCGCGCCGACCGGTACCGCGACCGTCTTGACCAGCATCACGACCAGTCCCGCGGCGGTCGTCCCGATATCCGCCGCATCCGCACCGACCAGGCTGTCGAGCGCATTCGCGCGCGGCCACAACGCCCACACCGCGACCCCGACGATCACCGACAGTTTCGCCAGCGTCTTGGCGAACTCGACCAGCGCCTGCTTGCCGAACAATTTTTTGGCGCCCGAGATCGGCGACAGCTTGCTCCATTTGGGCGATACCCGCGACCATGAGATCGTCGGCCGCCCGTGCATCACGCCGCCGAGAATCGCGAACGCGACCAGCGCGCCGAACAGCGGTGCGAAGACCACGCCGATCTGAAAGATGATCCCGCTGGCGATGTTCTGCGCACCGTCCGGCGCGAGCGAATAATCCTCCGCCTGCCCCCATAGCCGCACCAGCATCGTCGCCAATCGCGAGAACGCGTGGACACCGAGACCACCCATGACCGCCAGCATCGCCGCGAAGATCGCCGCATGCCGCATCTCCGGCGCGCTCGGCAGATCGCCCTTCTTGCGCGCATCCTCGAGCCGCTTGCCGGTCGGGTCATGCGTCTTCTGATCCTTGTCCGCCATCGATCAGCCCCAACCCGCCTGGATCCAGCTGCCCATCGACGCCGCGAACACCGTCAGCATCACGCCGAGCAGCGTCGAGAACAGCGCGAGGCCGAACAGCAGGTTGAGCGGTTGCGCGACGAAGAAGATCTGGATCGCGGGGGCCAGCCGCGCGGACAGGCCGAGCGCGACGTTGAAGACGATCCCGTAGACGATCATCGGTGCGGCCAGGCTGACGCCGAGCGCCATCGACCGGCTGACTGTCTTGACCGCAAGCGCCGCGAAATCACCCGCCGCCGGCACACCGCCGACCGGGAACACGTCATAGGACCGCACGATCGCGGCGATCCAGAGATGATGGACGAGCAGCGCCATGCAGATCACGCCGGCGGCGACGCCGACGAATTTCGACAGGATGCTGGCCTGCCCGCCCTGCGAGCTGTCGGCGACGATCGCCGAGGTCAGTCCGACCTGAAGGCTGGCGATCGACCCGGCGATCGCCATCGCCATGAACATGATCCGCACCAGCATGCCGAGGCCGAGGCCGGTCAGCAACTCGCACAGGATCACGCCCGGCAGCGCATCGATGTTCTGCGTCACCGACTGGACGTGCGGCGAGAGAATACCCCACAGCCCTGCGGTCATCCCGAACGCGATCATCAGCCGGATTCGCGCGGGGATCGCATCCTCCGAAAAGACCGGCAGGACCATCAGCACCGCGCCGACCCGCGCGAACAGCACGAGAAACGCGACCGCCCAGATCGGGATGCCGTTGAGCGTGTCAGCCATGGATGATGCGGTCGGCGACGAGGTGCGTGAAATCGGCCATCGCATGCCCCATCATCGGCAGCGTGAGCATGAGCACGACGCCCATCGCGACCAGTTTCGGGACGAAGGTCAGCGTCTGCTCCTGCACCTGAGTCAGCGCCTGCATGAGGCTGACCGCGACGCCGACGATGAGCGCGGTCAGCAGCAACGGTCCGCAGACCGTCAGCACGACGACGAGCGCGGACCGCGTGATTTCGATGACGTCGGTCGGCGACATGTCAGATCTGCATCCGCATGATGTCGGAATAGGCGCTGACCACGCGGTCGCGCACCGCGACGACGGTGTCGAGCGCGGTTTCCGCCGCGCCCATCGCGGTGACGACGTCGATCAGGTCGCCCTTGCCCGCGACCTGCTTCGCGCTCGCGGATTCAGCGGCGCGCATTGAGCCTGCCGCATCCCCGACGAGGTGTTCGACCATGTCGCCGAACCCGCCTGCACCCGAGCTCGCGCCGACGCCGCCGGCCTTGCCGAGCAACCCGCCCGAGTCCTTGCCGATACCAAGCGCCCGGCCATAGGCGGAGGTCGCATCCAATGCTCCGATGGACATCGTTGTTCGTCCTTACTTCAAAAGGTCTATGGTGCGCATCGTCAGGCTCTTGGCCGCTTCGATGGCGTTGAGATTGGCTTCGTAGGCGCGTTGTGCGGCCTTCATGTCGGCCACTTCGATCAGCGGATTGACGTTCGGCATCAGCACATAGCCCTTGGCATCGGCGGCCGGACTGCCCGGCTGATAGGCGCGCTGGAAGGCGGTCTTGTCGGCGTCGACCGAGCGGATCTTGACGCCGTTCGTGCCGTTCGCGCGATCGACGTCGGCACTGAAGCTCGCGACCCGCCGACGATAGGGATCGCCGCCGGGCGATGCCGATACGGAGTCCGCATTGGCGAGGTTTTCGGCAATGACGCGCATCCGCAACGACTGCGCGCGCAGTCCGGATGCCGACACCTGTACCGCGTCGGTCAGGTCCATGATTGTCTCCGTCGGGCACCGTGATGGCACCCACCTTTCCCTAATAGGCAAAAAGTTCCGGCCCCGGTCGGGACCCGGCAATTCTTTCCTATGATGGCCTCAAGGAAGGAACATTCATGTCCGTACTCGAGGATATCACCATCGATCTGTCGATCGTCCTGGGATCGACCAATCTGCCGATCCGCCAGATCCTGGCGATGGGGCGCGGCGCGATGATCGCGCTGGATTGCGGTCACGACGACCCGACCCTGGTCTATGTCAACGGCAAGCTGGTCGCGAAGGGCCGCGTGCTGGTCGACGAAGACCAGATGTCGCTCGAAGTGACCCAGGTCATCCCGCGGGAGCATCGTTGATGGATATCGCCGCGCTGCTGCGGACGATGGGCGGTCTCGGCGTCGTGCTGGGCATGCTCGCGGCCGCGCTGTGGCTGGTCCGCCGCTACGATATCGCGCTGCCCGGCCGGGTCGGCGTCAAGCTCGGCCGCCGCGTCGAGCTGGTCGAACGCATCCAGATCGACGGCAAGCGGTCGATCATCCTCGTCCGCCGCGACGACCGCGAACATCTGTTCGTGCTCCACCCCGACCGCGCCACCATCCTCGAAACGCGCATCGTTCGTGCGGACGAGGAGGCGCAGGCGATCGCCGATCTCGAACAGGCGGAAGGCTCGCACAGTCCCGTGCTGTGCAAGTCACTCGAAGAGGCGTGGTTCAATGCGTAAGCGCAGCGCAGTGGCGCTCATACTCGGCGCGGCGATGCTGTTTGCACCGACCGCGGCGATGGCGCAGAGCGCATCGGTGACGTTCGGCCAGGGCAGTCTGTCGGCGCGCGCGATCCAGCTCATCCTGATGCTCACGGTGCTGAGCCTCGCGCCGGGCATCCTGATGACCGTCACGTCGTTCACGCGCATCGTCGTCGCGCTGTCGTTGCTCCGCACCGGACTCGGCGCGCAGGGCGTGCCGCCCAACCCCGTCATCATCAGTCTGTCGCTGTTCCTGTCGTTCTTTGTGATGGCGCCGACCTTCGAACAGGCGTGGCATGACGGCGTCCAGCCGTACACCGCAGGAAAGATCCAGGAGACCCAAGCCTTCGACCGGACCATCGAGCCGTTCCGCCGCTTCATGCTGTCCCAGGTCCGCGATCAGGATCTCGCGCTGTTCACCGAACTCGCGCACAAGCCACCGGTCGCGCGGGCCGACACCGGCCTGTCGACGCTGATGCCGGCGTTCATGATCTCGGAATTGCGCCGCGCGTTCGAGATCGGTTTTCTACTGCTGATCCCGTTCCTCGTGATCGACCTCGCGGTTGCGGCAGTATTGATGGCGATGGGCATGATGATGCTACCACCGCCAACGATATCGCTACCAATGAAGATCATCTTTTTTGTCTTGGTCGACGGATGGGCTCTAGTCGCCGGATCCCTGGTAAAAAGCTTCGGCACCGGCGCGTGAGGAATTTATTTACAACCTATGTTAATAACATAAATTAGATATCTTATAGTGATCTGATGACATAAACGCCGGATTTCCGTTACATGCGGGCACAAAGGGGAACCGGCGATGCGTAATACTGCTGCTACCGTCCGCCTGACCGATCGTTCGGACGACGGCACCACGGACTGTTCGGCCATTCCCGTAGCCGCGGCCACAATCGATTGTGTTTTGCCCGCACCGTGCAGCAAGGGGGGAGATCCCTTGGGACCCCCGATCTGGAGCCCGTTCGGCGCCGACGCTGCGCTACCGATATACGTCGCAGGCGACGCCATCGCGTTGCCGCTCCAGGGCCTTTCGGCGATCGCGGCAGATCTTAAGACGTTTGCGATGCATCACGACCCGGCGCTGGCAGCGATCCTGTTGATCAACGTCAGCCGCCCGGCCGTCGACGAATTCATGATCCTGAAGGACATCGTCGAACGCCAGTCCGCGGTCGTCCCGATCGTTATCGTCGATACCTGCGAAACCAATCTTGCCGTCGAATTGATGAAAGCCGGCGCGACCGACGTTCTCGAGTCGCCGGTCGACGCCAGGCAGCTGCTGCGTGCGCTCGCCGCCGCGGTCGAGCGCACGCAGCAGCGTGACGACGTAGGGGCCGCGACCCGCCTTGCGCGCGCGCGGATCGACAGCTTGTCGCCCCGCGAACGCTCGGTCTTCAATGGCCTGATCGGCGGTTGGCCGAACAAGATCATCGCCAGCCGGCTCGCGCTCAGCCCCCGCACCGTCGAGATCCACCGCGCCAAGATGATGACGAAGCTCAAGCTCCGGACCGTGGCGCAGGTGCTGCAACTCGCCTTCACGGCAAGGGTCACGTTCGAGGACACCGAATGACGGATCGCCTGCACGGGGACGGATGGGGATACGCGAAACTCTTCTGATCCGCGGGATGCTGCTCGCTGAGCGGCGGTCGGTCACAAGGCTCGACGGGCTCCTCGCCGACGATCGCGATCTTGCCTTCGAACTAGCACTGCAGTCGCACGCGCGGCGTAGGCCCGTCTGCACGAACGCGCGGAACTAGGTTCGGCGCAATACTGGAATACACGCCCGTTCAATCAGACCAGCGACACGATTGTAAGTAAATCGCGCGAGGCGGACGGTAACGGCATAACGCTTCCTTCATGCCTGTATCCCAGAAGTGCTTGAAAGGAGACAGGACGTGTTGCGACGCATTCGGCGCGACCAGGTAACGCTTGGCATGTTCGTGCACCGGTTCGAAGGATCCTGGCTCGACCATCCCTTCTGGCTTCCGCGTTTTCACCTGACCGACGCGAAAGATCTCGCACGCATTCGCGAAAGCTCCGTCACCGGCGTCGTTATCGACGAAGGACGGGGCTTGGCGCTCGATAGCGCCGATAACGGGGCTGCGAGCGAGGATGGCGACGACTCGGTCGCCGGGCCCGAACTGCTGTCTCCACCGCTGCTCGCCGTTCAACGACGGCACGGTTTCGCGGAGGAACGGGAACGCGCCGTAGCGCTCGTCAAGCATTCCGCGCGTGAGATCAAGCGCCTGTTCGCCGAAGCGCATGCCGGCGAGAAGGTCCGGCTGACTGCGTTCGCGCCGCTGGTGGCGGAGGTGATGGCCTCCGTGGCGCGCAATCCCTATGCGCTCATCGCCGTCACGAGACTGAAGAAGCTGGACGAATACACGTATGTGCATTCGCTCGCGGTGAGCGCGTTGATGACGAGCTTTGCGCGGCATCTCGACATGCCGGAGAGCGAGGTCTTCGACTATGGTGTTGCCGGCATGGTGCACGACATCGGCAAGATCGTCGTCCCCAACAAGATCCTGCAGAAGCCGGGTCCGCTGACCGACGCCGAATTCGCGCTCGTCCGCACCCATCCGGAGCAAGGCTATCGGCTACTCAGCCGGCATGCCGGTGCGTCGGCCGTCGTCCTGGACGTGTGTCGTCACCACCACGAACGGCTCGACGGTTCGGGGTATCCATACGGCCTCAAGGACGGTCAGATCAGCCGGGCCGCCCGCATCGCTGCAATCTGCGATGTCTACGACGCCTTGACCTCCAACCGCAGCTATAAGGCCGCCTGGAAAGCCGAGGAGGCGATCGGCCGCATGTACGACTGGGACGGGAATTTCGATCGCGAACTGCTTCTGGGTTTCATGAAGACGATCGGCGTCTACCCGCCCGGTCTGCTGGTGTATCTCAGTTCCAACCGGCTGGCCGTCACCATGCCCAACGACCGCCGAACGTCACGGCCAAAGGTCCGCGTCTTTTTCTGCGCACGCGAACGCACCCAATTGTCGCTGCTGGACCTCGTACTCGACGATGATCTCGGGCATGACCAGATCGTTCGGGAAGAGTCACCGGTCGACTGGGGGATCACCGGCTGGCCACTCGTCGCCGAGCAGCTGGTGAGCGGGTGCGTCCCGAAGATCGTTTCAGTCCGTCCCGCAGGCACGAACTCCGACCGACCAGCACTCCACCTCGCCGACACTCGCTGATCGCTGATCAGCCTTAGCTGCGCAAATGGCCGCAAGCTCGCGCTGTCGTCGAGTGCCATGCGAATAGAAGGTCCAAAACCCCGATCGGAACGTCGCTGCCCGCCTCGGCAGCGGTGATCGTGCCCTTTTGGGACAAGGCCGCCGAAGCGCACGGCTTCCCCTGGGCCTATTGGCAGTTCGACAGCGATTTCATCGTCTACGATATCGATCACGACCGCTGGGTCGAGCCGATCCGACAGGCGCTGGTCGGCACGCCGTGAGCAGGCCGATGATCTAGCGCTGGTTCGAGACCGCGGCGGCGAAGCGCGGCGCTGGCGCCGGGTAGCCATCGATAAAGGTCCCACGCGCGACGTTGTGCGGGTGGTGCGGTGCCTCGGCGAGATCGAGGACGGGGGTGACGCAGGCATCGGTGCCGGCGAAATGGTCCGCCCAGGCATCGCGCGGACGCGTGGCGAACGCGGCTTCGAACGCCGCCGTCATGTCGGGCCAGCGGGCGCGTTCGTGCTGTACCGTGCGCCAGTCCGCGACATCCAGCCCGGCGAGCAAGGCGGCGAAGAATTGTGGCTCGATCGCGCCGACCGCGACATGCTTGCCGTCCGCGCATGCGTAACAGCGGTAGAAGGGCGCGCCGCCGTCGAGCAGGTTGGCCGCGCGCCGGTCGTCCCACTGCCCCACTGCGCCGAGCGTGTAGAACAGGCTCGACAGCAACGCGGCGCCGTCGGTCATCGCCGCATCGACCACCCGGCCCGCTCCCCCGCCGCGTGCGGACAGCACACCCGCGACGACGCCGAGCGCGAGCATCATCGCCCCGCCGCCATAATCGCCGACCAGATTGAGCGGCGGTATCGGACGCTCCGCCGGGCCGATCGCGTGCAGCACGCCGGTCAGCGCGAGATAGTTGATGTCGTGCCCTGCCTCCTGCGCCAGCGGTCCGGTCTGCCCCCAACCGGTCATCCGGCCGTAGACCAGCGTCGGATTGGCAGCATGGCAGTCCACGGGGCCAAGCCCGAGCCGTTCCATCACGCCCGGCCGCGTCCCCTCCAGCAGCGCATCGGCGGTCGCGACAAGCGCCAGCGCATCGGCGCGCCCCACGGGCGTCTTGAGATCGAGTTCCACGGTCCGCCGTCCCCGCCCCAAGGCCGGCCCATCCGCGCTGGCGCTGTACGTGCGGCCCGGCCGGACGATGCGGACGATGTCCGCCCCCATGTCCCCAAGCATCATCGCGGCGAAGGGTACCGGCCCGATCGCATCGAACTCGATGACCACGACGCCGACGAGCGGCCCTGCCCTCCCCGAACCTGTCTCTGCCTCGCTGTCGCCCATGCATTGTCCCGATCTCAAAGCGTGTGGCCAGCGAGCGCTGGAACGCCAGATTGTGCCCGAACGTCGCATCGAAGGCCACGTGTTCCTGCGCGGCTCGGTCCGTGCGGGGTTGTTCTACCCCGACCGTGCCCGGTACTGACGTGTGAGCCGACGCTGGGAGTGCCGTTTGGAAGCCGTATCGATCGTCCTGTTCCTGTTGCTTGCCGTGGTGATGAGCGGCGCGGTGTCGCGCATGGTGCCGGTGTCGGTGCCGACCCCGCTGGTGCAGATCCTGCTCGGCGCGGTGATCGGGCTGTCGACCTCGTATCGCGTAGAGCTCGATCCCGAGTTGTTCCTGTTGCTGTTCCTGCCGCCGCTGCTGTTTCTCGATGGCTGGCGGATTCCGAAGGACGAACTGCTCAAGGATCTGTCGACGGTCGTCGAACTCGCGCTCGGGCTGGTCCTGCTGACGGTGGTCGGGATGGGGTTCTTCATCCACTGGATGATCCCGGCGATGCCGCTGGCGGTCGCGTTCGCGCTGGCGGCGGTGGTGTCCCCGACGGATCCGATCGCGGTCTCGGCGATCGCCGCGCGCGTGCCGATCCCCAAGCGGATGATGCATATCCTCGAAGGCGAGTCGCTGCTGAACGATGCGTCGGGGCTGGTTTGCCTGCGCTTCGCGATCGCCGCGGCGCTGACGGGTACGTTCTCCGCGTCCGCGGCGGCGACGAATTTCGTCTGGGTCGCGGGGATCGGCCTGGCCGTCGGCGTCCTCGTCACGCTCGCCGCGACGCGCGCGAAGGCGTGGGTATCGCGACGGTTCGGCGAGGAGCCAGGGTCGCAGATCCTAGTCAGCCTGCTGATCCCGTTCGGATCCTATCTGATGGCCGAGCATCTGCACGCCTCGGGGATCCTCGCGGCGGTGTCGGCGGGCGTGACGATGACCTTCGCGGAAATCTCGCGGCAGGCGCTGGCCGCCACCCGGATGCGCCGGAACTCGGTGTGGGACACGATCCAGTTCGCGCTCAACGGCATCATCTTCGTGCTGCTCGGCGAACAGCTTCCCGCGATCCTGGCCGGGGCCAAGGCGACGGTGCTGCTGACCGGGCATCACGGCACGTGGTGGCTCGGCCTGTACGTGCTGGCGATCGTCGCGGGGCTGGCGACGCTGCGGTTCGGCTGGGTGTGGGTTTCGCTGCGACTGACGCTGCTGAGGCGGCGTCATCGCGGCTCGGAGAAGCCTGAATACAGCCCCGACTGGCGGTTGGTGGCGGCGATGTCGCTGGCCGGCGTGCGCGGCGCGATCACGCTGGCCGGTGTCCTGACGATCCCGTTGACGATGACCGACGGCACCGCGTTTCCGGCGCGCGATCTCGCGATCTTCCTCGCCGCCGGAGTGATCATCGTGTCGCTCGCGGTCGCCAGCATCGCCTTGCCGATCCTGCTCAACGGCCTGACCATGCCACCCGAACCCTCGTTGCAGGCCGAGGAGGATGCCGCCCGGGTCGCGGCGGCCGAGGCGGCGATCGGCGCGATCGAGGTTGCGCAACACGATCTGGCCGAGCGTGACGGCAATGCCGACTTCTATTCCGCGGCGGGGACCCGGGTGATGGACCTGTACCGCGAGCGGATCGAGAGCCGCACCGGGTCGGCCAAGGCATCGGCGGAGGCGCGACTCCAGGACCAGCTCGAGCGCACGTTCAGGCTGGCGGGGATCAAGGCCGAACGCGCCTCGGTCGTCGAGCGGGTCCGCGACCGGCGGATCGGCAGCGCCACCGCGCAGAAGATGATGCGCGAACTGGATCTGCTCGAAGCGCGCTACCGCGTGTGATCCTTCTGCTTGGCGGCAAGCGTCGCTAAGGCACTCGGCGATAACCACGGACATTTCGTAAAGGCGAGACACATGGCAGCGACCGTCATCACCCCCAGCGGCCCCGGCGCGATGGAAGCGGGCCTCGTGCTCGACGAGGACGGCCAGCGGTTCGTCATCCTGACGTTCAAGGAGCCCAAGGGCGAGCCGACGCTGGTGACGTTCACCGTCCCGATCTTCCAGAACTATGTCGAACATCTCGTCAAGACCGCGGCGGCGGCCAACGAGGAAGCCAATTGGGGAATCCCCGGCTGAACGGTCGGCGCTGCAAAAGGGGATGCCGGCGCGCCGGGTAACGCCTAAAGCCACGGCATGACCCGACCAGAGATACTGATACCCGCGCCCATGCTTCCGAGCGTCGCCGCGGCGTTGAGCGAGCGCTTCGTCGTCCACCAGTTGCGCGACCATGCCGACCCCGATGCCTTCCTGGCGACCGTCGCGCCCCGCATCCGCGGCCTCGCGGCGAGTTCGCTGGCGGGGCGGATCGGCAGCGACTGGTTCGACCGGCTCCCCGCGCTCGAGATCGTCGCGAATTTCGGCGTCGGCTATGACGGCATCGATGCGAACGCCGCCGCCGAGCGCGGGATCGTCGTCACCAATACGCCCGGCGTGCTCGACGAGGAGGTCGCCGACCTGACGCTCGGCCTGCTGCTCGCGACGCTGCGCCGCATCCCGCAGGCCGATCGCCACGTCCGTACCGGCGCATGGGGGCAAGGTCCTTTCCCGCTGTCGCCGACATTGCGCGGACGACGGATCGGCATCCTCGGGCTCGGCGCGATCGGCAAGGCGGTGGCGCGGCGGCTCGAAGCGTTCGGCGTCGCGGTCGCCTATCACGGCCGCTCGCGGCAGTCGGACATAGGCTATGACTATCATGCGACGCCGGTCGCGCTGGCCGCCGCCTGCGACGTGCTGATCGCGATCGTGCCCGGCGGACGGGGGACGCAGCATCTAGTCGACGCCGCCGTCCTCGCCGCGCTCGGCCCGGACGGTATCTTCATCAACGTCGCGCGTGGCAGCGTGGTCGATCAGGACGCGCTGATCGCGGCGTTGCAGGACGGGACGATTCTGGCTGCGGGCCTCGACGTCTATGCCGACGAGCCCAACGTGCCGGACAGCCTGCGTGCACTGCCCAACACGGTGTTGCTGCCGCATATCGGTTCGGCCTCGCAGCACACGCGCGAGGCGATGGGGAAGCTCGTCGTCGACAATATCCGCGCCTGGTTCGACACCGGCAAGGCGCTCACCCCGGTTTCGGAAACGCCGAACCCCGGTTGAGGTCAGCGTCGAACGTCGGCGGGCGCTCCGGTGAACGCGGCGAGATCAGCGGGCGTCGTCCGGCTGTGATCGCCGACGGTCGCGTGCTTCAACGCCGCCATTGCGAGGCCGCAGCGGGCGGCGGCCTCGCACCCCTCGTCGAGGCGCGACAGCACGCCGGCGGCGAACGCGTCGCCGGTGCCGATCCGGTCGACGATCTGGGTGACGAGAATCGTCTCGGTTTCGAACGCAGCGTCGCGACGATCGACGCGGGCGGACAGTTCGTGCGTGTCGGCATCGATGACCCGGCGCGCGGTCGAGGCGATGCAGGTCAGGCTGGGGAACCGCGCGAACGCCGCCTCGCACGCGCGCCGCCGGGCTTCGGGGGTGTCGCCCGCAAAGTCCTTGCCGAGCAACAGCGAGATGTCGCGGTGACTGCCGAACAGCAGGTCCGCGCCGGCGACATGGTCGAGCAGGATCTGTTGTGGATCGACGCACCAGCGCGCCCACATGCTCGCACGGAAATTGCCGTCGAACGAGACTTGCACGCCCGCCGCTCTCGCCGCTGCGATCGCGTCGAGCGACAGCCGTGCCGCCTCGGGAGCGATCGCGGGAATGATCCCCGACAGGTGCAGCCAGGCCACGCCGTCCAGCATGGCGGGCCAATCATAGGCCTTGGACGGCGCCACCGCGAAACTGCTGTCTAGGCGGTCGTAGACGATGTGCGCGCCCCGCGGACCGCTCGGCGGCGACAGGAAATACAGGCCGAGCCGGCCATCGGTGCGCTTTACGCGCGCAACGTCTACGCCGGCGGCGCGGACCGACTCCAGTGCTGCGTCGCCAAGCGATCCGTGTGGCAAAGTCGTGATCACCGCGGCGGGTTCGCCGAGCCTGGCGAGCGCGACCGCGACGTTCGCCTCCGCGCCGCCGAAATGCGCGTCGAGCCGTGCTTCCTGGAACAGATGCCCGCGATCGGGTGCGGCGAGGCGCAACAGCATCTCGCCGAAACAGAGCACCGTGCCGGTCATGCGTCGAACTCCCCTACCGCTGGTAGCAGCGCGGCCCGTGGACCTTCCGCACGCCATGTCGCAACGGACTGGGCGAGCGAGTCGATGATCGCCGCGTCGTCGAACTGCGCGGGGAATATGCCGAGCTCGGTGACGAAGCGCGCGACGAGCTGGCGCGGATCGCCGGCCGACTCCGCCCAGATCGCGGCGAAGCGATCACGCAACGGATCGTCCGAGATACCTGGGGCGTCCGCGGTGTAGGCGATCCAAGCGGCGAGGCTCAGGCTGTGCCGCGGGCTATCCAGCCCTTTCGCCAGTCGGTCGGTCACCGTCGCGATCCAGCGTTGCGGCAGCTTCTGCGATCCATCCATCGCGATCTGATCGAGCCGGTGGTGCAGGTCGGCGTTGGCGAAGCGATCGAGAATCGCGTCGATATACGCGTCGGGATCGAGCCCCGCCGCGGCGGTCAGGCTCGGCACCGCCTCCTCCTGCATCTGCGCGATGACGAACGCGCGCAGCACCGGATCGGCAATCGCCTCGTGGACGAACGCGTGGCCGAGCTGGAGACCGACATAGGCGAGCGTCGAATGGCTCGCGTTCAACAGCCGCAGCTTGGCGAGTTCGAACGGCGCGACGTCGTCGACGATCTGCGCGCCCGCGGTCTCCCAGGCCGGGCGCGGGCCGGCGAAGCGGTCCTCGATTACCCATTGGCGGAACGGCTCGGTGACGATCGCGGCGGCATCGTCGACGCCGATCGCCGCCGCCACGCTCGCGCGCTCGGCTTGCGTCGACGCCGGCACGATCCGGTCGATCATCGTATCGGGCGCCGCGACATGCGCGCGGACCCACGCGCCCATATCGGGATCGCGGTGGTCGACGAACGCAGTCAGCAGGCTCATCAACAGCGTGCCGTTGCCGGACAGATTGTCGCACGAGACCAATGTCAGCCCCCCTGCCCCGGCGTTGCGCCGCCGCTCGAGTGCCGCTGCGAGATAGCCGAAGATCGTCCGTGGCACGCCGCCGCCGAGATCGTTGGCGATCGCGGGATCGTCGGTCAGCAGCGCGCCACTTGCCGGATGCCGGTAATAGCCCTTCTCGGTCACGGTCAGCGTGACGACATGCGTGTCTGGGTCCGCCAGCGCGGCGATCACCGCTCGTGGGTCCTCGGCGGCGACCAGCACCGTGTCGATCGCGGTGATCAGCCGGGTCGAGGTCGCACCGTTCGATCGCTCGGTCACGGTGTACAGACCGTCCTGCGGCGCGAGCGTATCGCGGACCTGCGGCGATCGTAGCGAGACGCCGGTGATCCGCCAGCCATCGTCGGGCGTCATCGCATCCTGCGTGTACACCGCCTGGTGCGCGCGGTGGAACGCACCGATCCCGAGATGGACGATCCGCCGCACGGGCGCATCCGACGCCGCGGGCTGCGCGACGTCGTCGGCGAGGGCCGCCAGATTGGCGCGGGACAGCCTCACAGCCGGTACGCCTTGCGCACGAGGTCGCTGGTCAACTGGTGCGCGAGTTCGGCGGCCTCCCAATCCTCCAGCCGGTGCTCGGCGACCAGCCGCGCGAGGAAGCCGCAATCGACTCGCCGCGCGACATCATGCCGCGCCGGGATCGAGAGAAACGCGCGCGTATCGTCGTTGAAGCCGACGGTGTTGTAGAAGCCGGCGGTCTCGGTGGTCATCTCGCGGAACCGCCGCATGCCCTCCGGACTGTCGTGGAACCACCAGCTCGGCCCCAGCTTCAGGCACGGATAATGGCCCGCGAGCGGCGCCAACTCCCGCGCGTAGACGCTCTCGTCGAGCGTGAAGAGGATGATCGACAACTCGGTTGAGGTGCCGAACCGGTCGAGCAGCGGTTTCAGCGCATGGACGTAATCGGTGCGCCCGGGAATGTCGGCGCCCTTGTCGCGGCCGTGGCTGGCGAACAGCCCGGCATTATGGTTGCGGACCGAGCCGGGATGGATCTGCATGACCATGCCGTCGTCGATGCTCATCGCTGCCATCTCGGTCAGCATCTGCGCGCGGAAGAGCTCGGCGTCGGCAGCGGTCCAGGCGTTGCCGGTTATGCGCGCGAACAACGCCTCGCACTCGGGCGTCGACAGGTTCGCGGTCGCGGCGGTCGGGTGGCCGTGATCGGTCGCGGTCGCGCCTGCCGCGCGGAAATCGGCGCGACGCTTGCGGTGCGCAGCGAGATAGCCCTGCCAGTCATACACGTCCTCGCCGGTGATTTCACCGAAGCGCCGCAGCGCGCCGGCGAACTGCTCGTGCTCGACGTCGATCACGCCGTCGGGCCGATAGGTCGTGACGACGCGGCCGTTCCAGTCGCTTGCCTGGATGCGGTGGTGCGCGTCGAGGCTGTCGTGCGCGCCTTCGGTGGTGGCGAGGAAATCGATCCGGAACCGGTCGAACAGCGCACGCGGACGGAACGCCTCGGTCGCGAGCTTCTCGCCGATCGTGTCGAAATACAGGTCCGCGGTGGCTGGCTCGAACGCGACGTCGAACCCGAACACCTCGGCGAACACGTGATCGAGCCACATCCGCGACGGCGTACCGCGAAACAGCGGGTAGTGCGCGGCAAGCGTCCGCCATGCCGATCGCGGATCGGCGGTCGCCTTGCCATCCTTGCCCGGGATCATCAGCGCATCGAGATCGACGCCCTGGCTGTAGAGCATCCGGAACAGATAATGATCGGGTGCCAGCAGCAGCGACGTCGCGTCGGTCCAGTTGCGATTGTCCGCGAACCAGGTCGGATCGGTATGGCCATGCGGGCTGACGATCGGCAGGTCGGCGATCTCCGCATACAGCGCGCGGGCGATGTCGCGGGTGGTCGGATCGGCGGGGAACAGCCGGTCGGGATGAAGTTCGAGAGGACGAGTCATGCCATTACTCCTGCCGCATACGCTGTACCGCGTTCAAGTCCGCGCAGTCCGGCGGGCCCGCGTATCCGGCCGATTAGCGGATATTTCGGATGAATGCAGGCATGCAAGCCAGCGCAGGCCAGGAGGCGCGTACGGCATTCGGATGACACGATCATGATACCGACGCTGTCGCGCTTGCCGGAAACGGTGGCAAGCCGATCACGGCCCGATCGGACACGCCACCGAGCAACGGGGTTGATCGCGCGGCGGTGCGTCCTTACCCGGATCATATGCTGATGCGGTTTTTCCTGGTGCTTCTGTTTGCGGCATTCGCGCTTCCCGCCGCAGCGCCCGCGGCGTGTCATGGCAAATCGACGGCGGCTCCGCATGCGATGCCGGCGATGGCAGGCGCGCCCACGGACGGCATGGGACAAGAGACCGATCACAAAGCGGTCGCGCCGCACGGTTGCATCGGTTGCATTCCGCCTTCGGCTTGGACCGCAGCGCAGATCGATCCCGTCCCGCCGGCCGCGGCCGCCGTACCGGTCGAGCGAGCCGCCGTATTCGACATCGGCATGACCGCCGCCCCAGCGCTGCCACCACCCCGAACCGCATGATCGTCGGGTGCATCCGCACCCTGGCATTCATGCTTTATCGGGATTTCAGACGATGACACGATCGATGCTGCTCGCGGCGAGTGCCGCGGCGCTGTGCCTGCCCCATGCCGCGGCTGCGCAACATGGTGCAGGCATGACCATGCCGATGCCGGACGCGCGCGTGCGGCCCAATAAGACCAATAAGACGACGCGCGCCCACCCAAGGACCAAGTCCACGGCTGCCGAGCCGACGCCGGCAACTCACGCAGATGCGTCCGAAGAGCATGGAGCGATCGACCAGCATGCCGCATCGGCACCGGGCGCGACGCCGGCCATGTCCACGATGCCGATGGAGCAGGGGCCGATGCCTGACGCTCCAACGAATCATTCGGCCCTGGACCATGCCCAGATGGATCATGGCGCAATGAACCATGCTCCGATGGGGCACTCTATGATTGCCGACCCGGCTTACCGCGCGGCGTCAGATGCGGCAGTGGCGAAGATGCCGGCGGGCTCGGCGATGGCCGGGATGGCGATGGGGACGTCCGCGGGCTTCTACAGCCAGGGTAGCGGGACGTCGCGGCTGCCGGCGGCCGAGGGACCGATGCGTGGGTATATGGTTCAGGCGGGCGAGTGGATGCTGATGGCGCATGGCTATGCGTGGGGCGTCGCGACCGACCAGGGGGGGCCGCGCGGGAAGAGCGAGGCGTTCGTGCAGTCGATGGCGATGCTGATGGCGGATCGCGACCTGGGCGACCGGTTCCATATCCAGCTGCGGACGATGAACAGCCTCGAGCCGCTGATGGGCGCGCGGGGCTACACAAACTTGTTTGCGACCGGCGAACTGGCGAACGACCGGCCGCTGGTCAATCGGCAACATCCGCACGACCTGTTCATGGAGCTGGCCGCGAAGGTCGATTATCGGCTCGGGAACGGCGACACGGTGTTCCTGTATGGCGGGCCGGTCGGCGAGCCGGCGTTGGGGCCGAGCGCGTTCATGCACCGGGGGTCGGCGCGGTATCAGCCGATGTCGCCGATCACGCATCACTGGTTCGATTCGACGCACATCACCTACGGCGTGGTGACGGCGGGGTATGCGACGCCCGCGTTCCAGCTGGAGGCGTCGGCGTTCAAGGGGCGCGAGCCGGACGAGCATCGCTGGAATATCGAGACGCCGCGGCTCGATTCGTGGAGCGTGCGGGGGACGTGGACGCCGTCGCCGTTCTGGGCGGTGCAGGTGAGCCATGGGCGGCTGAAGGAGCCCGAGGCGCAGCATCCGGGCGAGGACGAGAACCGCTCGACCGCGAGTGTGCAATATGCGCGGGGTGGGCTGGCGACTACGTTTGGGTATAGTCTCAAGGACCGGGTGCCGGGGGAAAAGCTGAGCGCGTTTCTGGCGGAGGCAACGTATGAGCTGACGACGCGGCATGCGGTGTTTGGCAGGGTCGAGAATGTGGCGAACGACGAGCTTTTTCCGGACGAGGGCGATCCTCTGCACGATCGGAAGTTCCGGGTTACGAAGGCGGAGGTCGGGTATGCGTACCGGCTGCCGATCGTCGGGCCGCTTGGGTTGGCGCTTGGCGGGACGGTGGCGGCGTATGCCAAGCCGGCGGCGCTGGAGGCGGCGTATGGGAAGACGCCGGTGAGCTGGACTTTGTTCAGCAAGCTGGCGGTGGGGTTGTAGACCGACGGCTCGTGCTGAGTGTTGCAGGCGGCCACCTCTCCTTACCTTCCCCGTACCTCCTTTACCTCCCCGGCGGAGGCCGGGGTCCAGTTGGGTAGGTGGGAGTAACGGCGCGCTACGCCTCTCAGCAACGTTCCCCAACTGGGCCCCGGCCTTCGCCGGGGTGGTGCTTCCCCTTGGACGGCCCGCTAGCCCATGCAAACGGTCGCTTTCGCTCGCCGTTCGTGCCGAGTAGGGATTGCGCGAAGTCGCCACCTGCTCGGGACGAACGGTTATGATGAAGAACGCGCTGGCACTCCTCGGTTCTGCACTCGGGCTGACGCTCGCCGGATGTGCCTATCCGTATACGCCCCCTGCCCTTGCGCCGATTACTGCACCTGCGCCGACCACGATGGCGGCGGCGGCGGTGCCGGGCGAGTCTCGGACGCCGGTGACGATTCTCGTGTCGATCGATGGCTTCCGGCCGGATTATCTCAACCGGGGGGTGACTCCCAACCTCAACCGGCTGCGCGCGGGCGGCGTGTTCGCGAGCATGCGGCCGTCGTTTCCGAGCATCACCTTTCCCAATCACTGGACGCTGGTGACGGGGCTTCGGCCCGATCGCAGCGGAATCGTCGGCAACAAGATGGAGGATCCCGCGCGGCCGGGCGAGACGTTCACGATGGCGACCGACGATCCGTTCTGGTGGAGCGAGAGCTCGCCGATCTGGGTCGATGCGGAGAAGGCGGGCATCCGGACCGCGACGATGTTCTGGCCGGGCGCGAATGTCGCGGTCGGCGGCAAGGTGAAGCCGGACAGCCACGGCGCGATCGAGGGGGGGACGCGGCCGGAGGACTGGCAGCAGTTCAACCAGCAGGTGTCGGGAACGCAGCGGGTCAACGCGGTGCTCGACTGGATGCGGCGGCCGGCCGCGATCCGGCCTAAACTGGTGACGTTGTATTTCGATACGGTCGACAGCGCGGGTCATGCGGGTGGGCCGGACAGCGCTGGGGTGACTCAGGCGGTGGCGGATGTCGATGCGAGCATCGGCGCGCTGGTCGATGGGCTGGCCGCGCTGGGGCAGCGGGCGAACCTGGTGATCGTCGCGGATCATGGCATGGCGGCGACGAGCAGCTCGCGGGTCGTGGCGCTGGATACGATCGCGGACAAGGCGGACTATCGCACCGTCGAGACCGGGCCGTACGCGACACTGTTCGCGGTGCCGGGACATGAGGCGGCGCTGGAGGCGCGGTTGTTGAAGCCGCACGATCATCTGCAATGCTGGCACAAGGGGGAGATCCCGGCGCGGTTCCATTATGGGCGCAATCCGCGCGTGCCGAGCTATCTGTGCCTTGCCGATGTCGGCTGGCGGGTCGATCCGAGCGCGCCGACCAAGGCTTCGATCGGCGGGATGCACGGCTATGACAACATGGCGCCGGAAATGCGGGCGCTGTTCATCGCCAATGGGCCGGCGTTCGTGGCGGGCAAGACCATTCCGAGCTTCGACAATGTCGCGATCGAGCCCCTGCTGCGCGACCTGATCGGGTTGCCGGCAGAGGCAGGGCTGGACGGCACCGACGCACCCTTCCAGAAGGTGCTGCAACGATAAGAGGAGAGGTTGTGCAGTATTTCGAGGATATCGAGGTCGGTCGGACCGCGTCGTTCGGTTCCTACGCGGTCACGCGCGAGGAGGTGATGGACTTCGCCGCGAAATACGATCCGCAGCCGTTTCACCTGTCCGACGAGGCAGCCGCGCAGACGCATTTCGGGCGGTTGTCGGCGAGCGGCTGGCATACGTGCGCGATGGTGATGTCGATGCTGGTCGCGCACCTGAAGGAGAACCGGCAGGCGGGACTCGGGTCGCCGGGGATCGACGAGCTGAAGTGGATCAAGCCGGTATATCCGGGCGATACTCTGCGCTGCGAGACCGATATCCTGGAGAAGCGGGTGTCGGCGAGCCGGCCGGAGATGGGGATCTTCAAGAGCCGGATGCGGGTGTTCAATCAGGACGACGTTATGGTGATGACGTTCGTCTCTAACGGCCTCGTCGCGACGCGCCCCACGGATGCGCCGGCCGATTGATTGGCGAGCTTTGGCCCTAAGGGGCGGCTGGCTGTCATCGAGTATTGATTCACGCGAAGGCGCAAAGTCGCGAAGAGAAGGTCTGTTCGCGCGGAGGCGCAGAGGCGCGGAGAGGTTTTAGGATGGCAGAGCCTTGGGTGAGCTTCGCTGCCACCGCAAAGGCTCGCCGCACTAGCACCGAGTAACTCTCTGCGCCTCTGCGCCTCTGCGCCTCTGTGCGAAATCTAAACCTTCTCTTCGCGCCATCGCGCCTTCGCGTGAACCCAACGTTTCCCAGTTATCGCGACGGACGACCGCCGCCGCGGTTACCGCCTCCCTGCCGTCCACCGCCGAAGCGCTGGCCGCCGCCGCCGCGATTGCCTCGGAACGCACCGTCGCCGCGATTGCCGCGAAAGCCGCCTTGCGCTTGTGGCTGCTGGGGGTTGGCGACTTGTCCGGGCTGCGCAGGCTGGCCGGGTTGACCGAACTGGCCGCGATCGGGACCACGTCCACGATCCCAGCCGCGGCCGGGACCGCGGTTGCCGAACTGGCCCTGACCGGGCGTGCCGGGATTGCCCGGGCGATTACCGCGCCAGCCGCCGTCTCGGCCACGATTGCCGCGGTCCCCGCGGTTGGCGAACCCACCCCAGTTGCCGCGCCCGTCAAAGCCGTTGCCGCGATACTGCTGGCGACCCTGCCAATAGCGCTGCTGGTTGCCGTTCCAGCGGTGCGGGCGGCGATAGCGATCGTAGACGTAGACGCCCGAGCCGGGATAATAATAGTCGCCGCTCCAGCCGTAGTAGGAGTTCAGCCCGCCAAGGCCGTAGCCGCCATACCCACCGCCCAGCCCGCCGCCGAGTCCGCCATAGCCCGCGCCGTAATAACCGTCGCCGTAGCCCCCGCCGCCGTAATAGGGATCGCTGGCGTAGCCGACGCCCGCGCCGCCATAGCCGTACCCGTCGGTACAGCCTGCGACGCCGAGTCCGAGGCCCAAGGCTAGGCCGATGATGCCGAAGCGTTTCATAAACATGGGGAGTCTCCCGTACGTGGAGAGCGGACACAACGCGCCGCTATTCGTCGTACAACGGAGTCGGTGTATCGCGAGTTCCATGAATGGGGTCTGACGCGGTTTGGGGCTGGCGCGAGCGGGATCTGTTCGACCCGACCATGTGTCGCAGCCGGCTGTGCTTAACCCATGATGCAAGCCGCGACTATATCACCTCCCCGGCGGAGGCCGGGGTCCAATAGGGACGAAAGAGGTAACGGTGCACAGTCATCCGTTAGCAGCGTTCCCCAATTGGGCCCCGGCCTCCGCCGGGGAGGTGGTGAATTTGGTGACGTGCCGTCGGGGGGCCGTCAGTGGCCGGGGAAGTGGATCAGGGCGGTTGCTTCGATGCCGTCGGTGCGCAGTGCGTCCGCGCCGCCCAGGTCGGGGAGGTCGACCAGGAACTGGGCTTGCGTGACGACCGCGCCGGCCTTGTGGAGGAGGCGGACGGCGGCGCGGGCGGTGCCGCCGGTGGCGATCAGGTCGTCGACCAGCAGGACGCGCGCCCCCAGGGCGAAGGCGTCGGCGTGGATCGCGATGCGGTCGGTGCCGTATTCGAGCGCATAGTCCTCGGCGATGGTGGCGCCGGGGAGCTTGCCGTCCTTGCGGATCAGCAGGACGCCGGCCTTGAGTGGTGCGGCGAGCGCGGCGGCGAAGAGGAAACCGCGGGCTTCGATGCCGGCGACCAGGTCGACGGGGCCGGAGACCGCCGCGACCATCCGCTCGATCGCGGTCGCCCAGCCGTGCGGGTCGAGCAGCAGAGTCGTGATGTCGCGGAACTGGATGCCGGGCTTGGGGAAGTCCGGAATGGTACGGATCAGCGCCTTCAGATCGGCGTTGCGCTCTTTGGTCTCGGACATGGACGTTCCCTTCTTCGCACGAAGCGGCGGCCGTATTGCGGCGCGGCGCTACGGCCAAAAGGAAAGCGGCGGATCAGGCTGTTTGCCCGTCCGCCGCTCCCTCTATCCGTGCACCCTTACCGCGGGAGCCGGGCCGTCATCAATGCTTAACGTCGCGCCAGACGTTCTGGTACGCGCCCCAGGCGAGGCCGCAGAAGATCAGGATGAAGATGATCGACGCGAACCCGGCGGCATGGCGTGCCTCGAGGTTAGGCTCGGCGGTCCAGGTCAGGAACGCCGCAACGTCGGTCGACATCTGCTCCTTGGTGGCCTTCGTGCCGTCCGCATAGCCGACCTGGCCATCCGACGTCAGCGGTGGCGGCATCGCGATGTTGAGGTTCGCGAAATACGGGTTGTAATGCAGACCCTCGGGCGTCTTGATGTCCGGGAATTCCTTCAACATCTTCGCCGACTGCGGCTGGTAGCCGGTCAGCAGCGAGTGGATGTACGCGCCGCCATCTTGACGCGCCTTGGTCATCAGCGACAGGTCGGGCGGCAACGCGTTGTTGTTGGCGGCACGGGCGGCGACGTCGTTGGCGAACGGCAGCGGGAAGTGATCCGACGGGATGTTCTTCCGCGTCGCCGCCTCGCCCGTCTCCGGGTTGATCGATGGCTGCTCGATGACCCACTGGTTGGCGATCGCCTTAACCTCGGGCTCCGAATAGCCGATCTTCTGCAGGTCGCGGAACGCCACCAGGCGAAGCGAGTGGCAGGCGGCGCAGACTTCCTTGTAGACTTGGAACCCGCGCTGGAGTTGGCGACGGTCGAACTTGCCGAACACGCCGTTCGAGGCGAGGTCCAGCTCCTTCGGATGGAGATGATACTCGCTCTCGGCGGTGGCCGCGACGGGGTCGGTAATGGCCCCGTAGACGCTGCCGAACAGCGCGATGCCGAGCACCAGCACGAAGGCCGCGCCGACCAGGGATGCGATGAGACGAACCATGTGTGTGTCCTCTAGTTCGTATCAGTGCGCGGTATGCGGCGCAGAAGCCGTCGACAGCGCGGCCTGGGCCGGGCTCGTGCCACCGTGATTGGCCAGGACGGCCTCGGTGATCGAGTTGGGCAGCGGCCGCGGACGCTCGGAGCGCGAGATCAGCGGCAGGATAATCAGGAAATGCGCGAAGTAATAGGCCGCGCAGATCTGGCTCAGGATCACATAGGTCGCCGTCGCCGGTGCCCCGCCGCAATAGCCGAGGATCAGGATGTCGGCGACAAGCACCCAGAACGCGATCCGCGCCTTGGGCCGATAGTTCATCGAACGGACCGGCGAGCTGTCGAGCCAAGGCAGGAAGAACAGCAGCAGGATCGAGCCGAACATCGCCAGCACGCCCCAGAGCTTCGCCGGCAGGATGAAGTCCGCGGTGAAGGCGCGCAGGATCGCGTAGAACGGCCAGAAATACCATTCGGGAACGATGTGCGCGGGCGTCGAGAGCGGGTTGGCCGGGATGTAATTATCCGGGTGGCCGAGATAGTTCGGGAAGAAGAACAGCAGGCCGGCGAAGATCAGCATGAAAATGCCGAGCCCGAAGCCGTCCTTCGCCGTGTAATAGGGGTGGAACGGGACGGTGTCCTGCTCGCCCTTCACGTCGACACCGGTCGGGTTGTTCGAGCCGGGGATGTGCAGCGCCCAGATGTGCAGGATGATGACGCCCGCGATCACGAACGGCAGCAGATAATGCAGCGAGAAGAAGCGGTTGAGTGCGGCATTGTCCGGCGCGAATCCGCCGAGCAGCCAGATGCGGATGGTGTCGCCGACCAGCGGGATTGCCGAGAAGAACCCGGTGATGACCTGCGCACCCCAGAAGCTCATCTGGCCCCAGGGAAGCACGTAGCCCATGAATGCGGTCGCCATCATCAGCAGGAAGATGACCACGCCGAGCAGCCACACCATCTCGCGCGGTGCCTTGTACGAACCGTAATAGAGCCCGCGGAAGATGTGCGTATAGACGACGATGAAGAACATCGAGGCGCCGTTGGCGTGTGCGTAGCGCAGGAACCAGCCTGCGTTGACATCGCGCATGATGCTCTCGACCGAGTCGAATGCGACCAGGCCGTTGGCGGCGTAGTGCATCGCCAGGACGATGCCGGTGACGATCTGAATCGCCAGCGCGGCGCCGGCGAGTACGCCGAAGTTCCAGAAGTAATTGAGGTTGCGCGGGACGGGATAGCCGCCGCCGAGTGAATTGTAGACGAGCCGGGGAACGGGAAGCCGCTCATCCAGCCACCGCGTCAGCGGCAGCTTCGGTTCGTATTGCTTGGCCCAGGGAAAGCTCATGTCGTTTTCCTCAGCCTACCGTGACGACGGTGTCGGAATTGAAGGCATAGTCCGGAACGTGGAGGTTCGACGGAGCGGGGCCTTTGCGGATACGCGCGGCGGTGTCGTAGGACGAGCCGTGGCATGGGCAGAAATAGCCGCCGAACGGCCCTTTGTTCTCGCCCTCGCCCGCGCCGAGCGGGACGCAGCCGAGGTGGGTGCAGACGCCCAGCGTGATCAGCCAGTTCTTCTTGCCCGCCTTGGTGCGCTGCTCGAGCGTCTGCGGATCGCGCAAGGTCGAAATATCGACCGCGTCGGCTTCCGAGATTTCCTTCGGCGTCAGGTTGCGCACGAACAAAGGCTGCTTGCGGAACGACGTCTTGATCGCCTGGCCGGGAAGGATCTTCGACAAGTCGATCTCGGTGGTCGACTGTGCGAGCACGTCTGCGCTCGGGTTCATCTGGTTGATCAGCGGCAGGACGATCGCGACCGCGCCTACGCCTGCAAAGGAGACGGCGGCGATATTGATGAAATCACGGCGGCGAGGATCATGGGCCTCTTCGTGAAACGGCTCTGGCGATTCGCCGGGGGGAACCATGTCGTCGACTGTCGCCATTCATCTCGCCCTTGCACGTTATTTTTTCGTGACGGGCTGGGCTTTCGGTTTCGCGAAACCATATCCCCAATCCGTCCGACCGTCCCCACGGAGGCTGCGCTTTGATAGACGGCGGGGCGCGGGTTTGCCAACTGCATTTTGCTTTGGGTTACCTCCGGAGCCTCGGCGCGCTAGAGGATCGGGTATGCGTATTGCTCTCTATCAGCCCGATATCGCCGGAAATGTCGGCGCGATCCTGCGGACCGCCGCGTGCATGGGGATCGGCGTCGACCTGATCGAACCGATGGGATTCACCTGGAGCGAGAAGGCCGTCGCGCGCTCGGGGATGGATTATGTCGGCGCGGTCGACGTGGTGCGGCATGTCGATTGGGACGCGTTCCGGGCGCAGGTGAGCGGGCGGATCGTGTTGCTGACGACCAAGGGCGCGGTGCGGCTGGATGTGGCCAAGTTTCGCGAGGACGACGTGTTGCTGATGGGGAGCGAGGGGGCGGGCGTGCCGGAGGACGTGCATGCGCGGGCCGACGTGCGGGTACTGATCCCGATGCGGCCTGGGTTGCGGTCGATGAACATCTCCGTGGCGACGGGGATCGTTGCGGCCGAGGCGTTGCGGCAGACGGGTGGCTGGCCGGTTTAGCGATGGCGCGTGGTGCTTCCTCACGTACGCCATCATCCTGACGAAAGTCAGGATCCAGGGTAACGAACGCCGCCTTTCGTGGCTCTGGATCCTGACTTTCGTCAGGATGACGGAACTTGTGGGCGCGTCTTTTAGAGCGCGGGTTTCGTCAGGATGACGGTGTTTGCAGACGGACGGCGGACTCGATCGACCGTGCGCCCTCCCCGTCGCGCGGGGGATTTGGTAGAGACGCTCCCATGACCGATCTCGACCCCCAGCAAGCCGCCGCCCGAACCTGGTTCGAATCCCTGCGCGATCGCATCTGCGCGGAGTTCGAGGCGATCGAGCGGGAGGCCGGCTCCGACGCGAGCTTCGATTACACGCCGTGGGACCGAATCGATCCTTCAGGCGAACCCGGCGGTGGCGGCGTGCGCGGCGTGATGAAGGGCAAGGTCTTCGAGAAGGTCGGCGTCAACGTCTCGACCGTCGGCGGCACGTTCGAGGGCGACTTCGCCAAGTCGATCCACGGGGCCGGCGATGACCCGCGGTTCTTCGCGACCGGGATCAGCCTGGTCGCACACATGGCCAACCCGCATGTGCCCGCGGTGCACATGAACTGCCGCTTCCTCAACACCACCAAGCGCTGGTTCGGCGGCGGCGGCGATCTCAACCCGCCGTTGCCGATCGAGGAGGATACCGCGGACTTTCATGCGACGATGAAGGCGGCGTGCGATGCGCATGATCCGGCGCATTACGAGCGGTTCAGGGACTGGGCGGAGACCTATTTCTACATCCCGCACCGGAAAGTGAGCCGCGGTGCGGGCGGCATCTTCTTCGACCATCTCGACGGCGATTTCGACGCGAACTTCGCGTTCACGCGCGATGTCGGCGAGGCGTTCCTCGACGCCTATCCGCGGATCGTGCGGCGGCGGATGGATACGCCGTTCGATGCCGCCGACGAGGCGCGGATGCTCGAATGGCGTGGGCGCTATGCCGAGTTCAACCTCGTCTATGATCGCGGCACGCTGTTCGGGCTCAAGACCGGCGGCAACATCGACGCGATCCTGATGAGCCTGCCGCCTCGCGCTACGTGGTCTTGATGTGGCGCTGATCCCGGTTGCCGACGACGTCCTCGCGACGATCGTCACGACGCTGGAGATGCGCAAACGACCGCCGTTGCGACCGAGCCCGGGATCGCGGTTGCGGCTGGTACGATGGGAGCGGCCGGCGCTGGAGAAATACCGCGCGCTGTTCCGGCGGGTGGGCAGTCCTTGGCTGTGGTTCTCGCGGCTGGTGATGGCGGACGATGCGCTGGCGGCGATCGTCCATGATCCGGGGATCGCGGTGTATGCGGTGCTCGATCCGGCGGGGATCGAGGTCGGGATGCTCGAACTCGATTTCCGCGAGGCGGGCGCGTGCGAGATCTCGTATTTCGGGTTGATCCCGGAACTGGCCGGGCAAGGGCATGGGCGGTGGCTGATGGCCGAGGCCTGCGCGCGGGCCTGGGCCAAGGGGGTGGAGCGGGTCTGGCTACATACCTGCACGCTCGATCATCCGAGCGCGCTGGGGTTTTATCGGGCGCAGGGGTTCGTGGCGGTGAAGCGGACGATCGAGACGTTTCCGGACCCGCGGGCTTCCGGGTTGCTGCCGCCGGAGACGGCGCCGCAGATTCCGTATCTGGAGAAGCGGGGGTAAGCGTGAGACGTGTTTCCCCGCGAGCATAAAGGCAGCAGGCGCACTACGAAGCCGAGAAGTCGGGCGTCGAAGAGGTCGCAACCGAAACTCCCTCTCCCCCTTGGGGAGAGGGGCGGGGTGAGGGGCGCCCCAGGCGGAAACGCTGGCAACTGCCCCAACCCCTCACCCCAACCCTCTCCCCGGAGGGAAGAGGGAGCAGTTGGTGCGTGCCTCCTCCGCAGACATTGGCGGAGGCCGGCCCCTACCGCGCCAGGCGGCGGTAGGCGGAGATGGCGATCAGGGCCATCGCGATGCCGGCTGCCATGGCCGCCACAGCCGCACCCGCATCGACGATCGCGAGCGCGACCGGGTTGGGTTCGCCCGCTTCACGCAGCGCCTTGTCGAGCATCATGAACGGCGCGCCGACGAGCCAGCCGCTGATGTAGCTGAACGCGGCCAGCCCCATCAGGGGCAACCCCGACCCGCGGCTGAGCGTGAAGCTGCGGCGGATCGCGCCGAGAGCGCCGAGCGGGGCTTCCGCGAACAGCGCCGGGCCGGTCAGCATCGTCCGGCCGAGAATGTAGAGGCCGGGGATCGCGTACAGCAGCAGCCCTGCGCCGGCCGGCAGCGAGACGATCACCATCGCCAGCAGGAAGCGCGGGAAGATTCGCAGGCACCGCGTCAGGCTTGCACGCAAGTCGAGGTGCTCGCGGTCGAGGTACAGCGCGTAGAACAGCGACGTCCCGAAAAAGCTCATCACATAGGTGAGCAGATACCAGCCGCCATGCGCCGCCGCCCAGGTCTGCACCGCGTCGGCCCAGACCAGCGCCTGCGCCTCGTTGTTGCCCGCCGCCGCATCGGGCATCGGCGGATCGGGGACGACCAGCGCGAGCGCGAACGCGGGCAGGAACAGGAACGGCGCGGCGATCCGCAGCAACAGGTCGCGGTCGCGCTTGAACAGCGTCCATGCGTCGGTGAGAACGGTCGCGAAATCGAGCTTCATGGAACGGCGTGTTTCTCTCTGGTCGCGACATAGAGCTGCGCGGTGAAGACGGCGGCGAGCGCGGTGAAGGCGGTGGTGACGATCGTCGCGGCGACACCCGACAGGAAGGTCGCGGTGCCGATCCCGTCGGCGCCGAGCGCGAGGCGGAAGACGATTCCGGTCACCGACTGCGCGGCCCAGGTCGAGACGAGCATGACGATCGCGAACAGGATCAGCACGCCGATGATCCGCCACGTCAGCCCCCTGGTCAGCTGGACCGAGCGGCGGATCGCGCCGATCCCGAGCCGTTCGTTGAGGATGACCGGGTTGAGCAGCACCAGCCGCGCGCCGATCCAGATCGCGACCAGAAGATACGCGAGGCTGTACAGCGCGATGAACCCTGCCACGCCAGCGCTCGGCGGAGTCATCTGCGCGCTGCGGCCATTGGCGGCGGCGGTGAAATCGAACCCCGACTGGATCAGGACGATCATCGGCGGCACCACGAGGAGTGCCGCAACCAGCGTGATCAGGACGGTGATGCCGAGCGCCGGAAGCACGCGTGCACCAGCATCTCGGCGCGCGGACGCGGCATCGGTGGCGGGATCGGTCGCGATCGCGACGATCGCCAGCTGCGACCAGAGCATCGCGATCAGCGTCCCGATCGCGAGGATGCTTCCGATCAGCGCGAAGCTCATCGTCCCCGGTGCGGCGAACGCGACATAGCCGTCACGGATCACGCTGGGCAGCAGCATGCCGAGCAGCGCGATCGGTGCGATCATGCCGGTGCGCCCGTTGAGCACCTCGATCGTGCGATCCCAGACCGTCCCCATCTTCACCATGCGCCAAACTCCCCCGGGTTCCTGTAGCGCGCGGGTTAGCCGAAGCCCTTGCGCTTGACCACAGGTTGCACGCCCGCTTGCAAGTCGGCGTGCGGGTGCGCAATTGGGGTCGGTGACGATCCCCCTGCCCGACGATATCGAATGGCGGACCAGCGCCGGCCTGACCCCCTATGCCGACGCGCTGGCCGAGATGGAGGCGCGCGCGGCGGCAGTCGGCGCGAACGAGGCGCGCGAACTGCTGTGGATGCTCGAACATCCCCCGGTCTACACGGCCGGTACAAGTGCCGAACCGGGCGACCTGATCGACGCGCGCTTTCCGGTGATACCGACCGGGCGTGGCGGCAAATACACCTATCATGGGCCGGGCCAGCGGATCGGCTATGTCGTGCTCGACCTCACCAGGCGCGGGCGCGACGTGCGGCGCTATGTTCACGCGCTCGAATCCTGGGTGATCGCGGCGCTGGGCGAGCTTGGCGTCGAGGCGTTCGCAGTCGATGGCCGGGTCGGCATATGGACACTCGATCCCAATGCTCCGGGGGGCCGCGAGGCGAAGATCGGCGCGATCGGCGTGCGGGTGAGGCGCTGGGTGACGCTCCACGGCTTTTCGGTGAACGTCGCGCCCGATCTGGCCCATTTTGGTGGTATCGTCCCATGCGGCCTGCCGGAGTACGGCGTTACGAGCCTGCAATCGCTTGGTATTTCCGCCGACCTTGCAACCTTCGACGCCGCCCTGGCGTTGACGGCCGATGCTTTCCTTGAAACAGTTTCTTGTCCTTGAGAAAACGAGGCTTGAGGGCAAAGCGTTATCGGATTAATGTCCACTACGATTTGGGTATTAAGGGCGAGCAGCCAGCCAAATCCTCTATCTAGGGAGCTTCCACATGCGTGCACTCATTTCCAAGGTCCTGACCGGTTCGCTGATCGCCAGCGCAGCACTCGCCGTTTCGGCGTGCGGTCCTAAGACCGAGACGACGACCGACAACACGATGGTCACCGACATGAATGCCAGCGAAGGCATGGACACGATGACCGACAACATGACCGCAGTCGACGGTGCGTCGAACGGTGGCATGATGGCCAACGACACCATGATGGCGAACGACACGATGATGTCGAACGACACCGCGGTGACCAACAACGCAATGTAATTTCCGCAAGGGAATTACTGCTGCGGTACGGCATGCCCGAAAGGGACGTCGTGCTGCGAAAGGGCCGTCCGGGCGACCGGGCGGCCCTTTGCGTTTGCCGGGTCCTCGCGTTCGCTCGCGCGGTCCGCGGGATAGGGACGCGGCCACGCCGACCGATCAGACGAGGCACATACCCGCCAGCGACCACGGAATCATTTCGCCTGCGACGAAAAACCGCCGTGATCGGCAAACATGGACGCTACCGCCCGCGTTCTATAGTTAAATTCACTTGGGAGCGGCGTCGAAACGCTTTAGAATCGATGACTTGAAGATCCCGGGGAGGTTGGAATGAAGGTGTTGCGTACCGCGCTTGCGCTATGCGTGGCGACGAGTGGACTGGCTGTAGCCCAGTCGGCGTCGGCGCAGTTTTTCTTGCAGTCGCGCGATTTTTCGGGTGCGGCGGTGGTCGGCGACGAAGCCGATCTCGGCCAGGTGTTGCCCGGCGCGACGCAGGACGAAATCCGCGCTGCGCTGGTGTGGCACATGCGCGCCGCGCTCAACGTGGCGGCGCTGCAATGCCAGTTCGAGCCGACCCTGCTGACCGTGCCCAACTACAACGCGATGATCTCCGATCACAGCGAAGAGCTGAAGAACTCGTTCACGACGCTTACCAAATACTTCGCGCGCGTGAACAAGGCCTCCGGGGTCAAGGCCGGCCAGACCGCGCTCGATCAGTTCGGCACGCGCACCTATTCGAGCTTCGCAACGGTCGCCGCACAGTTCGGCTTCTGCAAGACCGCCTCGTCGATCGGTCGCGATGCGGTCTTCGCGCCGCGCGGGCACCTGTTCGAGGTAGCGCTGGCGCGCTCGCGCGAACTGCGCAACAGCCTGATCCCGTGGGGCGAACAGCGCTTCCCACGCTATATCGGCCGCGACCGCGCGACGATGCCGCGGCTCGACGCGATCTGCTGGAACAAGAAGGGCGAGTGGGTCCAGAAGAAGTGCGGCGCGCAGAACTGGCCGCCAGCGGGCGTCGGGATGGCCGGGCAGTAAGATCGGGACCCTATCCCCGAAGATATGATCATTCCCGCGCAGGTGGGACCCCATAGTGGCAAACGGTCGCGACATAACCGCGACCGTTTGAGCATCTGGGTCCCCGCCTCCGCGGGGATGACGGGCTACGAACCGCCGACCTCGCGTCGCTCAGCGCAACCCAAGCAGTTTGTGCGTTTGCAACGACAACCGCCACTGCGGCCGCTCCATCACCAGATCGACGCACGCCGCGCGATTGGCGTCCGCGCGAGGATCGTCGAGCGGCTGGAGCAGCAGGTTGGCGAAGTCCCAGGTTTCGATATCCTCGATATCGGTTCCCGGTTGCGGCCAGACCAGTTTCAGCTCGTGCCCAGTGCGCTGGACGACGATGCTGCCGGCCTTGGGGCTGATGCACACCCAGTCGATCCCGGGATGCGCCGGGATCGTACCGTTGCTCTCCATCGCGATCCGAAACCCGTGTTCATGCAACGCATCGACGATCGCGTCGTCTATCTGGAGCATCGGCTCGCCGCCGGTCAGCACGACGAACCGGTCGCGCGCACCCTCGCCCCAGAAGCCGGCGACCGCCGCCGCCAGCGCCTGCGCATCGGCGAATTTGCCGCCGCCGAGGCCGTCGGTGCCGACGAACTCGGTATCGCAGAACCGGCACACAGCGGTCGCACGATCCTGTTCGCGGCCCGACCAGAGGTTGCAGCCGGCGAACCTTACGAACACCGCGCGGCGACCGGCGTTCACGCCCTCGCCCTGCAGCGTCAGGAACATCTCCTTGACCGCATAGCTCATGTCAGGTGGGCTTCACGGCATAGACGGTGGGATCGGCGATCCCGGCCTCGTCGAAGCCGCGCGCACGGAGCCGGCAGCTGTCGCACTCGCCGCAATGCCTGCCGTCGGGCGTCGGATCGTAGCACGACCAGCTCAGCCCGAGATCGAGCCCGAGCCGCGTGCCTTCGCGGACGATATCCGCCTTGGTCATATGCTGGAGCGGGGCCTGGATGCGGAACGGTGCGCCCTCGACGCCGGCTTTGGTGGCGAGTTCGGCGAGGCCTTCGAACGCGGCGATGAACTCGGGACGACAGTCGGGATAGCCCGAATAATCGAGCGCGTTGACGCCGATATAGATGTCGCGTGCGCCCGCCGCCTCGGCCCAGCCCAGCGCGAGGCTGAGGAAGATCGTGTTGCGCGCGGGCACGTAGGTGACGGGAATGCCGCCGCCGTCTTCGGTGCCTGCACCGTCCTTCGGCACGTCGATATCGGCGGTCAGCGCGGAGCCGCCGAACGCGGACAGGTCCATCGGCAGGACGATATGGCGTTCGGCCCCGAGCGCGGCGGCGACGCGCCGCGCGGCATCGAGCTCGATCCGGTGGCGCTGATTGTAATCGAACGACAGCGCGAGCAGCCGCTGGCCGGCTTCGCGCGCAATCGCGGCGGATATCATCGAGTCGAGCCCGCCCGAAACGAGCGCGACCGCAAAGGGAGCAGGGGATGTCATGATGCGGAGTGCGCTAGGCCAGCGGCGCGCAAAAAGAAAGGGGCCGCCCGGTGAGGCAGCCCCTGAGGTTGGCGCGGATCGCGCCACAAGGGAGAACAACGTGCTGAATAAAAAGCACAGCCCGATCTATACCTAACATAAGTAAATGGGGCGTTAATTCCTTACGTTAGCGGCTCGATCAACCGACAAAAGTGCATCATTCATCGACCGGCACGGGAAATTTCGTCGCGCAGAATGCGCAATCGACGATGATGAACCCGGTCTCGTCGGCCATCGATCGCCGTTCCTCGATCGGGAACTTCGAGATCACGCCCTTGATATAGTCGGGATCGCAGCGGCACCCGCGCGTGATCGGGATATCGGCGAGGATGCGGACGTCCTGTTCCTCGTTGAACAGGCGCCAGACGAGCGTCTCCAGCGGCAAGGTCGCGTCGGTGAGTTCATCGACCCCCATCGTGTTGCCGAGCGTGGCGACATGCTCCCATTCGGGATGATCGAGCTTGGTATGCAGGCGCTCGCGCCCGTCCTCGCCCTCGGGGAGATGCTGGAGGAACAGCCCGCCGGAAATGCAGCGACCGTCGGGGCCCTTCGCCATGCCGGTGCGGATCATCGTCGGGATCTGCTCGGACTGCGTGAAATAGCTCTGCGCGGCCTGCGACAGCGTGTCGCCGTCGAGGGGGACGATGCCCTGATAGCGTTCGTTGCTGGTCGCCATGTCGAACGTGATCGCGAGATAGCCGGCACCGAACAGCGCGAACAGCGATGGCTCTGCGGGGGCCTCGGCGAGCTTGTCCGCGTCGTATTCGATATAGCCGCGCACTTCGCCGCCGCGGTAGTCGCAGACGAGCAGCTGGACGACGCCGTTGTCAGTACGCGTCTGCATCGTCAGCTGGCCACTCGAATCCTTGAGCGTCGAACCGATCAGCGCCGCGAGCGTCAGCGCCTCGGCGAGCAATTTCTCGATCGCGGGCGGATAGGCATGCGCGGCGAGCACTTCGTCGAGCGCGGTGCCGAGCCGCACGATCCGGCCGCGTGCACTGCGCGTCGGGATCGCGAAAGCCAACGCGCGGTCGAGATCGGTCATGTTAGGATCGAATTTTGGCGTATCGTTCATCGTCCGCCAGATGGTGACCCTGCCCGTTCAGGTCAACCGATCTGCCCGAAGCACCAGCGCAGCACCGACTTCTGCGCGTGGAGGCGGTTCTCGGCCTCCTGCCAGATCAGCGACTGCGGGCCATCGATCACGTCGGGCGTGACTTCCTCGCCGCGGTGCGCGGGCAGGCAGTGGAGGAACTTCGCGTCGGGCTTGGCGAGCGCCATCAGCGCGGCGTCGACCTGGTACGGGGTGAGCGCCTTCAGCTTCGCATCGGCATGCGCCTGACCCATCGAGATCCAGGTGTCGGTGACGACGATGTCAGCGCCTTCGACCGCCTCGCGCGGGTCGGCCACGACGCGCGCCCGACCCGACGACCGCGTGATGGCCTCTTCCTCCGGCTGGAATCCCTGCGGACAGGCCGCGACGACGTCAAACTGTATCAGCCCCGCCGCCTCGACGATCGAGGCGAGCACGTTGTTGCCGTCGCCGAGCCACGCGACCTTGAGGCCGGGCAGCGTCTTGCCGCTCTCGATGATCGTCAGCAAGTCAGCCATGATCTGGCACGGATGCGACGCGTCGGTCAGGCCGTTGATGACCGGGACGGAGGCGTAGTGCGCCATCTCCTCGATCTTGGCGTGATCGTCGGTGCGAATCATGATCGCGTCGACATAGCCCGACAGGATGCGCGCGGTGTCGGCGATCGACTCGCCGCGGCCGAGTTGCATCGAACCGCCGTCGGACACGATCGAGGTGCCACCGAGCTGACGGATCGCCATGTCGAACGAGAACCGCGTGCGGGTGGAGCTCTTCTCGAAGACCATCGCGAGCGTGTGGCCGGCGAGCGGTGCGTCGGCATCGGTGCGGCCCTTGGGGAAGCCGGCGCGCGCTGCCTTGCGGTCGAGTGCATCGGTCAGCATCGCGGCGATGCCGTCGGCTCCGGCGTCGGTGAGATTCAGGAAATGGCGCATAATTCCTCCCCGGCACGGGGAGGGGGACCGTTCGCATGGCGAATGGTGGAGGGGGGCCTCCACGAACGCAACACTTCGGGGCGATCCCCCTCCACCATGCTTCGCATGGTCCCCCTCCCCGTACCGGGGAGGATCAGTTTCAATCGTCGGCAGCGGGCACGTAGACGCGTGCGGCGGTCGACAGCTTGTCGATGCACTCGGCGATGTGGCTCTCGTCGATCACCAGCGGCGGCAGGATTCGGACGACGTTCTCGCCCGCCGACACCAGCAGCAGATTGTGGTTGTCGCGCGCGAACGCGACGAATGCACGGCTGTCGCTCTTGAGCTTCAGCCCGAGCATCAGCCCGGTGCCGCGAACGCTGTCGAACAAATGATCGTGGTTGGGGATCATCTGTTCGAGCCCCTGCCGCAACCGATCGCCCATTGCAGCGACGTTGTCGAGGAAACCCTCTTCGAGGATCACGTCGAGGATCGCCTCGCCCGCCGCCATCGCCAGCGGGTTGCCGCCATAGGTCGAGCCGTGCGTGCCGGCGACCATGCCCTTGGCCGCCTCCTCGGTCGCGAGGCACGCGCCCAGCGGGAAGCCACCGCCGATGCCCTTGGCGACCGACATGATGTCGGGGGTGATCCCGTACAGCTCATGCGCGAAGAACTTGCCGGTGCGTCCGTAGCCGCACTGCACCTCGTCGAGCACCAGCAACAGGCCATGCTCGTCGCATGCTTTGCGCAGGCCGGTCAGGAACTCGTGGCTCGCCTGGCGGATGCCGCCCTCGCCCTGGATCGGCTCGACCAGGAAGCCGGCGGTGTGGTCGTCGATCAGCGCCAGCGCGCCTTCGAGATCGTTGAACTTCGCATAGGCGAACCCCGGCAACAACGGCTCGAACCCGTCGCGCATCTTGGCCTGGTTGGTGGCCGAGATCGCGCCGAGCGTCCGCCCGTGGAACGCGGTGTCGAACGTGATCAGCGTGTGGCGCTGCGGATTGCCGTTGGCGAAGTGATAGCGCCGCGCGGTCTTGATCGCACACTCGACCGCTTCGGCACCCGAGTTGGTGAAGAACACGGTGTCAGCGAAGGTATTGTCGACCAGGCGCTGCGCGAGGTGCTCGCCCTGCGGAGACCCGTACAGGTTCGACACGTGCATCAGCGTCGCCGCCTGATCCGCGATCGCCTTGGTCAGGTGCGGATGCGCGTGGCCGAGTGCGTTGACGGCGATGCCGCTGGCGAAATCGAGATACTGCTGGCCGTCCTCGCCGAAGAGGTACACGCCCTCGCCTCGGACCGGACGCACGCCACACCGCGGGTAGACGGGCATGAGCGGGGTGATGGTCACAAGCGCTTCCTTTCCGAAACGAGAAGGGCGACCCAATGGTCGCCCGACGCGGCCTCATATCGATAGCGCGGCGGGTGCGTCAATCACGTCCGACGCTGAACGCCGGTCGAATGGGCACGCCCACCGGTTCTAGACGTTGCTGAGACTGGCCAAATGGGCCTGCTGATCCATTACTGCGCCCACGAACGCGAGCGCCAGCTCCGCCACCAGGACGATACCGCCCAGCACGCCGGCGATGACCGAGACTCCGCCTGCCGCGGCAATCTCCGCGTCGCTGCCACCCGCTGCACGAATCTTCGCGATCTTGGTGACCGCATCCTGCGCGATTGTTGATTTGGCTATCATCGCAATGAAGATTGCCGCGCCACCGCCGGCCGAAACGGAAAAGAAATACCCGACCACCAGCGGCAGGATGATCAGGACGGCGCCAACTGCCCATTGCTTGCGGTACAGAAACCACGCGAACCCGAAAAACAGCGCGGGCCAGCACCAAGTGAGCACGAGCCCCCCGCCGGCTTTCACCATCTTGTCACGTGCCTTTCCCCATGCACTGGCGAAACGGTGCGCATTTGGCCCGATGAAACGCGCGACGTCGTCCCAGTCCGAATTGGCCCATGAAGCGATAAGCGCTTCCTTACGAAGTGTACGTGTCTGGTTCATGCGTCGATCGCTTCCTCGTCCATGCGGCCCGCATTCTCCTGGATGAACGCGAAGCGGTGCGCGGGGTTGTTGCCCATCAGGCGGTCGACCAAGTCCTTCACCTGCGCGCGCTCCTCGTATTCCTGCGGGAGCGTGATGCGGAGCATGCCGCGGGTGGCGGGGTCCATCGTGGTTTCGCGGAGCTGGCTCGGGTTCATCTCGCCGAGGCCCTTGAAGCGGCCGACGTCGACCTTCTTGCCCTTGAAGACGGTGCGTTCGAGTTCGGCGCGGTGCGCGTCGTCTCTCGCATAGACGCTCTTGGTGCCGACGGTCAGGCGGTAGAGCGGCGGTTGCGCGAGGTAGAGGTGCCCGCGGCGGACGAGTTCGGGCATCTCCTGGAAGAAGAACGTCATCAGCAGCGTCGCGATGTGTGCGCCGTCGACATCTGCGTCGGTCATGATGACGATGCGTTCGTAGCGTAGCGTATCCGGCGTGCAGTCCTTCCGCGTGCCGCAGCCCAGCGCGAGCGTCAGGTCGGCGATTTCCTGGTTGGCGAAGATCTTGGCGCTGGTGGCGGACGCGACGTTGAGGATCTTGCCGCGGATCGGCAGGATCGCCTGCGTTTTCCGGTCGCGCGCCTGCTTGGCCGATCCGCCTGCCGAATCGCCCTCGACGATGAACAGCTCGGTGCCTTCCGGCGAGTTCGCCGAGCAGTCGGTGAGCTTGCCAGGCAGGCGGAGTTTGCGCGCGGAGGTGGCGGTCTTGCGCTTGACGTCGCGTTCCTGCTTGCGACGCAGGCGCTCGTCCATTCGCTCGAGCACATAGTTCAGCAGCGCCTTGCCGCGCTCCATGTTGTGGCTGAGGAAATGGTCGAAATGATCGCGCACCGCCTTCTCGACGAGGCCCGCGGCTTCGGGGCTGGTGAGGCGATCCTTGGTCTGGCTCTGGAATTGCGGTTCGCGGATAAAGACCGACAGCATCAGTTCGCTGCCGACCATCACGTCGTCCGCGCTGATATCCTTGGTCTTCTTGTTGCCGACGAGATCGCCGAACGCGCGCAGGCCGCGGACCAGCGCCTGGCGGAGGCCTTGCTCATGCGTGCCGCCGTCAGGGGTCGGGATGGTGTTGCAATACCAGCTGTACGAGCCGTCGCTCCACAGCGGCCACGCCACGGCCCATTCGACGCGGCCCTGCGTTTCGCCGTTGGCGCTCGGGAAATCCTGCGAGCCGGAGAAGAAGTCGGAGGTCGCGCATTCGCGGCCGGCGATCTGGTCGCGGAGGTGGTCGGCGAGACCGCCGGGGAACTGGAACACGGCTTGCGCGGACGTGTCGTCGCCGATCAGGTCGGGTGCGCAGTGCCAGCGGATCTCGACGCCGGCGAAAAGATACGCCTTGGAGCGGACGAGCTTGTAGAGGCGTTGCGGTTTGAAGTTCAGTTCGGTGCCGAAGATCTCGGTATCGGGCGTAAACGCGACGCTGGTCCCGCGCCGATTGGGCGTTGGGCCGAGATGCTCGATCGGGCCGAGCGTCAAGCCCTTGGCGAAGCGTTGGCGGTACAATTGCCGATCGCGCGCGACTTCGACGACGGTGTCGGACGAGAGCGCGTTGACGACGCTGATGCCGACGCCGTGCAGGCCGCCCGATGTCGCATAGGCCTTGCCCGCGAACTTGCCGCCCGAATGGAGCGTCGAGAGGATCACTTCCAGTGCGGACTTGTCGGGGAACTTCGGGTGCGGATCGACGGGTATGCCGCGGCCGTTGTCGACGATCGTCAGGCGGTTGTTCGCTTCGAGCGTGACTTCGATCCGCGTCGCGTGGCCGGCGACCGCCTCGTCCATCGCGTTGTCGAGCACTTCGGCGGCGAGATGATGCAGCGCGCGCTCGTCGGTACCGCCGACATACATGCCGGGGCGGCGGCGGACCGGCTCGAGGCCTTCGAGCACCTCGATCGAGGAGGCGTCATAGGTATTGGCGGCGGGTTTGCCGGCGCCGGGTGCGCCCGGAGACGCGAACAGATCTTCAGCCATGCGGCGAACGTAGCCGCAGGCGTCGGACAAAGCCACAGCCTCCGTTTGTTCCACATGTTACAAAAAAGTCACGGTGCCAGTTATTGTTGGGAACGCAGGATAATTTTCTCTGCATCCGCCGTTTCTAACAAACCTGTCATGAAACTTTCCGGGAGTGGACTATGAACGAAACGATGAAGGCGGCGCTTGCTGGCGCAGCGGCGCTTGGTGCGGCCCTCGGGCTGGCGGCACCGGCTGCAGCACAGGAAACGACCGCGGATGCGCCGTTCAGCGGCGTCTATATCGGCGGGTCGTTCGGCTATGACGTGCAGCCCAACGATGTCGGCGAGACGATCGAGTTCGATCGCAATCTGGACGGCGTCTTCACCGACACCATCTCGACTGCGACCGTGGCCAACGCCTTCTCGCCAGGCTTCTGCAATGGTCGCGCGGTCAACAACGTCGCGCCTACCAATGGCGGGCCGCGGTGCCGCAACGACAAGGACGGCATCGCCTATTACGGTCGCGTCGGCGCGGACATCCAGCGCGGCAACATCGTGTTCGGCGTGGTCGGTGAGTTCGGCAAGAGCGAGATCAGCGACAGCGTCTCCGCGTTCAGCACGACGCCGGCGTTCTACACGATGACCCGCGACCTGAAATGGGAAGCCTCGGCCCGCGTTCGCGCAGGCTATGCCGCGAACACCACGCTGTTCTACGGCACGGCCGGCGGCGGCTACGCCAACATCGACAACAGCTTCACGACCGGCAACACCGCCAACACCTTCACCACCAACGGCGACAGCAAGCAGTGGGGCCTCGTCGGCGGCGGCGGGATCGAGCAGAAGCTCGGCAAGAACTTCTCGATCGGTCTCGAATATCTGTTCCACCGCTACAAGGACGACGATTACCGCGTCCGCGCCTCGGGTGGCCCCGCCGGTGGCCCGTTCACGCGCGGCAACGCGTCGGGCACCGACTTTCGTCGCAACTTCGACTATTTCCGCTGGCACAGCCTGCGCGCCACGGCGGCGTTCCGTTTTTGAGGCGAAGGGCGGCCGCTGCCACGCCGGCAGCGGACTCGCCCAAGCCCGGCCGGCGCGGCGAGCCGCGTCCGACGACATGGGCTTTGCCCATGGCTAGCGTGAAATGAAAAAGGCCGCTTCCCCAAACGAGGAAGCGGCCTTTTCCATGCAACGATCAATGTACCACCCACCTCGTCATCCTGACGAAAATCCGGACCCAGAGCCAAACGGGGTAGCCTCTCGGTATCCTGGATCCTGACTTTCGTCAGGATGACGGACGGGGTTTACGACCCGCCCGCATCAGCAGACTTATCGAGGCCGCGGACCGCCGAACGGCAGCGGTGGGGTCGGACGACGATCGCGACGGGGCAGCTGTGCCTGGTACGCGTGGCCGCAATGGTCGACGCAATACGGGAAGCCGGGGTTCACCGCCTTGCCGCAGAAGTGGAAGTCGGGCTCGCCGGGATGGCCGAGCGGCCATTTGCAGATGCGGTCGTTCAGTTCGAGCAGGCTCGTCTTGTTCGCCATCTCGGCCGACGGCTTGGCGGGGACGAGGCGACGCGGCGGGGCCGGCGTGCTCGGCGGCTGCTGCTCGCCCGGCGCCTGGCGGAGGAAGCCGCCGGGGCCGACCGAGCGCAGGATCGGCTGCGGCGCACGGACGGGCGCGGCGACCGCCGGAGCTGCCTCATCCTCATCTTCTTCCTCGTCGTCCTCGGGCTGTTCGGCGACCGGCTCCGGTTCGACCGGTGTCGCAGGCTTGGCCTCTGCCACGACCGGTGCTGGCTTCGGGGCCTCGACCTCGACGGGTTCCGGTGCCGCGACCGGCTCGGGGGCCGCCGCAGCAGCCAACGCCGTTGCCTCGGCAGCAGCAGCCGCCTTGGCCTCGGGATCGTTCGGCTTCACCGGCGACGGGCGCGCCTGCAGCTCGAGGCGGTGCGCCTTGCCGATGACGGCGTTGCGGCTGACGCCACCCAATGCTTCGGCGATCTGGCTGGCGGTCTGGCCGGCCTCCCACATCGTCTTGAGCGTCGCGATGCGCTCGTCGGTCCAGGACATGTTCGTTCCTTAGTCTACGTCAGCCGGGTTGCGGGCGGCAGCGGCAGCGATTACCCGCAACGCCTATGAGCAGCCAGCCCCCAATCGGTGAAATCCATTCGGCGGTGCACTCCGCCCCCGGCGTTCCCGTCATCAAGAGCGTGAACTGGGAGGGATTGCGAACCCTCTATATCAAGGAGGTGCGCCGGTTCTTCAAGGTGCAGCTTCAGACGGTGTGGGCGCCGGCGATCACGACGCTGCTGTTTCTGATCGTGTTCACGATCGCGACCGGCGCGAAAAGCCCGGTGCCGGTCGATGGCCAGATCGTCGATTTCGCCGATTTCATCGCGCCGGGACTGATCATCGCGCAGGGCATGATGGGGCCGGCGTTCGCCAATGCGAGCTTCTCGCTGCTGGCCGGCAAGATGCAGGGGACGATCGTCGATTATCTCCAGCCGCCCCTGTCGACGGGTGAGTTGCTCGCCGCGCTGGTCGGTGGCGCGATCACGCGTGCGGTGATCGTCGGGATCGTCGTATGGGCGGCGATGGCGCTGTATCCGGGCGTGCACGTGACGCCGCATGCACCGCTCGCGATCATCTGGTTCGGGTTGCTGGGCGCGACGTTCCTCGCGCTGCTCGGCGTGCTGACGTCGATCTGGGCGGACAAGTTCGATCATGCCGCGGCGGTCACCAACTTCGTGATCGCACCGCTGTCGCTGCTGTCGGGGACGTTCTATTCGGTCGACAAGCTCGCGCCGGCGTTCCGCGCGTTCAGCCATGCCAACCCGTTCTTCTACATCATCTCGGGCTTCCGCTACGGGTTCCTCGGGATTGCCGACTCGCCGGTGATGATCGGCGGGATCGTGATCCTGGTGATCGATCTGGTGCTGGCGACGCTCTGCTACCGGTTGCTGCAGAGCGGCTGGAAGCTGAAGAACTGATGAAGAAGCTGGCGCTCCGGCTGTTCGCGATCCTGCTGGCGGTACTGCCCGTCGGAGTCGCGGCGCAGGGCATAGCGCCAGACCCGGCGTTGCGCGCCAAGGCGGACGCGCTGGTCGCGATACTGGACGGTCGCGGGTCGTACGAAACATACTTCGCGACGAGCTTCCGCGACAAGGTCCCTGCGGCGCAACTGTCGGTCATCGCCGCGCAATTGAAGGCCGCGCTCGGCGCTCCGCAGAAGATCGAGACGTTCACCGCGACCTCGGCATGGTCGGCGGACCTGACCGTCGGGTACGCGCGCGGCACGGCTAGCGTCCGCCTGGTGATCGATCCCGCTCCGCCGCATGCGGCGACCGGATTGCTGATTACCGGTACAGCGCCGCGTGACGACAGCCTCGCCAAGCTCGAAGCGGAGTTTCGCGCACTGCCGGGGGCTAGCGGGTTCGGGCTTTACGCGCTGGGCAACGGCAGACCAACGCCGATCCTAGAATATCGAGCGGATGTGGCGGCGCCCCTTGGATCGGCGTTCAAGCTCTGGGTGCTCGCGGAACTGGCGCGTCAGGTTGCGGCGGGTGAGCGACACTGGGCGGACGTCGTGAAGGTCGGAGCGCCATCCCTGCCCTCCGGCGTGTTGCAGACCTGGCCCGCGGAATCGCCGGTGACCGTGCAGACGCTGGCGACGATGATGATCTCGATCAGCGACAACACCGCGACGGATACGCTGCTGACGACGCTCGGACGCGCGAAGGTCGATGCGATGGCCGAGACGGCCGGTGGCAGCGTGCCGGTGATGACGACGCGCGAGATGTTTGCGTTGAAGGAGGATTCGGCGCTGACCAAGGCTTGGGCGGCTGGGTCGGTGAATGAGCGGCGGGCGCTGCTGGTCGACAATGCGGTGAAGATTTCCACCGCCAAGCTCGATCCGACGGTGTTCGCGGGGAAGCCGGTGGCGATCGACAGCGTCGAATGGTTTTCGAGCCCGGCGGCGATGGCTGTGGTGCTGAACGCGCTGCGGGGAGCGGACGCTACGACCCGGGCGGTGCTGGCGGTCAATGCGGGAGTCGATCCGGCGGTCGCCAAGCGGTTTGGGTATGTCGGGTTCAAGGGCGGTGGCGAGCCTGGGGTGCTGACGCTGAATTATCTGGTCCAGGCGAAGGACGGCCGCTGGTATGCCGCGGCCGGGAACTGGCACCGGGCGGATGACGGCGTGAACGAGGTTCGGTTCGCGGGTCTTATGGGGCGGGCGCTGGCGTTGTTGGCGGCGCGGTAGGGTTCGCTGCCCCCGCCCCATATCAAGGGCCACCCCCCGGCGAAGGCCGGGGTCCAATTGGGAAACGTTGCTAACGGCGGGTAGCGCCTCGTTATTTCCACCTTCCCAATTGGGCCCCGGCCTTCGCCGGGGTGGTGTTATCAGAGGGGATAGCGGCGGTGGCTCAGGCCCGCCCAGCCGCCTGCCAGCTATCCGCGCAGAGCCCGTAGATCAGGCTGTCGCGCAACCCCAGATGCGTTTCCCATTCGTCGCGTAACAATCGCTCGCGGCGGAAACCGAGACGTTCCAGCAAGGTGATCGACGCAGTATTCTCGGTATCCGCGTCAGCGAACACCCGGCTTCGGCCTTCTGCGAACAACCGATCGATCACCGCCGACACAGCCTCGCGCGCGATCCCCCGCCCCCACGCCTCGCGCGCGAGGATGAAACCGATCTCCGTCACCCCTGCCCCATCGGCCTCGCTGCCAGAGACCCAGCCGATCGCGCGGTCGTCGCCGGTGCGCGTGATCGCCCAGGTACGCTGGTTGCCGGGGGCGGCTTCCTCGGCGAGGTAGGTGCGGACGTCGTCGACAGAGCCCAAGGGGCCGTCGGCGGAATAGGCCATCAGCTCCGCGTCGGCGAGCATCGGGTGCAACGCGGTCGCGTCGCCCTCGACCAGCGGCCGCAGGCGCAGCCGACGCGTCTTCAGCACCGGCGATACGCCGGCGCGCCGTGGTCTGCGTCCGGGTTGCCTCACGCCGTCAGGGCATCCACGAGCGCGCGGACTTTCTTCTGGCGCCACTGCGGGAGCGGGGCAACGAGCCAATACCCCCCCTTCGACGGCTGCGACTCGCCGATTAGCCGCACGCGAGCCTGCGCCAGATCGCGGCGGGCGAGCAGTTCCGGCACCGTCGCGCGGCCAAGTCCCGCCGCTGCCGCGTCGATCGCGAGGCCGGCGTCGGTGACACGCACCAGCGCTACGCCGTCTTCCCCGGACCATGCGATCGCGGCCTCGGTGTCGGTGCCGGGCTTGGCGATCGTCACCATGCCCTCTGATTCGAGCGCCTCGCCCTCGTGCTCGCCCGGGCCATCGCCCCAGCGGATCGCGAGATCGAGATTGGCTTCGGTGAAGTCGACATTCTCGTCCGCGGTGATCAGCACGAAGCGCAGTTCTGGGTCCGCCTCGGCGATCTGTGCAAGCCGCGGCATCAGCCACTTCTCGGTCAGATCGCGCGGTGCGGCGATCGTCAGCGATTTCGACGACTGCCCCGCCTGCATCGCGCGAACCGCTTCCTCGAACTGGAGGAACCCGCCACGGAGCGCGCCTAGACCCGCTTCCGCCTCGGGAGTCAGTTCGAGCCCACGCGTGGTACGGCGGAACAGGACGACGCCAAGCGTATCCTCCAGCGCGCGGATCTGCTGCCCAACCGCCGCCGGCGTCACCGCCAGCTCGTCCGCAGCGCGCGTGAACGACAGATGCCGCGCCGCCGCGTCGAGCACGCGCAGACCGTTAAGCGGGAGATGCGTGCGCTTCAATTGAGCACCGCGGGGGCGAACAGCGAGAAGCGGGGGATCTCGACTGCGAACACGGCGCCGTCTTCGCGGACCATCTGGTAACTCCCCTGCATCGCACCCGATGGCGTCGCGAGCGGGCAGCCCGAGACGTAGTCGAAGCTAGCGCCCGGTTCGATCACCGGCTGTTCGCCGACCACGCCTTCGCCCTCGACCGAATGCCGCGCACCGCGGCCGTCGGTGATCACCCAGTGGCGGGTGAGCAGCTGGACGGTCTCGGTGCCCTCGTTCTCGAGGCGGATGTGATACGCCCAGAACCAGCGGCCGCGCTCGGGCTCGGACTGTTCGGGCAGATAGCTGACCGACACGCGCACCGTCACCCCATCGGTCGTCGCCGCATTGGGGAACAACGCCTTCACAGGCCCGCCTGCTTCAGGGCCTGATCAAGGTCGTCGATTACGTCCTGCGCATCCTCGAGCCCGACGTTGATCCGCAACAGCCCCTCGGTCACGCCCATCTCGATCTGCTTGTCGGGCGAGACGCTCGCGTGCGTCGTCGAGGCGGGGTGCGTCATCAGCGAGCGCGAGTCGCCGATGTTGTTCGAGATATCGACCAGCTCCAGCGCGTCGAGCAGTGCGTGTGCCTGTTCGCGACCCTCGACCTCGAACGCGAAGATCGGCCCGCACGCGTCCATCTGGCGCTTGGCCAGTTCGTGCTGCGGATGGCTCGGCAGGAAGGGATGCAGCACGCGAGGCACACGGCCTTCGAGGAATTCGCCGACCTTCATCGCATTCTCGGACTGGCGGTGGATGCGCAGGTCGAGCGTCTCGAGGCCCTTGAGCACCACCCACGCATTGAACGGCGACAGCGTCGGGCCGGTGTTGCGCGTGAATGGCAGCAGCGTGTTGGTAATGAAATCCTCGGTGCCGCAGACCGCGCCGGCGAGCACGCGGCCCTGCCCGTCCATCATCTTGGTCGCGCTGTAGGCAGTGACGTCCGCGCCGAACTCCATCGGCCGCTGCAAGGCCGGCGTCGCGAAGGCGTTGTCGACCACGGTCGTGATCCCGCGCTCACGCGCGATGTCGCAGATCGCCTTGAGGTCGGCGATGTCCATCGTCGGATTGGCGGGCGTCTCGAAGAAGAACACCTTAGTCTCGGGACGGACCGCATCGAGAAACGCCTGCGGGTCGCGCGCATCGACGATCGTCGTGGCGATGCCGAACTTCGGCAGCAGCGTGTCGGTCAGCCAACGGCACGATCCGAACGCCGCGCGGCCGCCGACGAGATGATCGCCGGTCTGGAGCTGGCACAGCAGCGACGCGGTCATCGCCGCCATGCCGGTCGCCATCGTCCGGCACGCCTCGGCGCCCTCCAGCAGCGCGATCCGCTCCTCGAGCATCTGCACGGTCGGGTTCTGGAGGCGGGAATAGGTCATCCCCTCCTGCTCGCCGGCAAAGCGCGCCGCGGCGTCGCCTGCCTTGTCGTAGCAATAGCCCGAGGTGAGGAACAACGCCTCCGACGTCTCGCCATATTCGCTGCGGGCGGTGCCGCCGCGGATGGCGCGCGTCGCGGGACGCCAATGCTGAGTGATCGAACGATCCTGGCCGGTCTTGCGCTTCATGCGCGCCGCTTTGCCGGGGGGGAGCCGCGATGACAAGCCCGGGGACAAGCCTTGCGGGTGTGAAGAGGCTGGGCCGAGTGTCTCGATCCTCCCCCGCAAGGGGGAGGTGGCGCCGAAAGCGACGGAGGGGGAGGACCACGCAACCGAGGTCACCCCTTCCTCCCCCTCCGTCTGGCAAGCGCCAGCCACCTCCCCCTTGCAGGGGAGGATCAAAAATCCGGCTAGTACCGTCCCCAGGTGAATTTCGAGGACAGCGCGTAGTTCCACACCGCGCCGACCAGCACGCCGATCAGTGCCGAGGCCGCCCAGGCCCCGTCGCGCATCTCGTACAGGAACGCGGCGATGCCAACGTTGGCGACCGCACCGACCGAGCAGATCACCGCGAACGACACCCAGCCGTCGACCAGTTGCCGCCAGCCCTTCAAGCGCCGGTCGCGATAGGTCAGCGCGTTGTTGAGGAAAAAGTTGAAGGTCAGTGCGGCCAAGGTCGCGACGATCTCGCCGACGAGGAAATTCGCACCGAACCCGACGAACAACGCGGTCAGCACCGCCATGTGAATGCCGACTCCGAACACGCCGATCGCCGAGAACATCGCGAACCGCACCGGCACAACGCGCCCGAACATCCGGTCGTAGATCGCGATCAGATATTCCATCGCGACGACGTGATCGAGCTTGCTCTCGCCCTCGGTGCGGCAGCGGAAGGTATAGGGCACCTCGACGAAGCGCAACGGCGTCGGCGACGCGGTGAGCAGGTCGAGCAGGATCTTGAAGCCGATCGCCGACAGCGACGGCGCGAGGCGGCGGACAATGTCGGTGCGGATCATGAAGAAGCCGCTCATCGGATCGTTGAGGTCGCACTTCAGCACGCGGCGCGACAGCTTGGTGGCGAGCGCCGACTTGGCGACACGGTCGCTGTCCCACTCCCCGGTGCACCCGCCGGTGACGAAGCGCGAGCCGATCGCCACGTCGGTGTCTTCGTCCTTGAGCAGGTCGAGCATCGCTGGCAACAGCGTCTCGTCGTGCTGGAGATCGCCGTCGATCACCGCGACGACCGGCGCCGCGGTGGCGCACATGCCCTCGATGCACGCCGACGACAGCCCGCGCCGGCCGATCCGCTGGATCACGCGAACGCGCTTGTCGAGCCGGGCGATCGCGCGTGCGGCATCCGCCGTACCGTCGGGACTGTCGTCGTCGACGAAGATCGCCTCCCAGTTGCGCCCGGCCAGCGCCTGGTCGAGCTTGGCGATCAACGTCGCGACATTGGCCTTCTCGTTGAACGTCGGGATGACGATCGCGAGTTCGAGAAGGTCCGGGATCACCGGGTCAGCCAAGTTCGGCGAGAACGGCGTCGCCCATCGCAGAGGTCGAGAGCGTGCCGCCGAGATCTGGCGTGCGGGCGCCCTTCAGGATCGCGGCAGCGACCGCTGCCTCGATCCGGTCGGCGGCGTCTGGCAGGTCGAGCGAGTGGCGCAGCATCATCGCCGCGGACAGGATCGCCGCGCACGGGTTGGCCTTGCCTTGCCCGGCGATGTCGGGCGCGCTGCCGTGGATCGGCTCGTACATGCCCTTGTTCGAGTCGTTCAGCGCGGCGGATGGCAGCATGCCGATCGAGCCAGCGCACATCGATGCCTCGTCCGAGAGGATGTCGCCGAACAAATTGCCGGTGACGATCACGTCGAACTGGCCCGGATTGCGCACCAGCTGCATCGCCGCATTGTCGACGTACATATGGCTGAGCGCGACGTCGGGATAGTCGGCCGACACCTCGATCACGACGTCGCGCCAGAGCTGCGAGGTCTCCAGCACGTTGGCCTTGTCGACCGAGAGCAGCGTGCCCTTCCGGGTGCGAGCGGTCTCGAAGCCGACGCGAGCAATGCGCGCGATCTCGGTCTCGTCGTAACGCATCTCGTCATGGCCTTCGCGCAGGCCATCGGCGGTGGTGCGGATGCCCTTGGCGCCGAAATACACGTCGCCGGTCAGTTCGCGGACGATGACCATGTCGATCGAGCGGGCGATCTCGGGGCGGAGTGCGGAGGCGTCCTCGAGGCCCGCGAACAGTTTCGCAGGGCGCAGGTTGGCGAACAGGCCGAGTTCCTTGCGCAAGCCGAGAATGGCCTGCTCGGGGCGGAACTGGCGTTCGAGCGCATCGCAGTCGGGATCGCCGACCGCCCCGAACAGGATCGCGTCGGCGCGACGGGCGAGGTCGAGCGTCTCGGGCGGCAGCGGATGACCGGCGGCCTTGTACGCGGCGCCGCCGACGAGGCCCTCTTCGTAGGTGAGGTCGAGACCGAGCGTATCGAGCACCCGCCGCGCTTCCGCGGTGACTTCGGGTCCGATGCCGTCGCCGGCCAGTATCGCAATCAAAGGCATGTGCGTTCCTCCTGCGCGGGCCTTGCCGGGCGAGGCGCGCTCACGCAACCGCCCTTTTGAGCCGATCGACCAGCCGGTCGCGCGCCGCCAACGGGTCGGCGCGACGGTCGACGAGGATGTCGCGCGCGAGGAAATGGCCCGTCAGGCGCAGGCCGTCGAAGACGTCGGACCAGTCCGCCTCGCCGCCGGTCCTGAGAAATGGCGGCAATCTCAGCAGCTTGGCCTCATAGCCGAACGCCGCCCCGCGCGAGACCGCAGCGCCGCTTTTGGGGCTGACGAAGCCGAGATCGTCCTCGGTGCCGCACGCAACACACCGATCCAGATCGAGACCGAAACCGAGTTCGGCGAGCAGCAGCAATTCGTATCGGACCAGCGCAGCCGCCCAGCCGCGCGCGGACGGCGCCGCCTCGATCGCGCCGAGCACGCCCTCCAGCGCATCGTGGATGTGCGGATAGGGCTGCGCTTCCGGGAGCGCGGCGGCGGTTAGTGCGGTCGCCCATTCGAGTGCGCCTGCCGCGAGCGGCTCGCCGTGCATCTGCGCGCGGCTGTGGATCAGCTCGGCGGTCAGCGAGGCGAGCTGTTCGCCGGTCCGCGCACGCCACTCGCCCTGGATGACGTTCGCCTGGAGCAGCACCGGGCGCATGGCTCGCGACCGCCCGCCACGAACGTAGCCGGGCTGGACACCATCGTTCCGAGTGAGCGCACGCACGATGGCGCCATGCTCGCCGTGTTGGCGGACGGCGACGACGATGGCGGCTGCGCGGAGGTGCATTGTGGGAGCTATACGCCTCTCCGATCGGGAGCGGGAGAGGAAGCGAAAGAGCTTCTTCCCCCCTCCCTGGAAGGGAGGGGTCGGGGGTGGGTCGGCCGGCTTCAGCCACCCAGCGTTCCACCACGCGGAAGCCTACCCACCCCCAGCCCCTTCCTTCCAGGGAGGGGGGAAGATCAGCGGCGGATCTTTTTTGCCAATCTTGTGAGCGCTGGATGCGTCGCGGCGCGCTTTGCCGAGGCTATCGCGCTATCGAACCCGCGCAACGCCGCCACCGTCGCGCGGTTCGCGAGCGTCGGTCGCAGCAGCAGCACATCTACGCACGCCGTCCCCGCGGTCGAGAATTGGCGCTTGTGCTGTCCTTCGCCCTCGGTGAAGTCGAACCGCGCAAACCGCCTCTCGGCAAACAGGTCGCGCATCGCCTCGACCTGGAGAACCGCGCCGGGCGACAGGTCGTTATGCGCCGGGTCGTGCCCGACATGGGTATAGCAAAGCGACTCGCAGTCGGCCGTGCAGCATAGATAGGCGGCCGGGGTGTCCGCGATAAACATAAGCCAAGCGCGCAGACGGCCTTGCTCCGCCAGTGATTCAAGATGGCGCACCGAAGCCGCATCGTCGGGCAATCCCGATCCGAGCAGCTTTTCCTGATAGGTCGTCGCCGACACCGCGCGGGCGAGCGGATGGAAGTCCGCGAACGCCGCCGCATCGTGATAGCGCCGGATATCGAGCGCACCGCCATTCGCTGCCGCGAGCTTCTTCGCCTTGCGCTTGATCCCCGATCTTGCGCTGCCGGACAGACCAGCCAACCACGCCGCCTCGCCCGCTGCGAGATCGACATGATACCGCACGTATCGCTGCCGGACGAACGCGAGCAGGCCGCGGCGATCGAGACCGGCAAGCATCGGTTCGGGCAACGACGTCACCAGATATCCGTCGGCATCGTCGGGCAGCGGCGGCAGGACCAGCCCTGTCCCTGTCGCAGCCGGCGCGAGCACGGCATCGAGCGAGAACGCCACGCGTACCAGCCGTCGCAGGATCGTCGCCAGAGGCCGGGCGCCAACCTGGAACTTCAGCGCGATACGCGGCGTCATCCGCGACGCATCGATCCCGGTCGCTCCTCGACCCAGTTCGACCAGAGCTGTTCGGCCTGCCGCCAGCGCGTGCGGAGCGCATCGGGACCGAGCGGGACGTCGGCGCGCCCCAGCGCCAGCGTCGGGCGATCGGCGAAGTGCATGGTGGGCAGCACTTCGCGCATCTCCGACAATGTGCCGCATAGCGCCTGGAAACGCCGGACATGGACCGCGTTCGGCCGCGTGCCGCGCCGGTTGGCGAGTTCGAAGCCGTGGCTGACGATCGTCACCGCCGAATGGCCCGCCACCGCCGCATGCTCCAGCGCGTCGTAACTCTCGCCTGCCGACAGTGCGCAGAGCTGGAATGTCCGAACCCGCCCGCGGACGTCCTCGATCACGGTCACCGGCACTTCGACGATACAGCGTTCGCCGCCACCCGCGGTATCGTCGATGCACCATGCGACCGGCGCGATCTGGTCGGCCGCCAAGGAAATGCGGCTCGTCCCCGGTGCTTCCGACCCGTTATGGCTGCTGTCGTAGCTGAAACCGAGCATCGCCAACGCGGTCAGCGTATCGTCGTTCGCGGCATAGCTGCCAGCGCGAAAGGCGATCGGCTTGGGCGCGCCGGCGTCGATCAGCAGATCTCTCGCCTGACCGAGAAGGTCGCGCTGTTCGGTCAGGCTGTAGTCGAACAGTTCGAAGCGCGCATGCGCGGCGCCGCGATCGCCCGCCTTGGCGCCGGTCCAGTTGGGGTGAATGTGAAGCTGAACCTCCTGCCCCGCTTCGAGAATCGTCTCGATCATGCGGCGTACCGGCGCCATCCCGAAGGTGATCGCGGGCATCGGGTCGACGAAGAAACAGGCTTTCAGATCGTGTCGCGCCAGCTCGGCAAGCTGATAGCCGAGCCCGACCCCCGCGGGTTCGAGCGACTTCGCGTAGATCGCCTCGCAATCCAGACCCGCCGCGTGGTGCCGCCAGGCGAACTCGGTATCGACGGTAAGGAAAACTGATGTCGTCACTGCCGCAGCCTGTAACAACTCGTGATGAAGATTAGGTTAGCCCGGTCGAGCGGCGCCCGATCCTCACCTGACGTCAGCGCGAATGGTAGAAGTCGTAGACCTGTTGCGCGACGCCTGCCGATACGCCGGGTGCCTGCTGAAGATCCTGCAAGCTCGCGTTGCGGACCGCACGGCCGGTGCCGAAGTGCATCAGCAACGCCTTCTTTCGCGCGGGGCCGATGCCGGGCACTTCGTCGAGCGGGCTGGCGCCGATCGCCTTGCTGCGCTTGTCGCGGTGGACGCCGATCGCGAACCGGTGGACCTCGTCGCGCAGGCGCTGGAGGTAGAACAGCACCGGCGCGTTGACGGGGAGCTGGAACTCGCGGCCGTCGAGCATGTGGAACACCTCGCGGCCATCGCGGCCGTGTTCCGGTCCCTTGGCGATCCCGACCAGGCACACGTCCTCGACGCCGATCTCCTCGAGCGCGGCCTTCACCGTGTTGAGCTGGCCCCTGCCACCGTCGATCAGCACCAGGTCCGGCCAGTCGCCCGAATCGCGATCGGGGTCCTCGGCCTGCGCGCGCGAGAAACGCCGCGTGAAGACCTCGCGCATCATTGCGAAATCGTCTCCCGGGGCGGTATCCTTGTTCTTGATATTGAACTTTCGATACTGGCCCTTCCGAAATCCCTCGGGGCCCGCGACCACCATCGCGCCGGTCGCGGCGGTGCCCTGGATGTGGCTGTTGTCGTAGATCTCGATACGCTCGGGTGGCTCGGCGAGGTCGAACAGGTCGGCGACTTCGCGCAGCAGCTTGGCCTGCGTGGTCGATTCGGCCTGGCGGCGTTCGATTGCCTCGATCGCGTTGCGCTTGGCCTGGTCCATCAGGCGGCGGCGATCGCCGCGCTGCGGGACCTGCAACGCGATCTTGTAGCCGGCGCGCTCGCCTAGCGCTTCGGCGAGCAGTGCGCCTTCCGTCAGTTCGCGGTCGAGCAGGATCTGCTTGGGGGGCGGGACCTCTTCGTAGAACTGGCCGAGGAAGCTGGTCAGCACCTCGTCCTCGGGGACGTCGTTGGTGTGCTGCGGAAAGAAGCTGCGATGGCCCCAGTTCTGGCCGCCGCGGATGAAGAACGCCTGGATACCGATCAGGCCGTCCTTGCACGCCATCGCGAAGATGTCGGCGTCGCCCACCCCTTCCGCGTTGATCGCCTGCGTGCCCTGGATGAAGGTGAGCGCGCGGAGACGGTCGCGGAGCAGCGCCGCGAGTTCGAAGTCCATGTTCTCGGCGGCGGCCTGCATCTGCGCGCCGAGCTTGGCCTGCACGCCGGTCGACTTGCCGCCGAGGAACGCCTTCGCATCCTCGGTCAGTTCCCGGTACGCTGCCTCGTCGATCCTGCCGACGCACGGCGCGGAGCAGCGCTTGATCTGGTAGAGCAGGCACGGCCGGTCACGGGTCTTGAAGAAGCTGTCGGTGCAACTGCGCAGGAGGAACAGCTTCTGGAGCGCGTTGAGCGTGTTGTTGACCGACCCGGCGCTGGCGAACGGCCCGTAGTAATTGCCCTTCGCCCGGCGCGCCCCGCGGTGTTTCTGGACGCGCGGGAAGGCGTGGTCGTCGCGCAGGAGGATGAACGGGAAGCTCTTATCGTCGCGCAACAGCACGTTGTAGGCGGGGCGGTAGCGCTTGATGAGCTGCGATTCGAGCAGCAGCGCCTCGGCTTCGTTGTTGGTCGTGACGATCGTCATCGACCGGGTCTGCGACACCATCCGCTGGAGGCGCTTCGTCAACCGCTCGACCTGGACGTAGTTGGCGACGCGGTTCCGCAGCGCGCGCGCCTTGCCGACGTAAAGCACGTCGCCGCGCGCGTCCTGCATGCGGTAGACGCCGGGGCGGATCGGCAGCGTGTCTAGCACGTTGCGGATCGCGGCTACGCCCGCCGCGAGGTCTGGCGCTTCACCACCACCGCGGACGGCGAATGTGGACTTGTCTTCGTTGAACCGGTCGGGGGAATTGGGGGAGGACATCGCTCAGGAATCTAGGGAGTGCGAGGGGGTTATGCCAGCGATCGTCTTTGCCGCTGGAGAAGTGATTTTCACGCGAAGGCGCAAAGGCGCAAAGGCGCGAAGAGAAGGATTGTTTTCGCGCAGAGGCGCAGAGGACGCTGAGAGAAGGGTCGATCGGAATTCGCGTCCGTTCTCAAACCGCCGAAGGCTCAAGATCCTTTTAGCAATCCGAACATCAGTCCAGAGCGCAACGCCTCCGCGCTCTCTGCGCCTCTGCGCGAACAAAACCTTCTCTTCGCGCCTTTGCGCCTTCGCGTGAATCAATCTTCAAAGCCCTACGGGCCAAGGGAACGATCAGGTTTGGGCGAAGACCTTGGTGCCGACGATGCCGACTACGGTCAGCGCCATGAAGCAGGCCTGGATGCCGCTGACCTTGTCGCCGAACAGGATGACGCCGCCGATGATGACGCCGATCGCGCCTGCGCCGGTCCAGATCGCATAGGCTGTGCCGGCGGGAAGGCCGCGCATCGCTAGCGCGAGCAGGCCCATGTTGACGAAGCTGAGAATGATCGGGACGCTGGAGGCTTGCCACGTGGCTACGGTGGCCGCCCATTTCAGGCTGAGCGCCCAGCAAATTTCGGTCACGACGGCGACGGCAAGGATGAGCCAAGACATGAATATTCTCCAACGGGCTCAGATTGGAGACTCGGCCGCCGGAAACCCGGGAAGAGACGACCGTCTGTGCAAAACAGGAAAAGCGCCAAGCCAACTACCGTTCCCTCGCGAAGGCGGTGGTCCAGGGTTGCAGGCGCTGTCCTATGAGATCCTGGGCCCCCGCCTTCGCGGGGGAACGGCAGCGCTTCGAGCGCCGCCCCCGGTTAGTTGAGGCGGCTGAGACCGGAGATCGAGCGGTCGACCATCATGCGGTCGGCGGCGGCGTCGTGGTGCTCGGCGATGAGGATGCCGGCAGCCTTGGCCGCAGCATCCGCCGCCCGCGCGCGGACTTCGGCGATCGCGGCGCGTTCGGCGGCGGCGATCTTGTCCTCGGCCATCTTGGCGCGGCGGGTCATGAGGTCTTCGGCGCCAGCCTTGGCCTTGGCGATGATCGCCGCCGCTTCGTGATGCGCGTGGGCCTTCATGGCTTCGGCTTCGACGTGCGCGGACTTGGCCTTCGCCTCGTACTCGGTGCGGATCGCTTCGGCTTCGGCACGGAGCGCCTTGGCTTCGTCGAGCTGCGTGCGGATGCCGGCGATGCGCGTATCGAGCATCTTGCCGATCATGCCTGGAACCTTCTTCCAGATCATCAGCAGGATGACGACGATCATCGCGACCGCGACCCAGCCGGTCGAGGTCAGGCCGAGCGCGGTCGGATCGGACACATGCTCGACGCCGCCAGGCGCGGTCGTGTGACCCTGGATGCCTTGGTTGTCGATCGCACCTTCGGGCGCCATGCCCTCTTCGTGGATGACCTTTGCGGCCGAATCTGGATTAGCCATGCGCCGTCGTCCTGCGTACCGCGTCGGTCGCCGCGTCCAGGCTGACCTGGAGACCAGCGACCTTGGCGGCCAATTGCTGTGCTGCTTCGGCGGCGACGCCCTGCAAGTTCGAGAGCGCCTCGGCCTTCGCATTCGCGACCGCCAGATCGTGATGACCCAGACGCTCGGCGAGTTCGGCGTCGGCTGCATGGACCTGCTGCTCGAACGCCGTCGCCGCGCGCTTGGCTGCTGCCGCGGTCTCGGCCTGCGCCGCAACGCGGGCCGCGTCCATCTCGGCCTGCCAGTTCGCCTGGACCGTATCGGCCTGCGCACGGGCAGCGACCGCTGCCGCCAGATCGCCGGCGATCTTGCCTTCGCGCGAGTCCACGTTGGACACGATCTTTGGCACCATTCCCTTGCCGATCCCGAAATACAGGATGCCGAAGGTGAGGAGCAGCCAGAAGATCTGCGAGGCGTAGGTAGCGGCTATCTGGGAAATCTGGGGCATGTCGGTCCTTCGTGAAACGGCCGGGCGCGGTCGCCCGGCCAATTCAGCGAGTTGTTAGGCGACGAACACGAGGATGATCATCGTGACGAAGGCGAGCAGACCGAGAAGCTCGGCTGCTGCGAAACCGATGAACAGACGGCCCTGCTGGCTGTCGGCTGCGCCCGGGTTACGGAGAGCGCCGGCGAGGAACTGAGCGAACACGTTGCCCACGCCGAGAGCTGCGAGGCCCATGCCGATCGCTGCGAGGCCGGCACCGATCATCTTTGCTGCGTTGACGTCCATGATAAATTCCCTTTGAAAATCAGTTAGGTAATGGAAAACTTAGTGAAGGTTTACGGCGTCGTTCAGATAGACCGACGTCAGCAACGCGAACACGTATGCCTGGATCGCGGCAACCAGCAGCTCGAGCAGCGTGATGCCGATCATCAGCAGCATGCTCGGCGCGCTCACCAGACCGATATACATCCCGCCCAGGTTCAGGCCGTTGATCACGAACGCGGCCAGCACCTTGAGCAGGATATGGCCTGCGGTCATCGCCACGAACAGTCGCAGACCGAGCGAGAACGGACGCACCAGGAACGACATCAGCTCGACCACGAAGATCAGCGGGATCATCAGTGCGGGCGTACCGCTCGGCACGAACAGCGAGAAGAAGTGGAAGCCATGCTTGCCGAAGCCGACGAGCAGCACGATCGCGAAGCTGATCAGCGCCAGTACGCCGGTGACGGTCATGTGGCTGGTCACGGTGAACGGATGCACGCCGGGGACGATACCGAACGGCAGGAGCCCGATGGTGTTCGCGAACAGAATGAACATGAACAGCGAGAAGACATAGGGCACGAAGCGCTTGCCGCCCGGGCCGACATTCTGCTCGAGCATGCCCGAGATGAAGCCGGTGAAGCCCTCGACCGCCATCTGCCAGCGACCGGGGACGAGCTCGCGCTTCATGCCACCGATCATGAACGCCCAAAGCGCGACCAGCGTCACCACCATCCACAATGCGGAGTTGGTGAACGACAGGTCATAGCCACCTACGATCCAGTGCGAGCCGAACGCCGGCTCGATCAGGAACTGGTGCATCGGATCGATCTTGCCGCCCTGTTCTGCCGCCACGTGGAATCCCTGCCGTCTTGATACGACAAACGCCCGGTTACTCCGGGCGTTCGCCTGAAATTCGAATGATCTGCCTGAACGCGACCGCTATCCCGAGGAACAGCAGCACGATCAGCCCCCAAGGGCCAGTGCCGAACCAATGGTCTATCAACCATCCGATCAGCGCACTGCCGACGAGACTCCCGATGAGAGCGGAAATGACGCGATTGCCTTGCGAGTAACCCCGCTCGGCATCCGCCCCCTTCTGCCCCTTTGCGAGCGTTTCCCGATGCTGCGCCTCTCGCAATCGCTCATCGAGCGCGGAAAGTCGCGGATCTTCAACACCCTGGGGGTCCTGTCCGGGTTCGATCTCCGCCACGCACATTCCTCCACCTGATTTCGCATCGGGGAGGAAGCAAGCAGCGACGAGCGATCCCGCCAAGGCGCGGTCCGTTTAGAAAAGGGGGGGGGGCAAGTCAACCGGTGTGACACGGGCGTCATTAATGTCGGGTTGGGTTACTGGCGCTAGGTAGCAGGATGGCGACTGATGCCCAGCCCGTCATCCTGACGAAAGTCAGGATCCAGAGCCACAAGCGAACCGTGCTTGGCTCTGGATCCTGGGTAGAGCCCAGGATGACGAACTAGGAAAGCGTCGGGCGTTTACCCGGGTAGCTCAAACGCAGCGCGAATCGCGTTCGGGAGCGCCGGCGGTACGGGTCTTCCAGACACCGTTCGGCGTCTTGTACTTCTCGCCGGGGTTGGTCTGCAGGATCAGGTTGCAGCCGCTCGTGAACGCAAGCTGCTCGACCGTCGCGCCGCTCGCCTGCGCCTTTGCCGTGTACGCCGACTTGCGCTGGATATTGATGTTATTGACCAGCGCGCGCAGGTCGCCGCTCGCCGCGCCGACCAGGCCGAGATAGCCGTCGGGCTGCTCGCCGACCTCGCCACCGGCACGCGCCGCGGCATAGGCCGGATCGCGCTGCGCCGACGCTGCCACCGAAAGGCCGCCGAGAACCGCGGCTGCGGCAATCATGGCAATGACCTTCTTCATATCAAAATATCCCCGGATTCTGCTGGATCAACGATTTCGCCTCGCCATCGAGACGATAGACCACTTCCTGCGTGACATTGATGTTGAGGTTGATCTCGATCGGCTTGTCGGGCGCCGACACGTTGATGCAGCCCGGCAAGGCCGCCGTCAGCCCGATAATCGCGATCGTCCTCGTCATCCTACGCAAGATCGGCCTTTGCTCCAGCTTCTTCAATCCTGTTTCGGTCATGGCACGATCCTGCTTGCGGGAGGCTGAATGGTTGGAAGTTTGAGCGTTGGGTTGGGCGGCGGCGGCGCGGCCTGCTGTTGCAGCAACGCCGGCAGGTTGCGCTGGATCAGCCGCTTCGGATCGTAGAAGCTCTGCGCCGAATCGAGCAGCCCGCGGAACGGCGCCTTGATGCGGATATTGAACACAAACGGCAGTTTCTGGAGCCGGCGGACGATGAAGTTCGACTTGGCCCCCTCACCCTGGCTGATCCCGGCAAAGCGCACGTCGGTGACCATCTCGCCCGCGAGCGGCCCGTTCATGCCGACCCGCAACGACTGATACCGCAGCGACTTCAGCGCCTGGAACGCGATGTTCGCCCACATGCCGAGATCCTTCTGGCTGAGATCGCCGACATAGGCGAGCGTGCCGCCGCCTTTGCGCACCTGGAGATCGCCGCCTTCGATCCGGCCGCCCGTTTCGTCGAAGATCATCGGCAGCACGCCGTCGAAGATCCCGGTCGCATCGAGATTTTTGAAATCGAACTGTTGCAGGAACTGGTCGGCGGCCATGTTGACGACGTGGAACGTCATCCGCCGCTCCTTCGGCGCGGAGAAGTCGAGCAGCGTCGGGTCGAGCGTCAGCGATCCGCCCGCGAACGGCCACGACCCACCCTCGACCTGCACGCGCGCGCCGGGCAGCGTCTGGTAACGGATCGTGCCATCGGTGACCGGGATGCCGGGGTTGAGCGTGCGGATCGTCGCCACCTGCCCCGGCGCGCTCTGGAGGTTGAGCAGGTCGGTGAAGCGGATCTCGGTGGCGATGCCCGTGACCGGGCCGAATGCAGCAGCGAGATCGGTGCCGGCGGTGCGGAACACGCCGGTGCTGGTCACGCCGTCGGGGTTCCAGGCGATATGCCCCTCGCCGCTGACCGATCCGTTGACGTCCGCGATCACGCCGAAGGTCAGCGGAGTAAGCGCGTCGGGTTGCAGCTTGTCCTTGGCGAACGCAATCGCGGGCACGTTCAGGTCGGCCTTGCCTGCGCCGGCACCGAGCGCGTGGGTCAGCGTGACGTCGGCGACCTTGGTATTGGTGGTCGGTTCGAACAGCGTGCCGGCGGCGGTGATCGTGCCGTTGACCAGCTGAAGCGTCACAGTGCGCGCGGCTAGCGGCTTGAAGCGCGGGGTCGGCGCGGCATCGGATACCCCCATCGCGCCGGTGAGGTCGAGCGCGCCATTGACGAGCGTCCAGTCGCCGGCCGCCTCGCCGAGCAGCAGCGGCACGTTGGCGATCTGCCCCGAGCCACCCGTGAACGCGCCCGCGACGCCCTGCCCGGCCATGCGGCCCGTGACGGAGGCGAAGTCGAGCTGCGTGACACGTTCGGGCGCGCCGATGCGGGTCTGCACGCCATCGATCGCAAAGCCGCGATCCGCCAGCCGCACGGTCGCTCCCGCGGTCGCGAGCGTGATCGGTGTGGTGCCGAGTCGCCCACCCAGCTTGGCCGCGGCGATCTTCGCACCACCGCTGACCCGCACGCCGTCGACCTGCACCAGCGCGCCGTCCACCGGGCACAAGGTCAGCCGCGACGGATCGAGCACCAACCCGGATATCGCCAGGCGTTGGACGGCCAACGGCGCGCAACCGGTGTTGACGACCAGTCGCCCACGACCGTCCCAAAGCGCCGCAACCGGCATCGACAGACCATCGACCCGGTTGGCGGGACCGCCCGCACCGATCGGTCCCGCGACCGTGACGCGCGTCGCGATCGAGGTTGCCCCGCCCGGCGTCGCGCTGAAGGTGACGGGAGTCAGCGCCAGTCGCGCGCCACCCGCCGCATAGGGCGCGATGGTGGCGACGCCGCGGATCGCCGCGCTCGGTTTCGCCTGTGCGAGCGACACGCGCGCCTCAGGCAACCCGCCGCCGCGCATCGCGAGCACCGTGTCGAGCCGCACGCCACCGTTCGGCCAGCCGAACGCAACCCCGCTCCCGCCGCCAAGCGCCACCCGCGCCCCACTGGCGGAGGCGAGCGCCAGACGCGACAGCAAAGCCTGGCCGCGCCCACCGTTGACCCGCACGCGAAAGTTGGCGTCCGCCACAAATCCGCGGCCGGCCTTCTGGATCGCCTGTGCCACCGCGGTCGCCAACGGCGCTACGGGCGTCCCCGCGGCCGCGCCGCCTATTCCTGCCAGCCCCGCGAGTCGCTTCTGCGCCACCGCCGCGCCGCTCGCCTGGACGCGCCCGTCGAACGCGATCTGCTGGCCGATCCGGTAGGTGCCCGCGAGCGCAACCCGCCGCGCGCCGCCTTCGGTGGTGCGAACGGTATCGGCGGCGATGTTCGCCTTGCCGCCGGTCGCCGCCGCGCCTCCTGTGAAGTCGATCGTTCCCCCAGCACCGGCCAAAGTCGCACCCGGCGTCCGTGCCGCGCCAGTCTTGAGCGTCGCCTTGCCCTGCCAGCGATCGAGCGCGGCGGAGAGGCCGACCTCCAGATCGGCCACGATCCGCTCCGCCTGCGTTGTCCCGCAGGTGAGCCGCGACACGCGCACCGGCCCCGTGATCGTCGGTTTGGCCGCGTCGATCCGCAACTTCACCGTCGCCGCGAGCCGATCGATCACGCACCCGCCGACATCGAGCCGCTCGCTGATCGCCGCCAGCGACCCGCGGAACCCGTCGTCGAGCTTGCCGGAGCCGGCGAGCTTCAGTCCGACGATCCCTTGCGGCGTCTCCAGCCGCATCCGCCCATCGGCAATCGACACGTCGAGCGCGGGCAACGCGAACGGCTTCCCCGACGGCGCCGGCAGCAGCTTGTCGATCGCGCCGAGCGAGACTTTCCCGTCCACCAGCCGCCCGCGCAGCCGGACCTTCCCCGCGCGCACGCCCTCCAGATACGGCCCCGACAACCCGAGGCCGGTCCGCGTCTCGACCCAGTCCGCCACGAGATCGGGATGCGCCGGATCGCCGATCACGACGTTGCTCAGTCGCTGCCAACCCAGTGCGAGGTCGGCGATGTCGTAGCGCGCAGGCACGCCGGCCCTGGCGAGTTCGCGGTCGATGAACCCCTCGGCGATCGGCTTCCGTACCAGCCACAGCACGACCAGTCCGACGATCAGGAGCAGCGCGATCCCCAGCGCAACGCGGCGGGCGGTCGCAGGACGGCGAGGATGGGCCCCGGGGTCGGCCCCCGTCTCGCTCGTCTCGGTCACCCACTCACTCCGCTACGCTTTCGCGGCCTGCATAGGCGGGAGCGAGGGCGTCATGCAATTGCCCAGGGATGTGCTAGCATCGCAAAATGGCCGAACCGGACGAAGACGCTGACGTCCGGGGGGACGATCTGAAGGGCCATCGCGGTCGCCTCCGCAAACGCCTGTTCGAAGGCGGCAGCGACGCGCTGCTCGACCATGAACTCATCGAATACCTGCTCGCGATCGCCATCCCCCGCGGCGACACCAAGGCGCTCGCCAAGGCGCTGATGCGCGAGTTCGGCGGGATCGGCGGCGTGCTGACCGCGGATGCCGAGGCGCTCGGCCGGGTGAAGGGCATGGGCGAGATCTCGACCGCTGCGATCAAGATCGCGCACGCCGCCGCGATCCGCCTGCTGCAATCGCAGGTTAGCGACCGCCCGGTACTCGCCAACTGGCAGGCGCTGCTCGACTATCTCCGGGCCGATATGGCGCACCACGCGATCGAGCGCTTCCGCGTGCTGCACCTCAACACCAAGAACATGCTGATTCGCGACGAGGTGATGAGCAAGGGCTCGATCGACCAGGCCGCGGTTTATGTCCGCGAAGTCATCCGCCGCGCGATCGACCTCGGCTCCGCGTCGATCATCCTCGTCCATAACCATCCGAGCGGCGACCCCTCCCCCAGCCGCGCCGACATCGACATCACGCGGACAATCGCGGAGGCGGGCAAGCGGCTCGGCATCACCGTGCACGACCATATCGTGATGGGCACCGGCGGCCATGTCAGCCTGCGCGCGCAGGGGTTGATCTGACGCAACTAGATAAGCGTGTAAGTTCCTTCAAAGTCCGGGCCGTTTCGCGCGCGCCTTCGTTGTCTCACCGAAGGAATTGCATGTGGACAACAAGCTACACGACGAAGCCTCGATCGTAACCGCGGAACACGGCCAAGTCCTGGTCGATGGGCCGGACGGCGTCGCGGTATCGCTGACGCCTGATGCCGCCGTCGAGACATCCGACCGGCTGTTGGACGCCGCGGTCGAAGCGCAAGGCCAGATCCTGATCGAGGCGCAGGTCGAAAAAGAACGCGCAGCCCGCAAATCGGGTTGATCGACAGGCCTGCCTAGCGACTTTGGCGGATCAGGGATTGTTGAAAGTCGCCCCCTGATCCGCGGTATCGATCAGCCTTGCGTCAAGAAGCTGGTCACTTCGGTTTTAGTCAGCGACTTGTTCTTGTCGGTATCGGCCTGCGCGAAGGCGGCGGAGACCCATTTCTTGATCTCGGGCGCATCGGGCTTGGTCGAGGGATCGGTCTCGGTCTTCAGCGCGACCATCCAGCCGGCGAATTCCGCCGCGCTGAGCTTGCCGTCGCCGTTCTTGTCATAGGTCGGGAACTCGGTGTCGACGACCTGCGCGACCTGACTCCCCGTCGCCGGCTGCTCGCGTGCGGCGGACTGCATCGGCACCGGGTCGGTCGGCGTACCGGACTGCGGAGTCGCCATCGCATCAGACTGCGCCGCCTGCGCAGCAACACCGCCACCGGACGCGGGCGCTTGTGAGGATGTTGCAGCGGTCTGCGCCAATACGGGTGCAGCAAGCATCACCGCGCCAGCCAGCATAGCATATTTCAACATTGCGTCTCTCCGGTACTGTTCTACGCATCTACTAAGTCGTTCGACGACCGAGCCTGATATATACTCGGCACCGCGAACCACTCACCAACTTTATACGCGCACGATCGCCGGCTTGCTACGCAGCGAGGGGTATTTGAACCTTTTCCTGCGTCCTGCTACCGCGTTTTCAGCCTGCATCGGCGAGGCCTCGTAACGGGGACCGCCACCGCAGCATCGCTTTCACGCCCGATATCAGCCCCGAGGAAACCCGATGGTCCCCCGCTATTCCCGCCCCGACATGGTCGCGATCTGGACGCCCGAAGCGCGCTTCAAGATCTGGTTCGAGATCGAGGCGCACGCCACCGACGCGCTCGCCGAACTGGGCGTGGTACCCAAGGAAGCGGCCGCCGCGATCTGGGAAAAGGGCGCGTTCGAGGTCGACCGGATCGACGAGATCGAGCGCGAGACCAAGCACGACGTCATCGCCTTCCTGACCAACGTCGCCGAGCATGTCGGCCCCGAAGCGCGCTTCATGCACCAGGGCATGACCTCGTCCGACGTGCTCGACACGTGCCTGGCCGTGCAGCTGGCGAAGGCGAGCGACATCCTGATCGCCGATCTCGACGCGCTGCTCGTGGTGCTCGAACGCCGTGCGCGCGAGCACAAGATGACGCCGACGATCGGCCGCAGCCACGGCATCCACGCCGAGCCGGTGACGTTCGGGCTGAAGCTCGCCCAGGCGCATGCCGAGTTCGCGCGCAACCGCGCGCGGCTGGTGGCGGCGCGCGAGGATGTCGCGACCTGCGCGATCTCGGGCGCTGTGGGGACGTTCGCGAACATCGATCCGTTCGTCGAGGAGTATGTCGCCGGCAAGCTCGGCCTGTCGGTCGAGCCGGTCTCGACGCAGGTCATCCCGCGCGATCGCCACGCGATGTTCTTCGCGACCCTGGGTGTGATCGCCAGCTCGATCGAGCGGCTCGCGACCGAAGTGCGCCATCTGCAGCGCACCGAAGTGCTTGAGGCGGAGGAGTTCTTCTCGCCCGGCCAGAAGGGGTCGTCGGCAATGCCGCACAAGCGCAACCCGGTGCTGACCGAGAACCTGACCGGTCTCGCGCGGATGGTCCGCGGGTATGTGACGCCGGCGATGGAGAACGTTGCGCTCTGGCATGAGCGCGATATCTCGCACTCGTCGGTCGAGCGCTACATCGGCCCGGATGCGACGATCACGCTCGACTTCGCGCTCGCGCGGCTGACCGGGGTGATGGACAAGCTGGTCGTCTACCCCGAGCGGATGTTGAAGAACCTCAACAAGATGGGCGGCCTCGTCCATTCGCAGCGCGTGCTGCTGGCGCTGACGCAGGCGGGCGTGAGCCGCGAGGACGCGTATCGGCTGGTGCAGCGCAACGCGATGAAGGTGTGGGATTCGGACGGTGCCCTGTCGCTGCTCGATTTGCTGAAGGCGGACCCTGAAGTGACGCTGTCGGATGCCGAACTGGAAGACAAGTTCGACCTCGGCTACCACCTGAAGCACGTCGACACGATCTTCACCCGGGTGTTCGGCGCGGCCTGAAGACTGGCCGAAGGTTGCTCCCCTCCCTGAAAGGGAGGGGTTGGGGGTGGGTAGGCCGACTCGAGCCACCCACGTCTGGAGTTTGCGGAAGCCGACCCACCCCCTGCCCCTCCCTTGCAGGGAGGGGAGACCGTCGCAGTTCGGGCCAATGCGCCGCCCGATTGCGCCAAAGTGCACGCAACGCAATTGCGATTACGTGTTACAAAATTGCGACAACGCGCAACTAAGCCCATATGCCGCTTGCCGGATATTGTTCCGGCATCGGAGACCTACCCATGCGCATGTTCGAAACCGTGACCAGCACCATGCTGGCGATCGCGGCTCAAGCGCTGGTGGTCGGGGTGGTCATAACCGCCTTCTGATCCATCGGCCCGCCCGCCCCCTTCCGAGGGGGCGCGGCTAGGCCGGGAGTTTCAAGACCCGCTAACGACTACCGTTTGCGCGGATAGCGCGCGGCGAATTCCTCGTCGGACATCACCAGATAGCGGATCATGTCGATCAACGCCCACGGCGCGCTGATGACTAGGCCGACGACCGTGAGCGTGAGCACCAGCATGACGATCCCGGAGCCGGTCCGGCCGAGGTAGAAACGGTGGATGCCGAGCGTGCCGATCACGAACGCCATGACCGCGGCGACGTATTTGTTGCGGTCGTTGGTCGGGAGTGCCTCGGGCGGCACGGCGCGGCGTGGGCCCGGCGCGGTCGGCATCGGAAAGACGCTGAGCGCGCGGTCGTTGGCCGCCTCGAAATCGACCTCGATACCGATCGCAGGTTCGCCGCGGTGCGCCCAGTCCTCGCGGGCGAACCGGTAGCGCTGTCCGTCCTGCCCTGCGACGAGACCTTCGCCCGTACGGGGATCGACGCCTAAAACCTGTCCGCGCATATCATTCCTCGGTGTTCGTTTCGCATTCTGGCGGATGATGCGGATCAGGCAAGCTTGAACTCATGCTTTGCCAGATCAGGCGGCGAGCGCGGTTTGACGCCAATGTCTGTCGTCGTCGTTGTCAGCATCCGTCGATCGCGTTTTCCGCGAGCGGATCGCTCGCTTGTACGCTTTTGCAGCCGGGCGGCGAGTGAAGACGCTGATCCAGCCCGTCATGAAGGTCCGAACGCGCAGGCTGGATACCGCAACGGCCAGCGCCATGAGAATGTCGACATAGGCCGAAACCTCGAACGTCGTGATCCAGATCGCGACATCGGGGGCGGCCAGAGTGAGCAGCCTGATGCCGTCGCCTTCGCCGACGAGCGTGACCATCGCGGCCGTCAGCATCAGCAGGAACATGACGGCGGCATCGCCCCGCGTGAGCCGTGCCAACCGCGCCGCAGGCTTGTCGATCAGCACTCGGCGCAGTGCCTTGCCGATCGGCGTCTGGGGGGCGGTGGCCATGACCAGCCAACAGGTGATCGCGGTGAAAAGACATGCCAGCATTGCGCCCCCTTTAGCTCAGTATGGTAACCGGTTCATTCCCCCGCGAACACGCCCTTCAGCTTGGCGAAGAAGCCCTGGCTGGCCGGGCATTCGTCGCCCGTTTCCGTCTCGCGGAACATCTCGAGCAATTCCTTCTGGCGGTTGCTGAGACGCGTGGGGGTTTCGACGTCGATCTGGACGACGAGGTCGCCGTGACCACGGCCTTGCAGAACGGGCATGCCGGCGCCGCGCTGGCGCAGTTGCTTGCCCGACTGGATACCGGCGGGGATCTTCACTTCGTGCGTGCGGCCGTCGAGGCCGGGGATCGACAGCGACCCGCCGAGCGACGCGACCGTGAAGCTGATCGGTGCGCGCGCGAACAACGTCGTGCCTTCGCGCTCGAACAGATTGTGCTTGGTCACGTGGAGGAAAATGTAGAGGTCGCCGGACGGAGCACCGCGGGCGCCTGCCTCGCCTTCGCCCGACATGCGGATCCGCGTGCCTTCGTCGACGCCCGGAGGGACGTTGATCGACAGCGTCTTGGTCTTCTCGACGCGACCTTCGCCGCGGCAATCCGGGCATGGGTCGGCGATGACTTCGCCCGCGCCGTTGCAGACCGGGCAGGCTCGCTCGACTACGAAGAAGCCTTGCTGCGCGCGCACCTTGCCGTGGCCACCGCAATGTTGGCAGGTTTTCGCGCGTGTGCCAGCCTTCGCGCCAGAGCCATCGCAGGTATCGCAAAGCGCGGAGACGTCGATCGTGATCTCGGTCGTCTTGCCGTGGAACGCTTCCTCCAGGCTGACTTCCATGTCGTAGCGCAGGTCCGCGCCACGCCGGGCCGCCGAGCGACCGCCGCCGCGCTGTGCGCCGCCCATGAATTCGCCGAAGACGCTTTCGAAGATGTCGCTGAAGCCGCCGAAGTCCTGCGCGCCGCTACCGTGACCGCCACCGCCGCCGTTCTGGAACGCGGCATGGCCGAAGCGATCATAGGCCGCACGCTTCTGCGGGTCCTTGAGGCATTCGTACGCCTCGCTGACCGCCTTGAACTGCGCTTCGGAATCCTTGCAGCCGGCGTTCTTGTCCGGGTGATACTTCATCGCGAGCTTGCGGTAGGACGACTTGATCGTCCCCGCATCCGCGGTCCGCTCGCATTCGAGCAGTTCGTAATAATCCGTCTGGGTACTCATAGCGGCCCTCTTAGCCCTCTCCCCTCCGGGGAGAGGGTTGGATGAGGGGCCATTCCACACGGCAGCGCGCGGAACTGCCCCTCACCCCGGCCCTCTCCCCGAGGGGGAGAGGGAGTTTCGGTTACGCCTTCGGGTTGTCGTCGACTTCCGAGAACTCGGCGTCGACGACGTCGTCGTCCTTCTTCGCCGCGTCACCGTCGGCCGACGGCGACGCGTCCGCCTGAGCCTGCTTCTCGTAGATCGCCTGGCCGAGCTTCATCGCGACCTGGGCGAGCGCGGTGCTCTTCTCGGTCATCGCGTCCGCATCGCCGCTCTCGACCGCAGCCTTGGTCGCGTCGATCGCGGCCTGGATCTCGGTCTTCAGCGACTCGTCGACCTTGTCGCCGTTATCCGCCAGCTGACGCTCGGTGGTGTGGACCAGCGACTCGGCGTTGTTCTTCGCCTCGGCGCCCGCACGACGCTTCTTGTCCTCCTCGGCGAAGGTCTCGGCGTCGCGGACCATCTGGTCGATGTCGTTGTCCGAAAGACCACCCGATGCCTGGATGCGGATCTGCTGCTCCTTGCCGGTGCCCTTGTCCTTGGCCGAGACGCTGACGAGGCCGTTGGCATCGATGTCGAACGTGACTTCGATCTGCGGCACACCGCGCGGTGCGGGCGGGATGCCGACAAGATCGAAATTGCCGAGCATCTTGTTGTCGGCCGCCATCTCGCGCTCGCCCTGGAACACGCGGATCGTCACCGCGCCCTGGTTGTCGTCTGCGGTCGAGTAGGTCTGCGACTTCTTGGTCGGGATCGTCGTGTTGCGATCGATCATCCGGGTGAACACGCCACCCAGCGTCTCGATGCCGAGCGACAGCGGCGTCACGTCGAGCAGCAGCACGTCCTTGACGTCGCCCTGCAGCACGCCAGCCTGGATCGCAGCGCCCATCGCGACGACCTCGTCCGGGTTGACGCCGGTGTGCGGCTCCTTGCCGAAGAACTGCTTCACGACTTCACGCACGCGCGGCATGCGCGTCATGCCGCCGACCAGCACGACTTCCGAGATGTCCTCGGGCTTCAGGCCGCCATCGGCCAGCGCCTTGCGGCAAGGCTCGAGCGTACGCTTGACCAAGTCCTCGACCATCCGCTCCAGATCGGCGCGGGTGATCGACTTCACCAGATGCTTCGGGCCGTTCTGATCCGCGGTGATGAAGGGCAGGTTGACCTCGGTCGACTGCGCCGAGCTGAGCTCGATCTTCGCCTTCTCGGCCGCTTCCTTCAGACGCTGCAGCGCGAGCTTGTCCTTGGCGAGGTCGATACCCTCGGCCTTCTTGAACTCGTCGGCGAGATACTGGACGATCTTGTTGTCGAAATCCTCACCGCCGAGGAACGTGTCGCCGTTGGTGGCCTTCACCTCGAACACGCCGTCGCCGATTTCCAGCACCGAGATGTCGAATGTACCGCCGCCGAGATCGTAGACCGCGATCGTCTTGCCGTCCTGCTTGTCGAGGCCATAGGCCAGCGCCGCCGCGGTCGGCTCGTTGATGATGCGCAGCACTTCGAGGCCGGCGATCTGGCCGGCGTCCTTTGTTGCCTGGCGCTGCGCGTCGTTGAAGTACGCGGGAACGGTGATGACCGCCTGCGTGACCGTCTCGCCGAGATACGACTCAGCGGTTTCCTTCATCTTCTGCAGCGTGAACGCCGAGATCTGCGACGGCGAGTAATCCTTGCCACCCGCCGAGACCCAGGCGTCGCCGTTCGGCCCGCGCGAGATCTTGTACGGAACCAGCTCGGTGTCCTTCTTGGTGATCGGATCGTCGAAGCGACGGCCGATCAGGCGCTTCACAGCGAAGATGGTGTTGTCGCCGTTCGTCACTGCCTGGCGCTTGGCCGGCTGGCCGACCAGTCGCTCGCCATCCTTGGCGAACGCGACGATCGACGGCGTGGTGCGCGCGCCTTCGGAATTCTCGATGACCTTGGGCTTGCCGCCTTCCATGACGGAAACGCAGCTGTTGGTCGTGCCGAGATCGATACCGATTACTTTAGCCATGAGTTCTGATTAGCCCCTCACTTGAAACGAAAATACGAAATCCGCTCCACCCCGTTTCGGAGGCGGAACCTTTCTGATGATGGGCGCGATATAGGTGGCCTCGCGCTTGCCGCAAGATTGTACCGGTCATAGGATGCACAAGAGGCAACCCCCGGGGAAAGTTAACCTATGCGTATCGTTTTCGGACTGGGTGTTGCCGCTATGGCACTGGCGTCGTGTTCACAGCCGAAGGAACTCGCCGTGGACGGGGCCTGGGTCCGGCTCGGCGCGGTTACCGGACGGCCAGCGGCAGCATATTTTACGGTGCATGGCGGGCCAACACCAGCGACGCTGATCTCGGTCACCACCGACGTCGCGATCAAGTCGGAGATGCACGAGACGATGGACAAGGGCGGCCTGTCGACGATGGCACCGCTGACCCGCGTGGAGATTCCCGCGAATACGGACGTAGCGTTCGCGCCGGGTGGGCGGCATGTGATGCTGTTCAACATGAATTCCGGGATCAAGCCTGCCGATCGCGTGATGCTGACGTTCGCGTTCGCAGACGGGACGCGGATCTTGAACAACGCGACCGTGGTCGCGGCGGGGACCCCGGCGGGTAAGTGACCCGAGTGGGTTCAAGGCGCGGGCTTACCGAGGGGGAGACGGCGCTCGCGGCATCGGTGTTCGGGGGTGCGATCGATTACTCTTCGGTAAGTCTGGCGCGCAGCAAATGGGCGTTCTTTCAGCCGCGCGATACGGTGATGGCGCCCCGCGGCTGCATCCACTTCCACCCCAAGGGCGACCTCTGGTGCGACGACTTCGCGCACGCGAACCTGACGTTGCAGGGGCTTTTCGTCCACGAGATGACGCATATCTGGCAGCACCAGCGCGGCGTGTTCCTGCCCTTGGCGCGGCATCCCTGGTGTCGGTACGACTACGCGTTCCGGCCGGGGGTGGCGCTGCACCGCTACGGCATCGAGCAACAAGGCGAAATCGTGCGGCACGCCTTCCTGCTGCGCGCGGGAGCGAAGGTCGCGGGCGCCCCGCCGCTCGCGCAGTATGAAACGGTGCTGCCGTTTACACCCGCTCGTCCCACCGCCACACCTCGTCATCCTGACGAAAGTCAGGATCCAGAGTGACTCAGCGAGACGATCGGGGCTCTGGATCCTGACTTTCGTCAGGATGACGGAGTATTAGATGACGCGTCTGGCTTACAGCCAGCTACGACCATCCGGCCCGGCACACCCGTAAGGCGGCAACTGGCCTGGGAACCGCGCCTGCATCTTGTGGCAGCCCCAGGCACGCATCGGCGCCGGCGCATAGCCGTTCAGCGCGATGCCGACCTCGTCATACGGGCTCGAGCCGCGCGCGACGTACATGTACCAACGCCCGCCGAACATCACCGCGGCCGCGATGAGCACGACGCAAACGACTTGGACGATTTTCTGCATTGGGAACCCCTTTTGTAAATAAGGGCGCCCCGTTGCAGCCAACATGGATCAATTTCAACCACCGATCTGGTAGATCTCAATCCACCCGATCGGCAGAAATGCGCCGTTTACAGCGCGTCGAAATCGATAGGTCGTGTTCTATCAAGCGCTTGCGGCGCCTCGGGCATCGGATATTTCAACCCGGTCGCGCAGTTGAAAAGTACGACCTTGTCGTCCTCGTCGACCAACCCGGTGTTCAGCGCCTGATGATAGGCGGCCAACGTCGCACCGCCCTCGGGGCACAGCAGCAGACCGTCCTGCTTCGCCGCCGCATCGACCGCCTTCAGGATAGCCGGATCGCCGACCGCCAATGCGTGCCCGCCGCTCTCGCGAACCGCGCGGAGGATCAGGAAGTCGCCGACCGCCTTCGGCACGCGGATGCCGGCCGCGACGGTGCTGGCATCTTCCCAACGCTCGGCATGCTCCTCGCCCGCTTCGAACGCGCGGACGATCGGCGCGCAGCCGCTCGCCTGCACCGCGAACATCTTCGGGCGCTCGGAGCCGATCCAGCCAAGCTTTTCCAACTCGTCGAACGCCTTCCACATCCCGATCAGCCCGGTGCCGCCGCCGGTCGGGTAGAAGATTGCGTCCGGCAGTTTCCAGCCGAACTGCGCGGCGAGTTCGAGCCCCATCGTCTTCTTGCCCTCGATTCTGTAGGGCTCCTTCAACGTCGAGAAATCGAACCAGCGCCCTTCCGCGGCGCCCTTCCCGACGATCGCGCCGCAATCGTCTATCAGCCCGTTGACCCGCCAGACGCGCGCGCCCTGCATCGCGATCTCGCGGACGTTGATCTCCGGCGTGTCGTCGGGACAGAACACGATCGTCTCGATCCCGCACCGCGTCGCGTACGCCGCCAGCGCAGCCCCCGCATTGCCGTTGGTCGGCATCGCGATCTTGGTGACGCCGAGTTCCTTCGCCATCGCGACGGCCATGACGAGGCCTCGGGCCTTGAAGCTACCGGTCGGAAGGCGGCCTTCGTCCTTCACGAGCACGTTGGGCCCGCCGGACTTGGTAAGCGGCACCAGCGGCGTCTCGATCTCGCCAAGGCTGACGATGTTGGATGTGTGACGAACCGGGAGCAGTTCACGCCAGCGCCACAGGTCCGTCGGCCGCGCCGCGATCGTGTCACGCGAAACCGCGGACCGCACCGCGTCGAGGTCGTAGCGGACGAGCAACGGTCGCCCTGCGCGCGACAGCCTATGAAGCTGGTCCGCCTCGTACCGCTCGCCGGTGATCGAGCATTCGAGATGCGTGACGAAGGTCTGGCGATCGGTCGTGAGGTTCTGGTTCATTTTTTATCCTGACGAAGCCCAAAACCTCCGTCACCCCGGACCTGTTCCGGGGTCCACCGCTCCGCAAACCAAGCGGCCGTAAATTCGCGGCGCGGTGGATGCCGGAACGAGCCCGGCATGACGGAGCGGTTAGAAGATTATGAAGAAGATACCGGTCAGCACGACAACCACCGCCAGCCAGATAGAAAACTGCTTCCACGTATCCGGGATAGCGGCACCCAGTCCCTCGATCAGCACTCCGACCAGATCATGCACGCCGCTCTCCCTATACATTACCCAGCCTTGGCGACGCCGACCATGGCGGGACGCAGCAAGCGGTCCTTGATCATGTAGCCCGCCTGCATCTCCTGGACGATCGTCCCAGCAGGCTGGTCGCTCGGGACCTCAAGCATCGCCTGGTGCTTGTTCGGGTCGAGCATCTGGCCCTCCGCGGCGATCTTGGTGATGCCGTGGCGCTGGAACACGCTCTCCAGCTCGCGACCGGTCGCCTCGAGCCCGGTGACGAGCCCCTTCATCTTGTCGTCCGCGCGCAGATCAGCCGGAATAGCCGACAGCCCGCGCGACAGGTTGTCGGCGACCGACAACACGTCGCGCGCGAACGCCGTTGCGGCATAGGCACGCGCGTCCTGCGCTTCCTTCTCGGCGCGGCGGCGGACGTTCTGGATCTCGGCCTGCGCGTAGAGGACATTCTGCTTGGCTTCGGCGAGCTGATTCTCGAGCTCGGCGACGCGGTCGTTCGACGCCACTTCGGGTGCGGCTTCGGCGGTCTCTTCGCGCAGGTCTGCAGGCGTGTTCTGGTCGATGTCGGACATGGTTTTCCCTATAAATTGGGCCGGCTCAACCCATCAACCGGGCGAGCGTTGCAGCCGTGAAATCCACCATGGGCACGACGCGCGCATAGTTCAACCGCGTCGGCCCAATCACGCCGACTACGCCGACCACGCGGCCGTCCAATCCGCGGAAGGGCCTGGCGATCACCGAAGACCCTGACAACGCGAACAATTTGGTCTCCGCACCGATGAAAATCCGCGTCGAATCACCGGCGCGCGCGCTGTCCAGAAGCGATGCGACTTCCTGCTTTCCCTCGAGATCGTCGAGCAGGTCGCGGACCCGGTCGAGATCGGCGGCGGCGGCGGCATCGATCAACCGCCCCTGCCCGCGGACGATCAGCACGGGGCGGCGATCCGCATCCTCGCTCCACACCGCGATGCCGCGCTCGACCAGCGTCCGAGCCGCACCGTCGAGCGCCGCCTGCCCGTCCGCCAACTCGCGCTCGATCCGGGTCCGCGCATCGGCCAGCGTCAGGCCGCCGAGCGTCGCCGACATGTAATTGCCCGCCTCGATCAGCGCGGACGGCGACATGCCCTTGGGCAGCGCGATCACGCGATTCTCGACCGAGCCGTCCTCGCTGACCAGCACCGCGAGCGCCTGTTCGGGGGACAGCGCGACGAACGCGATCTGGCGGAGTTTCAGCTCGCGCTTGGGCACCATGACCAGTCCGGCGCAGGCCGACAGCCCTGACAGCGCGAGCGTGGTCGCGGCGAGCGCCTCCTCGACCGGACCACCGACGCCGGCACGTGCCTCGATCGTCTGGCGCTCCTCGAACGACGGCTCCATCGCCTGCATCATGCCGTCGACGAACAGCCGCAGGCCGCGGTCGGTCGGCATCCGGCCGGCGCTGGTATGCGGGCTGGCGAGCAAGCCGAGGCCTTCGAGCTCGCCCATCACGCCGCGAATCGAGGCGGGGGAAAGGCTGAGGCCGGTCAACTGCGCGATCGTCTTGGACCCGACCGGCGTGCCGCTGGCGAGGTAGCTGTCGACGACGGCACGAAAAATGTCGCGCGCGCGATCGGTCAGTTCGGTGACGGGGGGCGTGGCCATCGCTTTGATCTAGGGCGGATCGACGGGCGTACAAAGAGGGAATGCAAACCCCGCCTCACCCCCACCCGTCATCCCGACGAAAGTCAGGATCCAGAGCCACGAAGGACTGCACCCGGTCACTCTGGATCCTGACTTTCGTCAGGATGACGGGGAAGGCTGGCGAGCGACCAAACGAAAGGCTAGGCAGCGGGCAACCACTCACTCCCGTTAGGATAAGACTATGCGCCCATCCGGCCGCGCCCCAGACCAGATGCGTGCGATTACGATCGAGCCGCGCTTCACCAAGCATGCCGAAGGTTCGGTCCTGATCGGTTTCGGCGACACCAAGGTGCTCGTCACCGCCAGCGTCGAGGAGAAGGTCCCGCCGTTCATGCGCGGCAAGGGCGAAGGCTGGGTAACCGCCGAATACGGCATGCTCCCGCGCGCCACTAACACGCGCAACAACCGCGAGGCCGCCAAGGGCAAGCAGTCGGGCCGCACGCAGGAAATCCAGCGGCTGATCGGGCGTAGCCTTCGCGCGGTGGTCGACCTGAAGCTTCTCGGCGAGCGCCAGATCGTGATCGACTGCGACGTGATCCAGGCGGATGGTGGCACGCGCACTGCGTCGATCTCGGGCGGCTGGGTCGCGCTGCGGCTCGCGATCGACGGCTTGCTCGCGAGCGGCAAGCTGACCGCCGACCCGCTGACGCAGAAGGTCGCGGCGATCAGCTGCGGGATCTACCAGGGCAATCCGGTGCTCGACCTCGACTATATCGAGGATTCGGGCGCGGATGCGGATGCGAACTTCGTGCTGCTCGAAAACGGCAACATCGCCGAGGCACAGGCGACCGCCGAGGGCGCTACGTACGACGAGGAGGCGCTACTCCGCCTGCTGCGTCTCGCCCGGATCGGCTGCACCGACATCTTCGCCGCGCAGGCGAAAGCAGTCGCCAAGTGAGCGGCGAAGGCAAGGAACCGCAGGCGATCCGCAAGCTCCAGCCGGGCAAGCTGGTCATCGCCAGCCACAACAAGGGCAAGGTCCGCGAGATCGCTGCGTTGCTCGAAGGGCGTGGGCTGGAGGTCGTCTCGGCCGCCGACCTCGACCTGCCGGAACCCGTCGAGACGGGCACGACGTTCTTCGCGAATGCCGAACTGAAGGCGCGCTCGGCGGCCGACCTATCAGGCTACCCCGCTCTAGCGGACGATAGCGGGCTGTGCGTCGATGCGCTGGGTGGTGACCCGGGCGTCTACACGGCGGATTGGGCGGAAACCCCCAACGGTCGCGACTGGATGATGGCGATGCAGAAGGTCGAGGACGCGGTGGTCGCCAAGGGTCCGGATGCAACGCGCGGCGCGCATTTCGTGAGCGTGCTCGCGCTGGCGTGGCCCGATGGTCATGTCGAATGGTTCGAAGGCCGTGCCGAGGGCACGCTCGTCTGGCCACCGCGTGGGAATGTCGGGTTCGGCTACGACCCGGTGTTCGTGCCGCTCGGCTACGACCAGACCTATGCCGAATTGCCACACGAGGCGAAGAACGCGATCAGCCACCGAAACGAGGCGTTCAAGCTGCTCGAAGCCGCGGTGTTCTGAGCGGCCCGGCGGGGGAAGCCCGTCGCCGTCCCGTCATCCTGACGAAAGTCAGGATCCAGGGCCATTAAGGGCACCGCCCGTTACTCTGGATCCTGACTTTCGTCAGGATGACGGTGGAGGTGTGCGGATCAGACGGCGATCGCCTGCTTGTCCGGCCACGTCACCGCAGGCAACGCCTCGAACGCCGGCTTCGCCAGCAGATACCCCTGGATATACCGCACGCCGAGCCCCCGCAGCGCCTCGAACTCGCCAAGCGTCTCTACTCCCTCGGCAATCACCGTGATCCCCAGCGCGGTGCACATCCGCAGCATCCCCTCGACGATCATCCGCCGCGGCAGGCTCGTGTCGATGTCGCGGATCAGCTCCATGTCGAGCTTGATGATGCCCGGCTGGAACCGCGCGAGCAGATTAAGCCCGGCATGCCCCGCACCGAAATCGTCGAGCGCCGTCCCGAAACCCATCTTCTGATACGTCGCGATGATGTTGGCGACATGCACGGGATCGAGCATCTCCTCGTTTTCGGTGAACTCGAAGATGAGGCGATCGGTCGGCAACCCAACCGCGCTCGCCGTCTTCAACGTCAACTGGATGCACGCCGCCGGCGAATAGACCGCGTTCGGGAGGAAGTTGATCGACAGCCGCGCGGGCGTATCGAGCAGCCCGGCCTTCACCGACGCCGCGATCGCACGCACCCGGCATTGCTGGTCGAACGCGTAGAGGTTCTCCGCATCGACCTGGCAAAGCACGCTCGCCGCCGACTGCCCCTCGAGCCCGCGCACCAGCGCCTCATAGGCGAAGACGGTCTCGGTCTCGATATCGACGATCGGCTGGAACGCCATCGAGAAGCCAAAGGTCAGGCCAGCGCCGTCGCGGCAACCGGCACAACCACCGGAACGCGGCACATCGGAATGAGATGGTGAGGTCATTAAGGCAGGTTAACCTCGGTCCACTTAAGAAAGTGCGACCGCCGCCGCGGTCATCGCTTGCTCCAGGTCAATACGCACGCTCACCGACGACATTGCCGGGCGGTGAATAGCGACAGACGAGATAGTCGTCGGTGGTGTTGCTCGCCATCGCGCAGCCAACCTGCGTGGAGCCGCGCCAGACGATCTGCGTGTAGTGCGCGACGTCCTCGAAATTGCCGGTGCGGCTGAACCCGGGGGTCGGCATGTTGATGAAATCGCGCTTCTCGGCGACCCAGTGGCCCATCATCTCGGTGTACGCGTACGCATAGCGCGTGCCGGTCCACAGATTTTCGCCCTCGCGCGTCATGCCCTGCGGCTGCGGTGCGTGCGCGAACTTCCGGGTCCGCGCCATCTGCTCGGCATAGACACGCGCGGTAGTCGCCAGCGTATCGCTCCACGTCAACGGCGCAACGCCGACCGCGGCCCGCGCGGCGTTGTGGCCGTCGATCATCGCCGCCTTGAGCAGCGCCGCCCCGCGGGGGGCCGGCTTCATCGTATCGCGGCGCTCGACGACGCGTTCCGGACCCTGTGCACACCCCGCGATCGCAAGCATCGCGGCAAGCGCCCAACCCAACCGTGCAGTCATTGCGCTTCCTTCGGCCGCCCCGTGCGACCATATGCGCCAGATAATGCCCGTCTTCGAAACACCAAGCCCCGACGCTCCTCCAGCGGGCGATCTCGCGCTCTACGTCCATTGGCCGTTCTGCGTATCGAAATGCCCGTATTGCGACTTCAACAGCCATGTTCGCGAGGAGGTGGATCAGGCTGCGTGGCGCGCCGCACTCCTGACCGATCTCGCACACGAGGCGAGGGTATTGCCGGGGCGGAAACTACAGTCGATCTTCTTCGGCGGTGGCACCCCCTCGCTGATGCCCCCCGCGACCGTCGCCGCGGTACTCGATGCGGCGGAAAAGGCTTGGGGGTTCGCGGCAGGAATCGAGATCACGCTGGAGGCGAACCCGTCCTCGGTCGAAGCCGCGCGGTTTGCCGACTTGGCGAGCGCCGGCGTGAACCGCGTATCCCTCGGACTGCAATCACTCAACGATCAGGCGTTGAAGTTCCTCGGTCGCGCGCATGACGTCAACGAGGGACAGGCCGCGCTCGCCACCGCGCAGAACGTGTTTCCCCGCGTCAGTTTCGACCTGATCTATGCACTGCCGGGCCAGCGGCTCGACGACTGGCGCGCCGAACTCGCGCGCGCGCTGAGCCTGGGGACGGAGCATCTGTCGCTGTACCAACTGACGATCGAAGCGGGCACACGGTTCGCGACCGAAGCGCTCGCGGGCCGGATCGTGATCCCCGACGGCGACTCGGCGGCCGACCTGTTCGAGGCGACGCGCGCAGATACCGCCGCCGCGGGGCTGCCCGCGTACGAGACCTCGAACCACGCGCGACCGGGATCGGAGAGCCGTCACAATCTCGCTTACTGGCGGTACCAGGATTACGCCGGTATCGGCCCCGGCGCGCATGGTCGGCGCAAAGGGCTGGCGACGGTGCGCCGCAAGAAGCCGGAGAACTGGTTGGCCGCGGTCGATCGCAACGGCCACGGCATGGAAGTCGAGGATCCGCTGACCCCATCGACCCGCGCGACCGAAGCGTTGCTGATGGGGTTGCGGTTGGCCGAAGGCGTAGATCTGGACCGGATTACCGCGCTGAACGCGGGTGTCGTGCCGGTGGATCTGGCGGCGGTGGCTCGGCTTGAGGAGTTGGGGCTGATCGCACATACGCCGGGCCGATTGCGGGTTACCGAAGCCGGCGCCCTACTCCTCGACGCGATCCTGCCTGAGATCGTTACCGCCTGATTTGTTCACCCGCGAAGGCGGGTGAACAAGCTTACTTCCCGAACCCGGCCGGCGCAGGCGAGACTACGGTAGTCGTACCCCCACGGATTTCCTTCACCTCCAGCGCGCGCTCGGCAACGTTGTCCTTGCCGAAGCGGAAGGCGCCATCGATGCCGGCAAAGCCATCGCCGTCGCGCAGGCGTTTCACCGGGAACGGCGTGCCGGGCTTCCAATCGCGCGCGATGCGTACCGTCAGCAGCACCGAGTCGTAACCGAGGCTCGACAGGCGGTACGGCCCTGCCCCGAACCGGGCGCGGTATTTGGCCGCGTATTGGCGGTACAGCGTGTCCGAAACGCTGGCGTACCATGCGCCCGACAGCGCTGGCTTGGCCGCGATCCCCGCGTCGGAGTTCCAGAGTTCGGTGCCGAGGATACGCGTCGTCGCGCCGCTGCCGCGCTTGACCATCGCTGCCGCCGAAGCTGCGGTGGCGCCGCCATCGGCGATCAGGACCGCGTCATACGGGGCCTTCGCCGCGAGCCGCGTGACCGCGCCGGAAATGCCACCAGGGCCCCGCGCGTAGGTCTGAAGCGAGACGACCTGGCCGCCCGCACCTTCGACAGCGCGGAGGAACGCGGTCGATGCGCGTTCGCCGTACAGGCCGTTGGGGACGAGTCCGGCGAAGTTGCTGACGCCGCGCTCCTTCGCGAAATCGACCACGCGCGCGATCGACTGGGTCGGGACATAACCCATCAGATACGCACCGTCGCCCGCGACGCCGAGATCGTTGGAGAAGCTCAGCACCGGAATGTTCGCGGCGCGCGCGATCGGCGCGACCGCGCGGACGTCGTCGGCGAGCAGCGGCCCGAGGATCAGCTGCGCGCCCTCGGCGATCGCGCGCTGCGCGGCGGCGGCGGCACCGGTCGCGGTGTCGTAGTTGGTGATGCGGACGCGCTGGTTCTGCGTATCGAGCAGCGCCAGCATCGTCGCGTTGGCGATCGAGGTGCCGACGCCTGCGTTGCTGCCCGACAGCGGAACGAGCAGCGCGACGCGGTTGCGTTCGGCATCGCGCGGGATGCCGGTCTCGACGCCGATATTGGGGCGATCGGCGGGACGCGTGGTCGGGCGCTGCTGCGACGGCTCGACCGGACCACGCGGCACGATCGTCTGGCACGCGCCGAGCAGGCACGCCGCGGCCAGCGTCGCCCATCGCCCGATGGTACGTGTCGATTGCCCTATCGTCGTCGCGTCTGCCATGACCGTCCCCATGAACCCTGAAACTCTTCTCGATCCCGGCCTCTACATCGTCGCGACCCCGATCGGCAATCTTGGCGATCTGTCGCCGCGTGCCGCCGACATCCTGCGCAGGGCCGACGTGATCGCGGTCGAGGACAGCCGCGTCACCGCCGGGCTGCTCCGTCACATCGGCACGAAGACGCCGATGGTGCCGTATCACGACCACAGTGCGGAGGGCGTGCGCCCGGCACTGATCGCGCGGATGGCGACGCAGGCGGTGGCGCTGGTGTCGGATGCGGGGACGCCGCTTATTTCGGATCCCGGATTCAAGCTGGTGCGCGATGCGCGGGCGGCGGGGCATTTGGTGGTGACGATCCCGGGTCCCTGCGCGGCGGTGGCGGCGCTGACGCTGGCGGGGCTGCCGACCGACCGGTTCCTGTTTGTGGGGTTTTTGCCGTCGAAGCTGCACGCAAGGGCCGAGGCGATCGTCGAAGTCGCGACGATCCGCGCGACTCTGGTGATGTATGAGTCGGGGCCGCGGCTCGGCGCGTGTCTGGCGGCGCTGCTGGAAGGGCTCGGCGACCGCGAGGCGGCGGTGACGCGCGAGATCAGCAAGAAGTTCGAGGAGGCGGTGACGGGGACGCTCTCGGCGCTCGCCGCGCGCTATGCGGATGCGCCGCCACGGGGGGAGATCGTGATCGTCGTCGCGCCACCGGGCGAGGCTCCGCCTGCGAGTACGGAGGACGGTGACGCGGCGCTGGTCGAAGCGCTCACCCGCCTGTCCACGGGCCAGGCGGCGAGCGAGGTGGCGAAGAAGCTCGGGCTCGACCGGAAGGCGCTGTATGCTCGGGCGCTGGAATTGAAGGCGGAAAAGGGATGATCGCCCTTCTTCCCCCCTCCCTGGAAGGGAGGGGCCGGGGGTGGGTCGGCTGCTTGGCGGGCGGTCCCGAGCCCCAGCGGCCTACCCACCCCCAACCCCTCCCTTTCAGGGATGGGAGCAGGGATGCGTGACCGTCGTTCCGCCGAGATTGCTGGCCGCAGAGGAGAGCGGCTGGCGGGGTGGTGGCTGCGTCTCAAGGGCTGGAGCATTCTCGATCGCAGAGTCCGCACGCCCGCCGGCGAGGTCGACATCGTCGCGCGAAAGGGCAACCTGATCGCCTTCGTCGAGGTAAAAACCCGCGCGACCGCCGCCGAACTCGACTTCGCGATCGACGAGCGTCGCCTCGCGCGCGTCGCCGCCGCCGCGGAGTTTCTGATGCCGCGCTATGCCGGACCCGGCGACGATATCCGCGTCGACGTCATCCTGCTCGCCCCCGGCACGCGCCCGCGCCATATCGAGAATGCCTGGATCGGGTGACTTCGCGACCATGCACGCCTACATGCGCTCGACCGAACAGAAGGAAGACGCATGAGCCTCACCGTCGCCGTCCAGATGGACCCGCTCGACAGCATCAACATCGCCGGCGATTCGACCTTCGCGCTGATGTTGTCTGCGCAGGACCATGGCCACAAGCTCTTCCACTATTCCGCCGAGGACCTGAACTACCGCGACGGCAAGGTCTGGGCGAAGGCGCATCCCGTCACCGTGCAGCGCGTCGTCGGCGATCACTTCAGCGTCGGCGAGCCCGTGAACCTCGATCTCGGCGACGAGGCCGACGTGGTCCTCATGCGCCAGGATCCGCCGTTCGATCTCGGCTATATCACCGCGACGCATCTGCTCGAGCGGATCGCCGACAGGACGCTCGTCGTGAACGATCCCGCGCAGGTGCGGAACGCGCCCGAGAAGGTGTTCGTGCTCGACTACCCGCAGTTCATGCCGCCGACGCTGATCACACGCTCGCTCGACGAGGCGCGCAAATTCCTCGCGGAGCACGGCGCGATCGTGATCAAGCCGCTGCACGGCAATGGCGGCAAGGCGATCTTCAAGGTTGAATCGGACGGCGCCAACCTGTCCGCGCTGATGGAGGTCTTCAACATGACGTGGCGCGAGCCGCACATGGTCCAAGCGTTCCTCCCCGACGTCGCGAAGGGCGACAAGCGCATCGTCTTGGTCGACGGCGAGGTCGCAGGCGCGATCAACCGCCTGCCAGGCGAAGGCGAGATCCGCTCGAACCTCGCGGTCGGCGGCTCGGCGGAGAAGTCGGAACTGACCGACAAGGAGCGCGAAATCTGCGCGGTGTTGGGGCCGGAGTTGAAGAAGCGCGGGCTGTTGTTCGTCGGGATCGACGTGATAGGCGGGACGTGGCTGACCGAGATCAACGTGACCTCGCCGACCGGGATCGTCGCGATCTCGAACTTCGACGGGACCGATGTTGCCGGCATGATCTGGGATGCGATCGAGGCGAAGGTCGCGGCGCGGTAACTGGAGCGAAGATACCACCCCGGCGGAGGCCGGGGCCCAATTGGAAAGGTCGCGGTAACGGAGCGCCGTCCTCCGTCATAACCGTCCACCAATTGGGCCCCGGCCTTCGCCGGGGTGGTGTGATGTCGGTGGAACACATCCGGCATCCCGGCAGTATGTGATACCCATGACCGAATTCATCCTCGATCTCATCGCCTGGGGCGGATATTTCGGTATCTTCCTGTTGATGGCGCTCGAGAATATCGTGCCGCCGGTGCCGTCCGAAGTCATCATGGGGCTCGGCGGCATGGCCGTCGCGCGCGGCGACATGAGCGTCGTGCCGCTGATCGCCTGGGGTACCGCGGGCTCGGTCGTCGGCAATTACTTCTGGTATTATATCGGCCGCAACATCGGCTACGAACGCTTCCGCCCGTTCATCGAGCGTAACGGCCGCTGGCTGACGATGGAATGGTCCGACGTCGAGAAGATCCACCGGTTCTTCACGAAGCGCGGCGGCTGGGTGATCTTCGTGTTCCGGTTCATGCCGACCTTCCGCACCGTCATCTCGCTGCCCGCGGGGATGACACGGATGCCGATCTGGCAGTTCGTGATCTGGACCGCGGCTGGCAGCGCGATCTGGAACACCGTGCTCACCTATGCCGGCATCCTGCTCGGCTCGCATTTCGAGGAACTCGATCGTTACGTCGGGCCGGTCGCGGTGGCGACGTTCGTCGTCATCATTATCGGCTATGGCTGGCGCGTACTGACCTGGAAACCCAAGGGCTAACCGCCATGCGGATGCGCGTTGCGGTACACGTCCATCAAGTGCGCCGCATCGACCTGCGTATAAATCTGCGTCGAGCTGAGACTCGCATGCCCCAGCAACTCCTGCAGCGCGCGCAGATCCGCCCCCCGCCCGAGCAGATGCGTCGCGAAACTATGGCGCAGCGCATGTGGCGTCGTCCGATCGCCCAGCCCGAGCCGCGCGCGCGCGCCGCGTACCGAGCGCCGTACCACCACCGCCGACAGCGGCCCGCCCTTAGCGCCCCGGAACAGCGGTGCGTCGGCCGCGATCGGCCACGGCGTCTGCGCGACATACGCCTCGATCGCCGCGCGCACCTTGGGCAGCAACGGCACCATCCGCGCCTTCGACCGCTTGCCCGTAACCACCAGCGTCTCGCCGAGCGGCAGGATAGCCCCCGGCAACGCCAGCGCCTCGCCGATCCGCAGGCCCGCACCGTATAGCAGCAACAGCACCGCCCAATCCCGCGCGCCGATCCACGGCTCGGCCGCATCCTCGGCGACGTCTTCGGCCAGCGCGATCGCCTCGCCCGGGGAGATCGGTCGCGGCAGGCCCTTCTTCACGCGCGGCCCCCGGATCCGCGGCTGGCCCGCGCCGTCGTTGGCCCAGGCCAGGAAGCCCCGCACCGCGGACAGCTCCCGCGCCGCCGACGCGTTACCCAGCCCCGAGTCCCGACGATACGCCAGATACGCGCGCAGATCGGCGGCGGTTACGCGCGCCAGCGTCGCGCGCTCGACCCGCTCGCCCCAATGATCGATCAGGAATGCCGTCAGGCGTTCCGCCGACGCCTGATAGGCACGCACCGTATGCACCGACCGTCGCCGATCTCGCGTCAAATGGTCCGCCCAAAGCATCGACGGCGGCAGGTCTGTCGTGGTCCCCATGATGCACACTAACCTGCTCCAGCAGCAAAGGAAAATTAACATCCCTTCGGTATCCAACAGCCATGTCGCCGAAAGACCTCGTCACAAACGCATTCGCAGACGAAAAACGGCGCGTTGCCGCGCTCCACGCGCTGGCGCTGCTCGATAGCGCACCCGAACGCGAGTTCGACGCGCTCGTCGAACTCGCCGCCGAAATGCTCGGATGCCCGACCGCGTTGATGACTCTCGTCGATAGCGACCGACTGTGGATCAAGGCCGCGGCCGGCGGCGAACGCGGCCAGATCAGCCGCGACATCGGCATGTGCGCGTACACGATCCAGAACCAGGCCCCCCTTGTGATCGAAGACCTCGACACCGATTCGCGGTTCGCGGAGAATCCGCTGGTGCTGGCGGATCGCGGCGCGCGTTTCTACGCGGGAGCGGCGATCCATGCGGTCGACGATCGCGGCGAGCGTCATGCGATCGGCTCGATCTGCGTCATCGATTCGGTGCCGCGCAGCTTGAACGACGCAGGCCGTCGCGCGCTCACGCATCTCGCGACGCTGGCCGAGGTGACCGTCGCGGCGCGGTCCGCCGCGCATCAGGCGATCGCCATCGCGACGACCGCGGACCGACAGGCCGCAACGCTCGCGCGGCAGGATCGTATCTTTCGCCAGGCCGAGCGGATGGCGGCGATCGGATCGTGGCGAACCTCGCTCGACCACCAGCATCTGGACTGGTCGGACGGCGTCTTTCACATCTACGGCCTGCCGGTCGGCCCGGTGCCGGAGATGGAGGTCGCGATGGCGTTCTATCCGCCCCACGCCCGGGACATACTGAGCGGCTGTCTCACGACGACGTTGGAAACGGGCATACCGTTCGATATCGAGGTCGACTTCACCACCGCGCAGGGCGAGCCGCGGCGCGTACGCGTGCTGGGCGAACTCGAGGACGACGCCGGTACGACCATCGGGTTCGTCGGCGTTTTCCAGGACGTGACCGAACGCTATGCGCTCGAATTGAACCTGCGCCGATCCGCCGACACCGATTCGCTCACCGGAATATCCAACCGCGCGGCATTCGATCGGGCGCTCGACGCCGCGATGACCCGGTCGCACACCGACGGCACGCCGCTGCTGCTCGCGCTCATCGACCTCGATGGGTTCAAGGCGATCAACGACACGCTCGGCCACACCTCGGGTGACGACGTGCTGCGTGCGGTCGGCGAGATATTGCAGGCGCCCTGGCTGAAGCAGAGCTTTGCCGCGCGGCTGGGCGGTGACGAATTCGGACTGCTGATCGAGGATCCAGCTCTGACCGCGACGCCCGGCTACATAAGTGCGCGACTGGAGGAAGCGCTGCGCTTTCCGATCGCACTGAACGGTCTGGCGATGATCAGCGCCGGGACGGTCGGGATCACCGCGCTGGAGCCGGACTGCTATGCGATCCGCGACTTCATCCACCAGGCCGATACGATCCTCTACAAGGCGAAGCGCGCGCGGGTCGGCGAACGCCGCCGGGGCGGCGATCGCCGCGCTGCCGCCTGACGCCTGACGCCTTTAAGTCGATGCCTGCTTAGACGGTTCACGCGGAGTCGATCTGTCCCCATATAACGAGACGATGTCGTCCCGCGCCCGTGTCCTGATCCTCAACGCCGCCCTCGGGCCGCTCGACTACCGCGTGCCCGCCGGCATGAGCGTCGAGCCGGGTTCGGTCGTGGTCGCGCCGCTGGGGCCACGGCAGTTGCTCGGCGTGGTGTGGGAGGCGGAGCGGATGCCGTCCGACGCCGAGGTCGGCGACAACCGGTTGCGCAACCTGCTTGCGGTCGCCGACGTGCCGCCGCTGGGCGCACCGCTGCGGCGGCTGGTGGAGTGGACCGCGGATTACTACCTCGCGCCCGCGGCGTCGGTGTTGCGGATGACGCTGGCGTCGACGTCGGCGCTGGAGGGTGCGAGGACCGCGGTCGAGTACCGCGCGACCGGCGTCGTGCCGCCCCGGCTCACCCCACAGCGTGAGCAGGCTCTGGAACGGATCGGCGATCGCCAGGGTCTGATCCGCGAGCTCGCCACGACTGCCGACGTCAGCGACGCGGTGATCCGCGGGCTGGTGAAGGTGGGCGCTATCGAGGCGGTCGAGGTTAGCCTGGACAGCCCCTACCCCGTCCCGAACCCCGCGCATCACGAACCGGTCCTTTCGGAGGATCAGCGCGCGGCGGCAGATGCGCTGGTCGCGGGGGTGGCGGAGCATGCGTTCCACCCGACCTTGCTCGACGGCGTGACCGGTTCGGGCAAGACCGAGGTGTATTTCGAGGCGGTCGCACAAGCGATCCGTGACGGCCGCCAGACTCTGGTGCTGCTGCCCGAGATCGCGCTGACCGAGCCGTTCCTGAAACGCTTCCACGATCGGTTCGGCTGCGAGCCGATCGCGTGGCATTCCGGACTGCGCTCGACCCAGCGGCGGCGTGCTTGGCGGGCGATCGCAAGCGGCGAGGCATTGGTGACGGTGGGTGCACGCTCCGCGCTGTTCCTGCCGTACCGCGACCTCGGGTTGATCGTCGTCGACGAGGCGCACGAGACGAGCTTCAAGCAGGAAGAGGGCGTGCATTATCACGCGCGCGACGTCGCCGTGATGCGCGGCAAGTTCGAGGGGTGTCCTGTCATCCTCGCCTCCGCCACGCCCGCGATCGAGACTCGGCAACAGGTCGTGACCGGGCGGTATGCGGAACTGAAGCTGCCCGGTCGGTTCGGCGCGGCGGAGATGCCGACGATCGAGCCGATCGACCTGATCAAGGAACCGCCCGAGCGCGGCCGCTGGCTCGCCCCGCGGCTCGTCAAGGCGATGCAGGAAACGCTGGAGCGGCGAGAGCAGTCGTTGCTGTTTCTCAACCGGCGGGGGTACGCGCCGCTGACCTTGTGCCGGACGTGCGGGCATCGGTTCCAGTGCCCGAACTGTACGGCGTGGATGGTCGAGCATCGCCTCACGCGGCGATTGGCGTGCCATCATTGCGGACACATCGAGCCGACCCCGCGCGTGTGTCCGGAGTGCAAGGGCGAGGACACGCTCGTCGCGTGTGGGCCGGGCGTGGAGCGGATCGCCGACGAGGTGACGGCGCTGTTCCCCGAGGCGAAGACGGCGGTGGTGACCTCGGACACGATTTGGTCGCCCGCCAAGGCGGCGGAGTTCGTCGGGCGGATGGAAGCGGGTGATATCGATATCGTCGTCGGCACGCAGCTGGTGACCAAGGGCTATCACTTCCCCAACCTGACGTTGGTCGGGGTAGTCGACGCGGACCTCGGTCTGGACGGCGGCGACCTCCGCGCGGCGGAGCGCACGTTCCAGCAGATCCGGCAGGTGTCGGGGCGTGCCGGGCGCGGCGAGAAACCGGGCCATGTGTTCATCCAGACGCACAGCCCCGGCGCGCAGGTGATGCAGGCGCTCATCACCGGCGATGCGGATGCGTTCTACGCGGCGGAGACGGATGCGCGGAAGGACGCGGGGGCGCCGCCCTTCGGGCGCTATGCGGCGATCGTGGTGTCGTCGGAGGACCAGTCTTGCGCGCACGATACCGCCAAGCTCGTGGGCCGTAATGCGCCCGAGGTCGAGGGCATGCACGTCTATGGGCCTGCGCCGGCGCCGCTGGCGATGTTGCGGGGGCGACATCGGTATCGGCTGTTGGTCCATGCGCGGCGAGCGCTGGATGTGCAGGATGTCATCCGGGAATGGCTGGGGAAGCTCGACTGGCCGTCGAAGGTGCGGGTGACGGTGGACGTCGACCCGTATAATTTCTTGTAAGCTCGACGTTACGCCATTCCCCTCCCGTCATCCTGACGAAAGTCAGGATCCAGGGTAACCCGGGGTTGCGCTCCGTGGCTCTGGATCCTGACTTTCGTCAGGATGACGGAGAAAGAAGACGGCGGATGCCCAATCTGGATTCCCGCCGTCACGGGGAAAAACATCTCAGTTAGTTAAAGAGCTTACTCGCCGGCATGTTCGGCGAGGACGGTCAGGCCCTTGGCGTTGACCTCGGCGAAACCGCCCTTGATCGCGATGATCTCGGGTGTGCCGTTCTGCGTGCGGTAAACCTGCACGCCGCCGTCGCGGACCGTCGACATGAAAGGCGCGTGGCCTTCGAGGACACCGAAATCGCCTTCGGTGCCGGGGACGACGACCATGTAGACCTCCTCCGAGCGGACGAGCTTTTCTGGCGTGACGAGTTCGAAATGCAGCATGTCTGGGTCTCACTCCCCTCCCGCATGCGGGAGGGGCCGGGGGTGGGCTCGCGCCATCAGCGTCGCGCGACGTGGAGGGCGGGTGCCCACCCCCCAGCCCCCTCCCGCTTGCGGGAGGGGGAGCAGTAGTAGCTTAAGCCTCGGAAGCCATCTTCTCGGCCTTGGCGACGGCTTCGTCGATGCCGCCGACCATGTAGAACGCCGCCTCGGGGAGGTGATCATACTCGCCCTCGACCACCGCCTTGAACGACCGGACCGTGTCCTCGAGCTGGACGAACTTGCCGCTGATGCCGGTAAAGACCTCGGCGACGTGGAACGGCTGGCTCAGGAACTTCTGGATCTTCCGCGCACGCTGCACGGTGAGCTTATCCTCTTCCGACAGCTCGTCCATGCCGAGAATCGCGATGATGTCCTGCAGCGACTTGTACTTCTGCAAGGTCGACTGGACGGCACGTGCGGTGTCGTAATGCTCCTGGCCGACGACGCGTGGCTCGAGCAGACGCGAGGTCGAATCGAGCGGATCGACTGCCGGGTAGATGCCCAGCTCCGAGATCGCGCGGTTGAGGTTGGTCGTCGCATCGAGATGCGCGAACGACGTCGCCGGTGCCGGATCGGTGAGATCGTCTGCGGGAACGTACACGGCCTGCACCGAGGTGATCGAGCCCTTGTTGGTCGACGTGATGCGCTCCTGCAGCGCACCCATGTCGGTCGACAGCGTCGGCTGATAGCCCACCGCCGACGGAATACGGCCGAGCAGTGCCGAAACCTCTGCGCCCGCCTGCGTGAAGCGGAAGATGTTGTCGACGAAGAACAGCACGTCCTGGCCCTCGACGTCGCGGAAATACTCGGCGATCGTCAGGCCCGACAGCGCGACGCGAGCGCGTGCGCCTGGCGGCTCGTTCATCTGGCCGAACACCAGCGCGACCTTCGAGCCCTCCGACTGCGGATTGCCGTCGGCATCCTTGGCGATGACGCCCGCGTCGAGGAACTCGTGGTACAGATCGTTACCCTCTCGGGTACGCTCGCCGACGCCGGCGAACACCGAAGTGCCGCCATGGCCCTTGGCGATGTTGTTGATCAGCTCCTGGATCAGCACGGTCTTGCCGACGCCGGCGCCGCCGAACAGGCCGATCTTGCCGCCCTTCGCATAGGGTGCGAGCAGGTCGATGACCTTGATGCCGGTGACCAGGATCGCGCTCTCGGTCGACTGGTCGACAAACAGCGGTGCCGAAGCATGGATCGGGGCGGTCGTCTCTGCGCCGACTGGGCCACGCTCGTCGATCGGCTCGCCGATGACGTTGAGGATGCGGCCAAGCGTCTTCGGGCCGACCGGAACGCGGATCTGCGAGCCGGTATCGGTGACGGTCTGGCCGCGGGTCAGACCCTCGGTGGCGTCCATCGCGATCGTGCGAACGGTGTTCTCGCCGAGATGCTGCGCGACTTCGAGCACGAGCCGGTTGCCGTTATTGTCGGTTTCGAGTGCCGACAGAATGGCGGGCAAATTGTCGGGGAAATGCACGTCGACGACCGCACCGATGACCTGCGAGATGCGGCCGGTGTTGTTGGTGGCCTTGGGGGCGAGCGTGGTTCCGAGGGTCTCTGGGGCGGTTGCCATTGTCTGCTTCCTTGGACTTACTTGAGCGCTTCGGCGCCCGAGATGATTTCGACCAGCTCGGTCGTGATCGCGGCTTGGCGGGTACGGTTATACTGGATCGAGAGACGCGTGATCATGTCGCCGGCATTACGCGTGGCGTTGTCCATCGCGTTCATGCGGCTGCCCTGCTCCGACGCTGCGTTTTCGAGCAGAGCGCGGAAAATCTGGATCGCGACGTTGCGCGGCAGGAGATCGGCGAGGATCGCTTCCTCGTCGGGCTCATACTCGACCACGGCTTCGGCGGGCGCGCCCGGCTTGGCTTCCGCACCGGGGATCGCCGACAGCGGGATCGGGATGATCTGGATACCCGTCGGAACCTGCACCAGCGCCGAGACGAACTTCGCGTAGAACAGGTGCGCGACGTCAAACTGGCCTTCGCCGAAGCGCTTGATCAGGTCTTCGGAGATCTCCTGCGCGTCGCTGAACGCGAGCCGCTTGATCTGCCCCATCTCGTGATCGGCGATGATGTCGTTCGGGAAGAAGCGCTTGATCACGCGCCCCTTCTTGCCGGCGACGTAGAACTTCACGGTCTTGCCTGCCGCGATCAGCTCCTCGGCCTTGCGACGTGCCGCGCGGACGATGTTGGTGTTGAACGCACCGGCCAGGCCACGCTCCGACGTCGCGATGACGATCAGGTGGACCTGGTCCTTGCCGGTGCCCGCGAGCAGCGGAGATGCGCCCGGCGCAATGCCGACGCGCCCCGCGAGGCTCGCCATCACCGCTTCGAGACGCTCGGCATACGGACGCCCGGCGACCGCCGCGTCCTGCGCCCGGCGCAGCTTCGCGGCGGCGACCATCTTCATCGCCTTGGTGATCTTCTGCGTCGACTTCACCGAGCCGATGCGGATCTTGAGGGCCTTAAGTGATGCCATCTTCTCTTCCTGCTCCCTCGCTCCTCACAGAGGAGGGTCGGATTACACGCTCTGCTCCCTCTCCCCGTCGGGGAGAGGGTCGGGGTGAGGGGCAGTTGCAAAGCGCAACGCCCGGTACAACCCCTCACCCCAGCCCTCTCCCCGCAGGGGAGAGGGAGTTAATCAGGCAAACGTCTTCGCGAACGCTTCGAGCGCTGCCTTCAGCTTGTCCTTCGCCTCGTTACCCAGGTCGCGGGTATCGCGGATCAGCGTCAGCACGTCGGCGTGGTTCGCGCGCATGTCGGCCAGCAGCGCCTGCTCGTAGCGGGTCACGTCGGCAACCGGCACCTTGTCGAGATAGCCGCTGGTACCAGCGAAGATCGACACGGTCTGCTCCTCGAACGGCAGCGGCGAGAACTGCGCCTGCTTCAGCAGCTCGGTCAAACGAGCACCACGGTTGAGCAGCTTCTGCGTCGACGCATCGAGATCCGACCCGAACTGCGCGAACGCCGCCATCTCGCGGTACTGCGCCAGCTCGAGCTTGATCGAGCCCGACACCTTCTTCATCGCCTTGGTCTGAGCCGCCGAACCGACGCGGCTGACCGACAGGCCGACGTTGATCGCCGGACGCACGCCCGAGAAGAACAGGTCGGTTTCGAGGAAGATCTGGCCGTCGGTGATCGAGATCACGTTGGTCGGGATGTACGCCGAAACGTCGCCCGCCTGCGTCTCGATGATCGGCAGCGCGGTCAGCGAGCCGCCGCCGTTCGCGTCCGACATCTTCGCCGCACGCTCGAGCAGGCGGCTGTGCAGATAGAACACGTCGCCTGGATAAGCCTCACGGCCCGGGGGACGACGCAGCAGCAGCGACATCTGGCGATAGGCGACCGCCTGCTTCGACAGATCGTCATAGCAGATCAGTGCGTGCATGCCGCGATCGCGGAAATACTCGCCCATCGCGACGCCGGTGTACGGCGCGAGATACTGAAGCGGTGCGGGGTCCGACGCGGTCGCGGCAATGACGATGGTATATTCCATCGCGCCGTTCTCTTCGAGCGTCTTGACCAGCTGTGCGACGGTCGAGCGCTTCTGGCCAATCGCGACATAGACGCAATACAGCTTCTTCGACTCGTCGTCGCCGGCGTTGGCGATCTTCTGGTTGATGAACGCGTCGATCGCGACGGCGGACTTGCCGGTCTGGCGATCGCCGATGATCAGCTCGCGCTGGCCACGGCCGACGGGGACGAGTGCGTCGATCGCCTTCAGGCCGGTCTGGACCGGCTCGCTGACCGACTGGCGCGGGATGATGCCCGGTGCCTTCACTTCGACGCGGCTGCGCTCGGTGGTGTGGATCGGGCCCTTGCCGTCGATCGGGTTGCCGAGGCCATCGACCACGCGGCCGAGCAGCTCCTTGCCGATCGGCACGTCGACGATCGTGCCGGTGCGCTTGACGATGTCGCCTTCCTTGATCTCGGAATCGCTCCCGAAGATCACGACGCCGACGTTATCGGCCTCGAGGTTGAGCGCCATGCCCTGCACGCCGTTCGAGAATTCGACCAGCTCGCCGGCCTGGACGTTGTCGAGGCCGAAGATGCGCGCGATGCCGTCGCCGACGCTCAGCACCTGGCCGGTCTCGCTGACCTGGGCCTCGGTGCCGAAATTGGCGATCTGATCCTTGATGATCTTCGAGATTTCTGCGGCGCGGATATCCATTAGCTTAGCCCTTCATCGCGTGCGCGAGAGTGTTGAGACGCGTCTTGATCGACGAATCGATCATCTGGCTGCCGACGCGGACGACGAGTCCACCCAGCAACGATGGGTCGACGCTGAGGTCGACGGAAACTTCACGGCCGACCCGCTGGCGGAGCTGATGCTTCAGCTCGATCACCTGCTCGTCGGTCAGCGGATGTGCGGACGTCACCTCGGCCGCGATCTCGCCGCGATGCTGCGCGGCAAGTGTACGGAAAGCCTTGATGATCTTCGGTAGCGCGCCGAGCCGGTGGTTCTCGGCGAGGACACCGAGAAAGCTCTTGGTGGTCGCATCGACGCCGAGCTCGTCGGCGACTGCGGAGACCGCCTTCACGGCGGCGCCACGCGACACCATCGGGCTGGACGTCAGCGTGCGGAAGTCCTCCGACTGCGCGAGCGCGTCACGCACATTCGCCAGGCTCGACTCGACCGCGTCGATCGTCTTCGCGTCACGCGCGAGTTCGAACAGGGCCAGCGCATAACGCCCGCCTAAGCTCGCTTGAATACCGCCGGATGTCTCCACGGACCTGTCAATCCTCGCCTGAAACCGAAATAGTGCCGTCCCACAGGGGAAGAGGGCGCGAAAGCACCTCTCATGGGACGCGGCGCGGGTAGCATCGGGTTCGCGGATTGGCAACCCGGCGGGAGGGTCAGAGGCACGGGTTTGTGACTGTTTTGTCATTGATCGAAGGTTGGACGGTTATGATTCCGCCCCTCCCCGTCATCCCCGCGCAGGCGGGGATCCATATCCTCCGGACCCAGCTCTTTCACCGCACGGCCTGCCACTATGGGGTCCCGCCTCCGCGGGAATGACGGTATTGGGCAGGCGTAACGACCAATCGACGGGGACGAGAGAATGACCGGCACGATGGAAACGATGACGATGTCCGACGGCGCGACCGTCGCGGTCTATCACGCGCAGCCGACCGGCGAGCGTCGCGGCGGCCTCGTGCTGGTGCAGGAGATTTTCGGCGTGACCGACCACATCCGCGACCTCTGCGACGAGTACGCTGCCGATGGCTACGAGGTGCTGGCCCCGGCCCTGTTCGACCGCGAGCATCCCGGTTTCGAGGCCGACTATTCGGGCGAAGGCCTCGCGCGCGGTGTCGAACTCGCGCGCCAGCTCCACCCGTTCGACCTGTCGCTGAAGGACGTCCAGACCTGCATCGACACGCTCGCCCCCGCCGGGCCGGTGTTCGTGGTCGGCTATTGCTATGGCGGCTCGATCGCGTGGTTCGCCTCTACCAAGCTGACGGGAGTCGCAGCGGCGAGCGGCTATTACGGTAGCATGATCCCGGCCGCGGCGGACGAGGAACCCAAGGTGCCGGTGATCCTGCACTTCGGCCGTCACGATCACGGCATCCCAATGGAGGGCGTCGAGCAGGTCATCGCCAAGGATTGGCCGAATGCGACGGTGTATGTCTACGAGGCGGGCCACGGGTTCAATTCGGACCGGCGGAAGGATTACCACGAGCCTAGTGCGGACCTTGCCAAGCAGCGCACGCTGGAGTTGTTCCGCGCCAACGGGGGCTGACCCGCCGTACCCTATTTGGCATCACCCCGGCGAAGGCCGGGGCCCAATTGGAAAGGTGGCAATAACTGAGGGACGCGCTCAGTTAGCGACGCCCCCCATTTGGACCCCGGCCTTCGCCGGGGTGGTGGCTTTTGGTAGGGCCCATGCAACAAGGTCCTCGGCGCCAGCTGCCGCTACAAACGCGGAGGCATCCCCTGCTTCCTTGTTCTCCCGCGAAGGCGGGAGCCCAGTCTGGGTCCCCGCCTTCGCGGGGAAACAATTCTCTGCCGCTCGGTCGAGATCACTCGCCCGGGAAATCCGCCCCCAGGCTATCCGCCTTGTGTGCCTCGATCTCCTTCAGCCGCTCCGCCAGTTTCTTCGTCACCGCATCATACCCCCAAGCGCCCAGCACCAGATGCCGCGGCGGGTTCGCGTCCTCGGTCAGCGCGATCATCGCCTCGCCGGCCCGCACCGGGTCACCCGCCTGCGTCCCGCTAACCTCACGTGTCCCATCCAGCCGCTTGCCCGCCGTGTCCGCATAGTCGGCGATCTTCACCGGCGTCTGCTTCAGCGAACGTCCGGCCCAATCCGTCCGGAACGGCCCCGGCTCGACGCAGGTCACGTCGATCCCAAGCGGCTTCACCTCGGCCAGCAATGCGTCGGACCAACCCTCGACCGCATGCTTCGACGCGGCATAATAGCCCGAGCCCGGGAACCCGACCTGGCCCGCGACCGAGGTGATGTTGATGATATTACCGCTCTTCTGCGCACGCATCACTGGCAGCACCGCGCGAGTCAGCGCGAACAACCCGAACACGTTCGCATCGAACTGCGCGCGGATTTCGGACTCGACGCCCTCCTCGACCGACGCCTGGTAGCCATAGCCCGCATTGTTCACGAGCACGTCGATCCGACCGAACTTGGCCTTAGCCTGCGCCACGGCATCGTCGATCTGCGCCTGCTCCGTCACATCGAGCGACAGCGCGAGCGCACGATCCTCGGCGCCTTCCGCCAGATCCGCGACGCGCTCAGCATCCCGCGCAGTAACCACCGCACGCCAACCGCGCGCGAGCACGAGCTTGGCGAGTTCGCGGCCGAAACCGGTCGAGCAGCCGGAAATGAACCAGACGGGCGTGTCGGAGGCCATGAAACATCTTTCGTTAGGGGGTATGCACGGAAGAACGGCCGGACCGCCGATTGGCTCCGCTTTGAGCGCAAGCCACGGGATGCGCGCGCGTCGCGACCGGCTATACCGATTCAATGAGCATCGCCCCCGACACCGAAACCGCCTGGACCGCATTCGAAGCCCGCGACCGGGCGTGGGACGGCCGGTTCGTCGTGGGCGTGAAGACCACCGGCATCTACTGCAAGCCAAGCTGTCCCGCGCGCCACCCCAAGCGCGAAAACGTCACCTTCCACCCCGACCCAGCCAGCGCCCGCGCCGCCGGCTTCCGAGCCTGCCTGCGCTGCACCCCCGACGAAGTCGGCCGCGACCGCATCGCCGTCGTCGCCGCGGTCGCCCTTCTCGAAGCCGCCGAAGACCGCCTCTCACTGGAGGAGGTCGCCGCGAAAGTCGGCTACGCGCCGCACCATTTCCACCGCCTGTTCAAGCGCGCCACCGGCGTCACCCCCGCCGCCTACGCGCGGGCGCTCCGCACCAGCCGCGCGGCCAACGCCTTATCGGAGGACTCGACCGTGACCGAAGCGATCTACGACGCCGGCTATTCCGCCCCCAGCCGCTTCTACGAGGCCGACGCCAAGCGGCTCGGCATGGCCCCCAGCGCTTGGGCGCGCGGCGGCGACGGCGTCACGATCCGCTGGACCACCGCCGACACGAGCCTCGGCGCGCTGTTTGTCGCCGCGACCGACAAGGGCCTGTGCCGCGTATCGTTCGACGAAGACGCCGAGGAACTCCGCCGCCGCTTCCCCAACGCCACGATCGAACCCGGCGACGAAGCCCTCGCGGATTTGGCGGCGCACATTGTCGCAGCCGTGGAGTCCCCCGACCGCGACCATGACCTCCCGCTCGACGTCCGCGGCACGGCGTTCCAAGAAGCGATCTGGCAAGCCCTACGTACCATCCCGATCGGCGAAACCCGCACCTACAGCGAACTCGCAGCGCTTGCCGGCCGCCCCGCCGCGGTTCGCGCCGCCGGCACCGCCTGCGGGCAAAACCCGGTATCGATCGTCATCCCCTGCCACCGCGCGCAACGCATCGGCGGCGCGCTCGGCGGCTACGCCTACGGCCTCGATCGCAAGCGCGCGCTCCTGGCCTCCGAAGCTCAGCGCGCAGACTTGCAGGAATAAACCAGCTTCTCGTTCGGCAGCGGCGGCAACACCGCACGCACCGCCGCCTGCTGCCCCGCGAGCCGACCCAATGCGGCGTCGTCCATGTTGCACACGTTCGGCACGACGCCCCGCGCAGTCCGCGCCGCCTCCATCCCCGCCGCCGACATAAGATAGCGCGTGTTCGAATAGACGCGCGTCGCCGGATCGAACGAGAGGACGGACACGGTCTGCTCGGCATCGGGCACCAGCACGCGGTCCCAGCGACCATTCGCGGCGACATATTGCGTCTTGCCGTTCACGCAGCCCTTGGCGCCCCAGTCGATCGGGACGTCCTCGCTGGACGAGATCGTGATCCGGCTACGCTCGGGTATCAGCGTGCACATCAGCTTGCCGAGCGCCGCATCGGGCGTCGATATCCGCGTCTTGGGCAGCGCCGACAGCGGCACGTCGACCTCACCCGAAGGCCGCAGCACGAACACGATGATCGCGACCAGCACGCTCAGCCCGCCGATCGACACCGCCCAAATCGCCTGCCGCCGCTGCCCGCGGGATTCGAGCAACCCCGCACTCCCGATCACCAGAGCTCCTGCCACCAGCAGCAGCCCGGCGAGCGCCATCACGTTCTCGCGGCTGCGCGACGCCTCGGTCCGCGCCTTCTCCAGCGCGACTTCGCGGGTCATCGCATCCTGCGTCGCGGCGTCGCGCTTGGCGGACGCCGCATCGGCGGTCGCGCGCGCATCCGCGTCGGCGTCCTGCCGCAAGCGATCCTCGATCGACGTGCACCCCGTCCCGATCGACGCATAAGGCTGTTTCGCATCGTGGAGGAAGCCCGCCAGCTCGGTATCCGCGATCGCGAACCCGAACGTCGAATCGCCCTCTTCGCCGCGCGTGATCGCCGAGTTCACCCCGATCACCCGCCCGCACCGATCGAGCAGCGGCCCACCGGAGTTCCCCCGCGCAATGCTGGCGGTATGGAGAAGCACCTCGACGCCGCTCAGCACGCGCCGCCCGGAAAGCACGCCCTCGGACCGCACTGGCGTCATCGGCCGGATGTAATCCGCCGCCGACCGCGCCGTCGCCAGGTCGACGTTGCCGGGGAAGCCGAGCGACACCACCGCGTCACCCTCGGTCATCGGCCCGGTATACAGCGCGCTCGGCGGCAGGCGCGCGCCGGTGAACTCGATCAACGCAAGGTCGCGCTGCGAATCATACGCTATCACCTTGCCCTGGTACGACTTGCTGCCCTCGGTCGGGACGATGCCGACGACGACGTTGTCGGGATAGCGCTCGGCGAGATCGACGACGTGCGCGTTGGTGACGATCCGGTTGGGCGCGATCGCGAAACCGCTGCCGTGGCCGAAGCCGACCACCTGATCGTCGACCACCGCGATCGTCACGACGCGCACGACGCCGCGCCCGGTGGCGGCGATGTCGTCCGCAGACGCGGAACTCGCCAACCCGAAAGTCAGCGCGAGAAGGAGGAGCAGGCGGATCATGCACCAGCCTTCGGGGAGTTACGCGCGGCGATCAACCCTCGGCTCTTATAGGTCGCCCCCCGCACGTCCGGTTTGGTTAGCGAATTATCAAGCCTTGGCGCGTAACCCCTTAGGCAATCATCCGGGGATTTGGGCATGAGCGCATTCGGGCGTCGTAGTGGCATGAGCGGGGGGCAGAACGGGGCGCAAGCGGTGCGTCCCGCATTCGGCGTCGCCCGTCCCATGCAGGGTAGCGGTCCTGCACCGCGGCCCGAACCCGAAGGCGGCGCGCAATTTCCGCCGATAGACTCGCTGCCGATGCCCGGCGAGAGCGACGGCTTCGGCCCCGGCACGATGCCCGCCGGACAGCTGGACGCGATGCAGCGCCTGTCCGATCGCCAGAACGCCAGCGGCGAGGCGGGCAACAGCCGCGTCGAGGGCTTCGAACAGTCGATCCACAAGATCAAGGAGCAGGTCCTCCCACGGCTGCTCGAACGTGTCGATCCCGAAGCTGCGGCAACGCTCAACAAGGACGAGCTGGCCGAGGAATTCCGCCCGATCATCGGCGAAGTGCTCGCCGAACTGAAGCTGACGCTCAACCGCCGCGAACAGTTCGCGCTCGAAAAAGTGCTGGTCGACGAACTGCTCGGGCTCGGGCCGTTGGAGGAGTTGCTGGCGGATCCGAACATCACCGACATCATGGTGAACGGCCCCGAGCAGACCTATGTCGAGCGCAAGGGCAAGCTCGAACTCGCGCCGATCCAGTTCCGCGACGAGGAGCATCTGTTCCAGATCGCACAGCGGATCGTCAATTCGGTCGGCCGTCGCGTCGACCAGACCTCGCCGCTCGCCGATGCGCGCCTCAAGGACGGCTCGCGCGTCAACGTGATCGTCCCGCCGCTGTCGCTTCGCGGCACCGCCATCTCGATTCGTAAATTCTCCGCCAAGCCGATCACGCTCGACATGATGGCGGGCTTCGGCTCGATGTCGCCCAAAATGGCGACTGCACTGAAGATCGCCGGGGCCTCGCGGTTCAACGTGGTGATCTCGGGCGGTACCGGCTCGGGCAAGACGACGATGCTCAACGCGCTGTCGAAGATGATCGACCCCGGCGAACGCGTGCTGACGATCGAGGACGCTGCCGAGCTTCGCCTGCAACAGCCGCACTGGCTCCCGCTCGAAACGCGTCCGGCCAATTTGGAGGGCCAGGGCGAGATCTCGATCCGCGATCTCGTCAAGAACGCGCTGCGTATGCGTCCTGACCGGATCATCCTGGGCGAAATTCGTGGCTCCGAGTGTTTCGACATGCTCGCGGCCATGAACACGGGTCACGATGGCTCGATGTGCACGCTTCACGCCAACTCTCCCCGCGAAGCCTTGGCGCGTATGGAGAACATGGTGATGATGTCCGACATCAAGGTGCCGAAGGAAGCCATCTCGCGCCAGATCGCCGACTCGGTCGAGCTGATTATCCAGGTAAAGCGCCTACGCGACGGCTCGCGCCGGGTGACCAACATCACCGAGGTGATCGGCATGGAGGGCCCGGTGATCGTCACGCAGGAGTTGTTCAAGTTCGAGTATCTCGACGAGTCGGCCGACGGGAAGATTCTCGGCGAATACCGGTCGATGGGGCTCAGGCCGTATACGCTCGAGAAGGCTAAGCAGTTCGGGTTCGACCAGGCATATCTGGAAGCGTGTCTGTAATGTCGGAAGCGTACCTGTAGAAGAGCATAGCTAACCCTCCCGCCACCACCCCGGCGAAGGCCGGGGCCCAATTGGCAAGGCTGCAGTAACGATGCGCTGTCCTTAGTTAGCACCGTCCCCCAATTGGGCCCCGGCCTCCGCCGGGGTGGTGCATTTTGAGAGCGTTCCGCGCATCCAAGATTGCTCTGACTCAACCTGATTCTCATCAGGCCAGTTTTGCAGGGCTAGCTTCGGCAGGCTCACCCGTCTTCTGTTCCCTCGCGAACGCGGGGGTCCAGGAGCCCCGAACGCCCCCGCCCCTAATCCTGGGCTCCCGCCTCCGCAGGAGAACGAGGAGTGTTGCGGTAAGATTGGCGGGATCGGATCAACATAGAGAGCTGAACGCGCACCCGGTCGCCAACCCACCCCGGCGAAGCCCCCGCTTGTACGCCGCCACCGACCCGCTACGGACACCCGCACATGCGTCGCGCTCTTCTCACGCTCGTCCCGCTCCTCGCGGTCCTCACCGTTTCCGCACGCGAGCCGACCGTGCCGACGCCCGCCATCTCTCCCGAAGCGCGCGATCGCGGCGTCTATCATCTTGCCACCGATGCCGAGGCGCGCTGGGTGCCGTTCGATCTCACCCCCGGCAACCAGATCCGCTTCACGATGCAGCTCGACGGCCGAAAGGTCACTGCGATCCTCGATACCGGCGTCAGCTATACCTTGCTCGCCAAGGCATCCCCCGCGGTCGACACTGCCAAGCTGGTCGCCGGCGGCAGCGCAGCCGCGATCGGCGGATCGGTCGCGCTGGGCTGGATGCCGACGCGCTCGCTAGCACTCGGCGGGCTCGCGCGGACCGGCGGCGGCGTGGCCGTCGCGAGCCTTCCCGCGATCGCCACCGGCAGCGCCGCCGCGGTCGACCTGCTGGTCGGCGCAGACCTGCTCGCGGGGTATGCGCTCGACATCGATTATGCCGCGCACCGCTTCCGCCTGCTCCGCTCGGGCCGCATGCCGTTCAAGGGCGAGACCGCCCCGCTGCGAATTTCCACGCAGCGCACCGTCTACGAAAGCGCGATCATGCTCGGCGGCCGACGCCTTGCGCCAATCGTCGTCGATACCGGCGATGGCTCGTCGATCACCGTCACCGCCGCCGGATGGCACGCCGCGAACCTGAAGGCGCTGCGAACCACCACCGCGATCGCGTTCGGCTTGGCAGGCCCCACCGTCAGTGGCCTCGCGATCGTCCCCTATCTCCGCGTCGGCGCGTTGGTCGCGCGCGAAACCGAAGTGCGGATCGAGCCCGCCGGCGGATTTTCCCAGACGATCGGGACCGCCGGCCGGATCGGCTCGGGCTTTCTCCAGAGCTACCGCGTGCTGCTCGATCCCGGCGCACGCCACATGATCCTCCGCCGAGGCCCCCGCGCCTACCGGCCGCCGCTGCGCTCGACCAGCGGGTTGCTCATCGGCATCGAGAACGATCGGCTCAAGGTGCTCCACGTCATGCGCGGCGGGCCCGCAGCCGCTAGCTGGAAGGACGGCGATATGATCTGCATGATCGATGGCGCAGCGGTACCCCGAGATTACGCGACAAATTCGATCGCCGCCTGGTCGGCCGGCGCACCCGGCCGCGTCGTCAGTCTCGGGCTGTGCGATGGTTCGACGCGCGCCCTTACTCTGCGGAATTTCTACTGATGCCGCGCAATCGGTGGGTGCAGGCGCTGATCCTGCTGCTGGTCGCGCTGGCGGTCCGGGCATGGGATTTCGGCAATCCGGTGATCGATCCCGACCAGCAATATTACCTGCTCGTCGGCGATCGCCTGCTGCACGGTGCGGTGCCCTATATCGATATCTGGGACCGCAAGCCAATCGGGCTGTTCCTGCTGTTCGCCGGCATCCGGACGCTCCCCGGCAACGGCATCCTCGCCTACCAGCTGATGGCAACGTTGTGCGCGTGGGCGACCGCGATCGTCGTCGCCCGCGCCGCGAAGACTATCGGAGCAAGCGATCGCGGCGCGCTGGGCGCAGGGGCCGCCTATCTGCTGGTCATCGCGCTGGTCGGCGGCATCGGTGGGCAGGCCCCCGTCTTCTACAATCTGCCGATGGCGGTCGCCGGTCTGCTGACGCTCCAGCTTCCCGCCAAGGCCGCCGCCGGCCAGACCCGCGCGATCGTCGTCAGCGGTATCGCCGCCTGCCTGCTCGCAGGGATCGCGATCCAGCTGAAGTACACGCCGATGTTCGAAGGCGCGGCGTTCGGCCTCGCGCACATCTGGTTCCTCGCGTGCACCCGCGCAAAATGGCGACACGTCATCCTCGCAGCGGCGGTGTGGGCGATGATGGGTCTGGCACCGACGCTCGCCGCGATCGGCTGGTATCGCGCGCAGGGGCCGGCGGCGTTCGATGCGTTCTGGTTCGCCAACGTCACGTCGATCGCGCTGCGCAGGGGCTATTCGGCGAGCGATCTCGCGATGCGGTTGCTCGGCATCGCCGCACAGCTGTCGCCACTGATCCTCGCCGCCGTCCTGACGTGGCGGACCCGGCCGCGCGGCGACGTGGCAAGCGAAACGATGCTGGTCGGTTACGCCTGGCTCGGCTTTGCGCTGGCGGGGTTCTTCGCGATCGGCACGTTCTTCGACCATTACGCGCTGCCGCTGGTAGCACCGCTGGCGATCCTCGCCGCGCCGACGCTCGGGCGTTCGATCCGCTTGCTGATCCTGACCCTGGGCGTGGCGATCGCGATCCTGATCGCCAAACGCCTGCTCCATTCCAGCGACGCTGCCGGTGCCTATGCGGTCGCGCATGTCGTCGAAGCGAACAGCGGCAACGAATGCCCGTACGTCTTCATCGGCGACACCATCACCTACCATCTCGCGCACGCCTGCCTGCCGACCGCCTATGCCTTCCCCAATCTGCTCGCCTACGACACCGAACAGGGCGCGACCGGGATCGACGAAGCCGCCGAAGTCCGCCGCATCCTCGCCAAGCGCCCACCGGTGATCGTCACGTCGGACCGGCGCCTGTCGATCTGGAACCGAGGCAGCCTGCGCGCGGTCAAGGCGGCGCTCGCGCGCGATTACCGCCCCGTCTTCACGACTCCGCGGAACAGCTGGCACACCGTCGTCTATCTCCGGAATGATCGCGCGTTCAGGTCTTGAACGCCAGCCCCACGGTCACCGCAAGCGCGATCAACGCCAGCATCTGCACCGTCGGCCAGTCCACCCAGCCGACCGAGTCCGGATCGCGCCGCCGTCGCCTGCGCCGTTCCCCGAACCCCGCGACGATGGCGAGCGCGGCCAGCCCGCCACTCGCACTCCACAACACCGGCGCCATCACTCAGCCGAGCTTCTCGACCTTTTCCTGCAACTTGGCTAGCTCGCTGCGCAGCGCGGCGATCTCGTCGTCCTTGCTGGCGGGCGCGGCCGCCGGTGCAACGCCACCCGCAGCACCGGGCTTGAACGCCTGGGTCGCGACGTCGAACATCTCGAGGTTGCGCTTGGCCAGATCGGCAAACGGCGAGTTCGCAAATGCGCCCTCGACCGCGGATTTAAACTGGTCGTGGTTGCGACGGAAGCTGTCCATGGACGCCTCCAGATACCCCGGCACCATCGTCTGCATCGAATCGCCGTACATCGAGATCAGCTGGCGGAGGAAGTTCACCGGCATCATCGTCTCTCCGCGGCTCTCCTCCTCCATGATGATCTGTGTTAAGACGTTGTGCGTGATGTCCTCGTCGGTCTTCGCATCGACCACCTTGAAGTCGCGCCCCTCGCGGGTCATCGTCGCGAGATGATCCAGCGTGATGTAGGATGACGACTCGGTGTTATAGAGCCGCCGGTTGGCGTACTTCTTGATGATGACGATTCCGTCGGCAGCCGGTTGCTTCTTCATTGATCCCCCGTCTTATGTTTGAAACGGAGGCTACAGTCTTTGATGACGCACCGCAACAAGGTCCGAGGCCCTTACCCTTGTTCCTCAACGTGCTGCGCAGCGAGACCGCAGCATCGCCCGATCGGATGGCGCGCGCGCTAGCGGGATTGCGCGCGTATCAGCGCGCGACGCGAGAGAAGCGCCCCGATCCCAAGCCTGCGATCCACCGCGCCGGACGCGTCGCGTTACGCGATTACGGCGGCGAAGGCCGTCCCGTCGTGTTCGTCCCGTCGCTGATAAATCCGCCCGACATCCTAGATCATTCGCCCGAGTCTTCGCTGCTGCAATGGACCGCCGCGCAGGGGTTTCATGCGTGGCTGGTCGACTGGGGATCGCCCGGCAGCGAAGATCGCGATCTCGATCTGGCGGCGCATGTCGAACGCTTGCTGGTGCCGCTGCTCCAGGCACTCCCCGAACCACCGGTGCTGGTCGGCTATTGCCTCGGCGGCACGCTCGCACTCGGTGCCGCCGCGATCACGCCGACCGCCGGAGTCGCGACGATCGCCGCGCCGTGGCACTTCGAAGGCTATGGCGAGGGCCGTCCCACGCTCGCCGCGACCTGGGCCGCGGTCCAGCCCGCCGCCGCGATGCTCGGCGTCCTGCCGATGGAAGTGCTGCAAGCCGGCTTCTGGCAACTCGACCCCGCGCGCACGATCGCCAAATACGAAGCCTTCGCTGACCTCGCCGCCGACAGCGACGCGGCGCGCGCGTTCGTCCGGCTCGAGGATTGGGCGAATGCCGGCGCGCCCCTCCCCTACGCCGCCGCCGCCTCGCTGTTCGAGGACTGCATCGCCAACGACCTGCCCGGCAAAGGGCGGTGGGTCATCGCCGGCACCCCGGTCGATCCGCTCGCGCTCGCCTGCCCCATGGTCGAGTTCGTCTCGCTGACCGACCGCATCGTCCCTGCCGCCACTGCGATCGGCCTCGCCGACCGCCGCGACCTCGGCGCAGGCCATGTCGGCATGATCGTCGGCCGCTCCGCACGCTCGCGCCTCTGGGAACCGCTCGCCAACTGGATCGCCGCACTCGACTGACCTACATGGGGTCCAACCATAGAGGATCCCGACATGACCGACCAGCTTCCTACCGACGTCGTCATCACCGCCGCCAAGCGCACCCCCGTCGGCAGCTTCCTCGGCGCGTTCGCTGCCACCCCAGCACACGAACTCGGCCGCATCGCGATCGAAGCCGCGCTTGAACAGGCAGGCGTCGCCGGCGAAGACGTCTCCGAAGTCATCCTCGGCCAGGTCCTCACCGCCGCCCAAGGCCAGAACCCCGCCCGCCAGGCCTCGATGGCTGCCGGCGTGCCGAAGGAAATCCCCGCCTGGGGCGTCAACCAGGTCTGCGGCTCGGGCTTGCGCGCGGTCGCCCTCGCGGCGCAGGCGATCCAGACTGGCGACGCGACCATCGTCGTTGCGGGCGGCCAGGAATCGATGTCGCTTTCCGCGCACGCGCAGTCGATCCGCGGCGGCCAGAAGATGGGCAACCTCAGCCTCGTCGACACGATGGTCAGCGACGGCCTGACCGACGTCTTCAACGGCTATCACATGGGCATCACCGCCGAGAACCTCGCCGAGCAATACCAGGTCACGCGCGGCGAGCAGGACGCCTTCTCGGTCGCCTCGCAGAACAAGGCCGAGGCGGCCCGCGGCTCGGGCCGCTTCAAGGACGAGATCGCCCCCGTCACGATCAAGGGCCGCAAGGGCGACACTATCGTTGCAGACGACGAATACATCCGCGCCGGTGCGACGATTGAGAGCGTCTCGGGTGTGAAGCCCGCGTTCAAGAAGGACGGCACCGTGACCGCAGCCAATGCCAGCGGCCTCAACGACGGCGCCGCAGCCCTCGTCATGATGCGCCGGGACGAAGCCGAACGTCGCGGCTCGACCATCCTCGCGACGATCAAGAGCTGGGCCTCGGCCGGCGTCGACCCCTCGATCATGGGCATCGGCCCCGTTCCCGCAACCAAGCGCGCACTGGAGAAGGCCGGCTGGACGCTCGCCGACCTCGACCTCATCGAAGCCAACGAAGCCTTCGCCGCCCAGGCGCTGTCGGTCGGCAAGGAACTCGGCTGGGACGCATCGAAGGTCAACGTCAACGGCGGCGCGATCGCCATCGGCCACCCGATCGGTGCCAGCGGCGCGCGCGTCCTGACGACGCTGATCTACGAAATGCAAAAGCGCGACGCCAAGAAGGGGCTCGCAACGCTCTGCATCGGCGGCGGCATGGGCATCGCGATGTGCGTCGAGCGTTAAACCCACTTTGGTAGCAATGTGACGCTTATGTCACATTGCTTGACAAAACAGTGTGTGAATGACGTCAACATGAACCGGAGCTTGCACTAACACTTCATACCCGTTTGTATTCGGTATCAAAATTACAAACGGGGCAACTTTAACCATGAACATGTATCGCCTTCTCGGCGCCACGGCGCTCGTGAGCGTGCTAGCCGGCCTTCCGTCCTATGCGGCAGCGCAGACCGCGCCGGATACCACGACGCAAACGGCGACCGACGCCGCTACGGCATCGCCCACCGTGGCGCCGCAGGCCGCGCCCGCTGAAGATACCAATACCCAGGAAATCACCGTCACGGGTTCGCGCATTTCGAACCCGAACGGCGTTTCGACTGTGCCGATCACATCGATCTCGGCAGTTGAGCTGCAGCAGACCGGCAACCTCTCGGTCGGCGACGTACTCAACAACCTGCCGGCGCTCGCAAGCACGTTCAGCCAACAGAATTCGACACGGTTCCTGGGCACCGGCGGTCTCAGCCTCGTCGATCTTTATGGGTTGGGCACCCAGCGCACCCTGGTGCTGGTCAATGGTCGCCGCCACGTCGGTTCCGACATTCTCAGCAACGCCGTTTCCCCGGACATCAACACCTTCCCCACCGACTTGATCGAGTCTGTCGACATCGTCACCGGCGGCAACTCGGCGGTATATGGTTCGGACGCTATCGCAGGTGTCGTGAACTTCCGCCTCAAGCAGAACTTCGAAGGTTTGCAGGTTCGCGGCCAGGGCGGCGTGAGCCAGTATGGCGACGCGGGCTCCTATTACGGCAGCCTCCTCGCGGGCAAGAATTTCGCCGATGGTCGCGGCAATATCGCCGTCAACCTCGAATATGCGCGACAGAATGATTTCTACGGCTCGGAGCGCAATTATCTTCGTCGGGTCGACGGTTTCGTCGTCGTGGATTCCGATCCGGCCGGCAGCGATGGCATCCCCGATCGCGTCTTCTATCGCGATATCCGGTCAGGCACCTATTCGAATGGCGGCCTCGTGTCGTTCGCATCAGGTCGTAACACTTTTGCCTCTGGCGCCACGAACCCGAACGCTGGCGTATGCGGTCGTGACTCTGCTCAGAACCCGTTCAATTGCAACTTCCTGTTCCAGTCGGATGGAACCCTCGTAGCGCAGACTGGCGCGCGTGCTGGACTCGCTGCCGGCACGACTCCCGCGGGCTCCTACATCGGCGGGAACGGCTCAACCCTTCGTGAAGGCAATTCGCTCCAGATTCTTCCCCAGCTAGACCGCTATTCGGCAAACGTAATCGGTCATTTCGACGTATCCGATGCGTTCGTGCCGTTCTTCGAAGCGAAATATGTTCGCACCAACTCGTTCGGTACCGGTGCCAGTGGGCCTGCGTTCATCTCGGGTGGGACGTTAGCCGATTCGCGCGAGCAGATCCGCCTCGACAACCCCTATCTTTCTGCTCAGGCACGATCGGTAATCACCCAGCAGTTGTTGGCCGCCAACCCGGCCGCAACGGTCACGGACGCGACACGCTTCTCGCTGCGCCGCAATTTGCTCGATTTCGGCGTGCGCTCCGAAGCCGCGAAACGCGAGACTTATCGCTTCGTCGGCGGGTTCCGCGGGACGTTCAACGACGACTGGAAGTATGAACTCACCGGCAACTATGGCGAATTCCATGAAGCCACTCGTGTTGCTGGCAATCTGAACGTCCAGCGCTTCCTGTTGGCAAACGATACGACCCGCAACGCTGCGGGCCAGATCGTTTGCCGTTCGCAGGTCAGCCCTGCAGCGCAGATCCCCTATGTCGACAACGATGCGATCCTCGCGGCGGACGTTGCCGCTTGCGTACCGGTGAATCCGTTTGGCGAGGGTAATGTCACGCAGGCAGCAAAGGACTATGTCCTTCAAAGCACGATTTCGCGTGGTAAGATCACACAGCTCGACATTTCTGGTTTCGTCGCAGGTGACAGCAGCCAGCTCTTCAATCTTCCCGGCGGTCCTGCACGGTTCTCCCTGGGTGGCGAGTATCGGCGCGAAACAGCGTATTTCCGCGCCGATCCATTGGTCGAAGCCGGCTATACATTCTATAATGCGTTGTCCGAGTTCGCGCCACCTTCATTCCAGGTCAAGGAAGCCTATGGCGAGTTGCAGCTCCCGCTTCTTAAGGATCTACCGCTTATCCAGGATCTGACGGTTTCGGGCGCCGGTCGCGTGTCCGATTACAAGGGATCCGCGGGGACGAACTGGACCTACAACTTCGGCGTCGACTATTCGCCGATTCCCGATCTCCGGTTCCGTGCTCAATATGCCCGTGCAGTGCGCGCGCCCAACCTGTCCGATCTGTATTCGGCAGCGGGACAGAATTTCGCGCCGGGCTTCGTCGACCCTTGCTCGGCACGGCAGATCGGTACGGGCTCGTCGACCCGCGCTGCGAACTGCGCCGCTCAGGGCATTCCCGCCAGCTACGATTTTGTCTTCCCGTCAGGGTCGCTCGAAATCGTCAGTGGTGGCAATCCAAACCTCTCGGTCGAGAAGTCGGACTCGTACACCTATGGCGGCGTCTTGCAGCCTCGTTTCGTGCCGGGCCTGACGCTGTCGGTCGATTACTTCAACATCAAGGTTGCTGACGTAATCACAGCACCGACCGCGCAGCAGATTGCAAATGCATGTTACGACGCGGCGACGGTTGAGAATCAGTTCTGCAACCTGTTCTCGCGCTATGCTGCTAACACCGTCGTTGATGGGGCGGACCTCAGCTACACGATCAAGCCAGCCAGCCTGCAGCAGACGCTGTTGAATTACGCCAAGTTGCAGGTGCGCGGCATCAACACCGACCTCGCCTATACGCGTCGGTTCGGTGAAGATCTGTCGCTCAACCTCCACTTCATCTGGACGCACAATCTGCAGAGCGATTCGTTCTTGAACCCGGCAGATCCAGGCCGAGCCGACACCGATCTCGGAGAAGTCGGCCAGCCCAAGGATGCACTGAATGTCAACGTTCAGGGCAGCAAGGGTCCGTTCTTCATGTCGTATCAGTATCGCTTCCTCTCGAAGCAGCTGGTCAATGGCCTTCAGTACGAAGACGTGAACACGTTCCAGGGCCGCCCGCCGCAGAATGCCGACTATGCTGACATTCTGTATTATCCGTCGGTCAGCTACCACGACGTCCGACTCGGGGTGAACATCGAAGGCGGCTCCAACTTCTACTTCGGCGTGGACAACCTCACCAACGAACTCCCGCCCCTCAGCTCGACGGCGGTCGGTGCGGGCACCGGCATCTACGAGCCGGTCGGCCGTCGCTTCTATGCGGGCTTCACCGCGAAGTTCTGATCGCCGTTTTGCGATGATCTCTTGGGGTCGGCGATGTCGCCGGCCCCTTTTTTTTGCCCGCCCTGGGCCATTGCGGATAGAACCCGCTGGATGAACAGCGAAACGCTCCTGATCGAAGCCGACCGGTTGGTCGCAGCCGGGCAGACCGGGCGAGCCGTGTCGATCGTCGCCACCGCCGCGGAACAGGGCGACGTCGACGCGCTGTTCCGGCTTGCGAGCTGGAACCTGACCGGCGGCCCGGTGCCGCGCGATCTTCGCCAGGCACGCGAAATCCTGCGTCGCGCCGTAGCGATCGGCCATGTCGATGCCGCCTTGCTGGAAATCGCGCTGACAGCGAACGGATCGGGTTCGCCCACGTCTTGGCACGCCGCGCGGACGCTATTGGCAGTCGCTGCACGTTCCGATCCCGTCGCCGCGCAGCACATGGCCCTGCTCGACGCGATGCGCCTGACCGCAGATGGTCACCCTGCCGCCGAACCGGCATCGGCTCGTCTCGCCACGCAGCCGGAAATCCGCCATTTTCCCGCGCTGCTGACCAGGGAGGAATGCGCACATCTGGCCAACGCCGCAAACGATCTGCTTTTGCCCGCCGGCGTGGTCGATCCGCGTACCGGGCGTGCCATTACCCACCCCGTCCGCACGTCCGATGCCGCGGTGATCGGGCCGATGCGCGAGAGCCTCGTCGTGCGCGCGATCAACCAGCGGCTCGCGACCATCACCGCGACGGATATCGCCCAGGGCGAGGCGTTGACGATCCTCCGCTATCGCCCAGGACAACAGTTCCGCCCGCATTTCGACGCCATCGGCAACGCTCGCAACCAGCGCACGAAGACCGTGCTGATCTACCTCAACGAAGGTTTTGCCGGTGGCGAGACGCACTTCCCCAAACTCGGCGTCACGATCCGCCCGAAGGCCGGCGATGCGGTGTCCTTCACCAACACGCTGGCGGACGATACGACCGATCCCCAGTCGCTGCACGCCGGACTTCCCGTGGTGCAGGGCGTCAAATGGCTGGCGACGCGGTGGATCCGCAAACGGCCGTTCGATGCCTGGACGGGGCCGGAAACACAGGCCTGATCACGCGTCCGACCATAGTCGGTCGAGCCGTCGGCCGAGTGAGGTCAGCAGTTCATACTGCGACATGCCCGACCGCGTCGCGGCCCGTAACAGATCGCGGTCGACTGCGATCCAGTCGCCTTCGACCAGCCCGGCAGCGTCGTCGACGCGCACCGCGAGCAGATCCATCGAGACGCGGCCGATCACCGGCAGCTCGATCGTCCCTGCCCACGCCGTGCCGCGGTCCGAGAACCCGCGGAAATATCCATCCGCATAGCCGAGGTTGACGATCGCGACGTCGGTATCCGTGGCTGCCGTCCAGGTCGCGTTGTACCCGACCGTCTCGCCGACCGACACGCGAAGCCGTTGCAACACCTGCGCCTCGACCGTCGCGACGGGCTCGATCGCGGCGGCAAGGCTCGATCGCGGCACGCCGCCATACAGCGCCAGCCCAGGGCGGGTCAGGTCGAACGCATAGTCCGTCCCCAGGCCGATCCCCGCCGAATTGGCGAGGCTCAGCCGACGCGCCGACGTGCGACCGGCAAGCGCGGCGAAGCGATTACGCTGGACCTCGTTCATCGCCGACTCTTCGTCCGCACAGGCGAGGTGGCTCATCAGCGTTTCGAGTTTGAGGCCGTCGAGCAGACCCGCGGCAATGTCATCGGTGGACACCCCGAGCCGGTTCATGCCGGTGTCGACCATGACGTCGCACGCGCCGCCGTCCGCGGCTTTCCAGCGCGCGACTTGGCCCACGGTATTCAGGACCGGACGGGCAAACCCGGCCGACGCCGCCGCCATGTCCTCGTCGCGGACGCCGTGGAGCACGGACACGGTCAGCCCGAGCGGCGCGAGTTCGGCGGCCTCCTGCCAGTTCGAGACGAAGAAATCGCGACAGCCAGCCGCCGCGAGGCGGCGCGCGACCTCGATCGCGCCGAGGCCGTAGCCGTTCGCCTTGACCGCGGCACCGCAGGCGGCGCGCCCGCTCATGCGGTCGAGCGTGCGCCAGTTCTGGACGAGGGCGTCGCCATCGAGGCGCAAACGGAGCGGGGCAGGAATGTCGATCACCGGGTGCGGGATAGTGCGCCGAACGGGGCACGTCGACCGTCTATGCCGGTTCGATGCGGCCGACGGGCACGAACAGGCGACCGTCCTCGTCCTCCAACGTCGCGACGCGAACACCGAAAACCTGCCCGAGCGTAGCGGGCGTGAGGACATCGGCGACCGGGCCGAACGCCACGACCCGACCGTCCGCTATCAACAGAGCGTCATCGGCGGTGCGCTGGGCCTGGACGAGGTCGTGGAGGACGATCGCGACGCCCGCCCCGCCGGCCGCATAGGTACGCAGGCGCGCGAGCAGGTCGATCTGGTGCGACGGATCGAGGCTGGCGAGCGGTTCGTCGGCGAGCAGCCAGCGCGGCTCCCCCGCCAGTACGCGCGCGAGCAGGACGCGGGCGCGCTCGCCGCCAGACAGTTCGGCGATCGGGCGATCCGCCAGATGCGTCGTTTCGGTGTCGTGCAGCGCGCGCGCGATCGCCGCGTGATCGGCGGGCGACGCGCCGGCATGCGCCCCCCGGTGCGGCAGCCGACCAAGCGCCACGACGTCGCGCGCGACGATGTTCCAATGCACCGTCGCATCCTGCGGCAGATAACCGATCGCGCGCGCGCGCACCTTCGGGTCCATCGCCCGGACCTCCTGCGTATCGAGCCTGACGCTGCCGGACGCATAGCCGACGAGCGCGGCCGCCGCCTTGACCAGCGTGCTCTTGCCGGCGCCGTTGGGGCCGAGGATCGCGGTCACGCGACCGGGGCGCAGATGCGCGGATATGTCGTGCAGCACGGTGCGCTTGCCGAGCTTCACGCTCAGACGATCGACGATCAGATCCATGCGCGGCCTCGCTCCCTGAACAGCAGACCGAGAAAGAACGGCGCGCCGATCATCGCCATCGCGACGCCCAACCGCACTTCGCCCGCGCCGGGCGCAAGCCGCACGAGGCTGTCCGCGGCCAGCACGAGCGCCGCGCCGCCCAACGCCGACGGCAGGAGCAGCGCGCCCGGCCGGTGTCCGAATATCGGTCTCAGCAGGTGCGGGACGATCAAGCCGACGAACCCGATGACGCCCGTCACCGCCACGCCCGCGCCGACGACGAGGCCGGTCCCCAGCACGACAAGCACGCGGATACGGCCCATCCGCACGCCGAGCGACCGCGCCGCCGTTTCGCCGAGCGACAGCGAATCGAGCGACCGCCCGGTCGTCAGGAGCAGGATCGTCCCGAGCAGCATCGGCGGCAGCGCGGAATATACGTCGGTCCACCCGCGATCGGTCAATGCGCCCATCAGCCAGTCCATCACCTCCGCCACCGCATAGGGGTTCGGCGCGATCGAAATCAGGAACGCGGTGAGCGCGCCGGCGAGGCTAGTCAGCACGGTCCCGGCGAGGATGAACGTGATCGCGCTCGACGATCGCCAGGTCAGCGCGGCAAGCAGCGCGACCGCGCCCCCTGCCCCGAGCATCGCCGCGACGAAGATGCCGGGTCCGGTGCCGACCCCGAAGACGATCGCGGCGACCGCGGCGAGCGCCGCAACCGACGACACGCCGACCACCGCCGGGTCCGCCAGCGGATTGCGCAGATAGCCTTGCAGCACCGCGCCCGACAGCCCGAGCGTCGCCCCCAAGGCGAGCCCGAGCACCGCGCGCGGCAGGCGCAGTTCGAGGATGATCCACCAGCGCGGATCGGCGGAGAACCACGCGGACGGCGGCACCGATACTTTCCCGCAGCCGAGCGAAACACCGAACAGCGCGATCACGAGCAGCCCAAGCGCGAGCAATTTGAGTGTTCGGCTCATTGCCGCCCCTCCTCGTCTGCCAGCACTCCACCCACACCCACCACCCCGGCGAAGGCCGGGGCCCAGTTGGGGGACGATCGTGACTGCGCGCAGCGCTCCATTACTCCGGCCTTCCCAACTGGGCCCCGGCCTTCGCCGGGGTGGAAAAGGTGGGCCATCACAGCCTCGCCCTTATCGCGGCAAGCCGTTCGAGCGCCGGCGGAATCGTCGGCCCGCCGCAATTGATCAGCACACGCGGAAACACCGCTTGCGGCGTGGTCGGCAGCAGCCGGTGGCGCAGTGCCGCCCCCCGCCCCACCCGCTCCGAGGCGATGACGACATCGGGCGGCTGCGTGACGATCGTCTCCGCCGACAGCGTGCCGGTATGGGTCAGGCCGTAGCGCACTGCCGCGTTGCGCAACCCGACGCGGTTCATCATGTCGGTCAGCAACGTACCGTCGCCAGTCGCCAGATCGCCGGTTATATACAGCAGCGCGCTCGGCGGGTTGGCGCTGCGCCGCGTCCACGTGGCGGCGGCGCGATCGATATCGGCATTGATCCGCGCGCCACCCGACGGCGCACCAACCGCGTCGGCGATCTGCGTCACCTGCGCCTGACTCTCGACGATCGAGTCGGGGATGCCGAGCAGCAGCGTCTTCAGCCCGGCCCGCGCATACGCCGCCTGCGTCGCCGCGGGCGTGTAGGTGCTGGCGATGACGAGATCGGGGTGCAACGCGATCACCTCCTCCGCGGTGCCCGCGGTCGCGCGAAACCGCCGCGCAACCTCCAGCGGGATCGATGTCCCGCCAGGATCCTGCGAATAATGACTGATCGCCGCGATCCGCGATGCCGGCACGATCCGCACCAGCACCGCATCGACGCATGGATTGGTCGAGACGATCCCCCCGCCGCCGCTTCCGCCCGGCGGCACGGAACAGCCCCCGAGCATCGACGCGACCAGCAGCGAGAGGAGGATCGCCCCGCGGTTCACTTCAGACGCAACCGCACGCCGCCATAGGCCGCCCGCCCATAGGTGCCGTAGCCGGCGATCGTCTGGTACGACGCATCGGTGATGTTATCGACGCGACCATAGACCGCGAACCGCTCGCCGATCGGAAACTCCGCCCGAACGCCGCCGAGCGCATAGCCATCGAGCCGCACCGCATTGGCGGAATCGTCGAAACTGTCGCCGACCATCGTCACGGTGCCGCCGATCGATAGCCCGAACGGGAACCGGTAATCCGCGTTGACGCTCGCGGTCTGCTCCGGCCGCCGCGCGAGGGTCTTGCCGAAATCGTCGCCGATCGACCGGTTCTCGGTGTGGATATAGCTGTAGTTCGCGGTCAGCGTCAGCGCATCGACCGGGCGCAGCGCCAGCGTGAACTCGGCGCCGTCGGCCTCGGCACGCGCGACGTTGTCGTACACGCCGAACGGGCGATTGGCGCAGATCGAGCCGGTCGTCGCCTGCTCCGCGTCGCTGCAAGAGCGGAAGTCGATCTGGTTGCGCGTGCGGCGGTTGAAATAAGTGACGCCGACGCGCGCACGGTTGCCGAGAAACGCCTGTTCGACGCCGACATCGAAATTGCGCGCGGTCTCGGGATCGAGACCGCGGTTCCCGTAGTCGGAGAACAGCTGATACAAGGTCGGTGCCTTGAAGCCCTCGCCATAGCTCGCGCGGAGCGTCGTGCCGGTCCGCAACGCCAGTGCGGCATTGGCACCGAACGTCGTATGGTTGCCGAAATCGTCGTGATCGTCGTTGCGGACGCCGCCGGTCAGCGTGAGGATGTCGATCGGCTTGACGATCAGCTGGCCATAGACGCTGGTGATGCCGGTGTCGGCATAGCTGAAGCCGTCGCTATAGCGGCTGTTCTCGCGCTCGACGCCGGCGACGACGCGCACCTGATCGAGCGGGCGGAAGTCGCCCTGATATTCGTAGCGCTCGCTGCGGCCGCGCCCGATGAAGCTCGGGTCGGTGCCGAAGGTCGGATCGTAATTGTCGCGGTTGATGTCGGCGATCGTGAACGCAATGCGATTGTTGAACCGCCCGTCGGCGAAGTTCGCATGAAGCCCGGCATAGCCATAAATCTCCTGCGTCTTCGAATATTCGGGGTCGTCCGCCAGGACGAAATCGGGCGCCGGAAAGCCGTCGATGTCGACCTTGCTGTCCGCGAAATAGCCGCGCAGGTCGAGGCCGATGCCCGGCGCGAACTCGACGCCCAGCCGCCCGGCCGCGCCATATTGGCGATAGCCGTCGCGCTCGGTGCCGCTCGCCGCCGACGAGATGCCGTCGGTCCTGAGGTAACCGCCGGTCAGCGAGCCCGAGACCGGTCCCTTCGCGCCCGACACGCCCGCACTCGCGAACACGCTGTCGGCATAACCATATTCGGCATTGGCGCGAGCCTGCACGCCTTCGGTCGGCGTCGCGGTGATGATGTTGACGACGCCGCCGATCGCCTGGCTGCCCCACGGTACCGAGTTGGGCCCGCGCAACACTTCGATCCGCTCGACCGAGCTCGACAACAGGTTGGCGAAGTTGAAGCCGCCCCCGGTCGACGAAGGATCGTTGACGCGCACGCCGTCGATCACGACCAAGGTCTGGTCGGATTCGGCGCCGCGGATCCGCACGCCGGTCAGCGCGCCGACCGACCCGTTGCGCGTGACGGTGACGCCCGGCGTGGTCGCGAGCAGGTCGGACACCACCGTGGTCTGGCGGCGTTCGATCTCGGCACGGTCGATCACCGTCACCGCCTGGCCGACTTCGCTCGCGGGTTGCGCGACGCGGGCGGCGGTGACGACCAGCTCGGGCGTATCGCCGTCGGGAATGGATTGTGCGTAGGCGGGCGACGCGATCGCGGCCGCCGCGCTCAGAAATAGGAATGTCTTCGTCATCGGGCACGTCCTGAACAGAACCGCCTGCGACCATTCGCAGACGGCCAGACGTCTCTCGCTCGAGGATGCCCCAGGGGGACCTCTCGTCCGCGCCGGACACCCGCCCGCGCAGTGGATCGACCGTGAGAGGCAGGTCTCCTGGCTTCCGGGTCTTCGCGCCCACCCCGCCTTCCCAGGCTGTCACCCAGTGGCATATTCGGGGTGGCCGCTATCCGGTCACAGTTGCGGGTACAGCGCCGGTCTTGCGGCTCTGGTCATGACGACCCTTCCGCGCACCGACTTCCCTTTTGATCCCGTCGCCGGGAACCCTTCACGCGACCGCCATTAGTCGCAGCCCAGACACGGGTCAACGCAAGCCGTACCGGAGCCCGAGCCAGATCGTCCGCGGCGTCGCGCGTTCGACGATGTTGGCGCCGCTGATCCCCGCCTCGACGCGCTCGTTCAACACGTTTTCCGCGCGCAGCTCGGCCACCAGCGACCGCAGGATCGGCAACGCGGCATAGCCGTCGAGCGTGGTCGCGGGCGCGAGCACCCGCGTATTCTGGTCGTCGTCATACTGCCGGCCGATGTGGCGCACCGTCAGCGAGAGCGCGGCGGCATCGCGGCGCCAGTCGACCGTTCCCGAGACCGCATCGCGCGGCGTCTGCGCCGGCCGCAATCCGTCGAGCGCCGCGGTGATCCCCGATCCCTCGACGGTCGAGTTGGTATGCGACCACGACGCCTGCACGCCGAACGGGCCGGGCCGATACGACGCATCGAGTTCGAACCCGTGCGCGCGGATCGCGTCGAGATTTTGGCGGACGCGATAGGTGGTCACACCGGGCAGGACCTGCGCTGGGCTGGTGGTCGTGACGTTGGCGATGGCGTCCTTGAGCCGGTTGTAGAAATAGGTCGCAGCAATGCTGACACTTCGCGCGGGCGTCAGCGTGACGCCGCCCTCGACCCCGGTCAGACGCTCGGGCGAAAGGAAGGCATTCGCGGCGGTGGCGTCGTTGCCGACGCGGAACGGGCGATACAGTTCGTTGAGCGTCGGCAACCGCCAGCCGCGATACCCCGCGGCGCGCAGCGTGATCGCCTCGGCGGGCTGGTAGGCGATACCGGCGCGGCCGGTCGCCTCGCTGCCGTCGCGATCGGCATAGCGCTGGTTGGTGAGCGCAGGGCCGACGGCGATCGGCCGTTCGGACAGATAGCCGCCGTCGATCGACCACCAGTCGACGCGTCCGCCCAGGCTGAAGGTCAGGTCCCCCGCGACCACGCTGCCGTCCGCGAATAGGCCCGTCGTCGTGGTGCTCCCCCCTGCCTCGCGCCGCCGCGTCGGGGCCGCCGCGACGAAGGTGTAGAGTTCCTGCGTCTTGCCGCTGACGTCGCGCAGGTCGGCGCCAACCCGCAGCATGATGCTCTCGCCCAGCGGCGGCAGGATCTCGATTCGCCCGCCCAGTCCGGTCGCGGGCGTATTATACTGGTTCAGCGACTGGATCGCGGTCGTGCGTGCGGCATTGATGCTGTTGAAGCTGCTGGCGAACGCGCGCGTCTGGAGATAGGCGAGCGCCGAATAGCCCCAGTCGCCGCGCCCGATCAGCCGGATGCTCGCATCGGCGCCCTCGCTCGTATTGGCGGTGAAGTCGGACCCACGATCGCGCCGGTCGGTGAAGGCACTGGCGTTCACCTGCAACTCGGTCTTCGCGCCGATCCCCACGACGGTCCTGATCGCACCCGATGCCTGCTCGTACGGCGCGGGTCGATCGACGATCCCCCGACTGTCGGCCACGGTCGGCGTGAAACCGTCGCCGCGCGCATAGGCGCCGGACAGCGTCGCGAACCCGCCCTCGCGGACCAATGCCGCCGAACCCTGCGCATCGACCGAGTCCCGGCTGCCATAGGCGACACTGCCCTGGAACGGCGTCAGCTCGCTAGGCGTCGCGCTTTCGAGTTCGACCGTCCCGGCCAGCGCCCCTGGCCCCTGATAGCCACTGCCGCCTCCCCGCGTCACGCGGATGCGCCCCAGCCGCCCGGTCGCATAGGCGGGAAACGCGACCCACCCGCCGAACGGATCCGCCTGCGGTACGCCGTCGAGGATCAGCAGCGCGCGGCTCGATGCATTGCCGCCGATCCCGCGCAGCGAAATCCCCTGGCTGGTCGGGTTGGCGCTGCGCGAATCGGAGCGACGGAACTGCTGCAAGCCGGCGACATCGGCGAGCACGCTCTCCAGCCGGTTGCTGGCATTGGCGTCGATCCGGTCGCGCTCGATCGTGACGATGTCATAGGCGCGATCGCCCGGTGCCGGCGCCAACCCGCGCCCGGTCACGACGATATCGGGTGCAGGTTCGGGGGTCGATTGCGCGACGGCAGCGCCGGACGACAGGAGGACGCAAACGAGTGCAGAGATCGGAAGGCGAATCATCGCCGGCGCATGGCAGCTTTACCCCGTCTCTGGAAAGCGGGCAGACCGGCCCGATCGCCGTTCAGCTGTCGGTGCGCAGACGGTAGCCGACCCCGAGTTCGTTGGCGATCACGCTGCCGACCGGATCGGGCGCCTCGAGTTTCTGACGCAGGTTGCGGATCACGATGCGGAGATATTCGATCCGCGGATCCTCGTCGCCACCCCATGCCGCGGCGATGATCTTGTCGTGCGTCACTACCCGCCCGCTATGCCGCGCCAGCACCGCAAGCACTTCATGCTCCTTGCGCGTCAAATGCAGTTCCTCGCCGTCGCGCGTCACGACGCGACGATCGAGATCGATGGTCAGACCGCCTTTCCGCACGAGCTTGGGCGCAGTGTCGGCGGTGGCCCGATGCCGCAGCGCGACGCGCAACCGCGCGAGCAGTTCGTCGCTGTCGAACGGCTTGGTGACGAAATCGTCGGCGCCGAGATCGAGCGCGGCAACCTTCTCGTCGGTCGAGTCGCGCGCGGACACCACCAGGATCACCGCATCGCCGTCGCGCCGCAGCACCGGGATCAGGCTCAGGCCATCGCGGTCGGGCAATCCGAGGTCGAGCAGGATCGCGCTCGGATGCTCGGCCGCCGCGCACGCGATCGCGCTGCGCGCATCGACCGCTTCGACCACCGTGTAACCCGCGCGTTCCAGCGTGTTGCGGAGCAGGCGGCGGATCGAGATTTCGTCGTCGACGACGAGGATCTTGGCAGGCATCAGATCGCGCTTTCGGGTGCGACGTTGCGCACGATGAGAGGGGACGGGAACACCAGCGTGAACGCGGCGCCGGGCTCGTCGACGCGATTGCCGGCTTCGACCATCATCCCCATCGCCTCGGCGAAGGCCTTGACGATGGCAAGCCCCAACCCGGTCCCGACGATCTCGCGGTCCGACCCTTCGAGCCGCCGGAACGTCTCGAACACCTCGGCCTCGCGACCGGGCGGCAGGCCCGCGCCGTGGTCGAGCACCGCCAGCCTGAGTTCGCCGTAGCGATGCCGCCCCTCGACGACGATCTCGGTACCGGGATCGCCGTAGCGCCCGGCATTGTCGAGCAGGTTGAGCAGGCAATGATGCAGCAACTGCGGATCGACCCGGACCAGCGGCAGGTCGGGCGGCACGTCGAGCCGGACCGCATGCCCCTCCAGCGCGCGGCGCGCGTCGTGCGCGGCGCCGGCGACCGCATCGCTGAGATCGGTCGCCTCGATGTTGAGCTTGAGCGCGCCCGCCTCGACCCGCGCCATGTCGAGCAGATTCGCGACGAACCGGTTGAGCCGCGCCGCCTCTGTCTTGATCGTCGCGATCAGATCGGGAGTGGCACCGTGATCGAGTTCGTTCGCCGCCGCGATCACCGCGGTCAGCGGCGTGCGCAGATCGTGGCTGACCGACGACAGCAGCGCCGCGCGCAGCCGATCGCGCGTCCGCACCGCATCGACATCGCGCATCTCGGTTTCGAGCCGCAGCCGTTCGAGCACCAGCGCGGACTGATCGACCAGGCTGGTGAGCAGCGGCAGCTGATCGGCGCGGACCGGATCGCCGCTGTTCTCCCGCGCGATGCCGAGCACCGCGAGCGTCCGCCCGCCCGCCTTGACCGGCTGGAACAGCCATTCGGACGCGGCCAGCGTCGCCGATCCCTTGCCCGCCGCCGCGCCGGCATCGAACGCCCAGTTCGCGGCGGCCAGATCCATCGTGTCGAGCCGGTAATCGGCGGTGCTCGCGGCCTGGACGGTCAGCCCGGCGCCGGTCGTCGGGGCGAGCAGGACCGACTGCACCGCGAAGACCTGCGCGACGTCGTCGCAGATCATCCGCGCCGCCACCGCGGGATCGTTGATCGCGCTCAACTGCCGCAGGAACCCCGCCAGCGTCGCGTTGGTCTGCGCGCTCGCCGCCGCAAGGTCGGCCTGCGCCCGCACACGCGAGGTGAGCTGGCTGGTCGCGATCGCCACGCCGAGCAGGACGAAGATCGAGATCAGGTTTTCAGGGTTGCTGATGCTCAGCGTGCCGACCGGCGGCAGGAAGAAGAAGTTGTAGGCGAGGCTCGACGCGATCCCGGCGAACAGCCCGGTGCGCAACCCGAACAGGCTGGCCGCCACCATCACCGGCAGCAGGTACAGCAGCGCGACGTTGCCGAGATCGAGGATATGGAACAGCGCGCTGGCGACCGTCGTGATCGCCGCGACCAGCGCGAGCGTGATGGCATAGCCAGTCGGCGAGCCCCAGCCCGCCTTCGACCGCCGCCATGCCAGCGCGGACGTCCTGGTTTCGGTTTCCATCGGCAGGACGTGGACGGTGACTCCGCTCGTCCCGCGGATCAGCCGGTCGACGATCGATCCGTGGATGAATTCGAACGCACGCGAGCGGCGCGACTTGCCGACGACGAGCTGGGTCGCACGCGCGTGGATCAGGAAGCCCTGGATACCCTCAACCACCGACGCGGCCGGTACCGTCGCGACCGCCGCCCCGAGCTGCGTCGCCAGCGTCATCGCCGCCGCGACGCGCTGATGCTGGACATCGGTGAAGTGCGCGGTGCGCGGCGTCTCGATGAACAACGCCGTCCACGGGCCGTGCAGCCCGTCCGCGACCCGCTTGGCCGCGCGGACCAGGCCATCGACGCCGGGCAGTTCGTTGATCGCGACGACGATCCGGTCGGTGCCCGCCCATGTTCCGCCGATGCCGATCGCGCGGACATGATCGAGCATCTGCGCGTCGACCGCCTGCGCGGCACGGCGCAACGCGAGTTCGCGCAACGCCGACAGGTTGGATTTGGAGAAGAAATGGCTGAGCGCACGGGTCGCCTCGTGCGGCAGGTAGACCTTGCCCGCCTTGAGCCGCTCGATCAGCTCGTCGGGCGGGATATCGACGACCTCGATCTCGGCGAGTTCGAGGATCCGGTCGGGCACGGTCTCGCGCACCCGGACCCGCGTGAAACTGGCGACGATGTCGTTGAGGCTTTCGACGTGCTGGATGTTGATCGTCGAATAGACGTCGATCCCCGCCGCCAGCAGTTCCTCGACATCCTGATAGCGTTTGGGATGGCGGCTGCCGGAGGCATTGGTATGCGCGAGTTCGTCGACGAGCGCGAGCCGGGGGGCGCGGGCGAGGATCGCGTCGATGTCCATTTCCGCCAGGACGCGCCCTTCATAGGCGACGTCGCGGCGCGGGACGATTTCCTGTCCGCGGGTCAGCCGTTCAGTTTCGACCCGGCCGTGCGTCTCGACGATGCCGATGACGACGTCGACGCCGTCGCGCCGTCGCGCCGCGCCTTCGGACAGCATCTCGAAGGTCTTGCCGACCCCCGGTGCCGCGCCGAGGAAGATCTTGAGCTTCCCCCTCCCCTCCTGCTCGGCCTGACGCAGGAGGGCATCCGGATCCGGACGATTGTCGCTGTTGCCCGGATCGCTGACCGGCATCAGCGCGGCAGAGCGTCCAGCGCGCGGTTCATCGCCAGCACGTTGACGTGCGGTTCGCCCAGGATCGACGTCTCGGTCGCGGCGGCGACGATCGTCCTCACCCGGTCGACCGGAATGCCGCGGACCCGCGCGATCCGCGGTGCCTGGACGGCGGCGGCGGCGGGCGACAGATCGGGATCGAGCCCCGATCCGCTCGCGGTGACGAGGTCGGCGGGCAGCGGCCCGGTCACCCCTTCGGCGCGGCGCTTGGCGATGTCGGGCGTCACCCGGTCGACCAGCGCGTGCGAGGCCGGGCCGAAATTGGACCCCGACGACGCCAGCCCGTCATACCCCTTGCCCGCGGCGGACGGGCGCGTCTGGAAATACTTATCCCCGACGAACGCTTGACCGACCACCGTCGAGCCGACCACCTGGCCGTTCTGCGTTACCAGACTGCCGTTCGCCTGTGACGGAAACACGGCCTGCCCGATCCCTGTCATCGCCAGCGGATACGCCAGCCCGAGAAGTGCCGCGAACAGGATCGTCATGACGATCGCGGGTCGCAGTGCGGAGGTGAGATCCTTGCCCATGGTATTGTCCTTATGCGAGGCCGAGGCCACCGACCACAAGGTCGATGATCTTGATGCCGACGAACGGCGCGATCAGCCCGCCCAGTCCGTAGATTGCGAGGTTGCGCGCGAGCAGCGGGCCCGCTCCCATCGGCGTGTACTTCACGCCCCGCAGCGCCAGCGGCACGAGGCAGGGGATGATCACCGCGTTGAAGATGATCGCCGACAGGATCGCGCTTTCGGGCGACCCCAGCCGCATCACGTTGAGCACGCCGAGCCCCGGATACAGCACGACGAACATCGCCGGGATGATCGCGAAGTATTTCGCCACGTCGTTGGCGACCGAGAAGGTCGTCAACGCGCCGCGCGTCATCAGCAACTGCTTGCCGAGGCCGACGACCTCGATCAGCTTGGTCGGATCGCTGTCGAGATCGACCATGTTGCCCGCCTCGCGCGCCGCCTGCGTGCCGGTGTTCATCGCCACGCCGACATCGGCCTGCGCCAGCGCGGGCGCGTCGTTGGTGCCGTCGCCGCACATCGCGACCAGCTTGCCGCCCTGCTGTTCCTGGCGGATCAGCGCCAGCTTGTCCTCGGGCGAGGCCTGCGCGAGGAAGTCGTCGACCCCCGCCTCGGCCGCGATCGCCGCCGCGGTTAGCGGGTTGTCGCCGGTGATCATCACCGTGCGGATGCCCATCGTCCGCAGCTCGCCGAAACGTTCGCGGATGCCCGCCTTGACGACGTCCTTCAGGAAGATCGCACCGAGCAGGCGGCCGTTCTTGGCGACCGCCAGCGGTGTCCCGCCGGCGCGCGCGATCTCGTCGGTGATGCGGCGCAGTTCGGTCGCGGCCGCGGTCTGGCCGACCCCCGGATTGGCCTTCAGGATCGAGTCGACCGCGCCCTTCTGGACGAGCATGTCCGCGGTCCGCACGCCCGAGATCCGCGTCTGCGCGGTGAACGGGATCACTTCCGCGCCATCGGGCAACACGCTCGTCGTGACGCCGAACCGCTCGCGTGCCAGCACGACGATCGATCGGCCCTCGGGCGTCTCGTCCGCGAGGCTTGCGATCAGCGCGGCTTCCGCCATCTCGGCATCGCTCGCGCCGCCGACCGCGCGGAACTCGCTCGCCTGACGGTCGCCGATCGTGATCGTGCCGGTCTTGTCGAGCAGCAGGACGTCGATGTCGCCCGCCGCCTCGACCGCACGCCCGGACTTGGCCAGCACGTTGAACCGCACCAGACGGTCCATGCCCGCGATGCCGATCGCCGACAGCAATGCGGCGATCGTCGTCGGGATCAGCGTGATCAGCAACGCCGCGAGCATCGCGACCGGGATCGAGCCACCCGCATAGCTAGTGAAGCCGGGGATCGTGCCGACCGCGATCAGGAAGATGATCGTCAGGCCGACCAGCAGCAGAGTCAGCGCGATCTCGTTGGGCGTCTTCTGCCGCTCGGCGCCTTCGACCAGCGCGATCATGCGGTCGAGAAAGCCCTTGCCGGGTTCGACCGTCACCTTGACGCGGATCTCGTCGGAGATGACGCGCGTCCCCGCGGTCACCGCCGAGCGATCGCCGCCCGCCTCGCGGATCACCGGCGCGCTTTCGCCGGTGATCGCCGCCTCGTTGACCGAGGCGACCCCCGACACGACCTCGCCGTCGGACGGGATCAGGTCGTTGGTCTCGACCAGCACCACGTCGCCAACCTTCAGCGCGCTGGCCGGCACGCTCTCATGCTCGCGACCGTCGCCCTTCAGGCGCTTGGCGACGAGGTCCGCCTTGGTGGCACGGAGCGAGGCGGCCTGCGCCTTGCCGCGCCCCTCGGCGAGCGCTTCGGCGAAGGTGCCGAACAGCACCGTCAGCCAGAGCCATATGACGAGCTGCAGCTTGAAGCCGATGCTCAGGCTGTCGTGGCCGACGACCAGCAGCACGGTCATCAGCGCGGCGACGACCGCGGTGACGAACATCACCGGGTTGCGGATCAGCTCCTTCGGGTTGAGTTTGACGAACGACGCCGTGATCGCCGGCACCACTAGGTCGGCGGTGAACAGGCTCTTGCTCTGCGAACGGCTTTGCGAATTCTGGGCCATGATGGCGCCCCCGTCAGGACAAAGTGCCGCGGATCATCGCGAGATGATCGGCGATGGGACCGAGCGCGAGGCTCGGCAGGAAGGTCAGGCCGCCCAGGATCAGCACGATGCCGACGAGCAGACCGACCCACAGGCCGCCGGTCGTCGGGAACGAGCCCGCGCTCTCCGGCGTGTATTTCTTCGCGGCCAGGCTGCCGGCGATCGCCAGCATGGGCACGATGATGAAGAACCGGCCGACCCACATCGCAACGCCCAGCAGGCCGTTGTAATAGGGCGTGTTGGCGCTCAACCCGGCGAACGCCGACCCGTTGTTGCCGACCGCGCTCGTGAAGGCATAGAGTATCTCCGAGAAGCCATGCGGGCCCTTGTTAAGCGGCCCCGCCAGCCCCTGCGCCAGCACCGACGACAGCGCGGTGAGACCGAGGATCATCAACGGCAGCACCGCGATCGCCAGCACCGCAAGCTTCACTTCGCGACTCTCGATCTTCTTGCCGACATATTCGGGCGTGCGGCCGACCATCAGTCCGGCGACGAACACCGCCAGGATCGCGAACAGCAGGAAGCCGTAGATGCCGGCGCCGACGCCGCCGATCACGACCTCGCCCAGCTGGATGTTGAACAGCGGGATCATGCCGCCCAGCGCGGTGAAGCTGTCGTGCATCGAATTGACCGCGCCGCACGAGGCCGCGGTGGTGACGACCGAGAACAACGCGGACGCGGCGATCCCGAAGCGGACCTCCTTGCCCTCCATGTTGCCGCCCGCGACGCCGAGATGATGCAGCACGGGGTTGCCGGCGGCTTCCTGCCAATAGGTCACGGTGACGCCGGCGAGGAACAGGATCACCATCGCCGACAGAATCGCCCAGCCCTGCTTGGTGTTGCCGACCGCCTTGCCGAACGTCCAGGTCAGGCCGAACCCGATCAGAAAGATCGACAGCATCTGGATCAAATTGACCAGCGCGGTCGGGTTCTCGAACGGATGCGCCGAGTTCGCGTTGAAGAAGCCGCCACCATTGGTGCCGAGCATCTTGATCGCCTCCTGGCTGGCGACGGGCCCGATCGCGAGCACCTGCTTGACGCCTTCGAGCGTGGTCACGTTGACCGTGGCGGCCAGCGTCTGCGGCACGCCGCTGGCGATCAGGAACACCGTATAGACGACGCACAACGGCAGCAGCAGATACAGCGTGATGCGCGTCATATCGGCCCAGAAATTGCCGATCGCCTTCGATTCACGCCGCGCGAACCCGCGGAACAGCGCGAACGCCAGCGCGATGCCGGTCGCCGCGCTCAGGAAGTTGTGGATCGTCAGGCCGAGCATCTGGCTGAGGTTCGACATCGTCGATTCGCCCGAATAGCTCTGCCAGTTGGTGTTGGTGGTGAAGCTCACCGCGGTGTTGAACGCGAGGTTCGGCGACAGCCCGGCGAGCCCCTGCGGGTTACCCGGCAGCACGCCTTGCAGACGCAGCACCGCATAGGTGAACGCCATCAACGCGACGTTGAACACGAGCATGTGCAGCGCATAGCGCCGCCAGCCCTGCTCGGCCTCCGGATCGATCCCGGCAAGGTTGTAGAATCCGCGCTCGACGGGTCCGAGGACGACGTGGAGCGGAGTGCGGCGGCCTTCGTAGAGCGCGAACAGCCACAGGCCGACCGGTTTGGTCAGCGCGAGCAGGATGGCGACGAAGCCGAGGATCAGGAACCAGCCCTGGAATGTCATGATGCCGCCTCCTTCAGAAGCGTTCGGGGCGGATCAGGACCGCCACCAGGTAGATGAGCAGGCCAAGTGCGGTCAGTGCCGCGAGCCAGAGATCGAGAGTCATCGCATCCCCCTCATGCGTTGTCGCACAGGCGGGCATAAGCAAGCGTCGCCGCCACCAGCCCGACCATCACGAGGATCCAAATAAGGTCTTCCATCGGTTGATCCTTGTTAGTTGGCGGCGTCAGAAAGCGGCGGTGAGCGAAGCGACGACGGTGCCGCCGGCGATCGTGCCGGTACCGTCCTGCCCCTTGCTGAAGCTGGGCTGCAGATAGGCGGAGTCGCGGCGAGAGATGTCGGTGTCGACGTACGACACGTTGAAGGTCAGATTGCGCCACGTCGTGTCGGCGCCCAGCGACCAGTCCCAATACTTGCCGGTCGGGGTGACTGCGGTCGCGTTGGGACCAAGGCCGTCCTGCCCCCAGCTATGCCCGATATGCGCCTTGGCGGTGATCGGCGTGCCCGTGATCGCAAAAGCGCCGTCGCCCGACAGATAGAGGTTGTCGTCCTTCGCGCCCGGCCGGGTGTAGACACCCGCGGCCGCGTCGGCGCCGGTCGCGTACCATTTGCCGATCGCCTGCTGCTTGGGCGCATAGGCGACCGCAGCGGTCAGCGTCGCCGGACCGGTGGTGCCGCTCAACTTGACATAGGGCTCGGCGAAGTCGGTCTTGTTGGCGCCGCCCGGGTACATGTACCACGTCAGCCCGGTATCGAGCGTGGCGCCATTGCCCAGCTTGGCCTTGTAGCCGCCGATCAGGTCGAGCTCCATGTTCGCGCCGCCGAACGTGCCCCAGCCGGCAAGGTTCGACGCCCAGGTGCCGACATAGAAGCCGCTTTCGTGCGCGATCGTCAGACCGCCCTGCACCGCCATCTGGCGGTCGGATTGCGACACGCCGCGAAACCGGTAGTCCGACGCGATCGCGACCGATCCGCTGACGGTGATCGCCGATGGCGGCGCGGCCGGGTTGGCTGCAGCCGGGGCCGCCGGGGTCGTGTCGTCAGGCGCCGACTGTGCCTGCGCTGCCGCCGGGATCGCCAGTGCCGGAACCGCCAGCAAAACCCCTGCGACCGCCGAATATAAACGCTTCATCACTACACCCCAACCGAAGACGCCCCGCGAATGATGCGCGGAAGCCGTGGAGCCTGGCGATTAGGCGCAGGACGCGTAGCAATTCGAGAGCGATTGCCCCCTTTCGCATATAGCTGGCGTATAGTTGGGGTCCGGACGCGCGATTATGCCGGGGATCCGCCGATCGCGTCGATGATGGGCGCCGAGGCCAATCCCGCCAGACGCAAAAAAGCCCTGGTAACTCATCGAGCTACCAGGGCTTTCTATGGTGGGCGTGGCAAGGATTGAACTTGCGACCCCTGCGATGTCAACACAGTGCTCTACCACTGAGCTACACGCCCGCCGGACGGCTCCACTAGCCGCGGTTATCGCGGCGTGCAAGCGTTCAATGCATGCCCGTCACATTATCCATCTCGAACAGCCGATCGACCTCGGCGACGAGGTCGCGCAGATGGAACGGCTTCGACAGAACGCGGGCGTTCGGCATTGCCCGCCCGGCCTTCAGCGTGACCGCCGCGAAGCCGGTGATGAACATCACGCGTAGGTCCGCGCACATCTCCCCCGCCTTCTGCGCGAGCTCGATCCCGTCCATCTCGGGCATGACGATATCGGTCAGCAACAGGTCGAACGTCTCGGTTTCGAGCAGCGGAATCGCCGCGGTGCCACGGTCGACCGCGGTCACCGCATAGCCCGACCGTTCGAGCGCACGCGTCAGATATTCGCGCATGACCTGATCGTCTTCGGCCAGCAGGATTCGCAACATCGATCTAAAGTCCCGTTTTCGCACAGCATCGTTGCAGCCGACCTAGCCGCAAAGCGGTTAAGATTTCCAGATCGATTGCCCGCACCGCTCGGTCGTCCTAGCGTGGATCGATGTCATCCTCCCCGTTTGCCACGTCCTGTTTCGAACGCCTCGGTGCCATGCCCCCGTCGAGTCCCGTGGTAATCTCCGTACCGCACGCGGGCCGCGACTATCCGCTCGCGCTGAAAACCGCGTTGCGCGTGCCCTTGTCGGGGCTGCTGCCCTTGGAGGATCGACTCGTCGATGCGGTCGCCAGGGCGGCACGGACGAACCAGACCGCGATCGTCCAGACCCGCGCGCGCGCGTGGATCGACCTGAACCGCCGCGAAGACGAACGCGATCCGCTGATCGACGAGGGCGCGGCGACGACTCCGCTGGCGCAGCAATCCGCCAAGCTGCGCAGCGGCCTCGGCCTCGTGCCACGGCGGACATCGGCTGCCGGCGATCTGTGGGCGCGGCGGTTCACCGATGCGGAGATCACCACGCGGATCGTCGAGGATCATCGCCCGTATCACGACGCGGTCGGTGCAGCGCTCCAGGCGGCGCGCGCACGGTTCGGGATCGCGGTGCTGCTCGACGTCCATTCGATGCCGCCACTCGCGCCCGCCGGTCCGCGTATCGTGATCGGCGACCGCTTCGGCCATGCGGCGGATGGCCGGTTCGTCGAGGTCGTCGAAGCGGCCTGCGTCGGACATGGCTTTTCGGTCGCGCGCAACGCACCCTATGCAGGCGGGCATATCCTCGAACGGCACGCCGCGCCCGGCACCGGCATCCACGCGATCCAGCTGGAACTCGACCGCACGCTGTATCTCGATCGCAAGCACCACGCACCGGGCGCGGGATTCGCGCGCGTCGTCGACCTCGTCCGCGTCATGCTGGACGCGCTGGCCGAGGAAGCCCGCCTCACGCCGCTAGCCTTCGCCGCGGAATAACCCGTCAGTCGGTCATCGCGCCCAGCAGATCGGCGATCTTTGCGCCGCGCTCGACCGGATCGGCGATCGTCTCGCGCGCGATCCACCGCCCGGTCTTCTCGACCAGTTCCTCCAACGGTTTCGCCGCGCGTCGATCATGCGGGGTGAACGCGATCGCCGCCGGCCCCGCATCGATCCGCTGGATACCAGCCTGCCGCGCGAGCATCCGAATCCGTGCGACGTGCAGCAGGCGCTGCGCCGGATCGGGCATCGCACCGAAGCGGTCGTCGAGTTCCGCCTCGAACCGATCGAGCGTCGCCACATCGGCGATCCGCGCGAGCCGCCCGTACAGTGCCAGCCGGACCTCCTCCTCGGGGATCCAGGCCTCGGGCAGGCTGCCGCCCAGTTCGAGATGCAGTTCCGGCACCCAGTCGTCGATCGGCTCCCCGCCATCGTGATCGATCCGCGCCTGCTGCAACGCTCGCGCGAACAGATGCTGGTACAAGTCGATGCCGATCAGCTTCATGTGCCCGGCCTGCGCCTCGCCGACCAGATCGCCCGCGCCGCGCAGATCGAGATCGCGCGCGCTGATCGCGAACCCCGCCCCCAACCGGTCGAACGCCTGGAGCGTGTTCAGCCGCTTCAACGTCGCCGGCGCGATCGTCGCATCGCCATCGGTCAGCAGCATCACTTGGCCACGCCGCCCGCCGCGACCGACCCGCCCGCGCAACTGGTGGAGCTGCGACAGGCCGAAGCGATCGGCGTGATGGACGATCATCGTGTTCGCGCGCGGCACGTCGAGCCCCGCCTCGATGATGTTGGTGGCGAGCAGCACGTCGCCGTCGCCCGCGGCAAACGCGACCATCGCCTCGTCGATCTCGGGCGCGGGCATCTTGCCATGCGCCTGCACCACCCCGAGTTCGGGCACCAGCTTGACGAGCCTGGCCGCGAGCGGCGCCATATCCTCGATCCGGGGCACCACGACGAAGCTCTGGCCGCCCCGCGCGCGTTCCCGCCGCAACGCCGCACGGACGACGCTGTCGTCGAAGCTGGAGACCGCGGTGCGGATCGGCTGGCGGCGTGCCGGCGGGGTCGCGATGATCGACAGGCCCTGCAGACCGACCATCGCCGATTGCAGCGTGCGCGGGATCGGCGTCGCGCTCAGCGTCAGGACATGCCCCGCGCCCAAATCGTGAAGCTTGGCCTTGTCCGCGGTCCCGAACCGCTGCTCCTCGTCGATCACCACCAGCGCGAGATCGCGGTAGGTCACGCCCTTCCCGGCGATCGCGCCGGTCCCGATCACGACGCCGATCGATCCGTCGGCAAGGCCTGCACGGACGCGCGCCTTGTCCGCGCTGCTCGACAGCCGCGACAGGCCGGCGACGACGATCCCGGTGCCCTCGAACCGCTTGGTGAACGTCTCGATATGCTGGCGAACGAGCACCGTCGTTGGCGCGGCGATAGCGACCTGCCGCCCGGCGAGCGCGACGGCGGCGGCCGCACGCAGCGCGACTTCGGTCTTGCCGTAGCCGACATCGCCGATCACCAGCCGGTCCATCGGCTTGCCACTCGCGAGATCGGACAGCGTCGTCGCGATCGCGCGCGCCTGGTCGGGCGTCTCGGTAAACGCAAACCCCGCCGCGAAGCGCTCATACGCCGCCCGGTCCGGCTCGATCGGATCGGTCGTCCGCGCATCGCGCTCGGCGGCCAGCTTGGCGAGATCGCGCGCGCTCTCGGCGATCGTCGCGTCGATCGCACCGCGGCGCTTCTGCCACGACGCGCCGTCGAGCGTATCGAGCGTCACCGCGTCCTCGTCGGCACCGTAGCGCCAGATTCGGTCGGCCTCCGCGACCGGTACGAGCCGCCGCCCACCCTTGGCATATTCGAGGACGATCGCGTCGCCGCCCGTATCAGGCAGCGCCTGCAATCCGCGGACGATCCCGATCCCGAACGTCTCGTGGACGACGACGTCGCCACACCGCAGCTCGCTCGACAGGATCGATTGCGCAACACGACCGTCGGACATCTCATGGCTGCCGGCCCGCCCCCCGAGCAGATCGGCGGCTGCGACGACGGTAATCCCGCCGACGACGAATCCGCGATCGATCGGTGCGTCGAGCAGCAGCGCCTGTCCCGGCGTCGCGGCGAGAACACCGGCCCAATCGTCGACCGGATCGAACGCGGTCTTCGCGGCGCGCTCCAGCCGAGGCCGCAGGAACCGCAGATCGCGTGACGACCCGGCGATCACCAGCCGTCCGTCGGCGAGCACATCCTTGGCAAAGCGCGCAAAGGCGCGGGTCGGATCGCGGCGCTCGATAAAGCGCGGCGGCAGATCGTCGGCGATCTGAAACGAGGTCGTCTCGCGCTCGGCCATCGCCGCGGCCCAGGCCTTGTCGAGGACCAGTTCGGCAGCCGCCTTGCGCCGCGGCAGACCATCGGCGGCGACCGCGAGAAAGCGCTCGCGACGACGCCCGGCATCGGGATCGAGCGCAACCACCGCGCCGGGCAGATGCGCAAGGATCGTTTCGCCCTGTTCGACAGCCGGCTCGGTCGCGCGACCGATCTCGATCGCGTCCAGGTCGCCCTGGCTCAACTGCGAGACCGGATCGTAGCGGCGCAGCGACGTGATCCTGCCATCGGAGAACTCCACGCGGACGGGCAGGTCGCGATCGACCGGGAAGATGTCGACGACACCGCCGCGCACCGCGATCTCGCCGGGTTCGTCGACGCGGTCGTCGATGACATAGCCGATCTCCGTGGTGGTCGCGGCTAACGCATCGAGGTCGATCGTATCGCCGGGCGCGAGCCTTGGCGGGACGACGTCGAACATCGCCGGCGCCGGATAGCGCACCGCGGTGGCCTCCGCGGTCGTCACCAGCAGGATCGATGCGCGCCCCGCTTCGACGCCCGCGCGCAACCGCCGCAACGCCGCCACGCGCAGACCGACATTGGCCGGCGATGCGGGAGCGTCGTCGCCGGGCAGCGCATCGCTCGACGGCAGATGGACCACCAGCGCGGCAGGCGAAAGCGCAGCGACGATCGCGGCGATCTCGGTCGCGCGCCGATCGTCGGACGCGATGTAGACGAGGTTAGCGTCCGCCAGTCGCTCGGCGATCGCGGTTGCCAGTGGCGCCACCGCGATCGCCTCCATCGCGATGCCGTATTCCTGCTCGACCTGCGGACTGACCTGAAGCACCGATACGCATCCTTATCTTCGGCCCTTGCCGGGCTCGCATAAGGACAGAACGTGATGCCTATCGGCGCGTTCCTGACCGCTTATCGTCGATCAAGGTATTTGTATCCTGCGTTACTTGCGCGCGCAAAATCGATCCTTCGCGCGGGATTACCAGGCGAAGGCGGGAACGATCGTGCGCCGCCCCACCAGGAACGCATCCGCGACGAGCCGCAACGGCGTGACGTCGACCGCGCTCGCCCTGGTCCGTACCAGCTCGGCAAACTTGCCGTACAACCGCGCATATTCGGCATCGGGCGCTTCGCTAACCTGCCCATCGACCTCCAGCACCGATCCGCCCATCCTCAACGTCAGTCGACCGCCATCGGTATCGACGACGATGTCCCATTGCTGCGGTCCTTCGTGGAGGAAATCGAACGCTGCTGTTACCGGCACGCGCGCCCCCGCCAGCCCGTCGCACGACAGGCGCAGGTCGGCGGCGAGCGGCGACATCCGCCCCTCGGGCACGTGCATCTCGGCATCGTCGACCGTCCAGCCGCCGGGCAGGATCTCGGTCGCGATCGACAGCGCGTTGATCCCCGGATCGAACACGCCGAACCCGCCGGCCTCCAGGATCCAGTCCTGGCCGGGATGCCAGCGACGGATATCCTCGCGCCAGTCGATCGTGACCCGCTCGACCCGCCGTCCTTCGAGCCATTGGCGCGCCGGCGCGACGCCCGCCGCCTCGCGCGAGTGCCAGGTCGCGAACAGCGTCCGGCCCGCGGCGACCGCATGCGCCTCGATCCGGGCGACCTCCGACAGCGTCGCGGCAGGCGGCTTTTCCATCATCACGTCGAGCCCGGCATCGATCGCCACCATCGCGATCTCGGCGCGGCCGACCGGCGGCGTGCACAGCGACACCGCGTCGAGGTCGTGCCCCGCCGCCACCAGTTCGGCAATATCGCGGTAGTTCGCGACGCCGTCGACCACCGCATTGCGACTGACCGCCGCGACCAGTTCGAACCGGGGATCCTGCGCGATCGCCGGCAGATGCTGGTCACGCGCGATCTTGCCGATCCCGACGATGGCGAGGCGGATCGGCTTTGGGGACGACAGGTCAACAGCCATGCAGGAATCCTCTGAGATTTGTCTTACTTTTCTTTAGGGTGCAGGGGGCAGGCGATCAACGGTAACCCGCATCGCTCCGTCTTGCGAAACGTCACGCCTGGCGAAACGCTTTCACCAAGGTTTTCGCCAGGACGGACCGACATGCAGCGCGTTGGGCGCGCCAATTCAAAACGACAGCCAGCTTTTCCCTGTTCTCCCGCGAAGGCGGGAGCCCAGTCTGGGTCCCCGCCTTCGCGGGGAAACATGCTATCCAACGCCGACTGGTTCGGAATCTGCCGCCCACAACCCAGGACTTTCAGGATCTGCGGTGCGGTAGATGACCAGTCACGCACGACGGACAACAGGGATCCAAACCGAACCTCGATACGTCTCAGTCCTCGCCGATCAGCACCAGCACGTCGCCGATGATCCGCGTCATCGCCACCCTTGCCGCACCCGCATCGCGCGCGATGATCGCGTCCGCCACCGCGGCATGGTCCGGGATGTTCGCCGACCGGCCCTTGATCCGGTTGGTGAAGCGGATCGAGGTGCGCAGCGCGGTCGACACCACCGACTGGAACTGCGCGTAGAACGGGTTCTTCGACGCGCGCAGGATCGCGACATGGAACGCGATATCGGCCTCGAGCGGATCGGTCAGCCCCGCTTCGCCGGCCTCCATCTGCGCCAGTCCCTCGCGGATCGCCTGCAGGTCCGCCGTGTCGCCGAACCGGGCCGCCAGCGCCGCCGCTTCGGGTTCGATCGCCACACGCAACTGGTTGAAGTGCCGCAACAACTCGACCGAGAACTTGCGCTCGAGCGTCCAGCGCAGCACGTCGGTATCGAACAGGTTCCAGGCACTGGCCGGCTGCACCACCGTGCCCTGACGCGGCCGAGCGCTGACCAGGCCCTTGGCGGTCAGCATCTTGACCGCCTCGCGCGTCACCGAGCGGCTGACCCCGTGCGTCTTGGCGATCTCCGCCTCGGTCGGGAACGGCCGCGTCTCGTAGCGCCCGGTCACGATCGCCCGCCCCAGCGTATCGAGCATGCCGTGGGTGAGGTTGCGACCCGCGACGGCGCCGGGCGGAAATGTCTCGTTGTCTGTCATGTCGGTAGCCATCGCCCGAGTTCTGACGCAACATGCCCCTGCTGTCACGTTTCCAGGCTCCTTACTGGACTTGCTCCTATTATCGTATAAATATCTCGTCAGATGCGATCGCGAGATCGGGATAGAATCGAGAGCGTGACCATGAGCCCATTTATCGCCGTCGACTGGGGCACGACCAATCGGCGTGCATTCCGGATCGAGAACGGCAGCGTGGTCGCGACCGAACGCGACGATCGCGGCGCAGCGAACGTCGCTGCCGACGAGTATGACGCGGAGGTCGCAGGGATCCGCGACCGGCTCGGCGACCTGCCGATGCTGCTCGCCGGGATGGTCGGATCGAACATCGGCTGGCGCAGCGTACCCTATGTCGCAGCGCCCGCGGGCCTGCCGCAGATCGCCGCCGCGCTCGACCGGATCGACGCACGCACCGCGATCGTGCCGGGCCTGTCGTACCGTGACGGCCTGCATGCCGACGTCATGCGCGGCGAGGAGGTTCAATTGCTCGGCGCGGTCGCCGCCGGACTGGTCCCACCCGACGCACTGCTGTGCCAGCCGGGGACACACTGCAAATGGGCGACCGTGCAAGCCGGCGCGATCGTCCGGTTCACCACCGCGATGACCGGCGAACTGTTCGCGCTACTCCGCGCGCACGGTGTCCTCTCGCGCCAGCTGGGCCACCCGGTCGAGCCGGGGGCGGCGTTCCTCGACGGCGTCACGGAAGGTGCGAAACGCGATCTCGCCGCCAGCCTGTTCGCGATCCGCGCGCGCGGCGTGCTCGGGATCGCCGACGACGCGGACGCCGCCTCGTTCGCGAGCGGACTGCTGATCGGCGCGGATACCGCCGCGCGGATCGAGCCCGGCGCGACCGTCCATATCCTCGCCGATCCCGCGCTCGGCGCGCTGTATGCCAGTGCGATCGATGCGCTCGGCAGCACCGCACACCATATCGATAGCCAGGCCGCATTCGTAGCCGGCATCACTCGCATCCAGGACCTTGCCGCATGACCGACCACCGCAAAGCCTTCGACGCCGCCTTCGCCAAATGTCCGCTGATCGCGATCCTGCGCGGGGTGAAGCCCGACGAGGTCGAGGCGATCGGCGAAGCGCTGGTCGCGGCCGGGTTCACTATCCTCGAAGTGCCGATGAACTCGCCCGATCCGCTCGACAGCATCGCCCGGCTGGCGCGTAAGCTCGAGGGCCGCGCGGTCGTCGGTGCCGGCACCGTGCTGCGCGTCGAAGACGTCGAAGCCGTCGGCGCGGCGGGCGGCACGCTGATCATCGCTCCCAACGCGAACCTGCGCGTGATCGCCGCGGCGGCCGAGCGCGGCTATGTCGCGCTGCCCGGCATCGCCACGCCGACCGAGGCGTTCGCCGCGCTAGACGCAGGCGCCGCGGCGCTCAAGCTGTTCCCCGCCGAAGCGGCCAGCCCGACCGTCCTGAAGGCGATGCGCGCCGTCCTCCCCAAGGATACGCGCGTGCTGCCGGTCGGCGGGATCGTGCCGGAAGGCATGGCGGCCTGGACTCAGGCGGGCGCAGCCGGGTTCGGCCTGGGCTCCGCCCTGTACGCGCCGGGAATGACCGCGGCGGACGTCGGCGAACGGGCGGCCGGGTTTATCGCGGCACTGAAGGGCTGAATGATCCTCCCCCGCCAGGGGGAGGTGGCACCGAAGGTGACGGAGGGGGAGGACACGGAGCAGAGGTTTCCCTTCCTCCCCCTCCGTCTGGCAAGAGCCAGCCACCTCCCCCTGGCGGGGGAGGATTGCAAAGATGGCGCTAGGTAAGGCCCTACTTCCCCCGCTTCACATACCGCCGCCCAAGAAAATCGAACGCGGGCAGCGCCTCGTGCCGCTTCAGCCCGAACCACGCCGCGTTCTCCCAGTTGGACCCCGTCCCCCAGCGCGTCTTGCACCCGGTCGAGACCCAGCCCGGCTCCCAGTACACCACGCCGATCCCACCCGCATCGACCACCGTCTGCGTCAGGTCGACGAGATAGTCCCGCTGCCCGACCGGCGTCGCGGGATAGCCCGGCAGCAGCGAATCCGCGCCGAGCAAATCGGGTGACGCGTCCTCGCCGACCGGACTGAACGGATAGGCGGTCTCGACGACGATCACGTCCGCCTTGTACCGCGCCTTCGCCGTCGCGATCGTCGCGCCCAGTTGGGCGGGCGTCCGCGTCGACCATTTGCGGTAATAGCTGATCCCGATCACGTCGAAATCGCGCACGCCCGCCTTCGCCGCCGCGTCGAACCACGCCGCGACATGCTCGGGCTGCGCGATGTGGAGCATGATCCGCGGGTTGATCGTCGCAACCTTCCCCGTATCTCGCACCGCCTTGATCCCGGCGTTGAGCAACGTCGCATTGCGCGTCCAGTCGATCGTGCGATCCTTCACGCCCCCCATCAGTTCGGGATTCGTCTCGTTGCCGACCTGCACCATCTCCGGCATCAGCCCCTGAGCGTCGAGCGTGCCCAGCACATCGCGCGTGTAGGCATAGAGCGCCTTCGCCTGCGCCGTGGTGTCGAGCTTCGCCCAAGCGGCGGGCGCGATCTGCTTCTCGCCGTCCGCCCAATCGTCCGAATAATGGAAGTCGAGCAGTACCTGCATCCCCGCCGCCTTCGTGCGCCGGATCGTCTTCGTCACATCGGCGAGATCGCTGTATTTCGTCCATTTCGCGTCGTTCCAGATCCGGACGCGGACGATGTTGCCGCCCTTCGCCTTCATCAGCGCGAACGGATCGACCGGCTTGCCGTTCGCGCGATAGACCGCGCCACAATCCTCCATCTCGTTGACGTAGGACAGGTCTGCACCGAGGTAGAGTCCGTGCGCCGGCTTGGGCGCGAGCGGCTGCGCGGTCGCAGTCGAGGCAAACAGCGCGAGGCCGAGGGCGATACGACGCATCAGCGGTCTCCTTTGGGCATCGCCATGATCCGCAGCGACGCGGGCTTGATCCCCTCGCCGCTTACCCGCACCGCAAACGGCCCCGGCTGCTCGCCGACCCGGACGATCGCCTGGACGAGTCCATGGAACGCGCGGCGCTGTGTCGCGACGTCGGGCTCCAGGCTGGTCGGATCGCCATTGCCGACCCCGATCACCGCCGCGCCGCCGCTCGTCTCGAACCGCAACAGCGTATCCGCATCGGGCACCGGCCGACCGCGCGCATCGACGACCTCCGCCTTGAGCATGACGACATCGTTGCCGTCCGCCTTCGCCACGCGCCGATCCGCGGTCAGCCGCACCGCTGTCGCCGCCGCCGCAGTCTCCCGCACCGACGCCGCCACGCGCCGCCCCTTGTTAAAGCCACGTGCCTCGAGTCTGCCCGGCGCATAGGGGACGCTCCACGCGAGATGCCCGTTGCGCGGCATCGGTTTCCGCCCGAGCGACCGCCCGTTGAGCAACAGCTCGACCGCGTCGCAATTGCCGTGCGCCCACACTTCGATCGGCTGGCCCTCGCGGCCGGGCCAGCTCCAATGCGGCAACAGATGGACCTGCGGCAGATCCGGTCGCCACCACGCGCGGTAGTAATGGAAATTGTCCTTCGGGAAGCCGCAGGTATCGAGCACGCCGAAATAGCTCGATATGCTCGGAAACTGCGCGAACGGGGTCGGCTCGCCGCGATAATCGAATCCGGTCCAGATGAACCCGCCCGCGATATACGGCCGCGTCGCCGCGATCGACCACCAGCCCTCTGCGGTCGACGCCCACCACGGATGTTCGGTGTCGTACGCGCGCACCACATGCGCGGTGGCGTCGTTGAAATACGCCCCCCTCGTGCTGACGGTGCTACCGGTCTCGGTGCCCATCGTCGGCACGTCGGGAACGCGCTGGTGGAACGCCTCGATCTTGTCGGTGCGGTAATTGAAGCCGATCACGTCGACCACCTTCGCCGCACCACTGTCCCAGCTATTGTCGAACGCGAACGTCGTCGGTCGTGTTGGGTCGAGCTTCCGCACCGCCGCCTGCATCTCGGACGTAACCCGCGCGCCCTTCGCCGAGCCCTGTTGCGGCTCCTCGTTGCCGAGCGACCAGGCGATCACGCTCGGCCGGTTGCGATCGCGGCGGACGATCCGGTCGAGCTGCGCCATCGCCTCGTCGTCGCTGCTGTTGAGCCGCGCCTCGACGATCATCATCATGCCCGCCGCGTCGCACACGTCGAGCAGCGCGGACGCCGGCGGGTTGTGCGCGCTGCGCCACGCGTTCGAGCCCATGTCCTTCAGTTGCGCGACGCGCCACGCATGCAGCGCATCGGGAATGCCGGTGCCGACCCCCGCATGATCCTGATGATTGCAGCTGCCGAGCAGTTTGACCGGCTTGCCGTTGAGCAGGAAGCCGCGCGCGCCGTCGAAATGGATCGTCCGGATACCGAAGCGCGTGTGGTAGCGATCGACTACCCGACCGCCGATGACGATCTCGGCTTCGACGGTGTAGAGCTTGGGCGTCTCGACCGACCACAGCACCGGCGTCGCGACATGCGCCTGCTGGTCGAGCACGCGCCGTTCGCCTGCCGGCAGCGTAAAGCGGGTTTCGGGCAAGTCCGCGACCGGGCGGCGATCCGGACCGACGATCCGCTGGCGCACTACGCCCTCGACCGCCACATCGCCGCTGTTGAGGATTTCGGTCGCGGTCGACACCTGCGCGCCGTCCGACCCCACCTCGGCACGGACCACGGTCCCCCATTGCGGCACATGCACCGGATCGGCGCGGACCAGGTCGACGTGGCGATAGATCCCCGCGCCTTCGTAGAACCAGCCCTCGCCCAGCGTTGCGTCGACACGGACGGTCACGACGTTGTGGCCCCCGTCATAATCGAGGAAATCGTCGATCTCGACGCGGAACGGCGCATAGCCGCTCTCGTTGCGCCCGACGATATGGCCGTTCACGAAGACGAGGCAGTCGCGGAACACGCCGTCGAATTCGAGCCACAGCCGCCGCCCGCGATCCCCTGCGGTGACCGCGATCGGACAGCGATACCAGCCGATGCTGTTGGCAGGAAAGTTGCGGCCGATCGCCTTGAACCCATGCGCGGCGACGGCGTCCTCGGTATCCTTCGACGCCGGCGTTGCAGGCGGCGCAAACGGGAGCGCCACCGCCCAGTCGTGCGGCACGCGCACCGGTTGCCACGCGCCATCGTCGAACGCCGGCAGCGCGGCATCCGCGGTCGCCGCGCCCGCCTTGGCGAAGGTCCGCTGGTTGCGTCCGAAGCCGAAATCGCGGTCGAGATCCGCCGCATGGCCGAGATGAAACCGCCAGACGTCGAGCCGCTCCGTCGATCGTGGCGAGCGCGGTACAGGCGCTTGCGCCGCCGCACCCGCGAATGCTGGCGTGGCGGCAACGGTGAGCACAGCGGCGCTCTGGCCGAGCACCGCACGGCGAGTAGGATGTGGCAATCAGTCTCTCCCAGTTTTATTTATCGGATAAACTACGTCAGGCGATTGCGCGAGCGTGATTTGCGCCGACGTGCGCATCGCGGGATCGTCTTCGGCCGACGTTGCGACTAGGGCGACACGATGATGTTCGCGGACCACGTCAGAGACCTTGCAAACCTCGCCGCAGCGGATCGTCGCCGAACGCTTGCCCCCCGCCGCGGCATCGATTTCGCCTCGAACGACTATCTCGGGCTCGCCGGATCGGACCGGCTGCGCGCATCGATGATCGAGGCTCTGTCGCGCGGCGTACCCGTCGGCTCGGGTGGATCACGGCTGTTGCGCGGCAATGCGCCCGAGCATGAAGCGCTGGAGGCGGACGCCGCGCGGTTCTTCGGGACCGAGGCCGCGCTGTTCTTCGCGAGCGGCTATGTCGCCAACACGATCCTGTTCGCGACGCTGCCGCAACGCGGCGATCTGATCGTCCACGACGCGCTGATCCACGCCAGCGCGCACGAAGGCATGCGTCTCACGCGAGCGACCTTCGTCGCCGCCGCGCATAATGACGCCGATGCGTTCGAGGACGCGATCACCGCGTGGCGCGCGTCGGGCGGCACAGGCCGCGTGTGGATCGCGGTCGAGAGCCTTTACAGCATGGACGGCGACCAGGCTCCGCTCGCGGCTTTATCCGAAATTGCAGACCGCCACGACGCCGTCCTGCTGATCGACGAGGCGCACGCAACAGGCGTGTTCGGCACCGACGGCCGCGGATTGGCCGAAGCGCTCGACGGGCGCGAGAACGTCATTACCTTGCGGACTTGCGGCAAGGCGCTGGGGTGCGAGGGCGCGCTGTTGTGCGGGCCCGCAGTCATGCGCGAGTTCATCGTCAATCGCGGGCGCGGGTTCATCTTCTCGACCGCACCGTCGCCGCTGATGGCACTGGCGGTCGGCGAAGCTCTGCGCATCATCGCCGACGAACCGGCACGGCGGGAAAGGCTCTGGGCGTCGGTCGCCACGGCGGAGCGCGTGCTCGCACCCTACGGCGTCACGGCGACGGGATCGCAGATCCTCCCGCTGGTGCTGGGGGACGCCGCACGGACGATGCAGGTCGCCGACGCGATCCAGGCTGCGGGTTTCGACGTGCGCGGGATACGGCCGCCAACCGTGCCCGAGGGCGGATCGCGGCTGCGGATTTCGTTGACGCTCAACGCGACGGTGGCGGATATCAAGGCTTTGGCCAAGGTCATGGAAGAGGCATTGCGATGACGATCGTCGTTACCGGAACGGACACCGATATCGGCAAGACCGTGTTCGCCGCCGGGCTCACCGCGGCACTCGGCGCGCGCTACTGGAAGCCCGTGCAAGCCGGGCTGGCGGACGGCAGCGACGCAGCCTCGGTCGTAACGCTCGGCGTCCCCGCGGACCGGGTCCTGCCGGAAGCATACCGGCTGACGACGCCATGCTCGCCGCATCTCGCCGCCGAGATCGACCGCGTGACGATCGATCCCGGCCGCCTCGCGCTGCCAGAGGTCGATGGCCCACTGGTGGTCGAGGGCGCGGGCGGCGTGATGGTCCCCGTGACACGCGACCTGATCTTCGCAGACCTGTTCGCGCGGTGGAACAAGCCGGTCGTGCTCGTCGCGCGCACTGGGCTCGGCACGATCAACCACAGCCTGCTCTCGATCGAGGCACTGCGCAGCCGCTCTGTCCCGATCCTCGGCATCGCCTTCGTCGGCGACGCGGTCGAGGATAGCGAGGCGACGATCGCCACGCTCGGCAAAGTCCGCCGGCTCGGCCGCCTGCCTCGCCTCGATCCGCTCAACGCCGCCAATTTGGTAGAGACGTTCGCCGCAAACTTCGACGTGGAGGCGTTCCGGTGAGCGACTCCCCCGTCTGGCACCCCTTCACGCAGCACGGCCTGCGCGAGCCGATACCGCTCGTCACGCATGCCGAGGGCGCCGCGCTCTATACATCGGACGGACGGCGGATCGTCGATGCGATCTCGTCCTGGTGGGTCACCACGCATGGCCACGCCAACCCGAAGATCATGGCAGCGATAGCGGAACAGGCGGGGAAGCTCGACCAGATCATTTTCGCCGGCTGGACGCATCAACCCGCCGAAGACCTCGCGCGGGGGCTGACAGCGATCATGCCGCCCGAATTGACCCGCGTGTTCTTCTCCGACTCAGGGTCGACCAGCGTCGAGTGCGCGCTGAAGATGGCGCTCGGCTATTGGCTCGATCGCGGCGAGGATCGCCACCGCATCCTCGTCCTCGAACACGGCTACCACGGCGACACGATCGGCGCGATGTCGGTCGGCGCGCGCGGCGTCTACAACCGCGCCTACGCGCCGCTGCTGTTCGACGTCGGCACGATCCCCTTCCCCGCCGCCGGGCTTGAGCAAGCGACGCTCGACGCGCTGGAGAAAGCCTGTGCCGAGCACCCCGCCGCGTTCATCGTCGAGCCGTTGCTGCTCGGCGCGGGCGGGATGCACATCTATCCCGCGCACATCCTCGCCGAGATGCGGCGGGTCTGCGCAGCGCACGACGTCCTGTTCATCGCCGACGAGGTGATGACCGGCTGGGGCCGCACCGGCACCTTGCTTGCCTGCGAACAGGCGGGCGTGGTGCCCGACATCCTGTGCCTGTCGAAGGGGCTGACGGGCGGCGCGGTGCCGCTCGCGGTGACGATGGCGACCGAGGCGATCTACCAGGCGCATTATCACGCCGATCGCGCGCGCATGTTCTTCCACTCCTCGAGCTACACCGCCAACCCGATCGCCTGCGCCGCCGCCAACGCGAACCTCGCGATCTGGCGCGACGAGCCGGTGCGCGAGCGGATCGCCGACCTCGCGACACGCCAAGGCTCGCGGCTGGAGGCACTCGCCCAGCATCCGCGGATCGCCAACGCGCGCCAGATCGGCACCATCACCGCGGTCGAGCTCCGCGGCGAGGACGGCTATCTCTCGCAGATCGGCCCGCGATTGCTCGCCTTCTTCGGCGAGCGCGACCTGCTGCTCCGCCCGCTCGGCAACACCGTCTACGTCATGCCGCCCTATTGCATCGACGACCACGATCTCGACCGAGTCTACGCGGCGATCGCCGAAGCATGCGACACGATCGGGCAAGACTCCTAACGCTATTGCTGCATTGCAGCAACAAATGATGTACATGCGACGTTGAGATAAGATCGCGGCCGAGTACGCTGGCGACGAAAGGCTCGAGTCACGTGAGAAACATCGCCGATACCCTCGCCCGCATGGCGCGCGCCGGAGCGCCGACCCCGCGCGACACCGCGCCCAGTCGCCTGACGCCGCTGACCGAGTTCGGGACCAATCCTGGTGCGCTGTTGGGCTTCAGCTACGTTCCCGCCAACCTGCCAGCGAACGCGCCACTGGTCGTCGTCCTCCACGGCTGTACGCAGACCGCGGCGGGGTATGACCACGGATCAGGCTGGTCGAAGCTCGCCGATCGCGCGGGCTTCGCGCTGGTCTTCCCCGAGCAGACGCGTGCGAACAACCCGAACCTCTGCTTCAACTGGTTCGCGTCGGAAGACACCGCGCAGGCGGGCGGCGAGGCCGAGTCGATCGCGCAGATGACCGAGACGATAATCGCGCGCCACAACCTCGACCGCAGCCGCATATACGTCACCGGGCTATCGGCAGGCGGCGCGATGACGATGGCGATGCTCGCCACGCGCCCCGACCTGTTCGCGGGTGGCGCGGTGATCGGCGGCCTCGCCTACGGCACCGCCACCGGCGTGTCGCAGGCACTCGACCGGATGCGCGGGCATGGCGACACCAGCGACGCCGCGCTGGTCGACGCGGTCCGCAGCGGCGCGCGTGGCCACGACGGACGCTGGCCGACGCTCGCGATCTGGCATGGCGGCGCGGACGCGACGGTGAGCGTGGCGAACGCGGATACGATCGCGCGGCAATGGCGCGGCATCCACGGTATCGATGCGAAGGCCGTGCGCACGGAGCGGGTAGGCACCGCCGTCCACCGGATCTGGTCGGATGCGGAAGGACGTGACGTCGTCGAGGACTGGACCGTGCCGGGCATGGGCCACGGAACGCCGATCGATCCGTTGCACGGCGAGCGCCTGGGCGCCGCGGGGCCGTTCATGCTCGACGTCGGGCTTTCGAGCACGGCGGTGATCGCGAAGTCCTGGGGCCTGCTAGCAGCGGCGAAGGCGGATACTGCGGTCAAGCCAGCACCAGTCGCACGCGTCGCCAAGATCGCTATCCCCGTCTCACCGAAACCTGCGGCGAAGCCACGCGCTGAGGCGCCCGCGGGTATCCAGGCCACGATCGAGAACGCTCTCCGGGCAGCCGGGTTGATGCGGTAGGATAGGCATCGGCTAGCGGTTGGGTGCACTCCCGCCAACTCCCACCCGTCATCCTGACGAAAGTCAGGATCCAGAGCCAGATAGGACACCATCCGTTACCCTGGATCCTGACTTTCGTCAGGATGACGGAGTGGTGGGAAGGGTCGCGCGACCAGGGCCCGTTCACACCGCATCGCGCCCTGATCCTCCCCCGCCAGGGGGAGGTGGCAGGCACTTCGCCTGACGGAGGGGGCGGCATGGACAACCATAGTTGCGCGTTTTCACCCTCCGTCACCTAACGCGCCTTGCCTAACAAGCGAGGATAGACGGGTCATCGACAAGCCGCCCAACCCGGCTAAAGCCAGCGCATGACGTCCACCCCGCCCCGCCCCTGGCGCACCGAGTTCGCCGCCACGCTAAAACTCGCCTGGCCACTGGTAGCGACCAATCTCGCGCAGGCGCTGGTCGGCGCGACAGACGTGGCGATGCTAGGGCGGCTCGGGTCGGACACGCTGGCGGCGGCGACGCTCGGCCTCAACCTGTACCTAGTCTTCCTGATCTTCGGGATGGGCCTCACCACCGCCGCCGTCCCGATGATCGCGCGCGAGCGCGGCGCGCGGCCGCATGCGGTGCGCGATATCCGGCGGACCGTGCGCCAAACGATCTGGGTCGCCGCGACGCTCTGCATCCCCTCGTGGATCGTGTTGTGGAATGCCGAGCCGATCCTCGTCCACCTCCTCGACCAGGACCCGCTGCTCGCGCACGAGGCGGCGCGCTTCGTGCGCGCAGTGATGTGGGGGATGCTCCCGAGCCTATGCTTCCTCGTGCTCCGCGCGTTCGTTGCCGCGCTCGAGAAACCCGCCTGGTCGCTGGTGGTGATGGTCGGACTACTGGTCGTCAACGCCGGGCTCAACTGGCTGCTGATCTTCGGCCACGCCGGTCTCCCCGCGCTCGGCCTGCTCGGCTCGGGGATGGCGAGCAGCATCGCCAACGGCCTGAGCTTCGTCGCGATGGCAGCGGTCATCGTCTACGCCAAGCCGTTCCGCCGCTACCGCCTGCTCGGCCGGTTCTGGCGCGCCGACTGGCCGCGCTACCGCGCAGTTTGGAAACTCGGCCTGCCTATCGCGATCACGCTCGGGTTCGAATCGACCGTGTTCATCGCGGCGGTGTTCCTGATGGGACTGCTCGGCACCGTGCCGCTCGCCGCGCACGCGATCGCGATCCAGATCGCCAGCGTCACGTTCATGGTCCCGCTCGGCATCGCCCAAGCCGCCACCGTCCGCGTCGGTCTCGCCTCCGGACGCGGCGACCGTGCGGGGATCGGCCGTGCAGGCTGGGCGGCGTTCGCGATCGGCGAGAGCTTCATGGTGCTGACCGCCGCGTTGCTGATCCTCGCGCCACAAATGCTGATCGGCATCATCCTCGACGTCGACGCGCCCGCCAATGCGCCGGTCGTCACGCTGGCGATCTCGCTGCTTGCGGTCGCCGCGGTGTTCCAGGTGGTCGACGGCGCGCAGGTGATCGGCGCAGGCATGTTGCGCGGGCTGGGCGATACCAAGGTGCCGATGCTGTTCGCCGCGATCGGCTATTGGGGGATCGGCATCGGCGTCGGCGCATGGCTCGCGTTCGGGCGCGGCTGGGGCGGAGTCGGCATCTGGACCGGGCTGGCGACCGGATTGGCGGTGGTATCGGTACTAATGATCGCCCGTTGGCAGGCCCGCGAACGACTTGGCCTCGGCTAAGGCTCGGCTGGCCTCTTTGTCCGACAATAAGGATACACAATCGCGCAAATGTGTTAACGTGTGTTAAACCATAGGAGCGTGACATATGCCTGATCAAGACCGCATCGTCGCGATCGGGTTGCTCACGCAGCGCGACGTCTTCGCGCTTGGCCATGACCTGTCGCGCGTCTATCCGATCGACGAGATGCCGTGCTTCGGCAGCCTGCTCGGTGCGATCGACGATGCAGACCGCGCGTTCCACCGCGCGCGCGATGCGCAGCAGCTTGCCATTCCTCTTCGACAGAGCGCAACCTCGCGCGCATAGCGGCGTTCGAGACCCGCTGCCTAGCGGAGATCGACATGACGCTGCCTACCGAAATGCTGCTGTTGGGCTGGTCGACGGTCCTGCTGTTCACGTACGTCATGATCCAGGGGCAGACCGCTACGCGCGACCGCGGGCTCGACTGGAACGCGGGGCCCCGCGACGGCGACCAGAAACCGCTCGGCGAGATGGCCGGCCGCGCCGAACGTGCATTGAAGAATTTCCAGGAAACCTACCCGGTCTTCATCGCACTCGCGCTCGGGCTGGCAGTGACCGATCGCACCGGCGGGATGGGTGCGATCGGCGCGTGGCTCTGGTTCGGTGCGCGGATCGTGTACATCCCGCTCTACCTGTTCGGCATCAAATATGTCCGCAGCCTGTGCTGGACGGTGTCGATCCTCGGCCTGCTGCTGATGCTGATCCGCTTCCTATGAAGCTCAGTCTCGCCCCCGCTTATCTCAAAGAGTGCGGATGATCGCCGAGAAGTCGAGCCCACCCTGCCCGGCCTCGGCAAACGCCTCGTAACGCTCGGCCGCCTTCGCGCCCATCGGCGTATCGGCACCGGTGTCCTTCGCCGCCGCCATCGCAAGGCGGAGGTCCTTCAGCATCAGCGCTGCCGCGAACCCGCCCTGATAGTCGTGATCGGCGGGCGTATCGGGCCCGATCCCAGGCAGAGGTGCGTACGTGGTCATCGACCAGCTTTGCCCCGACGACACGCTGGCAATGTCGTAGAACGCCTGCGCATCGAGCCCGAGCTTCTCCGCCAGCACGAACGCCTCGCAGGTCGCGATCATCGTCGCGCCGAGGATCATGTTGTTGCAGATCTTCGCCGCCTGCCCCGCACCGTTCGCGCCGGCATGGATGACCGCCTTGCCCATGTCGGCGAGGATCGCCTGCGCCCGGTCGAACGCCTCCGCCGAGCCACCGACCATGAAGGTGAGCGTGCCCGCGTTCGCCGCGCCGATCCCACCCGAGACGGGCGCATCGACCGCGACGAGGCCCTTGGCCTGCGCAGCCGCGGCAACTTCCTTGGCGGTGGCCACGTCGATCGTCGAGCAATCGATCAGGATCGCGGAGGGCGACGCGACACCGAACAGCGCGTCATAGACCTCGGCGACATGCTTGCCGGCGGGGAGCATGGTCACGATCGCCTCGGCACCGTCGGCGGCTTCGGCAGCCGACCCAACCGGCAGGCATCCGGCGGCCTTCGCCTTGTCCAGCGCGTCGGCGCTCAGATCGAACGCGCGAACGTCGTGGCCCTTCTTGGCGAGGTTCGCCGCCATCCCGCCGCCCATGTTACCGAGCCCGATGAAACCGATCCGTGCCATTGCCTGCTCCTGTCTCCCCTCCCGTATGCGGGAGGGGCCGGGGGTGGGCGCCCGGCCTGTTATGTTGCACCACGTCGCCGACCGGGAGCCCACCCCCCGGCCCCCTCCCGCGCGCGGGAGGGGGAGCTGATCATTTCCCCGTCCAGGTCCCGGCGCGCTTCTCAACGAACGCTGCCATCCCCTCGCTCTGGTCCGCAGTCCCGAACAGCCCGTGGAACAGCCGCCGCTCGAACTGCACGCCCATCGCCAGCCCCGTCTCGAACGCGGCGTTGACCATTTCCTTGTTCGCCAGCACCGCCAGCGGCGCCATCGCGGCGATCGTGGTCGCCGTCTTCACCGTCTCCTCGACCAGATCGTCCGCCGGCACGATCCGCGAAACGAGACCCGCGCGCTCGGCTTCGGCCGCATCCATCATCCGCCCGGTCAGGCACATTTCCATCGCCTTGGCCTTGCCGACCGCGCGCGTGAGGCGCTGCGATCCGCCCATCCCCGGCGACACGGCGAGCTTGATCTCCGGCTGCCCGAACTTGGCAGTATCGGCGGCGAGGATGAAGTCGCACATCATCGCCAGCTCGCACCCGCCGCCGAGCGCATAGCCCGCGACCGCCGCGATCACGGGTTTCCGCGTCCGCGTGAAATTCTCCCAGCCCGCGAAGAAGTTGCTCGCGTACATCTCGGCGAAGCCCTGCGACTGCATCTCCTTGATGTCCGCCCCCGCCGCGAATGCCTTGGCCGAACCGGTCAGCACCGCGCAGCCCTGCGACGCATCCGCACCGAACGCGGCGAATGCGGCGATCAAGTCGGCGAGCACCTGCGAATTAAGCGCGTTCAGCGCCTGCGGCCGGTTCAGCGTGACGAGCGTGACGCCACCGCGCTGCTCGACCAGGATCGTTTCGTATTCGGCCATGTCGTTTCTCCAATTACTACGTCATCCTGGACTCGATCCAGGATCCAGAGCCACACATGTGGGCATCTGTAACTCTGGATCCTGACTTTCGTCAGGATGACGAGTCAGCCCGGCGTCCACGCTTCCGCTTCAGGCAACGGCGCGAAAATCTGGTCGATCACATGATCGGTCACACCCTCGGGCGTCGCCGGCTCCCAGCGCGGCGCATTGTCCTTGTCGACGATGACCGCCCTCACGCCCTCGATAAAATCATGCCGCTGCACGACATGCGCACCGACCGCATATTCCTGCCGCATCTCATCCGCGAAACTCGCCATCGCCGCCCCCTCGTGGAGCAACCGGAGCGAAACCTTCATCGTCTGCGGCGACTTGGTCTTCAGCGTCGCAAGCGTCTGCGCGGCCCATTCCCCGCCATCGGCGTCGAGCGCAGCGTAGATGTCCTCCAGCACGTCCGACGCGAACAGCCGGTCGATGTCGTCCTTCCGCGCGAGGATCTTCGCATCGGGTGCCGGTGTGGCCAATGCGTCCAGCACGCTAGCGATATCCTGCGGCGTCTCCGCAATCCGCGCCTTGGCGGTATCGAGCGTATCGCTCGCGAGAAAATGCGTCGCCAACCCGAGCGCGAGACACTCCGCACCATCGAGCCGGTGCCCGGTCAGCGCGAGATACTGCCCGATCCGTCCCGGCAACCGCGACAGATACCAGCCGCCACCGACATCCGGGAACAGCCCGATCCCCGTCTCCGGCATCGCGAACTTGGTGTTTTGGGTTGCCACCCGGTATCGGCACGGCAGCGCGAGCCCGACGCCGCCGCCCATCGTGACCCCGTCCATGAACGCGACGATCGGCTTGGCATAAGTGAACAGCCGATGGTTCATGCGGTACTCAGCATGAAAGAACGCCCGCGCCTCGACGCCATCGGTCGCGCCGGAAGCGGCAAGCATGCGGATATCCCCGCCCGCGCAAAAACCACGCCCTTCGGCATGGTCGACCAGGATCGCCTCGACCGCCGCATCGCCACGCCAAGCTTCCAGCGCCTCAAGCACGCCTTCGCACATCGCCAGATTCAACGCGTGCAACGCCTTCGGTCGGTTCAACCGAATCCGGCCGACAGGCCCTTCACTCTCGACGATCAGATCATAGGTCACGCGGTCACCTCCAAAACACCATCTCCGCGCCTCCGCGTCTCCGCGTGAACCAAGAATTCTTTCACGCGGAGACGCGGAGGCGCGGAGCAGAAGGAATGAGCAAAGCTGCGCGGACTCACTGCCGCGTCAGCTCGCGACCCACGATCATCCGCATGACCTGGTTCGTCCCCTCAAGGATCGAATGCACGCGCAGGTCACGCCAGAAGCGTTCGATCGGGTAATCCTGCAGATACCCGTAGCCGCCATGCAGCTGCAACGCGCGGTCGACCACCGACGAACCGGTGTCGGTCGCGAGCCGCTTCGCCATAGCCGCGAACTTGGTCTTGTCGGGCGCATTGGCCGTCACCTTCGCCGCCGCGATATACAGCAGCGCCCGCGCCGCCTCCAATTCGGTCGCCATGTCCGCCAGCATGAACTGCGTGTTCTGGAAGTCCGCGATAGCCTTCCCGAACTGTTTCCGGTCCTTCGTATAAGCAATCGCCTCGTCGAGGCACCGCTGCGCCCCCCCGAGCGAGCACGCGCCGATATTCAGCCGCCCGCCATCGAGCCCCATCATCGCGATCCGAAAGCCCTCACCCTCGCCGCCGACCATGTTCGCCCCCGGAACGCGAACGCCGTCGAAGATCACCTGCCGCGTCGGTTGCGAATGCCAGCCGAGCTTCTTCTCGTTCGCGCCGAACGACACGCCGGGCATGTCCTTCTCGATCACGAGGCAGGAAATGCCCTTCGGCCCATCCTCACCGGTACGGACCATGGTGACATACACCTCGTTCTCGCCCGCGCCCGAGATGAACTGCTTCGAGCCCGTCACGATCCAGTCGTCACCGTCCCGCACCGCGCGGGTCTTCAGCGCCGCCGCATCGGAACCCGACCCCGGCTCGGTCAGGCAATAGCTCGCCAGCCGGTCCATCGTCACCAGATCGGGGAGGTACTTGTCCTTCACCGCGGCCGATCCGAAGCGGTCGATCATCCACGCCGCCATGTTGTGAATGCTGATGAACGCGCTGGTCGACGGGCACCCGTACGACATAGCCTCCATGATCAGCGCCGCCTCGAGCCGCCCGAGCGCAATCCCGCCGCTCTCCTCGCTGACGTAGATCGCCGCGAAGCCTAGCTCGGCCGCCGCCTTGATCGTCTCGCGCGGGAAGATGTGCTTCTCGTCCCACTCGGCCGCGTGCGGCGTGATCCGGTCGGCGGTGAACCGGCGTGCCAGCTCCTGGATTTCGCGCTGGTCGTCGGTGAGGTCGAACTGGTTGGTCATAAATCTCTCTTCCGTCATGCTGGGCTCGACCCAGCATCCAGAGCCAGGAACGCCGAAACCTGTGGCTCTGGATCCTGACTATCGTCAGGATGACGACTTGGGGGAATGATGTGGCTAGGCAACCGGCGGTCTATATCATGGCAAGCTGGCGCAACGGAACGCTCTACATCGGCGTGACGTCCGACCTGATGGCGCGGATCGTTCAGCATCGCGAGGGTACATTCGATGGCTTCTCAAAACGATACGGCGTGAACCAGCTGGTGTGGTTCGCGATGGCGGACACGATGGACGCGGCGATCACCCGCGAGAAGCAGCTCAAGGTCTGGAAGCGCTCGTGGAAGATTAAGTTGATCGAGACCGATAATCCTACGTGGCGCGATCTGGCCGAAGACTGGGGTTTCGAACCGCTCCCCACCCCAATCCCGTCATCCTGACGAAAGTCAGGATCCAGAGCCAAGAGCGTAGCGCCTCGTAACTCTGGATCCTGGATCAAGTCCAGGATGACGGGATGTGGAGACGGCAACCTCCTACCCCATCGTCGGGATAACGAACGCGTCGTTATTACGCGCAGGCCCACCATCCTCAGCCATCGCCGGCAATGCAGACCCGTCCGGCCAGCGCTGCGTGATCGTCTTGACCTTGGTCCAGAACTTCACGCCCTCCATCCCGTGCTGGTTGGTGTCCCCGAACGCCGAGCGCTTCCACCCACCGAACGTATGATACGCGACCGGCACCGGGATCGGCACGTTGATGCCCACCATCCCGACGTTCACCCGCGCCGCGAACTCGCGCGCCGCGTGGCCGTTGCGCGTGAAGATCGCGACGCCGTTGCCGTATTGATGCTCGCTCGGCAGGCGCACCGCCTCCTCGAAATCGGCGGCGCGGACGATCTGGAGCACCGGCCCGAAGATCTCCTCCTTGTACGCCGACATCTCGGTGGTCACGTGGTCGAACAGCGACGGCCCGATGAAGAAGCCCTTCTCATGCCCCTGCAAAGCAAACCCGCGGCCGTCGACCACCAGTTCCGCGCCCTCGTCGACGCCGGTCTGGATCCAGTTCTCGATCCGGCTGCGGTGCGCCGCGTTCACGACCGGGCCGTAATGCGCATCGTTGTCGGTCGATACGCCGACCCGCAAAGCAGCAATCGCCGGGATCAGCTTCTCGCGCAGCGCGATCGCGGTCTTCTCGCCGACCGGCACCACCACCGGCAGCGCCATGCAACGCTCGCCGGCGCTCCCGAACGCCGCGCCCGACAGGTCGGCGACGACCTGATCGAGGTCCGCGTCGGGCATGACGATGCCGTGGTTCTTCGCGCCGCCCATCGCCTGGACGCGCTTGCCCGCCTCGACGCCGCGCCGATAAACGTAATGCGCGATGTCGGACGAGCCGACGAAGCTGACCGCCGAGATCGCCGGGTGATCGAGGATCGCGTCGACCATCTCCTTGTCGCCGTGGACGACCTGGAAGATGCCCTCGGGCAGCCCCGCCTCGACGAACAATTCGCCGAGCCGCACCGGCACCGAAGGATCGCGCTCGCTGGGCTTGAGGATGAATGCATTGCCGGTGGCGATCGCGACGCCCGACATCCACAGCGGGATCATCGCCGGGAAGTTGAACGGCGTGATGCCCGCGCCAATGCCGAGCGGCTGACGCATCGAATAGACGTCGATCCCCGGCCCAGCGCCCTGCGTATATTCACCCTTGAGGATGTGCGGAATACCGCAGCAGAACTCGATCACCTCGAGCCCGCGCTGGATATCGCCCTTCGAATCCGCGATCACCTTGCCGTGCTCGGACGAGAGCAAGCGCGCGAGTTCGTCCATGTTCGCCTCGACGAGCCGCTTGAACTCGAACATCACGCGAGCACGCCGCTGCGGGTTGGTCGCGGCCCACCCCGGCTGCGCCTTCTGCGCCGCGGCGACCGCACGGTCCAGATCGGTCGCACCCGACAGCCGCACGCGCGCCTGAACTTCGCCCGAATTCGGGTCGAACACGTCGCCGAAGCGCTCGGCCGTGCTGGCCGCACCGCTCACGAAATTCTCGATCGTCCGCATGGGCATCCTCTTCTAGTTGCCCGCATCGTCCGCCATAAGCGTTTCGCAGCCAAGTGGGGCTGTTTGCAGATACGCTCTGCAAATGTGCAGCATGGGGTGAGGCGTTCATGGATTGGGACGACGTCCGGTATTTCCTCGCTCTGGCGCGCACGCACAGGCTCGGGCCAGCCGCGAAACTGCTCGGGCAAGACGCGACGACGGTCTCGCGACGGCTGCAACGGCTCGAGCGGCGACTCCAGACGACGTTGTTCGAGCAGACCGTGGCCGGCTACGCGCTGACCGAACGCGGCGCGGCGTTGCTCGACCATGCCGAGACGATGGAGGCGTCCGCGCTCGGGATCCAGGAAGTGGTTGGCACTGACGCGGGCGTGCTCGCGGGGCCGATCCGGCTGAGCGTCTCGGAAGGCTTCGGCAGTCGTATCCTCGCGCCGCGGCTCGCGTCGTTCACCAACCAGCATCCGCGGATCGCCGTCGACCTGATCGCGTCGACCGGCTTCCTCAATCCCTCACGGCGAGAGGCGGATATCGCGGTGATGCTCGCGCGTCCGAAGAGCGGCCCGCTGGTAGCGCGGAAGCTGACCGACTATCACCTCGGCCTCTACGCGCATCCCGATCATCTCGCGCGGACGGGGCCGATTGCGACCACCGCGGACCTGATGCGGCACCGCCTAATCGGGTACGTGCCCGACATGATCTACGCGCCCGAGCTGCGCTATCTAGCGGAGATCGACGGCCGGCTCGATGCCTCGATCCGCAGCTCGAGCATCGTCGCGCAGGCCGAGCTGATCGCGGCAGGAGCGGGCTGCGGGATACTCCCATGCTTCATCGGCGACCAAATGCCAGGACTGGTGCGCGTGCTGCCCGAAGCGGTGGATATCCAGCGCTCGTTCTGGCTCGTCGTCCACCGCGACGTCCGGCGGATCGCGCGGATCGATCGGTTCATCGGCTGGCTGGACGCGACCATCGGCGAGTTGAAGCCGCTGATGCTGGGCGGCGCCTCCCGCTCGTTTGCCGCGCCGGAGTGACGCACCTATAGCGCGCGGCGGCGGCATTCCGCTCGTCCGGAGTAACAGCGTGACCCCGACCCTGTACCACAAGATGATCGACTGGATCGGCGACGGCACCGGACTGCCCGACACGATCCTCCATATCCATGCCGGCATGGCGTTGCTGATGCTCGCGCGACTGGTGACGCGACGGTCGTTCGGCACGTTCATTCCGTGGTGGGTGGTCGTTGCCGGCGAGGCGTTCAACGAGATCATGGACCGCCTGACGTTCGGGTCGTGGAGGTGGGAGGATACCTCGCTGGATATCCTCAACACGCTGCTGTGGCCGACGGTGATCTGCCTCGGCGTGCGGCTGCGACCGATGATCGGGAAGCGCCGGCGATAACGCGCGTCATCCCCCCACCGTCATCCTAACGAAAGTCAGGACCCAGAGCCACAAAGGACGACGCCCGTAACCCTGGGCCCTGACTTTCGTCAGGGTGACGGAGCGCGGGATGATGACGGGCGCTCAGCCCAGCGCGATGTAGCGTTGGAGGTGATGGTCTTCGTCGCCGAGCTGGTGGTCGATCATCACCAAGCGCTTGGCATAGTGCGACACCGCGTATTCCCACGTCATGCCGATGCCGCCGTGGAGCTGGATCGTCTCCTCCGCGACGAGCGCGCCGGTACGCCCGATCGTGTATTTCGCCGCGGCCAAAGCCCGCTCGCGCGCCTTCGCATCGTCGCCATCGAACGCCGACGCGGCGTTGATCACCGCGGAATGCGCCTGTTCGATCTCAAGCAACACCGTCGCCATGCGGTGCTGGAGCGCCTGGAACTTGCCGATCGGCACGCCGAACTGCTTTCGGTCGCGGAGATAGCCGAGCGTCGCCTCCTTGACGAACTCCATCGCACCGACCGCTTCGGCCGACAGCGCGATCAACCCCGCCCCGACCGCCGCATCGACGATCGCCTGCCCCTGCCCTTCGCCCCCGACACGCGCATCGGCGCCGAGCGTCACGTTCTCGAACGTCACGTCCCCGGCCGCACCACCCTCGACGACGTTGAAGCTGCGGACCGACACCCCAGCCGTATCCGCGGGTACGAGCAACACGAGCGGATCGCCGTCCTGCTCGGCTGTCACGACGAACACCGATGCGGCGCCGGCCTGCGACACGACGGCCTTCGTCCCGTTCAACGTCCAGCCATCGCCGCTCTTCGTAGCCGTCACCGGCGTCGCGCCATCCTCGTGCGCGAACGCAGCGATCATCTCGCCGGACACGATCCCGGCAAGCGTCTCGTCATGTCCGCCGGCCTTCGCCAGCGCACGCCCCGCCATTAGCGCACCGAGGAACGGCTCGACCACCAGCGCGCGGCCGAGCGCCTCGAACACGACCATGATGTCGAACCCGCTGCCCCCGAAGCCGCCCGCCGCCTCGTCGAACAGCGCGGAGACGATGCCGAGTTCGCTTAACTGCTGCCAGACCGCTGGATCGTATCCCGCCTCGCTGTACGCGCCCGCGTTGCGCGTCTCGATCGGATAGCCGTCGCGCAACGCCCGGACGAGCGTGTCGGCGAGCATGCGGCGGTCGTCTGTGTGTTCGAAGTTCATGGTATCACAGACCCAGGATGGCTTTGGAGATGATGTTCTTCTGGATCTCGTTCGACCCGCCGAAGATCGAAAGCTTTCGGTTGTTGAAATAGCTCGGCGCCGCCATCGCCGCGTCCTCTGGCCCGACATCCTCGCCGTTCCACCCAGCCTCCAGAGCTTCGGGTATGTAGGGCGCCGCGTACGAGCCGTAGGCACGACGCGTCAGCGAGGTGATCTCCTGGCGAATCTCGGTGCCCTTGATCTTGAGCATCGAACTCTCCGCACCGGGCGCACCGCCACCCGCGACCGCCGCGAGCACGCGCAGGTTGGTCGTCTGCATGTTCGCCAAGTCGATCTCGACCCGCGCCATCCGCGCCGCGAACAACGGATCGTCCGCCAGCGAGCGCCTGCCCTTCTTCTGCATCTGCGCGACTTCCTTCAACCGCTCGAACGACGCGATCGAGAAGCCGACGCCGGCGATGTTGGTCCGCTCATAGGTCAGCAGGTACTTTGCGTAGGTCCAGCCTAGATTCTCTTCGCCAACGAGGTTCGCCACCGGCACCTCGACATCGGTGAAGAACACCTCGTTCACCTCCTGCTCGCCGTCGATCAGCGTAATCGGGCGGACCTCGATGCCGGGCGACTTCATGTCGATCAGCAGGAACGAAATGCCCTCCTGCTTCTTCGCGGTCGCGTCGGTACGGACGAGGCAGAAGATCATGTCGGCATGCTGGCCGAGCGTCGTCCAGGTCTTCTGGCCGTTGACGACATAAACGTCGCCGTTACGAACTGCTGTGGTCTTGAGACCGGCCAGATCGGAGCCGGCGCCCGGCTCCGAATACCCCTGGCACCACCAGTCGGAGCCATCGAGGATCCGCGGCAGCCACTGCTTCTTCTGCTCTTCGGAACCGTATTTGATCAGCACCGGGCCGAGCATGTTGACGCCGAACGGGACGACGCGGGGCGCATGCGCGAGCGCAGACTCATTGTCGAAGATGAACCGCTGGATCACGCTCCAGCCCGGACCGCCCCACTCCTCGGGCCAATGGTTCGCCAGCCAGCCGCGCTCGTTGAGGATCGCGTGCCATTCCTCCATGTCCGACTTGCGCAACCGCTTGCCCTCGCGAACCAGCGTCGAGAGACGCGCGGGAAGTTTGTCGCGAAAGAACGCGCGGACTTCCTCGCGAAAGGCTTCTTCCTCGGGCGTGAAGCTGAGATCCATGGCCATGTGACTCCTGATGTTGGAGCCTGTGTGCCACAGTCGATCGTGGAATTGAAGGACCGGTATGGTCCGAAACGAAGAAAACGCAGTGCCGAACGACGCAGGTTAATCCGGGCGGTATCGCCGCCCCACCCTCGTCATACCGACGAAAGTCAGGACCCAGGGTCACAGGCGCTGACGGCCTTGGCTCTAGGCCCTGACTTTCGTCAGGATGACGGAGCGGATCAGAACCGGTAGCTGATCCACCCCGCCAGGAAGTCGGAGTTCTTGTACCCCGCATTCGTCAGCGCAGGCCCCGCGATCAGATGCTCGTAGCGCCCGGTGAACGACAGCCGCGAGGTGAACGGGTACACCGCCTGGAATCGCAGCGTATCGGCGATCTTCTTGCCCCCGAAATTCTGCGTGCCTGCAAACGCCGAGCCGTTCGCGCGGTACACCGCATCGCTCGTCGTATCGCGCCATGAACGTTGATATTCCGCGGTCAGCCGCAGCTTGTCGAAGACGCTGAACGTCACGTTCGGCGCCAGCGCGATCAGGTTGGTCGGCGTCGCGAACAACTGATAGCTGTAGTAGATGTTGTTACCGAACGGCGCGAGCGAGTTGCGCAGCGTGCCCTTGCCATAGGCACCACCACCGCTGGCATAGTCCGCGTGGAAACCGACGCGCGGCGCGGACTTCCCCTCGCCGAGCTTGTAGGTCTGCGCCAACAGGATCAGCCACGCCTTGATCGAGCGGTTGTCGTAACTGCCGCCCTGGTAATTGATCGTCCAGTCGAGATTGACCGGCCCGGCATCACCCCAGATATGCATGCCGTAGAAGTTGCGGACTTCGCGCGCATTGTCGGTACCCCACACTGCTGCCCGGTTGCGCAAGCGCCAGAGGAACGGATCTACGTACAGTTTCGACCCGCCGAACAGCGTTTCCGGCACGACGATGCCCGTCGAGATGCCTGAGAACCGCCGTGCGCTCTCCGCATTGTCGTCCTGAGTACCGCCATTGCCATAAGCGGTCGGCTTGAAGTCGAACACGTCGGCACGGACGCCGGCGGTGCGAGCCCACGCGCGGAAGCCGTTGAAGCCGAAGAACAACGTGTTGTTGTCACGCGGCACGACCAGCAGGTTGGGACCGTCCGCAAATGTCTGGCGACCATAGCGCACGCCGACATCGACATCGGCGACCGTCCCCGTCAGGTCGACGAACGCCTGCTGTACGGCCAGCTTGTTGCGCAGGTTCGGCAGCGCGGTGCCGAGATTCCGCCCTTCCAGAGTACCGTGCGCTAGCTCGCCGTAGAAGCGCAGATGCTTGCCGACATGCAGGTCGGCGCCACCGAACAGGCGGAGAATGTCCTGCCGCTGCGCCTCGGCATCGCGCAGATTGGGGTTGGTCGTCTCATTGACGCGGAACCGCGCCTCGCCCGACAGCGTCAGATAGACGTCGCCATCACCCGCGATCGAGATGAACTTCAACTGGTCGACGATGTCCTTGCGCTTCTTCGGATCGCGCAGCTTCGACCAGTCCTCCGCCCAGCGCGACTGATTGTAACCACCCGCCGTCACGCCGTCGCCGATCGCGGCATTGGGATAGCTCTCGGCGATCGGCGAGGCTTCGGCGGTGCTCGACACGTCCTTGGCGCCGATATTGGCCTGCCGTGACGGCGGCGCCTCGGCCTGTGCGGTGGCGACATTCGCGAACGCGAAGATCGAGAGCGCAGACGTGGCAAGGCCAGCCGCGTGCCGCAAGCGGCGCATCGTCATCGAGGTCATAAGCAAGTTCCGGTACTGGCGAACGGGGACGGACTGGCCGTCCCCGCCGGCATCAATGGGCGGTAGCAGCGGCGGGGATTGCCGCCGGCACGAACTCGGGAAGCTTGCCCGACAGCGCAGCATCGAGCTTGTCGCGGTCGAGGGCGCCCTCCCAGCGGGCGACGACGATCGTCGCGACCGCGTTGCCGATGAAGTTGGTGAGACTGCGGCACTCGCTCATGAAGCGATCGACGCCGAGGATCAGCGCCATGCCGGCAATCGGCACGGTCGGCACGATTGACAGTGTCGCGGCCAAGGTGATGAAGCCCGCGCCGGTAACGCCCGCCGCACCCTTCGACGAGATCATCGCGACGACCAGCAGCAACAGTTCCTGGCCGAGCGTCAGATGCGTGTTGGTCGCCTGCGCGATGAACAAGGCCGCCAACGTCATGTAGATGTTGGTACCGTCGAGGTTGAACGAATAGCCGGTCGGCACGACCAGCCCGACGACCGACTTCTCGCAGCCTGCCGCTTCCATCTTCTGGATCAGGTTCGGCAGCGCGGCTTCCGACGACGAGGTGCCGAGGACCAGCAACAGTTCCGCCTTCAGATAGCGGATCAGCTTGAAGATCGAGAAGCCGGTCAACCGTGCGACGGTGCCGAGGACGACCACCACGAATAGCGCCGCGGTCAGATAGAAGGTCGCGACCAGCGCGCCGAGATTGGCAAGGCTGCCGATCCCGTATTTGCCGATCGTGAACGCGATCGCACCAAACGCGCCGAGCGGGGCCGCGCGCATCAGGATGCCGACCAGCTTGAAGACGATCAGGCTGAGGCGCTCGAGGAAGTTCAGCACGGGCTTGGCAGGCTCGCCGACCAGGCTCAGCGAGATACCGAACAGGATCGCGACGAGCAGGATCTGGAGGATGTTGCCCTCGGTGAACGCGCTGACCATCGTGTCCGGGATGATGCTCATCAGGAACCCGGTGATCGTCGTCTCGTGCGCCTTCACGGTGTAGTCGGCGATGCCCTTGGTATCGAGCGTGGCAGCGTCGATGTTCATCCCCGCGCCCGGCTGGACGACGTTGGCCACGATGAGCCCGACGATCAGCGCCAGCGTCGAGAAGAACAGGAAGTAGGCGAACGCCTTGCCCGCGACGCGGCCGACCGAGCCGAGCTCCTTCATTCCCGCGATGCCGGTAACGAGCGTCAGGAAGATCACCGGTGCGATGATCATCTTCACCAGCTTGATGAACGCGTCGCCGAGCGGCTTCAGCGCCGCGCCGTACGTCGGATAGAAATGCCCGAGCGCCGCGCCGAGCGCGATCGCGATCAGGACCTGGATATAGAGCTGGCCGCTCCAGCGCTTCCGCGCGGGCGTTTCCGCGACGCCATATGTCTGGGTGGGTAGGGTCAACATCGCCTCCTGCTATCCTCGTCCACTCACGCGGGACGTTATGTGCGACGGTAATGCCGGGCCGAACCCAGGACTACAAGAGCAGCGCCTTCAGCACCTAAAACGTTGGTTTTTAGCCTTTTATCAGCATACCCATTGTTCGGACGTGTGGAAATCGCCGCGTTTCATCGATGGCGCGGCCGCCGGGTGTGTGATAATCCGCACAAAATGACGCGACTCCGATCTCCCCTTTTCGTCACGGCGTTGACGGTGCTGATGGCGTTCGCGGCGCTCGGCGTGATTGTCGCGGGAGTCGCCTCGATCTACGGCCAGCGCGCCGCCGAAGACGCGCGCGCAGGTGTTCGGATGCGCGCGGTCCAGCAGACCCGCAGCAACCTTCGCCTGCTCGAAGCGGAGCTGCAGACCTATCGCCTGTTGCCGATCATGCTCGGCGAATACCCCGACGTCCGGGCAGCACTCGCTTCGGGCAAGGTCGACCCGGCGCTCAACACCAAGCTCGCGCTGCTGGCGGAGCGGACCGGCGCCCCGGTGATCTACGCGCTCGATACGCAGGGCATGACGATCGCCGCCTCGAACGCCGGCCGCCCCGACAGCTTCCTCGGCCACGACTACCGGTTCCGCGACTATTTCACCAAGGCGATGGCGTCGGGCGCGACCGAGTTCTTCGCACTCGGCAGCGTCAGCGGGCGTCCCGGCCTGTACCTGTCACGACGGATCGACCGCGCCGGTCGGCCACTTGGCGTGGTCGTGGTCAAGGTCGAGTTCGAGAAGATCGCGCGCGCGTGGATCCAGGACCGGATGGCGACCTTCGTCACCGATCCCGACGGCGTCATCCTGATCTCCAGCGATCCGAAACTCGAATTTCGGACCACCCGCCCACTCTCGCGTTCGCGTCGCGCCGAGCTGGTCGAGACGCGCCAGTTCGGGACGTCGCCACTGGCCCCCGCCCCACTGACGCTTGCCAAGGGGATGTCCCGGCTGCCCGACCGATCGCCCGCGATCACGGTGTCGCTGCCGGTACCGATCTCGGGCTGGCGGCTGGTGCATATGGAGCCGCTCGACGCCGCCCTGCGCACCGCCGCGGCACGCACGCGCTGGGCCACCGCGATTGCCGCGATACTGACGATCGCGGCCATGCTCGGCGCGTGGTGGCTGTACGAGCGACGCAAGCGCAACGTCGGCGCGCGCGCGGAACTGGAGGCGGAAGTCGCGCGCCGCACCGCCGAGCTCCGCGCCACCGCCGACCGTCTCCAGATCGAGGTCGAGCAGCGCGAGGCGTCCGACCAGCGCTTCCGCCAGGCGCGCGAGGAATTGGCGCACGCCAACCGCGTCGGCTCGATCGGCACGATCACCGCCAGCGTCGCGCACGAAATCAACCAGCCCGTCGCCGCGATCCGCACCTTCGCCGACAATGCCGCCGCCTTCCTGGACCGCGGCGAACCCGCGCGCGCGGCAACCAACCTCCAGTCGATCGTCGACCTCACCAGCCGGATCGGCACGATCACCGCCGGGCTCAGGCGCTATGCCCGGCGCGGCGCAGGATCGATCGGCCCGGTTGCGCTCGACGAAGCGATCGACGGCGTCCGACTGCTGATCGGCGACCGCTTCCGCGCCAAGGGCGTGACGCTCGACCTGCCGAACGGTCCCGAGGCGCGACTGACGGTGATCGCCGGCCGCGTCCGCCTGGAGCAGGTCCTGGTCAACCTCCTCCAGAACGCGCTCGACGCGGTCGCCGACGGCCGCGACGCCCGCGTCAGCGTGACGGTCGGACGGAAAGGCCGCGACGTCGTGCTGACCGTCGCCGACAACGGCCCCGGCATTGAGGCCGACATCGCCGACCACCTCTTCACCCCGTTCGCGACGAGCAAGAAGGACGGCCTCGGGCTCGGCCTCGGCATCGCGCGCGACATCATGACCGAGTTCGGCGGCACGCTCGACCTCGTCCCCGCTCCAGAAGGCGCCATCTTCCGTATGATCCTGGTGAAGGCATGAGCGAACAGGCGGTGTTGCTCGTCGACGACGACGACGTGTTGCGCGGTGCGCTCGAGCAATCGTTCGAACTCGCCGGCATCGCAGTGATCGCCGAGCGCGACCCGACCGTCGCGCTCGCCCGCGTGACCGCCGGGTTCGACGGCGCGGTGGTGTCCGACATCCGCATGCCGAAAATGGACGGCCTCGAACTCTTCCGCCGGATCGCTGCGATCGACCACGAAATCCCGGTGCTGCTGATGACCGGCCACGGCGACGTCGCGATGGCGGTCGCCGCGCTGAAGAACGGCGCGTTCGACTTCATCCCGAAACCCTTCGCCACGGACCACTTGATCGCCGGCGCGCGCCGGGCGCTCGAAATGCGCCGCCTCGTCCTCGACAATCGCCGCCTCCGCGCTGCGGCGGAGGAAACGATCGGCGCCGAACCGCTGATCGGCGAGACCCCGGTGATGGTCCGCCTGCGCGAAACGATGCGGCAGATCGCGCAAGCCGATATCGACGTGTTGGTCGAAGGCGAGACCGGCACCGGCAAGGAACTCGTCGCGGTCCTGCTCCACCGCTGGAGCAACCGCCGCTCGCGCCCGTTCGTCGCGGTCAACTGCGCCGCGCTACCCGAGGCGGTCGCGGAGATCGAGCTGTTCGGCCACGACGGCGACTCCCGCCTGCCCCGCACCGGCCGGATCGAGGCCTCGAACCGCGGCACGCTGTTCCTCGACGAGATCGAGAGTACGCTCCCTGCGTTCCAGGCAAAACTGCTCCGTGTGCTGGAAGAGCGCGAGGTAATGCCGGTCGGTGGCGACCTCCCGCGTGCGCTGGACCTGCGCGTGATCGCCGCCGCCAAACCCGGTCTCGAACAGGCGGTCGAGGAAGGCCGGTTCCGCGCCGACCTCCTCTTTCGCCTCGATGCAGTACGCCTGCGCATCCCGCCGCTGCGAGAGCGCCGCGACGACATCCCGCTGCTGTTCGGTCACCTGCTTCACCAGGCGGCAGAGCGGTTCGGTCGCGAGGTCCCGACGATCGACACCGCGACGCTAGCGTATCTCGGTCAGCACGACTGGCCCGGCAACGTCCGCGAACTCGACAACCTCGCCAAGCGTCTCGTGCTCCGAGCCGAGGCGGAAGAGGCGGTCGACGAGGACAGCGACATCCCCCTTCCCGCCCGCGTAGACAAGTTCGAGGAAGCGACGATCCGTGCCGTGCTCCAACAGGTCAGCGGCGACGTGCGGTCTGCGCTGGCGGCGCTCGGCATCCCGCGCAAGACGTTCTACGACAAGCTCAAGCGTCACGAGATCGATGTCGAGGCGTATCGCCCGGCCAAATCTCTCCCGTCATCCTGACGAAAGTCAGGACCCAGAGCCACGACCGCTACCCCCTGTAACCCTGGGTCCTGACTTCCGTCAGGATGACGACGGTATATGTGGCCCCGCCGCGCTAAGTCGGAATGACCGGCGGCGGCACACCGCCCTGCCGCGTAGCCACGAACTTCGCCAGCGGTGGCCCGATCAACAGCACCCCCAGGAACCGCAAAACCTGCAACGCCATCACGAACGGCACATCGACCGGACTCGACGCAGCAATGATCGCGACCGAATCCATCCCGCCCGGGCTCGTCGCCAGATACGCGGTAACCGGATCGATCCCCCACCAGCGCGTCAACGCCGCCGCGATCCCGCCGCAGAACGCGATCAGCAGCGCCACCGACAGCAGGATCCGCGGCATCGCCTTCCCCGCCACCCGCAACGTATCGCGCGTGAACGACAGCCCGATCCGCCACCCGACCACCGCATAGCTGATCGCGAGCAGCCACTGCGGCAACACTGGCTGCGCGACGCCGGTGACATTGAGCGCCGCCCCCGCCACCAGCGACCCAAGCAGCGCGCCGGCGGGAAGCTTCAGCACGACCCCTACCCCAGCGCCGACACCGGCAATCGCGATCGTCCGCAGCACTGCGACCGGATCTACGGACGCGAACCACGTGGTCGCGACATGATGCCCGCTCCCGCCACCGACCATCACCGCCGCCAGCACCGACGCGACCACCGCCACGCTCACCACCCGCGTGTATGTCATCACCGCGACCAGCCGCGAATCCGCGCCGTAGGCCTGCGCCATCAACACCATCGCGCTCGCAGCGCCCGGCGTCGATCCCCACACCGCGACGGTCCCCGGCAACACCTGCCACCGGCTTAGCAAATACCCGAGCACGCTGCTCGCCGCGAGCGTGACGAAATTGACCATCAGGAACACCGGCCAGTGATCCGCCACCGTCGCGACGATCCCCGTGGTGATCGACCCCGCAATCAAAGTCCCGACCGCCGCCTGCGCCCCGCGAAACGCCGACGTCGGCACGCTCAGCGACCACCCCCGCACCGCCAGCACGACCGCGGCTACCATTGGCCCGAGCAGCAACCCCGCAGGCAGCCCGACGACTTCGAGCAGCGCGGCGATCACCGCCGACAGCGCGATCAAGACGGCCCAGCGCCAGATCACGGCTTGGTGGCGAACCAGATCGTGTGCCGCGCGCCGCCCTTCCGCGTCGCCCGCGCGATCACTTCGTCGACTGCAAAACCGGCCTCAGCAAGGCGTGTGGCGAACGGCTTGCTCGGCGCTGACGACCACACGGCGAGCACCCCGCCCGGCCGCAAAGCCGCCCGCGCCAGAGACAACCCACGCGCGCCGTAAAGCCGATCGTTACCTGGCCGCGAAATTCCGTCCGGACCGTTATCGACGTCGAGCAGGATCGCATCCCACCCGCCCTCGCCGATCGCCGCGGCGACGTCGCCCTCGAAAACCCGGGTCCGCGGATCGGTCAGGCTGTCGCCATGCACCGCCGCCATAGGCCCGCGCGCCCATTCGATCACCGCCGGCACGATCTCCGCCACAACCACCTCCGCGTCAGGCCCAAGCCGCGCCAAGGCCGCACGGAGGGTAAACCCCATCCCAAGCCCGCCAATCAGCATCCGCACGCCCGGCCGCCCACCGATCCGGTCGCACGCCTGCTCCGCCAGCGCCTCTTCCGACCCGCTAAGCCGACTGTTCATCAACTCGTTCGCGCCGAGCATGATCGAGAACTCTGCGCCACGTTGCAGCAAGCGAAGCTCGCCACCACCCGGCACCTGCGCCGTCCCGAGCAGAACCCTCGGGATCATGCCGACCAAGCCGCAATGTCGTCCTGCTCGCCGATCAGCGCGAGCCCGTGCGCGATCGAAGTCAGTTCGCCACCGCTCATGATCGCCGCCTCGCCGAACCGCTCGACGAATATCCGGCGGATGCGCGGGATCAGCGACGACCCGCCAGTCAGGAACACCCGGTCGATCTCGCCGCCACCGACGTTGGCGACCTCCAAGGCCCGGTCGACCGCCGCCTCGATCCGCACCACGTCGTCGGCGATCCAGCCTTCGAACTGCGCCCGCGTCACATCCGCCTCGATCTCCAGCCCCGCGCCCGCGAAGTGGAAATGCGCGTCCTCACCACTCGACAGCGCGCGCTTGAGCGACCCAACCGCGTCGTACAGCGGATAGCCAAGTTCGTTCTCGATCACCGCGATCATCCGCCCGATCGCGTCGGGATCCACGGCCGTCTTCTGCAACCGCTCCAGCTCGGTCATCGTCTTGCGATTGCGCATCAACGCCAGCCGCGACCAGTCCGCAAAATCGGCGAAATACGCGCGCGGAATCTCCAGCTCCTTGCCGAACGACTTGTACGCGCCGCCCTTGCCGAGCATCGGCAGCACGAGCCGGTCGAGGATCCGGTAATCGAACCGATCCCCCGCGATCCCGACACCCGCATGCCCGAGCGGCGTACACCGCCGCGCCGCCCCCGGCTCGGCAACGCGCACCACGGAAAAGTCGCTCGTACCGCCACCGAAATCCGCCACAAGGATCGTCGCCGGCTCGGTCAACCGCGTCGCATAGCTGTACGCCGCACCGAGCGGCTCATAGACGTAATGGATCTCCGCGCCGAAGCCCTTGAACATCGCATCATACCGAGTCCGCGCCAGCGCTTCGTCGGGCCGCGCGCCGGCATATTCGACCGGCCGCCCCACCACGATCCGGTGCGGCCGCGTGTCGAGCTTGCCGCCTGCGTGCGAAATCAGCTTTTCGAGGAACAGCTGGCCCATCTCCTCGAAGCGATAGCGCTTGTCGAAGACCGACGCCTGCTCGAACGTCTTCATCGCCGCGACCGACTTGAACGACTGGATGAACCGGCTGTCGAGCGGATACTCCATATATTCGGCGATCGCCCACGGCCCCGCATCCGACGCGAGCCCCTTGCCGCTGTCGTCCTGCCAGAAGCACAGCGCCGAGCGAAACACCGGGCTCGTCTCGGCAGGGGCGGCGAACGTCACCAGCTCCGGCGAACCGCCTTTGGTCCCCAGCGCCACGACGCTGTTGGTCGTGCCGAAATCCAGCCCCAAAGCGGGGCCGCCAGCGTCCATCTGCATGCGTCGTCCTTCAATGAACGCGCGCCTATGCCGATGCGGAGAGCGGGATGGCAACCGGTAAAGTCGTTTTTGGATACCAGACGGGACCAATTTATCCCGTCATTCCCGCGGAGGCGGGAACCCATATTGGCTGGCCAACGTGCTATCCACCGACGCTCGAGGATAGCGATCCTCGCCTGCGCGGGGTGACGGATATTGGCGGAACCGGGGTGGCAAGCCTCGCTACCGCCCGATCATCGCACGGATCCGGTTGGCCAGCACGTCCAGCGCAAACGGCTTGGTGATCATGTCCATCCCCTCGCCGAGGAAATCGCCGCGCACCGCCGCCTTCTCCGCATAGCCCGTCACGAACAGCACCTTGAGTCCCGGCCGATGCACGCGCGCGATCTCGGCGACCTGCCGGCCGTTGATCCCCGGCAGGCCGACATCGCTGACGAGCAGATCGATCCGCTGCTCGCTTTCCAGGAACGGCACCGCCGCCCGCCCGTCCGCGGCCTCGAGCACGCCGTACCCCAGTCCCTGCAACACATCGACGATCAGCATCCGCACCGCCGGATCGTCCTCGACCAGCAGCACCTGCTCGCCGTCGGCACGCGGCAGCTCGGCATCGGCGATCTCGACCGGCGCCTCCACCGTGCCGCGGAACCGCGGCAGGTACAGCTTGACGGTCGTGCCCTGCCCTTCCTCCGAATAGATCCGCACATGGCCGCCGGATTGCCGCGCGAAACCGTAGATCATCGACAGGCCGAGCCCGGTGCCCTGCCCGATCGGCTTGGTCGTGAAGAACGGATCGAACGCCTTGGCAATCACCGATGCGCTCATGCCCGTGCCGGTGTCCGACACGCCGATCACGACGAAATCGCCCGGCTCGAGGTCTTCGATCGTCTCGGTATAATGTGCGTCGAGATGCGCGTTCTCGGTCTCGATCGTCAGCAGGCCACCCTCGGGCATCGCGTCGCGCGCGTTGATAGCCAGGTTGAGCAGCGCGCTTTCGAGCTGGTTCGCGTCGGTATGCGCCGGCCAGATCCCCGGCGTGCGCCGCACCTCCAGCCCAGCATTCTCGCCGAGCGTCCGCCGCAGCAGATCCTCCATCCCGTCGACCAGATCGCCAACATCGACTGCCTTCACATCGAGCGACTGGCGCCGCGAGAACGCCAGCAGGCGCTGCGTCAGGCCGGCGGCACGGTTCGCCGACACCGTCGCCGCCTCGATATACCGATCGACGCGCTCATGTCGGACCTCGGGAAGATTGCGGCGGACCATGTCGAGCCCGCCGATGATCCCCGTCAGCATGTTGTTGAAGTCGTGCGCGATCCCGCCGGTGAGCTGGCCGACCGCCTCCATCTTCTGCGCCTGGCGGAGCGCATCCTCGACGCGCGCGAGCCGGGCTTCGTTCTCCTTCTCCTCGGTGATGTCGCGGCCGACCGCGTTGATCATCCCGTCGCCCGGCTGCGCGGCCCAGCTGATCCAGCGGTAACTCCCGTCCTTGCAGCGATAGCGATTGTCGATCCGCGTGATGATCTGACCGCGCGCGATCCCCGCCGCGCCCTCGCTGGTATGATCCACGTCGTCGGGATGGAGCAGCGCGAACAGCGGCCGACCGATGATCTCCTCCATGTCCCAGCCGAGCATCTCGGTCCAGGCCGGGTTTACCGCGACGATCGTACCGTCATATTCCGCGCGCAGCATGATATCGGTCGACAGGTCCCACAGCCGGTCGCGGTCCGCCTTCGATGCCACGACCGCCTCTTCGAGCCCCTCGTTGACCGCGCGCAGCTGTCGCTCGACGGCCTTGCGCGCGGACTGGTCGAGCAGCGCGCCGATCATTCGCAGCGGCTGGCCGGCTTCATCGCGGATCAGATAGCCGCGGTCGAGCACATCGGCATAGTGGCCGTCGGCGCGCAAAAACCGGTATTCCTCGGTCCATTCGGTGCCGCCGCCGTCGATCACCGCATGGATGCTGCGATCGATCCGCCCCCGATCCTCGGGATGGATGTGGTCGATCCACCAGTCGCCGGTCGGGTCGACGCTCGCAAGATCATGGCCATAGGCCGTCGTCAGCGCCTCGTTCCACAACACGTAATTGCGGCGCAGATCCCAGTCCCAGATCGCGTCGTTGGTCGCGCGGGCGGCGAGGCGCAGCCGTTCGCTCGTCTCGCGAAGCGCCGCCTGCGCCTGCCGATCGCGCGAGACGTCCTGCACGGTACCGATCAACCGGATCGGCGTGTCGTCGTCGAAGAACGCGGCACCGTGCGCCGACACATGACGCTCCACGCCGTCCTCCTGCCCGATCGTGCGGTATTCGGCCTCGAACGTGCGCGTGCCCTGCGGATCGAGCGACGCTAGGACCGCGGCATTGGCGGCGACCCGGTCGTCGGGATGGAGATTGGCGAGAAAGGACGACGCATAATCGACCGGCTTGCCCGGCGAGATCCCGAACAGCGCGCGGCAGCGGTCGTCCCAGGTCAGCGTGCCCTCGATCGGCCGATAGTCGAACCGGCCAAGCTGCGCGACCCGCGTCGCCAGCTCGAGTTCGTTCTGGCTTTCGGCGAGCGCGATATCCTTGCGACGACGCTCGCTGATATCATTGAACAGCACCGCGACCCGGTTGGTCCCCGACTCATCGACCCGGTAGGCGTGGACATCGTACCAGCGTCCGTCGAACGCTTCGACATGATCCTCGAACCTGGCGGGTTCGCCGGTGGTCGCGACCCGCGCGTAGATCGCGTACCATCGTTCCTCGAGATCGGGCACGAGATCGCGCATCCACTTGCCGACGACGTCGCTGAGCCCGGTCTCGCGCTCGAACGCCGCGTTGGTCTCGATGAACCGATAGTCGACCGCGCGCGCGCCCTCGAAAGCGAGTTCGATCAGGCAGAACCCGGCGTCGAGCGAATTGAACAGCGACCGGAAGCGTTCTTCGCTCGCCTTCAGCGCAACATCGGCACGACTCCGCTCGACCGCGTCCGAAGTCCGCAGCGCGACGTCCTCGACCAGCGCGATATCGGCGGGCGTCCAGATCCGCGGGGCGGGTTCATGTACGTACAGGATCGCAGTCAGTTCGTCGTGCCGCACGAGCGGAAACACGATCAGCGCGCACGCCCCGATGCTCGTCCACGCCGCGCCGTAATCGGGATCGCTCGATCGCGGATCGGTATGGCAATCGTCGACGATCACCGTCTTGCCCGCACGCAGATCGTCGAGCAGCCCCGTACCGAACGCACTGAGCAGACGCGTTTCGCCCGCCAGGCTGTGCAGCGCACCACTCGTCCAGTCGCCCGCGATATGCATCGCCGTGCCGTCGGGCACCACTTCGCCATAGCCGCACCGGGCCACGCCGAGATGCGACCCGAGCGTCGCCGCGGCGGCCGCCATGATCAGGTCGGGGCCGTCAAGCCCGCGCAGCAGATCGACCAGGGCCAGCTGAAACGCCTGCCGTGCCAGCAATTCGTCACGGTCGAGAAGATGCGATTGCATGCTGGGATACCTGCCCAAACCGCTCCGATAAGTCGAGCGATAGAAGCGGTATGGCTAGCGCCGCTTCAGCCGCACGAGCGCGGCATCGAGCGCGGATAGGAACGCGGAACGGTCGGCCTTGGAGAACGGCGCGGGGCCGCCGATGATGTCGCCACCCGCGCGAAGGTCGGCCATGATCGCGCGGGTCGCGATCGCGCCGCCGATCGAGCTGGTGGTGAAGGGCTTGCCGGTGTTGGCGAGCACGGTCGCGCCGGCCTTCACGCAGCGGTCGGCGAGCAGGATGTCGGCGGTGATCACGACCGACGTCGCATCGGCCTGTTCGGCGATCCAGTCGTCGGCCGCGTCGAACCCGTCGCTGACGACGACGCGGGAAATCAGCGGATGGACGGGAATGCGAAAATGGCTGTTCGCGACGATCGTCACGGGGACTTCGTGGCGCCACGCCACCTTGTAGATTTCGTCTTTGACGGGACATGCGTCGGCATCGACGAGGATGCGGATCGTGCTGGAAGATACGTTCGTCATCGTACACATCCCAAACCGCCCCGCTCATTCCCGTCATCCTGACGAAAGTCAGGATCCAGGATCAAGCAGGGCGGCGTTCGTTACTCTGGATCCTGACTTTCGTCAGGATGACGGAGTTCTGGAGGCAGTCAGTCCCCCCCGTTCGCCCTGAGCGAAGTCGAAGGGTGTGCCCCAAACGGGGATGCTTCGACTTCGCTCAGCACGAACGGAAGGTAGGTCCCTCAGCTACGCTCGCGGTTACCGCGGTACGGCGGCTTCCGCGCGGGAGCCGGACCGCCACGCGGTGCCGCACGGTGCAGCGTCGAGCGCGGACCGCTCGCATTGCTGCGACCACCGCCACCGCTATCATGCCGAGCACCGCTCTCGGGCGCACCCTGCATCGCCTCGATCGCCACGCCGCTTTCTTCCTCGCCAGCCTGTGCCGTACGCTGGATCGCCGCCGAGAACCGCGACGCCACAGCGCGCGGGATCTCGAACGCCGTCTCGTTCGGCCCGATGCGGATCGCACCGATCTCGGACTTGGTGATGTGCCCGCGACGGCAGATCAGCGGCAGGATCCAGCGCGGATCGGCGTTCTGGCGACGACCGATGTCCATGCGAAACCAGACGGTGTCCTCGAAGCCCGCGCGCGGACCCTGCGAACGCTCGTCCTGAGTCGGCTGCTTGCTCTGGTCGATCAGGTCCTCGGCCTGTGGCATCGTCGCGCGGTGCATGTGAACCAGTGCCGCAGCGATATCCTCCGGGGTCTTCTCGGCCATCAGGCGGACGGCGAGCGCGCGATCCTCCTCCTCGACCTCGACCGGCTGCAACAGCATGCCGATCAGGCGCTCGTGATCGTTCTTGCGGATGTCCTCCGCGGTCGGGGCGTTGACCCACTCCGCGTTGATCTTGGCACCACGGAGCATCATCTCGACGCGACGGCGACGCGGGAACGGCACGATCAGGACGGCCGTGCCCTTCTTGCCCGCACGACCGGTACGACCCGAGCGATGCTGAAGCGTCTCGGCATCGCGCGGCAGCTCGACGTGAACGACGAGGCTGAGCGTCGGCAGATCGATACCGCGAGCCGCAACGTCCGTGGCGACGCAAACACGCGCGCGACGGTCACGCAGCGCCTGAAGCGCGGCGTTACGCTCGTTCTGCGAATGCTCGCCCGACAGTGCCACGGCGGCGAAGCCACGCTCGACCAGGCTCGCGTGCAGATGACGCACGTTATCGCGCGTGGCGCAGAACAGCATCGCCGTTTCCGCCTCGTGGAAGCGCAGCAGGTTGATCACCGCATGCTCGATCTCGGACGGCGAGACCGTGACGGCCTGGTACGAGATGTCGCCATGACCGCGATCCTCGCCGACGGTCGAAATCCGCAGCGCATCCTTCTGGTAACGCTTGGCGAGCGCGACGATCGGCCGCGGCATCGTCGCCGAGAACAGCAACGTGCGACGCGCTTCCGGCGACGCGTCGAGGATCTGCTCGAGGTCTTCGCGGAAGCCCATGTCCAGCATCTCGTCGGCCTCGTCGAGCACCGCGACCTTCAGGGCCGACAGGTCGAGCGCGCCACGCTCCAGGTGATCGCGCAGACGACCCGGGGTGCCGACGACGATATGCGCGCCGTGTGCCAGCGAACGACGCTCCTTGGAGGCGTCCATACCGCCGACGCAGGTCGAGATGCGCGCACCGGCCTTGGCATAGAGCCACATCAGCTCGCGGCTGACCTGGAGCGCGAGCTCGCGAGTCGGCGCGATGCAGAGGACGAGCGGCTTGTGCGGCGCGGGCAAGCGCTGGACGCCGTCCTCGCCGGCTTCACCGAGCAGTTCGCCGGCCATCGCCAGGCCGAACGCGACGGTCTTGCCCGAGCCAGTCTGCGCCGACACGACGAGATCGCGACCGATCGCATTGTCTTCGATCACGTGAGCCTGCACGGGGGTGAGCGCGGTATAGCCGCGCGCTTCGAGCGCCTCGGAAAGAAGCGACGGAATATTTGTAAAAGGCATGTACGTCCTAATTGGTGGCCGGCTTACGCAACGGCAAGGCACTGGCGTGGTGGTCCCTACAGGACTTGACCCGCGGCCCACCCGCTCGCCCATGCCCATTGGAAGTTGTAGCCGCCGAGCCACCCTGTGACATCGACCGCTTCGCCGACTGCATACAGCATTGGTACGCGTTTGGCTTGCATTGTTTGCGATGACAGTTCCGCGGTGCTGATTCCGCCCGCGGTGACCTCGGCCTTGGCATAGCCTTCTGAGCCATTCGGCGTGAATTGCCAATGACTTAGCGCCCGCTCGGCGTCCTGGAGCTTGCGGTCGGTGAGCGTGGAAATCTCGCTCGTCATCCCCAATCGCTCGCTCAAAGTCTCCGCGAGTCGGTCCGGGAGCGTGCCGCCGAGCAGTTTCCGCAGAGTCGCGCGCGGCGTGGTACGCTTGGCGGCGGGGAGCCAGCCGGACTCGCGATCGGGCAGGAAATCGATCCCGACGGGCTGGCCGTTGCGCCAATAGGACGACACTTGCAGGATCGCGGGGCCGGACAGGCCGCGGTGCGTGAACAGCGCGGCTTCGCGGAATGCGGTCTTTCCGGCGGTCGCGACGACTTCGGCAGCGACGCCGGACAGTTCGCGGAACAGCGTCTCGTCGCCGCCGAGCGTCAGCGGGACGAGCGCGGGGCGGGGCTCGACGACCTTCAACCCGAACTGCCGCGCGAGATCATAGGCGAACCCGGTTGCGCCCATCTTCGGGATCGACGGGCCACCGGTCGCGATGACCAAAGCGGGCGCAGTGACGGTGCGGCCGTCGAGCGATACGCGGTAGCGACCGTCTGCGTGGTCGACTCCGGTGACCGCGCGGCCGAGCGACAGGTCGACGCAGCCCTTGTCGCATTCGTCGAGCAGCATCTCGACGATCTGTCGGGCCGAACCGTCGCAGAAGAGTTGGCCGAGCGTCTTCTCGTGCCAGGCGATCCCGTAGGATTCGACGAGCGCGAGGAAATCCTGCGCGGTGTAGCGGCCAAGTGCGGACTTGGCGAAATGCGGGTTGGCGGAGATGTAGCGGTCGGCGGCGGTGTGGACGTTGGTGAAATTGCACCGCCCGCCGCCGGAGATCAGGATCTTCTTGCCGGCTTGCTCGGCGTGATCGACGAGCAGGATCTTCCGGCCGCGCTGACCTGCGACGGCGGCGCACATGAGGCCGGCGGCGCCTGCGCCGAGGATGATCGCGTCGTATTCGGACAAGTGTAGCTCCGTGCGGCGTCGGTCAGCAGCCGCTAATTAATAGTGTTTCCCCGCGAAGGCGGGGACCCAGACTGGGCTCCCGCCTTCGCGGGAGAACAAGAAGGGGTGCTCGCTGTAGTCGGTTCGAGATCTATTATATAGGTGGCGCCTGCATATCGGGGCGGCCACTCCATCACACCAACACCACCCCGGCGAAGGCCGGGCCCCAATTGGGGGACGGCAATGACGCACGTCGCGCGTCGTTACTCCGACCTTTCCAATTGGGCCCCGGCCTCCGCCGGGGTGGTACCATTCGGGCGGGGGTGGTGCCTATTGCGATGGCGCCATTCGCGGTGGCGCCTCTTGGATTGGCGCCAGATGGAGGAGTAATAGCCTCCCACCGACCGGCAGAGCACAATAACGCTACCCCCTTCTACTCCCTCTCCCCTCCGGGGAGAGGGTCGGGGTGAGGGGCCGCCAAGCAGTGCATCGTCCAGAACAGCCCCTCACCCAACCCTCTCCCCGGAGGGGAGAGGGCTCTTTTTCACCTCACCGCAGCTTAGCGATATTCAGCGAATCCTCCTTCGCCCGAACCTTCACCGACTCCTCGCTCCGAGTCAGCGCCTTGGCAATCGCCTTCAACGCCATGCCCTTCTTCGCCAGCGTATGCAGTTTCTGGATCTCGTCCTGCGTCCACGCCTGACGGTGCCGTTCGAATTTCGCTTCAGCCATCAGCCGCCATCCTTGTCGATCGCCAGAACCTCGATCGCGTCCGCCTTGTCCGCGAACGCGACTGTCTCGCCAACCGCCGCGCCCATCAGCGCACGCGCCAACGGTGCCGAGAACGCGAGCCGGTCCTCGCCGGGCTCAGCCTCGTCACCACCAACGATAGAAATAACCCGCTCAACCCCGTTCATCCGAACGCGAACGCGCGAGCCGATCCCGACCTCGTCCTCCTCGGGCAAAGGCGCAAGTTCGGCAGTCGTCTGGCGCGTGTGCCAATAGCGCAGGTCGCGCAACAGCAGCTTGCGCGCCTCCTCGTCCCTCTCCGCCCCAACCGCAGCCTCGATCTCGGTCACCCGCTCGCCAAGCAACCGCAACCCCCGCGCCGTAACCAGATTAGGCCCCGGCGCGATCGGCTGTTCGAACTTGGGTTCGAGATGTTCCTCGTCACTCTCGCGACGGAAGGCGACGCTCATGCCCTTACTTCAGGCACGCGACGATTCCAGCGATCGCCGCCAGCGTGCCGTCGACGTTCTTCACCTTCACGACGTCCAGCCCAAGCTGCTCCGCCGGATAGTCATTCCCGCCCGGGAAGATCGCGTCGCCGATGAACATCATCTTGTCGAGCGCGATGCCGCTCGCCTCGTTGAGCTTCTTGAGACCATACGCCTTGTCGACACCCTCACGCGTGATGTCGATCGAGGTCGCGCCGCCCATGTTGATCGACAACCCCGGCAGGCGCTTCTGCAGATCCGCCTGGATCACCTTGCGCTTGGCGAAGTCCGGATCCCAGCTGTGCTTGGCATCGATCGGCGCTTCCTGGCCGAGTGCCGAGAACGTGATCTGGCTCCCACGATCCTCGATCCGCTCGCCCCAGGTCTTCTCCGGCACGAAGCCGGTCGCCTCGAGCGACTCGTCGAACGCCTTCAGGATCTTCTGCTTCTCGTCGTCCTCGAACAGTTCGGCATACACCGCGCGCCATTCGCCATCGAACCGGTACAGCTTGGTGCCGGTGGTCGGCATCAGCCACAGCTTGGTGCGATCGGCCCGCTCGGGCAGACGCGACGCGACCTGCTTCTCGAACTGCGGCCAGTCGCCACCCGAGATCACCGCGACATGCGCGACGTCGAGCAGGTTCGCCAACGCCTCGCCCATCGGCTCCTGCAAGGGCTGCTTGCTCTCGGCAAGCGTTCCGTCGAGGTCGAAGGCAACGAGGTCTTTCATGCGGAAACTCCGGTAAGGATAAATTTGTCGATCGCGTGGGCGACGCCGTCGGCATCGTTCGCGCTGGTAATCTCGTGCGCGACGTCGCGAACAGTCTGTGGCGCATTGCCCATCGCGATCGCCAGCTTGGCGCGCTTGAGCATCGCGATGTCGTTGGCCTGATCGCCGATCGCCGCGGTCTGCGTCAAGCTGATGCCGAACGCGTCCGCCAGTTCCTCGATCCCGCTGCCCTTGTTCCCGGCCACCGGCGTGATGTCGAGATAATAGGTCTGCGACTGGACGATCGTCGCCTGCGTATCGAACTTCGCGGCGACCTTTGCATGCAGGTCGCGCAACAGGTCTTCATCATCGCTGACGAACGTCACCTTGTCCGCCTTGGCGAGCAGGTCGGTGAAGTCTGAGACGATCACCGGGTCCTGCGCGGAGGCCTTCTTCTCGCTGCCGACATGCCCGCCCTGGTCGGTGCTGGCGTACCAGACGTCGTCCGCGAAGAACCACGTGTCGACCGGCGCATCGCCGACGATCTCCATCGCGCCGCGGACGACGTCGACGTCGATCATGTGGTGCTCGATCACGGTGCCGTCGCGCTTGAACACGATCCCGCCGTTGAACGCACCCATCGGCTCGTCGATGCCGAGCAGGTCCGCGATCGGCATCATCCCCGAGCGCGGCCGTGCGCTGATGATCGTGAAGCCGAGGCCAGCCGCCTTCAACCGCTTGACCGCATCGACGGTCGCCGGCGTGACCTTCTTCTCCTTGTCGACGAGCGTGCCGTCGACATCGGAGACCAGCAGCTTGATATCGCTCATGCCACCACTCACTGCGGCATCTCGACATGACCGCCAAAGCCGAAGCGCATCGCCGACAACAGCTTGTCGCCGAACGTGTGGTCCACCCGGCTGCGATAGCGCGCGAACAGGGCAGCGGTCAGCACGTTGGCCGGCACCTTCTCCTCCATCGCCGCGTCGATCGTCCACTGGCCTTCACCCGAGTCCGCGACGCTGCCGCTATAGCTTTCGAGCTTGCCGTCCTTGGCAAGAGCGCTCGCCGAGAGGTCGAGCAACCACGATGTGATCACGCTGCCCCGACGCCACACTTCGGCGATGTCGACGAGGTTGAGGTCGAACCGCTCCTCCTCGGCGACATGCTCGCCCGACTTGCCCTTGAGGATGTCGAAGCCCTCGGCATAGGCCTGCATCAGGCCATATTCGATGCCGTTATGGACCATCTTGACGAAGTGGCCCGCGCCCGGAGGCCCGGCATGGATATAGCCCTCTTCCGCGCGCGGATCGGCGACGTCCTCGACACGGCCCGGCGTGCGGACGATCTCGCCGACGCCCGGTGCGAGCGTCTTGAAGATCGGATCGAGATAATCGACCGTGTCCTTTTCGCCGCCGATCATCATGCAATAGCCGCGTTCGAGGCCCCACACGCCGCCCGACGTGCCGACGTCGACATAGTGGATGCCCTTCTCGGCCAGTTCCTTGGCGCGGCGGACGTCGTCCTTGTAGAAGCTGTTGCCGCCGTCGATGATGATATCGCCCGCGGACGCCTTCTCCGCGATCGCCTGGACGGTCTGCTCGGTCGGCTCGCCCGCCGGGACCATGACCCACCAGATCGCCGGGGTGTCGAGCTTCTCGCGCATGTCGTCGAGCGAGTCCGCCCCGATCGCGCCGTCGGCGGCGAGCTTCTTCACGGCTTCGGCATCGCGGTCGAACGCGACGACCTCATGGCCGTTCTTCATCAACCGGCGCGCGATGTTGCCGCCCATCCGGCCGAGGCCGATCAGTCCGATCTTCATGGTAAAATCCTTGTCTTCTCCCTCTCCCCTCCGGGGAGAGGGTCGGGGTGAGGGGCAGTTCCAGGCGGAGGCGCATGTGGCGGCCCCTCACCCCAGCCCTCTCCCCAACGGGGAGAGGGAGCAGAAGTTTACGCCGTCGCGGGCTGCTTCTTGGCGATCGAACCGAGCAGGTCGTCGAACGCCTTCACGAACGAGGCGACGCCCTCCTCGACCAGCTTGCCGGTAACGCCGTTGAGGTCGAGACCCAAGCGCTCGGCTTCCGCCAGCGTGTGCTTCGCGCCCTCGACGTCCTGCGTGATCGTCTCCGCCGCGGTGCCGTGGTCGCGGAAGGCATCCATCGTCTTCGGCGGCATCGTGTTGACCGTATCCTTGCCGATCAGCGTGTCGATATACAGCGTATCGGGATAGCTCGGATCCTTCACGCCGGTCGACGCCCACAGCAGCCGCTGCGGCTGCGCGCCCTTGGCGGCGAGCGCCTGCCAGCGATCCGACTTCAGGAAGTCGAGATACCATTGATACGCCATCTTCGCGTTGGCGATCGCGACCTTGCCACGGACCGCCTTCAGCGCCTCGGCCTCGGCATCGCCCTTCTCCAGACGCGCATCGATCTCCTTGTCGATCGACGAATCGATACGGCTAACGAAGAAGCTCGCGACGCTGGCGATCTTGTCGATCGGCTGGCCTTGCTTGACGCGCTCCTCGAGCCCCGCCGCATACGCCTCGGCAACGCGAATATACGCGTCGAGCGCGAACAGCAGCGTGACGTTGACGTTGATGCCGCTCGCGATCGTCGACGAAATCGCTGGACCGCCCGCAAGCGTCCCCGGGATCTTGATCATCAGGTTCGGCCGGTCGACCATCCCCCACAGCTTCTTCGCCTCGGCGATCGTCGCGTCGGTATCGTCCGAGATGTACGGCGACACTTCGAGGCTGACATAGCCGTCCTTCGCGTCGAGCTTGTCATAGACCGGCTTCAACGTCTCCGCCGCCGCCTTGATGTCCTGGATCGCCAGATGCTCGTAGCGGTCGATCGTCGCCGCGCCGGCATGCTGCTTGTCATATTCGGCCAGCGTCGAATCATAGGCATCGCCATGACCCATCGCCTTTTCGAAGATCGACGGGTTCGACGTGACGCCGGTCAGGCCGTCCTCGCCGACCAGCTTCTGGAGGCCACCGGCCTCCAGGAACTTCCGGTCGACGAAATCGAGCCATACCGCCTGCCCGAAGCCTTCGAGATCGTTGAGCGCACCCATCACTTGGTCTCCATCACTTGGCGGGCGACCTTGACGACATTGTCGACGGTGAACCCGAACTTGTCCTGCAGCTTGGCGAGCGGTGCCGAAGCCCCGAAGGTCGACATCGTCACGGTCGCCCCGTCGAGCCCGACATAACGGTCCCAACCGATCGACCCGGCCATCTCGACCGCAACGCGCGCGCGCACTTCACGCGGCAGCACGCTTTCCTTGTACGCGGCGTCCTGCAGTTCGTAGCGATACCAGCTCGGCATCGACACGACCCGGCTCTTCACGCCGTCCGCAGTCAGCTTCTCGTGCGCCTCGACGACCAGCGACACTTCGCTGCCGGTCGCGATCAGGATCACGTCGGGCGTGCCGTCGCTGTCCGCGAGGACATAGCCGCCCTTCTCGAGCCCATCGGCGCTTGCGTACTTGGTCCGGTCGAGCGTCGGCAGAGCCTGGCGCGACATGATCAGCGCGGCCGGCGTGCTGGCATCCTTCAGGACCGCCTTCCACGCCGCGACGACTTCGTTCGCGTCGCTCGGACGGATCGTGTCGAGGCCGGGGATCGCGCGCAGCGTGGCGAGATGCTCGATCGGCTGATGCGTCGGGCCGTCCTCGCCGACCCCGATCGAGTCGTGCGTGAACACCCAGATCGCGCCGACCTCCATGATCGCGGACAGGCGCACCGGCGCGCGCATGTAGTCCGCGAACACCAGGAAGGTGGAGCCGTAGGAACGCAGGTGCGACAGCGCCATGCCGTTGACGATCGCGCCCATGCCGTGTTCGCGGATGCCGAAGTGGAAGTTCCGGCCGGCGTAGTTCTCTGCCTCGAACGAAGGCTGACCCTTGATGTCGGTCTTGGTCGACGGCGCGAGATCGGCGGACCCACCGATCAGCCACGGCACCTTGGCTGCGATCGCGTTGAGCACCTTGCCGCCCGAATCGCGGCTGGCGACGCCCTTGGCATCCGCCTCGAAGGTCGGGATGTCGGCATCCCAGCCCTCGGGCAGCTCGTCCTTGAGCAGCAGGTCGAGCTCGGCGGACAGCTCGGGATAGGCGCCACGATACTTGTCGGTCAGCGCGACCCACTCGTCACGCAGCTTGGCGCCACGCTCGGCGATCGCACCGTTGAAATGCTCGATCACGCCGTCGGGCACGTAGAACGACTTGTCCTCGGGCCAGCCATACGCCTGCTTGGTGAGACGGATATTCTCCTCGCCGAGCGGCTCGCCGTGCGCCTTCTCGCTGCCCGCCTTGGGGCTGCCGTAGCCGATCACCGAATGCACGACGATGAAGGTCGGCTTGTCGTTGGTCGCCTTGAACGTCTCGATCGCACGGCTGAGCGCCGCGGTGTCGTTCGCGTCGTCGATGTGGATGACGTTCCAGCCATAGGCGTCGAAGCGCAGGCCGACATCCTCGTCGAATGCGAGATCGGTCGCGCCCTCGATTGAGATGTGGTTGCTGTCGTAGATCCAGCACAGGTTGCTCAGCTTGAGGTGGCCGGCGAGGCTCGCAGCCTCGGCCGAGACGCCCTCCATCATGTCGCCGTCGCCACAGATCGTGTAGACGTCATGGTCGAACAGCGTGAAGCCGTCCTTGTTGTAGCGCGCCGCGAGCCAGCGCTCGGCGATCGCCATCCCGACCGAGTTGCCACAACCCTGGCCGAGCGGCCCCGTCGTGGTCTCGACGCCCGTCGTGTGACGATATTCCGGGTGCCCCGGCGTCTTCGACGACAGCTGGCGGAACTCCTCGATATCGGCGAGGCTGACAGCCTCCTTGCCGGTCTTGTTGCCGTCCGCGTCGATCTCTTCGATCTTGGCGAGGTGGATCAGCGAATAGAGCAGCATCGACGCATGGCCGACCGACAGCACGAAGCGGTCGCGATTGGGCCAATCGGCGTGCTTGGGATCGTAGCGCAGGAACTTCGACCAGAGCGTGTAGCCGACCGGCGCGAGCGCCATCGGCGTGCCGGGATGGCCCGAATTGGCCTTCTGCACCGCGTCCATCGACAGCGTGCGGATGGTATCGATAGCCAGACGCTCGGGGGAGCCGTCCTCGTGCAGCTTGGGGTCCGCCTTGGTGGGGGCGGTTGCGGTATCGGTCATGGAAGAAGCCTCGCTCTAGACGGTGACCGAACGCCGCGCATCCGATCTGGTTGCCAACATAGGATGCCTTTAGTCGGATGCACCCATCCGTTCCAGTCGCGTAACGACGCCATTCGTTGCGATATACGCGGCATCGACCTCGTCGAGGAACAGCCCGTGGCCGAGAATACCGGGGATCGCGGCTAGCGTGACGGCGGTTGCGCGGGGATCTTCGAGGGTGGCGAAGTGGCAGTCGATGACGAGATTGCCTTGGTCCGTCCGGTAGTTGTCGCGAATGATGGGGGCGGCGCCGATGTCGGTGAGGACGCGCATGACGTAGGCGCCGGCGAAGGGGAGCACCTCGACCGGCAGCTTGGCCGCACCGATCCGGTCGACCCGCTTGGAGCCGTCGGCGATCACGACCATCCGTGCCGAGCTTGCGGCGACGATCTTCTCCCGCAGCATCGCCCCGCCGGCGCCCTTGATCGCGAAACACCGCGAGTCGATCTCGTCCGCGCCGTCGATCGTGAGGTCGACATGGGCGATGGTGGCGAAGTCGAGGACTTCGATGCCGAGTTCGCGGGCGAGTTTACCGGAGGCTTCCGAGGTGACGACGGCGCGGATCGAGAGACCTGCTGCGACCCGTTCGCCAAGTGCTCTGATCGCGAACGCCGCTGTCGAGCCGGTGCCCAGCCCGACGAGCATCCCGTCCCGCACCTCGGCCAAGGCCGCAACGGCAGCCGCCTTCTTGTCATCGATCAAAGCCATCAGCCCGCCCCCATCCGTCATGCCGGGCTCGTTCCGGCATCCACTGCTCAACGCGCCCGAGAGAATTTGGTTTGCGGGACTCCCGCACAAAGCACCACCCCGGCGAAGGCCGGGGCCCAATTGGGGAACGTCGCTAACGAAGCGCAGTCCCTCGTTACCACGACCTCTCCAATTGGGCCCCGGCTTCCGCCGGGGTGGCACCGTGGCTCAAGGCACGTACGGTGGCTGCATGGTAGTCCGTGTGGTTGCGGGAGCGCACTCTTCCTTGTTCTCCCGCGAAGGCGGGAGTCCAGCCTGGGTCCCCGCCTTCGCGGGGAAACAATCTTCTTGGTTTGCCGAGCGCTTCACCCCCCCACACAATCAAACAGGTTACTCTGTCTTCCCTATTTCTCACCCCCGCTTTTCAACTGACATACTTCTGGTACATCCTCGTGGTTTAGCCCGACCAACACATGATCGCGGATTACCAAACTTGATAGCCACACGAATTTCTGCGCGGCGGTGCGCCATCCTGCTGGTGCCGGCACTGGCGCTCGCGGCCTGCTCCGGCGGCGATGACAAGGCCCAGGGCAAGGCGGGCCGCGGTGGCCAACCGGGCCAGGGCACGCCAACCGTCGGCTATGTCGTCGTCCAGCCGACCAGCGTCGCGATGACCACCGAACTCAGCGGCCGCACCACTGCGTTCGAAAGCTCGGACGTCCGCCCCCAGGTCACCGGCATCATCCGCCGCCGCTTCTTCACCGAGGGCACGCTCGTCAAGAAGGGCCAGCCGCTCTACGAGATCGACCCGCGCCTCTATCGCGCCGCCGCTAACGAAGCGCAGGCCAACCTCCAGAGCGCACGCGCCAACCAGCAGGCGCAAAACATCCTCGCGCAGCGCTACAAGCCGCTCGCCGAGATGGAGGCGATCAGCAAGCAGGACTATACCAACGCGGTCGCCACCTCGCGCCAGGCCACTGCCTCGGTCGCGCAGACTCGCGCTGCGCTGGAAACCGCGCAGATCAACCTCAAGTTCACCACCGTCCCCGCGCCGATCACCGGCCGCATCGGCCGTTCGCTGTTCACCGTCGGCGCGCTTGTCTCCGCCACGCAGACCGATCCGCTCGCGCAGATCCAGCGGCTCGACCCGATGTTCGTCGACATCCAGCAATCCTCCGGGGACCTGCTCGCGCTGCGCCGTTCGCTCGGTCAGAACGGCATCGTCGCGACCCGCGCCGAAGTTCGCCTCACGCTAGAGGACGGCAGCGAATATGGCGCGACCGGCAGCGTCGAGTTCGCCGAAGCGCTGGTCAATACCGAGACCGGCACCGTGACGCTGCGCGCGCGCTTCCCCAATCCGCAGGGGCTGCTGCTCCCCGGCATGTTCGTCCAGGCCAAGTTCGCACAGGCGATCAATCAGCGTGCGTTCCTCGTGCCGCAGGCGGGCGTGTCGCGCGACGCGAAGGGCAATGCCACGGTCTACGTCGTCGATGCGAACAACAAGGCGGTGCAGAAGAAGATCAAGGCCGACCGCACGCAAGGCGCGTTCTGGGTGGTAACCAGCGGGCTCAACCCCGGCGATCGGATCATCACGCAAGGCCTGTCGAAGATCGCGCCGAACCAGGGCGTGAAGCCGGTGCCGGAAAACACCGCGCAAAAGATCGAAGCGCCCAAGGATGACTCCTCCGGTGGCGACTCCAGCCAGAAAAAGGCCGGCTAAGCCCTTATGTTATCCCGTGTCTTCATCGATCGCCCGATCTTCGCCTGGGTGCTCGCGATCATCGTGATGCTCGGCGGCATCGGCGCGATCATGAGCCTGCCGATCGCGCAATATCCCGACGTCGCGCCGCCGCAGGTGACCGTCCGCGCCACCTTCCCGGGCGCCAACGCGCAAACTATCCAGAACAGCGTCACGCAGGTCGTCGAGCAATCGCTGACCGGCATCGACGGGCTGATCTATTTCAGCTCGTCCTCGTCGTCGCGCGGCTCGGTGACGATCACCGTGACGTTCGAGAAGGGCACCGATCCCGACATCGCGCAGGTCCAGGTCCAGAACCAGGTCCAGCAGACGCTCTCGCGCCTCCCCACGCAGGTGCAGCAGCAGGGCCTCGTCGTCCGCAAGTCGAACCCGGACAACCTCCTGATCGTCGGCGTCTATGACGAGACCGACAAGCTGACCAACCAGGACGTCTCCGACTATCTCGTCTCGAACCTGCAGGACCCGCTCGGCCGTATTCCCGGGATCGGCGACAGCAACGTGTTCGGCGCGCAATACGCGATGCGGATCTGGCTGAACCCGAACAAGCTCGCGAGCTACCAGCTGATCCCGAGCGACGTGACCACCGCGATCCAGGCGCAGAACACCGAAGTCGCCGCCGGCGAGCTCGGCGGGCAACCCCAGCCCGACACGCAGATGCTCAACGCGACCGTCACCGCACAGTCGCGCCTCCAGACGCCCGAGCAGTTCGCCAACATCATCCTGAAGACCACCAACGACAGCGCGGTGGTCAAGCTGCGCGACGTCGCCCGGATCGAGCTGGGCGCGGAGAACTACAACGCGCGCAGCCGCGTCAACGCGCATCCCGGCGCAGGCATCGCGGTGCTGCTCGCGCCGGGCGCCGACGCGCTCAAGACCGCCGAGCTGGTCAAGGCGTTCGTCGCCAAGTCCGCCAAGAGCTTCCCGCCAGGCCTGAAATTCGCCTACGCCAACGACACGACGGACTTCATCAAGCTGTCGATCGACGAGGTCGTCAAGACACTGATCGAGGCCGTCATCCTCGTCGTCATCGTCATGTTCGTGTTCCTGCAAAGCTGGCGCGCGACGCTGATCCCGACGATCGCCGTCCCCGTCGTGCTGCTCGGCACGTTCGGCGTGTTCTATCTCGCCGGCTTCTCGATCAACACGTTGACGCTGTTCGGACTCGTGCTCGCGATCGGCCTGCTGGTCGATGACGCGATCGTCGTGGTCGAGAACGTCGAGCGCCTGATGGAAGAAAATCCCGAGATGACGCCTCGGGAGGCGACGATCGAGTCGATGAACGAGATCACCGTCGCCTTGGTCGCGATCGCGCTGGTGCTGTCCGCGGTGTTCCTGCCGATGGCGTTCTTCGGCGGATCGACCGGCGTGATCTACCGTCAGTTCTCGCTGACGATGGTCTCGGCGATGGTCCTGTCGGTGCTGGTCGCGCTGATCCTCTCCCCCGCCCTCACCGCGACGCTGCTCAAGCAGAAGCAGAAGGACGCCGACGGCAACACCGAGAAGAGTTGGGGCGAACGTAAATTCCCCAAGGTCGCGCATGTCTTCACGCGCGCTGGCGACAAGTTCAACGACGGGTTCGAGAAGGGCACACAGAAATACACCAGCGCCGTGCAGTCGGTGATCGACCGCAAGTGGGTGTTCCTGCTGATCTACGCGGTGGTCGTCGCGGTACTCGCGGTGCTATTCCTGCGACTGCCGACGGGCTTCCTGCCGACCGAGGACCAGGGCTCGGGCATCGTCCAGTTCCAGCTGCCCGCGGGCGCCACGCAAGGCCGCACCTTCGCGCTGCAGAAGCAGATCGAGCAATATTACTACACCAACGAGAAGGCGAACGTCCGCACCATGTTCACGGTCAGCGGTGGCGGCGGTGGCGGCGCGAGTGGCCAGAACACCGGGCAAGGCTTTATCGCGTTCGCACCGTGGGATGACCGCAAGGGCAAGGAAAACACCGCCGACGCGATCACCGGTCGCGCCTCGAAGGCCTTCGCCGGCTTCCGCGACGCGCAGGTCTATTCGCTCGTGCCCCCTGCGGTGCGCGGTCTCGGTTCGTCGAACGGCTTCACGATGGAGTTGCAGAACACCGGCAGCCTCAGCCAGACCGAGTTCAATGCCGCGCGCGACAAGCTGCTCGCGCTCGCGCGTGCGGATTCGTCGCTAACCGCGATCCGCCTCACCGAACTGCCCGATGTCGCGACGCTCCACGTCGATACCAATCAGCAGAAGCTATCGACGCTCGGCCTGACTCAGGCAAACGTGAACTCGACGCTGTCGACCGCCTGGGGTGGCCAGTACGTCAACGACTTCATCGACCGCGGCCGTGTGAAGCGCGTCTATGTCCAGGGCGACGCGCAGTTCCGCGCGCAGCCCTCCGACCTGAGCCAATGGTTCGTGCGCGGTTCGAACGGGCAGATGGCGCCGTTCTCGTCGTTCGCGAAGACGAGTTGGGGCCAGGCACCGACGACGATGTCGCGCTTCAACGGCATCGCCTCGTACGAGATCCAGGGGTCGGGCGCGCCCGGCGTCAGCTCGGGCGACGCGATGGAGAAGATCGCGCAGCTCGCCGGCCAGATCCCCGGCACCTCGATCGCCTGGTCCGGCCTGTCGTATCAGGAACGCCTGTCCTCGGGCCAGGCGCCGTTCCTCTACGGCCTGTCGCTGCTGGTCGTGTTCCTGTGCCTCGCCGCGCTGTACGAGAGCTGGTCGATCCCGATCGCGGTGCTGCTCGTGATCCCATTGGGCCTCGTCGGCGCGATCCTCGCGGTGACGCTGCGTGGGCTGATCAACGACGTCTATCTCCAGATCGGCCTGCTGACGACGATGGGCCTGGCGGCGAAGAATGCGATCCTGATGATCGAGTTCGCCGAGCAGGAGGAGAGGAAGGGCAAGCGAGTCATCGAGGCGGCACTGTCCGCGGCGAAGATTCGGTTGCGTCCGATCCTGATGACCTCGTTCGCGTTCATCCTCGGCGTGTTGCCGCTGGCCCTCTCGACCGGCGCCGGTGCGAACAGCCGCATCGCGATCGGGACCGCGGTGGTCGGCGGCATGCTGACCGCGACGATCCTGGCGATCTTCTACATCCCGTTGTTCTTCGTCCTCGTCCGCCGCGGCGCGCGTGACGGCATCGCCAAGCTGCGTGGCAAGCCGACCGGCTTCCAGGGCCATGACGACCACGACCATGACGGCCATGGATCTGATGGGGATCACAACGAACCATTCGGCCCACCCGAACCCCAGGGCCCTCACCGGCCGGAGCCCGCATGATGCGCTCGCTAGTCCTGATCCTTGCCGCTTCGACCGCACTCGCCGGTTGCTCGCTCGCGCCGAAATACGCGCGGACCGAACTCCCGGTGCCGCCGTCGCTCCCGGTCGGCGACGCGTATCTGCGCCAGTCCGAGGCGACGCTTCCCGCAATCACCTACCGCGACGTGTTCAAGGACCCGCGGCTCCAGCAGATCATCGTCCAGGCGCTCGCCAACAACCGCGATCTCCGCGTCGCCGCCGCCAACATCGCGGCGACCCGCGCGCAATACCGCATCCAGCGCGCCGACCTGTTGCCGCAGGTCGATGCGAACGGCCGCTACACCTATTCGGGCGGCGGCAACGGCACGCGCAACACCGTCACGAGCGGAACAGGCGGTACGGGAACAGGCGGTAACACCGGTACCGGAACGGGTACCGGCAACACTGGGACCGGCACGGGCGGCGTCGGCACGGGCGGGACAGGTACGAGCACCGGATCGGTCGTCAGCTCGTCGAGCTCGAACAGCGCCTTCTCGGTCGACCTCGGCACCACAGCGTTCGAGCTCGACCTGTTCGGCCGCATCCGCTCGCTCACCAGCGCCGCGCTCGACCGCTATTTCGCGACCGAAGCCGCCGCGCGCGCCACCCGCCTGACGCTGGTCGGCGACATCGCCGATGCGTGGCTCACCTACGCGTCGGACCAGAGCCTGCTCAAGATCGCGCAGGACACAGTGACCAGTTCGCAGCGCAGCGTCACGCTGACCAACGCGCGGCTGCGCGGCGGCGTCGCGCCGCGCACCGATCTCCGCCAGGCGCAACAAATCCTGTTCACCGCGCAGTCCGACCTCGCGCAACAGCGCACCGCACTCGCGCAGGACGTCAACGCGCTGCAACTGCTCGTCGGCGCACCGGTCGACGCCACGCTGTTGCCCGCCTCGATCGAACAGGCGCTGCCGACCGTCGCCACGCTGCCCGCAGGGCTCGACAGCAGCATCCTCCTGCGCCGGCCCGACGTCGTCGAATCCGAATACCAGCTCCGCGCCACCAACGCCGAGATCGGCGCAGCGCGCGCGGAACTGTTCCCAAAGATTTCGCTGACCGGCATCCTTGGGTTCGCCAGCACGTCGCTGACCTCGCTGTTCAGCGGCGGCGCGTTCAACTATTCGGTCGCGCCCTCGGTCAGCTACCCGATCTTCCGCGCCGGTGCGGGGATCGCCGGCGTCGCCTATTCGAAGGCGCAACGCGACGCCGCACTCGCGACCTACGAAAAGACGATCCAGACCGCGTTCCAGGAAACCGCCGACGCGCTCGCCCGCCAAGGCACGATCGCCGACCAGCTCAAAGCGAACCAGAATTTCTCGGAGGCGGCCCTCGACACCTACCGCCTGTCCGACGCGCGCTATCGCGGCGGGATCGACACCTTCCTCAACTCGCTCGACGCACAACGCTCGCTCTACACCGCGCAACGCAACCTCGTCGCGACGCAGCTCGTCGGCGCGAGCAACCGCGTGACGCTGTACCGCGTCCTCGGTGGAGACTCGACGCTGGAGACCACCGCAGGCGGACCGCAACCCGTGACGATGAGCGGCGCACCGCGGGCGGAGACGGACTGAGGCTAGTATTGAGACGCACGCTAGATTGAGTCTGCTTGCAGTCCCCCGCCCTCCCCGTCATCCTGACGAAAGTCAGGACCCAGGGTCACAGGCGCTCCGTTGATGACTCTGGATCCTGACTTTCGTCAGGATGACGGTGGTATTGGTCCTGAAACAGCCATCGACGGCTGACCTGCGGGCGTCGCCAGGACAAGTTCAGCGACAGTCGAAGCGTCGCGGTAGACTACCAACCCTCCTCCTTGTTCTCCCGCGAAGGCGGGAGCCCAGTCTGGGTCCCCGCCTTCGCGGGGAAACAAGCGTTAGGTTGCATTTAGCGCTTCAGCGTCCGGCGAAACCCACAACGCCGCCCGCCGTGCAGTCTCAGCCTTCACCTCCAGCCACTGCTCACGCTCCGCCACCGCATCGGCCAGCGCCCGGTGATCCGGCACCCGCCCGTTCCGCCGCTGCGACACCGCGCCGACCACCTCGCGCGCCAAAGCCTCCCGCACCGCCATCGGCTCGACAGCCGCGAGACACGCCCGCGCCGCCTCCAGCTGCGCCTCGTCGCTATCGCGCAACCGCAACACCCGCCGCGGCTGCCCGCCAGCCCGCAACAGCGCGCTCAGCCATTTGCCATCCCAAGACGGCGCGCTCGCCAGCAGGTCGTGCCCTACCAGCGCCTCGACCATCCGCGCCGCCACGACCACGTGATCCTCGCCGTCCTCCTCCAACACCCGTCGCTCGACCCGGTGGATAGCCTGCGCCGCCGAATCCCAGTCGGTCCAATCAGGCGCAGGCTTGATCAGATGGCTCTCCGATGTCCCATCCTCGAACACCCACGCCACCTCGATCGGGTAGCTCTTCTTCCCCAGCGACGACGCTTCGAAATCGAGGAAGGCGAGCATGCCGCTCAACCGGTCGGGCTGGCGGCGTTGACGAGCTTGGGCTCCTTGATCGGCGACAAGGTCTGCTCCTGGTCCCCCGAAATCCGCCGCGAGCGCACGAACGGCAGCAACCTCACCGGCCCACGCGTCTTCAGCGCCTCCAGCACACCCTCGATCACGCGCAGATCGGCAAGCCCCTCCTCCGCATCGGGTTCGGGATCGCGATCTTCGAGGATGCAGTCCGAGAAATAGCGCATCTCGCCGCCGAACTGGTCGGTCGGCTTGAAGCTCTCATGGCTCTTCTTATCGCCGATCGTGACACGCTGCTCCATCGCGTCGCCGAAACCGTACGCCGGGTCCATGTGAATGCTGCCCTTGGTGCCCGATATCGTCAGGCTGTCGACGTTGTTCGCCGCATAGGAAACGGTGAACTGCGCCAACCGATCGCCGGGGAACCGCAACGTCACCGCGAACGTATCGTCGAGATCGCCGAGCCCCAAGTCAGGATGCCGCGTGGCGACCGCCGAGACCACTTCGGTCGGCTCGGCCCCGAACAGATAGCGCGTCGCGTTGATCGGATACGGACCCATGTCGAACAGCGGCCCGGCAATGACCCCGTTCTTCACACGGTGATTGGCCGGATCGACCTTCTGCGTGAAGCAGGAGGTGAACGCGATCAGCTCGCCCAGTTCACCGGCCCGGATGCGCCGGATCGCGTCGAGCGTCGACGGCTCGAAATGCAACCGGTACGCAGTCATCAGCTTGGCCGACGACGCGCGCTCGGCGTCACGAATCGCCTCGGCCTTCTCGACGGAAATCTCGAGCGGCTTCTCCGACAGAACATGGATGCCCGCCTTCAGCGCAGGGATCGCGAACTCGGCATGCCGCCAGTTGGGCGTCCCCAGATAGACCGCATCGATCAGCCCCGAGGCGAGCAGCTCGTCGAACTGGTCGTAGCGATAGGTCGCATCGATGCCGTACATCTTGCCCAGCTCCCGCGCCTTCTCCGCATCGTCCGTGACAAGCGCCGCAATCTCCGAATTGCCGGTATGCGCGACGCCGGGCATCATCGACGCCTGCGAGATGTCGCCGAGCCCGACGATCGCATAACGGACCTTCTTCTTGCCGAGACCGAGTGCGGACGCGATCGTCGAAACCGTAGTCATGGGAATACCTCGTGATGCTGGGAGTCCCCCGCTCAACGCGGCAACCGCGATAGCTATCCCATCGCCCTCACATCGGCACACGGTTGGCGGTGGTTCGGCGCTGATCGAGAATGGTTCGTTAACCTAGATCGCAGACCATCTCGGCAAGGTATCCACGCCATACCGGGGCTATGTATGCTCCCCTCCCCGTTGCCGATCGTCGTGCCCGAGATCGAGCGCCTGCGACCGCGCTGTTCGGTCTGGCAGAGGAGACCCGCGAACAGATCGCCGCATTGCAGGATCGCAAGATCGATCAGGTCGCCGCGGTGTGGCCGCTTACGCTGGTGACGCAGGTGGTCGCGGGCGCGATCCTGATCGCCACGTGCGTCTGCGCACCGGCTGGCGCCGGGTTGGCCCCGTTCGCTTCGCTTGTCGGGATCCACGTGGCGGTCGTCGCTACGGTGTCGGTCGCGCTATTGTGCGTGCTGCGCGTCCCGGCGCTGCGGCGATGGCGCCCGTTCCGGCGCAACCGGATGATCACGCTCGGCGTCGTCGCGATGTCGGCGCTGCTGGCGTCGCTGCTCTGGACCACCATGCGGATGCCGTCAGGCCCGCTCCAGATCGCCTGTTTCACCGCGGTCGCCGGGACGATCCTCGTCTCCGCGGTGAGCATCCACGCGGTCCGCGCGGCAACCCTCGGCTTCGGTGTCGGCGCTGTCCTCGCGGTGGCGGCGCTGACCGGGCCGGGCGTTGCGCTCGTCATGGCGCTGCTGGGCCTCGTCGGTCTCGTGGTCGTCACCCGCAAGCTTGCACAGGTCGACCATGATCGCGAACTCGATCGCGCCGAACAGGCCAGCGCCGGCGATCTCGCGGTCCGGATGATCGCCGAGTTCGAGGGCGAAGGCACCGGCTGGTTCTGGGAAGCCGACCGCCAGGGCAAGATCACCTATCTGTCGGCCAAGGTCGTCGACGATCTGGGTCTTGCGGGCGGCGCGATCGGCCAGCCGCTCACCGGGTTGTTCAAGATGGACAGCGATGCACCCGGCACCGAGCGCACGCTGGCCTTCCACATCGCGTCGCGAACCTCGTTCTCCGACTATTCGGTCCGTTCGGCGACGTCCGACGGCGAGCAATGGTGGTCGATTTCGGGGCGCCCGGTGGTCGACGAGCTTGGCCGCTTCCAGGGGTTCATCGGCTCGGGCAGCGACCTGACCGAAAAGCGTAGGTCCGAAGCCGAGATCACGCGCCTCGCGCTGTTCGACGGCTTGACCGGGCTCGCCAATCGCCAGCGGATGCGGCTGTCGCTCGACAAGACTTTGGCGCAGCTGGCCGGGCCGTACCGCGCCACGTCGCTGCTGCTAATCGATCTCGATCGGTTCAAGGCGGTCAACGATACGCTGGGCCATCAGGCCGGCGACGCGCTGCTCAAGCTGGTCGCGCAACGGCTGCAACGCGGGGTCGGTGATGCCGGTCTGGTCGGGCGTCTGGGCGGCGACGAATTCGAGGTCGTGCTGCCCAGCATGGACAATCGCGACACGTTGGCGACATTGGCGCGCGACCTGATCGCGTCCTTGTCGCAGCCCTATTCGGTTGCCGGCACCGCCGTCACGATCGGATGCTCGATCGGCATCGCGATCGCACCCGGCGATGGCAACGATACCGAAACGCTCGTCCGCAATGCCGATCTGGCATTGTATGCCGCCAAGGCCGACGGCCGCGGCGTCCATCGCTTCTTTTCGGACGACATGCTCGCGGGCGCCAAGACGCGCAAACTGCTCGAAGACGACCTGCGCAGCGCCGTCGCGACCGGCGCGTTCCACCTCTGTTACCAGCCCGTCGTCAACACGAAGACGACCCGGGTGGTCGGTTACGAAGCGCTGATCCGCTGGAACCATCCGACCCGCGGCCTGGTGTCCCCCGCCGATTTCATACCGGTCGCCGAGGAGTGTGGGCTGATCGAGGCGATCGGCGAATGGGTCCTGCGCACCGCCTGTATCGAGGCCGCACGCTGGCCCGACGCGATCCGCGTCGCGGTCAACGTGTCGCCGATCCAGTTCGCCAACCCGGTCCTGCCCGCGCTCGTCACCAGTGCGCTCGCCCAGTCGGGGATTTCCGCCAACCGCCTCGAACTCGAGATCACCGAGGGCGTCTTCCTCGACGAGACCAGCTCGTCCGAACAGATGTTCAAATCGCTGAAGGGCATCGGCGTCCGGCTCGCGCTCGACGACTTCGGCACCGGTTATTCGTCGCTCGGCTACCTGCGCAACGCACCGTTCGACAAGATCAAGATCGACCAGTCGTTCGTGAAGGGCGCCGCCGAACCCGGCAACCGCAACGCCGCGATCATCAAGGCGATCGTTACGCTCGCCGACACGCTCGGGATGGAGACGACGGCGGAAGGCGTCGAGATCCAGGACGAGATCGATCTCATCCGCGACCTCGGGTGCAGCCACATCCAGGGCTATGTCTATGGCCGCCCGGTCAGCGCCGAAGACGCGTTGCTCCAGTTGGCCGCGGAAAACGGGATCGCCACCCCGAGCGGCTTCAAGGTCAGTCGCGCGCCGCGGACCAAGATGCTGCGCTCGGCCGGCATCCTCATCGACGGCGTCCGCGGCGACGTCCGCATCCGCGATATCTCGACCTCGGGCGCGATGATCGACGGCATCGCGGTCGACGGCGATCCCGACGGGCTCGAGATGCTGATCGAACTTGTCGAGGACCAGATGGTGCCGGCGCGCATTCGCTGGGCGCATAACGGCAAGGCCGGGATCGAGTTTCACGAAGCATTCAATCTCGCGAAGCTGAACCAGACGCAGGGCTTCCGTCTGCGTCGGACGGGGTAAGCGTCCGTGGAGCCGCGCGGCAGGAAGGCGTAACTGCGGGTGCCCTACCGTATGCCTTGAAGGAAACGGCGCCGGTCACCGTCGGATATGCAACACATCGTCATCCCCGCGGAGACGGGGACCCATATTCTGTAGCGCCAGCATTTTACCGCGAGGCATGCCCGTATGGGTTCCCGCCTGCACGGGAATGACGGATACAGGGTCGAACGGTACAGGTGCCGAAGGAGATTGCCCATGCCGATCAAAGCCTTGGCCTTCGACGTGTTCGGCACGGTGGTCGACTGGCGCTCGGGGATCGCGCGCGATGCAGGCCCCGTTCTGGCCGCTCTCGGCCGACTGGATATCGACCCGCACCGCTTCGCGGACGGTTGGCGGCATCGCTATCAGCCAGCGCTCGAACAGGTCCGCAGCGGGCGACGTCCGTTCGTCATCCTCGACACGCTCCACCGCGAAGCGCTCGAGGATCTGCTGCGTGAGTACGCGATCGACCCGGCGGCGATCGACGAGACGATGCTCGTTGACCTGACACATGCCTGGCACCGGCTCGATCCGTGGCCGGACTCGGTCGACGGCCTGACCCGCCTCAAGACGCGGTTTCCGATCGTCACGCTCAGCAACGGCAACATCGCGCTGATGGTCGAGATGGCGCGGCGTGCAGCGCTACCTTGGGATGCGATCCTCGGCGCCGAGGTCAGCCAAGTCTACAAACCGCTACCCGAGGCATACCTCGCCACTGCCCGCATGCTAGGCATCGATCCCGGTGAACTCTGCCTCGTCGCCGCGCATCACAGCGACCTCGCCGCAGCGCGCGCCTGCGGGTTGATGACTGCGTATATCGATCGGCCGATGGAATATGGCGGCCGCCCCGCACCCGATGCGGACCAGGCACAGGACTGGGATCATGCCGCCACCAGCATCGCGGCACTCGCCGACCGCCTCGTCGGCGCCTAGAGCCTCAGACAGCGCGCGCAGATTCCACGAGCAACATTTGCCATCTTTCCGCTCTAAATAAATTTTCGTTCCCGCTTCGCCCCCTTGCGCTTCGCGAACCCCGCAGAAGTCCACGCGTCGCGAATATCCCGCTCGCCCAACCCGCACCCGAACACGACGAACCGAGCCCCCTGCACCCTGCGCACCCCCTTGCGTCTCTTCGCGCTTTGGCACAATCTCTTGGGGTTGCGTTCGGGGGCGGACCCAATCGCTGGTAGAACAACCCTCGCATAGCCATATGCGATATGACCGTAAGCGCGCCTTCCACCGCCGCGATGGTCACTTTTTGTTCTCCCGTTAGGGGCCGTCCGATGGTAGCATGGCGACATGACGCCGATTCGAACGAATACAGAACACTAGGAGCGGTTTCGATGGATTTCAGAGACAGCAGCCGGGATAGCGACATGACCACAGATACGATCGAACAGACCATTGCCACCATCGAAGCCGAGGCTCCGAAGGCCCCGCGCCAGGCGCAGGACAGCCACTCCGTGCGCGCGCAGATCTACCCGGTCGAGGTCGATCACAGCCGCGACGCGCTGCTGACCGAATTCGGCAAGGACACGCTCAAGGATCGCTATCTGCTCCCAGGCGAGAGCTACCAGGACCTGTTCGTCCGTGTCGCCTCTGCGTACGCAGACGACGCCGGCCATGCACAGCGCCTGTACGACGCGATCTCGAAGCTCTGGTTCATGCCCGCCACCCCCGTTCTCTCGAACGGCGGCACCGGTCGCGGCCTGCCGATCTCATGCTACCTCAACTCGGTCCCTGACAGCCTCGGCGGGATCGTCGACACCTGGAACGAGAATGTCTGGCTCGCCTCGCGCGGCGGCGGCATCGGCACCTATTGGGGCAACGTCCGCGGCATCGGCGAACCGGTCGGCCTCAACGGCAAGACCAGCGGCATCATCCCGTTCGTCCGCGTCATGGATTCGCTGACGCTCGCGATCAGCCAGGGCTCGCTGCGCCGCGGGTCGGCCGCCGTCTATCTCGACGTCTCGCACCCTGAGATCGAGGAATTCCTCGAAATCCGCAAACCCTCGGGTGATTTCAACCGCAAGGCTTTGAACCTCCACCACGGCGTGCTGATCACCGACGCCTTCATGGAAGCCGTCCGCAACGGCGAGGAATGGCATCTCCGCTCGCCGAAGGACCAGGCGATCCGCGCCACCGTGGATGCGCGCTCGCTGTTCCAGAAGCTCGTCGAGACCCGCCTCCAGACCGGCGAGCCGTACATCGTCTTCGCCGATCACGTGAACAAGGCGATGCCGAAGCATCACCGCGAGCTCGGCCTCAAGGTCTCGACCTCGAACCTGTGTTCGGAGATCACGCTGCCGACCGGCAAGGATCACCTCGGCAACGAGCGTACCGCGGTCTGCTGCCTGTCGTCGCTGAACCTCGAGACATGGGATCAGTGGAAGGACGAGAAGGGCCTGATTGAGGACGTCATGCGCTTCCTCGACAACGTGCTGCAGGATTACATCGACCGCCACGAACCCGGCATGGAACGCGCCGCCTATTCGGCGGGCCGCGAGCGCTCGGTCGGCCTCGGCGTGATGGGCTTCCACTCGTTCCTCCAGGCACGCGGCATCCCGTTCGAGGGCGCGATGGCGAAGTCGTGGAACCTGCGCATGTTCAAGCACATCAGCAGCCAGGCCAACGAAGCCTCGATGCAGCTCGCGATCGAGCGCGGCCCCTGCCCCGATGCCGCCGACGTCGGCGCGATGGAGCGGTTCAGCTGCAAGATGGCGATCGCGCCGACCGCGTCGATCTCGATCATCTGCGGCGGCACGTCGGCGTGCATCGAGCCGATCCCGGCGAACATCTACACGCACAAGACGCTGTCGGGCAGCTTCTCGATCAAGAACCCGTATCTCGAGAAGATGCTGAGCGAGAAGTCGAAGAACAGCGACGCGGTGTGGAACTCGATCCTCGAGCAGGGTGGTTCGGTCCAGCATCTCGACTTCCTCTCGGTCGAGGAAAAGGACTGCTACAAGACGTCGTTCGAGATCGACCAGCGCTGGCTGCTCGAACTCGCCGCCGATCGCACGCCCTATATCGATCAGGCGCAGTCGCTGAACCTGTTCATCCCGGCCGACGTCGAGAAGTGGGACCTGCTGATGCTCCATTTCCGCGCGTGGGAGCTCGGCATCAAGTCGCTCTATTATCTCCGCTCGAAGTCGGTCCAGCGCGCGGGCTTCGCCGGCGGCGTCGAAGCGGACAACACCATCGACCTGCGCCAGATCGACGTCGAGTCGAAGGATTACGATGAGTGCCTTGCCTGCCAGTAAGGCCTCTCGGCGTTCAAGCGTGACCCCGGCCCGTGAACCACGGACCGGGAGCCGCCTGACACAAAAAACCCCGGCCCGCGCGAAGCGGACCGGGGTTCGGGCTGGCTATGCGGCGCGTTCGATACGCACCGCGTTCGCGTCAGGCCTCTTCTTCGAACGTCACCGCCACGTCGGCGTTGGCGGAAAGCCGGACCTTGCCGTCCTCGATATCCGCGACCAGCCCGAGCGAGATGAAGTGATGATGCCCTTCATGGCTGCCCGTGCCCTCGACGACCTGCGCGCCCGAGTCCTTCTTGGTCAGCTTGATGCGGTTGCCTTCGACCTTGTCGACGGTGCCGACATGGACGCCGTCCGCGCCGATGACTTCGGCATGTTCCTGGATCTTGGTTGCATCGACCATGGTCGTTCTCCTGTTTGGGGTTCGGGTGCTGAACGCGCGCCGGGCGAGTTGGTCGCATGACGTATGGTTCAGCTATCATGTTCGTGGTCGCGGGCGTGCTCGGAATCGTCGGCACCGCGATGCTGCTCCGGTTGCGCAGCCCGAGCATTACCGAGCAACAGACCTACGCGTTCCGCATGATCGGCATCATGCTCACCTCGGGCGCGATCGTCCTCGCGATGTCCGCCGCCGCGATGTGGCAGTGGAGCACCGAGACATGAAACACGCGACCTGATCCCACCAGCTTCCCGATATAAAACCCATCTCCCGAAAGGCCTACCATGTCCCTCCTTCACGCCTCCAAGCAGTACAAGCCGTTCGAATACCCCTGGGCGTTCGAGTTCTGGAAGCGCCAGCAGCAGCTCCACTGGCTCCCCGAGGAAGTGCCCCTGGGCGAGGATTGCCGCGATTGGGCGCAGAAGCTCAGCGATCACGAGCGCAACCTGCTCACGCAGATCTTCCGCTTCTTCACGCAGGCCGACGTCGAGGTGCAGGATTGCTACCACGAGAAATACGGCCGCGTGTTCAAGCCGACCGAGATCAAGATGATGCTGACCTCGTTCAGCAACATGGAGACGGTCCACATCGCCGCCTACAGCCATCTGCTCGACACCATCGGCATGCCCGAGAGCGAGTACGGCGCCTTCCTCGAATATGCCGAGATGAAGGAAAAGCATGATTACATGCAGCAGTTCACCGTCGACAACGACGAGGACATCGCGCGCACGCTGGCCATGTTCGGCGGCTTCACCGAGGGCGTCCAGCTGTTCGCGTCGTTCGCGATGCTGATGAACTTCCCGCGCTTCAACAAGATGAAGGGCATGGGCCAGATCGTCACCTGGTCGATCCGCGACGAGAGCCTCCACTGCGAGGGCATCATCAAGATGTTCCACACCTTCTGTCAGGAGCGCCAGTGCCTGACCAAGGCGGTCAAGGACGACATCGCCGACGTCTGCCAGACGACGATCCGCCTCGAGGACAATTTCATCGACCTCGCCTTCGAGATGGGCCCGGTCAACGGCATGACCCCCAAGGAGATCAAGAAGTACATCCGCTTCATCGCCGACTGGCGCATGACTCAGCTCGGCCTGAAGCCGATCTACATGATCGACGAGCACCCGCTGCCCTGGCTCGCGCCGATGCTCAACGGCGTCGAGCACGCCAACTTCTTCGAACAGCGCGCGACCGAGTATTCGAAGGCCGCAACCAAGGGCCAGTGGAACGACGTCTGGGACTCCTTCGACAAGCGCCAGACCGCGAAGAAGGGGCCGGCGGCGAATGTGGACTTGAGCGAGGTTCGGGACATGTTCAGCGACTCGGTTGCGGCTGAGTAAACGGAAATGATTAAGTCGGTCGTGTTGAAAAACTTTCGTGGGTTCAAAGATCACACGATCGACTTCATGCCATTTTGCCTTCTTATCGGTCAGAATAATGCTGGCAAAACAACTCTGATTGAAGCGCTAAGAATCGCTTCTTCGGCCTTAAAAAAGGCACCAACGGCCAACTTTTACATGGCCCCCGACCACCTCTTACCGGAAATAGCAGGACCTATTTTTCGATTTTCGATAGAAACCTTAGATATTGAACACCGAGGGATGCATTATAATTACGGTTCTCGTGAACCTGCAATTATACGTATAAGATACAATAATCACTGCTCCCTCGTCATCTCAATAGGAGAGAGTTCTGATGATATTTGTTGCCAGCTCATATTATCAGCCGGACGAAAGGTTAATTCTCGCAGTCAGTTCTCTACGAGCAAATTTCGCAGTGTCTTTGTTATGCCTCCAGTAGGCGCACTTTTGGCGGAAGAAACTCAGCGAAACAAAACTTATTTAAAAAAGCATATGAATGGATACCTATCGTATCGTCATATCCGTAACCAAATGGCAGACATGCCAAAAGAGTTTGCCAAATTCAAAGATTTGCTCGTTAATACGTGGAGCAGCAGCCTAAAGATCGGCGATATTGAATACGGCTTGGGCGTCAATAAGAATAATTACGGCTTGACCATAAGAGACGGCCCTTTCGTAAGTGAAATGGCCTTGGTTGGGTCTGGCCTTCAAGCTTGGATACAAACGATTTGGTTTTTGTCTCGAGTGGATCCGGATGCGATCGTCATTCTTGATGAGCCTGATGTTTATTTACATGCAGATCTTCAAAGAAAGTTGATAAAACTCCTTTCCGCTGAAAGTTACAGACAGACTATCGTGGCGACCCACTCAATGGAAATGATCGCTGATGTATCTCCAAGCGAAATTATATCGGTAACAAAACGCGAATCGAGATCCAGACCGCTATCCTCGAGTACTCAGGCACAAGGTGTTGTTGACGCGATTGGAACAAACCATAATATCCAACTGTCAAAGTTAGCGTCTGCCGGTCGTATTTTGTTTGTCGAGGGCAAAGATCACACGCTAATAGATCAGATTGCATTCAAACTCGGCAACGCATTCTATGATAGATTTTCCAAGATTCCTCACTTTTCCGTTGGCGGAATGAACAACTGGCCAAGAGCAGCCATGGCCGCAAAGGCCTTTCATGATACATCAGCAGGCAAGGTTGCTGGCGTTATGTTCCTTGATCGCGACTATAAACCAGACAACCTTTTTGAAACGATAATTATAGAAGCAGCCAAAGACTCTTTATTTGTAAGAGTTTGGTCAAAAAAAGAAATAGAGAATTTTTTACTTAATGTTGAGCTGATACACTCTTATATCGAGAATAGGGCAAAAGAGTCCGTTAGAATTGAGGATGCTCGCGATATATTTGATTTGGTGATGAGTGAAATGGCCGAAAGTTTGCCCGAACTTATTGCCGATGGATATCAAACTGCCGACCGCAAGTTAGCACTTACAACAGCCATGGCAAGATCAAAAGATCTTATAAAGAAGCGGACCGAAACTGGGTACAATATTCAGGATATGATATGCGGCAAAAAAGCCATTTCTATGATATCCGCAAAGACTCAGGAAAGATGGTCAGTTCAGATATCACCAATGAGCCTTTGCCGTCATATGAAGCTCGATGATGTTCCCGCGGAAATACTAATGTCGATCAAAGATCTTGTCGATCCATCATAAGCTTTGACCTTATAATTTACACCAAGGCGAGCGCTTGCCGCCGCCATAGTGGCGCGCGAGGCCGTGGCGGACCAGTACCGCGCCCAGCGACTCCCCGCCCCTCTCGACGATGCGCAGTTTGCGGCCATAGCGGTCGACGTCGCGCTTGATCGGGGTCAGCGTGAAGGGGCCGGCGTTGAGCAGCGCCTGCATCTTCACCGTCGCCGCCTGCCCCAGCCGCGCTTCGCGGGCGCAGCGCGGGGGGTGGGTCTCCGGCGTGTCGATGTCGGCGATGCGGATCTTGGTGCCTGCCATCCAGAACGTGTCGCCGTCGACCATGCAGTCGATCCGCTTGGCGTGGCCGCAGATCGTGAAGCGCGCGGAGACCGCCTTGCCACCCGACAGCGCGGACGACGCCGCCGCAACCGTCGACGCCGCGCTGGCGACGCCCGCCGCGGTGGCGAGCGCGCCGGTGGCGCTGGTGGCGGCCCCGGCATTGGTCGCGGCGCCAGCCGCCGCGGCCGCAGCGGACGACGCCTCCGCCTTGGCCGCGTCCGCCGCCTTGCTCCAGCCACCCGGCACGCGCAGATGCCCGGCGGGCCAGGCGATGCCGAACCCGGTCGGCCATTCGATCTTCAATCCGGGCGGCACCAGCGCCGACCAGTCGATCTGGCGGATCACCGGCATCATCAGCCCGAGCAGCACGCCATAGAACACCAGACGAAGCTGCAGCAGCACCCCCGGCGCGGCACTCCGCCCCGCCCCGCCGCGACCACGCGTGGCGCCTGCGCGATCGCCACTGAGCAACCGCATGAAATCAAACACATACTCCATCGTCCGTCGCGCGTACGCGCGCGCGCGAGGATGTCACCCTCACCCCCCGTCGCATTGCGCCGAGCGGAGTCGGAAACGAGGCGAACGCATCGTGAACATCGCACGATGTCCGTCGCCCACGGCAAAGCGCTCCCGCCACACCGATCCGACGTCGATCCTCATGGCTTCGCGAGCATCCATCCATGCTCGCCGAAAGCGCCCGTCAAGGCGGGAAGCCGCTGTGCTCCAACGCAGGAAAGGCACATCGCGAAATTGCCACCACGCTTCACGGGGGGACGACGCGTGCAAATCGGGCCGAAGCGCGGTCGCGATCCGGAAATGACGTCTTGCGCCCCCCGTGCACCCGCTCGGCAAGGAGCCGCTTCCAGTGTGCGAACGGTACCGGCGACGACAGCGCGCCGGTCAGCCGCGCTCCCCGCTTGGCCCCGACCTTCGCCAGCAACGACGCCGAAAGACTGCGGGACGCTCGGCAAGAGATAGCTCGACGTAGCGAGCGCATCGTGACGGCCACGAAAGCGGCTGACGGACCGAGGGGCATCGGCGGCGCCCCCCCCCCCTGGGCGTGGCGAGGTTTTGCTGTCCTACATCACCCGCCCATGCTCAGATCGACGCATGGCCCCGCACCCTCTCCAACCGATTGACCCCCAACCGGATCGACACCGCGTGCAGGACATGCACGGTATCGCGCCAGCGTCTGCACTTCGTGCACTTCCGGCGCCCAACCCGTTGAAAACGCCAGATACACGAAGGGCGGGGAGTGTTGCCACTCCCCGCCCCCATGCCGTCAAATCTGGCCTTGCCCGTTGCCGGGCGCAAGGCTCAGAAGTGCGTGATGATGCCGAGCATCGGACGGAAGCTCTGCGCCGTGCCGAAGGTGTTGACCTCGGCGCGGATGCGGAAGCCGGCGTTGCCGGTGATGCCCTTGAGGCCGATGCTCTGCGGACCGACTTCTGCGCCGATGCCGTAGGTCACGGCGTTGTAGTCACGGTTGGTGCGGCCGCCATTGGTCGAGAACTGCGCGAAGTGGTCGAAATTGACCCACTGGTAGCCGACCTTGCCGTAGAAGATGCCGCTGTCGCCGGCGCGGAAGCCGAAGCGGCCTGCTGCGCCGTATTCCCAATCGATGTTGCCATCGACGCCCTTGATGACGTTGCCTTCGACGCCGACAAAGACCGGGCCGAGCGGCACGTTGACGCCGACGACGCCCTGCACCAGCGCACCGTCTGCGCGGTAGTTGTTACGGACCGAGCCGTCCGAGTTCAGCGCGCGCGGGATGCCGTGGTTGCCGACGTTGTCGAACTGCTCCCAGCCGCCCATGATGCCGACATACGGCTCGATCCCGAACGCCTTGGAGCCATCGGGAGCGGCTGCTTCGCCGGGAGCTGCGCTGTTGTCGGTCGGCGCGGGCGCGGGTGCTGCCATGTCCTGTGCGAAAGCAGGGGCTGCGAATGCGGTGGCCGCGAGGACGAGGGCCAGGGAAAGCGTACGCATGGAAATAGACCTTCTATCGTTGATTACGTGGCCCCCGTCCGACGATGTGCGGCTTGGTCCAGGCAAGTCGAAACCGGCGGGCGTCCGCTTTGTTGCAACAAAAAGAACGCGAACCCCGGAACCTTCCAAAGGTGTTGCAATGCAGCAACGCTTCCTGTCGCCGCGATGAACATATCGTGGCGAACTCAAGGCAATAGTGGCAGAAATGCAGCGATCGGCACGGTAGCGTGGTCGTTAACCGTGTCGCTCAAGATCGTCGCAACGATCAGTGGATAGGCCATCCGGATGGGCTTCGCGCGTCTTTTCCGCAGTCGCTGGGCGGCTGTATTCTGGTCGGCAGGGATCCTGTGGACGGCGTATGACGTCGCCGACAGCGCACCCGCTCCAGCCCCAGACGCGGCATCGCAGAACGTTACCGCGGCAAAACCTGAACCGGCCGAGCCGGCCCCGCAAGATGCGACCGGCTCGGGGTTCGACATGCACGATCTGCAAGTTCTCGCCAAAGCGGGCTGACCGCACCGGAGATATTCTCCCCATGCCCGCCAGCCCGCGGTTCGCTCAGGGTTTCAGCGCGACGTCGTCGGCATCCTTCAGGTCTTCGTCGTCGTCGATCGTGTCATCGTCGAGCTCGTCCTGGACGTCATCCTCGTCCATGTCGGCTTCGTCCATCGTGACGGACGAGTCCGTCTCGCCGACCTCTTCCGAATCCATCTTGGTCTCGTCGATCGACTCGTCGTCGGTATCGTCTTCGCCCAGATCGGGTTCGAGGTCGGTCAGGATGATGCCGTCGCTCGGCCCGTTGCGCGTGGCCTCGAGGATCTCGGCGCGCTGACTCTCGTCATAGCCCTCTTCGTCATAGCCGTCGTCGCCCGATCCGGCACTCGGCACCTGATGTCCGCCCATGGTCACACTCCCTCGTTCCAGGACGCCCGCACGTTGCGAGCCTACCAGATGCGAACGGTGGACGTGCGCGGTGGTTCCTTCAAGCGGGGACCGGTGCCGTCGACGCCGGCCGGAACAGGCGACCGCGTTCGGTCACGAGAATGGCGACCAGCGCCGCCAACCCTGCGAGCAGGAACCCGCCGACCAGCGGCACGGTGGTGCCGTCGAACGCCTGCCCGATCAGCGCGCCGAACACCGCGCCGACGGTGACGCTCAGGAACCCCTGCACGCTCGACGCAGTCCCGGCGATCCGCCCCATATTCTCCATCGCCATCGCCGAGAAGTTCGACGTCGCCAGCCCGAAACAGCCCAGCGTCAGCGCCTGGAAGACCGCGAAACTCACCAAGGTCTCGAACCCAATCTCGATCGCGAACAGGTGGACCAGCGACACCAGGATCAGCACCGACAGCGCGCCGTGGCTGATCAACCGGGTTCCTAACCGCATCACGATCCGCGAGTTGAGCAGATTGCACGCCGCCATCGTCACCGACGTCGTCGCGAAGATCAGCGCGAGCAGCGTCGGCTTATGGAACACGTCCGCCATGATCTGCTGGATCGAATTGAGATAGCCGTACAGCGCACCCATCAACGCGGTCGACGCGAGCGTATAGCCGAGCGAATTGCGATCGCTCAACGTCTGGCGCCAATCGCTGAAGATGCGCCCCGGCGTGATCGGCAGGACGTTCTCGGGCGCCAGCGTCTCGGGCATCCGCAGGTAGAACCAGACCAGCACGCCCAGCGTCAGCACCGCGACCGTCCAGAAGATCGCCCGCCAGTCGCCGAACTGCAGCACCGTCCAGCCGAACGTCGGCGCGAGGATCGGGACGATCATGAACACCATGAACGCGATCGACATCACCCGCGCCATCGCCCGCCCGTGATAACAATCGCGGACCAAAGCGATCGTCGCCACTCGCGCCGCGGCGATCACTGCGCCACCGAATGCGCGCGCCGCCAGCAACAGCGTGAAACTCCCCGCGGTCGCGCATGCGACGTTGGCGATGATGTACAGGACGAGCGACCACAGCAGCACCGTCCGCCGCCCGAACCGATCGGCGAGTGGCCCGTGGACGAGTTGCGCGACGCCGAAGCCGATCACGAACGCGGTCACCACGAACTGTCGTCCGTTCTCGGTCGCGACGCCGAGCGAGTCGCCGATCGCCGGCAGCGCGGGCAACATCGAGTCTATGCCGAGCGCGGTCAGCGACATCAGCGAGGCGACAAGCGCGACGAACTCGACGAAACCGATCGGCGCGCCGCGCATCGCTGGCGCGTCGGATTGGGGATCCTGGGTCTGCATGATGCGTGCGCCTTTACCCGCTCGGCCGGTCTTGCGGAACCCGCTAACCGGCGCAGTTCGGAGATGATTGCGCGATGCGTCGACGCCTCCTATCTGTATTGTCAGAACAACACACTTCGGAGACAGCCATGATCCGTCCGCTCTTTCTCGCCACCGTCGGCCTTACCAGCGTGCTCGCCTTGTCCGCCTGCGATCGCTCGAACGAGGGCGCATCGGTCTCGATCAACGCCGATGGCGGGAACGTCCTCGGCGCGATCAACGGCGAGACCGGCGAGATGAAGATCGACGTGCCCGGCTTCCAGGGCTCGGTGAAGCTCCCGAAGATCAAGATCGACACCGGCAATTTCGATCTCAACGGCGTGCGGCTGTATCCGGGATCGTCGATCAAGACGCTCAACATCGTCGGCGACGACAAGGCGGGCGGGTTGCGCGTCGCCTTCGCCAGCCCGGCAACACCCACGATCGTCCGCGACTGGTTCGCACAGCGGCTCGGGAAGGTCGGCTACCAGGTCCATCCCGAGGGCGCGAACCTGATCGGCACCACCGACGAGAACAAACCCTTCCGCCTCGAACTCGCCCCCGACGGCACGGACAAGGCGACCGGCACGATCGTCATCAGCGGCTAGTCTACGATCGTCCCTCGCCAAGGGGAGGATTGAAATCTCGCCCCACCCTAACCCAGACATTTGGCACGCCACCCCCGATCGCCTATATCGGGCATCCCCCAAACCGGACACGCACCCCATGCTCGATACGCCCGCCGCCCAGGTCCCGACGCTCAGCCTCGCAACGCAGGATTCCGACCCCGATGGTTTCGCCGCCGCGTTCGGCGAATCGTTCGAGCGGTACGGCTTTGCGATCGTCGCCGACCACGGCATCCCCGCCGACCTGATCGAGCGTGCCTGGGCCGAGACCAAGCTGCTGTTCGACCTGCCCGAGGACGAGAAGCGCGGCTATCACATCCCCGGCGGCGGCGGCGCGCGCGGCTATACGCCGTTCAAGACCGAGATCGCCAAGGACGCCAAGGTCGTCGACCTCAAGGAATTCTGGCACGTCGGCCGCGAGCTGCCCGAGGGGCATCGCTATGCGGACACGATGGCGCCGAACGTCTGGCCGACGCGCCCCGAGGGGTTCAAGCCGGTCTTCCTCGAACTCTTCGCGGCATTCGACCGCGCCGGCGACAAGCTACTCTCCGCGATCGCGCGTCACCTGAAACTCAAGCCCGACTGGTTCGACCCGGCGGTGAAGGACGGCAACAGCATCCTTCGTTTGCTGCATTACCCGCCGATCCCCGCCGATGCCGAAGGCGTCCGCGCCGGCGCGCATGAGGATATCAACCTCATCACGCTGCTGCTCGGTGCCGAGGAAGCCGGCCTCGAACTGCTCGACCGCGCGAACGGCCGCTGGCTGTCGATCAAGCCGCCCGAGGGCGCGATGGTCGTCAACGTCGGCGACATGCTCCAGCGGCTGACCAACAACGTGCTGCCCTCGACCACGCACCGCGTCGTCAACCCGCCACCCGAGCGCCGTGGCCACTCACGCTATTCGATGCCGTTCTTCCTGCACCCCGCGCCGGATTTCCTGATCGAGACGCTGCCCGGCACGATCACGCCGGACAACGCGAACCGCTATCCGAACCCGATCACCGCGCATGATTATCTGTACGAGAGACTGGTCGAGATCGGGCTGATCAAGAAGTAAGGGCAGGCGTTAATCGCTCTCCTATTCCGCCTTCCTCGAACCAAAGAAGCATGTTTCCCCGCGAAGGCGGGGACCCAGACTGGGCTCCCGCCTTCGCGGGAGAACAAGGAGGCGCCTGCCCTGACCATTGTACCACCCCGGCGAAGGCCGGGGCCCAGTTGGAAAGGTGGTCGTAACGACGCGCACCGCTTCGTTATCGCCGTCCCCCCAACTGGGCCCCGGCCTCCGCCGGGGTGGGGCGTTTGTTGGAAGGCTGGGATAACCCCCATCCCCCCACCGCTTTTCTCTCCACCTGATACCCAACAACCACGCATCGCCCATTGGTGCACGCCCCAGCATCCGCTAGACCGCGCGCGATGCCCCATCTCTATCTCGTCGACGGCTCCGGCTATATCTTCCGCGCCTATCACCGGCTGCCGCCGCTCACCAACAAGCATGGCGAGCCGGTCGGCGCGGTGTATGGCTACACGACGATGCTGTGGAAGCTCGCCGACGAAGTCCACGCGGCCGACGGCCCGACCCACATGGCGGTCATCCTCGACAAGTCGTCGAAGACCTTCCGCAACGATCTCTACGACAAGTACAAGGCGCAGCGTCCCCCGCCGCCCGAAGATCTCGTCCCCCAGTTCCCGATGATCCGCGACGCCACGCGCGCGTTCAGTCTCCCCTGCATCGAGACCGAGGGACTCGAAGCCGACGACATCATAGCGTGTTACGCGAAGGCCGCGCTCGCCCAAGGCTGGGAAGTCACGATCGTCAGTTCCGACAAGGACCTGATGCAGCTGATCGAGCCCGGCCTCGACATGTACGACACGATGAACAATCGCCGGCTCGGCGCGGAGCATGTCGCGGAGAAATTCCACGGCGTCTCCCCCGCGCAGCTCGGCGACGTGCTCGCGCTGATGGGCGACAGCGTCGACAACGTGCCCGGCGTGCCCGGCGTCGGCCCCAAGACCGCGGCAAAGCTGATCCTCGAACACGGCGATCTCGAAGCCGTGCTCGCCGCTGCCGACGGCATGAAGAAAGGCAAGCTGCGCGACAACCTGATCGAGCATGCCGAGATGGCGCGGCTGTCGAAGGTGCTCGTCACGCTCAAATGCGACGTCGCGCTGCCCGAACCGCTCGAAGACCTTGAACTCAAGGGCATCCCAGACGCGCCGTTGCGCGCGTTCCTCGAACACCACGGCTTCAAGTCGCTGATCGCGAAGCTTTCCGCGGTCGCCGAAGCCCCCGTCGCCGAACCGGCGAGCACAGCCGAGTTTGACGAGGACGAGCCCTGCAAGCACGACGACTACGAGACCGTCGTCGACGAAGCCGCACTCGATCGCTGGATCACCGTGGCGAAACACCAGGGCTGGATCGCGATCGACACCGAGACCACCGGCATCGACGCGACGCGCGCGGACCTCGTCGGCGTGAGCATGGCGCTGCATCCGAACCTCGCCTGCTACGTACCTATCGCGCATGGCGGGACGGACTTGCTCGCGGAAAACCCGGTCCAGCTCGATCGCGCGCTCGTGCTCGCGAAACTGAAGCCGTTGCTGGAAGATCCAAGCATCCTGAAAATCGGTCACAACCTCAAATACGACATGATCGTCCTTGGCCGCGCCTATGCGTCGACCGGCGGCGTGCAGATCGCGCCATTCGACGACACGATCGTGATGAGCTTCGATCTCGACGCCGGGTTGCACGGCCACGGCATGGACGAACTCGCCGCCACGCATCTCTCGCACAGCTGCATCGCATTCAAGGACGTCGTCGGCACCGGCAAGACGCAGCGCACCTTCAACGAAATCGACCTCAAGGCCGCCACGCGCTACGCCGCCGAGGATGCCGACGTGACGCTCCGCCTCTGGCGCCGGTTCAAGCGCCGCCTACCCGCGGAGGGCTCGACTCGCGTCTACGAGATGGTCGACCGCCCGCTCGTCCCCGTCATCGCGCAGATGGAGATGCACGGGATCAAGGTCGACGCCGCCAAACTGTCGAAGCTCTCGACCGAGTTCGCCGGCCAGATGGCGAGCCTGGAGACCGAAATCCACGCGCTCGCCGGCGTGCCCTTCACGATCGGCAGCCCCAAGCAACTGGGCGACGTGCTGTTCGAGAAGATGGGCATCAAGGGCGGCCGAAAGGGCAAGTCCGGCGTCTATTCGACCGACGTCAACGAACTCGAACGGATCGCGGCGGACAAGGATTCGCCCGGCGCGGTGATCGCCCGGAAGGTGCTCGACTGGCGCCAGTTGTCGAAGCTGAAATCGACCTACACCGACGCGTTGCAGGCGCAGATCAACCCGGCGACGGGCCGCGTCCACACGTCCTACTCGCTGACCGGCGCGCAGACCGGCCGGCTGTCGTCGACCGATCCGAACCTCCAGAACATCCCGATCCGCACCGAGATCGGCCGCCAGATCCGCGACGCGTTCGTGGCCGAGCCCGGCAACGTCATCCTGGCCGCCGATTACTCGCAGATCGAGCTACGGCTGGCCGCGCACATGGCCAACGTCCCGGCGCTGAAGGCCGCGTTCGCGAACGGCGACGACATCCACAGCCTCACAGCGCAGGAACTGTTCGGCGAGGTCAACCGCGACACCCGCGGCCGCGCGAAGACGATCAACTTCGCGATCCTCTACGGCATCTCGCGCTGGGGTCTCGCCGGTCGCCTCGACGTTTCGGCGGAAGAGGCTCAAGCGATGATCGACCGCTATTTCGACCGCTTCCCCGGCATCTCGAACTACATCGTCGAGACGACGGAGAGCGTGCGCGCGAGCGGCTACACGACCACGTTGTTCGGGAGAAAAACCCACTTCCCGAGGATTCGCTCGAAGATCCAGCACGAACGCCAAGGCGCCGAACGCGCCGCGATCAACGCCCCCATCCAGGGGACGAGCGCCGACATCATCAAGCGCGCGATGGTCCGCATGGGGCCGGCGTTGCTCGAAGCGGGTCTGCCCAATGTCCGCATGCTGCTTCAGGTCCACGACGAACTCGTGTTCGAACTGCCGGAAGGTGACGTCGCCGCGGCCAAGCCCGTGATCGAGCAGGTCATGGCCAATGCGGCACTCCCCGCGGTCACCCTCGACGTGCCGCTGGGCATCGAGATCGGCACCGGCCTTAGCTGGGGAGCGGCACATTGAACGCGCAGGGCGGCAGCCGGCCATGTCCGGCTGACTCGCACAAGCGCGGCCGGCGGAGCGTTCGCTCCGACCGACGACGCGGCTTTGCCGCGGCGCGACCCACGAATGGCGCAGCAGCGTGACCGAGGCCACGCAGGATATCGACACGCTCGCCAAGGGTGGTCGGACCAACATCGCCGGCTTCGTCCTCCGCCTCGCCGCGCGCATCCCGTTCCTGTTCATCGCTGGCCGCATTTACGGCCCTGACCTCGTCGGTCGCTTCGCGATCGCGGTCGTGGTCGTCGAACTCGCCGCCTTGCTGGCAACGCTCGGCCTCAAACGCGGGCTCGCGCACGCCCTCAGCAGCGCCGATCGCCCCCACGCCAACGTCGTCTGGGACGCCATGGCGGTCGCCTTCGTCGCCTCGCTCATCGCCAGCGCAGTCCTCTGTACGTTCCCGCAGATCATGTATCCGAACAGCGCGATCACCGGGCTCGACCGGTTCCTGCCGCTGATCATCGTCGCGATCGCCTGGTCCGACGTCAGCCTCGCAGCACTTGCGTACAGGCTGAACGTCAAGGCCGCCGTCACCGCGCGCGCCGTCGTCGAGCCCTGGACGATCTCGATCGCCGCCTGGGCATTCTCCTATTTCACGATCCGCGACGGCCTGGTCCTCAGCTACGTCGCGTCGATGACCGCAGCGCTGATCGCCAGCCTCGTGCCGTTCCTGCGCAGCTACGGCGTGCCGCGGGGTTGGAAACCCCAGCTCCGTCCATTGTACGCGCTCGCCCGCGCCAATGTGCCGCTCGCCGGCGCAGACATCCTCGAATGGGGCAGCCGCAACGTCGACCGCTTCATCCTCGGCGTGATGTTCGAGCCGAAGATCGTCGGCATCTATTACATGGCGCAACAGGTCGCGTCCCTGCCGCAGAAGCTCAAGACCAGCTTCGATCCGATCCTCGGCCCCGTCATCACCCACAGCCTCGCAATCAACGACCGCGCAGCAATCGCCAACCAGGTCCGCCAGGTCGCGTTCTGGATCATGGCCGCGCAAGGCGGGCTCGCGCTGATGGGCTCGATTCCCGGTGAAGCGGTGATGGGCGTGGTCGGTCCGCAGTTCGTCGCCGGCACCGCCGCGCTCGCGTTCCTGCTCACCGCCGAAGTGCTCGCCTCGACCGGCGCGGTCAGCGAATCCGCGCTCGTCTACATCGCCCGCCACCGCAACCTGATGATCTCCGCGGCGATGCTCGCGTTCCAGGTCGGCCTGAGCTTCGCACTGATCTTCACGATCCGAGCGCTGGGCTATCCGGTCAATTACCAGGCGGCCGGCCCGGCGATCGCGCTGATGCTGTCGGTAGGCCTAACTTCGATCATCAAGTCGAAGCTGCTCGGCCATCTCCTCGGCGCGAACGTGTCGCCGTGGCGCTGGCCGCTGGTATGGGCTGCGCTCGCCGCGATCGTCGTCGGGGCCGGGTTCACCGCACTCCCCAAGCGTTACGAATGGGTCGAACTCGCGGTCGGCGAACCCGCGATTGCCGCGACCTATCTCTACATCCTGTGGCGATACGCGTTCGGCCCCGCCGACCGCGCGCTGTTCGCCAAGAAGCCGAAGGCCGAAGATCCGAGCCTCCCCAACGCCGGTGCGCCCGTCGCCTAGAGCATCCCGTAGAGCAGCGTGCCGTTCAGCCCGATGATCACTGCGGCGATCACCCAGGCGAGGATCTTCAACCAAGCCGGGCTGACCAAATCACCCATGATCGTGCGGTCGCCGGTGAACTTCACCAGCGGCACGACCGCGAACGGGAGCTGCAGGCTGAGCACGACCTGGCTCAGCACCAGCAGTTTCGTCGCGCCCGCATCGCCCGACGCACCGACCACGAACACCGCGGGCACGATCGCGAGCAACCGCGTCACCAGCCGCCGCGCCCAGACCGGCATGCGCAGGTTGAGGAACCCCTCCATCACGATCTGACCGGCGAGCGTGCCCGTCACCGTGGAGTTCTGGCCCGACGCCAGCAGCGCGACCGCGAACAACACGCTCGCCGCGCCCATCCCGAGCATCGGCGCGAGCAACTGATACGCCTGGTCGATCTCGGCGACGTCGGTCCGGCCGGCGACGTGGAAGGTCGCCGCCGCGAGGATCAGGATCGCCGCGTTGATGAAGAACGCCAGCCCCAGCGCGACCGTGCCGTCGATCGTCGCCATCGTGATCGCGTCGCGCTTGCCCGCGGTATCCTTGGCGAAGGCGCGCGTCTGGACGATCGACGAATGGAGGTACAGGTTGTGCGGCATCACGGTCGCCCCGAGGATGCCGATCGCGATGTAGAGCATCGCCGGGTTCGTCACGATCTGCGTCGTCGGGACGAGCCCGCCGAGCACGCCCGCCCATTCGGGCCGCGCGAGGAACAGCTCGAAGATGAAGCAGCCGGCGATGATCACGAGCAAGGCGACGACGAACGCCTCCAGCTTGCGGAACCCGAAGCGTTGCAGCGCGAGGATCAGGAACACGTCCAGCGCGGTGAGGACGACGCCGTAGACCAGTGGCAAGCCGAACAGCAGCTTTAGCGCGATCGCGGTGCCAAGCACTTCGGCGAGATCGCAGGCAATGATCGCGATCTCGCAGAGAAACCAGAGCGCGACCGAGACCGGCTTCGAATAATGCGCACGGCAGGCCTGGGCGAGGTCGAGCCCGGCGACGATGCCGAGGCGTGCGGAGAGCGCTTGCAGGACCATCGCCATGAGGTTCGACAGCAGTACGACCGACAGCAACGTGTAACCAAATGCCGAGCCGCCGGCGATGTCGGTCGCCCAGTTGCCGGGGTCCATATAGCCGACTGCGACGAGGTAGCCGGGGCCCACGAACGCAAACAAGCGGCGCCAGAAGGACGCGCCTTCGGGGACGGCGACGGTCCGGTGGCTCTCGGCGAGCGAATTAGCGAAGTCGGACGCGGGGAGATTGGGGGCTGACATCGGGGGCTGCTTTGCCGGAACGAGGGAAAGGGGACAAGGCGTGGCTGGCGCGTCGGATGACAACGCGTTCACCTCCGTCCCGTCACTCCAGCGACAACTGGGGCATTCCGGTTGGCGAGTGTCGCAATTGCATTGAGAGATGCCGGCTTTCGCCGGGCCGACGTGTGCGGGTGTATGTAAGGAATATATGGGAAGCGTCTCCCCTCCCTGAAAGGGAGGGGTTGGGGGTGGGTCGGCCCGCTCGAGCCACCACCGTCCAAACATGCGGAAACCGACCCACCCCCGCCCTCCCTTCCCTTCCAGGGAGGGGAGAAGGAGGTCAGATGACCTTCATGTCCGCCTGATAATGATGCCACGCGAAGATCGCCGCCGCGCCGCGGTGCGGGCGCCAGGCCTCCGCCACTTCGCGCGTCAGTTTCTCGCTTGGGCGCGTCTCGTGGCCCAGTATCCGCCCGACCTCGATCTGGATCGCGAGGTCGCCCGCGGGCCAGATGTCGGTGCGGCCTTCCGCGAACAGTAGGTAGATTTCCGCCGACCAGCGGCCGATGCCCTTCACGCGGACCAAAGCGGCGATCGCCTCCTCGTCGTCCTCGGGCAGGTTGGTGAGATCAAGCCGGCCGCTCGTCACCTCGTCGGCGAGGCTGCGTGCATAGCCGAGTTTCTGGCGGGAGAGGCCTGCGCTCTTCAACAACTCGTCGCTGGCGGCGGCAATCTTCGCCGGATCGCCCGCGCCGCCGATCACCGCGTCGAGCTTGTTCCACACCGCAGCGGCCGAGGCGACGCTCACCTGCTGGCCGACGATCGTGCGCAGCAACGTCGCAAACCCGCGCTCGCTGATCCGCGGCGCGGGGTGGCCGGCATTGCTGACCGCGACCGCGAACGCCGGCTCGATTTCGCACAACGCCGCCATCGCGGTTTCGAGTTGTTCTGCGCTCAGGCCCATGATGCTTGATCCCTGGCTCGCGCAACGGCATGAACGCACGAAGATTTTTCGGAGAATGACATGCCCAAGCTTATCGTCGTGACGCGCGAAGGGGAAGAACGCGAGATCATCGGCGAGGCGGGCCTTTCGGTGATGGAAGTCATCCGCGACGCCGGGATCGACGAGATCCTGGCGCTGTGCGGCGGCTGTTGCTCGTGCGCCACCTGCCACGTCCATGTCGACCCGGACTTTGCGGGCAAACTCAAGCCGATGGGGCCGGACGAGGATGATTTGCTCGATTCGACGAGTGATCGCGATGAGTTTTCGCGCCTGTCGTGCCAGATCGAACTGACCGAAGGGTTGGATGGCTTGAAGGTCCGGATCGCCGAAGAGGACTGATTTCCCGGTCCCTCGCCCCTTTGGGGAGAGGGAGGGAGGAGCCGTAGGCGACGGAAGGGAGAGGGGAATGAGGCTCGGGACGGTGGATACCAACGCCCCTCTCCCTTCCCACCGCAAGGGCGGCGGGCCCCTTCCCTCTCCCCGTAGGGGCGAGGGAGTTCAGGTCACCGCGTGGTGATGGCGTAGAGCGCGATCGCCGCGGCGTTCGACACGTTCAGGCTCTCCACCTTCTCCGAGATCGGCAGTTTCGCCAGCTCGTCGCAATGCTGCTCGGTATTCTGCCGCATGCCCTCGCCCTCGGCGCCGAGCACGATCGCGATCCGCTGCGTGCCCATCGCTTCCGACAGCGTCTGCGTCGCGTGGCCGGTCAGCCCGATCCGCCAGAACCCCGCCGCCGCAATCTCTTCCAGAGCGCGCGCCAGGTTCACGACCCGGATCCAAGGCACCGACTCAAGCGCACCCGAAGCAGCCCGCGCGATCGTCCCCGATTCCGGCGGCGCGTTGCGATCCGGCGTGATGATCCCCAGCGCATCGAACGCCGCCGCCGAGCGCAGAATCGCGCCGACGTTATGCGGATCGGTCACGCCGTCGAGGATCACCAGCGGGCGATTGTCGTCCTTGCCGTGCTCGAGCAGGTCGGCGAGCCACATATCCTCGAGCGGCTCGACCTCGATCACCACGCCCTGGTGCGGCGCGTCGCCCGGCACCAGCCGCGCCAGATCCATCGCCTCGGCATAGGTCACCGGCACGTCGGCGGGCAGGTCGAACCCGGCCAGCGCCTCGCGCGTGCCGAGGATTTTGCGCACCGTGCGCTCCGGATTGGCGAGCGCAGCGCCCACCGCGTGCTTGCCCCAGAAGCGGGGGCGGCCTGCCGGTGCCTTGCTCGGCCTGTGTCCCTTGCGTGCCATATTCGCTCTCTATCGTGTCTGTGTATGCGGCGTCCTTGTCGGCATTCCGCTCCCGCGGCAACTATGAACCACGAAACTTCGCAAAACCTGCGTTGACACACCGAGCGCGCTTCGCCATTGAGCCGCCTCGCTTGAAAGAGCGGCGCTTGCAAAAGCGGCCTGGACAGGTGGCCGAGTGGTTAAAGGCAGCAGACTGTAAATCTGCCGGAGTTTCTCCTACGTAGGTTCGAACCCTACCCTGTCCACCACCGCCCCAGCGCGGTGATGGATCATCCCAAATCAAAGCATTGATCGGCAACATTCTTTTCCACCTCGGAAAGGAAGTCCGCGTGACATCGGCTCGCGGACGGCTAGGATCGCCGCGACCGTAACGATTTCGGAAACCGCGTGACCTCAGATCCTGCCGTACAGCCGCCCGTTCAAGCACCCGTCATCCAGGATCTGGCCGACTCGATCCTCGACACGCTCGTCCACCGCATCGGCAAGGATGCGCAGGCCGCCCGCCCCCACGACTGGCTCGCCGCGACGATCCTGACCGTCCGCAACGATATCGTCGAACGCTGGATGGCCTCGACCAAGGCGGCGCACGCGGCCGGCGCCAAGCGCGTCTATTATCTCAGCCTCGAATTTCTGATCGGCCGGCTGCTGCGCGACGCGGTGACCAACCTCCAGCGCAACGACGAGGTCACGCAGGCGCTGAAGCTCCACGGCGTCGACCTCGCCGAACTCGAGGAGATCGAACCCGACGCGGCGCTCGGCAATGGTGGTCTCGGCCGCCTCGCCGCCTGCTTCATGGAGAGCATGGCGAGCCTCGCGCTGCCCGCCTACGGCTACGGCATCCGCTATGTAAACGGCATGTTCCGCCAGCGGATCGACGATGGCTGGCAGGTCGAGATGCCGGAGAACTGGCTCGCGCACGGCAATCCCTGGGAGTTCGAACGCCGCGAGAGCGCCTATTTCGTCGGCTTCGGCGGCGAAGTGACCGCCGCGGACAACGGCCAAGTTCATTGGAGCCCGTCCGAGGCGGTCGAGGCGACCGCGGTCGACACCCCCGTCGTCGGCTGGCGCGGCAAGCACGTCAACACGCTCCGCCTGTGGACCGCCCGCGCGTTCGATCCGATCAAGCTCGATCGCTTCAACGCCGGCGATTTTACCGGTGCGCTCGCCGATCAGTTGCGCGCCGAGACACTTACGCGAGTCCTTTACCCCAACGACTCGACCGCCGCCGGTCAGGAACTCCGCCTGCGCCAGGAGTATTTCTTCTCGTCCGCGTCGATCCAGGACATCGTCCGCCGTCATATCCAGTATTTCGGCGACATCCGCACGCTGCCCGACAAGGCCGCGATCCAGCTCAACGACACGCACCCCGCGGTCTCGGTCGCCGAGCTCATGCGGCTGTTGATCGACCATCACGAATTCGCGTTCGACGAGGCGTGGAAGATCACGCGCGCTACCTTCGGCTATACCAATCACACGCTGTTGCCCGAGGCGCTGGAGAGCTGGCCACTGCCGCTGTTCGAACGCCTGCTCCCACGGCACATGCAGATCGTCTACGCGATCAACGCCAAGCTGCTGCGAGAAGCGCGCGGCACCGAGGGTATCGACGACCGCGCGATCTCGGCGATCAGCCTGATCGACGAGGGCGGCGAGCGGCGCGTGCGGATGGCGAACCTCGCCTTTGCCGGGTCGCACAGCGTCAACGGCGTCGCCGCGCTGCATACGCAGCTGATGAAGAAGACGGTCTTCGCCGATCTCCACAAGCTGTATCCAACGCGGATCAACAACAAGACCAACGGCATCACGCCGCGTCGCTGGCTTCAGCAATGCAATCCCGGCCTCACCGCGCTGATCCGCGATGCGATCGGCGACGGCTTCCTCGACGATGCCGAAAAGCTTGTCGATCTGGATGTTTTCGCGGACGATTCCGGTTTCAGGGAGCGCTTTTCGAGCGTGAAGCGTTTGAACAAGGTGGCACTGGCTAATCATATCAAGGAGACGATGGGGCTCCGCGTCGACCCGGACGCGATGTTCGACGTCCAGATCAAGCGCATCCACGAGTATAAGCGCCAGTTGCTCAACATCATCGAGACGGTCGCGCTCTACGACCAGATCCGCAGCCATCCGGAGCGAGACTGGACGCCCCGCGTGAAGCTGTTCGCGGGCAAGGCGGCGTCGAGCTATCACAACGCGAAACTCGTCATCAAACTGGCCAACGACGTCGCGCGCCGGATCAACGCGGACCCCTCGGTCGGTGGCCTGCTCAAGGTGGCGTTCCTGCCCAACTACAACGTGTCGCTGGCGGAGAAGATCATCCCCGCCGCCGATCTCAGCGAACAGATCTCGACCGCCGGACTCGAAGCCTCGGGCACCGGCAACATGAAGTTCGCCATGAACGGCGCGCTGACGATCGGCACGCTCGACGGCGCCAACATCGAGATCAAGGACCGCGTCGGCGACGACAACATCTTCATCTTCGGCATGACCGCGGACGAGGTCGAGGCGAAGCGCGCCAACGGCTATGATCCGCGCAGCGTCATCGACGGCTCGAACGAACTCCGCCAGGCGGTCTCCGCGATCGCGTCCGGCGTATTCTCGCCCGACGACAAGACGCGCTACGCCGGCTTGATGGGCGGGCTGTACGACGGCGACTGGTTCATGCTCGCCGCCGATTTCGACAGCTATGCCACCGCCCAGCGCGCGGTCGATACGCGCTGGAACGACCGCGACGCATGGGTCGCCTCGACCGTCCGCAACGTCGCGCGCGTCGGCTGGTTCTCGTCCGACCGCACGATCCGCGAATATGCGCGCGAGATCTGGACGGTGATGTGAAGCCACCCGAAGGCGCCATCGTTGCCCTCCTCGAAGGGCGTCACGACGATCCGTTCTCGCTGCTCGGCGTCCACAGCGGCCCGACCGGCGTGTTCGCACGCGTCTGGCTGCCGGGCGCGGACACGGCGGAGGCGCACGCGCTCGACGGCACCGCGCTCGGCACCCTCCCCCGCATCGACGATCGCGGCCTGTTCGAGGGCCCGATCGACGGCACGCAACAGCCGGTGAAATACCATGCGGAGGCCGGTGACACGTCGTGGTGGGTCACCGACCCCTACAGCTTCGGGCCCGTACTCGGCCCGATCGACGACCTGCTCATGGCGGAGGGCACGCACCGCCGTCTCCACGACAAGATGGGCGCGCACCTCATCGAGCATGAGGGCGCGCACGGCGTCCACTTCGCGCTCTGGGCCCCCAACGCGCGGCGCGTGTCGGTGGTCGGCGACTTCAACGACTGGGACGGCCGCCGCCACGCGATGCGCAGGCGCGGCGACGTCGGCGTGTGGGAGATCTTCATCCCCGACATCGCCGAATATCGCGCGTACAAGTTCGAGATCGTCGGTCCCGACGGCCAGTTGCAGCCGCTCAAGGCCGACCCGTTCGCGTTCGCATCCGAACTCCGACCCGCCAACGCCTCGATCACGCGAAAACTCGCGCACGACTGGGCCGACACCGATCACCGCAAGCATTGGGCCTCGGTCGATCCGCGCCGCGTGCCGATCAGCATCTATGAGGTCCACGCCGGATCGTGGGACCGCGACGCCGACGGCTGGTTCCTGACCTGGGACGCGCTCGCGGATCGCCTGATCCCGTACGTGGTCGAGATGGGCTTCACGCACATCGAATTCCTGCCGATCAGTGAACACCCGTACGACCCGAGCTGGGGCTACCAGACCACCGGTCTCTACGCGCCGTCCGCGCGCTTCGGCGACGTCGATGGCTTCGCGCGGTTCGTCGATGGCGCGCATCTCGCCGGGATCGGCGTGCTGCTCGATTGGGTCCCCGCGCATTTCCCGACCGACGCATTCGGGCTGGCGAAGTTCGACGGCACCGCGCTGTACGAACACGAGGACCCGCGGCTCGGCTTCCACCCCGACTGGAACACCGCGATCTACAATTTTGGTCGGCGGGAAGTGACGTCGTTCCTCGTCAACAACGCGCTGTTCTGGGCCGAGCGTTATCATATCGACGGGCTGCGCGTGGATGCGGTCGCGTCGATGCTGTACCGCGATTATTCGCGCAAGGCCGGCGAATGGATCCCCAACGATCAGGGCGGTCGCGAGAACTGGGAGGCCGTCGCTTTCTTGCGCGACATGAACCGCGAGATCTACGGCCAGCACCCCGGCGTCTTCACGATCGCCGAGGAATCGACCTCATGGCCGGGCGTCTCCGCGCCGGTGAGCGACGATGGCAAGAGCGGCGGCCTGGGGTTCGGGTTCAAGTGGAACATGGGCTTCATGCACGACACGCTCCAGTACATGGCGCGCGATCCGCTGCACCGGAAGCACCACCACGGCGAGATCAATTTCGGCCTCGTCTATGCGTTCAGCGAGAATTTCGTCCTGCCCTTGAGCCATGACGAAGTGGTCCACGGCAAGGGTTCGCTGCTGACCAAGATGCCCGGCGACGACTGGCAGCAATTCGCCAATTTGCGCGCCTATTACGCGTTCATGTGGGGCTATCCGGGCAAGAAGCTGCTCTTCATGGGGCAGGAATTCGCGCAACGCCGCGAATGGTCGGAAGCGCGTGCGCTCGACTGGGACTTGCGCAACGCGCGCAGCCACGAAGGCATCCGCAACCTCGTCCGCGACCTCAACACCGTCTACCGCGAGAAGCCGGCATTGCACGCGCGCGACTGCGAGGCGGAGGGGTTCGAATGGCTGATCGCCGACGACGCCGGCAATTCGGTGTTCGCGTGGTTGCGCAAGGCCCCCGGCGCGAAGCCGATCGCGATCGTCGCGAACATGACGCCGATCGCCCGCGCGCCCTACCGCGTGCCGCTGCCGCTCGACGGCCGCTGGTGCGAGATCATCAACAGCGACGCGCACGACTATTGGGGCAGCGGCCTCGGCAATCTCGGTGGCGTTGTTGCGAAGGACGGCGCGGCCTGGGTCACGCTGCCGCCGCTGGCGACGATCATGCTCGAATACGAAGGCTGATCGAGTTCGAAGACCGATCCGGCGCAACGACGGAACAACCCGCGGGTGCCGGGAGGTTATACCACCGACGATTATGGAGAGATTACGATGGTAGAACGGCGAGGACAGCCACTGGCGCGCGACGCGATGGCGTATGTGCTGGCCGGCGGCCGCGGCAGTCGCCTGATGGAGCTGACCGATACGCGCGCGAAACCCGCGGTGTACTTCGGCGGCAAGGCGCGCATCATCGATTTCGCGCTGTCCAACGCGATCAACTCGGGCATCCGCCGGATCGGCGTCGCGACGCAGTACAAGGCGCATTCGCTGATCCGCCATCTCCAGAGCGGCTGGAACTTCCTGCGCTCGGAACGCAACGAGAGCTTCGACATCCTGCCCGCGTCGCAGCGCATCAGCGAGTTCCAATGGTATGAGGGCACCGCCGACGCCGTGTACCAGAACATCGACATCATCGAGAGCCACGCGCCCGAATACATGGTCATCCTGGCCGGCGACCACATCTACAAGATGGACTACGAGCTGATCCTGCAACAACATTGCGAGACCGGCGCGGACGTCACCATCGCCTGCCTCGAAGTGCCGCGGATGGAGGCGGTCGGCTTCGGCGTTATGGCCGTGGACGAGCACGACAACGTCACCGCGTTCGTCGAGAAACCCGCAGATCCGCCCGCGATCCCCGGCAACCCGGACATCGCGCTTGCGTCGATGGGGATCTACGTCTTCCACACCAAGCTGCTGTTCGACGAACTCCGCCGCGATGCCGAGACGCCCGGTTCCTCGCGCGATTTCGGCAAGGATATCATCCCGTACCTCGTCAAGCACGGCAAGGCGGTCGCGCACCGCTTCTCCGACAGCTGCGTGCGCTCGGGCAGCGAAGTCGACGCATACTGGCGCGACGTCGGCACGGTCGACGCGTATTGGGAGGCGAACATCGACCTCACCGATGTCGTGCCCAAGCTCGACCTGTACGACCGCAGCTGGCCGCTGTGGACCTATTCGGAGGTCACGCCGCCCGCGAAGTTCGTCCACGCCGACGACGGCCGCCGCGGCGAGGCGGTGTCGAGCCTAGTCTCCGGCGATTGCATCATCTCTGGCTCCTCGATCCACCGCAGCCTGATCTTCACCGGCACCCGCGCGCATAGCTACTCGATGCTCGATCAGGCGGTGATCCTTCCACACTGCGTGATCGGCCGCGGCGCGCGCCTGTCGAAGGTGGTGGTGGATCGCGGCGTCGAAATCCCCGACGGTCTGGTCGTAGGCGAGGACGCAGAATCCGACGCCCAACGCTTCCGCCGCACCGACAACGGCGTCGTGCTGGTCACCAAATCCATGATCGACCGGCTGACGACGTGATGACTCAAACAAATCCTCCCCGGCACGGGGAGGGGGACCGTTCGCCATCGGCGAAGGGTGGAGGGGGCTCACCGCGAGCGTACCGTCTGCGACCGGGAGAGTACCGGCCACCACCGCGAGCGTACCGTCTACGATCGAACGCGTACCGTTTGCGGAAGCCCCCCTCCACCATGCGATGCATGGTCCCCCTCCCCGTGCCGGGGAGGATTTGATGCGCGTCCTCTCCGTCGCTTCCGAAGCCTATCCTCTCATAAAAACCGGCGGTCTCGCAGACGTCGTCGGCGCGCTCCCGGCTGCGCTGGCGCCGCATAACGTCGCGCTGACCACCTTCCTCCCCGGCTACCCCGCACTCGCCGCCGTCACCAAGCGCGCGAAAGTCGTCCACCGCTACACCGACCTGCTCGGCACCGAAGCGCGTATCCTGAAAACCAAGATCGGCGACCACGCGCTGCTGGTCCTCGACGCTCCCGCGCTATTCGCCCGAGGCGGCGGCCCGTACGGCGACGCGACCGGCGCGGACTGGTCCGACAACTGGCGCCGCTTCGCCGCGTTCAGCCGCGCCGCCGCCGATCTCGCCTCGGGCGCGGTCCCCGGCTACGACTTCGACATCCTCCACGCGCACGACTGGCAGGCGGCGATGGCCCCCGCCTATCTCCGCTACGCGCCAGGCCCCGGCGCCCCCGCCAAGACGGTCGTCACGATCCACAACATCGCGTTCCAGGGACGCTACGGCCACGACATCTTCGCCGACCTCGCACTCCCCGACGAAGCCTTCGCGCTCGACGGCGTCGAATATTACGGCGGCGTCGGCTTTCTGAAAGCCGGCCTCGAAGCCGCCGATGCGATCACCACCGTCAGCCCGACCTACGCCGCCGAGATCCGCTGCGGCGAATTCGGCATGGGCCTCGAGGGCCTGATCAACGACCGCGCCGGCCGCGTCACCGGGATCGTCAACGGCATCGACCCCGCCGTCTGGAACCCGGAAACCGACGCGTCCCTCCCCGCTCGCTACACCGCGCGCACGCTCGCCCGCCGCCGCACCAACAAGCGCGCGGTCGAAACCCTGTTCGGCCTCGATACCGGCGACGGCCCGATCTTCACCGTCATCAGCCGCCTCACTTGGCAAAAGGGCATGGACGTCCTCGCCGGCGCGCTCGACGAACTGGTCGCGCTCGGCGGCCGTCTCGCGCTGCTCGGCTCGGGCGACACCCCGCTCGAACTCGCCTTCCTAGCCGCCGCCGAACGCCACCCCGGCAGGATCGGCGTCCGCATCGGCTATGACGAACCCGTCTCGCACCTGCTCCAAGGCGGCGCCGACGCGATCCTGATCCCGTCGCGGTTCGAACCGTGCGGCCTGACGCAACTCTACGGCCTCGCTTACGGCTGCATTCCCATCGTTGCGCGAACCGGTGGGCTCGCCGACACCGTGATCGACGCCAACGAAGCCGCGATCGCCGCGGGGGTCGCCACCGGCGTCCAGCACGACGGCGTTACGCCAGAAGCGCTCAGCCATGCGCTGCGCCGAACGATGGCCCTCTATGCACGCCCCGATCGCTGGGCCATGTTGCAGCGCAACGCGATGCGCGCGGACTTCTCGTGGGACGAGAGCGGCCGCCGCTATGCCGACCTATACGCCAAGCTCCTGGAGCCCGCATGATCCGCACCGTTTCGACTACGCCCTACACCGACCAGAAGCCCGGCACGTCGGGCCTGCGCAAGAAGGTGAAGGTCTTCCAGCAACCCAACTACGCCGAGAATTTCGTCCAGAGCGTGTTCGACGTCGTCGCGGACAAGTCCGGTGCGACGCTGGTGATCGGCGGCGACGGTCGCTTCCTCAACCGTGAGGTCATCCAAGTCGCGATCCGTATGGCGGCGGCGAACGGCTTCGGCCGCGTGATCGTCGGCCGCGGCGGCATTCTCTCCACCCCCGCCGCAAGCCACATGATCCGCAAGCGTGGCGCGATCGGCGGCCTCGTCCTTTCGGCCAGCCATAACCCCGGCGGTCCCGATGAGGACTTCGGGATCAAGTACAACATCGCCAATGGCGGGCCCGCCCCTGAGTCCGTGACCGACGCAATCAATGCATGCACGCTCGAGATCGACCGCTGGCTGACAGTCGACGCCGGCGACATCGACCTCGACAGCGACGGCGAGATCACGGTTGGCGATATGCCGGTCGAGGTCGTCGATCCGGTCGAGGATTACGCCGCGCTCATGGAGACGCTGTTCGACTTCGACGCGATCCGCAGCGCCAAGCTGACGATGGCGTTCGACGCCATGAGCGCGGTCACCGGACCGTACGCGACCGAGATCCTCGAACGTCGTCTCGGCTTCGCGCCCGGCACCGTCCGCAACGGCGAGCCCCTCCCCGATTTCGGCGGCCACCACCCCGACCCCAATCTCGTCCACGCACACGCGCTTTACGAGACGATGATGGCCCCCGACGCACCCGATTTTGGCGCAGCGTCGGACGGCGACGGCGACCGCAACCTGATTATCGGCAGGCACCGCTTCGTCACCCCGTCGGACAGCCTCGCGATGCTGGCCGCCAACGCACACCTCGCACCCGGTTACGCAGCCGGCCTCAAGGGCATCGCCCGCTCGATGCCGACCAGCGCCGCCGCCGATCGCGTGGCGGAAGCGCTCGGCATCCCAGCCTACGAGACACCGACCGGCTGGAAGTTCTTCGGCAATCTGCTCGACGCCGGCAAGGCGACGATCTGCGGCGAGGAAAGTGCCGGCACCGGCTCCGACCATGTCCGCGAGAAGGACGGGCTGTGGGCAGTCCTCCTGTGGCTCAACATTCTCGCCATCCGCGGTGAGAGCGTCGACACGATCGCCCGCGACCACTGGGCGAAGTTCGGCCGTAACTACTATGCCCGCCACGATTACGAAGGCGTCGAGACCCCACGCGCCGACGCGCTGATGGCCGCCCTGCGCGCCAGCCTCGGCACCCTCCCCGGCCAGCAGTTCGGCGACCTCACCGTCGAGACCGCGGACGAGTTCGCCTATACCGACCCGACCGACGGCTCGATCAGCCGCAACCAAGGCGTCCGCATCCTGTTCGAGGGCGGCAGCCGCGTGGTGTTCCGCCTGTCGGGCACCGGCACCACCGGCGCGACGCTGCGCGTATACCTCGAACGCTACGAACCGGTCGGCGACGACCTCGACCGCGACACCGGCGAAATGCTCGCCAGCATCGTCGCTGCCGCGGAATCGATTGCCGGCATCGCCGAGCACACCGGCCGCACCGCACCGGACGTCGTCACCTGATGCGCTGCCTCGGCCTGCTCGCGCTCTCGTCGCTGCTGGTCGCGGCATCGCCCGCGCCGAAATCGCCGGCGCAACTGTTCGGTCCGCTCTACAAGACCGTGCAGATGCGCGGCCTTTTCCCAGACTCGAAGACCTTCGCCGACGCGACACCCAAGCGTCCGGCGAAGGCAATTCTGGCCGACTACGCAAAATGTCGCTGCGACGCCGAACCGGCGCTGCGCCAGTTCGTCGCGGCGAACTTCACGATCCCGACGACGCCCGCCGCGCCGCCTTCCGCCGAACGGCTGTCGCTCAAGGCGCATATCGATGCGCTCTGGCCGCAACTCACGCGCACGCAGACCAGCGTCCCCGCCGGTTCCTCCGCGCTGACCCTGCCGAAGCGCTACGTCGTACCCGGCGGCCGTTTCCGCGAGATGTATTACTGGGACAGCTATTTCTCGCTGCTCGGCGTCCAGCGCTCCGGCCGGCAGGATCTCGTCGAGGACATGGTGGTCGATTTCGGCAGCCTGATCGACCGCTACGGCCACATCCCGAACGGCACGCGCACCTATTATCTCAGCCGCTCGCAACCGCCGGTCTTCTACCTGATCGCCGGCCTTTCGCGCGATCCAAGGACGCTTGCCGCCCGCACCCGCCAGCTCCGCGCGGAGCACGCGTTCTGGATGGCCGGCGCCGACACGCTCAAGCCCGGCCAGCAATCGCGCCGCGCCGTCCGCCTCCCCGACGGCGCGCTGCTCAACCGCTATTGGGACGACCGCGCCGATCCGCGCGATGAGAGTTATCGCGAAGACGCCGAACTGGCCAACCATACGCCGTCGCGTAATCGCGGCGAGCTCTTCCGCGATCTGCGCGCGGCTGCGGAAAGCGGCTGGGACTTCTCGTCGCGCTGGCTCGCCGATGGCCGCACGCTCGCCACCATCCGCACCACGCGGTTCGCGCCGGTCGATCTCAACAGCCTGATGGTCGGCATGGAGCAGGCGATTGCCGCGAACTGTCGCACATTGGGTGATATCGCCTGCGCCACATCCTACGCGTCGCAGGCAGCGGCGCGCACCGCTGCGATCCGCAAGCATTTGTGGAACGGCCGGTTCTTCGCCGACTATGACCTCGACACCAACCGCGCGAACGACTTTGCCAGCGCGGCAATGGCGTTCCCGCTGTTCGCCAAGGTCGCCACGCCCGATCAGGCCAAGGCGACCGCCACCGCCCTACGCCCATTCGTCGGCGAAGGTGGACTCCGCACGACGCTGATCGGCAGCGGTCAGCAATGGGACGACCCCAATGGCTGGGCCCCGCTCCAGTGGATCGCGATCGAAGGCCTGCGCGGCTACGGCGAAACCGCGCTTGCCGAGCAGATCACCAAGGCCTGGCTCGCGTCGGTCGACCGCGAATATCAGGCGAGCGGCAAGCTTCTCGAGAAATACGACGTCGTCGAGCGCAAGCCGGGCGGCGGCGGCGAATATCCCAACCAGGATGGCTTCGGCTGGACCAACGGGGTCACGCGGGCGCTGATGGCGGGTCGGCCGTGACGCTCCAGCGGCGGCGCAGCGCGCTTTACATGCCCGCGTCCAACGCGCGGGCGATCGCCAAGGCTCGGACGCTCGCGTGCGACGTCGTCATCCTAGATCTGGAGGATGCCGTCGCCCCCGACGAAAAGGCTGCGGCGCGGGACCGCGTCGTCGAGGCAGTGCGCGAAGGCGGGTTCGGCGCGCGAGAATTCGTCGTGCGGGTTAACGGTCTCGACACCCCCTGGTATGCCGACGACATCGCCGCGATCCACGCGAACGGCGTCGACGCGGTTGTCGTCCCCAAGGTCTCGTCGGTCTCTGATCTGGTCGCGGTCCGCACATCGCTCGGCGAAGATGGCCCACCGATCTGGGCGATGATCGAGACCTGCGCGGCGATCCTGGCGCTCCCCTCGCTCTCCGCAGCAGCAGCCGAAACGCGGCTCACCGCGCTGATCGCCGGCACCAACGACCTCGCCAAGGATATGCGCTGCCGGCTCGGAGCCGATCGCATGCCGCTGCTCCCGGCGCTCACAGCAACGATCATGGCCGCCCGTGCTGCCGGCATCGTCGCGCTCGACGGCGTCTGCAACGCGCTCGACGACCCGGCCCGCTTCGCCGCAGAATGCACCCAAGGCGCAACGCTGGGGTTCGACGGCAAGACGCTGATCCACCCCTCTCAGATCGATGCGGCCAACGCTGGTTTCGGGCCGAGCGAGGAGGAATTGGCGTGGGCACGAACGATCGTCGCCACGTTCGCGAAACCGGAGAATGCCGACAAGGGCGCCATCCGCCTCGATGGCCAGATGGTGGAGCGCCTGCATCTAGCGGAGGCTGAAGCGACGCTGGCTCGCTGACGCACCGACAAGCCCGGTAAACAGATACAGTCCGTCATCCTGACGAAAGTCAGGACGCAGAGCCATGAAGTACACCACGCGTTACCCTGGATCCTGACGTTCGTCAGGATGGCCGATCGCTTCGATGATGCGCTCCAACGTTACCCCGCCTTCTTCCGCCGGGTCTCCCAACCCTTCTTCGCAGCCGCAGACTTCGCCGCATCGCTACGCCCAGCCGCCTGCTTCCCGCCCTCATGCGAAGACGCCTGCGTATCGGGTTTGCCGCGACCCGAGCCGGATAGATTGGCCCCGCCCGAATCCTTATTCACCGTAGCCCAGGCTCGCGCCTCGGCCTCCTTCCCGGGAACGCCGCGCTCCTCATAGCCGTCCGCGATATGCGCGGCCTTGCGCTTCTGCTTGTCGGTATACGCGCTCTTGTCGCCCTGTGGCATCGTCGCTCTCCTCGTCAGAGAGCGTCAACGCTCAGGCCGACGCGGCGTTCACCGACCGATCCAGTCCGCCACCTCGGTCGCGACCTGGTTCGCCGCCTGGTTGATCCCCGCCGCCGCCGATGCCGCATCGATCGTCGAGACCGGCACGCGCGCTTCGAAGCGGTGCTTCTCGACCGTGGCCTTCCCCGCGCGCGTCAGCGACGCATCGAACGTCACCACCGCCTGTCGCGCCGTCGCATCGAGCCCGAAGTTGCGCAGTTCGCCACCCAGCGACGCACCCGGATCGCCGACCGACTGCGCCGTCGACAACACGACCAGCCCGGTCCGCGCCGCCACCGTATCCGAAACCAGTCGCGCGAACAGCCGCGCTGGCGGTTCCGCCCACTGCGCGTCGGTCACATACGCGATCGAGGTCGGCGTCGCCTGCACCGGCACGCGCGCGGTCGCCAGCGACTGCGGCACGACCGGGACCTGGATCGTGATCGACTTCGCGGTCGCCGAATCCTGGTTCTGGCCGACCGGCACCGACGATGCACTCGTCAGCGTCAGCAGCGTGGGCGGCGGTTTCGCGCCGAAGCTGATGCACCCGGCAAGTGGCAGCATCGCGATCAGGATGAGCGGTGTCTTCATGGCGTGCCTCACTTACCCTTGTAATCCGGGAGCTTCTGCTGCCCGATCAGCGAACTCGCACCCTGCTGGTCGACCTTCTCGGCGACCGACGACAGCGCCGCGGCCGTCGTCCGCAGGTCGTGGACCAGACGGTTGGCCTCGGGGATCGTCGTCTTGGAGAACGCCTGCAACCCCGGCCGCGCATCGCCGATCGCCGAATTCAGCGTGTCGGCGCTCTGCTGCGCGGAGACGATCGCCTTGTTCAGGTTCGCCATCGCCGGCTTCACGTCCTCCGAGAGCACGCCGTTGGTGGTCTTGGCGAGCACGCCGAACTGCTGTGCGGCATCGCCCGCCTGCTGGATCGCGATCCGCGTCTGCGCCAGCGTCGCGGCGATTTCAGGACCGCGATCGGCGAGCGCATCGGTCAGGCGGTTCGTATTCGCGAGAATGCCCGCGATCGACGCCTGGTTCTTGTCGGTCAGCAGTCCTGTCAGCCGCTCGGTCAGCGTCGACAGTCGCTCGAGCAACTGCGGTGCAGAATTGAGAATAGCGCCCAGCCCGCCGAGCTTGGTCGGGATCACCGGCACGCCGTACGGGCATTCGGTCGGCGTCTTCGTCTCCGGGCAGCCGATCGCCGGCGCACCCTTGCGCGCGCCGTCGAGCGAGATTTGGCTGACGCCGGTAAACCCGACGCCCGAGATCGACGCGGTCGTACCCTGCAGTACCGGCGTGGCTTCATCGACGCTGATCCGGACGCGGACGAACTGCGGATCGTTCTTCCACAGCGAAATCGTCTTCACCTGGCCCGACGGCACGCCCGAGAACGTCACCGCGGACCCGCGCGCGAGCCCGTCGACCGACTGACGGAAGAAGATGTCGTATTCCTTCTCTTCCTTGCCGCCTAGCCGCGCGATCCACACCGTGAACAGCGCCAGCAGGGCCAGCAGGATCAGCACGACGGCGCCGACTAGGACGTGGTTCGAACGGGTTTCCATCAGCGCGTCCTTGCTTCTTTCTCGGCGTATGTCGCGTCGGCGTCGTCCGGCGCGGACTGCTTGGACTGGACTTCGGTAGGATGGGCATCCGCGATCTGGTCGGCGCGCTCGTGCGCCTCCTGCGTCGCGACCGCGGCACGGCCGCGTGGCCCCTTGAAATATTCCTCGATCCACGGATGATCGAGCGCGATCAGCTCGTCGATCGTCCCGACCGCGATGACCTTCTTGTCCGCCAGCACCGCGACCCGGTCGCAGATCGCATACAGCGTATCGAGGTCGTGCGTGATCAGGAACACGGTCAGCCCCAGCGTCTTCTGCAACGACTGGATCAGACCGTCGAACGCCGCCGCACCGATCGGGTCGAGCCCCGCGGTCGGCTCGTCGAGAAACAGCAGTTCCGGATCGAGTGCCAGCGCGCGTGCCAGCCCGGCGCGCTTCTTCATGCCACCCGACAGCTCGGCGGGAAACTTGTTCGCGGCGTCCGCGGGCAGCCCGGTCATCACCACCTTGTACGAGGCGATCTCGGCCAGCAGCGCCGGGGACAGATCGGGATAGAATTCACGCAACGGCACTTCGACGTTTTCCGCGACCGTTAGCGTCGAGAACAGCGCGCCACCCTGGAACAGCACGCCCCAGCGCTTGCGGATCTCGGTGGCCTCGGTTTCCTCGCGGCCGATATTGGGCTCGCCGAACACGGTAACCTCGCCGGCGACCGGCATCTGAAGGCCGATGATCGAGCGCATCAGGACCGACTTGCCGGTGCCCGAGCCGCCCACCACGCCGAGGATCTCGCCACGCCGCACGTCGAGATCGAGCCCGTCGTGCACGACCGAGTCGCCGAACGCGTTCTTCAGCCCCTTCACGGAGATGATGATATCGTCTTGCTTGCGCGGCATCAGTCCCAACCCAACCAGGTGAAGAACACCGCGAAGAACGCGTCGAGCACGATCACCAGGAAGATGCCCTGGACCACCGCCGACGTCGTACGGAGACCGACCTGTTCGGCGTCCGACTCGACCTGCATGCCCTGGAAACACCCGGCGATCGCGATGATCGCGCCGAACACCGGGGCCTTGATCAGCGAGATATACAGATCGGTGATCGGCACGACCTCGCGGATGCGCGCGATGAACGTCACCGGCGGGATACCGAGCTGGATCCAGCACAGCAGCCCGCCGCCGATGATCGCGATGATCGACGCGTAGAACCCGAGCAGCGGCATCATCACGATCGCAGCGAGCACGCGGGGCAGCACCAGCGCCTCCATCGGCGACACGCCGATCGTCCGCATCGCGTCGATCTCTTCGGTCAGCTTCATCGTGCCGAGCTGCGCCGCGAACGCCGAGCCCGAACGTCCCGCGACCATGATCGCGGTCATCAGCAAGCCGAGTTCGCGGATCGTCAGCCGACCGACCAGATTGATCGTGAAGACCTCCGCGCCGAACTGCCGCAGCTGGACCGCGCCCTGTTGCGCGATGACCATGCCGATCAGGAAGCTCATCAGCCCGACGATGCCGAGCGCGGCGACGCCGACGACCTCGAACCGCTGGACCACGGCATTGAACCGGAAGCGGCGCGGGTGGCGGATGACGCTGCCGAACGCGATCGTCGTCGCGCCGAGAAACCCGAGCAGGCCGAACATCGTCTTGCCCGACAGCACGACCGCGTCGCCGATCTCGCCGACCACGCGGGAGAGTGCGCTGACCTTGGCGGGCTTCGCTGCGATCGGCTGATCGGAGGCGACGACCTGGTCGAACAGCGTCTGGTCATCCGGGTCGAGCCCGTCGATCGTCGCATCGTTGCGCGCGGCGAAGCGGTGAACGACCCAGGCACCGATCGTATCGATCCGGTCGACGCCGCTGAGATCGACGTGGCGGACGGACGACGCATCGATCTTTTCGAGTCGATCGGGCAGATTGCCGATCGTGGCCAGCGACAGATCGCCGGTAAACCGAAGCGTGCCGGTATCGGCACCGTCCTGTTGGAAATCGGCCATCGCGCTCATCGGCCGCACCTTTGCGGCAAACCGACTGGATCGGCAAGGTGAATGCGGCGTAAGTCGTGACGATGACTATTTCTTCCCCGGCCCCCTCGCCCCCCACCTCGACCGGGCACTCGACCGCTCCCTCGACTGCCAGTGCCTCTCCCTCGGCCGAACCGGCAACCATGCCGTCGACCGCGCCCTCGACCGCGCCGGCGATCCGTCTCGCGATCTACGACATGGACAAGACGATCACGCACGCGCCGACCTGGACGCCGTTCCTGCTCCACACCGCGAAGAAGGGCGGCGCACCGTGGCGGCTGGCGCTCGTCCCGTTCGCCGGAGTCGCCGCGCTCGGCTATGTCGGCAAGCTGATCAGCCGCGGCCGGCTCAAATACCTGATGCAGCGCTTGATGCTCGGCAAGCGCATGACGCCCCCCGAAGAACGCCGCGCGGCCGAAGCCTTTGCCGACCGCGTGATGCGCGACGGCGTCTTCGCCAGCGCCCGCGCGCAGATCGAGGCGGACCGCGCCGCCGGCTACCGGCTGGTGATGGCGACCGCATCGTACCGATTCTACGTCGAGGCGATCGCGCGGCGACTGGACTTCGACGCGGTGATCGGCACCGAGAGCCTGCGCGACCGCGACGGCGTCCTGCTCGCCGGGATCGACGGCGAGAACTGCTACGGCCCGGCCAAACTGCGGATGATCCAGGCCTGGATGGACGGAGAAGGCATTGCCCGAGACCACGCCCACATCCGCTTCTATTCCGACCACGTCTCGGACGCCCCGACCTTCGAATGGGCCGACGAACCCTTCGCGGTGAATGCGCATGGGCCTTTGCGGTTGTTGGCGAAGGCTAAGGGTTGGCCAATGCCGGACTGGGAGCGGTAGCTCCCTGACTATAATTCTAATCGTTTTTGATAAAATTCATGAAGTGACTTTGGGATAGTGGCGCGACCTCCAAGAACCTCAAATATGCGCCCCTCTCGAAGCGAGCTTGGTATCCTGACCGCTCGTCCACCCGCCTGCTTCCGGCGATCACTAGTCTCCTGAAGCGCCGTTAGCAGGGTGACCTGTAAAAACCAGATATCGTACTTGCCGCGCACCCAGCACTTTGCCGACGGCAGGTCTAAAACTCGCCTCCAATTTATCACAGATGCTAACGACGGCTCTCGTCCGTTTGAAACCACCTTTCGCTTAAACTCCGCGAAGCCCGAGCGCGTTAACGATGGCCCGTCACCCGACATCGTCACGATTCCTTTCAGGCCGTTAGTGTTCTGCAGATTTGGCGAACAATCACTTTGCTTCGCTGCAAGGATCCACGCGACAAGCGGTCTAATCTGTTGGTAAAACTTTTTGAAGTTTAGCGATATACTTTTCGTTATCCGTGCGAACTCTGGATCGGCTCTTGAAATTCGGATGACATCCTCGACCAATATAGAGCCGGATTCTGGTGTAGCAACGTGGTTTTCAATTGCGTAATAGTCCGTGATATAGGTATTTTCATCAATATCGACTTGCGTGCCTAGGTAGTCATCATAATCACGGTCAACAAAAAATAGGCATCCTGTTGTGTCGTATCCTTCGCTCTTTACCGACTCACGAACTTCAATGACATTTCGCTTGCCACCACAATCGTAAATATGAGGGGTTCTTCCTAAAGTATAGCGCCTGGCCTCGGGCATATAAAACAAACTGTCTTCTTCGCCCTCGAAAAAGAAATGAAGAGCTCCATTTGACGGATCATACAAGATCCTAAACTGATGAAGTGCGACAATGTCCGAGCTTGCCTCTTCTAGCAGATAGGCGGCGTAGTCCTCCACCTACTTTGCTCCCACCGTGTGGGTTGTCTTACGCCGTAAATCGACAGCCGAGGATTTTAACCTATTTTGGTAAATGAACGGACTGTGCGTCACAGAAAGAATAAAGCTGCAATTTGCGGAATCTAGAATATCCGTCAGAAATCTCTTCTGCCAAGGCACAGATAGTGACAATTCGGGTTCGTCAATAATGACAATTTGCCCTTCAGCATTATCGAGATATAGATGAGAAAAGAGCGATACTACTTGCTTTTCACCAGAAGAAAGTAGACTTAAGTCGATTGGCCGGCCGTTGTCGTCAACGATTTCAACTGTAAATTTTGTATCATCGTATACTATCTGCTTCGACGGTTTTAGGTAAGCGTTACAAACTTCTACAAACGAGGCAATATCTGTTTCTTGAGCAGAAATATCCGCACTGGCACTCATCAAACGGGTAAAGTAATGCGCTAAATAGAGGTCATTCACCTCCATATCGACACGCTTTTTGCCTTTCATTTCAAGAATTTTAGACCTCAATAGTTCTTTGTCTTCTCCAGATAGAAATTGCTCGCTAACTCTACCCAATATAACCGATAGTCCGTTTTCATCTAGACTTGAAATTTGCCCTGGCGAGTATTGATCCGCAGTACCCTTAATGACGTCTCGTAGATAGAGGCCGGATAGATCATTGAACTGTGACAAAGAATAATCTCGTAAGAATCTACTTTTTTTATCGATATTTGAGCGAACATCCTCCATGCCAAAACTAACTAAGTCAACGTAATGCTTAGCTGAACGTGTAAAGGTAAATGGAGAATTGGCATGCGACGAGGCACGCAATCGGTCCTCAAGATCTGGAAATATCTCTTTAAGGTCTTTTTCTATTCGCCGATATGTTGGTAAATAGAGAGATCGTCCGGGAAACTTATCAGCAAGCTGCCTTTCAACATTGATACGTGGAGCGGAAAATATGTCCTCTTCCTCGTATGTCGAAAAGCGCCTGAAAACAGACATTTGTAGGTGCTTAACTTCATCAGTAGAAATTCTAAGAGCATCTGAGAACTTCTCGCGTGCCTTTGGCCCTAGTTTTCTAGACGAGACAAACTCTTCAAATAGTCCAAGTGCACGAAGGCTTTCCATGTGCATGGAAACCCGTGAAGAAGGCGCAAAATTTGCTACAACCTTTTCTAGCCGCGATAAACCGGTGATGTCGTCGCGAGCGGCTCTGATTTCCTCATCACCAAACCAAAGTGCGACTTCAGAGAAGCTGTAATCTGCGAGCCTTCCCCATTGCCTCGATACAAAAAAATAAAAGATATTGGTAACGCTGCTCTTACCGATGCCATTGGGGCCGACCAGGATTAGAGCGTCGCTATCAATTGGCAACGTCACGTCGCGTGTTCCGAAAAGGCCCTTGATCTCGAACTTAGTCGGTCTCTGCATTCTTGCCTCACATTTTGACTTAATTCTACCAGCCTAAAGCGGATATACAGGCCCGTCGATGGCTTACGTTGCGGTGCCATAAAAGGCTGCATCGCAGCGGCGGCTCGCAGTCACTTGTAGATGATCCAATTCAGTCTGCGAGAGTTCGTTGCGCCAACAACTCGTTGTCGGCTCGGCGACTGACTGAGGATTCTCACAATGGCGTTCTGGAAGACGTAATTGATGTGTGGAAGGATTTTCTGAGGTCAGGTGGCCGCCCAACGAATGTCCGCTTACCTTTGACGACCGACCAATAGCGACCGGTTCGGTTCCCTTTCCAACTCAGCCATTCGATGTTGGTAAACGCCGTCCCCCGTCACAGCAGCACATCGACGCTGTGGATCATCAGGCCGACCAGTCCGCCGACGATCGTGCCGTTCACACGGATATATTGCAGGTCGCGGCCGACGGCGTTTTCCAGGCGGCGGGTGATCGTGTCGGCGTCCCAGCCGCGGACCGTTTCCGAGACGAGCTTGACGATGTTGTCGCCGTAGTCTGCGGCGGCGCCGACAGCGGCGCGCCGGACGAAGCGGTTGATGGTGCGGGACATGCGGGGATCGTGCTGCAATGTCTCGCCTAATTGACGCAGGATGTCGCCGAGCTTGCCCGCCATCGCACGCTCCGGATCGCGCGCGATCGCGAGTAGCGCGCCGCGTGCCTGCTCCCAGAGGCCGTCCAGCCAGCGCTGCATCGCCGGATTGTCGAGCAGGTCGTTCTTCATCGTCTCGACGCGCTCGCGCATCCGGCGGTCATATTGGAGATCCCAGGCGAGCCGATCGAGTCCCTCCTCCGCCTTCAGCCGCAGCGGATGCTCGGGGTCCTCGGCCATCTCCGCGAGCAACCGGTCGAAGCCGCTGATGAGCTTGTCCGCGACGGTCGTGTCGAGCCCGGTCCAGCGCAGGATCGACCCCGCCTTGTCGTGGACCATCGCGCGGACGAGGTGGTCGTTCGCGGCCAGCGTCTTCGCCGCCCAGCGGATCGCGCTTTCGAGCAGCGGCGCGTGGCGGCGCTCGGCGATCGCGGCCTTGAGCAACTGGCCGAGGATCGGCGAAACTTCCGTGGCGCGCAGGCGGGCGCCGATCCCGGCCTTGACCATCCCGCCGAGCCGCGCAGGATCGAGACCCTCCAGCACCTGCGCAACTAGTTTCGAGGCGCCTTGGCGAAAGCGCCCTCCTGCCCCCTCCGGCGCATCGGTCAGCCAGCGTGCGATCGCACCCGCGACGTCGAGGCGGCGGGTTCGCCTAGCGATGACGACGGGGATCAGGAAGTTCGCGCGGAGGAACTGCGCGAGCGTGTCGCCGATCCGGTCCTTGTTGCGCGGCACGATCGCGGTGTGCGGGATCGGCAGGCCGAGCGGATGCCGGAACAGCGCGGTCACCGCGAACCAGTCGGCCAAGCCACCGACCATCGCCGCCTCGGCAAACGCGCGAACGAAGGCGAACGCGGGGTGCACGGGGATCAGTGCGCGGCTGACGAAGAACGTCGCGGCCATCAGCACGAGCAGGCCGGTGGCGACGATCCGCATACGGACGAGAGCAGCCGGCGGAGCTTCGCCGATCGGGCGCGTGCGGGGTAAAAGCGTCATACCCGAAACAATCCCTCAACACGGGGATAGTTCAAGTCGGTTTCGCCGACCGGATCCAGGTGCGGCACGATCATTGCGATTCCGGTCCGTCAGACCCCATCGTTGCGAGCGCTCGTGCCGGACAAGGTCGAACTGCCATCCCGGCGTTCAATGGCTCACGACCGGAGCGGGCGCATCACTCGGCTGGCTGCGTGCCGTCGCCGAGCTTGGGTGTCGCCGGCCCGAGCCGCGGTCCGGGCGAATGCGGCCCGGACAATGGCGGGCCCGACGGATGCGGATCGGCCAGGCCGATGACCTCGCTGCCGTCGTCGCCGGGGCGGTAGGTGAGCAGGCTGCGGCCGAGGCGCGGCCCGATATACCGCTCGATCCCGACCGCGAGGCTGAACGCCGCGGGGACGATCAGCAGCGTCAGGATGGTCGACAGGACGAGTCCGCCGATCACGACGATGCCCATCGGCGCGCGCCACGATCCGTCGCCGCCGAGCGACAGCGCGGTCGGGATCATGCCTGCGACCATCGCCACCGTGGTCATCACGATCGGCTGCGCGCGCTTGTGGCCGGCATCGACCACCGCGGTCCAGACGTCGACGCCCTTGCCCATCTCCTCCAGCGCGAAGTCGATCAGCAGGATCGAATTCTTCGCGACGATGCCGAGCAGCATGAGGATGCCGATGAATACCGGCATCGACACCGGATTACCCGTCGCCCACAGCGCCAGCAGACCACCAAGCGGGGCCAGCAACAGCGACCCCATGTTGACGAACGGCGGCAGCGCGCGGCGATACAGCAGCACCAGCACCGCGAACACGAGGAACGTGCCCGCGATCACGGCCAGGATGAAGTTGTTGACCATCTCCGCCTGGAACTTCGACTGGCCGAGCACGAGCCTGTTCACGCCGGTCGGCAGGTTCATCATCGTCGGCAGCGCGTCGATCTGCTTCTGCGCGACGCCCGAAACGATACCGGGGGCGAGATCGGCGCCGATCGTCAGCTGACGCTGTTGATTGACGCGGTCGATCTTGGTCGGGCCCGAGCCGAGCGTGATCTCGGCCACTAGGTTGAGCGGCACCGAGCCACCTGTCGCGGTCGACACCGGCAGGTTCTGAATCGTCGACAGCTCGCTGCGGGCACCCTGATCGAGCGCGACGCGGATCGGAATCTGACGATCCGACAGCGAGAAGCGCCCCGAGTTCTGGTCGATGTCGCCAAGCGTCGCGATCCGGATCGCGGACGACAGTGCCTGCGTCGTCACCCCGAGATTGGCGGCGAGATCGAAGCGCGGCTTGATGACGATTTCCGGACGCTGCAGATTGCCGGCGACGCGCGGCGCGACCAGCGTCGGCAGCCGCGACATCTCGGTCACGATCTTCTGCGCGGTCTCGTCGAGCAGCTTGGGATCGTCACCACCGAGCGTCACGCTCATGTCGCGCGTGCTGCCCCCCCAGCCATTCTGCGAGCGGAACGAGACGCGGGCATCGGGGATCGCCGCGAGCTGAGGCGCGAGGCTGCGCTCGAACTCCGTGCTCTTCATCTTGCGGTCGTCCTTGAGCGTCGCGGTGACCCGCCCGGCATTGACCGAGCCGTTGGCGCCGCTGCGCGCATAGACCGACTGGACGTCGGGCTGCGACCCGATCAGTGCCGCGACCTTGGTCACCACCGCCTCGGTCTGCGCGAGCGTGGTGCCCGGCACCATGTCGATCACCGCCATCGACGTGTCGCTGTCCTGCGCGGGCTGGAACGTCATCGGCAGGACGCCGAACATGACGATCGTCAGCAGGAACGCGAAGACGCCGAGCCCGAGCACCCAGAAACGGTGGTCGAAGACACGGCTGGTAAGGCGGCGGAAACCACCCCGAGCGGCGGATGCCTTTGCCCTGCCCGTCTCCAGCGTCCATTTGAGCGTGGCCATATAGCCGTCCATCAGCATGCCCTCGCCGTGCGTGGCGGGGCCGGCGGACTTGAGGAAATAGGCGGCGAGCATCGGCGTCACGAGTCGCGCGACCGCAAGGCTCATCAGCACCGACGCAACGACGGTGAGGCCGAAATTCTTGAAGAACTGTCCCGAGATACCCGGCATCAGGCCGACCGGCAGGAACACCGCGACGATCGCCATCGTCGTCGCCAGCACCGCGAGACCGATCTCGTCGGCGGCATCGATCGACGCCTGATAGGCGGACTTGCCCATCCGCATGTGCCGGACGATGTTCTCGATCTCGACGATCGCGTCGTCGACCAGCACGCCCGCGACCAGACTGAGCGCAAGCAGCGTCATCTGGTTCAGGTTGAAACCGAGCAGATCCATGAACCAGAAGGCGGGGATCGCCGACAGCGGGATCGCCAGCGACGAGATCACCGTCGCGCGCCAGTCGCGCAGGAACAGGAACACCACGATCACCGCGAGCACAGCGCCCTCGATCATCGCGTGGATCGCGCTCTCATATTGCTCTTCGGTGTATTTGACGCTGTTCGAGCGCAGCACGAAATGCACGTTCGGGTTGCGCTTTTCCATTGCCGCGAGCTTCTTCACCGCTTCGTTGAAGACGGTGACGTCGGACGAACCCTTCGAGCGCTGGAAATCGAAGCTGATCGTCTGGCGACCGTCGATCGCGGCGCGGCTACGCTGTTCGGCATAGAGATCGCGGACCTGCGCTATGTCGGCAAGGCGCACGGTGCGGCCGTTGCCGACGCTGATCTGGGTCTGGGCAAGCGCGACCGCGTCCTTGGCGTTGCCGAGCACGCGAACCGACTGCTCGGAACCGGCGATTTCCGCGCGACCGCCGGCTGCATTCAGATTGACCTGGCGGATCTGATTATTGACCTCGCTCGCGGTCAGACCCTGGCTCTGGAGCTTGAGCGGATCGAGAATGATGCGGATTTCGCGGCTGACGCCGCCGTTGCGGTTTACCGCGGCCATGCCGGGGACCGACAGCAGTTCCTTGGCGACGTTGTTGTCGATGTACCAGCTGAGCTGTTCGACCGTCATGTCCTTGGCGATCACCGAATAGCTCGCGAGATCGTTGTCGGTGGTGTTCGCGCGGAACACCTGCGGTTCGAGTATCCCCTCCGGCAGGTTGCTGCGGATCTGCGCGATCGCATCGCGGACGTCGGTGACGGCGCGGTCGATCGGCGTGCCGATGCTGAGCTGGACGACGGTCTGCGACTGGCCTTCGGTCACGGTCGAGGTGATCTCGTCGATACCCTGGATCGATCGCACCGCGGCTTCGACGCGTTGCGTAACCTGCGTCTCGAGTTCGGTCGGCGCCGCGCCCGGCTGGCTGATGACGACGATCGCGATCGGGAAATCGATGTCCGGATCGTTGTTCACGTCCATCCGCATGAAGCTGACGATGCCGGCCAGCGTCAGCGCCAGGAACAGCACGATCGGCGGCACCGGGTTGCGGATCGCCCAGGCCGAGATGTTGCGGAAGTTCATGCGATCAGCTCGCTTTCTTCGTGACCGGCTTCACCTTTTGTCCGGGGGCGAGGAATCCGCCGGCGGACAAAACAACGCGTTCGGACCCGTCGAGCCCGCTGAGAATCGTCACGCCCTCGTCATAGACCTGACCGATCTTGACCGCGCGGCGCACCGCCTTGTCGTCGGCGCCGACGATATACACGAAGCTGCCCTTCTCGTCGCTCTGCAACGCCGAATCGGGAAGCAGTGGCGCCTGAGTCGCCCCGCCGACGATCGTCGCCGCCGCGAAACCACCAGGACGCAGCGCAGGATCGTACTTGACCGCGATCCGCGCGATGCCCTGGCGGCTCTGCGGGTCGATCACCGGCGAGACCTGCCACACTTCCCCCGGAAAACCCTGAGTCGTGCCGACGGGCACGACGGTCGCGCGCGCACCGGGATGCAGACCGGCGAGATCGGATTCGCTCAACTGCGCACGCATCTCCATCTGGCCCGCTGCGGCCATGCGGAACAACACGCCCGTCCCGGCACCGACGACCTGACCCGATTCGACGCCGCGGGTCAGGACCAACCCGGCGGCGGGCGCGCGGATGTCGAGCCGACCGTTGCGCGCGCGCGCTTCGCCGAGCGACGCCTGCGCGACCTTCACGCGGGCGGCGGCGGCATCGCGCGTCGCGGCCTTGCGCTGGAGGTCGGCCTTCGAGATGAACCCGCGATCGACGAGCTGCTGCGCGCGATCGAGTTCGGCCTGCGCGATCGTCTCGTCCGACCGCGCGACGTTGACCGACGCCGCCAGCGACGCGGCGGTCTCGGTCTGGACCGAGCGATCGACCGTCGCGAGCACCTGGCCCGCCGCGACCCACTGGCCCGGCTCGACCAGCACGCGTGTGATCATCCCGCCCTCGCCCGCGACTCCGACCGGCATCTCGCGCCGTGCCGCGATCGTACCGGTGGCGGAGATCGTCCGGTCGACGATCTTGCGACCGGGCACGACCACCGAGACGGTCGGCACCTGCTCGATCACCGGGCCGGCGGCGGCCTCCTTCTTCCCCGACTTGAATGCGACCACCGCGGCGACGATCGCCAGCACGACGAGGACGGCGATGATGATGTTACGACGGCGATGCGATGGCGCGGTGTAATCCGGCAGGGCCAGCTGCTCTTCGCTCTCGCTGGCGCCGAGGTGACCCGCCATCTTCGTCTCGTAATTCATGCGCGTCACAATCCCCATTTCGACCGGTCTTGTTTCGACCCGCTTCGCCGTTCGCACGCTGTGTTATCTGAATAAGTCACCATGCTCAAGCCCTTCGACGAGCATGGAACGAAGACATGCTTCGAATTCGATCTATTCGCAATGCGGTGCGAAGAGTTTGGCGGTGCGAATAGTTTGCACGACGTTCAGCTTGCGTTGACCTGATCCGCGCGACACGCACACCAGTAGTTACCTGGGAGAGATATCATGAAGACCGCCTCGTTCCTTGCCGCCCTTGCCGTCGTCGCCGTGCCGGGGGCCGTCCTGCCAGGCGCCGCGCTTGCGCAGGCCGCACCGACCACGGTCGAGCCGATGGTGCCGGCCGCGGGCACCGTACTCGACGTGACCGCCGAGGGCCGCACGACGCGCGTGCCCGATCTCGCGACGATTCGCGCAGGCGTCGTGTCGCAGTCGTCGACCGCCGCAGCAGCGCTGACCGACAATGCGCAGCGGATGGCGAAGGTGCTCGCCGCGCTGAAGCGCGCGGGCGTGGCGCCGCGCGATATCGCGACGTCGTCGGTGCAGCTTTCGCCGCAGTATCGCTACGCGGACAACCAGCCACCGGTGATCACCGGCTACCAGGCGACCAACACCGTCTCGATCCGCTTCCGCGACGTGGCGAAGTCCGGCACGATCCTCGATGCGCTGGTGGCGCAGGGCGCGAACCAGATCGACGGGCCGAACCTGTCGATCGACAAGCCCGACGCGGCGCTCGACGAGGCGCGGACCGATGCCATCGCGCAGGCCAAGCGCCGCGCCGATCTGTACGCCAAGGCGGCGGGGCTGCGGGTGTCGCGGATCGTCTCGATCGCCGAATCGGGCCAGGATGCGGGTGGCCCGGCGCAGCCGATGTTCATGATGGCCCGCGCGTCGCTGGCCAAGGACAGCACGCAGATCGCGCCCGGCGAGAAGGATGTGACCGTGACGGTGTCGGTGCGGTTCCTGCTGAACTGAAGGTCTGCGATCCTCCCTCGCGAGGGGGAGGATCGCGACCGATCGGGCGACGATCGCCGCGCACGAAAAAGGGCCGCCCGGTTGCCCGGACGGCCCTTCGTTTCGCGTGACGAGAGCGAAGCTTAACGAACGCTGCCGCGACGGACGAGGTTCACAATCGCGAGCAGGATGACGGCACCCACCAGCGACACGAGGAACGAGGTCAGCGTCAGCGGTGCGCTGTTGATCGACCCACCCGACAGGATCAGGCCGCCGATGAACGCGCCGACGATGCCGACGACGATGTTCAACAGGATGCCCTGCTGCGCGTCGGTGCGCATGATCATGCTAGCGATCCAGCCGATGACGCCGCCGATGATCAGCCAAAGAATGAGACCCATTGTATTTCCCTCCGTTTATCCCGTTGCCGGGGCGATGGCGGAAAGACGTGCGAGCGGCGATATTTGTTCCGCCCGCGTTTTGAGTTTTGCCGCTCAATACTTCTGCTGGCGCTCGTACAGCGATTTATAGTGCTGGATGCGGGTGACGCGCAGGCCGGGCATCCCCGAGCGATCGATCGCGCGCTGCCAGCTGGCGAACTCCTCGACGGTCAGGCCGTAACGGGCGCAGACGTCGTCGACGCTGAGCAGCCCGCCATTCACCGCAGCGACCACCTCGGCCTTGCGCCGCACCACCCACCGCGTGGTGCCGGGCGGCGGCAGCGTGTCCAGCGTGAGTTGCTCGCCAAGCGGCCCGATGACCTTGCCGGGACGGATTTTCTGGTTCTCGATCATTTGAAACCTCTGATCGGGGCGGGGGGCCCCCTCTCGATACGCACACGCGAAAGATAGTCGCTAGATTTGAAGATCGGCTGAAACGCCGCAGTAAACAGCATCTTCATTCGTCCTTCCACCGGATTAAGGCCTTTGCCATCGGACCGTTGAAGGCCCCGTGGAGCGGCGCGAACAGCGTCGCATCGACGGTCGTTCGCACGAACCCCGCCTGCACCGCCGCCGTCGGACTCGCCGCCTGGCGGGCGGCGATGCCCACGATCAGGACAGCGAGCTCACCGGGAAGAACGGTAAGCTCGGCATCGCGATCGAAACGGGAGAAACTCAGGTCCAACGGGATACTCACGACAACGTCTGGGAGGCCCGGTGTAGCGCAAGGGGGTGAATGGACCGTAAAACGTCGTGAAAGACTTCGTGAACCTGTCGCTTTTTTCCAATCGCTGGTCGCGTTTTCCGTTCGCTTCACCCTGATCCACGTCAATCGCCGCATCTTTTTGCAACCGCACGCCGTCGCGCTTATGTGATGGCGATGGATCAGACCGATTTTCAGCTCGGGCGGGACACCGCCGGAAAGCGCATCGTCGTGGCGATGTCGGGCGGCGTCGACAGCTCGGTCGTCGCCGCGCTCGCGCATGCCACCGGCGCCGAGACGATCGGGGTGACCTTGCAGCTCTACGATCACGGCGAAGCGGTCGGCCGCGCGGGATCGTGCTGCGCCGGCCGCGACATCCGCGATGCCCGCGCGGTGTGCGACCGACTCGGAATCGCGCATTATGTGTTCGATCACGAAACGAGCTTCCGCGAGCAGGTCGTCGACAAGTTCGCCGACGAATATCTGGCGGGACGCACGCCGATCCCGTGCGTCCAGTGCAACATGGGGCCGAAGTTCACCGACCTGCTGAAGCTCGCGCGCGATCTCGGCGCGGATTGCCTGGCCACGGGACATTATGTCCGGCGAGTCGAGGGCGTACACGGCGCCGAACTTCACCGCGGGGCGGATCCGGCGCGCGACCAGAGTTATTTCCTGTTTGCGACCACGCAGACGCAGCTGGATTACCTCCGCTTTCCTTTGGGGGGACTGCCCAAGGCGCGGGTGCGGGAGATCGCGGCCGAACTCGGGCTCGGCGTCGCGGCCAAGCCGGACAGCCAGGACATCTGCTTCGTGCCGGATGGCGATTACGCCGGGCTGGTGAAGAAGCTGCGGCCCGAGGCGGCGGAGACGGCGGGCGATATCGTCGATCTCGGCGGCACTAAGCTCGGTGAGCATCGCGGGCTGATCCACTTCACCGTCGGCCAGCGCCGCGGGCTGGAGATCGGCGGCAGTCCCGAGCCACTCTATGTCGTGCGAGTCGAGCCCGCCACGAAGCGAGTGGTCGTCGGTCCGCGGCGTGCGCTCGCGGTCGAGGCGGCGCGGATGACGGACATCAACTGGCTGGGTGGCGACTTCACCGGGCCGGTGACGGCCAAGGTACGGTCGATGGCCAAGCCCGTCCCTGCCCGTCTGGTCGGCGACCGCGTGGTGTTCGATGCGCCGGAATACGGCGTCGCGCCGGGGCAGGCTGCTGTGTTGTATGCAGGCGAGCGCGTGCTTGGCGGCGGCTGGATTTCGGACACCGAGGCGGCACTCGTAGCCGCCTGACGCGTTCAGGGCGGATGGATATCGAAGATCTACGCCGCCAGATGGAAGCCGCCGCCGCCGCGATGGATTTCGAGACCGCGGGAAAGTTGCGCGATCAGATCAGTGTGCTCCGCGGTGGCGGTGAGGTTGCGGATACCATGGGGCTGACGCGGCAACAGCCCGGCGCAATGGGGCTCGGGACGAGCCAGCAGCGGATGACGCCGCCGCCGGGCTGGGTGAAACCGAAGAAGCCCGATCCGATGACCAAGGGGCGGAAACGCTAGGCCCACACGTCATCCTGACGAAAGTCAGGATCCAGGGTAACAACCGACGACGTTCGTGCTCTGGGTCCTGACTTTCGTCAGGATGACGGGCGGTGTTGGCTGCGCGTGCGAACACCGCCCCGCTCAGGGCAGCAGGAACGTACCTTCGATCGTCGTCACGCATGATCCGCCGAGCACCACCCGATCGCCCTCAAGCCGGCACGTCAGCTTTCCACCGCGCGCGCTCGCCTGATACGCGGTGAAGCTGTTCCCCAAAATCGGCGCCCAATACGGTACCATCACCGCATGCGCGGCGCCCGTCACCGGATCCTCGTTGATCGCGTAGTACGGCGTGAAGACGCGGCTGACGATATCCGTAGCCTCGCCCCGCGCCGCGACGATCGCGACGATCGGGAATGCAGCCAGCGCGGCGAAGTCCGGCTTCAGGTCGCGCACCGCCGCCTCGTCCTCGACGATCACGAGCGCATAGCCCTTGTCGTGCCACAAGGTTTCGATGGGCTCGCCGACGTTCAGCGCCGCGACGATCTCCGGGATCGCCTTCGGGCTCGGCCCCCAAGCCGGCAATTGCAGCGTGTAGGCGCTATCCGCCCGCGCGACCTCGAGCATCCCAGCCTGCCGCGTCCGGAACCGCACCCGGTCAAGCGCGGTGTCCGACGACAGCACGAAATGCCCGCTCGCCAACGTCGCATGACCACACAAGGCCACCTCTGCCCCCGGCGTGAACCAGCGCAGGTCGAAATCGACGCCGTCGTCGTCTGATGCGACGATGAATGCGGTCTCGCTGAGATTATTCTCCTGCGCGATGTTCAACAGCACGGCGTCGTCGAGCCAGGCTGACAGCGGCATCACCGCGGCCTGGTTGCCGCCGAACGGCCTGTCGGAAAACGCATCGATCTGTGCGAACGGTATTCTCATGCCTTAAGCCCCTTAGACGCGCGTGCCGAACCCCGGTTCAAACCCGCTTGCCGAACCAATGCGGCGTCACGTCCGCCTCGACCAGCGGATTGTCGGTGTCGACATGCCCCTCGGGATCGAGATGGATCAGCACCTCGACCTTGGGGAACGCAGTGCGCAGGTTGCGCTCGACCGCCTCGACGATGTCGTGCGCGCGCTCCACGGTAAGGTCGCGCGCGACCTCCATGTGGAACTGCGCGAAATCGTGGCTGCCCGAGCGTCGCGTGCGGAAATCGTGGATACCGCGGATACCGGGCTGGCGCGCGGCAACATCAAGGAATTGGGTGCGCAGATCTTCGGGCCATTCCTTGTCCATCAACTGGTCGATCGCGTTCGACGACGCCTGGAACGCGCCCCAGGCGAGCCACAACGCGATGACGATGCCGAAGATCGGATCCGCGCCGCTCCACCCGACATATTGATCGAGCACCAGCGCGACGATCACCGAGCCGTTGAGCAGCACGTCCGACTGGTAATGGACGTTATCCGCGAGGATTGCGACCGAACCCGTCTGGCGGATGATGCGGCGTTGATAGGAGAGCAGGAACACCGTGGCGACGATCGCGATCACCGACACGCCGATGCCGAAATCGGCCCCGGTGGTCGGCTGCGGATCGCCGAACGCAAGGATCGCGCGCCACGCGATGCCGACCGCCGACGCGGTGATCAGCATGACCTGGAACAGCGCGGCGAGCGCCTCCGCCTTGCCGTGGCCGAAGCGGTGGTCGTGGTCGGCCGGCGTCGCCGCGAGCCGCACGCCGTACAGCGTGACCAGCGACGCGAGCAGGTCCAGCGCGGTGTCGGCCAGCGATCCGAGCATCGCCACCGAACCCGTCGACCACGCCGCAAAGCCCTTCAGCAGCAGCAGGAAACACGCCATCGCGACGCTGGCGAGCGCCGCGCGGGTTGCCAGGGGTATGACCCTGCGCCGTTCGTCCTGCGTCATGGGAACAACAGCCCTTCGCTCCAGTTGGCGTTTTCGCGCGTGAACAGCCGCCGTTCGTGGAGCCGATGCGCACGGTCCTGCCAGAACTCGATCCGCGTCGGCGTGACACGGTAGCCACCCCAATGCGGCGGCCTTGGCACGTCCTGGCCTTCGAACTTCGCGGTCATTTCGGCAAAGCGCTGCTCGAACGTCTCGCGGCTGTCGAGCGGCCGCGACTGTTCCGATGCCCAGGCGCCAAGCTGCGAATCACGACCACGTGAGGCGAAATAGGCGTCCGACTCTTCGTCCGTCGCCCATGATACCGGACCCTCGATGCGGATCTGACGGCGCAGCGACTTCCAGTGGAACAGCAGCGCACCCTGCGGATTGGCGGCCAGCTCGCCTGCCTTGCAGCTTTCGCGGTTGGTGTAGATCACGAAACCGTCCGGCCCATGACCCTTCAACAGCACCATGCGCACCGACGGCCGCCCCTCGGCATCGGCCGTCGCGAGCGCGACCGCGTTCGGGTCGTTCGGCTCGGACTGCTTGGCTTCGGCATACCAGCTGTCGAACAGCGTGAAAGGATCGTCTGACATGTCGCGCGCCATAGCGGGATTTGGCGCGGAACGAAACTTTGGAACGACTCTACCGTGCCGATGATTGACCCAGGTAATCGAATCGTTTCCGCAACGAAGGAACATCCAGGGTGGCAGCGCGCGCGTATTGGCAGGGGCAGATCCGTCTCGCCCTCGTCTCGATCCCGGTCGAAATCTATTCCGCGACGAAATCCGGCGCGGCGGTGTCGTTCAAGCAGATCCACGAGCCATCGGGCCAGCCGATCCATTACGACAAGGTCGTTACCGGCGTCGGCCCGGTCGACGCCGACGAGATCATGAAGGGGTACGAGGTCTCGAAGGGCGAATACGTCCTGTTGGAGCAGGATGAGATCGATGCGGTGAAGCTCGAGTCGAAGAAGACTCTGGAGCTGACGCAGTTCGTCGATGCGAGCGAGATCGACGTGCTCTATTACGAGAAGCCGTATTTCGTGGTGCCCGCGGACGATCTCGCGGAAGAGGCGTTCATCGTTCTGCGCGAGGCGTTGAAGCGGACGAAGAAGGTCGGGCTCGGCCAGCTTGCGATGCGCGGGCGGGAATATGTGGTGAGCCTCAAGCCGTGCGGACGCGGCATGGTGCTGGAAACGCTGCGGTACGCCGACGAGGTACACAAGGCGCAGGGCTATTTTCGGGATATTCCCGATGACAAGCCGTCGGAAGAACTGCTCGAACTGGCGGAGGCGCTGATCGGGAAGCGGAGTGGGGATTTCCACCCGCAGGAGTTTCACGATCGCTATGTCGATGCGCTGAAGGACCTGATCGAACGCAAGCGCAAGTCGAATGGGAAGAAGATCATCGAGGAAAAGGATACGGGCGGGAAGACGGGGTCGAACGTGGTCGATCTGATGGCGGCGTTGAAGAAGTCGATGGAGAAGAGCGGGGGGAGGGCGGAGAAGGCGCCGGCGAAGAAGGCCCCCGCCAAGCGCGCACCGGCCAAGACGGCTGCCAAAGCTCCTGCGAAGAAACGTGCGTAACGCTTCTCCTTGTTTCCCCGCGAAGGCGGGGACCCAGACTGGGCTCCCGCCTTCGCGGGAGAACAAACTTGTTGAGGTTGCCACCCCCTGCCCCGTCATCCCAGCAAAAGCTGGGATCTCCCCGTTGCAAACCATGCCCCTGCCGCGCGAGGTCCCGGCTTTCGCCGGGATGACGAAGACGGAACGCTATTAATGGCCACGCCCCCAGATCCCCTAGCCCTCTACAATGCCAAGCGGAACTTCACGAAAACCGCCGAACCTGCGGGCACGCTAGCCCCCGGCAACGGCAATTCGTTCATGGTCCAGAAGCACGACGCGACCCGCCTTCACTGGGATTTCCGCCTCGAAATCGACGGCGTCCTGAAAAGCTGGGCGGTCACCCGCGGCCCCAGTCTCGACCCCAACGAGAAGCGCCTCGCCGTCCGCACCGAGGACCACCCGCTCAGCTACGCCACCTTCGAAGGCACCATCCCCGCGGGCGAATATGGCGGCGGCACGGTGATGCTGTGGGACCGCGGCACATGGTCGCCGATCAAGGGCAAGTCCGCCAAGGACCTCGACAAGGGCCACCTCCACTTCGTTCTCGAAGGCGAACGGATGAAGGGCGAATGGCTGCTGATCCGACTGAAGCCCCGCGCCAAGGAAAAGCGCGAGAACTGGCTGCTCCGCAAGATCGACGACGCCGCGGCCGGCGGCACCGACACGCTGGTCGAAGAAGCGCTGACCAGCGTCTCGACCGGCCGAACGATGGTCGAAATCGAGGAAGGCAAATCCTCCCCGGCACGGGGAGGGGGACCAGCAAAGCTGGTGGAGGGGGCGGGCCACAAAAGCACCGCTGGCAATAAAGGTATCGCCAGCGGCAAGCCCCCCTCCACCCCCGCGAAAGGTCGCGGCGGTCCCCCTCCCCGTGCCGGGGAGGAATTTCAGGACCTCCAACTCTGCACGCTGGTCGACGCCGTCCCCACCGGCTCCGCCTGGCTCCACGAGGTAAAATACGACGGCTACCGCGCGCTGATCTCCATCGCCAACGGCGCGGCCAAGGTCTTCACCCGCACCGGCCTCGACTGGACCGACAAGTTCGCCGCAATCGCCGCCGCCGCCGCGAAACTCCCGGTAAAATCCGCGCTGATCGACGGCGAGATCGTCGCGTTCAAGGACGGCCACCCCGATTTCTCGACGCTGAAGGACGCGATCTCCGCGGGCGACGACATGACGCTGTTCGCGTTCGACCTGCTCGAACTCGACGGCGAAGACCTGACCGGCCTCTCCAACCTCGATCGCAAGGCGCGGCTGCAGCCGCTGATCCCCGAGAACGAGGACCGTCTCCGCTACTCCGACCACGTGATCGGCGCAGGCGAGCAACTGTTCGAGACGATGTGCCGCGAGGGCCTCGAAGGCATCGTCTCGAAGCGCGCCGACGCGCCTTATGCCGGCAAGCGGACCAAGGCGTGGCTCAAGGTCAAATGCACACACCGCCAGGAATTCGTCATCGTCGGCTGGCTGCCGTCCGACAAGAAGCGTGGGTTCAAATCGCTGCTGCTCGGCGTGCGCGAGGGTAAAGGCTATCGGTACGCGGGGAAGGTCGGCACCGGGTTCGACCAGTCGTTGATGGACGAGATTCGCGACAAGCTCGACGCGCTCGACCGCAAGACGCCGACGGTCGAGGCCCCCAAAGCGGCGGTCCGCGGCGCGAAATGGGTGACGCCGAAACTGGTCGCGGAGGTCGCGTTTGCCGAGGTCACGCCCGACGGCGTGCTGCGCCATTCGAGCTTCATCGGGTTGCGCGAGGACAAGGCCGCGAAGGACGTCGTGGCCGAGACGCCCGCCCCGCTGCCGGACGTGGAGGAGAGCGCCGCGCCCACAACCAGCATCAAGGTCAGCAGCCGCGACCGCGTGATCTTCGACAAGTCGGACGTTACCAAGGGCGATCTCGCGGACTATTACGTCGCCGTCTCGGGGATCATGCTGCCGGTCGCGGGCAACCGCCCGATCAGCCTCGTCCGCTGTCCACAAGGCCGGTCGCGCGCGTGCTTCTTCCAGAAACACGACGCGGGAAGCTTCGGCGAGGCGGTGCATCAGGTGCCGATCCGCGAAAAGGACGGATCGACCGAAGACTATCTCTATGTCGACGACGCGGACGGGCTGGTCGCGTGCGTGCAGATGGGGACGATCGAGTTCCACGGCTGGGGATCGTCGAACGCGACCTTGGAGAAGCCGGACCGACTGATATTCGATCTCGACCCGGACGAGGGGCTCGACTTCGGCGATACGAAGAAGGCGGCGGAGCATCTGAAGAACCAGTTGGCGGAACTGGGGCTGGTCAGCTTCCCGATGCTGTCGGGGGGCAAGGGCGTGCATGTGGTTGTGCCGTTGACCCCCGAGGCGGAATGGCCTGCCGTGAAGGACTTCGCGGATCGCTTCGCGCGGGCGATGGCGGGGGCGGATCCCGAGCGCTTCGTCGCGACGATGGCGAAGGCGAAGCGGAAGGGGCGGATCTTCATCGACTGGCTGCGCAACCAGCGTGGGGCGACTGCGGTGATGCCGTACTCGGCGCGGGCGAGAGCGGGGGCGCCGGTGGCGGCGCCGGTGTCCTGGACCGAGTTGCGGGATATCGAGACTGCGGCGCGGTGGGGTGTGAGGGATGGGGCGGAGTTGATCGCGCGCGCGGGGTCGCGGGCTTTGCAGGGTTGGGGAGTAGCAGATCAGGTGCTGCCGGATTTGTGAGCGGTTCACTCCACCAGCACCACCCCGGCGGAGGCCGGGGCCCAATTGGAAAGGTGGTCGTAACGGCGCGATGCCCTTCATTATCGCCGTCCCCCAATTGGGCCCCGGCCTTCGCCGGGGTGGTAGTTTGTAGAAGCGACAGCTCGCCCCTTACTGTTCCCTCACGAACGCGGGGGTCCAGGGTAACTGCACGCAGCGCCTGGGATTCCTGGGCCCCCGCGTTCGCGAGGGAACAAGAGTAAGGTATCGCCCTTACCGACAATTTATGTTGCACCGCCGCGTCGAAAGGTGAAACACCGCCGCCTGTATTCGGGGGCTTGAGGCATTGGACACGGCGACGCACACCGCGCCCCTTTTCGACGCGATGATCCATGCCGAGCGCTGGATCGCCGACTATTGCGCGCGCAGCACCAGCGCCGACGTGCTCTGCCCCGCTGAAGACGGTAGCGCCGACCCGGCCTGGGCGGCGATGTTCGCCGAGCTCGCGATGGTCGCCTCGGACGACCTCGGCCACATTCGCGAACGCGTCCAGCGGCATGCGGTCGACATCGGCACCGGCTTCCGCATCGCCGACGAACCCGATGAGCGCCCGTGGCCCGTCTCGCCCGTACCCTTGCTGATCGAGGCCGGCGAATGGGCCGGGATCGAGCGCGGCGTGATCCAGCGCGCGACGTTGATGGAGACGGTGATCGCCGACCTCTACGGAGAGGGAAAGCTGGTCGCCGACGGCCACATCCCCGCCGCGCTGGTCACCGGCAGCCCGTTCTTCCTGCGACCGATGGTCGGGCTCGACCCGCCCGGCGGCCGCCATCTCGATTTCATCGCGATCGATCTCGGCCGCGGGCCGACCGGCGAGTGGCGCGTGCTCGCCGATCACCTCCGCGCGCCCGCTGGTGCTGGTTACGCGCTGGAGAACCGTATCGCCGTCAGCCGGACGCTCGGCGGGTTGCAGGATCGGCTCAACGTCCAGCGGCATGCGCCGTTCTTCGCCGCGTTCCGTGCCGGGATCGCGGCGATGTGCAAGCGGACCGACCCGCGGATCGGGCTGCTGACGCCGGGCCGGTTCAACCCGAGCTATCCCGAGCAGGCGCATCTTGCGCGCTATCTGGGGCTGTTGCTGGTCGAGGGCGCCGATCTCGCCGCGCTCGAGGACAAGGTGTATGTCCGCACCATCGGTGGGCTCAAGCGGATCGATGCGCTGTGGCGGCGGCTCGACCCGCGGCTGCTCGATCCGCTGGCGTTCGACACGCATTCGCAGATCGGCGTTCCCGGGCTGATCGATGCCTATGCCGCTGGCAACGTCGTGCTGTCGAACGCGCCGGGCTCGGCGGTATTGGAGGCGCCGGCATTCTCGGCGTTCCTGCCACAGCTGGCAAAGTCGCTGCTCGGCGAAGACCTGCTGCTGCCCAACATCGCGACGTGGTGGTGTGGGCAGGACGGCGCGCGGGCGCAGGTCGACGCCAATTTCGACCGCCTGCTGATCGGTCCGGCGTTCCATTCGCGGCCTCTCGGCATGACCGGCGGCCCGGTCACGGGCACGGATATCACCGGCGAGGACCGAGCGCGTCTGCTCGCCGATATGGCGAATAGGCCGCAGGATTATGTCGGGCAGGAGCTGGTCCAGCTCTCGACGATGCCGGTCGTCGTTGGCGATGCACTCGTCCCCCGCCCCTTCACCCTGCGCGTCTTCGCGGCGCGTAACGGCGACGGCGAATGGACCGTCCTTCCCGGCGGGTTCGCGCGGATCGGCGAGCATCCCGACGCGCGAGCGGCGGTAATGGGCGAAGGCATCTGGTCCGCCGACGTCTGCATCTATGGTGCCGAGCCGGTCGCGCCCGTGTCGTTGCTGACCGCCGCGGACTCGCTTCAGGTGCGGCGCAATCCGGGGACGTTGCCGAGCCGGGTAGCGGACAATTTCTACTGGCTCGGGCGCTATCTGGAGCGCGGCGAGGCTCTGCTCGGCGCGATCCGCGTGATGCTCGGCAATTCGATCGACGTCGACGGCGGCGCTGTGCTGTCGCCCACCACTGTCGGCAAGCTGGTCGGGCTGATCGTCGGGGCGGGCAGCGCGCCACATCCGCCGAGCTTGCGCCGCGCCGACCTGACCGCGCTCGCCCGCACCGCGATGGAGGACGAGCGCTGGCAGTCGATCCTCACGCTCAACCGCCATGCGCGCGAGATCGGCGAAGGCTCGCGCGACCGGTTGTCGGCGGACATGGTGCGGTTGCTCGAGGCGCCCTTCCCGACGCATCGCGGGATGCTGGAGCGGGCGGGGTCGCTGCAACGGCGCTACGCGGCGATCGCGGGGTTGTCGGCGGAGCATATGGGACGGACGGCGGCGTGGCGCTTTCACGATCTCGGGCGACGGATCGAGCGGGCGATGGCGATGGCGCGCGCGATCCGGTTGTTCGGGATGCCGGGGGCGTCACCGGACGATCTGTCGGTGCTGCTCGACCTGGCCGACAGCCAGATCAGTTATCGGCAGCGCTATCCGACCGGGATCGCTCGCGTGCCGGTGATGGATCTGGTGGCGCTCGATCCGGGCAATCCGCGCAGCCTCGCGTTTTCGGCGGAGCGGATCGCGGCGCGACTGGCGGAGTTGCCCGTGCTGAGCGACGACGAGATGGCGGAGCCGCAACAGGCGCAAGCGACCGGGTTGCAGGCGATCGTGATGACTGCGACGGCCGCGGAGCTGGATGCGGAGACGCTGGGGGATATCGAGCGGCGCTTGGGAGCGGTGTCGGATGCGCTGGCGCGGCGGTATTTCCTGCAGGGTGCGGAGCCGTTGCGGACTAGCGGGCTGACGTTGGCGTGAGGGGCGTGACGCTGCAAATCCTCCCCGGTACGGGGAGGGGGACCATGCAGCGCATGGTGGAGGGGGCTCTCCACCAGCGCATTGTTCGTGGCGCCCCCCCTCCACCACCAGCAAGCTGGCGGTCCCCCTCCCCGTGCCGGGGAGGATTTTCATGATCTACGACATTCGCCACGTCACGACGTTCGATTATGGCGCGAGCGTGAAGTTTGCGCGGTGCAATCTGCGGTTGAAGCCGATCGACTGGCCGGGGCAGCATCTGGATAGCTATGCGCTGTCGGTGCATCCGGCCGGGCGTACCAGCGCGGCGCGGGCAGAGGCGGGGCTGGCCAACGTGACGCGATTGGTCGTCGACAGCCCGGTTCGCCACCTGACGATCGAGAGCCGGTCGCGGATGACGGTGGATCGCCTCGTGCCGGTGCCCGATGCGAGCGATCCGACGCTGGGCGAGATCGCGGCGATGGCGCGGGCGAGCACCGATCTTTCCGCGGCGAGTCCGGCGAATTATATCTATCCTTCGCCGCTGATCCCGCTCGACCAGGCGATCGCCGACTATTGCGCGGTCGATCTCGACCCTTCGCGCGGCGCGCTGGAAGCCGGGATCGCGCTTGCGCGTCGGATCCAGGTTGAGTTCGAATTCGATGCGGACGCGACGCTGGTCGATACGCCGCCGCACGAGGCGTTCCTCCAGCGCAAGGGCGTGTGCCAGGATTTCGCGCAGATCATGATCACCGGCTTGCGCGCGGCTGGCCTGCCCGCCGCGTATGCGTCGGGGTATATCCGGACGATCCCACCCGAGGGTCAGCCGCGGCTGGTCGGGGCGGATGCGACGCATGCGTGGGTGCTGCTATGGTGCGGGCCGGTGCGCGGCTGGGTCGGGGTAGATCCGACCAACGGGATCTGGATGGCGAGCGATCACATCGTGATGGCGGTCGGGCGGGATTATGCCGAGATCGCGCCGGTGGATGGGGTGGTGCTCGGGTCGGGGGCGCAGAACATGGATGTGAGCGTGGATGTCGCGCCTTTGGATGAGACTACTCAGGCCTAAACTTCCGAACCCGCTCTCCCGCGAAGGCAAGAGTCCAGGCCACAAGCGTCATCCATTGTTACCCTGGGCTCCCGCTTTCGCGGGAGAACACGGTGGGGTCTGGCGTGTAGCGGTCTTACTTCTCGTCGTGCGGGTTCGGATACGAGCCACCGCCGCTCTCTCCGCTCTTGTCCTTGGCCGGCGCGTTGTTAACGCCGTCCTTCTCCTTCGCGCCGTCGTCGTTCTTCGGCACGCCCTGCATCGGTTGTTTGGTCATGATCGTTCCTCTCGTGCAACCAAACACCCCGCGCGCAATTGCGTTGCGGACGCCCTCGCCCCACATAGACGCGCAAGTTAGAATGGGGACGTAAGTGGCCGATCCGTACAAGACTCTGGGTGTAGCGCGAGACGCGACCGAAGCCGACATCAAGAAGGCGTACCGCAAGCTCGCAAAGGAGCTTCACCCCGATCGCAACAAGGACAATCCGAAGGCGTCGGAGCGGTTCAGCACCGTCACCAACGCGTACGACCTGCTGAACGACAAGGACAAGCGCGCACGGTTCGATCGCGGCGAGATCGACGGCGAGGGCAACCCGGCATCACCGTTCGGCTTCGGCGGCGGCGGCGGGCGACCGCAGCCCGGCGGAGGCTTCCGCAGCGAGGGCTATGAGAGCGGCGCCGGCGGGGCCGACATGAGCGATATCTTCGAAGGGCTGTTCGGCGGCGCGCAGCGGGGCGGCGGCGGCGGGTTCTCCGGCGGCTTCGGTCGGCGCCCGCAGCCCAGGGGCGAGAATGCCGCGTATCGCCTGCAGGTCCCGTTTGTCGAGGCGGCGACGCTGGAGCCGCAGCGCGTGACGCTGGCAGACGGCAAGACGCTCGATCTCAAGCTCCCCGCAGGCGTCGAGAGCGGCACGCAGATGAAGCTCGCCGGCAAGGGCGAGCAGGGTCCGGGCGGCGCAGGCGATGCGATCCTGACGATCGAGGTCCAGCCGCACAAGTTCTTCACGCGCGACGGCGACGACGTCCGCCTCGACCTTCCGATCACGCTCGCCGAGGCGGTGCTGGGCGGTTCGGTCAAGGCACCGACGGTCGACAAGCCGGTGATGCTGACGATTCCCAAGGGCACGACCTCGGGCAAGACGCTGCGCCTCAAGGGCAAGGGTTTCCACAAGAAAGGCGGCACGCGAGGCGACCAGTTGGTCACGCTGATGATCGACATTCCAGCCAGCGATCCGGCGCTGACCGCGTTCGTCGAAGGCTGGGATGGGCGCAACGCGGGGAACCCGCGGGGGGCCATGGGCGTCTGAACGCCTTGTGAATGATAATACCCTAACGCCCGAAGCGCGCGCGCACGATCATGGTGCGACGCGCGCCCGTCTCACTCGTGGCATGGCGAAGGTCAGGCCAGGCAGTTACGCGTTCGAGGTTTTCAAACGCGCGGCCGTCGGCGTGTTCAACGATGGCTTCATCCACGCGGGGAACCTCGCCTATCTCGCGTTGATGACGGTGTTTCCGTTCTTCATCGTCGCTGCGGCGATCCTGTCGATCTTTGGGCAGAGCGTCGAGACGGTGCGCGCGGTCGAATCGTTCCTCAACGTCCTGCCGCCCAACGTCGGCGACCTGTTGCGCAAGCCGATCGCCGACGTGCTTGCCGCGCGGACCGGGTCGCTGTTGTGGCTCGGTGCGCTCGTCGGACTTTGGACGGTCGGCAGCTTCGTCGAGACGATCCGCGACATCTTCCACCGTGCGTACGGGATCAAGGCAACCGCGCCGTTCTGGAAATCGCGGCTCGGATCGTCCGCGGTGATCATCCTGTCGGTGGTGATCGCGCTGCTGTCGTTCCTCGTCCAGGGTATCCTGACCGCGGCGGAGCAGTTCATCTACCGGCTCGTGCCGTTCGCACAGGACGCTGCCGGGTGGGTCGGTCTCTCTCGTCTTATCCCCGGCCTGCTCATGTTCGGCGCGCTGTACCTGCTGTTCTATTCGGTGACGCCGTCGCGCTATCGGTATTCGAAGTGCCGCAAATGGCCGGGCGCGCTGTTCACCACCGCCTGGTGGGTCAGCGCGACTGCGTTGCTGCCGGTGATCCTGTCGCGGCTGGGCGGGTACGACCTCACCTATGGCAGCTTGGCGGGTGTCGTCATCATGCTGTTATTTTTCTATGTCATCGGGCTCGGGCTTGTATTCGGCGCGCATCTCAACGCGGCACTGGCGGAACCACCCGAAACAACGCTAGAGCAGCCTGCTACGGATATGCAGGTATAGGCGGGGACGGCGTGAACGGTTTGATGGCGGGCAAGCGTGGGCTGATCATGGGCTTGGCGAACGACAAGTCGCTGGCCTGGGGGATCGCCAAGAAGCTGTCCGAAGCGGGTGCGGAACTCGCGTTCAGCTACCAGGGCGAGACGATGGAGAAGCGCGTCCGCCCGCTTGCCGAGCAACTGGGCGTGGCGCGGCTGTTCGATTGCGACGTGTCGGACATGGGCGCGCTGGATGCGACCTTCGACAAGCTCGCCGAGGAATGGCCGACGATCGACTTCGTCGTCCACGCGATCGGCTTTTCAGACAAGAACGAACTGCGCGGGCGGTTCGTCGATACCAGCCTCGACAATTTCCTCATGACGATGAACATCTCGGTCTATTCGTTCGTCGCGGTGGCGCAGCGCGCGGCCAAGATGATGACCGAGGGCGGCGCGATGCTGACGCTCAGCTATTACGGCGCGGAGAAGGTTATTCCGCATTACAACGTGATGGGGGTCGCGAAGGCGGCGCTGGAGACGAGCGTGCAGTATCTCGCGGTCGACCTCGGCCGCGACAACATCCGCGTGAATGCGATCTCGGCGGGTCCGATCAAGACGCTGGCGGCGAGCGGGATCGGCGATTTCCGCCTGATCCTGAAGTGGAACGAGCTGAACTCGCCGCTGAAGCGCAACGTGACGATTGACGATGTCGGCGGCGCGGGGCTGTACCTGCTGAGCGACCTGGCTTCGGGCGTCACGGGCGAAACGCACCACGTCGACGCCGGCTACAACGTGATCGGCATGAAAGCTGAAGACGCCCCCGATATCGCTTTGGCTTGATGCCGACCGTCCTCCGGCTACATGGCCTGCGGTTCATGATCTTCCTCGACGATCACGCACCGGCTCATGTCCACGTATTCGGAGACGGCGAAGCGAAGATCGAGATCGGAGGCGACGGGCGGTCTCCGCGCATGATATATGCGGAAGGACTGAGCGGAGCGATGCAGCGGCGTGCGCTTGCCGCCGTCGCTCAGAACCAGACAATGCTGCTGATGAAATGGGTCGAAATCCATGACCGAGCTGACTGACGAAGACATCCTGGCTGCGAACGAACGCGGTCGCATCGCAATGGCGACCAAGCCCCGGGCGAAGAGCGCGCGCTACGATCGCGACCAGGATCGTATCGTGGTCGATCTGGTGAACGGATCGACGTTCGCGTTCCCCCCGCACCTGTTGCAGGGCTTCGATCGCGCGACCCCGGATCAAATCGCGGAAGTCGAAATCTTGGGCGTCGGATTCGGTTTGCATTGGGAATCGCTGGACGCGGACTTTACCGTGGCTGGACTCATGGCGGGTCGTTTCGGCACGGCGCGTTACATGGCAAAGCGGTTCGGCGCCGCCTGGGACGCGGTCGCAGCGGAATGAGCTTCAATACGTTCGGACGGCTGTTCCGCTTCACCACATGGGGCGAATCCCATGGCCCTGCGCTAGGTGCGATCGTCGACGGGTGCCCGCCTGGCATCCCGCTGACCGAGGCCGATATCCAACCCTGGCTGGACAAGCGTCGCCCCGGGACTTCCCGCTTCACCACGCAGCGGCGCGAGCCGGATACGGTCCGCATCCTCTCGGGCGTGTTCGAGGGACGCACGACGGGGACGCCGATCAGCCTGATGATCGAGAATGTCGACCAGCGTTCGAAGGACTATTCGGACGTCGCCAAGGCCTATCGCCCCGGCCACGCCGACTATGCCTATGACGCGAAATACGGGTTTCGCGATTTTCGGGGTGGTGGCCGGTCGTCGGCGCGCGAGACCGCCGCGCGTGTCGCCGCCGGTGCGGTCGCGCGGCTCGTCGTTCCGCAGGTCCGCGTCCGCGCGTGGGTCGAGGCGATCGGTGGCGATGCGATCGATCCGGCCAACTTCGACGATGCGCAGATCGACCAGAACCCGTTTTTCTGTCCCGACGCCGAGGCCGCGCTCCGCTGGGAGGCGCTCGTCGACGCGGCACGCAAGTCAGGCTCGTCGCTCGGTGCGGTGATCGCGTGCGAGGCGACCGGCGTGCCCGCAGGCTGGGGCGCGCCGCTCTATGCCAAACTCGACTCCGAACTCGCCTCCGCCTGCATGAGCATCAACGCCGTCAAGGGCATCGAGATCGGCGACGGGTTCGCGGCTGCCGCGCTGTCGGGCGAGGCGAATGCCGATCCGATGCGGCCGGGCGTCGATGGCCCGGAGTTTCTCGCCAACCATGCCGGCGGTATTGCTGGAGGCATCGCGACCGGCCAGCCGATCACCTTGCGCGTGGCGTTCAAGCCGACCAGCTCGATCCTCACCCCGGTCGAGACGATCAGCCCGACCGGCGAGGCCGCCACGATCGCCACCAAGGGCCGTCACGATCCGTGCGTCGGCATCCGCGGAGTCCCCGTGGTCGAGGCGATGGTGGCGCTTGTGCTGGCCGACCAGGCATTGCTGCATCGGGGCCAGTGCGGCTGACGACGGAACATAAGCAGGACTGAAACGCTTGCGCTTCAATAACATAGGAGAGCGAAATGCGTATTCTGACTTCGATCGCAGCGGCAGCGTTGATCATCCCGGGCGTGGCAATGGCGCAGACGACCGGTGGTACCGGCGGCTCGATGGGCGGCACCACGGGTGGCACGATGAGCGGCGGTACCATGGGCGGTTCGACCGCGGGCAGCACGACCGGCGGCATGTCGACCGGCACAATGGATCAGGCGAGTCCGTCGACCAGCACTCAATCGACCACGACGACGCGGACCCAGCGTGGCACCAAGGCGCGTAGCCGGACGCGCGGCACCACGTCGGGCACGATGAGCGGTACTGGCACGACGGGCAGCACGATGTCCGGCACGACCGGTAGCACGATGGGCGCCGACACGATGGGCGGCACCACAGGCACGATGGGTGGCACCACCACTGGGACGATGGGCTCGACCACGGGCGGGACGACCGGCACGACCACTCCGCGCTGATCCCACCGTCAGAGAGTAAATGAAAAGCCGGGCGAGCGATCGCCTGGCTTTTTTCGTATCAGTCCGAGAACGGATCGCGGACGAGGATCGTGTCGGCACGCTGCGGGCTGGTCGACACCAGCGTCACCGGGCAGCGGATCAGCTCCTCGATACGGCGGATATACTTGATCGCCTGCGCGGGCAGGTCGGCCCAGCTGCGCGCACCAGCGGTCGTTTCCTGCCAGCCTTCCATCGTCTCGTAGATCGGCTCGACCAGCGCCTGGTCCGCCGCATGCGCCGGAAAATAATCGAGCGTCTCGCCGCGCAGTTTGTAGCCGGTGCAGATCGATACGGTCTCGAACCCGTCGAGCACGTCGATCTTGGTCAGCGCGATCCCGGTGATGCCACCGACCGCCGCCGCCTGCCGCACCAGCACCGCGTCGAACCAGCCGCAGCGACGTTTCCGCCCGGTGACGGTGCCGAACTCGTGCCCGCGCACGCCGAGACGCTCGCCGGTCTCGTTCTCGAGCTCGGTCGGGAAAGGCCCCGAACCAACGCGCGTCGTATAAGCCTTGGCGATCCCGAGCACGAAGCCCACTGCCGATGGTCCGAGGCCCGACCCGCCGGCCGCTGCGCCCGCAATGGTATTCGATGAGGTGACGAACGGATAGGTGCCGTGGTCGACGTCGAGCAGCACGCCCTGCGCGCCCTCGAACAGGATGCGCTTGCCCGCCGAACGCGCGGCGTTGAGATCGCGCCAGACGGGCTTGGCGAACGGTAGCACGAAGCCAGCGATCTCGTGCAGGTCCGCAATCAGGCGCGCGCGATCGATCGGCGGCTCGCCGAAGCCAGCGCGCAGCGCGTCGTGGTGGGCGGTAAGGCGATCGAGCTGCGGCCCTAGATCGTCGAGATGCGCGAGGTCGCACACGCGGATCGCACGGCGGCCGACCTTGTCCTCATACGCGGGCCCGATGCCGCGACGGGTCGTGCCGATCTTGCCGGCGCCGCTGGCGTCTTCGCGCAGACCATCGAGATCGCGGTGGAACGGCAGGATCAGCGCGCAGGTGTCGGCGATCCGCAGCGTCTCCGGCGTCGCGACGACGCCCTGCGCGCCAAGCCGGGCAATCTCGTCCTTCAGCGCCCAGGGATCGAGCACCACGCCGTTGCCGATGAACGACGGCGTTCCGCGCACGATGCCCGACGGCAGCAGCGACAATTTGTACACGTTGTCGCCGACGACCAGCGTGTGGCCGGCATTGTGGCCGCCCTGGAAGCGCACGACCATGTCGGCGCGCTCGGCGAGCCAGTCGACGATCTTGCCCTTGCCTTCGTCGCCCCATTGCGCGCCGATGACTGCTACGTTGGCCAAACTCTATCTCCTGAGGATTACGCGCAGCGCCTACAGCGCGCGGGGCTCGCCCGCCACCCATAGATGCGTGCAGACTTGTGCTTCGGGGGTGTCGCCGGCGTCGAGTGCAGCGACGGTGACCCAGCCTTGCGCGCGCATCGCTGCGCCTTCGCTGGCTGGCGTGCCGAACGGGAGGAAGAGGCGGCGGCGGTCGACTGTTGCCACGCGTTCGACGAGTGCATCGGCATAGAGCGAGAAGCCCGTAGCGGCTTCCTCGGCCCCGGTTTCGTGGACCACGGTGTAGGTGCCGCCGCGGCCGACTTCGCGTGGCGAGCCGTCGGCGAAGAGCGAGAAGCCGAGCCAGGTCTGGTATTCGAAGCCGTGGCGCTCGGTCGGGTCGAGCGTGAGCGCGACGCGGCCGTCGAGGGCTTCGGCGATGTGCGCGAGGCCGTCGAGGCGGGAGGCTAAAGCGCCGGTCGTGTCGAAGGCACGGAGGCGGTCCATCGCCTGCGCAAATGGGCCGGCGGCTTCGATCAGCGGGAGGTAGGCGGGCGCGAGTGCGGCAACCGCGCCAGCGTCCTTCGCGTCAAGGCGATCGCGCAGGGTGGCGATCTGCTCGGGTGCGACGGGAAGCGGCCCCGCGGCAAGCGTCGGCACAAGGTCGGGCAACGTGAAGTCGATCGACGCGCCAGTAACGTCAGCCGCGGCAATCATGTCGACTGCCACTGCGACGAGTTCCTGCGCGGCGGCGACCGAGTCGAGGCCAATGAGTTCGCAGCCGATCTGACGCGTTTCGCGGGCAGGCGCGAGCTGCGACGCGCGCAGTTTGAGGACGGAGCCGGCATAGCTCAGGCGGACCGGACGCGGGTGGTGGCCCATCCGCGTGGCAGCGATCCGCGCGACCTGTGCGGTGATGTCCGGCCGGATCGCCAGGGTCCGCTGCGACACCGGATCGACGAAGCGTACCGCGTCGTGGAGGCCGCCAGCCTTCAGTCGCATCTCAAGCCCATCGGCGAACTCGGCGAGCGGAGGATCGACGCGCTCGTAGCCGTGGAGACGGGCTGCTTCGAGCACGCGAGCTTCCAGCGCAGCCGCCGAATCGGCGAACGGGGGGAGGCGATCTCGGAAACCTTCGGGGAGGAGTGCGGTCATCGTGTCAGGTCCATGCGTGTCACAAGTGCATCGCCCAACACCTGCAAAACGCCTTCGAGATTGGTCATCACATCGGTATTGGCGAAACGGATCACCCGATATCCCTGCTCTTCCAGCCACGCCGTCCTGCGGGCGTCGCGTGCTTGGTCGGTGTGCGTATCGCCGTCAAGCTCGACAACAAGCATGTGCGAACGCGCGACGAAATCGGCGATGAACGCGCCGATCACGACCTGGCGGGTGAACTTCACGCCTTGGAAGCGCTTGGCGCGAACTTCGTACCAGAACCGCATTTCCGGCCCGGTCTGTCCGGACCGCATTGCCTTCGCTCGGCCCAGCATGATGTCATCGGTTTTGAGCACGACTCCCTCTCCCCTTTGGGGAGAGGGCCGGGGAGAGGGGCGCCCCAAACGCCATCTCTTGGTACTGCCCCTCTCCCCTACCCTCTCCCCAAGGGGAGAGGGAGTCTTGTTAGAAGTTTAGGCCCATTGCGGTCTTCACGCCGGGGAGCGCGCGGACCTTCGTCAGCAGGTCGGGCGTCACCGCTTCGTCGACCGAGAGCAGCAACACCGCCTCGCCACCCGCAGACCGGCGCCCGAGATGGAACGTCCCGATATTCACCCCAGCCTCGCCCAGCGCCGTCCCAAGACGACCGATGAACCCAGGCGCATCCTCGTTGACGACGTACAGCATCGGCCCCGCCAGATCGGCCTCGATCTTGATCCCCAACAGCTCGACCAACCGCGGGGCCGAATCACCGAACAGCGTGCCGGCCACCGACCGCTCGCCATCCTCGGTCTTCACCGCGACGCGGAGCAGCGTGTGGTAATCCGCCTCACGCTCGGTGCGGACCTCGCGGACCTCAAGGCCACGCTCACGCGCCAGCACCGGCGCGTTGACCATGTTGACGGTCGCCGTCTGCGTCTGGAGATAGCCCGCGAGCACCGCGCTCACGATCGGCTTCGCGTTCAGATCAGCCGCCGCGCCCTCGGTATGCACCGAAATCCGCGACACCGCGCCGGTGGTCAGCTGTCCGACCAGCGACCCCAGCTTCTCCGCCAGCGCCATGTACGGCTTCAGCTTCGGCGCTTCCTCGGCCGACAGCGACGGCATGTTGAGCGCGTTGGTGACGCCGCCCGACATCAGGAAATCGGCCATCTGCTCGGCAACCTGGATCGCGACGTTGACCTGCGCCTCGGTCGTCGACGCGCCGAGATGCGGCGTGCTGACGAAGTTCGGCGTGTTGAACAGCGGCGATGCCTTGGCGGGCTCCTCGACGAACACGTCAAGTGCGGCGCCGCCGACCTGCCCCGAGTCGAGCGCCGCCTTCAGCGCGACCTCGTCGATCAGGCCACCGCGCGCGCAGTTGATGATGCGGACACCCTTCTTGGTCTTGGCGAGCGCCTCGGCCGAGAGGATGTTGCGCGTCTGGTCGGTCAGCGGCGTGTGCAGCGTGATGAAGTCGGCGCGCGCGAGCAGCTCGTCGAGCGTGACCTTCTCGACGCCGATCTCGATCGCGCGCTCGGGCGTCAGGAACGGATCGAACGCGACGACCCTCATCTTGAGGCCACGCGCACGGTCGGCGACGATCGAGCCGATATTGCCAGCCCCGATCAGGCCGAGCGTCTTCGACGTCAGCTCGACGCCCATGAAGCGGTTCTTCTCCCACTTGCCGGCCTGCGTGGAAGCGTCAGCTTCTGGGAGTTGCCGGGCGAGCGCGAACATCAGTGCGATCGCGTGCTCGGCGGTGGTGATCGAGTTGCCGAACGGCGTGTTCATCACGACCACGCCCTTCGCCGACGCGGCGGGGATGTCGACATTGTCGACGCCGATTCCGGCGCGGCCGACGACCTTCAGGTTGGTGGCGTGCTCGAGGATTTCCTTGGTGACCTTGGTCGAGCTGCGGATCGCGAGGCCGTCATACTCGCCGATGATCGCGATCAGTTCGGCAGGCGTCTTGCCGGTGATCTCGTCGACTTCGACGCCGCGCTCGCGGAAGATCTGGGCGGCGCGGGGATCCATTTTGTCGGAGATAAGGACTTTTGGCATGGGATTGCTCCTGGGAATTCGGTGAATTGGGGTTCAGCTTCCCTCACCAACTCACCCCTACCTCCGTCATCCCGGCGGAAGCCGGGACCCACGGTTGCGGTCCGCTTCATGAGCGGACGCTCCGTGTCCATGGGTCCCGGCGTGCGCCGGGATGACGGATTGGGGGTGGTTGTTGGAAGGAAGACGTAAAAGACGCGGTAGCTAGTTAGGCCGCCTTGGCGGTCGCGTAGGCCCAGTCGAGCCAGGGGCCGAGCGCTTCGATATCGGCGGTGTCGACGGTCGCGCCGCACCAGATCCGCAAGCCCGGAGGCGCGTCGCGGTAACCCGCCACGTCATACGCCGCGCCGGCCTTTTCGAGCGCAGAAGCCATCGCCTTGATCAGCGCCTCGTCCGCACCCTCGACCGTCAAGCACACGCTGGTCTTCGACCGCGTCGCCGGATCGACCGCCAGATGCCCCAGCCAATCGCGCTCCGCGACGATCTTATCCAACGCCGCAGCATTCGCATCCGAGCGCTTGATCAGCCCGTCTTCGCCAAGCGACTTCGCCCATTCGAGGCTGAAGATCGCATCCTCGACCGCCAGCATCGACGGCGTGTTGATCGTCTCGCCCTTGAACACGCCCTCGGTGAGCTTGCCCTTCGAGACGAGGCGGAACACCTTCGGCAGCGGCCGGGCGGGTGTGTAGGTCTCCAGACGCTCGACTGCGCGAGGTCCGAGGATCAGCACGCCGTGCGCGCCCTCGCCGCCGAGCACCTTCTGCCACGAGAAGGTCGCGACATCGATCTTGGTCCAGTCGATGTCGTAGGCGAACACGCCCGACGTCGCATCGGCGAACGAGAGCCCCTCGCGGTCGTCCGGGATCCAGTCCGCATTCGGCACGCGCACGCCGCTGGTGGTGCCGTTCCACGTGAACAGCACGTCGTTCGACCAATCGACCGCGTCCAGATCGGGGATCTGGCCGTAGTCGGCGCGGATCACGGTGGGGTCGATCTTGAGCTGCTTCACGGCATCGGTCACCCAGCCTTCGCCGAAGCTCTCCCATGCCAGCGCGGTGACGGGCTTCGTGCCCAGCATCGTCCACATCGCCATCTCGTACGCGCCGGTGTCGGACCCGGGGACGATGCCGATGCGGTGCGTGGTCGGAAGCTTCAGCAATTCGCGCATCAGGTCAATGCTGTACTGCAGTCGGGTCTTGCCGATCTTCGAGCGATGCGAGCGACCGAGCGAGTCGGTGGCAAGCTTGTCCGCGGACCAACCCGGAGGTTTCGCGCAAGGACCGGAGCTGAAAAAGGGACGTGCCGGCTTCGTAGCGGGCAGTGCAGGCGCATTTGTAGCGGGTGCGTAGGTCGTATCAGTCATGTATCTCTCCTCACAGAGAGCACGCGCGGCGTTGGGACCGCGTGGCCCGTCGCCGGCCCTAACGGCGTTCACGGGGGTGTCAACCTTCCCTTCTCCGTTCGCCCTGAGCGAAGTCGAAGGGTACCCTCCCACACTACCAGGTGCTTCGACTTCGCTCAGCACGAACGGAGAAAGGGTGACAAGCAGGGCCAAGGCAGGGATTATACGGGCATGTATCGCGTATTTTATCCCCTTCTCGTTATCCTCGCGCTCGCCGCCTGCGGACGTGCCGATCGCCCCACGGCGCCAACCCAGACCCGCCCCAACCTATCCGTCCCGAGCAACCGCGAGACCGCGCAGTGCCTCGCCGACCTGCGCGAACTCCACGTGTCGTTCCAAGTCCTGCCCGACCGCGAAACGGGGCCCGGTTGCGGTCTCGCCGGCACGGTGAAGCTGGTCGATATCGGCGTGCCCGTGGCCAATCTCACCGCAGTCCGCTGCGGCGCGGCGCGCGCGTTCATCGGCTGGACGCGCAACGCGGTCGCGCCCGCCGCGTACCAGATGCTCGGCAGCGAACTCGCGCGGGTCGACAGCATGGGGAGTTACGCGTGTCGCAACGTCGTCGGCTCCACGCGCGGTCCCACTCGCCGCTCGGGGCACGCGATCGCCAATGCGATCGATGTCGGCGGGTTCGTGCTGAAGGACGGGCGGCGAATCACGGTGCTCAACGACTGGAACTCGCCCGATCCGCAGGTCCGCCAGTTCCTCCAGACGATCCACGCATCGGCGTGCAAGCGGTTCGGCACGGTGCTCAGCCCCGACTACAACGCCGCCCACCGCAACCACCTCCATCTCGAAGACGATCACGCCAATTTCTGCCGCTAGCGCACCGCTCTAGCCCTCCCCCCGCGTTTCCTCTAATCGCGCCTGAATGACCGATACACGAGTACCATCGCGCGTTTTTCCGAACGCCAGCCAGGATGCCGAGTCCGCTCGCGACTCCGTTTCCACCCCGCAGACGCAGCATCCGCATTACCGGCTCGCCTTCCAGGACATGGATTTCCTGTTGCGCGAAGACCTGCGGCCGGTGCGGTTCCAGCTCGAATTGCTGAAGACTGAACTCGTCCTCGACGAGGCGAAGATCGGTTCGACGTTCGTGTTCTACGGCTCCGCGCGCATTCCCGAGCCGTCGAAGGCGCAGGCGCTGCTTAAGCTGGCCACCGACGAGAAATCGAAGAAGATCGCCGAGCGGCTGGTCGAGAAGTCGAAATATTACGACGTCGCACGTGAGTTGGCGGCGAAGGTCAGCGTGCTCCCGCGCGACGAGCGTGGCTGGCGGCAGTTCGTGGTGTGTTCGGGGGGCGGTCCATCGATCATGGAAGCCGCAAACCGCGGCGCGGACGACGTCGGCGCCGAGTCGATCGGGCTGAACATCGTCCTGCCGCACGAGCAGGCGCCGAACCCGTACGTCACGCCGTCGCTGTCGGTGCAGTTCCACTATTTCGCGCTGCGGAAAATGCACTTCCTGCTGCATGCGCGGGCGCTGGCGGCTTTTCCGGGTGGGTTCGGGACGTTCGACGAACTGTTCGAGCTGCTGACGCTGATCCAGACGGGCAAGATCCAGCCGATCCCGGTGCTGCTGTTTGGCCGCCAGTTCTGGGAGCGGGTCGTGAACTTCGATGCGCTGGTCGAGGAAGGCGTCGTCAGCGAGAAGGATCTCGGGATCTTCCGCTATGTCGAGACCGCGGACGAGGCGTGGGACGCGGTGCAGTCGTTCTATCGCGAGCGGGCGGAGAAGGAAGCCGCCGAGGGCTGAGCTGTTTCCCTGTTCTAACTACCACCTACTCCGTCATCCCGGCGGAAGCCGGGACCCACGGTTGCGGTCCGCTTCATAAGCGGACGCTCCGTGTCCATGGGTCCCGGCGTGCGCCGGGATGACGGAATGGAGTGGGATCGGAACGTAGACGGCGCCCCTAATCTTGGCCTCATCCTCCCCCACCAAAGGGGAGGATAAATCCTTGCTGATCTTCCCCGCCAGTAGCGGTTACTTCTCCGAGCGGGCGCCCTTGCGGGCTGCTTCCGGATCCACCGACGGCGCGCCAGACGCTGGCGTTCCGGTGTTCGCGATGTCCGCAGTCGGCGCGCCCTTGGTAGCCGCAGCTTCCGCCGCATTCGCCGTCGCCGGCTGATCCTTCGCCGCAGCATCCTTGCCAGCCGCCGGAGCAGCGCCAGCCGCAGGGGCCGCCGGCAATGGCAGGTTCGAACCCTGCTGGTTGAGATACAGGATCACGTTCGCGCGGTCCTGCGCATTTCCGAGCCCCGCGAAGGTCATCTTCGTCCCCGGCGCGAACTTGCGCGGCGAGGTCAGCCACGCATTCAGCTTGTCGAAGTCCCACTTGCCACCGATCCCGGCCAGCGCCGACGAGAAGGCGAAGCCGTTCTTGCCCTTGGCGATTTCCTCGCCGACCGTGCCGTACAGGTTCGGGCCGACGCCGTTCGCACCGCCCTGGTTGATGGTGTGGCAGGCGGCGCACTTCTTGAACACTTCGGCGCCCTTGGCGGCGTCGGCGGTCGGCAGCAGCGAGGCGATCGGCACGTCGGCGGCGGCACCCTCGCCGCCCTCGGCGACGACACCCTCGATCGCATAGCCCATCTTCTCGGGGCGCTCGCCGTGGAACATCATCCCGCCGACGATCGACAACCCGAGCGCCGCACCACAGCCTGCGAGCACCCAGCCGGCGATCGTATTGGTCCGATTGTCCATCTTGTGCATCCGCCCTGTTCTGTTTGGGATAGCCATAGAAAACGCGGGCGCGCACCGCAAGCCGCGCTTGTCTGGCGCGCGGCGGCTCTCTACTCGGCCTGCGCATGGAAAACTTCGCCGCACCCGCCCGCCCGATCGTCGCGCGGATGACCGACGCCGCCGCCGCCGAGCCCGCGCGCGCGGTCGCGTTCCAAGGCGCGCCGGGTGCGAACAGCCATGTCGCCGCGGTCGAGGCGTTCCCCGACGGCCTGCCCCTGCCCTGTTTCGATTTCTCCGACGCGATCGATGCGGTGAAGGACGGCCGTGCCGATTGCGCGATCATCCCGATCGAGAATTCGCTCCACGGCCGCGTCGCCGACATCCATTTCCTGCTCCCCGAATCGGGGCTGGTCATCACCGGCGAACATTTCCTGCCGATCCGCCATGCGCTGATGGGCGCAGGGCCGCGCGACGGTATCCGCCAGGCGATGAGCCACCCGCAGGCGCTCGGGCAGTGCCGACACTGGCTGAAGGCGCACGGGATCGAGCCGGTGAGCTATCCCGACACCGCGGGGGCCGCAGCCAAGGTCGCCGAGCTTGCCGATCCGGCAATCGCCGCGCTCGCGCCACCTGCTGCGGCCGGGCTATACGGGTTGGAGTTGCTCGCGACCGACATCGCCGATGCGGACCACAACACGACTCGGTTCGTTGTGCTGGCGCGCGGCGGCAAGCCGCCCGCGGCGCAGGAGCCGGTCGGTGGCGAATGGATGACGACGCTGATCTTCGAGGTAAAGAACGTCCCCGCGGCGCTCTACAAGGCGGTCGGCGGATTCGCGACCAACGGGGTGAACATCACCAAGCTGGAAAGCTACCAGCGCAACGGCAGCTTCTCCGCGACGGAATTCTATGCGGATGTGGTGGGGAAGCCGGGCGACGCGAACCTCGATCATGCGCTGGAGGAACTGGGGTTCCATTCGAAATGGCTGCGCGTGCTGGGGACGTATCGCCAGGCGCGGTCGCGGGGGTAGCCACCAGCCACCGTCACCGTCACCGTCGCCGTCATCCTGACGAAAGTCAGGATCCAGAGCCATATAGCGCCGCGTTTGTTACCCTGGATCCTGACTTTGGTCAGGATGACGGACGGTTGCTAAGCGTCGGTTTTAGTACCGCTTAGTTCGCTGCCGGCAACCGCAATCGCACGAGCAACCCACCAAGGTCTTCGCTCTCCTCGAGCGCCACGGTCCCCTCGTAGATCTCCGCCACGTCGCGCACGATCGCCAACCCCAGCCCCGTCCCCGGCTTCCCCGTATCCAGCCGCACGCCGCGATCGAAGATACGGACGCGCTCCTCCTCAGGAATGCCGACACCGTCGTCCTCGACCAGGAACTCGACGAACCCCGCCTGTGCGCCGACCGTCACGAACACGCTGCCGCCACCATATTTGGCCGCGTTCTCGATGAGGTTACCGAGCATCTCGTCGAGATCCTGCCGCTCGACATGGACCTGCAACCCGCGCGGCCCGGTCACGTCGATGCGGACGTGGCGATACAGTCGCCCGACCGCACGCTCGACCGACTCCAGGCTCGGCCATACCTCCGCACGGCTGTGCGCAGACCCGCGTCGCCCGACAGCCCGCGCGCGCGCGAGGTGGTGATCGACCTGGCGCCGCATCGTCCGCGCTTCGCGGATGACCGTGTCGGCGAGGTCGTCGGACTGCGCGGTGGCGGCGTTCATGATCACCGTCAGCGGCGTCTTGAGCGCATGCGCGAGGTTGCCGGCATGCCGCCTCGCCTCCTCCGCTTGGCGCTCGTTATGCTCGATCAGCGCGTTCAGTTCCTCGACCATCGGCGCGACCTCGACCGGCATCGCCCTCGACACGCGGTTCGCCTGCCCCGCACGCATCCGCGCGATCTCCTCGCGCACCCGACGCAACGGCCAGAGACCGTAGAACGTCTGCAGCGCCGCCAGTACGATCAACCCCAGCCCGAGCAAGGCGAAGCTGCGGACGAGCGTACGCCGCAAGGTGGTGATCTGCGCATTCAGCCCGTCGCGGCTCTGCGCGACCTGGAACCGCCAATGCACCTTCGAACCGGGGATGACCGCGTCGCGCTCGACGATCCGCAGCTGCTCGTCGGGGAATTGCGAGCTGTCGTAGAAATGCGCGTTGCGGTCGTCATGCTTCCCGCCGAACGCCAGATGCCGGTCCCAGAGCGACCGCGACGGGAAATCTTCGTGCCCCTTGCCCGACACCTGCCAGTACAGACCCGAATAGGGCTCGACGAAACGCTGATCGGCGGCGGCGTCGCGGGTGAAGATCACTTCGCCGTCGGGTCCGATCTCGGACGAGTTCAGCAACGAGCGCAGGACATATTCGAGCTGATCGTCGAAATTGCGCGTCACCGCCGCCGACAGCACCCTATCGAGCGCGAACCCGCCGCCGCTGAGCAGCACGCCGATCCATACCGCCGCGATCAGGATCATCCGCCGCGACAGCGACCCCTTCACCGCCGCCGGGACGCGGATCGGCGTGTCGGTCTTGAGTGGGTCTGTCGGCGGCGCGGTATCCATCGTCAGCCGATCAGGCGGCCGGGTCTTCGAGGCTGTAGCCGAGGCCGCGGATCGTCGTGATCACGTCCTGGCCGAGCTTCTTGCGGATGCGCGTCACGAACACCTCGATCGTGTTCGAATCGCGATCGAAATCCTGGTCGTAGATATGCTCGATCAGCTCGGTCCGGCTGACGACCTTGCCCTTGTGGTGGAGCAGGTAGCTGAGCAGCTTATACTCCTGCGCGGTCAGCTTCACCGGCTCGCCGGCGCGCGTGACCTTGCCGCTGCGCGTGTCGAGGCGGATGTCGCCCGCAGTCAGCTCGGACGAGGCATTGCCCGACGCCCGACGGATCAGCGCCCGCAGACGCGCGATCAGTTCCTCGCTCTGGAACGGTTTCGCCACATAGTCGTCGGCACCTGCATCGAGGCCGGCGACCTTGTCGGACCAGCTGTCGCGCGCGGTCAGCACCAGCACGGGCATCGTCTTGCCCTCTTTCCGCCAGCGATCAAGCACCGTCAGCCCGTCGATCTCCGGCAGGCCGAGATCGAGCACGACCGCGTCGTAATTCTCGGTCGAGCCGAGGAAATGCCCCTCTTCGCCATCGACTGCGAGGTCGATCGCGTAGCCGGCTCCTTCCAGGGTGTTCTTCAGTTGCTGGCCGAGATTCGGCTCGTCCTCGACGATCAGAACGCGCATGATAGTCCTCTCGATTAAGGGGTCAGCGACCGGTGCGGCCGACGATCTGGCCGCTCCGGCCATCGACGTCGACCCAGATGACGGTTCCATCGCGCAGGAATTTCAGCGTGTAAATGGCGCTGCCCGAATCATAGTCGGAACCGAGATACTGCGCGCCCTTCATCGTCGGGATCACGCGTCCCTCGATCTCCCGCAGCGACAGCCCGCCGGTCTTGCGTGCCTGAAACGCGGACATCTGGTCGCTACGGCGCTGGTCCGCGCCCGCCATCATCGGTGCCGCAGCCATCAGTGACGGCGCCGAGGCCAGGGTCGCAAGGAGGAGCAACATCTTCATGGCCGTGGCATAGCGGCCGGGCATTGAACAGCCAGTGAATGGCCCCGCGCAAGGTACTGACGCAGGTTAGCATGACGGTGTAACTTGCCTGCATCACCCGCCGCCCCTACGTGGCGCGAACATGGCAGCACCAATCTTAGCATTCGAAGGCCTCGGGCTCGTCCAGGGCTCGGGATGGCTCTTTCGCAATCTCGACATCCACATCGGACCGCGCGACCGGCTCGCGCTGATCGGCCGCAACGGCGCCGGCAAGACGACCTTGCTCAAGCTGCTCGGCGGCAGCGTCATCGCGGACGAAGGGCGTCGCACGATCGTCCCCGGCACCCGCGTCGTCATCCTGGAGCAGGAGCCCGACCTGCGCGGCTTCGCGACGTTGCGCGATTACGTGATGGCGGGCGACGATGCGCCGGTGAACTACGAGGCGGATTCGATCGCCGACCAGCTCGGCATCGACCTGTCGCGCGAGGCGGCCTCCGCGTCGGGTGGCGAGCGGCGCCGCGCGGCGATCGTCCGGGCGTTGTCGCAGGATCCCGACGTGCTGCTGCTCGACGAGCCGACCAACCATCTCGATATCGGCGCGATCGAATGGATCGAGGACTGGCTCAAGCGCTTCCGCGGTGCGTTCGTCGTGATCAGCCATGACCGTACCTTCCTGACACGACTCACCAAGCAGACGCTGTGGCTCGATCGCGGCGCGATCCGGCGTGCCGAGATCGGCTTTGGCGGGTTCGAGGCGTGGACCGAGCAGGTCTATGCCGAAGAACAGCGTCAAGCCGAGAAGCTCGACGCGCGCCTGAAGCTTGAGGAGCATTGGCTCCTCCGCGGCGTCACCGGGCGGCGCAAGCGCAACCAGGGGCGTCTCACCAAGCTGCACGAGATGCGTGCCGAACGCGCCTCGATGATCGGGCCGCAGGGCTCGGCGAACCTGACGACTGCCAGCGACGACACCAAGTCGAAGGTCGTGATCGACGCCAAGAACGTCACCAAGGTATACGGCGACCGCACGATCATCGGCGACTTGACGTTGAGGGTGACTCGCGGCGACCGCATCGGCATCGTCGGACGCAACGGCGCGGGCAAGTCGACGCTGTTGAAGCTACTGACCGGCGAGATTCAGCCTGATAGCGGCTCGATCAAACTCGCCCAGACCTTGGACGCGGTGGTGATCGACCAGCAGCGCAGCCTGATGGCACCCGAGAAGACAGTCCGCGAAGTCGTCGTCGATGGCGGCGAATGGATCGACGTGCTCGGCGTGCGCAAGCACATCCACGGCTATCTGAAGGACTTCCTGTTCGATCCGAACATGGTCGACGCGAAGATCGGATCGCTGTCGGGTGGCGAACGGTCACGGCTGCTGCTGGCGCGCGAGTTCGCCAAGCCGTCGAACCTGCTCGTGCTCGACGAGCCGACCAACGATCTCGATCTCGAGACGCTCGATTTGTTGCAGGAGGTGATCGGCGATTACGACGGCACCGTGCTGATCGTCAGCCATGACCGCGACTTCCTCGACCGGACCGTGACGATCACGCTTGGGCTTGATGGCTCGGGCACCGTGGATGTCGTTGCAGGCGGCTACGAGGATTGGGAAAAGCGCCGCGTCTCGACGACCACCGGCAAGCGTGCGTCGAAGAAGGTCGCGGCGACCGCTCCGGCGGTGGCCGCCCCCCGCGCGAAACTGACGTACAAGGATCAGCGCGATTACGAGTTGTTGCCGAAGCGGATCGAGGAACTCGACGCGCAGATGGCGGCCGATGCGGTCAAGCTCGCCAAGCCCGATCTCTACATGCGCGACAATGCGACGTTCGCGAAGCTGACCAAGGCGATCGAAGTCGCGCGCGCCGAGAAGGAGGCCGCCGAACTGCGCTGGCTCGAACTGGCGGAACAGGTCGAGGGCAGCAGCTAGGTCAAAGGCTGCGGCCGGCCTGGCCCGCCAGGTCGACGACGAACTGCCACGCGACGCGGCCTGATCGGCTGCCGCGGCGCGTGGCCCATCCGATCGCATCCGCAGGCTCGAACGTCAGGTCGTACGCCGCTGCATAGCCGGCGACGATCGCCAGATACCCGTCCTGGTCGAGCGCGTGGAAGCCGAGACTCAGCCCGAAGCGATCCGACAACGCCAGATGATCGTCGGCCGAGTCGCGCGGGTTGATCGCGCTTTCCTGTTCGGCGATGTCGCGGGGCGCCAGATGACGCCGGTTCGCGGTCACGAGCAGACGGACGTTGTGCGGCCGCGGCTCGCTGCCCCCTTCGAGCATCGAACGCAGCGCGCGCGCCTCGGCCGGCACGTCGAAGCCGAGATCGTCGACGAATACCGCAAACGCGCGTTGCACTCCGGCAAGCGTGGCAAACAGCATCGGCAGGCCGGTCAGGTCGGAGACTTCGACGAGTGCGAGATGGCCCGACCCAGCCTGGCCCGCCTCAGCCTGAATCGCGGCGACCGCGCTCTTGACCAGCGCCGACTTGCCGGTGCCGCGCGCGCCCCACAGCAGCACGTCCTGCGCGGCAAATCCGCTGGCGAGACGGCGAAGATTGCCGAGCAAGGCGGCCTTCTGGCGGTCGATCCCGACCAGCCTATCGAGCGGCAGCGGCGCGAAGCCAAGCACGGGGACCAGGGCGCCGCCCCGCCAGACATAGGCGGGATGCGCGCGCGGATCGGCGGCGGGCGGCGGGGGTGGCGAGAGGCGCTCCAACGCGGCGGCGATACGGTCCAACGGGTCGTTCATGTGCCGCTATTGGCCGCGCGAAACGCCGGAGACAAGCATTCACCCGAGTTGGCGAAGATGTCCGGCGATCGCGGCATCGGTGGGCGCAAGCTGCGTCGCCTTGACCAGCAACTGCCTGGCGCCGACCAGATCGCCGTTCGCGGCGAGCGCAATGCCATAAGCATCGGCGGCCGCCGCGCGCATCGGCGACAGCGCATAGGCGGCGCGCCCATAGCGGACCGCGATCGCGCCGTCGTCGCTGCCCGCATAGGCCAGCGCGAGATCGGCGAGGACGCCGCCATCCTGGTTGCCGACGCGGGCGCGGACGCTTTCGAGCGTGTCGATCGCGCGGTCCCATTCGCCCGACGCCACCTGGCGATGACCAAGCATCCGCGCGCCCACGAGGCTTTGCGGATTCTGCGACAGGTACAGGACTAGCGTCGTCGCGGAGTCCTGCGCGCGGCCGGCACGGGCAAGCGCATCGACCAGACGCAGCATCGTCGGCTCGTCGAACGACAGATCGGCGGCCTGCGTGTAGGCGCGCGCGGCGTCTCCATAGCGTCCTGCCGCCGCCAGCGAATCGCCGAGCGCAAGCTGCGCCGCGGGCGCGCCGGGCGTCGCGACAACGCGCGCGACGGGACGACCCGCCAGAGCGATCGGCGAGGACGATACCGGCGCCGCCGCCGCGCGATCGAGAAAGGTCGCTGCCCCAATCCGGTTGCCGACCGCCTCGAGCGCGCGCGCGATCAGGGTGAGCGAATAGCTGTCGGCGTCGGGACGGGCAGCGATAGGTCGCAGGACAGCGATCGCGCCACCGGCATTCCCCGCGCGAAGCAACGCGACACCCAGCAACTGGCGCGCGGCGACGTTGGACAGCTGCATCTGCACGAGTTTGCGCCACTGCACCGCCGCCTGCGCGAACCGCCCTTGCGCATAGTCCAGGTCCCCTTTGAGCAAGAGCGTGCCAGGCATGTCGTCGACCGCGCCATCTGTCTTTTCCAGTAGCGCCTGAGCAAGCGGGATTCGCCCAGCGCGCGCGGCGAGCACCGCCTGGAGATACAATGCGTTCGGGTCACCGGGACGCGCGAGCAGCGCGCGGCGGGTGGCGGCGAGCATCTCAACGTTGCGCCCCGCATCGCCGAGCGTCGCGGCATAGTCGATCAGCGCCGGGGGATAATAGGCATCGCGCTGCAACGCCGCGTCGAACCAGGGCAGCGCCGCGACGAGGCCGTAGCGGCTGCGGACGACGTCACCCTGGAGCATCAGCGCCGCCGGCCTGCGCCGGTCCAGCGATACCGCATTCGTCGCCGCGATCGTCGCACCGCCGACGTCGCCACCAGTCAAACTCAAGCGGCCGAGATCGGTCCAGGCCGCCGCATCGGTCGGCGCGCGCCCGAGCAGCGCCTGAAGAACCGCCACCGCGTCACCGGGATGTCCCTGCGCGGCGAGCGCCCGTGCCCGAACCCGCGTGGCGTACCCCGCATAGCGCGGTTGCGCCTGTGCCGCTTCGGCGATCGCGCCCACGGGATCGCCGCGCAACAGGCGGGCATGCGCCGAAAGCTGGTGCAGGCGATCCGCAGGGAACCCAGCGGCGATCGCCGCGGCAAGTTCGGTTTCCGCCGCGACGCCGTCGTCCAGCTCGAGAAATGCACGTGCCAGGACGGCATGTGCGATCGCAAGATTCGGGTCCGCGGCGATCGCCTTCTGCGCATTGGTCCGCGCCGCGCTGTAATTGCCCGCATCGAGCGTCTTCAGGCTGTCGGCGAGCAACTGACCGGCGGTCGGCGGCGCCGGTCGCATCGCCGTCGCAAGGCCGATCAGTACGACCACGCCGCACAGCAGGCCGATCGCCAGCACGCGTGCGCGGTTGCCGGCAAACGCCTTGGGCATCCGGGACCGGCGTTTGCGGCGACGCCGACGCAACAGCGGATAGATCGACTCAGCCATGCAGGTCGTAGCTTTTCAGCAGGTCGTACAGCGTCGGCCGACTAATCCCGAGCAACCGCGAGGCGCTCGAGATATTGCCGTCGGCGCGCGCGAGCGCCTGGCGGATCGCCTTGCGGTCGGCCTGTTCACGCGCGCTTCGCAGATTGAGCGCGGCGGCCTCGTCGCCTTTGCCGTCGAGATCGAGGTCGGTGGCGGTGACGAGCTTGCCGTCGGCCATGATGACCGCGCGCTTGATCCGGTTCTCGAGTTCGCGGACGTTGCCGGGCCAACCCCAGGCATCGATGGCAGCCCGTGCGTCGGGAGCGAGGCCGGTGACGACGGGGTTCATCGCCTTGGCGTAGCGCGTGACGAAATGCCGCGCGAGCAATACCGCGTCGCCGGTCCGTTCGGCGAGAGGCGGTATCCGCACGACGATCTCCGCGAGGCGATAATACAGGTCTTCGCGAAACCGTCCGGCAGCGACCATCGCATCGACGTTCTGATGCGTCGCGCAAACGATACGGGTATCCACCGGGATCGCTTTGCGCCCGCCGACGCGCTCGATGACGCGCTCCTGCAGGAACCGCAACAGCTTCACCTGGAGCGCCAGCGGGACGTCGCCGATCTCGTCGAGGAACAGCGTGCCGCCGGCGGCCTGTTCTATCTTGCCCTCGGTGGTCTTGACGGCGCCGGTGAACGCACCCTTTTCGTGACCGAACAATTCGCTTTCGAGCAGCGTCTCGGGGATCGCCGCGCAGTTGATCGCGACGAAATTGCCGCGCGACCGCGGCGACGCATCGTGCAGCCCGCGCGCTAGCAGTTCCTTGCCGGTCCCGCTCGCCCCGAGCAGCATCACCGAGACGTTGGCGGGTGCGACTCGCTCCAGCGTCCGCGTGACGACCGCCATCTCAGGCGACGCTGCGAGCAGGCCACCGAAGCCGCCGGGACCGATCCGCGCGGCCAGCCGACGGTTCTCGGCCTCCAGCGCATGAACGTGGAAGGCACGGCTGACGATCAGGCCGAGCGCGTCGATATCGATCGGCTTCGCGTAGAAATCCCAGGCGCCGTCGGCGATCGCCTGCAGCGCACTTTCGCGCGCGCCGTGCCCCGACGCGACGATGACCTTGGTATCGGGCTTCATCGCCAGGATATCGCGCAACGTCGCGAAGCCTTCGGTCACCCCATCGGGATCGGGCGGCAGGCCGAGGTCGAGCGTCACCACCGCGGGCTCATGCGCACGGATCGCGTCGAGCGCCTGCGCCCGGTCGCTGGCGACGACGATCTCATACCCCTCATACGCCCAGCGGAGCTGACGTTGCAGGCCGGCATCGTCCTCGACGATCAGGAGCACGGGCAAGGGCGTAGCGCCGCGCGAAGTCCGGTCGTCGCTCATGCCGCTGCCTCAAGTCTGTCGGCGACGCGAAGCAGGATGCGGAATCGGGTCCCCTCGCCTTCGCGACTGGTGACCTCAAGCGTGCCGCCCATCGCATGGACGAGCTGTCGGGCCTCGAACGCGCCGATCCCGAACCCGGCCGGCTTGGACGAGACGAACGGACGGAACAGGTGATCGCGAACGAACCCGGGCGTCATGCCGCAACCGCGATCGATGACATCGATCGCGACGTGATCGCCGATGGTTTCGACCGATAACAGGACGGCATCCCCCGCGCCGCTCGCCTCGATCGCGTTCTGGACGAGATGACCGAGCACCTGTTCGAGCCGTGCGACATGACCGAGTGCGCACGCAGCGACCGTACGCGCGGCGATCGGATGCTGTGCGCGGCGACCGGCGACGACCCGATCGACGATCGCGCCGACGTCGATCGGCTGGAGCGGTTCGTTGCGGACCGGGCCATGCTGCGACAGGCGGGCGAGAAGCGCGTTCATACGATCGGACGAATCCTTGAGCGTGGCGACCATGTCGACGCGGAACGCGGGATTGTCGGCATGCCGCTCGGCATTGCGCGCGACCAGCGTCAATTGGCTGACGAGGTTCTTGATGTCGTGGAGAATGAACGCGAAGCGGCGGTTGAACTCGTCGAACCGCGCTGCGTCGGCCAATGCCGCATGCGCGCGGTCCTCCGCGAGATAGCTTGCCGCCTGCCGCCCGGCGACACGCAACAGGTCGAAATCCTCCCAGTCTAGCGCGCGGTCGACCGGCGGGCGCGCGAGTACGATCGCGCCGACCAGCGCGCCGCCGTGGACCAGTGGTACGATCGCCCACGCTTCGGGACATGCCCGGATCCAGTCGGGAACGCTCGCCGCCTCGTCCGCGGAACAGGTTCCGGCGCGGACGCCGTCGAGCTCGACGATCCGCGCATCCTCCGACAGATAGCGTGCCAGCTCTTCATGGGGCGGGCCGTCGGAACCTGCGGTCCAGTTCCACCCCGTGCCCATGACGAGCGCGGCGTTATCGGGAACGAGCAACAGGCCGCCGGGCGAATCGGTCAGGTCGGCGATCGATTTTACGACCCGGGTCTCTAGCGACTCCGCACCAGCCCCCGGCTTGCCGAGCGTATCGGTGAAGCGTTGCCACTCCGCGCGGTAATCATAACGATGCCGAAAGAGATGCTTGGCGACCTTCACCTTGGTCCAGGCGCGCAGCCACGGTGTCCAGATCAGCGCCAGCAGCGCGGCGGTCGCGCCGAATACGATCGCGGTCTGGACGATCCGCAGCGAGCCACCGGCATAGCTAGCCGCGATACTGGTCGCGAGCGCGGTGGCGCCAGCGTACAGGACGAGCGCGATCGCGGACAAGGCCCGGACGGCGATCGGTCGCGACAGCGCCAGCGTCCAGTCGCCACGCCGGTGGACGGCGATGGCGAGAAGCACTGCCACGCCCGCCATCGCCACGCCGCGGAGGATCATCAGGCCGGTCGACCAGTCTCCCTGAACCCAGTCTCCCTGAACATAGCGCGCGGCGAACAGCAGGAGGTCGACACCCCACATCGCCGCCACCGCCAGCATCACGAGCCGGACGCCGCCGCGCGATGCCGGCGCCGCCTGATAGACATGGTGCACCAGTACCAGCGCGCTGACCGCCGCCATCATCCGGAACACGAGCCGCGCCGACTCCAGCGCGACCCGCGCATCGGCGTCGACCGGCGCCAGCTGCACCACCGCGAGCACTGCGCTACCGCCAGCGATGATCATCACCACGCCGTACACCGCGCCGAGCGAGACGCTGCCGACGCGATCGTGCCGCACAAGCGCCATCATGAACAGCAGCCACGCCATGTTGCGAACGCTTTCGGCGATCCGCGTCGCGACGTCGCGCGCATCGATCCCCGCCACCGCCAACGCCCACAGGCTGGTCGCGAACAGCGCGGCGACGAACGCACGATGCGCCCAGCGCCCGAGCCCCCAGTTCGCCCCCTGCCCGCCGCGCAGTTGCGCAAGGCCCAGCGTACCGAACAGCAGCGCGGTCAGCGCGTGCGCCCACAGGATCAGCGCGCCGCTCACGATTTGCTCATTGGGGCGCTCATCGCGCGCCGGTCGGCCAGAGCACCACGCGCAACGTCTGCAACAGGATCAGCATATCGAGGAACGGCGAATAATTCTTCGCATAATACAGGTCGTATTCGAGCTTGTGCCGGGCATCTTCGATCGACGCACCGTACGGGTAATTGATCTGCGCCCAGCCGGTGATGCCGGGCTTCACCATGTGGCGCTCGGCGTAGAACGGCAGCTGCTCCTCGAGTTGCTCGACGAACTGCGGACGTTCGGGACGCGGGCCGACGAAGCTCATCTCGCCCTTGAGCACGGTCCAGGTCTGCGGCAGTTCGTCGATCCGGACTTTCCGGATGAACCGGCCGATCCGGGTGATCCGCGGATCGTCTTCTGCCGCCCAGACCGCGGTGCCCGCGACCTCGGCATCCTGCCGCATCGACCGCAGCTTCAGAATGTCGAACCCTTCATTGTACAGCCCGACGCGGCGCTGGCGGTAGAACGCCGGGCCTTTCGATTCGAGCTTGATCGCCGCCGCGGTCAGCAGGATCACGGGCAACGTCAGGACGAGTAGCAGCCCGCTCGCGAAAATGTCGAAGGCGCGCTTGAAGACGCTCGACAGCATCCGGCTCGAGGCGAACCCGTCGGAGAATATCAGCCAGGACGGATTGACGCTCTTGAGGTCGATCCGCCCGGTCTCGCGTTCGAGAAAGGTCGAGATCTCGCTGACCTGGACGCCGGTGGTACGGACCCGCAGCAGATCCTTCATCGGCAGCGCGTTGCGGCGCTCGTCGAGCGCGAGCACGACCTCGCTCGCGTTGCGATCGACGATATGCGCCGACAGATTGGGAATTTCCGCGCGCGGCCTGGCCTCGCCGATCACCTGATTGGGCTCGCCCATCGCGACGAAATCGGCGACGATGAAGTTGATGCCCGGCTGTTCGGACAGCTGGAGGATCCGCGCGGCGCGGGCACCGGCACCGAGCACGACGATCCGACGCTTGAAGGTATCGCCCCCCAGCGTCTTGCCGAGCAGCGCGCGGACCGTGACCAGCAGCACCGTCGCAATGATCGTCGAATAGAGCAGGTTCGACCGCCAGAAGCTCAGCGCGGGCACGAGGAAGAAGATGAACGACAGCGCGATCACACCGAGCGCCAGCGCCACCGCAAGCCGGGCGGCGGCGAACCGCAGCGACAGGAACGACGCCACACCGTACGCGCCGACCGCGACCAGCGACACCTGGAGCGCGATCGCGAAGGTCAGCAACTGCGCGATCCGCGTATGGATCGGCGCGACCGCCATGCCGATCTGATGCGCGCGAACGACCCAGCCGATCTCCGCGGAGGCGATCAGCAGGGCAAGATCGACCAGTCCGAGCAGCAGCACGGCATGCGGCACATAGTGTTTGAAGAGCCGTATCATCGCACGCTATCCCGACACATCATCTGTAAATGCTACCGACACCTGGCCAGTGCTACGCTGTCAAATACCAAAAAACCCTGAAGACCGTGCAGCGAATTGACCGATTATACGATTGGCAGGCACGGACTCGTCGTTATAGCTCGGCGCAATCTGGAGGATTCATGACCGTACGTAAGATCGTCCCCGTTATCCTGTCGGGTGGTTCGGGGACCCGCCTCTGGCCGATGTCGCGCCCCGAAATGCCCAAGCAGATGCTGGCGCTGACCGCGGACGAGACGATGCTGCAGCTGACCGCCGGGCGCGCGCTGGGCGAGCGCTATGCGGCGCCGATCGTGGTCGCCAATGCGCGCCATGCAGAGCTCGTCGAGCAGCAACTCGCCGAGGCCGGCGCCGCACCACAGGCGCTGATCCTCGAACCCGCCGGCCGCAACACCGCGCCAGCGATCGCGCTGGCCGCGCTCGCAGCGAAGGCCGCCTCGGCGGGCGGTGGTGGCGATGCGCTGCTGGTGATGCCGTCCGACCATGTGATCGGCGACGTCGCCGCGTTCCACGCCGCGATCGAGGCGGCGATGCCGCTGGTGGCGCAAGGCTGGCTCGTGACCTTCGGGATCGCGCCCGATGCCCCCGAGACCGGCTATGGCTGGATCCAGATCGGCGACGAGCTCCAGCCCGGCATCAATCGCGTCGCGCGGTTCGTCGAGAAGCCTCCGCTCGACAAGGCGCAGTCGATGCTGGCGAGCGGCGATCATGCCTGGAACGGCGGGATCTTCCTGTTCCTCGCCGACGCCTATCTCGAGGCGCTCGCGCAGTTCCATCCCGGCATCCTGGTCGCGACGCGCGAGGCGATGGACAAGGCGCGGATCGAGGGCACGCGGGTCTATCCCGATGCGGCCGCGTTCGCCGCGTCGCCGGACGATTCGATCGACTATGCGGTCATGGAAAAGGCCGACCGCGTCGCGGTGGTGCCGGTCGCGATGGGCTGGAACGACGTCGGCAGCTGGGACGCGCTGCATGCGATCAGCGATCGCGACGCGAGCGGCAACGCGCATCGCAGCGACAAGGACGGCGATGTGCTGGCGATCGACACGCAGAACTGCTTCGTCCGCAGCGACGGCATCCGCGTGTCGCTGGTCGGCGTCGAGGATTTGATCGTGGTCGCGAGCGGCAACGACGTGCTGATCATGCCGCGCGGCCGCAGCCAGGAGGTCAAGAAACTGATCGAGGCGATGAAGGCCAAGGCGTAACCGAAAGCGGGTGCGGGCACCGAAGACGGCCCGCACCTGCTTTCGTTACAGATACGTCACGGGCGTTTACGGCGGCTCGGCACCTTGGACAGCAGGGTCAGCAACGTCGGCAGGTCGTCGGTGATCATCGTATCCGTCGGCGTCTGCCACGAATTGCGCAAGGTTTCGCCAACCGCGTGCAAGCGCCCATCGTTGAACGGCTTGGATGATCTATCTCGCACGGCTGGTCTCGATACGCACACGGGCGACCGACGGGTCGTTGGGGGTGGATCAACAACACCGCCGGTCTCCCTGTTTGAACCGCCAGCGTCAGATGTGGTTCCCGCGGTCGCGACGAGATTTGGACGACGCCCAACTGGCAAAGCCGTGTCATGTTCGCCTAGGATAGGCAGCATATCACGGGAGAGTTCGTCATGGATCGTCGTCAGTTTCTCACTTCGGGCGGTGTCGCCGCGCTCGCGACCACCTTGCTGCCCTCAGCCGCCTTCTCGAAACCCACCGGCGACACCACGCTGAACGCCGATTTCGAACGGATCTTCCAGCAAAACGTCGCGCGATCGCCCGAGCTCGCGACCTCGCTCGGCCTCGACAAGGGACCGTTGGCAGCCCTCAAGAGCCAGCTTTCGCCGCGGACCCCCGAGAAGCGCGCGAGCGATGTCGCCGAGACCAAGGCCGCGATCGCGAGCCTCGCGCGCTATGACGGCGCGGCGCTGTCGCCGGCCGCCAAACTGAACCTCGAGGTCGTCCGCTATTCGCTCGAAACGCAGATCGCCGCGCCCGAAAGATTCGGCATGGACAGCCCGATCCGCCCCTACCGGATCTTCCAGCAGGGCGGCGCCTATTTCCAGGTGCCCGACTTCCTCAACACCGCGCACACGATCGCGGCGACACCCGATGCGGAGGCGTATCTGGCGCGGCTCGACCAGTTCGGCACCGTGCTCGATCAGGAGAGCGCGATGCAGCAGGCCGAGGCGGCGCGTGGCCTGCTGGCACCCGGCTGGTCGCTCGACCTGACGCTTGGCCAGATGCGCAAACTGCGTAGCCAGCCGGCGGCGACGTCGAGCATCGTCCAGTCGCTCGTCAAGCGCGCCGCGGCGAAGGGCCTCAGCGGCGACTGGCAGGCGCGTGCCGCGAAGATCGTCGACGACAAGGTCTATCCCGCACTCGACCGTCAGATCGCGCTGATCGAGCGACTGAAGCCGACTACCAAGCCCGGCGACGGGATATGGCGCGTGCCGAACGGCGACGCGATCTATGCGATGGCGCTGAACCAGGCCACGACGACAACGATGAGCCCCGACGAGGTCCACCGCATCGGCCTCGCACAGGTCGCCGAGATCACCGCGCAGCTCGACACCATTCTGAAGTCCCAGGGCTATGCCACCGGCACGGTCGGCGAGCGGCTCGCCAAGCTGAACGTCATGCCCGACCAGCTGTACCCGAACACCGCTGAAGGGCGCACCGAGCTGATCGCCGGGCTGAACGAGGGCATCAAGGCGATGTACACCAAGCTGCCCAAGGCGTTCTCGCGTGTGCCGACGCAGCCGCTCGAAATCCGTGCGGTACCGGTCGAGATCCAGGACGGCGCCGCCAACGGCTATTACAACCGCGCCTCGCTCGATGGCAGCCGCCCGGCGATCTACTTCGTCAACCTGAAGGACGTTGGCGACTGGCCGAAATACACGCTGCCGTCGCTCACCTATCACGAGGGCGTGCCGGGACATCACCTCCAGATCAGCCTCGCGCAGGAATCTAAGGACATTCCGACGCTCCGGAAAATCGGCTTCTTCTCGGCCTATTCGGAAGGCTGGGCGCTGTATGCCGAGCAGTTGGCGGACGAACTCGGCGCCTATGCGACACCGCTCGAGCGTGCGGGCTATCTCCAGTCGTTCCTATTCCGCGCGACGCGACTGGTGGTGGATACCGGCATCCACGCCAAGCAGTGGAGCCGTGAGAAGGCGACCGACTATATGGTCGCGACGACCGGCTTCGCGCGACCGCGGACGCTGCGCGAGGTCGAACGCTATTGCACGCAGGCGGGACAGGCGTGCAGCTACAAGGTCGGCCACATGGCGTGGACGCGCGCGCGCGCCAAGGCAAAGGCGGCGCTCGGCAGCCGGTTCGACCTGAAGCAGTTCCACGACATCCTGCTCGAAGGCGCGATGCCGCTGACCATCCTCGAACGGCGCGTCGACGAGCGGATCGCGGCAATTCGCGGGCGGGCGTAAGTCCCCGTGAAGGCGGCGATCATCGGGCTGGCAGCGCTGCTGTCGGGGGCTGGCGCTCCCGACACTGCCGCGCGGTCAGCCGCATCAGATGCGATCCTCGACGCCGAACTGATCGATGCGCACGCCCCCTACCCGCAGGCGCACGCGTCGACGATCGTGCAACTCGCCGACGGCAGCCTGATGGCGGCCTGGTTCGCCGGATCGGGCGAAGGCAATGCCGATGTCCGCATCTGGACGTCGCGCAACGGCGACGGCATGGGCGACGGTTGGACCGCGCCCGAGCCGGTGGCGAGCGGGATCGGCGCGGATGGTCGCCGCTTTCCCACCTGGAACCCGGTGCTCTTCCAGCCGGCCCCCGGCGACCTCCGCCTGTTCTACAAGGTCGGGCCGAACCCGCGTGACTGGTGGGGCATGATGCTCCGCTCGACGGACGAGGGCCGTAACTGGGGCAAGCCGGAGCGCCTGCCCGATGGCGTCCTCGGCCCGATCAAGAACAAGCCCGTCGTGCTCCGCGATGGCAGCTGGCTATCGCCGTCGAGCCGCGAGGAGGGCACCGCGGAGGCCAATCGCTGGTCGCTCCGCATGGAACGCAGCACCGATCGCGGCGCGCACTGGACGGTCGAGCCGCCAATCCCCTCGCCGATGCATATCGAGGCTATCCAGCCGAGTGTGCTGTCCTATCCCGACGGGCGGCTCGAACTCGTCGCCCGCACGCGCCAGGGGGCGTTGGCGATGAGCTGGTCGAAGGATACCGGCCGGACCTGGTCGCCGCTTGCCGCGATCGACCTACCCAACCCGAACGCGGGCACCGATGCGGTGACGTTGCGCGATGGGCGACAGTTGATCGTGTATAATCACAGCGGTCATTGGCCCGACCGTCCGGGCGACGGACCGCGCTGGCCGCTCAATCTCGCGCTGTCGGACGATGGCGTGCGCTGGCATCCGGTGCTGACGCTGGAGAGCAAGCCGCTTCCCGACGGCTATGCCTATCCCGCGGTGATCCAGACGCGCGACGGGCTGGTCCGGATTACCTACACCTATGACCGAAAGCACATTAAATACGTCGTGGTCGACCCGCGGAGACTGCGCTGATCCGGACTAGAGCGATGCCCACGCCGTCTCGAAGTTCAGTTTGGACTTCATCGTCGTACGGCACCCTGCCCTTGCTCTCCCGCGAAGGCGGGAGCCCAGTCTGGCTCCCCGCCTTCGCGGGGAAACATGTCTTTGGTCCCGGGGGTTCGCGCCGAGCCGCGCGCCCCCCCCGAAACCGCTCAGCGTCCCCGGGCGTCGAGCGTCTGCGCGGCCACGCGGACCGTTGCGGTCTGGACGATATCCGCTGCCGACGTCGCCAGCATGACCTTGTAGTCGCCGCCAGCTATCTTCCAACCGCCGCTGGCGACGTCGAACGTCGCGAGCAGGCGCGGGTCGATCGTCACCGACACCGTCTGGCTCTTGCCTGGGGCGAGATCGACCTTGCGGAACGCGCCGAGCCGCTTGGGCGCTTCCCAGCCGGCGCCCGACACATAGACCTGTGCGACCGCCTTGCCCTGCACCGCGCCGGTGTTCTGGACGGTGAAGTCCGCCTTGATGCCCTTGCCCGCGGGCGCCGCGGTCAGCCCGGTCATCGCGAAGTTCGTGTAGGACAGGCCGTAGCCGAACGGGAACAGCGGTTTGGCGCCGGTTTTGTCGAACCACTTGTAGCCGACCGCCGCGCCCTCGATGTCGTAATTGCCCATCGGATGCGAATCGCGGTCGAGCTTGGGATCGCCCTCCAGCTTGGGCCGCGGCGTCTGCGCGGGCGACGCGGGGAACGTCGCCGGCAAGTGGCCCGACGGATTGATCTCGCCGGTCAGCACGCGCGCGATCGCCTCGCCGCCTGCCGTACCAGGGTACCACGCCTCCAGCACCGCGCCGACCTTGCCGAGCCACGGCATCACCACCGGACCGCCGGTTTCGAGAACCACGACCGTCTTCGTGTTCGCGCGCGCGACCGCATCGATCAACGCGTTCTGGCCAGCCGGCAGGTTCAGGTCGGGGACGTCGAACGACTCGCCCGTCCACTGCTCGCCGAACACGATGACGACGTCCGCATTCCGCGCCGCCGCGGCAGCGGCCTTGACGTCCTTGCCGTCGAGATAGGTCACGGTCGCGCCAGTCCGCGCCTGCAGCGCCTTCATCGGTGACGACGCGTGATAGGTCTTGGGGCCGGGGAAACCGCTCGGGAATTCGTCGGGTACGATCAGGCCGTTGGTCGGCGCATTGTGCGAATACACCTGCGACGATCCACCGCCCGACAGCACGCCGACATCGGCATGCGCGCCGATCAGCAGGATCGACTTGGCCGACTTGGCGATCGGCAGCAGACCCGCGGTGTTCTTGAGGAGGATGATGCCTTCCTCCGCATCGGCGCGCGTCACCGCGGCATGCGCAGCGTAGTCGATCTTGGTAGCCTGGTCGCCGTTCACCACCGTGTCGAACGCCCCGACGGAGACCATTCCCCACAGCACGCGCCGCGCCATGTCGGTCGCGCGCGCTTCGCTGACGTGACCGTTGTTGACTGCCTCGCGCAGGGCATCGGCAAAGTACGCCGAGCGATCGAACGCCCAGCCCGACTGCTGGTCGAGCCCGGCATTGGCGGCCTCGCTGGTCGAATGCGTCGCGCCCCAGTCGGACATGACATAGCCCTTGAAGCCCCAGTCGCGCTTCAGGACTTTGTTGAGCAACCAGTCGTTCTCGCACGCATAATGGCCGTTCACACGGTTGTACGAGCACATCACCGAGCCGGGCTGGCCGACCTCGTTGGCGATCTCGAACGCGAGCAGATCGGACTGGCGCGCCGCCTGTTCGCCGATCTTGTGATCGATGTTGTTGCGGTTCGTCTCCTGGCCGTTGAACGCGTAGTGCTTCATCGTCGAGACGACGTGCTGCGACTGGATGCCCTTGATCTCGTGGCCGGTGATGACGCCCGCCAGCAACGGATCCTCGCCGCCATATTCGAAATTGCGCCCGTTGCGCGGTTCACGCGTCAGGTTCATGCCGCCCGCGAGCTGCACGTTGAAGCCCGACAGGAACGCCTCTCGGCCGATCATCGCGCCGCCGGCCTGCGCCAGCTCGGGGTTCCAGGTCGCCGCGGTCGCGATCCCCGACGGCAGCGAGGTGCGGAGGCGCGGCGTCGGCCCGCGCTGGCTGGCGACGCCGACGCCGGCATCGGTCTCCCACTGGTTCGGGATGCCGAGCCGCGGGATACCGGGGACGATCCCGGCGGACGCGGGCAGGCCGTCCTTCGGATAGACCCAGTTCTTGACCGGCGTCTTCAGCCAGTCCGCGTTGGTCGCGAAATAACCGAAGGTGAGTTGCAGCTTCTCGTCGAGCGTCATCTCCTTGAGGAGCAGGTCGACACGCGCATCGGCATTGAGCTTGGTGTTCATCCAAGGCCGCGCCTTGGGGGCCGCGGTCTTCGCCGCCGCTGCACCGGGCGCGTTGTTGGTCGTCTGCGCGGCAACCGGCGCCGCAATCGCGAGAACCGATCCCGCGAGCAATCGGACGAACAGGGCGCGGGAACGGGATGCGGTCATGGGCTTCACTTTCACGGTGATCTTGTGCGGACCGTGTGTGACGCGTCCGTCCCGTTGCCGCAACCGGTCGTCGTATCGGACAGCGGATCAAATGGGTCCGAAACCACCGCCACCGGGTGTTTCGATCACGAACACATCGCCCGGCCGCATGTCGACCTTGGCGGTCGAGCCGAGCCGCTCGACGTGGCCATCAGCGCGCTCGACGGCTGCCGAGCCCAGCCCGCCGTCTTTGCCGCCTGCCATCCCGAACGGGGCCACGCGGCGGCGGTTGGCGAGGATGCAGGCGGTCATGTCCTCTAGGAACCGGACTCGTCGCGTCGCTCCGTCGCCGCCGTGATGCGCGCCCGCGCCGCCCGAGCCGGCGCGGATCGAGAATTCTTCCAGCAGTACGGGAAAGCGCGTCTCGAAGATTTCCGGGTCGGTCAGCCGGCTGTTGGTCATGTGCGTCTGAATCACCGAGGCGCCGTCGAAGCCGGGGCCTGCGCCTGCACCGCCGGCGATCGTCTCGTAATATTGGTGCGTGTCGTTGCCGAAGGTGAAGTTGTTCATCGTCCCCTGGCTCGCCGCCATCGCGCCGAGCGCGCCGAACAGCGCGTCGGTGACGACTTGGCTGGTCTCGACGTTGCCCGCGACGACCGCAGCCGGATAGCGGGGGTTGAGCATCGAGCCTTCGGGCACGCGTATCGTGACACCGCGCAGGCAGCCGTCGTTGAGCGGTACCGCCTCGTCGATCAGTGCACGGACGACGTAGAGCACGGCCGCGCGGACGATCGAGACGGGGGCGTTGAAGTTGGTCGGGCGCTGGTCGCTGGTGCCGGCGAAGTCGACCTCCATCGTCGCGGCGCCGTGATCGACGCGGATCGCCACGCGGACGACGGCGCCGTCGTCCATCCCGTAGGCGAACGCGCCGTCGTTAAGCGTCGCGATCAGACGGCGGACAGCGGCGTCGGCGTTGGCCTGGACGTGCTCCATATACGCAGCGACGACGTCCGTGCCGTACTCGTCAGCCAGCCGCGTGAGACCGGTCGCGCCGCGCGTACAGGCGGCCAACTGCGCGGCGAGATCGGCGATGTTCTGGTCGATGTTACGCGAGGGATAGACGCCGCCGGCGAACACCGCGCGGAGTTCGGGTTCGAGGAAGCGGCCTTCGTCGACCACCAGCACGTCGTCGAGCAGCACGCCCTCTTCCTCGACCGAGCGGCTTTCGGGCGGCATCGATCCTGGGGTGATTCCGCCGACGTCCGCGTGATGCCCGCGGGCCGCTACGAAGAACGCGGGCGCATCGCCGTCATCCGCGAAAACCGGCATGATGACGGTGATGTCGGGGAGGTGCGTGCCGCCACGATACGGCGCGTTGAGCGCGTAGGCGTCGCCGCGGCGGATACCGCGGCCGTCTGCACCGCCGCCTCGTGCGTCGATGATCGTGCGGATGCTCTCGCCCATCGAGCCGAGGTGGACCGGGATGTGCGGGGCGTTGGCGACGAGGTTGCCGTGCGCGTCGAACAGCGCGCAACTGAAATCGAGCCGTTCGCGGATGTTGACCGACGCGGCGGAGCGCTGGAGCGCGGCGCCCATTTCCTCGGCGATGCTCATGAACAGACCGGCGAAGATCGCCAGCCGGACCGGGCCGGATTCGATGCCCATGCTCGCGCCGACGCGCGGGGCGATGCGGTCGAGGATCAAATTGCCGATCGGATCGACGCGCGCGCGCCAGCCGGGCTCGACGATGGTGGTCGAGACGCTGTCGAGGATCAGTGCCGGGCCATCGATGGCGTGTCCGGCGGGCAGGCCTTCGCGCGCCAGGACGGGCGTGTCGTGCCATGCACCGGCCATATAGACCGGGGCGACGGACAGGGGCGCGGCTGGCTCTTCGGGGAAGGCGGCCAGTGCGGCATCGAGCGGCGGACTCTCGGCGATCGCCTCCGCGACGATCCGGTCGGCGATCAGCGGTGCTTCGCTGGCGAACCCGAACTGCGCGATGTGTGCGGCGTCGAACGCGGCGATCATTGCGGCCGGGTCGTCGAGATCGAGTTCGATGGTGTGGTCGGTCTGGCCTCGGCGCAGATGCACGCGGCGTTCGATCCGCACGTCGTCCGCCGTGACGCACTGCGCCACCAGGGCGTCGCGCGCTGCTTCCGCCAGACCGTCCAGCGCCTGCGTGATCGCGGCATAGTCCGCGAACGCAGCACCCGAGGTCGCCTCACGGAGCACGCGGCGATCAGCTAGCCCCATGCCGTACGCCGACAGCACGCCGGCCAGCGGGTGGATCATCACCCGGTCCATCGCCAGCGCATCGGCGACGAGGCACGCATGCTGCCCCCCTGCTCCACCGAAGCACGCAAGCGTATAACGCGTCACGTCGTGCCCGCGCGCGACAGAGATCGTCCGGATCGCATTCGCCATATTCGCCACCGCGACCGCGACGAACCCTTCCGCCGCGACCTGCGGATCGAGCGGCAATTCCGCGAACCGGGCGGTCACCGCCTCGGCGTCGAGCGGCTGGTCGCCGGCCGGTCCGAACAGCGCCGGGAAGAACTCGGGGCGCACTTTCCCCAGCATCACGTTGCAGTCGGTGACGGTAAGCGGCCCGCCACGACGGTAACATGCGGGGCCCGGAACGGCACCGGCGCTCTCGGGGCCGACGATCAACCGCTCGCCGTCGAACCGACAGATCGAGCCGCCACCCGCCGCGACGGTGTGGATGCGCAGCATCGGCGCGCGGATGCGGGCGCCGGCAATCAGCGTCTCGGTGTCGCGTTCGTACGTCCCGGCGTAGTGCGACACGTCGGTCGAGGTGCCGCCCATGTCGAAGCCGATGACGTGCTCGAACCCGGCCTCGCGCGCCGTCGCGGCCATGCCGACGATGCCGCCCGCGGGGCCCGACAGGATCGCGTCCTTGCCGCGAAAGCCTGCGCCGTCGACCAGTCCGCCCGACGACTGCATGAACAGCGCGCCCTGCCCCAGCGCGTCGCTCAAGCCCGCGACGTAGCGATCGACGACCGGCGACAGATACGCATCGACGACGGTCGTATCGCCGCGCCCGATCAGCTTTATGAGCGGCGCGACGCGGTGGCTGACCGAGATTTGCGTGAAGCCGATCTCGGCCGCGACTGCCGCCAGCGCTTCCTCGTGCGCGGTGAAGCGGTAGCCGTGCACCAGAACGATCGCGACGGCGCGCAGCCCGCTTTCGAATGCCGCCTGCAATCCCACGCGTGCCGCATCCGTATCAAGCGGACGGAGGACATCGCCCTCGGCCCCGACACGCTCGTCGATCTCCACGACATGCGCGAACAACGGGGGTGGCCGGTTCACGTCGCGCGCGAAGATGTCGGAGCGTTCCTGGTGGCCGATCAGCAGCGCATCGCCGAACCCGCGCGTGATCGCGAGGCACGTCGGCTCGCCCTTGCGCTCGAGCAGCGCGTTGGTCGCGACCGTCGTCCCGATCCGCAGTTCGAGCGGCACGTCCGCCCCGTTGGTCAGCCGCCGGATCGCCTCGACAGCCGCGTCACCGTAGCGTTCGGGATCTTCCGACAGCAGCTTGGCCGTGACGATCCGACCATCGGGTTGCCGCGCGACGACGTCGGTGAACGTGCCGCCGCGGTCGATCCAAAACTGCCATGTGGTCATCGGTTACTCAGCCCAGAAATTGCGTCATCCGCGCCGCGGGATCGGTCCACGCGACCCCGCGATCGTCGAGCCATACGTCGTCGTAATAGGTGCAGCCATAACGGTCGCCGCCATCGCACAACAAGGTGACGATGCTCCCGGTCTCACCCGCCGCCGCCATCTCCTCGACGATCTGCGCGCAGGCCCAGAGGTTGGTCCCGGTCGAGCCGCCGACGCGCCGGCCGAGCCGGTCGGACAGCGCGCGCATCGCACCGATGCTGTCGGCGTCCTCGACCGCGATCATCCGGTCGATCACGCTCGGCACGAAGCTGGGCTCGACCCGCGGCCGTCCGATCCCCTCGATCCGCGACGCGCACCCCTCGGGCAACGCGACCACCGATCGGTCCTCGAAATGCCGGTGGAACACCGAGTGCACCGGGTCCGCGACGCAGAGTTTCGTGTCGTGCCGGCAATAGCGGATGAAGCGCCCGATCGTCGCCGACGTGCCGCCGGTCCCCGCACCGCAGACGATCCAGGACGGGCACGGATGCTCCTCCTCGGCCATCTGCGCGAAGATGCTCTCGGCGATATTGTTGTTGCCGCGCCAGTCGGTCGCTCGCTCGGCATAGGTGAACTGGTCGAGATAATGCCCGCCGGTTTCGGCCGCGAGCCGGTGCGACACCGCGTAGACGGTGCGCGGATCGTCGACCATGTGGATCTCGCCGCCGTGGAAGCGGATCGCGTCGAGCTTGGGCTTGGCGGTCGTCGCGGGCACTACGGCAAAGAACCGCAGCCCCAGCATTTTCGCGAAATACGCCTCCGACACCGCGGTCGATCCCGACGAGGATTCGATCACCGTCGTCTCGGGCCCGATCCATTCGTTGCACAGCGCGTACAGGAACAGCGACCGCGCGAGCCGGTGCTTGAGGCTGCCCGTCGGATGCGAACTCTCGTCCTTCAGGTACAGCACGATCCCGGGATACCGCGGCAAATCCACCCGGATCAGATGCGTGTCGGCGGACCGGTTATAGTCCGCCTCGATCCGCCGCACCGCCTCCGACAACCAGCGCCGGTCGACGCGCTTCCCCGTCATTGCAGGCGTCATTGCAGCCCGTGACGGACCAGCATCGCGGTCGGCTCGGGATCACGCCCGCGGAACGCGCGGAAGCTTTCAGCCGCCGGCCGCGTCGCGCCGCGCGCGAGCACTTCCTCGCGGAACCGGTCGCCGGTCTTGCGATCGACCAGGCCAGCCTCCGCGAACGCCTCGAAGCCATCGGCTGCCAGCAACTCGGCGTAGAGATAGCTGTAATAGCCCGACGCATAGCCGCCCGCGAAAATGTGGCTGAACGCGTGCGGAAAGCGGTGCCATGCGGGCGGGCGGATCACCGCCACCTCGTCGCGCACCGCCTCGATCACCTCGATCGGATCGCTGCCCATCGTGCCGAGATGCAGCAGCAGGTCGAACAGCGCGAACTCGACCTGGCGCAAGATGAACATCCCCGCCTGGAAATGCCGTGCCTTGACCATCCGCTCGAACAGGTCTGCGGGGAGCGTCTCACCGGTCTTGTAGTGGCCGGACATGCCGGTCAGCACGTCCTTATCCCAAGCGAAATCCTCCATCAGCTGGCTCGGCAGCTCGATCGCGTCCCATTCGAACCCGTTGGTGCCGGCGATGCTCGGGCGGTTCACCTTGGTGAAGAGCAGGTGGATGCAGTGGCCGGTCTCGTGCAGCAGCGTCGTCACGTCGTTGTGGCTCAGCAGCGACGGCGTCTCGCCGCCATCGGGCGCGAAGTTGCAGACGAGATACGCGACCGGCACCGTCACGGTATTGCCATCGTGCAACCGCGGCCGCGTCTGCGCCATCCACGCGCCGCCTCGCTTGCCTGTACGCGCGTGCAGGTCGAGATACAGCCCGGCGAACACCGTCCCGCTCTCGTCCACCACGTCGAAGAACCGCGCATCGTCATGATACAGCGACACGTCGTCGCGCTCGACGAGCTTGATGCCGAACAAGCGCTGCATCAGCGTCTGCCAGCCCTCCATCACGCGCTCGACCGGGAAATACGTCTTCACAACCTGCGCATCGACCGCATAGCGATCCTGCCGCAACCGGTTCGACACGAAGCCCGCATCCCACGGCTCGAAATCTGCGATCCCGAGCTGCCCGGCGGCAAACGTCTTCAGTTCGGCGAGGTCGCGCTCCGCGGCCGGCTTCGCGCGCCGCGCCAGATCGCGCAGGAACGCGATCACTTCGGCGCCATTCGGGGCCATCTTGGTCTCCAGCGACCACGCGACCGGATCGGTGAAGCCGAGCAGCTTGGCGCCCTCATGCCGCAGTTCGAGGATACGCGCGATACGCGCGGTATTGTCGAACTCGCCGGCGTTCGGCCCCTGGTCCGACGCGCGCGTGGCAAACGCGCGGTACATGCGCGCACGCAGGTCGCGGTTCTCGGCGAAGGTCAGCACCGCGTTGACGCTCGGCTGTTGCAGCGTGACCAGCCAGCCCGCCTGCCCCTTCGCCTTGGCGGCATCCGCGAACATAGCCTTGTCCGCGTCCGAAATCCCTGCGAGATCGGCCTCGTCCGTCACCAGCTCAGACCAGGCATCGGTCGCATCCAGCACCGCGCTGCCGAACTCGTTCGACAACCCCGAAAGCTCGACCGAAATCTCGCTGAACCGATCGCGTGCCTCGGGCTCCAGCGCCACGCCCGACAGCGTAAAATCGCGGATCGCCTGCTCCACCGCGACCCGGTCTTCGACGGGCAGGTCGGCAAACTCGGGCGACACGCTCAGCGCGACGAACACCTCATACAAATCGCGGTTCTGCCCGACCTTCATGTCGTTCTCGACGAGCCGCTTCTGCCCCTCCGAATATGCCGCGCGCAGCTCGGGCGTGTCCGCGACGCCGTGCAGATGCGACACCGCCGACCAGATCGCGCCGATCTCGGTATTCGCGCGCTCGTACGGCAGCCACGCGCCCGAGAAGTCGGTCGGCCGCGCGGTCGTCAGTGCCTCGACCATCGCCTCATGCCGCGCGATCGCCTCGTCGAGCGCAGGTGCGATCTGGTCGGGCGACAGCTCGGCGAAACGGGGCAGCGACAGCGTATCGAGAAGCGGGTTCGTCGGGGCAGTCATGGGAAATCCTTCAGCATTCGACGACGTTGACGGCCAGGCCACCAAGCGACGTCTCCTTATATTGCGAGCGCATGTCCTCACCGGTCTGGCGCATCGTCTCGATCACCGCATCGAGGCTGACGATATGGCGACCGTCGCCGCGCAGCGCCAGATACGCGGCGTTGATCGCCTTGATCGCACCCATCGTATTGCGCTCGATGCACGGGATCTGGACCAGCCCGCCGATCGGATCGCAGGTGAGGCCGAGGTTATGCTCCATGCCGATCTCCGCCGCATTCTCGATCTGCGCATTGGTCCCGCCGAGCGCCGCGACGAGCGCGCCCGCCGCCATCGAGCACGCGACGCCGACCTCGCCCTGGCACCCCATCTCCGCCGCCGAAATGGAGGCGCGCTTCTTGTAGAGAAAGCCGATCGCCGCCGCGGTCAGCAGGAAGTCGTGCGCGCCCTTCGGCGTAGGATCCTTGGTGAAGGTCTCGTAGAAGCGCAGCACCGCCGGCAGCACGCCCGCCGCGCCATTGGTCGGCGCAGTGACGACGCGGCCACCCGCGGCATTCTCTTCGTTCACCGCGAGCGCATACAGGCTGACCCATTCGAACACCGCGGAGGGATCGGCCGCGGTATCGCGCGCCTGCAACCCCTCGAAAAGCGCCTTCGCCCGACGTGGCACCTTCAGCCCGCCCGGCAATATGCCCCCCTGCCGACACCCGCGATCGATCGACGCGAACATGGCGCCACGGACGGCGTCTAGGAACGCGTCCGTTTCGCTCTCCGGCCGCCACGCAATCTCGTTCTCGCGAACGATGTCGGCGATCGTCATGCCGGTGGCATCGCCGGTCGCGAGCAGCTCCGCCCCCGACGAGAATGGCCGCGGCAACAGGATGTTCGCCTTCACCGGCCCCGAGCCCGCCTCGACGATCGCCCCGCCGCCGATCGAGAAATAGGTCCGCTCGACGGTGCGCCCGTCGCCGAACGAGGCAGTGAACGTCACCGCATTGGGATGCCCCGGCAGGAAGGTCTTCGCATGGAACAGCAGATGCTGGCTCTCCTCGAACCCGATCTCCACTCGCTCGGCCAGCATAAGCCGCCCGCTCGACCGGATCGCCGCCAGCCGCACCGGGATCAGGTCGGGATCGATCGTCTCCGGCTGCGCGCCGCTCAGGCCCAGCATCACCGCACTGTCGGTCGCATGCCCCCGCCCGGTCAGCGCCAGCGAACCAAAGAGATCGACGCGCACCGCGACAGGCTGTTCGTCCGCGACCAGATCGGCGAACAACCATGCAGCACGCATCGGCCCGACGGTATGCGAGCTCGACGGCCCGATCCCGATCGTGAACAGGTCGAGGATGCTGATCGCCTGATGGCAATCCGGGCGCGCTCGCGTGCGCTCGTCGGGGCGGTCGAAGGTCAGCGGGTCCATGCCTTGCGCCATGCACCGCCAACGCGGCGATGTCAGCCGGATTTCAACCACTGGCGAAGCACCGCGGTGACCTCGCCCGGACGTTCGAGCGGGGACAGATGGCCGCAGCCGCGCAGGAGGTGGAAGTGCGCACCCGGAATCCGCAGGCTCAGCGACAGCGCGTCGTCTGGGGTGCATATCCGGTCGCGATCGCCGACTGCGACCAGGGTCGGTACGTGGATTGCGGCGATCGCCTCGCTGATGTCCGGCCGAGCGAGCAGCGCGCGTTGCTGGCGTTCGAACACGACGGGTCCCACGCGATCGGCCATCGCCTGGGCCGGGCCGCTGACGATCGCGGAGAGGCGCGGGTCGGCATGCGGCGCGGTGGCGAGCATCCCCTGGCCCGCGACGGTACGCGGACGGACGTCCATCGACCCGCGCGTGCCGAACAGCGCGATCCGCGTGATCCGCTCGGGCGCCTGGCGGACCATCTCCATCGCGACGTAGCCGCCGAGACTGACGCCCGCGACCGCAAACCGAGGCGGTGCGGCGGCGAGTACACGCGCCGCCATCGCCGACAGCGTATCGTCCTGCGACAGGTCGCCGAACTCGACCTGCGCGACGGCGGCGAGGTCGACGATCTGGCGGGCCCAGAGCTGCCCGTCGCAGCCCATCGCGGGGAGCAGCATCAACGGTGTACGCGGTCGGATCATGCGGAAGCTCCGGTAGCGGCGGGTTGCGGGGATGCTCACCTCAGGCGACGAACGGGAAGGCGAGCGCGATCATCCCGACCAGCGTCATCACCGTGCAGACGCCGATCGCGGGGACGAGCGTGAAGCGCTGGTGATCGGCGAGGTCGATCCCGACCAGGCTGACCAGCAGATAGGTCGACGGCACCAGCGGGCTGAGCAGGTGGACCGGCTGGCCCATCAGCGACGCACGCGCGATCGCCTCGGGCGCGACGCCGTAATGCGCGCCGGCCTCGGCGAGGATCGGCAGCATCCCGAAATAGAACGCGTCGTTCGAGATAAAGAAGGTGAACGGCATGCTCAGCACCGCGGTGATCGGCGCCATGTACGGCCCGAGCGCGGGCGGGATCACGCCGACCACCGCCTTGCTCATCGCCTCGACCATGCCGGTGCCGCCGAGAATCCCGGTGAAGATGCCCGCCGCGAAGATCAGCGACACCACCGCCAGCACGTTGCCGGCATGCGCGGAAATGCGCTCCTTCTGGTCGGCGACGCCAGGATAGTTGACGATCATCGCGATCGCGAACGCCAGCATCATCAGCACCGACAGCGGGAGAATGCCCCACACCAGCAACGTCAGCAGCGTGATGACGAGGGCTGCGTTGAACCAGATCAGCTTCGGGCGGCGTGCCTCGGGATATTGCGAGACGGCCATGCCGGTGAACTCGGTGTCCGCCGTGATGCCGGCTTCACCCATCCGAACGCGCTCCTTGCGCCCGAAATACACGGCAAGGCCGATCAGGAAGGCGAGGCCGGCGATCATGCCGGGGATCAGCGGCAGGAACAGCGTCGCCGGATCGAGCTTCAACGCGCTTGCTGCGCGCGCGGTCGGCCCGCCCCACGGCGTCAGGTTCATGATCCCGCTCGTCGTCATCAACAGGCAGACGAGGTACAGCCGGTTCATGTTGAAGCGCTTGTAGAGCGGCAGCAGCGCGGCGATCGTGATGATGTAGGTGGTCGAGCCGTCGCCATCGAGGCTGACGAGCGCGCACAGCACGACCGTGCCGATCAGGATCCGCATCGGATCGCCGTGGACCATCCGGATCAGCCGCCCGACCAGCGGATCGAACAGGCCGGTATCCGTCATCGTCGAGAAGAACAGGATCGCGAAGAGCAGCATGACGCCGGTCGGCGCGAGGTTCTTGATGCCGTCGATCATCATCGGGCCGAGACCCGCGGCCTCACCCGCGAAGACGCCGAAGATCGACGGAATCACGATGAGCGCGACCAGCGGCGTCATTTTCTTGGTCATGATCAACGTCATGAACGTGGCGACCATCAGGAAGCCGAGCAGGGCAAGGTTCATCGCTTCGTCCTAGGAAAGGGCGTGAATAGGGGGGTGGGGGTGGCAGACGTCGCCGCAGTTGCACTCGCGGGGGCCGCCACACGGGCGGCCGCAAGCACCCCGTCATCCTGACGAAAGTCAGGATCCAGGGTTACGGAGCGTGGTCCCTTGTGGCTCTGGATCCTGACTTTCGTCAGGATGACGGAGGGGTGGGGCCGGGCCGTCGTGGCAGATCGCATGCCGGTCAGCATCAGAAGGTGACGCCGACGCGGGCGCTCACCGTCTGGCCGCTGTCGTTGCCGACATAGTCGCCGGCGCGGTTGTCGGTGTTCCACTGGATCGCGTTCACCTGGAAGCGGGTGAAGGAGTTGAGGTACCAGTTGACCCCGACGGTCGCCGCCCAGCCGTCGCCGCCGGTCAGCAGATTGTCGAAATCGAGGCTTTCGTAGCGTGCGGTGAGTTCGATCGCGCCGACCCCGCCGTCGAAGGTCGGCTTCAACACCTTGGGCTGGCCGAAGCTGCCGAGCCGCGGGTTGTACGGCGGCAGGTCGCCGGTCAGGAACAGGCCGGCCGAGACGCTCCACGCCTTGCTGACGAAATCGGGACGCCCGCCGTCGAGCCGCGCGTTGCGGCGGCCCGCTTCGCCCATCACCCACAACGGCCCGCGATAGCCGCCGAGCTCGACGCCGTAGCCGGTCGTGCCGGTGCCACCGATCAGCGGCCCGGTCGACACGCGCAGCGCGCCGTTGAAGCGGCCGCCGATCACCGTGTTACGGGTCAGCGTGCCGGCGACCGACGACAGCGATTCGTCGAAGCCCCAGACACCGAGATGGAGCACGCCGGTATCGGACTTGATCGGGTTCCAGTGTGCGCGGCCCAGCACCGTGCGGCTGTCGCCAACCGCCTGCGTGCCGTCGATCCGGTCGCCCGTGACCGTCAGCGAGGCGTGGCCGGTCTTCCAGAACACGCGCGGCATCACGCCGATGCCATAGAAACCACGCTGCGGGATGATCGCAGTGGCGACCGTGGTGCGCTCGAGGAACGGCGTCGAGTCCGAGCCGGTCGAGCCTTCGAAGCCGCGATCGTTGAACAGGTGCCCCGCGCGGACGTCGTAGTCGAGACCCGGCTTGATCTTGTTGCGCCAGCCGACGAACGCGGTGACGACGTCGACCTCGTTCTCCGAGAAGTCGCTCTCGAACTGGTAGAAGAAGTGCGTGCCGACGCCACCTTCGAGACCGAGGCGCAGCGCGCGCATGCCGGTCGTGGTGATGTTGCGGCCGTCGTATTTCGAGCCGAAGCTCGAGCTGACGTCGGTCAGGATGCGGCCGCGCGGCTTGAACGTGTAGACCCCGTCCGCCGAGTGGAAGACGGGCAGGCCCGCGCCCCATTCGGTGGTTACGCCCGACGGATTGTCACGTGCGGCGACCGCCTGCGCGACGCTGCGATCGGCAGGCCCCGGAGGCGCGAGCTGCGGCGCGAACGGCACTGTGCGGCGCGGCTCGGTGTTCTGCGCGACTGCCTGCGGAGGCGCGACTGCCTGTGGCGGAGCGACCGGAGGCGCGGTTTGCGCAACGGCGGCGGCATTCTCCAAGCGATCGAGCCGCGACTTCAGCGCCGCGATCTCGGCGGCTTGCGCGCGCACCAGCGCACCGAGATCGGCATCGCTCGGGGTCTGCGCGAGCGCGGGGGTGGCGGCGATCAGCGCGAGTGCGGCGCACCCGGTACGGAAGAGGATCATGGGGCTTTGGCTCCGGTGGCGAGAACCGCGGTCCAGTCGCGCAGAAAACGCTGGCGCTTGACGCGGTCGAGGTTGACGAGAAGTTGTGGGCCCACGCGGATCGGCCGCGCCTGGGCTTGGGGAAGGCGACGGGCGGCCACGTCGGTGCGGACGGGCCACAGGCTGCGCTTGGCGAGCAGCGACTGGCCCTCGCGCGACAGCAGGAAATCGAGGAACAGCTTCGCCGCCGCCGGGTGCGCGGCCTCGCGCGCGATGAACGCGATCCGCGAGGTGACGATCGTGTAATCCTGGAGGAACGCGACGCCGATGCGGCGATCGGTCCGCGCGCGTTCCAGCGCGTAGGAGCCGATGACGTTGTACGCGAGGGCCTGCCGCCCCTCGGCGACGCCGCGCAGCATCGGCTCGCTGGTGCGCGACAGCACCGGCTTTGTCGCGGCGATCGCCTCGACCAACGACCGCGTGTCGCGCGTAATCGCGAGATCCTCCGACAGGTACAGATAGCCGACATTCGAGCGCGCCGGATCGAACGTGGTCACCCGGCCTGTCAGGGCGCGCGCATTCTTCCGCAGCCATGTCTCCAGCGCGGCGTGCGTGCGCGGCACCTGAGCGGGCGGCACGAGGCGCTTGTTGTAGACGATCCCGATTGGCTCCGCGGTGACGCCGAACCCCATGTTCTTCCACACCGACACAGGCGGCAGCGCGGGCTTTTCGGGGCTCGCATAGCCCTGTGCGAAGCCGTCGTTGATGAGCTTGACCTGCAGGTCCATCGCCGACGACCAGACGAGATCGGCGGACATCTTTTTCGCGCGCGTCTCGGTGACGAAGCGGCGGTACATCTCGGTCGAGCCGATGTCCGCGTAGAGTACGGTGATGCCCGGATAGCGCTTCCGGAACGCGGCGACGACCGGCAGCAGCTCGGCGCGATCGGCATTGCCGTAGATCCGCACCTGCCGCTCGGCGCGCGCGTCGGAGATCAGCTGGTCGTAGGAGCGCGGATAATTGGCAGGGCGCTGCGCCACGGTCGTCGCGGCAAGCGCCGATAGCCCGGTCAGTATCGCGATCTTCACTAAAATGCGTGCCATCATCACTCTCCTCGCCTTCCGTCTCTGTGTTCGGATAGACTGCAACGGTGGAGTACGAAGCGAACCTGTCACCAACCTTTCACGCCGATCGGGCGCAGGACGAGCCGTTGTGCGCATCCTGCTGATAGAGGACGACGCAGCCCTCGCGCGCAGTATCGCGGCATTGTTGCGCGCCGGCGGCAACGCGGTCGATCACGTCGCGACCGGGGAGGAGGCACTGTCGGTGGTCGCCGGCGAGCCTTATGCGCTCGTCATCCTCGACGTCGGCCTGCCCGGTATCGACGGCTTCTCGGTGCTCGAAACGCTGCGCCGTCGCGGCGAGCGCGTGCCGGTGCTGATGCTGACCGCACGCGATGCGCTCGACGACCGGGTGCGCGGGCTCGACCTCGGCGCCGACGATTATCTCCGCAAGCCGTTTGAACCCGAAGAACTGGAGGCGCGTGTCCGGGCGCTCGGCCGGCGGCGCGGCGGTGATCCGCTGCCGGTGCTCAGCGTCGGTACGCTGACGATCAACCGCTCGACCGGCGACGCGGACATAGCCGGCCGTGCGCTCGACCTGCGTCGGCGCGAGCGCGCGGTGCTGGAGGCACTCGCCACCCGAGCCGGTCGGGTCGTCCCCCGCGCGCTGCTTATCGGCGAGGTGTTTGGGTTCGACGAGCCGGTCGGCGACAACGCGATCGAGGTCCATGTCACCCGCCTGAGGACCAAGCTCGCGCCAGACGGCCCCGGTATCCGCACCGTCCGCGGGGTCGGCTACATGCTCGATGCCGGCTGAGACGCAGACTCCTGCGCTACGCACGCGCCTGTTGGTCGCGGTTCTCGGACCGTTGCTGGCGGCGGCGATCCTGATCGGCGTGGTCGGTGCGACGCTGATCGCCGACGTCGTCCGCCGCACCAACGATCGTGTGCTCGGCGGTGCGCTCGGCGCGATCGCCGAGACGGTGCAGGTCGAACGCGGCGAGGTGACGCTCGACCTGCCGTCCGCCGCGTTCGGGATGCTGGAGAACACCGAACGCGACAACGTCTATTACCGTGTTGCCGTCGGGCCAGACCTGCTCACCGGCTATGCGGATCTGCCCGCGCCCGATCCCGCCACGCTCTCGATCGACGTGCCGCGCTATCGCTTCGCGCGCTACCGCGGCCAGCAGATCCGCATTGCCGAGGTCCGCCGCTCGCTCCCCCGGATCGACAAGCCCGTCATCGTCCAGATCGCCGAGACGCTCGACAACCGCGGCGCGCTCACCCGGCGGCTGATGCTCGCGCTGCTGATCGGCGAATGCGTCCTCGTCGGTGCCGCCGCGTTGTTGCTGCGACCTGCGCTAGGCTGGAGTCTCCGTCCGCTCGCCCGCCTCCGCGGCGCGATCGAGGCACGCGACGAACGGGCGCGCCCCGATTTCTCCCCGCTCGACACCGGTCCCCTGCCGCGCGAACTCCGCCCGCTCGCCGGCGCGTTCGACCGCCTGCTGGCACAGCTCGACACCGCGACGGTCGGCGTCCGCCGGTTCACCGCCGACGCCTCGCACCAGATGCGCACGCCGCTGTCGGTCCTGAAGGTGCAGGTCGCACTCGCACGGCGCGGCTCCGACGCCGAACGCCGCGACGCGCTCGACGAGATCGCCGATGCGGTCACGCGGCTCGAGCGCCTGGTCACGCAGCTGCTCGCGCTCGCCCGCGCCGAGGAAGCCGGCGTGTCCGCCCCGCTCGAGGCGGTCGACCTGCACGAGGTCGCTGCCGCGGTCATCACCCGCCGGATCAACCAGGCGATCGAGGCCGGCGTCGACCTGACGCTCGATAGCGAGGACGACGCGCGTCACATCGTCTCGGGCCACCGCACGCTGATCTTCGAGATCCTGTCGAACCTGATCGACAACGGAATCCGCTACAACGCGGTCGGCGGCACGGTCTCGGTCAAGCTGGTGACATCGGCATCGGACACCGCGGTCGTCGTAGCGGACGACGGCCCCGGTATCCCGCCCGCCTGCCGCGACACGGTGTTCGACCGGTTCGTCCGCCTCGGCGGCGTCGCGAGCCCGGAGGGCAGCGGACTCGGCCTCGCCATCGTCCGCTCCGCCGCAGCCCGGTTGAACGCGACGATCGGCTTCGGCGACATCGAGCGCGGCACCACGCTCATCCTGCGGTTCCCGCGCGTGCCGTCAGAGTGACACGCCGTACAGCGCATGGTGCGCGAGGATGAAGAGCGTGCGGCCGTCAGCGCCGCCGATCACGAGCTGGAGCGGCCGTTCGGGAACATCGATCCGGCGCAGCAACGTGCCGGCCGGATCGTAGACGAACACCTGCCCGTTCGCGACATAGAGATTGCCGGCGGCATCGCGCGCGACGCTCTCGCCGCCACGATCGGCGACAATCTTGAGATCGGTGACGCGACCCTGGTCGCCGACGAGGCCCGAATAGGTGCGGCCTTCGGAGGCGTTGGTGAGCACGACGCGCTCGCCGGGTTTGGCGGCAACGAAGCCGTTCGCGTCGAGCGTGTCCGACCAGCGCCAGCCCTGATGATCGTCCGGCCCCTGGTTCCATACGCGGAACGCGGGCAATGCCAGCGACCCGTCGGGCGAGACATATTCCTGCGGCTTGGCCTCGCCCATCTTCGTCGTGAAGAAGTCCGTCATCGTCGGGAACTGGTAGCTCGTCGGATCGATCCGGTCGGCGAACTCGCCGTTCGCCCAGACGTTGACGGGCAGCACCGTCGCGGCGTCGCGGCGGGCGCGGACCGGCGTCGGCGGAATCGCCTTAACCTCCGCGGGCTTTGCCGGATCGATGCTGTAGACGGTGCCGTCGCGGCCTGCCGACGACAGCACGAGCAGGTCGCCCGAACGATCCACCGCCAGATTGACCGCATCGAGAGGTGCCTCCGCGACGATCGACAGACCCTCCGCCTTCGACCAGCCGTGGATCCGTTGGAACTGGCGATCGATGAAATACAGCTTGCCCTTCGCATCGACGGCACCGCCGGCGATCGAATAGAACCCGTCCGCAAGCTTTTCAACGCCCGGCGATACCGGCACCGCCGAGGCCGTCGCGGCAGCCGGTGGCGCAGGCGGAACGTCGAGCTTGGCGAACTCGAGTTCGCGGACCTCCTGCTGGCGGGTCATATCCTTGATGCTGTTCTCGAACGGGAATTTGCTCGCGCGCAGATACGTGCCGCAACCCTTCGAATCGCAGCTCGCGAACCCGCTTTCGGCGTTCACATGGACGTTGCGGAAGCGGATATCGCCCGAATTGTAGAGCTTCACCGCCGCGTCCATCGGCTTGATCGAGCGCGTGACTCGGTAGCCGTGATAATTGGCGAACACGATGTTGCGCGAGTTGCGGATCTCGGTCGAGATCGCGTTGACGCCGTCTCGCACCTCCTGCTCGGTCTGCGGCGCAAGGAACTCCCAGTTCTCGACATGATCGAGGACGATTTCCGCACGGTAATGATGCTCGGCCGACAGTTCGTAGACATGGCCCGGCGTCTTGGTGTTCGAGACGTGGAACCCGGCCGAAGCGAGCGTGTTCGGCGACCACAAGGCGGCGAAGGTGCCGCCGCCGCCATCGGTGACCCAGATGCTCGGATACTGGCCGTCGAACCGCGCGCGCGGATCGCCGAAGCCGATCGGGCTGCCCTTGGTCAGCACGGTGCCGCCGCCGCCCTGGATCTTGACGTCGTTGACCATCGACGCCTCGCCCGCCTTCCACAGCAGCGCGGTCGCGCGCGGGTTCACGCCGCCGGTCCACAGACCCAGACCCGAGACGATCGCGTTGCCACCTTTCGCGCTCTGCAGCAGCGCCTTTGGACCGCCGACGCCCATATAGGCGGGCGTCTCGTCGGGCAGGTACAGATGCGTCAGGCTCGGGTGGAGCGCGATCAGCACGCTGTCGGGCCGCAGCCTGATCGTGTCAGTGACGCGGTAGCGACCGACCGGGAGATACACCACGCGGTGCGTATCGATCGCGCGCTGCAACGCCGCGGTGTCGTCGGTCGTGTCGTCGCCCTTGACGTCCAGATCGTGCGCGTTCGCCCAGTCGCGCACCGGCGGCAACGCGGCGATCGCCGGCTTGCGTCGCTCAGGCAGGCGCGCGAGCGGCGCCATGACGATATCGGTCGCATAGGCACCGATCTGGCCGAGCCCGGCAAGCTTCAGGCCGTAGGAGAAATCGCCGACCCGGTAGCGTGTGCCTGCCCCGGCCACGGTCTTGCCGCTGTCGCGAAACCGCACGAAGGTCGGCGTGTTTACCGCCACCGCATTGTCGAACCCGATCTGCGTAAAGACGCTGCTTTCGTTCGACACGACGACGCCCGCCTGCGCGATGTTCTCGAAGCGGACGTCCTTGCCGTACAGCGAATCCGAATAGCCGCGATCGATCTCTATTCCGACGGGCGTATCGCGGATCGCGACGTTGACCAGGGTCAGGTCGACCTCGTGTTCACGGATCGCGGCATCGCGCTGGCCCTGGAAGTCGGAGTCGATCAGCGTGAACTGCCAGGCGGGCGATGTCTTCTCCGACAGGATGCCGTAGCGGCCGCCGAAGAACTTCAGATCCTCGAACTCGTTGCCCGCCTGATAGACGCCGGCTAGCCCAGAGCCGATATGGAAGTCGACGTGGCGCAGATAGCCGTGCTGCGCGACGCGGAACCGCACCGCGACCGCCCCGGCATTGCCCGCGCCGATCCGGAAGTCGACGTTCGACAGCGTGGAATAGAAGGTGCTCGAGGTCGCGTCGAAGATCGCGGGGTCGAACGGCACGCTGGTGCGCGGCGGGACGGGCGCCTTACCGACGCGGTACTGGTCCTCGCCGGTGAACGCGACCATCGCCGCGACGCCCGAGGCATAGCCCGCGCTGTTGTCGCCGAGCACGATTTCCGGACGGGTCGGACCGACACCGAAGATCCGGACGGCGGAGCGGACGAAGATGGTGCGGCTGATCCGGTAGCGCCCGGACGGCAGGAACACGACTCCGCCATGCCCCCCGGCTGCGGCGGCATCGATCGCCTGCTGGAGCGCGACGCTGTCGTCGGCGCGGCCGTCGCCGACGCCCTGGACGGTGATCGCGCGCGGATCAGCGGGGGCGATCAGGTAGACCGAGCTCGTCTTCGCCAAGGCCGGCGTCGAAAGCAGCAGCACCGCGGCGCCAAGCAGCCATCTCGCATCCATCGTCCGTCTCCCCGTAAATGCAGTGTGCCCGTCGATCGCTCGCGAGCCGAACGTTCAGGCGGCGTGCAACACCAGGCCGTGCGCGACGATCGCGACCTGAGTCCGGTTGCGGACGTTCAGCTTGCGCATCAGCGCGGTCATGTGCGCCTTCACGGTCGCCTCGGCGATACCGAGGTCGTACGCGATCTGTTTGTTGAGCAGTCCGGAATGGACGCCGTGCAGCACCTTGATCTGGGTCGGCGTGAGCTGCGGCGATACCGGGATGGCGGGCAGCTGCCGGTGCTGCGAGACGGTCTGGGTGGTCCCTTGCATGGTCATCCTCCTCCTGTTTCGGCCCGTGGGTGCGATCCATTTGAATGGATTCGGTTGGACAGGTTTTCCGTATGCGCCCCGGATTTATCGGCAATCAAGCCTTTTCTGTTGGCGGCAGGCAAAAACCTGTCCTACAGCTAGAGCCATATCGGCAGGCGAGAAACGCCGCCGGATCGAACGGGGAGCGATGATGAAGGCGCAAGCACCGGACCGTCAGCCAGAACGCCGCAACGCCCCTGCGATCGGCGCGGCGCAATGATCGGCGGCGACCTGCGGTTGGTGATCGCCGCGCTCTCCGGCATCCTGCTCGCCGTCCTGATGATCGTCAAAGGGCGTCTGCACCCCTTTATCGGGTTGTTATGCGGCGCGTTCACCGTCGGCCTGCTAGCCGGACTGCCGCTGCCCGATGTCGCCAAGGCGGTGCAGAAGGGCGTCGGCGATATCATCGGCGGCACTGGGCTGGTCGTTGCGCTAGGCCTGTCGCTCGGCGCGATGCTGCATCTGTCGGGCGCCGCCGCGTCGCTGGCGAAGGGCGCGCTGCGACTGACCGGCGTGCGCGCCGCGCCGTGGGCGACGCTGGGAATCGCGATCGTCGTCGGCCTGCCGTTGTTCTTCGAAACCGGGCTCGTGCTGCTGCTGCCGATCGTCGTCGCCGCAGCGGAGGAGATGACCGGCAAGGACGGCGCAGCGCGCGATGCCGCCAAGCTCCGGCTGATCATGCCCGCGCTTGCCGGCTTGGGCGTGGTCCATGCGCTGGTGCCGCCGCATCCGGGGCCTTTGCTCGCGGTCGAGGCGCTCGGTGCAAATCTCGGCCGGACGATGCTGTACGGTATCCTGATCGCGATCCCGACCGCGGTCATCGCCGGGCCGCTGCTGGCGAAGTTCACCACGCGGGGCGTCCGGCTGGTATCGCCCGTGCTGCGCGAGACCGGGCTCGCGATCGCACCACCGCCCCGCGCGCTGTCGCTGCTGATCGTGCTGTTGCCGGTGCTGATGATCGCGACCGGCGAGCTCGGCCAGATGGTGCCGTCGTGGAAGGGCGCGGCCTGGCTGGTCGCCGCGAGCAACCCGGTCGTCGCGCTGTTGTTGACCAACCTGATCGCGCTGCCGCTGCTGTTCGGCCGGCGGTTGCGCGAGGTCGCGATCCAGGATGCGGTGTGGCACGAGACGATGGGCGCGGCGGGCGCGATCCTGCTCGCGATCGGGGCGGGCGGGGCTTTGAAGCAGGTGCTGGTGACAGCGGGGCTTTCGGACCTGCTCGCGCGGACCGTGCTGATGTATTCGATCTCGCCGCTACTGCTCGGCTGGCTGGTCGCGGTGGCGATCCGGCTCGCGGCAGGCTCGGCAACGGTCGCGACGATCACCGCGGTCGGGATCATGCCGGGCGTAGTCGCGAGTTCGGGCGTCTCGCCGGAACTGGTCGTCCTGGCGATCGGCGCGGGCTCGGTGTTCTTCAGCCACGTCAACGATCCGGGGTTCTGGCTGGTGAAAAGCTATGTCGGCACCAGCACCGCCGACACGTTCCGGACCTGGTCGCTGCTCGAAACCGCGATCTCGGTGGTCGGCCTCGTCCTCGTGATGGCGCTCAGCTATGTCGTCTGACCTACCACCCTCGACCGAAGGCCGGCTGGCGGATCGCGCCTATACCGGAATCGTCCGGATCATCACCGAAGACGATCTGGCGATCGGCGACCGCCTGCCGTCGGAGGCCAAGCTCGCGGCGACGTTCGGCATGTCGCGCACCATCGTCCGCGAGGCGCTGGCACGGCTCGCCTCGGACGGCATTACGCAGGCGCGGCTCGGTGCGGGCTCGTTCGTCAAGCGCCGGCCGTCCGCGCGGCTCGGCACGCACATGCCGATGGATGCACTCGCGACGACGCTCGGTACCTATGAAGTCCGCTTCGTGCTGGAGGCGGAGGCGGCGCGCCTCGCGGCGCAGCGCCGCTCCGATCGCCAGCTCGACGCGATCGAGCGCGCGCTGGAGGCGCTGCGGAGCGCGTTGCTGTCGAACGCATCGGCGCATGACGAGGACTGGCAGCTTCACCGCGCGATCGCCGAGGCGACCGGCAATGCGGCGTTCCTGCCGGTGTTCGATCATCTCCAGGACGAAGTGATGCGGATTCTACGCGCGGGCGTCGATATTTCGCGCTCGCGCCCGCCCGAGGTGATCGGTGCGATGATGGAGGAACATGACGCGATCGTCGAGGCGATCCGCGCGCAGGACGCGGACGGCGCAGCGCTGGCGATGCGCTGGCACCTGTCGCAGGGACGCAAGCGATTGATGCCGTGACCGCTCAGTATCGCGCAGGCTTAGGGTCGCGGAAACTGAGTCTCCAGCCAGGCGAGCGCGTCCTCGCTCAATCGCTCGGGCGTCAGCGCGGCATCGAGCGTGATGGCGCGCTCGCCGGGCGATGGCCGTTCGAGCGTCGCAAGCTGGCTGTCGAGCAGGCTGGGCGGCATGTAATGGCCGGTGCGGCCTGCGAGACGCCGGGCGATCTCGTCAGGCGCAGTGTCGAGCAGCACGAAGGCGAGCGGCACTGTGGAGGCTTGCGAGAGTCGCTCCCGGTAGCTGCGTTTCAGCGCGGAGCAGGCGGCCACCGCAATTCCGGTCTGATTGGCCCGATCCTCCGCCGCCACGCCGATCGCGGCACCGAGCCGGTCGAGCCACGGCCAGCGATCGGCATCGTCGAGCGGATGCCCCGACTCCATCTTGGCGACGTTCGCCGCGGAATGGAAATCGTCGCCTTCGAGCAGCGGGCTGTGCAGGTGTCGCGCGAGCAGCGCCGCCAGCGTCGACTTGCCGCTGCCGCTGACACCCATAACGACGATTCCGTACGGGGTCTGGGTGTTCACACGATCTGGCACCGGCGGTCGATATCCTTCGCAACGACCGAGTGGCCGGGTGTCGATACGCCGCTATCGATCAGATGTTCCGGATTGGCCATTACGACCTTTGTCGCAATCGTCGCGCGCGACGCGGCAGCCTATCACTTCCCGTACAGCGGGAAACGGCCCTCATCGAAGGACGCACAGTCATGACGGCCAGATTTACCGCCGGTTTCGCAGCCCCTCTTCTGGTCGGGCTCGTGGTCGGGGTGTCCGCCCCGGCGCTTGCCTCGACCTCGGTGTTCGCCACCGCACCCGTCGATCCGCGCGCGATCACGGTCGCGGCGCGCGGCGACGGCGTCACCGACGACAGCGCAGCGATCCAGCGCGCGATCGACGCGGCCGCCGCCGCGTCGAAGAACACCGGCGCGGGCGGCATCGCCTTCCTACCCGCTGGCCGCTACCGGATCACGCGCACGCTCTACATGCGGCCGGGCGTCCGCCTGTTCGGCGTCGGCAGGGCCCGCCCGGTGCTCCTCCTCGCGCCGTCGACCCCCGGATTCCAGCGTGGCGTCGGCAGCATGGTCTTCTTCACCGGCACCCCGGGTGCAACTGCGGGATCTCCGCCGGCACCGCCCGTTCCGGTCCCGCCGCCGACCAGCGTACCGTTCGATCCGGGAATCGCCGATGCCAATTCGGGCACCTTCTACACCGCGCTGTCGAACGTCGATTTCGAGATCGGCGAGGGCAATCCGGCCGCGACCGCAGTCCGCTTCCATGCGGCGCAGCACGCCTATCTCAGTCATATCGACTTCCACCTGGGATCGGCGCTGGCAGGCGTCTACCAGGTCGGCAATCTGGCTCAGGACCTGAAGTTCTTCGGGGGCCGCTACGGCATCCTGACCGAGAAGACCTCGCCGGCGTGGCAGTTCACCTTGCTCGATTCGATGTTCGAGGGTCAGCGCGACGCGGCGATCCGCGAGCACGAGGCCGGGCTGACGCTGGTCAATACCGTGATCCGCAACGTGCCGGTCGGGATCGAGATCGATCGCGGCTATGGCGACTGGCTGTGGGGCAAGGACGTCCGATTCGAGAACGTCGCCAAGGCCGGCATCGTCATCAGCAACGAAGGCAATGCCTATACGCAGATCGGCTTCGACAACGCAGTCGGGCAGAATACGCCGACCTTCGCACGCTTTCGCGACAGCGGCCGCACGGTCGCCGGGCCCGCCGCACGCTACCGCGTCCGCGCGTTTACGTACGGTCTCACTCTTCCCGCGCTCGGCACCACGGGCAGTTTCGCGACGCGGATGGACGCGACGCCACTGTCCAAGGTCGACCGTCCGCGCGACGCCGCGATCCGCGCACTGCCGCCCGTATCGGCCTGGACCAACGTCCGCGATCTCGGCGTCCGCGGCGACGATGCGACCGACGACACCGCCGCGCTCCAGCGCGCGATCGACGGCCACCGCGTGCTGTATTTCCCCGCCGGCTTCTACCGCGTCACCGACACGCTGAAGCTGCGCGCGGACAGCGTCCTGATCGGCCTCCACCCCAGCCTGACGCAGATCGTCCTCGCCGAGAACAGCCCGGCGTATCGCGGCGTCGGCAGCCCGCGCGCGCTGATCGAAAGCGCGAAGGGTGGCGCTGCGATCGTCTCGGGGCTCGGGCTGTTCACCGGCGGCAGCAATCCGCGCGCGACCGCGCTGCTGTGGCGCGCGGGCGAACGCTCGCTGGTCGACGACGTGAAGTTCCAGGGCGGCCACGGTACCTTTGCCGCCGATGGCAGCCGCTTCGATCCCTACAACGCGACGCACACCGCCGACATCGATCCGGCCAAGCGCTGGGACGGGCAATATGCGAGCCTGTGGGTCACCGACGGCGGCGGTGGCACGTTCAACGGCGTGTGGACGCCCGACACCTACGCCGCCGCCGGGCTCCACGTGTCGAACACCAGCACGCCGGGCTATGTCTACCAGATGTCGGCGGAGCATCACCGGCGCGCGGAAATCGTCCTCGACGGGGTGCGCAACTGGCAGTTCCTCGCGCCGCAGACCGAAGAGGAAGCGGGCGAAAGCCGGGCGACCGTCGCGCTCGAGGTGCGGAATTCGCGCGACATCCTGTTCGCCAATCTCCACGCCTACCGCGTCACACGGTCGCTCGAACCGGCGCGCGCGGCAGTGACATTGTACGGCTCGACCGACATCCGGTTCCGCAACGTCCACGTCAACGCCGAGAGCGGCTTTTCGACCTGCGACGCCAACGGTTGCGGGACGTATCTGCGCGCAAGCAAATATCCTTACGAGAACGCGATCGTCGACGTCACGCGCGGCACCGAGATGCGCGAACGCGAGTTCGCGGTACTGGACGTGACCGATACGCCGGCCCCAGCTGCCCCTGCCCCGCTCGCGCCCGTCAAGCCGGTCGCCGACGGCTTCTATTCACTCGGCGGCGGCGCGGTGGACGCTGCCGGCAAACTGTATTTCGTCGACCGTCAGTTCCAGCGCATTCATGGCTGGTCGGAAAAGGACGGCCTGTCGATCGTCGCGGATGCGCCGCTCGATCCCGTCAACCTGGCGATCGATCGGTCGGGCACGCTGATGGTGCTGTCGTCCGCAGGCCCGGCGGGCACGGTCTACGCGATCGACCCGGCGAAACCGCAGGACGTGCGCGCAATCGCACCGACACCGGTCGCCGCGCGCACTGGCGCTGCGGTCACACTGCCCGGCAGCGTCTGGAACAACGGCGAATTTCGCGATCAATACGACGCCGAGACCGACCATTTCACGACCTTGACGGAGATGTTCGCACGCGATGCCGCGGTCGCCAAGCCGCTGGAATATGTCTCGCCCGACAATAGCCTCGTGCTTCCCGCCTACCGCGTCTGGCAGCAGGGGCCGGTGAATCATCTCGGCTGGCGCTTTTCCGATACGCTCGACACCTATGGCTTCGTCACCGGCCGGGTCGGCGCGCGCGTGCACATCGTCAACGGATCCGAGGACACGACCTATACCGGGCTGCTCGGCCGCGGCGGCGCGATCACCGACCTGAAGCGCTTCGCGACCCGCGGCGGGGAGAGCGTCGCGACCGGTCCCGACGGACGCGTCTACGTCGCCAACGGACAGGTGTTCGTCTACGCGGCGGACGGTCGCGAACAGGGCCGCATCGACATCCCCGAACGGCCGCTGCAACTGCTGTTCGGCGGTGCCGACGGAAGGACGCTCTACATCCTCACGCACCACGCGCTCTACACCGCCCGCCCCTGATCGCCCCTGACAGCCAAGCTCCCCGCCGACCCAGGTGAAATGCGACGATGGTCGTAGATGCCCGGCTGCACCGCATGCGGTAGAACGCCGCGACAATCGAGCTTTGGCCGAGCCGAACATGGCCGATGCGAAGTGCAAAAAGGGGACGGATGATGGAATTGGTCACGCACGACCGGCGCTTGAGCAGAAGCCTGTTTGGTAGCGCTACTAGCATGGCGGTACTCGCGACGGCGCTGCTGTGCGCGCCGGCGATCGCGCAGACCGTCCCGCCTGTCACGACTGCAACCCCGGCCCCGGCTACCACTGGGGCCCCGGCCCCGACCGAGGCGCCCGCCGCCACGCCGCAGGCGCTACCCGCCGATGCTGCCGACGCCGAGCGGTCGCCCGCGTCGACCAGCGACATCGTCGTAACCGGCACGCGCATCACCTCGAGCGGGTTCAACGCCCCCACCCCGACGACCGTGATCGGCGAGGAGCAGATCCTCAAGAACGCGCAGCCGAACATCTTCACCACCGTGGCGCAGCTGCCGTCGCTGCAGGGCTCGACCGGCGCCAGCACGGGTACCTTCAGCACGTCGAGCGGCTCGCAGGGCCTGAGTTCGTTCTCGCTCCGCGGGCTCGGCACGATCCGCACGCTGACGCTGCTCGACGGCCAGCGGGTGGTCGGCGCGAACGTCACCGGCGTGCCCGACATCAGCCAGTTCCCGCAGTTGCTGATCAAGCGCGTCGACATCGTCACCGGCGGCGCATCGGCGTCCTACGGCTCGGACGCGGTCGGCGGCGTGATCAACTTCATCACCGACACGCGCTTCACCGGGTTCAAGGGCAATATCCAGACCGGCGTCACCACGTACGGCGACGACGGCCAGGTGCTGGTCCAGGCGGCGGTCGGCAAGAGCTTCGCCGGCGACAAGCTTCACGTCATCCTGAGCGGCGAATATTCGCACGAAGAGGGCGTCGGCCCCGGCAATTTCGGCGAAGACCTCGCTGGCAGCCGCGACTGGTACCGCGCCACCACGCTGGTCGACACCGGCATCCGCAACAACGGCTCGCCGCAGTTCCTCTACCGCGATCACGGCCAGGCCTATCAATACACCAAATACGGCCTGATCAGCGCTGGCCCGCTCCAGGGCACCGCGTTCGATGCCAACGGCCAGCCCTTCCAGTTCCAGTACGGCTCGAATGGCGTCCCCGCGAAGAACGCGGCGGGCACCGTCAACGGCTGTTATGTCGGGTTCTGCGTCGGCGGCGACCAGTCGGGGCATGTCGGATCGGGCACCTCGCTGCAATCGGGGCTGCAACGCCTCAACGGCTATACGCGGATCGGCTACGACTTCGCCCCCGACAACGAGGTGTATTTCACCGCCAACATCGCGCAGGTGAAGTCCGACAACCAGCCCAACCCCGGTGCATCGAAGACCGGGCTGACGATCCAGTGCGCCAACCCCTATCTGCCCGCCTCGATCTCGGCCGCGTGCGCCGCCAACGGCATCACCAATTTCCAATACGGCCTGAGCAACGCGATCCTGCCCAACATCCACGTCAATACCGACCGGCGGCAGTACCGCTTCGTCGGCGGGGTGAAGGGCAAGGCGAGCATCCTCGGGACCAGCTGGACCTATGACGCGTCGTACGAGCACGGCATCAACACCACCGACATCCGCGTCGACAACATCAGCCTGACCGGACGCTACAACCAGGCGATCAATGCGGTCCGGTTGAACGGCGAGATCGTCTGCGCCAATGCCGCCGCGCGCGCCGGCGGATGCCAGCCGATCAACATCTTCGGCGGCACCACGCCGTCGGCGGCGGCGCTTGCCTATATCGTACCCGCGAACGGGCCATTCCAGCACACCAAGCAGACGCAGGACGCCGCCGCCGTCAGCATCTCGGGCGAACCGCTGACCTTGTGGGCGGGGCCGCTCGCGGTCGCTGCCGGCGCCGAATACCGCCGCGAATTCTACCGCGTGAACGCCGATCCCTACGGCGCGGGCGTGTCCGACCTCAGCCCGAACTCGACGCTGTATCCGTCCGATCCGTCGCTGCTGCCCGCCGGCAACAACTGGTATGCGGGCAATTACAAGAACGGCACCGGCAAGTACGACGTGGTCGAGAGCTTCCTCGAGCTGAACCTGCCGGTCCTCAATTCCGACACGCTAGGCCGGGCGAACGTCAACGCCGCGGGCCGCGCGACGCATTATTCGACGTCGGGCAATGTGTACGCGTGGAAGGTCGGCGGCACCTGGGAGACCCCGTTCGACGGCTTCCGTCTGCGCGCCGTCACCTCGCGCGACGTCCGCGCACCGAACCTGTCCGAGCTGTTCGCCGCGCCGACGACGACGACCGTGCCGAACTTCACCGACCCGTTCCGCAACACGCAGGTGCTGATCATTCAGAACACGATCGGCAATTCGGCGCTGCGCCCCGAAATCGCGCGCAGCACCGAGGCCGGCATCGTGCTTGCCAAGCCGAAATGGGCACCGGGGCTCAGCCTGTCGTTCGACTATTACACGATCAAGCTGAACGACGTCGTTTCCAGCCTGACCGCGGCGCAGATCGTCAACCTGTGTTTCCAGGGCAATACGGAGACCTGCGACAGCTTCAATCTGCAGAACACGGCGGGCCCGAATTTCGTCAACGTCCAGTCGTTCAACCTCGCCTCGATCAAGACCAACGGGTTCGATATCGAGGGCAGCTATCAGTGGCGCCGGCCGCTCGGCATCGCCGGCAACCTGACCGTGCGCGCGCTCGCCACGCACGTCATCAAGTTCGTCACCGATCCCGGCCTGCCCGGCACGATCCCGGTGGACAGTGCGGGCGCGAACTCGGGCGCGACCCCCAGCTGGAAATGGCTCGCGACGCAGAGCTACGACACCGATCAGTTCAGCCTGACGCTGCAGCAACGCTGGTTTAGTGACGGCGTGATCGGCAACCAGTACGTCGTGTGCTCGGCGGGGAATTGCCCGGTATCGACGGGCAACAACCCGACGATCGACTACAACAAGATGAAGGGCGCGTTCTACTTCGACATCGGCGGCGCGGTGAACGTCACCAAGCAGGTCAGCATGTTCTTCAAGGTCGACAATCTGTTCGACCATGATCCCGAGCCCTCGCCGCAGACCAACACCGGGCTCGACGTGAACCCGGCGCTCTACGACACGCTCGGCCGCTTCTACCGCATCGGCGTCCGCGCGCGGTTCTGAGGGCTGGGTCCGCAGTCGGCGTATTCCGCGCCGACTGCGGCCCCCTTTCAAGACGGGGAAATACCCAGGAATACCTCCTGCGGCGCCGCGAGGTCGGTCGCCTGCCGGATCGACGCCTTCATCCGCCCCAGCGCCGCTCCCAGGTCGGCGACCGATATGTCGCGCTGACGATGGAACCGGCGGGCTGGTGCCGGCCGATCCCAAGACGACATGGTCGCGGCGGTTCGGGGACTGCGAGGGTAAGACCGTGATGCTGATCGCGGGCTATGGCGTAGCGTCCCGACCGACCGCATCGACGCGAAACCTGTGTCCGAGCCGGTGCTGGTTGGTCAGGCGTCCAGTCGCGAGGACTACTACGTGGTCGGCGTCGTCCCGTCGACATGGACGATATTTCCGTTCGATACCATGCATCTACGAAAGGATCGGAGAGAATCGCCATGATGCGTTAACCATCGCCGGGTAGGGCCGCAGTCGGACTTTGAGAAAGTATACGATGCCCCGACGCATACGTGCCCTGCTGACCGCGCTGAGCGACAAGGTTACCGCGCATGCCGATCAGGCGGAGGCGATCGCCGGGCGGACCAACCTGCTGGCGCTGAACGCGACGATCGAGGCCGCGCGCGCAGGCGAGGCGGGACGCGGGTTCACGGTCGTCGCGCAGGAAGTGAAGCATCTGGCGGCAAGCGCGCGGAGTTCGGCCCGCGCGTTTCGCGACGAAGTCCTGCATTATCTGCAGCACGGCGCGGTGATCGCGAGCGAACTGGCCAAGGACATGGAGGGCGGGCGGCTCGCCGATCTTGCCCAGTCGATCGCGGATACGCTGGCGCGCACGCTGTACGACCGCTCGATCGACGTGCGGATGCTGGCCACCGATCATTCGATCAGCGAAGCGCTGCTGCTCGACCGATCGTCGCCGCAGATCGAGGCGCGCGCGTTGAAGCGGTTGCAGTCGCTGCTCAATTGCTCGCCCTATTTCCTGAACGCGTTCGTCGTCGACGCGGAGGGGCATGTCGCGGTCTGCGCGCACGCGAACGCTGCCGTCCGCACGGTGAATTTCACGAATTACGACCAGTTTCGCAGCGCCATGTCCGCGCCGCTCACCACCGAATGGATGACCGACGCGGTGTGGAGGAACCCGTGGTCGAGCGACCGCAACGTGCTCATCTACGTCGCGCCGATCCGGATCGAAGAGGTGACGATCGGCGCCTGCTATCTCGAATTCGATTTCGAGGGCCAGGCGGCGGCGGTGATGAACGTCATCAATCGCACCGCTGCCAACGCCGTCGCCACCATCATAGACCGCGCCGACCGCGTCGTCGCAACGACCGGGCGCTACGCCTACCACAGCACCTATCCGCATCCGATCGCCGCTGGTGGGACAATGGTCCAGTCGTCCGACGGTCTCAACATCGCCCAGGCAGCCGTCATATCCAGCTACGGTATCAGCGGAATCGATCTGAGATGCGTCATCGAGGAGCATGTCGCGACGGATGACGAAATCAGCCGGGCATTGATGGGATAGGCCGCATGCGACGCCAAACCGTAGTGCAGCGTCTCCCTATCGAAATCTTCGTCCGACCTTGGCCTCGGATCACCAATGGCTGTTTTTGAAATTGGGATCGGAGGTATTCGAGCGAAGCCGGCGCCTAATGGATTTTGCGTAGGCGCTGGACGCCCAGCACGACGCCGGTGAGACTGAACAGGAAGCCGAGCATCAACGGGATCAGCACGACGATCCGACGCAGCAACGGGTGCGTGGCGAGGCCGGGTACGTTGAAAGTGTGGAGTGCGTAATAGATCCAGGCGTAGCGCGCGCGGCTGTCATTCATCACCGTCAGCAATCGACCGTCGGTCCCGTCCGCGTAGACATCGGGAAGCGCCTTACCCCTCAGCGTCACGCGCACGGCGGTCGCGGGCCAGCCTTCTGCCAGCGCATAGGTCGCGGTCGGATCGATCGGGGCGACGCTGAAACCCGACGCCTCGGGAAATGCTGTCAGCACCGCCTTGCCGATCCTGTCTTGAAGCGTCGCGGGTGCTATCCGCGTATAGTCGCCATCATAGGTCAGTACCGTTCCGTCGGGTTGCCAGGCGACCGAAAGGCTCCGGCCGCCGACGACCGTGAAGTCGAGTTGCCTGGTGTCCGCCGGAATGGCGGCCGGCAGGTCGTTTGGCAGCGCGGTCGCCAAGGGGGCTCCCGCATAGCGCGCTGCCTGTTCGGCGGTGGGCTGGCCGCGCGAGAACAGGCGGCCGTGGTCCATCGACAACCAGCCGCTCAGCGTCCAGCTCAGCACGAAGACGCTCGCGAACAGGCCGAGCAGATGGTGCCACCGCATCCAGCGCTGGCGGTACGGGGTCAGCGACGGCGTGCGCCGACGGCGCGCCGCGAGCATGCGGATGATCCCGAGGATCGTGCCGGCGATCGCCACCAGCAGCGCGACGAACGACAGGATCCACACCGTCCGGTCCCACGCGGTGAAGCTCGACCGCAGCGGCGTGAAATACGCCCAGTGCAGCACCGCACCGACCCAGTTCCAGCCGCGATCGGCGGCAGTGGTGCGCTGGACCAGTTCGCCGGTCTTCGCCGAGCAATAAAGGCTCGTCCCGCGTCCGTCGGCGAGATCGATCCGGTAAAACGGGCGGAGCGGATCGAAGCGGTTGTGGACGACCCACTGGTCGTAGGCGATCGCGACCGGGGTCGTCGTGCCGGGCGATGAACGTCTGTCCGCGCCGATGTCTTCGGGGGAGAGATCGCCCAGCCGCTGACCCGATCGCGCATCGATCGCGATCGTCCCGTCCGGCGTGGTGGCGATATACGCGGGCGCCCCGCCTCGCTGGACGAGGCGCAACGCGGTCGGCTGGCCGGCGGCGATCACTGCACCACGCGGCGAGATCGCCACCGCGCCGACGTCGATCGGCGCCTCCAATCGCACCTGGTCGGCGTGCGACAGCGACGGGAACGGCTTGAACAGCAACACCGCCCCGCTCGCGAACCAGAACGCGAAGATCAGGCAGGTCGCGACGCCGAGCCAGCGGTGGAACCAGACGAGCGCCTTGATCGCCTGACGCCGCCGCGCGTTCGCCCTAGAAGCGGGCAAGGATGCTGATCTCGAACCGGCGCGGCTCGCCCAGCATGACCTGCGCAGGGTAATAAATGTCTGCCCACTGCACGAACGTCTTGTTCCAGACATTGTTGATCCGCCCGGTCAGCGACCAGCGCGGCGTCAGCGCATAGGTCGCGTAGACGATCCCTGTCGCATAGGGTTTGAGCACGAGGTCGTTGGCGGTGTTGCCGTAGCGCTTGCCGACATATTTGACGCCGCCGCCCGCTTCCAGCGGCAGTCCGCCGATATGCTGCACCGTCGTCCAGATATTGCCGACCCAGGCCGGGACGTTGGGCGGCGTGTTGCCCGACGCGGCGATCCCGTAGTTCGGATCGACGAAATTGGCGTATTTCGCGTCGACATAGGTCCCGCTGGCGATCACCGCCCACGCTGGAGTCACGCGCAGTTCGCCCGACGCCTCGATCCCGCGCGAGCGCTGGCTGCCGATATTGCTGACGGTATCGACCGCGACCTGCGTCAGGATGTTGTCGCGCTTGATGTCGTAGGCCGCGAGCGTCAGCGTACCGCGGCCGTGCATCAGATCGGCTTTCAGCCCGCCCTCGACCTGCCGCGACGTGCTCAGGCCGAAATTCTGGTTGGCGTTGACGAGGAAGATGTTCGCACCGACGGGATCCTTGCCGGTGCTGTACGACGCGTACGCGGTGACGTTCGGTGTCACGTCGTACACGAGCCCGGCGCGCCAGTTGAACAGCCGGTAGGTGCGATCGAAACTCGACCCGCCGTTGAAGCTGCCATCGACGTTGAAATTCTCGCGCGTCAGATACAGCCGTTCGGCGCGCAGGCCCGTGACCAGCTTGAGCGAGGGCGTGAGAGCGAGCGCATCCTCGCCGAACAGCGCGATCTGGTCCCAGCGGGTCGGCGACACGCGCTTGTCGATCGCGCCGAAAAGACCCGGGCTCGGGTTCAGCGGATCGACGCTGTCGCCATCGGGAAAACCACGGCTGCGGACGAAATCGAGATGGCTGTAGTCGATGCCGACGACCAGCGTGTTGTCGAGGCCGAGCAGTTTGTCCTTATGCGTCAGGCTGAACTGATCGCCGAACAGATCCTGGTTGTGGAACACGAAGAAGCGATCGCGGTCGATCACCTTGGTGGCCGCGTTGAAGACATAGTTCTCGGCGTTGATCCATTGCCGCTCGGCATGGAAATAATAGGCGGTGTTCGACAGCGTGACGTGGTCTGACGGCGACCAGTTGACGACGAGCCGCGGCCAGACCTGCCAGCTCTTGGCGCGGTTGTCCGCCACGTTGTAATTGGTGAAGCGCGTGCGGCGATCGACGACATAGCCGTTGCCGGTCGAGAGGATCCCGCCGATCGGATCGGCGGCGAACGAGGCTGGAACCAGCGGCGTGCCGAAATAGGTGGACAGGTTGTCCTTGAGATAATCGACGCTGAACGCGATCGACAGCGTGTCCCGCGGTTTGAACAGCAACGCGCCGGTGGCGTTGAACGAGGTGGAACCGGCGCGATCGACGAAGCCGTCGGTACGATGATAGCTGACGTCGGCGCGGGCGGCGAGCGTGTCGCCGAGGCGGTGATTGCCACCCAGCCCGATGCTGGCCGTGTCGAACGACGCGTAGGAGGCGAGCGCCTGCAGGCTGTCGGCGGTGAAGTCCGGGCTCTTGTTGACGATGTTGACCGCGCCGCCGATCGCGCCCTGCCCGTAGAGCACCGACGCCGGCCCCTTGAGCACGTCGATGCTGGCGATGTTGAAGGTGTTGCCGGGGCGATTGATCATGTTCGCCGGCCCGAGATACAGCCCGTTGTGCAGCACCGTGATCTGCTCGCCGGTGAAGCCACGCATCGAGAACAACGAAGGATCGCCCGGCGAGCCGCCCGAGGTGACGCCCGGCAGGCTGACCGTCGCCTCCTCGACGGTGCGGAACCCCCGCGTCAGGATCTCGTCGGCACCGATTTGGTCGATCGTGGCAGGCGTCTCGCGGATCGACAGGCCGAGGCGGCTCGCGGTCGGCGTCGCGACGTCGAGCTGGCGCAGCCGCCAGCCGGTTACGGTAATCTCCTCGCCCGCGGCCGGTACGGACTGCGGCGCGGTCGGCGTGGTGTCCTCGGCAATCGCCGCCGTCGAGGCGCCGCACAAGGCGGTCGCCGCGGCGGCACCGCGTACCCATGACTCTATGATCGTCGTGCGCACCGATATCCCCCATTTTCCATATTATCGCCCCGCCCCTGCGGTCGTCGTGGTCGTCAGCCTCTGTCCGGGATCAGTCCACCCCCTGCCCCTAGGGTCATCGCGTCCTCTCCGACCAGACCGAAATGCTCGAGCCCCAGTGTCATGAGCGTCAGCGTGCCGCGCAGATCGGCTTCGTCGAGGTCGCGGGTGATGAACACGATCCGGCTGCGGCGGTCCTCGCTCGGCCACGCGTCGAGCCGAACCGGCGGGTGGAAGATGTGCTGGACGCCGTGGATGACCATTGGCCGATCGACGCCCTCGACGTTGACGATGCCCTTCACGCGCAGGATGTCGGCGCCCTTGAACATCGTCAGGATGCCCAGCCAGCGCTCGAACGCCAAGGCTGGAATGGGGTCGTCGAAGGTCAGGCAGACCGAGCGGATCCGGTCGCCGTGGCGATCGACGTCGTGATGATGGTGGCCGTGATGGTGATGCCCGTGATGGTGGTCGTGATGGTCGTGATGGTCGTCATGATGGTGGGGGGCCGGGCCCGTATAGGCTTCGGCGTTCAGCCAGCGGCGGACGTCGTGGCTCTTGGTCGTCGGATCGTAGAGCCCGGCCTCGAACAGCAGGTCGGGATCGACCGCGCCATCGATCGCCACCGTGATCGGCGCCGCGGGGTTGAGCGCGTGCAGCCGCGCTTCCAGCGCAGCACGCGCGTCCGCACCGACCAGATCGGTCTTGGTCAGCAGCAGCCGGTCGGCGACCGCGGCCTGTTTGATCGACTCGTCCTGCGCATCGAGCGTCGCCATCCCGGTCGCGGCGTCGACGGTGGTGATGACACCGTCGAGCCGGTACAGCGTCTGCAGGCGCTCGTCGGTCATCAGTGTGTGCAGGATCGGCGCCGGGTCGGCGAGACCGGTCGTCTCGATCACCACCCGGTCAAACCAGCACTTGCCGTCCCGCGCGAACCGCCACGGCGCCTCGCGCAGCGTCCGCAACAGGTCGCCGCGGATGGTGCAGCACAGGCAGCCGCCCATCATCTCGACGACCATGTCGTCCTGGCTGCGGACGATCAGGTCATGGTCTAGCCCGATCGAGCCGAATTCGTTGATGATGACGAGCGCGCGCGCCATCCGCGGATCGCGCACCAGCCGATTGAGCACGGTCGTCTTGCCGCTGCCGAGAAAGCCGGTGAGGACCGAGACCGGGATCAGCGCACCGGGTCCGGTGACCAGACCGCTCATGCCGCGCCTTCCAGAGCGGGACGACTGGCCTTGCGGGCGATCCAGGCACCGCGTGCGAGCAGCACCGCGACGATTGTGGCCGCGCCGACGCCGATCGCGGTGAAGGTCTGGTCGTCGAGGTCGAGCGCGAAGCCCGCGGCCTCCGACGCCGCGAACAACGCCATGCCGTAGGACAGGCCGACGATCAGCCAGCCGACCGCACGCCGATACCGCATGACCGATCCACCTGCACCGCGCCCCGCCCGCTGGCTCGATCGCAGCAACCGGCTGACGATCTGGCTGTCCAGCGTATCGGCGAGCACCATGCCGATCGTGAAGGCCAGCGCGATACCGGCGGCGGCGGCGGGCCCACCCCGCGTCGTTGCGGCCGCACCCCAGGCGGCCGCCTGGGTCGCGGTGTCGAACACCAGCCCGAACACGACGCCGATCGCGACGACCGCCGCCGGGTGCGTGCTCGACCGCAGCGAGCGCGGCACCAGCCCTGCCCGCCACCCGACCGGCGCATACGCACGGTGTCGCAGCAGCGCGACGAGATTGAGCGTGCCGACCAGGATCAGCAACGCGATCACCATCGTATCGACCAGCGTCGCGGTCCAGCGCGGCACGACGATCCAGTGCGCGAACAACGACACCCCGATCGCCACGACCGCCACCGCGAGGCTGTGGCCGAGCGCGAACAGCGTGCCGGTCCAGGGCGACAATCGAGGCCGCTCTTCGACCATGCGGAAGACGATATTGTCGATCACCGCGACGTGATCGGGATCGAGCCCGTGGCGCAGGCCGAGCACGAACATCAGGCCCAGCGTGGGCAGTGCGAACGAGGGATCTGTCATGCCCTGTCTTCCGAGATAGTGTCGGGGTCTTCCGAGATAGTGTCGGGGTCTTCCGAAATTGGGTCGGGCGCCAGTTCCGAGGCGACGATGCCGCGCGCGGCCAGCTTGGCGAGGCGGCGGGGCAGCTCGGCCTGGATCCCCAGCAGGGTCGGCCGCGCCGCCTTGCGCCAGCCGCGGCACTCGACCTGCGTGCGCCCGCAGGCGACGCACCAGCCGGTCCGCCCATCGAAGCGGCAGATATCGACGCACGGGCTCTTCACGCGCGTGCGGCCATGTCGAGGATGCCGATCCGGCCGTCCTCGTCGCCCCAGCCGAGCCGGGTGCCGGCATCGTTCCAGCTCAGCGCGGTAATGGCGGCGCCCTCTTCATCGACCAGCAGCGGGCGATCGTCGCCGGTCTGCGTGAGGACGACGACGCCATCGTCATATCCAATCGCCAGCAAGTCGCTGCGGGGATGGAAGGCGACGCGCGTGACGATCGCGCCCCGCCGCTCAGCCAGCAGCAACGGCGGCGTGTCCATCGGGCCGCTCTTGCCGTCGAACGACCATAGGACGGCGCACGCATCGCCGCTGGTCGCCAGCCATCTGCCGCGGCGATCCCACGAGAAGCTGCGCGTCTTGGCGACATAGCCCGACATCCGCATGTCGCGCAGATCGGGAAGCCGCCAGCCGTGCAGTCCGGTCTCTTGCAACGCAGTGACGACATAGCGGCTGTCCGCGCTCATCGTGCAAGCGAGGTGCGAGCCGATCCAATCGAGCGCGACGCGGCCGCTGCCGGCGGTCGCCGCATAGACCAGGCTCACGCCGCCATAATGCGCGACGGCCAGCCGCTTGCCCTTGCCTTCGAGTGCGAGGCCGCCGATCGTCGAACCGATAGCGTAGCGGTGCGAGGGTTCGGTGGCACCGGGCGTCCAGACGACCGCTTCGCGACCGACGCCGGCGACGATCAGGCCCGATGCGGAACTTGCCACCAGATGCTCGACCCAGCGTCGGTCGAAGCGGCCCAACTCCAGAACATCGCCATCCGCCGTCACGCGGCATACCTGGCCATCGTCGCCGCCGGTGACGATCGAGCGTCCATCGGGATGACGGCACGCCGCCAGGATCGCGCCGCCGTGCACCGGATGCGCGGCGACCTCGCCCGCGTCGGTCATGTGCCGCACGCTGCCATCGCCGAGCGTCAGCAACGCGTCGTCCCCGAGCCACAGGATCGCGGTCGGCTCCGCACCGACCTCGGCACGGCGGCCGTGGCTTTGCACCAGCGTTTCACGCATCGCGTCGATCATCGGTTGGCAGGAACCGCGCAGGCCTCGAACCCGGCGCGCAAGGCGACCGGATCGAGGTTGCGGCCGATGAACACCATCCGGCTGGTGCGGACCTCGTCCGGCTTCCAGTCGCGCTGATGATTGCCGTCGAGCAGCATGTGGACGCCCTGCACGACATAGCGTTGGTCCTCGTCGGGGAACGACAGCACGCCCTTCAGCCGCAGGATGTCCTGTCCCTGGACCGCGGCCAGGTTGCGCAACCACGGCATGAACAGCTCGGGCCGGATCGCCGTCGCCGAACTCAGCGATACCGAGGTGATCGTATCGTCATGCTCGTGATCGTCCTCGGACAGGAAATCGGGTTCGATCTCGAGGATCCGGTCGAGGTCGAACGCGCCGCGCTCCAGCACCTCCTCGAGCGGTACGACGCAGTTCTGCGTCTCGTGCAACCGCGCCTGGCCGTTGATCGTGCGGACGCGCTGGCGCACCACCTCAAGCTCCTGCGCGGTCACCAGATCGGTCTTGTTGAGCAGGATCACGTCGGCAAACGCGATCTGCTCCTCGGCCTCATGGCTGTCCTCCAGCCGGGCGAGGACATGGCGCGCATCGACCACGGTCACGATCGCATCGAGGCTCGCCCGGGCGCGCACGTCGTCGTCCATGAAGAAGGTCTGCGCAACGGGCGCGGGATCGGCGAGGCCGGTGGTCTCGATGATGATCGCATCGAAGCCGTCCTTGCGCTTCATCAGCCCCTCGATGATGCGGATCAGGTCGCCACGGACGGTGCAGCAGATGCACCCGTTGTTCATCTCGAACACCTCTTCGTCGGCGTCGACGATCAGGTCGTTGTCGATGCCGATCTCGCCGAATTCATTGACGATGACCGCATATTTCCGGCCATGATTTTCGCTGAGGATGCGGTTCAGGAGCGTCGTCTTGCCCGCGCCCAGATAGCCGGTGAGTACGGTGACGGGGATGGTCGATGATGACACTGAGCGAGTCCTATGCGATGATATAGCATCTCCTATATGGCCTATTTTCGAACGCGGCAACGGTGGTGAAGGTGTTCCCCCTGCGGTAGCGGCATCAACTAGGAGCAGCCCGGTTCACCGTAATGCGATGAATTTCTCGGTCACGATATGAGCCGGTACCAGATGACTGGCCTAATAAAGCAGCGACGAACTGTTTCAGCGCTCACGACTAAATCCGGCTATCGCGATTTCCTTTGTGTCCGAAAGGCCTAAGCTCCCGATGAGCCAGCGGGCGATGGCAATAACCAGGCCGTACAATGACGTCCGCTGTCCTCGACGCATCGCGGTTATGGCTCAGTTCGGGGTGAACCTAGTGCAGACAAGCGCGGCTCGCAAAGATCGCATGCGATTGCTGGCTGACGACAGAGCTCGAAGTGGTCGGTCCGAGTGGCCGAGCCATACGCCTATGCCTTATCTGTTCATGCAGGCTTCAGACGTCGTTATCAGATGTCCGGTTTCTATATTACCGGCCCCTTTTGAACGGGTAGTAGTGGACCAATTCAGTTGCCGTTTCGGGCCATACCCGACGAGGCACGGCAGTGTCGCCTCTTGTGTCATCAGTGCGTGTCGAATTTGTCCAGAGGCATATTGAGTTCCAGCAAGGCATAGAGCTCCGACAGGCATCGGTCGATAGGATCAGCGACCGACAGGAACCTCACCATCATCGCTGATACCGCATCAACGTGTCGGCGAAAGCACGCTCCAAATATCTCGCCAGCGTGTGGCGCCGCGAGTGATCTCGTCTTTGTATCGGAGGCTACAATCCTTGGTTCCCTTCGTGCTGGTTTGGACGCGAATGACGCCAAATTATGGTTTGCGGTCCAATGCGCGCGTAATCGCTGCCGCATGTTCCGTGTGCGTCCGAGGTTGTGAACCGAACCGCTACTGTCGATCAGCGAATAAGTCCCGGGCGCTGCCGGATGCCTGCGGCGTCAAGAGACGCATTTAATTACGTCGGACGGACTGAGGCATAGGAACCCCAATGATTCCAAAATCCATGCAAAACAATGGCTTGCGCATGGGGGTGGCGGAGCGGGTGGGATTCGAACCCACGATACGCTTTTGACGTATACTCACTTTCCAGGCGAGCGCCTTCGACCACTCGGCCACCGCTCCGCATTGCTCTGGAAGCGGGTCTGCTAGTGCGGGTTTCGCGCGCGCGCAAGCGATTGCGTGCGGGGACGGCCTCGGGCACTCTGCGGGGATGTTGAATATCCTTCTTGCCGCCATGCTTGCGCAAGCCGTTCCGGCCGCCGCGACGCTCCCGTCCGATCCGGTGCCGGCGGACTGGGTCGCGGTGCCGGACGACGAACTCATGGTGTTCACCCTGGCCAATGGGCACCGGTTTACCGTGCGGCTGGCGCCTCGCTATGCGCCGGTGCACGTCGCGAACATACGCAAGTTGGCGCGTGCGCATTGGTGGGATGCTGGGACGAGCGTCTACCGGTTGCAGGACAATTACGTCGCGCAATGGGGCGATGCGACGGAGAAGAAACCGTTGGTCGCGGGTGTCGTGGCCAACCCGCCGGCGGAATACTCGCATGCCGGACCGACCACCGTGGCGCGGCTTTCGCAGCGCGATCCTTATGCGGAATGGGCGGGGTATAGTCGCGACGGGTGGCCGCTCGCCGGCAATGGCGCGACCGAGTGGGTGCCGCATTGCTACGGGATGGTCGGCGTCGCGCGCGATCTGGCGCCGAGCACGGGGAGTGGCGCTGAGCTGTATACCGTGATCGGGCATTCGCCGCGTGCGCTCGACCGGAACATCGCGGTGGTCGGGCGCGTGATCGACGGGGTCGAGTGGCTGTCGTCGCTACCGCGCGGGACGGGGGATTTGGGGTTCTACAAGACCGTCGGCGAGCGCAGCCCGATCGTGTCCGCACGCCTTGCGAGCGAACTGCCCGCCGCCGAGCGACCGCGTTTCGAGTATCGCGCGGCGGATAATGCGCGGTTCGTGGCGTGGATCGCCTCGCGGGAGAACCGGGCGGGGCCGTTCTTTACGGTGCCTGCCGGGGGCGCCGACATCTGTGCCGCGCTGCCCCCGGTGCGTAAAGCGCCCTAGCGAATGACGGGCGGCTTGCCGAACAGGCCGGCGTTATAGTCCTCGATCGCGCGGACGATCTCTTCGCGGGTGTTCATGACGAAGGGGCCGTGGGAGACGACGGGTTCGCCGATCGGGTCGGCGTGGCCGTAGAGGATCGTGGCGGGGGCCTCGGTCGTGACGGTGATGATGTCGCCCTGGTTGCCGAACGTTGCGAGGTGGTGCGGATTGATCGGCGTGCCGTTGGCCGTGGGGGCGCCGGCGACGACGTAGAAGAAGACCGCGCGGCCGGTTGGGGCTGGTAGGTCGACCTTGGCGCCGGCTTCGAGTTCGATCGTCATCATCGCGACGTCGGTCAGGGATTCGATCGGGCCCTGTCGTCCGGCAAACGTGCCGGAGATCAGGTTCACGGTGCCACCCTCGACCGGGATCGCGGGAATGTCCTCGCGCTGGAGGCCGGTATAGGCGGGCTTGGTCATCTTGAGCCGGCCGGGGAGATTGACCCAGAGTTGCAGGATCTCGAGCGGGCCGCCGTCGCGCTTGAACGACGCAGACGAAATCTCCGCATGGATCAGGCCCGAGCCGGCGGTCATCCACTGGACGCCGCCTGCGCGGATGACGCTCTCGTGGCCACCGCTGTCGAGATGCGCCATCTCGCCCTCGAGGATGAAGCTGACCGTCTCGAACCCGCGGTGCGGATGCGGGCCGAACGGGAGGCCGCTATTGCCGGCGCGGTAGGTCTGGGGCCCGTGATGGTTGAGGAACAGGAACGGATCGACCTGCGGCAGGCCGGGACCCGGTAGCGGCCGTCGTGTCACCAGGTCGGCGATGTCGTCGCGCTGGGCGGGATACTGGTTGAGGGCGTGGCGCATGTCAGGAGGCCTCGCGGTCGGCGGTGGTGGGCCGCGCGATGTCGGCGAGCAAATCGTCTATGCCGGCCACAAGGAAGTTGAGCGTGCGCTGGTCGGTCAGGCGACCATCGGCGATCTTCTCGTGCACGGCGCCGACAACGGCTTGTGGACGCAGGACGGTGCGTGCGCCGATCGAGGCCAGCGTCTCGTTCAGTTGCGCGTGGGCGCGTGCGCCGCCGACTGCGCCGGGTGACGAGGTGAGCGTGAAGACCGGCTTGCCCGTCAGTGTCGCCTTGCCATGCGGGCGCGAGGCCCAGTCGAGCGCGTTCTTCAGGACGCCGGACATGCCGTGGTTGTATTCGGGGGAGGCGATGACGATCCCGTCGGCGGCGCCTATTGCCGCGCGCAGCGCTGCGACGGCGGCGGGTGGCGTGTCGGTATCGGCGTCCTGGTCGTAGAGCGGGACGTCGTTCAGCGCGAAGACCGTCAGCGCTGCCTTGTCGGTGATCGCTTCGCCAAGCGTGGTCAGGATCGCGGTATTGTACGAGCCGCGGCGCAGGCTGCCTGAGATCGCGAGCAGGACGGGAAGGGCCATGGGAATTCCTTTAATTGAAGCGGTAGCCGGAGATTGCGGTTTGCAGGACGTGCTCGTTGTAGACTTGCGTACCGGACTGGTCGGAGGCGCCGGCGGCGACCATCAGCGGGAGGAGATGCTCTTCGCGGGGGTGCGAGAGGCGGCCGGCGGGGGCTTCGGCCCAGCCGGCTAACGCTGCCGCCCGGGCGGTCGGTTCGGACTTGACTGCGGCGGTCAGCCATTGGTCGAAGGCTTCGGACGGCGCGGTGAAGCGGGGGTCGCCGTAACCGCGCATATTGTGGAAGCTCATGCCCGAGCCGACGATCAGGACGCCTTCATCGCGTAACGGGGCGAGTGCGCGGCCGGCGGCGGCGTGCAACGTGGGGTCGAGATCGCGGTCGACCGACATCTCGACGACCGGAATATCGGCGTCGGGGAACGCGACCTTCATTGGGATGAAGACGCCGTGATCGAGGCCGCGCGTGGGGTCGACATTGGCGGTCAGGCCGGCTTCGCGGAGCAGGTCGGCGGCGCGGGCGGCCAAGGCAGGATCGCCGGGCGCGTCGTAGCGCAACTCGTAGGTATGCGCGGGGAAGCCGCCGTAATCGTAGATCAGCGGCGGCGTTACGGCGCCGCTGAACGCAAAGCCGCGCGTTTCCCAGTGGCCGGAGACGACGAGGATCGCCTTGGGCTTTTCGGGCAGCGAGGCGGCGATCGACCGGAGGTACGCGGCCATGCCGGTCCAGTTTCCCGCTTGGTCGTCCATGAAGAAACAGGGCCCGCCGCCGTGCGGGATGAAGAGCGTTGGCTGGCGGGTGTTTGTCATGGTCTCGAGGTAGGCGGCGATGGCGGCGACCGGAAGGCCGCGAATGGCAACGCTGCGTTGCCGGTTGGCGCGGCGGTCAGGTCCAGTAGAGAATACGGGCCTGCGGAAGCTTGGCGGCGATCTCGTCCTGGAAGAAGCTGCGGAGCGCGCGCATCGTGTCGGCGTCGTAGACGTATTTGACCGAGCCGAACTTTGTGCGTTTCTCGGTTCGGTTGGCCATGCTGAGGTCGAGCGACGAGCCGGGGTACCAGGTTTCGAGCACTGCCTTCGAGCCGGGGGTGTAGCGGTGGGTGATCAATTCGATCGTCACGTCGGGGACGTTGGCGAGCACCCTGCCCGCTTCTGCGAGCAAGTCGCCATAGGCTTCGCGCCAGCCTTCGGCGGCGATGATCGGGGCGACGGTCAGGCCGATCTTGTAGCCGGCGTCCGCCATTTTCCGGAGCGCTACCAGCCGGGCGGCGACGGGGCTCGTGCCGCCTTCGAAGCGCGCATAGGCGGCGGGGTTGATCGAGGCGCGCATGCGGGTGCGGCCGCGATGGTCTAGCTTCAGCAAAGGCTCGACTGCGTCGAACTTGGTGGTGAAGCGGAGTTGCACGTCGGCTTCCCACGCGCCGAAATGCGCAATCAGTGCGGAGAGCGATCCGGTGACGTGCTCGATGCCGAGGGGGTCGGTGTAGCATGAGGCCTCGAACGTCGTGCCTTCATGCGCTCGGGCGGTCGAGCGCGAGGTTACAGTGCCCTGGCCGAGATGTGCGGGGAGTTCGGCGAGGATCTCGGGCAGGTTCGCGTAGACGCGGGTGATAGGCGGGCCTTTGAGCGAGCCGGCGAGGTAGCAATAGCCGCAATGCGCAGGGCAGCCCTCGGCGAGGTCGATCCGCCAGTCGGCGCTGGGGGCGATCGGCTGGAGCTTACGCTTCGAGGGTGGCGCGACGACCAGCGCCAGCGTTGCCTTGGCTTCGGCATAGGCGCGGCGGGAGTCTTCGGGGAAGTCGAGCTTGAGGCGGTCGCTCGGCAACGTCGTGACGGGTACGCCGAGCGCGGTCGCGCGGGCGGCAATCTCGGCACCGTGCTCCCAGGTCAGCGCGGACGGGGTCGCGAGCAGTCGCTTCGGCTGCCAGAATCGCGAGGGTTTGGGCACTGGCATCGAACGACAACGCGCGCCTTCGGCGAAGCGTTGCGGCTATTTTACCGGGCGCTTCTCGAGCTTTCGCGCGAGCGTGCGGCGGTGCATGCCGAGCCGGCGCGCGGTCTCGGAGATGTTGAAGTCGGTTTCGGCGAGCGTGGTGTGGATACGCTCCCATTCGAGCGTCTTGATCGAGGTCGGGCGCTCGGAGAGTTCGGTATCGACGCTGCCCTCGGTGCGGTCGAACGCGGCTTCGATGTCGTCGGTGTTCGAGGGTTTGACGAGGTAGTGCGACGCGCCGAGCTTGATCGCCTCGACCGCGGTGGCGATGCTGGCGAAGCCGGTGAGGACGACGACGAGGATCTCGGGGTCGTGCGCGTGGAGCGTCTGGACGCAGACCAGGCCGGACGCGCCGCCTAGCTTCAGGTCGACGACGGCGTAGCGGGGCGTGCGCTCGGCCAGTTGCTCGACGAGTTCCTCGTGGCTGGCGGCCTGCATCACTTCGTAGCCGCGGCGTTCGAATGAGCGGCGGAGCGTGCGGGCGAACGTCTCGTCGTCCTCGACGATCGCCAGGAGTTTGGTGTCCGTCATGACAGGGCAATCGCGGAGAGGGGCATTCGGATCGTGACTTCCGCGCCGCCGCCTTCGCAGTTCACGACGGAGACGCCGCCGCCGAGCTTGCGCATGACGTTGACCGCGAGGAACAGGCCGAGGCCGTGGCCGGGTTCGCGCTTGCTCGACTGGTAGGGTTTGCCGAAGCTCGCGAGGCGTTCGTCGCTGAAGCCGGGGCCGCGGTCGCGGACGATCAGTGCGAGGTCGCCGTCGGTGCGTTCGCCGCGGAAGGCGACCCAGTGCGGCGAGGCTTCGGCGGCGTTGTCGAGCACGTTGGCGATCACCTGTTTGAGCGCGGGGTCGGACACGACCTGGGGATCGTCGCCGACTCGGGTGGTATAGTCGAAATCGACCGACGGGTGCACCGCGCGCCATTCGTCGACGATTCCGTCGAGGAGTTGGTGAAGCGGCATGATCTCGGGCGCTTCGCCGCGCGCTTCACCGGCCGACAGGAGAATGCCGGTGACGATCGCCTTGCAGCGCTGGACCTCGGACTGCATCTCGACGATCTCGGCTTGGAGGTCGGCGTCCTGTGCGAGCGTCGGCATGCGGCGCCAGTCGGCGAGAATCACGGCGATCGATGCGAGCGGCGTGCCGAGTTCGTGCGCAGCGCCGGATGCCAAGAGCCCCATGCGGACGATGTGATCCTCTTCAGCGGCCTGCTGGCGAAGGTCGGCGAGGCGCGTGTCGCGGGCGCGCAAGTTTCCGGTGATGCGGGTCATGAACAGCATCAGCAGCGTCGCGATCAGCATGAAGCAGAGCAGCGAGCCGATCGTGTAGAGCAGGAAATACTCGCCGCTGTAGTCGGGGGGGAGGATCAGCGGACGGTAATAGAGCGTGAGCACGCCGAAACAGGCGGCGGTGACGGCGACGATCGCCCAGCTCGACCAGCGATCGAGCAGCACTGCGCCGAGCACGACGTGGAGCAGATAGAGCGAGATGAACGGGTTGGTCGCGCCGCCCGCCAGATACAGCTGCGTGGTGAGCAAGCCGACGTCGAACAGGAGCGCGAGCAGGAGCTGGATGTTCGCGCCCTTGCGCCAGCCGTAGAGCGGCATGCTCGCGAGGTTGAGCCCGACCGCGGCGGCGAGCGCCGCCATCATCGGCACGAGCGGGAGGTCGAAGCCGAGGCCGAAGCGCGCGAACAAGATGGTGACGAACTGGCCGGCGACCGCGATCCAGCGCAGCGTCACCAGCTGGCGCATGTTGGCGTTGCCGGTCGCGTCGGTGCGCGCGGTGGCGAGCGCGAGCCAGCGTTGCCAGCCCTGGCGTGCCGCCTCCGAGGTCATTCCGCCCCCCGCCGCTTCCGCGCATCCTGGCGGACGAACACGACGAATGCGCCGATCGTCATGGCGGCGAGCGCGAACCAGGTCAGCATGTAGACCAAGTGGTTGTTGGGGAAAGCGATGATCGTCAGGCCGCCGACCGGGGCCGCGGTGCCCGATTTGTCCGCGTCGACGAAATAGGGGGCGACGTTCGACAGGCCGCGCGCGCTGGCGATCGCGGCGACGTCGCGCGAATACCATTTGCCGGTTGCGGGGTCGTTGTGGCGCAGGAAGCCGCCGCCTGGCTCGGTGATGCGGAGGTAGCCGGTGATCGTGATGGGGCCGCTGGGCTTGGTATGCACGACACGTTGTTCGGGCGAGACGTAGCCGCGGTTGACGAGGACGGTGAACCCGCGATCCGTCCGCAACGGCGTCACGACCCAATAACCGCTGCCGAGTGCAGTGGCTGCGCGGACCAGCGTTTCGCGATTGTTATCGAAAGTGCCGTCGAGCCGGATACGGCGATAAGCGTCGGTGGTGGCGGTGATCGCGTTCCAGGAGGCGGGTCCGGGCGGTGCGACCGGCGCGGCGTGCGAGCGCGCCGCGACCTGTTCGATCAGGTTGAGCTTCCAGGTGCGGCGCTCGACCTGCCAGATGCCGAGCGCCATGAACCCGGCGAACAACAGCAGCGCGACCAAGCCTGCGACATAGACGGCAGGGCCCGGTCGCGTTCTCATCACATGTCTGCCGCGGCCTGCATCGGCATCATGTTCGTGTTCATGTGGTACATCACCCAGATCGATCCGCTGAGCGTGATGACGACGAGGATGATCGTGAAGATCAGTGCCATCATCGTCCAGCCGCCCTCCGACTTGCCGCTCATGTGCAGGAAGTAGATCATGTGGACGACGATCTGCGCGACCGCGAACACCATCACGACGAGCGCGGCGGTCGACGGATCCTTGAACGCGTCGGTCATGACGATCCAGAACGGGATCGCGGTCAGGATGACCGAGAGGAAGAACCCCTTGAGGTAGCTGCCGCGCGTGCCGTGGGCGGCATGATCGTGATCCGCATGCGCGTCGTGCGTGTTTGCGTGGGGGTCGCTCATCGTAGGGTGCCCATCAGATAGACGAAGGTGAAGACGCCGATCCAGATGACGTCGAGGAAATGCCAGAACATGCTGAGGCACATCAGGCGACGCTTGTTCGCCGCGATAAGCCCGTGCTTCTGAACCTGCACCATCAGCGTGACGAGCCAGATGAAGCCCATCGTGACGTGAAGGCCGTGCGTGCCGACGAGCGTGAAGAACGACGACAGGAACGCGCTGCGGGTCGGGCCCGCACCCTCATAGATGAGGTTGGCGAACTCGTACATTTCGATCGACAGGAAGCACAGGCCGAACAGGCCGGTGAACGCCAGCCACATCTGCATGACGCGCTGGCGACCTTCCTCCATCGACAGCATCGCGAAGCCGTAGGTGATCGACGAGAACAGCAGCATCGCGGTGTTCACCGCCACCAGCGGCAGCTCGAAGATCTCCTTCGGGCTGGGGCCGCCGGCATAGCTGTTGCCGAGTACGGCATAGGCCGCGAACAGCACCGCGAAGATGAGGCAATCGCTCATCAGGTACATCCAGAAGCCCAGCATCGTGCTGCTGCCTTCGGGATGCTCGTGCTCGTCCAGCTCGTAGAACGAGACCTTCTCGGTCTCGTTCAGGCCGTCCTTCATCGGTATTGCGGACATCGCGTCAGGCTCCCTGGGTCGCGAGCTGGCGGGTGCGCGCGTCCTCGCTGGCGATCACGTCCTCGACGGGGATGTGGAAGTCGCGCTTGTAGTTGAAGGTGTGGAAGATCGTCGTCGCGAAGATGCCGACCAGCGTCAGACCGGCGAGCCACCAGATGTACCAGATCATCGCGAACCCGAACGCCACGCTGAGGCCGGCGAGCACGACGCCCGTGCCGGTGCCGCTCGGCATGTGGATCGACTTGAAGCCGGTCAAAGGCCGCTCGTGCTTGCGCTCCTTCATGTCGTACCAGGCGTCCAGGTCGTGGACGATCGGCGTGAACGCGAAGTTGTACTCCGGCGGCGGCGACGAGGTCGCCCACTCGAGCGTACGGCCACCCCAGGGATCGCCGCTGTGATCGGCCAGCGCCTCGCGGTTGCGGATGCTGACGAAGATCTGGAGCAGGAAGGCACCGATGCCGGCTGCGATCAGGGCTGCACCGAAGGCGGCGATGACGAACCAGATCTGCAGGTTCGGATCGTCGAAATAGCGCATCCGGCGGGTCACGCCCATCAGGCCGAGCACGTAGAGCGGCATGAACGCGAAGTAGAAGCCGACCACCCAGCACCAGAATGATACCGTGCCCCACTTCTTGTCCAGCTTGAAGCCGAACGCCTTCGGGAACCAGTAGTTGATGCCGGCGAACATGCCGAACAAAGTGCCGCCGATGATCACGTTATGGAAATGCGCGACCAAGAACAGCGAGTTGTGCAGCACGAAGTCGGCGGGCGGGACGGCGAGCAGCACGCCGGTCATGCCGCCGATCGTGAAGGTTACCATGAAGGCGATCGTCCACATCATCGGCAGTTCGAACCGGATCCGGCCCTTGTACATCGTGAACAGCCAGTTGAAGATCTTGGCCCCGGTCGGGATCGAGATGATCATCGTGGTGATGCCGAAGAACGAGTTCACGCTCGCGCCCGAGCCCATCGTGAAGAAGTGGTGCAGCCAGACGAGATAGGCGAGGATCGTGATGACGAGCGTCGCATAGACCATCGAGCTGTAGCCGAAGAGGCGCTTGCCCGAGAAGGTCGAGGTGACTTCCGAGAAGATGCCGAATGCCGGCAGGACCAGAATGTAGACCTCGGGGTGACCCCAGATCCAGATCAGGTTGACGTACATCATCGGGTTGCCGCCCGAGTCGTTCGTGAAGAACGCGGTGCCGATGTAGCGATCGAGCGACAGCATCGCGAGCACCGCGGTCAGCACCGGGAAGGCGGCGACGATCAGGATGTTGGTGCAGAGCGACGTCCAGGTGAAGATCGGCATCTTCATCATGGTCATGCCGGGCGCGCGCATCTTGACGATGGTCGCCACCAGATTGACGCCGGACAACAACGTCCCGATGCCCGCGATCTGCAAGGCCCAGATATAGTAATCGACACCGACGTCGGGCGAGTAGGCCAGTCCCGAGAGGGGCGGCATCGCGAGCCAGCCGGTCCGTGCGAACTCACCGATGAACAGCGACATCATGACGATCACGGCACCCGCCGCGGTCATCCAGAAGCTGAAATTGTTGAGGAACGGGAACGACACGTCGCGCGCACCGATCTGGAGCGGGACGACATAGTTCATCAGGCCCGTGACCATCGGCATCGCCACGAAGAAAATCATGATCACGCCGTGTGCCGTGAAGACCTGGTCGTAGTGGTGCGCGGTCAGGTATCCTTCGGACCCGTTGAACGCCATCGCCTGCTGCGCACGCATCATGATCGCGTCGGAGAACCCGCGCAGCAGCATGACGATCGCGAGGATCATGTACATGATCCCGATCTTCTTGTGGTCCACGCTCGTGAACCACTCGTTCCAGAGATAGCCCCAGACCTTGAAATAGGTCAGCGCGGCGACGAGCCCGAGCCCGCCGATCGCCACCATCGCGAAGGTGGCGACGACGATCGGTTCGTGCAGCGGCAGCGACTCCAGGGTCAGGCGGCCGAAGATAGTCTTCAACAGGGTGTCGTTCATGATGGTTTCTCTAGCCGTTCGCGACGGGGCGCGTGCCCGGCATGGTGGAGGGGGTCAACATCGTGTGATTGCGGTTGGACTGCGAGCCGGGCGCGCTGTTGGCGCCGTCCTGTTTTATGTCGGCCGGCGCGGTCCAGTGGTTGCCGCTTCCCTTTTCGTCGGCGTCCTTGAGCAACGCACCCTTGACGCGCTCTGAGGTCTCCTGCGGGCCCTTGCCGCCATTGACCCCGGGCATCGCCATGCCGGCGTGCGAGTCCCCCCCGCCTTTACCGCCGTGCATCATCTGCGACATGCAGACCTTGCCGGGCTGGACGCACTGTTCGACGACCAGCTTGAACATGTTCGGCTCGACCGCATTGTAATAGCGGACCGGGACCTTCTCGCTCGGCTTCTCCAGTTGGAGATAGCTGGCGCGATTGAGACCTCCGCCGCGCTGCTTCACTTGGTTGACCCAGGCCTGGAAGCCCGCGTCGCTGACGCCGTGGAAGCGGAAGCGCATCCCCGAGAAGCCCGCGCCGCTATAGTTGGACGAGAAGCCCTCGTAGTTGCCAGGCTTGTTGATCACCGCGTTCAGCGTCGTCTGCATGCCGGGCATCGTGTAGATCATGCCGGCGAGCGCAGGGATGTAGAACGCGTTCATCACCGACGACGAGGTCATCTGGAAACGAATCGGACGATCGACCGGCGCGGCCAGTTCATTGACCGTGGCGATGCCGTATTCCGGATAGATGAAAAGCCACTTCCAATCGAGCGCGACCACCTGCACCTCGAGCGGCTTGCCGACACCGTTCGCCAGCTGCTGCTTGTCGACCAGATTGCCGACCGGAACGTTGTTCGCGAGCGTCGGCGCATCGGGCTTGATCCGGCCGAGCGGACGATACGGATCGAGCAGATGCGTGCTGGTCCAGGTCAGCGCGCCGAGCGCGATGATGATCAGCAGGGGAATACCCCAGATCAGCAGCTCGAGCCCGACCGAGTGATCCCAGTTCGGCTCGTACTTGGCTTCGGTGTTCGCCTGGCGGTAGCGGAACGCGAACAGAAGCGTGAGAATGATCACCGGGACGATGATCAGCAGCATCAGCCCGGTCGCGATCAGCACGAGGTCGCGCTGTTGCACTGCGATATCGCCCGAGGGGGACATCACGACCCAGTTGCAGCCGCTGGTGAGCAGCGCAAGCGGCAGCACGGCCAGCCATTTTTTCGCGCGGGAAACGGTTTTCTCAACGATCATGCGGACCCCCTACGCCTCGCTTTCGCCGCGCTACAGTGGACAATTTGTCCAATGGGCGCTGCACTGCAACATCGGCATGGCTTTATCGTTACCAAGATTAGCATAGATCACCCCTGCCCGCATTGGGCGCGGAGGACTGGGACGGAATATATCTGCCCGTATCCGCCGGAACAGCGTATCATCGGGTTCGCGCCCTGAAGAGCGAGTTGAAGAATGAGTGCAAACACGATCCCCGAGACGAGCTTCGAAGCCGATGCTCGCAGTATCCACAGCGACGGCGAGCACGTCACGCCCGGCGTGATCGCGATCGGCGTGGTGATCGGCCGCACCTCGGAATTCTTCGACTTCTTCGTGTATGCGATCGCCTCGGTGCTCGTGTTCCCGACCCTGGTCTTCCCGTATGTCGACCGATTGCAGGGCACGCTGTATTCGTTCGCGGTGTTCGCGCTGGCGTTCATCGCCCGCCCGATCGGCTCGATCATCTTCATCGCGGTCGATCGCGCGTACGGCCGCAGCGTCAAGCTGACGATCTCGTTGTTCCTGCTCGGCACCTCGACGGTCGCGATGGGGTTCATCCCCGGCTATGATCAGGTCGGCAACTGGTCGGTGGCGATCCTCGCGCTTCTCCGCATTGGCCAAGGCGTCGCGCTTGGCGGCGCGTGGGACGGTCTCGCTTCGCTGCTGTCGCTCAATTCGCCGGAAAAGCATCGCGGCTGGTACGCAATGCTGCCGCAGCTGGGGGCGCCGATCGGCTTGCTGGTCGCGAGCGGCCTGTTCGCGTTCTTCGTTGCCGCACTACCGACCGAGGATTTCTTCGCCTGGGGTTGGCGCTATCCGTTCTTCGTGGCGTTCGCGATCAATGTCGTGGCCCTGTTCGCACGCCTCCGCCTGGTGGTGACGCCCGAGTTCGAAGAGATGTACGCGAAGCGCGAACTCGAGCCTGCACCGGTGATCGAGACCGTGCAGTCGCAATGGAAGGCGATCTGGCTCGGTTCGTTCGTGCCGCTCGCGAGCTTCGCGCTGTTCCACATGGTGACGGTGTTCCCGCTGTCGTGGGTCGTGCTGTTCACGCGTGAATCGGCAGGTCGCTTCCTCGTGGTCGAGGTCATCGGGGCGGTGATAGGGCTTGGCGCGATGCTGGTGTCGGGGCTGCTCGCGGACCGCTTCGGTCGTCGCACGATGCTGGGCACGATCGCGGTGCTGATCGCGCTGTTCGCGATCGCAGCGCCGTCGCTACTCGATGGCGGCGAGATCGGCGAGCGCCTGTTCATGGGGATCGGCTTCCTGCTGTTTGGGCTGTCGTTCGGCCAGTCCTCGGGCGCGATCGCGTCGAGCCTGTCGCCGCAGCATCGTTATACCGGCTCGGCGCTGACGACCGATCTGGCGTGGCTGTTCGGTGCCGGGTTTGCTCCGCTGGCGGCGCTTCTGCTGACGAGCAAGCTTGGACTGGCGGCTAGCGGCGCGTACCTGTTCTCGGGTGCGGTATTCACGCTGATCGCGCTGGGGTTGAACAAGCAGCTCGCCAAGCGCGACATCGCGCGGTGATTGGAGGGGCTGGCGGCATGACCATCCGGCCCCTCTCTGACCCACGAAAACACCACCCCGGACTGACAAGCCCCACCCCGGCGAAGGCCGGGGCCCAATTGGCAAGGCTGCAGTAACGGAGCACTGCCCGTAGTTAGCACCGTCCCCCCAATTGGGCCCCGGCCTTCGCCGGGGTGGTAGTGGTTAGGATAACCCGAGCGCCCCACATGAACCGTTCCCCCGCCAAGGCGGGGGTCCAGAAGTCACCAGCGCCACCGCCTGTAACCCTGGGCTCCCGCCTTCGCGGGAGAACAGTACTCGGCGGGCACGTACTCAAACCCGCCGGCGATCCAGTCCCCAAGACACCGCCCAGATCGCAAACCCGCCCAGCGCCAACGCGGTCCCGACCCAGCCGGTCGACGGCAACCCATACCCGCCCGCAATCGCCAGCCCACCAAGCCAAGGCCCAAGCGCATTGGCCGTATTGAACGCGGAATGGTTGAGCGCTGCCGCCAAGGTCTGCGCCTCCTCCGCGACATCCATCAGCCGCGTCTGGAGGATCGTCGACAACCCGCCGCCGCACCCGATCAGCACCACCACCGGCAGCATCGCCCACAGATGCGGCGTCGCCGGCGCGTAGAGCGCGAGCGCGCCTGCCCCGAACAGCAACGTGATCCCCGCCGCCGGCATCAGCGCCACGTCCGCCGCCTTCGCACAAACCAAAGTCCCGATCGTCATGCCGACGCCGAACAGCGCGAACGCAACGGGCGTGAACGCGGACGATACGCCCGTCACTTCGGTCAAGGTTGAGGCGAGATAGGTGTAGACGCAGAAGATACCGCCAAAGCCGACCGCACCGATCGCGAGCGTCAGCCACACCTGCCCGTTGCGCAACGCGGCCAGTTCCCCGAGCGGGCTCGCATCCTTCGCAGGCCGGAGGACCGGCGCGAACTTCAGCAGCATCGCCACCGTCGCCGCCGCAATGATCGCGACGATCCCGAAACCCCAACGCCAGCCGAACCACTGGCCGATGCCGTTCGCCAGCGGCACCCCCGCGATCGTCGCGATCGTCAGCCCCAGCATCATCCGCGATACCGCGCGCGACCGCTTTTCGCGCGGCACCATCGACGCCGCGACCAGCGATCCGACGCCGAAATACGCGCCATGCGGCAATCCGCTTAGGAACCTAGCCAACAACATCGTGTGATAGGTCGGCGCCAGCGCTGACAACCCGTTGGCGATACCAAGAAAAGTCATCAACCCGATCAGCAACACCCGCCGCTCGATCTTCGCCGCCAATACCGCGATCGTCGGCGCCCCGACGACGACGCCAAGCGCGTAGGCGCTGATGACATGCCCCGCGGTCGGCTCGTCGATCCCGAGCCCACGCGCGAACTGCGGCAACAGGCTCATCGCCGCGAACTCGGTGGTCCCGATCGCGAAGCCGCCTACCGCGAGTGCGAGCAATGCGAGCCGCGCATTGACCTGAGGAGCAGCGGTGTCGGCAACGGTTTGGTCGGTATCGATCATCCGGTTTATCTCGCAGGTGCAGCATAAAGCTTCAACCCGCGGGTGCCCGAGCAAATATCAGCCGCGCCCAAGCGTGCGTTCGCCGGCAGGCCGCCCGATCAGACGGTGTCGACGATCGGCGCGGTCATGATCACGCGCAGCCCGGGCATGTTGTCGTCATGCTCGATCGTGCCCGACAGCCCGGCGACGATCGCGTTCATCATCCGGCTGCCGAAGCCCTCGCGCGTCCCGACCTTGCCCGACCCATCGTCGGCGACGATCAGGCGGAGGCGGTTGCGATGCTGTTCGAGCGCGATCAGGATCGGCCCGGGCTGCCCGCCATAGGCATATTTGCTCGCGTTGATGACGAGTTCGGTGAGGACCAGCCCGATATTCACCGCACGGTCGGTCGGCACCAGGATCGGCGCGAGGTCGAGCCGGATCTGCGCCGCCCAGTCGGCGCCGAGCGAGGTCTTCATGTCGCCCGCAAGCTCCTCCAGATAGCGCGAGAGATCGACCGACTCGACCTGATCGTCGCGGTAGAGCCGGCGGTGCACCAGCGCGACCGCGGAAAGCCGCGCCTGCGCCTCGGCGAGATGCTCCTTTACCTTGGCATCGTCGGACGCCTTCGCCTGGAGCGCGAGGAACGCGGCGACCAGCTGGAGGCTGTTCTGGACGCGGTGGTTGACCTCCTTCATCAGGACGTCCTTCTGCGCGATCAGCACGTCCTTATCGGCGAGCGTGCGCTGCAGATCCGCATTGAGCAGGCGCAGCCGCTGGTTGATATGCGCGTCGTGGAATGCGCGGCGCAGGCGGTGCGCAGCCTCGATCTCCTCCAGCGTCCAGCGGCGCGACCGGCCCGACACGACCTGGGTCCAGGACTGGAACGAGGTGCGCGGGGTGAGCACCGCGGTCGGATCGAGCGACACCGCCTTGTGCGGATTGCCCGCCCATTCGACCTCCTCGGCCTGTTCGGCGCGGAACCAGAACAGCATCGCGCCATCGTCGATCAACGGCATCGCCAGCACCCCGCTGGCGCAGGCCCGATAGGCGTCCGCACGCGGCAGCAGCGAGGGGAGCTCGTGCGTCGCCAGCGGTTCGATCCCGCTGCGCGCGCAGACCCAGGCGACGAGATCGCGGATTTCGTCGTGCGCGGGGCAGACTCCGTCGGTATCGACGATCGTTCCCTGCACGAACGCGAACCCATCGGCATCGAGCATCCGCCGCAGGTCGTCGCGCAACGTCACGACGATGCTGCGCGGCGCCGGTTCGGTCGCGAGCTTGGCGACCACCGCATCCTCGGCCCCGCGCAACCGCAGGCGCTCGCGGTAGATCTCGGCCTCTTCCTTCGCGCGGATCTGGCGTGCGAGCCCGCTCGCCAGCGTCGCCGATGCGGCGCGGACGTCGGGGCTCAGGCCGCGCGGCGTGGCGTTGTGGCAGGCGATCAGGCCCCACAGCAGCCCGTCCTTGACGATCGAGATCGACGCGGAGGCCGCAACCTCCATGTTGGCGAGATAGCGCAGGTGGATCGGCGACACGCTGCGTACCGTCACGTCGCTCAGATCGAGCGTCTCGAATCCGGCGGGGCGCAATACGGCAGGCGCATAATCGATCGTCGGGATCGTCCGCGTGCGGTTGCGGACGTACAGCGCGCGCGCCTGCTTCGGGATGTCCGATGCCGGGAAATGATGGTTGAGGAAAGTACCGAGGCCCACGGCCTTGTCCTCCGCCACGACGCGGCCGGCGTCGTCGTCGAGAAAGCGATAGATCATCACCCGGTCGAACCCGGTAAGCTGGCGGAACGCGATCGCGGCGCGGTCGCACAGCGTGCTCAGATCGGTCGCGCGCTCGAACATCGTGATCATCGGGTTGAGCCGGCCGAGCATTTGCGTCGCGGTCATCGGCGCGGCCTCGACCGGCTCGAGCTCGGCGAGCAGATAGTCGCCGCTGCGGTGGATCGTCACCTCGAAGCGTTCGGTGGATCCCATCACCGGATCGCCGACCATCCCCCCCGGCCCCACGTCGTCCGCCGGCACGGCCTGCGCCAACACCCGCGCAAGATCGGCACCGAGCCACTCTGCCGCCAGCCGCCCTTCGATATCGCCCGCCCCCGCGACGATCGTCAGCGACGCCGGATCGGCGACCAGCAACAGGCCGTGCGGCTGAATCGACCCCGGAATGTGGATCGGCTCGCGGTCGCACGCGGTCAGGTCCAGCCCGCTGTCCTGGGTCTGCGCCTGATCGAGCGCAGTAGCGTCTACATCGTTCTGCGCAGTCATCGGCCAAGGCCCCCTAGTCAGCAAAACCGCTGTGGCGGTCATTGCGGAACAAAGCAAATACCCTCGCAATCGGCCTATTGATCAGAATCAGGACGGCGGCGCGGACTCGGCATAGCGGCGCGCGATTATGGCACAGGCGATCAACTGCAACTGGTGGAAGAGCATGACCGGAAGCAGGATCACGCCGACCTGCGCGGGCGGGAACAGCACGCCCGCCATCGGCACGCCCGACGCGAGGCTCTTCTTCGAACCGCAGAATTGCAGCACGATCGCATCCTCGCGGGGCAGCTTCATCAGCCGCGCAACGGCAAACGTCAGCCCGAGGACGAAGGCGAGCAGCGCGGCGCACAGCAGTCCGATCAGGATCAGGTCGCCGATCGACAATTTGGTCCACAGGCCCTCGACCACCGCGGCACCGAACGCGCTGTAGACGACCAGCAGGATCGACCCGCGATCGACCACGGTCAGCAGGCCCTTGTTGCGCGTTACCAACGCGCCGATCCACGGCCGCAATAGATGCCCGGCGACGAACGGCACGAGCAGTTGCAAGACGATCGCCTCGATACTCTCGATCGAGATGCCACCACTGCCCGAAGTGTTCATCAGCAGCGCGACCAGCGCCGGCGTGACGAGGATACCGAGCAGATTCGAGAACGACGCGCTGCACACCGCCGCCGCGACATTGCCGCGCGCAATCGCGGTGAAGGCGATCGACGACTGCACGGTCGAGGGGAGTAGCGTCAGGAACAACAGCCCTGCGGCGAGCGGCCCGGTCACGAACGGCAGTGCGGTCAGCCCGAGTCCGAACAGCGGGAACGCGACGAAGGTGATGGCCAGCACCGCGAGATGCAGCTTCCAGTTGCGCAGGCCCGCCCAGATCGCATCGCGCGACAGCTTGGCGCCGTGGAGGAAGAACAGCAGGACGATGCCGATATCCGCGGCATAGCCGACGATCGTCGCCATCTCGCCGCGTGCCGGGAGGATGCTCGCCAGCACGACGGTGCCGAGCAGCATCAGGATGAACGGCTCGAAGACCGCCAGGAACCGCCCGATCACGGATGCGCCTTCACATAGGCGTCGAGCGTCGCGAGGTGGCCGCTGAGCGCGTCGTCATCCAGGAAACTGCCGAGGAAGCTGTTGCGCGCGAGCGTCACGACCTGCTCGCGAGACAAGTTCTTGGCCCGCGCTGTCTGGCGGAAATTCTCGCCGATATAGCCACCGAAATACGCCGGATCGTCCGAATGGATCGTCGCGCGCAGGCCGAGAGCGAGCATCCGGTCGATCGGATGGTTCTCCAGCTTGTCGACGTTGCGCAACGCGACGTTCGACAACGGGCACACGGTCAGCGTCATCGCATCGCGTGCGAGGCGGGCGACCAGCGCCGGATCCTCCAGCGCGCGATTGCCGTGGTCGATCCGATCGACCTGGAGGATGTCGAGCGCCTCGTGGATATAGGCGGGCGGGCCCTCCTCGCCGGCATGCGCGCACAGCATCAGCCCGGCATCCGCCGACGCCGCGAACACGCGTGCGAACTTCGACGGCGGATGGCCGACCTCGGACGAATCGAGCCCGACGCCGATGAACTGGTCGAGCCACGGCTCCGCCTGCGCGAGCGTCTTGAACGCGTCCTCCTCGTCGAGATGGCGGAGGAAACTCATGATCAGCCCGACCGACATGCCGTGCTTCGCCTGCGCTTCGTCGATCCCCGCGAACAGACCGCGCGCGACGACATCGAAGGGTATGCCGCGATGCGTGTGCGTCTGCGGATCGAAGAAGATCTCGGCATGCACCACGCCGTCCTGCGCGACGCGGTCGAAATAGGCGACCGCCAGATCGCGGAAATCCTCCTCGGTCTGCAGCACTGCTGCGCCCGCGTAATAGATGTCGAGAAAGGTCTGGAGATTGGTGAAGCTGTAGGCCGCGCGGACGTCCTCGACGCTCTTGAACGGGATCGCGACCTTGTTGCGCTCGGCCAGCGCGAACATGAGTTCGGGCTCCAGGCTGCCCTCGATATGGAGGTGGAGTTCCGCCTTGGGCAGGTTCGTGATGAAGTCGTCGGTCATAGCGGATCCTGTCGCTTGGGTCGCGGTGGCTGCAACCATTCCGCCCGCCACGCACTACCGCAAGTGCGAAAGCCGTTGCATGACAATCCTGTCACGTTACCGAGCGCATGAACGCCCCTGCTTAACTGGCGCCTAGTGAAGGACACCATCGATGCCGACAGGATTGGTCGCACTGCTCGACGACATTGCCGGGATCACCAAGCTCGCCGCCGCCAGCCTCGACGATATCGCCGCGACCACCGGCAAGGCGGGCAGCAAGGCGATCGGCGTGGTGGTCGACGATGCCGCCGTCACGCCGCGCTACATGGTCGGGTTCGAGCCGAAGCGCGAACTGCCGATGATCGGGAAGATCGCGCTGGGGTCGTTCCGCAACAAGCTGGTCTTCATCCTGCCTGCCGCGCTCGCGCTGAGCGCGTTCGCACCGTGGCTGCTGACGCCGTTGCTGATGATCGGCGGCACCTATCTGTGCTTCGAGGGCGCGGAGAAGATCCTCGAGGCATTCGGCGGCAGTCATGCCGAGGAGGTCGTCGCCGAGCCGGTCGACGCAGCGACGCTCGAGGCACAGAAGGTCTCGGGCGCGATCCGCACCGACTTCATCCTGTCCGCCGAGATCATGGTGATCGCATTGTCGGACGTGGCGACCAAGCCGATCTGGGAGCAGGCGATCGTGCTCGCGCTGGTCGGGATCGTCATCACGATCGGCGTCTACGGCGTGGTCGCGCTGATCGTGAAGATGGACGATATCGGGCTGCATCTGGCGCAGCGCAGCAGCGCGGTCGTGCAGGCGATCGGGCGTGGGCTGGTGAAGGGCATGCCCCTGGTAATGTCGGCGCTGTCGATAATCGGCACCGCGGCGATGGTGTGGGTTGGTGGCCAGATCATCGTTCACGGGATCGAGGAGTTCGGGTTCACCGCCTTGCCGCATTGGATCCACGACACCGCGGAGGCGGCTTCGCATGCGGTGCCGTTTGCCAAGGGGGCGGTAAACTGGGTGATGAACGCGTTCTTCTCGGGGATCGTCGGGTTGATCCTCGGCGGCGCCATCGCGCTGGGCTTGCATGCGGTAAAGAAGCCGAAGGCGCACTGACCGGGAGAGCGTTGTCCGCCCTTCCTTGTTCTCCCGCGAAGGCGGGAGCCCAGTCTGGGTCCCCGCCTTCGCGGGGAAACATGTCGCGGGTGTTGTAACGCGCTACCACCGCCACAAAACACCACCCCGGCGAAGGCCGGGGCCCAATTGGGGAACGGAGGTAACGGCGGACAGCCCTTCGTTACTTCGACCTTTCCAATTGGGCCCCGGCCTTCGCCGGGGTGGTACCCCTAAGGGAGGATTAGCCCCCTACTTAGCCGTCCACTTCCCCATCCAGCCCAGCACTTCCCCATACCACTGCCGCGAGTTCTTCGGCTTCAGCACCCAGTGGTTCTCCCCCGGGTTCACCAGCAACCGCGACGGGATCCCGCGCCGCTGCAATGCGGTGAACGTCGCCAGCCCCTGCGTGTACGGAATGCGGAAGTCCTTCTCGCCGGTGATCACCAGCATCGGCGTCTTCCACTTCGCCACATAATTGACCGGGTTCCATTTCTCGAACGCCTGCGGGTCCTCGTAATAGGCCTTCCCGCCATGCTCCCATTCGTCGAACCAGAGCTCCTCGGTCTCGTACGCCATCGCGCGCGCGTCGAACACGCCGTCATGCTGGACGATGCACTTGAAGCGATCGGGCCACTGCCCCTCGATCCAGTTCATCATGTAGCCGCCGTACGACGCGCCGAGCGCACACGCATTGTCCGCATCGAGCCACGCGAACTTGTCGGTCGCGGCCTTCAACCCCTTCTGCAGATCCTCGAGCGGCCAGCCGCCCCAGTTGTTGCTGATCGCGTCGGTGAAGCCCTGCCCGTAGCCGGTCGACCCGTGGAAATCGACCGCGACCAGGCCGTAGCCCGCGCCCGCGAACACGGCGGGGTTCCAGCGATACGACCAGCTGTTGTTGCTCGATCCCTGCGGGCCGCCGTGGACCATGTACGCGATCGGCACCTTGCCGGTGGAACCGTACGGCTTTACCGCATAGCCCCAGACGGTGTCCGCGTTCGCGCCCTTGAAGTTGAACCGCGTGACCGTCGGCATGTCGATCCCGGCGAGCTTGGCGGCGTTGACCTGGGTCAGCCGCTGCGGTGTGCCGGTGCCCGCGACGCGGTAGAAATCGGCGGGTGCGGTGAGGCTGTCGATCGCCACCACAGGCCCCCGCGGCGTGATCGCGACCGCGCTGACGTGACCCTCCTGCGTCAGCCGCGTGACCGCGCCGCTGGTCGCATCGACACGGAACAGCGGCGTCTCCTGCGTGTCGTCCGCGGTCACGTAGAGCGACTTCGAGTCCGGCGCCCACGCGATCGAGCCGACCGACCGGTCCCAGCGCTCGGTCAGCGACACCGTCTTGCCGCTGGCGATATCCCGCAGCGTCAGCACCTGGCGATCCGCCTCGAACCCCGGCCGGCGCATTGCGAAGTATGCAAGCGTGCGGCCATCGGGCGACACGGTCGGGAGGTTGTCGGTCGCCTTGTTCGCCGGAGTCAGGTTCACCGGCGCCGCTGAGCCGTCCGCGGGCACCGAGAAGATGTCGAGATTGGTTGACAGCGCTTCGATCCGGCCGGCTTCGCGCAACGCAAAATAGACGGTGCGGCCGTCCGGGCTCCACGACACTTCCTCGCCGCCGCCATTCGGCTTCGATGGCGTATCGCCAATCAACGCGCCGACCAGCGGAACGCCGTTCCCGGTCGCACCCGCGGCGGTCAGCGGCAACACGAACAGCTGCGAGCGCGTGCCGTCCGCCCACGTATCCCAATGCCGCACGAACAGCCGGTCGTACGTTCGCCCGGCGCCTGCGTTCGGATCCTTCTTCACCATCGCCGGCTCGAGGCTCGGCGCGCCCGGCTTGCGATCCGCCCAGACGAGCAACTTGTCGCCGGTTGGCGCGACCTTGAAGCCACTGAACCCACCCTTGAAGCTCGTCAGCTTGCGCGGCGTGCCGCCCGTTACCGGCACCGACCAGACCGCATCCTCGCCGCCCTTGTCCGATGTAAAATACACGGTCGAACCGACGATCTGCGGGTCGTTCTCGTTGACCTGCGGATCGGCGAGCAGCTTCACCGGCGCCGCGCCCGGCGTGGTCAGGTCGAGTCGCCAGAGATCGTAGCGCCCCTTGTCCGCGGCCAGATCGGTCTCGCGCTGTGCCCAGACGAGCCAATGCCCGTCCTGCGACGCGGTCGGCGCACCGACGCGGCTGAGCATCGTCACGTCGTCGATGGTGAGTTGCCGGGCGGCGGCGGGGGCACTCGCAAAGGCGAGCACGGCGAGGCTGGCGGAGAGCATGATCTTCATGGGTGTGTGATAGGACGCATGCGGGATTATGCGCAATCACCGGGGTTTGGTGGCGGATTGATTTGCCTGTGGGGATCAAAGACCGGAGGGACGGATGCGAAAGCGATCCGCAGTGCTCAGCCCGTCATCCTAACGCAAGTCAGGACCCAGGGTTACGAACGGTGACTTTCGCGGCCCTGGATCCTGACTTTCGTCAGGATGACGGATCGGGGTTGTCGAACGGAGAGCTATCCTCATTAAAGACACCCTATGCCCCTCAAGCACTCCTTCCCCCCGATTGCCGCCCCCGACGCGCGCCTGCTCGTCCTCGGCAGTCTCCCCGGCGACCGCTCCCTCGCCGCGCAGCGTTATTATGCGCATCCGCAGAACCAGTTCTGGCAACTGATGTCGCCCGTCGTCGGTCGCGATCTCGCCGCGCTAGGCTATGACGATCGCCTCGCCACCTTGCGCGCGCGCCGAGTCGCGCTGTGGGACGTGATCGGATCGGCCCGCCGCGCGGGCAGCACCGACGCGGCGATCGCCGATATCGAGGGCAACGACATCGCTGGCCTCGTCGCCACCCTACCCCATCTCCGTGCGATCGCGTTCAACGGCGGCACCGCGCTGAAGCAGGGCATGATGCTGTTAGGCCGAGACTTTATCGGCGCGGAGATCGTCGCGCTCCCTTCGAGCAGTCCGCTCCACACCGTCGGGCTCGCGGCCAAGCAACCCGCGTGGAACGCACTGGCCGCGTTCCTGCTCGACCCGCCAGAATAGTGCGCCTAGCCTTCGCGCATGACCAGCCTCTACGACCTCACCGTCCCCGCCTTTCGCCGCGGCTTTGCCAGCCTCTCGGCCATCCTGACCGCCGGCGAGACGTTCGCACGCGAGCACGGCATCGCCGAGGCGGACGTGCTCGACACCCGTCTGGTCGCCGACATGGCGCCGCTGACTGCGCAGGTGCAGCGCGCGAGCGACACCGCCAAGGGCGCGGTGGTGCGGATCGGCGGGATTCCCAATCTCGCGATGGCCGATGATGAGGCCAGCTTCGCCGCGCTCCAGCAGCGTATCGCTGCGACGCTGGCGTTTTTCGACACCGTTCCCCGCGCCGCGATCGACGGCAAGGAAGACGCCCCCGTTACACTGGTCACGTCGGGCGGCAGCGTCGATTTCACCGGCCGAAGCTACGTGCTCGGCTTCGTGCTGCCCAATTTCTATTTCCACATTACAACGGCCTATGCGTTGTTGCGGATGCGTGGCGTGCCGATCGGCAAGATGGATTATCTCGGCCGATAGCGACGGCTGGCCAAACCCGGTGCGGTCCGGCAAGGGCGGCGGATGTCGATCGAAAGCTTCATTTCGCAATACGGCCTCGCCGCGATCTTCCTCGGCGCCGCGTTCGAAGGCGAAACCAGCGTCGTCACCGGCGGGCTGCTCGCGCACCAGCATATGTTGCCCTTGGTCGGCAGCGCGGCGGCGGCGGTGACCGGGTCGTTCTTTGCGGATCAGCTCTTCTTCTTCGCCGGTCGCCATTACCGCGACACCAAGCGGGTCCGCCGGATCGCCGAGAAACCCGCTTTCGCCAAGGCACTCGACACACTCGACCGGCATCCGACGATATTCATCCTCGGCTTCCGATTCCTGTACGGGCTGCGGACGATCAGCCCGATCGCGATCGGTACCTCGCATATTCCCGCACGCACCTTCGTGGTGCTCAACGCAATCTCCGCGTTGGTGTGGGGCGTGGTCTTCACCGCTATCGGCTATGTGTTCGGCGACGGATTGATCCAGCTGGTCGACAAGGTCATGCCGAAGCAGAAGCTCGTCGGCGTGGCGATCCTGGTCGCGGTCGCGGCGGTGTTGATCGCCGCGATCCGCTTCTGGCGAGGCCGGCACGCCCGCAAGGCCGCGCCTCAGGCCATTGTCAGTCCAGATCGTTCTCACTGATCACGACGATCTCCTGATCGGGATCGCGGGCCAGCGCGACGACGCCGAGATCGGCGATCTCGTCGAGATGCTGCCGGAAGATCGCCACCGCATCACCCTCGGGTGCCACCGTGCTCAAAGCTTCGAGCACGTCGTACTGTACCGCGAACTGATAGCGTTCTTCGCTGACTTCTCCCTCGAACTCGACCTGACGCAGGTCGCTATTGTCCTCGAGGGTCTTCATATCGATGTCCAACCGGTCTTCGGCCATGCGTATCACTCCATTGATAGATGGCGTTCAAGCGCGGTTGGACCCTCGATGTTCCGCGATCAGACGTCTAGGTTGGCGACGTTGAGCGCGTTGTCCTGGATGAACTCGCGGCGGGGTTCGACGACTTCGCCCATCAACTGCGTGAAGATTTCGTTCGCGCTTTCGGCGTTGACCGCGGTGACGCGGAGCATCGAGCGGACCGACGGATCGAGCGTGGTTTCCCAGAGCTGTTCGGCGTTCATCTCGCCGAGACCCTTGTAGCGCTGGATCGCGAGGCCCTTTCGCCCTGCCGTCAGGATCGCGTCGAGCAGGTGGCTCGGACGCGAGACCTGCGTCGAGCCGCGTGTCGCGACGACGGTGGCGGAGCCGATAACGCCGGCACCGGTTTCCGCGCCCTCCTCGGCCTCGGGCTCTTCGGCTTGCGAGGCCTTGCTCGCGGGGACGAGGTTCGAGGTGTGGGCGTAGCTCTCGGATTGTTCGCCCGACAGTGCGTGCAGCTTGCGCGCCTCGGCCGACACCAGGAAGCTGGCCTCGATGATATGGTGATCGGTGACGCCGCGCCATGCCCGCTGGAAGTGGATGCCGCCGTCCTCGGTCAGCACCGCAGTCCAGCGGGCATCGCCGTCGTCGAGTTCGAGACGGTGCGTGACGACCTGCAGCCGCGACGTCCGGTCCTCGACCGACGCCTCGGGGTCGAACACGCCGCCGAGTGCCAGCGCCTCGATCATCCCGGCATCGTAGCGCTTCGGAACATAGCGCATCAGCGTCCGCATCCGGCGCGCGTGATCGACCAGATCCTTCAGGTCACGACCCGAACGACCGCCGCCGGGACCGTCGAGCACCATCGTATTGACGCCCGCATCGACGAGATATTCGTCCAGCGCCGCATCGTCCTTGAGGTACACCTCGGACCGGCCCTTGGTCGCCTTATACAGCGGCGGCTGGGCGATGTAGAGATAGCCGCCCTCGATGATTTTCGGCATGTGACGGTAGAACAGCGTCAGCAGCAGCGTGCGGATGTGCGCGCCGTCGACGTCTGCGTCGGTCATGATGACGATCTTGTGGTAGCGCAGCTTGTCCGCGTTGAAGTCGTCGCGGATGCCGGTGCCCATCGCGGTGATGAGCGTGCCGATCTCGCGGCTCGACAGCATCCGGTCTTCGCGGGCGCGCTCGGTGTTGAGGATCTTGCCGCGCAACGGGAGGATCGCCTGGAAATGGCGATCACGGCCCTGCTTTGCCGAGCCGCCTGCCGAGTCGCCCTCGACCAGGAACAGCTCGGACTTAGCGGGATCGCGCTCCTGGCAGTCGGCGAGCTTGCCGGGGAGCGAGGCGATGTCCATCACGCCCTTGCGACGCGTCAGTTCTCGCGCACGCTTGGCGGCTTCGCGCGCGGCGGCGGCGTCGATGATCTTGGCGACGATCGCCTTGCCGTGCGCGGGGTTTTCCTCGAGCCACTCCGCCATCTTGTCGGCCATCAGGCTTTCCAAGGGCTGGCGGACTTCGGACGAGACGAGCTTGTCCTTGGTCTGGCTGCTGAACTTCGGATCGGGCAGCTTGACCGAGACGATCGCGGTCAGGCCTTCGCGCATGTCCTCGCCGGTGAGCTGGACCTTTTCCTTCTTCAACAGCCCGGATTTCTCGGCGTAGTTGTTGAGCGTGCGCGTCAGCGCGGCGCGGAACGCGGCCATGTGCGTGCCGCCGTCGCGCTGCGGGATGTTGTTCGTGAAGGCGAGGACGTTCTCGTAATACGAGTCGTTCCACTGCAGCGCGACGTCCATCGTGACGTCGTCGCGCGTGCCGCTGATCGCGACCGGCTCTGGCATAAGGGGAAGCTTGGCGCGATCGAGATACTTCACGAATGCGGCGATACCGCCTTCGTAATAGAGCTCGACGGTCTTGCGCTCTTCGCTGCGCGCATCGCTCAGGAACAGGCGGACGCCCGAGTTGAGGAAGGCGAGCTCACGGTAACGATGTTCGAGCTTGTCGAAGTCGAAATCGGTGATCTTGAAGGTGGCGGGCGACGGAAAGAAGGTGACGCGCGTTCCCTTCTGGCCTTCGGTGGCGGGGCCGACGACCTTCAACGGCGCGACCGCATCGCCGAATGCGAAGCGCATGTAATGCTCCTCGCCGTTGCGCCAGATCGTCAGGTCGAGCCATTCGCTGAGCGCGTTGACGACCGAGACGCCGACGCCGTGCAGGCCGCCCGAGACCTTGTACGCGTTCTCGTCCGAGGTGTTCTCGAACTTACCGCCGGCGTGGAGCTGGGTCATGATGACCTCGGCTGCGGACACGCCTTCCTCGGTATGGATGCCGGTCGGGATGCCGCGACCGTTGTCGGTGACGGAAACCGATCCGTCGGCGTTGAGGACGATGTCGATCCGGTCGCAATGCCCCGCCAGCGCCTCGTCGATCGCGTTGTCGCTGACCTCGAACACCATGTGGTGGAGGCCGGAACCGTCGTCGGTGTCGCCGATGTACATGCCGGGGCGTTTGCGGACCGCGTCGAGGCCCTTCAGGACCTTGATCGAGTCCGCGCCATAGTCGCCCATGTTCGGGAGGTTGGGATTGTTGGTTTCGGGGTTGGATGCCATGCCGAGTATATAGGCATTCGAGGGCCGAAACGGAAGCGAAATGGCCTGCGGGGGCTGGGCACGCCGCGCCGGAAGTGCAGGAAGTGCAGACGCTCGGAGCGTTTTGCGGCGAGTGTGCACTTCGAGGGTCGGGCGAGTCGGTTTCGAGGGGGTTGGGAGCGCCATGCGGGGATGGTGACAGGGGTGGGCTGTGTAGGACAGCGCGCGCACCCTAGCACCGCGTCGGCGAAGGTAGCACCACCCCGGCGAAGGCCGGGGTCCAATTGGAAAGGTCGCGGTAAGGACGAACTGCACTTCGTCAGCAATGTCCCCCAATTGGGCCCCGGCCTTCGCCGGGGTGGTGTAATCTAGAGGAGGCGGGCTTGTCCCTCTCCCCTTGGGGAGAGGGAAGGAGGAGCCGTAGGCGACGGGAGGGTGAGGGGGAGTTGGGGTGCGCGCCCGAGCCTCACTCCCCTCTCCCTTCCCGCGGCAAGTGCCGCGGGCCCCTTCCCTCTCCCCGGAGGGGCGAGGGAGTCCGGCTTCAGAAGCGGTCGGCGCGTTGGCCGAGCAGCGTGACTTCGACGCGGCGGTTGAGGCGCATGCCGGCCGGCGTTGCGTTGGTCGCGACGGGCTGGTTCTCGCCGTGGCCGACGACGCTGAACCGCGCGCGCACCACGTCCATATCGTCGAACGCCTGGCGGACGCTCGTCGCGCGACGTTCGGACAGGTCCTGGTTATGCGCGTCCGTGCCGCGCGAGTCCGTGAAGCCGTCGATCGCGACGCGGACGCCGGGGTTGCCGCGCAAATAGCGGGCGAGCGGCCGTAGCTTCTCGATCGCGCCGGGACGCAGCACGGCGCTGTCGGTGCGGAACAGCACGTCCTCCTGCAGCGTCAGCGTCGCGCCGCGCGGGGTCTGGCGAAAGCCGTAGTTGCGCATCGCGCCGCGATCCCATGTCGTGGTGGTCTCGACTACAGTCGTGTCGCCGCGATAGCCGCCCGGGTCACGGCCATAGGCGTCCCAGTCGAAGCGGTCGCGGCGGGGGCCAGCGATGCGCGCGAATTCACGGTTGGCGTCTTCGGCCTCCCGGCGGCTGATCCGGCCATCGCCGTTTGCATCGAAGTTCGGCATCACGAACGCAATGCCGCGCCGCGTATTGCGCAGTTCGGGGAAGAGCACCGGCACGCCTGCGCCTTCCAGACGATAGCCGGGGCGCGACCAGGGGGCGCGGCTCATATCGTAACGCCCCTCTGGCCGTCCGCCGTCGCGGACTTGCGCGAAAACGGGAGCGGTGGTTGCTGCGACCATCAGGACGCCGAGGGCTGCGCGCGTGAAATTCCGGGTCATCTTGGTCTCTCCGTGTCTTCGATGGACGGAGCTTTGCCCGCGCCCGCTTGAACGCGCGGTGAGCCTGCTCGACAGCGCGCGTTCAGCCTAACGCCCGACCGCGATCCGTGTTGCCTGGGCGCCGATCGCATCGAACAGCGCGTCTTCGGTGCCGGTCATCCACACCTGGCCGCGGCCTGCGAGCCGGGCGAACAGCGCCCCGCGGCGAGCGGGATCAAGGTGCGCGGCGACTTCGTCGAGGAGGAGGACGGGGGGCTGACCGGTGCGTTCCGCGACGAGGTCGGCGTGGGCGAGGACGATACCGAGCAGGAGCGCCTTCTGCTCGCCGGTCGAGGCGAGCGACGCGGCGCGGTCCTTGTCGAGGTGCGTGACGATGAGGTCGACCCGGTGGGGCCCGCTGAGCGTGCGCCCGGCGGCGGCATCGCGCGCGCGGCCCTGGACGAGGTCGGCTTGCAGGCGCGTGGTGTCGCCGGACCAGCCTTCGAGTGTCAGGCTGGCGCGCGGAAACGGGCCGTCGTCCTGATGCGCAAGCCTCGTGCCGAGCAGAGTAACGGTCTCGCGCCGGGCGGCATCGACCGCGGCGCCGTGCTCGGTCATCTGCGCCTCGAGTGCGGAGAGCCAGTCACCGTCCGGGCGGCCTTCGTCGGCAAGCAGGCGGTTTCGCGCGCGCATCGCCGCGTCGTAGCGGGCGGCGTGGTGCGCGTGGCTCGGGGCGAGCGCCAGCGTGAGGCGGTCGAGGAAGCCGCGGCGCTCGCCCGCGGGGGCGACGAAGAGGCGGTCCATCGCGGGGGTGAGCCAGAGGATCGTGAGCCACTCGGCGAGCGCATTGGCGGTAGTGGTGGCGCCCTGGATGCGGACGATGCGGCGTTCCGGGGCGGAGGCCAGCGTGCCGGTTGCGACGTCTACTTCGCCGACTGCGGGTGCGTTGCCCGGCTGCGTCTCGCCCTCTTCTAACTCCCCTTCCGCTTGCGGGAGGGGCGCGCTTTCCTCGGGAGCGGACGCCAGTACGTACGTCGCGCCCTCCCCTGACCCCTCCCGCAAGCGGGAGGGGGATTCTCCTGCGTTCTTCTGCGAGCGATCTGGAAACAGCGTGGCTGCTACGCCGAAGCCCCCTGCCCCGCCTTGCCGCGCCATCTCGCCCAGCGCCGCGCGCCGCAGCCCGCGGCCGGGGGCGAGCAGCGACACCGCTTCGAGGATATTCGTCTTTCCCGCGCCGTTCTCGCCGGTCAGCACGACGAACCCTGGTCCCGGCGCCAGCGTCAGGTCGGCGTGATTGCGGAAATCGGTGAGGACGAGGCGCGACAGCATTGCCTCGGCCTTAGAGCAGTTTCGAAACCGATTGCATCGCCCTTTTCCGTTCGCCGCGAGCGAAGTCGAAGGGCTAGGCTCAAGCTACCTTGCTTCGACTTCGCTCAGCACGAACGGGAGGAGGTGGGGGGGGCATTTTGATCCGACACCCCGCCAGCGACGATCGCCTCGCCGTATCAGCCTTCCCTCAGGCGGCGATCCGCTCCGGCGCGATTGCCGGTGCGGCCGCCGCGGTCGCCGCCTTCTGCGTGCTGAGATACGATGCGAGCGCCGGTCCGAGTTCGCGCTGCGCTCGCAGATACGCGACGGGCGTGACGATCTCGAGGCGTTGGCGCGCGGCTTCCAGCGGTTCGTGAAGCAGTTCGAGATAATCTTCACCCGACACCCACTTCGCTTTCCGCCCGTTGCGATAGCCTTCCCAGACCGCCTTCGCGAACAGCTTGCTGCCGGTGACGCGGATGCTCTTCAGCGCCGCGGCCGAGCCGATCAGCGCCCAGCCAAGCCCGCCGACCTGCGCATAGCTGAACGCGACGAGCGCCGCTTCGCCCATGCTCTCGTCGGCCTTGTAGCCGGTCAGCACGTGCCAGATATCGTGCGTGTCGCGTACCCGCCGGCCGAACCACGCATAGGGGTGCGCCAGGTCGTCCTCGGACGGCACGAGCCGCGAGACCTCGACCAGACCGTCCGCGGAATAGCCCGTCGTCTCGAGGAAATTGCGGTACGCCGCCCCAACCGTGCCGGGCGCGAAACTCGCGACGAACGCGGGGTCGGAGAAACGCTGTGCCAGTTCAACGCGGTCATAGGCGATCCGCCCGCCCTGCTCGGTAGCGATCAACCGCGCGTAGTTCATCGGCGCATTGCCGACGTTCAGCGCGCGCATGATCCGGAACACCTGTGTCGTGTCGTCGCCGTTCGCGAGCAATTTCTTGATCGCATCGAACGCCGTACGCCAATCGCGACGACCGGTCGTACCGGGAAACGGAGGAAGCTTCGCCATCGAGTCGACTCCTTACTGACATTGCTGTTAGTATTGAGCCGCGGGCGAGGAGTCAATCGAGGACGGTATCTACGTCGACGCGCATTTGCGTGGCCGCCTGCGTAAGGTCGTGATCGAGTGTCGCTAAGGACCAACCGCGCGCTACGACGATCGCGAGGTGAAGGGCGTCTCCGGAGCGCAGCTTCAGATCACCGCGATCGAGCAACGTTGCCGCCAACGCAAATCGGTTTCGGTGACCGACTCCACGTGAAGTTCCCCGGCGCAAAACCGTTGCCACGCCTTCATCACACCGTTCCAACCAGCGGTGTCGATGACGCCCAATCGTCGTTTCATCGCAAGCGCACCGGAAAACTCAGTGATGACCCAATGGCTGACCGCCAGAGTATCAGACCGTCGCGATAGCCATGCGCGTACGTCCTCGCTTTGCGCCTCGGCGGTGAAGGCCGACACCATCACCGCCGTGTCGCAGTAGAGGGTCAATACCGCGATTCGTCGCGCATCTGCCGGACCAAGTCACGTGCAGATGTCGGATCGTAAGGCAGCGACTTCGCCAGCGCTTCGAGCGCGTCGACGTCGATGGGCTTGCGGCGTGGCAACGGCGGCGCCTCGGGGGTCACGCGGGCGAAGGGCTGGCCGTTGCGCGTAATTTGCACGGCTTCGCCCGCTTCGAGCCGGTCGATGAGCGTGCCCAGTTCGTCTTTCAGATCCGCGATGTTGATCGAGTCCATGATCCGGTTCCTGCCTGTCGCGCCGCTATACCACGGCGCGACAGGCAGACCGAATCACACGCGCATCGGCATCAGCACGTACAGCGCGGGCGACTTGTCGTTCTCGCGGATCAGCGTCGGGGCGGCGGCGTCGGCGAGGTGCACCTCGACCATGTCGCCGTCGATCTGCGCGAGGATGTCCATCAGGTAGCGGCTGTTGAAGCCGATCTCGAACGGCAGCGCGACGTACTCGCCGGGGACTTCCTCCGCCGCAGTGCCGTTTTCGGGCGAGGTCACCGACAGCGTGATCTTGTCGCGGTCGAGCGCCATCTTCACCGCACGCGTCTTCTCGGTCGCGATCGTGGAGACGCGGTCGACGCCTTCCATGAAGCTCTTGGGGTCGATCTTGAGGATCTTGTCGTTGCCGGTCGGGATCACGCGGCTGTAATCGGGGAAGGTGCCGTCGATCAGCTTCGAGGTCAGGATCGCCTGACCGAGGTCGAAGCGGATCTTGGTCGGCGACAGCGAGACGCCGACCGAGCCGTCGACCTCGTCGAGCAGTTTCCGGAGCTCGCCGATGCATTTGCGCGGAACGATCACGTCGGGCATCGATTCGGCACCCTCGGGACGCGGCAGCGTGACTCGCGCGAGACGGTGGCCGTCGGTCGCGGCGGCCTTCAGCACCGGGGTCGAGCTGTCGCCGTCGGCGACGTGGAGGAAGATGCCGTTGAGGTAATAGCGCGTCTCTTCGGTCGAGATCGCGAAGCGGGTCTTGTCGATGATCTGCTTGAGCGTCTCGGCGGGCAGCTCGAACTGGGTCGGCAGTTCGCCCTCGGCGATCACGGGGAAATCGTCGCGCGGCAGCGTGCCGAGCGAGAAGCGGGCGCGGCCTGCGACGATGCTCATCCGGCCTTCCGACGCGGCGAGCTGGACCTGCGAGCCTTCCGGCAGCTTGCGCGCGATGTCGAACAGCGTGTGCGCGGACACCGTGGTCGCGCCGGGCTGGTCGACCGCGGCTGCGATCGATTCGTTGATCTGGAGATCGAGGTCGGTTGCCATCAGCTTGAGCGTGCCCTCGGCGGTCGCCTCGATCAGCACGTTCGACAGGATGGGGATGGTGTTGCGCCGCTCCACCACGGACTGGACATGGCTCAGCCCCTTGAGGAGCGTTGCGCGTTCGATCGTCGCCTTCATCAAATTTCCCCCCGCCGCCACAGCCGGACTCGGGGCTGGGGGCAATCCGCAGATGGCTTACCCAACAACAAAGGGTCGGAGCAAGCGCCCCGACCCTTCTTTGATCACGGTAAACGTCGCGTTAAAGCGATCAGAAGCGGAAACCGTAGCTTGCGACGACCTGGTGGCGATCGGTGTCGACGTCGAACCGCCCGCTGGTGCCGCCGTTCGCATAATCGATGTTGCCGCGCTCATAGTTCGAATAGCGGTATTCGAGCTTGGCGTAGCTGTTCGGGCCGACCGCATGCTCGGCACCCGCACCGACGCGCCAGCCGTTGAGCTTGAAGTTGGTGTCGGTGGACTGGCTGGTATCGCCGGCGAGCACGTTCAGCTGAGAGTTGGTGTAGCCGCCCTTGACGTAGAGCATCGTGGTCGGCGTGACGACATAGCCTGCGCGCGCGCCAACATAGATGTCGCGGCCCTGCTTGACGCGGCCATAGCCGAAGTTGCTGGTATAGTCGTTGCGGTCGCTCTTCGCGGTCGAGCCGGTCAGCTCGGCTTCGGCACCGAGCACGACGTTGCTCGAGGTGGCGATGTCGTAACCGATGCCGCCGCCGTACAGCAGGCCGTCGATCTTCTGGTCGTCCCGTCCGTTGTTGTTGGACACGCTGCTGCCGGCGCCGGTGTGGTCGTAGCCGAGCGTGGCCTCGACACGGGGGCCGGTGAAGGTCGGGTTGGTCTGCGCGAGGGCGGGTGCGGCCACTGCGGTGGTGGCGAACAGCGAGACGGCGATGAGCTTACGCATTGGGGTTACTCCTTACTGATCTGGCGCCCCAGTACGCGGGGCGGACCGCTCCAATGGACCAACCGCGCGGGCGTTGCATGAACCCCAGATAAACGCGGAAATCCGTTGCTTTTGCGCCACAGGGGGTTGAAACGCGGGCTATGATTCCAAGCCAACGGCAGGGTGAAGGCGACGCCCGATCAAGCGCAAAGCCGCCCGTGCGCAAGGGTCGCGATTTCGTCGCGCGGCACGGCGAAACCGTGTTCAATGCGGCGCACCGGTTGCAGGGGAATGCCGCACATACGCCGCTTACGCGCGCTGGGTTCGCACAGGCGGACGAGCTTGGGCGGGCGTTGCGTGGTGTGCTGGGGGTGAAGCCGGCGTTGACGCTTTGGGCGTCGCCGACCGGGCGGGCCTTGCAGACGCTGGCGGTGATCTGCGAGCATCTGGACCTGGACTGGCATGATGCGCGGACCGATCCGCGGTTGGTTGAGATCGACATGGGATCGTGGGGCGGGCGCTATTATGCGGACGTCGTCGACGAGGTCGGGTCGGTGATGCTGCCGGGTGGGACGTTAAAGCCTTCGCCCGATGGCGAGACCTATGCGCAGATCGCGGCACGAGTCGGCGGGTGGCTGGCGGATACCGCGGAGGATGCGGGTGATCGGCTGGTGATCATGCACGGGATTTCGAGTCGGGTTATGCTGGGGGTGATGACCGGGGCGGCGGTCGATCCGTTGCTCGGCGCGCCGGTTGCGAAGGGGTTGCCGCAGGGGTCGGTTACGCTGGTGGAGAATGGGCGGGCGACGGTGCCGCATCGGGGTACGGGATTCGCTCCGGCGTGAAATTCGCGTGGGTCGAAGGTCTCTCATCGGGCTCAAGCACTTCTGCCCCCCTCCCTGGAAGGGAGGGGTTGGGGGTGGGTCGGCTTCCGCGCGTTCGAACCGTTGGGGCTCGAGCAGGCCTACCCACCCCCAACCCCTCCCTTCCAGGGAGGGGAGTTCTGGGGCGTTTGGTGTTGGCGTTGGGGATGCTCGCGATTGCGGCTCCCGCCGCGGCGCGTGACACGATCGGCATCTACCAAGGGTGGGGCGCGTTTTGCGATGCCTCGCCTCCGCGGTGTTTCGCGATCGCGCGGCCGGTGATGGCGGGGGGGCGTTCGTCGGGATTTGCGAGCGTTGCGACGTGGCCCAAGCGCGGCCTGCACGCATCCTTGTATGTGCGGCTCAGTCGCGAGCGCGATCGGTCGGCCGGGGTGACGCTGACGGTGGGCGAGCGGCGGTTCACCTTGGTGGCGAACGGGCTGGATGCCTGGGCGAGCGATGCGCCAAGTGATCGCGCGATCGTGGCGGCGATGCGGTCGGGGCGGAGCATGAGCGTCGAGGCGGTCGGTGTTGGCGGGCGGCCGTTTGCGGATGTGTACGCGCTACCGGGCGCGGCGACGGCAATCGATGCGGCCGTGTTGGCGTGTAGCGGGGGCTGAAACTTCGGGCGAGCCCCGCCCACCGGCACCACCCCGGCGAAGGCCGGGGCCCAGTTGGAAAGGTGGTCGCAACTACGGGCTAAGCGTCACCATCTTCGTCCCCCAACTGGGCCCCGGCCTTCGCCTGGGTGGTGTTCTTGCTGGCGAAGGATGGAATCCAACGGACGGCCTACAGACTCATCCCGCAGCCAGTAGAAAAATCACGAAAATTCCGCTACGGGCTCGCGCATGCAGACCGCCGCGAACCTCATGCCTATTCCCGGGCACATCGACCCCGTGCCCGTTCCCCGCAGCTTCGTGCCGCGCAGCGATGGACGGATCGACCTGCTCGGGCTCTCGCTAGCCGATCTGCGGATGGCGCTGGAGACGTCGCAACTCGAGGAAAAGCAGGCCAAGCTGCGCGCCAAGCAGCTGTGGCACTGGATCTACAATCGCGGCGCGACCGAGTTCTCGGCGATGACCGATATCTCGAAGACGATGCACCCGTGGCTGGAGCAGCGCTTCGTGATCAGCCGGCCGAACGTGGTCGAGGCTCAAGTGTCGACCGACGGCACGCGGAAGTGGCTGCTGCGGTCGGACGATGCGCAGGATTACGAGATGGTGTTCATCCCCGACGCGGATCGCGGCACGTTGTGCGTGTCGAGCCAGGTCGGTTGCACGCTCAACTGCACCTTCTGCCACACCGGCACGATGCGGCTGGTGCGCAATTTGACGCCCGCCGAGATCGTCGGGCAGGTGATGCTTGCACGCGATTCGCTGGGTGAATGGCCGAGCCAGCCCGAGGGCCGCATGCTCACCAACATCGTGATGATGGGGATGGGCGAGCCGCTGTATAATTTCGAGAATGTCCGCGATGCGTTGAAGCTGGTGATGGACGGCGCGGGCCTCGCGCTCAGCCGCCGTCGGATCACGTTGTCGACGTCGGGCGTGGTGCCGATGATGGCGCGTGCGGGGGCGGAGATCGGCGTGAACCTGGCGGTGTCGCTGCATGCGGTGACCAAGGAAGTGCGCGACGAGATCGTCCCGCTCAACCGCAAATACGGCATCGAGGAATTGCTGCAGGCGTGTGCGGACTATCCGGGCACGAACAACGCGCGCCGCATCACGTTTGAATATGTGATGCTGAAGGACAAGAACGACTCCGACGACGATGCGCGCGAACTCGTGCGGTTGCTGCGGAAATACGAGCTGCCGGCGAAGGTGAACCTCATTCCGTTCAACCCCTGGCCGGGTGCGCAATACGAGTGCTCGACGCCCGAGCGGATCAAGTCGTTCTCCAGCATCGTGTTCGGCGCGGGGATTTCGGCACCGGTGCGGACGCCGCGCGGGCGCGACATCGATGCGGCGTGCGGGCAGCTGAAGACCGCGTCGGAGAAGAAGAGCCGCGCGCAGATCGATCGTGAGGCCGCTGCCGAGGCTGATGCCGCCTTTGTCTGATCTCGGTTCGCTGGGATTGGCGGCGGGGGCGGGAATGCTGGGCGGCGCGATGAACGCGCTGGCGGGCGGTGGCAGCTTCGCGACGATGCCGTCGCTGATCGCGCTCGGCCTGCCCTCGCCGATCGCCAACGCGACCAGCAACGTCGCGGTACAGCCGGCGGCGATGGCGAGCGCGTGGGCGTATCGCAGCGATCTCGGGCCGGTTGGCGGCGTCGGTATCCGCACGCTGGCGGGGATCACGTTCGTCGGCGGGCTGGTCGGCAGCCTGCTGTTGTTCTTCACCCCGGCGACCGCGTTCGACGTGATCGTGCCTTGGCTTCTGCTGATGGCGACGCTCGCGATCGCGTTCGGCAAGCCCGCGTCGACCTGGCTGCACGCACGCGTCGCGATCGGGTCGCGCTCGCTGATCGCCGCGCAGACGTTGCTGGGGATCTATGGCGGCTATTTCGGGGGCGGCGTCGGGATGATGCTGACGGCGGCATGGGGATTGTTGGCCGGCGCCTCGCCCGCCAAGCTAGCCGCGCCGCGCACGCTGATGCTGGCGACCGCAAACGCCGCCGCGACGATCGTGTTCGCGGCGACCGGCATGGTCGCGTGGGCGCTGTGCCTGCCGATGATGGCGGGCGGCGTGGTCGGCGGGTATTTCGGCGCGCGGTTCGGACGGAAGCTGCCCGACGGGGTGATTCGCGGGTGGACGCTGCTGGTGACGGCAACGACGACGGTGGTGTTTTTTTACCGAGCGTACGCCTGAACCACGATGTTTCCCCGCGAAGGCGGGGACCCAGTCTGGGCACCCGCCTTCGCGGGTGAACACGCTTGCCTCGCTCAGCCCGGCCGGCGCATCTTGAAGAGCGCGTCTTCGGTGATCTCGAAGTAATCCGCAGGGCCGCCGCCGCGCAGGATCGGCTGCGCGCGGGCGGTCTGGTATACGCCGTCCTCCAGCATGCCGGCGTCGATGTGGATCGCGACCGCCTCGCCTAGCACCAACCACTGGTCGAGTTCGCGGCCTTCCTTGGTTTCCAGGCGGATCAGCTGGGTGAGCTTGCACTCGAACTGCGCGCGCGACGCGGCAACCCGCGCCGGTTTCACCTTGGTCGACGCCGCCATCTCCAGCTTGGCGAGCGCGAACTCGTCGACGTCGGCTGCGACGTTGGCAGCCGTCGTGTTCATCGCCTCGCTCAGATCGCGCGACACCAGGTTCCAGACGAACTCGCCGGTCGCCTCGATATTGGCGACGCTGTCCTTCCACCCCATCGACGAGAAGCCGATCAGCGGCGGGCTGTAGTTGAACAGGTTGAAGAATGAATAGGGCGCGAGGTTCGCGACGCCGTCCGCCGACAGCGTGCTGACCCAGCCGATCGGGCGCGGTGCGACGATCGCGTTCAGGGGATCGTGCGGCAGGCGATGGCCGTCCACGGGCTCGTAAGAATGCCATTCGGTCATACGCTTATCCCTGCTATGCAACGTTTCGACTGCCTAGAGCGAAGGTCGAGCATGAACGATCCCCTACCCATCCCGATTATCAAGCGCCACAAACTGGCGACGCGCATCTGGCACTGGGTGACGGTGGTGACGATGTTCATCATGATCGGCAGCGGGATCGGCATCCTCAAGGCGCATCCGCGGCTGTACTGGGGACGGTACGGCGCGAATTTCGACACCGCGTGGACGACGCTCGACCAGTGGCCGAGCTGGCTGGTGTCGCTGCTCAACCTGCTGACAATCCCGGCGAGCTACAACCTTGCCATTTCGCGGCGGTGGCATCTGTTGTTCGCGCTGGTGCTGGCCTTCGCGCTGCTCGGGTTCATGATCGTCAGCCTGGTCAACAAGCATTTCCAGCGCGATCTGCGCGTGCGCGCCGCCGAGCTTTCGCCGCGCGAAGTGGTGCATGACGTGAAGGAACATCTCGCCTTCCGCTTCCACGATCCCAAGCGGCCGGGCGCGTACAACATCCTCCAGAAGCTGTCGTACGTCGCGACGATCTTCGTGCTGATCCCGGTGATGATCCTGACCGGACTAACGATGTCGCCGGGAATGGATGCGGCATGGCCGTGGCTACTGGAGGTGTTCGGCGGGCGGCAATCGGCGCGCTCGATCCACTTCATCGCCGCCACCGGGCTGGTGCTGTTCATTGTCGCGCATCTGGCGCTGGTGATCCTGGCGGGGACGTGGAACGAGGTGCGGTCGATGATTACCGGGCGCTGGCACGTGCCGAGGCATGTTGAGGAGGACGCGGCATGAGCACGATCATCACGCGCCGTGCGCTCGTCACCGGCGCCGCGGTCGGCGCGGGCGTTCTGCTGACCGGGTGCGACAAGATCGCCGCGAACCCCGAGGCACGGAAGATCCTGTTCATGGGCGAGGACATGAACCGCGGATTGCAGCGCGCGCTGACCAACCGCAACGCGCTGGCGCCCGAGTTCAGCCCTGCGCAGATGTCGCCGATCTTCCGCTCAAACGGCACGAGCAATCCGGGGACCGCGGACTATACCGCGATGGTCGTCAACAACTTCGCGGATTACCGGCTGAAGGTCGGCGGGCTGGTCGATAACCCGCTGTCGGTGTCGCTCCCGCAACTCCGCCAGATGCCGTCGCGGGCGCAGATCACGCGGCACGACTGCGTCGAGGGCTGGAGCGCGATCGGCAAATGGCAGGGGCCGAAGCTCGGCGCGCTGCTGACCGCCGCGAAGATCCGCGACACCGCACGCTATATCGTCTTCACCTGCGCCGACCTCTACCGCGGCGCGAACTATTACGAGTCGGTCGATCTGGTCGACGCGTTCCACCCGCAGACGATCCTGGCCTGGGCGCTCAACGACCAGGTGCTCGACGTCGCGCACGGCGCGCCCGTCCGGCTCAGGGTCGAACGCCAGCTCGGCTACAAGCACGCGAAATACGTCATGGCGATCGACGCGGTCGACAGCCTCGCGGGGATCGGCAAGGGCAAGGGCGGCTATTGGGAAGATAACGTAGATTATGACTGGTACGCGGGGATCTGACGCGCGCCGAGGGGTGGCGCATTTCCGTACCAGTCATTAGCTAACCCAGCATGGCTCTTTTCGATCGTTTCCTGGCCCGGCAGGTTAAAACCGGCGAACTCACGCTCATCCATGCCAACGGCACCACGAAGCATTTCGGCAAGCCCGACCCCGCGTACAACCCCGTCACGATCCGATTGACCGAGCCTGGGGTCGCGGGGGCGATCATCCGCCACCCGGCGCTCGGCGCGGCGGAGGCGTTCATGGACGGGCGCCTGGTGATCGAACGCGGCGACATCCGCGACCTGGTCAATCTGCTCAAGGGCAACAGCCCGTGGGAGCGTGGTGGTGGGCTCAATCCCTCGCTGCCGATCAAGCTGCTCGACAAGGTGGTGCACCGTGTCGACCGCGTGAACATGGCGCGCCGGTCGAAGAAGAACGTCGCGCATCACTATGATCTGTCGGATCGGCTGTACGACCTGTTCCTCGATGCGGACCGGCAATATTCCTGCGCGTACTTCACCGATCCCAGCAACAGCCTGGAGCAAGCGCAGTCGGACAAGAAGGCGCACATCGCCGCCAAGCTGGCGATTCAGCCGGGCATGCGCGTGCTCGACATCGGCTGCGGCTGGGGCGGGATGGCGCTGTACCTGCACGCCAAGACCGGCGCCGAAGTGCTCGGCGTGACGCTGAGCGAGGAGCAGCTGAAGGTCGCGCGGCGGCGGGCGCAGGAAGCAGGCGTCGCCGACAAGGTGAAGTTCGAGCTGATCGACTACCGCGCGCTGACGGGGAGTTTCGACCGGATCGTCTCGGTCGGGATGTTCGAGCATGTCGGCCCGGCGCACTACAAGGCGTTCTTCCGCAAGTGCCGCGACCTGCTGACGGACGACGGCGTGATGCTGCTCCACACGATCGGCCGGATGGGCGGGCCTGGCGTCACCGACACCTTCACGACCAAGTATATTTTCCCGGGCGGGTATAATCCGGCGCTGTCGGAGATCGTGAAGGGGTATGAGGGGCTGCGGATGTTCCCGACCGATATCGAGGTGCTACGCGTCCATTACGCGCTGACGATCGACCAATGGTATGATCGGACGGTGGCGGCGAAGGATGCGATCGTCGGGCTGTACGACGAGCGGTTCTACCGGATGTGGACATTCTATCTGGCGGGCGCCGCGGCGGCGTTCCGGACCGGGGGGATGGTCAACTACCAGATCCAGTTGTCGAAGAGCCGGATGGCGCTGCCGATGACCCGCGACTACATGATCGAGGGCGAGCGGGCGTTGCGCGAGGGCTGACCTGCCCCCCTCCCTGGAAGGGAGGGGCTGGGGGTGGGTCGGCCAGTTGGGGTGTGCGGCGCGCGCAAAATTGGCCTACCCACCCCTAACCCCTCCCTTTCAGGGAGGGGGATCGGTTGCGCTTTAACGCGGCCCCTGGATCTGCGCCTTCGCAGCCGCGCGTTCGTCGCCGCCGATCTTGCCGTCGTGGTTCGCGTCGTATTTCGCGAACGTCGCCGCGAGCAGCGCCTGTGCTTCGGCCTGCGTGACCTTGCCGTCCTTGTTCTTGTCCGCGCTCGTGAACCACAGGTCGGCGAGGCGCTTGGCATGGACGGGATCGGGACGCCCTGCCCCGACCTTCATGTTGTCGATCCGTGCCAGCACTTCGGCGCGCGTAAGGACGCCGTCCTTGTTGGTATCCGATGCGGCGAATTCGGTCTTGAACTTGGCGGCGGCCGAGGCGCGCGTTTCCTGCGCGAGCGCCGGGGTTGCGAGACCGACAAGAACGAGAAGGGTGAGGCTTTGGCGTAGCACGGTCGGGACACTCCATTGGATGTGCGGCGCGAATAGCGGGATTCGGTTGTACGCGCCATTAACGCGTGTCAGGCGTCCAGCGGTTGCGCGAACGCGCCTCAGCGCATAGGGGCGCGGGCATTGGATATTGCCCGAAGGATCCTGCCCGTGACCGATCAGAGCAACCCCGCCGGCGGCGCCGGAATCAACCGCGTCGTACTCGCCTATTCCGGTGGCCTGGACACGAGCGTGATCCTGAAATGGCTCCAGCAGACGTACAACTGCGAAGTCGTGACCTTCACCGCCGATCTCGGTCAGGGCGAGGAGCTCGAGCCGGCACGTGCCAAGGCCGAGATGATGGGCGTCAAGCCCGAGCACATCTTCGTCGACGATCTGCGCGAGGAATTCGTGCGCGACTACGTGTTCCCGATGATGCGCTCGAACGCGCTGTACGAGGGGCTGTACCTTCTCGGCACCTCGATCGCGCGGCCGCTGATCGCCAAGCGCCAGATCGAGATCGCCAAGATGGTCGGCGCCGACGCGGTCAGCCACGGCGCGACTGGCAAGGGCAACGACCAGGTTCGCTTCGAGCTCGGCTATTACGCGCTGTCTCCCGACATCAAGGTGATCGCGCCGTGGCGCGAATGGGATCTTACCAGCCGCACCAAGCTGATCGAGTTCGCCGAGCAGCACCAGATCCCGGTCAGCAAGGACAAGCGCGGCGAGTCGCCGTTCTCGACCGATGCGAACATGCTCCACACCTCGTCCGAGGGTAAGGTACTCGAGAACCCGTGGGACGAGGTCCCCGACTATGTCTATTCGCGCACCGTGAACCCCGAGGACGCGCCCGATGTCCCCGAGTACATCACGGTCGATTTCGAGCGCGGCGACGGCGTCGCGATCAACGGCGAGGGCATGAGCCCGGCGACGTTGCTGTCGACGCTCAACGAATACGGCCGCCGCCACGGCATCGGCCGTCTCGACCTCGTCGAGAACCGCTTCGTCGGCATGAAGAGCCGCGGCATGTACGAGACTCCCGGTGGCACGATCTATCAGCTCGCACACCGCGGCATCGAGCAGCTGACGCTCGATCGCGGCGCCGCGCATCTGAAGGACGAACTCGCACCGCGCTATGCCGAGCTGCTCTACAACGGCTTCTGGTTCAGTCCCGAGCGCGAAATGCTGCAGGCGGCGATCGACCACAGCCAGACGAAGGTGTCGGGCACCGTCCGGCTGAAGCTCTACAAGGGCGGCGTCTACGTCGTGGGCCGCAAATCGCCGAACTCGCTGTATTCGGAGAAGGTCGTGACGTTCGAGGACGACCAGGGCGCCTACGACCAGCGCGATGCGGAAGGCTTCATCAAGCTGAACGCGCTGCGGTTGCGCTTGCTGGGGCGGCGCGACCGGTAACGGTCGGTTGCGAACCTCGTTCGGCATTGCGCGTTAACCAAATGTCATCGACTTGAGGGCAGGCTCGCATTTCTGATTGGGGAGATGCGACGTGCTGGCTGCAGTTCATGATAAACTGGTGTTCGGGCGCCGGGTGCGGCGCCTGGCGGCCGTGATCGCGGAACGGCTGCCGGACGGCGCACGGGTGCTCGACGTCGGATGCGGGAGCGGCGATCTGGCCGTGCTGATCATGCAAAAGCGCCCTGACGTCGTGATCGAGGGCATCGACGTGCTGGTCCGCCCCGATACTGCGATCCCGGTTCACGCCTTTGACGGCGCGCATATCCCGTTCGGCGACAACGCGTTCGACGCGGCGATCGTGGTCGACGTGCTGCATCATACCGACGATCCCGAAGCCGTGCTCGCCGAGATCGCGCGTATCGCGCCGATGGTGATCATCAAGGATCACTTGCGCGACGGGATCGCGGCGAACACCACATTGCGATTCATGGATTGGGTCGGCAACGCAGCCCACGGCGTGCGGTTGCCGTATAATTATCTGTCGCGCAAAGAATGGACGAACATCTGGCGGACGCTGGACCTCGGCAGCAGCCGGTTCGCCACGCGCTTGTCGCTCTATCCCCGTCCGTTCTCGTGGCTGTTCGATCGCGGGCTGCACTTCGTCACGGTGCTCTCGCGCTGAACCGAAGCGCACCGTCTGGCATCGAAAAATCATCTGGCATGAAAAAGGGGAGGATACGGTGATCGTATCCTCCCCTTTTCATGTCTGTCGCGCCGTCAGCGATCGGATCGGGTATCGATCAATCCGATCAGGAAGCTGGTGAACATTGTCTGCAACCCGATGACGCTCGCCACCATCGTGGGGATCGCCAGACGCATGAGATGGACCGGCTCCATCGGCCCGAATCCCGCCCGCCCCCATTGTGCGAGCAGACCTGCACTCCCCGCCATACCGAGCAGCAGGAGCAGTCCGCCGACGATGCAGCCGCGTTCGACGCTGAAGTGGCGGCGAAATTGCTCGACCCGCATGCTGGTGGGCCACAAGGCGCTGGCGACGCCGTACAGTCGTGCGAGGATGCCGAAGCCGATCAACTGACTACCCAGCAGCATCGCCATCGCCGCGAACAGCATCGTCGTCGCGCTGAGTTCGATACCGCCGAGTTCGACACCGCCGGTCGCGAGCACCGCGACGCCCGCCGTGCCGCCAGCCGCCGCGAGCAAGCCGGGATAAACGAACAGGAACCGGGGAGCGTAGGTCAACAGAAAGCGCAGATGCCGCCAGCCATCGCGCCACGTCCGCAAATGCGGCGGGCGGCTACGTCCGTCCTGCGACAGTGTCGTCGACACCTGGCGGACGTCGAGCCGGTGCATGACCGCCTTGACGACCATCTCGCTGGCGAACTCCATCCCCGACGATCGCAGTCCAAGACCGAGGACCGCATCGCGGCGAAAACCGCGCAGGCCACAATGGAAGTCGCCGATCCGCGCGTTGAACAGGCGTCGCCCGAGAAAGCTGAGGACCGGATTGCCCAGATACCGATGCAGCGGCGGCATCGCACCGGGTGCGATGCCGCCCTGGAACCGGTTGCCCATCACCAGTTCGCCGCCGTTGCGCAGCGCGGTGACGAACGGCATCAGCGCGAGAAAATCGTAGCTGTCGTCGGCATCGCCCATGATCACGTATCGGCCGCGAGCGGCGGCGATCCCGCCCAGCAGCGCAGCCCCGTAGCCCTTCGCGTCGACACCGACGAGGCGTGCGCCCATCGCATTGGCGATCTGGCGCGAGCCGTCGGTCGATCCGTTGTCGGCGATCACCACCTCGCCGGCGATCCCGCTGGTCCGCAGGAATTCCTGCGCCTTGCGGATGCACAGCGCCAGCGTCTCCGCTTCGTTGAGGCAGGGCATGACGATCGACAGTTCGAGCGCATCCTCCGCTTCGGTGCCCGACGTATCGCGTTCGACGATCGGCGATTGATAGGCCAGCACTGTCGGCATGGATGATCCTCCCTTGCCCGAAGGCATACGGAGGCAACGCTAAAAAGAGGGTTAACTATTCGCCGCTAAGCCGACGAGGTTCGCCTCAGGATGACCGCATGCCAAACCCGCCGCCATTCGACGACGTACCTGCCCCCGATGCCCGCCGCGGACGCACGATCCGCTTCGACATTATCGTCGCGGTGGTTCTGGCGACATTGCTGTCGACCTGCTGGGCGATCACCGACTGGCACCGCGTCGGGCAATTGATCCTGCCCGATGCCGACGACATGATGCGGCTGGCGCAGGTGCGCGACTGGCTCAACGGCCAAGCCTTCGACGACTGGACGCAATATCGCATGGCGCCCCCGCTCGGCGCACCGATGCACTGGTCGCGACTGAACGATTTCGGGATCGCGGGGATCATCCTCGCGGCGACGCCGCTGATCGGCCGTCACGGCGCCGAGCTGACCGCGGTGCTGCTGTATCCGGCGCTGCTGTTCGCCTGCAACATCGTCCTGTCGGTGCGGATCGCCCGTCGGCTATGGGGAGACGAGGCAGCCGTCGTCGCGGCCATTCTGGCGGGCATCGCCTATCCCGGCATCACGCTGTTCCTCCCGGGGCGGATCGACCACCACGCGCTGCAGATCGTCATCATCGAAATTGCCATCCTCATGATGATGCGCCGACCGACGATCGTCAGCGGCATCATCACTGGGATCGCCGTTGCGGCCAGCCTGGTCATCGGGCTGGAAACTGCGCCGCAAGTCGCCGCGCTGGTCGCTACGCTGGCGATATTCTGGGTCGTCTCCGGTGACCGCGAACGGTTGCGGTTAGCCGCGTTCGCGGCAGCCCTGGCCGCGACGACCGGCGTCTTCCTGGTGGCGATGCGGCCCAGTTATTGGTCATCCGCGCTGTGCGATGCCTTCACGCCCGCGTCCGCCACGGGCACGCTCGCTGTCGCCGCAGCGCTTGGAGCCTTGGCCGTGGCGACACCGTGGCTGCGCACATGGCGATCGCGCATCATCGCGAGCGGCGTGCTCGGTGCGCTTGCGCTGGGTGGCACGCTGGCCGCCTATCCGGGATGCCTGACCGGGCCGTATGGGATGGTCGATCCCTTCCTGCGCGCGGCCTTTCTGCCGCACATCGACGAAGCGAACAGCATCTTCGCGCAACCGTTGGCGCGCACGCTGTCGATCGGTGGACTGCTGCTCGCCGGGTGCATCGCGTCGGTCTGGATGGTCGCGCGTGCACCGACGCGCTGGGCGGTGACGATGCCGCTGGTCGGCGTGATCGGCATCTCGGCGCTCGTCTCGCTGTCGCAGGCGCGGGGAACCTATATCGGTGCGCCGACGGTCGTCCCGGTACTGGCCGGCCTGATCCTCGTGGCGCGGCGGCGAACGACGTGGGCTGCGCCCGCGCTGATCGGTGCATGGCTGGTATCGTCGGGCATCGCCTATTCCGAAGCCCCCAATCTGGCGCTCCGTATCCTTGCTCCCGGCGTACGGATCCCGCCGCCGATGACGCCGCAGATCCTCTGCAATACCGGCGATGCCTGGGCGCAGGTCGATCGCTACCCGCCGGGCGTCGTAATGGCGCCGACGAATATGGCGTCCTATCTGATCGGCGCGACGCATCTGTCGACCGTCGGCGCCGGCTACCATCGCAACAACCGCGGCAACATGGCGATGTATCGCTATTTCCTCAGCCGTCCCGGCCGCAGCGCGGCGATCGCCCGTGAGTGGAACGTTACCTATGTCGCCTTTTGCCCCGGCGATTTCTCCGAGATCGACGTGACCCACAGCTATCCAAACAGTCTCGCAACGATGCTGCAATCCGGTCATGCCCCGGCGGGCTTCGAACGTCTTCCCTTGCGCGGGGCGAGGCTCCGCCTCTATCGCATTCGGTAACGACGTTGCGGTAGCGGGGAACGAGTGGACGACGGCATGACGGGGCGGCTGAAGTGGTGGCAGACGCGTGGCTTCGTCGTCGCGGTTGCGCTGGCGTCGATCATACCGTTGCTGTGGCCGGAGATCCCGCCACTGGTCGACCTGCCCGGGCATATGGGGCGCTACCGCGTCCAGCTGGCGATCGGCGATAATCCCTGGCTTTCGCAATGGTATAACTTCCGCTGGCAGATGATCGGCAACCTCGGTATCGACCTGCTGATCGAGCCGCTCGCGCCGATCTTCGGGTTACAGCTGGCGGTGAAGCTGATCGTCATGGCGATCCCCGCGCTGACCGTGACGGGCCTGCTGTGGATCGCGCGCGAGGTGCATGGCCGAATCCCCGCGACCGCGTTGTTCGCTCTCCCGCTCGCCTACAGCTACCCCTTCCAGTTCGGATTCGTGAATTTCGCGCTGGCGATGGCGCTGGCGCTGAACCTGTTCGCGCTGTGGCTGCGGATGGGGCGGCTCAAGCGCACCCGGCTGCGCACCGCCATATTCATCCCGATCTCGTGCCTGTTGTGGCTGTGCCATACGTTCGGCTGGGGCGTGCTGGGCGTGCTCGCCTTTTCCGCCGAGCTGATCCGCCAGCACGACATCCGCCGTGACAGCGATCCCAAGAGCTGGGCGCATGGCTGGTTCAAGGCGTGCATTCAGGCGGGGCTGAACTGCCTGCCGCTCGCGCTGCCGATGGTGATGATGGTGGTCTGGCGGTCGGGCGATCATGTCGGCGGCAAGACGCAGGACTGGTTCAACTGGCGCTGGAAGATGAACTGGATCACGATGGTCCTGCGCGATCGCTGGATGACGTTCGACATCGCGTCGGTCACCGTGCTGTTCGTGATCCTGTTCCGCGGCGTGCGCGACCAGACGATCGAATATTCGCGCAACCTGAGCCTGTCGGCTCTGTTCCTCGCGATCGTGTATATCCTGTTGCCGCGGATCGTGTTCGGCTCGGCCTATGCCGACATGCGGCTCGCGCCGTTCATGCTCGGGATCGCGGTGATCGCGCTGCGGCCGCGGCACGGGCTGTCGCTGCGCGGGGCGGCGGTGCTCGCAGCGCTGGGCTTTGCATTCTTTGGCGTGCGGCTGGCAGGGACGACGGTCAGCTACCTGATGTACGATCGGAGCTACGACCAGGCGATCGCGGCGATCGATACGGTGCCCGAGCGCTCGCGCGTCGTGTCGTTCGTGGGGCGACGGTGTCGCGACGATTGGGCGTATTCGCGGCTCGAGCATGTGCCCGCGCTGCTGCTCGAGCGGCGGCTGGCGTTCACCAACGACCAGTGGTCGATGGCCGGCGCGCAGTTGATGACGACGCAATATCCGGCGGCGAAGGGCTTCGCGCATGATCCGTCGGAGATCGTCAGCGACATCAAGTGCCGTGGCCAGTTCTGGCGGCCGATCGGGGTGGCGCTGGAAAAATTCCCGCGCGATGCATTCGATTACGTGTGGCTGATCCACCCGCCGAAGTTCGATTCGAAGCTGGTGCGCGACCTGACGCTGATCCGGCGTGACGGCACCAGCCTGCTCTACCGCGTCAACCGGGCTGCTGCTGCTCGCCCCGCCGGAACGGAGTAAGCTCGCCGAGATACTCCTGCTGCTCGGCGACGGCCTCGCACTCGCGGACGAGATAGTCGGCGATCGCGCGGCGGAAGCTCGGGTCGGGAATGTAGTGCGCGGAATAGGTCGCGACCGGCGCATAGCCACGCGCGAGCTTGTGTTCCCCTTGCGCGCCGGCCTCGACCGTCTTCAGGCCGCGCGCGATGGCGGCGTCGATCGCCTGGTAATAGCAGAGTTCGAAATGGAGGAACGGCACCTCCTCGGTGGCGCCCCAGTATCGGCCGTAGAGCGTGTCATCGCCAATCAGGTTGAGTGCACCGGCGATCGGTACGCCGTCGCGCTCGGCGAGGATGAGCAGCACGCGGTCGCCCATCGTCTTGCCGATCTGGTCGAAGAACGCGCGCGTGAGATACGGCTGGCCCCATTTGCGGCTGCCGGTGTCCTGGTAGAATACCCAGAACGCGTCCCAATGCTGGGGCGTGATTTCGGCGCCGACGAGGTGGCGGATCGTGAGGCCCTCGACGGCCGCGGCGCGCTCCTTGCGGATCGCCTTGCGCTTACGACTGGCGAGCACGGCGAGGAAGTCGTCGAAGCTGGCGTACCCCTCGTTCTTCCAGTGGAACTGCGTGCCCTGGCGGATCAGCCAGCCTGCCGCCTCGAACAGCGGCACCTCGTCTGGGTCGATGAAGGTGGCGTGCGCGGAGGATAGCCCGCTCTGGTCGGTCACAGCTTCCAGCGCGGCGATCAGCGCGGGGGCTTGGTCGCGGTCGCGGAGCAGCAGGCGCGGGCCCGGCACCGGGCTGAACGGTGCGGCGATCTGGAGCTTGGGGTAATATTGCCCCCCTGCCCGCTCCCACGCGTCGGCCCAGCCCTGGTCGAAGACGTATTCGCCCTGGCTGTGGCTCTTGGCATAGGCGGGGGCGATCGCGGCGGGCTTGCCGTCGGGGCCGTCGACCACCACCGGTAACGCCTGCCAGCCCGAGCGGCCGCCGACGCTTTTCGACGCTTCGAGCGCGGAGAGGAAGGCGTGGCCGACGAACGGGTTGGCGGTGCCGGAGCACGCCTGCCAATCGTCGGCCGCGATGGAGGTGACGCCTTGGGCGATGCGGGCTGTGACGGCGTTCATTGCCGCCTTAGGTAGAGACGCGAGGGCGCGCCTCCAAGACGGTCAGGCGGAAACCTGGACGATCGCGTCGATCTCGACCGCCGCGCCGAGCGGGAGGACGGCGACGCCGACTGCCGAGCGCGCGTGCTTGCCGCTATCGCCGAACAGCGCGACCATGAGTTCGGACGCACCGTTGGCGACCTTGGCCTGATCGGTGAAGTCGACGGTCGAGTTGACGAACACGCCGAGTTTCACGATCCGCTCGACGCGGCCGAGCGTGCCGAGGGCAGCCTTCATCTGCGCGACGAGCATCAGGCCGCAGAGCTTGGCGGCCTCCTGCGCGTCTTCGAGCGAGACATCGTCTCCGACGCGGCCCTTGACCAGGACGCCGTCCTTGAACGGTAGCTGGCCCGAGATGTGGAGCATGCCGTTCGCCAGCACGGTCGGGACATAGGCGGCGACGGGCGCGGCAGCCTGTGGGAGGGTGAGGCCCAGCTCTTCGAGCTTGCGGTCGATACGATCGGTCATGGGTGAGGTATCACCACAGCGGTGGGGGATGGGTCAAGTGGGCCTTGGTACGAACCGCCGTTCGAGCAATCCTCCCCCGCCAGGGGGAGGTGGCTGGCCCTCGCCAGACGGAGGGGGAGGTAAGGGAAACCCGTGTTGCGTGTGCCTCCCCCTCCGTCGCCTGCGGCGCCACCTCCCCCTGGCGGGGGAGGATCGAGGGGATCAGGCGTCCGCCGGCAAACCCGCCTCGAACCGCGCGGCAATCCAGTCCGCGGCCTCGCGCCAGTCGTCGATCCGAGCGTGAGCCTCGGGCGCCTTCGGTACGGTCACCGCCAGCGCTGGCTCGGAGACCATGTGCAACCGGTGCACCCCCGGCGCGTGCCTGGCGACCGACTCGTGATGCACGGCGAGGTCATCCACGAACACCGTGACCGGCGAGCCATATTCCTCGACCAGCCGCGAGACCGGCGTACCCTTGCCGCCCTGATTGCACTCGACCCGGTGCGCGATGCCGAACTTGGCCAGCTGCTCGATCCGCGGCTGGCGGCATTCGTCCTGGAGGTTGGTCAGGATGACGATGTCCGCCACCTGCGCCAGCCGCTCCAGCGCGTCGACCGCGTGCGGCACCAGCGTCTGGCGATGCATCTCGGCGGGGAAGAACTCGCCGAGCATCGCCCACATATCCTCGCGTGACGGCGGCGGACCGCCGTCACGGCGGGTCATCGCGGTCGAGAAATCGCCGTGCTGGATCTGGAAGTCGATGTCGTGGCGCTCGTCGAGCCAGACGCCGAAATGCTTGACCATGTGCAGCAGCACTTCGTCGCAATCGCTGATCAGCAGCGGCCTCATGCTTCGAAATCTCCCTGGTCCAGCCTGGCGTGTGCGCGGACGAGCGCCTCTGGCTTCACGCCCAGCGATTCGGCGCAGGCGATCAGGTCCGGCTCATGGTTTTCGAGAAAGCCAAGCGCCGCCGACAGTACCGCCGGGTCGCTTGCTCGTGCACGCAGGTCGCTCGGGTCGAGGCCTGTCACCGACAGCAACCGCATCGCGCGATCGGGTTCGCCTAATGTCCATACCAAAGCGCGCAGGGCGAGCGCTTCGGCGTCTTCGTTTGAATCGCGGTCGCGCATTGCCTATCGTGCCTTCTTTCCGGATAAGGTGGATCGGTGGCAAAGAAGGTGCTCGTTGTCGAGGACAACGAACTCAACCTCAAACTATTCTGCGACCTGTTGCGCGCGCATCAGTTCGCCGTCGAACCCGTGCGCGACGGCCGCGAAGCCGTTGCGCGCGCTCGCGACTTCGTGCCCGACCTGATCATCATGGACATCCAGATGCCGCACGTCACCGGCTACGAGATCATCCTCGAACTGAAGGCGGACGAGGCGTTGAAGGCGATCCCGGTGATGGCGGTGACGGCCTATGCCGGGCGTGAGGACGAGGAGCGGATCCGGGCTGCGGGCGCGGATGCGTACGTGTCCAAGCCGATCAGTCTGGCGCGGTTCATGGATGCGGTGAGGACGCTGGTCTGAAACAGCCCGGCGGTCCAATCGTTCGTTCGTGCCGAGTAGAGACCGAGTAGCTTCGTCAGAAGCGTATCGAGGGCTCGTATCGAAGCATGGGTTCCGCGCGCCAACCTGTCCTTCGATACGCCGTCTCGATACGCCGCCTACGGCGACTACTCGATGGCTACTCAGGACGAACGGGAGGGCGATTCACAAACGCCAAAAGCCGCGGGGGCTGCCCCGCGGCTTTTCGAATCGTCGCAATCGGACGGCGGTTTGCACCGCCGACCGGATTACTTGATCTTGGCTTCCTTGAACTCGACATGCTTGCGCACGACGGGATCGTACTTCGAGAAGGAGAGCTTCTCCGTCTTGGTACGGGGATTCTTCTTGGTGACGTAGAAGAAGCCGGTGTCAGCGGTGCTGAGCAGCTTGATCTTGACGGTGGTCGGCTTGGCCATGAGCCCAAATTCCTATGGCTTGAAAATGCGAAAGCGGCGAACTCATGCCGCCGCTCGATTAGGCTGGGCGCATGGCGGACGCACGACGCGAAGTCAAGCTTTGCCGCACAGAACGACGCCCGACGACGCACTTAACTGCGCCTTTACCCGCCTGGGCGCAACGTCCATGCAGAGAAAAGGAGCGGGATCATGGGGCAGGCAGTACGAAACGCAACGGGACACGTGGCAGCGCGAATCGACGATATGATCGCCGTAAAGGCCGATCTCGCCGCGCGGATCGCGGCGATCGACGTCCGCGCACCTTACGCCCGCCCCTGCGACATCGCCGCCGAAGTCGATGCGATTCGCGTGATCGCGCATAGCAACGGTCTCAACCCCGCGGTCACTGTCGCGCATTTCGTCGATTCGGCGCTGTCCCGCGGCGAGCATGGCGCGCTGGTGCATGGCTGGCTCGGCATCCTGCGCGATGCGGTCGGCTGCGAACGGCAGGACGTTCAGGCCTGTCACGCCTTTGCCGCGGCGTGCTCGGTCCGACTGGCCGGATAGCGCATGGATGCATTGATGGCGGCATTGGTAGCCGCAGCCCTCGCGCAGATCGGCGATCGGACCGCCTGGCTGGCCGCGATCCTGGCGGACCGCCTGCGCCGAACGGGCCTCGTCATCGCCATGGCGGCGCTGGCGATCCTCCTCGCGAGCAGTGTGGCGGCGGCGCTGGGCGCGGTCATCGCCCCGAGGCTCACGCCTAACGCTCAGCAACTGATGCTCGCGCTCGCCTTGCTGCTCCAGGGCGGCGGCGCGTTTTTCCCGGCCAAAGTTCCCGAACGGCTCGACCGGTGGAAGATCGGCGCGGTCGCGACCGCGTTCCTGGGGCTGTTCATCCTCACGTTCGGGGACGGCATCCAGTTCATCGCGCTTGCGCTCGCGGCACGCTCTCCGGTTCCGGCGTTTGCCGCGATCGGCGTGACTCTCGGCTCGCTCGTGGTGATCGTTCCCGCCGCGATGATGGGCGAGACGGCATGGCACAAATTGCCGCTGAAGACGCTGCGCATCGCGGTCGGCGTACTGTTTCTGGTTACCGGCGTCGTCCTCGCGCTCGGCGCTCTGCGCCTGGTCTAGACTGGCGCCTCGACGGGGCTCGTTACGATACTGGAACCAACTACCGGCCGGCCGGTTGACCGAGTCCAACTCACTTTGCGGAGGCCGACATGCTGAAACTCGCGGTTACTTTTCTCGTCATCGGCCTCGTGCTGGCGTTGCTCGGCTTCGGCGGCATCGGCGGTGCGTTCATCGGTATCGCCAAGATCCTGTTCTTCATCGCCATCGCGTTGTTCGTGGTCTTCCTCGTGCTCGGGCTGCTCGCCGGCAAGGGGATCAAGAACGCGATTGACTGACGCGGTATTCTGGAGAGCACATCACGACCGTCGTCGGGCGCATCCGGCGGCGGTCGTTCCGTATCTGCATCCGTTAGGGCGGCAAGCGCGTTGAACGACGATGCACGCTTTCGCCGCCCTGCTCGATTCGCTTACCTATACCCGGTCGCGTAACGCCAAGCTGAAGCTGATCGCGGATTATCTGCGTGCGACGCCCGACCCGGATCGGGGCTGGGCGATGGCGGCGCTGACCGGCGATCTCGATCTCAAGGGCGTGAAGTCGGCGGTGGTCCGCGGGCTGATCGAGGAGCGAGTCGACCCGGTGCTGTTCCGGATGAGCCGCGATTATGTCGGTGACACCGCGGAGACGGTCGCGCTGCTCTGGCCCGAGCCGACGGTTCCGGTCGATCCGACGCCGTTGTCGATCACCGATGTCGTCGAGCGGCTGGCGGCGTTGTCGCGTGCCGATGCGCCTGGTGCGCTGGCCGATATGCTCGACCGGTCGGATGCGGAGGAGCGGTTCGCGCTGCTTAAGATGGCGACCGGCGCATTGCGGATCGGCGTCTCCGCGCGTCTGGCGAAGACCGCGCTGGCCGATGCGTTCGGGCTCGACGTCGATGCGGTCGAGGAGGTCTGGCACGGGCTCGATGCGCCGTATCCGAGCCTGTTCGCCTGGGCGGAGGGCACCGGAGAGCAGCCGACGCCCGCGGACGTCCCCGTATTTCGGCCGTTCATGCTCGCGCACGGACTCGAAGACCTGCGCGTCGATCTCGCCGATTATGCCGCCGAGTGGAAGTGGGATGGCATCCGCGTGCAGATCGTCCATGTCGCGGGTGAGACGCGACTCTACAGCCGCACCGGCGACGACGTGACGGCCAGCTTCCCCGAGATCGCCGCGGCGTTTCGCACGCCGGGGACGGTCGACGGCGAACTGCTGGTGAAGGGTGAGCATCAGGGTGGTACGCTCGAGGATGGCGGCGGCGCGGCGAGCTTCAACGCGCTCCAGCAGAGGCTTGGGCGCAAGACAGTGTCGGCGAAGATGCTGGCGGACTATCCTGCGTTCGTCCGGCTCTACGACCTTTTGATCGACGGCGAGGAGGATTTGCGGACGCTGCCGTGGACGGCACGACGCGCGCGGCTGGAGGCGTTCGTGCCGCAGCTCGACCCGGAGCGGTTCGACCTGAGTGCGGTGATCGAGGCGGACGACTTCACGGCGCTGGAGGCGATCCGTGCGACCTCGCGCGACGCGGCGATCGAGGGCGTCATGCTCAAGCGTCGGGATTCGCCCTATGTCGGCGGGCGGCGTGCGGGGCTCTGGTACAAGTGGAAGCGCGATCCGCTGACCGCCGACTGCGTGATGATGTACGCGCAGCGTGGCTCCGGACGGCGATCGTCCTATTATTCGGATTACACCTTCGGGTGCTGGACCGAAGAGGGCGAGCTGCTTCCCGTCGGCAAGGCGTATTCCGGGATCACCGACGAAGAGCTGAAGATGCTCGACAGCTTCGTCCGCAACCATACGCAGAACCGGTTCGGTCCGGTGCGCGAGGTGGAAAAGACACTGGTGCTGGAGATCGCGTTCGATTCGCTGCATGATTCGAAGCGGCATAAATCGGGCGTGGCGATGCGCTTTCCGCGGATCGCGCGAATCCGGACCGACAAGCCCGCGGCGGAGGCGGACCGGATCGAGACGCTCAAGCGGATGATCACGTGATCGGCTGACTCCGCACCGTCATCGCCTAGTTGCCGGATCGAATTTCGGCGCTATCGCCGCGGTCTGGGCTCGCCATGAGCATTTGGGAGATCCGCATGGACGTTACGCGCAGGAAAACCAGACGACGGGTCCGTCGCGGCGCGTGGGTGTTCGGGATCATCTCCGCGATCGTCGTGCTGTTCGTGTATCTTGCCGGCTATTTCGACCGTGATCCCGTACACGTGTATCCGGCGATCGGCGTGCATGCGTCGGGACCGCCGCCGATCGCGGTGGTGAACTTCTCGGGTGATATGGGGCTTCGGTTCCTGCTCGGCGCGTCGACCTCGCGCGGGCTGACCGAACACGGGATCCCGGTGGTCGGGATCACGACGCCGGCGCTGTTCGCGCATCATCGGACGCGACAGGAGCTCGATGCGATCATCGCGGACGGCGTGCGGACGGCGCTGGCGCGGACGGGGGCGAAACGGGTCGTGGTGATGGGGCAATCGTACGGCGCGGACATCGTCCAGACCGGGCTGGCCAACCTGCCGAAGGACCTGCGTCCGCGCGTTGCCGCGATCGTGCTGATCCTGCCAGGGGACACGGTGTTCTATCGCGCCGATCCGTCCAGCCTGCTTTACGATCACGGTACGCCCGACAGCATGGGGGCGACGACCGGCAATCGGCTGACCTGGGCGCCGGTGACCTGCATCTACGGGCTTGAGGAGACGGACAGCCTGTGTGCGCTGCTGACGACCGCGAACGCGCGGAAAGTCGGGATGCCGGGGGGGCATAATATCCATCACGATGCGGATGGGTTGCTGCAGCATGTGCTGGCGGCAATCCGTGCGGTCGCGCCGGGGGCTGAACGGGGGTTCTAGAATTCGCCATCTACGAAGCGATCCTCTCCAAAGAGGCACGCTTTCGTCATCCTGACGAAAGTCAGGATCTAGGGTAAAACCGGATAGCTCTCGTGGCTCTGGATCCTGACTTTCGTCAGGATGACAGAACTCGAATGACAGCGGTTGGGAACGGCGTTCAGAAGGCGGTCGGCCGCCCTCCATGTTCTCCCGCGAAGGCGGGAGTCCAGACTGGCTCCCGCCTTAGCGGGAGCACAACTGTAGAAGGCGCGGCCGCGGCTTAACGCGGTGCTGCGGCGATCTTTATTTCGAAGAGCGTCGGCCAGTATTTACCCGTTACGAACAGCCGGTCGGCCTTGGCGTCCCAGGCGATCCCGTTGAGCACCGCCTCGCGGTCGGTCGCAGCGATCTCGGCGACCAGCGGACGGAGGTCGATCACCGCGGTCACCTTGCCAGACGCGGGATCGATGCGGACCAGGAAGCCGGTGTGCCAGACGTTGGCGAGCAGCGCGCCGTGGACATATTCAAGTTCGTTGATGTCGCGTAATGGGCGGCCATCGATCGTCACCGCCACGCGGCGGCGCTCGGCCAGCGTCAGCGGATCGCGGACAATGATGGCGGGGCTGCCGTCGGACTGGAGCAGCGAGACGCCGTCGCTCGTCAGGCCCCAGCCTTCGCCGGTGTAGCGGTTCTGCCCCTTGGGCTTGAGCGTGCGGACGTCCCAGCGATGCGCGATGCCGTCGTGCCACGTCAGGCTGACGAGCTGGTCCTTCCACAGCGCGAGGCCTTCGCCGAACTGCGCAGGGTCGATTCGTGCCTTGGCGAGGATCTTGCCATCCGCGAGCGAGACGCGGCGGACGTCGGATTGCCGCTCCTGCCCGGTACTCTCGTAGAGCGCGCCGTCGTGCCAGAGCAGCCCTTCGGTGAACGCCGTGCGATCGTGCGGGTAGCGCGCTACGATCGTCGCCGATAGCACCGGCACGTGCGTTTCGGGCGTAGTTGCCGCCTGCCCCTGAGCCGGCGCCGGCGCCGGCGCCGCGGACGACACCAAAGATGACGAAACAAGAACGGCCGATCCCGCCAAAGCAAGACCGGCCGCAATCATTATCCTACCGAACACGGTACGATCAGCGTTCTGAGTCAGTCAGCTGGATCAGCCGCCTGCGCTCAGGTTCACCGCAGCGTACTTGCCGCGACGATCGACTTCGAGCTCGAACTCGAGCTTGTCGCCCTCGTTCAGCGTCGCCATGCCAGCGCGCTCGACGGCCGAGATATGCACGAATGCGTCAGGCTGTCCGTCGTCGCGCTGGATGAAGCCGAAGCCCTTCATCGCGTTGAAGAACTTGACGGTACCGGTCGCCTTCTCGCCGGTGAGCTGACGCTGTGCGCCACCTGCACCACCGTCACGATCGCGATCGCCACCACGGGGCGCGCCCGGGCCGGCATCACGGTCACGCGGCGGGCCGCGATCGGTGACGGCCATCGGCTCGCCGTCGATCTTCAGGTCGGTCGCCGAGATACGGCCACCGCGGTCGACGAGCGTGAAGCCGAGCGGCTGACCCTCGGCGAGAGCGACCATGCCGGCCTGCTCGACGGCGCTGATGTGGACGAACACGTCCTCGCCGCCGTCATCGCGAACGACGAAGCCGAAGCCCTTCTGCGCGTTGAAGAACTTTACGACGCCGGTGCCTTCGCCGACCACCTGGGGAGGCATGCCGCGACCACCGCCGCCGCCGCCACCGCCCGAGAAGCCGCCGCCACCGCCGCCGCCGCCGCCGCGGTAACCACCGCCGCCGCCGCCGCTGCCGCCACCGAAGCTGCTGCCGCCGCCGTAGCTGCTGCCACCGCCGCCACCGTAGCTCGAGCCACCGCCGCCGCCATAGCTGCTGCCGCCGCCGCCGCCGAACCGATCGCCACCGCCGCCGAAGCTGCTGCCGCCGCCGAACTCGTTATCGCCGCCGCCGAAGCTGTCGCGCTTGTCGCGGCCACGCCCGCCACGGTTCCCGCGGCCACCTTTATCGAAACCCATAAGCTCTGTTCGTCTTCCCGGTTCGCCCGCAAATTTCTCAAAACCCTTGTGCCGGACGACGAACGCAGGTTTTCCAGCGCGAAACCTTTTGCGCCTTGAGGACACCCGTAGCGCAAAATACAAGCCGTCGCGAATAGATTCTGATCTTTAGGTGCGCGATCTGGATCGATACTGACGCAAGTGTCGCTTGTAAGCCACGACTCGTCGCACGCATGGCACGCGGGCCATGTTATCGCCCGATTCGACATCGCTGCCTGCGACTGGGCCATTGAGCGTTCAGTCGCGGACCGCTACGGCCACGGCATGACAGTTCATCTCCACGAAGGCGATATCCCCGCCGATCTGTTCGCGGCCGGTGCCGCGATCGCCGTCGATACCGAGACGATGGGGCTGATCACGCCTCGCGACCGGTTGTGCCTGGTCCAGCTTTCCGATGGCGGGCCCGACGAGCATCTCGTCCGGTTTGCCGCGGGTGCCGGCTATGATGCGCCCAACCTGAAGGCCTTGCTGGCCGATCCGGCGCGGGTGAAACTCTATCATTTCGGGCGATTCGATATCGCCGCGGTCCAGCATTATCTCGGCGTCGTCGCGGCACCGGTATATTGCACCAAGATCGCCTCGCGGTTGATACGGACCTACACCGATCGCCACGGCCTGAAGGAACTGGTGCGCGAGCTGCTCGGCCAGGATATCTCGAAGCAGCAGCAATCGTCCGATTGGGGCAGCCCTGAGCTGTCGGAGGCGCAGAAGGATTATGCAGCGTCCGACGTGCGCTTCCTGCACCGGTTGCGCACCGAGCTCGACAAGCGGCTGATTCGCGAAGGCCGGATGGAGCTGGCGCAGGCGTGCTTCGACTTCCTGCCGACCCGCGCCGCGCTCGATCTCGCGGGCTGGCCCGAAATCGACATTTTCGCGCACGCTTGATGGAAGCGCCCTCCGCCACGGGACTGCCGCCCTCCCCCGTCGCCCGCCGCGTGCGTAGCGCGCGGCAGGACTGGGCCGCGCCCGGTGGCAGCCATGACCGCTTCGTCGCGATCGCCCGCGTCGCGCTGCCGACCGCAATCGGCGTGCTGGCGGCCTTGATGGTCATGGCGCCGCTGACCGCGGGGGGCGATGTGTCGTTCCTGCTCGACAAGAACAAGGTCGACGTCGCGCAGGAGCGGATGAAGATCCAGTCGGCGCAATATCGCGGCGAGGATGCCAAGGGCCAGGCGTTCACGCTGGATGCCAAGTCCGCGATCCAGAAGAGTTCGGCCGAACCGATCGTCCAGCTCAACCAGCTCGCCGCACAGATCCAGCTGACCGATGGCCCCGCCAACATCAAGGCGAACACCGGTCGCTACGATATGGACACCGAAAAGGTGCAGCTGTTCGGTCCGCTGAACGCCACCGCAGCCGGCGGCTACGACCTGAAGACGACCAACGCGACGATCGACATGAAGGCACGCACGCTCGAAAGCGGGGGGGCTGCGACCGGTACCGTCCAGCAGGGGACATTCAGCGCGAACAAGCTGCGCGCGAACCTGGAAGAGCGCACCGTGACGCTCGATGGCAATGCCCGCTTGCGGATCGTACCCAGAGGGCCGAAATAGCCGCCATGCGCGCCACATCATCCTTGCTCGGAGCAGCCGGTTTCGGACTCTCCCTCCTGCTGCTTTCGACGACGGCGGTCGCGCAGCAGCCGCACGATTCGAATGCGCCGATCAATTTCAGCGCGGACCATATCGAATTGCAGGACAAGGCGAACCGCGCCGTGCTGTCCGGCAACGTCGCGGTCAAGCAGGCGGAAATGACGCTGAACTCCGCGCGGATGACGGTGGCGTATACGGGCCAGGTGATCGGCGGAAACCCACAGGTATCGCGGCTCGACGCGTCGGGCGGCGTGACGGTGAAGCGTCCCGACCAGACAGCCAAGAGCCAGTACGCGATCTACGATCTGAACAAGCGCGTGATCACGATGCTCGGCGCGGTGACGCTCAACCAAGGCGGCAACGTCGTCAATGGCGGACGGCTGACGATGAACCTCGATACCGGACGCGCGGTGATCGACGGCTCGTCGGTCGGCGGCAGCAGCGGTGCGGCCAACGGTGGCGGCACCGTGACGCAGTCGGGTGGCCGGGTCAGCGGCACCTTCTCGGTTCCCAAGCGCAACTGACGCGCAGGCGTGCCGCGGGGGCTTCCCTCCGGCGGCGCGCTCATGCATGTTTCCTGCCAAACCGCGACTGCATAAAGCGTTCGGCAATCTATTCTTGCGAGGCCTGATCCCATGGATGCCACCACGCTGCCCCCGATCGAGGTCGTAGAGCCGATCGCCGAGCCGCCCGTCAGCAACGGGTTGCAGGTCGTCTCGATCGCCAAATCCTACGACAAGCGGGTCGTGCTGACCGACGTGTCGGTGTCGGTCGGGCGCGGCGAGGTCGTCGGGCTGCTCGGGCCGAACGGCGCGGGCAAGACGACCTGCTTCTATTCGGTGATGGGTCTGGTGAAGCCCGATTCGGGCCGGATCATGCTCGATGGCGAGGACATCACGAAGCTGCCGATGTACCGGCGCGCGATCCTCGGCCTGGGCTATCTGCCGCAGGAGACGTCGATCTTTCGCGGGCTGACGATCGAGAAGAACATCCTGACCGTGCTCGAACTGTCCGAGCCGGACAAGGCGGCGCGCCAGCGGAAACTCGACACGCTGCTCGAAGAGTTCGGGCTGACCCGGCTCCGCGCGGCGCCGGCGATGGCGCTGTCGGGCGGTGAGCGGCGGCGTGCGGAAATCGCCCGCGCGCTCGCGGCAGATCCGTCGATCATGCTGCTCGACGAGCCGTTCGCGGGCATCGATCCGATCTCGATCGCCGACATTCGTGATCTAGTGAAGGATCTGAAGCGGCGCGACATCGGCGTGCTGATCACCGACCACAACGTCCGCGAGACGCTGGAAATCGTCGACCGCGCATACATCATCTACGACGGCCGCGTGCTGTTCTCGGGGTCGCCTGCGGAACTGGTCGCCGACGCCAATGTGCGCCGCCTGTATCTCGGCGAAGGCTTCTCGCTTTAGAGCTATGAACAAGCTCGCGCATCCATTCCTCCCCGGCACGGGGAGGGGGACCAGCAAAGCTGGTGGAGGGGGCTTTCCGCAAACGCAGCGTCTGACGCGAGCCCCCTGCGTCGACGCTTCGCGCCGCCAGCTCCCCTTGCAGGGGAGGATTTAGTGAGCCTCGCCCCTCGCCTGGACATCCGCCAGTCGCAGTCGCTGGTGATGACCCCGCAGCTCCAGCAGGCGATCAAGCTGCTGGCGCTGTCGAACCTGGAGATCGAGGGGTTCATCGCCGAGGAAGTCGAGCGCAACCCGCTGCTCGAAGCCGGCGCCGCCGAGGACAGCGACGCACCCGACCGCGAACCCGTACCCGAAGTCCGCGACGAACGCGTCGCCGCCGACGAACTGGTCACGGGCACCGGCGCGGGCGACGAACCAACGCTCGACGTCGACTACGCCACCGAAAGCCACCAGCAAGACAGCGTTGCCGATGGCGGCAGCGGGATGGACGGCGCGCTGTCGATGACCGGCGCGAGCGCGGGCGGTGCGGGCGGCGAGGACGGACCCGATCTCGACGCGTTCGCCGATACCAGCCTCAGCCTCGCGGATCACCTGCTCGCGCAAGCCGGCCCCGCAATCCCCCGCGAGGATGCGTTCATCGCCGCGCATCTGATCGACCAGATCGATGAGGCGGGCTATCTCACCGTGTCGCTGCTCGACATCGCCAACCGGCTCGGCGTGCCGCTGGTGCGCGTCGAGGCCGTGCTCGCGACGATCCAGACGTTCGATCCGACCGGCGTCGGCGCGCGCGACTTGGCCGAATGCCTCGCCTTGCAGGCACGCGAAGCGGATCGCTACGATCCGTGCATGGCGCGGTTGATCGACAACCTCGATCTGCTCGGGCGCGGTGAACTGACGCGGTTGAAGCGGATGTGCGACGTCGACGACGAGGACATGGCGGACATGATCCGCGAACTGCGCGGCTATGACCCGAAGCCCGGCTGTCGCTACGGCGGCGAACCGGCGCAGTCGGTGACGCCGGACCTGTTCGTGGCGCGCACCAAGGCCGGCTGGGCGATCGAGATCAACGCCTCCACGCTGCCCCGCGTGCTGGTCAACCGCAGTTACTATACCGAACTGTCGGGCGGGCAGCAGGACAAGGCGTCGAAGGCGTGGCTGTCGGATTGCCTCGCGAGCGCGAACTGGCTGGTGAAGGCGCTCGATCAGCGCCAGCGGACGATCATCAAGGTCGCGACCGAGATCGTGAAGCAGCAGGAGGCGTTCTTCCTGAAGGGCGTCGCGCACTTGCGGCCCCTGACGCTACGCCAAGTGGCCGACGCAATCGAGATGCACGAATCGACCGTCAGCCGCGTGACGAGCAACAAATACGTGTCGTGCGCGCGCGGACTGTACGAACTGAAATACTTCTTCACGAGCGCGATCCAGTCCGCGGATGGCGGCGAGGCAGTGTCGGCACAGGCGGTGAAATCCGCGATCAAGGCGCTGATCGACACCGAGGGGGCGAAGATCCTGTCGGACGACACGCTGGTCGAACTGCTCAACGCCAAAGGCTTCGACATCGCGCGGCGGACCGTCGCGAAATACCGCGAGGCGCTGGGGATCGGGAGTTCGGTGCAGCGCCGGCGTGCGCGGGCGCTCGAAGGAGGGTGATCCACGCGAAGGCGCTAAGGCGCAAAGAGAAGAACGGGTTCGCGCAGAGACGCGGAGCAGGTGCGAACCTGACGACGGTTTCCCGCGCCAGCAGGCCTCACACTTCGATCAGCCAGAGGGATGCAAGTCTCGCTGACGCGAGGCGATAGAGCAGAACGCCACCCCTCTACGCCTCTGCGCGCAAAACCCTTCTTCTCTTGGCGCCTTCGCGCCTTCGCGTGAATCATCTCTACGCCCTCGCGCGCATCAATCGTCCTCGTCTTCGAAGCCGACCAGCGCCAGCGCGCGCGCCTTGATCTGGCGGGTCATGCACCAGTGGACGAGCGCGTCTTCGCGGCCGTGCGTGACCCAGACCTCGCGGGGCGCGATCTCGGTCAGCGTGGCGATGAGTTCGTCCCAGTCGGCATGATCGCTGAGGATCAGCGGGAGTTCGACGTTCTTCTGTCGCGCACGGCCCCGAACGCGCATCCAGCCGCTCGCCATCGCGGTGATCGGGTCGGGCAGCCGCCGCGACCAGCGATCGTTGAGCGCCCCCGGCGGGCACATCACGACATGCCCGGCCATATCCGCCTTCTTTGCATCCGCGACGGGGAGCAGTTCGCCTAGCCTCACGCCGTGTTCCGCATACAGGTCGCACAGGCGTTGCAGCGCGCCGTGGATGTAGATCGGTGCCTCGTGGCCGCGCTCGCGCAGTTCGGCGATCACGCGCTGCGCCTTGCCGAGCGCGTAGGCACCGACGACGACGCAGCGGTCCGGGTTGGCGTGCAGCGCGGCGATCAGCTTGTCGATCTCGTCGCCGGTGTCGGGGTGGCGGAACACCGGCAGGCCGAAGGTGGCTTCGGTGATGAAGACGTCGCATTTGACGGGTTCGAACGGCGTGCAGGTCGGGTCTGCGCGGCGCTTGTAATCGCCCGAGACGACGATCCGCTCGCCGCGATAGTCGAGCACGATTTGCGCGGAGCCGAGGACATGGCCGGCGGGAACGAACCCGATATCCACTTCCCCCATCCGGATCGTCTCGCCGTAAGCGACCGGGTTGCCGGCTTGCGGCCCGTAGCGCGCGTCCATGATCGCGAGCGTCTCCGGCGTAGCCCAAACGGCTTCGTGACCGCCGCGCGCGTGATCGGCGTGGCCGTGCGTGACGAGGGCTTTCGCAGTCGGAATCGAAGGGTCGATCCAGGCGTCGATCGGCTTGACGAGGATGCCGTGCGGATGCGGTTCGAGCCAGTCGCCGAGTTTTGCCATGCGGGGGTAACGCGTGACGTAGGGGTGCGGTGCCGTTGGTAGCGTACGGCTACCGAACGGGCTCTCCATCGCTGCCCCGTCTAGACCGTCATCCCCGCGCAGGCGGGGATCCATAACCTCGCCGTTGCGGATTTTGCCGCTCGGTCAGCCCGTATGGGTTCCCGCCTCCGCGGGAATGACGGTCAATAGAATGACCACGCGATACCCCACCAATCCTCCCCCGCCAGGGGGAGGTGGCGCGAAGCGACGGAGGGGGCGGACACGAAACCGAGGTTTCCCCTTCCTCCCCCTCCGTCTGGCAAGTGCCAGCCACCTCCCCCTGGCGGGGGAGGATCGCAGGTCCTGACTTTAACGCCGTCCGCCGACCTTGATCGTCGCGAGGATCGCATCCATCCGCGCCGCCGCAACCGCCTGGGTCGGCGCGTTGCGGCTGGCTGGCGCTGCCGCCTTCACGGCGTACGTGACGCGGTCGATCGCGTAGCAGGCGCCGTTGATGACGCTGCGCAAGTTGGTCGCGTTCACCTGCTGGCTCATGCCGGCGTCGCCGTTGGTATAGACCGTCCAGCGGTGGCCGCCGAGCATCCGGTTCGGCAGGCGCCTCGCACTGCCCGAGACCAGTCCCGCGGTGCCGCACGTCGCGACCACGTCGGCACTCCGGCTGAAGCCGACCTGGATCAGCTCGGTTACTTGCCCCTGGCCATTGGTCGGCCGGGCGACCTCCCAGAAGCGGACGATGCCGACGCCGCGACCGACCGGCGCGCCGTCCCACATCTGGCGCCAGCCGCGGTTCATCAGCGCGCGGCCGGCGAAATTGCGCGTCGGCGTCAGGCTGGAGGCGTAGGACAATCGGACGATGCCGCCCCCGCCGACGAACGACTTGTCGGCGGCAGTGGCATTGGCGAACGGCAGAAGTGCGAGCAACGGCAGGGGCAGAAGATAACGAAGAAGCGACACCGATCGTCTTTCACAACAGAGCTTTGGCCGAAATGCCGGCCGTTGCGCACGCGGTCCATAGCGGTGCGGCGCGACGCCCCCATATGACGCTGATGCGTGAACAGGCCGTGAGCGACCTCCCCTCCCCCTTGGAAAACTGGTTTGTCGCGAGGGGTTGGCGGCCGCGGCGACATCAGCTGGAAATGCTGGCGGAAGGCCGCGCCGGGCATCATGCCCTGCTGGTCGCGGCGACCGGCGCGGGCAAGACGCTCGCCGGGTTCCTGCCGACGCTTGCCGAGCTGATCGAGGCGCCGACGACCGGTCTCCACACGCTCTACGTATCGCCGCTGAAGGCGCTCGCGGTCGACGTGCAGCGCAACCTGCTGACACCGATCGACGAGATGGGTGTCGATATCCGCGTCGAGACGCGCACCGGCGACACGCCGTCGGACCGCAAGGCGCGGCAACGGATCAAGCCGCCGCAGATCCTGCTGACCACGCCCGAATCGCTGTCGCTGCTGCTAAGCTACCCGGACAGCATCACGATGTTCGAGAACCTCCGCACGATCGTCGTCGACGAGGTCCACGCATTCGCGACCGGCAAGCGCGGCGACCTGTTGTCGCTGTGCATGGCGCGGCTCCAGAAGATTTCGCCGGGGATGCGCCGCGTCGCGCTGTCGGCGACGGTCGCGGATGCCGACGGCTATCGCGCGTGGCTCGCCCCCGATGGCGACATCGATCAGGTCGCGATGGTACGCGGCGAGGCGGGTGCGGATCCCAACGTCGCGATCCTGCTGCCCGAGGGTCGCGTGCCCTGGTCCGGCCATTCGGGCCGCTATGCCGCCGCGCAGGTGATGGCCGAGATCGAGGCGCACGAGACCTCGATCGTGTTCTGCAACACGCGCAGTCTGGCGGAACTGATTTTCCAGGATCTGTGGAAGGTGAACTCCGGCAATCTCCCGATCGGCGTCCACCACGGCAGCCTCGCGAAAGAGGCGCGGCGCAAGGTCGAGAACGCGATGGCCGAGGGGAAACTGCGCGCGCTGGTCGCGACGTCGAGCCTCGATCTGGGGGTGGACTGGGGCAATGTCGATTGCGTGATCCAGATGGGCGCGCCGAAGGGATCGTCGCGGCTGTTGCAGCGGATCGGGCGCGCCAATCACCGGCTCGACGAATCGTCGCAAGCGATCGTCGTGCCCGGCAACCGTTTCGAATATCTCGAGGCGCGCGCGGCGCTCGACGCGGTGGAGGCGGGCGAGCTCGATGCGGATATCTTCCGCATCGGTGCGCTCGATGTGCTCGCGCAGCACGTGATGGCGTGCGCCTGCGCGGCCCCGTTCCACGAAGCTGCGTTGCTCGACGAGATTCGCTCCGCCCTCCCCTATTCCGCGCTACCGACCGAGACGTTCGAGCGCGTGCTGCATTTCATCAGCGACGGCGGCTATTCGCTGAAGGCGTATGACCGGTTCAAGCGGTTGACCAAGGATGCGGACGGGACGTGGCGCGTCAGCCACCCCAAATTCATCGGCCAGCACCGGCTGAACGCAGGCATCATCGTCGAGGCGACGATGCTCAACGTGCGATTCGGCAACGGTCGTGTGCTCGGCCGCGTCGAGGAGGCGTTCGCCGCGCAGTTGAGCCACGGCGACACGTTCTTCTTCGCAGGGCTCAGCCTCGAGGTGATGAAGATCGACCTTGAGGATCTGGTGGTGCGCGCGACCTCGAAGCCTGCGCGGATCCCGACCTATGGTGGCAGCCGGATGCCGCTGTCGACCAACCTCGCCGACCGCGTCCGTGGCTTCCTCGCGCATGCGGGCGACTGGGCGCGCTTTCCCGACGACGTCCGCGAATGGCTGGAGATGCAGGCGTATCGATCGGTGATGCCCGAGCCCGGCCAGCTGCTGGTCGAGACCTTCCCGCGCGAGGGGCGGCATTACATGGTCGCGTACAGCTTCGAGGGGTGGAACGCGCACCAGTCGCTCGGCATGCTGATCACGCGGCGGATGGAGACGCAGGGGCTGAAACCGCTCGGCTTCGTTGCGAATGATTACGCGCTGGCGGTGTACGGGCTGGAGAAAATCACCGATCCGGCTTCGCTGTTCTCGGCGGATATCCTCGAGCACGAGTTCGTCGAATGGGTGCAGCAATCGCATCTGCTCAAGCGTGCGTTTCGCGAGGTCGCGGTGATCGGCGGGCTGGTCGAGCGCCAGCATCCGGGCAAGCGCAAGACCGGCAAACAAGTGACGTTCTCGACCGACCTGATCTACGATGTGCTGCGCAAGTACGAGCCGACGCATTTGCTGCTGGAGGCGGCGTGGGCGGACGCGCGGGCGCGGATGACCGATGTCGGGCGGCTGGCATCTTTGCTCGACCGCGCCGCGGCGACGATGGTGCATGTCGATCTTGAGCGCGTAACGCCGCTCGCGGTGCCGGTGCTAACGCTGATCGGGCGCGAGAAGATCTCGACGAACAGTTCGGACGATGCGCTGCTGATCGAGGCGGAAGCGATGATCGCCGACGCGATGCGGCCTGATTGAGCTACTCGATCCTCCCCCGCCAGGGGGAGGTGGCTGGCACTTGCCAGACGGAGGGGGAGGGAAGGGAAACCGTTGTCGCGTCTTCCTCCCCCTCCGTCGCCTACGGCGCCACCTCCCCCTTGCGGGGGAGGATTTCAGAATAGCTCAGCCCCTCCCCAAACGAACGATTGCGTGCCCGCAATATCAGGCGCAGCATTTGCAGCATGCACAAGTGGCTAGCCCCGCTACTGCTAGTCATCGCCGCCCAAGCTAGCGCTCAGGACGCAGTCTCTCCACGCCCAAATGCTGCACCCACGCCCGGTGCAACATCCGCAGCAGAGCCCGACCCAGCCACGCTCCTGTTCGGCGACGACGAAACCCGCATGACGGTCCCGGTCACGATCGCCGGCGCCGGCCCCTTCCCCTTCGTCGTCGACACCGGCGCGCAGCGTACCGTCATCGCCCGCGAACTCGCCGCCACGCTCGGCCTTGCCCCAGGCCGCATCGTCCGCGTGACCGGCATGACCGGCTCGGACAGCATCGGCACCGTCATGATCCCCTCGCTCAAGGTGAGCGTCATCGGTAGCGCCGCGATCGAGGCCCCGGCGATCAGCGCGATCAATCTCGGCGCGCGCGGGCTGCTGGGGATCGACACATTGCAAGATCATGCGGTGAAGATCGACTTCGACACGAAGACGATGACCGTCACCCCCTCGCGCAAACGCCAGAATCGCGAACGCGTAGGTCCCGATGAAATCGTGATCAAAGCGCGCAGCCTGTTCGGACAGCTCGTCGTCACCGACGCCTATTGCAACGGCATCCGCATCCGCGTGATCCTCGATACCGGCACGTCCGTGAGCATGGCCAATGGCGCGCTCCGCCGGAAGGTAACGCGCAAGGGACTGGGCCGCGCTGGGCCGTCGCAGTCGGTGTCGCTGACCGGCGTCACTGGCGAAACGGTTGTCGCGGATTACACGACGATCGACCGCGTCACGATCGGCAGCCTTTCGCTCGGCGACGTGCCCGTCGCATTCACTGCGATCGATGCGCCGCCGTTCCGGCAGTTCGGATTGTCCGAGCGTCCCGCGATGCTGCTCGGGATGGATGTGCTGCAGTTGTTTCGCCGCGTCGACATCGATTTCGCCAACCGTGAAGTCAGGCTGGCATTGCCTCGCGGAACGCGTCGTGGCGGGGAGCCGCGGCGGTGAGGTTGCGTAACCGCGCGTTCGCTGCAACTCTCCCCACAGAAACGAACAAGGGGACGACGATGCGCGCGACTGGTTGGCTACTCACGGCGGCGATTCTGACGACACCCGTGACGACGGCGGTTGGGGCACAGGCGCAGTCGCGGCCCGACCAGAAGGCGTTCCTCGCGCTTTACAAGGAACTGGTCGAGACCAACACGACGCTGTCCGCCGGCAGTTGCACGCAGGCGGCGGCGCAGATTGGCTCACGGCTAAAGACCGCGGGTTATGCGGATACCGACATCACCTATTTCTCGGTGCCCGAGCACCCGAAGGACGGCGGGCTGGTCGCGGTGCTGAAGGGATCGGACGCGTCGATCAAGCCGATGCTGCTGCTCGCACATCTCGACGTGGTCGAGGCCAAGCGCGAGGATTGGGTGCGCGATCCGTTCAAGCTGATCGAGGAAGGCGGCTATTATTACGCGCGCGGCACCGTCGACGACAAGGCTCAGGCGGCGATCTGGTCCGACGCGATGATCCGCTTCAAGACGAGCGGGTACAAGCCGAAACGGACGATCAAGCTGGCGCTGACCTGCGGCGAAGAGACGACGTTCGCATGGAACGGCGCGCAGTATCTGGCGAAGTCGAAGCCCGACCTGATCGCCGCCGAGTTCGCGCTGAACGAGGGCGGCGGCGGGCGGCTCGACGACAACGGCAAGCGCCAGTTGCTCGCGATCCAGGTCGGCGAGAAGGCGGCGCAGAACTACACGTTCCTGGCGACCAATCCCGGCGGGCACAGCTCGCAGCCGATCCCGGAGAACGCGATCTACGAGATCGCCGACGCCGTGAAGGCAGTCCAGGGCTACGAGTTTCCCGTAAAATTCACTGATACGACCAAGGCGTTCTTCGCGGCGAGTGCGAAGGCGATGCCGGGCGAGATGGGGGATGCGATCACGAAGCTGCTCGCGAACCCCGAGGACAAGACGGCGGATGCGATCGTCAGTCGTGACAAGGCGATGCACTCGACGTTGCGCACGACCTGCGTGGCGACGTTGCTGAACGCGGGTCACGCGGAGAACGCCTTGCCGCAGCGCGCGACGGCGAACATCAACTGCCGGATCTTTCCAGGGGAGACGGTAGAGGGCACGCTCGCGAAGTTGAAGGAACTTGCGGGGGCGAAGGTAACGGTGACGGCGAACCAGCCGGTGCGCCCGACTGCGATCCCGCCAACGCTCGACCCAAAGATCATGGGGCCGGTGACCAAGGTCGCTGCGAAGCACTTCCCCGGCCTGCCGATCCTGCCGCTGATGTCGACCGGCGCGACGGACGGCATTTTCTTCGAGGCGATCGGAATCCCGGTCTACGGCGCGCCGGGCGTCTTCATCGACAAGGACATGGGGGGGATTCACGGCCTCAACGAACGAATCCGCGTGAATTCCCTGTACGACGGCCGCGACTACCTCTTCGACTTGGTGAAGGCGTTTGCGGGATGAACGCTACGTCCCTCGCCCCTACGGGGAGAGGGAGGGAGGAGCCTTAGGCGACGGAAGGGAGAGGGGCGTGAGGCTCGGGACGGCGCATCCCAACGCCCCTCCCCCTTCCCACCGCAAGCGCGGCGGGCCCCTTCCCTCTCCCCGCAGGGGCGAGGGAGTTTAGACCGTGACCTGTTCGCCTAGTTCGAGCACCTTGCCCGGCGGGATCTTCAGGAAGTCGGTGGGGTCGCTAGCGTTGCGTTGCAGGAACATGAAGATGCGGTCCTGCCAGGGCGGCATACCCTTTTCCGCATCGGGCTTCAGCGTGTTGCGGCCGATGAAGAACGAGGTGCGCATCGGGTCCAGTCCGAGCTGTTCGGTCTTGGTCCCGATCCCGAGATCGCGCGGCACGTCGGGCGACTCCATGAAGCCGTAGGTCAGCACGACGATCGAAAAATTGTCGTCGACGCGTTCCACCTTCGCGCGTGACGCTTCGTCGACGAACGGCCGATCCGCGGTACGGATGCTGACGATCAGGTTGCGCTCGTGGAGCACCTTGTTGTGCTTCAGATTATGCAGCAGCGCGCCCGGTGTCGCGTGCGGGTTGCCGGTCAGGAACACGGCCGTCCCCGACACGCGTTCGGGCGGACGCTTCTCCAGCGCCGAGGCGAGATCGCTGAGCGGAATGCTCTGGCGCTTCTCGAACGCGCTGACGATCTTCTTGCCGCGCACCCAGGTGAAGATGATCAGCCCGATCGCGGCGGCGATGACCAGCGGAACCCAACCGCCCTCGATCACGCGCAGGATGTTCGCGCCGAAGAAGATCAGGTCAAGCGTCAGGAATGGCAGGATCGCCGTCAGTGCCAGTGGGCGCGACCAGTTCCAACGGTGGCGGACGACGATATACGCAAGCAAGGTCGTGACGACCATCGTGCCGGTCACCGCGATGCCGTACGCGGCTGCCATTGCCGACGACGTCTTGAACTGAATCACCAGCACCAGCACGCCGATCAGCAGCAGCCAGTTGATCGCCGGCAGGTAGATCTGGCCCGCGAACACGGCGGAGGTCTGGCGGATGCGCAGGCGCGGGAGCAGGCCGAGCTGGATCGCCTGTTGCGTCAGCGAGAATGCGCCGGTGATGACCGCCTGGCTGGCGATCACGGTCGCGAAGCCGGCGAGGATGATCAGCGGCGCGCGCAGCGATTCGGGCGCCATCAGGAAGAACCAGTCCTGGTTGACGAACGGAATACCCTGCCGCGCGGCATCTTCGAGCTTGGCGAGCGCGAACGCGCCTTGCCCCAGATAGTTGAGCGCGAGCGCCGGGAAGACGAGGAAGAACCAGCCGATTCGAATCGGCAGCCTGCCGAAATGGCCCATGTCGGCGGTCAGCGCTTCGGCGCCGGTGACGGTCAGGAACACCGCGCCGAGCACGAACAGCCCGGTGACGCCGTGCGTCGCGAGGAACGAGATGCCGTAGGTCGGCAGGAACACGCGGACGATCGAGGGCTCGTCGGCGATATGCCAGATGCCGAGCGCGCCGATCGCGACGAACCAGAGGATGCAGACCGGGCCGAACAGCTTCGACACCTGCGCGGTACCGCGCGACTGGATCAGGAACAGCGCGATCAGGATGCCGATCGTCAGCGCGCGCACCACGCCTTCGTTGAAGATGTGCGCCGCGCTCGGAATCGTCCGCAGGCCTTCCATCGCCGACAGCACCGACAACGCCGGGGTGATGATCGCATCGCCGTAGAACAAAGACGCGCCCGCCGCGCCGAGTACGATCGCGATCCGCGACCGCATGCCGAGCGCGCGACGGGCAAGCGCGGCTAGCGCCAGCACGCCGCCCTCGCCCTGGTTGTCGGCGCGCATCAGGAAGATGACGTATTTGACCGTCACGACGAGGAACAGCGACCAGAGCGCGAGGCTCAGCACGCCAAGGATTTCGGTCGGATCAATGCCGCCCGCGGACGTCTGGCCGAGCGCCTCGCGGAACGCGTAGAGCGGGCTGGTGCCGATATCGCCGAACACCACGCCGATGGCGCCGACGGTAAGCGCGGCGAGTGCCGGATGGGGGTGGAGATGCGCTGCGGACAGATCCGACGGCGCGCACGCCTGTCCTGCCCCTTGCCCCGCCAAGTCCTCGGCGGTCGGTTCGGTCACGACGGCAGTTTGCGGTGTTCCGGCTACGGACGTCATGGCGCGAACAGCGCTCCTCCTGGGGGGACGGCGCGCTTTACGCCGATTGGGGGCATGCGCAAGCCCCACCCGGTTCGCGACGATGGCGGCTTGATTCGGTGCGGCAGGGGCGGCATGGCGGGCGGATGGTTCCCTTTTCGTTCGGCGGGCATGCGCTTCTGGCGTTGGCGCAAGGCGCGCTGTTCTGGCCGGAGCGGCGTGCGCTGCTGGTCGCCGACCTGCATTTCGAGAAGGCGAGTTGGTTCGCGAAACGCGGCCAGATGCTGCCGCCGTATGACTCGATCGCGACGCTGGCGGACCTTACCGCGCTGGTTGCGGCCACCGGCGCGCGCGAAGTCTGGTGCCTCGGTGACAGCTTTCACGACAGCGACGGGTGCGAGCGGCTGCCGCAGCGCGCGCAGGACATGCTGCGGGCGATGACCGACGGCACGCGGTGGACGTGGATCACGGGCAATCACGATCCGGCGATCCTCGATCGGTGTGGCGGGGAGGTCGTGGACGAGGTGGTCGTCGACGGGCTGGTACTGCGACATGAAGCGGACCGGGGGGAGACGCGGCCGGAACTGTCGGGGCATTTCCATCCGAAGCTTCGGCTAAGGGTACGGGGGAAATCGGTGGCGCGGCGGTGTTTCGTGGCGACGGCGACGAAGCTGATACTGCCGGCGTTCGGGTCGCTGACTGGCGGGCTGGATGTGGACCATCCGGAGATCGTGCGTGCGGTCGGGGTCGGCGCAGAGGCTATGGTGCCGGTGGCGGACCGGATGCTGCGGTTTCCGGTTGCGGCCTGAGGTTTGTCGCTAGGGAAGTAGATAAGCCACCACCCCGGCGAAGGCCGGGGTCCAATTGCAGGCGGCTTATAACGGAGGTTCGTCCGCCGTTACTTCAACCTTTCCAATTGGGCCCCGGCATCCGCCGGGGTGGTGGCTGTCCTAGGAAGATCGCCGTCAGCTCGAAATCGTTGGGAACGCCGCGCGGAAGGCTGCCACCTTCGGCTTGTCCCACATCACGACGTACGGATGCGTCGGGTTCCGATCGTAGAAATTCTGGTGGTACGCTTCGGCCGGATAGAACGTCCCCGTCTCCAGCTTCGTCACGATCGGCCCGGAGAACGCATGCGTGGCACCGAGTTGCGCGATGTATGCGCGCGCCACCTGCGCCTGCGCCGGCGACTGCGGGAAGATCGCCGAACGATAGCTGGTGCCGCTGTCGGGTCCCTGACGGTTCAACGTCGTCGGGTCATGCGCGATCGAGAAATAGACGCGGAGCAACGTGCCGTAGCTGACCACGCGGGGATCGTAGGCGATCTTGATCGCTTCGGCGTGCTTCGTCGTCTCGGCGGAAACCTGGTCGTAGGTCGCGGTCGCCTTGGTGCCGCCGGCATAGCCGGTCATGACGGCCTTCACGCCCTTCACATGCTCGAACACCGCTTCCATCGTCCAGAAGCAGCCGCCGGCGAGTACCGCAGTCTGAACACCGGGCGCTGCGGGAAGGTCGGTCTTGACGGCGGGGATGACGACGGCGCGGGCGCCTTGCGCGGTGCCGGTGGCAATAAACGCACCGGCGATACCGACGGCGGCGAGCGTGGCGAGAAGCGGCTTTTTCATGTTTCGATACATGGGGTTGCCGCTCGTCTTCGCTAGGCTATCGTCGCTGTTATCGGGCGGTGGCGGAAACGCTGTGCTCGAAATGGCTGGCGAAGGTCTGGCGGGCTTCGGCGGGCTGGAGCGCGAGCAAGCCGATGGCGCCGAGGACGAAACCGCCGCTGAACTGCCAGAAGAAACTCGACTTTACGATGCTGCGCATGATGCGATCCCAATGAAACCCTGTGATGGCGCAGACCGGATAGGTCAGCACCAGTTACGGACCGGCATGTCGTAGAGATGCCGGCCAACCACAATGTCGTTTTTAGAAACTCTCGATTAACGCGCCGTGGCCGATGCGTTCATCGTGCAGCAGGCATCGCCCGACAGCGTTGCCGGAAGATGTCGCCGCGTGTCTCGATTGTTGCCGGCGTTATTTCAGCGCGGCACACGCCGCCTGAATGCGCGTGCAGGCCTCGCGGAGCAGCGCGTCGGAGGTGGCGTAGCTGATCCGGAACGCCGGCGAGAGGCCGAACGCGGCGCCTTGCACCACGGCTACCTTGGCGTCGTCGAGGAGATAGCCGACCATTGCCTCGTCGGTGTCGATCAGGCGACCGTTCGGCGTCGTCTTGCCGATCAGGTCGGCGAACGACGGATAGACGTAGAACGCGCCCTCCGGCGTCGGGCAGTGCATGCCGTCGATCTCGTTGAGCATCGACACGACCAGATCGCGACGGCCCTGGAATGCGGTGTTGCGTTCGGCGAGGAAGGACTGGTCGCCGTTGAGCGCCGCCACCGCCGCCGCCTGCGCGATCGAGCACGGGTTCGAGGTCGACTGCGACTGGAGCTTCGCCATCGCCTTGATCAACCACGCCGCGCCCGCGCCGTAGCCGATCCGCCAGCCGGTCATCGCATAGGCCTTCGAACAGCCGTTGACGGTCAGCGTGCGCTCGAACAGCTCGGGGCATGCCTCCGCAATCGTCGCGAACTTGAAGCCGTCATAGACGATGTGCTCGTACATATCGTCGGCGAAGATCCACACGTGCGGGTGCTTCGCCAGTACCGCGCCGAGCGCCCTGAGTTCGTCGATCGTGTAGCCGGCACCGGTCGGGTTCGACGGAGAGTTGAGGATCACCCACTTGGTCTTCGGCGTGATCGCGGCGTCGAGCGCGGCGGGATCAAGCTTATAGCCGACCTCGGGCCCCGCCTTGACGATCACCGGCACGCCGCCCGCGAACTGCACGACGTCGGGATAGCTGACCCAGTACGGCGCAGGGATGACGACCTCGTCGCCCGGATCGATCGTCGCGACCATCGCGTTGAACAGGGTATGCTTGCCGCCGACGTTCACGCTGATCTGGTCGGTGGTGTAGGTGAGGTTGTTGTCGCGCGCGAACTTCGCGACGATCGCCTGCTTCAGCTCGATCGTGCCGTCGACGTTGGTGTATTTGGTCTTGCCGTCGCGGATCGCCTGGATCGCGGCTTCTTTCACGAAGTCCGGCGTGTCGAAATCGGGTTCACCCGCACCGAGGCCGATCACGTCGACGCCTGCGCGCTTCAGTTCGAGAACGCGCGAGGTAATCGCGAGCGTCGGCGAGGGGCTGATGCGGCCGAGCGCGGCGGATGCGTGCATGGTGTAACCTTTGCGGTTGTCCGCGAGCGTCGCCGCGGAATTCGCGGGCGCTATACGCGCCGATCGGTCGAATTCGCAACCGTAACGATAGCAGGAATGAGCCCGCGGACCGCATTTCCGATGAAGAATCCGGCGGTCAGGTCGGCTCGGGTTAGCGGGGCTTCGGTTGCGCGGCCCGATTCGAGCAGGTCGGCGCGGAGAATGCCCGGGAGTAGGCCATGCCGTAGCGGCGGCGTGACGAGTGCTTCGCCACGTCGGACGAACAACGAGGTGAAGCTGCCTTCGGTGAGGAACCCCTCCACGTCCTCGAATACCACTTCGAACGTCGCCGCAGCTTTCCGCGCGTCGTCGTAGAAGGCGCGGGCGCTTGTCTTGTGGCGGAGCCGGAAGTCGGTCGCGGCGACCGGCAGCGGGACGATCGCAACGGTTGCGTGCGCAGGCGAGTGCGGGAGCGGTGCCGCCTCGATCGCGATCGCGCCCGATGGGCTGAGCAACAGGCGGATGCGGCGAGGTCCGCGCAGCCGGAATGTCGCGGCCTGGAGTTCGTTGCGCGCGGTGTGGCGGTCGAAGGTGAAGCCCAAGGCCTGGGCGCTCGCCTTCATCCGCGCGAGATGCGCTTCGAGACGGGTCAGGCCGGCCTCGGGGTCGAATGCCATCGTCTCGATCAGGTCGAAGCGGCGCTGGCCGGCGGTGACGAAGGCGCCCTTGGCATGGCATTCGTCCCACTCCGCATCGCCCACGCTGTCCGCAACGATGCCCGAGCCAAGACTCATCGTCGCCGCGCCGTTCTGGATCGCCAATGTGCGGATCGCGACGTTGAAGATCGCGTCGCCGTTCGCGTCGAAACGGCCGATCGCGCCGGTGTAGATGCCGCGAACGCGCGCGTGCTCGACCTCGGCGATGACCTCCATAGCGCGTTGCTTCGGGGCGCCGGTGATCGATCCGCAGGGGAACAACGCGGTCAGGACGTTGACCGCATCGCACGTAGGTTTCAGGGTTGCGGTGACCGTCGAGGTCATCTGGTGAACGGTCGGATAGGTCTCGACGGTGAACAGGTCGGGGACCGCGACGTGGGTGGCGACGCGCGACAGGTCGTTGCGCATCAGATCGACGATCATGAGGTTTTCGGCGCGCTGCTTCGGGTCGGCGGCGAGTGTTTCGGCGAGCGCACGATCGGTGTCGGGCGTCTCGCCTCGCGGTGCGGTGCCCTTCATCGGGCGGCAGGTGAGCGTGTCGCCGTCGAGTGCGAAGAAGAGTTCGGGGGAGAGCGACAGGAATCGCGTCTCGCCGGTGTCGATGAGCGCGCCGTATCCCGCCTTCGCCTGGCGCCGCAGCCGGGCGTAGAGCGCGAGCGGGTCGCCGACGAACGGCACGGTGGCGGCGAAGGTGAGGTTGGCCTGGTAGATGTCGCCCGCCGCGATCAGGTCGAGCACGCGCGACAGGCTGGCGTCGTAGGTGTCGCGGTCGATCAGCGGCTCGGGCGCACCAGTCCACGCGCCAGCGGGGTCGGGGAGCAACGCGGCGACGTCTTCGGGCGCTATCGTGTCGTACTTGGCGAACAGGCCGAACCAGAGCAGCGGGCCTTCGGTGCGGACATCGACCGCCCTCGATGCAAACGCGGCGCCGGCTTCGTAGGTAAGATACCCGGCGGCGTGCAGCCCGTCCTTGCGGGCGTTGCGGAGGGCGTCCAGTGCGGGGCGAATTTCGGCGAGCGTATCGGCGCGGATGATCCGGACGGGATCGCGGTACACTCGCGCCGGGGCGCCTGCCGCGCGGGCGTCATCGAGCAACACATAGGGCGCGGTCCACATCGCCTTCACTGTTGCACGGGCGATGGGGTAAACCGCAAGCGGCGATTGCTCCAACCGCCGCGTCATCCTATTTCGAGGGCATGACAAATCCACCACTCCGCGCCGCGATCGTGCCCGTCACGCCGATCCAGCAGAACTGCACGATCATCTGGTGCACCGAGACGATGAAGGCGGCGGTGATCGATCCGGGTGGCGACCTGCCGCGGATCATGGCTGCGGTCGAACAGGCGGGGGTGACGGTCGAGAAGATCCTGCTGACACATGGGCATATCGATCATGCGGGGGGCGCCAAGCGGCTGTCGAACGATCTCGGCGTGCCGATCGAGGGGCCGCACGAGGCGGATCGGTTCTGGTTACAGCGGCTCGATCAGGATGGGCCGAAATACGGGATTTCGGGCGTCAATTTCGAGCCGGACCGGTGGCTGGTCGAGGGCGACACGGTGTCCGTCGGGGATCTCGTGCTCGATGTGTACGAGACGCCGGGGCATACCGAAGGCCATGTGATCTTCCACCACGCGCCGTCGAAGTTCGCACAGGTGGGGGATGTGTTGTTCCAGGGGTCAGTCGGGCGATCAGACATGCCTGGGGGCAATCACGAGACGCTGGTGAAGTCGATCGTCGAGAAGCTTTGGCCGCTCGGGAGCGATACGAGCTTTATTCCGGGGCATGGGCCGGCGAGCACGTTCGCACATGAGCGGGCGACGAATATGTTCGTTAGCGATCGGGCTTTGGCGGAATAGCGTCCGCTTGCAACGCTAGCTGTTCCCCCGCGGAGGCGGGGGCCCAGACTCAACCAAAGGCGGTACGCTTGGCCCTGGGCCCCCGCCTTCGCGGGGGAACAAGAAACAGAAGCACCACCATTCAACGGCCCCACCCCGGCGAAGGCCGGGGCCCAGTTGGGGGACGAGGTTTGGCTAGCGTCGCGCTCTGTTACTGCCACCTTTCCAACTGGGCCCCGGCCTTCGCCGGGGTGGTTGCGAGCGTGAGGGCTGGTCTTACTTTCGCTCCGCTGCCGTCTCAGCCCGCACCGACTTGAACTCCGACCCGTCGCGCCACTCGGGCCACAACCGGCTGTTCGCCAGCTTCGTGCCGATCGTCTTGAACAACTCCACGTCCTGCGCCGCCCCGCGCAGGTCCCAGTCGGCGCCCCAAGCGTCACACGTCTGGTGATAGCATTTCATATAGCCGTCGAGCCACGCCTGCCCCGCAGTCCGGCCACCCTTGACCAGATCCGGCGCCCCACTGATCGCCATCAGCAGTAAGGTCGGCACGCCGCGCCGCGCGACCGAGAAATGGTCGGCGCGGTAGAACAGCCCGCGTTCGGGGAGCGCTTCCGGCGTCACGACGCGGCCCTGCGCTTTCGCCGCATCGCCGAGCATGTCCTCGAGGCTGTTCTGGCCGGCGCCGACCAGCATGACGTCCTTTGCGGGGCCTGCGGTCTGGAGGATGTCGAGCGTCAGGTTGGCGACCGTTTTGGCGGCCGGATAGACCGGGTTCACCGCATAGGTCTCCGAACCGAGCAACCCGCGCTCCTCGCCGCTCCACAGCGCGAAGACGAGGCTGCGGTCGGTGCGCGGGGCCTTGGCGAAATTGCGCGCGAGTTCGAGGACGCCCGCCACGCCTAGGCCGTCGTCGTTCGCGCCGGGCCGGATGGTGCGCCCCTGCGCATCGGGCGCGCCAATGCCGTAAGCGTCCCAGTGCGCGCCGAACATCACGACCTCGTCGGGATGCGTCTTGCCCGGCAGCTTCGCCAACACGTTCTGGCTCACGGCGGTGTCGTGCTTGACCGGCAAGTCGGTGGTGAACGCCTGCTTCAGCGCGACCGGGCGGAAGTCGCTCCGCCGCGCCGCTTTCCGTAACGCCGTCAGATCGAGGCCGGATGCGGCGAACAAGCGGTTCGCTGCGCCACCTTCGAGCCAGCCCTGGAGCATCACCCGCGATTCGGGATCCTTCCGGACGATGTCGTAATTTTCGCCGGCGGGAGCGGTGACCGTGTTCCAGCCATACCCAGCGCCCGCCGTGTCATGGACGATCAGCGCGCCGACCGCGCCACGTCGCGCCGCCTCTTCGTATTTGTACGTCCAGCGGCCGTAGTAAGTCATCCGGCGGTCGCCGAACTTGCCCTTCGCATCGTCGCCTGGGACCGCCTCGAAATCGGGATCGTTGACGAGAAACACCGCGACCTTGTCCTTGAGGTCGAGGCCCTTGAAGTCGTCCCAGCCGCGCTCCGGCGCGCTGACGCCGTAGCCGACGAACACCATCGGTGCGTTCTCGATCGCGACGCGGTCGACGCCGCGGACGGTGCTGAGATACACGTCGCGGCCCTGTACCAGCGCGGTGTCGCCGGCGCGGACGGTGCCCGCGCCCATCCGGGTGTGGACGAGCGGCACGGGTTGCGTCCAGCTGCCGTTCGGGCCGCCGGGTTGCGCCTTCATCGCCTTGAACTGCGCGATCAGCCAAGCGATCGTCTTGGTCTCGCCCGGCGTTCCGGGCGCACGGCCTTCGAAAGAGTCGGAGGCGAGCGTCTTCACGTCGGCGGACAACCGCTCTGGCGATACCTGCGCGGCGGCCGGTGACGCAGCCAGCAGCGCGGCAGCGGTAAGATAGCGAAGCGCGCTCATGCCCGGCCACCCGACGGCACGACCTGGAAGGTCTTGGCAGTGGGCACGCTGTTCGCCTGATACGCGATCGTCAGCGCCCACCCAGCCAGCACCGCCATCAACGCCCAGGTCGCCAGCGCGCCCCCTGCCCGCGGTACGCTCGATGTCGTCCGGTCCATCCCGAACGCGTGGGCGATTCGCGCGATCACGAACACCGCACCGGCGATCCACAGCCACAGCGTCGATCCGCCGGCGAGTTCGATCAGGCCGATCAGGATCAGGATGAACGGCGCGTATTCGGTGAAGTTGGCATGCGCGCGCATCCGCGCCTGCAGGCGCTGGTTGCCGTCGTCGCCGATCAGCACGCTCTCCTTCACGCGCATCGGCACGATTCGGAAGGCGAGCCACAGGTTGACGACGGCGGCGGCCGCGGCGATCGTCAGCGTTACGGGTAATATCACGGCGTTGCCCCTCGAATATCAGGTCTTTTGTCAGCCGCATGCCCTGCCACTCTGGGCCAAAGCTTGCAACGCGGGGTGAAATCGCTATAGCGCCACGCTTCGCGAGCGTCAGGCCGCATGGGTTGCTTCAGGCGGCCGGCATTCTTGTCGGTTGCCTGTGTCCTGTGTCCGGACGTACTCGGAGCCCCGACCTTTAGATTGAACAAGGTGCCGAAATGGCCGTCCCCAAAAGAAAAACCTCGCCCTCCAAGCGCGGCATGCGCCGTGGTCACGACTCGCTCACGATCGCGTCGTTCCAGGAATGCCCCAACTGTGGCGAACTGAAGCGTCCGCACAACCTGTGCGGGTCGTGCGGTCACTATAACGGTCGCGAAATCCTCTCGATCGAGGGCTGAGGATTCCGTCCGGAACCTCTAACTTGAACGAAGGATAAGCGATGCCCGACAGCGGCTGGATCGCGGTCGATGCGATGGGTGGCGATGACGGGCTGGCAGTGATGCTCGCCGGTGTCGCCCGCGCGCGTCATCAATTCGAGGGCATGCGCTTCCTGCTGGTCGGCGACGAAGCTGCGATTCGCGAGGGGCTGAAGGCTCATCCGAACCTGTCGCAGCATTCGGAGATCGTCCACGCGCCGGAAGTCGTCGGGTCGAGCGACAAGCCGACCCAGGCGATTCGTCGCGCCAAGAAGACCTCGATGGGCATCGCGATCGACCTGGTGAAACAGGGTCGCGCCGCCGCCGCGGTGTCGTCGGGGAATACCGGCGCGCTGATGGCGATGGCGAAGCTGTCGCTGCGGATGCTGCCGGGGATCGACCGGCCCGCCCTCGCGGCGCGTCTGCCGACGCTGGGCGACACCGACATGGTGATGCTCGACCTCGGTGCGAACACCGAGTGCGACGCGCGCAATCTCGTCCAGTTCGCGATCATGGGCGCCGCCTATGCGCGCACCGCGCTCGACATCCCGCATCCTCGCGTCGCGCTGCTGAATATCGGCAGTGAGGACATGAAGGGTACGGACGAGATTCGCGATGCGGCGGCTCAGCTGCGCGCGACGCCAGCGGTCGACATGCAGTTCAACGGCTTCATCGAAGGCGACCGTCTGTCGCGCGGTGATGTCGACGTCGTCGTGTGTGACGGATTCTCGGGCAACATCGCGCTGAAGACCGCCGAGGGCACCGCGCGATTTGTCGCCGACTTGCTCAAGCGCGCGTTTCGCAGCTCAGTCCGGTCGAAGCTTGGCTTCCTGATCTCGCGGCCCGCGACCGAGTTGCTGCGCGATCACCTCGATCCCAACAATCACAACGGCGCGGTGTTTCTCGGGCTCAACGGCATCGTCGTGAAGAGCCACGGCGGCGCCACCGAGCGCGGCGTCGCGACCGCGATCGGCAATGCCGCCAAGATGGTCCGCAACGATCTGGTACGGCGCATCGCCGACGATCTGGGCAGCGTGGAGAAGGCGGCATGATCCGGTCTGTGGTCATCGGCACCGGCTCCGCCCTGCCCGCGCGCCGCGTCTCCAACGCCGAGCTGGCGGAACAGGTCGACACCAGTGACGAGTGGATCGTCGAGCGCACCGGCATCCGCTTCCGCCACATCGCCGGCGAAGGCGAGACGACCGCGACGCTCGCCGCCGATGCTTGCCGCCGCGCGCTCGCCGCCGCCGGTATCGAGGCGCAGAGCATCGACCTGATCGTGCTCGCCACCGCGACACCCGACCAGACCTTCCCCGCCAGCGCCACCAAGGTGCAGGCGATGCTCGGCATCAACGACTGCGTCGCGTTCGACGTCGCGGCGGTCTGCTCGGGCTTCCTGTACGCGGTCCAGGTCGTCGACAGCATGATCCGCAGCGGCGCCGCCAAGCGCGCGCTGGTGATCGGCGCCGAGACGTTCAGCCGCATCCTCGACTGGGAAGACCGGACGACGTGCGTGCTGTTCGGCGACGGCGCCGGTGCGATCGTGCTGGAGGCGCAGGAGACCGCGGACGATGGCGGTCGCGGCATCCTGACGACCAAGCTGCACGCCGATGGCCGTCACAACGAACTCCTCTATGTCGACGGCGGCGTCTCGACCACCGGCACCGTCGGCAAGCTCCGCATGAAGGGCCGCGAAGTCTTCCGCCACGCGGTGACCAACCTGGCGTCGGTGATGACCGAGTCGCTGGCGATGGCCGGGCTGTCGTCGGACCAGGTCGACTGGGTCGTCCCGCATCAGGCGAACGCGCGCATCCTCGACGCTACCGCGCGCAAACTCGGCCTCGCGCCGGAGAAGGTCGTCGTCACCGTCGACCAGCACGCGAACACCTCGGCAGCCTCGGTTCCGCTCGCGTTGGACGTCGCCGTGCGCGACGGACGTGTCCGACAAGGACAGATCGTCGTACTAGAGGCGATGGGCGGCGGGTTCACCTGGGGTGCTGCGGTTATCCGCTTCTAATCCTTTCGAATCATCTCGATTCGCTTGTAGAACAAAAGTTCTTCCGGTCGCTCCCGCGCTTGTGTAGGAGGTTCGCCGAGTGTGGGAGCTTGATGAACATGACGACGGGTACTTTGACGCGGGCCGATCTGGCCGAATCGCTCCACAAGGAGGTCGGGCTGTCGCGCTCGGATTCCTCCAAGATCGTCGAGCAGATCCTGACCGAGATGTGTGGGGCGCTGTCGCAGGGTGAGAACGTCAAGATTTCGGGGTTCGGGACGTTCGTGCTGCGCGACAAGGGCGAGCGCGTCGGTCGTAATCCGAAGACCGGCATCGAGGTGCCGATCGCACCGCGCCGCGTGCTGACGTTCCGCGCTAGCCAGATGATGCGGGAACGCATCGTCGAGGCGGACTGACGCCCGACATGCCTGATACCGACGACGTACTACCCGATGCCGGGGGGCAAAAGGCCGGTGCGGCGTTTCGGACGATCGGCGAACTGTCGCGCGACACCGGTCTGCCGCAGCATATCCTGCGCTATTGGGAAACGCGCTTTCCCCAGCTGAAGCCGCTGCAACGCGCGGGCAACCGGCGGTACTATCGTGCCGAGGATGTCGCGCTGGTGCGGCGAATCGACCAGTATCTCAACCGCGAGGGTTATACAGTGCGCGGCGTCCAGCAGTTGCTGGGGGCGGAGAAGCGCGCACCCGCCATTCCCGGACCGGGCGAGATCGTCGCGCAGGCGGAGTCGCCGATGACCGCGTTGCGCGCGATCCGGGACATGCTCGCCGAGGCGCTCGCGGCGGACTGACATTCTCCCCTCCCTGGAGGGGAGGGTCGGGGGTGGGTCGGTTTCCACAAGCTCGCACGGCAGTGGCACGAGCCGGCCTACCCACCTCCAACCCCTCCCTTTCAGGGAGGGGGGCTTAGACTACCGCTCGCGCGTCGCGGCGAAGCGGATCTTCGCATAACGCTCGGCGATGTAGTTCACTTCCCACGCGCTCTTGGCGAGGAAGACGGGGTTGCCGTCGCGGTCCTTGGCCATCGCGCCGCGGTTGATCTCGGCGAAGGTCTTCAGTTCGAGCGGGTCTTCCGCCGTGATCCAGCGCGCGGTCTCGTACGGCGCAGGCTCAAGCCCCGCCGCGACCTTGTACTCCGCATCCAGTCGCGACAGCAGCACCTCGAGCTGGAGCTGCCCGACCACGCCGATGATCCAGTTCGAGCCGATGTCGGGATAGAACACCTGCGTCACCCCCTCCTCGGCCATGTCGTCGAGTGCCTTGCGCAACTGTTTTGTCTTGGTGAAGTCCTTCAGTACGACGCGGCGCAGGATTTCTGGCGCGAAGTTCGGCAGGCCGGTGAAGCGGATCGTGGCCTTCTCGCTGAGCGTGTCGCCGACCCGCAGCGTGCCGTGGTTGGGGATGCCGATGATGTCGCCGGGGAACGCCTCGTCCGCCAGCTCGCGGTTTTGCGCGAAGAACAGGATCGGCGAATGGACTGCGATCGGCTTGCCGTGGCCGGTGGGCGTAAGCTTCATGCCGCGCTTGAACACGCCCGAGCACAGCCGCATGAACGCGATGCGGTCGCGGTGGTTGGGGTCCATGTTCGCCTGCACCTTGAACACGAAGCCGGTGACTTCGGGCTCGTCCGGCGAGACGGGCGCAGGCTCGGCGGGCTGCGCGCGCGGTGGCGGGGCATAGTCGGCGAGCGCGGCGATCAGTTCGGCGACACCGAAGTCCTTGAGGGCCGAGCCGAAATAGACGGGGGTCAGATTGCCCGCGCGATAGGCCTCGGGGTCGAAACTGGAATAGCCACCCTGTGCGAGTTCGGCTTCGTCGTTCAGGCGGATCATTGCTTCGGGGCTGAGGATCTTGGCGAGTTCGGGATCGTCGATGCCGGTGAACGGGATCGCCTTGCCCATGAACTCGCGGCTGTCGCCCTCGGGGCGGCTCAGCGTGTTGGCGTAGAGATCGTAGACGCCCTCGAACTCGCCGCCCATGCCGACCGGCCAGCTCATCGGGCACACGTCGAGCTGGAGCATCTCGGCCACCTCGTCGAGAAGCGAGAACGGATCGCGGCCCTCGCGGTCGACCTTGTTGACGAAGGTGATGATCGGCACGTTGCGCAGGCGACAGACCTCGAACAGTTTGCGCGTCTGTGGCTCGATGCCCTTGGCGGCGTCGATCACCATGACCGCCGAGTCGACCGCGGTCAGCGTGCGATACGTGTCCTCGGAGAAGTCTTCGTGGCCCGGCGTGTCGAGCAGGTTGAAGGTGATCCCCTGGCGCTCGAACGTCATCACCGACGAGGTGACCGAGATGCCGCGCTGCTGCTCGATCTTCATCCAGTCGGAGCGCGCGCGGCGGGTCTGGCCGCGCGCTTTCACTTCGCCGGCGAGATGGATCGCGCCACCGAAATAGAGGAGCTTCTCGGTCAGCGTGGTCTTGCCGGCATCGGGATGCGAGATGATCGCGAAGGTGCGGCGGGGAAATTGGGTCATGGCGAGGGTCCGGTGCGCCGAGTCTGGGCTCGGAAGGTAAGGAAGTTCAGGCTACGTGCCGCTCGCAATCCCCTTCCCGCGCGGGACGCGGCGGGATCGGGAGGAGGCGGCATGCAGCGATCATCGCGTGCTATTGGCAGATGCGGGGCGTGTAGGACAGAGGGGAGACATTGGTCATCCTCTCCGGTTGGGACCGATGTTCGATCCTCCCCCGCCAGGGGGAGGTGGCGCGAAGCGTCGGAGGGGGAGGACACGGAACAGCGGTTCTCCCTTACCTCCCCCTCCGTCTGGCAAGAGCCAGCCACCTCCCCCTGGCGGGGGAGGATCGCAGAGGTCCGATGCAGTTGGTTCAAATGGTGGTAGTCACCAGCGTCACGCTCATTTCGATGCGCTTCGTACCGCCGGCGGGGATCTCGAACACGCCGGGCTTGTCGCGGTAGTCGCCGGTATAGCCTTCGGGATCGGCGATGCCGTGCCAGGGCTCGACGCAGACATAGGCCGCGCCGGGCTTGGTCCAGATGCCAAGCTTGCGCGTGTCGGGGAAGGCGATCTTCAACTGCGGGCCGGTCTTGACGCCATAGGTGACGGCGTCGGAATGGATCGGGTCCCAGACCAGTGCATCCTTGGCGAACAGCTCGTCGCGCAGGGCGATGACACGGTCCTCGACCGGCGAGGGGCGCTCGTCGACGGCGATCTGGCCGTCGGGGCTGATCGCCTTCAGCTTGCCGGGTTCGTCGGCGTCGAACGTGATGCGATGATCGGCGCGAGGCTCGCCGTACGGGAGCGGCCACGCGAAGGCGGGGTGGAAGCCGAAACTAGCCGGCATCGGCGCGTCGGTGCGGTTGTGGATGTGCGCCTCGATTCCGAGCGTCGCGCCGTCGAGCGTGAAGACGATGTCTAGTGCGAAAGCGAACGGGTAGGCCTTCCGGGTTTCGTCGCTGTCGGTGAGGCGGAAGGTGGCGGAGGTCTCCGACTGCGCGATCACGTCGAACATCGAATGGCGCGCGAAACCGTGCTTCTGCATCGGGTAGGCCTGGCCGTCGAGGCGGATGACGCCTTCGTTGACGACACCGACGACGGGGAAAAGGATCGGCGCGTGACCGGTCCAATAGGCCGGGTCGGCGTTGGTCATCAGCTCGCGGCCGTCGGCGTCGTGGAGGTGGGTAAGCTCGGCACCGTGCGGGTTGATCTGCGCGGTGAGGTGGTCGTTGGCGATCGTGATCAGGTCGGTCATGGGGTTCCTTCCGTGAGCTTCAAACGCGCGAGGCTTCAAAACGCTCACCCCACTCCACCCCGGCGAAGGCCGGGGCCCAATTGGCTGACGTTGCCAACGACGCGCATCGCTCCGTTACACCAGCCTTTCCACTTGGGCCCCGGCCTTCGCCGGGGTGGGGTTTGGGGCGAGGTTATCCCCGAAGACTCGCGCCCTGTTTTGCGGCGGCCGCGACCACCTTGTCGGCGATCGCCTTGATCTCTTCGTCGGTGAAGCTCTTGGCGGTCGGTTGCAGGACGACCTCGACCGCGACCGACTTGTGGCCGTCCTCGACCCCGGCCCCGGTGAACACGTCGAACACGCGGGCCGAGACGATCGCGACCTTGTCGGCGCCCTTGACCGCACGGACGAGCGTGTCGGTGGCGAGCGCTGCGGGCACGAGGAAGGCGAAGTCTCGGCGGACGGCTTGCAGCGCCGGCGGCGTGTAGGCCGGACGCGCGAAGCCAGTGGCGCGCTTTGGCGGGATCGCGTCGAGGTAGACTTCTACCGCAGCAACCGCGCCGTCGAGGTCGAACGCCTTCAGCACCGACGGATGGAGCATGCCGAAGCTTGCCAGAACCGTCTTCGGTCCGAGGCGGAGCGTACCGGACTGGCCGGGGTGCCAGGCGTCGCCGGCCTCCCCCATCACTTGCAGGTTATCCACCGGCGCGCCCGAGGCCGCGAGAAGCGCCAGCGCTTCGGCCTTCGCGTCATACGCGTCGAAGGTCGCCGCTTTCCCATCGCGCCAGCCGCGCGGGCGGCGGTCGCCGGCGAGGACTACGCCTAGCGTCGCGCGCTCGGCGTCCGCCAGATAGCGGCGGCCGATCTCGAACAGGCGGACGCTTTGCTGGCCACGCTTGAGGTTCCGGCCGGTCGCTGCAAGCAGGCCGGGGAGCAGCGACGGACGCATGACTTTCAGGTCTTCGCTGATCGGGTTGGCGAGCGTCCAGGCACCGCCGCCGAAGGGGGCTGCTTCGGTTTCGGAGAGGAAGCTCCACGTTACCGCCTCGTCGAGCCCTCGGGCCGCCGCCGCGCGACGCGCGCGACGTTCGAGCTTCTGCTCGGGCGTGGCGGTCGGCTTGGCGACGCCGGGCATGCGGGGGAGCGGCGTCGAGGGGATATTGTCGATGCCCTCGATGCGGACGACTTCCTCGACGAGGTCGGCGGGGCCGTCGACGTCGCGCCTCCAGCTCGGGATCGTGACCGGCCACTTGCCCTCGATCGTCGAGAACAGCGCATCGCTGAACGCGTCGGCGGACGTGATCGCGCCGATCGTGAAGCCGAGCGACAACAATGTGCGCGCCTGGCGTTCGGGGGCGACGTGGAGGCCACCGAGCTCTGCACTCAAGCGCGGGTCGTAGTGGATCACGCGGGGCTCGAGCGGGAGTTCGCCCGAGCGGGTGACGTCGCTGGCCGTGCCGCCGCAGATGTGGAGGACGAGCGCGGTGGCGATCGCGAGGCCGTCTTCGAGGAACGCCGGATCGACGCCGCGTTCGAAGCGGCTGCGCGCGTCGGAGGTGAGCGTCAGCTTCTGGCCGGTGCGGGCGATGTGGTCGGGATCGAAATACGCGCATTCGATCAGCACGTCGGTGGTGTCCGCCGAGACGCCCGAATGCTCGCCGCCCATGATGCCGCCGATGTCGTGCACAGCGGTGTCGTCGGCGATGACGGTCATCGTCGCGTCGAGCGTGTAGGTCTTGCCGTTGAGCGCGACGACCTGCTCGCCGTCCTTGGCTTTCCGCGCGACGAGGCCGCCGGAGAGTTTGGCGCGGTCGTAGACGTGCAACGGGCGGCCGAGGTCGATCATCAGATAGTTGGTGATGTCGACGAGCGCGGAGATGGGCTTCTGGCCGATCGCGAGCAGGCTGCGGCGCATCCATTCGGGGGACTCGCCGTTGGTCACGCCGGTGACGGTCTGCGCGAAGAAGGCGGGGCAGCCGGCGGTGTCTTCAGTGCGGACGTCCGGGCCCGCGCCCTCACTCGTGAACGCGCCGAACGTCAGCGGCGTAAGCGTGCCGAGGCCGGCGGCGGCGAGGTCCCGCGCGATGCCGCGGACGCCCATGCAGTCCTGGCGGTTGGGTGTGATCGCGACGTCGATGACCGGATCGGTCAGGCCGGCATAGTCGGGGTACGCGGTGCCGATCGGGGCGTCTTCGGGCAGTTCGATGATGCCGTCGTGATCTTCGCCGAGTTCCAGTTCACGCGTCGAACACATCATGCCGTTGGATTCGACGCCGCGGATGCTGGCGAGCTTTAGCGTCACGTCGAGGCCGGGGACGTACGCACCGGGCGCGCCGAACACGCCGACCAGGCCGGCGCGCGCGTTGGGGGCGCCGCAGACGACTTGCAGCGGACCGTTACCGGCGTCGACCGACAGGATCTGGAGCTTGTCGGCCTGCGGGTGGCGTTCGGCGCTGAGCACCTTGGCGATCTTGAACGCGGCGAGCTTCTCGCCGGGGTTCTCGACGCCTTCGACCTCGAGGCCGATGCGGGTCAGCGCCTCGACGATTTCATCGAGCGTGGCGGTGGTTTCGAGGTGCTGCTTGAGCCAGCTGAGGGTGAACTTCATGCGCCGACTCCGCCGGACAAGGTGGGGACGTCGAGGCTCGAAAAGCCGTAATGCTTGAGCCAGCGGATATCGCCGTCGAAGAACGGGCGTAGGTCGTCCATGCCGTATTTGAGCATCGCGAGGCGGTCGATGCCGCAGCCGAACGCGAACCCCTGCCATTCGTCGGGGTCGAGTCCGCAGGCTTCGATCACCTTGCGGTGGACCATGCCCGAGCCGAGGATCTCGAGCCAGCCATCGGGCTCGGCGCCGCCGACGACGCGCTTGCCCTTCACGAGCGTGTAGCCGACGTCGATCTCGACCGAGGGCTCGGTGAAGGGGAAGTAGCTGGGGCGCAGGCGAAGCACGATGTCGTCGCGCTCGAAGAACGCCTTTACGAACGTCTCGAGCGTCCATTTCAGGTGTCCGAGCGTGATGCCCTTGTCGATCACGAGGCCCTCGACCTGGTGGAACATCGGCGTGTGCGTCGCGTCGGAGTCCGAGCGGTAGGTGCGGCCGGGGGCGATGATGCGGATCGGGGGTTTCTGCGACAACATCGTGCGGATCTGGACCGGCGACGTGTGCGTGCGGAGCAGCGTCCGCTTCGTGCGAGCCGCGTCGTCGGCAAAGCCGTCGCCGTCGGACGACGGGCTTTGCCCGTCGCCGGCCGTTCTCGGTTCCTCGAAATAGAAGGTGTCGTGCATCGCGCGCGCGGGGTGCGTCTCGGGAATGTTGAGCGCGGTGAAATTATGCCAGTCGGTCTCGATCTCGGGACCGGTGGCGACCGCGAAGCCGAGATCGGCGAAGATCTCGGCGAGTTCGTCCATGACCTGCGACACGGGGTGGATCGTGCCGGCGGGCGTGGCGTCGGCGGGGAGCGTCATGTCGAGCGTTTCGCTGGCGAGGCGCGCGTCGAGCGCGGCGCGTTCGAGCGTGGCCTTGCGCTCGGCGATGCCGTTGGCGACGGCCTCGCGGAGACCCTGAATCAGCGGGCCTTGGACGAGGCGCTCGTCGGGCGTCATCTTGCCGAGCGTCTTCAGCAGCGCGGTGATCGTGCCCTGCTTGCCGAGTGCCTCGACCCGGCACGCGTCGAGTGCGTCGAGGCCGGATGCGGCGGCGATCGCCGTCAGCATGTGGTCGCGCATCTGGTTCAGGTCTTGCGTCACGTCATACTCCCAGGGCGGGTTCGGTCAGGCGGGGCAGCCCGAGGCCGATACCCAGATCGTCCCAATTTTCGTTGCGCGCTTCGATCAGTTCGATCTTCCACGCTCTTCGCCATTCCTTCAGCCGCTTCTCGCGTACGATCGCGGCCTCCATCGTGTCGAACATCTCGTAATAGGCGAGACGCTTGATGCCGTACTGGCGAGTGAAGCCGGGGATCAACCCCTCTCGGTGCTGAACGAGCCTTGCGAGCAAGTTTGAGGTTACGCCGATGTAGAGCGTGCCGTGGCGGCGGGAGTGAAGGATGTAGACGCACGGCTGAAAGGTTTCGCGCATTTCGTGCTCCCCTTGATCGCCCGCTTGATCTGTAAAGCGAAGTGCTTCGCAGTTCCGTGCATCAACACCCCGTCATCCGGGCGGACGCCGGGACCCACGGTAGCAGGCCGGAGGATGATAGCACGTTATCACCGGGTCCGCCGTAACCATGGGTCCCGGCGTTCGCCGGGATGACGGATGGGGGCGAGGGGGTGATCATAGTTGGGGCGTTCACTCCGCCCAAAACGCAGAAAGGGCGCCGGTGGTCTCCCACCGACGCCCTCCCGAAACTCACCTCAGTCGCGAATTACGCGGCCTGGGGGAGAGCCGCCTTCACCTGGGCGACGATGGCGCTGAATGCTGCGCCCTCGTGCATGGCGATGTCGGCCAGGACCTTCCGGTCGAGTTCGATCCCTGCAAGCTTCACGCCGTGCATGAACTGCGAATAGGTCAGACCCTCGGCGCGGACGCCGGCGTTGATGCGCTGGATCCAGAGGCCACGGAACGTGCGCTTCTTAACCTTGCGGTCGCGATATGCGTACTGTCCGGCCTTCTCGACGGCCTGACGGGCGATGCGGATGGTGTTCTTGCGACGGCCATAATAGCCCTTCGCCTGAACCAAAATACGCTTGTGCTTGGCGCGGGTGGTAACACCCCGTTTTACGCGTGCCATTGTCTAATTCCTTCTCAGCTCAACGCAGGCCGTAAGGCGCCCAGGCCTTGACTGCTGCGGTATCGGCCTTCGACAGCAGCTTGGTGCCGCGGTTCTGACGGATGTACTTTCCGTTGTGATGCGCCAGACGGTGACGCTTGCCGGCGACGCCGTGCTTGAGCAGGCCGGTGGCGGTGAGCTTGAAGCGTTTCTTGACGCCGCTCTTGGTCTTCAGCTTGGGCATTTTTATCCTTTCGGTTACGAAGGAGGACGCTGAAATCGCCGCGGCAGCCCACACTGGCCGGGCGATTCGTCGAACGCGTTCCCTTCGAGGAAGCGGGCCGCATAGACGCAATGATCCGCCATATCAACCGTTGTGGAACTGACGCGGCTGTCGTGCGATAGGCCAAGCATGGACGACAGCCCGACGCAGCCGATCGAGACCCCTCCCCCGGCCCCTGCGCCGGTCGAGGCGCAAAAACGTCGCAAGCGCCGGATACTGCGCAACATCCTGCTCGGGATCGTCGCGGTCGTCGTCGCGATCTGGCTGGTGCTGTACATCACCAAGGGGCGCTTCCTGAAGCATCCGTTCGAGCGTGTCGTCGGCTCGCTCACGCACCGGACGCTGACCGTACGTGGCGATTTCCAGCTCTATTTCGCGCCGTTCCGCATCAAGCTGTATGCGGAGAACTTCACGCTCTCGAACCCCGACTGGGCGAGCAGGCCGAACCTGTTCCAGGCGGACAAGCTCGACACGCGGATCGCGCCGCTGTCGCTGCTCTTCGGCAAGCGGCGGCTGTACTGGCTCGATCTCGTCAACGGCGCGGTCGATCTGGAGTGGAACGCGGCGCATTCGGCCAACACCTGGACGTTCTCGAACAAGAAGGGCGGCAAGCCGCTCGAATTCCCGCGGATCGACGTGGCGACCGTGACGGGCACGACGGTGCGCTATCTCGATCCGCGGATGCGCGTGCTGGCGGACCTCAAGGTCGCCGACATCCGCTCGGTCGACGCGACGATCGGCCGCGCGGTCGGGCTGACCGGCAAGGGGCGGTTGCGCGAGACGCCGTTCACCGTGACCGCGCAACTCCTGTCGCCGGACGCGACCGCCAATCGCGGGCAGAACAAGCTGGTCGCGCGGGCGCGGGCGGCGGGGAACATCATCGACGTCGCGGGGACGCTGCCGAGCATCGCCGATGTCGAGAACGTGCCGCTCGCCGTGACCGCGCGGGGCGCAAACCTGTCGACGCTGCTGGGCGTGATCGACGTCGCGATCCCAAACACGCGGACCTACAAACTGCGCGCGCAGCTGATCAAGCAGGGCGACGAATACGCCTTCACGCATCTGCGCGGCTTTGCAGGCCGAACCGATCTCGCGGGCAAGCTGACGATCGTCAACGGCGAGCGCATCCATCTCGATTCGGTGCTCACGACCAAGAGCCTCGACATCATCGATGCGGCGCCGTTCATCGGCTTCAATCCCGACATCGTCGAATCGAAGGGGGCTGTCGCGGCGGCAGCCGCGACGGGCGCCGCACCACAGCGCCTGCTCCCTGACGGGAACCTCCCGGTCGCGACGATGCAGATCTTCGATGCCGACCTGAAATGGACGATCGGCGTGGTGAAGTCGCGCAACCTGCCGATCTCCAACGTCGATCTGACGCTCGACCTAGAACGCGGGCGGTTGGCGCTGTCGCCGCTGACCTTCTCGATGGCGCGCGGCAACGTGGCTTCGGACGTGATCTTCGATACGCGCGCACGGCCGAGCGCGGTCTCGTACGATATCCGCCTCGCGCCGACGCCGCTGGGTCGGCTGCTCAAGGGCTATGGCCTGACCGAGGCCGGGACGACCGGGACCGTAAAGGGTCGGATCAAGCTCGAGGGACGCGGCGATTCGATTCACGATTCGCTGGCGTCATCACGCGGACGGATTGCGTTCGTGCTGCCGTCGGGCGCGCTGTCGGTCCGCAACGTGCAGCTCGCCGAGCTCGACATCGGCACGTTCGCGCAGCGGATGTTCCAGGGTCAGTTGAACGAACCGGTCCAGATGAACTGCGGGCTGATCGGCTTCACCGTGCGCGGCGGGGTCGCGGCCGCGGACCCGATCCTGATCGACACGCGCAAGAACGTCATCGTCGGGCGGGGCGGGTTCAGCTTCCGCAACGAGGCGGTCGATCTGGCGTTTCGGGCGGATTCGAAGAAGTTCAGCCTGTTCGCGGGGCAGTCCCCGATCGGAGTCGGCGGCATGTTCGCCGCGCTGAAAATGAACGTGATCTCGAAGGATCTGCTCGCGCGCGTCGGCAGCGGGCTCGGGCTGGCTCTGGTGGCGACGCCGGTCGCGGGGATTTTGGCGTTCGTCGATGTCGGCGATGCGAAGTCGACGGCGTGCGGTCCTGTGCTGGCCGGGGCGACGGCGGCGGCGCAGCGAACGACGAAGGGCCAGCCGCGCGACGACGTGGGGCATGGCACGACGGCCAAGGCCGAGGACGGGAAGACGTCTGCGGCGGAGAAGAAGGGGCAGCGAAAGAAGTTTCTCGGGATTTTCTGAGGTGGGCGCGAAACTAGCGCCCCTTCCCTGCTTTGTTCGGCCCGGGATCAGGCGGACGTTCGGGTCGATGGTTGGACCTGCTTCGACGGCTGGCGTGCCGTATCCGTGGGTCCCGGCGTCCGCCGGGATGACGGATGGGGGTGCGAGTATGGCATGGCGGTGGAGATGCAGGAGGCCGATAAAGGCCGCTCGTTTGGATAGCGCGCGGTGCCTGGGTTGGGTTGCGATCACCGCAAGACCATCGTCTCTCACCACACCCGCCCCGTCACCCCGGCGGACGCCGGGGCTCATGGTAGGGTTGGCTCAGACGGCTAACGTGTCGTGTCCGTAGGTCCCGGCGTCCGCCGGGATGACGGATAGGGGAGTGAGTAGGCATGGCGGTGGAGACGCAGAAGGCCGATAAAGGCCGCCCGTTTCAATAGCGCGCGGTGCTTGGGTTGGGTCACGATCACCGCAAGACCATCGTCTCTCACCACACCCGCCCCGTCACCCCGGCGGACGCCGGGGCCCATGGTAGGGTCGGCTCAGACGACCAACGTGCCGTGTCTGTGGGTCCCGGCATCCGCCGGGATGACGGAAGGGGGGTGGTGATGTGGGGGCGTTGCGCTTTGCGATGCCGCCCTCCCCTATCCCCTCCCGCAGGCGGGAGGGGCATTCTTATCCGTGATCGTGACCGGCGTGATCGTGCCCGTCATCGCGCACCCGGTGCATCGCTTCCAGCACGTCGTCCATCCGCGCGGGGTCGCCGATCGCTAGGACATGGCCTTCGCTCGCCGCGGTCAGGGGGTCGCCGTTCCAGTCGCACATTATGCCGCCGGCGCCTTCGACCACCGGCACCAGCGCGGCGAAGTCGTAGATCTTGAGCCCCGACTCGCACACGACATCGAGATGCCCGCTCGCGAGCAGGCCGTAATTGTAGCAGTCGCCGCCATAGACAGGCCCCTGCCGCGGGTTGCCGCCCGAAATCGCGGCGACGAGGGCCAAATAATGCGGGACGTCGACCTCGTCGAAGAGGTGCGGGCTGGTGGTGGCGATCGTCGAGCCTGCCAGTTCGCGACAGGTGCGCGTGCGAACGGGGACGCCGTTGAGCGTCGTCGGGCGGCCCGCGACGCCGACCCAACGTTCGCGCTGGACCGGCTGGTCGATGATCCCGAGCACCGGCCAGCCATCCTCGACCAGCGCGATCAACGTGCCGAAGATCGCACGGCCGACCGTGAAGCTGCGCGTGCCGTCGATCGGATCGAGCACCCATTTGCGGTTGGTGACGCCCGGCTTCTCGCCAAACTCCTCGCCGACGATGCCGTCGCCTGAGCGCTCGGCGTCGAGCAGCCGGCGCATCGCCGATTCGGCCTCGCGGTCGGCGCGCGTGACGGGGGATTGGTCGTCCTTGATCTCGACGCCGTGCTCATGGCGGAAATACGGTCGGATGACGTTGCCCGCTGCATCCGCGAGGCGGTGCGCGAGATCGATATCGGCTTGGGTGACTGGCATGACCCCTGCCTATCGGCCGCAGCCGTCGCGAGCAATGGACGGATCATCCGCGTGCGCGTAGGTCGTTGCAATCCAACCGGAGTATCGTCCATGCGCCTCGTCTCGACTATTGCCGCCGCCCTGCTCGTCGCAACGCCGGCGTTCGCCGCGCTCGCGCCAGGTGCCAAGGCGCCCGACTTCACGACTCGCGGGGCGATCGCGGGCAAGGTGTTCACGGTGCATCTCGCCGAGCAGCTGAAAAAGGGCCCGGTCGTGCTCTACTTCTTCCCGGCGGCTTATACCGGCGGCTGCAACGCCGAGGCACATGCGTTCGCCGAGGCGATCCCCGCGTTCACCAAGGCGGGCGCAACCGTGATCGGCATGTCCGCCGACAACGTCGAGACGCTCAGCAAGTTCTCGGCCGAGAAGTGCGCGGGCAAGTTCGCGGTCGCGAGCGCAGGTCCCAACGTGGTCAAGGGCTATGACGTCGCACTCGGCAAGCAAGTGCTGGGCCGCGCCGTGACCAAGCGCACCAGCTACGTCATCGCCAAGGACGGTCGGGTCGCGTTCGTGCATGACGACATGAACCCCGCCGAGCATGTCGCGACGACGTTGGCGGCAGTGGAAAAGCTGACCGGCAAATAGCTGCCGTTCTGGTGACAATATGCTAACGCTTTCGGGTCTATGCCTTTGGTGGGGATGCGGAGGAAGTCATGGGGGACGCGCAAGCGGCCAAGCCGGTATCGGGGGCAGACCCAAGAAACTCGCTGTACGAGCGTATCGGCAGGTTCCTTGACGAGCATCGCCTGAGCCCCGACCCCGCGCATTACCATTTCGCGCATGCCGTTCTGTCGGCGCCCGACCAGCCGCTGGCGATCGCGGTCGCCCGGCTGACCGATGGCGGGGTTCGCCTTAGCCGCAACGATATCGAACGACTCGGCGGCCAGGTCGTCGCCGGCGCCCCGGCGGCGCACCGTCCTGCCTCCGGCCAGGCGTCGGAAGTCGCCGCGGAAACCGGCGTCGACAGCGCGATTTCGCTGGTCGTCGAAACGCAGCACCACGTCGAAGACTTCACGCAGATCATGCGGACGATGCAGGACGAAACGCGGGGCTTCGGCCGCGATCTCGCCAAGAGCGCCGCCGCGATCAAGCAGATCGCCGAGATCGACGAGATCACGCAGATCACCAGCATGATGATCGGTCGGATCCACGACAGCGAAGTGCGACTCGCCGCCGCCACCGCCGAAGCCGATATCCTGCGCACCAAGCTGGTCGAGGCGCACGACATCGCCCGGCGCGATATGCTGACCGGCCTGCCCAACCGCCGCGCGTTCGAGGAGGCGTTCGCCGAGCGCGACCTCGATGCCGGACCCTATTGCCTGGCGGTGTGCGACATCGACCGGTTCAAGGGCGTCAACGACCTCCACGGGCACGGCGTCGGCGACCGCGTCCTCATCGCGATCGGACAGGCGTTGTCGAGCGAATGCGCACCGCATCTGGTGGTCCGCCACGGCGGCGAGGAGTTCGCGCTGCTGATCAAGGGCAAAACCCTGTCGGATGCGGCCAAGTTGCTCGATCGTGTTCGCGCGACGGTGGCGGCGAAGCGATACCGCAACCGTGAGACCGACGCCCCGCTGGGAAGCATCACCTTTTCGGCGGGCATCACCGCGATCCATATCGAAGAAACGTCGGGAATCGCGTTCTCGCGCGCCGACCGCCTGCTTTACACGGCGAAAGAACAGGGCCGCGATCGGATCTGTGCCGCCTGATCCCGTAAAATGGCGTGTTTTGCGCACGCGATCTGGTGCGATTTCCCAACGGCACGGACCGCTCTAGAGAAACCCTAGCCGGCACAACGACTTAAGAAACTGGCACGGTGCGTGCAAAGCTCTCGGTATCGGGGGCCGGATGGTCCGGCTCCCCGAAAAACCGAAGGAAACCACCATGTCGCTCCGTTTCGAAACCGCTCAGCGTATCGCCATCTCGTTCGTCGGCGCACTGTTCTTCGCCGCCGTCGCGATCACCACCGCCGCACCGATCATCCCGATCGCCTGATCGCGATTACGTCTATTCCTCGACAGCGAGACGCGTGCGCAGAACGAGACGTCGTTCACGCCACCGCGCCCTCCCCGATCAGTCCGACCGGCGCCGCCTGATCGCGCGAATAGGTCCCGATCAACAGCCCCGCCGCCAGCACATGGCCCGTGATGGCGTCGATCACCGCAGACCGTCCTGGAGTCGCACCGGGATCGCCCGCACCTGCACCGACCGCGAACAGCTGGAAGACATAGCGATGCTCGCCGTGTCCGCCCGGCGGATCGGGCGGCAGCCAGCCTTCGCGCATATAGGAATTGCGCCCGACATCGCGTCCCGCCGGGTCGCCCGCGCCATCGGCGACGATCGCGCCTTCCGCGAGACGGCCAGCATCCGCATCGAGACCCCATACGATAGCGTGGACCAGCGGTTGCGGTACCGGCGCGTCGGGGTCCTCGACGATCAGCACCATCGTTGCCGTCCCGGCCGGCGGGTCGCTCCAGACGAGCGGCGGCGACACGCCCTCGCCGTCGAGCGTGAAGCGCGGCGGCAGGCGACTTTCATGCGCGAACGCCGGGCTGGACAGGTCGATCGACGCGGGCGTGTCGCCGACATCTCCGCAGACCTGCGAAACGGCCAGCTTCTCCTCGCCGGCGCGCAGACCGCTCATCGCCTGACCCAGCCATGCGGGAATATGTTCGAGCATCGGTTCAGCCCTCCGAAGGACAGGTGTCGTCGCGCCGCTCGGGCGCGCCGCCCGCATACCATTCGCTTTTCGCGCCCATCTTGTCGGCGTCGTGATAGCAGACCTGGGTCTTGCCGCCCTTGGGGTCGACGAGCACGGTCCAGTTGCGATCGCTGCAATTATGCTCCTCGCACCCCCAGGCGGCGATCCGCGTCCTGTCGCCGGTGGTGCCGGCGCGCTTGATCGTAAAGATCGGCGTCTCGGGACCCGTCCGGCCGCGGATCGTCTCGCGCAGCTTGGCATCGCCGACCGCTTCGACCAGCCCGGTCGCGACCTCGGTACGGTCGAAGAACCCGACGCCGTCGACCGCGTCGTGCGGGTATTTGCCGACATAGGCGGTGATCGGCGTGGTCTGCGCCTGCCCCGGGATCGGCGTCGGTGCGCGCGTTTCGGGCGGCGTGAAGCCGCTCGGCGCGGGCGCATTCGCCGCATCGTCGCTCTTGCCGCACGCCCCCAGCAGGAGCGGCGTCGCGAAAAGTGCGACCGCGATCACCGTCTTGATGGGTATCGTCATGGCATTGTCCTCGTTCGTTACGCATCCAACGCGCTTGCGGGCAAACCGGTTGCGGTCGGAGCCTCCGACGACCACCATGCTGCACATGGTACAGGATCTCGAACGGTTCGTCGTGGCGCAAGCCGGCGTCTACCCACAGGCGCTCGCCGAATTGCGCGCAGGTGCGAAACGCAGCCACTGGATGTGGTTCGTCTTTCCCCAGATCGCCGGGCTCGGCCACAGCGCGATGGCGCGGACCTATGCGATCGCCTCGGCGGCCGAGGCACGCGGCTATCTTGCGCATCCCGTGCTCGGACCGCGGCTGATCGACGCGACCGAAACCGCGACGCTCGCGCATGGTTCGGCCGAGACGATCCTCGGCGGCATCGATGCCGTGAAGCTGCGCTCGTCGATGACGCTGTTCGCGCGCGTCGCCGACGATCCGGCGCCGTTTCGCGCCGCGCTCGACCGGTTCTTCGGCGGGGCCGAGGATCCGGCGACGATCGCGCTGCTCGACCGGGGACAAGCGCGATAAGACGGGCGCGATAAGACGGGCGCGATAAGACGGGCGCATGACGAAGTAACCGTGTACCATGGCGACGGGGCGTTCCGCTCCCTGAGGTGTCGTCATGGCGAAGAGCCAGAAGAAGTCGAACAAGGAAGTCCGCAAGCCCAAGGCCGAAAAGGCGCCGAAAGCCAATGCGTCGAACCCGACCAGCAAGGGCAAGGCCGTGGAAATGACCACGCTCAACTAATCTGCAGCGTGCGGCGCTAGTCCAGCGCGGCACGAATGGCGGCGGCGGCGATGAACGGCGCGCCTGCGACCAGCACGAGGCTGACCGCGGCGAGCAGTTTCATCGCGCCGGCCCCGCCCGCGGGATCGAGCGCGCCGGCCCCGAAGATCAACAGCGGGACGGCGAGCGGCAGCATCGCCAGCCCGACCACTGCGCCGCTGCCGCGTACCCCGGCGACGAGCGCACTCGTCGCGACGGCGAGCGCGGCGAGGCCGGGCGTCCCGATCAGCAACCCGAGCTCGACGCGGATCAGCGTATCGAGCGACAGGTCGAACAGACCCGTGGCGATCACCGCCGCCAGCATCAGCGGCGGACCGAAGCTCAGCCAGTGCGCGATCGTCTTGGCGGTCGCGACCGCGGCCATCGACAGCCCGCGCACGGCAAGCTGGTCGAACATGCCCGCGTCGAGATCCGGCGCGATCAGCCGCTCGACCGGCAGCAACGCCGCCAGCAGCGCCGCGGTCCAGATCACGCCGCCACCGATCCGCGCCAGCAGCGCACCGTCCGGCCCGATCGCGAGCGGGAACAGGATCGCCACCAGCAGGAAGAACGCGACCACCAAGACCGCGCCGCCGCTCGCCACGCTGCGGCGCAGATCGCGCCGGATCAGCGCGATCACAACGCCACCTCGGTGGCATGCGGCAGGTCGAGCGCGACATGCGTCGCGATCAGCGCGACGCCGCCTTGCGCCCGGTGCTCGGCAAGCAACGCCCGCAGCCGTGCGATCGACTCGGCATCGAGCCCGTTGGCGGGTTCGTCGAGCAACCACACCGGCGCGCCGCTCGCCGTGACCCGCGCCAGCGCGGCACGACGGCGCTGGCCCGTCGACAGGAGGCGTACCGGAATGTCCGACAGCGCGGTCAGGTCGAGCGCGGCGATCGCACGCGCGACGCGGCCGGCGGGATCGGGCGTCTGGTCGAGCGTAGCCCAGAACCGCAGCGCCGCGCCGAGCGTCTGGTCGACGTCGAGCGCGCTCGCCTCGGTCAGCAACGCGATCCCGGCGTCGCATGACACCGTCCCTTCGGACGGCGCGAGCAGGCTCGCGGCGATGCGGATCAGACTCGACTTGCCGATCCCGTTGGGCCCGGTGACGACCGCCGCACCGCCCGGTTCGAGCGCGAACGACACGTCGGCGAACAGCGGCCGCCCGCCGCGCACGCACGCCACCGCATCGAAGACGAGCGTCATGCCGCCCGCCCGGTCGCGCTCATGAACCGCTATCGTCGGGCACGGAGTCTTCCAGCGCGTGCATGTCGTCGTCGCTGAGACCGAAATGATGGCCGATCTCGTGGATCGTGACATGCGCCACGAGGTCGTCGAGGCGGACGCCGGTCTCGATCCATTCCTCGAGGATCGCGCGGCGGTACAGCACGATGCGGTCGGGCATGGTGCCTGAGTCCATCGACGATTTCTCGCCGAGCGGGCGGCCGTGATAGAGCCCGGACAGGTCGAGCGGATGCTCGAGCCCCAGCGCAGCCAGCGTCTCGTCGTCGGCGAACTCCTCGACCACGAAGACGATATCGCCGAGATGCGCGGCGAACTGCGCGGGCAGCCTGGCGATCGTCGCACGGCCGATCGCCTCGATCGCGTCGGCCCCCGGTGCTTCGCTGTAGAATGTCGCTTGCCCGCTCATGCGAGCAGCCATACGCGGAGGGCAACGATAGCGGCAAGGGATACGCGGATGGTCGAAGCGCTGAACGAAACCGAACGCGCGGAAGCGCTCGATGGGCTGGACGAGTGGGATTATGACGATGCGCGCGATGCGATCACGCGGACGATCGTGTTCGCCGATTTCGTCGAGGCGTTCGGGTTCATGACGCAGGTCGCGCTGATCGCCGAGCGCGCGAACCATCATCCGGAATGGAAGAACGTGTGGAACCGGGTGGAAATCCTGCTGACCACGCATGACGCGGGGGGCTTGAGCCCGCGGGATATCGAGATGGCCGAAGCGATCGACGCGATCGTCGGCGACGCCTAATCTTCTGCCTCGCCCCTTAGCGGGTATCTTCTGCTTCCCTCCCTGAAAGGGAGGGGTTGGGGGTGGGTCGGCCGGTTGGTGGCGTGACGTTTCGATAACGGGCCGACCCACCCCCTGCCCCTCCCTTCCAGGGAGGGGGGACCGTCAGCCTCGTGTCATGCTGCGGCGCATCCGCTTGCGGAGTGCGCCCGGCATCCACCGTGCCGCGAACGCCATGCGGTGCGCGGTCTTGCCGACATAGGTGTGGACCTTGTCGCCGTGGACCGCCTCCCACGCGGCGTCGGCGACCTTGTCGACTCCAGTCAGTTCGAGCCCGGCGCCCGTCACCGTCTCTCGGATCGAATGGTTGCTGTTCCCCGCCGCCGAATCGAGCAATGGCGTGTCGATGAAGCTCGGCACGATTGACCGAACCTTGATGCCGTCCGCCGCCCATTCGCCGTCGAGCGCCTCGGTGATCGCGCGGATGCCGAACTTGGTCGCGGAATATGGCGCGAGCCCCGACGAGCCGTAGATCGCCGACGCCGACGCGGTGTTGAGCAGGCACGAGCCCGGCGTCCGCTTGAGATAGGCATAGCCGATCCGCGCGCCGTTCAACGCGCCGACCAGGTTGATCGCGATCACCCGGTCGATCTCGGCGAAATCGGTCTCCGCCAGCGGTCCGCCCGAGCCCACCCCGGCATTGTTGAACAGCACGTCGAGCCGGCCGCCGGTGGTCGCGACGAACGCGTCGAGCGAGGCTGTCCACGCGTCACGGTCGCGCACGTCCATGCGGTAGGTGCTCACCATGCCGTCGGGCAGCGATGCCGCGGTCTCGGCAAGCCCCGCGACGTTGACGTCGGCGAGCCCGACCCGCCAGCCCTTCCGCGCGAACAGCACCGCAGTCGCACGCCCAATTCCCGATCCACCGCCGGTGATGAAAATGCTCTGCTGCGTCATGACATCGCTCCCCTTATTGTTTTTGGTCATTTGATTTTCCGGTATGTTTCCTGCATCCTGCGCGCAGATGCCAGACAATTTGCCAGTGCTCGCTTTCGAACACGTCACCAAGCGGTACGGGTCGACGGTCGCCGTCGATAATGTCTCGCTCGAGATCGCTCCCCGCGCCTTCGTCGCGCTGGTCGGGACGTCGGGATCGGGCAAGTCGACGTTGCTCAAGACGATCAACCGGCTGGTCGAGCCGAGCGAAGGCCGCGTGACGATCGATGGTGCCGACGTCGCGGGCGAGCCTGCGCCGGAGCTCCGCCGGCGGATCGGTTACGTGTTCCAGAATATCGGCCTGTTCCCGCACATGACGATCGCCGAGAATATCGCGATCGGGCTGTGGATCGCGGGACGACGCGACGAGGCCAAGGTCGGCGAGCTGCTAGATCTGGTCGACCTGCCGCGCGATATCGCCGGGCGGATGCCCGACGCGCTGTCGGGCGGGCAGCGCCAACGCGTCGGGATCGCGCGCGCGCTCGCGCCGGGGGCCAAGCTGCTATTGCTCGACGAGGCGTTCGGTGCGCTCGATCCGGTCACGCGCGATGCGCTGGGGACGCGAATTCGCGAGTTGCACGACCGGCTCGGGCTGACGACGATCCTGGTGACTCACGACATGGCGGAGGCGCTGTTGCTCGCGGACCGCGTATTGGTGATGAAGGCCGGGCGGATCGTCGCCGACGCGACCCCGCGCGAGCTGGTGTCGGGCAAGGGTGGCGACGACGCGCAGGCGCTGGTGCAGGTGCCTCGCGCGCAGGCCGAACGCTTGCAGGCGCTGGCATGAACGGGGGCGTCGCGTGAGCGCGTTTCTCGATGCGCTCGGCCGCGTGCCGCCGCTGCTCGCCGCGCATGTCCTGCTGTCGGCGTCGGCGCTGCTGCTGGGGATCGCGATCAGCTTGCCGCTGGGGATCTGGTCGGCGCGCAACGCCAATGTCGCGCGCGCGTCGCTCGGGTTTGCGAGCCTCGTGCAGACCATCCCGAGCCTCGCCCTGCTCGCGCTGTTCTACCCGCTGTTGCTGAGCCTGTCCGCGCTCGTCGGCGGCGGCATTCCCGCACTCGGCTTCCTGCCATCGCTGATCGCGTTGACGCTGTATGCGTTGCTGCCGATCCTGCGCAACGCGGTCGCGGGGCTGCACGGGCTCGATCCGGCGGTGATCCAGGCCGCGGATGCGGTCGGGATGACGCCCGCGCAGAAACTGCGGCTGGTCGAGGCGCCGCTGGTCGCACCGGTCCTGATCGCCGGAATCCGCACCGCGGCGGTGTGGACGATCGGCGCCGCGACGCTGTCGACGACGGTCGGCCAGCCAAGCCTTGGCGACATGATCTTCGCGGGGTTGCAGACGCAGAACTGGGCGCTGGTGCTCGCTGGCTGCGTGTCCGCGGCGGCGCTGGCGCTGGCGGTCGATGCGCTGATCGGCGGGATCGAATACGGCATCCGCGCGCGGCGGCGCTGGCTGTGGATCGCGTGCACCGCGGTGCTGGTCGCGGGGACCGCGGTGGCGACCGCACCGCTGTGGCCGCGGGGCGGCGGCGACAGGACGGTGGTGGTCGGTGCGAAGAATTTCTCCGAGCAATATATCCTCGCGCGGCTGATCGGCGATCGGCTCGAGCATGCGGGATACACCGTCGAGTATCGCGACGGGCTGGGCTCGGCGGTGGTGTTCGGGGCGCTCTCGACCGGGGATATCGATGTGTATGTCGATTACGCCGGGACGATCTGGGCGAACGAGATGAAGCGGCACGACGTGCCCGAGCGTCGTCCGATGGTCGCGGCGATCGGGGCCTGGGCCAAGCGCGAGCATGGGGTCGGCCTGGTCGGGTCGCTCGGGTTCGAGAATGCCTATGCGTTCGCGATGAAGTCGGATGCGGCCAAGGCCAAGGGCGTCGCCAGCCTCGACGATCTGGTCAAGGCGGCGCCGACGATGACGCTGGGCAGCGACCTGGAGTTTCTCGAGCGGCCCGAATGGGCGACGGTAAAGCGCGCCTATCCGCTGCGGTTCGCCAAGACGACGCCGTACAGCCCGACCTTCATGTACCGCGCGCTGGAAAGCGGGAATGTCGACGTGATCTCGGCGTTCTCGTCCGATGGGCGGATCGCGGCGGATCGGCTGACCGTGCTGAGCGATCCGCGGCACGCGATTCCCGGCTACGACGCGATCCTGATGGTGGCGCCGAAGCGGGCTGGCGATGCGAAGTTCCTCGCCGCGCTGACGCCGCTGGTCGGGCGGATTCCGGTCGAAGCGATGCGGACGGCGAATTATCAGGTCGACCGCGATGCGGACAAGCAGACGCCCGAGGCCGCGGCGCGGTGGCTGGCGGCGAAGGTGGGGCTCTGATCTCCCTCGCCCCTCCGGGGAGAGGGAAGGAGGAGCGCTTGCGACGGGAGGGAGAGGGGCGGTTGGGACGCGCGTCGTGAGCCTCACGCCCCTCACCCTCCCACGCGCAAGCGCGCGCGAGCCCCTCCCTCTCCCCGTAGGGGCGAGGGAGGCTTAGAAGAACAGCTTGCGGATGCTGAGCCTGACCGTGCGGCCTAGCGGATCGAGGTAGTCCGGCTGATAGCTGTTCGGCGTCGCGCCGGTCGCGTCGGTGACGCGCTGGCGGGTGTTGAGGATATTGGTGACCGCAAGGCTTACGCGCATGCCGCGCAGCCACGGATGCACCTTCACCCATTCGAGACGCTGGCCGAGATCCGCGAACAGCCGTGCGTTGGCGGTCGCAAGGCCGCCGAAGTTGAGCGTCTCGGGTGCGGTCAGCGTGCCGCCGTTGACGCGCGTGCCGCTCGCATATTGCGCCGACAGCCGGACGCCGACGCCGTTGTTGCTGTAGCCGGCCTGCGCCTCGAGTTCGTGGCGCGACTGGCCGCCGCTGCTGCCGATCGCATCGCCGTTGAGCAGGTTCAGGCTCGGGCCGCCATCGGCGACCAGCACCCGGTCGGTGAAATGCCAGGTGTGGTACAACGCGAATTGCAGTCGCCCGCCCGCCTGCCCGCGCCCGCCGCCACCGAAACGGCCGCCTCCACCACCAGGCCCGCCACCACCAGGACCGCCGCCACCGCCAGGCCCGCCACGGCCACCTTCGCGGGGTCCGGCGCCGCGCGTGCCGTCGCCGCCCGCGCCATCGGGTCGACGAAAGCCGCCGGGGGGTTGCAGACCCTCGAACGGATTGGGGCCGGTGCCGGCACGGTACGCCTCCAGCTCCCTCTGGATCTTCGATTTGAGCGGCGCGGAGAAATTGATTCCCCAGCGCAATTCGGAGCGTTCGCTGCGCGCGAAATTGATCGGACGACTATCGACCTGAAGCAGATTGCCGCTCGCATCGCGGGTAAAGCGATCGGGGAACGCCGCCTCGATCGATGCGGTCGCGCTCGGGAACGCGGCGATCGGATTATCGACGCGGCTCGAGACATAGTTCGCGGTGAAGGTGAGGTCCTTCTTGCTCCACGGCTTGAGCGTCAGGCCAAGCTTGCGGACGTGGTTGTTGTCCGAGACCAGCGCCGGATTGCCGCCGCTGATCGTCGTGACCGTCGCGGTGGTGCCGCGGACGTAATCGAAGATGCGGACGTTGGGCGTCGTGATCGACGGATTGCCGAGTTGCTGCGCGGTCGGTGCCTCGTCGGTATCGGTGACCGAGGCGATCAGCCGCACGCCATCGATCGGCGACCAGTTCGCGCCATAGCCGAGCGTCGTCAGCGTCCCGAGGTCCGACAGATGGTCCTCCGCCAGATTGAAGTTCGCCGACAACGTCCCGAGGAACGGCAGCACATCCTTGCCGCGGCTCGAGATCGGCACGTCGATATTGACCTGGCCGTCGACGGTATCGCGCGACACCTGCCCGCGCTGCGCCAGGCCGGCGCGGTAGGAGCGGCTGTCGAAGTCCGCGGTCTGGCCGCCGAGCTTGATCGTCGTCGAGACGGCCCCCGCGGGCAGGTTGAACACCGTGCCGTTGAGCACCGCGTCGATCTCGCCGGTGTTCTGCGTCGCATAGGCACGATTGCCGGGCGCGGCGCCGATATCGCTCGCCGACAGCCGGGCGAACGGGTTGGCAGTCGGATCGCCCGCGTTCAGTCGCGCCTGGAATGCGCTCGAATCGACGCCCGTATCGGTGAAGGTCTGCGTATCGCTGCGATCGTAATTGCCCGTGACGTTCCAGCGCCACGTACCGAGATCGCCGTTGAGCGTGGTGCCGAGATGCGCCGCGATCGACGAGACGCGCTGCGCGAGCGGCAGGAAACCCGCGTCGTCGAGCGCACGATTGACGACCGTTCCGTCGGCGAGCGTCAGTTTCGCGATCGGGAGGCCGTTGAGGCTGCGGCTGTCGGTCGATTCGAGCCGCGCGTTGATCGTCGCACCGACATTGCCGAAGATGTTGCGCGCATAGACGCTGTTCGCGGTGAAGGTGTTCGTCGCGCCTTGCAGCGTGCGGTAGGGGGTCGGGTCGACGACCGCGCCATTGGCACCTACCGCGGTGCTGCCGGTGCCGGTCGAGGTCGGGACGATGTCGCGCTCGGCTTCGGTCAGGGCCGAGGACGAGGTGTATTCGGCGTGCAGATTGACCCGGCGATCGCGCGCGATGCTGAGCAGGTCGAGCTTGCCGTCGGGCGAGTTGCTGCCCCCCTCGGTCGGCATCGTGTCGACGCCCTCGACTGTGACCGCGCGGAAGCGACGGCGCAGGACGAAGTTCACCACCTTCTGATCGGCGCGATAGCCGTATTTGAGCGCGACTTCCTCGGGCAGGATCTCGACGCGCTGGATCGCCTCGGTCGGGATGTCGCGGATCTCGGAGAAGCTCGAGATGCGGCGGCCGTTTAGCAGCACCACCGGCGCACCGCCGCTGCCGCGTCCGCTGATCGTCTGCGGGCTGAGTTCGCTCAACAGGTCGGAGATCGAGCTGACGCCGTAGGAGCGGATTTCGGACTGGCCGATCGTCTGGTCGGGCGGAATATCGCCGATCACCGACCCGCGTGGCTTGCGCGATCCGGTGACGACGATCTCTTCCGAATCGGCCGCCTCGTCCTGTTCCGCCGCCTGCGCCTCGGCAGCAGCAGGCGCCGGCGCTGGCGCAACAGATTGAGGCGCAACAGATTGTGGCGGAGCAGACTGTGCAGCGGTCGGCGCCGCAGCCGTTGACGTCGATGCGGGCGCGTCAGGCGCAGGCACCTGTTGCGCCATCGCCAGCGTGGGCATGCTCGTCGCCAGCATCAGACCCAGAATACGCATACCCGTCACACCCCTTCGACCACCAACTGGCCGCGTGCTGTGCCTAGCCGCCAATTGTCGCAGGATTGTGCCGGGTCAGCGCGCCATGTGCGCGTCCATGTCTTCGAGCGCGACGCCCTTGGTCTCGGGAAAATAGAGCAGCACCGTGACGAACTGCACCGCCATCATCGCCGCGAACACCAGGAACGGCACGCCCGCCGACCATGCCCCGGCGATCGGGAAGGCCTGCGCGATCACCGCGTTCCAGCCCCAATGGCTCGACGAGCCGATGCTCGACCCGCGTGCACGGACGTTCTGCGGGAACACCTCGGAGATATAGACCCAGATCACCGCCCCCGAGCCGGGTGCGAAGAACATGATGAACACGATCAGCGACGGCAACAGCAGCCAGCTCGGCAGCACGCCGAGCAGCGCCAGCCCGCCGACCGTCAACGCCGCGGTCATCCCGGCCGAGCCCCAGAGCAGCAGCGTGCGGCGGCCGATCCGGTCGATCAGCAGCATCCCGAGCAGCGTGAACACCATGTTGGCGACCCCGATCATCACCGCCTGGAGATCGGGCGAAAGGCTGCCGCCCGACGCCTTGAAGATGTCGTTGAGGTAATAGAGGAACGCGTTGATGCCGCTGAACTGGTTGAACATCGCCACCAGGAAGGCGAGCGTGATCGGCTTGCGGTGCCGCGTCCACGACAGGTGCCCGTCGCCCTTCGGCGCATCGAGTTCGGCCTTGGCGACATCCGGACTCATGCCGATCGTCGCGAGCACGTCCTTCGCCTCAGCATCGCGCCCCTTGGTCAGCAGCCAGCGCGGCGAGTTGGGAATGCGGAACAGCAGCGCGAAGAACACCAGCGACGGCAGCGCAACGATCCCGAGCTTCCACCGCCATTCGGTATCGCCGAGATCGAGCGCACCGATCACCGCGTTCGAGACATAGGCGAGCAGGATGCCGAGGATCACCGCGAACTGGAACCCGCCGACCATCTTTCCGCGCTGCGCAGGCGGTGCGAGCTCGGCGATATAGGCGGGTGCCAGCACCGACGACCCGCCGATCGCGATGCCGATGACGAAGCGGAAGCCGATGAAGCTGTACCAGTTCCACGCCAGCGCACAGCCGAGGGCTGTGACGATGTAGAGGAAGGCTAGCATCCGCAGCACGTTGCGACTGCCGTAGCGATCGCCGAGCGTGCCGACGAACATCGCGCCGATCAGCGTTCCCCACAGCGCCGACGACACGGTGAAACCCAGCCACGCTTCGCTCAACGCGAACTTGGCCTTCAGCGCGCCAGTGACGCCGGCGATAACCGCGGTGTCGAACCCGAACAACAGCCCGGCGAGCGCGGCGGTGGCGACGCTGGCGATCAGGACGGTATGCGGCGAGGATGGGGTGGAGGCGCTCGTGTGCGGCGGTCGGGTCGTTGGCGTCATGATCCCCGTGTCGAACACTTCGCCGATCGCGGCAAGGCCGATGCATGCCGTTTCGGCACGCGAAAACACCCGATTCAGGTTCTTCAAAACGCATTAACGAATGCCGGCCTAGCCCCGTCGCGTAACTAGCGGAAAGGGCGCGACATTGAGGACCGGGTTCACCAGATTGCTGATCGCCACGGCGGCGTTCGCGATGCCGTCGTCGGCATGGGCAGCCTGCACGGTCGCCGATCCCGCCTCGACCGCGCTCGGCACCTTTTCGCCCAACGCGCTGCTCGGCGGCGCGCCACCCTATGTACCGGTACTGGGAGGGTTCGACTGCCCCGCCACGGCGATCTCGCTGCTGTCCGGTAACTACCTGCGCGCGACGGTCACGAGCGCGGACGGGTTCAAGCTGACCTCGACCAACCCCCTGAATACGGTCACCGCGAAATACGTCATCGCCGCGGATGGCGCGGGCGCGAACCCGTTCACCGCGGGAACCCCGTTCGTCTATATGAACGGTACGCTCGTCAACCTGCTCGGGCTGCTCGGCGGAACGGCGCGCAACGTGAAGGTCTATGTCCGTCCATCGTCCGCCGCCGCGGTCGCGCCGGGCACCTACAAGGGCAATTTCAAGATCGCCTGGGAATGGCGCTTCTGCGATCTGCTTGGCGCGCTAGGTCTCTGTGTCGGCACTCTCGACGCCAATCCCACGACGATTCCCGTTGCCAACGTCGCGGTGACGATGATCGTTACGGCCAAGCCGTTCACCGTGTCGATCGTGACGCACACGACATGGGATCCCCAATCGACGACCGGTAACCCGCGCGCGATCCCAGGCAGCAAACAGCGTACGACGATCACGCTCACCAACCCCGATATCATCGCAATCGACGCCAATTCGCTCAACATCGTCCTGCCGACGCCGAACCGCGGCGCCGTAGCGCTCGACGGCGACGGCACCGCGTCGCCCACTTTCGTCAAGACTGCCGAGGGATCGCCCGCCTCGTCGCTCGCCGTCACCTATAGCACGCCTGCGAGCACCAGCGACGATGTCGATTTCTCGGAGAACGGCGGCACCAGCTGGACCTACGATCCGACCACGACGCCAAAGGCAGTCACCAACGTCCGCGTTCGCCCACGCGGGACGATGGCGGCGGGATCGAGCTTCAGCGTGTCGTTGCCCTACGTCCTGTTCTGAACCCCTGTTTGATCCGCCGTCTGATCGGGTTGCGGCGCTGCCGGATCGGTCCCGACGATCGACGGCAGCGACCCGACCAGTTCCATCTTGGTCGCGGTCGTCCCGACCTCGATCCCCGCTTCGCGGAACTGGCGGAGTAGCGTGAACAACAGCTCGCTACGGATCGGATAGGCATCGCGCGGGCTCGCCACGTACGCGAAGCAGTTGAACTTGGCGCGCCCCGCATCGATCGAATCGATGAAGACCTTGGCTTCGGGATCGTCGAGCACCTCGTGCTTCTCGGCGAAGGCCGCGAACAGCATCGCCCGGACCGCGTCGAGATCTTCCTCGAGCGGTACCGAGAATTGCAGCTGGATCCGGCCGATCGGCGCGGCCAGCGTCATGTTCTGGATCGTCTTGGTGATCAGTTCCGAATTCGGCACGATCAGCGTCGATCGGTCCGCCACCTGGATCTCGGTCGAGCGCACGTTGATCCGCTTCACGTCGCCCTCCATGTTGCCGATCCGGACGAGATCGCCGATCTTGACCGGGCGCTCGGCGAGCAGGATCAGCCCCGAGACGAAGTTCTGCGTGATCGCCTGCAGGCCGAAGCCGATCCCGACCGACAGCGCACCGAGCACCACCGCCAGCTTCTCCATGCCGATCCCGAGCGCGCCGAGCGACCACAGCACCGCGGCAATGATCCCGGCATAGCGCGCGACCATCGTCACCGAATTCTGCGCGCCGGCGTCCATCGCGGTGGTCGGCAGGTAGCTGTTGACCAGCCAGTGCTGGAGCCCGCGCATGATCGCCAGCGCGACGAACAGCACGACCAGCGAGCGCAACACCGCGCCCGGCGAGATCGTCACCTGGCCGACCGTGATACCGTTCGCAACCGTGCCGAACAGCTCGAACGCCGAGCCGACGCCCGCCCCGAACGGCGCCATCACCGCGCCGACCGCGAGCAGGATCAGCAGCAGCCGCAGCACCGCCGACAGCAGCACGCCGATCTGGTCGACGGTCTTGTTGTCGACCCCGAACCCGCTGTTCGCCGAGCGCCCGAGCCGGTTGCCGCTCGACAGCAACGTGCGGCACGCATCGTCGGTGAAGGTCATCATCAGGTACAGCGTCGCCCCGACGATCGCCCCCCACAGCAGCCACGTCGCAACCTTGAACGCGAAATTCACATAGCCGATCAGGCCGGCGATCAGCGTCACGAGCAGGACCAGCCAGACCAGCGTCGCGACGATCGCGAGCAGCGTGTTGCGCGCGGGCTTGGTCGGGTCGGGCAACGCCGCGGCGCGCAACCGGCCGAGCGTCACCAGGATCGCGCCGAGCACCATGATATGGAGCAGCGCGACGACCGCGTTGGCCGCGCTCGATGCGGGTGCGCTGATGCCGATCAGCAGATTGGTCGCGATCAGCAACTGCCCGAAGAAGATCAGCGCCGCCGCCATCCAGCTATACGGTCGAAGCGCCTGCGCCGCGGCGTCGCCGATCGGCAGCAACCGCCACGTCGACTGACCGCGCAACAGCAGCGCACCGCCGAGCGACGACACGAACGCGCAGAACCACGCCAGGCCGACGAAGATCGCGCCGAACCGGCTCCAGGCGGGCGACACCAGCCCGCCCCAACGTAGCGACGCGACGATCGCCCAGGCGGCGAGACCGGGTAAAGCGGTGCCGATCACCACCAGCCACAACGCATAGGCCGAGCGTCGCAGGCGACCACCGGGCGCGTGGTTGGTCGCGTAGCGGCGGCCGACGCGGTGCAGCCAGCCCCGCAGCGGCACGACCAGCACCAAAGCGGTGAGGATCCCGACCAGCAGGCCGGTCCCGGCGTGCATGCCGAACCGCGACGAGAATTGACGCACCTCGGTATTGACGAACCGCATCAGCCGCGCGGAATCACGCGGCAGGTGATCGACGATCGCCGCCCACAAGGTCGGCGACAGCGGCGAGCCGGTGTTTTCGGACAGTTGCTGGCCGAGTTCCTCCGCCTCCGCCGCGCCAATATCGTCGATCTGCTGCTTGGCCTCGATCCCGATGAGGCGCGCGCGCTTGATCGCCGAGTCGATCGCCGACTGGCTCTGCGCGAGGAGCTTGCGTTGCGTGCGGATCTCGGGCGCCTCGACAACGCCGGGCGTGGCGGCGCCGAGTTCGGTCACGCGCGCCTGGACCAGCGCCATCTCCGGGGTGAGCGTGCGGACCGCGTCGGCGGCGGTCGCCTGCACCGCCTGCGCGCGATCCCGCAACGCCTGCCGCGCCTTGTCGTCACGCGCCGCGGGGGTGGCGTCGTCGATCGCCTGAAGCTCGGCCGAGGCTTGCGTCAGGCTGGCAGCGACGGTCGCGACCTTGGGCTCGTCCTGCGCGATCGCGGGGAGCGCGGTTATCAGGAGGAGGAGCGCGGCGAGGTAACGGAGGAGGGTCATCCGGGGTGCTGTACAGCGGTGGGGCCGGAAACGGGAGGGGGCGGAGATCGGGTTGGGACGCAGCACGGCCGAAGCCGTTATCGGGAGTGGCTCAGGATGAGCGCTTGCCCCTCACACGCCCTACTCAACGAAGGGATATACCACCCCGGCGAAGGCCGGGGTCCAGTTGGAAAGGTCGCTGTAACGGAGCGTCGGCCGTGATCATCAGCCGCTCCCAACTGGGCCCCGGCCTTCGCCGGGGTGGAGTTAGGGGGACGCAAGCGCGCGCATACGATCGTCACCCGTACACCCTTGTTCTCCCGCGAAGGCGGGAGCCCAGTCTGGGTCCCCGCCTTCGCGGGGAAACAGAAGCGCGGGTCCCTTTCCGTACAGTCGCTACGAGGAACGCACGCCCTCCCCCTTTCCGTCACCCCGGCGGAGGCCGGGGCCCACCGGTCCGCATACTCAGCTCTATCGGGCGTGCGGAACGGTGGATGCCGGAACGAGTCAGCCATGACGAGGCGGGACGGCAGTTGGGATCGAACCGAACGCCCGCTCAGTCCAACTCGAGGATCACCTGATCCACTGCGAGGCTGTCCCCGGTCTTCGCCGCCACCGACTTCACCGTCCCCGTCTTCTCGGCGCGCAGGATGTTCTCCATCTTCATCGCCTCTACCACCGCCAGCGCCTGCCCTGCCTCGACCCTGTCGCCCGCCGCTACGTCGAGCCGCACCAGGAGCCCCGGCATTGGGCAGATCAGGAACTTCGACAGATCGGGCGCGACCTTCTCGATCAGATGCGCGGTGTAGGGCGCGACGCGCGCGGGAAGGACGCGGGCGACATGGCTCGCGCCGCGGGTCGTGAGCTTGAACCCGGCGCGGGCCTTGCCGATGCGGATCGTGAGGTGTTCGTCGCCATCGGTCCCGTGACCGTCGGCGACCACCATGCGATCGCCGGGCGTGTATTCGAGCGCCAGATCGAGGTCTTCGCCGTCGACCATGATGCCGTCGGTCGAGACCGTCACCACGTGGTCGGTCTTGTCGATCGTCACCGACCAGTCGGCGGGCGGGCGGAGGCGCTTGCCGAGCTGGCCGTCGATGCGGCGGGCGCGGTCGGCTTCTGCCGTGGCCGCGAAAGCTGCGACGGCGGCGAGCGTCTTTAGCAATTCGGCGTCCGCGGGCGCGCCGTGGAAGCCTTCGGGATATTCCTCGGCGATGAAGCCAGTGGTGAGCGCGCCCGACTGGAAGCGAGGATGCTGCATGATCGCCGAGAGGAAATCGATGTTGTTGCCCGGCCCCTCCAGCTCGAACGCGTCGAGCGCGGCGATCTGCGCGGCGATGGCACCGTCGCGGGTCGGCGCCCAGGTGATGAGTTTGGCGATCATCGGGTCGTAAAACATGCTGACCTCGCCGCCCTCGCGCACGCCGTCGTCGACGCGGACTCGGGGTTCCGCGGACTCCGCCACCCCTTCCCCGTTCGTGCTGAGCGAAGTCGAAGCACCTCCGCTCGGGGCATGCCCTTCGACTTCGCTCAGGGCGAATGGGAGGGGCGGATTGTAGCGCACCAACCGACCGATCGACGGGAGGAACCCGCGATACGGGTCCTCGGCGTACACCCGGTTCTCGATCGACCAGCCGTTGAGCTTCACGTCATCCTGCGTGAACCCGAGCGGTTCACCCGCGGCGACACGGATCATCAGTTCGACGAGATCGAGCCCGGTAATCTCCTCGGTCACGGGATGCTCGACCTGAAGCCGGGTGTTCATTTCGAGGAAGTAGAACCCCTCCCCCGTCGTGTCCGCGCCCGAGACGATCAACTCGACCGTCCCCGCCGAATAATAGCCGACCGCCTGCGCGAGCGCGACGGCCTGCTCACCCATCGCTTTCCGCATGGCAGGCGTGACGAACGGCGACGGCGCCTCCTCGACGACCTTCTGATGCCGCCGCTGGATCGAGCATTCGCGCTCGTTGAGATAGACGATGTTGCCGTGCTGGTCGCCGATCAGCTGGATCTCGATGTGACGCGGCGATTCGATGAATTTCTCGATGAACACGCGGTCGTCGCCGAAGCTCGCCAGCCCCTCGCGCTTGGTCGCCTCGAAGCCTTCGCGGACGTCCTGTTCGCTGTAGGCGAGGCGCATGCCCTTGCCGCCGCCGCCGGCCGACGCCTTCATCATCACCGGATAGCCGATGCCGCCGGCGATCTCGACCGCGTGATCGGTGCTGTCGATCTCGCCGAGATAGCCCGGCACGACGTTGACGCCCGCGGCCTTGGCGAGCTTCTTCGATTCGATCTTGTCACCCATCGCGGCGATCGCGTTCGCGGGCGGCCCGACGAACGCGATCCCAGCCTCGGCGCAGGCGAGCGCGAAACTCTCGCGTTCGGAGAGGAAGCCATAGCCGGGATGGATGCAGTCCGCGCCGGTTTCCTTGGCCGCGAGCAGGATCAGTTCGGCCTTGAGATAGCTCTCCGCGGCAGGTGCCGGCCCAAGCCGGACGGACTCGTCGGCCATCAGCACATGCGGCGCGCGCGCGTCGGCGTCGGAATAGACCGCGACGGTCTTGATGCCCATCGCCTTGGCGGTCCGCATGACGCGACACGCGATCTCGCCCCGATTGGCGACCAGGATTTTCTTGAACATCACTCGCCCTAATCTGTGCCGTCTTGCCGGACGCGGTCCGGGTGCGGACTGGTTATTGGTACCAAATCATCGTCTTGAGCTGCTTCGTGCGGGCCTGCGTCAGGCCGGTCCGACATCCGGCAATCGTCATGCCCTGCGCCGAACCGCCGGCATATTGCCCGCCTTCGATCACGCACTGCGTATCGCGGAACTTGAGCCACGCACGCTGGCTCTCCAGCAGCGCGGCCGCATAGCCGAACCCGCCGCCACGCGACCCGTCCTGCGCGTCGCGGCCCTTCATATACGCGTAGGTCCGCTTCCACTGCGCCGCCATCGCCGCATCCGCCCGCGCATAACTCGTACCGGCGGACGCGTTCATCGTCGCCTGCGACTGCATCGGAGCAGCCGCGGTCATCAGCAATGCGATCAGCAGCATGTCTTGGCCTCCCGCATCGGCTCCGCGCCGACCATCGGTTTCATCCCGAGCTTCGCCAGCAGCGTCGCATCTGCGCTGTCGCCGGCGTTGCCGGTGGTCAGCAGCTTGTCGCCGGTGAAGATCGAGTTCGCACCGGCCATGAAGCACAGCGCCTGGGTCGCCTCGGACATGCTCTCGCGCCCGGCCGACAGCCGCACCATGCTCAGCGGCATCGTGATCCGCGCGACGGCGACCGTCCGGACGAACTCGATGTCATCGATCTGCGCCATCGGCGTGCCGGCCAGCATGTCGCCGAGCGGCGTGCCCTTGACCGGGACCAACGCGTTGACGGGGACGCTCTCCGGGTGACGCGGCAGCGTGGCGAGCGCGTGGACGAAGCCGACACGGTCGCTGCGAGTCTCGCCCATCCCGACGATCCCGCCGCAGCAGACCGAGATGCCGGCGTCCCGCACGTTCGCCAGCGTCTCGAGCCGATCGCCGAAGGTGCGCGTGGTGATGACGTTGCCGTAATTCTCGGGCGAGGTATCGATGTTGTGGTTGTAGTAATCGAGTCCCGCGTCGGCGAGCTGCTTGGCCTGGTCCGCGTCGAGCATGCCGAGCGTCATGCACGTCTCGAGCCCCATCGCGCGGACGCCCTCGACCATCGCGACGACCTTCGGCATGTCGCGCGGCTTCGGGTTGCGCCACGCGGCGCCCATGCAGAAACGCTGCGAGCCGGCGGCCTTGGCCTGCGCGGCGTCGGCGAGGACCGCGTCGACGTCCATCAGCTTTTCCGCCTTGAGGCCAGAGTCGGACGACGCGGACTGCGAGCAATAGCCGCAATCCTCGGGGCAGCCGCCGGTCTTGATCGACAGCAACGTGCAGAGCTGGACTTCGCCGATCGCGTGGTGCGCGCGGTGGACGGTCTGCGCGCGGTACATCAGTTCGTCGAACGGGAGGTCGAAGAGCGCGGCGATTTCGGGGCGGGTCCAGTCGGTGCGGACGCCCGGCGCAGCAGTCGCAACGGCGGGGTCGGCGACGGGGGGACGGAGGAGGGTTTCGATCATCATGCGGCCTTTGGTCTCTGGTCGTTTCGCGTCGTCGCATAGCGCGTGCGCGCAGCGACGTAACTGGTGGGCGATGTCACTTGGCCGCCATCGCACGCTTCACGCGCGCTTCGAGTTCGGGCCCGCCGCCGTCGCCGAAGCCGTAGGCGGTATGGACCTGCCGCCCCTTGGCATCGAACAGATAGACGCGCGGAATGCCGACCTTGCCGTCGGGGATATCCTTGATGTCCTTGCCGATGACCTGGCGGTACGCATCGACGTCAGCGACGACGTACTCGATGTCGCTCATGCCGGCGCGCTGCAGGAACTGCGCGATCGCGGCGGGCGGTTGGGTGCGATCGGGACTGCCCTCGCTGCGGTTGATGTAAAGGAAGTTGTAGCCGCTGCCGAATTCCTTGCGCATCTTGTTCAGATACGGGGCTTCGGCGATGCACGGGGGACACCAGCTCGCCCAGATCGAGACGAGGGTAGGCTTGCCCGGCTTAATGCGCGATCCGAGCGGGATCGCCTTGCCGTCGCGCGTCTTCACCATGACCTGCGCTAACGTCGCGATCGAGCGGCCGGTAGTCGGCGCGGTTTCCTGCGCCACGGCGGGCGCGATACTGAAAGCGGTCAGCGCCATCGCCAACACCGTGGTGCGCATGTTCATACCCGTTCCTCTTCCGGTGCCATGTTGTGGCCGAGGAGTTTCAACACGTCCTCGGCGGCCTGGATCAGGTTGGTGCCGGGGCCGAAGATCGCCTGGACCCCCGCATCGCGCAGCGCCTGGTAGTCCTGGGCGGGGATAACGCCCCCCGCGATCACCTTGATATCCGCGCGGCCCGCCTCGCGGAGATAGCCAATCAGTTCGGGGATCAGCGTCTTGTGGCCGGCGGCGAGGCTCGAGGCACCGACGATATCGACGTCCTTTTCCAGCGCGAGCGCAGCGGCCTCGGCGGGAGTCTGGAACAGCGGGCCGGGGACGATCTCGAAGCCCAGGTCGCCGAACATCGACGAGACGAGGTTGGCGCCGCGGTCGTGGCCGTCCTGGCCCATCTTGGCGACGAGCATGCGGGGTTTGCGCCCCATGCGGCGCTCGGTAGCTTCGACGCCGTCGGTGAGGCGGGTCCAGCGGGCGTCGTCCTCGTACGCGCCGCCGTAGATGCCGGAGACGGGGGTGGGTTGCGTGCCATAGCGGCCGAACACGTCCTCCATCGCCGAGGAGATTTCGCCGAGCGTGGCACGAGCCCGGGCGCAGTCGACGGCGAGGGCGAGGAGATTCGTTTCCGATCCTCCCCTGGAAGGGGAGGTGGCAGTCGCGCTGGCGACTGACGGAGGGGTATCGCCCTCTCGATGGTGCGCAACCCCTCCGTCATCGCTGCGCGATGCCACCTCCCCCGCTGGGGGAGGATTTCCGCGTCGCGCACCTTCGCGGAGGGCATCTAGAGCGGCTTGGCACGCCGCCTCGTCGCGCGTCGCCTTAACCCGCGCGATGCGTTCGATTTGGCCCGCCCTCACCGCGACGTTGTCCACGTCGAGGATCTCGATCGCGTCCTGTTCGGCAAGCTTGTATTTGTTGACCCCGACGATGACGTCCTCGCCGCGATCGACGCGGGCCTGGCGGCCGGCGGCGGCTTCCTCGATCATCGCCTTGGGCCAGCCCGCCGCGACCGCCTTCGCCATGCCGCCTTCGGACTGGATCCGCTCGATCAGTGCCCACGCGCCGTCGACCAGCGACTGCGTCAGGCTCTCGATATAATAGCTGCCGCCGAGCGGATCGACGACCTTGGTCATCCCCGTCTCTTCCTGGATCACGATCTGCGTGTTGCGCGCGATCCGTGCGGAGAAGTCGGTCGGGAGCGCGATCGCTTCGTCGAGCGCGTTGGTGTGAAGCGACTGCGTGCCGCCGAGCATCGCCGCCATCGCCTCGATCGTCGTGCGCATGACGTTGTTGTACGGGTCCTGCTCGGTGAGCGAGACGCCCGACGTCTGGCAATGCGTGCGGAGCATCTTCGAACGCTCGTCCTGTGCGCCCAGCTGCGTCATCGCGCGGTGCCAGAGAACGCGCGCGGCGCGGAGCTTGGCGATCTCCATGAAGAAGTTCATGCCGATCGCGAAGAAGAACGACAGGCGCCCGGCGAACTTGTCGATATCGAGCCCCGACGCGACGCCGTACTTCACATACTCCATGCCGTCGGCGATCGTGAAGGCGAGCTCGTGGAGCTGAGTCGCTCCGGCCTCCTGCATGTGATAGCCGCTGATCGAGATGCTGTTGAACTTGGGCATCTCGCGGCTGGTGTAGCCGAAAATGTCCGAGATGATCCGCATGCTCGGCTCGGGCGGGTAGATGTAGGTGTTGCGGACCATGAACTCCTTGAGGATGTCGTTCTGGATGGTCCCGTCGAGCAGTTTGCGGTCGACGCCCTGCTCTTCGCCGGCGACGATGAAGAAGGCGAGGATCGGGATCACCGCGCCGTTCATCGTCATCGACACCGACATCTTGTCGAGCGGAATGCCGTCGAAGAGGATCTTCATGTCCTCGACCGAGTCGATCGCGACGCCGGCCTTGCCGACGTCGCCGGTGACGCGGGGGTGGTCGGAGTCGTAGCCGCGGTGCGTGGCGAGATCGAACGCTACCGACAGGCCCTTCTGGCCGGCGGCGAGGTTGCGGCGGTAGAACGCGTTCGAGGCTTCGGCGGTGGAGAAGCCGGCGTATTGGCGGATCGTCCAGGGGCGGCCGGCGTACATCGACGCGCGGACGCCTCGGGTGAAGGGGGCGAAACCGGGGAGGCCGGGATCGGTGGTGACGTCTGCCGCGGTGTAGAGCGGTTTGACGTCGATGCCCTCGGGGGTCGGCCAGGTGAGGTCGGCGCCTTTGACTTCCTTGGCGGCGGCGGCTTGCCAGTCGGCGAGCGTGGGGTTCGGTTTATCAGTCATGCAGAGAACACCACCCCGGCGAAGGCCGGGGCCCAATTGGAAAGGTTGCTGTAACGAAGAGTAGCACCAGCCAAGACGCCGTTGCCCAATTGGGCCCCGGCCTTCGCCGGGGTGGTGGTTAGAAACGCCGGGGTGATGTTGGCGGCGGAGGTCACTTGCCCGTAAACACCGGCTTACGCTTCGTCAGGAATGCGAGGCCGCCCTCCATCGAGTCCGCAGACCCGCGCGCATTGCGCTGGTTGGCTGCCTCGGCCTGCATCGCGGTCGCGTAATCCGTCTCGTACGCAGCGGTAATCGCCCGCCGCATCAACCCGAGTGCGATCGTCGGCATCGCCGCCAGCCGCTCCGCCAGAGCAAATGCTTCCGCATCCAACGCATCGTCGGCAACGACCTTGTGCACCATACCCCAGTCGAGCGCCTTCGCCGCCGGCACCCGCTCGCCGAGCATCATCATCTCGGTCGCCCGAGCCTTGCCGATCAACCGCGGCAGCATCCACGACGCGCCGCCATCCGGCACCAGCCCGATGTTCACGAACGCCTGGAGAAAATACGCGGTCTCACTCGCGACGCAGAAATCGGCGGCGAGCGCGAGGCTGCACCCGATCCCCGCCGCCGGCCCGCGCACTGCGCTCACCACCGGCACCGACAGCTCGGCGATCGCCGCCATCGTCGGGTTATAGCTGCCGGTCAGCGCCGCGAACGTCGCCTCGCCCGGGTTGTCCGAGCCAAGCGCCCCGCCCCCGACATCCGCACCCGAGCAGAATGCGCGTCCAGCACCCGCAATCAGAACCGCGCGCGCACCGTCGAGATCGCTCAGCGCCGCAGCCAGTTCCTCGAACATCGCCGGCGGCGCGGCGTTCAGCCGGTCGGGCCGGTTGAGCGTCAGCACCAGCACGTCACCGCGCCGTTCGCTCAGGATATGCTCGTACGCGGCCATCAGATCTCTCCTAGTGCGCGCCGGTATCGCCCGGCGTCTCCATCAACTCGACCAGCATGCCGCCAAAATTCTTGGGGTGCACGAACACGATCGGCGTGCCGTGCGCGCCGATCCGCGGCTCGCCCAACACGGTCGCCCCCTTCGCCTTCAGGTCGGCGACCGCGGCGGCGATATCGGCGACCTCGAAGCAGACATGATGCTGCCCACCGGCCGGGTTCTTGCGCAGGAAGCCGGCGATCGGCGAACTCTCGTCATACGGCTCGATCAGCTCGATCTGCGTGTTCGGCGCATCGATGAAGCACACCTTCACGCCCTGCGCCGGCAGGTCGAACGGTTCGCCGATCGCGGTCGCACCGAGCAGCAGGCGATACGTCTCGACCGACTTCGCGATCGACGGCGTCGCGACTCCGACGTGGTTGAGGCGGCCTAGAGTGGCGGTCATCCTTCGATCCTCGGCTGGTCGGGCATGCGGCGTGCCATAGCGGCGCCTTCGATGATTCCCTCGAGCCGGCTGACTCGGTCGCGCAATGCGCCATGCGCCTCGGCAAGACGTGCGAGCCGGTCGCCCTGCGCGTGCGCGGCGTCCTTCATCACGCGCAGATCCTCTTGCATCAGCAGGACGGTCCGCATCGCCTTCAAAGCATCGCCGACGACGCTCATGCGCGAGGTCTCTCACCGGCGAGGACCGCGTCCACGGCATCGTTGGCGCGCTTGATCGAGGCGATCGTGTCGCGGATATCGGCGCGCATCAAGGGAACGGCTGCCTCGACTTCGCGGACGAGCAATGCCAGCGCAGCCTCCTCGTCCGCCTCGCCTTCGACGAGATAGCGGGTCGAGGCGGCGCGCAGTACGTGGCCAACCGATTTGCCGTTACTCGCGGCGAAGGCATCGAGCGCCGCCTTGTGATCCGGCGAGGTCAAAAACGTCACGCGTTCGGTCTGCATGTCACGACTCCTTATCATGACATGATAATGTGCGGGCGAGAGGGATACAACGTGTCATTCCGCAGGCTCGGCGGCTGGCTTGGTGAGGCGCGGCGGGACCACGCCGAGCGTGTAGCCGCAGACGCCGAGCACCTGGCGGACCATCGCATCGCCCGGCGGCGCGACAAAGTTCGCCTGTACCGCGAAGTTCGCGCCGTTGGTGGTTTCGACCCGGACCGTCTTCGACTTGACGAGGAACGTGGTCAGTTTGGTGATTGCCTCCGGATCGGTGACGTAACTGCCGGTGCCTGGAAACTGCCAGTTATAGGTAAACGCAGGACCGCCATCGAAGCGGACCGCGACGGGCTTGTCCGCACCCGATCCGAGCGATTGCGGCTGGATGAACTGAAGCGACACGATCGGCTCGGACGCGACGTCACACTTGACGACCAACCGCGAGAGCCCATCATTACCGGTGACCGACGTGGAAATGCTGCGCACGCCTGCCGGGCTGGTGCGATCGGCGAGTTTCCAGGCGGGCGCAGGTGCGGCTGTGGCGACGACCTGGAGCAGGAACAGACCGAGCATCACGCGACCACCATCGGCGTACCGGCGAGCACCGTACGAAGATTGGCATCATCAGCCCGCTGAACGAGCACCTGCTGCTTCAATCCGACCTCGATCTCCACGATGACGGTCGTGTTGGCGACCGCTTCGACGACAAAAGGCTTGGACGACTTGTTCTGCACCCTGGTTTCAAGCGTATGAGTCCCCTGCTCCACCGTAAGTGCCGCGAAGCGCGGGCTTTTCAGCTGTGTCCGCACTTCGCCATCGAGATACACGTCAACCCCTGCCAGCTTGCCGACGAAACCCCGACGAAAGACGATCAGTCGCGCGGTGCCGTCGACCACCGGGGCCAACGCCGCCTGCCGGGCATCGCTGCTAGCGAGCGCAACGCGCTTATTACCGGCGAGCAGAAGATAGATCGTCCCTGCGACAACGCCCATCGAAAGGCCGATGATCGGCGACGGCAGCGGTTGACCGCTTCGCCCGGCCGCGGCGGCTGCGAAGAAGGCCAGCACGAACGACGTGAGCATCGCCACGCCGAAGACGATGCCGACGAATATGAGCTGTTTCGACAGTGGCAGTTTCTTCAAGATCGCCTCCCGAGCGACTGGATCGTCACAGCGGGATGTTATCATGCTTCTTCCACGGATTCTCCAGCGCCTTGCCGCGGAGTTTCCGTAGGCCGAGCGCGATGCGGCGGCGGGTCGAGTGCGGCTGGATCACTTCGTCGATGAAACCCTTCGACGCGGCGACGAACGGGTTGGCGAAGCGCGCCTCGTACTCCGCGGTGCGCTCGGCGATCTCTTCCGGAGTCTTGCCGCGGAAGATGATCTCGACCGCGCCTTTAGCGCCCATCACCGCGATCTCGGCGGTCGGCCACGCATAGTTGAGGTCGCCGCGCAGATGCTTCGACGCCATCACGTCGTACGCCCCGCCATACGCTTTGCGCGTGATGACGGTGATCTTAGGCACGGTCGCCTCGGCATAGGCGAACAGCAGCTTCGCGCCGTGCTTGATGATGCCGTTATGCTCCTGCGCGGTGCCGGGCAGGAAGCCGGGGACGTCGACGAAGGTCACGATCGGGATCTCGAACGCGTCGCAGAAGCGCACGAACCGCGCCGCCTTCTTCGAGCTGCTGATGTCGAGCACGCCGGCAAGTACCATCGGCTGGTTCGCGACGAAGCCGACCGTGCGGCCTTCGATACGACCGAAACCGGTGATGATGTTGGCCGCATGCGCCGGCTGCGTCTCGAAGAAATCGCCTTCGTCGACGGTCTTCCGGATCAGCTCGTGCATGTCGTAGGGCTGGTTCGCCGACGCCGGGATCAGCGTGTCGAGGCTCTCCTCGATCCGGTCCCATTCGTCCGCGGTAGGCCGCTCGGGCACGCCCTCGCGATTGGATGCGGGCAGGAAGTCGAAGAAATCGCGCGCGGCCAACAAGACCTCGATATCATTCTCGAACGCGTTGTCGGCGACCGACGTCTTGGTGGTGTGCGTTACCGCGCCGCCCAGCGCCTCCTGCGTCACGACCTCGTTGGTCACCGTCTTGACCACGTCGGGGCCGGTGACGAACATGTAGCTCGAATCCTTCACCATGAAGATGAAGTCGGTCATCGCGGGGGAATAGACCGCGCCGCCGGCGCAGGGCCCCATGATCAGCGAGAGCTGCGGTACGACGCCCGAGGCGAGCGCGTTGCGCTGGAACACCTCGGCATAGCCGCCGAGCGAGGCGACACCCTCCTGAATGCGCGCGCCGCCGCTGTCGTTGAGACCGATGATCGGCGCGCCGACCTTCATCGCACTGTCCATCACCTTGCAGATCTTCTGCGCATGACGTTCGCTGAGCGACCCGCCGAACACGGTGAAGTCCTGGCTGAAGACGAAGACGAGGCGGCCGTTGATCGTGCCCGAACCCGTGACCACGCCGTCGCCGGGGATCATCTGGTCCTGCATGCCGAAATCGACGCAGTTATGCTCGACGTACATGTCGAGCTCCTCGAACGATCCCTCGTCCAGCAGCACGTCAAGGCGCTCCCTCGCGGTGAGCTTACCCTTGGCGTGCTGCGCTGCGATCCGCTTGAGGCCCCCGCCGACTCTGGCGGCTTCGCGGCGGCGTTCAAGCTCTTCGATCGTGGATGACATCGTCTCTCCGTCCTGCTGACTGCCTTCACAGAGCGGGATGCGATGCGCAAATGCAATGTTGCAAACTTGCCGACGTGATGTTTGCAAACTAGGCGGAGGGATGACCCTGCCCGCACGTCGCCTCTTCGTCGGACACCGCCTGCGCGACCTGCGCCGCGTGCTCGGGATCAGCCAGGCGGCGATGGCCGTGCGGATCGGGCTGTCGGTGAGCTACCTCTCGCAGATCGAGAATGGCGACCGCCCGGTGACCGAGGGCGTGCTGATCACGCTCGCGCGCGAGTTTCCGGCAGACTGGGGGAGCATCGACGCGGCGGACGATACCGCGTTGCTGATCGCGACGCTGGAGGCGGTGTCGGACACGAGCGTGGAGGCGCCTGCGCTCGACGAGACCGCGGTGCGGCGCGCGGTGAAGCACCAGCCGTTGTTGGCGCAACGGTTGGTCGCAATGCACGACGCGTATCGCCGCGCGCAGGAGCAGTTGCGGGCGCTAGACGACCGGCTGGTGGCGGGTTCGGGGGCGCCGGGGTTGCTGCCGTGGGAGGACGTGCGCGACTGGTTTCATGCGGCAGGCAATTATGTCGATGCGCTCGATCGCCGCGCGGAGGAGATCGGCGAGACTTTGGGGTCGGATCGGATCGCTGCGCTGGAGGCTCGGCTGGAAGCGCGAGGTGTGTCGGTTGCGATCTCGGGTGCGCTTGCCGCGCCGCTTCGCGATTATGACGGCGCGACCCTAAGGCTCGACGGATCGCAGCCGGGCGAGACAACCCTGTTCTCGCTCGCGCACCAAGTCGCGCGGCACGAGTTCGGCGACGTCATCGGCGGGATCGTCGCTGCGTCAGAGATGGCGTCCGAAACGGCGCGCGCGTTGCTGACAGCGGGGCTGACCAATTACGCCGCAGGGGCAATCGTCATGCCCTATACGCGCTTCCGCACTGAGGCGCGGAGCGTACGCCACGACATCGATCGACTGCGGCGGATCTTCGGGACCAGCTTCGAGCAGACGTGCCACCGGCTGTCGACGTTGCAGCGACCGGGCGCGCTCGGCATCCCGTTCTTCTTCTGCCGCGTCGACATGGCGGGCAATATCACCAAGCGCCACTCCGCCACGCGGTTGCAATTCGCGCGGTTCGGCGGCGCGTGTCCGTTATGGATCGTTCACGAAGCGGTGGCGATTCCCGACCGGATCCTGACACAGCTGATCGAGACGACCGACGGCATCCGCTACGTCTCGATGGCGAAGGGTCTGGTGAAGCCGTCCGAGACGTACACGCGGCCGGCGCGGCGCTATGCTGTGGCGCTGGGGTGCGAGGAGGCGAACGCGTCGGAGTTCATCTATGCGGATGCGCTCGGGACCGGGGGGATCGCGACGCCGATCGGGTCTTCGTGTCGCGTCTGTTTGCGGACGGATTGCGACCAGCGGGCGTTTCCACCGGCGGCGAGTGGGATCAGGGTCGACCCGGACCGGCGCGGCGCGGTGCCGTACGAGGTGGTGTGACTCGCTAAACCCAACGCACCACCCCGGCGAAGGCCGGGGCCCAATTGGGGGACAGCGATAACGAAGGACCGCGAGCCGTTACTTCCAACTTTCCAATTGGGCCCCGGCCTTCGCCGGGGTGGTAAGCCCACCGGGGGGGGGGCTCAATCAGGCCGCCGCCGGGTCCTTCGGAAAGAAATGCTCCACCACGCTGTTCGCCAGCCGTGAAGGACGCAGCGTTTCCGCATCCAAACAACACCAGCTCGACTTCACCTCGGCGAGCACATCCTCGCCGCGCTTGATGATCGTCTCGTAGAACGCGCGCGCGCCCTGTACCTTCTCGAGCAGCACCGTCGCGATGACGTCGTCGTCAAGGAACGCGGGCTTGCGGTACGTGATCTCGTGCTTGAGCGCGACCCAGAGGTGCCCGGCCACCGCCTCGGCGGGCGCGAGGCGCTGCCAATGGTCGATCACCGCGGCCTGTACCCACTTCAGATAGTTCGCGTTGTTGACGTGACCCATGAAGTCGATGTCGGCCGGCTCGATGCCGATGGCGTAGGTATGGGGGAGCGCTGTGGACACGCACCGTATATAGCATGCGAACCTGAACATAGCGATGACGGCGGCGCTTCGATACCGACAATAAACGCTATTCCGGATGCCTCGCGCTCGCCCTAGCATCCAGCCTGCGCCCGCCTCTTGTGTTGCCCAAATACAACACCATCTTTCGGCCAATACCGAAACACTCCCACAGGAATTCGTCATGAACATCGACAAATTCACCGACCGCGCGAAGGGCTTCCTACAATCCGCGCAGACCGTCGCGATCCGCATGAACCATCAGCGGATCGCCCCCGAACATCTCTTGAAGGCGCTGCTGGAAGACGAGCAGGGCATGGCCGCCGGGCTGATCAAGGCGGCAGGTGGCGACGCCAAGCGCGCGACGTCCGAGACAGATCTGGCACTCGCGAAAATCCCCGCCGTATCCGGCTCAGGCGCGCAGACCACGCCGGGAATCGACAACGACGCGGTGCGCGTGCTCGACCAGGCCGAGCAGATCGCGAGCAAGGCGGGCGACAGCTTCGTCACCGTCGAGCGGCTGCTGGTCGCGCTCGCGCTGTCGCTCAACACCGCGGCGGGCAAGGCGCTGAAGGCCGGCGGCGTGACGCCCGAGGGGCTGAACACCGCGATCAATGGTCTGCGCCAGGGCCGCACCGCCGACACCGCGGGCGCCGAGGATCGCTATGACGCGCTTAAGAAATTCGCGCGCGACCTCACCCAGGCGGCGCGCGACGGCAAGCTCGACCCCGTCATCGGTCGCGACGAGGAGATCCGTCGCACCATCCAGATCCTCGCGCGCCGGACCAAGAACAACCCCGCGCTGATCGGCGAACCCGGCGTCGGCAAGACCGCGATCGCCGAGGGGCTCGCGTTGCGGATCGCCAATGGCGACGTGCCCGATACGCTGAAGGATCGCCGGCTGATGTCGCTCGATCTCGGCTCGCTGATTGCAGGTGCCAAATATCGCGGCGAGTTCGAGGAGCGGTTGAAAGGCGTGCTCGACGAGGTGAAGGCCGCCGAGGGCGACATCATCCTGTTCATCGACGAGATGCACCAGCTGATCGGCGCGGGCAAATCCGAGGGCGCGATGGACGCGGGCAACCTGCTCAAGCCAGCGCTCGCGCGCGGCGAGCTGCACTGCGTCGGCGCGACCACGCTCGATGAATATCGGAAGTACGTCGAGAAGGACCCGGCGTTGCAGCGGCGGTTCCAGCCGGTGATGGTCGGCGAACCGACCGTCGAGGACACGATCTCGATCCTGCGTGGGCTGAAGGAGAAGTACGAGCTGCATCACGGCGTACGGATCACCGATGGCGCGATCGTCGCCGCCTCGACGCTGTCGAACCGCTACATCACCGATCGCTTCCTGCCCGACAAGGCCATTGATCTGATGGACGAGGCCGCGTCGCGGATCCGCATGGAGGTGGAATCGAAGCCCGAGGCGATCGAGAATCTCGACCGGCGGATCATCCAGCTCAAGATCGAACGCGAGGCGTTGAAGCGCGAGACCGACGATGCCTCGGTCGACCGGCTCGACACGCTGGAGGGCGAACTCGTCAACCTGGAGGAGCAATCCGCCGAGCTGACGACGCGCTGGAAGGGTGAGAAGGACAAAATTAATGCCGAGGCACGCCTGAAGGAGCAGCTCGATGCCGCCCGGCTGGAGCTGGAGCAGGCGCAGCGCTCGGGCGATCTCGCCAAGGCCGGCGAGCTTTCCTACGGGACGATTCCGGGGTTGCAGCGCCAGCTCGACGAGGCGGCGGGCGCGACCAAGGGCGCGATGCTGCGCGAGGAGGTCACCGCGGACGATATCGCCGGCGTCGTCAGCCGCTGGACCGGTATCCCGGTGGAGCGGATGCTCCAGGGCGAGCGCGACAAGCTGCTCGCGATGGAGGCGACGATCGGCAAGCGCGTGATCGGCCAGGCGCACGCGGTGAAGGCCGTCTCTACCGCGGTCCGGCGGGCTCGCGCGGGGTTGCAGGATCCGAACCGGCCTTTGGGCTCGTTCCTGTTCTTGGGGCCCACCGGCGTCGGCAAGACGGAGCTGACCAAGGCGCTGGCGGAGTTCCTGTTCGACGATCCCAGCGCGATGGTCCGCATCGACATGAGCGAGTTCATGGAGAAGCACGCGGTCGCGCGGCTGATCGGCGCGCCTCCGGGCTATGTCGGATACGAGGAAGGCGGCGTGCTGACCGAGGCGGTGCGGCGCCGGCCGTACCAGGTGATCCTGTTCGACGAGGTCGAGAAGGCGCACGGCGACGTGTTCAACGTGCTGCTCCAGGTGCTCGACGACGGCCGGCTGACCGATGGCCAGGGCCGTACGGTGGATTTCAGCAACACGCTGATCATCCTGACGTCGAACCTCGGCAGCCAGTATCTGGCGAACATGGCGGAGGGCGACGACGTGTCGTCGGTCGAGCCGCAGGTGATGGAGATCGTCCGGTCGCACTTCCGGCCGGAGTTCCTCAACCGGCTCGACGAGGTGATCCTGTTCCACCGGCTCGGCCAGTCGCACATGGCGCCGATCGTCGACATCCAGGTATCCCGCGTCGACAAGCTGCTCGCCGACCGCAAGATCATCCTCGACCTGACGGACGCGGCGCGCGCGTGGCTCGGCCGGGTCGGCTATGATCCGGTGTACGGCGCGCGGCCGTTGAAACGCGCGGTCCAGCGGTATCTACAGGACCCGCTCGCCGACATGATCCTGCGCGGCGAGGTGAAGGACGGTTCGACCGTCAAGATCGACGAAGGCGATGGCAAGCTCGTACTCCAGGTCGCCTGAGCCGTCTTCGAACGACAAAAAAAAGGGGCGGCAGATCGATGATCTGCCGCCCCTTTTTCTTGGTCCCGAAGGATCGCTTACATATCGATGGTCAGACCAACGAACAGGTAGCGACCGACAGCGTCGTAGATGCCGGGATAGGTGTTGCCGTTACCGAACGAACCGATTGGCGATGCCGTCGCGCTCAGGATCGGCGGCGTCTTGTCGAACACGTTGTTGGCACCCATGCGGAAGGTGAACTTGTCCTCGACACGCACCGTTGCGGCGAGATCGAAGTAGCTCTGTGCCTTCACGCGGGCATCACGGACGAAGAACGGACCGCTGAGATCGGAATCGCTGCTGGTGCGCTCGAACTTCGTCGCCGACAGGTAACGCCAGTTACCCGAGAAGCCGATGCCGTTCGGGGTGTTCAGCGAGATGCGCGCCTGGTGACGCCACTTGGACATCGGGTAGCCGCACTGTGCGCCGAACAGACCTGCGCAATCGAACTTCGCCCCAGCCTTGTCGGAGGTGAACTTGTCGACATACGTGCCGTTGAACGAGAGGCCGATCGTGCCGATGCTGTCCGAACGGAAGGTGTAGCCAGCCGACGTCTCGATGCCCTGCGTCAACAGCGAACCGGCGTTGACGTTGGTATCGACGATGAACCCGTTCGTGCCCTGGAACAGCGTGCCGTTGGCGTCGCGGTTGATCGCCCCGCAGAAGCTCTGCTGACCCGTCGCGATGCACTGTGCGATGATCGTGTCGGCACCGATGGTACCGATGCGATCGTTCAGCTTGATCCGGAAGCCATCGACCGACAGGTTGAAGCCCGGCAGGAACGACGGACGCAGGATGGCGCCGATGGTGACCGTGTCGGCCTTTTCGGGCTTCAGGTTCGGGTTGCCACCGACCAGGCCGTTATACTGCTCCGAGGGGTTGTCCTGGACCAGACCGAAGCGGTTTGCAGGGACACCTGCACGGGCGCACTGTGCCGCCGTGTTGCCGTTGACCAGACCGTTGACGGCCAGACCTGCGCAAGGATCGGTCGCACCGTCGATCTGGACCGACTGCTGGGCAAACAATTCCTGCGTGTTCGGTGCACGAACCGCGCGGTTGTAGCCGCCACGGAAGCGGATGTCCGAGATCGGCGCCCAGACCAGTTCACCCTTGTACGAGCTTGCCGACCCTGCGGTGCTGTAGCTCGCATAGCGGTAGCCGCCGCTGACGGTCAGTTCGTTGAAGAACGGGCGACCGCTGACGAGCGGGACGATGAGTTCGCTGAACGCTTCCTTGACGTCGTAGCTGCCACGGATCGGCAACGTCGCGCCGCCCTGGCCGGCGAGATCGCCGCTCAGGAAGCCGTTGTCGACTTCGAGGCTCAGCGACTCCTTGCGGTACTCGCCACCGACGTTCAGCGCGATGCCTTCGCTCGCGTACGGCGACTGGACGCCGTACTCACCGCCCCTGAAGGTCATCGACGCGTTGACGACCTTTTCCTTGTTCTCGCCCGACTGGAAACCAGGGGTCTGGACGTAGCCCAGTGCCGCCGGCGTGATCCCTGCCGCGCCGAAGATGTTGAGCGGGACGCAGCTCGGATCGGTACCGTCGACGACCGAGCGGCACACCGCCTGGCCGAGCGTCGCCGAGCCGGGACGCGTATCGGTGATCGCATCGAGCGCACGCGTGGTCCGCGCGATCGAGAACTCGTTGCGATACACCTGGTTGAACACGGTGCTGCCGAACTGGCCGTACGCCTCGTACGAGATGCCCTTGTCGATGTCGCCGCGGGCGCCGAGGACGTAACGGTACTGGGTGTGACGGAGATCCGCCTGGCGACCGCCGCCTTCGACGTTGCGACGACCGATCGTGACGTTCGCCTGCTGATACTGCGTGCCGTCGGGGTTGGTCAGGTTGATGACGTTGCCGTTGGCATCCCGCACCAAGTTGGTGCCGCGGAAGAAGGTCGCCTGCTGCGCCGCCGACAGGAACGGATTGTTGCTGTTCAGGATGGCGGTGTTGCTGAAATCACCCGACGGGGCGATCTGCGCGACCGAGCGATCGTCCATGAACATGAACTCGGCATACGGCTTGAACGCGCTGCTGACTTCGTAGTTGGCCAGGAAGCCCGCGGTGTAGCGCGTGTCCGGACGCTGGTAATAGTTCAGCGGGTTCGCGTTGTAGAGCGTCCGCCCTGGGACCAAGGCACCGGCGCTGTTCAGCGTGTACTGCTGCTGCAGGCCGCTTGCTGCGCCGTTGACGACTGAATCGCCGAGCGAGAAGTTCGCTGGCGCTGCCGTGGTCGAACCGCCGCAGACATAGTCGTTGCCACCGGCGCCCGGGGTATTGAAACCGCACGAGCTGTAGTCGCGCGAACCCTGCAGGATCGCACCGATCTTGCGGTAGCCGCCGTAGCCGACGACATGGCCGCGACCGTCGCTGGTACCCGCGCCGACCTTGAAGTTGATGTCGAACTGCGTGCCGTCGAACGACTGGCCGGTCGGCGCCGGATAGCCGCGTGCGGTGTTCAGCGCCTTGAAGCGCGCGCTGTCGTTATTGTGGTTGTAGATGCCACCCGAGGTATCGATGCTGAAACCCTCGTAATCGGTATCGAGCACGAAGTTGACGACGCCGGCGATTGCGTCCGAACCATAGACCGTACCAGCGCCGCCGGTCAGCACGTCGACGCGCTTGAGCAACGACGTCGGGATCATGTTGACGTCGGCGGCCGCGCTGGCCGTGCTGCTCGACGACGGGTTGCCCGGCATCAGGCGGCGGCCGTTGACCAGCACCAGCGTGCGCGATTCACCGAGGTTGCGAAGGTTGATCGTCGCGGTGCCGGTCGAACCGTTCGACACCGACGAGGTCTGCGACGCGAAGGCCGACGGCAGGCTGTTCAGCACGTCTTCGATACGCGTCGCGCCGCGCAGCTTGATGTCTGCTGCGTTGACGACGGTGATCGGGCTCGCCGAAGTCAGGTTCGGGTTGGAGATGCGCGAACCGGTCACGACGATGTCGCCACCCTGGGCCGTACCCGCAGCGGCGGGGTCCTGGCTCGGCGTGTTCGAGACTGCCGGGGTCGTTGCAGCGGCACCGTCGTCGCTGCTGGTGCCCTGCGGCGCGGGAGCCGGTGCCGGCGTGGTCTGCGCGAAGGCTGGCAGAGCGACGATCGCGCCTGCGATCATCGTCGACGCCATCAGGCAGTCGCGGAACATGTGGTTGCGCATGGTTATCTTGATCCCTTTTGAATCGGCGAATGTTTCCGCCCGATACGATCCATTGTGCGACCGCGTGGTCGCCGCTGCGCGCGATGTCGCAAGACCGGACCCCGTTGTCCAAAAGAAAGTTACAAATCGGCCAGGATGCGTCGCATTGCGCGGCGGATGTCACCAAATAGCAACAACCCACCCCGATGCTGCATTTGCGTGCGACAGCGGGAGCGTCGGCGCATCCTTGCCGCCCTCCCCGCGCCGGCCTATTCCGGGGCAGGCAAGGGGAATGAATAGATATGCGGATCGCGGCGATTGTGGTGGCAACGGGACTGTTGGTCACGTCGGCTGGACCGGCAACGGCGGGGGCAAAGCCGCGCAAGACCGAGCGCGCGCCGCTGCTGGTGGCGGTGACGCAGTGTCGCGCGATTGCAGAATCCGCCGCGCGGCTGAAATGCTTCGACGCATCGGTCGCCGCGCTGGACGTCGCCGAGCGCAGCCAGGCAGTCGTCGTGGTCGACCAGCAACAGGTCCGCGAGACGAAACGAAACCTGTTCGGGATCAGCCTTCCGAACCTCGGCCTGTTCGGCAGCGACGATTTGCCGCAGATCGAAACGACGCTGGCGAGCGCTGCGGACGATGGCGCGGGGCATTGGAGCTTCGTCATGGCGGACGGCGCGCGCTGGACCCAGACCGACGACAATATCATTGCCCGCCGCCCACGCGCGAACGACAAGGTGATCATCAAGCGCGCCGCGCTCGGCAGCTTCCGCTTGAGCGTCGGCGGGCAACCCGGCGTGAAGGCCAAACGCCAGAACTAAGGGCGCATCGGCCTCGTTACGAGCATAGGATCGAGCTTGGCGTCGTTCCAGCGTAGCGCCCAGTGGAGGTGCGGGCCGGTGGCGCGGCCGGTCATGCCGGAGGCGCCGATCGGCTGGCCCTGACGGACATGGTCGCCGGGCTTCACGTCGATCCGCGACAGATGCAGGAACGCGCTGTTGAGGCCCATACCGTGGTCGAGCATCAGCAGATTGCCCTCCAGCGTGAACGGGTGATCGGCGGCGAGGATGACGACGCCGTCGGCGGGCGCGGTGACGATCGTGCCTGTCGCGATCGCGACGTCGGTGCCCGAATGATAGCTGCCGGGCTCGCCCTTGTAGACGCGCTGCGATCCGAACAGGCCCGAGATGCGGCCGGTCGCTGGCCAGACGAAGGACTGCCGCCAGCCCTGGGCGTCGGTGGTGCGGGCACGAGCGGCGACGATCTGGGCGAGTTCGGGCGGGCGGAGCTTGGCGAACACGGGGTCCGGTGCAGGGAATTTGGGGAGTGTGTCGAGCCGCTCGATCCGCCAGGCTCTGGGCGCGATCGAAAGGCCTTGCGTGACATTGCGGCCGTCGGCGAGCGTGGCCGTCAGTATCGCGTGCGGCCCCGCGTCGCGGTCGAAACCGGCAAGGAAGCGGCCGTCGGGGGTTAGCGCGATCGGCTTGCCGTTCAGCGTGAGCGTGCGCGTACCGGCGGGGGCGGTGCCGAGGATCAACCCGCCTTGGCTCAGCGTGCCGGTCCAGCGGAAGGCTGACTGGGACGCGGTATTCGAGGGCGGCGCTTGCTGCGCGGTCGCGGTCGTTGCTGCCAGCAAAACAAGCGCCGCCGCGCGGATCATCGCGGGGCCATCGCTTCGCTGGCGGCGGCGGCGGTGGCGTAGGCTTCCTGGCGCGCGACGCTCCAATAGCGCAAGTCTTCGAGCGCGATGCGGTGGCCGGTGGCGGCGCAGGCGACGTGGTCGCCGGGGCTGAGCACGCGGAAACCGTTGGCCATATAATGCAGGCGCGCGGCGCGGTCGGAGTTGGACATCAGCATGGCAGGTCTTCTCTACAGCAGGGTCGGCTGGCGCGGCGCCGGATCGGGCGCGGGCTTTGCCTTGGGGGCAGCATAGGTTTTGGCGGCGGGGCGCTCAAGGCCGGTGTCCGTCACCGCGTCCACCACGCCGTCGCGGAAGTGGAGCGTGAGCGTCCCTGCATCGCGCGCCGACGTGGCGGACGCCAGCGTCTCGCCGCCGGGCCGCGCGGTGACGCGGGCATAGCCACGGTCGAGGATCGCGTCGGGGTTGAGCGACTGGACGAGACGCCACGTCGCGTCGAGCTGCGCGCGTTTCGCTTCGAGCTTGCGCTCCAGCGTGGCGGGACGGAGTGCGGCACCCGAACGATCGAGACTGCCGCGCGCGAGGGTAAGCCTACGCTCCAGCCCGCGATCGAGACGCTGGCCGAAGTCGTCCGCGCGCTGGCGTTGCGGCCCGAGCAACTGGTCGCGCTTCGGCAGCAACCGCGCCAGCGCGTCTAGCCGCTCGCGACCGCGCTCGACATGGCGGCGGGCGCAGCGTTCGGTGCGGTTGCGGTGGCTGTCGATCGTGAGGCGCAGGTCGGCGAGCACCGGCACCGCGATCTCGGCGGCGGCGGTCGGCGTCGGCGCGCGCAGGTCGGCGGCGAAATCGCACAAGGTCGTATCGGTCTCATGCCCCACGGCGGAGATGATCGGGATCGTGCAGGCGGCAACCGCGCGGACGACGACCTCCTCGTTGAACGACCACAGATCCTCGACCGAGCCACCGCCGCGCGCGACGATCACGAGGTCGGGTCGCGGCACCGGACCGCCGGGGACGATCGCGTCGAACCCGCGGACCGCGGCGGCGATCTCGGCGGCCGAACCCTCGCCCTGCACCTTGACCGGCCAGACGATCACATGCGTCGGGCAGCGATCCTCCAGGCGATGGAGGATGTCGCGGATCACCGCGCCGGTGCCCGAGGTGACGACGCCGATCACCTTCGGCATGAACGGCAGCCGTTTTTTGCGCGTGCCGTCGAACAGCCCCTCGCCCGCGAGCTTCGCCTTCAGCTTCTCCAGCAATGCCATCAGCGCGCCGGCGCCGGCCAGCTCCATCCGCTCGATGACGATCTGGTATTTCGAGCGGCCGGGATAAGTGGTGAGCTTGCCGGTCGCGATGACCTCAATGCCGTCCTGCGGCACGAAGGCGAGGCTCGACGCATTGCCCTTCCAGATGACGCCGTCGATCACAGCCTGGTCGTCCTTGAGCGACATGTAGCAATGCCCGGAGGCGACGCGCTTCCAGCCCGAGATCTCGCCGCGCAGGCGGACATGGCCGAATTCGCCCTCGACCATCCGCTTCAGCTTGAACGCGAGTTCGCCGACCGACATGGCGAGTGCGTTGTCGCCGGCGACCGGCTCGGCTACCAGCCGGCCCATGTCGCTGGACACATCATCGGAAAAGGGATCGGGCATGAACGTCCTGCTGCTAGGCTCGGGAGGGCGCGAACATGCGCTCGCGTGGAAGCTGGTGCAATCTCGCGGCCTCGATACGCTGTATGCCGCGCCGGGCAACCCCGGGATCGCTCGCGTTGCGACGCTCGTGCCGCTTGATGCGACGGATCACGCCGCGGTCGTCGCGTTCGTGCAGGAGCATGAGGTCGGGCTGGTCGTGATCGGGCCCGAGGCGCCGTTGGTCGACGGGCTGGCGGACTCGCTGCGCGCGGCCGACGTTCCGGTGTTCGGACCGTCGAAGGCGGCGGCGCAGTTGGAGGGGTCGAAGGGCTTCACCAAGGATCTGTGCCTGAGCGCCGGCATACCGACCGCGGGCTATGTCCGTGTGAAGAGCCGCGAAGAGGCGGATATCGCGCTCGCCCGCACCTTCTCGCTGCCGGTCGTCATCAAGGCGGACGGCCTCGCCGCGGGCAAGGGCGTCGTCATCGCGTTCAGCACGGCCGAAGCCGATGCCGCGCTAGACGCGCTGTTCGCCGACGGGGAAGCCGAGGCGGTGATCGAGGAATTCCTCGAAGGCGAGGAGGCGAGCCTCTTCGTGCTGACCGACGGCGTGTCGCTGATGCCGTTCGGCTCCGCGCAGGACCACAAGCGCGTCGGCGAAGGCGATACCGGCCCGAACACCGGCGGGATGGGCGCGTACAGCCCTGCGCTCGTCCTGACGCCCGCGCTGGAGAAGCGCGCGATCGACGAGATCGTCGCACCGACCGTCGCTATGATGGCGGCAGAGGGCATGCCGTTTTCCGGCGTACTCTACGCGGGACTGATGCTGACGCCGCAGGGGCCGAAGCTGATCGAATATAATGCGCGGTTCGGCGATCCCGAGACGCAGGTGCTGATGATGCGCTTCCAGGGCGACCTGCTCGCGACGATGCTGGCGGTGGCGGAAGGACGGCTCGGCGACATGCCCGCGGCGCAGTTCAGCGACGAGACCGCGCTGACGGTGGTGATGGCGGCAGAGGGGTATCCGGGGACTCCCAAGGCTGGTGGCGCGATCGTCGGGCTGGATTCCGCGCGGGCTGCGGGCGGCACGGTGTTCCACGCCGGCACGCGGCTGGAAGAGGGCGGGCTGGTCGCATCGGGCGGGCGCGTGCTGGCCGTGACCGCGACCGGCGACGACGTCGCGACGGCGCAAGCCAACGCCTACCGCGCGGTCGAGGCGATCGATTTCGCGGAAGGCTTCTACCGCCGCGACATCGGCTGGCGCGAGATCGCGCGCGGGTAATGCGCGCCTGATCCTCCCCCGCCAGGGGGAGGTGGCTGGCAATTGCCAAACGGAGGGGGAGGAAGGCGAAACCAAGGTTCCGTATCCTCCCCCTCCGTCACCTTCGGCGACACCTCCCCCTGGCGGGGGAGGATCAGACAAGTCCGCCTAGCCAATTAGGTCTCGCCGCCCTTCGCTCGCATCGCTACGGTATGGGAATGAACGAAACTTCCGCGACCTCCGCCTCGGGCCTGAGCCTGTTGCCCGATGGCATCGCCACGCTGACCGCGATCCACTTCACGATCATCGCCGTGGTGGCGATCCTCGTGGTGATCGGGCTAATCTGGGGCATCCGCGCCAAGCGCAGCCGCACCAAGGCGGCACACGACGTGATCGCCAACGCCGAAGAGGCGGGCGTTCCCCCCGAGCCCGTCTCGGCGAAACCTGCGGTCGAAGCGCGCAACGCCGAGCAATCGCAGAGGCAGGCGCAGACGCAGCCGGTCGCGCCCGATCGCGTTGCCCCGCCCCTCGCGCCGCCCGAACCGGCGTCGCCAGCACGTCGCGCCCCCGAGCCGACGCCGGTCGCGCGCGCCGACGACCTGCCGAAGACGCCCGACCGTCCGCCCACCGACCCGACGCCCGCCTCGCCGCCGTTGGACGCGAGCCCGACTGTGGAACCCGTGCCGGCGACGGTGCTGCCGGTCGAAGACGCTCCGGTCGAGACGCGCGCACCGGACCCGGCCCACTCCTATGGCGGCGATCCGGTGACGCAGCTGAAGGGCCTCGGCCCCAAGGTCGCGGCGCGGCTCGGCGAACTCGGCGTGTCCACGATCGACCAGATGGCGGCGTTGACTGAGAGCGAGGCTCAGTCGATCGACGCCCAGCTCGGCAACTTCACCGGCCGCATGGGCCGTGATCGGTGGATCGAACAGGCGCGCCTGCTCGCTGCGGGCGACAAGGCCGGGTTCGAGGCGAAGTTCGGCAAGCTCTGATCGCGCCGCCGCACCAGGCGCACGCACCTCAGTCGAAGCGTAGGCGGTATCCGGGCGTCGACGGCGTGCGACGCCGATAGACCGCGACCCGCTTGCGCCCCAGCGGCACCTGCGCGACCAATCGATAGTCGCGCGCTAGCCGGGCAACCGCGGCCGCCCGGATATCAGGCCGCTCGCCGTCATAAGCCGGCCCCATCACGACGATCTCGGGTGCGCGCGCGAAAATTCGGGCAAGTTCCGCACCCTGGTCCACGCCGATCGCGCCGGTTTCGCGCGTGCGCGTCAGGTGGCTGGGAAAGACGTAGCGCGAGACCGCGCATCGCCCCGTCGCGGGGTACACCATGCTCGACGACGAATAGACATAAAGGCAGCCGGGCCCGCGCCCGACCGCGCCGACGAGCGCGGCGAACTGGGCGGGCGTGCCGCGGCGCTGGCGATCGATCACCAAGGACGCCTGCCCCGCCACCGCGGCGATCAGGATGAGCACGATCCCGACGACGCGCCCGCGCGGGCGGGCGAGCAGCCCCGCCGCGATCACCGACGCGGGCAGCATCACGGGCAACGTGTAATGATCGGTCCACGGCGGCAGCAGCGCGAACGCCAGCAGCGCGGCGAGCAGCCATCCGGTCAGGAAAACGCGCGATCCGGCGATGCGCTCGGCAGGCGCTGCCGGGGATTTTGCCGTCGCCAGCCCTGCCGCCGCCATCGCCAGCAGCGGGAGCAGGATCGCGGCGGCTTTGGCGAGATTAGCCAGTTCGGCCGCGATCGGATCGGCCTTGCGGGCGAAGATCGATTCGAAGTTCGCGAAGGTGAAGGCGACCAGCGCGCCGAGATGCGCATAGACGGCGACGGCGACGATCGTCGGCAACACCGCCAGTCCCGCGAGCACTGCGCCGCGACCGAGAACGGCACCGATCTTTCGTGCCCCAATCTTCGGCACGGGGGTCTCTCGCGTACGCCGCCAATCGTCGAGCATCAGCCAGAGCCCGAGATACATCCCCTCGAGCGCCACGGTGTATTTGATCTGGATCGCCAGTCCGACCAGCAGCATCGCGACCGCCGCGCGCCAGAACGTCGCGCCGTCCCGATCGACGATCAGCAAGACGGCAAGCGCCATCGCCAGATTGTAGAAAACCGGGGTCTGCCCGCCCTGCCCCCCGGCGATCGTGATCCAGACGAGATAGGCGATCCCCGCAAGCGTCCCGCCGCGGGTCCAGCCCGCGACATCGGCGAGCCGTGCGACGATCACCGCGGTGGCGGCGGCGCAGGCGAGCGCCATCGCCTGGTACAGCCAGATCCCCGCAGCAAAGGGCAGCGCGCCCGGTACCGCGTAGAGCAGGAACACGCCGATCGGCTTGCGGTCCCAGATGTCGACGAACGGCAGCGCGCCGTCGATCATCGCACGGCCCGCGGCGAAGTAGAATTCCTCGTCAGTGTACAGGATTGGGTTGCCGAGCGTGATCAACCGCGTCGCGATCGCCACGGCGACGAGGATCGCGAGACGGTACGCCATCGCTGGCGCTCGCTTGGTTGCCGGCAGCTCTGCCATACCCGTGCTCAAGGTTCGATCGCGCAGACGCCGCAGCCCGCCGACGGCGCTAGGGCGCGCCAACAGGTCAGGTCTGGCTCACCAGTAGCTTGTCGATGCGGCGGCCGTCGAGGTCGACGATCTCGAACTTCCAGCCCTGCTCGACGAAGCTCTCGCCCTCGCCCGGCAGATGGCGAAATACCGACAGTGCCAGCCCGGCGACCGTCGCGTAGTCGCGGTCCTCGGGCAGGTCGATGCCGAGGCGATCGGCGAGCGAATCCGCCGCCATCGTGCCTGCCACCAGCAAAGAGCCGTCGTCGCGGACCACCACAGAAGGCGCGTCGTCCGGATCCGAGTCCGACTTGAACTCGCCGGCGATCGCCGCGAGCAGGTCGGCCGGCGTGACGATCCCTTCGAAATGGCCGTATTCGTCGTGGATCAGCGCCATCGGCACCTCGGCCTCGCGGAGCGCCAGCAGTGCGTCCATCGCGTCGATCTGGTCGATCACCACCGGCGCTTTCCGCATCAGCGCACGCAGGTCGATCGGCTCGCCGCGGAATAGCGCGGCGGCGATGTCGCGCGCCTGGACGACGCCCTTGACTGCGTCGATCGAGCCTTCGCCGACCGGCAGGCGGGTGTGCTGCGATGCGAGCAGCGTTTCGCGGATTTCGTCGGGACCCCAGTCGCAGTCGAGCCAGTCGATCTCGGTCCGCGGCGTCATCACTTCGCGCACCGGGCGATCCGCGAGGCGGACGACGCCCGAGATGATCGAGCGCTCATGCTCCTCGATGATCCCCGACTTCGACGCCTCGGCGACGATCATGTGGAGCTCTTCGGCGGTGACGTGCTCTTCCGATTCGCGGTTCAGGCGGAGCGCGCGGAAGATCAGCGCGCTGGTCGAATCGAGCACCAGCACGATCGGCGCGGTGCCGATCGCGAGCCAGCGCATGACGGGCGCCATGAACGACGCGATCGCCTCGGGCGCACGCAACGCGAACTGTTTCGGTACGAGCTCGCCGATGATCAGCGACGCGTAGGTCGTCAGGCCGATGACGATCGCGAAGCCTGCGGTCTCGGCGGTCGAGGCGGACAGGCCCCACGTCTGCAACCGCGCCGCGGTCGGCATGCCGAGGCTGGACCCCGAATATGCGCCGGCGAGGATGCCGATCAGCGTGATGCCGATCTGGACGGTCGACAGGAACTTGCCCGGGTCGGCGGCGAGCACCAGCGCGGCGCGCGCGCCCTTCTTGCCCGAGCGCGCCATCGCCTCGAGCCGCGCTTTCCGCGCGGAGACGATCGCGAGTTCGCTCATCGCGAACACGCCGTTCAACGCGACGAGCGCGAGGATGATCGCGACGTCGATCCAGGGGAAGGGGGGAAGCGGTGCCATTGGCTCAGGCGCTCTTTGCAGGACAACGGCCCGTCGCACAACCGTCCTTGCGCATGCTCGACATTACGCGCCGAAGATGATCTGGCTCGGTTCGGTGCGCAGGCGGAACAATCGTCGCGACACCGGGTTATCGGCCGTATCGGGCATTAGGCCGTCATTCGTCATGTCTCAGGGAGATTATCTATGAAAACCAAGATGTTCGCAGGCGCTGCACTCGCGGCACTGATCGCCACCAGCGGCTGCACCACCGATCCGGAGACCGGTCGCCAAACCATCTCGAAGACAGCCCTGGGCGGCATCGGCGGCGCGCTCGGCGGCTATCTGCTCGGCGACGTGGTCGGTGGTCGGCATGACCGGACCGAGAAGCTGCTCGGCGCGGGCATCGGTGGTCTCGCGGGGGCGGGCATCGGCGCGTACATGGACAAGCAGGAGCGCGACCTGCGCGCGCGCACCGCGGGCACCGATGTGCAGGTGATCCGCCAGGGCGACGACCTGGTGCTCAACATCCCGTCGGGCATCACCTTCGCGTATGACAGCGCCAACGTGCAGCCGCAGTTCCAGCGCACGCTCGACCAGGTCGCGGATACGCTGTCGCAGTACAACCAGACCTATGTCGACGTGTACGGCCACACCGATTCGACCGGCAGCGATGCGTACAACCAGACGCTGTCGGAGCGTCGTGCGCGCTCGGTCGCGGACTACCTTTCGGGTCACGGCGTGCAGGCGGCGCGGATCGGGACGCGTGGCTATGGCAAGACGCAGCCGATCGCGTCGAACGATACCGATGCGGGTCGGGCGGCTAACCGTCGCGTCGAGGTGAAGATCGTGCCGATCTCGCAGAACGACATGCGGCAATAAGTGGTGCTGGGTGGAGACGGATCATCCGCTCTCCACCCGTTCGGGCTGAGCGAAGTTGAAGCCCCGCCGTCGCGTACCAACCCTTCGACTTCGCTCAGGGCGAACGGAGGGTTGTGTATGTGGCTAGATCAACAGGCGTGTGGAGAGCCTTCTAGAACAGTCGCCCGCCATTCGGGACTGGTCCGGTCGGCGAAATCAGCACCACCTTACCGTCCGCATCGGGGAAGCCAAGCGTCAGGACTTCGGACATCATCGGCCCGATCTGGCGCGGCGGGAAGTTGACGACCGCGGCGACCTGCCGGCCGACCAACGCTTCCGGCGTATAATGCTCGGTAATCTGCGCGGATGATCGCTTAACCCCGATCTCGTTGCCGAAATCGATCCGCAGCTTGATCGCGGGTTTCCGTGCCTCGGGAAAGGGTTCTGCCTCGACGATCGTGCCGACGCGGATGTCGACCTTCTCGAAGTCGGGATAGCCGATCTGATCAGAAATCAACATTGTCGTAGTGCGCCGGGGGTGAGATCAGCTCCATCCGTTCGGACAGCAGCGGGCGGAAGCTTGGGCGGCTCTTGAAGCCGCGATACCAGCGTGCGGTCTGGTCGTGGCCCTTCCAGTCGATCCCGCCAAGATAGTCGGTGACCGAGATCTGCGCCGCCGCCGCGAGATCGGCGAGGCTCATCGTTGCGCCGCCAAGCCAGTTCCGGTGATCGAGCAGGTAATCCATATAGTCGAGATGCCCGACCGCAGCCTTCATCGCCTCGCGCAGGCCCTTGGCGTCGGGCGCGGTGCGGTGGGCGAGGCGCTTGACCATGCGCTCGTGGAGCAGCGGCCCGGTCACGTCGCGGTAGAAATGCGTGTCGAACCACGTGACCAGCCGGCGGATCTCGGCGCGGTTGGTCGCGGTGCCGTTGATCATCGCCGCCTTCTCGACGGTCTCCTCGAAGAATTCGCAGATCGCCATCGAATCGATCAGCGGCGCCACGCCGCGCGACGCGTCGACCATCACCGGGGTCTGGCCGGCGGGGTTCATGTCCATGAACTCGTCACGGCGGTCCCAGGGCGATTCGCGCACCAGTTCGTAGCCGACCCCCTTCTCGCCCAGCAGCAGGCGCACCTTTCGTGAGAAGGGACACAGGGGGAATTGATAAAGCTGCCACATGCCATCCGTTTAGGCGGTGGGGGGCGGCTGTGTCACTAGCGCGGGTTGGGTGGCGTGGCGTTTGTGGCGATAAGATTTTGTTCGCGCGGAGGCGCAGAGAGCGCCGAGGTGTTGCGCTTGTCGCGAAGCCCGAATTTCTGCAACGCGCGTTGGAGTGCAAGCAGCCCGTACCGGGCGAGCCCCCCTCCGCGTCCTCTGCGTCTCTGCGCGAAACCAACTTACTTCTTTTGCTAAACCACCCCGGCGAAGGCCGGGGCCCAATTGGAAAGGTCGCTGTAACGAAGCGCCGTCCTTCGTTAGCGACGTCGCCCAATTGGGCCCCGGCCTTCGCCGGGGTGGTGCTTGTGTAGCCTCGCTCTACTCCGCCGCTACCAGTTCTGCGCTGTCGTCCAGTGGGTGCGACAGGCGCGTCAGCATTTCCTTCGGGACGATCTGCCAGAAATGCGGAGCCACGCGGTCCCAATCTTCCAGCAGGCCCTTCGACCATTTGCTGTCGGTATGGTCGGCATGATCGCGGACCAGGTCGAGCAGCACATCAGCCCAGTGGAGCGACTTCACGCGGTCCCAGGTGATGTTCTCGGGGTTGGCGCGCTTCGCGAACACGCCGTCGGGATCGTAGACGAACGCCATCCCGCCGGTCATGCCCGCGCCGAAGTTCGCGCCGACCTTGCCCAGCACCACCGCGATGCCGTTGGTCATGTATTCGCAGCCGTTCGCGCCGCAACCTTCGACGACCACGATCGCGCCCGAGTTGCGAACCGCGAAGCGTTCGCCCGCCTGCCCCGCCGCGAACAGCCGGCCGGAGGTCGCGCCGTAGAGCACGGTGTTACCGATGATCGTGTTGTCTTGGCTCGCCAGCGGCGAACTCACCGCCGGCCGAACGATGATCGTGCCGCCCGAGAGGCCCTTGCCGACGTAATCGTTCGAATCGCCGAAGACTTCGAGGGTGATGCCCTTGCAGAGGAACGCGCCGAGCGACTGCCCCGCCGACCCCCGCAGACGGATCGTCACGTGGTTGTCCGCGAGCGTCGACATGCCGAACTTCCGCGTGATCTCGCTCGACAGCCGCGTCCCCACCGCGCGGTGCGTGTTGCGCACCGAATAGGTCAGCTGCATCTTCTCGCCGCGCGAGAACACTGCGGAGGCATCCTTGATGATCTGCGCGTCGAGGCTGTCCGGGACTGCGTTGCGGAAGGTCGAGAGCGAGAACCGGCGCTGCGAATCGTCCGCATCGACCTTCGCCAAAATCGGGTTGAGATCCAGATCGTCGAGATGCTCCGCGCCGCGGCTGACCTGCCGGAGCAGCTCGGTGCGGCCGATAACGTCGTCGAGACTCTTCACCCCCAACCGCGCGAGGATATCGCGGACTTCCTCGGCAATGAAGGTCATCAGGTTAATCACCTTCTCGGGCGTGCCGACGAACTTCTGGCGGAGTGCGTCGTTCTGCGTGCAGATGCCGACCGGGCAGGTGTTCGAATGGCACTGGCGGACCATGATGCAGCCCATCGCGACCAGCGACAGCGTACCGATCCCGAACTCCTCCGCGCCCAGGATCGCGGCGATGACGATGTCGCGCCCAGTCTTCAGCCCGCCATCGGTGCGCAACCGCACGCGACCGCGCAGGCCGTTGAGCGTCAGTACTTGGTTGACCTCCGACAGGCCCATTTCCCACGGCGTGCCGGCATATTTGATCGACGTCTGCGGCGAGGCACCCGTGCCGCCGACATGGCCGGCGATCAGGATCACGTCGGCATGCGCCTTGGCGACACCTGCCGCGACCGTGCCAATGCCCGCCGACGAGACCAGCTTTACGCAGACGCGGGCGCGTGGGTTGATCTGCTTCAGGTCGTAGATGAGCTGGGCGAGATCCTCGATCGAGTAGATGTCGTGATGCGGCGGCGGCGAGATCAGCGTCACGCCAGGCGTCGCATGGCGCAGCTTGGCGATGAACTCGGTGACCTTGAAGCCGGGCAGCTGGCCGCCCTCGCCGGGCTTGGCGCCCTGTGCGACCTTGACCTCGATCTCCTCGCACGCGTTCAGATATTCCGCCGTGACGCCGAACCGGCCGCTCGCGACCTGCTTGATCGACGAGTTGGCGTTGTCGCCGTTCGCGTACGGCACGAAGCGCGACTTGTCCTCGCCGCCTTCACCCGAGACGGCCTTCGCGCCGATCCGGTTCATCGCGATCGCCAGCGTCTCGTGCGCCTCGGGGCTCAGCGCGCCGAGCGACATGCCCGGCGTGACGAAGCGCTTGCGGATCTCGGTGATCGCCTCGACCTGGTCGACCGGAACGCCCTCCGCGGGGAAGTTGAACTGGAGCAGATCGCGCAGATACACCGGCGGCAGGTCGGACACGCCGCGCGAGAATTGCAGATAGCTCGTATAGCTGTCGGTCGCGACCGCGGTCTGGAGCAGATGCATCAGCTGCGCGGAATAGGCGTGCGTCTCGCCGGTATGGCGCTGGCGATAGAAGCCGCCGATCGGCAGCGTTGCCACCGCCGGATCGAACGCCGCTTCGTGGCGATCGGTCGCGTTGACGTGGAGCGAGGCATAGCCCTCGCCGCTGATCTTGGCAGGCATGCCGGGGAACAAATCGTTGACCAGACTGCGCGACAGGCCAACGGCTTCGAAGTTGTAGCCGCCGCGGTAGGACGAGATGACCGCGATGCCCATCTTCGACATGATCTTGAGCAGCCCCTCCTCGACCGCGACGCGGTGGCGGCGGAGGCATTCGGCGAGATCGAGATCGCCAAACAGCCCGCGCGACTGACGATCGACGATCGCGGCTTCGGCGAGGTACGCGTTCACGGTGGTTGCGCCGACGCCGATCAGCACGGCATAATAATGCGTGTCGAGGCATTCGGCCGAGCGGACGTTGATCGACGCATAGGAGCGCAGGCCACGGCGGACGAGGTGCGTGTGGACGGCGGCTACCGCGAGCACGCCGGCGATGCCGACGCGGTCTTCGCTGATCGCCTCGTCGGTGAGGAAGATCTCGCTCTTACCCTGGCGGACGGCTTGCTCCGCCTCGTTGCGGATCCGCTGGATCGCCGCGCGGAGCTTCTCCGGACCGCCGCCGACGTCGAAGGTGCAGTCGATCTCGGCGACCGCGTTACCGAAATGCGCCTTCAACCGCGACCAATGCTCGCCCGTCAGCACCGGCGAATCGAGCACCAGCACGCGCTCGCGCTGGTCGCGGACGTCGAGGATGTTGGCGAGATTGCCGAACCGCGTCTTGAGCGACATCACGTGGCGCTCGCGCAGCGGATCGATCGGCGGGTTGGTGACCTGCGAGAAGTTCTGGCGGAAGAACTGGCTGATCAGCCGCGGCTTGTCCGAGATGACCGCGAGCGGCGTGTCGTCGCCCATCGATCCGATCGCTTCCTTCGCGGATTCGACCATCGGCGACAGGATTAGCTCCATGTCCTCCATCGTCTGGCCTGCGGCGACTTGGCGACGCGCGAGTTCGGCGCGGTCGTAGCGCACCACGGCGTCCTCGACCGAGGGCAGGTCGGCAAGCGTGTGGAATTCGCCGATCATCGCGGCGTAATCCGCCTCGCCCGAGATGCGATCCTTCACTTCGCGATCCTGGAGCAGACGCCCCTCGTCCAGGTCGACCGCGATCATCTCGCCCGGCCCGAGCCGGCCCTTGGCGACGATCGTCGATTCGGGGACGACGACCATGCCGCTCTCGGAGCCGACGATCAGCAGGCCGTCGGAGGTCAGCGTGTAGCGGAGTGGACGCAGCGCGTTGCGGTCCATGCCCGCGACCGCCCAGCGGCCATCGGTCATCGCCAGCGCGGCCGGGCCGTCCCACGGCTCCATGACGGACGCGAGATACTGGTACATCGCGGTATGCTCGGGCGGCATATCCGGGCTGGCGGCTTCAGGGACCAGCATAAGCTTGGCGGTCGGCGCATCGCGGCCCGAGCGACAGATCGCCTCGAACACGGCGTCCAGCGCGGCGGTGTCCGACGCGCCGGCGGGGATCACCGGCTTGATGTCCTCCGAATTGTCGCCGAACGCGAGGCTCGCCATGCGGATCTCGTGGGAGAGCATCCAGTTCTTGTTGCCGCGGATCGTGTTGATCTCGCCGTTATGCGCGAGGCAGCGGAACGGTTGCGCCAGCCACCATTGCGGAAAGGTGTTGGTCGAATAGCGCTGATGAAAGATCGCGACGCGGCTCTCGAAGCGCTGGTCGCAGAGATCCGGGTAGAAGACCGACAGCGATTCGGCGAGGAACAGCCCCTTGTAGATGATCGAGCGGCACGACAGCGAGCAGATGTAGAAGCCCTGGATCTGCGCCGCGATCACGCGCTTCTCGATCCGGCGGCGGACGAGGTACAGCGTCTTCTCGAACTCGGCGGCGTCCTGCTCCTCCGGCAATGGCCCGGCGATCATGATCTGCTCGATCTCAGGGCGCGTGGCTTGCGCCTTCTGGCCGATCACCGACACGTCGACCGGCACCTGGCGCCAGCCATAGATGGTGTAGCCGGCCTCGATGATCGCGCTCTCGACGATCGTCCTGCAATCCTCCTGCGCGCCGAGATCGGTACGCGGGAGAAAGATCATGCCGACCGCGAGACGGTTCGGGCGGACCTTGTGGCCCGACGCCGCGACCGCGTCGTCGAAGAAGCGCAGCGGCAGGTCGATGTGCAGCCCTGCGCCATCTCCCGTCTTGCCGTCCGCATCGACCGCGCCTCGGTGCCACACGGCTTTCAGCGCATCGACCGCGGACTGCACGACACGCCGCGACGCGCGGCCGTCGGTGGCGGCGACGAGACCCACGCCGCACGCATCGCCCTCGAATTCGGGGCGGTACATGCCGTGCTCGGCGAGACGGGCGCGTTGATCGGTGATGAAATCGGTCATCGTCACTTCTTCTTCTCTTCGGGCGTGGCAGCCTGCTTTGCGAACTCGGCGACATCGGCCTGCATGTGCGCCATCGAGGATTGCATCATCGACCGCTGCCAGGCGGCGACGTCTGGGTCGGCCATGATCGTCAGCGATTGCTGCATGTACGCACGGCCGCTCGGCGTCGCGAAGAACGCCTTGATGTCACGGCATTGGGCGACATCGAAGCGGCGCGCATAGGCGCGCGCCATCGCCTCGACCATGCTCGGCAATCCGTCGCGCATCAGCGTCATCGTGCGCACCTGCTGCCGTTCCAGAAAGGTGGCAAACCGCGTCTGCATCTCCGGATGGTCCGCCATCGCACTGCTGAACATCGGGCTCTGCGCCATGCCCTGCTGCAGATTGCCGAGCATCGGGGCGATCATGCTTTCGATCATCCGTTCACGCGATTCGGGCGGCATCAGCACGTTAATCAACTCGCGCGCCGCCGCGAGGCGGGTCGGATCGGGGGCCGTGACGGCGACTGGCCCCGCCTGCGCCTGCGCCGCCGACGGCATCATCGCGCCCGCCAGCAGAATCGGTCCGAGAAACCCGCATCTCATGCTGCGACCTTCGCGCTCTGCGCCTTGGTCTTCAGCCATTTGTGCATCGTCGCGGCGACGTCGCGGCCGTCGCGGATCGCCCAGACGACGAGGCTTGCGCCGCGAACAATGTCGCCTGCTGCGAACACGCCGTCGAGCGAGGTCATCAGCGTCTTGCCGTCGACCAGCACCGTGCCCCAGCGACTTACGCCCAGTTCCGGCGTTGCGAACAGCGTCGGCAGGTCCTCGGCGTCGAAGCCCAGTGCCTTGATCACGAGATCGGCGTTCACCGAATAGTCGCCCGCTGGATCGGGTTCGGGTGCACGGCGGCCGCTCGCGTCGGGGGCACCGAGACGCATTTTCCGGACCTTGACGCTCGACACGGTATCGCCGCCGTCGAAGCTCTGCGGGCCCGACAGCCAGACGAACTCGACGCCCTCCTCCTCGGCATTGGCGACTTCGCGCTGCGAGCCGGGCATGTTGGCGCGGTCGCGGCGGTAGAGGCACTTCACCGACTTCGCGCCTTGGCGGATCGCGGTGCGGACGCAGTCCATCGCGGTGTCGCCGCCGCCGATCACGACGACGTCCTTGCCCTCGGCATTGAGGCTGCCGTCGTCGAACGCCGGGACCGCGTCGCCGAAGCCCTTGCGGTTCGATGCGACGAGGAAGTCGAGCGCTGGGACCACGCCGTTCGATCCGCCGCCGGGCAGGTCCATCGCACGTGCCTTGTAGACGCCGGTCGCGATCAGGATCGCGTCGTGGCGCTGGCGGAGATCGTCGAGGCTCGCATCGTCGCCGACCGCGAAGCCTTCGTGGAAGACGATGCCGGCAGCCTTGAGGCGCTCGACGCGGCGCATGACGATCGGCTTTTCGAGCTTGAAGCCTGGGATGCCATAGGTGAGCAACCCGCCCGCCCGGTCGTAGCGATCATAGACGTGGACGTCGTAGCCGTGGCCGCGCAGATATTCCGCCGCGGTGAGCCCTGCCGGTCCCGCACCGATCACGCCGACCGACTGGCCGCGCGATTTGCCGGGGACCAGCGGTTCGACCCAGCCATTCTCCCAGGCGGTGTCGGTGATGAACTTCTCGACCGAGCCGATCGTGACCGCGCCGTGCCCGGTGAATTCGATGACGCAATTGCCTTCGCACAGCCGGTCCTGCGGGCAGATCCGGCCGCAGATCTCGGGCATGGTCGAGGTCGCGTTGCTGAGCTCGTACGCCTCGCGCAGACGCCCCTCCGCGGTCAGCCGGAGCCAGTCGGGGATATGGTTGTGCAGCGGGCAATGGACCGAGCAATAGGGCACGCCGCACTGCGAGCAGCGTCCGGCCTGTTCCTCGGCGGGCTCAACCGCATAGCGTTGCGCGATCTCGCGGAAATCGTCGGCCCGCTCGTCGGCGGTGCGCTTGTCGGGATAGGATTGCTCCCGGCCGACAAATTTGAGCATCGAATCGTTCGCCATGATAGCCTCCGACAGCCGCGTTATTGCGCGATCGGAGGCTTGTCACGACTAAAACAGCATATAGGTAAGCTGTGCTGCCTGATAAATTCGAACAATCACCGGATTTTTATGAGAGGCGTTCTCAGCAAGGGTTATTATTACCGTATCGGACCTATTTGCTCAACAGCCAGATCAGCGCAGCCGACCCCGCGACGACGCGATACAAGGCGAACGGCACGAATCCGTGTTTGGTGACGATCCCGACGAACCACTTCACCACCAGCAAGGCGACGACGAACGACACCGCGGCGCCGATCGCAATCGCACCCAGCCCGACACCGCCGCCGCTCGCGATCGCATCGCGGTTCTTCAGCAGTTCGAGCGCGCTTGCCCCCAGCATCGTCGGAATAGCGAGAAAGAAGCTGAACTCCGCCGCGGTACGCCGTTCGACGCCCAGCGCGAGCGCGCCGAGGATCGTCGCGCCCGACCGGCTAACGCCCGGGATCATCGCCAAACACTGCAAGAAACCGATGCCGATCACCGTCTTCAGAGGGATATCCGCGACGCCGCTGATGTCGCTGCGCGGTGCGAACCGCTCCACCGCGAGGATCGCGAAGCCGCCGACGATGAGGGCGATCGCAACGACCTCCGCATTCCCGAGCAGCGCCTCGATATACTTATGCAGCGCGAGGCCGATCACCGCCGCCGGGATGAACGCGACCACCAGGTTGCGCAGGAACAGCCATGATTTCGGCTCGCGGCGGATCAGCCCCATGCCGACCGCCCAGAACGTCCGCCAGTACAGCACGACGATCGCGAGGATCGCGCCGAGCTGGATGACGACGTTGAACACCTCCCAGCGCCCCGCATCATAGCCGAGCAACCGCGTGGCGAGGATCAGGTGCCCGGTCGACGACACGGGCAGGAATTCGGTGATCCCCTCGACGATGCCGAGCAGGATGACGGTGAGAAGTTCGGTCAAGCAGGCGCTCCGGCGTCGCGGGTTTCAGAAAGAGGCGCGGGTTTCAGGGCACGCTTAGCACGTGCAGCATTAGTCTGCGTGAACTTCCGCACGCGTTTCGGCGCGGCGACCGAACCGTCCGGCTTTGCGAAACCGCACCAGCCAGCCGGGCGCGACCGTCGACAGCGGGGTCGCTTCGATCCCGAACGCGGCGAGGCCATCGGTGCCGGTAACGATATTGTCGCTCTGCAGCATCGTCCACTGGTCCTTGGTGATCGGCGCGCCCGGCAGGAAACCGCCCTTGGCGATCAGCGCGCCGGCAAAGTCCGGCAGCTCGACGATCGAGGGATTGCGGCCGATCGTCTTCGCGATCCAGCGGATCAGGTTGCCCATGGTTATGATGTCGGGCCCGCCAAGCTCGAAGGTCTTGCCGCCGAACGTCTCGGGATCGGACGCCGCTGCCACCACCGCGTCCGCCACGTTGCCGACGAACACTGGCTGGAACTTCGCGGACGCGCGCAGCACCGGCACGACGGGCGCCTTGGCGATCATCCCGGCAAAGCGGTTCACGAACTGGTCTTCCTGGCCGAACACGATCGACGGTCGCAGGATCGTCGCGTTCGGGAACGCCTCGAGCACGGCGGCCTCGCCCTGCCCCTTCGACTTGCCGTACGCCGACGCGGACTCCGGATCCGCGCCGATCGCCGAGACGTGCACGAGCGCGCCCACGCCGGCCGTCGCCGCAGCCTGTGCCACCGTCTGTGCGCCGAGAGCCTGGACGCGCTGGAAATCGCCCGCGAGCACGCCGACCAGGTTCACCACCACGTCCGAGCCGTGAACCGCATGCGCGATCGTCTCGGGCTTGGTGACGTCGGCACCGACGAACTGCGTCTGGCCGAGCCCGCCGAGCGGTTTCAGGAAGAACGCCTGCCGCGGATCGCGCTGTGCGATGCGGACGCGTGCGCCCGTCGCCAGCAGCGCCTGTGCGACATAGCGGCCGACGAAACCGCCACCCCCGATCAGCGTCACCAGTTTGTCGTTCATCGCGCGTCCGTCCACTTTGTTTTGCCTGCCAATCACGAATAACCCCTTGCCCCAGCAAGAGGCGTGTTGACAAGCATCGCGACCCTCCCCTAGAGGCGCCCTCCTACCCCGTGCCCGGATGGCGGAATTGGTAGACGCACCAGCTTCAGGTGCTGGCGATCGCAAGGTCGTGGAGGTTCGAGTCCTCTTCCGGGCACCACACTACATAGAAGCGCGTTCGGGCGAGGCGGATCTCAAGATCCGCTCGCGTTGCGCTTGACTTGTAGGACAATGTTGCTCAGATGTTCTCACCGCAATGACAGGCGGGGGATGGCATGGTCCAGACATCGGGCAGCGGCGAGCGGAACGCGTTTTCACGGTGGCTGCGAACGGGTAAGGTGCCATCGGCGCGGGGTCCTGACGGTCTCGAACTCAAATTCAATCCATGGCATGATCCGGCGGACGGCCGGTTTACCTTTGCAGGCGCGGGACGCCGTGAGGGATCGAGCGAGGCCCATGCCCCTAGCGCCAGGAACGATCGCGCTCCAAGCGCCGGGAATCGTGATACGTCGCGGACCTCGACACCGCCGAAAGCGGAAGTGCCGCGTGCCCAACCGCTCGCGGGCGACGACCGAAAGTCGGTAGAGCGCAGGTCGGCCAAGGCGCAATCCGCGCACATTCCGGGATCGCGGCGCGGCGACCAGCCGAACCCCGTCGCCGAGTTTGTCGGTGGCGTAAGGTCAGGGATTGTACGACGTTCGGGAAGAAACGGTGGCGGGGGTCCATGCTGCGCTGACGACAAATCCGGTCACCACCGTTCGCGACGCCGGCCGCGGGATAGCGGGGATGATCGACACGGCGATCGCTGCCGAGGATACGCCCGCTCGCGTACAGATTTCGCGTGCGGCAGACGCGGTCACCAACGCTTCGGCGCGGGATATCGGTCGAGCCACGGGATCGGTCGCCGGGAATGTTGCGCTGGCGGTCGCGCCTGGGGCCGCGCTCTCCAAGGTTTCGGCGCTGCGTAGCCTACGTATTGCGAGGCCACGCACAACTTATGATCCGCCGCAGATCGGCTGGGTGAAGGAAACTCTCAAACCCGACGAACCTTGGACAGCGTATAATGACTCGGCGACTGGCGCGCGCCCTGGGCAGGCGCCGACGCTAATGCGAACAATGCCGGACGGCTCGAGGCGACCGGTCAAGTTCGATGGCATACAAGGCGAATACGTTATCGATCGAAAGTGGGGCGTAAGGGATGCGCCGCATGCACGAGCCCAGCTATTACGACAATCGCAGGTGTTGGCGCAGCATCGGCTCATCGGAACATGGGAGGTTCCTACCCCTGTCCAGAAAGCCAAAGCAGTAAAGCTGCTGAAGAAGATGGAGGTCACCAACATCAAAGTCAGGGTGGTCAAGCCATGATCGCCATACCGGTCGCCCGCATCATCGCGCGCTTTGTAGTGTTTGCAGATTTGACAGGCGAAGACCTGCTGGATCCCGATGTCTCTGTCGAGATGATGGAAGTTCTGGGTGCCCAGCTTGAAGCTTTGGAAAAAGGGTTTCTTCGCGAACTGGTCGACGCCTTCGCGGTCATCGCCGCCGAATATAGTGGTGAAGCGCAGGAGGTGGTGCGCAATATCGCGCATAGCTTCTATCTCGAAGAAGCGCTTGCCGCCGACGATCCGGTGAGACTGGCCGAGTTGGAGGCGTTGCGCGACTCGAGGGATTGAAACCGGGAATGCCCGCGCACGAGCGACGTGAGTGTCACGAATCGCGGTATCGAAACCGTCCCGTCAGCGGATGATTTCTCCAACGGCCTGATTACCTCGCCATAGGCCTTTGTAAGGCACCATGGGCGGAACCCAGGGAAATGCCGAGTTTCCGGCGATCCTCCAGACGCCTCTTGCTGGCGTGGGATCCGCCGGTCGGTACTGCGATATCGACGGCCGCCGCGCCACGACCAGGCACCCGGTCGATACTTCGACCGCATGAACCGCCTGGGCACCGATCGGGGTAGTTCGGATTCGCCCATCGAGCGCGCCCCCAAACACCTGCTCCCGACCGGAGCCGGCGCGGCGCCCTGTATTCGCGGCCAGTCGTGGCGTTTGCGCGGCGTCATTCTATCGACATGTGAGGTCGGTATCCGGCACGGTTCGAGCGTTTCACGCGTTCGCGATCGGAGAGCGATGTGCTGCCACCCTTACGAACAATGACCATCGCGACCAACGGTGATGTGTCCGCCCGGCTCGACCGGCTGCCGGCCACGCGGACGGTATGGACGATCGTCGCGCTGCTCGGCCTGGCGTTCTTCTTCGAACTCTACGACATGCTGCTGTCGGGCTATATCGCCCCCGGCCTGGTGAGCGGCGGCCTCTTCACGACGACGACCGCGGGCCTTTTCGGCACTCAGGGTATCGCGTCGTTCATCGCGGCACTGTTCGCCGGACTGACGGTCGGTACGATGATCGCCGGCGCGTTCAACGATCGCTTCGGGCGACGTGCGGTCTTCACCTGGGCGTTGCTGGGCTATTCGGCCGCATCGGTGGCGATGGCGTTTCAGTCGAGCGCGATGGCGATCAACGCGCTACGGTTTTGCGCAGGGGTCGGGCTCGGCGTCGAGATGATCACGATCGACACCTTCATCTGCGAGCTCGTGCCCGGGCATGTCCGGGGGCGGGCGATCGCGCTCAGCCAGACGATCGGCTTCGTTGCGGTCCCGGTCGTCGCGCTGCTGTCGTGGATACTGGTGCCGCTGACGCCGTTCGGACTGGAGGGCTGGCGCTGGGTCGTGCTGATCGGCGCGAGCAGCGCGGTCGCGGTGTGGTATATCCGCCGGCGCCTGCCCGAGAGCCCGCGCTGGCTGGTGCAGCAAGGGCGGCTGGTCGAAGCCGAGGCGATCGTCGCCGCGCTCGAACGGCGCATCGAGCAGGAGAGCGGCGCAGCGCTTCCTCCGCCCTCCGCCGAGCGCCCGGTGGTGCGGGACGGACGGTTCGGCGAGATGTTTCGTGCGCCCTATCGCCGCCGGACGATCATGATGATCGTCTTTAACATCTTCCAGACGATCGGCTATTTCGGGTTCACCAACTGGGTTCCGACCTTGCTGATCGAGCACGGCATCCCGGTCACCAAGAGCATGGCGTATACCGCGATCATCGCGCTCGCCGCCCCGGTCGGGCCGATGCTCGGCCTCGCAATCGGCGATCGGTTCGAACGCAAGTGGATCATCGTTGCCGGCGCGGCGACGGTCGTGTCGGCGGGCGGGCTGTTCGCCGCCTCCGCCAGCCCGGTACTGCTGATCGTGCTCGGTATCGTGCTGACCGTGGCCGGCAACACGATCTCGTTCGCGTATCACGCCTACCAGGCCGAGATCTTTCCGACGCGGATCCGCGCCAAGGCGATCGGCTTCGTCTATGCGTTCAGCCGGATCTCGGCGATGCTCAACGCGTTCCTGATCGCCTTCGTCCTGCGACAGGGCGGCGTCGCCGGCGTGTTCGGGTTCATCGCCGCCTCGTACATCGTCGTGATCGGGGCGATCGGCGTGTTCGGACCCGCCACGGCCAATCGCGCCCTGGAAGACATTGCCGCCTGAAGACGTCCGCCTCTCGCCGAGCCGATCGGACGCGCCGACGTACCCGGCGCATCGTATTTTTCGTGGAGGATTGCATGATCGCCCCCGTATTCGCCCCAGTATTTATCCCGACGCTCGCGTCAGTTGTTTCGACCGCCGGAAGTTCGTCAGGACAACCCCGCTCGCACGTCTGGCCGGGCGACATCATCGGCCGGGCGGAAAGTCTCGCCGCGCTCCAGTCGCTCGAGATCATGCTGCTCACGCGCGACAGTGCGACGTTGGTGCTCGACGACTGGTGCGCCGACCATCACCTCGCCGCACCGGGCAGCAAGATCGTCGCCGACCGCGATCCGACGATCACGAAGACGCCGACCGCCGAGCAACGCCGCCGCCTGGGCGTCAGCGACGACGAGCCGATCCGCTATCGACGGGTGCGGCTGCGGTGCGGGTCGCATGTCCTGTCGGAGGCGGACAATTGGTACGTTCCGTCGCGACTGACCCCGCAGATGAATGCCGCGCTCGACGGCAGCGACACGCCGTTCGGTCGCGTTGTGCAGCCGCTCCATTTCCGTCGCCAGACCGTGTCGGCGCGGCTGTTGTGGTCGCCGCTGCCGGCCGGCTGGGACGCCGGCGCGCCGATCCCCCGCGGGGCACCGGCGTTGGACATTCCCCCGCATGTCATCGAGAACCGCGCGCTACTGGTTACCGCCGCGGGAACGCCGATCAGCGAAGTGGTCGAAACCTACACGCGCGAGGTGCTCGCTTTCGCGCCGCCCGCCCGTCAGGACTGAACGCGGCTACACGCTGACCTGAACGTGGGTGCGCGCGATCAACCCGCCGGGGCGCCCTGGATGCGCGCTCTGGCGGACATGAAGGGTCCGACCGGCCGTCGCTCGGGTGCGAACCGCTGCAGCCCGACCGGATCGGGCATCGCGACGTACAGCGCCTCGACGCCGCCCCTGGCGTGATAGGTCTCGTGCCAGAAGCCCGCCCCCGCGGACAGCTCGCGGACGCGGCGCCACCAGTCGGCATGCGGCTCGCTGCGCGTGAACCGCTCGAGTGCTTCGAGATCGCGCCAATATTGCCGGAAGCCGAAATGCGTCAGGCTGAACATCATGCCTTCGTGCGCCAGCAGGCCCTCGGGCTCGTGCCGTGCGATCTCGGCGAGCCCAGCCCCGATCCGGCGCATCGCGAGCACCCCGCGCCACCCCTTCATGCGAAAGCCGAGCATGATCATCACGAGATCGGGATAGGCGGACAGGTCGACCGACCGGCGATCGATAGGAGGTTGCATCGTCGAGTCCTTTTCTGCTTACATCGTAAACCTAGACGTTTGGTGTACGATGTAAACATGGCTGATGAAAATACGCTCGATCTACGCGCGCGCCTGATCGCCGCTGCGTTGGCGGCACTGGAGCGCGGCGAGGACGTCGGCCTGCGCGCAGTCGCGCGCGCCGCCGGCGTGTCGGCGATGGCGCCGTACCGTCATTTCCGCGACAAGGCCGCCCTGCTGGGCGCCGTGGCGATGGCGGGCTTCGACGATCTGCGGACCGCGCTGCTGACGGCCGACGCCCAGCCGGATGCGCGGGCCGCGCTGATCGCGCAGGGCGAGGCCTATATTGCCTTTGCCCGCCAGCGCCCGGCGCTGTTCCGGTTGATGTTTGCGGGTCACGACGACGGTCCGCCGCCGGTCGAGGACAACGCCTATGGGGTGATGGTCCGGCGGGTACACGACCTCGCGCCCGCCGATCCGGAAGTGGCAACGCTAGCCTGTTGGGCAGCCGTCCACGGCATGGCCACGCTGGTGCTCGACGGCGGCCTGCCCGCCGGCGGCTCGCCCCACGAGCGCGCGGCACTAACCCTAGTCGTCACCGGCCTCGCTGGGTCCAAAGTCGACAGCGATGGACCCGTCTCCGGATAACTGTTTCCTACCCGTGCGTTACGGACAGGCAAATCGGCGCGGCCCTACGACCAGCCTTCGCGCACAACGCCAGGCTGATCTAAAGCAATCAAAATGGACTTATCTCGCCGTGCGGCGACTTCCCATTTAGACTATCCTAGATTAAACGGCCCAATTACGTCCCATGTGGTTGAATACGTTGTCGAAGCTCGTTACGGGGGCAATAGACAATGGAGTGTAGCATGGCCGAAGATACCACCGACCTGAATGCTGTAGAGCTCGCGACCGAACTGACGATCGCGTGGCTGGGCAACCCGAACACGCGCAGCTCGGCCGAAGACGTTCCGGCATTTCTGGGAAAGATGCACGAGACCGTCTCTACGCTGCTCGGTGGTACGACCGATACGACTCCGGTCGAAACCGCGACCGAATACACGCCGGCAGTAACCGCGCGTAAATCGCTCGCGTCGAAGGATCACATCATCTCGATGATCGACGGCAAGTCTTACAAGACGCTGCGTCGCCATCTCGCCACCCATGGCATGACGCCCGCCGAATATCGCGAGCGCTACGGCCTGAAGCCCGACTATCCGATGGTCGCCGAGAACTATTCGGAAAGCCGCCGCGCGATGGCGAAGAAGATCGGTCTGGGTCGCAAGCCCGGCGCCCGCAAGCCCGAAGCCGCGCCTGCCGCCCCGCGCAAGCGCAAATCGGAAACCGTCAGCGCCGAGTAACCGCGACGATCATCGGCGCTGGCATATAGCGCCGACCGACATGAAAAAGGCCCGGCATCACGCGATGCCGGGCCTTTTTCATGTTACTCAGCGGCATTCCGCGATTACTTGCCGAACACGCCACGCCGGTAGAGCAACGTGATCGCGACGCGGCGGTTGCGCGGGTCGCTCGGATCCTTGACGATCAGCGGTTCGCGGTCGGCAACGCCTTCGATCCGCTCGAACCGCGCCTCGGGCGTGCCGCCGATCAGCAGCCGGCGGCGCGTCGCCTCGGCGCGGCCAGACGACAGCATCCAGTTGTTCATCGCGCGCGGGTCGCCATACGGCACGCTGTCGGTATGGCCGCGGATCATGATCGGGTTCTTCATCCCCTCGATCGTCTTCGCGATCATCCCGATCAGGTCGCCCGCCTGCGGATCGAGCGCGGTCGTGCCGAGCGCGAACATCGAATAATCCGCATCGTCGACCAGATCGATCCGCATGCCGTCCTGCGTCGGGACGAAACGGACATGGCTCGCGAGCCGCGATAGCTTGGGCGAGGCGGCGATCTGGCTCAGTACCCGCTTGCGCATCGCTTCGAAGTTCTTGCGATCTTCGTTGGCGAGCGCCTGTCGGTTCTTGATCGTGCCCTGCTCGCCGGTACCGGTCGAGGCGCCCCCCTTGCCCGCATCGGGTACCGCGATCTGCGGCATGCTGGTCTGGCCCGCCTTGGGTCCGATCTTATTCTTGTCGAGGATCGATTCGCCGCCGAACAGCGCGCCGCCGCCGATCCCGAGCGAGCGCGTATCGAGCAGCGTCGGCGCGAAGTAATCGGCGATCCCCTTGCGCTGCTTCTCGGTGGTCGCGCCGAGAATCCACAGCAGCAGGAAGAACGCCATCATCGCGGTCACGAAATCGGCATAGGCAACCTTCCAGGCGCCACCGTGATGCCCGCCATGACCCTCGATATAGATCTTCTTGACGATGATTTTCGGCGGCTGGATGTTGCCGTGAGGGGCGCGGGCCATGTGTCTGTCGCCGCTCTACTTACCGCGAAGCCCGTCGAAGACTTCGGCGAAGCCCGGCTGGTTCTTGTGCGCGATCCCCGAGCGTGCGGCCTCGATCACCAGCGGCTGCGGATGGCCGTGGAGCGAGGCGATGATGATCTGCTTGACCACGCCGTAGATCGCCGCATCGGCATCGAGCACCTGGCGCAACCGGTTGGCGAGCGGCGCGACCATGCCGTACGCCAGCAACACGCCCATGAACGTCCCGACCAGCGCCGAGCCGATCATCGAGCCGAGGATCGACGGCGGCTTGTCGATCGACCCCATCGTCTTCACCACGCCAAGCACCGCCGCGACGATGCCGAGCGCGGGCAGCGCGTCGGCAAGGCTGGTCAGCGTGCCATGTGCGCTTTCCTCCTCGTGGTGATGCGTCTTGATCGACTGGTCCATCACCTCCTCGACCGCGTGCACGTCGAGCGTGCCCGACGACACCACGACGAGGCGCAGCGTATCGGCGATCAAATTGACTAGCGCGTGGTTCTTCAGGAGCTTGGGATATTCGGCGAATACGGCGGACGACTGCGGATCCTCGACATGCGGCTCGAGCGCGATCGGCCCGTCCATCCGCAGCATCTTCATCAGCTTGCTGACGAGGAAGATGACGTCGAGATAATCCTGCTTCTTGTATTTCGGGCCCTTGAAGACCTTGCCCAGCCCGCCGCCCAGCGCTTTGAGTTCCTTGCCCGAATTGCCGATGATCAGCGCGCCGGCGGCGGCGCCGCCGATGATCAGCATCTCGTGCGGGATCGCCTCCAGGACGGGGCCGAGCGCGCCGCCCGTAAACGCGAATCCGCCAAACACCATGACGAGCAGGACGACGATGCCGATTACCGGAAACATGGTGCTGGAAATTCCCTCTGGGCCGACGATGGCAAGTGCGTAGCCAGGGAATTAACCGGATTTCGTAGCCATCCGGTTACCGAACGCAGCCGTCAGCGAAGATAATCGAACAATGACAACGCCGACAGCTTCGTAAAGCTCGCCTGCGTCGCCGACAGGATCGTCATCGTCTTTTGCAGCTCGATGAACGTGGTCGTGGCATCGGTGTCCTCGAGACCCGAGCGGGTCTCCTCGCGATCCGCGGCGACATCGGTCAGCCGCGAACTCTCCAGATCGACTCGCGCCGCGCGTGCGCCGAGCGAGGCCTGCACGGTCGAGACCTGATCGGAGGCCGCACTGATATCGGCCAGCGAGGTATCGAGCGAACTCGTCTTGAAATCGTCCGATTGCAGCGCGGTCGCGATCGCCGACAGCATCGCCAGCGTGTTGGTGCCCCCGCCGACGCTGCCATCCGCGTTGGTCTTTCCGCCGACGGTGAAGATCCGTGCGGCGGTTTCGTTGGCCTGCACGCTCTGACCGTCGCCGATCGGGACCGCGCTAACCGGCTTCGACGCCAGCGCGTAGCTGCCATCGGTCGCGACCGCCGCGGCCCCGTCCGACCCGCCGAACAGCGGCTGGCCGCGCGCGTCCTTCGCGTTGGCGATATTCGTCAGCGAGGCGACGATCCCGGCGATCTGCTCGCCGATCGCCTTGCGGTCCGGCGCACTCAGCGTCCCGTTCTTCGCCTGCGTCACCAGCACCGTCGCGTTCTGCAACTGATCGGACATAGCGCTGAGACTGGTATCGCCCTGCTTCAACACCGATTCGGCGGTGCCGAGATTGGCGGCATAGGCCTTGTCGTTGGCGGTATCGCGCGCGAGCCCGGCCAGTCGCTGATACGCGACGCTGTCCTGCGACGGCGCGGTGAACCGCTTGCCGGTCGAGATCTGCGCATTGAGCGCATCCGCCTTGCTGGAAAGCGACGTCATGGCCGCCGACGACCGGTCGTAGAAAAGGCTCGTCGGGATCTGCATGGGCGTTACCGAATCTCGAGGATGGACTGGAACGTGTCGCGCGCGGTCTGGATCACCCGGCTCGACGCCTGATAGGCTTGCTGGAAGCGCAGCAGATCGACCGCTTCGCTATCGAGATCGACCCCCGACGCCGACGCGAGCGCGCTGACCGCGCCGTCGCGGATCGCGCTCTGCGCATCGGCCACGGTCGTGCGCTGCTGGAGTGCGGCGGCATTGCCGGCGATCAGGTTGACCGTGCGCGTCTCGAACCCGCCGCTCGACCGGACGGTCTGCAACGCGGCCAGGTTCGACGCGTCGCGCATGCTGCCGTTCGCACCGGCGGCGGCGATCCCGCGCGGGTCGGTCAGTACGACCGAGATGTCGGTCGGCGTATCGCCGGTCGCGAACAGCGCGGTACCGGCCTTGCCGTCGAGATCGCGCCCCTGTGCCTGGACCGCATTGACCTGCGCGGTGAAATCCTTGGCGATCGCGTTCAGCCCGTCGCGGGCCGCGACCAGCCGCTGCGCTCCGTCGGCGAACCCGGCGAGCGCGCCGCCCGAAGGCGACAGCGTCGATGTGGCGCCGCCTTGCGTGACCGTGAACTGCACCGCGCCTTCGTCGTTGCGCGCGTACGCCGCCTGGCCACTGTCGGAGCCGACGACGAACGCCGGTCCGGCCGCACCGCCGAGCCGCACCGTCGCGCGACCGAGACCGTCGAACGATGTGTTCACGTCGGTCAGCGTGCTCATCTGGTCGAGCACCTGGTCGCGCTGGTCGGCGAGTTGCGCCGCGCTCGACGAACCCGGCTGCGACCGGGCGATACCGTCGTTGATCTTGGCGAGTGCGGTGCCGAGCGAATTAAGCGAATCGACCGCCTGCGAGGTCGTCGCATCGAGTTCGGCGGTCGCGGTATCGAGCGCCTTGCCGGTGGTCGCGAAGGCGGCGGCGGCACTGCCCGCCGATTCGAGCATCGCCGCGCGGGCCGGAATCGAGGTCGGATCGGCCGACAGCGTCTGCGCCGCGCCGAAGAAGCTGGTGAGCCGGTCGCCGAGCTTGTTGTCGCCCAGCGACGTCTCGATCCGGCTCATCCAGGCAATGCTGGTTTCGGTCTTCGCCAGATCGGTGCCGGCGCTGCGCACCGCCTGCGAGCGGTAGGCATTGGCGCTGCGACCGATGCCGACGACGACCACTCCGCTGCCGTTCGACGACGTCCGCGCGGCGATCCCGCCGCCGATCGACGCGACTTCGCCGAGCGTCGTCGTCCGCCGGGTATAGCCCGCGGTGCCGGTGTTCGCGATGTTCTCCGACACCGTGGACAACGCGGTCTGGTACGCGCGGACGCCCGACGCGCCGATCGAAAGGAGATCGCTCATGGCGGTGAGTCTGTCGTCGCCGGGTTAATATCCGATTGAGATTTGCTGAGAAAATCGGTCATTGCCTTGCCGATGCCGAGCGGCGTGTGCTCGGCCATCGACTTCGCGATCAGCCCGTCCTGCATGTCGGTGAAGGTATCGATCGCCTTCGAATCGAAGATCGGATCGGCCAGTTTCGCCTGCCGCATGCTCTTCAACATCATGCCGGTGAAGACCGCCTCGAACTTCTGGCCGGCCTTGTCGAGATTGTCCTTCGACTTGAGCCGGCTCGTGTCGGTCGAGATCCCGGTGGTCGCGGTCGTCGCGAGCGTGGGTGGGGTGATCGCGCTCACAGGACGATCAACTCGGCCTTGAGCGCGCCGGCTTCCTTCAGCGCCTCGAGGATCGCGACCAGATCGGCGGGCGAGGCGCCGATCGCGTTGACCGCCTTGACGATGTCGGCGAGCTTGGGGCCGGGTGCGAGCAGGAACATCGGGCGACGCTCCTCCTCGACCGCGACGCGGCTGTTCGGGGTGATCGCGGTCTGGCCCTGGCTGAACGGCGCGGGCTGGCTGACCTGCGGCTTCTCGTCGATCCGCACCGTCATCTTGCCGTGCGTGATCGCCGCCGGGCCGACCCGGACCGCCGAGTTGATGACCACGGTGCCGGTGCGCGCGTTGACGATCACCTTGGCGGAAGGCTCGGCAGACACGACGTCGAGATTCTCGATCGTCGACATCAGCGTGGCCCGGACGTCCGCGCCGATCGGTGCACGTACCGAAACGGAGACCGCGTCGATCGCCTGCGCGCTGCCGAAGCCAAGCTTCGAATTGATCGCGCCCGCGACATTCTGCGCGGTGGTGAAATCGGCGCGCGCGAGGTTGAAGGTGAGCATCGGCGCGCTGTCGAACCCGGTCGCGACCGCACGTTCGACCGTGGCTCCCTCCGGGATGCGCCCGGTAGAGGGCACGTTGACGACGATCTTCGACCCGTCCGCGCCTTCGGCCCCGAGGCCACCCACGGCGAGGTTGCCCTGCGCCATCGCATAAATCTGGTTATCGGCCCCGAGCAGCGGCGTCATGATCAGGCTGCCACCGCGGAGCGACTTCGCCTTGCCCATCGACGCGACGGTGATGTCGAGCCGCTGGCCAGGCTTGGCGAACGGCGGCAGTTCGGCGGTGATCATCACCACCGCCGCGTTCTTCATCCCAGGATTCGCGGTCGGCGGCAGCTGCAGGCCGAAGCGCGATGCGACCGCCTTCAGCGACTGCACGGTGTATTCGAGGTTGTCGTCGCCGGTGCCAGGGAGCCCCACGACGATGCCGTAGCCGGTCAGCTGGTTCGATCGGATCCCCTGGAACCCGCCCAGATCCTTGATCCGGTCGGCCGAGGCCGGGCCTGCGATCAGGAGCGATGCGAAAAGGGCGAGCAGGAAGCGCATGGTCACGGCCTTAGAACGGGCTGACGACGGAGAAGAAGCGGCCGAGCCACCCCTGGCGGCCGGCGCGGGCGACGTCGCCCTTGCCGGTGTACGAGATCTGCGCGTCGGCCACGCGGGTCGACAGCACGCGGTTGTTCGCGTCGACGTCGGCGGTGCGGACCAGACCCTTGATCTTGAGGAACTCGTCGCCGCGATTGAGCGTCACGCGCTTCTGGCCCTGCACCAGCATCGTTCCGTTGGGATAGACCTGCGCGACCGTCACGCTGACTTCGCCCGACAGCGAGTTCGTCTGGTCGGCGGCGCCGGTGCCGTTGAAATTGCGCCCGCCGCTGATCGCCGCATCGCTCTTGTTGAACAGGTTGAGCGCGCCGGTGGTCGGCGGCGTGATGCTCGCGCCGCCATTGCTGTCGAGCTTCGACCCCGACGTCTTCGATGCCGCGGTCCGCTCGACCAGCACGATCGTCAGCGGATCGCCGACCTTCCGCGCGCGCCAGCCTTCGTACAGCGCTGCGTAACCATCCTGCGCCTGGAAGATCGAGCCGGTCGCGACGACCGGCACCGGCACGACCGGAAGAGGCCGCGCGACCGAGAAATCCTCGGGCGGCAGCTTCTTGCCGAAGATACCGGCATCGGCCGCGGACGAAGCGAACCCGGCGAGCGCGATCGCAGTCATCAAGACGACGGAATGGGAAGCGGTGCGGGTCATGATCAGATGTTCTGATTGACGTATTTGAGCATGTCGTCGGTCGCCGAGATCATCTTCGAATTCACCTCGTACGCGCGCTGCGTCTCGATCATGTCGACGAGTTCCTCGACGACATTGACGTTCGACGCCTCGAGCATGCCCTGCTTGATGTTGCCGCGACCGTCCTGGCCCGCGACGCCGACATTGGCCGCGCCGCTCGCCGCGGTCTCGACCAGGTAATTGTCGCCGGTCGCCTGGAGGCCGGCGCCGTTCGGAAAGTTCGCCACCTGGATCTGGCCAAGCTGCGTCGCTTCGGTCTGGCCGGGAACGGTCGCCGACACGGTGCCGTCCGACCCGATCGTGATCGCGGTCGTGCCCTGCGGCACGGTGATGCCGGGTTGCACCTGATAGCCTTCGCTGGTGACCAGCAAACCTTCGGCCGAGCGCGAGAAATTGCCCGAGCGCGTATAGCCGAGCGTCCCGCCGGGCATCTGCACCTGGAAATAGCCGTCGCCGTCGAGCGCGAGATCGAGGCTGTTGCCGGTCGTCTGCATCGCGCCCTGCGTATCGACGCGCGCGGTGCCCTGAATCTTGACGCCGGTGCCGAGGTTGAGCCCGGTCGCGTATTTGGTCTCGGACGTGCTCTGCGCGCCCGGTGTCGTCACGACCTGATAGGCGAGCGTCTCGAACGCGGCGCGGTCCTTCTTGAAGCCCGTCGTGTTCACGTTGGCGAGATTGTTCGAGATGACGCGCATGCGCATATCCTGGGCGTCGAGCCCGGTACGCGCGATATGCATGGCTGCGGATGACATTCGTCGGTTCCTTCTAGCTCGGCAGGCGCATCACGGATGCGCCGCTTTCATCCATGTCCTTGGCGGACTTCAACATATTGGCCTGGACTTCGTAACTGCGCTGGTTCTCGATCATGTCGACCAGCGCCTGCGTCATGTTGACGTTCGATCCCTCGATCGCCCCGCCCTGCACCTTCGCGTCGAGATCCTCGGGTAGCGTCCCCCCGCCCTTGACGCGCAGCAGGTTGTCGAGACCCTTGACCGTCTCCGACCCCTTGGTGTCGGCGAGCTTGAGCTTGTCGATGACCTGCGGGTTCTTCGCGTCCCCACCCTGCGGCACGATCGAGATCGTCCCGTCGCCGGCGATCGACAGCGACTGGTAGGGCGGCAGGGTGATCGGCCCCCCCGAGCCGATCACCGGATGCCCGTCGCCGGTCTGCAGCACGCCCGAGGGCGCGACCTCAAGGTCACCACGGCGGGTATACGCCTCGGAGCCGTCCGATGCCTGTACCGCCAGCCATGCGGTGGTGCCGGTGATAGCGACGTCGAGCGGCCGCCCGGTCTGCTGGATGGCGCCCGGCGACCGATCCGCGTCGGTGACCTCTTCCGAGGTCGGCGCGCGCGCCTCCAGCGTGGTGCCGTCGCCCTTCAGGTTCATCCGGTCGAACACCACGCGATCGGCGCGGAATCCGGTCGTCGACGCGTTCGCCATGTTGTTGGCGATCGCCGCCTGCGCCGCCATGTGCGCACGCAGGCCCGACGCCGCGGTGTAGACCAGCTTGTCCATTCAGGGTCCCCTGCGCGCTTTTTCGGTCAGCTGCGGATGTTGAAGATGGTCTGCGAGATCTGGCTGGCGGTATCCAGGGCCTTCGAATTCGCCTGGAAATTGCGCTGTGCCGCGATCAGGTTGACCAGCTCCTCGGTGATGTCGACGTTCGATCGCTCGATCGTCCCCGACATCAGGTTGCCGAGGCCACGCTGACCAGCCGTGCCGGCGATCGGGCTGCCCGAGACACCGGTCGATGCCCAGCCGCTGTCGCCGAGCTGGCGCAGACCCGACGGGTTCGAAAAGTTGACGAGTGCAACCTGGCCCAGCGCCTTGACGTCGCCGTTCGAGAAGCTCGCCTTCACGATCCCGGCATCGTCGACGGTCACGCCCTGCAACTGACCGACCGCAAGGCCGTCCTGCGTCTGCGTGGCGACCTTGAACGACGCCGCGCTCTGCGTGCTCGCGGTCAGGTCGAGGCTGATTGCCTGCGCCGACCCGCTGGCCGGGGTGAACGCGTCGAACGTGGTCTTGGCCGCCGGAGCTGTCAGCTGCCCGGTGCTGCCGAACTGCAACTTTACGCTGTCGCTGCCGCCTGCCGTCATCGGCTTGTCGCCGACGAAGCTGTAGACCGACCAGGTCGACGACAGGTCGGCCGTGCCGCCCTGGGGCGTTGCGATCGGCGCCGTATCGCGGACGTAATAGCTCGTCATCGCCATCGGATTGCCCTGCGAGTCATAGACCGAGGTCGTCGTCGCCTGGTTGTACGACGACACGTCGAGGCGATTGAACGTCGCATTGGCCGGCTGCGCGGTGTTGGCGTTCAGGTTGACGCCCAGCTTGACGTCCTGCGTGGCCTTCAGCGCGCCGCTGGTCGCGGGCAGCGTCAGGTTCTGCAGCGTGTTCATGCTCGCCTGGATGACGTTGCCCGAACCGTCGACAGGATAGACCTGGAGGAAGTTGCCGTTCGCGTCGGTGACGTTGTTGTTGGCGTCGACCAGGAACGAGCCGTTGCGCGTGTAGTTGACCGTCGCCGAGCTCGGATCGGGCTTGACCGCGAAGAAGCCGTCGCCCGACACGGCGAGGTCGAGCGCGCTCGCCGACTGGAGCAGATTGCCCTGCCCGAACTGCTGGCGGTTGCCCTTGACCATGACGCCCGAGCCGACCTGCTGCGACGGCGCGACCGACACGCTCGAGGCGATCACGTCGGCGAAATCGGTGCGGCTCTTCTTGAAGCCGTTGGTCGAGACGTTCGCCAGATTGTGCGAGATCGTCGCCATTTCGGCCTGCGAAGCCTGGAGACCGGAAAGCGAGGTATAGAAAGACATGCGGTGAACTCCTTGAAATTAGGGGGTGCGATCAGCCGATCTGGCGGATGGCGCTGGCCGGCACTTCGCCGATGCCGGGGAGAGTAAGGACGGCGGAACCGGTGGTGGTCGAGACCGACTGGACCGGCGCCCAGACCAGATTGGTCGCGCCGACCGCGGCGCCGCCGCTCTGCGCCGCGACGCTGATCGTGAAGGGGCCATTGCCGGCATCGACCCCGGCCGCATTCTTGCCGTCCCAGTCGTAGCCGACCGTGCCCTTGGCCTGCGGCCCGAGCGCCATCGTCTTGAGCGCGGCGCCGCTCGCGTCGCTGATCGTCACGTTGACGCCCGACGCCGCGGCGGCCAGCTCGACCGACCCGGCAATCCCGCCGCCGGTCCGGCCGTACGCGGTCGTACCGGCGGTCAGCACGGTCTTGCCGACATAGCCCATCGCTTCGCTGGTGCTGGTGACGCCAAGCTTGTCGGCGATCGCCTTCATCGTCGAATTCATCTCGGAGATCCCCGAGGTGGTCGAGATCTGCGCCATCTGCGCGACCATCTGGGTGTTGTCGACCGGATTGAACGGGTCCTGGTTCTGCATCTGCGCGGTCATCAGCTTCAGGAAATCGGACTGGCCGAGGTTCGACGAGCCCGATGGGGTCGCCGTCTTGGCTGCCGCCGTCGAGGTGCGCGCGATACCGAGACTGTTCAGCGTGGAATCGAAGGAGGTTGCCATGATCAGCGGCCTAGCTTGAGGGTATCGATGATGAGCGACTTGGCCGTGTTCATCACTTCGACGTTGTTCTGGTAGCTGCGGGCGGTCTCCATCATGTCGACCATCTCGCGGGTTTCATCGACCGACGCCTCGAAGATGTTGCCATCCTTGTCGGCCATCGGATTGTCGGGGTCGTAGCGCTTGGTCGGCGCTTCGCCGGCGCTGACGACGCGCTCGACGTCGACCGTCGACATGCCGCTCGCCGCGTCGAAGCTGGTGCGGAACACCGGCCGCATCGACTTGTACGCGGTCTCGGCCGACCCGGTCGTGCCGCCGGCGTTGGCGAGGTTGGACGCGGTCGTGTTCATCCGGACAAGCTGCGCGGACATCGCGCGGCCGGCCACCTGGAAGATCGTCATGGGCTGGTTGGACACGTCTTATTCCCCCTTCAGCGCGCGGGTGATCGTGCTGATCCGCCCGTTCAGGAACGACAGCGTCGTCTGATACTGGACGGCGTTCTCGGCGAACGCGGTCTGCTCGTGGCTCAGTTCGACGGTGTTGCCATCGAGCGAGGTCTGCGTCGCGACGCGGTATTTGGTCGCGGCACTCGTGCCGCCATCGTTCTCGACCGACGCGAGCGCCGCGTTGAAATCGATGTCGCGCGCCTTGAAGCCCGGCGTCGACGCGTTGGCGATGTTCGACGCCAGCACGCCCATGCGCTGCGAGCGCACCTCGAGTGCCGCCCCATGAACTCCGAAAAGCGTGTCGCCTGACACAGACCTGTCTCCCAGCGCAACCGTTGCGCAACCGGACATAAGCAATGCCCGTGCCAGTTTTTGCGATGCGGGTGGAGGATGTGACTTTGCCGGTCGACGGCAGGCGGGCGGCAAGCCGTCCGGCAACCGCTTGCCGGTGCGGCAGCACCAACCGGCAGCCGCGTTGCCGGTTCGCTGCTCACCTAGCTTATGAAGGGGTTAGAGAATGTTCGGCGGGCACGGCAGCCAAGCAGCCCACCCACCCCCAGCCCCTCCCTTCACGAGGGAGGGGAGAAGGTTTCAGCGCACATCCCGCTCCACTCCATGTTTCCCCGCGAAGGCGGGGACCCAGACTGGGCTCCCGCCTTCGCGGGAGAACAAGGAGGAGCCACCACGCTCGCCCCCCCCATCCCTAGCGGATACGCCAGCCAGCGAGTTTCACCACCCCGGCGAAGGCCGGGGCCCAATTGGCAAGGTCGCAGTAACGAAGCGCGCCCCCAGTCAGCGACGTTTCCCAATTGGGCCCCGGCCTTCGCCGGGGTGGTGGCTTAGGGGAAGGATCAGGCCCCACCCAACAACCCACACCTTACTTCCCCCCTCCCTCGTGAAGGGAGGGGCCGGGGGTGGGTGGGCCGCTTGGCGAGCACCGCAGCTAGCAACCAACTCGCCCCACACCCTCTTCACAAGGAGCGCAGCCACCACCCCCTCCCACAACGCCCCCCAACAAACTGGCCCACACCTTGCAGAGATCGCGCGTATGATCACCCCCGACCTCCTGTTCGATCCCGTCGCGCTCGCCATCGTCGGTGGCGGCACCGCGCTCGCCGTCGTCCTGCGCACGCCCGCCCGCGACCTCGGCCGCGCGCTGGCCGCGGTGACCATCCTCGGTCGCGCCCGGTTCGACGCCGATCCGTTGCTCCAGCAGATCACCGCGCTGTCGCGGATCGCCAAGCGCCACGGCGTGATGGCGCTGGATCGCTCGGTCATCACCGACACTGACGTTGCCGCCGGGATCGCCGCGATCGTCGACGGCGGGACGGCCAACAGCGTCGCCACGCTCGTCCAGCATCGTCGTCGTGCGCGGATCGAGCGCCACGTCGCCGCCGCCGACGTCTGGGCGGGCGCCGCCGAAGCCGCGCCGGCGATGGGCATGGTCGGCACGCTGATCGGCCTCGCGCAGATGTTCGCGACGATGAACAATCCCGACGCGATCGGCGGCGCGATGGCGGTCGCGCTGCTCGCGACGCTGTATGGTGCGCTGCTCGCCAATCTGGTGTTCATGCCGATCGCCAACCGCCTGCGCGCGCAGGGCCGCACCGAAGCGTTCGAACGCGCGCGGATCGAGGCGCCGCTGGTGGCGCTCGCCGAACGCGAGACGCCGCGCGGCTATGTCGCACCGACCCCGCTGCCGACCTTGGTCCCGGCGGTCTCGGCGGCATGACCGCGAGCGACTATCCCGAAACGCCGCCCGGCAAGCCGCTGTGGCTGATGACGCTCGCCGATCTCGCGCTCCTGCTGGTCGGGTTTCTCGTGCTCGTCCAGGCGAGCCAGCATCTCGGCGCGCGCGATCTCGCCAAGGGAATCCGCAAGGGTTTCGGCGCGAGCGTCGCCGAGCCAACGCCGATGCCGGTCGCCGCCGCGGGCATGCTCGATTTCGCCCCCGGCTCGGCGATCATGCCGACCAGCCCCGGCGCGCTCGTCGCCTGGGCGCGAGAAGCCGGGCGCGATCCGCGCATGATGCTGACCGTCACCGGCTCGACCGACGGCACCCCCGCCGATGTCGACCCCACCACCGGCAGCGCCGCGATCCTCGCCGCCGACCGCGCCCGCACCGTCGCCGCCGCGCTCTCGGCGGTCGCACCGTCGCGCGTGACGATCGTCACCACCACCAAACCCGGCCGCCGTGCCGCCATCGTCTCGCTCGCCTTCGTCGGCGAGCCGCAGAAGACCGCTCCCATGCAGAAGATTGCCCCCATGAGGACCATGCCATGATTCTTCCCCTCCTGCTGGTCGCTGCGAGCTTCCAGGACACCACCACGCTGGACGCCTCGGTCGCCGCCTTCACCGGCCGCCCGACCGGCGCCGAGGGTGGCGCGCGCACGCCGGTCGACGCGCGATTGCGGCTCGCGACCTGCCCGACGGTGTCGCTGTCGTGGCGATCCGAACAGCATGATGCGGTGGTCGTCTCGTGCGGCGGGCCGGCATGGCGGATCTTCGTCCCCGTCATCCGCCCGGCAAGCGCACCCGCCGCGATCGCCGCGTCGTTCGTCCCCGTCGCCAAGCTTCCACCGGTGATCAAGCGCGGCGACCCGATCGTGATCGAGGCTGGCACCGAAGGTTTCTCGATCAGCCGCGAGGGCGTCGCGATGGGCGATGCCGCGCCGGGCGGCCGGTTCATGGTCAAGGTCGACGACACCCGCACGCCGGTCCAGGCGATCGCGGTCGAGGCTGGCCACGCCACGCTGCCCGGCTGGTCGAACTGACAGACGATCGACCTGAATTTTCGAACGGTTTAATTTTGCTAAAGCTTTCGAGCGTGCGGTCGTATCTCCTGATGTCAGCGCAAACCAAAGGATGCGGACATGGTGGATTCGATCGGCGCGAAGCCGTCAGTAGCAGGAGATCGCTCCGTCGCGCGCGTCGCCGCCGCGACGCCGACGACGGCCGTTCAGACGCCGGTACAGCCGCAGGCGTCGTCGCCGGCATCGGCCCAGCCCTCGGTCCTCTCGGACTCGTTGGCACTGGCCAAGACGATGGCCTCGTCGCCCCCGGTCAACGCGACGCGCGTCGCCGAGATCAAGAAGGCGATCGCCAGCGGCACCTTCCCCATCCTTCCCGCGACCATCGCCGACCGGCTGATGGCGCTCAGCCTCGCCTGGAATTCCAATGAAGCGGCGTGAAGCCCTGATCCGTGTGATCGACTCGCTGCATGCCGAGATCGCCGCGCTGAAGTCGAACGACGTCGCCAGCCTCGAACGCGCGACCGCCGACAAGCTCGCCGGGATCGAACAGGTCGCGCTGCTCGGCACCGGGCCCGCGGGCACCGAGATCCGCGAACTGGCCGACGAGGCGAACCGGCTCAACGAGACATGCCGGATCTACACCAACTTGATGGCGGCAAATGTCCGCCGCCGCCTGCAAACCCTGACCGGCGACGGCGCCATTGCCGGGTATCGGCCGGGTCTGCGCGCCGCGTACGCCTGACTTCTGCGCCTCTCCCTTTTAACCTCCGTCATCCTGACGAAAGTCAGGATCCAGAGTAACAGAGGGTTTCGCTACATGGCTCTGGATCCTGACTTTCGTCAGGATGACGGCGCTACGGGAACCGAATACCGAAACTGGCACGCCCCTTGCTGAGCATCCCCTGAACCAGGGGCACCGCACACGGGCATGACCGTCAATCCTATCACTACCGGCCGGATCCAGTCCGCGATCGCGCTTGCGAGCAGCAAGACGGGCGTGGATTTCGACTATCTGCTGGGCCAGGCGAAGCTCGAGAGCGGGCTCAACGCCAACGCCAAGGCCGGCACGTCGAGCGCCTCCGGCCTCTATCAGTTCATCGAACAGAGCTGGCTCTCCGTCGTCAAGAAGCACGGCGCCGAACACGGCATGGCGTGGGCCGCGAACAGCATCGGCCAGTCGTCGAGCGGTCGCCTCTCGGTCGGCGATGCCGGCACCAAGGCGGCGATCCTCGCGCTGCGCAACGATCCCAACGCCGCCTCGCTGATGGCCGCCGAATACGCGTCCGACAACAAGGCCTCGCTCGAAGGCACGCTGAACCGCCCCGCGTCGGGCACCGACCTGTATATGGCGCACTTCATGGGTCTCGGTGGCGCGACCAAGTTCCTCAAGACGATGCAGGCCAACCCGCAGGCGAGCGGCGCCGCGCTCTTCCCCGCCGCGGCGCGCGCGAACCACAACGTCTTCTACGATTCGAACAACCAGCCGCGCACGCTGTCGGCGATCTACGACCGGTTCGCCGACAAGCTCGGCGGTGCCGCCGCCGGGGCAGGCGCGACCGCGACACCCGCCAACTATGCCGCGCAGGCACTCGACATGAACGGTTCCACGGTCATCACCGGCAGCAACGAAAGCGCCGACGACGCGCTCGCCTGGGCAACAACTGCAATGGGCAGGTTCACCGGCAAGGCGACGCAGGCCGCGGTGAACGTCCTGCGCCCGACGCCCGACACCGCGCGCCTCGCCTACATGATGCTCGCACGGTTGGGCGGCTAAGCGATGAACCGCATCCTCTCCAACGCCCGCGCGTCCGTCCTGCCGCTCGCGATCCTGCTGCTCGTGCTCGTCATGGTCGTGCCGATCCCGGCGTTCATGCTCGACATCTTCTTCGTGGCGAACATCGCGATCAGCCTCGCGGTGCTGATGGTCGCCCTGAACGCGCAGAAGCCGCTCGATTTCTCCGCCTTCCCGACCGTGCTGCTGTTCGCCACCCTCTTCCGCCTCGGCCTCAACGTCGCCTCCACCCGCATCGTGCTGGTCCACGGCCACGAGGGCGAGAGCGCGGCGGGTCACGTCATCGAGGCGTTCGGCACCTTCCTGATCGGCGGCGATTACGTCGTCGGCATCTTCGTCTTCGCGATCCTGATGATCATCAACATGATCGTCGTCACCAAGGGCGCCGGCCGCGTGTCGGAAGTCAGCGCGCGCTTCACGCTCGACGCACTCCCCGGCAAGCAGATGGCGATCGACGCCGACCTCAACGCGGGCCTCATCACCCCCGACGAAGCCAAGGCGCGCCGCGTCGAAGTCTCCACCGAAGCCGATTTCTACGGCTCGATGGACGGCTCGTCGAAGTTCGTGAAGGGCGATGCGGTCGCGGCGATGCTGATCCTCGCCGCCAACATCATCGGCGGCCTGATCCTCGGCCCCGTCAGCCACGGCATGACGATCGCGGATGCGGCGCACAATTACATCCTGCTCGCGATCGGCGACGCGCTGGTCGCGCAGCTGCCGTCGCTGATGCTGTCGATCGCCGCCGCGTCGATCGTCACGCGCGTCACCTCCGACAAGGACCTTGCCGGCCAGATCGGCGGCCAGTTCGGTAGCCCACGCACCTGGACGCCGGTCGCGGTCATCCTCGCGCTGCTCGGTATCCTGCCCGGCATGCCGCACATGGTGATCCTGCCGGCGGCCGCCATTGCCGGGTTCGCCGCGTGGAAGCTCCGCCAGATCGAGCGCCGCCCTGCCCCCGTTATGGTCGTCCCCGTCGAGACGATCGACCAGTCGAAGATCGGCTGGGAGGAAGTTACGGATGGCATGCAGGTCAACCTCGACATCGGCTACGGCCTCGTGCCGCTCGCCGACGAGCGACGCGGGTCACCACTGATGGGGCGGATCACCGGCGTGCGTCGTCAGCTGTCGAAGGAACTCGGCTTCGTCGTGCCGCAGGTCCGCGTCCGCGACGACATCAACCTCGCGCCGTACGTCTACCGCATCCTCGTCAACGGCGTCGTCGCCGGCGAGGACACCGTGTCGCCCGACGAGATGCTCGCGCTCGACACCGGCCAGGCGTTCGGCGACCTGTTCGGCAAGAAGGTCAAGGATCCCACCTTCGGGCTCGACGCGACCTGGGTCGATGCGGGCGATGCCGATGCGGCGACCGGTGCGGGCTATCTCGTGGTCGATCCCGGCACCGTGATGGCGACGCACCTCAACCACCTGCTCGGCCAGAACGCGTCCGAGCTGCTCGGCCAGGACGAAGTGCAGGCGCTGCTCGACGGCCTCAAGGAGCGCGCCGCGCAACTGGTCGCAGCACTTGCGCCGCTGCCGATCACGACGCTGACGCAGGTCCTGAAAGGCCTGCTCGCGGAGAACGTGCCGCTCAAGGAATTCCGCCGCATCGCCGGCGCGATCGCGGTCGCGGCGCAGCGCACGCAGGATGCCGAGGAGATCATCGAGACGATCCGTCCCGAGCTCGGCGCGCTCATCATCCAGAAACTGTGCGGCGTGCGCGAACCGCTGCGCGTCATGACGTTGGAGGGTCAATTGGAAGGTCTGCTCGGCCAGGCGATGCGCGCCGATCAATCGCGCCGCCACGTCATCGAACCCGATCTCGGCCGCCGCATCGTCGAGGCGCTGCAACGCGCCGCCGAACCGCTGATCGCCGAGGCGAAACCGTTCGCGCTGGTCGTCCAGCCGACCATCCGCATCGCCATCCGCAAGCTCGTGCGGACGTGCCTGCCCGATACGCCCGTCATGTCGTTCTTCGAGGTGCCTGAAGAAAAGGCCGTCGAAGTCGTTGCGGTCATCGGTGCCTCGCAGCAGGCGCTGGCGGCATGAGCGCGCTCCCGATGCGTGGTGCGTTCGACGATGCGCAGCCCTATACAGGCCAGCCGCTCACCTACCGCCCCCACCAGCGCCCCGGCGGCGATGCGGACCAGCTCGTCAAACAGCATCTCCCGCTGGTCCGCCGGATCGCGTGGCACGTCCACGGCAGCATGAGCAGCAGCGTCGAGGTCGAGGATCTGATCCAGGTCGGCCTGGTCGCGCTGGTCGAGGCCGCCGCGAATTTCGACGAACGCGGCATGCCGTTCAAGACCTACCTTATCACCCGCCTGCGCGGCAGCATGATCGACGAACTCCGCCGCCAGGCCACGTCGACGCGCGGCGCGATGCGTCGACGACGTCAGTATGCCGAGGCGATCTCGACGCTCACCGCCCGCACGGGGAAAGCCCCAGGAGAAGACATGATCGCAGAGCATATCGGCGTGACGATCGAAAAACTCCGCACCGACTACGTCACGGCCGACGCACTCCGCTTCGACTCGATCGACGAGATGTATGCCGACGACCTGCCCTGGTTCGCCGACGACACGCCCGATGCCTTCGAGCAGCTCGCCGACAGCGACATGCGCGAGGCCTTGATCAAGGCGATCACCGCGCTCCCCGAACGCGAGGCGCAGGTGATCCAGCTCTATTATGTCGAGGAACTCAACCTCGAGGAGATCGGCGAAGTCTTCGGCGTGGGCTCGGCGCGCGTCTGCCAGATCAAGGCGTCCGCGCATGCGAAACTGAAAAAGGCACTCGCCCGCCAGATCGCCTGAGCTCTGTTTCTTCAGCGCGCGGAAGAGTAATCGGCGCGGATGACGTTGGACGAACTCGGATCGCGCATCTGCATCATGGGACCATCCAACAGCGGCAAGTCCACGCTGGCGGACGCCCTATCGCAGGCGCGGGAGCTTACCGCGATCCACCTCGATCAGCTGCACCATCTGCCGCATACCGACTGGGTCCCGCGGCCCGCAGACGAATTCGCCGCGTTGCATGATGCCGCGATCCTGGGCTCATGCTGGGTGATCGACGGCAATTATTCGCGGCTTATCCCGCGCAGACTTGAGCGCGCCACCGGGGTCATCCTGCTCGATGTGTCCACTGCGGTCAGCCTCTACCGCTATTTGAAGCGCTGCTGGTTCGATCATGATCGCCGCGGCGCGCTCGAAGGCGGTCGCGACACGGTCAAATGGGCGATGATCCGCCACATCACGATCGCCACCAGAACGAACCGCGCACGCTATGCTCGGATGTTCGAGGATATTCGCCTGCCGAAGGTGGCGCTCGAGTCGACCGGCGCACTTGCCGCCTTCTACCGGTCGAACGATTTGCTACGCTGAAAGCCGATCCGGACCCCGTAGCCTGCGGGGTCCGGACCATTTTCGGTCAGCTGTGCAGCGACCGGCGGAACGTCTCGGGCAGGAATACGAGACCCACCAGCGCCGTCACCGCGCAGGCGAGGATCGGATACCAGAGCCCGTAATAGATATCCCCGGTCGCCGCGACCATCGCGAACGCCGCGGTCGGCAGGAACCCGCCGAACCAGCCATTGCCGATATGATAGGGCAGCGACATCGACGTGTAGCGGATCCGCGTCGGGAACAGCTCGACCAGCAGCGCCGCGATCGGGCCGTAGACCATCGTGACGTACAGCACGAGCAGGACGAGGATCGCGATGACCATCGGCTTGTTGATCTGTGCCGGGTCCGCCTTTTCGGGGTAGCCTACTGCGGTCAGTGCGGTCTTCACCTCGGCACCGAACGCCTTGATCGCCGCCGCCTTGTCAGGACCCGTAACGACCGCCGGATTGACGACCGGGATGGTCGTGCCACCGATGTGGATCTGCGCGACGGTGCCCGCGGGTGCGATCACGTTGGCATAGGAGATACCCGCCTTTGCCAGATACGCCTTGGCGATGTCGCACGAGCTGCTGTCGAACTTGTTCTTGCCGACCGGATCGAACTGCACCGAGCACTCGTCGGGATTAGCGACGACGGTTACCGGCGAATTGGCCTGCGCGGCATAGAGCGCCGGGTTGGCGGCCTTCGACAGCGCATGGAACAGCGGCATGTACGTCAGCGCGGCGAGCGCACAGCCGGTCAGGATGATGTATTTCCGCCCGATCTTGTCCGACAGCCAGCCGAAGAAGATGAACGCCGGCGTGGCGATCAACAGCGCGATCGCGATCAGGATGTTGGTGGTCGGCCCATCGACGCGCAGGTTCTTCTCAAGGAAGAACAACGCGTAGAACTGGCTAGTGTAGAACACGACGCCCTGCCCGACGACCGCACCGAACAGCGCGATCAGCACGACCTTGAGGTTGCTCCACTGCCCGAACGCTTCGGTCAGCGGCGCCTTCGAGGTCTTGCCCTCGTCCTTCATCTTCTGGAACACCGGGCTCTCTTCGAGCTGCATGCGGATCCACAGCGACACGGCGAGCAGCGCGATCGAGACGATGAACGGGATGCGCCAGCCCCATGCCGCGAACGCCTCTTCGCCCACCAGCGTACGTACGCCGATGACGATCAGCAGCGCCGCGAACAGCCCGAGCGAGGCGGTGGTCTGGATGAAGCTGGTGAACAGCCCGCGCTTCTTGTCGGGCGCGTGCTCTGCGACATAGGTCGCAGCGCCGCCATATTCGCCGCCGAGCGCGAGGCCCTGCAACAGGCGCAATACCACCAGTGCGATCGGTGCGGCGACGCCGACCGATGCGTAGCTCGGGAGCAGGCCAACCAGGAAGGTCGACAGGCCCATGATCGCCATCGTCACTAGGAAGGTGTTCTTGCGGCCGACGACATCGCCGATCCGCCCGAACACCAGCGCGCCGAACGGCCGCACCGCGAACCCGGCCGCGAACGCCGCGAGCGCGAAAATGAACCCGGTGGTCTCGTTGACGCCCGAGAAGAACTGCGCGGTGATGATCGTCGCGAGCAGGCCGTAGAGGTAAAAATCATACCATTCGAACACCGCGCCGAGCGACGACGCGATGATGATCAGCGGCTGGCTCTGTTTCACGTGCCCAAGGGGCGATGCGTCCCCTGTTGTCGTCGCCATGGCGGTATCCTCTCAGATGGGTTGGGTGGGGATTCTGCTGCGTTGGGCAGTCAGAACCCGTATTTGAATGCGAATTCGAGGCGATCGAGCGCGCCGGTGTCACCCGAGACGAGCTCGCGGACGGCGTGGCGATATTCCACGCCGATGTCGAAGCCCTTGCCCGGCGACCAGAACAAATTGCCTGCGCCGCCATAGGACTTGGCGTTGGCCAGCCCCGTGACGATCACGCCCGCCGGATAATTGGCCGACTGGTAGCTGCCCATGAGCGTCGAGTGGATCGCATCGGTCCAGCCGATCCGCAGCGCCGCGAAGCCCGCGAAATTGTCGATCCGCTCGAGCTGGGTCGCGGTGCCGCCGTAGATCGCGTCGGGGACGTATCCCAATCCCAGATAGCGGCCGATGCCTTGCCCGTAGGTCGCCATGAAGCGCAGGTCGTGACGCTTGCCGATCGGAATCTTGCCGGACCCGGATACGCCCCAGCCGAAGGCGGTATCGCCGCTGCCCAGCGTATCGGTCCGCAACTCGCGCGCGAGGCCGGCGAGCGCGAAATCGCCGAATTTCGGTTTCCAGTTCACCCGTGCCACCACGTCGGGCAGGCGGTCGTCATCCGTGTCGACCAGCGCGGCGTTGGCCGGCAATGCCGTTTCCGTTTCGGGGTTCTCGGCCGCGATCTGCAACGTCAGCCCGGATCGGAACGGGATGGTGTAGCGGACCTGGGCCTGGCGGTTGAACACCGTGCCGTCCAGCGGTCCGACGAAATCCGTCGTCTCCGGCAGCACCGCGATGTTCTGGAAGGTCGACCATTCCTGCCCGACCAGCAAATTGCCATATTCGATGAAGCCACGGCGGAAGGTGGGCGTGTAGGGGTTGGTCGCGCGCTGCGCGCCGACCGGCGCCGTCGCGAGCGCGAAATCGAACTCCACCAGCGTCTTGATGTCGGTGCCGTTCATCGGCGTCGACGTGCTGAACTGCAGGCGGGTCTGGCGCGCGGAGAGCAGCAGATCCTGTGTGGAGAACCCGCCGCCGACCGGAATCTGCTGCGGCAGGAAGAACTCCTTGCCCAGCCCGCCGACCGCGGCCTCGCCGTCGCTGTAACGGCTGGCAATGACGTTGAGACGAACGAAGCCGCCCAGCTTGACCGTCGTGTTGCCGACGCGAAAACCGTCGGTCGGTGCCGAATTTGTCGCGACAGGCTTGGCCTGGGCCACGTTGGTCGCGCCGGGCGATCGGCCTGGCGACTCGGATGCCACGCTCATGGGGGTCGTGCTCGTGGAAGTCGCGCTCATGGGAGTCGGGGCGATCGGCGCCGCGGCCGTTGCCCGCGCCGCGTTCAGCTCGCCGCGCAGATCCTGCACCGCCGCTTCGAGCGCCTTCAACCGTGTCTCGAGCTCGACTTCGCGCGCGGTCTGCGCCTGCGCCGCGGTCGGCACCAGCCCCGCCAACGCACTACTCATCAGCAGCGTCCTGAAAGCCAATCGCTTCATGCCCGTTTCCATCCCCACCCGTCTCCGTCCCAGTTCGTCTATTCGACGTTCTACTATAGGATCGTTGCCACCATGACGGATTGCGACGACGCACACATCCCTTACTTTGGTTAGGGATGATCGTGCCGACACGACCGCGTACAGCGCGGCAAAAGGAGAGCCAGATGACCGAGGCAAGCTATCCCGTCCCCGCGGAATGGGCGAAGGACGCCCTGATCGACGCCGCCGCCTATGACCGGATGTATGCCGAGGCCGCGACCGATCCCGACGCGTTCTGGGCGAAAGAGGCCAAGCGGCTCGACTGGATCGTGGCGCCGACCAAGATCAAGGATACGTCGTTCGACGAGAACGACTTCCACATCCGCTGGTTCGAGGACGGGCAGCTCAACGTCGCCGCGAACTGCGTCGATCGCCACGCCGAGACGCGCCCCGATGCGACCGCGATCCTGTGGGAAGGCGACGACCCTGCCGACGACCGCAAGATCAGCTATGCCGAACTGCGCGACGAGGTGTCGAAGCTCGGCAATGCGCTGAAGGCCAAAGGCGTCAGGAAGGGCGACCGCGTCACGATCTACCTGCCGATGATCCCCGAGGCGGCGTTCGCGATGCTCGCCTGCGCGCGGATCGGCGCGATCCATTCGGTGGTGTTCGGCGGTTTCTCGCCCGAGAGCCTGTGCAACCGCATTCACGATTGCGACAGCCGCATCGTCATCACCGCCGACGAGGGTCTGCGTGGCGGCAAGACCGTGCCGTTGAAGGCCAATGTCGACGCCGCGCTCGACCACGGCGATCTCGCGGTCGAGACCGTCATCGTCGTCCGTCGCACCGGCGGCAAGGTCACCATGACCGAAGGCCGCGACTGCTGGTATGCGGACTGCGTCGAGGGCCAGTCGACCGACTGCGCCCCCGAGCCGATGAACGCCGAGGACCCGCTGTTCATCCTCTATACCAGTGGCTCGACCGGCCAGCCCAAGGGCGTACTCCACTCGACCGGCGGCTATCTGGTCTGGGCGTCGATGACGCACGAATACGTCTTCAACTACCGCCCCGGCGAGATCTTCTGGTGCGCGGCGGACGTCGGTTGGGTTACCGGCCACACCTATTCGCTGTACGGCGCACTCGCGAACGGCGCGACCACCGTGATGTTCGAGGGCGTGCCCAACTACCCCGATCACAGCCGGTTCTGGCAGATCGTCGACAAATACCAGGTCAACATCCTCTACACCGCACCGACCGCGCTCCGGTCGCTGATGCGCGAGGGCGACGACTGGGTGACGCGCACCAGCCGCAAGTCGCTGCGCCTGCTCGGCTCGGTCGGCGAACCGATCAATCCGGAAGCGTGGAACTGGTATCACAACGTCGTCGGTGACGGCCGTTGCCCGATCGTCGACACCTGGTGGCAGACGGAAACCGGCGGCCACATGATCTCGCCACTGCCGGGCGCCACCGCGTTGAAACCCGGCAGCGCGACCAAGCCGCTGTTCGGCGTGCTCCCGGAACTGGTCGATGCGGACGGCAAGGTGCTGGAGGGCGCGGTCGAGGGCAACCTCGTCATCGCCGACAGCTGGCCCGGCCAGATGCGGACCGTGTGGAACGATCACGAACGCTTCTTCCAGACCTATTTCTCGACCTATCCCGGCAAGTATTTCACCGGCGACGGCTGCCGCCGCGACGAGGACGGCTATTACTGGATCACCGGTCGGGTCGACGACGTCATCAACGTCAGCGGCCACCGCATGGGCACCGCCGAAGTCGAGAGCGCACTCGTCGCGCACTCGAAGGTCGCCGAGGCCGCGGTCGTCGGCATGCCGCACGACGTGAAGGGTCAGGGCATCTACGCGTACGTCACGCTCAACGCGAACGCCGAGCCGAGCGATGACCTGCGCAAGGAACTCGTGCAGTGGGTCCGCCGCGAGATCGGGCCGATCGCGACCCCCGACATCCTCCAGTTCGCGCCGGCCCTCCCGAAGACTCGCTCGGGGAAGATCATGCGCCGCATCCTGCGCAAGATCGCGGAGAACCAGCTCGACCAGCTTGGCGACACCTCGACGCTCGCCGATCCCGCGGTGGTCGACGCGCTGATCGCCGGCCGCGAGGAGGCTATCCCCGTACCGGCATGACGCGCACGATCCTCATCGCCGACGATCACCCGCTGTTCCGCCAGGCGTTAAAACTGGCGGTCAGCCGCGCCGCGCCCGACGCGGTGGTGATCGAGGCGGGGCAGCTCTGCGAGGCGGTCGACGCGGTTCGGGGGGCGGAACGGCTCGACCTGATCCTGCTTGACCTGCGCATGCCGGGCTCGGAAGGGTTCGCGGGGGTGGCGTTGCTCCATGCCGAGCGCCCCGACACGCCGATCATGGTGATCTCCTCGGCGGACGAAGCCGAAGCGGCACCGCGTGCGCGGGCGTATGGCGCAATCGGTTTCGTCTCTAAGACCGCTGACCTCGCCACGTTGGAAAACGCCGTAGCCCGAGCCCTCGCCGGCGAACGCGACGCGCCGATCGAAGGTGCCTCCGTCGATGACATGGCGACGCGTGTTGCGAGCCTCACCCCAACCGAACTGAAAGTCCTGCTCGGCGTGCTGGCCGGCCGCCTCAACAAGCAAGTCGCCTTCGACCTCGGTATCTCCGAAGGCACGGTGAAGGGTCACATGACCGCCATCCTGCGCAAGCTGGGCGTCCAAAACCGCACGCAAGCGGTCCTCGCAGCAAGAGCGATGGACATCCACTTCGCCGACTAGCCGCGCACCGACTGCCCCCTCCCCCAACCGTCATCCTGACGAAAGTCAGGACCCAGGATACCACCCACCCCGATCGTGGCTCTGGATCCTGACTTTCGTCGGGATGACGGCGTGTGTCCGCGGCTTGATCCTCCCCCGCCAGGGGGAGGTGGCGCCAAAGGCGACGGAGGGGAGGAAGCCGCAACAGCAGTTCTCCCTTTCCTCCCCCTCCGTCAGGCAAACGCCTGCCACCCCCCCCTGGCGGGGGAGGATCGAGAAGCCTCAACTTCCCAGAGCCGCCGCAGCAGACGCATCCTCGATAAACCGCCACAAATCCGCCGGTACCACCGGCTTCGTCAGCACCACCAGCCCCACACACCGCGGATCGTCAGCAACCGCACGATCCGCGGTCACCAGCGCAATCGCCGGCGCCGGCACCATCGCCCGCAGCCGTGCCACGACATCCAGTCCGTCCTCCACCTCGTCCAGATGAAAGTCGACGAGCGCCACGTCCGGCTCCTCGTCCGCCGCCAGTTCCATCGCCTCGGCAACCGTCGCCGCCAGCAACGGCACGCACCGCCGCGCCCGCAACGCCGCATCGAGCGCCGCCAGAATCGTCGCATCATTATCGAGACACAGCACCCGCAACCCCGGCACCAGCGCACGCGTCGCCAAGGGCGCCGGCAACGCCACGTCCAACCCGGCCGGCGCAAGCGGCACGCGCACCGCAAACGTCGTCCCCCGCCCCAAGTCCGACCGCAGCTCCACCGCCGACCCGAGCAATCGCGCGATACGCCGGACGATCGCCAGTCCGAGCCCGACGCCGCCCCCCGCGCTCCCCTTGCTCTCCAGACGCTCGAACTCCTCGAAGATCCGCTCGCGGTCCGCCGCCGCGATCCCCGGCCCGTTGTCGCGCACCTCGATCAGCACATCGCCACCCCTGCGCCGCGCTCCGATCCAGATCCGCCCATCCGCCGAATAGCGCACCGCGTTCGACAGGAAATTTTGCAAGATCGACCGCAGCAGCGACCGATCCGTCGCCACGCTGAACGCCCCCGGGTGTGCCGCCAGCACCAGCCCCCGCTCGCCCGCCAGCGGCCGGAACTGCACCGCCAGCTCCTCGATCAACGCCCCCAGCGCAAACCGCTCGACCTTCGGCACGACGCCCCCCGCATCGAGCCGCGACACGTCGAGCAGCGCACGCAGCAACGTGTCCGCCGACCCGATCGCGCCATCGATCGCGCGCACCAGGTCCGCCTGATGCGGCGCCCTGTCCTCGGCAAGCGCCGCACAGAATAGCCGCGCCGCATGCAACGGCTGCAACAGATCGTGGCTCGCCGCCGCCAGGAACCGCGTCTTGTCCCGCGTCGCGGTCTCGGCAATCGCGCGCGCCTCGCCCAGCATGTGGTTCGACCGCGCCAGATCCTGCGTCCGTGCCGCCACCCGCGCCTCGAGATCGGCCTGCGCCTCCTTCTCCGCGGTGATGTCGGTGAAACTCTGGACGTACCCGCCGCCCGGCATCGGCCGCCCGACCATCTTGATCCATCGCCCCGACGGCCGCTGCCGCTCGAAACTGTGCGGCGTCCCGCGCGCGAGGTGCGCCACCCGCCGCCCGACATGCGCCGCGATATCGCCCGCGATGCCTTCGCGCTCGGCATTGTAGCGGATCAGGTCCGCGATCGAGCGCCCGACGACGACATAGCCCTCGGGATACTCGAACATCTCGACATAGCGCGGATTCCACGCGACAAGCCGCAGGTCCGCGTCGATCACGCTGACACCCGGATCGATCGTCTCCAGCGTTGCCGACAACAGCGTGCGCGAGAATCGCAGCGAGCGGCCGCGCTGGTCGAGCAGGCGGACCACGTCGCTGACGTCGATCGCCGACCCGGCAATGCTCGACGCGACGATCTTGCGCGCCGACGGAGCGCCGATCACGCCCGCGATCAACCGCTCGGCGGTGCGCGCGGCGGGGCCGTCGATCGGCGCGCGCGGATCGGCGGACACCAGATCCAGCGCCAGCGCCTCGGTATCGCCGACGAACCTGGCCACGAGCGACTTCAACTCGCCCAGCGTCGTGACGTGATCGAGCGCGCTGTTGCCGCGCTGGCGTTCGCGGACGTGCAAACCCGCCATCAGCGCGACGTTGACGCCGAGGCTCCACACCGTGCCGTTGACCAAAGGCGAGCCGATCCGCCAGCCGAGCAACGCATCGGGATCGAGCCAGCCCCGCGTGAACTGCGCCAGTGCCGGGCCGACGCCTTCGCCGATCGACGGCAGCAACAGGCAGTAGATCCAGACGATCACGCCCCCGACCAGCCCCGCGCGCGCGGCGGTGTGGTTGGCGAAATTCCACCCAACCGTCGCGATCAGCGCAGGCGCGAACTGCGCAACGCCGGCAAATGCGATCAGCCCGATCGACGCGAGCGGCAGGTCGGCGCCGAGACTCCGTCCATACACCAGCGCGACAGCGACGATCGCGGCGATGATGAGGCGCCGCACGCGCAGCATCCGCCGCCCGAGCTCGCCCTCGCCCGCCTCGCCGTGCCGCCGGAGCAGCAGCGGCGCGAGCAGATCATTGGTCGCCATCGTCGACAGCGCGATCGTCTCGACCACCACCATCGCCGTCGCCGCCGAGAACCCACCGAGGAACGCGAGCAACGCAACGACGTGCTGACCCTGCTGCAACGGCACCGCGAGCACGTAGAGATCGGGCTCGGCATCGCCCGGCAACAGCGTCATGCCCGCAAGCGCCAGCGGCAGCACGAGCAGCGAGATCACCACCATGTACGCGATGAACGGCCCGCGCGCTCGGGCGACCGCGTCGGGCCCCCGCGCCTCGATCACCCCGACATAGAATTGCCGCGGCAGACACAGGATCGCCAACGCCGACAACACCGTCCGCACCCAGAAATCCGACGACAGCGCCCCCCAGGTAAAGCCCGCCCGGAGCCGCGCCAGTGACGGCGCCAGCGTTGCTGCCGGTACCTCGACGAGCAACGCCATCGTGACCACGCCGAGCACGACGAAACATAGCAGCTTGATCAGCGATTCCGCCGCGATCGCCGCGATCACGCCGGGATTGCGCCCTGCGACTTCATAGCGCCGCGCGCCAAAGACGATCGCGAACACCGCCAGCAGCAGCGCGACGAACGTGCCGACTTCCGCCGAACTGCCGACGCCCGCGATCGCGCCGAAACTCAGCGTCACCGACCGCAACTGGAGCGCGATATACGGCACCGACGCGAGCAAGGCCGTGCCCGCGACGATCGCCGCGGTACTCCGACTGCGCCCGTAGCGCGCCGAGATGAAGTCCGCGATCGAACTCGATCCCTCGTCGCGCGCGAGCTTCACCAGCCGCGCGAGAAACTTCGGCGCGAGCAGGAACACCAACGCCGGCCCGAGATAGATGGCGAGGTAATCCCACCCACGGGTGGCGGCGGTGCCGACCCCGCCGAAGAACGTCCAGCTGCTGCAATAGACCGCGAGCGACAGCGGATAGGCGATCCGCCCGAGCCGCTGCGACAGGCCTCGCCGATCGACCACCCAGGCGATGCCGAACAACACCGCGCAATAGGCGATGATCGCAAAGATCACATTCGGCCCGCTGATGGCCCCACTCCCGGTCTGCTCGATATCGTCGTGGAAGAATCAGCCTACGCGTTCGCCCTGCTGTTGCAATGCAACGTGACGGCGGGTGCACGCCGGCCGGCGGTCCTACGGTCGCACGATCGTCGCCGTCGAATAGGCCGAGAGCGTCCGCCATCCCAGGCGTTCGTACAGCACACGCCCCGCTTCGGTCGCGACCAGCAGTTCGGGCGTACCGGGATAATGCCGCGCACCCTGAAGCGCCGCCATCACCGCGCGGCCCAATCCCTGCCGACGATGCGCGGGCGCGGTCGCGATCCGGTCATAGACGAAGGCGTTCGGTGTTTCGCCCGCGTAGCCGCTTGCCACCAGACTACCGTCCTCCGCCACTATCCGCACCGCAATCACCGCATCGTTGCGGACGACGTCGATTGAGCCCTCGACCGAAGCGGCCTCGAAGCGCGCGCCGCTGCTCTGCATGAAGAAATGGCCGCCTTCGACCTCCCAGCCGCCGGGGAGGATCAATCGGAGTTGGTCGGCCTCTCCGCACAGCTTCAGCAAGTAGCGGGGATCCTGAAGACCACGGGCAAGCGCTGGCAATCCCGGCCCGATCGTCGGAAACACCCAGCGGCTGATCTCCGCCTCGGTCCCGGTATCGACACGAAAACCGCCCTGGTCGGCAACCGGCTGCGGTACCCCGCGCGCCAGCGATCGACCGCAAAGCCACGCATATACAATGTCGGGATCGACGCCTTTGGTGTTCATCGTCACTCGCGTTGCAACAGGTGCACGCCGGTATCGAAGGCGGACGACCGTCTGACAAGACGTCACACTCTATACAGGCGCCGACGGCGAACGCCGCAAAACCCCGGCGGCCGAAGCCACCGGGGTTCTGTCCGTCCGCATCGGCGGACGGGTCCGATCGGCACCGACACCCTTTTGGGGGGGCGGTGCCGGTGCCGTTTCGGATTACTGAAGCAGCTTCAGGACGCTCTGCTGGCTCTGGTTGGCCTGGCTCAGCATCGCGGTCGATGCCTGGCTCAGGATCTGTGCCTTGGCGAGGGCGGTCGTCTCCGACGAGAAGTCGGTGTCTTCGATCCGGCTCTTTGCGTCCGACAGGTTGGTCGAGTTCGAGGTCAGGTTGTTGACCGCCGACTGCAGCTGGTTCTGCGCCGCACCGAGGTTCGCACGACGGTTCGAGACGTTCGAGATCGCCGTGTCGTAGTCGGACAGCGTGCCGGCCGAACCGGTTGCCGTCACGACCGTGCCGAGGCCCGTGCCCGCAGCCTTGAGGTCGCCGCCGAGCGCGAGATCGATCGCGTCGGTCGAGTTCGCGCCGGCCTGGATCTTCACCGTGCCGCCGGTACCCGCCGAGCCGTCGAACAGCGCCACGCCGTTGAACTTGGTGTTCGTCAGGACGTTGGTGATCTGCGTCGACAGCGCGTCCTGCTCGGCCTTGATGTTCAGGATGTCGCTGGCCGAATACGTGCCGTTGCCCTTCTGGACTTCGAGTTCGCGCATACGCTGCAGGTTGTTGGTGACCTCGTCGAGCGCGCCTTCAGCGGTCTGCGCCATCGAGATGCCGTCATTGGCGTTGCGGATGCCCTGGTTCATGCCCTTGATCTGCGACGTCATCGACGTCTTGATCGCCATGCCGGCTGCGTTGTCCTTGGCCGAGTTGATGCTCTTGCCGGTCGACAGGCGCTCCATCGAGGTCGACAGTGCCATGCTGGCTGCGTTCGAAGCGTTCGCGGCGCGCATGGCCGAGATGTTGGTACCGATGACAGTCATTGCGAAATCTCCGTAAATTTTCAGACGATCCGCGCCGCCCCCGTGGCGAAGTGCCGATCTATCGAAATGAGTAACGGCCGGGTCCGCGCGGGCTTTAGAAAAAAAATCGCGCCGGAAATTACAGCGGGATCGAATCGGCAAATCACGCCGTCCCGACCGCCGTCCGCCCAAGTCTTCTACGCGGGCGCACGCGCGCGAACGCGATCGCACGTGTCCGCGCAGCCACGCCCGGAAATATTCTGCCGGCAGGCGGCAGCATTTAACCAGTAGTTTACCAGCAATGCGGCATTCCCCGACTCGTCCAAGGGGAACACCATGCGATCGATTTTTCCATCAGCCGCAGTCACTTCGCGAAAATATGCGCTGGTCTCGTCGCTGCGCGCGCAGGGCTTCGGCGTGGGCTCGTTCGAAACCGGCCAGCCCGGCGCGAACGACCTGTTCCTGGTGGCGGATGGCGAGGGCATCACCGCCCCTGCCCGTACCGTGGTGATCGGCTGCGAGGGACGCCAGGTGACGCCGTCGCGCGACGGCACGCCGGCCCGGATCAGCTTCACCGCCGAGGACGCCGCAGTCGGCAACGGCTTCGCGCGCGCGCTGATCGGTGGGCCCGAGATGCCGACCGCCGCCGACCCCGAATCACTCGCGCTGCTCGCCTTGGCGGAGCGCGTCGCCGCCGCCGACATCACCGTGCTGATCAACGGCCCGACCGGCACCGGCAAGGAGGTGCTCGCCCGCGCGATCCACAACGGCTCCGCCCGCAAGGACAAGCCGTTCATCGCGATCAACTGCGCCGCGCTCCCCGAATCGATGCTCGAGGCGCTGCTGTTCGGTCACCAGAAGGGCGCGTTCACCGGCGCGTCGAGCGGTGGCGACGGGTTCTTCCGCGCCGCCAATGGCGGCACGATCTTGTTGGACGAAATCGCCGAGATGCCGCTCCAGCTGCAGGCCAAGCTGCTGCGCGTGTTGCAGGAGCGCGAGGTCGTGCCGCTCGGCGCGTCGGTACCGCAGCCGATCGACGTGCGCGTCATCGCCTGTGCCAACCGCGATCTCCACGCCGAAGTCGCCGCCGGCCGGTTCCGCGCCGATCTCTATTACCGTCTCGCGGTGTTCCCGCTCGCGACCAAGCCGCTCGCCGACCGTCCGCATGACATCCCGGCGCTCGCCGCCACGCTGATCCTGCGCCACGCCGGCAACCGCACGCTCATTCCCTGGCCGAGCCACGCCGCGATCGAACAGCTGATGCACCATGACTGGCCCGGCAACGTCCGCGAGCTCGAGAACGTGATCCAGCGCGCGTTGCTGTTCTGCGGCGGCGACACGATCGAGGCGAACCACATCGTGTTCGATCGTCCGGTGTCGCTGACCTTCCAGCGCAGCGTGCCGATGGCGTCGATCATCCCCGCCGCGGCCGTCGCACCGGCCGAGCCCGAAACCCGGGGCAGCCCCGACACCCTGGGCAACATCGTCCAGATGAGCGAGTTCGCCGCGATCCGCGAGACGCTCAAGGCGTGCAACGGCAGCCGGATCGAGACCGCCAAGCGTCTCGGCATCTCCGAACGCACGCTGCGCTATCGCCTCGCCAAGGCGCGCGAGCAGGGCGACGACATCGGCAGCGTCCATAACTGGGCGGCCTCGGCATGAGCGGCGTCTCGGGCATTGGTGGCGGCGCGATGAGCGTCGACCGCGTGATGGCGCTGCGCTCGCAGATCCTCGAACGCAACCAGGCGCTGTCGCGTGCCGGCGCCACCGGCAACGCCGCGCCGACCGAAGCGGTCAAGCCGGTCAGCTTCGTCGACACGATGGAATCGGCGCTCAAAAGCGTCAACGAAGGCCAGACCCAGGCCGCCAAGGTCAGCGAAAGCTATGAGCGCGGCGAGACGGTCGACATCGCGAAAGTGATGCTCGCCCGCCAGCAGGCATCGGTCGGTTTCGAGGCGACGTTGCAGGTCCGCAACAAGCTGCTGTCCGCCTACAAGGATATCATGAGCATGCCGGTCTGACATGAGCACCGCACTCATCCCATCGCCCGGCGGCACAGAACGGTTCGCCAACCCTCTCCAGCAGATCAAGAGCGCGTTCGCGCAGCCGGCGGTCCGCCGTTCGCTGCCGATGGCGCTGATGGTCGGACTCATCGCGGCCGCCGCGCTTGCGTGGATGAGCCTGTCGACGCCGACGCAGAAGACGCTCTTCAGCGGCTTGCCCGATTCGGACAAGGCCGCGGTGACCTCCGCGCTGACCACCGCCAACATCAAGAGCCATATCGACGACGGTACCGGCGCGCTGACGGTGTCCGAAGAGGACTATAGCCGCGCGAAAATGCTGCTCGCCGGCCAGGGCCTGCCCAAGGCCGCGCCCGGCGGTTATGCGATCCTCGACCAGTTGCCGATGGGCGTCAGCCGCGCGGTCGAAGGCGAACGCCTCCGCCAGGCGCGCGAGTCCGAGCTCGCCAAGTCAATCGAGGAGATCGATGCGGTCGCCGAAGCGCGCGTGCATCTCGCGATGCCCGAAGCGTCGGTGTTCGTCCGCGACAACGCCGCACCGTCGGCGTCGGTGATCCTGAAATTGCAGGGCGGCCGCTCGCTGAGCGATGCGCAGGTCAGCTCGATCATCAACCTCGTCGCCTCGTCGGTGCCGGGGATGAAGCCCGAGGCGGTGACGATCGTCGACCAGATGGGCGCGTTGCTGACCAAGAGCGGTGGCGGCGATGGCGCCGGTGCCGCGAGCGACGCCCGGATCGATATCCAGCGCCGGATCGAGGACAAGTATCGCACCCAGCTGATCGCGCTGCTGACGCCGCTGGTCGGCGCGGGCAACTTCACCGCCGAGGTCCAGGCCGACGTCAATCTCGACGAAAGCCAGGCGACGCGCGAAAGCTACGAGAAGCAGGGCGTATTGCGCGCCGAGACGGGCAACTGGACGGGCAACCAGAAGGAAGGCGCCGCCGCCGGCCCCGGCGGTATCCCCGGCGCACTCAGCAACACCCCGCCCTCGGCCAGCACCTTGTCGACTCCGCAGGCGCAGAACGGCAACCCCGGTCCCCCGGTCGCCGGCGGTCCGGCCCCGGATCCGATGAAGCAGTCCGACCAGTATCAGCGCGCCTACGACCTCGGCCGCGAAGTCTCGGTGACGCGCGCCACGCCGGGCGGGGTCAAGCGCCTGTCGGTCGCCGTGCTCCTCCGCGATCCTGACAAGACCCGCCGCACCGCGATGGAGATCACCCAGATCAGCGATCTCGTTAAGAGCGCGGTCGGCTTCGATCAGGCGCGCAACGACAACGTCACGGTGATCAGCCGCAAGTTCGCCGGCGCCGACGCGTCCGCGACGAGCGGCCCCGCCTGGTACGACAACGCCTGGCTGCCGGTGCTCGCACGCAACGGCACCGCGATCGTCATCGCGCTGCTGGTGCTGCTGCTCGGCGTCCGCCCGATTGCGAAGGCGCTGATGAAGAAGCGCGAGGATGCCACGACGCGTCCTGCCTTCGGCCAGCCGATCGGCGAGGTCGATGGCGACGGCGCGCCTGCCGGGATCGGCGTCGCCGCCCCCGTCAGCCTCGACCAGCTCGAGAACACGCGTGGCTATGACGACCGGATCGGCGCGGTGCGCGGTTTCACCCGCGACAATCCGACCCGCGCCGCGCTGGCGGTACGCGACATGATCAAGGCGGACGCGAAGTGAGCGAGGTCGCGATCCGAACCTACACCGGCGTCGAACGCGCCGCGGTGTTGATGATGCTGGTCGGCGAGGAAGAGGCTGCCGCCATCCTCCAGAAGCTCGAGCCCGAGGAAGTGCGTCAGCTCGGCGCGGCGATGTTCAAGGTCGCCGATGTGTCCGAGCAGGAAGTCGAGGACGTGCTCGACGATTTCGTCGGCCATGCCCGCGAACGCACCGCGATCGGCTTCGACCCGCGGCCCAAGATCGAGGCGGTGATGAACCGTGCGCTCGGTCGCGAAAAGGCCGAGAGCGTGCTCGCGCGGATCACCCCTGCCGAAGCCGCATGCGAACTCGAACTGCTCGACTGGCTCGACGCGCCCGAGATCGCGGCGATGATCGAGAAGGAGCATCCGCAGATCGCCGCGGTCCTGATCGCCAATCTCGACGCGTCGATCGGCGGCCAGGTCCTCGAACTGCTGCCCGACGCGGTCCAGCCCGACATCCTCCACCGCATCGCCCGGCTTGGGCCGATCACGCCCGAGGCGGTCGATACGTTGCGCACGTTGCTCGCCAACCGCACCAGCACATCGTCGGCCGGCGCGGGCGTCACGCTCGGCGGCACGCGCGAGGCCGCCAAGATCCTGTCCGGCGCGCGCAAGGCGACCGAACAGCGCGTCATGCCGAAGCTGTTCAAGATCGACCGTGATGTCGCCAAGGCGATCGAGGAGGCGATGTTCATCTTCGACAATCTGCTCGACCTCGACGACAAGAATCTGGGCACGCTGATCCGCAACGTCGACAGCGAGATCCTCACCAAATCGCTGAAGGGCGTCGACGAGACGATCCGCAACCGCTTCCTCGGTTGCATGTCGGCGCGCGCCGCCGACGGCATCCGCGACGAGATGGAGGCGCGCGGACCGATGAAGCTGGCCGAAGTGCTCGAAGCGCAAAAGGCGATGATCGCGATCGCGCGCGGGCTCGCGAAGGACGGCACGATCCAGATGGGCGGGGGCGAGGACGATTATGTCTAACGGGTTCACCGCGGGCTTCGCGTCGCGCCACACCACCGCGGCCAACGTCCTCGCCAGCGCGTTCGCGCCACCTTCGGGGTTCGCCGCCGCGGATATTCGCGCGCGCGCGACGATCCGGCCTGCCAATGATTTCGGGCACGCGTTCACCGCCGAATCCGTCCGCGACACCGCAGGCGATGCCGGCACTCCGCGCCATTTCAGCCCGGCCGACAAGGACGCGAACCCGACCGCCGGCTGGGATCCGCTCGATCCGGTCAGCGAATCGTCGTTCATCGATCCGCTCGCGGCCGCGCATGCCGCCGGCTACGAGGAAGGGCTCGCCGCCGCTGCGGCAGCCGCTCGCGATGCCGGCACGCGGGACGCGACGTTGCTCGGCGATCTCGCCACCGCGCTGGGCGCCGATCGGATCGACCGCGAGCGGATCGCGGGACAGCTCCGCCAGACCGTCCTGTTCCTCGTGTCGAAGGTCGTCGGCGAAGTCGGGATCGCGCCCGACGTGCTCGCCGGCCGGATCGAAAATGCCGCCGAACTGCTCGCCGACGGTGCCGAATCGGCGTTGCTCCGCGTCCACCCCGACGACGTCGCGCTGCTCGAAGGCCGCTTGCCCAAATCGATCTTCGCGGCGGGCGACCCCGGCGTCGCGCGCGGCAGCTTCGTCCTCGAAAGTGCCTCGACGATCGTCGAGGACGGTCCGGAATTGTGGCTCGATCAGCTGGCACTGGCGATCGACCGCGTGCCGGTGCCCAAATGTTGAACCGCTTTACCGCCGATTATCTCGAAACCCTCTCCAACGCCGATTTCGTCGCCAAGCCCAAGGTTTCCGGCCGCTTGGCGTCGTTCGACGGCCTGCTGATGGAAGCCGTCGGGCTGACGCTGCCGGTCGGCACGGTCTGCCAAGTCGGCGAAGGTGCTGCGAGCGTGGAGGCCGAGGTGATCGGCTTCCGCAACGGCCGCACCTTGATGATGAACCTCGGCGGCGCCGCCGCGCTGCTGCCACGCGCGCCGGTCAAGCCGATCGGTGCGCCCGGCGAGGCCGAGGTCGGTCCCGCACTGCTCGGCCGCGTCGTCGACGGTGCCGGCAAGCCGATCGACGGGCTCGGCCCGATCCGCGGTGCCGGACGCTGGCCGCTCGCCGGAAAGCTCCAGTCGCCGCTCGATCGGGGCCGCGTGCGCGAACCGCTCGACGTCGGCGTCCGCGCGATCAACGGCCTGCTCACCATCGGCCAGGGCCAGCGCGTCGGCATCATGGCGGGCTCGGGCGTCGGCAAGTCGGTGCTGCTCGGGATGATCGTCCGCGCCGCGCAGGCCGACGTGATCGTGATCGGCCTCATCGGCGAGCGCTCACGCGAAGTCGCCGACTTTCTCGAGACCAAGGTCGCCGGCGAAGCGCGCAAGCGCTCGGTCGTCGTCGCCGTCCCCGCCAACCATTCGCCCGTGCTCCGCATCCGCGGTGCGCTGCGCGCGCATGCAATTGCTGAAGCGTTCCGCGACGAGGGCAAGAAGGTCCTGCTCATCATGGATTCGCTGACCCGCGTCGCGCATGCCGGTCGCGAGATCGGTCTCGCACTCGGCGAGCCAGCGTCGGCGCGCGGCTATCCGCCCAGCGCCATCGCCATGCTCCCGAACCTGATCGAGCGCGCGGGCGTCGACGTCCACACCGGCGGCTCGATCACCGCGATCTACACGGTGCTGGCGGACGGCGACGACGGCAACGATCCGGTGGTCGATTCGGCGCGGTCGATCCTCGACGGCCATATCGTCCTCAACCGCCAGCTCGCCGAGCGCGGCGTGTACCCGGCGATCGATATCGGCCCGTCGGTCAGCCGCGTGATGACCGACATCGTCGACGCGCCGCACGCAATGGCCGCACGGACGCTCCGCCGCCACCTCGCCACCTACGAGGAGAACCGCGATCTAGTGCTAATGGGCGCGTATCGCCACGGCGCCGATCCGGCGATCGACGCGGCGATCGCGTGCCACCCGGCGGTCATGGAGTATATCCGCCAGGATGCCGACGAAAACGTCTCGCTCGATGATGCCGTAGCCGAACTGACCGGCGTCTTCTGCGGCTGAGATGGCGGATGCTCGCGGCAAGACCCTGGCGCGCATCCACCGCGTCCGCACGCTCCAGCTCGGCCTGACCCGTGCCGACGAAGCGCGCGCGCACGACAAGTTCGCCAGCGAACAGGTCCTGTCCGGGCGTATCGCACTGCTCGTCGACGCGGTCGCGCCGGTCCACGAGACACAGGTCGCGGTGTCGCTGGGCGCTGCCGCGCATTACCGCGAACGCCTGCAGAAATCCGCCGACGCGGCGGTCGAACGCATGCAGGCCGCCGAACACCATGTCGGCCGCGCCGCCGAGGCGACCCGTGCCGCCAAGCGAGACCAGAGTGCTGTCGAAAAGCTGCTCGCGCGTGCCGACGCCGATGCGGTGCTGAAAGCGATCCGCGCGATGGAAGAATCGCCCGCGTTCCGAAAGGTTCGGCACGATCCTTGCTGAGCGCTAGCGGACCGGCGCCGTGCCGCCGCCCGAACGAGTATCCTGCATGATCCCGACCGCGACCCTATCTCCCACGCTGCCGACCCCGGCGCGGTCGACGGCCGTGCAGAACGGGCGGACGCCGGGCGATTTCGCGGGCTCCTTCGCGCAGGCGAACGACGACGCCGCCGTGGACGGTGCGCCGACGCCGCCGGCTCCGATCGTCGCGATCCCGACACTGTCGCCCGGCACGATCGTCCGGCAGGACGCCGCCGCGACCGGCAACGCCTTGCCGACCCCGATCGTGACGGAGGGCGCACAGCCGATCGTCCCGGCGATCGTCACCCTCCTCGCCGAGCCGCTTGCGGCAGGCCCGCGCCCGACATCGCTAACGCTCGTACAGCCGCCAATCCCGGCGAATCCGGAGCCCACGGTGCCCGACGTCGCCAAACGCACCATCGCCCCGCGTCCGAGCCCCAGTGCGGCGCGTCCCGCGGCGTTCGCGATCGCGCCCCGCGGCGGCAAGGCCAAAAACGACACTTCGACGTCCCCCTCGGACGACACCGCCGACGCGACGCCCGCCGATCAAGCGGCGCTGCCCGCTCAGCCCATGATCGCGCAGCCCACGCTCGCTCCGCCCCTTGCGCAGGCAAACGCGGACATCCCGCCCGTCGCGCCCCCCGCACCTGCGCTGCACCCCGAAGCCACCAAGCTAATCGTGGCCGAGGACGCTGTCGCCCCCGCCGGATCGGCGATCGGTGCCGCGAAACCCATCGCTCCAGGTGTGGCAGACGCAAAGCCTCTCATGGCGGCGGAACCGGACCTCAGGACCTCGATCACTCCGGCCCCCCGGCAATCCCGCAACGCGCCGAAGCTCGCAAAGGCCGAACCGGCTGTCCTAACGGCGATCCCCGTCGCGCCATCCGCGATTCTGCAAATCCCGATCGCGCCACGCCCAGTCGCGCAGCTTAGCGCCCTACCCGTCGCCACAGCCTCGCCGCGATCTGCGATGGGAGCCGTCGACCGTAGCCAGAGCTCATCGCGGGAAGTCACGCCGGTCGCCCTGACGCCCGTCACCTCGGTCACCACCACGGCCGTCGCGACTCCCCCGTTGCAGATCGTGGCGCTAGCGGCGACCGTGCCCGTCGCGCCACAAATCTCAAGCGTGATTCCCCCACTCGGTCTTGCGACCGAACCCGGTTCGACCGCGCAATCGTCGGTGCCAGCGCCAGCCGCCGACACCGCGCCGGCCACGCCGCGCTGGTTCGCGACCGAGGCGACCACCCCCGTCGCGCTCGCGCTTGCGCAGCCCGCCGCGGTCCAGCCGCAACCCGGCACCGTCGCCTCGGCCAGCCAGGTGTTCGGCGCCGCGATCCAGGCCGCCAAGACGCGCGACGAGCGTGATGCGACCGATCCGACCGCGCCATCGATCGCCGCTAGCGCGCCGGTATCCCCGCTGGCGATCAAGACCGCCGAGGCACAGCAGGCGCCGCTCGACATGCGGCAGGAGCGCTGGCCGCATGCGATGATCGAGCGGATCGAGATCCTGCGCGATGCCGCCGATGCGACCGATACGCGGATCCGCCTGGTCCCCGACGCGCTCGGCGCGATCGACGTCTCGATGCGCAAGGACGGCGATACCGTCCACGTCCATTTCAACGCCGACCAGGCCGCGACGCGCACCCTGTTGCAGGATGCGCAGCCGCGGCTCGTCGAACTCGCCGAAGCACGCGGCCTGAAGCTCGGCCAAGGCATGCTCGGTGACGGTGCCGCCAGCTCCAGCCAGCAGCGCACACCCACCGCGCCGCACTCTCCGAATCGCCCGACGACCGCGCCAGCCGCGGTGATCGACGACGCGCACGAAGACACCCGAATCGCTTGACCCGAAGGACCCTGACATGAGCGACAAGAAAGATATTGCCGACGCCACGCCCAAGAAAAAGGGCAAGATGAAGACGATCCTGATCGGCGGCGTCGCGCTGATCGTGCTGGTCGGCGGCGGCGTCGGCGCGGGCGTCTACGCGTCGAACGCCGGCCTGCTCGGCGGCGGTCACGCTGCGGCGGCCGACGACGGCAAGCCCAAACTCGTCCCGAAAAGCGAGCAGAAGCATCCCACCGAAGGCAGCGAAGGCGGCGGTCACGGCGGCGAGGAAGCAGCCCCCGAAAACCACGGGATGAAGCCCCCCGCAGGAGAGGGCGGTGACAAATACGCCTCGACCTATTATCCGATGGAGAAGGAGTTCACCTCGAATCTCCAGGACTCGTCGCACTTCGTCCAGGTCGGGATCGCGGTCGCAACGCCGTACGACGACACCGTCATCACCAACCTCAAGACCAACGATATCGCGGTCCGTTCGGCGATCCTGATGGCGCTCGGCGACACCACCGAGGAGCAGGTCATGAGCAGCGACGGCAAGCGCCAGTTGCAGGCCAGATTGGCAAAAGCGATCAACGATACGCTCAAGCAGAAGGAAGGCTTCGGCGGCATCGGTAACGTTTACTTTACCAGTTTCGTTGTTCAGTGAGGCATGGTTAACGAGGCCTCAGCAAAGACACGCGAGCGACGCGACCGGGATCGCTCCGGCGCGCCCAAGGACGGCGTGCTGCATCAGGGCGTGCTCGGCGGGGCCAAGCTCAATCCGTTCGGCGACCTGCACTCGTTGCAGCATCTCTCCGCCCGTTTCGCACGCGGTTTGCGCGGCGTGTTCGAGCCGTTGCTGCGCCAGGAAGTCCGCTGCTGGGCCGAGCCTTTGGTGGTCCAGCGCTTCACCGACTACCGCGCGGAACGCAGCGATGCGCTGACCGCGTGGTTGCCGCTGATCATGACGCCGGGGATGGCGCAGGCGCTGTGCATCATGGACGGCAAGTTCGTGCTCGAGATGCTCGACATGTTCTTCGGCGGCACCGGCGCCGCGCCGCACACGTTGCCGACCGAATTCTCGCCCGCCGCAGAAGCGATGGTCGCGCGGATCGGCCAGATGATCGCCGCGCCGCTGAAGACCGCGTGGGAGCCGATGGCGCGGTTCGACTTTCTGCCGACGCGCGTCGAGGTGAACCCGGCGATGATCGCCGATCTCGACGGCGAGGACGCGATGATCGTCACGCGCTTCGGCATCGCCGCGGGCAGCGCCAAGCCGGTGTTCCTCGATCTGGTCTATCCCGTTTCCGCGCTGAAGCCGCATGCGCCGTCGCTGACCGCGAAGGTCGTTGGCAAGTCGGCCGAGCCCGATCCGGCCTGGCGCACCGAGCTGACGCGGGCCGCGATGAACGTGCGCTTCCCGATCCGCTCGGTGCTCGCCGAGCCGGTCGTCAAGCTGACGATGCTGATGGACCTGAAGCCCGGCGACGTGATCCCGATCACCATCTCGGGCGATGTGCCGGTGATGGTCGGCAACAACCGGCTCGGCTGCGGCACGGTCGGCACATCCAACGGCTTCGCCGCCATCCAGCTCACCTCGATTACCAGTTTCGACGAAGGATTTGCAGCATGAACGACATGACCGGAGGCTTCCCCGTCGACGCCGCCGTCGCCGCCAATTTCCGGCTGCTTCAGGATGTCGATGTCAAGCTGACCGTCGAGATCGGCTCGACCAGCCTGACCTTGCGCGAACTGCTTGCGCTCGGCGAATCCAGCGTGATCGAACTCGATCGCCAGGCCAACGAGTTGCTCGACGTGTTCGTCAACGGCACGCTGATAGGGCGCGGCGAAGTGGTGACGGTCGGTGAACGCTTCGGCGTGCGGATGACCGAGCTCGTCAGCCCCGACAAGCGCGGCTGAGCCCGATGCTCTGGACCTATATCCTCAAGCTCGTCATCCTGCTGCCACTGGTGTGCGGCCTGATGTTCGGCTGCCTGTATCTGTGGCGCAAGTTCGAGAGCCGGATCCCTGGCAAGCCCTCGACGCGGCTGATCGGCGTCAAGGAAACGATGATGATCTCGCCGGGCCTGCGCCTGGCGGTGATCGATTTCGAAGGCCGCCGGTTGCTCGTCTCGGTCGGCCGCGGCGGCGTGCACCTGATCGACAAGGTCGACGCATGACCCCCCGCGCTACAGTGACGCGCCAAGGTTCCGGTCCGGCCTTGTTTGCCGCGTCGAAGGCCAAGCCGTTTTCCCGCGAACGCGGGAATCCAGGAGCCACGAACGGCGCATTGCGCAACGCTGCGCCCCGGTCGCGCGCCAACGCGTGGGTGTGGATAGGCCTCGCCGTCCTCCTCGCCCTGTTCCTCGCGATGCCCGCCTTCGCGCAGGGCGTCCCTGCCCCGACCAACCCCGCCGTCGGCGACGCGGTCGATCGCGCGCTCGGCCAGCTCGGCGGACAGGCCGCGGGCAACACCGGCCAGAGCGGCTCGCTGTCGCTCTCGCTGCAAGTCCTCATCATCATGGGGCTGCTGACGATCCTGCCGGGGATCCTGCTGATGATGACCAGCTTCACGCGGATCATCATCGTGCTCGCGATCCTGCGCCAGGCGCTTGGCCTCCAGCAGACGCCGCCGAATCAGGTGCTGCTCGGGCTGTCGCTGTTCCTGAGCTTCTTCATCATGGCGCCGACGATCAACCAGATCAACACGACCGCGATCCAGCCCTACGCCGCGGGGAAGCTCGCCGGCACGCAGATGATCACCACCGCAGGCGTGCCGCTGCACGCGTTCATGGTCAAGCAGACACGCGTTAAGGACGTCACGATGTTCGCGCAGATGGCCAAGTCCGGCCCCTACGCGTCGTCGCTCGACATCCCCTTCTCGGTCCTGCTCCCCGCGTTCGTCACGTCCGAGCTCAAGACCGCGTTCCAGATCGGCTTCCTGATCTTCTTGCCGTTCATCGTCATCGATCTCGTCGTCGCGACCGTGCTGATGTCGCTCGGCATGGCGATGCTCTCGCCGACGATCATCTCGATGCCGTTCAAGCTGCTGCTGTTCGTGCTGGTCGACGGCTGGGCGCTGACGATGGGCAGCCTCGCCAACTCGTTCGCGACGTAGAGCCATGCACGGCCCCACACTCCTGTTCGCCCCACACCTACCGTTCGCCCTGAGCCCTTCGGCTGCCTGCAAGGCAGGCGCTCAGGATGAACTACCGCCAAGGGCGGTAGTCGAAGGGCCTGAGACTCCTGTGCTTCGACTTCGCTCAGCACGAACGGCAGTTTTGTAAGCCATGGACGCGCAATATTTCCTGACCGTCGCGAACCAGACGATGTGGGTGCTGGCGCTCGCCAGTGCACCGATCCTGATCCCGGCGCTGCTCGCGGGGCTGATCCTCGGGATGATCCAGGCGGCGACGTCGATCAACGAGCAGACGTTGTCGTTCGTGCCGAAACTGGTCGTGGTCGCGGTGTCGATCCTGATCTTCGGGAGCCTGATCCTTGGGTTGCTGAGTGACTTCACGATCGGGATCTTCGAGCGCATCCCGGATCTGGTGAAGTGAGGCGCAGCGCCAGCGCGGCCACGCCCGCGCTGCTAGCGCAAGCCCGGCCGGCGGGGCAAAGCTCCCGTCCGACGACGCGGCTTTGCCGCGGCGTGGCACATAATCCGAACAGGAATTCGAACAGCATTGCGCCACGGCAAAGCCGCGTCGTCGGTCCTCGGCGCTGCCGAGGCCGGCCGGGCTTGCACGCGTGGCGCGCAGCGTGCGCGCTCTCGCGGTCTGCGCCATGCTAGGCTTCGGCCTCTCGATCGAGCCCCAGCTCTGGGCGCTCTTCTTCGTGATGATCCGGATCGGCGCGACGTTCATCGCCGCGCCCGTGTTCGGCAACGTCTCGGTGCCCGTCACCGTGCGCGTCACGCTGTCGGGCGCGATCGGATTCCTCGTCCTCGCGGCGCATCCGATCGTGCCGCCGGAAAACATCTTCAGCGTTCCGACGATGCTGTCCGCCGCCGCCGAAGCGCTGGTCGGCCTCGCGCTCGGCTTCGTGCTCCAGATCGCGTTCGCCGCACCGATGATTGCGGCCGAAGTGATCGGCGGCGCGATGGGGCTCGGCTTCGCCTCCTCGATCGACCCGCAGAACGGCAAATCGTCCCCCGCGCTCGGTCAGTTCTTCTCGATCATGCTGACCCTGCTGTTCCTGTCGGTCGACGGCCACCTGATCCTGATCGACCTGATCGTCCGGAGCTACGACGTCCTCCCCCCAGGTGCCGCATGGATCGGTGTCGAGCGGCTGAAGGCGATCGCGTTCTTCGGCGGCTATGCGTTTCTTGCCGGGTTGCTGCTCGCGCTCCCGGTCGGCTTCCTGCTGCTCTGCCTCAACATCGTCGTCGGCATGCTGAGCCGCGCCGCGCCCGCGCTCAACCTGTTCGCGGTCGGCCTGCCCGCGAGCCTCGCGGTCGGCGTCATCACGCTGGCGATCGCGTTCCCGACGATGGGCGACTACATGCTCGTCATCGTCCGCGAAGGGCTGTCGGCGACCGAAAACCTGGTGCTCGGCTGATGGCGGCGGCGGCTCATGTCTGAGGACAGCGGTGAAAAGACCGAATCGCCAACCGCCAAGCGCAAGAAGGATGCGGTCGAGAAGGGCGACATCCTTCGATCGCGCGATTTCGCCACCGCGCTCAGCATGGTCGCCGGTGTCGGCTGGCTGATCTACGCCGGCCCGACGCTGATCACCGCGTGCAAGCAGGTGATGGCATCGAGCTTCCAGTTCACGCATGCCGATGTCGAGGATTTCTCGCCGTGGCGGCCGCTGATGGACGCCGGCGGCAAGCTCGCGCCGTCGCTGATCAGCCTGTTCGTCGTCACCATCGCCGCCGCGATCCTCAGCCAGGCCGGGCTCGGCTCGCTCGGCTTCAACGGCAAGCTGATGGCGCCCAAATACAGCCGTGTCGATCCTGCCGCGGGGCTCAAGCGGATCTTCGGGTCGAACGGCTGGATCGAGCTCGGCAAGTCGCTGCTGAAGGTGATCCTGCTCGGCACGATCGGCGGCTGGATGCTGTGGAAGGCGGCGCATACGACGATGGGGCTCGCCTCGTCGGCCGATCTCAACCAGGCGCTGTCGTCGCTCGGCGGCACGTTCAAGGCGATCCTGATCGCGATGGCGTTCGGGCTGTGCGCGATCGCTGGCATCGACCTGCCGATCCAGATCATTCGCCGCCTCGGCAAGATGCGGATGTCGAAGCAGGAGGTGAAGGACGAGCACAAGTCGACCGAGGGCAATGGCGAGGCGAAGGGCCAGATGCGCGCCAAGATGCGCGCGATGGCGAGCGGGGGCCTGCGCAAGTCGGTCGCGGAGGCGCATGTCGTGCTGACCAACCCGACGCACTTCGCGGTGGCGTTGCGCTATGATCGCGGCAAGGATCAGGTGCCGGTGGTGGTCGCCAAGGGTCGCGGTGCGACCGCGCTGGCGATCCGCGAACTCGCCGCGGAGGGCCGCGTGCCGGTGCTCGAATATCCGATGCTGGCGCGTGCGATCTATTACACCAGCAAGGAAAACCAGGAGGTTCGCGACGACCTCTACATGGCGATCGCGACGGTGCTCGCGTTCGTGTTCGGGCTCAACGTCGCAGCCGGCGGCACGGGGGGCGGGGCGGCCGCGCCGGTCCAGCCGTTCGTCACCGTGCCGAAGGACGCGCGATTCGACGAAAACGGGATGAAACAGGCCTAAAGATCGCGGCGGCCCGGCCGTTACTGATCGTAAGCGTGCGCAGTGCAGGGATTTCGCCATGGTAACTTCGACCACCAGCACGACGGCCACGCCGACGCCCACTGCGACCCCCACGCCGAGCGCGACGAGCGTCATCCAGTCGGCGACTCAGGCGCTGCTGACGTCGCTCAACACCGGCTCCGGGATCGATACTTCCACGCTGGTCCCTGCGCTGGTCAACGCGCAATTCGCGACCAAGACCGCAACGTTGAAGGCAAAAGCCGACACGCTGACCGCGCAGATCTCGGGAATCGGCACGATCAAGAGCGCGATCACCGGGTTCTCCACCGCGCTCGCCAATCTGGTGAAGAGCGGCAGTCTCCAGACCCAGCCGAGCAGCTCCAACACCACAATCCTGTCCGCCACCGCACTGCCCGGTGCGAAGCTGTCGACTCTGGCGGCCAGCGTCACCGTCACGCGCCTCGCCACCGCACAGGTCGCGCGGACCACGACCGCGGTCGCGGATCGCACCGCCAACCTCGGCACCGGCGCGCTCACGCTGACGATCGGCGGCGGCACCCCCGTATCGATCGCCGTCGGCAACGGCAGCATCGATTCGATCGCCTCGGCAATCAACGCCGCGAAGACCGGCGTCACCGCCTCGGTCGTCACGGATGCGAACGGCGGCGCCTATCTGTCGGTCAAGGGCGGCACCGGCGACGCGCAGGCGTTCACGCTGAAGGGCGCGACCGGCGATGCGGTCGATATCGGCGGCGGCGCGACGAAAACCAGCCTCGTCTCGACCGCGCAGAACGCGCAGCTGACGGTCGACGGCATCGCCGTGGAGCGCCCGAGCAACACCATCAGCGATCTGGTCGACGGCGTGAAGCTCCAGCTCAACGCCGTCTCGACGGTCCCGGTCACGCTGGGCAGCACCCCGCCGACCGACGCGCTGACGCAGGCGGTCAGCGATGTCGTCGACACCTACAACCAGGTGCTGGCCGCGATCACCGCACAGACCGATCCGATCACCGGCAATCTCCGCTCCGATCCCGCCGCGACCAGCCTGCTGCGATCGTTCAAGGCGCTGTCGTCCAAGGCGCTCGTCGGCGGCGCGGTATCGGGTATCCCGCGCACGCTGTCGGAGATCGGCGTCGCGACCAGCACCGACGGCACGTTGCGCGTCGATGCGGTGTTGCTCGCCAAACAGATCGCGGCGAACCCCGACACGATCGAATCGATGTTTGCGCCGTCGGGGACCAACGCGCTCGGCCTGTCCGCGACGCTGACCGCGCTGACCACCGGCGCGACCAGCACGCTGACCGGGCTCGGTGCGTCCGCGCTGCGCTACACCGCGGCACAATCCGTCGTCACCGACCAGCAGGACAAGGTCACCGACCAGTCGGCCCAGATGAACACGCGCCTGACCCAGCAATATGCCAGCATGAATTCGCGCGTGTCGGCGTACAAGTCGACGCAGACGTTCCTCGCCGGCCAGATCGCCCAGTGGAACAAGAGCGACTCGTGACCTACGCGACCACCCTGACCCGCGACCCGTTCGCTACCTATCGCCAGATCGATGCGGTCGGCCGCACCGCGACGGCGGACGGCCCGGCGCTCGTCCAGCTGCTGTACAAGGAGCTCGTCGCCGCACTGCGCGCCGCTGCCTGGGCCGCCGAAAAGGGCAAGCTCGCGATCAAGAGCGAGCGGATCACGCGCGCCACCGCGATCCTGTTCGCGCTCGAATCGGGTCTCGATTTCGAGAATGGCGGCGCGGTCGCCGAGACGCTGGCGCGGCTGTACGGTGGCGCGCGGAAAACCATCATCAACGCCTCGATCGGCCTCGATCCCCGCCCGTTCCGCGATTCGGCGGACATGCTCGACGAGATCGCGCAGGCCTGGCGGACCGTCAGCGCGGCGTAGGCGCTACCGCCGGAACCAGTGGCGGGCGGAGAAATATCCCACGACGCCGACCGCGATCACCAGGCACGCCACCGCGATCGCGTCGAACGCCCAGGGTTCCTCGGCATAGGGCAGGCCCTTGACGTTCATCCCGTACAGCCCGGTCAGGAAGGTCAGCGGCAGGAACACCATTGCCGCGATCGAGATGATCAGCGAGCGATTGTCGATCTGCTCAGCACGCAGATCGGTCAGCGTCTCGTGGACCAGCGCCGAGCGCTCGCGGATCGATTCGAGCTCCTCCGCCATCCGCGCCGCACGATCAGCCGCTGCGGCGAGGTGCAGGCGATCGTCGTCGGCCAGCCAGTCGCCCGGCAGCGCCGCCAGCTTCTCCAGCGCCGCGCGTTGTGGGTTGAGGAAGCGTTTATAGCCGATCGCGGCGACGCGCACCTTGCTGACCGTGCGGCGCAGTTCGAACACGCGGTTGGCGTCGAGTTGTTCCTCGCAGTCGTCGAGCTCGTCGCCGAGCGTCGCCACGTCGGGATCGAGATCGGTGGTGATCGCGGTCGCGAACGCGGCGATCAGATCGCCCGGATCGCGGATCTCGCCGCGCTCGACCATCTTTTCGACCTCGGCGACCGCGATCAACGGCTTCCGCGTGACCGAATAGACGCGGCCCTTCACCGCCCAGATCCGCACCGAGGCGAGCAGGTCGGAGGTGTCGAGCTCCTCCTTCGATCGCCCGCGCAGATTGACGAACGCGCCGTCGCCGACCGCCTCGCAGCGCGGCCGGGTCTCGGTCGCGGTCAGCGCATCGACGACGTAATCGAGCAGCTTGGCCTCGTCGCGCAGCCAGGTTTGCGCATGCTCGGCAGTGGTCGACAAATGCACCCAGACGAGATCGGCGGTGCAGTCGAGCGCTTCCTTGACGTCGACGCGCGTCGCTTCGCCATTGGTGATGCGAAAGCCGAAGCCGCTCACAGGGCCATCTCGATCGCCACCGACAGGCCGGTGCCCGGATCCGCCGGCATCGCCGCGCAGTGTCGCGCGGCATCAGCACGCGCGCGATCGAGGATTGCCGCGGGCACATCGGGACTATGATAGACCCGGTCGGCGCTCGCCAGCGCCCGCGCCTGCCGCAACGTAAGGTCGTCCGGATCGGTGGAGGTGAGGCGGATCGCAACCTGCTCCCCTCCCTGAAAGGGAGGGGTTGGGGGTGGGTAGGCCAGTTGGGAGTCGGCCCGCGCATCAGCAGCCGCCCCACCCCCTGCCCCTCCCTTCCCGGGAGGGGAGTCTGGTGTGGCCAGCCATGCGTCGACGTCGTGTGTCGGCGAGAGTGGATCGAGCATCCCGCCCGCCCCCATCGCCGTCGCCAGCGCGCGGCGTCGCTCACCCATGTCGGGCCAACGCACCCGCAACGCGCCACGCGTCGCCTGCAACGCCAGCGCGAGCTTGCCGAGATCGGCGGGGACGATCGCTTCCAACCGTTGCCGCAGCGCCGCGGCGAGCCCCGCCGACACGCCGCTCGTCCCGATCGCGATCAACACCGGCGCACGGTCGACGATCGCCGGCAGCGTGAAATCGCACAGCGCCGAGCGGTCGACCGCGTTGACGAGGATGCCGCGCGCCTTCAGCCGCGCTACCGCCGCCAGCGCGTCGTCCTCGTCGTCGATCGCGACGATCGCGAGCGACGCCGCAGCATCCTCACCGACCACGTCGGCCCCCGCGCGATCGAGCAATCGCCGTTTCGCATCCGCCGCCTCGCCCTCGCCCAGCAGGATCACCGGGCGCCCCGACAGCCTGACGAACAGCGGCAGGCTCTGTAGCGGCGCGGGTAATGTCACCGCTTGAGCCATTCCGGCACGCGCTCCGCAGCCAGGATCGTCTCGGGGTGAATGCGGTCGGCGACCACTGCGAACCGGTCGCCGTCGACCAGCACCTCGGGCACCAGCGCACGGCTGTTGTAGGTCGACGCCATCGTCGCGCCATATGCGCCCGCGGTGCGGAAGATACCGAGATCGCCCGACTTCACCGCGTCGATGTCGCGGCCCATCGCGAAGGTGTCGCCGGTCTCGCACACCGGCCCGGCGATGTTGGCGGTCATCCGCTCGCCGGTCGGCACGACCGCGACGAAATCGTGATACGCGTCGTACATCGCGACGCGCGCGAGGTCGTTCATCGCCGCATCGACGATCACGTACGGGTTCACCACGCCCGGCTTCACCCAGATCACCTCGGTCAGCAGCACGCCCGCATTCCCTGCGATCACGCGGCCGGGCTCGAACATGAGTTCGACGTCCCAGTCGGCGGTCGCGCGCGCGACCATCGCGCCGTACTCGGCGGGGCTCGGCAGCACGTCACCGGGCTTGTACGGCACGCCGAGCCCGCCGCCGAGATCGACGCGGCTGATCGTGTGCCCCGCGGCGCGCAATTCCGCGACCAGTTCGCCGATCCGCCCATAAGCTGCCTCCAGCGGCGCGAGATCGGCCAGCTGGCTGCCGATGTGGATCGCGACGCCGCGCAGGTCGAGCCCGTCATGCTTCGACAACCGGTCGAACATCGCCACCGCCTGGTCGATCGCGACGCCGAACTTGTTCTCCTTGCGCCCCGTCGAAATCTTCGCGTGCGTGCCGGCATCGACGTCGGGGTTCACGCGCAGCACCGCCGGCGCGCGCTCGCCGCGAGCATGGGCGAGCGCGGCGAGGACTTCGCCCTCTTCCTCCAGCTCCAGATTGAACTGGCCGATCCCCGCATCGAGCGCCTGCGCCAGTTCGCGCCGCGTCTTGCCGACGCCAGAGAACACGATGTCCGACGCCGGGATCCCCGCCGCCAGGGCGCGCTGCATCTCGCCCGCGGAGACGACGTCGGCGCCGTAGCCCTCGTCGGCAAGCACGCGCAGCACCGCGACGTTGGGGTTCGCCTTGATCGCATAGGCTAGGTGGACGCGGCCCGCGCCCTTCAGCGCGTCGCGGAACACCTGCGCGTGGCGGCGGAAGGTGGCGGTCGAATAGACGTAGACGGGCGTGCCGACGGCCTCGGCGATCGCCGGCAGGGCGACGTCCTCGGCGTGCATCACACCGTCACGATAGGCGAAATGGTCCATGGATAAGGTCTTCAATTGGGCGGCGGCAGGTCGAACTCGTCGCTACGCCGCTCGTCGGATTGGGTCAGCAGCTCGTCGCTGCGCTTGGGGCGTTGCTGCGTGGTGGGCGTCAGCAACTGCGCCGGCGTCGGCCGGGTCTTCGCACCGTAAGGCGCGACTGGCAGCATCTTGCCCTCGGCCGGTTTCAAGCCATCCGCCGCACCGCATCCCGACAGCGCCAACGCCAGTCCCGCCAATCCAACACACCGCTTCATGCCGTCTCTCCCCGAGCCGCGCGGATCGCAGCACGCACATTATCGGGCGCAGTGCCACCGAAGCTGGTCCGGCTGGCGACCGACGCATCGACCGAGAGCACGCCGTACACGCGTTCGTCGATCCGCGCATCGATTGCCTTCAGGTCCTCGATCGGCAGCGCATCGAGCGCGACCTTGCGCTCCTCCGCCAGCTTCACCGCACGCCCGGTGACATGATGCGCCTCGCGGAACGGGAGCCCCGCCTCGCGCACCAGCCAGTCGGCGAGATCGGTCGCGGTCGCGAAGCCGCTCTCGGCCAGCCCGCGCATCCGATCGGTGCGGAACGTCGCGCTCTCGACCATGCCCGTCATCGCCGCGATCGACAGCGCGAGCAGGTCGTGCGCCTCGAACACCGGCGGCTTGTCGTCCTGCATGTCCTTCGAATAGGCGAGCGGCAGGCCCTTCATCGTCACCATCAGCGCGGTCATGCAGCCGAGAATGCGTCCGGCATGCCCGCGCACCAGCTCGGCGGCATCGGGATTGCGCTTCTGCGGCATGATCGAGCTGCCGGTCGACCATTGATCGCTGAGCGCGACGAACCCGAACGGCTGCGACGCCCACAGCACGAACTCCTCGGCGAGCCGCGAGAGGTGCAGCGAGGTCTGCGTCGCGGCAGTGAGATACTCGATCGCGAAATCGCGGTCGCTGACGCCGTCGAGCGAGTTGGTCATCGGCCCGTCGAAGCCGAGCGCCTCGGCGGTCATCGCCCGGTCGATCGGGAAACCCGTGCCAGCCAGCGCAGCCGAGCCAAGCGGCGATCGGTTCATCCGCGCGCGGGCATCGGCGAACCGCCCGACGTCACGCGAGATCATCGCGTGATACGCCATCAGATGATGCCCCAGCGTCACCGGCTGCGCGGACTGGAGGTGCGTGAAGCCCGGCATAACACTCGCCGCATGCTCTTCAGCCCGCCCGAGCAGCGCCGCCTGGAACCCGGCGAGCGCCGCCAGCGCCTGGTCGATCGCATCGCGCACCCAAAGGCGAAAATCGGTCGCAACCTGATCGTTGCGCGAACGTGCGGTATGCAGCCGTCCCGCGACCGGCCCGATCGCATCGGCCAGCCGCGCCTCGGTCTGCATGTGGATATCCTCGAGGACCAGATCCTCCTCGACGCCGTGCTCGGCATAATGCGCCGCGACCGTGTCGAGCCCGGCGGAGATCGTCGTCGCGTCCTCCGCCGAAACGATGCCCTGCTTGCCGAGCATCGCGACATGTGCCTTCGAGCCGGCAATATCCTGCTGCCAGAGCCGCTTGTCGAAGGGAATGGAGGCGTTTATCTCGCGCATGACCGCTGCCGGCCCTTCGGCGAACCGCCCGCCCCACATCGAATTGGAACCGTCCATGTTCTCGAATCCTGTGTTCAATTCGCTGTTAAAGTCTGGGCCGATCGCCGCCGTGATGGGGATGGGCCTGCTGGTCGCCGGCTGCGATAGGAAATCGCCCGCGCCGGAGCAAGCAAACGTCGTCGCGGCGAACACGGCGTCCGCCGACGAGGTCGCGTCCGGCCCAGCTCCCGACGAGGCGACCGGTGCGACCGCCCCCGCCGAAAAGCTCGACCGCAGCCACAAGGGCGAGACCGGCCCGACCGTCGCCTTCACCGCGCCGGACGGCAAGTCGGTCACGCTAGCCTCGTTCAAGGGCAAGCCGTTGCTGCTCAACATGTGGGCGACCTGGTGCGCGCCGTGCGTCGCGGAAATGCCGACGCTCGACGCCACCGCGAAGTCGCTCGCCGGCAAGGTGCAGGTGATCGCGGTCAGCCAGGACATGCAGGGCGCGGAGAAGGTGACGCCGTTCTTCGCCGCGAAGACATTCTCGACGCTGAAGCCGTATCTCGACCCGAAGCTCGGCCTCAGCCTTGCCTACCAGGCGAACCTACCGACCACGATTCTGTACGATTCGGCGGGCAAGGAAGTGTGGCGGATGACCGGCGGCTATGAATGGAACACGCCCGCCGCCGCCAAGCTGATCGCCGAAGCGTCCTGATCGGGGCGCGACCGCGTCAGTCGTCGAGCGCGGACCGGTACACCCGGTCGACCGCATCGACCATTTTCTCCGCGGTATATTCGGCGATGAAGCGCGCATGGCCCCGCTCGCCCCAGTCGGGCAACGTGGCGGGGTCGAGCGTTTCCAGCGTGCGGCGCAATGCGGCGGCATCGTTCGCCGGGAAGCTCACGCCGTAGCGTCCGCCGTCGAGGATGTCGTTCAGCCCGCCCGCGGTCGACGCGATCACCGCGCGGCGGACTCGCATCGCCTCGATCGCAACCAGGCCGAAGCCCTCCCAGCGCGACGGCACGATGATCGCATCCGCCGCCATCATCTCGGCGACCACGCCGTTGCGGTCGCGCCATCCGACATAGTCGACGAAATCGGGTGTCGGACTTCCCGTGCCGGTCGACAGCACCGCCTGCCCGACGATTCGCAGCGCATAGCGATCACCGAGGCCGGCGATCGCCTCCAGGAGCAGATCGAGCCCCTTCTGCCGGTCGAGCCGCCCGACGAACAACAGCTTGATCCGGGAGTCGTCCCACCGCGCGGCCGCGACCGGGGGCGGGGCTGCGGCGATCGCGTTGTTGATCGTCACCAGCTTGCGCTCGGGCAAGCCGGCCTCGACCGCGACGTCACGTTCGTGCGGCGAGATCAGGATGATGCGGTCCGCCGCCCTTGCCAGATAACGCTCGACCGCGACGATGAACCGCCGCACGTTCGGCGACACCTGCATGCTGAACGCCCAGCCATGCGGACAGAACAGCACGCGAGGGCGCCGCCCGAACCGCAGGATTCGCGTGATCACGCCGGCGCCGAACGAATGCGCGTGGACGATGTCCGGCCGGGTCGCGCGCCGCACGCGTCGATACGCGAAGAACAGTTTCGCCATCCCGCGCAGCCGGTTCGGCCGATCGAAATATTCGAACCGGATCCCGCTGTCACGCAGCCGCGGCTCGATATGGTCGCGGTGCTGCTCGGGCATCAGCAGCGTCAGCGCGGCGGGGCCGTAAAGCTCCGCCTGCGGGGTCAGCAGCTCGGCGAGAAAGCTCCCCGTCCCGCCGATGATGCTGTCGCACACATGCAGCACGCCGGGCGCGCCGCCATCCCCGCGCGGTCCGGTCGACACGGCCATGCGATCAGACGAGGACGGTGCCGGTGATCGGAATGCCGTGTTGGTCGAGCACTTCGATCAGCCCGCGCACATCGCTGCGCTTGGTCCGGTGTTTGCGGACGACGATCACCGCCGCGTCGAAGCCGCTGATCGCGTCGGCGATGCTGGTCGCGCCGTTGGTCGAATGGATCGCGGCGACGGCCAGCATCTGGCCGCTCGACGTCGCGACCGCGTCATGCTGTTCGAGCAGCGACCGCCGCTCGATCGGCTCGCCGCTGCCGCCATCCGATCCGGTCCCCTGCACCAGCAGGCCCGGGATCGCGGTGCCCTGGTGATCGGCATGATCGGCCAGTTGGAACAGGCTGGCGATCCGCGGATGCGCGCGATTGGTGTCGACGATCAGCGTGTGCGATCCGGCCTGCGCCATCACCACGCCGATATTGGCGGCCAGCACGGCGAGCGCCTCGTCGCAATCGACGCCGATCAGCGCGCACGCGCGCGACCGGCGATCGGTCTCGCCATAGCTTTGCAGGATCGAGCTGCGGATCGCGCGCGCCGCCACCACATAGGGCGTGTCGGCCGCATAGGCCGCGACGACCAGCGGATCGACGCTGCCGGGGGCGACATGGGACGATCCGGTATCGTCGCCGTCGGAACGAAACGATGCGGGACCAGTGGTCGAACGAAGCCTCACGCTATTGCCTCCTTGCGCGGGGCTCGCCAGCCCGTTGTCCCGCTTTCGATGTCGGTCATGTCGGCGATCACGTCGAGATCGAGTGCGCGTGCGGTCCCCGACGGGGTCCGCAGCCGCGGCGTGAGCATTTCCTGCCCGATCGCCGAGGCGAGGCCGGCACCCGCGCCCAGCACGATCGCCGCGATCACCCACAGGATCAGGTTCGGCTTGGACGGCAGCGTCGGCGCCACCGCGCGATCGAGACGGCTCGCATTGGCCTGCGACACCTCGGATTGCAGCGTCGCCTCGTTGTAGCGCTGACGCACCGTGTCGTAGGTCGCCCGCGCCGCATCGACGTCGCGCTGCAACACGTTCAGCTGGTCCTGCACACCCGACAGCGCGAGCATGCGCGTCTGCTGTGCGGCCAGATCGGCGCGAATCTGCGACTCGCGCCGGCCCGCTGCCGAGCTCGATGCGGTCAATGCCTGCGCCTGGATCGATCGCGCCGATTCGAGCTGGCTGCGCAGCGCCGCCAGCTGCGCGTTGGCGGCCAGCATGTCGGGGTGATTCGGACCAAGTGTCTTCGACAGTTCGGCGACCTTGCCCGCCTGCATACCGCTCTCACGCTGAAGGTCCTGGACGATCGTCGACTGCGCGACTTCGGGCTGCGCGGTCGACCCCGATTTGGATTGCGCGACCGCGGCGGCAGCCTGCGCGGAGACCAGCTCGGTCGACAGGTTGCGAACGCGGTCGGCCTCGACGTCCATCCGGTTCATGCCGACGATGCCGTGCTGCCGCTGGAAGTTGGACAAGCGCGACTGCGCCGCTTCGAGCCGGTCACGGACGTCGCGAGTCCGCGCGTCGTACCATTTGGCGTTACCCTGCGCGCTGCCGCTGCGCAGCGTCACCTGCTTGGTCAGGAACGTGTCGACGATCAGATTCAGCGTCTTGGCCGCCTGCTCGGGCGTGTTCGCGGTCAGGCTGAGCCGGATCACGTTGCTGCCCTTCTCGTTGCTGATCGCGAGATCGCGGCGCAGCATGACAAGGCCGTTCTGGGTCCGCTCCGCGGGCGTATCGCCCAGCTTCGCGCTCTGGAACTGCGGGCTGCGGCGAATGACCTCGCCGAGCACGGCATCGCTGCGGATGATGTCCTCCTGCGTGCCGATCACCGATTCGAGCACCGAACTATTGTCGGAACCGGTCACGCTGTTGGCGCTGACCGGATCGCGCTGGGTCAGATCGACCAGCACCGACGACGATGCGGTGTAGGCGCGGGGGCGCGTGAAGCCGAGCACGGCGATGGCGAGAAACACCAGCCCGCCCACGATCAGGACAAGCCGGAGCCTATACCGGATCGCGCTTACCAAGTCAGTGAAACCGATCACAGATCACGCACTCCCCGTTCCAGAACAGTTCGCAGATCGTCGAGCCCGGGGGTCTTGATCCGGGTCGGATCGATCCTGCGATTATACACAAGCAGATAGAATTGCGGTGCCAGCGTATCGTCGAAATAATAGCTGCCTTCGATCGCGCTGGCACGCAGGATCGGGCTCAACGCCGCGAACGCCGCGGCGATCGTCGCATCGTCATGGCCGTCTTCGTCGAGCACCAGGACCACCTCGGTGCGTTCGATACGGGTCCGCATCGCCGCTGCAAGGCAGATGACCGCCGCCGCCGTCGCGATCTGCTTCGGCAGGCGCTGGATATCGGCGACCACCGCCGCCGCGCGCGGGCTCAGCGCACTCCACTCGGCATACGCGTCGACCAGACCCTGCTGGACCACCGCGTCGTCGATATGGTCCTGACCCGCGCGGCTTGCCGCGATCGCGCAATTCGATCCGAACAGCCGCAGATGATAGGGCGACCCCACCGCGGATCGCGAGATCCTGGTGGCCGCGTCGTCGTCGATCGTCATGCCCGCGGTCTCGCAGCAGCGCAGCAGCAGCGCCTTGAGCTGCTCGGTCTCGATCCCGCCGATCGGCACCGATACGATATGCCGGCGGAGCGACGGATGCCCCTCGATCAGATCCTCGAGATTGGCGGCGATGCCGACCGCGACGATCCGGACCGGCGAGCGCATGTCGGACAGCAGCTTCATCAGCGTCGCCATCTCGGTTTTGGTCGCCAGGTTCTCGATCCGGTCGAACTCGTCGAGCACGAAGATCGTCGGCCGGCGAACCTTTTCCGCGAGGATGCTGGCCACCTGCCGCGCGTCGAACGGCGCGTTGAGCAGCGGCTGGATATCGATCCGCCGCACGCCTTCGCCGGGGATCGACATCAGCTCGACGAGGTACGGACGGCACAGCTCGGAGAAATCGATGTCGCCGCCGGCCAGATTGTACAGGACCGTCGCCCCGGCCTCGTCCGCCAGATCGCCGAACACGCGCGACAGCGACGTCTTGCCCGACCCGCGCGCACCGAACACGATGCCGTGCTTGCCATGCTCGAGAACCGCCTCGACGAGTCGGTCGAGCTCGCGCGCGCGCCCGGCCAGACCGGCGCGATGCTCGACCGGCATCCCGGCATCGAACGCCGCATGGATACGAGTCCGCTGCGAGCTGATCGCCATGACGCCCGCGTTCGCGCGCGCCGGTTGCGATACCGCCCCCGGAACCGGCTGCGTCGCCGACCCCGGACGCGCGCCCGGACGCACCGTCGCAGAGGCTTCCTGCACAGGCGTACCGACCGCGATACGCAGGTCGGGCAGGCTCGACATCGGCGGCTCGGGATCGAGCAGACCGGACAGCCAGTCACGGAGGCGTGCGAAGAAGCTCACGCGTGGCTCCCCCGCGTTTCGATCAGGAACGGGATCATCACGATCAGAACCACTTTTCCTTGATGACCAGCACGTCTTCGGGCTGGACCACCATGTCGAGATCGGGCTTGTCGATCTTCTGACCGCCGCGCCGCACTTCGATCCGCTTGACCGAACCGGCCAGCGTCGGCCCGCCGGCGAGCGCCAGCGCCTGGCGGAAGGTCATGCCGGGCTGGATCGGATAGGCGCCGCCCTTGTTGACTTCGCCGTAGACATAGACCGATTCGGCGGTCGGCACGAACAGCGTATCGCCCGGCTGGACCATGCGCGACGCGCCGCCTGCCAGATCGGCGAGCGAGATGCGGACCGGCTGGCCACCGACCGGGGTCAGGATCACAGCGTTGGCGCCGTCGATCCGTGGCCCGCCCGCGCGCGCGACCATCGCCGACACGGTATAGGGACGATCGATCGGGTAGAGACCCGAATTGGGTACGGCACCCAGCACGGTCGCGGTCTTGCTGGCATAGGCGGTGATCTCGACGTTGATCGAGGGCTTGCTCAGATAGCCGCCGCGGACATACGCCTGCGACAATTCGGTGCCGAGCTGCGCGGTCGTCTTGCCCGCCGCCTGGACCACGCCGAGGAACGGCGCGGTGATCGTGCCGTCGGCGCGGATCCGCGTCTTCGACGACATCGAATCCTGCCCGAACACGGTGACCGAAATCTCGTCGTTGGGGCCGAGCACGTACGAGCTTGCCGGCGTGACGGGTCCCTGACCGACGCCGGTCTGACCAACGGGTGCATTGGCGACCTGCGCCTGCGCCTGCGCCTGCGCGAGCGGCACCGCGGACAAGGCCACTGCGCCAGCCAGGCGTACGAAGGGCCAGCTAACTGTCATGATGTGCCTCGTCATTGTGTCAGAACCTGTACGATACGCCGGCCGCGGCGCGGTTGGCATCATAATCGTTTAACCCCGTATTGGTACGCCGCGACGTGCGCTGGCCATCCAACGTCAGATTGAGGCGCTCGCCCATCGCACGGGTCAGCCCCAAAGTCAGGCTGGAAAAACGATCGCTGGAAAAAGGCGACGCGATCACAAGCGGATCGCCGCGAAACTGTCGCCGCCCAAGAACCGCGCCGCCGCGCAGCGTGGTGCGCTCGGCAAACCGCCATTCGGTGTTCAGCGCGTAATCGGACTGTACGGTGAACCCGGACGGCACCAGCGAATCGTTGACGATGCGCCGACCCGCCTCACCCTTGAACATGATCCGCGGAATAGGCCGGAACACGAGGTCAACGTCCCAGCCGGGGCCATGATAGGGGCGCACGTTGGCCCCCTCGCTTCGCGCCTGCAGGTAATGCAGATCGACGTTCAGTTCGACCCGGCTCACGACCGCGCGATTGAACGTCACGCCCGCCTCGTCGATGCGATTGACGACGCCGATCGTCGGACGATCTGCTCGCGAATAGCGATAAAACAGTGCCACCTGTCCCAGGCTGGGACGCGCATAGCCGATTCCGCCCGCCGCGGAGACCAGCGTCTGATCCGCGAAATCGAATTGCGTCGTGTTGCGCGTCGTCCGCCGCGACACTTCGGCCAGCGGGAAGAACCCCACGGCGCGAGGGCAGCTGGCCTTGACCGCCACCGTCGAAAACGTCTGGAAATTGTCGACCGGGCCGTTGATGTCGCCATAATCGGCCTGCTGCCGCGCGAATCGCAGATCGGGCTGGATCTGGCAGATGCCGGCGACTCGGATCGTGCCGGTCCCCTCTATGTCGGCGCGCGCGCGGCTGCGATCGGTGTTCCGGGTATAGAAACTATAGGCAAAATCGCCGTCGACGCGCAGGTCGTTGTGCCCGACCTGCCGTTGATAGGTGGCACGCACGGCAGGCGTGACGATGATGTCGTCGACCGGTGCCGCGCGGTTTTCGTTGGTTCGGAAGATGTTGTCGTCATAGGCAACCTCTCCCGACGGCGTCACGCTCAGACCCGGCTGATCGATCGTCGTCACGCCGATCAGCGGGATCGGTAGCAACGGATTCCCCAGCTGCTCGGACTGCGCGACGGCGACCTGCGGAACGACGAAGGCAGCGGCACCCATTGCCTGGGCAAGGACGCTGAAGACTCGCGCGCGATTCATGCTGCAATGCAACATCGAGCGACGAACCGGTGAGGAATAACAACCGAACATAGAGTCTGCGTGCCTTCTCGTATCCACGGCGTCAAGACGCTCCTAACCGATGTAAAAGACGAACTCACCTTCGATCACGCTGCGCTGCCGCATAAGTGTTCCTATATGTCCCCTCCATTAACCGCATGTAAAACCCTGCAAATTAAGCATGAGTCCTCATCGAGGGTTCGTCATGGTTCGCCGTTTTTTGCCACTATTCAGCATTTTGCTCGCATCCTGCGGCGGCGGGGACGGCAGTTCCGCCTCGACCGAGGCGGTCACGACCGTTCCTGCTGCAGTGCCGTCGCCGACGCCCGCGCCGGCCGCCACGCCGACCGCCGCCGACGCCAGCGCGCTGCCCACCGAAGCCGGCGCCACCGCGATCATATTCGCCGCGTCGGACCTGCCGGTGCGCGCGTCGCCCTATATCGTCGGCGCGGCCACGCACTTCTCCTATGCGGCGCTCGCCGGTTACGATCCCGACAGCGTCGCGCAGCGGTTTACCGATAGCGGCATCCGGGCGTTCCGCGAGGATCTCTACTGGAACGCGCTCGCACCAGACTGGGACGTCAACGGCGCGCACCTGCCGCAGCCGCTCGTGACCTTCCTCGGCAAGACCACCGCACGCCCTTTGTATATCCTCAACAACGGCAACGCGTTCATTCCGGGCGCCTCGCCGCCCGTCGCCGATGCCGGACAGACCGCGTTCGCGGCCTATGCGCAGCGCGCGGTCGCCGCGACCGCGGGCCGTGATGCGATCTACGAGATCTGGAACGAATGGAACCGCAACGTCGTCCGCGACAAGCCGGTGATGGTCGGTCCGGGCGACGCGTCGGACTATCGCGCGTCGCTCTACTACGCGCCGCTCGCTGCGCGTGCGACCAGCGCGATAAAGCAGGTCGCACCGACTGCGAAGGTCTTGGTGGGCGCGGCGGGCGACGATCCCGACTGGCAATGGACGCTCGACGTCCTCGCCCGCGGGGCCGCGGCGCAGGCCGATGGCGTCTCCGCACACATCTACAATCACTGCGCCAGTACCGCCAACCGCACCGCGTCCGAGGCGCTGGGCCGGCTGACGCTGCTGCATTCGAAGATCGCCGGCGCCAATGGCGGGCGCGACCTGCCCTTGTATGTCACCGAATGGGGCTGGCCGGCGGGTACCAACGTCTGTGCGGTGAGCGCGGCGAAGATCGCGACCAACGTGCCGCAATTCCTGCTGCACACCGCCGCGCTGCCCTGGGTGGCGGGATCCTGGTATTACGAGACCAAAGATTCGGGTGTCGATCCGACCAACATCCAGCATAATTTCGGTCTGTACGACGCCAATTACGCGGCGAAGTCGGCGCAGTGCGCGTTCGCCGATGCCAGCGCGGTGATCGCCGATGCGAAGGCGATGGCGGTGCAGAGCGTCGACAACGGCTTGACGGTGATCCGCGTCACGACGTCGCGCGGCCTGGCGATCGTCGCGTGGAGCGCGGTAGCCGGCCGGCAGGGGCGGATCACGGTCGGCGGCACCGCCGCCTACACCACCCGCACCCTGTGCCAGGCCACCGCTGCCGCCGCCTCCGACCGCACCCTCACCATCGGCGAGATGCCGGTCGTGATCGACATGCCCAACGCCAGCCGACTTGGGGTCAACGCCCGCCTGCTCTAGGCTGCCGGACAAACCGCGAACCCCGCGCCGGTCAGCGGTTTCCGCTGCCGGCCGCGATCTGGTCGAACGCGTCGAGCATCTGTTTGGCGAGCACGTCATAGTCGTACCGGTCGGTCTGCTTGGCGGCCTGCTCGCGCAGGACCAGCAATTGCTCGGGATGCTCCAACACGTCGACGATCGCCGCGCGCCACCGCTCGGTGTCGCCGGGGGGCACCAGCATCCCGTTGACACCGGGCTCGATCAGTTCGGGCAGCCCGCCCTTGTCGCTGCCCATCACCGGCACCGCGTTGACCAGCGCCTGGAACACGACGCCCGGCGAATTTTCGGCCCATAGCGACGGAACGATCAGCATATCGCTTTCGGCCATCAGATCGGAGACGTTCTGCTGCGGCACATGGCCCTGCATCGTCAGCCATGGGCGATCGCCATACGCCGCCCGCAACGCCTGATCCTCCGGCCCCTTGCCGAGCACGGTGAGATGGAACTTATACTGCGCGGCGAGCGGATCGAGCAATTCGAGGAGGAAATTGATCCCCTTGGTCTTTTCCAGCCGTCCGACGAACACCAGTCGCACCGTATCCGACGGCACGTGCGTGGTGCGCGGCGTGGGATAGCGGTTGGGGTTGAGGATGTGGAACCGCGGATAGTCCTCGATCGGCAGGAACGACGACACCGTGTCGAGGTTGGACTGCGACGGCGAGATGAAGCCGAGCCGCGGGATCTCACGCAGGAACCCCATCTTGACCTTCGAGCTCACGCGGCAACTCGTACACTGACCGACGCACTCGTCGCTGCCGCGGAACATTGTCGTACGCAGGCAGGTATAGGCGAGGTCGTGCAACGTGATCGCGGTCGGGATGTCGTGACGGCCGATCGCCTTCAACCCGTTATAGCCCAGCCCCGATATCCAGTGGATATGGATGAAGTCGGGTTTGAAATCGGCGATGACCTGCTCGAACATAGCCTCGTTGCGCGGATCGTAATGATCCTGCGCATGCCAGATCGGCTTCTTCCAGCCCGGCGCCTGACTGGTCTTGAACACCGGATAGATATGCGGGGTGCCGACCCGGTACAGCGTGTAGCCGTCCTGCGGCGTCGCCCAGCTCTCATGCTCGGCCATCGGCGCCGCGGTCAACACCGCCGCCTCATGGCCATTGGCCGCGAACCAGTAGGTCAGACTGTGCGCGCACAGTTCCGCGCCACCGATCACATAAGGCGGGTAATAGGCGGAAATGCTTAGGATGCGCATCGCGTGCCGCTCCAATGGCTATAGGACGAAAGTTCGCGCAGCATCATGACGCGGCGACGATCCGGGCCGGCACGCCAACCGCGACCGCACCGTTCGGCACGTCACGCAACACTACGGCATTGGCGCCGATCATGGCTCCCTCCCCGATTGAGATCGCGCCTATAATTGCCGCCCCTGCCGACAGATAGGCGTTTCGGCCGATCCGTGCATGACCAGGGCTGTGCGAATGGCGCGAGCCGATCGTCACGTTCTGCAGGATCGCGACGTTTTCGCCCAAGGTGCAGACGCCCACGACGATCCCGTACGGATGAGGAATGTACAGTCCCGGCGAAACCGTACAGCCGATCGCGATCTCCGAACCGAACGAGCGGCACGTCGCCCACCACCAGATACGCCGCATCGGACGACCAATAACCGGAATGCGCGCCAACAGATCCTGGATCCGCCGCGCCAGCACGAACTGGAACCCTTGCGTCACCAGGATCATCCGCAAGGTGAAGCCCGCGGTTACGATGGTCGATTCGTGATGGGCGAACAACGCGAGATCACGCCGGACCGCCGCGCGGAAACCGGCGGCTTCGCCTGATTCCGTATTGGTCATGGGCGAACACTACCTCTGCTTGAGACTGCCATCCGGCATGGTGAAAATGGTATAAAGAAATTTTTTGTGCATTGCGGCAATTGTGACGTCACGCAAAGCCATATCGGTGAACTCGTATCGTTTTTTGTAAAAATATCGTCTGTCGAGGACACGTGCCTGCCCTTTCCTCCACAAGTTCACGGTTGCGAAAGATGCTGAGGTCACGATATCGCAGACGCGAGATGAACGTTCGATGGCGTTGTATCCGCGCTGGATTTGGTCGCGACGACAGTAACGATCGACCAGAACGGGTGGATGTCGCCTAAGAATTACGCCGCCTTGAATTCCATGGTGCGCCTCCTCCGCGGTATTTGGGTCGCGGCTGATACGCAAAAGACGAATTGATAGGGTAGCATGCGCATTCTGATCGTGAACACGTTGTATCCCCCCTCCCTCGTCGGTGGCGCCGAGCGGTCGGTCGCGCTGCTTGGCCGGGCGGTCGGCGCGCGCGGTCACGACGTGCACGTCGCCTCGCTGCACGACGGCGATACGATCATCGAGGAACGCGACGGTCCGGTCACGGTACACCGCCTGCCACTGCGCAACATCTATTGGCCGTTCCGCCCCGGGCATCGGCCGTCCAAGCCCGTGCGCCTGATGTGGCACCTGCGCGACCGGAAAAATCGGCGGGCGACCCGCGACCTGATCGCGCTCGCCAAGCGGATCAAGCCCGACGTGCTGCACACCAACAATCTGCAGGGGTTCTCGACCGAGATCTGGCACTGGGCGCGCGCCAACGACATCCGGATCGTCCACACGCTGCGCGACTACAGCCTTATGTGCGCGCGTGCCGCGCTATACCGCGACCGCAAGGATTGCGTCGAGCGCTGCGCCGATTGCCGCCTGCTGACCGACCGCAAGAAGCGCAATACCCCGCTCGTCGATGCGGTCGCCTCGAACAGTCAGTACGTGATCGATACGCACGAGCGTCACGGCTTCTTCGACGATACGCCGAGCCGCGTGATCTTCAACATCGCCGATGTGAACGCGGTGGTGTCCAGCGCGGAACGACCGGGGCGCGAGGACGCCCCCGGCCTGGTGTTCGGCGTGATCGGCCGGGTCGAACCTGAAAAGGGCATCGAAGTGGTGCTCGCGGCGATTACCAGCGTCGAAGGCGACTGGCGACTGCGCATCGCCGGCGGTGGCCAGACCGACTATATCGACGGACTGAAGGCGCGCCATCCGGATCCGCGGATCGACTGGATGGGGTTCGTCGAGGCCGATGCGTTCTACGACAGCATCGACGTCCTGATCATCGGCTCGACCTGGCCCGAACCGCTGCCGCGTACCATGATCGAAAGCCTCGCGCGCGGCACGCCGACCTTGTATTCCGACGCTGGCGGCACGCCCGAGATCGGCCATATGGCGCCGCTCTCGGCGATGTACGCCAAGGACGATCCCGAGGCGCTCGCGTCGCAGCTGCGCCTTGCGCTCGACGACCCGGCGACCTGGCGCGCGCGCCGCACCGCCGATCCGGCATTGCTCGAGCAATTCTCCGAAGCGGCGGTCGCGGGCCGCTATATCGCGCTCTACGCCAGCGACGCCGACCGCCCCGTCTGATTCGCGTTTCTTTACTCGCTATTCAGATCGCAGCGAGCGCGGCGATCAGATCGTCGGTGCTCGCCGACCAGCTATAGGCGTCAACCCGCGCCGCGGTGCGTGCCGCCAGATCGTCGACCAAAATGTCGTCGCGCAGGATCCGCTCCAGCCCCCCGGCGATCGAGTCGACCGAGGTCGGATCGACGTACAGCGCCGCATCGCCGCACACTTCGCGCACCGGGGGAATATCACCCGCCAGCACCGGACGGCCGAACTGCATCATCTCCAGCGGTGGGATGCCGAAGCCTTCGTACAGGCTGGGAAACACCAGCGCGCGGGCGGCGCGGTACAGCCCCATCAACGCCTCGTCGCTGATCCGGCCCGGCAGGATCACGCCGGGCGGCACGTCGTCCATGCCGTTCTGCGCGAACGACTTGACCGCCGCCCCGACCAGCACGAGCCGATCGTCAGGCTGGGCGACCCGCGCGAACGCCTCGAGCGCGCGCGGCAGGTTCTTGTTCGGCGCGAACGATCCGACAAACAGCAGGAATCGCCCCGGGATCAGGCCCAGTTGCGCGACGATGTCGGTATCGGGGACGATCGCGTCGACATGGTCCGCCGCGTTGGGGATCACGGGGATCCTGGCGGGGTCGAGCTTGAGCACGGCGGCCAGACGATCGCGCGAAAAGCCCGACACGGTCGCGATCTGCGAGCGACGCGCGATGAGATGCCCGAGCGTCCGGTGCATCGTCCTATACGGTCTCGAGAAATTCTCCGGCAGATCGTAGACCAGTGCGTCGTGGATCACGGTCAGCGACCGGCGCGGCGCGACCGGGCCGGAGTTGCACAGATTGAGAAGCGTCGACCCGTGCGCGGCCCGGGGCAGATGGATCTGCTCCCAGGCGTGACCACCGCCGCGACCAACGGTGCGCATCGAAAACCGCGGCCATTCTGGCGGTGCAGCAACGCCGGGCGGCAGCAACAGCGTCCAGCGGGGCGGCTCGACGCCCGCCACGATGCGGTCGTGAACCTGCCCCAGCAACATACGCGCGAACCGTTCGACACCGGTGACCGAACGTCCCAGAAAACGACCATTAACTGCGATCATTGTCTCTATTTTCCAATTCTATCCGGGGATAGGCACGGTGTGACGCCATATTGTTGCAAGGCTGCTATGCGCCGCCATGGGTGGCCATCTAAACTGATTCGAGTGTTTCGTTCAGGTTAGATCCTGCATCGTAAGGTTATATCGCCGTGATTGCTCCACGATGGCCCACCCGCTATCACTGTTGCAGCGCAGCGAAAACCGGTCGGGTGGCCAGGGGCCGATTTTCTAAGGATAAAGTCACGCGATGGAAGTAGCCATGGACCATCTCGGCGAAGTTTCGTTGGCCGGCGCCCTCCACCGACGGAACCTGCGCCTGCGGCTATATTGCCTGTTGATCGCGACCGACCTGTTCGCGATCGCAATCGGATTCGCGATCGGCAGCTTCGTACGCGGCGACAATTGGCTGTCGCTCAGCGGGATCGATCTCGCTTATCCGGTTCTGCCAATCTATTTCCTTATCGCCTTCAATAACAAGGCGTATTCCCGACCTGCGATCACCAGTGGCACCGAATCGATGATGCGCGCGATCGTGCCGCTGGCGATCACCGGGTTCGCGCTGCTGACGCTGATCTTCTTCGTCCAGGCGGGCAACGACATCTCGCGCGTCGCGTTCGCGATCGGTTTCGGCGGCACGACGATCCTGATGGCGACGTTCCGGATGATCATCGTCATCGTCGTCCGGCGCACGGTCGCGCCGAAGCTGGTCGCCGAACTGCTGATCGTCGACGACGTGCCGCGCGCGCAATGGCACGAGCCAAAGCTCTGCGACACGATCTTTGCCGGCGAGGCCGGGATCGAGCCGGACATGGGCAATCCGCACATGCTCAACCGGTTCGGCCAGATGGTCAGTAAGTACGAGCGGGTCGTGGTGCACTGCCCGGTCGATCGCCAGCTCGACTGGTCGCTGCTGTTGCGCGGCGCCAATGTCGACGGCGAGATCCTGTCGGCCGGTTTCGGCAAGCTCGGCGTGTTGGGCCTGCAGAACTTCAAGGGCCGCCAGACGCTGCTCGTTGCACGCGGGCCGCTGAGCTATACCGACATGGCCAAGAAGCGCGCGCTCGACATCATCGTGACGCTGATCGTGCTGATCGCGATCTCCCCGGCGCTCGTACTGATCGCGCTCGCGGTGAAGCTCGATTCGCCCGGCCCCGTGCTGTTCCGGCAGGAGCGAATCGGCCGCGGCAACCGCATCTTCAACATCCTGAAGTTCCGCTCGATGCGCGTCGAAAGCCTCGATGCGAAGGGCGCAACGTCGACGCAGCGCGACGACAAGCGCATCACCCGCGTCGGCGCGTTCATCCGCAAGACCAGTCTCGACGAGATCCCGCAGTTCCTGAACGTCCTGCTCGGCGACATGAGCCTGGTCGGGCCGCGCCCGCACGCGCTCGGGTCGCTCGCGGGCAACCAGCTGTTCTGGGAAGTCGATCGCGAATATTGGCATCGCCACGCGCTGAAGCCCGGAATCACCGGCCTCGCACAGGTTCGCGGGTTCCGCGGCGCGACCCACCGCGACGTCGATCTGAAGAACCGGCTGCAGGCCGATCTCGAATATCTCCATGACTGGAGTCTGATGCGCGACGTCAAGATCCTGTTCCGGACGATGACCGTTCTCGTCCACAGCAACGCCTATTGAGCCCGCGCCGCGGGGGCGGTAGGGCGCGATTCCGGGGGTTGAGGAGAAGCCAATGCCATCTATTCGATCCCCGAAATCCCGCCTCACGGCCGGGAAGATCGTGGCCCGTACCGGGCTGGTGCTGACCGGGCTGGTCGGGGGTGCCGTCGCGCTCGCCTCGATGGCGCCGATGCCGTCGTCGTCGCCCGGCCCGTTGCGGCCGCTGCCCGATGGACCGCTGACGCCACGCGCCGTGCCGTTGATCATCGGCGTCGGCGTGCATTTCGGGATCGGCGGCGAATATGGCTATGATCCCGCCCGGACCGCGCAGGCGATCGACACGGTCGGTGCATCGTCGTTCCGCGACGACCTGACCTGGCCCGGCTTCAAGGGTGCGGGCATGAACGCGCCGGGCAGCATGCGGCCCCGCCTGGCGGCGTTCCTGGCCGCGACCAAGGCGCGGCCGCTGTTCATCCTCGATCATCCCAATCCGGCGATCGGCGGCGACGGCGTGCCCGTTACCGATGCGGGTCGTGCGGCGTTTGCGAACTTTGCCGGCGAGGCTGCGCGCCAGACCGCAGGCCGACGCCCGATCTACGAGATCTGGAACGAGTGGAACCTCAACGCCGCGCCAGCGATGGGCAAGCTGATCGGACGCGCCGCGCCCGGCGATCCGCGCGGCGGCGACGCCTATGCCCGACTGGCGGCCAAGGCGACCGCCGCGATTCGCGCAAGCCAACCGAACGCCACCGTCCTGGCCGGTGCGGCGGGTACGGATGACGGGTGGCAGTGGGTGCACGCGGTAGCCGGCGGCGGCGGGCTGAAGGGCGCCGACGGCCTGTCGGTCCATTACTATAACCACTGCGAACGCCCCGATAACCGGACCGCCGCCGAAGCGATCACACGGATGCAGGCGCTCGCCACGAAGATGCGGATCCGCGGTGGTCGGGCGATGCCGATCTACGTAACCGAGATCGGTTGGCCGACCACGCAGGGCGGGCCGTGCGATATCGCGCGCAACGATTCGGGCAATAACATCGCCCAGTTCCTGCTGTGGTCCGCGGCGACGCCGTGGATGCGCGGCGTCTGGATCTATCAGTTGAAGGACCAGGCCCAGGATCCCACCGACAACGAGGCCAATTTCGGGCTGTTCACCTACGATTACAAACCCAAGCCCGCCGCCTGCATGATGCGCGATGTCAGCCGCCTGATCGGTCGCGCGAAAAGCTGGCGGATCGATCGGCCGCAGCCCGGCCTGACCGTGGCGAGGATGAGCGACGGGCAGTCGCGTACGTTGATCGCGTGGACGGATCGTGCCGCGCAGAAGGCCGAGCTGCAAATCGGCGGCGCGCCGACGCCCTACCGGCCAATCTGTTCGCCCGCCGGCCCGCGCGACACGACGATCCCGGTCGGATCGCGGCCGGTCGTGGTGTCACTGTCGGGCAGCGGTGCGGGAATACGCTACCGCATGTTGTAGGCGCACAAAAAAACACTGGCCGCCCCATCCTGCGCGTGGAGGAGGCGGCCAGTGCACGTTTCCGAACCTAGCGGACTGTCAGCCGAGCAAACGCTCGACCACCAAGGTGATCGCGGTCCATCCCGCCAGGCTGATCACGCCGAGCAGCAACAACCGCCCGCGCGGCTGCCATTTGAACGTGGCGGGCGCACGGATCGCGCCGGTGGTGTTCAAACCATAAACATTGTCGGTCATCGCCGCGGTGATGCTGCCGGCAGGTAGCGGCAGGTCGAACTGGCAACCATAATCGCGTGCGCCGGCCCAGGTGATCTGCGCCTCGCGCTGGCCTACGCCGGGAATACCGACCACGACACTCTGATCGAGCAGCAACGGCAGTACCGATTCAATCCGGCACCCGTCGCGGTTGAGATCGGCGATGCGGATCTCGCGCGACGTCGTCTCGTCATGCAGGCGCAACGTACCGGTACGCGCCAACGCCACTCGCGTGTCGGCGCGACGTTCGGCTGGATCCGCGAAAAATGCTGCGTTGTGTACCGTTGCCACCATCTGTTCCCTAGTGCGGGCGAAACCCTGAACCCTCGCTCTATCTAGGTGGCATGCAATGAAAAATTGCTGTTATTCTATAGTTTCTTCGATCTTAACTAATATTTGTTTTGCTCCGAAGATTATTACAAAACGACCTTCGATCGGGACGGCGATGCGACGCCGAGCAGCTTGCCGAACGCGCGCTGGAACACCCGCTTGCGACGCTCCGACACTTCGGCGATCAGCAGCGCGAGGATCACCGCGGCTAGGATCGCCACCGGTCCACCCCCCGCACTCGCGCGCAACTTCGGGAACACCGACGCCAGCATAAGGAAGAACGGCTGGTGGACGAGGTACAACGTGAAGCTTGCCCCGGCCAGCCAGCGGATCGCGCGGGCGATGCCGGAGGGGAAGATCGTCCGCCCCTCGGTCGCGCGCCGGAACGCGATGATGTTGACGGTGATCAGCCCGCCGACGAGCGCGAAATACACGAAGCTCTTCGCCAGCTGCGCCAGGTCGGCTTGGTCGTACATCGGCCACGCCCAATGCTCCAACGTGCGCTTGACGACGAAATAGGCGAGCACAGTCGCGACGAACGTCGCGAGCGCCAAACGCTTCGGCATCGTCACGCGGCCGGCGCGAACGTGGCGGTAGGCGAGCAGCCCGAACAGCCAGATCGGCATGTACGCGACGACCTTCGGTCCGAACGCGAGCATCAACAGGACGCCGATCACCGCGCCCCGCACGCGCCCGAGATAGAAGAACGCGGCAAAGATCACGTAATAGGCGGCCTCGAACCCGAGCGACCAATAGGGCTCGTTGCTGCCGAACACACGGTGGCTGAACCAGAGTTCGTTGGTGAAGGTCAGCGCGAACGGCAGGTTGGTAAGGTAGGCTGGATCGTAGAACGGATGATCGCTGAGCGGCACGGCGCCGTAGCGCTGCGTGATCATGTCGCAGACGAACCCCGTCAGCAGCGCGATCAGGCAGACCGAATAGAGCCGCGACAGGCGAGCGGTCGCATAGGCGCGAAGGCTGTGCTCCTTCTCCTCGGCGACGAAAGCGATGACGAACCCCGACAGCACGAAGAACACCGCGACCGCTTCGCCGGTGTGGCCCGAGATGAACCCGGGCAGCCGGGGCATGACGAAATGCCGGGCATGGCCGAGCACCACCTCGAACGCCGCGACCAGACGCAGCAGATCAAGGTAGATCGACAAATTGGGATCGAGCACCCTGACCTTCGTCCCGAAAGGACCGGTCGGTTCTGCGTGCGTCTGCGGCTCGCTCACGATGCCCGCTCCTTGTCCGTCTTGGGCGCCATCATCCGGCCCGTCCTGCGCGCGCTCCGATCAGCGTATCGACCAGGGCGCCCTCGCGCTGCCGGCTGTGCGCGGCCCAGCGCTCGCGGACGTGCGTCCGTGCCGCCTCGACCGCTGCCGGGTCCTGCGCGAGCCCGAGGATGTGGCGGGCGGCGGTCTCGGGCCGGTCGAGGTCGAGCAGCGCGGGCACGCCCATGAATTCGAAACCCTGGAGCGACAGCGGCGTCGCCATCACCGGTGCGCCGGCGGCGAACGCCTCGAGCATCTTGATCTTCAACCCGCTGCCGTGGACGACCGGGCTCAGCATGCACAGGCACGCGCCGAGCAGCCGCTCCATCTCGTCGTCGGCGACGAAGCCCAATGTTTCGACATTGGCGGCGGGTGTACCGATATGGTCGCGCGTGCCCTTGCCGATGAACGTCACGATCGCGGGGGCGTCGAGTGCCAGCAGCGCGGGCGCGAGCGACCGCGTGATCCAGTCGATCGCGGCGCGATTGGGGGGGAAGCCGGGGCTGCCGATGAAAAGGACGCGGCGATGGTTGATGTCGTTGGATGGCGGCGCGATCGCCTTTACCGCCGAAACCGGCGCACGCTCGATCACCGGGCACAGCGCGACGCCCTTCGCGCCGGTCAGGCTGCGATAGTGGCGCGCATCGCTGTCGGAGATGAACACGGTCCGCGCCGCACGCCGCAACAGCAGCGCCTCGATCAGCCACGCCTGCACCGCCTCGACGCGGAGGAACGCCGCCGCCGCGCGCGATTTCCGCAGCCGCGCGCCGTCGACCAGCGTGTCTGGCGTGACGTTGTGCGCGATGAAGACGAAGGGCGTGCGCCCCAGCACGAGCCGCCACAGCGACACGTTCGCGAGCGCCTGGATATGGTCGACCACGATCAGATCGGGTTTCGCCGCCAGTCCCGCGCGGATCGCACGTCGCGCCGGGGTCGAGACGAAGCCGATGCTCATCAGCAGCTTACCCGACAAGAGATGCGCGAGCTTGCGCGCCTTGGACGGCGTCTTCGTATCCGCGCGGTAGCCGCCGACGCCGCCGAACGCGGGCGGCGGGGTGTCGGCGGGCAACGTCGTGAAGACGCCGGTCAGGTCGATCGCGCGTGAGGCGGCGAGTTCGGCGATGTGCGCGCGTGCGACGACGTCCATGCCCGAGCGCGGATCGACCGGATCGCCGGCACCGATATAGAAGACCCGCAGCGCTCGGCGACCGGACGCGGCAGTCTCCGTCATCGCGCGCCGCCGAGGACGCGCGCCGGCGATCCGGCGGCGACCGCGCCCGCGGGGACGTCCTTCAGCACCACTGAATTCGCGCCGATCTTGGCACCGCGACCGATCGTGATCGGGCCGAGGATGGTCGCGCCTGCGCCGATCTCGACGTCGTCGCCGATGATCGGCCCGCGCGGCGCATCGTCGCCGCGCTTGCCGATCGTCACGCATTGCAGGACCGCGACGTTGCGGCCGAGCGTGCAGTCGCCGAGCACGATCGCATAGGGGTGCGGCATGTAGCAGCCGGGGCCGACAGTCGCGATCGCGGCGATCTCGGACCCCGATCGCCGACAGGTCCGTGCCCAATAGAGCCGCGCGACGACCCGGCCGACGACTGGCAGCGACGCGAGCAGCCGCTGGATCCGGTGCTGCAGGATGAAGCGAAAACCCGGCAGGAACAGCCACGCATAGACCAGGAACGCACCGCCCGGCCGCTGCCCGCCGACCTTGGCGACGCGCACCAGATCGCCACGAAGATGCTCGGCGAACGTAGCCCACGCGGGGGGCTTGCGCGTGTCGGTCATGGGCGTATCGGTCATGGGCGGGGCATCTCCGTTGCCGAGCCGCCCCCCGTTTGCGAGAAAGGCTCGGGTTGCTTCATCTTGCGGAGCACATGACGCAGATAGAGCAAACGGACGATGAACAGCGTGCTGGCGGTAGCCGCGGCCGACAGCCCCGCCCCGATCAGCCCGAAGAAATACATGAACCCGGTGCCGAACGCGATCGCGACGATCACGCCTGCGACGTTGTTGACCGCGTACATCCGGTCGCGCCCCATGCTGGTGATCGACACGTTGAGCAGGTCCGAGCCCGAACGGATCGTCGCCGCCAGCAGCATGATCGCGAGCAGCACGCGAAACACCGGGAAACGCCCCGCCGGCGCGAAGTAGAAGATCATCTCGGTCGCGAGGAAGATGCCGACGCTGAACACCGCGGCGAAGGTCATCGTCTTCATCATCTGGCGGCGCAGTTCGGCCTGCCACTCGACCGGATCGCCGCCGCGGAACGCGCGCACCATCCGCGGTAGCGCGAGTTGCACCACGGCGGTCGAGATCAAGGTCTGGAGCGCGTTGGTGATCGAGAAATAGAAGCTGTAGATACCCGTCGCGACCAGCCCGAGCAGCGCGTTCAGGATGAAGCGGTCGGCATAGCCCAGTCCGACGATGCCGAGGTCGCTGAAATAGATATACCAGGCGCGGCGGGCCCGCGTGACGAGCACGCTCAGCTTCTTTTCCTCGCGCAGGCTCGCCTTCATCGGCCAGCGGCGCAGATAGACGAACAGCATCGCGATCGCGAGCACATGGCTGAGGATCCAGCCGATGAAAATCATGTCGAGCGTCCTCAACGCCGGCAGCGCGAACCCGATCGCGACGACGATCGGGATCCACAAGGCGGAGCGAACGAACACGAGGACGTTGGCGAACAGCGCGAGTTCGAGTCCGATCATCGGCATGTAGATGTCGAGCGCGACCGTCTCGAGCCACAAGAGGATCAGGATCAGCACCTGCGTCTGCGTGATCCCGCCGGTCTGCCAGACCAGGACCGGCACCGCGATCAGCGTGCCTGCGAGCAACGACGCGAAGGTGATGATCAGCCGGTCGCGGATCAGCGGCGCGGCGGTCGCGGGGGTATGCCCGACCACTTCGCGCGACACGAAATAGTTCAGGCCCCAGCCGACCGTCGCGGGGACGATGCCGATCGCACCGATCGCCAGGCCATAGACGCCCGCCGCCGCCAGACCGAGCTGGCTGACGATGTAAAAGGACAGCGCGAATCGAAGGAACAGCGTCGAACCACGCAGAACCATGTTCGGCGCGCCACCGCGGATCAATCGTGTCAGTAAGACAGACATGATGTGGGCGGTCTCTCCGCTAGGACATCGGCACAGAACCCGATCGCCGGCCGACTGCCGGGTCATACTGCACTACAGCATGCCACTAGGCGATTTCGGTCCCGCACGTCCACCCACGCCGATCCCACCCGACCCTACTCGCGACCGGCGGACCGCGAAAAACGATCGGTTCGGGCGGCCGACCTGCCTCGTTTCGGGGCGTGCTGCACCGCACCGTAATTTTCCGCAATTGACGTTGCAGAGTGCATTCAGCAGTGAGTAGATTCCCAACCTAAGGTTTTCCCGATGCGTCTAGGCCGGATAGACAGCCTCCAGATCCTGCGTTTCCTAGCGGCCTTTCTCGTACTCTGCGGGCATAGCCAGCACGCGCTGGTCGATCATCTCGGCGCACGCGCCGGATACTGGAGCTTCGTTCCGCTCGACTGGGGACTGGGGGTCGACGTCTTCTTCGTGATCTCGGGCTTCGTGATGTACTACATGATGCACGACCGGTTCGGGAAGGCAGGCGCCGCCGCTGACTTCCTGCGCCGCCGTCTGATCCGGGTCGCGCCGCTCTACTGGGTTTTCACCACGCTTGCGCTGGCCGTACTGGTCGCGACCGGCGCGCCGCGGCCGGGCGCGCTGAACATCGTGTTCTCGTACCTGTTCCTGCCGGGGCCGGTGTGCGGCGACTATTGTTTTCCGGTGTTCACGCTGGGCTGGACGCTGAACTACGAAATGATGTTCTACGCGGTGTTCGCGGTCGCGCTGCCGTTCCGCCGCGCCACCGGCATCGCGATCATCGTCGCCGCGATCCTCGGGCTGATGGCCGTCGCGCATCTTGCCCCGGCCGACTGGCGGATGCTGCATTTCTGGGGCTATCCGCTGACCGGTGAGTTCCTCGCGGGGATCGGGCTCGCGCACCTGTTCCTGAAGGGCGTCCGCATCCCCCGCCCGATCGCGCTCGCGACAATCCCGTTCGCGCTGGTGCTCGCGGTGATCGGGTATCAGACCGACGCCTACGACACGATCGGCCGGATCGTCACCGGCGGTATCCCCGCCACGCTGATCATGGCAGCGGCCGTGCTCGGGCTGGAGCCGGTCGGCGGACGCCAGGTCGCCCCCACCGGCCTGACCCGTCTGCTGGTCGCGGGTGGCGACGCGTCCTACGCGTTGTACCTGTCGCATCCGATCGCGATCAAGCTGGCCCAGGTCATCGCGCAGAAGCTCGGCATCCTGGACCGCGCACCGGAACTGCTGCTGCCGCTCGTGTTCGTCGGCGCGGTGATCGGCGCCGTGATCGTCCACCGCTTCATCGAAAAGCCGATGCTCGCCTTTCTCAACCGCCGCTGGAGTCGCTTCGGCAGCACTGGTATGGGCGACGGCCAGCCCGCGCCCGGCCGCGCCGGCGTCATCGTCACTGAAGAACCGGAAACTCGCTGATGGCTACCACGATCGATGCATTTCCCGCCCGGACGACGGTCCAGCGGAACTGGTCGACGAGCATGAACCAGGAACTGGCCAACAAGCTGCTGGCCGGTCTGTTCCTGATGTTCGCGTTTCGCGATACGCTGACCGCGGTGCTGCGCTGGGCGCTGGCGCTGACGCATCTGTCGCCGCTGTGGTTCATCCCCGACCTGCTCTCGATCGGCGCCTTCGGCTATTTCGCTTGGCATATCGCGTTTCGAGACCGCTCGCCCTTCGCCATTCTGCTGGTCCTGAACACGATCACTGCGGCGATGGTCGGCTATATCTTCATGTCCGAATCGCCGTTTGCGCTGATCTCGTCGCTCAAGCTGTTCTTTCCGTTCTACGTCGGTCTGGCGCTCTGCGGCAGCGACATCACGCAGTACAAGTTCGTGCGGTATATGATGATCGGGCTGATGATCGCCTCGATCGTCGGCCTGATCGCCGCGCCCTATTTCGATTATCCCTGGACGGGCGCGGAGTTCGAGAATTTCGGCAACAGCAAGGAAGTCGGCCGGGTCTGGTGGATCGACGGCGTCGTGCGGTACGGCGGGCTGGCCGGCGACAGCACGATGGCCGCGTACATGGTCGTCTTTCCGTATCTGATGCTGTTCCACCGGATTCCCAAATGGCTCAATCTGGCGTTGTGGCCGGTGATCTACTGGGCGATCCATATCAGCACCAGCCGGTCGGCGATGCTGGTCGCGGTGTGCTTCGCGCTCTATTATCTCGCTACCGAGATCCTGATGCCCTCGTTGAAGAAATACGACATCGAGCGCAACCTCGCCAAATGGTCGTTCCTGTGCGTGCCGATTCCGTTCGTGCTGATCGCGGTTCTCGGCGGCGTCGACCTGTCCGAGATGAGTTCGTCGCTGTTCAGTCTCCAGGACCGAATCAACAACAGCTGGCAGCTACCCTTCACCTACCTGTCGGATCTCTTTCCTGCCGGCCTGTTCGTCGGCTGCGGGCTCGGCTGCTTCTCCTATCCGATGGCCTATACGGATATGTCGGGATACACCGTACCGGTCGATAATTTCTATCTCAGCACGTACCTGATGATGGGGGTTCCGTGGCTGGTCTTCATGGTCGGCATGGCGATCGCGCCGTTCCGCACCAAGATCCGGTCGAAGCTGGTGATGATCTTCATCCTCAACATCTACACGATCACGGTGCAGTGCTACGGTCCGTCGTTCGCGACGATCTCGATCGGCTATGCGTTTTCGGACATGTTCCTGCGCGGCAAGCCCTGGCAGCGGCGCGCGCGCCGCTCGGCCGAAACCGATGCCGACGCCGCAGTCTCTACCTGATTGGTGACGGGGCCGGCCGGTGCCGCTTGAACGGCGACTTGCCGGTCAGCGCGGCCCAGTCCGCCATGCCGAGCCGCTCGGCCAGCATGAAGACGGCGACCGGAACATACAGCCCGACGGCCGTGCCGAACGCCAGATCGAGCGGAACGCTGCGCAGGTGCAGCGTCGCGAGAAGCCGCGGCGCCGTCGGCAGGAAGATGACGTGCATCAGGTAGATCGGCAGCGACACCATTCCGAGCCATGCCAGATGACGAGCGGCGCGCCCGGCGGGTGCCAGCGCACAGGCCAGCGTCATCATCAGCGACAGACCCAGCATCGACACCGGGATCGTCCACAGGCTGACCGCCACGACGTCGCCTCGCCGCCACAAGGCCAGCGCGGCCGCAACGAACAGGATCGCGGCGACAGCGATGCCGATCCGCGAACGGATCGGATGCATCAGTTTGCGGCCATGCTGCGCCAGCCATAGGCCCGCCACGAAATACGGCGCGTGGACGATCATCTGTGGCACGACGTCGGTCGGCGGCGCGTCGGACAGAAACGTGAAGGCCAGCAACGCGAGCGCGGCAGCACCGGCGGCGACCGTGGCGCGCCCGGCGAACAGCAGGGCCGCCAATTGCATGAGCAGCAGCGCGTACAGGAACCAGAAGATGCCGATCGGGTGCGTCGCGATATGCAGCAGCGCATCGAGAGGCAGATCGCCGTTGACGTGGATGATCAGCCGCGCCGCCGTCATGCTCGCCCAGAACAGGGCGGACCACAACACATAGGGATAGATGATCGCCCATCCCCGCGACCGGAGATAGTGCCCGGCCGCGACCTTGCGGATCGAGAAGAACGCGTTGTAGCCGGCGACCAGGAAGAACACCGGCATGTGCGTCGTGTAGATCGCGAAATCGATCGCCTGGAGCACGCGCAGCATAGCCGAAGCATCGGGATTCTTCATGACGCCACGCGCGTGATGGCCATAGACGACCAGCACGATCGCCAACCCGCGCAAGATATCGGCGGCGACGTCGCGCTCTCGCCGAACTACCGTTCCGGGCTTATCCGTCATCTGCATTCGTTCCGATCCGCCTCGCCCGTTGCATCCGAAGTCGATCGAAACGGACTGTGGGAAACCCGCGTTCGGTCGATGGACCAAGAGGCCTGGCCCGCGATATCGCGCCGCGGGCCCTCTAGGTCATCTTGCAGCATCGGCGCAAGATGATGCGGCACATCCGGTGCGGATGCGCCCACCCCTACCGCTCTCGCGCCGCTTCGGAGACATCGCGCGACACCGGATCGAGCATGTAATCGAGCAGGCGGCGGCGGCCGGTGCGGATGTCCGCGGTGACCGCGAGGCCGGGGGTCAGCGTCATCGGCCGACCGTCCGCGGTGACCGTGCGCTGGTCCATCGCGATCCGCGCCATGTAATAGGATGGCCCCTTCTCGTCCTGCACCGCGTCGCGGCTGACCGAGACGATCCGGCCGGGCACGGTGCCGAACCGCGTGAACGGATACGCCTCGAGCTTGAGCGCGACCGGCTGGCCGGCGTGGACGAAGCCTGCGTCGCGGTTGAGCAGCTTGGCCTCGACGGTCAGCTTGCCGTCGGGCACCACCACCATCAGCGCGCGGACCGGTTCGACGACGCCGCCGACGGTATGGATCGCGAGCTGCTGGACGGTGCCGTCGACCGGCGCGACCAGCCGCTGCATCCGGCTCTGCTGGCTGGCCTTGGCGAGATCCTGGCGACGCTGCATCGCATCCGACTGCGCCTTGGCGAGATCGCCGAGCGCGGTCTGCCGCGCCGTTTCACGCGAATGGTTGAGTTCCTCGCCGAACCGCTGCGCCTCCGACAGCCCCCGCGTGCGCTGTTGCGCGGCGACGTCGCGGCTGCCCATCTCGCTGTGCCGCTGGCGCTGCATGTCGAGCACGCGCAGGCCACTGGCATAGCCGCGCGCCGCCAGCGTCTCGATCGCCTTGACCTGGCGTTCCATCAGCGGACGGTTGGCGTCGAGCGCGCGCATCTGGTCCCCCGCCCCGGCCGCATCGGCAAGCGCGGAGCGACGTGCGGCGGCGAGCCCGGCGTCGGCGGCGCGGGCGCTGCCGAGTTGCGCCGCGACCAGCCGGCGCTGCGTGTCGAGCACGTCGGCGGGCGTGCCGGGCGGAGCGACGAACACGCCGCGCCCGCCGCTCAGCCCGTCGACGATCGCGGCGTTGCGCGCGACGTCGATCTCGGCGGTGAGCAGCGCTTGGCGCGCCTGCGCTTCGTCGGCCGACGACAGCGTTGGATCGAGATCGACCAGCGGCTGGCCGCGCTTGACGACGTCGCCGTCATGCACCCAGATCCGCCGAACCAGACCGCCGCTGACCGACTGGACCAGCTTGACGCTGTCGGCGGGAATCGTCCGCCCTTCCGCGGTCGCGACGATATCGACATGGCCGAGCGTCAGCCACAGCCCACTCGCCGCCATCCCGCCGAGCAGCAGCCACGCGGTGATCCGCGCGGTCGGCGACACCGGGCGCTCGATCACCTCGAGCGCCGCGGGCAGGAACGCGGTCTCGAGCGGAATGCGACGGTCGCGGCGGGTGGCGCGATCCTCGATCCAGGCGCGACGGACGAGCGACAGATGGTGGGTGAGCGCGGTCATGAGGCGATTCCGTACAGGACGCCCATCTGGCGTCGGTAGAGGTCGGCGTAGCGGCCGCCGTGGCTGAGCAACTCGTCGTGCGAGCCCTGTTCGACCAGGCGCCCCTTCTCGAGCGCGACGATGCGGTCGCACTGACGGATCGCGGACAGGCGATGGGCGATGATGATGACGGTGCGGCCGACCGCCATCTGCTTGAGGTTGGTCTGGATGATCTCCTCGCTCTCGGCGTCGAGCGCGGAGGTCGCCTCGTCGAAGATCAGGATGCGCGGCTGCGTGACGAGCGCGCGGGCGATCGCGAGCCGCTGGCGCTGGCCGCCCGACAGATTGGCGCCGCGCTCCTCGATCATCGTGTCATAGCCCTGCGGCATCCGGCTGATGAACTCGTGCGCGCCCGCCATCTCGGCGGCGGCCATGACCTTGTCGATCGGCAGCGCTGGGTTGGCGAGCGCGATGTTCTCGCGTACCGTGCGGTTGAACAGCACGTTCTCCTGCAGCACCACGCCGATCTGGCGGCGGAGCCATGCCGGATCGATCTGCGCGACGTCGACGCCGTCGACCAGCACGCGGCCGTTGGCGGGGACGTAGAGCCGCTGGAGCAGTTTGGTCAGCGTCGACTTGCCCGACCCCGACGAGCCGACGATGCCGAGCGTCGAGCCGGCGGGGACGACCAGGTCGATGTCGTCGAGCGTCCACGGACCGTCCTCGGCATAGCGGAAGCGGACATTCTCGAACGTGACGCTGCCACGGATCGCGGGCAGCGCGGTCTGGCTGCCGGCACCCGGCTCGACGCGGTGGTTGAGGACGTCGCCGAGCCGCTCGACCGCGATCCGGACCTGCTGGAACTCCTGCCACAGCTGCGCCATGCGGATCACAGGCCCCGAGACGCGCTGCGCGAACATGTTGAACGCGACCAGCCCGCCGACCGTCAGGTCGTGCGCGATCACCGCTTGCGCGCCGAAATACAGGATCGCCGCCATGTTGAGCTTGGAGATCAGCTGGATCGCGTTGTTGCCGGTGTTGCCGAGGTCGATGACGCGCTGGTTGGCGGCGGAATAGCCGGCGAGACGGCGCTCCCACGCGTCCTGCCACTGCGGCTCGACCGCGGCGGCCTTGACCGTCTGAATCCCGGCGATGCTCTCGACCAGCAGCGCGTTGTTGGCCGCACCGCGCTCGAACTTGTCGTCGAGGCGGCTGCGCAACGGGCCGGTCACCAGCAGCGCGACCGCGAGATAGGCGGGGATCGCGAGCACCGCGACGAAGAACAGCTTGATCGAATACAGCGCCATCACCGCGAGGAAGACGACCGCGAACACCGGATCGATCAGCACCGTCAGCGAGGCGTTGGTGAGGAATTCGCGGATCGTCTCAAGCTGGCGGACCCGCATCGCGGTGTCGCCGACACGGCGCGATTCGAAATAGCTCAGCGGCAGCCGCAGCAGATGGCGGAACAGCCGCGCGCCGAGCTCGACGTCGATCTTCTGGCTCGTTTCCGAATACAGGCGCGTGCGCAGCCAGCCGAACGCGGTCTCCCAGAACGACACCGCGACGAAACCGATCGTCAGCACCGACAACGTCGACAGCGTGCCGTGGACCAGCACCTTGTCGACCACGCTCTGGAAGAACAACGGCGCGGCGAGCCCGAGCAGGTTGAGCGCCAGCGTGATCAGCAGGACCTCGCCGATCAGCCGGCGATAGCGGACGATCTGCGGGATGAACCACGAGAAGTCGAACCCCTTGCTCGCCAGCGCCGCGCTCTCGCGCGTGGTGACCAGCACGAGCGTGCCCGACCAAAGGGTCGCGAGCGTCGCGAGGTCGATCTTTTCGACCGGCTGGTGCGCGCGCTGGATCAGCACCTCCTCACCCTGCATCCGGCCGATCAGGAACCAGCCCTCGGGCCCATCCGCCAGCGCCGGCAGCGGCAGGCGAGCGAGATCCTCGGGCTTGGCGGTCCGCGTCTTTGCACGGACACCGTCGATGCCCCCCGCCAGCCGGACAAGCGCATCGGCGTCGAGCGAATGGAAATGGCCGAGGCCGTGCCGCAACTGATCGGAATCTACCGCAATGCGGTGGATCGCGAGCAGCGCGGTCAGCGCGACCAGCCCGCTATCGTCCTGGATCGCCTGATACTTCATGCGCCAGGCCGGCCCGCAGCAGGAACACGGCCGGCCGGCGCAAGGGCGGCGGGAATACGGACTGGGGTCATAACATCTTCCACAAAACCGATTCGGTGTTGTTTATGGTTAAGCCCTAAATCCTAATCGGATGTTGCGGTGCGGCGCGCTTCACCGCTTAAACCGGTACGCGCGCCGCAAAGCGTCAGCCGAAGGCGTAAACCCCACTGCTCGCCGAGGTCTGGACGAGCTTGTGTGCCGCCGCCCCGGTCAGCGTGATCGTCGCGCCCTGATCGTATTTCACGGTCAGGTCGCTGCCCGAGATCTCCATCATCGGCTGATACCCCGACTTGGCGAACGCCGAGAGATCGAGCAGGTCGTGGCCCGCACCGAAGTCCGCGATCGTCGCCGAGGTCCCGAGCGTGACGAGGAAGCGATCGTTGCCACCCCCGCCCGCGACGGTCGCGCCGCTGCGGTCGACGAGCAACAGTTCGTCCGCCACCGAGCCGGTCACCCCGCCCGCACCGCCGACCAGGATCGCGTCATAGCCACTTGCCGCGCTGCGGACATCGGCGATCGCGTGGCCCGCGGTAGCGAAGCTCTCGGTCGTCGCCACGCCCGCGACAGTGGTCGTCGTACGCCCGGTCATGACGCCCGCGGTATAGCTGCGGGCGATGCTGCCCCCGCCGGCCAGCTCGGTCTTGCTCGTGTAGAGCTGATCCTTCGCGGTATCGAAGGTCATCGTCGTGCGCCCGCTGGCGTCGGTCACGACCTTGCCCTGCTCGCGGCCGGCGATGTCGAAATATTGCTGCGTCTGGCCGGTCGTGTCGCTCACCTCGGCATAGGCGCGGCTGCCATCGGCGCGGGTGCGATCGACCGAGATCGTCTTGCCGGTCGCATCGGTCTTGATCACGCCAACCGCATAGTCGGAGCCTGCGGGCATGTAGACGGTGTTGACCGCCGAGCCGTCCGGCGCCGTCACATAGCGGCGCGTAACCGCCCCCGACTGATCGTACAGCAGGGTCGTCCACTGGCCCGTCGCGGTGACGGTGACGTCCTTGGTGAGCAGCCCGGCGGAGTCGAACCCGCGGCTGTGCGTGATCCCCCCGCCCTGTTCGGTGCGAGTCAGCAAATTGCCGGTCGCCGCGTCGTACTCGCTGGTCTGCGTCGTGTTCCCACTGACCGTCGCAGCCTGCGTCTTCCGCCCCTTCGCATCGTAATAGGTCAGCGTGCGGGTGCCGTCGGGATCGCGCGTTTCGGTGTAGTCGAGCGTGCCGTCGCCATGCGTGCGCACGACCGAAACGACCGCGCCCTTCGCATCGACCTGCTGCGTCTGCGTGACGTAGGATTTGCCCGTGAGGTTATACAACGTGTTCTCGGCGGTGCCGTCGGCGCGTTCGACGAAGTTGCTCGTCTGCTTGCCGGCCGCGTCATACAGGGTCGTGCTCCAGGTGCCCGCCGCATCGACGACGACGGCCGTCGTGCGCAGTCCCGCAGCGGTATAGGTGTCCGCGGTGCGCGATCCGTCGGTGTTGTACGCCTCGACGATCCTGCCGCCCGCCGCGAGTTGCGTACGACGGCTTGCGAGTTTCCCGTCGGTGTAGAGCGAGGTCGCGACGTCGCCATTGACCAGCTGGCCGATATCGCGCGTGATCAACCCGGTGGTCGCATCGAACTGTTGCGTATGCGTTTCGCCACCGACCGCGATCGTCACCGACTGAACGAGCTTGCCGGTCGCGTCGTAGGTCTGCAGCAGACGCGATCCGTCGGCGGCATTCGCCTCCTGATACGCCGCGCTGCCATCGGCGTGGCTGCGCACCACCAGCGTGACCTTGCCCTTGGCGTCGAACACGCTGCGCTGGGTGGTCCAGGCCTGGTCGGTGATACCGAACAGCTGCGTTTCGCCGCTGCCGTCGGCGTTCTGGATATAGCGCCTCGACGCCGCACCCGTGGCGTCGAGCACCGTCGTGGTCCAGGTCCCGGCGGCATCGACCGTCACTTCGTTGGTCTTCTTGCCGGCGGCGTCATAGGTCATCGTCGAACGGCTGCCGTCGGGCAGGACCGAGACGATCTGTGCGACGATCCCGGCCTTGAAGCTGGTCGTGACCGTCCCACCGGCCGCCGACTGAAACACGCGAGACACCAATGTCGCGCTCGCCGGATCATAGGTCAGTATCGTCCGCGTGCCGTCCTTGGTCACGTCGCCCGTCGCCGTCGTCTCGGTCTGGCGGCGTCCCTGCGAATCGTAGGCGGTCGTCACCCGCGAGGTGCCCTGGACGATATCGGTCGACACCAGCCGTCCGCCGTCTCCGCTGCGGGTGAGCGACACCAGCTTGCCCGCCGCGTCGGCGACCTGGACTTCCGTCGTCCAGGCGAGCCCGGTCAGGCCATAGGCGCGGGTTTCGCTGCTGCCGTCCGGATTGGCCAGATAGACCTTCGTGACCGCCCCCGTCGTCGCGTCGTACAGCGTCGTGGTCTTGGTGCCGTCGGTGGCGGTCTGCACCTGCGAGAGCTTCGCGCCCGCGCTGTTATAGGTGTAGCTGACCTTGCCCTGATCGCTCGCGACCTCCTCGTTCGCCAAACCACCGCCGCTGTAGGTCTGGTTGCTGATGATCGCGCCGTTAGCGGCCTGTTCGATGCGGCTCTTCAGTCCGCCGGTCGCCGTATCGTAGGTCGTGATCACCCGCGCGCCGCTGACCGCGGTGATGGTCTGGTTGAGCCGGTGCCCGGTGGCGTCGTAGGCGATCGTCGTCCGGACGCCGTCGCTCGCGTACGAGTCGGTATAATCGGGCGTGCCGTCGGCATGGCTGCGCACGACCGACACAACCTTGCCCGCCTTGTCGGTGGTCTGCGTCTCGGTAACGTAGGATTTGCCGGTGACGTTGTAGCTGGTGACGATGCTGCGACCGTCGGCATATTGCACATAGGTGCGCTGCGGCTTGCCGGTCGTCGCGTCGAAGACCTGCGTGGTGTAGGTCTTGGCGGTGTCGACATCGACCTGCCGCGTCTTCATCCCGGTCGTGTCGAAGGTTTCGGCCGTACGGCTGGCATCGGCGCGGACCAGCGTGCGATCGGACATCACACCTGCGACATAGTTGATCGTCGTCGTCGCGCCGGCCGAGGTCTGCACGACGCTGGACGCCAGCTTGGCCGTGGTCGCGTCGTAGGTGAGCGAGGTCATCGTGCCGTCCGCCGCATTCGTGACCCTGGTCAGCAACTGACCCTTGGGTCCGAAGCTGCTCGAGACCTTGCCGCCATCGGCCAGGACCTGTGCGGTGGTCACCAGCGTGCCGTCGGCGCGCGACCGTTCGACCAGCGTCACCACGCCCTTGGCGTTCATCACCTGATGCTCGGTTACATAGGCGAGGCCGGTCAGATTATAGCCATAGCTCTCGCTGCTGCCGTCCGGGCGCTGGACGAACTTGCGCGCGACCGCGCCGTTCGCGTCATATTGCAACGTCGTCCACACGTTGCCGGTGTCGACCTGCACTTCGCTGACCCGCGCGCCGTTGGCATCGAAGGTGTCAGTGATTCTGGCGCCGTTCGCCGCGATCGCCGTGTAGGTGGAGACGATCCCGTTCTTGTACACCGTCGCCGCGCTGCTGCCGTCGATGTTGGTGACGGTCATCGTCGTCGGCTTGCCGGTGGTGATGTCGTAGCTCGTGACCGTGCGACCGAGTTTCGGATCGTTGACGATCGTCGCCGACAGCTTGCCGGTGGTGAAGCTCTGATCGCTGACCACGCCACCCGCGAATTCGGTGTGGATGTTCGAGACGACACCGCCGACATAGCCGTAGTCGGCGGTCGACACGAGGACGCCCTTCGCGTCGAACGACTGGTCTTCCTTCCAGCCATCGCCGGTCTGCGTGACCAGGAACGAATAGCCGCCCGACACCTTCGCAAGCGTGGCACCGTAGTTTGCGATCATGTACCGCATCGTCGACACCGACGCGACGCTCAGCACCGCGCTGTCGCTCAACGCGATCGTCTGCAGCCCGGTCGACGCCGCCAGCTTGTCGATCTGCGCAACGAGGCCGTCGGCGGTCGTGCTCAACGCCGCCGGAACCGCCGTCGCCGTATCGGTATAGGCCGATTTCGACCCCACTTCGACGACCAGCGCGTGATCGCCGACCGCCAGCGTGATCTGGCTGACGTTGGTATAGGTCGCGATCGGCGTGCTGCCCTTCAGCGGATCATAGACATAGACCGTCTTCTGCAGGCCGCCGAGGTCGACCGTCACGGTCTTCGCCGCCAGCGTCGTTTCGGACTGGGTCGCGGTGTTCCACAGATTGGCGTCGCGCCACAGCAGGATGTCATAGGCACCATTGGCCTTGGTCAGCGTCAGCGAATGGCCGTCCGCGGGCATGCCACCCAGCGAATAGGCGGTCGCGGCAGACGCCGCCGTGCCGGTGCCGGCATCAACATAGGACAGCAGGCTGGTCAGGTTGTGGACCGCGGTCGCCGCCATCTTGGGCGTCCCGTCCGCGTTGAACAGGCCGAAGTGGAATTCCTTTTCCGCACCGCTCGGATCGAGGCTGCTATCGAACAGTTCGTACAGGAACGTCTGGCTCGATCCGTTCTCGAACGCGGTGAGCAGCGCATTGACCGTCAGCTTGGCCTGCGCGCTTTCGTTGACACCGAGGCCGGGGTCGCTCGACAACGTGGTATAACCGGTTTCGGTGATGACCACCTTGTCGCCCTTCGACGCCGCGCCCGCGCGCGCCATCGACGCTTCCATGACCTTGTCGGAGGTGCTGCCCGACGCGGTATAGGCATGCGCGTTGGCAAAATCGGAATACGCGCCGAGATCGCCGATCGCCGCATAGGCCGACGGGCTTTCCAGCGCGACCGACAGATTGATGACCGACACGCCGGACAGGCCGGTGCTGCCCTTGACCGCGGTATACAGCGCCTTCTGGTAATCGACCGCCGCCGCCAGCGAACCGCTGCCGTTATAGCTGAACGGCTGCGTGTTGACCTCGTTCAATCCCTCGACCGCGACGATGCTGCCGGCATGCCGCGTCTGGAAATCCGCAAGCGTCGCGACATAGCTCGCCAACCCCGACGCGCCCGTCGCGGGCAGCGCCGACGACGTGACGAAGTCGAATTTGACGCCCGCCGCCGCCATCGCGTTGACGACGGCGTTACCGATCCCGGACCCGGGCAACGTGTCGCGCACGGTGCCGATACCGAGATAATTCAGGCTGTTGATCGTCAAGCTCGCATTGCCGTACGCGTTGTTGGCGTTCCCGGAATGAGCGTTGACGCCCAGCGTGGACAGGAAGGATGTAGCGGAAGCGGGTGTGGTGGGCACGGTTTGCATCTCCATGACGTCACTCGTGCAATCGCAGAAAGTCCTGCAACCAACCCTAAGCAAGGCCGTTAAATTCCGATTAACCGTATTATATTTACAAAAACGTTTCGCGCTGCAGCAACGCGTCGAACAGCGCCGTGGGGACGACGGAACCCTGTGCGCCACTTGCCAAAATCGCCCAGACGCGGCACCAGCACTGTATAAACGCTGCCTTGCAGCATAGATTGCCCGTGCCTGCGCGGGCTTCGCAAGATGTGAGTAAACGACCATGCGGATCGCAGTAATCGGAACGGGATATGTCGGACTCGTGTCGGGGGCTTGCTTCGCCGACTTCGGTCATGACGTCATTTGCGTCGACAAGGACGAGAGCAAGATCGATGCATTGCACGCGGGTCGCATCCCGATCTTCGAGCCAGGCCTCCAGGCATTGGTCGAGACCAACGTCAAGGCGGGTCGCCTCGGCTTCACCACCGACCTGACCGAAGGCGTCAAGGGTGCCGAAGCGGTCTTCATCGCGGTCGGCACGCCGTCGCGGCGCGGCGATGGCCATGCCGATCTCGGCTATGTCTTTGCCGCTGCTGCCGAAGTCGCGACCGCGGTGAGCGGCTTCACCGTCGTCATCACCAAGTCGACCGTCCCGGTCGGCACCGGCGACGAGGTCGAGCGGATCCTGCGCGAGAACAACCCGGACGCGGAATTCGCGGTCGTCTCCAACCCCGAATTCCTCCGCGAGGGCGCCGCTATCGACGACTTCAAACGCCCCGACCGAGTCGTCATCGGCGGCCATGACGAGCGTGCGATGGCAGTGATGCGCGAAATCTATCGCCCGCTCAGCCTCAACAGCTCGCCGGTGATCGAGATGTCGCGGCGCGGTGCCGAGTTGACCAAATACGCCGGCAACGCGTTCCTCGCGACCAAGATCACGTTCATCAACGAGATAGCCGACCTGTGCGAGAAGGTCGGTGCCGACGTCCAGGAGGTCGCGCGCGGCATCGGCCTGGACAAGCGGATCGGGTCGAAGTTCCTCAATGCAGGGCCGGGCTATGGCGGCTCGTGCTTCCCCAAGGACACGCTCGCCCTGCTCAAGACCAGCCAGGACTACGAAGCGCCGCAGCGGATCGTCGAGGCGGTGGTCGCGGTGAACGAGAACCGCAAGCGCGCGATGGGCCGCAAGGTCATCGCCGCGATGGGCGAGGACGTCCGCGGCAAGACCGTCGCAGTGCTCGGGTTGACGTTCAAGCCGAATACCGACGACATGCGCGACAGCCCCGCCATTGCGGTGATCCAGCTGCTCCAGGACGCCGGCGCGCGCGTCCAGGCCTATGACCCCGAGGGCATGGAACAGGCTGCCAAGCTGCTCCAGAACGTCGATTTCAAGACCGACACCTATGCGACGATCGAAGGCGCCGATGCGCTCGTGATCGTGACCGAATGGGACGCGTTTCGCGCGCTCGATCTGAAGCGGGTCAAGGCATTGCTGTCGGAGCCGATCCTGATCGACCTCCGCAACATCTATCCGCGCGAGGTCGTCGAGACCGCCGGCTTCAAATACATCGCGGTCGGTCGCTGATCTCTGCGGCGACCCGACCACGCACGTGGTCGGGTCGCGTTACCGCGAAGGGCCGCCGACGCCTGCCCATCGCGGAATAGAAAGAAACGTGTCTTAGGCGTGGCTCAAATGCGTCTCGCGATATCGCCGCTCGCACTGTCTCGCCGGTATTGCGAGGCCTTTCGCGTACCCGGCACCGCGGATTTCGAGCCAGATATCGTGCCGGTTTTTTCCGCCTACGAAACCGTCTTTCGCCCGTTCCGCAGGCGTGCCGAACTCGGGTGCCGCCGAGGCGCGAGAACAATCGAGCGCCGTTACGGTTTTATGACTAAAAATATCTTGATGTTTGTCTCACAATAGAACATTTTTACCAAGACGGCGCTAATCGCCGCTGGAGAGAGATGATGCATTTGAGCTCGACCTGGGACGCGCGCAAGGCAAAGGGCGCCTTGGTACTATTGTCGATGTCGTCCGCGTGTTGGGCGATCGCGATCGGCTTCGTCGTCCTTCACTGATCGATCCACGGATCCACGCCGAGTCGTTTCGGACCCGTGACAAACCGAATATGATACACGGCCACCGGATCTGAGATCCGGCCGCGGCATTTCCGCGGGTGGTCGTTTGCGGATGCGCATTACTCACGCGTCAGCCTGAACGCGTAGCAGCGCCCATCCATGCCCGCGCGGCGGGTGGTTCAACGTAACCAGCGCCGAAGCGCGTCCGATAAATCTTTTGCGCGGCCCGCAGTCAGATTTGAGGCGTTATGCCACACCTCGACGCGTAGCGAATAACTCAAGCAGCCAACGCTTCGCATGCGCCAAGCATGGCTGACCGATCGTCAGCGCTCGCTATCGGCGGAAGCGACGTCACCCATCCAAATATCGACCACCGAGCCCGCCGCCCCGATTAGGAGCGCAGTGTCGTCGTGGACGGCGCGAAGCGGTTCGCCGACCAGCCACAAGCGCGATTCGCGGCGGCACAATCGAAACGCCCCCCTCACCACTCGCGCAGCAGACGGCAATCGACGATCACCATCGGTAGCACACGACGATTTCAGAGAGATCGTGTCCTTTGACACATAAACCTGACCGCTCACGTCAGAACAGAACATGATCTGTCAAAACCAGCTGACAGAATTGTTGACCGATCACGCAATTTTTTGACAAGATTTTGTCCTAGACGATCACCCAAGCCCCTGCCCTCCGGCATCTCGCGTGGCGGATTGGCGAATTATGGGGTCGAAGCAGTAGCAAGCAGCGCCTGGTACGAGCGGCATGGTGGCAATTGACTACCCGGCGGCTTCGCGCCCCGATGTACTCTCGCTCACCAACAAATAACATGGCCGCGATTTATCACTGACCGAGGTTGAAGCCCGTAGCTAACGCACCGCACCTGATCGCGCTTGCCATTCCGATCTTCCGCCAGAGCATGTTGAGACATGACACGGCCCCGTATCATCCTGATGATCGTGCGATGGCCAAGTCGGGTGCCGCCCTTACCATTTTTGGCAAGACGCTCACCTAGGCACGCCCGATGCGGGCCAAAGCTGTCGCCGCCTCTCTTAACTCCGCTATGAAGGGCGAGGCTTCGGCTACGCTGCCTTCTGCAGATCGCTCAATTTTTGAAACTCTGTGAGAATGTCGGCGTGATGCTGCGCCAAGTAGCGGACTATGCGGACGTTACCAAGCAATCGGTTCACGTAGCCGGCTGCAAGCATCAGGTCGAACTGATCAGAACTGTAGGTCTGCTCAACCGCGCGCAGCTGCCGGTCGACGTTCTCGCTTTCGCGCTGCATTGTCGCCACCTGATCCTCGGTTAGGCCGGCCATGCGCCGCGGCTTGCCGGCGACGAGTTGATCATCGGGTGTGGAGGCGACTAGCGAACGGGCATAGCTTACCGAGAACCGGTTCATAGTGACCATAGCCATGGCGGCTTCGACTTGGCGGACGGGCTTCATAAAACGAAGCTCGGTGAACACGTGGATGGGCACGTGCCGGTCTTTAAGTAGCTCAGCCGCCTCAGGGCAAATCCCAACCAACAGGTTCCGCTTCTTTCGAATGCTGGCAATGTCGACGTTCAGCGCCCGCGCGAGCCTTTCCTCAGATACCCCCTTCTTGACCGCGTTCAGGATCATCCGATGCTCTTGAATGGTCGCGATCCGGCTGACTCGCTTGTTATAGGTGAAGGCTTCGTCGTCGGTCGCAACTAGGCATACGAGCTCAGTGTCGCCGCGCTCCCGCACGATCTCAACACGCAGATGTCCATCAAGCAGATGGTAGCGTTCGGGATCGGTTGCATCTCGAGCGACCACGGGCGGCTCGATGATACCGACCTCGGCGATGGAAGCGGCGATCTGCCCGTACTTTACCGACTTCTTCACCGACGCGGAGATCGTGCGAAGCGGCATGATGCAGTCAATAGGAATGCGAAGGCTCGCCTCCTCAAAAGCCAGCTTGACTGGGATGGCCGTGTGCCGACTGCTCACGACGAGGCTTCCATGCGATCAAGGTGCAATGCGAGATTCTCGGGCATGGTCCCGAGCCCCTCATCCTCGATTAGGGCCGTAAACTGCTCGCTGAGACTAAGCCGGCGCAGCGCCTCGGTAACAAGAAGAAGTCGGTCACGTGCAACGTTAGCCCTTCGGATCAGGCCGCGCTTCCGATCGACGTCTTCCTGGTATGCACGGATCAGCGCTGCCGGCGACAGTTTCTGGTTAACTGGCGGCTTACCGGTCTGCTGTCTTAGGTGCTTACCACGCCGGCGCCGCTCTTCGACGATGCGTTTTGCCGCCATCAGCTTACGTCCGCGCAGCGTTCCCTTTTCATAAGCCAGTTGAAGAGCACGCTGTACGTCGTGATCTTCCGCCTCAGCGATATCAACGGCAACGCTTAATGGAATAGTCCGCGCTTCGACCGAACGTAGCAAGCGCTGTTCGCCTTTTTCGAGGAGGCGACCGACGCCACTTACATATTCGAGCGTGAGGCCGGTCTTGCGAGCAATCTGGGGCAAGCTGTGCCCGCGCTTGCGCATGCCGCCGATGTCCTGGAGCAAGTCAATCGCACTGTGCTGGCGCCGGGCACAATTCTCGACCAGGCTGGCGATCAGACAATCCTCGGGATCGGCTAACACGACGAGGGCAGGCACCTCGATCTGTCCGAGTTCCTGATACGCTTCAAGGCGTCCTTGACCACAAACGAGATCGTAGAAGGGCCCGTCTGCCTCCACTCGACGCGTGACAGTAATCGGTCGTTTGAGCCCGACTTGAGCGATATTGTCGACGATTTCCGTAAACGAACGCTTGTTGCGGACTCGCGGATTAACAACGGTAATCCGCTCGAGCGGGATCCATTCCACACGCTGAGCGGGGCGGGCGGTGCTCATGCGGCAGCCCTCCACAAACGTCGCGCCGCCATGCGGTGAAAGGCGGACAGATCGTCAAACCGATATGCGTCGAGCGACAGGCCGTTATGCTCACATAGGCGCAGCACGGCGTCACCGATGTCGAGCCGGGGCAGGAGATAGTAGTCGCGGGGAAGCTCGTTACCCGGTGCCATACGTACCGCAACCGTCAAGTCGGGTTTGAGTGGAGTATCAAGCCTGACCTTCCAGCGGAGTGTACCTGCCGCGGTCTGGGCACAGCGCACCACTACTAGCGACGCAGTGAACTCGCCGTTGATGGTGAGTAGGTCGGTGTCAGCGTCGCGAACAACGGTGCCGCCGGCCTGCTCCAGCGCGGCCATTGTATCGTAGACAATCGCGGGATGGAGCTGCCGCAGCTTCCGATTGATTTCTAAATAGCGATAGTCACGATCGGGGGCGAAGCCGACCAGCTCGTAGGCGCGCAGCAGGCTGCCGAAGCGGCTACGATAGGCGCTACTCGACGGTGCCTCCTCGGCTTCGTCGATGATAAGACCGGTCAGCATACCCTTGGTGCTGAAGATAGATGCCAGCAGCGCAAGCATCATCTCGTCGCTCAACCTTGCAGAGCGCGCGTCGATGATGGCGCGTGTTCGCGCGAAAACGACCCGGTCGACGACGGGCGTGAACGCGCCCTCGGCCCTGATCCACTCATCTTCAGTGTTCAAGACGTGCTTCCGTTTGAGCTTAAATGATGTGCGCGCCCAGACGTTGTCGCCGACATATTTTTCGTTGATGAGTAGCTGGTGGACGGTGCCCCTGGTCCAGGCGCGTCCAAGATCGGTGACGAGCCCGCGCTTGTTGAGCAGGTTAGCGATGTCACGCTCCGACTTCTCCGCATCGGTGAACAGTCGATAGACTTCTCGGACTAGGGCCACCTCATCAGGCGGCCCTGGCACGAGGATGACGCGATCGGTCGCAATGCTCTTGTGTTCACCGCGGCCGAGCTCGCCCTTAGGTTCGCCATTCACGTCGACGAGGAGCCGGCGCAGCCCGAAGCCGGCGGCACCGCCTTGGCGGTAACCGCGCCGTATAAGGTTGGCCTGTCCCGCGAACACCTTAACCGAAAGCTCGCGGCTGTATTCGGCTGCCATGGTGCGTTTGACGGTCTTGATTATCGATGAGCTGATGCTGCCGTCATTGCGAAACTGCTCAGCGCAATATTCGACCTGAATGCCGGCAGCGCGAATACGCAGTTCATGCGTAGCGGCCTCGTCCGGATCCTGGAAGCGGCCGAGCCTGCTTACGTCGTAAACGAGCAACGCCTGAAAGTCGGTACGCCCTGCCTCGATGTCAGCGAGCAGCAGCTTCAGACCTGTGCGGCCAGAGAGATTGAGGCCACTCTTCCCATCGTCCTTGTAGGTGTGGACGATCTCATAGCCATGCGTGTCAGCGAAGCGCCGGATCGCAACCCCCTGGTTGTCGGTCGAGTATTGCTGATGCTCGGTCGACATGCGGACGTATTCAGCCGCTCGTATGCGTGGTGGCACCGGTGACTCGTCATTGTCGGGTGTGTTCCAGTTGATAACCATTAGCGGCCTCTCACCAAAGGCGCGCGCGCCCGCCGCCGCCACTATCCTGAAAGGGACGGCAACATGTTTCCGAAAACCGGCAAGGGATTTCAAAATGAGGGAGGGAGGCTGACCGAAGCCGCTTATATTGCTGCGATCAGCGAAGCCCTGCGGACCGAGATTGGAACAGGCGCCGGAGCCTCTAAGCAGATTCAGCGATGGACAGAAGCGTCCGACCGTACGGCGCGGAACTGGCTGAGCGGGAATGTCGGACCCAGCGGCCATCATCTGGTGAGGCTAGCGCGCGAGTCCGATGCTGTGCTCTCTGCCGTGCTCACCATGGCTGCGCGACCTGAGTTGGGACTTGCAAGTGATCTGCACGCGGTGGAGGTTGCGCTCGCTAAAGCAAGCGGAGCATTCGAGGTACTACGCCGACGGCGAGCTCTCGGAACGCGGTAGCCCGTTTCATCGCGTCCCGGATTCTGCATCCGAATCGTTACGACCGTCCATCTCGAACCGCCTGATCAGAGCATCGGCCTTTTGAAGTATACTTATGAGAGACGCCCGTGCGAGAAGAACCCAAAGCCGACCAGGGACTTAAGTTTTCGTCTGCGCGGTCCAGCCGATCCGTGCAAGCGTCCCAAGTAGGGTGGAGCGCGGCACTTTAAAGGTTCGGCAGACAGACGCCTTACTGGCCCCGCCATCTAACGCGGCCGTAATTCGTTCGAGTGTTTCAACGTCAATCATCGGCGGGCGGCCGCCCTGGCGGCCCCGGCGTTTGGCCGCGGATAGTCCCGCCATCACCCGTTCGCGCGTCAGCGCACGCTCATATTGTGCCAATGCGCCGAACATAGAGAACAGTAACTCGCCGTGGGGAGTGGTTGTATCCATCTGCTCAGTTAGGGACCGGAACGCGATGCCTCGCCCCTTCAGGTCTGTAACGATCGCCAAAAGGTGGGGTAGCGAGCGTCCGAGCCGGTCGAGCTTCCAAACGACCAACGTGTCGCCTGCGTTCAGATAGTCGAGACAGGCTTTAAGCCCCGGTCGATCGTCACGCGCGCCTGATGCTTTGTCGGTATGAAGATGACGATGATCGACGCCAGCTGCAACCAGCGCATCGCGCTGAAGATCGACCGTCTGGCGATCGTCGGCCGACGATACCCGCATGTATCCGACCAGCATGTACGACAAACCCTCAAAAGCATGTTTCCACACAAACTATCAAAGCGACAGGGTTTGTCGATTGTTAAAGCCTACGGGGCGTTTGGTTTGGCAAAAGCTTACGCCCGGGTGTCGCCTATCATGTGTTTCCCGTCATCACGTCGGATAGCATCTAGTGCCCGCAATATACGCCAATCGTTATCGACGTTTCACAGCGCGGTTTCTCGCACAGATGTCGCGAAAATCAGGACAAGCGACGAATGGCTGCAACGATCATGCCGCTGTGGTCCCTACCACAGTGTCAGCTAACGAGCAGACCCGGTAAAAGCTGTTCGGCCTCAGTACGGCTGAACAAGCCCGAAGCCTGAGGTTTAACTCCATGGATCCTAGCGAAATTGCCAACTGCGCGCCGGTACAAGCGTAATTTTCGGCTCATCTCACTCGTGCTGATATACCTTCGGGCTAATTCATGAGCTGTATCCATAGTTATCTCCCGAAAAGCGGGGCCTGGTCCAAGCAGGAACTCGGAATGGCGACTAAAATGAGGGGGGCTGATGTTCATAATCTCAGCAAGGTCGGATTTTGTTACCATGCAGCCGCTCCAATCCATCCCTTTGGTCTGCTGAAAACATTCGAGTGAGAGAATGCCCTCAGATCTAACCGTTATACGTTGCGCCAATGGCTCATCCCCATCAACCGAGCTTGCCGCCAAGTCGCCCTCCGCAATCGCTTCAAGCACTCTCGCCCAAGGCTTTGAATACCCGCCAATCCCCCGCATTGCCTCGGTAAGCCTAATTGGATATCCCCCTTTTGACCGGATTAAACGGCGAGACAACTTGCCGTGGAAAGCCTCCAAACTGTCTCGGCACACGGCGAGCTGCTGAGAGTCTCCACGGCCCGGCGGTACGGATGCAACTGCTACCAAGCCGAGATGAGCCAATTCGCGGATAGCGTACGTCGGCGTACCGAGCATCTCGGCAGCATGAACTAAACGCAGGCGAGGCTTTTTGGGTGTGAGCATTGGCGCCACCGCTTCTCGATCGACGAGAACCTGCAACCTGATCCCGTCAAGCGCCAGGAACGAAGGCAACTTGCCCGCCTTGCGCATTTCCAAAAGGGTTGGCCGGTCCGCACCGGTCAATTTCGTCATTTCAGCGATGGTAACGCCACTTAAGCGTGCAGCCCGGCATCGCTCAACGAGTTGGGAGAGAACCTTCTGGACGACAGGCGATAGTCGCGGATCATCGCGATCGCACAGCACCTGATAAAATGCTTTGCGGGTACTACCACCTTTCTCGCGACCACCGACGTTAAGCTTTTCGGCGACATGCTGCTCGATCGCGCCGGGCCAGCCAGCCAGAAAGGGCCATGTCGCTGCAAGGGCCGGAACGACATGGTTCCGAGCACTGTCGAGACAAAGCGATCTGTCGCCGAACAAGGAAGTCACCCGCCGGTCGACGACTGGAGCGAGCGTGCAAGCGAGTTCGAGCAAATGTCCACCGTTCAACTCGGCCAAATCGGGTGGCAGATGACACCGGGCGATCCGTCGCCTGTCCGGGTCATGGTGTATCAAGCCGACGAGCATCCCAAGGCATTCACGCAGGTTTTCGGGCACTGGTATTGCCTGGGCCCGCGTAAGTGGTTCTGCGCAATAATCACATAGGTCGATGCCTGCCGTGCGTCGCCAGATCTGACGGCGACGGCAGCACGGGTTCGGACAATGCTCTTCAAGATACTCCCATGTTTCAGTGCAGATCGGGAGTTGGCGGACCTGCCATAGGCCACGATGATGCGCGGACATCGACAATGCCTTGGGTGAAAAGCGCCTGTAGGAAAATTGCAGAAACTCCCGAGGTACGGCCGTCCCGAAGAGATTGAGCATTCTTGCATCGGGTGACCATAGCGGGGAATGCAGCCGGGTAATTTCAGGACTGACCCCCAGACAGTCGGCAAGGATTTCCAGACCCGTATCGTCGCAGAAGGAGGCATGAGGGCGGTCCGACTGAATGTCACCCGTGACCTCGGTGATCTTCGCCATTCGCGGCATGTGATGAGCCGCCGCAACGCGCGCGACATAGCCATCCAACGATTCCCCCGGGATTATCGGAAGAACGCGCGTTACGCGCCAAGACGAAAGAGCGGCGCTCATTGCCCAGACTGCCTGAGAAACGGGTTGCTCAGGCAGAAATCACGCGGGATGCAGTAGCTATCGACTGCCTCTGCCAAATCGTTCCGATCGATAGAGCCCCGGCCATCGTGCAGGGCAACCGCCATGGCGGCACGCACGATCTTGCAGATGCGCCGCACCCTGCCCGCCGATGCTTCCCAAAGCGGTCGCGCAATACCCTCGTGCGTAAGACCCGACAGGCAAGCCAGAATGCCTGCATCCACCATCGCATCGTCCAGATCGGCCAGGAAGCTTACGAAGAGGGCGCGGTCCCCTTTCGTGTCCCAGCGTAGCGGCGACAGATCGATGTCATCGTCAAGCCGCTCCATTAATTCGGGTACTTGGGCCAGGACCGAACCGGCATCTTCCGAGCCGACAAAGGCTACCGGCGCGATACCAGCGTCCATGATCTTTTCGCGGATCGCCGTGGCGATCGAACGGCTCATTCGAGGTCTACGTGCGGCGCGGTTGAACTCATCGAAGACGACGATCTGCACACCGCAGCGCCGCATCTCCGCGATCGCTCTGGGCCAGCGCGCCTTTTCGGTGCCAACATCCGGCCTAGCTGCTCCGAGAGCCTGCAGGATTGAGGTTGGCAGGGAGTCGGTCGTCCCTGCCCCAGCTGTCTCGACATGGAGCAACGGTTTGCAGCCCTCGTCGGCCGATACTTCCAGGAGACGGCGAAGTGCAACGATGGACTCGGTTTTGCCGCAACCATGGGGCGCGACAAGCATGGCTCCACCGCAAGGAGCATGTGCCGGGCGGCCTATCGCTGCAATGCGCATCTCATCAAGCGCTGCAACAACCGCCGTCTGAGGTGGGTAATCTACGCGAATGGCATCAAACCGCGCCTTGGCCTTGCCGACGCGGGTGGCTGCGCTGGCGATCGTCTCCTGCTCGGGGGCAGAGCTGAACCGTTCGGTCATTGGTACCCCCCCTTGGTCATAGGCAGCCGGCGCTTGCGAGCCGGGGCGTCGAGTTCGATTTGCCCCGTCGCGGCATGCTCGCGGCGACCTTCGAGCGCCGATTTGGCCGGTTTGGTACGCGGATCAGGTCGTGATGAGAGGATGTCCTGGTCGAGCGAGGTCAACCTTGCGCGGTCATTGGCGATGAAATCACCAAGCGTTACCGAAGAGGGCGTCGTGTGGACCAGATCAACGATGTTTCCTGTAGTTTGCCTTATGCGTGGCACTTCGATGAGGGTGGCCAGGCGCTTTCGTGAAGCTGCAAGGTCGCCAGGGCTGATGTTACGGATAGCGTCAATGAGATGCCCGCGGGCGTTCATCCGCTCCTCCTGCGTATTGAACGCCAACCCCTGCTTTTGCGCCTCGCGTTCGATCTGCTCGTGCAGCCACAAGGGCATGCCGCTGCTGTATCTCTCGTCGGCGCACATCAGTTCGACATATTTCCGGGTCTTGCGGTTCCAGACATGGATGCGACTGATATCCATACTGTCGTAGCGGAACTCGACGGTCGCGGTGGCATCGCTGCGCCGCTGGCGGCGCGGCTCGATGGGTACAAGGTCGCGCAACAGTTCCGGCACCGCCTGAATCTCATGATAGCGCAGGTTGAAGGCACGAATGCCGGAGGGGGAAAGCTGCGCGCCGGAGCGCACCTCCATCACGTCGCGCGCAAACGATGCAAAGTCCGCGAAGTCATTGATGCCGAAGCGATTGATATCACGTTCGAATACAAGCGCAGGCTGCTGGCTACCCAGGCCGTCATGCGGCTCGACATTGTAGGATGCTATGATCTGGTTCGCGATCGCCTCCAGCTCATCGAGCATGACGATGGCTTGAGCCTCGGCGTCGTAACCCCAACGTCTGGCATCGTTCAGCGTCAATGCTCGCCCTGGCAGCAGACGGGTTGTCTGATCATTCAGAGTTTTGATCGCACGCTCGCCAATCGCTCGGTAGGTTGGCTGCTTGATCGGGCAGAACCGAACGGAAAATCCCGCATCCCGCGCTGCCGCTTCGAGCGTGTGGCTACGAAATTCGACGGCGTTATCGAGGATCAGGCAGCCCGGCTTGCCGCAAAGCATCGCAAGAACCGGATATCGGCTTGTCATGGCCGGCGGGGGACGTTTGGGCAGAACGATGCGCCGCAATATCTCGCTGACCGACCATCGGCACGGATCTTGGAAGGTTATCAGATGGCCGACGATGGCGCGACTTTTGACGTCGATAGCGAGTGTCAGCCACGGTCGTCCAAGAACCATCTGCAGGGCCGGACATACGACATGTACGTCGAGCCAAGTGTGATCCACTATCACATACTGCATGACGAAATCAGCCGCGAGCGGCTTGCCCGCTCCTGACCAATCCTGCTTGACGGCCTCTACCTCTATGGAGGTGGCCAAGGTCTTGTCCGACTCTAGTTCGTTGAAACGGCGTCGCACGGTGCGCTCTGAGCAGACCTCAAAAGGCTCGTGCGGCTTGTCGATGGACGGGTGACGCCCGTCATTCACCAGATTGAGCCGATAGGCGTAATCGGCATGGATGTCCGCGACGTGGCGCCCCGCCTTCCTGCCCTCGAGCACGCATGTCCAGAGGAGCTGCTGATCGATGCTGCCGTTCGGCGAATGCACGATGCGCCTGCCGGACAGCGGGACCATGTGACGAGGATGGCGATTTCCGATGCTGCCGCGGTTCTTTCGCCAATTCTTCACCGACGATGCGGAAGGTTTTTGTCCGAATCGATGGGCCAACTCGGGCGTCCAGCAGTCGTCGAGGGCGGCTTTGATGGCACCAGTGCCTTGCGGAACGCCCCGTTCGTCCAGCATTTGGCAAGCGGTCGCCATACGCAAAGCGCGGGCAGAGATCGCGCCCGCCTGATCGCGGGTCCATTCTGCGCTATCGTTGTAATTGCGGATTGTGTCGGATGAACGCGGCGTTCGAGTCACAGCATCTCCACCGTGCTGCATAAGCTGGAATTGCTCGACGGTCGGCAGTTCGAGCGATCCGTCCTTCTGCTCGTACTTGAGGATCTCGCCCGTGATCAGGTGGGTAAGCTGGACCCGGCCGTGAGCATAGGCAGGATGATATTCGGCTCCGCGAACGTCGACGATCGCGCCGGGAGAAAAGCGGATGTGCGCCATGGAATTCTAACCTTTTGGAACGCGCCGGTAGGTGGTCGGCATCGAGATGATGCCGGCGACAGGCGCTTCGGATCTAGAATGGATAGTGGCCCAGACCATTGAGGCGATCGGATCCCGGGCAGACACCGCCGCCTCAGTGAATGGTCACCGGCGTAGTATCCAAGAGCGAACGGGTAAGGTCGATTTCAATGCGCCGAGCAACCGTCAGCGCCTGAAGCACGGCTTCGCCAGTGCGTGGGCAGTTAGGCGCGATCGCTTTGGCGGCGCTTCCGAAGGTAGCATTCGTGCCCACCAGCCGTTCGTGAGCTTCCAGACGCTCCAAATGCTCCGGTAGGATCGTCACGAACCTGCGTGAACAAAACAGCATTACATTGCGACGATGAACGAGGCTGTCCCAGATCTGGTGGCGGAGGATGACCTTGAACCGGATGCCGCGCTCATCACAAATTTCATGAACCGCCGTCAGCTTCGCGCGATACTCCGGATCGGCAAGATCACGCTCATCTCGCTTGATCTCTATAAGCGTGACGGTGCCATCAGGTGCAACCAGCTCGACGTCGATGGTGTAAACCTGCTTTTTGCCTCGCCGCGTGAATTCAAAGCGCACAGATTCTGACGCGACCCGAACCACCGTGAACTCCACCTCGGCGCGTGTCAGGAAATCGTACTGCGCCGCACCCTGCCAGTGGAGAACACGTCCGGCCTTACGGCTTGTGTACCAGCCATTTTCATGCGCGAGTCCGCCGTTGAAGGTGCGCAGCGCGCCGCCATCGTCAGCCCGGATCATCCGCACATGATGCGCATCGCTATGTTTGTCGCGGGTGAAACTGGCAATCGGGGCGATATTAGCACTGGATGCTGGGTCTGCCACGTAAGCATGGCCTGTGGTTTTGAATGTCATCGATCGTTCCTTCCATCTCGCAATCGGATGCGATGGACGTGAGGGGGCATGATCCGGGGGGGGGCCGAACCTTGACAGGTTTCACGGAATGAAGGAGATCAGGGGCAGTAAGGTCCTTGATCTTCTATGGGCCTCGCTGGTTGCACCCGGCGGGGCCTTTTCATTTCCGTAGCTTGTAATAGTTCCGCGCGTTCGCGCGGCTATCTGCTACGACATCATCGATCACCTCCAGCTGGTTGCGGATAATTCGCAGGCCAGAGCTGGGCAGGCGTAAAGGCTGCCGCTGCGGCGATGGCCTCTTCCACCCGGCGCGAGCGCACGAGGCCTTTGGAAACTCTGGTGACAGTGCTGGGACTGACGCTCAAATCGCGGGCGATCTGCGACAGCGAAGTGCCACGGCGCTCCAGCGCCCATTTGATGTGTCCGTGCCAATCTTCGCCGCCCATTGTCTGCCTCACTGGGAAGTCGTTTGCGCCAAGTCGCAGCGGCGCTTTGCCCTCACGACCCACAAGCGATTTGAATCATGAAACCATGCGTCCGTCAATTAGTTATGGTGTCAATATAAATGGCCAAACTGTTTACAAGTGTTGACGAAAATATATTTCGTAACCTTTCTCTGATATATTCGCTTTGCGATATCTTCAAATTAAATCCTCATGCTTTATATTTTGTACCATTGTTAATAACTTTATAATGCGATTAAATACCACACCAGTAATCACATGTGATTATCATTGTATTCCGTAATATTGCCTCGGCGCCGAGTATCAAATTGTCCGCTTGCAACGCATATTAAACATGACAACCCGGTTCTTGGAATCATCTGAAAAATTGATTTTCGAGACGCTCTCGACCTGCCTAAAGTCGATGCAGACACGGTCTGCTGGTCACAAGTCAGTATCATGGGAAGCGGCTGCACACGTCGCACTTAGCCACCAATCCTGGTGGAAACCGGAATGGCCGGTTTCAAGCAGCGCTCGGCGATTAGCGGACCTTCGTTCAGACAATGGCGCGGGGGTCTGCATGTTCGTCGCGGGAATCTGGTTGCTTAAGCTGGATCAGGTACGGCATCGTCTACGGTTTGATACGTGCGAGCCGCATCGACAGCCTCAGCCCACCGTCGGTTACGAAGGAGACCGGAATGGCGTACTGATAGTTTGCCACAATCGGGAAGAGTGCGGACTAACCCCCTGAAAGTTTCGAAGTGGGCGGCAGCGACCTCCCCGCTCATGGTAACGCTCGTGATGCAATTGAGCGGGATTGCTAGATTGTAACTAAGTTCTCCGAAAGGCGCATCGGGAACGGCTACAAGCCGGTACTCGCGCTAAGCCCGATAGACTTGCCGCTTAATGAACGGTAGGGCATGAAACGGTTTCTGCAAGATGAGATCTCGCCAATTTACATAACTCACCGGGCCGTACTTAATAGCGGGATCGAGCGAAACCGCTTCGATAAGCTTCGCCTTATCGCTGCGATGCACACGCCGAAGCCTCGGTCAGCGAAAACCTGCCAATGATGCGCCGTTTCGTTTCCTTCTGCCATGCAATACGCGAAGGCAACCCGTCTTGGGGTAGTGCTGGCGTCAAGGTCCATCAGCTCACGGTCGTTACGATCCGCCCAAGCAAGCGGGTTTAGCAAGGTGATCCGACGGTTGATGAACGTGTCGAGCGCTGCGAGCGTGCTCGTATAACGCTTGAGGGATCCCCAATATTGCATGACCAATCCCTCCTGCTCCACCCTCTAAACGGCACGTGGTGTATTGGCTAACTCAACCGGCTGCATTCTGAAAAGATTAATGAGGTAATCGATCGGTGCTCTGCGGTATAATCTATGACCTTGGCCAGCCAAAGTCGCGACGTACAATTCCTCGCACGCTGGTTAAACAGGGCAATTCTAGATGTTGTTCGAAGACAGCCATCAGTTCCCCTAGCAAAGCGTCGCGCGCTTCATTTTCGATTCTGTCCGTATCTATCTCAGGCGCTGGCGGTGCGAGCTTGCCTACCGCCTCGGTCTTCATGTCGAGCAACCGAGCACCGAGCGACTGCAGCGAACTGAGCGTTGCCGCATTTGCGTTGCGTGATGCTCTGCTGACCTCCGAGTGAAGTTTTGTCATATCCGCAGAAACTTTGAGCGTCCGGTCACCATTCCTGAAGGCATTGCGGCGAAGGGACTCAAAATCCTCTACCATCCGTTCCGTTCTCTGCGTCAGCTTCTCCAAGGAGAGCTGACCTTGATTGGACACGTCCTGCGCCCAAGTGCCGGCGTCCTTGCAAACGCTCGAACCGATTTCGCCCCGTATCGTCGTCCACGCCTTAGTGTCCTCGAAGCCATCGCGCCGCGCATTGGGCACAATCGCCTTCGGATCGACGAAAATCTCCCCGATAAACCAATCCTGATAACGCCCATTTGACTTGTTTTGACGCTGGAAAATTTCGCGAACGACCGCAGTGCCGTCTATCTGAATGTTCTTCGCGCGAACGCGAATGCCTCGCACCTCTTCGTCAGTATATGAGCCAGGCACCTCCTTCTTGCCTACCCAGGCCCACCACTGTTTAGTGGGAGAAGTGTAGAACTTTTTGTCTGATAGCACGACCTTTGTTTCTACGTCTTGGATAGCGAACTTTGCCGTGAACGGTTTTAGCACCGGCTTTGGCTCTTGGCCGGGCTCCTCGATTACAATCTTTACAGTTTCGATCGGCACAGGCGCAGACTTAGCATATTCCCGAATCGCATCGGCGAATGGGAAGTCATCGCGGTAATCCACGGGGGACACTTGCTCGAGGAAAAGCGCCATTTCCTTCGCGGATGTCACCTCTTTCGGCGCTTCAACGAAAGTGCGCATTGCGACTTCAAAGAATGGAAGATCGGCAGCAAGCGCGTCGTCCTGAGTGGCCTTCACGCAATCTTTTAGGAGCTGTTGAGCGGTGTAGCGACTGCCCCGCTCCGGCGACATCATCTCACGCATCTTCTTCGCATCAAAAACGACTTTGGTAGAGGTGCTCTCTCCACTTGCCTTCGTGGTGAACGTAAGCGTGTCGCAGAACGCGACGCCAGCAAGGCGCCCGATCCCTCGAAATCCTGCGTCGGTCGAGAAGTCTTTCGCGGATGCCCCGATCGATGTGAGCGTTTTTACGGCAGTGTCAGACGACAGACCGGCGCCATTGTCACGGATGCGGATACCGGCACCGTCAGCGTCGAAAATGATGCGGATAAGCCCATCAGACGGTCGGAGCTGGTGTAGCTTGTTTACCGCACGCTGGATCGAATCGAAGCCGTTCTGCACATACTCTCGAATCGCATTCCGGGTCTCCTCGTACATTCCGATCGTCAGCGTCTCGAGGACAAATCCACCGAAATACGGATCGACCTCAATATTGCGGGTACCGGCCATTACTTCTTCTCCCCGGTGACATCTCGCCAGACCTCGGTCGGCGCACGCAACCCTATATGTTCGTCATAAGTATAACCGTCCATCGCTGTGCCGGCGGGGCCGAGCTGGCGCCGCGGCAAAACGTAGAGATCAGCAAGATGGTCCAGCAAAAGCTCGGTTGTGAGCTGGGCGCTTTCGAACCGGCGAGCGATTCGGAGTTTCGGGTCCGCTTGAACGTCAATAATCAGGTTATGATCGTTGATCCAGATTGCGCGTAGCGCCCTGTTTCGGTCGAGCTCCGTGTCTATTTTGATTTCAGCAAATATTGGCAACGGGTCCGAGGGTATGAACAGTGGCAAGCGAGGCGCCGATAGCGCCTTCTTTCGTATTTGCTCGATCGGTGCCCGAGCGATTGGCTGGTCGAGCATGACAAGCAGCTTCTGCGCCACAAGACCATTCGGCGTACATAGCAGCTTGTTTTTGCCATCGAGATAAGTGCCGGCAAGGAGCCCCATAAACAGGAACGTTGCTGTCTCCTGCGGGAACGAACTCAACGAGGCTGCGAGATCGGCCGCGGCCGCAGCGCGCTGTGTATCACCATTAGCTGAAATGAGAAGTCGACGAGCAAACCCAACCAGACCCGCGCCGCCAATGCTTCCCGCGATCCCGCTAGTTATCAGGTCGAGGACGTCTTGTGATGCGAGCGCTTTGCCGAACTTTGATTCGAATTCCTCAAGCCCCCCCGGAGACACGGCATCGTCCCGGGTGTCATATAGGGCGCGCTGCACGACCGCGTCACTCGCAATTAGGTTCGAAGGGTCGAGGAACCGGACGCTGCTCGCACGAGCTGCGCCTTCAGCGATCCTTTCCAATTCACGCTCCTGCCGCTCACGTGCCTCATTCCGCAACTCCGCATCCGTCTTTGGGGGCGGAAGGCTGGGTGGTTGCGCAGCCGCGACGAAACCTGCGACATCACCCGGTCCCCGCTTCATGACTTCTGCCAGACGAGCCTGATCGAGGAGCACCAGTTCACGGGCGTCGGCGGTTCGCGCTGCTTCGAAACTAAGCATTGGGTGCGGGGGCTGGACGCCACTGGCCTTGCCTTCGTTATCTCCCCGCACGGGCAGCTTGCCAGCCATCCGCCAGTCGTTTTTTACGTCCTTAGTCAGGATTGCGACTGTCCTGACGCGGTGGGCGCGCGCGTGTTCTAAAATTTCCTGCCAGAAGACAAGGTCGCCCCACCGGTTGCTACCGATCACGACGTCATTGCCGTCATGATCGTCTGTTTCGGTTTCCTTTTTGCGCTTGTCCTGAAATCCAGGCGGCACCCGGCCCGTGAAGCGAGCGTCGGCCAGCGTCTCGATTGAATGGAAACGGTCGAAGATCTCTCCGCCCTTCATCGCTCTCGCATTAGCGAACTCGATAACCTCACGGGCGTTGCGTTCGTAACTGGCTTTCCATGCGGTTGTCCGATCGGTCAGCGTCCTAACCGCTCTGAGTGCGTCTTTTGCCTGTTCACGCTGCTGTGAAACGCTTGATGCGCCATTGAGGGGCTCATCAAACAAAGTCCACATTGTCGGAAAGCTTTCCCCAATTACTTTCGTCAGTTTCTTGATATGTTCGTCCAGGTCGATGGTTATCCTGCCTTCGACATGGTGACGGTACAATTCGTGAAGCGACCAAGTGGGGACGACCACACGCTCAGCGCACGCCCCCTCGAGCCATCCGTAAAATTCGGCCCGCGAAGCGGGGCTAATCTTGATCAGCCACATCAGAAACGACGTATCAATATAAACGTAACTACCCGGCGCTCGCAGCGCGAGATCGACGCGTGCGGTGAATGCCGTTACATCCTCGCTATCGATCGGTAGCCGCAGTGACGCGTCTCGATTCCCTTGGCGTGGGACCTCCATTGTGCGTCGCGAGTTTATGCCTGTGCGCCGAAGCAAATCTCGGAATGCGATCACCTTTTTGTGGACTTGCAGATCGCCCCCCCCGGGCGCATTAGCGCCTTTGTGCTCTTCGCGCGCCGTGCGGCGACGCGTTTCCACCTGCAAGACCTAACGTAGGACACGGACGCGAGCAATGTGGGATTTGCAATCACTTGCTGCGGGCCACCATCGTGTATTGACAGCGGCGGACTAGATCGCGATGCAGCGATGCGCTACCTGCATCGAGGCGATGCAGATTGCGCAGTGTCACAATGCGAGGTAGCCGGATGCCTAAAGTTGAAATCACTTGCAGCACCGGTCGGTCTGGCGACCGTAAGGTGCTTCTCGGGTTCGCGCGTGCGTCAGTCCTTCATGCAATTAGCTTTCCCGACGTGCTCGACGAGCGGAGCGGCGAAGGCTATCAGCGCCGCTTCAATTCCGGACATAGCCTCGACTTCCGGCGCTATATCCGGGAGGCCGGAAGCACGACCATCCCGCTGACCTTCAACCTTCGGGCGACGGATAGCCGTGGCTGGACGCTGGTGGAGAACGGCTCTGGCACAGCGCATCTGACCATCGATTCCACAGCGGAGCCAGTGATGGCGCAAGTCGATTGCCAGCATCGCCTCGGCCACCTCGCCGATCTAGACATTGAGCTGCCGTTCATGTGCTTCGTCGGGCTCACCGTAGAGGAGGAAATGGCGGTGTTCACGGTCATCAACCGCAAGGCCAAGGGCCTCAGCCGCAGTCTGCTCGACTTCCACGACGCCCGGCTCTGCGAGGATTTGGCGAACGACCGGCCTGAACTTTTTATCGCGCTTTGCCTGTCCAACGATCCCGCGTCTCCGTGGTGCGGCCAGCTAGACGTGGGCGGCAACAAGGTGTCCGGCATGACGCGCAAAGCGTCGCTGCGCACTCTGCAGAAGGCGGTACGCCGCTTTCTCAACAGGTCATCCATTCTGAAGCAGCGCTCGGTCGAGGAGGCCGCGAGGGTTGTGCTCGACTTTTGGATCGCGGTATCCATCGCGATGCGCGACGCCTGGGCGCGGCCGCGAGGATCGCTTATCGCGAAGGGTGTCGGCGTGTATGCCCTCATGGACATCGCCGCGGACATGTGGCGCGAAAGCGGCTGCGCATTGACCCGCGACCTTATGATCGCGCATCTCTCCGACCTAGCCGTCGACGTCGATTGGTCATCGGACGGGCCGTTCAAGGGGCTGGGCGGAGAGGGTGGCGTAACCGCCGCCGTGGCGGTGCTGCGGAGCATCCGCATCCAGCAGACCTTGCGGGCGGTTGCCTGATGGCCGGCAAGCGCATCCTGCTCATCGAACCCGGCTACAAGAACAAGTATCCTCCGCTCGGGTTGATGAAGATCGCCCAGTATCACGGGCCCAACGGCAAAAACGACCACGTCACGTTCGTAAAGGGCGAGGATCCATCGGTGCTGTCGCAGGCGTGGGACCGAATCTACGTCACGACGCTGTTCTCGTTCGAGTACCCTAAGATCTCGACGAGCATCGACTACGCCCTCAAGGTCGCCAACGGACAGGCCGATAAAGTCTTCGTTGGCGGGATCGCGGCGTCGCTTATGCACGAACGCTTCGTTGAGGAGCGTCGCTGGCAGGGCGTACGGTTTATCAAGGGTCTGCTCACTGGACCACCCGCCAAAGCACTGCAGCTCGACGACTTTTCGGAGGAACTCTACTCCGACGACTATAGCAACACAGCAATTGAGGACCTTGTTCCCGATTACAGCATCCTCTCGCAGATCGATTACGAATACCCGGTCCGCGACGCCTACTTCGCCTACACGTCGCGCGGCTGCATCCGGAAATGCCATTTCTGCGGCGTTCCCAAGCTCGAGGGTATGCAGCGCGACGTTGAGTCGCTAACCGCCATCGTCCGCTCCATTGACGAGATGTATGGTCCGAAGAAGGACCTGATCCTCATGGACAACAACGTCGTCGCCAGTCCGCGATTCAAGGATATCATCGCCGAGATTCGAGACCTCGGCTTTACGCCAGGCGCGAAGCTGACGCGGCCGGGATCCCGCGTCGCCGTCCAGCGTAGGGTCGACTTCAACCAGGGCGTCGACGCGCGCATCCTTTGCAAGGACCCGATGTACCTGCGCGAGCTGGCGACGATCTGCCTCAAGCCGCTCCGCATCGCGTTCGACCATCTCGGCGTCCGCAAGCCATACGAGCAGGCCGTCCGCTACGCCCACGAGCACGGACTGACCGAGCTCTCGAACTACATGCTCTACAACTTCCACGACGATCCCGCTGACCTGTTCGAGCGCATGCGCCTCAACGTCACGCTGAATGAGGAGCTCAACATCCGCGTCTGGTCGTTTCCGATGCGCTATCAGCCGACCAACCGTCCCGACCGCGGCCACATCGGTGACAAGTGGTCGCGTTTCGAGCTGCGCTCGATGCAGATCATTCTGCAGGCGACCCACGGAGTGGTCAGCGGCGAGCCGACCTTCTTCCGGCGCGCCTTCGGCGACACCGTAGCCGAATACGAAACTATCCTGATGATGCCGCACGACATGATCTTTAACCGAGATTGGTACGACAAGCTCGACGGACGGGGCGAGTACGACCAGTACCTGGCGGAGGCCAAGCGGTTGTCGCCCGAGCGACGCCACGAGCTCAAAACGCTGCTGTCGTCTTGCGACCCGCGGCACTACCACACGTTGCCCGGCTTGACCGATGACGAGGGTATCCGTTCGATCCTCCAGTTCTACATGCCCCGTCCGAAGGACGAGCTCATGTCAATTTGGCGAAAGCAAGCAGAGTGGAGCGCTGTTGCCCACGCGCTCAATGTGCCCGAGGACGAGCGCGTTGAGGACGCAGGGCTAGACGCCGAGGAGGAGCCTATCATCACTATCGCGGAACCGGCACGCGCAAGGAAGGCCGCATGAGCGCGCCCATTCGACTTGCGAAGGCATCCGAAGTGGTTGAGGGCGGCCCGGCGGTCGTCGGCAAGGACGTGCTCGAGCTATTGTCCACAGCGATGTACGTCGAACCGCTCACGATCTACCGAGAGTACGTCCAGAACGCCGCCGACGCGATTGACCAGGCTAGGGCAGGCGGCAAGGACGCGGGGCGGATCGAGATCGTGCTGGACGCCGCCGCCAGGACGGTGTCGATCCGCGACGACGGGGCGGGCATTCCCGCGTCCCATTTCCGGCGCGTGCTCACCTCAGTCGGCGCCAGCGCCAAACGGGGAACCGAAGCCCGTGGGTTCCGTGGTGTCGGACGCCTGTCGGGGCTTGCCTACGCCCGATCGCTCACTTTCCAGTCGCGTGCTGCCGGCGAGGCCCGGGTCTCGACGATGACGTGGAACTGTCAGGCCCTACGAAGTGCGTTACGCGACCCAGCCGACACGCGGGACCTCACGGCGATCATCGACGCCATCACGACCACCACAGTCACCGACGAAGCGGGCGATCCCTACTTCGAGGTGCGCCTCGACGGCGTGGCACGGCAGGGCGACGATAGGGTGGTGTCACAGGGCGCCGTCGCCGACTATCTCTCCGAAATTGCGCCGGTGCCGCTCGATACGTCCTTCTCCCATAGCACGGCTATCGCCGAGAGACTCATTGGTACCGTTGCGCTCGGCGACCTGACGATCACCATCAATGGCCGCGAGCCGCTCACGCGACCATTCCGTGACGAGCTTCCGATTGATGGCGGCCGTCCGCTGAGGCTGCGCGAGGTCGCTTTCGTCGAGGTGCCTTCCATCGACGGCGGCATCGCTGCCGTCGGATGGATCGCGCATCACGATTACGAAGGGGCTATTCACGCTTCGACGCATGTCCGTGGTCTACGCGTCCGCGCCGGCGACGTGCAGGTCGGCGAAGCCGGAGTCCTCGCCGATGTCTTCCCGGAATCACGCTTCGACGCCTGGACCGTCGGCGAGATTCATGTTCTCGACCCGCGAATCATCCCCAACGGCCGACGCGACGACTTCGAGCGCAACGTGCATCTCGCGAACCTCAAGAACCACCTGGCTCCGCTCGGCCGCGACGTCGCCAACCGCTGCCGTACTAGTTCGCGCGACCGGAAGCGGCTTCGTGACCTGGTACTGGAGCAGGCCGCTGCGCGCGAGGGCCTCGCAGTACTTGCCCAGGGTGGCCTCAATGCGGCCGGCCGAGACCGGATGGCGCTCGGCGTAGAACTCTCGCTGATGCGGGCAGAGAAGCTGCTCGGCGAACCTGATCTGGTCGACGACGCCAACGGCGTCGTCCGGGGCGAAGTGACACGTTTGCGCACCGAACTCGAACAATTGGCCGGCAGCAACGCCTCCGCCGGCTCACCGCTGGATCGGCTGAGTCCCGATCGCCGCGGGTTTTATGAAGAGATGTTCTCGCTGATATACGAATGCTCGGCCAACCGATCGGCGGCGAAGAGCCTAGTCGATCGTATCATGTCGAAGGTAGCGTGAGAAAGGATCGCCCAACACGCAGGTTACGTCGTTTTCGGCCCGGCCAGCAGGCCGGGTGAGGCCGTATGCCGCGCAAGTCCCGCTTTGACATTGCTTTCGAGGAGCTTTGGGGCGAGTTCAAGGCGAACACGAAGCGGCAATTCTTCAGCGACATCCAAGGTCAGCTAGAGGAAGACGAGGCGATCCGCGACATCCTGCGTAAGAGTAGGGCGGAACCGCAATATCTTGCAGTTTCTTTCGACCGTAAGCCGAACGACGAGCAGTTCTCCTATCACTACTTCGACTTGGCGCTCGTAATCCTCGACGCGATCTTCGGTGGCTCGGGCATTACGAAGCCGGTGAATCAGCTTCGCGTGCTACGCTGGGAAGCTACGCGCTCTGACCTGTTGAAGGTCCTCAACTACCTTGCCGCCCAGAACCGCGAGCTGAGGTTCAGGCGAGTGCTTATAGTACCGTTCCCAAGTCCGATCATAGGACGGAGACTCGACCGATCAACGCACATGCGCTGATCGAGGCCTTCGGCCTGCACCCTTTTCACTCAAGCCGCCTCGCGCTGCTCCTCGGGCTCGTCGAATAGCAGCTGGGTCTTGCCATCCACCGGCTCCTCACCCTCGATATGTCGCTTAACAAGCGCGTAGACATCCCGAACATAATCGACCTGGTCGCGCGAAAGCGGCCCTTTCTCGACGTGCGTCGTGATGTTGCGCAGGCGGCTGATCCTGCCAATCCAGCGCGCCAGCTTAGCCTTCGCGCCCTTTCCGTAGAAGTTGTAGCGGTCCTTGAAGAGGTCCCAATTGCCCTCATAGACAACGATCTGCGAGTAATCGATTAGGTTGAGTGACTGCCACCTGTCGCGAGAGGTGTCTCCCTCGGTGTTGTAGCGGACATCGCAGTCGATCCGGACCTGCTTCGGCACTCCGGAGATCCACCAGGAATCCCGGGTTTCACCGTAATGCGCCTTCAACGTTGAGACCACGTCGTCGTACAGGATCTTATGGATCTCAAGAATCATGTCGCGCGCCTGTTCCGTGCCGGCGGCGTCCTGAGATTCCAGATAGTCCCTAATTTCGGGGAGGTCGAAATCAGGCTTCGCAGACGCGACGATTGCCATCATCTGCAGAGCATTTTGATCCACACTCGTCAGCGAGCTTCCACGCGCGCGGAAGTAAGTGACCTCGTTGGCGGTCGCCTGAGCAAAGAAGTCGATGACCGGCTGCGCGTACGGCTGAACGAGCTCGATTAATTCCTCGGGCGATGATGACACGACCCTTGTCCCGTCCGACTCTACGAAATGCAGGATCTTCCTCAAGAGTACGAGAAGCGCGCGCAGACCGAGGTTGGTGCCAAGATAGCCTCCCTTGGCGTCGCCCAGATCCCAATGGTCTTGGGCACCCGTCGCGAACAGGCCGAAGTATAGCTGTAGTCCGCGCTGTAGCTTGCGCATCGAGTCGGTCGCGTTCGTAGAAAGGTGACCGAGTGGCCCCGGCTGCAGGACCGAGGCGCCGTTGCGACCAAGGGGCTTCTGAACCTTTCCGACAAGATTGTTGCCCTTAATGCCGTCGACTAGCGACGTAAGCGTCAGGCACCTGCTGTTGGTCTTGTCGTCGCCGGTCAGCAGGATGCGGTCTTTCAAAGGAGACGCCTTGTCGGAGCCCATGTTCAGCACCGCCCGCGCGCAGATCGCCTCAAGCCGCTTACGCGGATCTTCATCCTCGATATCCAGGTTGGAGACGAGCTCTTTCACCAAGTTGCTTTGCACCTTCACCTGTTGGGTGTTGATGTCGACGAACATCTTGATCTCGGCCGTTGCCGGCAGGTTTTCGTAGGCCAGCACCGAGACGACTGAACGGTCCTCCTCAGCATCCCGCCCCGCGTAGGCGTACCCGTAGAGACGATGCTGGCCGTCGATTACCCAAGCCGACCCATACTGGCCAGGCAGTTCCAGTGTGCCCGTCGCCGTGTCGCCAAAGCGGTCCTTCAGATCGAAACGCAGACCGTCGCGCTTGATGTTGACAACGATGTTGGTCGGAAACGTCCCGCCCTCGTCGATGAAGGCGCCGATGGACTTCAGACGCGTTGGCTTCACCATGCGTTGGTAGGTATCGAGGTCGTCGTTCGACCTACCCATGTGGCTAATGTAGGCTATTCGGAGCAGGTCGTGCGGCGAGATTAGGAAGCTGTAGAAGGTCGTGTCCCCGACGCGTCCTCGCGTCGCGGGCAACGAAGTGCGAAGACCCTCAACCTTCTCATCGCGCAGGTATCGTCCCAGGAACTGGTAGCGCGCTGCGACCTTCAGGATGCCTGTCAGGCGCTGAAAATACTCTAAATCCGCCTCGGTGATGATCGGCACTTTGGCGGCTGCCGCCCTGTCCCGGTCCGCCGTTCGAATGTCCACGTTTCGCGTAGCAATCGCCAGCTTGACCTTCAGCTTGCTGTCGCGACCAAACTTGGCCTTCACGGCGGCCATGACGTCCTCACGGACGGCCTCGATCTTGTCCAGCAGACCCTTGATCGACTTGGCGCCGCCGTCACGCGAGTGGGTGCACTCGACGATAAACACCGTCTCGTCGTCCTTGGCGAAGACGTCGAGCTGACGCTTCGAGGAACCGTCCTTCCCGGTGACCATGAGGTTCCGGTCCGCATTCATCTCCTTGAAGCCCATCCGGTAGAACAAGGTCCACACATCATCCTCGAGCTGGCGGTCTTCAGGTTTGCGGCGTTGCATCCGCAATGAGCGCTTGTTCTCCTTGGCCAGCTCCCAGCCATCGTGCTCCTCGGCTTCGCGCTTCATCTTAAGCGCGGTCGCCGACGCAGCGGTTACCGTCTTCTCGTCGACGCGCTTCGAGCGCAACCCATATGTGCTGCGCAGCTCATCGCCGCTGACCAGATTCCCAAGCGTCGCCGTCATTCGCAAACTTTCCCCCGGGTCTCCGTTCCCGCACATTGTCGTGAAGGAACAAGCACGTCCAGCGCAACCGCATTCATAGCGAGCACGTCATGCGTCGAACGGCAAGTCCCATGAAGACTGCCACAACAGGCCGGCGTCTCCCCCGTGTACACGTACTTGCGTAGACGGGACTTGGCGCTGCAAGAGCAAACCGAACAGATAGCAGTTTCGGCGAGCGGGAAAGCAGAGGTAAGAGACCGAAGTTAGGCGTTATAAAGAGACAGGCGTGGCGGTGACGTTACAAGGTAGGCCTCACCATCCTTATCCGAGCCGACTTGCCGGCGAGGATGGTGGATGCCACATTGGTCTGGCGGTCCTTCGGGACTGAGCACCACTATAATTGAGGTTCTGCGACCGCCATCTGTCGATAGCGAGGCGCTCAGTGTCCGCGGCGGAACGGGGGGTAAGATGATTGTCTGCTTGGCTTGGGGATCGCTCGTCTGGAACCCGGGTGCCTTGCCTATCGTCGGCGACTGGTCGACCGACGGGCCGGCGCTACCGCTTGAGTTCGCGCGCGAATCAGAGGACGGCCGGATGACTCTCGTCTTAGTTGATCACGATCGGCCGGTCTCGGTTCTGTGGGCAGAACTCGAAGTGCGTGACATCGAGCAGGCAAGCGAAGCGTTGCGTTTGCGCGAGAAGGTGCGGTTCGATGGCGCAATCGGTCGGTGGCCAGCAGTGGCGCGCCAGCACGCTTTCGACGAGGTTATTGGTGGCTGGATGAATGCGAAGGGTTTTGACGGCGTCGTATGGACGGCGCTGCGGCCGGGCATGCGCGCCGACCGGCAATCCCGATCCTACGTAACGCCGTCGCTGGCGCGTATAGAACGCCACCTCGCGGCACTCCCGCCTGAGGCTCGCGTCAACGCGGCACGATATGTGAACTCCGCCCCGGAACAGATCGCCACCCCTTATCGTCCGGCGCTTGGGCTAATGCTCGCCGATGCGTCGAGCGTCGCGAACCCATGAGCGACATTAACCAGATCGGACCCGAGTTCGCTAGCTGGGACAGTTATTCCCGGTTCGCACGTCACGTCCGTTTTAAAGGACGGTACGTCTGGGGCGGCGAGGAGCGTGCCTTCCTGAAGTCGGTGGTTGCCACGATCCGAAATCGCGACGTCGAGTTTCAAGCGGGCCGCACCTTTTACAGAGCCCAACAGGGTGTCGACGTCATCGACCGGATCGACGAGGATGGGAACTGGATCGGTGAGGACACGTGGGGATACGGCGCCGCGCGCATGAAGCCCCTCTCTGACCGTGCAAGGGAGGGGCGCGCCAACCCCACTGGCATCCCCGTGGTATATGTCGGCACGACGATCCAGACTGCGATCTCTGAGATCAGGCCTTGGGTCGGCGCCGATGTCTCGGTCGCCCTTTGCAGGCTTATACGTCCGATCCGCGTGCTTGATCTCACGCTGGGCCACGGCAAGTCGTCGTTCGCGGGCCCCGTTTTCAGCCATCTGCTCGGCAAACGCGACCTGACCCCGGACGAGAAGGAGAGAGCTGTCTGGATCGATATCGACAACGCTTTCTCGCAGCCAGTGACAGCATCGGACGATCGTGCCGACTATGCCCCGACGCAGATCCTGGCGGAGCTTTTTCAAAGCGCAGGTTATGATGCGATTGGCTACAAGAGTCACTTCGGCGACGAGGGCGACAGGCTCGGCTTTAATATCGCGATCTTCGATCCCGAGGTGATCGAGATCGTCGGCTGCGCGCCGTATGTCGTCCGCTCTATCAAAGTGGTCGCCGAGGAAAACGGCAATCCTTGGTCGAAAAGCAGCGCCTGAGACTGGGCTAGCAAGAATGTTCGGCGGTAGGATCCACCAAGCTGGGTATTCTGACCGACCCGGACGCCACATGGCGTCGTTGGGCGCGTTCGAGGGAAAGTCACTGCTATGGAAGTAAACGATTGGCGCCGCATCGCACTACCAGACGCTGTGCGTGCGCTCGTCGCCGCCCATGCAGTGCTCGTGGCGGCATTTTCCTCGACAAACCTGCGTTTCACTCTTGATGGCAAGTTTGTAGGCGATTTGGGAGAAGCAACCGCTGCCGACGCATTCGGCCTCCAGCTCTGTCGGGTCCGGACCGCGGGTGTGGACGCGCACGCGCCAGATGGGCGCAGCGTACAGGTTAAAGCCACCGGCATTGGCAAGGGGCCGGCGTTCACTCCCGGCGAGGGCAGGGCCGACCACCTCATCTTCCTTTTGTTCGACTTTGATCGGGCGCTCGCTCATGTAGGGTACAATGGCCCCGAAGCTCCGGTACGTGCGCACCTGCCGGCCGGCTTTATCGGCACAAAGCGGGTCTCGATTCCCAAAGTTCGCGAGTTGGATGCCGCCGTCGAGGATCGACTACGCTTGCGGCGTGTGAGCCGTAAATTTGATCCCAGCAGTTAGAGGATGCTCGGGCGCGCGACGTCGCGCTGCGCGATCTCTGATGCCATCAGGTAGAGGAACTGCAAGGGCTGCCCGGTGACGAAGTCCCGGATCCGTGGGCCGTAGTCTCCGCTCAGCAGGTCGTCAAAATGATGCGGGCGGTAGCGGGTGATCGAGCCAAGCCAGTAGGTGACCGCATACATCGATAAGAGTTGGGGCAACCGTTGGCTCAGCTCCCCCGGTGGCGACAGATAGAGATAATAGCGGCGATAGGGAGGGATGACGGTCACGGTCATCCACAGCGAGGGTCGAAGTTCCGTGATGAGGTGTTGGAGCTCGGGCAAGGGATTGCCGCCGACGCAAGGCCGCGACGAGATCTGTTCGAACCGTATCCGCTTTCCCCGGTTGCACCTAACCTGGCGGAACATGCCCGCCAGCCCGGCTCGTGTCAGCATCTCGTCTGGTTCTATGCCAAAACGCGACAGGTCCTCGCGCAGCATATCGATGCGTAGCCACACATCGCCGGTTGTAGGGTCGTGGCGGAACGCGATGTTCCTGATGATGAAGAAGCGCTCGGTCTCGTGCGCCGCCTCCGCCCAAAGGCGGTGTCCCGAAAGAATCTGAGGCACGACGGATGCGAGCCGGTATCTCTCCTCGAGCGCGGCGGTCTGGCCCGGAAGGATCGTCGCGATCTGCTCGAACACCTTCAGGTCGTTCGGATATGGCCTGCCCGGTTTGACCGTCGATAGCACGGCGTGCTCGACGCCGTGACCCGCGGAATGATCCTCCCAAAGCCCGTGGAGCGATCGGTCGAAGGTCGTTACTCCGCCCCGTGTCAGGCAGTAGGCCTTCATTAAGTTAAGGTAGCTGTAGTAGAGCGCGAGTGGTCGGGCAGCCTCGATCCCGCGGCCAGTCCCCACCTCGAAGAACGCGCTGGCCTGGGCGAGGCACGCGAGGGCTTCGGCGCGGCGCGGCGGTGGACATTCGCTCTCGATCGCCTGTCTGATAATCGCCCAAGGGTCGAGCGAGAAGAGACGGGTGCTCGGGACGCCTGACGCGCCGGACGGTCGTATCGGCCAAAACGATACGTCTATCTTCCGGCCCTGCGCCGAGAGTCCTATGCCCCGACGCTCCTCGGGAAGTGCGTCCTCGCCTGCGTCCCCGCTCATCGGGGATTGCCCCGGCGAGCGCTACTGTCGGCAGGGGGCTTGAACAAGCGGTCGTCATCCGGGGGATTGGCGTCGAGCAATCGCAGGGCGCCGGCCGACAGTTGTTGCATAAAGTCGATCGCGTTTACCTCGCGGCGGTCCTCCTTGCGGCCGAACGCGATCATGAACGTCGCCTCGGCCGCCTCTTCAGCGAATGCTTCCGAAAACCGGTCTGTGCCGTGGGTCGCATCGAGGCGCGCATGTTGCTCCGGCTCGAACAGAGTGATTAGCCTGGCTTCGGCGGCACCCCAGCCCTCGTCTCGATATTCGCGGTGTTTGAAGGTGTTGGCAATCGCCCGGGCGAGGGATAAATCGGGGAGCCAGACGTCGACTTCCAAGCGGAACGAGCCTTCGTCCAGCACGGTCCCGGCACCACCTGCAGCCTGCTGGAGATCGTGCCGTAGCCAGTCAATCACGGCGACCGCCGAGATGCAGGCGCTCTGAAGGAGGTAGACGCACCCATCGATGTCAATCGGCGGGGCCGACGAGATCCGGCCCTTGAACTCGTTCGTCTCCCAGTCGAGCTTCGCCCAGACGTCCAGCGCCCGTTCGTGGAAGAGCAAGCGATCTGGCTCGTCAGCCCATTCGTGTCGATCGTTGCGGCGTCTTCCCATCATCAGCTCCGCGCCAGTTGGACCATCATCCACTCGCTGCGCATGCTATTATACAGATGACGGCAGACCCGTCGCGATTCTTCATGAACAAGCGTCCGGTTTGGGGAAGCGGTAATGGCGGCGTGAATGTCGGAATATGGGTCTTAGGCGCACAGCTCCCTAATCCGCCGCATATGATCTTGTAGGAATCTCTCTCGGGGCGAAGCGCATTTCATCCCAGCGACTTTACCTCTTACCAGCCATCAGCCCCACATCCCAGAGAAACGCGGCGATCTCGAGCCAACAAGGGGAAGCACGCCCAAGGCGTACTCCTGTCACAGAGGTCCGGTTTCGGTGTCAAAGGATAGATCGCTGGATGCCCCGTGAGGATTCGAACCTCAATAGGCGGTATCAGAAACCGCAGTCTTACCATTAGACGACGGGGCATCAGCGAGGGCGCGATCTAGGCGGGGGAGGTCGGGCTGTCAACGCCAAGATCGTAGGGATTCGCCACATCGCTTGCGTAATCGCTGCACCCCGCTACATTCGATGCCAAGCACCGGGCGGGTATTTTCCTGCGGCGGCAGATATAGATAGCGAGTTTTGCGGCGATGGGGGATGTTTCCACCCGAATGCCGTTCCGGCAGGGGTCTCCTGCCCGTCCGGCGGCGACCCGGCCCGGTCGAGGGCGGTGGGCCGATGCGCAAGCGTTTGCCGCGCTTGATCTTGGCACCAACAATTGTCGATTGCTGATCGCGCGACCGCAGGCGGGCGGGTTCGCGGTGATCGATGCGTTCTCGCGAATCGTTCGGTTGGGCGAAGGTCTGGCGTCGACCGGCAAGCTCAGCGATGCGGCGATCGAGCGGACCATCTCGGCGTTGCGGGTATGCTCGGACAAGTTACAGCGCCGCAACGTCACGCTAGCGCGGTCGGTGGCGACCGAGGCGTGTCGGCAGGCCTCGAACGGGCCCGACTTCATCGCCCGCGCGCTCGCGGAGACGGGAATCCATCTCGACATCATTTCCGCCGAGGAGGAGGCGCGGCTGGCCGTGCTCGGCTGCCATGCGCTGATCGAGCCTGGCGAGGATCCCGCGCTCGTGTTCGATATCGGCGGCGGGTCGACCGAACTCGTATTGATCGATACGTCGACGCCGATCCCGACCGTGCTCGATTGGCATTCGGCGCCATGGGGCGTGGTGTCGCTGACCGAGCATGCCGGCGGTGGCGAAGGCGAGGACGGTCGCCGTGCCGCCTATGCCCGGATGCGCAGCGTCGTCGCGGACAGTTTCGCGGGGTTCGCCAGCCGCCTGCCCCGGCACGTCGCGCGCCCACGGCTGCTCGGCACCAGCGGCACGGTGACGACACTCGGCAGCGTGCATCTCGGGCTTAGCCATTACGACCGCTCGGTGGTCGACGGGCTGATCGTGCCTGCCTCGGCGATGCGGAAGATCAGCGCCGACCTTTCCCACATGTCGATCACGGAGCGTGCCAAGCTGCCGTGCATCGGCAACGAGCGCGCCGACCTAGTGGTCGCGGGCTGTGCCATTCTGGAGACGATCATGGATTTGTGGCCCGCCGAACGGCTCGGCATCGCCGACCGCGGCATTCGCGAGGGCATCCTCCGCCGACTGATGGGCGCCCCCCGACCTGGTGGCAAACCGGGCAAGTCGGGAGTGGCGGCATGAGCCGCGGCGGCTCCGGCGGGCACGTTCGCGTACTCACCGCGCGGAAGCGCACCGCGCAGTCGACGCGCTGGCTCGAGCGCCAGCTGAACGATCCGTATGTGAAGCGCGCGAAGGCCGATGGCTATCGCAGCCGGGCCGCGTACAAGCTGATCGAGCTCGACGAGCGATTCGATCTGATCCGCGGGTCGAAGCGCGTCGTCGATCTCGGCATCGCGCCGGGCGGCTGGGCGCAGGTGATTCGGCGGCGGATCCCCAAGGCTTCGGTGGTCGGGATCGACTTGCTCCCGGTCGACCCGATCGAGGGCGTGACGATCTTCGAGATGGATTTCCTCGACGATGCCGCGCCGGGTAAGCTGATCGAAGCCTTGGGCGGCGCGCCGGATCTGGTGCTGTCCGACATGGCCGCGAATACGGTCGGGCATCCGCAGACCGACGCGCTCAGGACGATGGCGCTGGTCGAGACCGCTCTGCATTTTGCGTGCGAGGTGCTCGAACCGGGCGGCACGTTCGTGTCGAAGGTGTTCGCGGGTGGCGCCGATTCGGAGCTGGTCGCGGAGATGAAGCGGAACTTCAAGACGGTGAAGCATGCCAAGCCGCCCGCGAGTCGCAAGGGGTCGGTCGAGTGGTTTGTTGTGGCGCAGGGGTTTAAAGGCCGAGACCCGAAATAGCGCAGCTATTTTCGGATAAGTCGAAAGCCCGGCCAGCGTCGCACAGCGACGACTGACGACGTGGCTTTGCCACGGCGCGACTTGCTTCTCTCTACTTCTTTCGACAAGGCCGCCGGCAAAGCCGTCGTCGGATGGGTTCGCTGAAGCGACCCACCGGCCGAGCCAGCGATTGCGCGTTCGCGCATCGGCTCGGGCGTGGCCGAGCCTATCGCTGGCTGAGCGCTACGATATGATCGAACACTGCCGGATGCAGCGGCTTGGCGAACGCGCAGCCATATTTGAACTTGTCGCGCCAGGCCACGACCGCCTCCAGCGCGGCGAGTCCCGGTAGCGTCAGCCACACCACCGTCCCCGGCCAGAGCGTGAAGCTGGTTTCCGCGCGAAACCCCGAGAGCGACAGGTCGGTGACCTCGATCTCGAACCGTGTCTGACCACGATCGCGCAAATGCGCCCGCATCTTCACCGCTTTGCGGAGCGACTGACGGAGCTCTTCGCTGGTCAGATCGTGGGGCAATGGAGTCGCAGGCTGTGTCATGCGAAGATAATGCCCTGAAAAGGGTTACTTTTATGCAAACGCGATCGCACGCCGAACATATCTGCGGTTTAGCGACGTTTCTCGGCAATCTTAGGATGTCACGATAGAAACGCGACATTAAGCTTGGGCTGAATCTATGGCTAACGCGGGCAACGCTGGCGCCCCGAAACTACCTAAAACTCAACGCGTTTGGTCAGCCAATTCGCGTCTATTGCGAACGAGACGCAAGTGCATATGCCTTAAGGGTGGATTTGCAGCCGGCCCTGTGCTTTACGCTCAACCAATTCCCGAGTTTCCTAAAAATTGCGTGGAGCCTTCCCGATGAACATCCATGAATACCAGGCCAAGGAACTGCTGGCCAAGTTCGGCGTCCCCGTCCCTGCCGGTTTCGCGGCATTGACCGTCGAGGAGGCCGTCGAGGCCTCGAAGAAGCTTCCCGGACCGCTCTATGTCGTCAAGGCGCAGATCCACGCCGGCGGCCGCGGCAAGGGCAAGTTCGTCGAGCTCGGCCCCGACGCCAAGGGCGGCGTCCGCCTCGCCAAGACCGAGGACGAGGTTCGCGCGGCCGCGACCGACATGCTCGGCAACACGCTCGTCACCATCCAGACGGGTGACGCGGGCAAGCAGGTCAACCGCCTGTACGTCACCGACGGCGTCGACATCGACAAGGAATTCTACCTCGCGCTGACGCTCAACCGCACCACCGGCCGGGTGATGATGGTCGTCTCGACCGAAGGCGGCATGGACATCGAAGCGGTCGCGCACGACACGCCCGAGAAGATCCAGTCGATCGATATCGACCAGGCGACCGGCTTCATGCCGCATCACGGCCGCGCCGTCGCTGCTGCGCTGAAGCTCACCGGCGATCTCGCCAAGCAGGCCGCGAACACCGCGTCGAAGCTGTATGACGCGTTCATGGGCACCGATGCCGAGCAGATCGAGATCAACCCGCTCGCCGTCACCAACGACGGCAAGCTGATGGTGCTCGACGCGAAGGTCGCGTTCGACGGCAATGCGCTGTTCCGCCACAAGGATCTGCTCGAACTGCGCGACGAGACCGAGGAAGATCCCGCCGAGCTCGAGGCGTCGAAGTACGACCTCGCCTACATCAAGCTCGATGGCGACATCGGCTGCATGGTCAACGGCGCGGGCCTGGCGATGGCGACGATGGACATCATCAAGCTCAACGGCATGTTCCCGGCCAACTTCCTCGATGTCGGCGGCGGCGCCAACAAGGAGAAGGTGACCGCGGCGTTCAAGATCATCCTCGCGGATCCGAACGTGAAGGGCATTCTCGTCAACATCTTCGGCGGCATCATGAAGTGCGACATCATCGCCGACGGCATCGTCGCCGCGGCGAAGGAAGTGAACCTGTCGGTGCCGCTCGTCGTCCGCCTCGAGGGCACGAATGTCGAGAAGGGCAAGGAGATCCTCGCGAACTCTGGCCTCGCGATCGTCCCGGCGAACGACCTTGGCGATGCCGCGAAGAAGATCGTCGCAGAGGTGCAGAAGGTCGCAGCCTAACAGCCGTCGACTGCGCATACTGATTCTGCGAAAAGGGGGGCTCGGACGGAAACGTCCGGGCCCTTTTTCGTTGATGGTGCACACTACCTGGCAGGCGGTCCGGTCGGCATCTCGTTGTGACGCTACGGCATCGCGATGTTTCCATACCGGACTTGCGAAAACGACGCGAAACCGCCATCTGTCCGGCCAACGCCGCTGGGTAACCAGCGGGCGAAACGAATAGATTCACCTTGGAAGGAACCCCGATGAAGGTGCTGGTGCCGGTCAAGCGCGTGCTTGACTACAACGTGAAGCCCCGCGTGAAGGCGGACGGAACGGGCGTCGATCTGGCGAACGTCAAGATGAGCATGAACCCGTTCGACGAGATCGCGGTCGAAGAAGCCATTCGTCTCAAGGACAAGGGCGTCACCGAGATCGTCGTCGTCTCGATCGGCGAGCAGAAGAGCCAGGAAACGCTGCGGACCGCGCTCGCCATGGGTGCCGACCGCGCGATCCTCGTCGTCAGCGAGACCAAGGTCGAGCCGCTCGGCGTCGCTAAGATCCTCGCCAAGATCGTCGAAGAGGAGAAGCCCGACCTCGTGATCCTCGGCAAGCAGGCGATCGACGACGACAACAACCAGACCGGGCAGATGCTCGCCGGCCTTCTGAACTGGGGTCAGGGCACGTTCGCGTCGAAGGTCGAGATCGCCGACGGTTCGGTTAACGTGACGCGCGAAGTCGACGGCGGCGCCGAGACCGACACGCTGAAGCTCCCCGCGATCATCACCACCGATCTTCGCCTCAACGAACCGCGCTATGCCTCGCTGCCGAACATCATGAAGGCGAAGTCGAAGCCGATGGCGCAGAAGACGCCGGCCGATTTCGGTGTCGACGTGACGCCGCGCCTGACCACGCTAAAAGTGGTCGAGCCTGCCAAGCGCTCGGCCGGGATCAAGGTCGCCGACGTCGACGCGCTGGTCGGCAAGCTCAAGGAAATGGGAGTCGCCAAGTGAAGACGCTCGTCTGGGTCGAACATGACGGTCAGGCCGTAAAGGATGCCACGCTATCTGCCGTAACCGCGGCAAGCCAGCTCGGCGAAGTCCACCTGCTGGTCGTCGGTCAGGGCGTCGACGGCGTCGCTGCCGAAGCTGCGAAGATCGCCGGCGTCGGCAAGGTGCATGTCGCCGACGACGCCGCATTCGCGCATGCGCTCGCCGAGAACGTCGCGCCGTTGATCGTCGAGCTGATGGCAAGCCACGATGCGTTCGTTGCGCCGTCGACCACGCACGGCAAGAACATCGCGCCGCGTGTGGCCGCGTTGCTCGACGTCATGCAGATCAGCGATATCCTGTCGGTCGAGAGCGAAGACACGTTCACGCGGCCGATCTACGCCGGCAATGCGATCGCGACGGTCCAGTCGACCGACGCGAAGAAGGTCATCACGGTCCGCGGCACGGCGTTTGCCAAGGCTGCGACCGAGGGTGGCTCGGGCGAGATCGAGGCGGTCGCATCGACCGGCGACAAGGGTCTGTCGACCTTCGCCGGATCGGAGATCGCGAAGAACGAGCGTCCCGAGCTGACCAGCGCGAAGATCATCGTCTCGGGCGGGCGTGCGCTTGCCTCTAGCGACCAGTTCCACGCGATGATCGATCCGTTGGCGGACAAGCTTGGTGCGGGCGTGGGTGCATCGCGCGCCGCGGTAGACGCAGGCTATGCGCCGAACGACTATCAGGTCGGCCAGACCGGCAAGATCGTCGCCCCGGAAGTGTATGTCGCGGTCGGCATTTCGGGCGCGATCCAGCATCTCGCGGGGATGAAGGACTCTAAGGTCATCATCGCGATCAACAAGGACGAGGACGCGCCGATCTTCCAGGTCGCGGACATCGGCCTGGTCGGCGATCTGTTCAAGATCGTGCCGGAATTGACGGCGAAGCTGTAGGCGAATGCCGCTGCGCAGGCGAAGCCTCGCGCAACAGCTAGCCCGGCCGGCGGCGCTCCAGCGCCGACCGACGACGCGGGATTTACTCCCGCGTCGCGCGCCACGAACGGGCGGTGTGACTTAAGTCGCGCCGCCCGTTCTAGCGTCTGCCGAACGCACAGGTCTGCCGACGCCGAACCGGTTTTGTTTCCAAACCCAGGTCTATCTCACCCAAAGTGACCACCTCCCCGGCGAAGGCCGGGGCCCAATTGGGAAACGGAGGTAACGACGGACGGTCCTTCGTTACATCGACCTTTCCGATTGGACCCCGGCCTGCGCCGGGGAGGTGCATCTGTCGAAGCGGGATACCTATCGAATACGTCCGGATTACCGAGATCGTTCTCGCGCCCTCACGCGCAGTTGCCACCCACCGCCCGCCTCCCCAATTACCCAGCATGTACGGCGTCCACTCGAACCCGCGCGACCGCCTGATATCTGCTGCGAGCGCCGCGCTACTCTGCGCCGTCATCGGCTACGCGCTAATCATCGGGCTCGGTGTCAGCATTCCCACTGCTATCCCCGATGCGCTGAAGACGTTCGCGGTTAGCCCGAAATCCCCTCCACCGCCGCCACCCGAAAAGATCGTCCCCCGCCCCGCGAAAAGCCACCGTCCCGAAGGCGCGGCGTCCCCCGCCAACCTCCGCTCGAAGGCGACCGAACTCGTCGTCCCCAAGCCGATCGTCCCTCCCATCGTTCCACCGCCCCCGGTTATTGCCACACTGAAACCAGGCTCCGGCAACGACGCCACGACGGGTGCCGCGCCCGTCCCCGGACCCGGCACGGGCGCAGGCGGCGAAGGGAACGGCACGGGCAGCGGGCGCTCTGGAAATGGCGACGGCGACGGTGGCGACGAGACGCCGCCCCGCCTCCTCAAAGGCCGCTTCAAGAACAAGGATTTCCCCAACGCCGAGGCGGTGATCGGCGCGGGCGGGATCGTCGGCGTGCGCTACACGGTCGAGACCGGCGGCAGCGTCACGCACTGCATGGTCACGCGCTCCAGCGGAAACGGCGTGCTCGATGCGACCACCTGCCGCCTGATCGAATTGCGCTTCCGCTACCGCCCCTGGCTCGACGCCGCCGGCCGCCCGGTCCGCTCGACCGTCGTCCACAATCAGGAATGGGTGAACCAGCTCGGCCCGCCGCCGTCACGCGGTGACTGAAGCGGATCGTCTCAGCCGCCCGCCACTGAGCACCCGCGCGACTGACGGCGAGAGCGCCATCATCACCTGCCCCAGCACGACCGTGACGCCGAGCACCAGCAACGGCTGGACCAGCAGATAGGCCGGATACAGCCCCGCCCCCAGCGCGCCGGTCGCCAATCCGATCACCGGCCCGAACAGCCACAGCAGCACCAGATGATCGCAGAATGCAAGAAACCCGTACCGCTCGATCCCGCGCAACCGGTCCGCAACGTCGCTTCCCGCCAGCGCCCAGGCGAGCCGCCAGAACAGCACCGCCGAGGCCAATCGAAACACGATGTCGAATGCCGCCATCAGATGCGGATGTGCATCGAAGAACGCGTTCCCAAGCAGCGCGGTCCACAGCCGCGGCGCGATCAGTACGACGAATGGTAGCGCGCATCGGGCGACAGGCCACCCCGCCACCCGCTCCGCCACGCCAGATCGCCGCGCGACGATCCCAGCGGTAAAGAAGAGCAGGATCTGCGGTCGCAGCAACAACGGGACGTGCACCCCGAACACGCTCCACACCACCGCGATCAGCGCGACCACCGCCAGCCACGCGCTCGACGCGCGCACCAGAACCGGCGCGATCATCATGCAGACGAACAGGTCGCGCAGGAACGGCATCTGCACGTTGATATCGTCGGCATGCACCATCGGAACGAGTTCGTTCAACGTCCATCCGATACTCGACGGCGTCGGCGCCTTCAGATCGCCGAACGTCGCCGCCGCCCCGACCAGCACCAGCGCGATTGCGTTCCACAAGACCATCGGCAGCAGGATCGTGCGCGCCTTGCCACGCAGGAACGCGCCGTACGGTTGCCTCATCGCGGTCGACACGACCAGCCAGCCCGAAATCATCCCGAGCAGCGGCACCGCGCTCCGTCCGAACACTTCGCCGAGCACCGTTCGCAGCACCGCCTGCCAGCTGAACGCCACCGCGGCCAGTTCTTCCGCGGTGCGCCCGGTCCAGGCGTGGACGTAGACGATCCCCAGGATCCCGATCAGCCGCGCGATCGCGATCGCAGTGGACAGGCGCGTGTCGTTGGTCCGGGCACTGCTTCCGGCGCGTATATCGATCGATCTGGTGCTCAAGTCCGCCACTTCGCTCTGGTTCGACGCGGCGTACCCGGCTTGTCGCGCGCGAACACCTCCTTCAGGATGAAACGGCCGTTACGGGGGACCAAGAGATGATCGCCGCCTTCCTGCTCATCGCCGCGCAGGCGAGCCCGGCCGCGGTGCCGGATCCGCAGATCGCGCGGCGCGTCGCGCGCGTGCTGGAGCGCAGTCCGGTGATCGACGGGCATAACGATCTCGCCTGGGAGATCCGCGAACTGCACGACGCGAAGGTCGAGGCGGTCGATCTCTCTGCCGACACAGCGCGGCTGCCGAACTCGCTGCAGACCGATATTCCCCGCCTGCGAAAGGGCCATGTCGGCGGGCAGTTCTGGTCGGTCTACATTCCCGCCGATGCGCCGCGCGCGGTCGAAATGACGCTGGAGGAGATCGACATCGTCCACCGCTTCGTCGCAGCGAACCCGGCAACGTTCGAACTCGCCACTACCGCCGCGGACATACGTCGGATCGAGAAGGCGGGGCGGATCGCCTCGCTGATCGGCGTCGATGGCGGGCACCAGATCGATGGGCGGCTGTCGGTGCTGCGCCAATATCGCGCGCTCGGTGTGGCCTATATGACGCTCACGCACGGCAAGAGCCTGAACTGGGCGGACAGCTCGACCGACGCACCACGTGCCAACGGACTGAGCGACTTCGGACGGCAGGTGGTCACGGAGATGAACCGGGTCGGCATGATCGTCGACGTCTCCCACGTCTCGGACGCAACGATGGCGGCGGCTTTGGCAGCGACCAAGGCGCCGGTGATAGCGTCGCACTCCAGCGCACGGGCGATCGCGGATGCGCCGCGGAATATCCCCGACGACCTGCTGCGCGCGATCGGCGCGAACGGCGGCGTGGTGATGGTGAACTTCTACCCGTCGTTCCTGTCGGGCGCATGGCGTGCCTGGGATGTCGCACGCTCGGCCTGTGCGAAGTCGGTCGGCGTGCCCGCGAACGTCTACGGCGCGAAATCGCCTGCGCCATTGGTAGCGTGGGACGCCACGCATCCGGAGCCGGAGGTCACCGCCGCGACGGTCGCCGATCATGTCCAGCATATCGCGAAGATCGCTGGTCACGATCATGTCGGGATCGGCGGCGATTTCGACGGCATCCAGGGGACCGGACCAATCGGCCTGAAGGGCGTCGACGGCTATCCGCTGTTGTTCGCGGAACTGGCGCGGCGGGGGTGGAGCGATGGCGATATGGTGAAGCTGTCGGGCGGCAACGTCCTGCGCGTCATGGAGCGGGTCGAAGCGGTCACTAAGAGCATGGCGGGTATGCCGCCCATCGACGCGACCGACGTAGCGTCTTGGTAGAGCGGGCTCCCGTTTCCAAGTCTGAACGAAACCGGACTTCTTCTCCCCTCCCTGGAAGGGAAGGGAGGGGCGGGGGTGGGTCGGGTTCCGCGAATTCCAGTGCCGGTAACTCAAACCGGCCAGCCCACCCCCAACCCCTTTCTTCCAGGGAGGGGAGAACCTATCGATCAAGGATCCGGCATACGCTGCGGCACCGGCGGCTCGACCACCAGCGGCGGCACCGTGCGCAGCACCAGCCCGATCACCAACGCCGCCACGCCGAGCAACAGGCAGAACGCGGTTACCCCCGGCCAACCGGCGTGAGTCCAGGCGAACCCGCCGGCGGACCCCAGCACGCTCGACCCCATGTAATAGAAGAACAGATAGAACGCCGCCGCCTGCCCGCGCGAGCCGCCGCCGCCTGCAACCTGTGCTCGCCTGCCAACCCAGGCGCTCGCGATCGAATGCGCGCCGAAAAAGCCGATCGTCACGACCGCGATCCCGGAGATTACCAGGACCAGCGGCGTCATCGCGGTCAGCGCGACGCCGGCGATCAGCAGCACGACGGGTATCCAGAAGACCTTCCGCCGCCCGAGCTGTCCCGCCAGCGTCCCGAACTTCGCCGAACTGACCGACCCGAGAACATACAACAGGAATACTGCGCCGACCGCCGCCTGGCTGAGGCCGTAGGGCGGGCTCATCAACCGGAAGCCTGCATAGTTATAGATCGTGACGAACACGCCCATCAGCAGGAACGCCTCGAGATACAGCAGTGGCATCGCGCGATCGGTGAACAGCGCGCCGGCACTGCGCAACAGCGCGCCCGGTCGTCCCACGCTCGGCGTAAAATTGCGCGAGAGCGGCGCGAGCCTGCGGAATGCCTCCGCCATTGCGAGGCCAGCGACGCCGACTGCGGCAAGTGCCCAGCGCCAGCCTTCGAGATCGGCGACGATGCTGACGACCAGTCGCCCGGCCATCCCGCCGAGCGCACTGCCGGCGATATACAGCCCCATCGCCGCGCCGACCGACCCCGAATCGACCTCCTCCGCGACATAGGCCATCGCTACCGCCGGCACGCCCGCGAGCGCGACGCCGGTCAGGAACCGCAACACGAGCAACCCGCTCCAACCCGGCACAACCGCCGCCGCCAGCGTCAGCGCACCGGCTGCAAACATTGCCACGATCATCAGCGAGCGCCGGCCCACGCGATCCGAGACGAACCCGGCGAACAATATGCCGATCGCCAAGGGCCCGGTCGCCAGCGACACCGCGAGCGATGCGCCCTCCGCGGTCAGTCCGAACTGTGCGGCGAACAGCGGCAGCAAGGGCTGTACCGAATACAGCAGCGAGAAGGTCGAGAACCCTGCGAACAGCATCGCCAGCGTCAGCCGACGATAGGCGGGCGTGCCCAAGGCAATTGGCACGTCAGAACCCATTGAGGAAGCTCGTGACATTGTGGCCTAGCGCATCGACCGCGTATCCCCCTTCCATGACGATGACGGTAGGCCAGTTGCGTGCCGCGATATCGCGCGCGAGAACCGCGTAATCTGGCGTGGTCAACTTGAAGTGCGAGATCGGATCGCCCTCCCACGTGTCCGCGCCGAAGCTGACGACGAGCAGGCCGGGATCGAACGTGGCGATCGCGTCGAGCACGGTCGTCTGCGCGGCCCGGAAGGCATCGATCTGCGTGCCGTGGGGAAGCGGGATGTTTAGCGTGGTGCCGACTCCTTCGCCATCTCCGGTCTCGTCGGCATGGCCCCAGTAGAAGGGGTAGTCGGTCTTGGGATCCGCGTGGACCGAGGCGTAGAACACGTCGCCCCTGTGCGCGAAGATGTCCTGCGTGCCGTTGCCGTGGTGATAATCGATGTCGAGGATCGCGACGCGCGCGACACCGGCATCGCGCGCGGCATGGGCGGCGATCGCGGCGGTGTTGAGGTGGCAATATCCGCCGCAATAGTCTGCGCCGGCATGGTGGCCGGGCGGGCGGCACAGCGCAAACGCGGCGCGGTCGCCGTCGAGTACGGCGTGCGTCGCGGCGAGCGCGGACTGTGCGCTGCCGTAGGATGCGGCCCAGGTCTGGGGCGTGATCGGCGTGGTCGCGTCGAAGCTGTGTGCGCCGATCAGCGCGTCGATCCGGGTGAGGTCTAGCGGACGGCGGCCGCGGATCGGGAAGGTGTAGGGGATCGCATCGCCGTCGCGTCCCGCTTCGCGCCACAGTCGCGCCGCGTCTTTCAGGAACGCGACATAGGCGGGGGAGTGCACCGCGAGGACCGGTCCTTCACCACGATCCTGCGGCGTCTCGAGCGGACCGATCGCGCGGAGGATCGCGTCTATCCGCGCGGGCGTCTCGGCATAGGCGGTGAACGCGCCGTTGTGGAGTTCGCGCGCGGGCGCATGGGTTCGCTGGGCGTCGTCGAAGAACAGCCGCATTGTCGCTCCTTGGTGCGCGGTCGCGAGGGAAGAACCAACCGATCGCCTCCGGGGTCCTACGGGATCGCGCGCGCCCGGCAAATTCGAAGGCTCAGAACAGCGCCAATTGCCGATCATCGCCGCCGCTGAGCAGCCAGCGGCCGAGCACGTCGTGTCGCGTTCGCCCTATATGGCTGTGGACCAGTACGAACGCATCCGCGGTCCAGCCGATCGGCGCGATGTCTTGCGTGAACGGCGCGCCGTCGCGGTAGCCGAGCGTCATGTGAGCACTCGAGCGAAAGCCGGCGCGGGCGCGTAGCCCTGCCGCCTCGCGCGCTACGGCGATCCGCTGATACAATGCGGCGAAGGATGCGTTCTGCCGGCGGGGACGCATCGCGATGGATCGATCGCTGCCGATCACGGTATCGAACTCGATCGCGAACGGCGCTGCCTCGACCGCATCGCCGATCGCCTTCAGGTCCCGCTCCAGCGCGGTCGATACGCGGTCTTGGTCGTCGAGGATGTCGATCGTGACGTGGAGATGCTCGGGGCGCAGCTTGTCCCCGTCGGCCTCGAACCACGACGCTGCAGCGGTGATCTGGCGCGCTAACGGGAGTGGCGGGCGGAGCGCGAAGAACAGGCGATGACGCGCGAGTGGTCGATGAAACATGCCGGTTTCCGAATCGGGGGAGGCGGACTTGTTGCTAATATGTTCCACTGCTTTCGTCTAGTTGGCGCGCGCGATCATACGACTCAAACACCACCCCGGCGGAGGCCGGGGCCCAATTGGAAAGGTCAGAGTGACGAAGCGTGTAGGGGAGTTAGCAACGTCCCCCAATTGGGCCCCGACCTCCGCCGGGGGGTGCATCGTTGCTAGTTCGCCCTTCTACCGCGCCAACGCTTTCGCGATCAGCTTCCGCGAGTTCGCCACGCCGTACAGCGCGATGAAGCTGCCCATCCTCGGGCCCTGCTCCGAGCCCAGCAGCGTCTCGTACAACGCCTTGAACCAGTCGCGCAGATTCTCGAACCCGCCGGTCTTGCCGATCTCATAGACGATGTTCTGGATATCCTCCGCGCTCGCCTCCGCGGGCAGCGCGGCGAGTTCCGCGTCCAACCGCTCCAGCGCCGCGACCTCGACGCCCTCGGGCGCACGCCGCTTCAACGTCGGCGCCACGAAATCGCGGCTATAGGCCAGCGCATAGCCGATCAGCCGATCGAGCTCGGGGTATTTGTCCGCCGACGCATCGGGCACATAGTTTGCGAGATAGCCCCAGACCTGCTCCTTGCTCGCATCACCCATCACGCCGACGAGATTGAGCAACAGTCCGAACGTCACCGGCAACTCGCCCATCGGTAGCTTGCCGTCGTGGATGTGATGGACCGGATTGCCGAGCTTCTGCTTCAGGTCCTGGCCGGCATAATTGCCGCGGAACTGCCAATAGTCGTCCACCGCGCGCGGAATCACGCCCATGTGCAACGACTTCGCCTTCTTCGGCTCGCGGTACGCATAGAACGCCAGCGATTCCTCGGGGCCATAGGTCAGCCACTGCTCCAGGCTCAGGCCATTACCCTTCGACTTCGAGATCTTCTCGCCATTCTCGTCGAGGAACATCTCGTAGTTGAAGCCTTCGGGCGGACGGCCGCCGAGCACGCGCGCGATCTTCGACGACTGGGTGACCGAATCGATCAGATCCTTGCCCGCCATCTCGTAATCGACGCCGAGCGCGACCCAGCGCATCGCCCAGTCGACCTTCCACTGGAGCTTGGCCTTACCGCCAAGCACGCTCTGCTCGATCCGCTGGCCCTCGTCTTCGAATGCGATCAGCCCGGCCTCGGCATCGATCACCTCGATCGGCACCTGAAGCACGATCCCGCTGGTCGGTGAGATCGGCAGCACCGGCGAATAGGTCGCGCGCCGCTCTGCCCGCAGAGTCGGGAGCATCACGTCCTGGATACCCTGGAAGTGGCGAAGCACGCCCTTCAGCGCCTCGTCGAAACGACCGCCAGTGTAATATTCGGTCGACGACGCGAACTCATAGTCGAAACCATAGCGGTCGAGGAATTCGCGCAGGATCGCGTTGTTATGCGCGGCAAAGCTCGAATGCGTGCCGAACGGATCGGGGATCTGCGTCAGCGGCTTGCCGAGATGCTCGCGCAGCATGTCGCCGTTGGGGACGTTGTCCGGGACTTTCCGGAGACCGTCCATGTCGTCCGAAAACGCGATTAGCCGCGTCGGCGTGTCGCTCAGCGCATGGAAGGCGTTGCGCACCATTGTCGTGCGCAACACCTCGTTGAACGTGCCGATATGCGGCAGGCCCGACGGTCCGTAGCCTGTCTCGAACAGCACCGGATCGCCCGACTTGCCGTTCGGATACCGCTTGAGGAGTTTGCGCGCCTCCTCGTACGGCCAGGCTTTGGACTGGAGGGCGGCGGTGCGGAGTTCGTCGGTCATGATACAGCGCGACTAGCGCGTGCATTCGTGTCCGTCACCCCCACCGCCGCATACCGATCAGCGGCAACGATCCTTTGCGGTGATCGTCCGGTCGACCGCGCGGCCACCGAGCGCACCCGCTGCACCGCCGGCCAGCGTGCCGAGCAGCCCGCCGCCGACCGCATTGCCGAGCACTGCGCCGCCGACGCCGCCTGCGACGAGGCCGGTCGTGCCGCTCGAATGGCGGCAACGCTTGGCGCGGTAACGACGGTCATGCCCGCGATATTCGCGCTTGGAGCGGGCTTCGGCCTTGCCCGTGGGGATTACGGCAGCCGCTGGAATTGCGAGCGAGAGCGCGCTCAGCGCCATGAGAAACTTCCGCATGATGATCGTCCCTGTTGATGTAGATGATGATGTAGATAAAGTTCGGTATCGATACAGGCGCAACGCATGCGCTTCATGTCGGTTGCGTAACAGGCCGGAGTCGACGGCCTTGTTTGCATTTGGATGATCGGCGGCGGCACTTTCTTGGCGACGACACCCTCAAATACGTTAGCTCACGGCACAAAAGGTTGCCCTTTCGTTCTCACTGCAGCAAGGTGGCGCGGTGCTTCGCTATCCCGCCCTCCACGCCAGCCACGCCGGCATCTGGATCGCGAACACGGAGGGCGCGCGTCCTATAGGGCGGGGCGAGGCGATCCGGATCGCGGCCGATACGCCGGTCATCATGCTCAACGCGCCGCTGGTCGGGCAGCGGCTCGGCTATCCCGATCTGTCGGGGCTCGACCTGCTCGAACTCTACGCCTTTCTTCGCCCGGCGCAGTTCGCGGTGCCGACGCCAAAGGGGATCGCGCGGGTCACCGGGCTCGACGTGCCGACCGAGGATGCGGAGGTCGCGCCGTTCCTCCTCCGCGCGGCGGAGGCGATGCTGGCGCTCACCGATAGCGAATGGCCCGAGCGCGAGGGCGCGTGGACCGCGGCGCAATCGCTGTTCCGCCTGCGCTGGCCCTGGGCGCCGGTCGTCGCCGAGCGGCTGAAGAAGCCGGCAGTCAACGAACGCTGGCTGTTCTCGTCGCTCCCCGAATGGGAGGAGCACGCACCGCGACCCGCTCCCCGCACCGTCACGATCGAGCCCGGCGATGCCGAGGCGCGCCTCGTCGACCTCACTGGCCACGGTGCCGAGGAGCGCCCCGGCCAACGCGCCTATGCCGGCGCCGCCACCGCTGCCTTCGCGCCGCGGGCAATGCGCGACACGCCCAACCTCGTCCTTGCCGAGGCAGGGACCGGAATCGGCAAGACCCTTGGCTATCTCGCGCCCGCCTCGCTCTGGGCGGAGAAGGCCGGCGGCGCGGTGTGGATTTCGACCTACACCAAGACGCTGCAACGCCAGCTCGGCCAGGAAACCGCGCGCCTGTATCCCGACGCCGCGATCCGGAAAGCCAAGGTCGTCACGCGCAAAGGCCGCGAGAATTACCTCTGCCTGCTGAACCTGGAGGACGCGCTGCAAGGCGGGTTCGCAGGGCGTGCGGCGATCCTCGCGCACCTCGTCGCGCGCTGGGCCGCGTATAGCGCGGACGGCGACATGGTCGGCGGCGACCTCCCCGGCTGGCTGCCCACCCTGTTCCGCCGCAACGGCTCGACCGCGCTGACCGACCGACGCGGCGAGTGCGTGTATGCGGGCTGCCCACACTATCGGAAATGCTTCATCGAACGCGCCGCCCGCGCCTCGTCCGACGCCGACATCGTCATCGCCAACCACGCGCTGGTGATGGTCAACGCGGCAAGGGGGCGCGAACTCGCGACCCGGCCGACGCGCTACGTGTTCGACGAGGGGCATCATATCTTCGACGCCGCCGATTCGATGTTCGCGACCGCGCTGACCGGTGCGGAGACAATCGAACTGCGCCGCTGGATCCTCGGCCCCGAATCGAGCGGTCGCGGGCGCCGACGAGGGCTCGCTGCGCGCCTGTCCGATCTCGCCAGCTATGACGAACAGGGCGCGCGGGCGATCAGCGATGCGGTCACCGCAGCGGGAGCGTTGGCGTCCGATGGCTGGCTGCAACGCCTGGGCGAAGGCGCGCCGTTCGGGCCGATCGAGACGCTGCTCGCCGCCGTCCGCGGGCTCACCTACGCGAGGGCCGAACAACCCGGCGACGCAGGGTACGGCCTGGAGACCGAACTCGCCGAACCCGACGCGACGCTGATCGAGGCCGCCGCGCCCGCCGCCGCCGCGCTCGACGCACTCGTCCGCCCGCTCGTAACGCTCGGTCGCCGGCTTGAAGCCGTGCTCGCCGAAGCCCCCGACTGGATGGACGCGCCCGCCCGAGCGCGAGTCGAGGGCGCGATCGCGTCGATCGGCTGGCGTGCGGAGACGGTGGCGTCGTGGCTGTCGCTGCTCGCGCGCGTCGGCGGGCCGGTCGACGGCGATTTCGTCGACTGGCTCGCGGTCGACCGGATCGAAGGCCGCGAGTTCGATATCGGGCTGCACCGCCACTGGCTCGACCCGACGCGGCCGTTCGCCGAGATCGTCCTGAAGCCCGCCCACGGCGCGCTCGTCACCTCGGCGACGCTCACCGGCGGCGGCGACTGGGAAGTCGCCGAAGCCCGCACCGGTGCGCCGCATTTGTTGCGCCCCGCCGCACGGTTCGAGGCGAAGAGCCCGTTCGATTATACCCGCCAAGCCGAAGTACTGATCGTCACCGACGTGAAGCGTGGTGACATCGGCGCGCTCGCCAACGCCTATGCGCAGCTGATCGTCGCCAGCCGCGGCGGCACGCTCGGGCTGTTCACCGCGATCCGGCGTCTGCGCGGTGTGCATGGCCGGATCGCCGATCGACTCGCGCGCGAAGGCCTGCCGCTCCACGCGCAGCACGTCGATCCGATCGACACCGGAACCTTGGTCGACATTTTCCGCGACGATCCGGGGGCGTCGTTGCTCGGCACCGATGCGCTGCGCGACGGCGTCGACGTGCCCGGCGAATCGCTGCGGCTAGTAGTAATGGAGGGCGTGCCCTGGGCGAAACCGTCCGTTCTGCACGCCGCGCGCAGGCTCGCGGGTGGCGGCTCGGCTTATGACGACCGGCTTGTTCGCGCGCGTCTGGCGCAGGCGTTTGGCAGGCTGATTCGCCGCGCGGACGATTCCGGCGTTTTCGTGATGCTGTCCGCGGCGATGCCGTCGCGGTTGCTCAGCGCGTTCCCGCCGGGGGTGCCGATTGCGCGCGTCACGCTCGAAGAAGCGGTAGCCCGAGTAGCAAGCCGGCTTTCCTCGCGGGCGGCGGTAGGGCATGAAAGCCGCGAACCCGCTTGAGGATTGCCATGAAGACGTTGACGCTGTTGCGCCACGCCAAGTCCGGCTGGGACGATCCGGTCGCGCGCGATTTCGACCGCCCGCTCAATGCCAAGGGCAAGCGTGCCGCGGCGATGGTCGGTCGGCACATGCGGTCGCTGGGGCTTGCGTTCGATCACGCCATCGCGTCGCCGGCGGTGCGGGTTTCGGAGACTTTGGAGCAGATCGAATTCGGCTATGGCAGGACGATTGCGCCGAACTTGGATCGACGGGTGTACCTGGCGTCGGCGGCGACGTTGCTCGACGTGGTCCACGGGTTTCCGGCCGAGGCGGAGAGTGCGCTACTAGTCGGGCATAATCCGGGGTTGGAGGACCTCGTCCTGATGTTGGTCGCGGATGGGACCGATCCGCTGCGCGATGCGGTGGAGGACAAGTATCCAACGGCGAGTATTGCAGAGCTTCAGTTCGAGGGGGAATGGGGGGATGTCGCGACCGGCACCGCCCGCCTGACCCGCTTCATCCGCCCCCGTGATCTCGATCCGACTTTAGGCCCCGACGCGGACTAAACCATTGTTTCCCCGCGAAGGCGGGGACCCAGACTGGGCTCCCGCCTTCGCGGGAGAACAAGAGGGGGCGGGAGCGCAACGCCAGACACGCGCCACTCGAGTAAGCCGCCACCCCGGCGGAGGCCGGGGTCCAGTTGGGGTACGTCGCTAACGAAGGCAATCGCTTCGTTATTCCCACCTTTCCAACTGGGCCCCGGCCTTCGCCGGGGTGGGTATTGGATAGGCTTGCCTTCACATCCGTCGCCGCCGCTTCAGCTCTTCTCCGCCATTCTCGCCTTGAGATCCGAGAACGCATTCGCCGGCCGGAACTCGTCCTCGCTGATCACCCCAGCCGCTGCCAGCGCCGCCGCCGCATTAGGCCCCCTTGGAAACGGATCGATCGCCAGCGCCAGCGTGTCCGCCGCCGCCTCGCCCAGGTCGATCGTGCCGCCCTCGATCGCAACCGTGTCGAGTGCATCGTCGGACAGTTCGACCTCGTCGCCCTCCGAAACCAACTGATCGACGAACAACAGCGCAACCGGCTCGTCGATCTTCGTATCGAGCGGCTCGTCGGTCACCGAACATGCCTGCACCGCAGCCCCGGTAACGCGCCCCTTAACGACGATACCGCTCTCAGTACGCTTGATCCCCAATCGCGCGTCGAGTCGCGTGATCGAGAGGAGTGCGAACCGCTTCGCCAGCGCCGCGCGCTCGTCCTCGGTCGCGGCGATCTCGACGGTCCGCTCGCGCTCGCCGATCGTGTCGAGGCGTTCGGGGCGGCTGAACTCGGACTTCACGGCAATTCTCCAGATAACAGATTCGGTAGTGGCATCGCCGCCAGTCCGGCATGAAACGCCATCACCGACTCGCGGACATGCCCCAGCGCGGCGGCGTCGGGCGTCACGCCCCGGTACAGGTTGCGCACCAGGGCGGGCGCTATATCGTTCGCTGCCAGCCCATCCCGGTAGGCACCGAGACGCCCGCCAAGCATGCTCATCATCTTGCCGATATGCTTGCCGACGATGATGTCGCCGATCCCGATTTCTCTCAGCTGCCCGTCCATGTCGTCGACGAATCGTTCGGCCAGACGTGCCGCGGGTTCGCCGCCAGCGGGCTCCGTCTCGAGCCGCAGCATGACGATCGCCAGCAACGTCGCGATCATGTCGAAGCGGCCGTCGACCGTGTCCGGCACCGCGCCCTCGACATACCAATGTTCCGCGCGCGCCCGACCGACCACCGCATTGTACAGCGGCAGCGCCTCGTCCGGCTTCTCGCCGAGCAGTCTTCCGAACCAGCCCAATCCGTCGTCCTTCAGGTCGCAACCGCGCTTCGGCTTGTTTGCCCGCGCAACCTCGCATATCGAGGCGATCGGCGGCCGATGCAAATGCGTTCGCTCGTGTTCCGCGTGACCCAGTCTCGGCTTAGTATGGCCCCGGGAGAGTATATGAGCGTCGTTTCCACCCGTATCGTCCAAGTCGCGGCCATCGGCCTCGTCGCGCTGGCGAGTGCGGGCTGCACCCAGTTGCGCTCGCACCAGGGCTATGTCGTCGACACCGACCTCGTCAACTCGGTCCAGCCGGGCGTCGACAACCGCCAGTCAGTGCTCGCGACGCTGGGCAAGCCGACGATCGCCGGCCAGTTCGACCAGGGCGACTGGTATTATCTCGCGCGCGACAGCCGCAACCTCGCCTTCCGCAATCCGCGCCCGAACGCGCAGATCACGCTCCAGATCAGCTTCGACCAGAAGGGCACCGTCACCGCGATCCGTCGCGGCGGGCTCGATCAGGTCGCTTCGATCAAGCCGTATGGCAAGAAGACGCCGACGCTGGGTCGCGAACGCGGGTTCTTCCAGGATCTGTTCGGCAACATCGGCACGGTCGGTGCTGCGGGTGCCGGCGGCGGTGGTGCGGGCAACGGCAGCAATACCGGTGGCGGCGGTCGCGACCGGCCGTAATTTCGGTGTGATTCGCGCGTCTTAAGGCCGGTTTGGCCGCGCCGCGTGCTACGCATCGGCGCGGCCGGCCCGATAACGGTTCGGCGCCGATCCCGAAAGGGGGGAAAGGGATCGGCTGGTTAACGCGCAAGGTGCGCGAAGGTTCTCCCATTCCCGCGCGCGGCAAACATTCGATTCGGATCAGGTTGAGACCGAAACGGATCGAACCTTCTATACCCTCCGCGGCGGGGGTGCGATGTGCGCGAGTCGTTGTGGATCGTCGACGCATTCGCGCATGAGACCTTGCTGTTTGCCGGAGTCGGATTGCTGCTCGGCGGCATCGACGACCTGCTGATCGACCTTGTCTATATCGTCAGGCGCATCCTCTATGGGCGCCGGCCGCGTCTGACGCTCGCCACACTGGAGCCGCCGCACACCGTCGGTCGGATCGCCGTGTTCGTCGCAGCATGGGACGAAGTGGCGGTGATCGGCGGCATGTTGTCGGCAGCGGTCGAGCGCTACGAGCATGACGACTATCGCATCTATGTCGGTCTCTATCCCAATGACCGGGCGACGATCGACGCCGCCGCGGCAGTAGCAGAGCGCGACCCGCGCATCCGCCTGGTCATCGGGCCGCGTGACGGCCCGACCACCAAGGCGGACTGCCTCAACACGCTTTGGAAGGCGCTGCGCCGCGACGATGCGCGAGACGACGCCAGAACCAAGGCGATCGTCCTCCACGACGCCGAGGACGTCGTGCATGCGCAGGAATTGCGCGTCTTCGACAGCCTGATCGACCGGTACGAGGTGGTGCAGCTGCCGGTCTTGCCGCTGGTCAACCACGGGTCGCGGCTCGTGTCCGGCCATTATGCCGACGAGTTCGCGGAATCGCATGCCAAGCAGATCATCGTCCGCACGGCGCTCGGTGCGGGGATGCCGCTGGCGGGGACGGGCTGCGCGATCGCGCCCGAGGTCCTGGCGATGATCGCCCAGGCGCGCGGCGGCGAGCCATTCGACGCGACCAGCCTGACCGAGGATTACGAGCTTGGCCTGCGCCTCGCCGAACTCGGGGCACGCGGCATTTTCGCGCGGGTGGCAACCGACGAGGCGGGCGGCGTGGTCGCGGTCCGTGCGTATTTCCCGGGGACGATCACCACCTCGGTACGGCAGAAGACCCGCTGGATGACGGGTATCGCGCTGGCCGGCTGGGATCGTACCGGATGGGCATCCCCCCGCGCGTTTGCCGATCACTGGATGCGGATGCGCGACCGCCGCGCGCCGCTCGCCGTCGTCGTCCTCGCGGTCGCCTATGTCTCGATTCCGGCATGGGCCACGGCGCTGTTGCTGCACTGGCAGATCGGTGCGGCCATGCCCTACCCCGCGCCGCACCCGATCGCCTTCGTCCTGCTCGTCGCCAACGCCGCGTTGCTGGTCTGGCGGCTCGCGATGCGGATGATCTTCACCGCACGAAGCTATGGCCTGCGCGAGGCCCTCTGGTCGCTGCCGCGCTTTCTGGTCGGCAATCTCGTCTCGCTGATCGCCGCACCGCGCGCGGTCATCGTCTATATCGGCATGCTGCGCGGCGCGGCGCCGGTCTGGGACAAGACTCGCCACGAGTTTCCTGCCGGGCCGGCCGACACCGATACGCTCCCGTCAAGTCCGCCGCAGTCCATCGCCGCCGCGGGATGACGGGCGGTCGTCCGCTGCGGTTCCTGGCGATGGCGCTGGGCGGGTGGACGATGATCAGGATCGCGTTCGTGTTGTCCGATGGCCGGGCGCTGCCCGTTGGTGGCGCCATCCCCGCGGTGATCAGGATTCTGGTTCCCGATGCCGTCGCCACGGTGTTGGCGCGGACGGAAGGACGGCCGCGCACGGTCGGCAGGCGTATCGCCGCGCCTATCGTCGCACCAATCTTCACGCCGAGCTTTCCCTTCCCCGCGCGCGCGCGGACATCCGGCACTCCCGAACGGACCGATCTCCGGTTTCCGGCGCCTCCGCCCTCGCCTCCCCCTGAGTGGAAACGGCAAATCGTCCCGCTACCGTCCCCGTTCGCACCACCAGCGCGCGTGCGCGACGCAAAACGATTGAACGGCAGCGCGTGGCTGCTCGTCCGCGGCGGCCCCGCAGGCACAGTGTCGGGCGGTCAGCTCGGCGCCTCGCAAGGCGGGGTGCGGTTGACCTACGCGCTGGGAGGACGCCGCCGGTTCGCGCTGGCCGCACGTCTTGCGGCGCCGCTGCAGGGCAAAGGCCGCGAAGCCGCGCTCGGCGTCGAATGGCGACCCACCACGCTGCCGATCCGCCTGATCGCCGAGCAGCGGTTCGTGCTGGACGGCGGTCGCGGCGGCCCGACCCTGGGGATCATAGCCGGCTACGGGCCCGCCGACATCGCCCCCGGCGTCCGCATCGAGGCTTACGGCCAGGCCGGCATCATAGCCCGCGATGGCGTCGAAAAGTTCGTCGACGCGTCCGCACGGATCACGCATCCGCTCGGCCATGTCGCGGGCGCCCGGATCGATATCGGGGTCGGGATATGGGGCAGCGCGCAACGCGGCACCGAACGCCTCGACATCGGCCCGTCGCTGGTCGTCGGCGTGCCGATCGCCGGCAAATCGCTGCGCCTCACGCTCGACTGGCGCGAACGCGTAGCCGGCGCCGCGCGTCCTGGTTCCGGCCCTGCCCTGTCGATCGGCAGCGACTTTTAAGACAGCCTAGCCCCGCCGCCGGGTTCCGGTGTAACGCGTGTTCGTGGACCTGTATCTCCCCGTCGCCAACCTGTCGGTCAACGCGCTCGTGATCATCCTGCTCGGAGGGGGAGTCGGGCTGTTGTCGGGCATGTTCGGGATCGGCGGCGGGTTCCTGACCACGCCGCTGCTGATCGTCTACGGCATTCCGCCGACCGTCGCCGCGGCGTCGTCGGCGAGCCAGGTGACCGGCGCCAGCGTCTCGGGCGTGTTCGCGCATTTCCGCCGCAAGGGCGTCGACACCAAGATGGGCGGCGTGCTCGTCGCGGGCGGTATCCTCGGTTCGTTCTTCGGCGCGTGGCTGTTCCGCCTGCTCCAGCAGAGCGGCCAGATCGATACGGTGATCGCGATCGTCTACGTCGTCATGCTCGGCTCGATCGGCGGCCTGATGGCGAAGGAATCGATCGGCACGATCGGTCGCGCGCGGACCGGCCGGCCGCCGAAAGCGCGCAAGCGGCGTCATCATCCGCTGGTCGCCGCACTGCCGCTCCGCACGCGCTTTTATGCGTCCGGCCTCTATATCTCGCCGCTCGCGCCGCTGCTGCTCGGCTTCTGTACGGGCATCCTGACGATCCTGCTCGGGATCGGCGGCGGCTTCATCCTGATCCCGGCGATGATCTATCTGCTCGGGATGGCGACATCGGTGGTGGTCGGCACCTCCTTGTTCCAGACGCTGTTCGTGACCGCGGTCGCGACGATGGTCCACGCAACGACGACCAAGGCGGTGGATATCGTGCTCGCCGGGCTGCTGCTGCTGGGTTCGGTGGTCGGTGCGCAGATCGGCGCGCGATTCGCGACCAAGTTCAAACCCGAATATCTCCGCCTCGCGCTCGCGGTGATGGTGTTGCTGGTCGGGGTCCGCATCCTGCTCGGCCTGGTCTGGCGGCCCGAGGAGATCTTCTCGGTCACGCTTTCGTGAGGGTTGGGACCCGAGCGCTGAAGCCCGCTTGGCTGGTCCTGCTCGCGCCGCTGATGATGGCGCAGGCCAAGCCCGTGCTTGTCCCAGACGTGTCGCAGCGCAATATCGAGATCGCCTACAGCTTCACCGGTGCCGAGCTGCTGCTGTTCGGCGCGATCCTGTATCCCGGCGGGCGCCTGCCGAGCGGCGAGCATCCGACCGATATCGTGGTGGTCGTAAAAGGCCCGACCCAGTCGATCCTGATGCGCGAAAAGGAGAAGGTCGCGGGCATCTGGGTCAACGCGTCGCGGCTGCGCTATCGCTCCGCCCCCAGTTTCTACGCGATCGCCTCGTCCAAGCCGATCGGTCGACTGGTCGACGACCGTACCCGGGCGATCTACGAACTCGGGCTCGACAGTCTGCAGTTGTCGCCCGCGTCCAGCGCGCCGACCGACACGCAGGACCGATTCCAGAAAGGGCTCGTCGACCTGAAGCGCCGCGCTGGCCTGTATTACGAGGCGCCGCGCGCGGTCGAAATCACCGACGACGTGCTGTATCGCGCGCGCGTGACGATCCCCGCCCGCGTGCCCGTCGGCCGCTTCACCGCCGAGACGTTCCTGATCCGCGACGGCCGCGTGCTGGCGGCGGCGGTGCGCGATATCGACATCCGCAAATCCGGCTTCGAACGATTCGTCGCGCGCGCCGCGGAGCGTTCGTCGGTCGTCTACGGACTGGTCGCGGTCGCGCTGTCGGTGTTCCTGGGCTGGGCGGCGGGGTGGATCGCGCGCAAACTGTAAGGAATTTCTCCATCCTCACCGGATATTTACGCCTTTGACGACATAGCGTCGGTGCGATGAGCGGGGTCCAGGAACAATGACGGAAATGCCGGGCTCGAACGCGTTTCACGATGCCTCACCTTTGGCCGGGCCTTTCGCCGGTACGCAACTGAACGACCTGTTGGCCGTCGTGCAGGCGACCGCCCCGATCGGCGTGGTCTACGCGATCGCCGGATCGAGCAGCCGGGTACTCCTGGATCGCGCGTCGATCGTCGCATTGTCCGACGACCCCGATCCCGTCGTTGCCGCCGCGGGCCAGGTCGGCAGCCAGATCAAAATGCGGATCGGGGCGTCGTGGCTGGTCGCCAACATCCGTTCGCTCAAGCTGGAAGATACCGCCGGCACCTGTATCGCCGCGGAGATCGACTATCTCGGCGAGGGCGACGAGGAGCGCCTGACGGGCAAGCTCTACACGTTCCGTCGCGGCGTCACCCGCTATCCGATGCCGGGATGCGAGGTGTTTCCGGTCACCAGCGCCGACCTCAAGCAGATCTATGCCGCCGGCGACCGCGCCAATATCGAGGTCGGCATGGTCTATCCGACCAAGGACATCCGTGCCGCGCTGTACGTCGATGCGATGCTCGGCAAGCATTTCGCGCTCGTCGGCTCGACCGGCACGGGCAAGTCGACCGGCGCCGCGCTGATCCTGCACCGGATCTGCGAACTGGCGCCACAAGGCCACGTCCTGATGATCGATCCGCACGGCGAATATGCCGCGGCGTTCAAGACCAACGGCGCGATCTACGACGTCACGAACCTGCAGATGCCGTATTGGCTGATGAATTTCGAGGAGCATTGCGAGGTCTTCCTGACCAGCAGCGGCTCCGCGCGGCAGTTCGACGCGGATATCCTCGCCAAATGCCTGCTGATGGCGAAGGCGAAGAGCCGGCTCGGCCAGGAGATCGCCAAGCTGACGGTCGATGCGCCGATCCCGTATCTGCTCAGCGACCTGACCAACATCATCAGCCTGGAAATGGGCAAGATGGACCGCGCCGGCGATACCGCGCCCTACCTGCGCCTCAAGACCAAGATCGACGAGATCAAGGCCGATCCGCGCTATGGCTTCATGTTCTCGGGGATGCTGGTCGCCGATACGATGGCCGCGTTCCTCGGCCGGATCTTCCGGCTGCCCGGCGACGGCAAGCCGATCTCGATCATCGACGTCTCGGGCGTACCTTCCGACATCACCGCCGTGGTGGTCGCGGTGCTGGCGCGGATGACGTTCGATTTCGCGATCTGGTCGCGTAACGAACCGCAACGCCCGGTCCTGCTGGTGTGCGAGGAGGCGCATCGCTACATCCCCGCCGGCCAGGACACCAACACAGCGGTCGGTCGGATCCTCGGTCGGATCGCGAAGGAAGGCCGCAAATACGGCGTGTCGCTGGGCCTCGTCACGCAGCGCCCCTCCGATCTCGCCGAAGGGGTGCTGTCGCAGTGCGGCACGATCATCGCGATGCGGCTCAACAACGACCGCGATCAGGCGTTCGTCCGCGCCGCCATGCCCGAAGGTGCGCGCGGGTTCCTCGATTCGATTCCCGCACTGCGCAACCGCGAATGCATCATCTGCGGCGAAGGCGTGACGATCCCGATCCGCGTCTCGTTCGACGATCTCGAGGACGCCAAGCGCCCCGCCTCGGGCGACCCGCTGTTCTCCGAACTCTGGCGCGACGTCGGCGGCGAAGAGCAGATCATCGCCCGCACGATCCAGCGCTGGCGTGCGCAGGGGAAATAGCGACGTCTCGTTAGGGACCTATGGCTTTGAAAACCGGACGGGGCGACTTCGGGTATCGAGGTCGAACACGCCCGATTAATCCCCGTGGGATGCAGAACTTATGCGTTTTGCATCGCTAACGACTGGACCTACCGGTTTGCAGAAAGTTCGCTTCAACTCGGTGACGAACGTCCTTTACGAGAACGTCGCTCTCCAATGAAGGACGCAATCAATAGCAAAGCACCGCCTGCGGCGCCCAAGCTCCAAATCAACCAATGCATCCTGTCCGAATGCCAAAAAAGAGGCATTACCGCGAGAGGCACCACCAACGGAGCCAACCGGCGCATCCACGTGCAACGCGGCGTTGTCGCTTGCAACATGGTTCAAGTGTTCCTCACTGCAGAAACCCCTAACAAAGCGCCATGCCGGGATCGTCTCACGAGGCATGAAAGGCTGCAAGTGGACATTTGCCGACCGCGCTGCTTTTGCCGCGGCGCTGATGCAAAACTTGTGACTTTCGCATCAAGTGCATCAGGAACGTACGCTATCCGCCGACCCGCACAGCCAGCAACCGCGCGACTTTAGCGCTGAACGCACGCAGCTTGCCACCAGACAGTTGCGCGACGCTGGCGAACGAGACCGTCCGCGGGTTGATCGCGGCGCCGTTCTTCCACACTTCCCAGTGGAGATGCGGGCCGGTCGATATGCCCGTGGAGCCGACATAGCCGATTACCTGGCCCGCGCGGACGCGCGTCCCCGACGTCACCGCGATCCGACTCATGTGACCGTAGCCGCTCGCCATCCCGCCGCCGTGGACCAGCTTGACGAAATTGCCGTAGCCGCCGGTGCGCCCTGCGAACGTGACGATGCCGTCGGTCATCGCGTGGATCGGCGAGCCGTAGGGCGCACCGATATCGAGGCCCTTGTGCATCCGCGTGAAGCCTAGCAGCGGATGCATGCGCAGGCCAAAATTCGAGGTGATGTGACCCAGCACCGGCATGCCCGACACGGCGCGACGCTCGGTCTGGCCGTTCGCGTCGAACCAGCCACCGCGGCTCGACTCGTCGTCGGCATCGACGGTCGCGGCGTCGGGAGCGAACCGCACGAGCTGCACTTTGTGGCGGCCCTGATCGAGACCGGCGAACAGAAGGTCGCCGATCCTGGTTTCGCCGGTTGCGGCACGCTGCCGCTCGACGATCACGTCGAAGCTGTCCGCGGCATCGACATCGCGCCCGATCGACAGTCGGGTCGAGATCGCCTTGATATAGGACTCGACTGCCTTGGCCGGGATGCCGGCCGCGCGCGCGGAGCGGTACAGGCTTGAGCCGACCAGCCCCTGGATCCGCAACGGGGTGGAGTCGATCGCGATCGGTTTGCGGTCGACCGTCAGCCCGCCCGCACCGCGCACGAGCGACAGCGCCAGATCGAACCGCGCGCGGAAATCGAGCTTTTCCAGCGGCCGCGCGACGGTGCGATCCGGCCGCCGCCCGAGCGTCAGCGCGATCCGCGTGCCCGCCGGGATCGCCTTCGGATCGACGGATTGCGCCACCAGCGCCGCGGCGGCTTCGGCATCGTTGCGACCGACGCCCGCGCGGATCAGCGCCCGGTCGAAGCTGTCCCCGTCGCCGAGCGTCGCGGAGAGGTCGATACTCGGCCGCTCGGGCACGTCGGCGAGCGGCGCGACGAGGTCGTTCGCTGCCATCCGCCGCCCGGTCGTCGCGCCCTGCGCCAAGGACGCGATGCCCTGAGCGCGCGTTTCCTCCCACTCCGCACCGGCAAGTGGCGACGGCACGGCACCGACGAGCGGCTTGAACCCCGGCGACAGCAGCCAGGTCGCGGCACACAGCGCGGTGCAGGTCGCGAACCCGCGCCACCAGTCGAGACTTCCGATCCCCGCGCCCAGATCGGGCACCCAGTCGATCCGCATCGCTTGGTCGCGCAACAGCGCACGCGTCGGCTGGAGCAGCGGCGCAGGCGCACGACCAAACCCCTGGCCCGGTGCCGCGCCCGCCAATTCGAAGCCCTGATCGTTACGAAGATACACGCAGGCCCGCCCCGATGGTGCCGGTCCCCCCGGCGTCAGGCGGTCGTTGTGGTCGCAACCTGCTAAAGTCAAATTAACCGGTGTGTGCGCATCGCCAGGATCGCGGCGAGATGTGCGGTCTTGGCGCCGGATCGTTAATACCGAGGAAACTCTGCGCAGGTCATTGCGCACGCAGACTTTACCCCCGATGTTGCTGGGATGAACGACGGCGCGAACGACGGGATCACGGCGGTTCTCGGCCCGACCAACACCGGCAAGACGCACCTCGCGATCGAGCGGATGTGCGCGCATTCAAGCGGCATGATCGGCTTTCCTCTGCGATTGCTGGCGCGCGAGGTCTATGACCGCGTGGTGGCGATCAAGGGCGCGAACCGGGTCGCGCTGGTCACCGGCGAAGAGAAGATCGTGCCGCCCGATGCGCGCTGGTTCCTGTGTACCGCCGAGTCGATGCCCGATCGCGACGTCGCTTTCGTCGGGTTGGACGAAGCGCAATTGGGGGCGGATCCCGAACGCGGGCATGTGTTTACCGATCGCCTGATGCGCGCGCGCGGGCGTGAGGAGACGATGATCCTCGGCTCCGAAGCGCTGCGGCCGATGATCAAGAAGCTCGTCCCCAGCGCGGAGATCGTCAACCGGCCGCGCTTCTCGACGCTGACCTATGCGGGCGCGAAGAAGATCAGCCGGCTGCCGAAGCGCTCGGCGATCGTCGCGTTCTCGGCGGAGGAGGTCTACGCGGTTGCGGAGATGCTGCGGCGTCTGCGCGGTGGTGCCGCGGTCGTGATGGGCGCACTTAGCCCGCGCACCCGCAACGCGCAGGTGGCGATGTTCCAGGCGGGCGAGGTCGATTATCTGGTCGCGACGGATGCGATCGGGATGGGGCTGAACATGGACGTCGCGCACGTCGCGTTCGCCAGCCTCAACAAGTTCGACGGCAAGCGCCAGCGTCGCCTGACGGTGGCCGAGATGGCGCAGATCGCGGGGCGTGCGGGGCGGCACCAGCGGGACGGCACGTTCGGGGCGCTGTCCGACGACGGCCCCGGCGCGTTCCTCCCCGAGGAAGTGCTGGCGATCGAGGAGCACCGGTTTCCGCGGCTCGAGAACCTGTATTGGCGGCAGGGCGAGCCTGATTTTTCCAGCATCGACGCGCTGGTCGCGAGCCTGGAAGCGCGCCCGCCCGCCGGCGTGCTGCGTGCTGCGCCTCAGGCATTGGACCTTGGGGTGTTGAAGCGGTTGGCCGAGGAGGGCTGGGTCCGCGAACGCGCACGGCATCCGGCGATGGTTGCGCGATTATGGGCAGCATGCGGCGTTCCCGATTTCCGCAAAGTCGGGCTCGATCCGCATGCGCGTTTCGTATCGCGGGTGTTCGGGCATCTGAGCGAGGGGCGCGGGCATATCCCGCACCAGTGGTTTGCGGACGAGATCGCGCGGCTCGATACCGTGGCGGGCGACGTGCCGATGATCGCCGGGCGGATCGCCGCGACTCGGATCTGGGCGTATATCGCGCAGCGCGCCGACTGGCTGGCCGAGCCGACGCTGTGGGCGGCGCGCACGGCGGCGCTCGAAGAGCGCCTGTCGGATGCGCTCCACGCGAGTCTCACGCAGCGGTTCGTCGACAAGCGCACAACCGCGTTGATGCGTCAGATCGGCGCGGATGCGGGCGCGCTACCTGTGGTGATCGGCCCGGAGGGCGAGGTGATGGTCGAGGATCATCCGATCGGTCGACTCGACGGTTTCCGGTTCACCGTCGCCGCGGATGCGCGGGCCAGCGACAAACGGTTGCTTCTCGCGGCGGCGGAAAAGCGTCTCACCGGCGAGCGGTCGCGGCGCGGACAGTCGCTGGTCGATGCGCCGGACGCCGATATCGCGCTCGACGATGCGGCGCAGATCGTCTGGGCGGGGCATCCGGTCGCCAAATTAAGCGCGGGGCCGTCGTTCGCGCGGCCGAAGCTGATCCTCGATCGCTCGCTCGACTGCCTCGACAAGCCCGCGCGCGATCGGATCGAGGCGCGGCTGTCGCTGTGGCTTGCGGGAATGCTGAAGCGGCGGATCGCGGTGCTAGTCCACCTCGCCGAATTGAGCCGCGATCCGAACGCGACGCCCGCGTTGCGCGCGGTCGCCAGCGCGATCGAGGAGGCCGGCGGGATCCTGCCGCGGTTACCGATGCGGCTGGCGCTCGACGCGATCGATCCCGAGGAGCGCAAGCGGTTGCGCAAGATCGGGATTACGGTCGGTGCGCTCGATCTGTTCGATGCGCGGTTGCTCAAGCCCGAATCGGCGCGGTGGCGACGTATCCTCGCGGCGGCGCGCGGCGTGACGATCGCGCCCCCACGCGAGGGCGCTACCGTGCTGGCGCGTGGCAGCGAGGGTGCTGTCCTCGAGGCGGGGTTCCGTCCGCTTGGGCTCCAGGCGGTCCGGATCGACTTGATCGAACGCATCGCCCGTGCCGCGCACGACTCGCGGCAGGGTCGCACGCCGTTTGCGCCCGATCCGGCGCTGGCGACTTCGATCGGCGTCGATGCAGCGTCGATGCAGCGGTTGATGGCCGAACTCGGGTTCAAGGCGCTGGCGGGGGACACGCCGCGCTGGGTCTGGCGCGGTCGTCCGCCTGCTCGCCCCGCGGCGCCGACGCCAATCGATCCGTCGCGGCAGAATGCGTTTGCCGGGCTGGCTGCACTGGTGCGCCATGGTTGAAGGCACGATGCGGATCGATCGGTTCCTGTGGTTCGTGCGGCTCGCGAAAACGCGCAGCGCCGCGCAGGCGATCGCCGAGAAGGGGCATCTGCGCATCGACGGCCGCCCGATCGATCGCGCGCATTGCCCGGTGCGGATCGGGAATGTGCTGACGTTTGCGGTGGCCGATCAGGTTCGGGTGATCCGGGTGGAGGCGCTGCCCGCGCGGCGGGGGCCGGCGCCCGAAGCGCAAGGATGCTATCAGGATTTGATCGCGGGGAGGACGCCGGCCGGTACCGTCCGCGATCCGGCTTCCGAGTGAACTAGCCGTATCGACACCCGCGATCATTAAATCGAACGACGCCGTAACCTCCGTCATCCTGACGAAAGTCAGGACCCAGGATACCAAGGGCAGCGCCTCGTTGCTCTGGGTCCTGACTTTCGTCAGGATGACGCAGAAGGGCTTAAGCAGTGTGGGATCGGAACGACAAAGCCTGATAACGTCTCGCAGAAGGCTTGCTATGATTGACGCGAGGGGCAGGCGCGCATAGTCGCTGGCGCGTTCGTCGCCGGAAAGGAATCCGGCCCAGGAGTTCTGCAATGACCTACGTCGTCACCGATGCCTGCATCCGCTGCAAGTACATGGACTGCGTGGAAGTGTGCCCGGTCGACTGCTTCTACGAAGGCGAGAACATGCTGGTGATCAATCCCAGCGAATGCATCGATTGCGGCGTGTGCGAGCCCGAATGCCCCGCCGAGGCGATCCTGCCCGACACCGAGAGCGGGCTTGAGCAGTGGCTCGAGCTGAACACGACCTTCTCGGCGCAATGGCCCAACGTCACGCGTAACGACAACCAGACGCCGCCGGACGCCGACGCGATGAAGGGCGTCGAGGGCAAGTTCGACAAGTATTTCTCGCCCGAGCCCGGCGCAGGCGACTGATAAGAGGCGGCGAATCCCGAAAAGGGCAAGCCGCCTGCCACGTTCGGCTGGTAATTTTGTTGCAAAGCTGCTAGAAGAGTCCGCGACGGGCGCGATGATTCACGTCATCCGCCTGACGTGTAGACCTATCCCTCCCCCGATGCAGCAGCGACGAGTCCTTCGTCGAGGCGTCGCGGCGAGGCTTGATCCGGAAAGGCCCCAAATGGCTGCCAAGGCACTGTCCTTCGATGTCGGTGATTTCGTCGTTTATCCCAAGCACGGGGTCGGCCGTGTGATCGAGCTCCAGCGCTCGGAAATCGCCGGCATGACACTGGAACTCTACGTCCTCCGGTTCGAGAAGGAGCGCATGACGCTCCGCGTACCGACCAACAAGGCCGAAAGCGTCGGCATGCGCAAGCTGTCGTCCGACAAGACGATGCGCGAGGCGATGGACACGCTCAAGGGCAAGCCCAAGGTCAAGCGCACCATGTGGTCGCGCCGTGCGCAGGAATATGAGGCGAAGATCAATTCGGGCGACCTCGTGTCGATCGCCGAAGTGGTCCGCGATCTGTTCCGTGCCGACGACCAGCCCGAGCAGAGCTATTCCGAGCGCCAGATCTTCGAAGGCGCGACCAGCCGCCTCGCACGCGAACTGGCTGCGATGGAAGAGCTCGACGAGCCCAAGGCGCAGGAGAAGATTCTCGACATCCTCCGCGCCGCGGCTGCGATCTACAACAAGGACAAGGTGCCGGCATAACGCCTTCGCACTCGATCCGAACGCGAAAGGGCGGTCCTGCGGGGCCGCCCTTTTTCGTTCTACCCCCCTTTTTTCAACGACGGCAGGCAGTACCGCGAACGCGCGTCAGACAAGTTTCCCATTGCGCCGTCCCCCATCAGGTGTATTGCTTTAATAACACACAGGAGGATGCGATGAACTTTCTTGCGCTCGGACTGATCATTCCTCTCGCGGCCTGCTCGTTCAGCTGGGACGGCGACAAGGAGGGATCGGGTGTCGCGGCGTCCGGCTCGGGCACGACGCGGACCTATCAGGTTACCGGGTTCGATCAGATCGACCTGCGCGGCTCGGACGATGTCGACGTGCGAGTTGGCACCGGCTTCTCGATCCGCGCCGAAGGTCCCTCCGACCAGCTCGACCGTTTGAAAATCGACCGCGACGGCGAGACGCTCGACATCGGCCGTAAGAACGGGGCAAGCTTCGGCTGGAACAAGGGCGCAAAGGTAAAGGTGTACGTCACGCTGCCGCGGCTGACCGCGGCAACCATCTCGGGTTCGGGCTACATCGCCGTCAACCGCGTCGAGGGAAAAGCGTTCACGGGGACGATCGCCGGATCGGGCGACATGGCCCTTGCGACGATCCAAGTCGACGAGGCAAGATTCTCCGTCACCGGCTCGGGCGCGCTGCGCGCCAGCGGCACCGCCCGCGCCCTGAACGTCGAGATCGCCGGGTCGGGGGATGTCGATGCGCCGAAGCTCCGGGCCCAGTCGGCCAAGATCGATATTCCCGGCTCGGGCAGCGTCCGCGCGGTCGTCGACGGACCTGCGATCGTCGACATATCGGGCTCGGGCGATGTCGATCTCGGCCCGAACGCGCGCTGCACGATTTCGAAGTCGGGCTCGGGGTCGGTGCGCTGCGGGAACTGACTTGCCGGCGGGCGCGGAAGCAGCGACGGTCGCGGGCATGAGATATCTGCTCGCTCCGCTGCTGCTACTGTCCTCGCCCACGCTGGCCGGTGCGGCGCCGGTCACGAGCCGGACGGTCTCGGTCGGCAGCTTCGACAGGATCCGCGTGGAGGGCCCGTTCGAGGTGCGCGTTACGATCGGCTCGCCGCGCGCGACGATCGCCGACGACGTGAACGAGGGAGTGGCGGTGCGCGTCGACGGCACGACCTTGTCGGTCCGCAAGGGCACCGGCGGCTGGGGCGAGCAACCGCGTGGCGCGAGCGGCGGCGGCGGGCCGATCGTCGTCACGCTCTCGACGCCCAGCCTCGTCTCGGCGAGCGTCGCGGCAGGCGGGCGGCTGACGATCGCGAAGATGCGCGGGATGAGGGTCGACGTGACGGTCAGCGGCAATGGCAGCCTCGCGCTGACTGAGGCTGACACCGACCAGCTGAACGCGACGCTGATCGGCACCGGCGGGATGACGCTCGCCGGCCGCGCCGCCCGCGCGCGCCTGATCGCCAGCGGCCCGGGCGCGATTGATGCCACCGGGCTGGCGGTCAACGACCTGACCGTGCACCTCGACGGCGTCGGCGACGTGAAGGCGGCAGCGCGCTACACCGCGCAGGTGACGAACAGCGGACTGGGAACGGTGACGGTCGCGGGCCCCGCGAAATGCCGGGTGGATGCGGCGGCTGGCGGGCCGGTGGTATGCGGTAAGCCGGCGGCAGGAGTATCTGCTCCGTGAGAGAGGAGGGCGCGTTTGTGGCCCGATCCACACCGGCCCCTTCCGACCGAAATTGGCATCTGGATCGCGCCAGTCACCCTATCGGTATCGGCCCTCATACCTTCCGCACGCGTATCGTCATTCCCGCGGAGGCGGGAGCCCATACTGGCTAACCTCACGCTGAGATCGCTATCCTCTGAGGATATGGATCCCCGCACGTGCGGGGATGACGATGGAATTTATCGTCGAGTGGGATGAACCTCGACGAGTTCTGGCCCCCCCCCCCTTAAATGAGCGCCAATTCCGCCAGCTTGGTCATCAGCGCCGGCGGCATCACGTCGAGCCCGGTCGCATCCCCGCCCAGATCGAGCGGCGCATCGGCGCCTTCCAGATATCGCCACCCCTGATGCGCACGCTTGGGTCGCGCCTGCACCAGCACCAGCTTCGGATCGATATGGATCGCGACGCGCCCCTCCTCCGCCTCGCCGAACCCGAGGATCGGCGAGCGCGCGATCAGCTGGTGCTTGAGGATCCAGAACATCGAACCCTGACCGGCCACTTCCTCGTGCCGCTTGGGCAGATACCGCGTGGTGAGGAACACCGGCCCCTCCTCGCCGCGCAGGCGGAGCCGCTCGGCGAGGTGATCGACGCTTTCCGCGCCGAACGCGACTTTAGTGAGGTGGAGCGGCATACCGTTGGAAATGGGCGTTAATACCGGCCGATCAACCGTGCAGACCCCAAAGACTCGCCAGCCCGAGGAACGAGAAGAATCCCATCGTGTCGGTCATCGTCGTCACGAACACCGCGGACGACACCGCCGGATCGATCCGGAACTTGTCGAGCGTCACCGGCACCAGCACGCCGCTGAGCCCAGCCGTGATATTATTGACCAGCATCGCCGCCGCGATCACCAGCGACAGGTCGGTGTTGCGGAAAATGACATACGTCCCGCATCCGATCAGCGCCCCGAGCATCACACCATTGGCCGCGGCGATGCGGAACTCGCGCCCAATCATCCGCGCGGTATTCGAACTCGTCAGCTGGTTGGTCGCCAGCGCGCGGACCACCACCGCCAGCGTCTGCGTGCCGGCATTGCCGCCCATCCCCGAGACGATCGGCATCAGCACCGCGAGCAATGCGAAGCTGGCGATCGTCCCCTGGAACAGGCCGACGACCGACGATGCGACCATCGCGGTGCCGAGGTTGACCACAAGCCACGTGAAGCGCGTGCGTACCGTTAGCCGGATCGGCTCGTTGATGTCGCCGTCGCCGGCGCCGGCCAGACGCAGCGTATCCTCGCCCGCCTCTTCGGATATGATGTGGACGATGTCGTCGACCGTGATCATGCCGACCAGCCGGCCGCCATGATCGACCACCGCCGCCGAGATCAGCGCGTATTTCTGGAAGCGCAGCGCGACTTCCTCCTGGTCCATGTCGACCGGGATCAGCGTCTGCTCGCGCTTCATCACATCGGCGATCGCGATCCCGCGCGGCGTGCGCAGCATCCACGACAGCTGGCACGTGCCGATCGGCTTGTGCGCGGGGTCGACGACGAAGATCTCCCAGAAATCGGTCGTCAGTTCCTCGTGTCCACGCAGGTAATCGATCGCGTCCCCGACCGTCCAATGCTCGGGCACCGCGATCAGCTCGCGCTGCATCAGGCGGCCGGCGGATTCCTCGGCGTAGCTCAGCGCCTCCTCGATCGCCGCGCGGTCGTCCGGATCGAGCGCGCGCAGCACCGCGCGCTGCTCGTCCTCGTCCATGTCCTCGATGATCGCGACCGCGTCGTCGGTATCGAGTTCGGACGCGAGATCGGCGACCTGGTGCGGCTCGAGCGCATCGATCAGATCCTCGCGGACGTAATCGTTCATCTCGGCGAACACGTCGCCGTCGAGCAGGTCGGTAACCGCCCGCGCGAGTGCTGCACGATCCTCCTGCGGGGTCAGCTCGAACAGATCGGCGATGTCGGCCGGGTGCAGCGGCTCGACCAGCGCGCGCGCCGCCTCGTCGTTGCCGTCCTCGACCGCATCGAGCACGGCCCGGACGAATTCAGGCCGCAGATGGTCGTCGCGATCGAGTTGCGTCTCGGGCGCGGTTTCGGTTTCGGGCTCGGGAAGCTCGAGTTCGCTCATGGCTGCCTCCCTTAAAAGATGGTCGGTTGGGCCCTAACGCGACGCGCATGCATTTGCCAGTCGGAGTGCGGCTCCCTATCTGCCGCGCATCAATTCAGGAGACGATGAATGTCCGATACCCCCGAAACGCTGACGCTGACCCTCGATGGCGGCGACGTCACGATCAAGTTCCGCCCCGATCTGGCGCCCAAGCATGTCGAGCGGATCGCCGAGCTGGCGAACGAAGGCTTTTACGACGGCGTCCCCTTCCACCGCGTGATCCCGGGCTTCATGGCGCAGGGCGGTGACGGCGGTAACGGCGACGGCACCGGCGGCTCGACCAAGCCCAACCTCAAGGCGGAATTCTCGGCCGAGCCGCATGTCCGCGGCGTGTGCTCGATGGCACGCACCAACCAGCCCGACACGGCGAACTCGCAGTTCTTCATCGTGTTCGACGACGCACGCTTCCTCGACAAGCAGTACACCGTCTGGGGCGAAGTCACCGACGGCATGGACCTGATCGACGCGCTGCCGAAGGGCGAGCCGCCGAAGACGCCGGGCAAGATCGTCAAGGCACGCGCTGCGTAAGCTACATTCCCCTCCCGCTAACGGGAGGGGCTAGGGGAGGGAGCGACGTACGTACCGGGGTCCGGTGCATGAGGCACGCCCCTCCCCCGACCCCTCCCGCAGCGGGAGGGGAGTAACCGTCAGACCTCGGCTACCGTCCGTATCAGCCAATCGTGGAACAGCTTCACCGGTTTGGTCTGCAACGCCCTTGGGCGGCACACGAACCAATAGCTGTACGGGCTCTCCACCTCGATATCGAACAGCCGGACCAGTCGCGGATCGTTCGCATCCTCGAAATGGCTCGCATGCATGAACGCGACGCCAAGCCCCTGCGCGGCTGCCTCCAGCATCAGCGCCCCCGAATCGAAATGATCGATCGCCAACGGCTCGATCTCGTCGAGCCCCGCCGCCGTCCGCCATGCCGTGAACGTATCCGTCATGTCGCGGTGCACCAGCGCTGTCAGACTCGAGAGCTGTTCGGGCCGCGTGACCGGATCCGCGCGCTCCAACAGGCTCCTTGCCCCGATCACATACACCGAGTTCCGATCGAGCCGCCGCGCGTAGAAGGCTGGGTCGATCTCGCGCGACAAGGCGATCACCGCATCCAGTCCGTCGCCGAGCCGCGACACCAGATGCGCTGCGGTATCGATATCGAGATGCAGCTCGGGGTGCGACGTGCGCAACTCGCCCAGCTTGGGGAACAGCTTCTGCGACGCATAGAGCGGCAGTATCCCGAGCCGCAGCCGCAGCACCTCGGTCGTGCTGGTCAGCGATTCGACCGCATCCGACAGCGAGTCGAGTACCGGTGCGATCTGCGCCAGAAGCCGCTCACCATCCGCATTGAGCACCATCGCCTGATGCCGCCGCGCGAACAGCGGCTTGGCGATGAAGCGTTCCAGGCTCTGCACGCGCCGGCTGAGCGCAGGCGCGGATAGCGCAAGATCCTCCGCCGCGGCCTTGATCGACCCCAGCCGCGCGACCTGCACGAACGCCTCGATAGCCCCCAGTGGCGGCAGCCTGCGCATGTTTCCTCTTTCGACTCGACGAGTGTGACAATGACCGCTGGACGCATTCAGCCATACGATTGCAGTTAGCGCAATCGTAGCTGATCCCTTCGCACTTGCAACATGAACCGTCTCGCTGCAAAAAGACCTCGCCTTTCAGGCATCCTCTCCTAAAAACTTTCACGGGCTGGCCTTCATTGGCCGGCCCTTTTTTTGTGCGTTTTCGGACGCGCGAACAGGGCCGGTCCTCGAAACCGCGTGGTTCACCCCCCATCTGATCCTTCGAGTTCGAAGGAGTCGAGATGCCCGATAGCGAAATCCCCACGCGAAAAATTCAGGTGGCCAATGCGCGTCCCGAGGACAGCGGCCGCGGCCTGGCACATCTGCCGCGCGCGTTGATGGCGACGCTCGGCATCGGCGAAGGCGACGTGATCGAAATCCTCGGCAAGCAGAACACGCCCGCGCGCGCCGTTGGTCCGTATCCGGAGGACGAGGGCCTCGACATCCTCCGCCTCGACGGCCTCCAGCGCGCCAATGCCGGCGTCGGCTCGGGCGATTACGTCGAAGTGCGCAAAGCCGAGTCGAAACCGGCGACGCGCGTCGTGTTCGCGCCCGCGCAGCAGAACCTTCGCCTCCAGGGCTCGACCAACGCACTCAAGCGCACCTTCCTCGGCCGGCCGATCTGCCAGGGCGATATCGTCGCGACCGCGGGGCATCAGCGTGTCGGCAACATGCCTCCCAACGTTCAGCAGTTCATGAACGCGCCGGCGTATGCGTTGCAGGAGATTCGCCTCGCGGTGATCGCCGCCAGCCCCAAGGGCGTGGTGCACATCGACGAGAACACCGAGATCGAACTGCGCTCCGAATATGAGGAGCCGCAGGCCGCACGCCGCGCCGACGTCACCTACGACGATATCGGCGGCATGGCGCAGACGATCGACCAATTGCGCGAGATGGTCGAACTGCCGCTCCGCTATCCCGAACTGTTCCAGCGGCTCGGCGTCGATCCACCCAAGGGCGTGTTGCTGCACGGCCCTCCCGGCACCGGCAAGACGCGCCTTGCGCGCGCCGTCGCCAACGAATCGGATGCACAGTTCTTCCTGATCAACGGCCCCGAGATCATGGGCTCCGCCTATGGTGAGTCCGAGTCGCGCCTCCGCGAAGTGTTCGAGGAAGCCGCGAAGGCAGCGCCTTCGATCGTGTTCATCGACGAGATCGATTCGATCGCGCCGAAGCGTGGCCAGGTGTCAGGCGAGGCGGAAAAGCGTCTCGTCGCGCAGTTGTTGACGCTGATGGACGGTATCGAGTCGCGTGCGAACCTTGTCGTAATCGCCGCCACCAATCGTCCCGAGGCGATCGATGAAGCGCTGCGTCGTCCGGGCCGGTTCGACCGTGAGATCGTCGTCGGCGTGCCGGACGAGCGTGGCCGTCGCGAGATCCTCGGCATTCACACGCGCGGCATGCCGCTCGGCGATCGCGTCGATCTCGATGAGCTATCGCGCACCACGTACGGCTTCGTCGGCGCCGATCTTGCCGCGCTGACCCGCGAGGCGGCGATCGAGGCGGTCCGGCGGATCATGCCGAAGCTCAACCTGGAGGAGCGCACCATCCCGCCCGAAGTGCTCGACGAACTGTCGGTCACGCGCGAGGATTTCCTGGGGGCGCTCAAGCGCGTCCAGCCCTCGGCGATGCGCGAAGTCATGGTGCAGGCGCCGACCGTGCGTTGGGCCGATGTCGGCGGGCTCGACGATGCGCAGATGCGGCTGAAGGAGGGCGTCGAACTCCCGCTCAAGAACCCCGACGCGTTCCGCCGCCTCGGCATCCGGCCGGCGAAGGGATTCCTGCTCTACGGCCCCCCCGGCACCGGCAAGACGCTGCTGGCGAAGGCGGTCGCGCGCGAGGCGGAGGCGAACTTCATCGCCACCAAATCGTCCGACCTGCTCAGCAAATGGTACGGCGAAAGCGAACAGCAGATCGCCCGGCTGTTTCAGCGCGCACGCCAGGTCGCGCCGTGCGTGATTTTCATCGACGAACTCGATTCGCTGGTGCCTGCACGTGGCAGCGGCGCGGGCGAGCCGCAGGTGACCGAGCGCGTCGTCAACACGATCCTGGCGGAAATGGACGGGCTGGAAGAGCTGCAGTCGGTCGTCGTGATCGGCGCGACCAACCGTCCGAACCTGATCGATCCGGCGTTGCTGCGTCCCGGCCGGTTCGACGAACTCGTCTATGTCGGCGTCCCCGACAAGGCCGGCCGCCGCCGCATCCTCGGTATCCAGACCGAAAAGATGCCGCTGGCGTCCGACGTCGATCTCGACCGCCTCGCCGACCGCACCGACCGTTTTTCAGGTGCGGACCTGGAGGACGTCGTCCGCCGCGCCGGCCTGGTGGCGTTGCGCCGCTCGATCGATTCGACCGACGTGACGATGGCCGACTTCGAGGGCGCGCTGAAGGAGTCGCGCGCCAGCATCACCCCGGAAACCGAGCGCGAGTACGAACAGATGGCCGCGCGCCTCAAGCAGGATGCGACGGCGATCCAACCCCTAGGCTTCGCCTTCCCGCCGAGAAAAGACGACTGAATCGGGTGTTACCCATCGCCATCCCGGGCCTGCCCCTGTCGTGAGACGGGAACAGGCTCCGGGATGGTTGGGCGCTTGCTCCGCCTCGTAGTGGCCACCTCGGCACGATCGAAAGTGAACCCTTCGTCGCGACGGGCGTTTGGCGAACGGATCACGAGAGAAGGACATATCATGAAGATTCAGCATGCTACGGCTATCGCGGCCGCTCTGACGATGATGTGCGGCACGCCGGCGCTCGCCCAGACGACGCGGGAAACCAAGGTGGATCACGATACCAAGGTCCATGACGGCGTCGCCACCGCAACGACGAAAGTCACCACGACCAGCAAGCGCAAGACGCACCGGCCGAAGAAGATCCTTGGCGTGAAGGTCGGTCACAAGACCGTCGAGCACAAGACGGTACGCGAAAGCTCGGTGAGCTCGGACGGCGACCGCAGCGTCAAGGTCAAGACCTCGCATTGATCCGACACGGGCACTGGCGCCGATCGCGCCAGTGCCCGGCAAGGAGAAGCGGGCGCAGGTTCGGGCTTGGCCGCTAGCAGATAGACGATTGCTAGTCCGATACGCGTTCGATCAGCGCCATCGCCGCGTGGGGCGCCCTGACCTTGGCGCCATTGATGAAGAAGACGAACGTCTCGCGCGGATGCGTGGGCGGTAGCGCCTCTTCGACATAGGGAAGCCCCTCGGGTCTACCGCCCGCCGCCCAGAGCTTTGCCTTGTCCGCCCAGTCGTCCAGCGCGGCCGGTGCATAGCCGGCGACGAAGCGCTCCTCGGCGTCCTCCAGCCGGACGTAGACGAAGTCGCCGGTCAGATCAGCGATCGCGGGATAGTCGGCGGATTGCGCGTAGACGATCGCCACCCCCGCCGCGCGGCACATCGCGACGAACGCGGGCACCGCGAAGCTTGCGTGCCGGACCTGCACCGCGTGACGTAGCGCGATGCCGTCCTGCTTCGCCGGCAACAGCTTCAGGAACGCGGCGAAATCGTCCGCGTCGAACTGCTTGGTCGCCATGAACTGCCACAGAATCGGCCCGAGCCGGTCGCCGAGCTCGACGATGCCCTGCCCGGTGAATTTGGCGATCGACTCCCCCGCCTCGGCCAGGACCTTGCGGTTGGTGCAATAGCGCGACGCCTTCAGGCTGAACACGAAGCCGTCGGGGACCGCCTTGGCCCAGGACGCGAAGGTGGCGGGCTTCTGGCTGCCATAATAGGTGCCGTTGATCTCGATCGCGGTGACGTGCGCGGCAGCATAGTCGAGCTCGCGCTTCTGCGGCCATTTCTCGGGGTAGAACGTCCCGCGCCACGGCTCGTAGGTCCAGCCGCCAATACCGATTCTCATATCGCTCATCGCCGAAGTGTAGCGCGCGCGAAGCCGTTTTGGCGATGGGCCATTCGGGTGGACATATCGGGAGATGACGAAGGGATTGTGCAAACCGCATCGGCAAAGTCGCTGCCGTCCTGGCAGCGACTGGAGCGGGCGAAGGGATTCGAACCCTCGACCCCAACCTTGGCAAGGTTGTGCTCTACCCCTGAGCTACGCCCGCTCTGGCGCCGTAGTCTCCGGTCTGAAGCGACACGGTGACTGGGTGAGGCGCGCTGTTAGCCCGGTGTTTGCGGAACGGCAAGCGCCTTTCGCACTATCATCGCGATATTTCGTCGAACCGCTGTGTGCAGCGCACAAAAAAGGGGCGGACGTTGCCGTCCGCCCCTTCCTGGCCATGCGTCGGGAAAGCGATCAGAACTGGAAGTTCGCCCCCACGCGCATCGTCCGGCCGACCGCACCGATCTGCGTATAGGTCGGGTTGTAGTTGACCGCGGCATAGTTGCCCGCGTTCAACGGCGCCTTCTGATCGAGCAGGTTGACGACGTTGAAGTACAGCTTGAACTTGTCGTTCACCGCCACGCTGCCGGTCAGGTCGACATCGACGAAGTGCTTCACGTGGCAGTTGAACTCAGGATCGGTGCCGCCGTACGTGCTGCCGCCGTTGCAGTCGGTGGTGCCGAACTGATCGTAGGCGACCGCCTTGTAGCCCGACGTGTAATACGCCGTCGCGGTCAGCGTGTACGCCTTGTAGTCGACGCTGTTCTGCCAGTTGCCGCGCCATGCCGGCGTACCTGCGCCCGACGAGGTGATGTAGGGCGCCTGCGTACCGACGAAATCGACGAACGGATCCGCATCGCTCTGCTTGAAGTCGTAATGGAGGATGTAGGTCGCCTCCGCACGGCTAGTGAAGTGGAAGTCGTCGCTCGGCTTGAGCTGGACCAGCGCCGAGAAATCGAGCCCCGAGGTCTTCAGCGCCGCCGCATTGGCAAAGGGCGAGTTGACGAACAGTGCGCGCGGTTGTGCGTTCGGGAACGACGGATCGATCGCGTCGGGCGTCACGCTGTAGCCGGTCGGCAGCGCGGTGCCCGCGTAATAGGCGGCGAGCGCCTGGTTCGAGAGCGGGCCGCCCGTAATCACGCGGGTCTTCTTGATGTTGTAGTAATCCGCGGTGAAGCTCAACCAAGTGGTCGGCTGGACGACCACGCCGCCGGTGAAGCTGCGCGACAGTTCGGGTTTGATGTCCGGGTTGCCGGCGGTGTTGAAGCCGATCGAATAGGACTGGTTATACGCACTGCCGCCCGAGCACGTCGTGCCGGTGAGCGTGGCGCCATGCTGCGCCTGAAGCGAGCAGGGCGGCACGGCGGCGGTGAAGCCGACCACCGAACCCGACGTCTCGGCGAAGCTCGGGGCCCGGAAGCCCTTCGAGAAGGTACCGCGCAGCGCGACCTGACGGATCGGCGTGAACTTCACCCCGATCTTCGGCGAGAAGTGGCTGAACCCTTCCGAATAATGATCGAACCGGCCCGACCCGTCGATCTCGAGGCTGGTCAGGATCGGCGCGTTGACCTCGAAATAGGCCGATTCGACGGTCCGGTTGCCGACCGCCGAGAACTGGTTGAGGTTGATCGTCGTGAAGTCCGGGTTCTGGCTCGGATCGTTCTGCGCCTCGTAGCGGACCGAGCCGCCGACGCCGACCTGGAGCGGACCGCCGGGAAGCTGGAACAGGTCCTTGGTGATGACGCCCTGGATCATGTCGAGGTCGCTGGTGGCCTGCGAACGGACCGTCGGCGAGATCGCGGCGCGGACGGCCGCGGTGTTCAGATCGGGATTGGCGAAGTTGTAGCTGCCGGTGGTGATCGCGGTTTGCAGTCCGGCGAGGTTGAGATAGCCGTTCTGCGTGATGTCGAGCCACGAATGCGCCGCGGTGATCGACGCGGAATAGCCCCAGCCCTCGCCGAACTGGCCGTCGATGCCCGCCGCCGCACGGATCACGTGGTTCTTGTACTCGGACGAGGCGGGGATGTCTCCGAACCGATAGCGGATCGCCGCCGCCAGCCCCTGGGTCGCGAACGGGTTGTTGGTGGTGTTGAACGTGCCGTTCGCCAGCACCGCCGGCAGGACGATGTTCTGCGTGTTGACCGGATTGGCCGAGCGGATCAGCGCAGGACTACCCTCCGACTTTACGTCGTTCTGGAAATACGATGCGATCAGATAGGCCTGCGTCTTGTCGTTGATCTGCACGGTACCGTGGGCGGTGACGCCGAAACGAGTCTGCTCGGGCTGGATCTGGCCGTAGTCGGAGACGAGGTTCTGTTCGCAACCCTGGTCGATGAAGGTCGAGCCCGACCGCGGCGTGGTGACGAGCGTCTGCCCCGCGGCGCACCCATTGGAGTTGAGCACCTGGAAGGCACCGGTCGCGAGGCCGGTACCCGACAGGATGTTCCCGGGTGTGGTCTGCGTGGTGGGCGCGACGACCGCGCTGGTGGTCTGGCTTGGCGCGACCGAGCCGGGGTTGTTGTTGTCGCCGCCGATCGAGGTCAGATCCTGCGTGTTGTACGGGAAGCCGCGGTTGCGATTGTAGATCGGGTCGTCATGCTGGTATTCGCCGCTGACGTAGAAGTTGAAGCCCTTCTCCTTCAGACGACCGGTGCCGAGCGTCAGCGTCGCGCGCTGTTCGCCGCCGTCGCCGCGCTGGGACACGCCGCCCTCGACCGTGCCGTACGCGCCGACGATCTCCTTCTTCATGATGATGTTGACGACGCCGCCGATCGCGTCGGCGCCATAGCTCGACGAGGCGCCGTCCTTGAGCACTTCGACGCGGTCTACGATCGCGTTCGGGATGGTGTTCAGATCGACGAACGAGCGCTGGCCGTCATCCGAAAGCGGATAGTTGGCGGTGCGGACACCGTCGATCAGCGTCAGCGTCGAGCTCACGGTCAGGCCGCGCAACGATACGCCCGACGAGCCGGCGCCGAAGCCGTTGGTGAACGAGGTCGGGACCGAGCCGCTGCTGTCCGCGGAGATCGAGCGGACCGCGTCCGACACGGTAGTGATGCCGGCCTTGGCGAGCGAGTCGGAGGTCAACACGGTGACCGGCGACGGCGTCTCGGTATCGGTGCGGCGGAACAGCGTGCCGGTGACGACGATGTCCTGCGGCTGGCCGGCATCGGTGCCGGGCTGGGCGGTGCCGGGCTGGGCGGTGCCGGGCTGGGCGGTGCTAGACTGGGCGGTGCTAGACTGGGCGGCAGTGGCCTGCGCTGCCGGTGCGGGCGAGACGTCACCCTGCGGCGGGGTCGATACCGACGTGCCCGGCTGGACCTGCGCATCCTGCGCGAACGCCGGCGCGGTGCCGATCAGCCCGACCAGGGCGAGCGCCGAAAGCGCAGAGCTCCGCAGCAAAGTTGGCCGGAAAGCAATTTTAGTCATGATGAGGCGATCTCTTGCAAGGCTCCTCCCTCCCCCTTGGGAAGACAGCGAGCGCGTTCCGGGACGGCCGCGTCATCCGGGGAGGAATACGGCACGGCGCAAGGCTGCAACGCTGTCGTAAAACTGTAAATAACCGCGAGGATTGGGGGAATCTTCGGTACGGACATGTCACGAAATAGACACTGTTCCTGACGCATTTTTCATGTGGGAGCGTGTCCGAGCGACGAAGCGTGCCCGGCCCGCGAGCAAATGAATGAGCGTGTCATTAAGACTGAAAGACGAAATTTCCTGCGCCCAGACACGCTCGAAAAAAGATTCCGCTTGGCGACTCACCCGTCGGAACATTACAAGAACAGTTGTGAACGAGTCGTCCGCCCTGATTGCCCGCCTGAAGCGGATCGCCACGACCGGGATGCCGACCCAGGGGGATGGCCGTGCCGACGATGCGTGGCTGACGCAGGGCATGGCCAAGGCGCAACTGCACGAGATTTTTACCGCCATCGACGATTCGGCGAGCGGCGCGGGGTTCGCGGTTGCCTCGGTTCTGGCGGCGCGCGCGGCCCCGGTGATGTGGTTGCGCACCGAGGCTAGCGAGCGCCAAGGCGGGCGGCTGCATGCGACCGGACTGGTCGAGATGGGGCTCGACGTGACGTCGCTGGTGCTGGGGCTGGTCGAGGACGAGGCGGACTTGTTGCGTGCCGCCGCCGATGCCGCGCGGTGTCATGGGCTTGGCACGTTGTTGATCGAATCCTGGGGACGCGCGCCAGGACTCGACCTGACCGCGACGCGGCGGCTGATGCTGGCGGCCGAAGCGTCGGGCGTCACCATTCTCAGCCTGCGCATCGGTGCCGAACCGGTGCCGAGTGCGGCTGCATCGCGCTGGCAGGTCGCCGCGTGTCGGTCGCGGCCGCTGGAGGCCGACGCACCGGGCAAACCTGCCTTCGACATCGAATTGCTGCGTCGACGCGGAGGCCAGGCCGGGCTTCGCTGGCGTGTGGAGTGGGACCGTGACGCGTACATCTTCGACAATACCGCCTTCGACCAGATCGCCTTCGCCTCTGGTGATTCCGCGACGCTACCTGGCGCTGGTTTTTCCGTGGCTGCCGATCGAGCGGCTGCGGACGATGCGGCCGCATCTGTTCGTCGGACGGGCTGAGACGCCGATCGCGTTCGTCGAGACGGTGTCGGGCGGAATCCGGCTAAAGGCGCTCGACCGTGAAGCCATGCGAGCAGGTCTCCGGCCCGGCCTGACGCTGGCGGATGCGCGGGCGCAGGTACCCGAACTCGAGGTTTACGAGCATGACGCGCATGCCGACCATGAATGGCTCGAGCGGCTCGCGGACGGGTGCCAGCGCTATACGCCGTCGGTCGCGCTCGACGAGCCCGATGGCCTGATCCTCGACATCGCCGGGTGCGTGCACGAGTTCGAGGGCGAACGGCGCCTTGCCGCCGATCTCGAGGAGCGGCTAGCCCGGCGCGGGCTGCTGGTGCGCCACGCGTTCGGGGACACGCCCGACACGGCGCGCGCGCTGGCGCGGTATGCGGGGGCGCCGGCGCCGGATGAAAAGCGTGCGGTCAAGCGGTTGCCGGTGGCGGCGCTGGGGCTGGACGAGGATGCGACGACCGCCTTGTCGCGCGCCGGGCTGAAGACGGTCGGCGACGTGATGGCACGACCGCTCGCGACGATCGCGGCACGGTTCGGCGAGCAGGCGGCGATGATGATCCGCCGGCTCGACAGCTCGGTGAAGGGGCCGATCGTCGCGCGCCGCACGGTGCCGAAGATCGGCGTCGAACGCCGCTTCGCCGAACCCATCGCACGCACCGAATACGCGCTGGAAATGCTGGCCGAACTCGCCACCGAAGCCGCAGCTCAGCTCGCCGACCGTCACGAAGGCGGCCGCCGCTGGGAAGCCCGCCTGTTCCGCGCCGACGGCCTCGTACAGCGGCTGCGGATCGAGACGGGTCAGCCGACACGCGACGTGGCGTTATTGATGCGATTGTTCCGCGAGCGGATCGACAGCCTCGCCGATCCGCTCGATCCGGGGTTTGGCTATGATCTGGTCCGGCTCGACGTGGCGCTCGCGGAGAAGCTCGACGCGTCGCAGTTGAAGCTGGAGGGCGGCGAGGCGCAGAAGGGAGAGGTCGCGCAGCTCGTCGACCAGCTCGGCACGCGGCTAGGCAGGACGCGCGTCCGCCGGTTCTCCGCGCGCGACAATCATATTCCCGAGCAGGCCGAGCTGATGCTGCCCGCCGCCGAAGTGCCCGCCCCAACGCCGTGGATCGCGCCGGAAACCGACGAACCGCCGCTGCGGCCGATCTACCTGTTCGATCCGCCGCAACCGATCGAATCGATGATGGCCGAGGTCCCCGACGGCCCGCCGCACCGGTTCCGCTGGCGCCGTACCGTCCACGACGTCGCGCACAGCGAAGGCCCCGAACGGATCGCCGGCGAATGGTGGCGACGCCAGGACATCCCGACGCGCGATTACTACCGCATCGAAGACCGCCGCGGCCGCCGCTTCTGGATCTTCCGCCACGGCCTGTATTCCGAGATGGAGGCACCCCGCTGGTACCTCCACGGCGTCTTCGCGTGAGGATCGGATGAACGGGCGGGCCGCGCCAGCGTTCGCGGAACTGGTCGCCGCGACCAACTATTCGTTCCTCGATGGCGCGAGTCACCCCAGCGACATCGTCGGGCGCGCTATCGAATTGAAGCTGGCCGGTATCGGTATCGCCGATCGCAATACGGTTGCCGGCGTGGTCCGCGCCTATGATGCCTTGGAACGCGCCAAACGGGGTCAGCTCGGTGCGAAGCTGCCGCCGTTCGATTTCAAGCTGGTGGTCGGCGCGCGTCTCGTATTCGCCGACGGTACGCCGGACATCATCGCCTATCCCGCAACCCGGGCCGGATGGGGACGGCTGACGCGGTTGCTGACGCTCGGCAACCGGCGGGCCGAGAAAGGCGGCTGCATCCTCGGCTTCGACGATCTGGTCGCGCATCTCGGCGAAATCCTGTTGATCGTCATGCCCGAGTGCACCGCGCGACCGGTGGTCGCACACAAGGATTTCGTGCTTCCAGTCCGCAACGATGCCAGTCTCGAGGCTACGCTTGTCGCGCTCCGTCCGCTGGCGCGGCGATCGGTGTGGCTTGGGGTTACGATGCCGCATGGCGGTCGCGATCGGCGACGTCAGACCCGGCTTGCCCGGATCGCCGTCAAGGCGCGCGTGCCGATCCTGGCGACCAACGACGTGCGCTATGCGGTCGCCGACGATCGCTCGCTTCACGACATCGTCACCTGCATCCGTGAGGGCACGACGATCCAGCGAGCCGGCAAACGGCTCGGTGCCAATGGCGAACGCCATTTGAAGGATGCGGATGAGATCGCACACCTTTACCGCGACCGGCTGCACGCGATCGACGAGACGGCAAAGCTGCTCGCGCGGATCGACTTCACGCTCGACGAACTCAAATACGAATATCCGCATGAGCCCGTCCCCGCAGGCTGGGACCCTCAGGACTGGCTGGAGCATCTCGCCTGGCAATCGGCGATCGACCAATATGATGGCTATGTGCCGGACAAGCTTCTGGCATCGCTCCGCGAGGAATTCGCGCTGATACGGCACCAGAACTATGCCTATTACTTCCTGACCGTCCACGACGTCGTCCGGTTCGCGCGCAGTGCGGATCCGCCGATCCTGTGCCAGGGACGCGGATCGGCGGCCAACTCGGTGGTCTGCTACGTGCTCGGCGTCACGTCGGTAGACCCTATGAAGCACGACCTACTGTTTTCGCGATTCGTATCTGCGGAAAGGAGCGAGCCTCCCGATATCGATGTCGATTTCGAACATGAGCGGCGCGAAGAGGTGATGCAGTATATCTATCGCCGCTACGGTCGGGAGCGCGCGGCGATCGCCGCGACCGTCATCCATTTCCGATCGCGCAGCACCGTGCGCGAGGTCGGCAAGGCGCTCGGCTTTACCGAAGACGTTACGCAACGCCTGACCAGCACGGTTTGGGGCAGCTTTTCGAACCGTTTCCCGGAACGTCGCTTTGCCGAAACGGGGTTCGATGTCGCCAATCCGGAAATCGCCCGGTTGCGGGACATGGTCGAACGGCTGCTCGAATTTCCACGTCATCTGTCGCAGCATGTCGGTGGGTTCGTGCTGACCCAGGGACGCCTCGACGAGATCGTGCCGGTTCATAATGGCGCGATGGAGGATCGTACGTTCATCGAATGGGACAAGGACGATATCGATTGCCTCGGCCTGATGAAGGTCGACATTCTCGCGCTCGGCATGCTGACGTGCATCCGCAAGAGCTTCGATCTGATGCGACAGCACGGGCTCGGCGATCATGAACTGAAGACGATCGCCAACGACGAGAATCCGGACGTCTATAATATGCTGTGCAAGGGTGACAGCATCGGCGTTTTCCAGGTCGAGAGTCGGGCGCAGATCAACATGCTGCCCCGTCTGAGACCGCGGAAACTGTACGATCTGGTGGTTCAGGTGGCGATCGTTCGGCCCGGGCCGATCGAAGGCGACATGGTGCATCCATATTTGCGGCGGCGGGCGAAGAAGGAGGTGGTGGTCTATCCCTCGCCATCGCCCGAGCATGGTCGAAGCGACGAACTCGAAGTGCTGCTTGGCGAGACATACGGCGTGCCGTTGTTCCAGGAACAGGCGATGAAGCTGGCGATCGTCGCGGCAAAGTTCACACCCGACGAGGCGAACGAACTGCGGAAATCGATGGCGACGTTTCGCAAGGTCGGAGGGATGAACAATTTCCAGGCCAAGCTGATCGGCGGCATGGTCGCTCGTGGGTATGAGGCAGAGTTCGCAGAGCGCTGTTTCAAGCAGATCGAAGGGTTTGGATCCTACGGGTTTCCAGAGAGCCACGCCCTTTCGTTCGCGCGGCTGGTGTATGTGTCGTCGTGGATCAAATGCTTTCACCCCGCGGTGTTCTGTTGCGCGCTGCTCAATTCGCAGCCGATGGGGTTTTATGCGCCGGCGCAACTGGTGCGGGATGCCGTGGAGCACGGGGTTACCGTGCTGCCGGTCGATGTGAATGCGAGTGGGTGGGACAATTCGCTCGAATCCTCCCCGGTACGGGGAGGGGGACCGCGCGAAGCGGGGTGGAGGGGGGCTTCCGCGAACGTATCGATTGCGGGTGTCCCTGTTACTGACGGCGCGCTTTCGGCTGCCACTCTTCCAGGCGGAGTGTCTGCGGCGCCCCCCCTCCACCATCCTGCGGATGGTCCCCCTCCCCGTTCCGGGGAGGATGTGCGGCTGGGATTCCGGCAGGTGGATGGGTTTCGGAAGGATTGGGCCGACGAGATCGTTCGTGTTCGGACCACGCCGTTCGCTAGCATCGAGGACCTCGCGCGGCGCGCCAATTTGCCGCAGCGGGCGATGAATCTGCTGGCCGATGCGGATGCGTTCCGGTCGGTGGCGAAGGAACGGCGTGAGGCTTTGTGGGATGTGCGCCGGACGCCGCCCAAGCAGCTTGCGCTGTTCGCGGCGGCAGAGGTGCCGGAGCTTGGTGCGGAGCCCGACGCGAATCTGCCGGCGATGCCGCTGTCCGAACAGGTGGCGGCGGATTACCAGACGACGCGGCTGTCGTTGAAGGCGCATCCGATGTCGTTCCTCCGCGAACGCTTTGCCGCCGAGGGGATCCTGTCGAGCGCGCAGGCCAATGCGACCAAGGACGGGCGCCGCGCGAAGGTGGCGGGTGTCGTCCTGGTCCGCCAGCGCCCCGGCAAGGGCAATGCGATCTTCGTGACGATCGAGGACGAGACCGGGATCACCAACGGGCTGATGTGGGCGCGCGACTTCGAGGCGAACCGCCGCGCGGTGATGGCCTCGCGGCTGATGGTGCTGGAGGGCGTGATCCAGCGCAGCGAGGAAGGCGTCACGCACCTGATGACGTCGCGCGTGCAGGACCGCACCGAGATGCTGCGGCTGTTGTCGGAGGATCATGCGCTGGAGCCGCCGCTCGCGAGGGTGGACGAGGTGATCCGGCCGGTCATCCCACGCGGCCCTGACGGACGGACACCGCGTGCCCAGCATCCGCGCGCCCAGCATCCCCGGGACGTCCGCGTGCTACCCAAATCGCGCGACTTCCATTGATGCCCGTCACCCCCGCGAACGCCAAGGTCTCCCTATTGGGCGCAGGTCGCGTGCTACGTGAAATACCCCAGTTTTGCTGCGTGACGGAATGGGGGGTGACGGACTGGCCACTGGCGAGACAAGCTGGTGCGCGCGTGGAATTTCGGACGCGATGGTCTAGACATGGGCTCTAGAGGTGGCATTCGCCGCGGGGGCGCCCCAGATAGCACGCGAGAATTACACGGGAGTTGAACTTGGCCACGCTTGGAATGTCCCCCGCGGAGAAGGACGCCGTCGAGGCGTTCCGTCGCGACGTCGTCGAACCGTCGATGACCAGCCTCGTGATCATCGATTTCTGGGCGGAATGGTGCGGGCCGTGCAAGGCGCTGACGCCGACGCTGGAGAAGGTCGCCGCCGATTATGCCGACAAGGGCGTCGTGCTGGCGAAGGTCGATACCGACAAGAACCAGTTCATCGCCGCGCAATTCCAGATCAAGTCGATCCCCACCGTCTATGCGATGTTCCAGGGCCAGCTGGTCGCCGACATGACCAGCGCGCGCACCGAATCGCAGCTGCGCGTGATCCTCGACCAGTTGCTCAAGCAGCTGCCGATCGAAGCCGGCGCAACCGACGCGGTGCCCGACGTCGAGCCGTTGATCGCGATCGGTGAAGAGGCGCTCGCGGCCAATGACGGCGAGCGCGCGCTGGGGATTTTTCGTGAGATCGCGGAGATCGCGCCCGAGCATCCGCAGGTCCATGCCGGTTTCGTCCGCGCGCTGGTCGCGACCGGGCAGCTCGACGAAGCGACGGACTGGCTGGCGAACCTTGATCCGGCGATCGCCAAGGACCCGGCGATCCACCGCGCCCAGGCGGCACTCGCGCTCGCGCAGTCGGCGACGCCGGTCGAGGACCTGTCGCCTCTGCAGGCTGCGGTCGAAGCGAACCCCGACGACCTGCAGGCCCGGTTCGCGCTCGCCAATGGCCAGATGGCGGCGAAAGACCGCGATGCCGCCGCCGACACGTTCCTGGGCATCATCGCCACCGAGCGCGACTGGAACGAGGGCGCGGCGCGGACGCAGTTGCTGAAATTGTTCGAGGTCGTCGGGCTCGAAGACCCGTGGGTGTCTGGACAGCGACGCCGCCTGTCTGCGATCCTGTTCGGATGACCACCGAGTCCGCCCCTCCTCGCGCCACAACGCGGCTGTCGATCTTCCCGCTGCCGGGCGCGCTGCTGTTCCCCGGCATGCACCTGCCGCTGCACATGTTCGAGCCGCGCTATCGGGCGATGATCAGCGATGCGATGGCGCGCGATCGGCGGATCGGGATGATCCAGCCGCGGGGTGGACCGCATGACGACGCGGATGCGCTGTACGACATCGGCTGCGTCGGCAAGATCGCCGAAGTCGAGGCGCTCGACGACGGGCGCTACAATGTCGTGCTGGAGGGCATCGCGCTGTTCCGAATCGTCCGCGAGTTGGATGTGACGACCGCGTTCCGCCAGGTCGAGGCGGAATTGCTGCCGTTGATCGAGGACGATGCGTTGTCGCTCGGGCGGCGCTCTTCGCTGGAACTGGAATCGCGCCGGTTCGCGGACATGCAGGGCTATGCGGTCGACTGGGATGCGGTCGGACGGCTCGACGACGAGAGCCTGGTCAACGGCATCGCGCAGATCGCACCATTCGACGCAGCCGCAAAGCAGGCGTTGCTCGAGGCACCGGATATCGAGCAGCGCGCCGAACTGATCATCCAGCTGATGCAGTTCTTCGGGCGGCATGACGGCGACGAATCGGTGACGTTGCAGTGAGCGCGCTCGATCCGTGGCTGCTCGAACGCCTCGTCTGCCCGATGACGCGAACGCCGCTCCGCTATGATGAAGCAGCACAGGAGCTCGTCTCGGACGCGGCCGGTCTGGCCTATCCGATCCGGGACGGTGTGCCTGTTATGCTTATCGAAGAAGCGCGGCAGATCGAATTAAAAATTTATTGATCGGGTGCGAAATCACGGGTGGCATTGTTAGCGAGACTGCTTTCGCAACACGCCATTGTCTCGATCTGGTGGTTAGCCGGCGAAACGCGGCCGACTGTTGACAAAACGCTGAACTGCGTCATCTTGTGTAAGCGACCGGCAGCGCATCGGCGTAGCCCTGCCAGATCCTTCGGGCGTCGGTCGCGTCTACCTATACCATCGTGCTTCATGCGGCCAATCCTTGTACTTCGTCGGCCCCAATGATCGGCTGGCACTAATCACCTCGGCTACCGCCTTTCGCCATCCAGAGCTGTTATCTCCCCACATGAACTGGCTTGCGTAGAGGTGCACATCCGCGAGTTGGATCATCCTGCTATGGTGTGATTTGGCAAAGTGTACGGTATCGATGAGATTCTCGATGCCTTTGCCCTTTGCCCAACGAGTACTGCCCCGCCGAAACTCCGATAGGTTCGCGACGGATGTACCAATTGCAGGCTCGTCGTAGTCCCCAAATAGCATGCCAAGGGACGATCTGGCGCGAAGCAATTCGTCTACCTTCTCAACGAAAAACATGAACGCTATGTCTGCGGGGGAATCGCTTGAGTGAGTAATGTTCGCCGGGTTCACCTTGACGCGAATGAGCATGACATCCTCTCGCGCCACGATCGCGAGAAGCTCCTTGAGAAGTTCCAGGCGTTCGCCAAAGTCCCGACCTTTGAAGTTGCCCTTACCCCTGCAGAGCTCGATTCCGTGGATCTCGGTATCCTTATTCAGCACCGCCGAGCCGAATGCGCGCTCCGCGATAGCACTGATCTTAGCCTCGATCTCCGGTACCAGCTCGTGCGCAACGCATACGCCACCCAGCCAATAGGAGGGCTGCTCAGGCGGGCCAAACTTTACTTCGTCATAGTAGATGAGATGCAAGAATCAGCTCCTACCGAGAAAAATCACTTCCCACCAGCATTTACGCAACTTTGCTACCATTAGTTTTGGCGAGTTGGGCCTTCCCAATGGCCGGCGCGACCAAAACTCTATCGGCTGTGCGTAATCATGGATGCCGAAACAAGCCCGACATGACGGACAACCGACTTAGACTCGCAGCCTCAGACCGTTATCCCCTGCAACAGCTTGGGCAAGTCGCCGCTTTCACCGCGTGCTTCCGCCATGAAGCGATCCTTGAGCGGCGGGATCGCGTTGACGGCGCTGATGCCGAAACGGCGGACGGCGCTGGCGGTCTTGCCCGGGAGGCCGAACAGGCGGGTGAGCGTGTCGGTGGCGGCCGCGGTCATGAACGTGTCGAGCCCGCGCCAGCGCTGGTAGCGCGCGAGCAGTGCCGCGTCGCCAAGGTCGAGGCCGAGGCGCTTGCCCTCGACCAGGACTTCGGCGAGCGTCGCGACGTCGCGGAAGCCGAGATTGAGGCCCTGCCCGGCGATCGGGTGGATGCCGTGGCCGGCGTCGCCGACCAGCGTGAGACGCTGGTCGGTGATGCGCGCGGCGTGGTGGAAGCCGAGCGGGTAGCTCGACCGCGGCGTCGCCATCGACAGCGCGCCGAGGAAGCCGCCCATGCTCTTTTCCGCTTCGGCGAGGAACGCGCGGTCGCCGAGCTTCAGCATGCCGGGCGCGTTCTTCGCGTCGACCGTCCAGACGATCGCGGAGCGGTGGCCGTCGGCGTCGTCGGGGAGCGGGAGCAGCGCGAACGGGCCGCTTGCGTAGAAGATCTCGTACGCGACGTCCTCGTGCGAACGTTCGTGGTGGAACGCGGCGATGATCGCGGTGTGCTCGTACGACCAGCGCGCGATCGTGATTCCGGCGGCCTCGCGGGTCGGCGAGTTGCGGCCCTCCGCGGCGATCAACAGCGGCGCGCGGATCGTGTCGCCTGAGTCCAGCGTGGCGGTGACGCCCGATTCGGCACGGTCGACCGTCGTCGCGCGCGTCTGCATGCGCAGGTCGACATGCGGCGCGGCGGTCGCGGCGTCGAACAGCGTGCGACGGAGCAGCTTGTTCTCGTACATCGTACCGAGCGCGCCGTCGTCCGCGGCGGGGACGAAATCGAGTGCGCCGGGTTCGAGGCCATCGCTCACCCGGATCTGGCGGATCGCACAGCCCTGCCCCGCCAGCGTCGCGCCGATGCCGATCGCGTCGAGCATCCGGTGGCTCGCGCTCGCGACCGCGGACGCGCGTCCGTCGAAGCCGGGCGCCAGCGTCACCGCGGGGTCGGCGGGGTCGATCACGATCGTCGAGATGCCGTGCACGTCGAGCGCCACGGCGAGCGTCGCACCGACCAGCCCGCCACCGAGGATGATTACATCTGTGTCCATGGTCGCGCTTTATCCCGGTAGCCGGTCGCTGCCAACGACGTTCCCGACGCGGTTTAACCCGTGTTGCAGCGCGGTTATCTTGACGTTGACGCTGCCGGGGACGATGCATTTCTCTATTGTAGAGAAACTGGAGAATACGGGTCATGGCCAGCCGCGCGCAGCCAGCCTTGTGGCGTGAGACGGTGAAGGCGGGTGCCGTCCGCAGCGGCGCGCTGATCGCGGCGATCGCGTTGTTCGTCGGCACACTGCTGATGGCGCTGGCCTTGGCGAGCTATCACCCGAGCGACGCGGCACTCAACACAGCGTCGGGCGCCTATCCGGACAATCTCGTCGGCCCGCCGGGCGCGTGGTTCGCCGATATCGCGCTCACCCTGTTCGGGCCGGCGGTCGCGCTGTTGCTGCCGATCGGCCCGATTCTGGGGATGCGGCTGTGGCGCGACCTGCCGCTTGGGCATTGGCTGCGGATGGTGCGCGGCGCGGCGATCGGCGTCGCGCTGATGGCGAGCGCGCTGGCGTTCGTCTCGGGCACCTCGGTATTGGCACTGCCTGCCGGATGGGGTGGGGTCATTGGCTTGTCCGTTGCGAGCGCCGTGCATTGGGGGCTGAGCTTTGTCGGTCAGCCGGTTGCGGAACTCTGGACCGCGCGCGCGATTGGGCTCGTCGCCGCGATTGCGGGCGCGATCGTCTGGGGCAAGAGCATCGAGATCGATCTCGGCGAGCGCAAATGGCGCCTCCCCCGCCGCAACCGGACGGAGGCGCTCGGCTATGACGGCTTCGCGGAGATCGACGAGGACGACGACGAACCGCTGACGTTGACGCGCAAGCCGGTCGAGCCGCGTGCTTTGGCAGAGCCGGACCCCCGCCCTGCCCCGGTGATCGCGGATCGCCAGAACGCGCCGTCGCAGGCCAAGCCCAAGGAGCGCCAGTCGTCGCTCGACCTGCGCGACAATTTCACGCTGCCGAGCCTCGACCTGTTGACGCCGTCGCCGCCGAGCCAGGGCAATGTGATCGACAAGGCCGGGCTGGAGCGTAACGCACGGCTGCTGGAAAACGTGCTCGACGACTTCCACGTGAAGGGCTCGATTATCGAGGTGCGGCCGGGACCGGTCGTGACGATGTACGAACTCGAGCCCGCGCCCGGTATCAAGGCAAGCCGCGTGATCGCGCTGGCCGACGATATCGCGCGCAACATGTCCGCAATCTCCGCGCGTGTGGCTGTGATCCCGGGGCGCAACGTGATCGGTATCGAGCTGCCGAATGCGCGGCGCGAGGCGGTGAGCCTGCACGAACTCGTCGGCAGCCAGACGTTCGAGGACCAGTCGGCGCAGCTGCCGATCATTCTCGGCAAGAACATCGCGGGCGATTCGGTGATCGCCGATCTCGCGCCGATGCCGCATCTGCTGGTCGCGGGCACCACCGGCTCGGGCAAGTCGGTCGGGCTGAACAGCATGATCCTGTCGCTGCTGTACAAGCTGACGCCGAACCAGTGCCGGATGATCATGATCGATCCGAAGATGCTCGAACTGAGCATGTACGACGACATCCCGCACCTGTTGTCGCCGGTCGTGACCGATCCCGCCAAGGCGGTGCGTGCGCTGAAATGGGCGGTGGAGACGATGGAGGATCGCTATCGCCAGATGTCCTCCGTCGGCGTGCGCAGCCTCGCCGGCTTCAACGACAAGGTGCGTGGGGCGAAGGCCAAGGGGCAGCCGCTCGGGCGAAAAGTGCAGACGGGCTATCACCCCGATACTGGCGCGCCGATGTACGAGGAAGAAAAGCTCGAATACGACGTCCTGCCGCAGATAGTCGTAATCGTCGACGAGCTCGCCGACCTGATGATGACCGCGGGCAAGGAGGTCGAGTTCCTAATCCAGCGGCTCGCGCAGAAGGCACGCGCGGCGGGCATCCACCTGATCATGGCGACGCAGCGGCCGTCGGTCGACGTCATCACCGGCGTCATCAAGGCCAATCTGCCGACGCGGATCAGCTTCCATGTCACGTCGAAGATCGATTCGCGCACCATCCTCGGCGAACAGGGCGCAGAGCAGCTGCTCGGCAAGGGCGACATGCTCTACATGCCCGGCGGCAAGGGCATCGTCCGCGTCCACGGGCCGTTCGTGACCGACGACGAAGTGCGGCTGGTGGCGGATCACTGGCGCTCGCAGGGGCTGCCGGATTACATCTCCTCCGTCACTGAGGAGCCCGAGGAGAGCTTCGCGCTGGAAGGCTCGCCGACCGGTGAGGATTCGGCCGAGGACCAGCAGTATCGCCAGGCGATCCAGCTGGTCTGCGAGTCGCAGAAGGCCTCGACCTCGTGGCTCCAGCGCCAGTTGCGGATCGGGTATAATTCCGCCGCGCGGTTGATCGAGCGGATGGAGAAGGACGGCATCGTTGGCCGTCCGGATCATGTCGGCCGCCGCGAAGTGCTGCGCGATACCGAGGGGCATGCGATCTAGCCCTGCCCGCGCGCGGTCGTTTGCCTCGCTGTCCCTCGCGAACGCGGGGGTCCAGGAACCAAGAACGATATCGTCTGGAACCCTGGGCTCCCGCCTTCGCGGGAGAACTGGGAGGGCGCCCTTCACTAAGTGACGCACGCAGACCGGGGTTTCGATCAGCCTACGCCCGGTATACGGGGTTGATACAAGTTACGAAAAACAGGTGGGCGTGATGCAGTATCGGCGGTTGTTTACGGCAGCGGTGGCGCTCGCCATGTCCGGTCAAGTCTCCGCGCAGGACACCGCCAAGCAGACCCCCGGCAGTACCGCGACCGACACGCAGCACCGTCCCCGCGCGGGCGTTCGCCGCGACAGCGATCTCTCCCCTTCCGCGCTGACCGCCGATACGCGGCGCACCCCGCCCCCCGGTTTGTTCGCCGACTGGTTCGACATCCGCAAGCGCCTCGCGGATCGCGGTATCGGTGTCAGCGCCCGCTATGCCTCGGAAAGCGGCTACAATTTCTCGGGCGGCGACCGGAAGCTGTTGCGCGAGACAGGCCAGTTCGACGTCGGCGTACTGCTCGATCTCGACAAGGTGGTTGGACTGAAGGGCGGCGCATTCCAAGCGACCGTCACCTATCGCCGTGGCCGCGATCTCGGCGCGGACGCCAATCTTGGCGTGCTGCAACAGGTCCAGGAAGTATACGGCCGCGGCCAGACCGTCCGCCTCACGCAATTCTGGTACGAGCAAAAGATCGGTGAGAAATTCGAGATCAAGGCGGGCCGGACCAATCCCGGCGAGGATTTCGCGGTCTTCTCCTGCTATTTCCAGAACCTCAGCTTCTGCGGCGCGCAGCCCGGCAATCTGGTCGGCGATTACTGGCAGAACTGGCCGGTCGGCCAATGGGGCGCGCGGCTGCGCTACGACGTCAACGATCATCTGACGCTGAAGACCGCCGCCTACGAAGTGAACCCGCGCAATCTCGAAAAGGCCTTCGTGATCGGCCGGTTCCATGGCGCGATCGGCGCGCTGATCCCGGTCGAGGCCGAATGGCATCGCGGCGATAACGATGGCCGGGTCGGCGCGTACAAGGTCGGCGGCTGGGTCAACACGTCGAACGGCGACGACGTGTTCTACGATGTGAACCGCCAGCCGATCGCGATCACCGGGCTCGAACCCCTCCGCCGCAGCGCACGCTACGGCGTGTATCTCAATCTCCAGCAACAGGTCACCGGCACGTCGAAGGACGGCAAGTCCGTCACCGGGCTCAGCGTCTTCCTCAACGCGACGCAGGCCGATCGTGCGACCTCGACCACCGACAACCAGATCGCCGCCGGGCTGTTCTACAAGGGCCTGGTGCCGTGGCGGCCGGGCGACATCCTCGGCTTCGGCATCGCGCGGACCAACGTCAACGGGCGCGTCGCGAAGGGCGAGGCGCTCGATCCGACGCGGCCCGCCGTGCAGGACGCCGAATATGCGTCGGAGATCTATTACAGCGTGCATCCGACGCGGTGGCTGGAACTGCGCCCGAACGTGCAGTTCATCCACAACCCCGGGGGTGTGCATGACGCGAACGACGTCGCGGTGCTCGGCCTGAAGGGCGCGATTACGCTGTAACGGGGGTATCGACTTTACACGTTGCCGACATCCGCCTCCCCCGTCATCCTGACGAAAGTCAGGATCCAGAGTAACACTCGCTGCCCTGCTTCATCCTGGGTCCTGACTTTCGTCAGGATGACGGATGCAGGTTGTGCAGTGACCGCACATCGAATTCAGTGGCGGTTCAAGCGCGCGCGGGCAACGGTCCGCGCCAAGGAGATTTCGATGTTCAATACCCGCCCCGTGGTGATCGCGACGATCGCCGCTTTGTCCGTCGTTGCCGTGCCCTCGCCGATCGCCGCGCAGGCGACCGGTGACTTGGCCGCCGTGCAGAAGCACCTGCAATCCGTCGAGACGATGACCGCGAATTTCTCGCAGGCGGATCGCAACGGCAAGGTGCTGACCGGCGTGCTGACGCTGAAGAAGCCCGGCAAGCTGCGCTTCCAGTATGAGAAAGGCGTGCCGATCCTGATCGTCGCCGAGGGCGGCGCGCTCACCTTCATCGATTATTCGGTGAAGCAGGTGCAGCGCTGGCCGATCAAGAACTCGCCGCTGGGCGTGCTGCTCGATCCGACCCGCGACATCACGCGTTATGCGAAGCTCGTCCCCGGCTACGACCAGCGGATCGTGTCGGTCGAGGCGAACGATCCGAAGCACCCGGAATATGGCCGGATCACGCTGGTGTTCGTCCGCAACGCGACCGCGCCGGGCGGGCTGATGCTGCAGGGCTGGGTCGCGCTCGACAGCCAGAACAACCGCACGACGATCCGCCTGACCAACCAGAAGTTCGGCGAACCGGTCAGCGACAACACCTTCCGCTGGAACGATCCACGCCGCACGGGTGTAAGAAAGTAACATAAAATCGGTGTCATTCATGCAAGCGACAGGTTCGGCCCCCTAGAGAGTGGCCTGCGGATGTGGGGCATTCGGGATTTTTCCCCCTGTTGCCCGGATGGTTTCCCCATTTCTTGCCTGCGTGACGAACGCTGAGTTGGCCCTCGCTCCATGCCCCCGGAGCGGGGGTCTTTCGCGTAGAGCGGCAGGAAAATCAATTTTCCTAACTCGCTCAAGCGCGGCCGACGGGCCAAGCCCGGTCGACGACAGCGGCTTTGCCGATGGCGCCTTCTAACTTCTCACCTTCTTCCCACCCCCAGCAGCGTTCCTTGTCCCCACCCCAAGGCAACGCTACATCGCGCTCGTGAAGATCGTCTCCTGGAACATCAACTCGGTCCGTTTCCGGATCGCCATCGTCGAACAGTTTCTGCGCGACGAGCAGCCCGACATCCTGTGCCTGCAGGAGACGAAGGTGATCGACGGCGACTTCCCCTTGGAGGCGTTCCGCGCACTGGGTTACGAACACATCGTCCTGCACGGCCAGCGCATGCACCACGGCGTCGCGATCCTGAGCCGTGTGCCGATCGTCGAGGACGACCGATTCGACTGGCAGGCGAACAGCGAGGCGCGCCACATCGGCGTCCGGCTGGAGAACGGCGTCCGGCTTGAGAACGTCTACGTCCCCGCCGGCGGCGACGTCCCCAATCGCGAGGTGAACCCCAAGTTCGGCCAGAAACTCGACTTCATCGAACGTATGACGACCTGGTCCGAAACGCTGCCCGGCCCCACGATCCTGGTCGGCGACTTCAACATCGCCCCGCTCGAATCGGACGTGTGGAGCCACAAGCAGTTGCTCGACGTCGTCAGTCACACCCCCATCGAGGTCGAGGCGCTCGGCAAGTTGCAGGCGGCAGGCGACTGGGTCGATCTCGGCCGCCGCTTCCACCCTGCCCCCGCCCGCCTGTTCACATGGTGGAGCTACCGCGCCAAGGACTGGGCCGCGTCGGATCGCGGCCGCCGGCTCGATCACATGTGGGCGACCGGTGCGGCCGCCGAAGCCGCGGTGTCGCACCACGTCTACGAACGCTGCCGAAGCTGGCTCAAACCGTCCGACCACGTCCCGATCATGACCGAGTTCGCGTTTTGAGCAACCCTCGCGCCGCCGCCCGCGCGGTCGATGCGCTCAGACGTGGCTGGCCGATCTCGATCGAGGGGCTGGTGTTGCTCGCGGTCGAGACGGCGGATGCTGAGCGGTTGGCCGCGTTCGATCCGGAGGCGAATGGCGGCGTGCTGATCTCGTCGGGGCGCGCGGCAACGTTGAAGCTCGCGAACCAGCTCGCGGCGGCGGATCCGACCGAGCCCGTACTCGTCGATCGCCCCCCCTGGATCGACTTCGCCGCCGCTACCGCGTTGGCCGATCCGCAATTCGACTTGGCGACGCCATTGAAAGGTCCGTTCCGTACGCTCCCGGTAACCGATCCCGAAGCAGCGGCCGCCGCATTACGCCTAGCGAGGATTGCCGGACTGCTGCCCGCCTTCTTCCTCGGCACCGGCGAACCCGAAGTCGACATAACCACTGCGGACATCGACGCACACGAAGACGCGAACCGCCTGACGCTCGCGGCGCGCGCACGGCTTCCGGTCGAGGGCGCGGAGGATGCGGAAATCGTCGCGTTCCGCAGCCCCGAAAGCGCAGACGAGCACATCGCGCTGCTGATCGGCCAGCCCAACGGCCAGCCGCCGCTCGTCCGCCTCCACAGCGAGTGTCTGACGGGCGACGTGCTCGGCAGCCTCAAATGCGATTGCGGGCCGCAGCTGCGCGCCGCGATCCACGCGATCCAGCAGAGCGGCTGGGGTATCCTGCTGTATCTGCGGCAGGAAGGTCGCGGGATCGGCCTAGTCAACAAGCTGCGGGCGTACGCATTGCAGGACCAGGGCTTCGATACGGTCGACGCGAACACGCGGCTCGGCTTTGCGGTCGATGCGCGCGATTTCGGCGTGGCGGCGCGGATGTTGACTCTGCTCGGCCAGCGCGAGGTACGGTTGCTGACCAACAATCCCGCCAAGGTGGCGGGGCTCGAAGCCGCAGGCGTGACGGTGATCGAACGCGTGCCGCATTTCCTCCCCTCGAACCCGCATAACGCCCAGTATCTCGCGACCAAGCGCGACCGCACGGGGCACCAGTTCTGACCGATATCCCACCCTCACGGCGCCTGATCGTGGTGTTCGGCGCGGCCGTTCGTCCCGATGGCAGCCCCAGCCCCACCCTCGCCCGTCGTATCGCGTTCGCAGCGGCGGCGGCGGCGCGCTACGTCGATGCGGACCTGTTCTGCTCCGGCGCAAAGGGGGCGCATGGCCCTTCGGAAGCATCGGTGATGGCGGATGTGCTGGCCGAGACGGTCGACCGGTCGCGAATACATCTCGACCAGGCCAGCGTAGACACGTTGCAAAGCGTCGTCGCCGCGACCGCGTTCGCACGCTCGGGCGAGTACGCGCAGTGCATGATCTGCACCGACGGCTATCACCAACCGCGCATCCGGATGCTGTTCGCGATGCTGGGCATGCCGGCGAGCGCGATCCACGTGCCGCACGGCGGGAGCCGGCGGTACCAGCTCAAAATGCGATCGCGGGAAGCGGCGGCGATCCCGTATGATCTGGTCGCGGGGATCGGTGCGATCTGGCAGCGGAAGCGGGCGGGCTAAGCGACCATCGCCTCCACGCTGGTCGAGCGGAGCACCCTTGGCCGTCGTCTAGTTTGTTTCCCCGCGAAGGCGGGGACCCAGACTGGGCCCCCGCCTTCGCAGGAGCACAAGAAGGCAGGAGACCCCAAGGCTCCGATCAAATGCTTTCAATCAACCGGGTCACGTCGGCGAAGCTCTCCGCCAGCGCGTCGACACCAATCGCCTTCAGCCGCGCACCATGCTCGGCATTGCAATGCGACCCCGCCGACAAGCCGATGACATAGCCCCCCGAAGCTACCGCCCCAGTCGCTCCCACAGGGGAATCCTCGAGGATCGCCGTCCGCGCAATATCGACGCCCAACTGCCGCGCCCCGAACAAGTACAGGTCCGGCGCCGGCTTGCCGTTCGTCACATGCTCCCGCCCACTATAGAGATGGTCGCCGAACGCATCGCGCAGCCCGATATGCTCCAGATGACGCGCGATCCACGAGACCGGGCTAGACGACACGATCGCCTTGGGCAGGTCGGCAGGGAGCGAGCGGACGAACGCCACCGCGCCGTCGATCGCGTCGACCCCCGCCGCCAATACGCGCTCGTCCTCAGCTTCCCGAGCGGCGTAGAAGTCCTCGGTCAGTGGCCGGTCGATCCAGCGCTCGATCGCATCGATGAACTGCGGCCCGGCGAGCCCCATGAAGTTCGCCATCGACTCGTCTGCGGTGGTCGGGTGACCAGCGGCCGTCAGCCATTCGGCAATGTGGCGGTTGCCGACGGCTTCGCTGTCGATCAGCACACCGTCGAAGTCGAACAGCAGCGCATCGAACCGAACCGGTATGCTCATGCGCCCGTCCCCCTTGCGCCGAACAACGCGCTGCCGATCCGGACGTGAGTCGCGCCGATCGTCACCGCAGTCTCGAAATCGTCCGACATGCCCATGCTGAGGCCGGTCAGCCCGTGATCGCGCGCAAGCTTGGCGAGCAGCGCGAAATATGGCGCCGGCTCGATGTCCGCGGGCGGCAGGCACATCAGCCCGGCGATCGGCAGGCCGGCGGCGCGCGCCTGTTCCATCAGCGCGGGCAGGTCCGCGATCGCGCAGCCGCCCTTTTGCGGCTCGTCGCCGATATTGACCTGGAGGAAGCAGTCCGGCCGACGATCGCTCGCCGCCATCGCCTTCCCCAGCGCGGTGACCAGCGACGGGCGATCGACCGCGTGGATGGAGTCGAACAACGCCACCGCCTCGGCTGCCTTGTTCGACTGGAGCTGGCCGATCAGGTGCAGTTCGACGTCGGGATATTTCTCGCGCAACGCCGGCCATTTCTCCGAGGCTTCCTGCACACGGTTTTCCCCAAAAACGCGCTGGCCCTCGGCGAGCAGCGGTTCGATCGCCTCGACCGGATGCGTCTTGGAGACCGCGATCAGCGTCACGTCGTCCGCGCGGCGATCCGCGATCTCAGCGGCCTTGGCGATCCGGCTGCGGATGGCCTGCAATTTGGTGGTGTCGTCAGCAATCATGCGGCGCGCTATAGGCAGCGGCGTGGCTCGTCGTAACCCCATTCCCACACGCTGGTTGATGACCGACGAGCGTATGGGCAACGCTTTGTGGCGTGCGCTCAGCCGGTTGCCGCCGGGATCCGGCGTGGTGTTTCGGCATTATGCCACGCCTGAGCGGGAACAGCGGACGTTGCTGCGGAGGGTCAAGCGCATCGCACTTTCGCGGCGGCTAGTCGTCGTGGTGGCCGGAAAGTCTATGATCGCGGCGGACGGCGTGCATGGTCGGGCACAGACTCACGGGATCAGAACCTGGCCAGCGCATTCGAGAAGCGAGGCCTTGGCTGGCAAGCGCGCCGGAGCAGTTGCCCTGTTCGTGTCGCCGATCCACGTCACTCGATCGCACCAGGGTGCGGCCGGCATCGGCTCGGCGCAGGCTATGCGGATCGGACGAGGACTCGGGATACCACTGATCGCGCTCGGCGGAATGAACGAGTCGCGCTGGCGGCGCATCCGACGGTTCGGCTTCCACGGCTGGGCCGCGATCGATGCCTGGATGCCTACAGTGCGCCGTCATCCTGACGAAAGTCAGGACCTAGGGTTACTGATCGCTGCATCTCATGGCACTGGATCCTGACTTTCGTCAGGATGACGGGAAGAAAGCCGAGCATCGCTCCACCGGATGCCTAGAAGCGGAAGGCTGTACCCAGATACACGGCCTGGCTATCGCGACGGTCGTCGTCGACCTTCACGAAGCGCTCGCGGTCAGACCTGTACCGGACTCCCGCGGTCACTGCGAGGCTGCGCGTCAGGGCGTAGGAGCCACCGACATCGACCGAATAGCTCGGCGCTTCCTCGACCAGGTGCGGTGCGTTGGCGAGCGGACGATCCGCTACAGCCTTCACAGTGCCGCTGAACTTCTTCGCGCTATAGCTCACCGCGAGGTCGGCCGCTTCACGGCCACCCGGCATAGCACCCAGATCAAGCTTGTTCACGTCGCCCGAGATCGCGAACCGCTTCCAGCCGACCGACATGCCGAGGTTATACGCGATCGGTGCAATACCGACGGTCGGCGTGGTCGAAGCAAGGCTGGCCGTGTTCGCGATACCGCGGTTGGTCTGCGCACGCACTGCAACGGTCACCGCGCGGTTGTCCTGGCGCGTTTCGGCAGGCGTGAAGCGGAAGCTGCCGGCGTCGAAGCCACCGCGCGCGAACATCGCGGCAAGGCGGGGGTCCGCAGCGGCTGGCGTAAACGATCCGATACCGCGAACCGCGGCGACGTTGTGCTTGGCGATACGGGCGGGCTGTTCGCTGGCGCCGAAGGCAGGCGCGACGATTGCGGCGGTGGCGACAAGCGCCCCGGCAACCACCCCGAAAATTCCCCCACGCGTCATCACAACGAATCTGTCCTTCGAATCCCGTAATCGGATCCTCGTGAAACTGCGTCTATCACGAATTGATCCACCGCAAAGGCCGCAGACCCGGCGGATTGCCCTCTTCGTCGCTGATTTGTCGGACAGTGTTGCAATCAGCACACAGATCGCTGCGTTAGCGCTACCGGATCGGTCCTAACCGACTCGTTTTGCCGCGCGAATATCGTCCCGTCCGGCGCTCGCTCAGCCCTATGGCTGGGATACCCGCGTCTGCTTGCGGGCGCGCGGGCTCGCCTGTAGAGCAAGGGCTGATTTTCTTGCCAGGATGATGCCCATGTTCCGCCGCTCGCGTATCGCAGTCGTGCTGTTTGCCCTGCCTCTTGTCGCTTGCGGCGGCGGTTCGGCACGTCCCAAGGCGGATCTCGCCGCGTCGAAGATCACCACCATTGGCGTCAACAGCTACCTGTGGCGCGCAAGCCTCGACACGCTGGGCTTCATGCCGCTGCTCCAGACCGACTCCAACGGCGGCGTGATCGTCACCGACTGGTACATCAATCCGCAGACGCCGACCGAGCGCATGAAGGTCACCGTGTCGATCCTCGACCAGGATCTGCGCGCCGATGCGCTGCGCGTCGCGGCACTCCGCGAAGTGAACCGCAACGGCCAGTGGGTCTCGTCGCCGGTCCAGGCCGCGACCACGCAGAAGCTCGAGGACATCATCCTGACCAAGGCCCGCGACCTGCGCCGCGCCTCGATCGCGGGCTGAGGACCGATATAATGGCGTCGCGTTTCAATGCGTTGAAGGCGGACGCGGCGTGGCAGAAGGTCTGGGACGAGCGCAAGACGTTCGCCGCCGACGACCTGTCGACCAAGCCGCGTTCGTACGTGCTCGAGATGTTCCCCTATCCGTCGGGGCGCATCCACATGGGGCATGTCCGGAACTACACGATGGGCGATGTGCTCGCGCGGTTCCGTCGGATGAAGGGCATGGAAGTGCTCCATCCGATGGGCTGGGACGCGTTCGGCATGCCCGCGGAGAACGCGGCGATGGAAAAGGGCGTGCATCCGGGCACCTGGACGCGCGCCAACATCGCGACGATGAAGGCGCAGCTGAAGCGCCTGGGCTTCGCGCTCGACTGGACGCGCGAGCTGGCGACCTGCGAGCCCGACTATTACGGCCACGAGCAGGCGCTGTTCCTCGACCTGTTCGCGGCGGGGCTCGTGTACCGCAAGGAATCGGCGGTCAACTGGGACCCGGTCGACATGACCGTGCTCGCCAACGAGCAGGTGATCGACGGTCGCGGCTGGCGCTCTGGCGCACTGGTCGAGCGGCGGAAACTGTCGCAGTGGTTCCTGAAGATCACCGACTTTGCCGACGAGCTGGTCGACGGGTTGGGTGCGCTCGAGCATTGGCCGGACAAGGTCAAGCTGATGCAGGAAAACTGGATCGGCCGCAGCCAAGGGCTACAGTTCAAGTTCGCAATCCTCCCCGGCACGGGGAGGGGGACCGCCGGCGAAGCCGGGGGTGGAGGGGGCGCGCCACATACGGCAGCGCCCGTTGACAGCCCCCTCCCCCATCCTGCGGATGGTCCCCCTCCCCGTTCCGGGGAGGAATTCGTCGAGGTCTTTACCACCCGTCCCGACACGATGTTCGGCTCCAGCTTCGTCGCGGTCGCCGCGGATCACCCGATCGCGCGCGCCATCGCCGAAACGAACCCCGACGCCGCGGCCTTCATCGAGCTCTGTAAGCGCGGCGGCACCACCGCGGCGGAACTCGACACGCAGGAAAAGCTCGGCTTCGACACCGGCATCCGCGCGGTGCATCCGCTCGACAAGACGTGGCACCTCCCCGTCTACATCGCGAACTTCGTGCTGATGGAATACGGCACCGGCGCGGTGTTCGGCGTCCCCGCGCACGACCAGCGCGATCTCGATTTCGCGCGCAAATACGACCTGCCCGTCAAGCGCGTCGTCAGCGAAGGCGATGACGAGGCCCCCGTGTTTGTCGGCGACACCGCCTGGACCGGCGCCGGCACGATCGTGAACTCGCACTTTCTCGACGGCATGGACATCGAGGACGCCAAGCGCGTCGTGATCGAGCGTGCCGAGGGCGAAGGCTGGGGCAAGGGCACGACCGTGTTCCGCCTGCGCGACTGGGGCGTCAGCCGCCAGCGTTACTGGGGCACGCCGATCCCGATCATCCACTGCGACGCGTGCGGCGCGGTACCGGTGCCCAAGGACCAGCTGCCAATCGTGCTGCCCGAGGACGTCTCGTTCGACATCCCCGGCAACCCGCTCGATCGCCACCCGACCTGGAAGCACGTCCCCTGCCCGTCCTGCGGTGCGAACGCGCGGCGCGAGACCGATACGCTCGACACATTCGTCGATTCGTCGTGGTATTTCATCCGCTTCGCCAGCCAGCCGAACGCCAAGCCGTTCGACCGGACGGGCGCGGAGAAATGGCTGCCGGTCAACCAGTATATCGGCGGCGTCGAGCACGCGATCCTGCATCTGCTGTACGCGCGTTTCTGGACGCGCGCGCTGAAGCATATCGGCATGCTCGACATCGCCGAGCCGTTCGCCGGGCTGTTCACGCAAGGCATGGTCACGCACGAGACGTATCAAACTCCAATTGCGCGAACGAGCGGCGATGAAGCTCGCGAAGGGCTACCAATGCGTTGGGTTGCGCCTAGCGATGTGGAGCGACAAGACGGTAACCTAGTCGAGATTGGGACGGGAAGTCCCATTACTGTCGGCCGGGTCGAGAAGATGTCGAAGTCGAAGAAGAACACCGTCGATCCCGAGCCGATCGTCGACCAGTACGGCGCCGACGCGGTGCGCTGGTTCGTGCTCTCCGACTCGCCCCCCGAACGCGATCTTCCGTGGAGCGAATCCGGCATCGAAGGCGCGTGGCGGTTCGTCCAGCGTCTCTGGCGCCTGATCGAGTCCGATGATTCCGCCAAGGCCGAAGGCGACGACATCGCCCTGCGCAAACTCTGCCACCGCACGACCATCGGTATCGAGAGCGATATCAATGCCTTGCAGTTCAACAAGGCGGTCGCACGGCTCTATTCGTTGTGCAGCGCGATCGAGAAGGCAGCGCCCTCCGCAGACCGCGACCAGGCGATCCGCACGTTGCTGCTGCTCGTCAGCCCGATGGTCCCGCACGTCGCCGAGGAAGCCTGGGCGACCGCTGGCAATGACGGCCTGATCGCCGACGCCACCTGGCCGATCGTCGACCCGGCGATGCTGGTCGACGACGAGGTCACGATCGCGGTGCAGGTCAACGGCAAGCTGCGCGACACGCTCGTCTTCCCCAAGGGCGCACCGAAGGACGAGGTCGAAGCCGCCGCGCTCGCTTCCGAGAAGATCGCCCGCCTGCTCGAGGGCAAGCCGCCCCGGAAAGTGATCGTCGTGCCCGACCGTCTCGTGAACATCGTCGCATGAAGCGCCTAGCGATCCTCGGCGCGCTCGCGCTGGCTCCCACGCTGTCCGGCTGCGGCCTGCACCCACTCTACGCGGGCGGCAGCAGCAGCCCGGTCGCGCGCGCGCTCGGCCAGGTCGAGATCGCGCCGATCGCGGGCAAGAACGGCTGGCTGATGGCCACCGCGTTGCGCGACCGCCTGCCCTCGAACGGTGCGCCCGCACTCTACCGGATCGACATCCGCCTCGACGACCAGATCAGCGGCCTCGGCGTCCGTACCGACGACAGCGTCTCGCGCGAACGCCGGACTCTGCGCGCGCGCTATCAGCTCGTGCGGATCGGCGATGGCTCGGTGCTGCTCGACGCGACCGCGGGCTCCGACGCCGGCATCGACGTCGTCCGCTCCGAATATGCGACGATCGCCGCCGAGAATACCGCACTAGAACGCCTGTCGCAGATCGTCGCCGACCAGATCGTCGCGCGTGTTGCGCTGTACGCACGCAACACGCCCGCGGTCGCTGCGGCGCAGGCGACTACGCCCGCCAAGTGAAGGCCAGCGCCGGCCAGATCCGCGGTGCGCTGGCCAAGCCGGGCGGCGACATCCGCCTGTACCTGCTCCACGGCCCCGACGAGGCTGGCGCAAGCGACCTTGCCCGCCTCCTCGCCAAGGCGATGGGCGTGGATGCCGAACGCGTCGATCTCGACGGCTCGACGCTCAAGAGCGACCCCGGCCGGCTGACCGACGAAGCCGCGTCGCTATCGCTGTTCGCGGGTGCCCGGTTCGTCCGCGTCGCCTCGGCGGGCGAGGAGAGCCTCGAAGCCTTCACCAACCTGCTCGCAGCCGAGCGCGTCGGCAATCCGGTCGTCGCGATCGCCCCGACCGTCAAATCGACCGCCAAGATCGTCAAGCTAGCGATCGACTCCCCGCGCGCGATGGCGTTCGCCTGCTACGCCCCGACCGCGCAGGACGCCGAACGGCTCGCGACGACGATCGCCAACGAGAACGGTCTCCGCCCCGCCCCCGGCGTTGCGCGGCGCCTGGTCGATACGACCGGCGGCGACCGCGCCGTCATGTCGCGAGAGATCGAGAAGCTCGCGCTGTACCTGGACGCGGCGCCCGATCGGCCTGCGGACCTCGATCACCACGCGCTCGACGCGGTCGGCGCAGACCTCGGCGATGCGGAAATGAGCCGCGCAATCGACGCAGTGATCGAAGGCCGGGTCGACGATCTCGGCGCCGAACTCGCCGTGCTCGAAGAAGCCGGCACGTCGCCGATCCCATGGCTCCGCCAACTCGTCCGCCGCCTGATCGCGCTCGCCGACATGCGCGGCGAAATCGACCGCGGCGAAGCGGTCGACGCTGTGATGAAACGCCACCGCGTGTTCTTCAAGGAAGAGGCCAGCACGGCTAGGTCGTTACGCCGCTGGTCGCCGGTAATGCTCGCCACCGCGATCCAGCGCGTCCGAACCGCCGAGCGGGCGATCATGGCGTCGGGGAATGCTGGCGGTGTGGTGGCGGAGGCAGCGGTGGTGGCGCTATCCCAAGCGATCGCCCGACGAAACTAATCTTGAGTGCGCTTCGCCGGGGCATGTCCATCTAATAACCGTCCACACACCTTCCGCCATCTTGGCGCACGCCGGGACCCATGGATAGAGCGCGATCACTAACGAAGCGGACCGCAACCGTGGGTCCCGGCTTCCGCCGGGATGACGGAGATTAGTGGTCCTCCCACCCCCTCCCCCGTTCGTCCTGAGCGAAGTCGAAGGATGGTCCGGTACGCAGGTGCTTCGACTTCGCTCGGCACGAACGGGCGGGGTGCAAATGGCTCAGAGTGAGCTCGCGCCCTAGATTGCCCCGCCCGTCAACCGTTGGCAAACCATATCAAGCTGGTCCAACGTCGAGTAACTCAACGTCAACGTCCCCCCAGTCTCGGTATGCGCCACCTTCACCTGCAACCCCAACAAGTCCGCCAACTGCCGCTCCAAAGCCGCGATATCTGCATCCGGCACCCGAGGCTCGGACGACCCACCGCCACTCCGGCTCCGCCCAGGCTTCGCATCGCGCGCCAGCTTCTCGGTCTCGCGCACCGACAGCCCACGCGACACGACCTCGTCCGCGAGCGACTCCACGTCGGGCGACCCCAGCAGCGCCCGGGCATGCCCCATCGACAGCGATCCATCGACCACCTGCGACTGGACCTGTGCCGGCAGCTCCAGCAACCGCAGCAGGTTGGCCACATGACTGCGCGACTTGTGGACGATCTTGGCAAGCACCTCCTGCGTATGCCCATACTCGCCCGCCAGCCGCTGATACGCCTGCGCCTCTTCGATCGCGTTCAGGTCCTCGCGCTGGATGTTCTCGATCAGCGCGATCTCGAGCGTCTCGGCATCGTCGAAGTCGCGAACGACGACCGGTACCTCGTGCAGTCGCGCGCGCTGTGCCGCCCGCCAACGCCGCTCGCCCGCGACGATCTGGAAATCATGTCCATGCGGGCGCACGACGATCGGCTGGATCAGCCCGCGCGACGCGATCGACGCGGCCAACTCGTCGAGCATCGCCTCGTCGAAATGCCGTCGCGGCTGATCGGGATGCGGCGACAGCGAACTGACCGGCAGCATCCGCACGCCCGATGATTGCGGTGCCGATGCACCATCGGCGGACACCGGCGTCTCGCGCGCCATCTCGCCGAGCAGTGCGTTGAGACCCCTGCCCAACCCTGGGCGACCACGTTTGTTACCGTCGCTCATGCCGCAACCTGCGCAGTTGCCGGAAGCCGCCCGATGAGCTCACGGGCCAGAGCAATGTAAGCCTGAGACCCCGAACACCGATGATCGTAGATCAAGGCTGGCAACCCATGGCTTGGCGCCTCCGACAGTCGCACGTTGCGCGGGATCACCGTCTCGAACACGACCTTGCCCAACACGGCGCGAACGTCCGCCGAGACCTGGTCGGTCAACCGGTTCCGCCGATCGAACATCGTCAGCGCAACCCCAAGGATCGACAGCCCAGGATTGAACCGCTGCCGGATCCGCTCGACCGTACTCAACAACTGCGACAACCCCTCGAGCGCGAAAAACTCGCATTGCAGTGGCACCAGCAGCGAGTCCGCCGCGACCATCGCATTGATCGTCAGCAGCCCCAGCGACGGCGGGCAATCGATCAGCGCGATATCCCAAGGCCCCTGCGCCGCCTTCACCGCGCGATCGAGCCGGTGCGTACGCGCGTCGAAATCGACCAGCTCTATCTCCGCGCCCGACAGGTCGACCGTCGCCGGCACGATATCGAGGCGTGGCACGCGCGTATGCACCACCGCGTCCTCGATCGACGTCTCGCCGACCAGCACGTCGTAGCTTGACCGCTCGCGCTGCGAATGGCCGATGCCAAGCCCGGTCGACGCGTTGCCCTGCGGATCGAGATCGACCAGCAACACGCGCATCCCCGTAGCGGCAAGCGCGGTCGCGAGGTTGATGGCGCTGGTGGTCTTGCCCACCCCGCCCTTTTGATTGGCGACCGCGATGGTGATCATCGCGCGCTTACCCGATCCAGAACCACGATCGACGACTCCGGGTTCGTGACGCTTTGTTCCACGTGGAACATAAACCGCCAATGCTGCTTGAGCGCGGCCAGCTCCTCCTCGTCGAAACGCCCCCGAGGAAGCAACCACCGCGTCTCCATTGTGGCGCAGTGCGCCGCGCCACGCAAAAGGTTTTGCAACGACGCAACCGCACGAGCGGAAATGATCGACGCGTCCGCGGTCGCATTCTCCACCTTCGAAGCATGAACGCGGACCTGTTCGCCAAGGCCAAGCCGAGCGACACACAGCTGAAGGAAGTCCGCACGACGGCGCCGGGGCTCGACCAGATCGACCGGACCCTCGCGAACCAGCGCAACGACCATACCGGGAAACCCCCCGCCGGTGCCGATATCAAGCCAGCGCTTCGCCGACGTATCCACCCCTGCAAGCGCGACGAGCTGGAGCGAGTCGACCACATGCCGATCCCAGATCGTCGGGATCGTCGACGGCGCGATCAAATTCTGGTGCGGCGCTTCCTCGACGACCATCGCCACGAACGCGTTCAAGCGCTCGGTCGCTGCCGCCCCGAACCGCTCGGTCGTCCAGCTCTGTGCGTCGTCTTCGGTCATGCTGGCACTCGTTTCGTATGCAATAATACCGCGGACAACGCCGCCGGGGTGATCCCCCGCACCCGCGCCGCTGCCGCCAGCGAGGTCGGCCGCGCAGCACTTAGGCGATCGATCATCTCGTTCGAAAGGCCCGGCACGCGATCATAGGCAAGGTCCTCCGGCAAACGGATCGCCTCGTCGGCCCGCAACCGCGCGACCTCCTGCGCCTGCCGCTCGATATACGGAGCGTAGCGCGCGTCCTCTAACACTTCGTCAACGACTGCGGTCGGGATGCCCGTCGCCGAATCCGGCGCGACATGCGCGAGCGTTACGCCCTCGAACCGGAGCCAGTCGAACGCAGTCCGCCGTGCCCCGTCCCGACCAATCGCAACGCCCTGATCGGCTACATGGGTCGCAGTCCGCTCGCAGTCGAGTGCCGAGCGGAAACGAGCACGGTCCTCGGCCAGTGCATGCTGATGCGCCAGCCGCTCCAGTCCAAGACAGCCAGCCGCTTCCGCGATCCCGCCCAGCCGAGTCTCGGCATTGTCCGCGCGCAAAGACAGCCGGAACTCAGCGCGTGCGGTCAGCATCCGATATGGCTCGGTCACCCCTTGTAGCGTGAGGTCGTCGATCATCACCCCGAGATAGCTCGACGCGCGATCGAGGATCACCGGCGCCAGATCGCACGCATACGCCGCGGCGTTCAGCCCTGCGACCAGACCCTGCCCCGCCGCTTCCTCATACCCGGTCGTGCCGTTGATCTGCCCCGCGCAAAACACCCCCTCGATCGCGCCTAGCGCAAGCCGCGTATCGAGCGCCCGCGGATCGATATAATCATACTCGACCGCATAACCCGGCATCGTCATCGTCACGCGCTCGAGCCCCGGAATGCTAGCCAGCATCGCCGCCTGAACCTCGACCGGCAGCGACGTCGACAGCCCATTCGGATAGACCGTCGCATCGTCGAGACCCTCGGGTTCGAGGAAAACCTGGTGCCCGTCGCGGTCGCCAAACCGATGCACCTTGTCCTCGATCGACGGACAGTAACGCGGCCCCGCCGCCTCGATCGCCCCGGTAAACAGTGGCGACTGATGAAACGCGTCGCGAATGATCGCGTGAGTGTGATCGGTCGTACGCGTGATGGCGCACGCGATCTGCGGAAGCGGCCGCGCGCGAGTCATCGGCGACATCGTCCAGGGATCGACGTCCGACGGCTGCTCGGCAAGCGCGCCCCAATCGATCGTCCGCCCATCGAGCCGCGGTGGCGTCCCCGTCTTCAGCCGCGCCATCGGCAGGTTCCGCGCACGCAGCTGGTCCGCGAGTGGCTTAGCGGCACGTTCCCCGATCCGGCCCCCTTCTTCGCGATCGTCACCCCGGAAAATACGTCCGCCCAGGAACGTGCCGGTCGCCAGCACGACCGCTCGTGCTGCCACGATCGCGCCATCAGCTAGCACGACACCCGCCACGCGATCGCCGTCGAAGTGCAACGCCGTAGCCTCGCCCTCGACGATCAATAGCCCTTCAGTGGCCGCAAGCATCGCCTGGATCGCACCGGAATAGAGACGGCGATCGGCCTGAACCCGAGGCCCCTGCACCGCCGAACCCTTGCTGCGATTGAGCATGCGATAGTGGATTGCAGCCGCATCGGCAGCGCGACCGATCAGCCCGTCGAACGCGTCGACCTCGCGAACCATGTGCCCTTTACCGAGCCCACCGATCGCCGGATTGCACGACATCGCGCCAATATGGGCAGCGTCGAACGACACGAGCGCGGTACGCGCGCCCCTTCGCGCCGCCGCGGCCGCGGCTTCGGTTCCGGCATGGCCACCGCCAACCACCACTACATCGAACATGTCACGGCCGTAGAACGCCACGACCGACGCGTCAAAGATGTTCCACGTGGAACATCACTTCCCGATACAAAAACGCCCGAACAGCGCATCGAGCATCTCCCCGGTCGCATCCAGCCCCAGCACGCCAGCAAGGATGGCACGCGCCTGTCGAAGGTGCTCCGCAAGGATAAGCGCGTCCAAGCTTCGATACCGAAGAGCCTCTACCGCCGCAGCGCACTGCCGGCGCTGGTGCTGCTTCAATGCGATCTCATCGCCACGCGGCAGCATCGTAATCGCTCGCCGATGCAGTTCATCCCACAATGAATCAAGCGATCCGCGGTCGTTCTGCGAGACCGCCAATGTCCGGTCGGCGGGCAACTCTCCCCGCCCCGGCAGATCGGCGCGCGCATGGATCCAGATCGCATCGGCGCGGGGCGGCGCGGTATCGGCCAGCCACATCACGATGTCCGCTGCGGCGAGCGCACCTTCCGCACGGGTGACGCCGATCGCCTCGATCGGGTCGAGCGTATCGATCAAACCGGCGGTGTCGGTCAGCACATAGGCAACACCGTTCCGCATCACCGGCACATCGATCCGGTCGCGCGTGGTTCCCGAGATCGGTGAGACGATCGCCGCATCGCGCTCGCCGAGCAGGTTGAGCAGCGTCGACTTGCCGCTGTTCGGCGGACCGCCGATGACGACGCCCACGCCATCCTTCAGCCGCTCGACCGGCGGGGCGTCGACCACCGCCTCGATGTCAGCAGCGAGCGCGTCCATCTCCGCGACGATCGCTTCGAACGCGGCAGTATCGCTCGCAACGTCGTCCTCGTCGGCGAAGTCGAGCATCGCCTCGATCCGCGCGGACAGCATCGCGACCGAGTCCATCCAGCCGCGGACGGCCTGGCTGACGCGACCCTCCGCCGCGGTCATCGCCGCGACACGCTGGCTCTCGGTTTCGGCTTCGAGAAGATCGGCGAGCCCCTCCGCCTCGGTCAAGTCGATGCGGCCATTGGTCAGCGCACGACGCGTGAACTCGCCCGGCTCGGCGTGCCGCAAACCGGGCATCCCCGACAACGTACGCTCGACCGCAGCGATCACCGCGCGGCCACCGTGGCAATGAAACTCGACCAGGTCTTCGCCGGTCGCCGTCGCCGGTCCCGGAAACACGATGACCAACGCGCGATCTAGAAGCGCGCCATCAGTGTCCCGCAGTCCCCGCAGGCTCGCATGGCGCGGCACCGGCAACGGTCCCGCCAACGCCTCAGCCGAGGCAAACGCTTGAGGCCCGCTCACCCGGACGACGGCGATCGCCGCTGGCGGCCGTCCGCTCGATACCGCGAAGATCGTCTTCACGGGAAACTCAGCCGCTTTTCGTCGCGCTGTCGAACAGCCGCTTCCACATCGCCATGCCCGCCTCGCCCATCGGCTGCCAGCCGCGCATCATCGATTCGAGCATCTCCGGCTTCATCTGGCCGTCCGGGATCGCCTCCATCATCATCGCGATATAGCGGTCGTGGATCGGCGTCAGGTCGGGCAGCCCGACCGCGCGGCGCGCCTCCTCCGGCGTGCATTCGATCTCGATATTCATCTTCATGTGACGCACCCTCGATGACGCTTGAGCGGTCCATCGCGGCGCTGCATAGCGGGGGAATGTATGCGCGCGATGCCGCCTCGATCGCAACGCCTATCGGTCTGGTCCGCGTGACCGGCACCGGGGACCGGATCGACGCGATCGATATCGGCGTGGAGGATGGTTCGACCAGCGATGCCCCCGCGATCCTGGAAGCACTCCGCCAACTGGAAGCGTATTTCGACCGAGTTCGACCTGCCCCTCGCGCTCTCCCCTACCCCGCGCGGTGCCGACCTCCGCCAGGCGATCGCCGAGATCGCCTACGGCACCACGGCCAGCTACGGCGCGCTCGCGCGGGCGATCGGCTCGAGCCCGCGCGCGATCGGCCAGGCATGCGCGCGCAATCCTTTTCCGATCATCGTCCCCTGCCACCGAATCCTTGGAGCCGGCGGAGCGCTTGGTGCGTACTCCGCGGGGGAAGGCCCGATCACCAAATCCCGGCTGCTCGACCATGAGCGGCCGCCAGGAGGACTGTTATGACGAACACTACCAAGATCGCCACGCTCGCGGGCGATGGCGAATTCACCGCGTATCGCGCGACCCCGGCAGGCACGCCGAAAGCGGCGATCGTCGTGATCCAAGAGATCTTCGGCGTGAACGCCGGGATCCGCCGCAAGTGCGATACGCTCGCCGAGGCCGGCTATCTCGCGATCGCCCCCGACCTGTTCTGGCGGCTGGAGCCCGGCATCGAGCTCGACCCAGACATCAAGCCCGAGTTCGACCGCGCGCTCGGTCTGATGGGTCAGTTCGATCAGGATAAGGGCATCGCCGATATCGAGGCGAGCATCCGCGCCGCCCGCAACGAACTCGGTGCCAATGATTCTGGGAACGCCAAGGTCGGCGTAGTCGGCTACTGCCTCGGCGGGCGCCTCGCGTTCATGACCGCAGCACGGACCGACGTCGATGCGAGCGTCGGCTATTACGGCGTCGGAATCGATGGCCTGCTCGGCGAAAAGCACGCGATCGCTCACCCGGTGCTGCTGCACGTGCCGGAGGAGGATCACTTCGTCGACAAGGCGGCGCAGGCTGCGATGCATGCCGGCCTCGACGATCACCCGAAGGTGACGATCTACGATTACGCGGGCGAGGACCACGGCTTCGCGACCGAGTTCGGCGAGCGCCGCTCGGATGCATCGGCCAAGCTGGCGGACGAGCGGACGGCAAAGTTCTTCGCCGAGAATCTGGGCTAACCACGCCCACCCCGTCACCCCTGTCCGGGTGACGGGGTGCTGACGGCAGACATGAAAAAAGGCCTCGCCGGACGATCCCGGCGAGGCCTTTTTTCTTATCCCGACCGCACTGCGATCAGCGCAGCAGCGTGATGATCCCGAGCGTGTCGCCGGTGCCGACCCAGCCCTCGTAGATCATCTTCAGCGCGACCACGAGGATCACCGCGAGGCCGATATACGCGATCCAGCGATACTTGTTGATGACGCGCGCGATGTAGTTCGCCGCCAGACCCATCATCGCGACCGACAGCAGCAGGCCTATGACCAGGATGCCGGGATGCTCGCGTGCCGCACCGGCGACCGCCAGGACGTTGTCGAGGCTCATCGAGACGTCGGCAACGGCAACGGCCCAGGCCGCGCTCGCAAAGCCCTTCGAGGAGCGGATACCCGAACGCTCGTCGCCCTCGATTTCCTCGGAGCCGGCATTCTCCGCGCCCTCGCGGATTTCGCGCCAGAACTTCCAGCTTACCCAGAGCAGCAGCAGGCCGCCCGCAAAGATTAGCCCGACGATCCCCATGAGCCACGTCACGATCAACGCGAAGAAGATGCGCAGCACCAGCGCCGCGCCGATACCGATCAGGATGACCTTCTTGCGTTGGTCGGTGGGCAGTCCGGCAGCGAGTGCGCCGACGACGATCGCGTTGTCGCCCGCGAGGACGAGGTCGATCATGAGGACCGATCCGAACGCGGCAAGCGCCTTCGGGTCGCCGAGGTTGGAGAAGTCGGCGACGATATGCTGCCAGATTTCCAGCGGCGAGCCGGGGCCCGCGGTGCTCGATGCGGCGGCGGCCAGCATGGCGATGATACTCAAGATGTCAGCTCCCGGTGACGTGGGTCACCAGCGGCGAGCGATGGTGACGGATTATAGGGCGTTTAATAGCGAAACGGCACGCGAAAGCCATTGCTCTCGCGTGCCGCTTTGGTCTGCTTGGCGGCCATGGGCAAAGCCCATGTCGTCGGTCGGGGCCCTGCCCCGCCGGCCGAACCGGTGCGAGTCCTGCGCCAGCTTGGCGCAGGCCGCACTCGGTTATTGATTCATGGAATCGAAGAAATTCTCGTTGGTCTTCGAATCCTTCATCTTGTCGAGCAGGAACTCCATCGCGTCGATCGTGCCCATCTGCATCAGGATGCGGCGCAGGACCCACATCTTGCTGAGCTTGGCCTTGTCGACCAGCAGCTCTTCCTTGCGGGTACCCGACTTGCCGACGTCCAGCGCCGGGAAGATGCGCTTGTCCGCGACCTTGCGATCGAGCACGATTTCCGAGTTGCCGGTGCCCTTGAACTCCTCGAAGATCACCTCGTCCATGCGGCTGCCCGTATCGATCAGTGCGGTCGCGATGATCGAGAGCGAACCGCCCTCCTCGATGTTGCGCGCGGCGCCGAAGAAGCGCTTCGGACGCTGCAGCGCATTCGCGTCGACACCGCCGGTCAGGACCTTGCCCGACGACGGCACGACGGTGTTGTAGGCACGACCCAGACGCGTGATCGAGTCGAGCAGGATCACCACGTCCTTCTTGTGCTCGACCAGGCGCTTGGCCTTTTCGATCACCATTTCGGCGACTTGCACGTGGCGCTGCGCGGGTTCGTCGAAGGTCGAGCTGACCACCTCGCCCTTCACGCTGCGCTGCATGTCGGTGACTTCCTCGGGACGCTCGTCGATCAGCAGGACGATCAGGAACACCTCGGGGTGGTTGTCGGTGATCGCCTTAGCCATGTTCTGCAACATGACCGTCTTGCCGACGCGCGGCGGGGCGACGATCAGCGTGCGCTGGCCCTTACCCTGTGGCGAGACGATGTCGATCACGCGTGCCGACTTGTCCTTGACGGTCGGGTCGGCGGGATCGAGCGTCAGCTTGCTCTCAGGGTAGAGCGGCGTGAGGTTGTCGAAATTGACGCGGTGACGGACGACGTCCGGGTCGTCGAAATTGACCGCAGTCAGCTTCACCAGCGAGAAATAGCGCTCGCCATCCTTCGGTCCGCGAATCTCGCCCTCGACCGTGTCACCGGTGCGCAGGCCGAACTTCCGGACCTGGTTCGGCGAGATGTAGATGTCGTCCGGACCCGCCAGATAGTTCGATTCCGGCGAGCGCAGGAAGCCGAAACCGTCGGGCAGCACTTCGATCGTGCCGAGCCCCATGATCTGGTCGCCATTGTCCGCCTGGACCTTCAGGATCGCGAACAGCAGGTCCTGCTTGCGCAGCGTCGAGGCGCTCTCGACCCCCAGTTCCTCGGCCAGCTGGACCAGCTCGGCGGGTTTCTTCTTCTTCAGGTCTTTGAGATGCATGGGGATTTCCGGATAGCAATCAACGGGAGAACGCTCGGTCGGCGGTGCGCTTGGGAAGCGGAACTGGGCGAGACGAGTCTGGCAAGACACGACCGGGCAGGACGCCAGGAGGCCGTGTTGGGAGAAGGGGTTAGAATTGGGGGGAGGGTTAGTCAAGCGGGAGTGCGTACCCCGCCCCGGCCGTCATCCTGGGCTCGACCCAGGATCCAGAGCCACAAGCGATATCGTCCGCCGCCCTGGATCCTGGATCAAGTCCAGGATGACGTGAGGCTCAGAACGGCTTAACGATCACCAGCACGACGATCAGCGTCACCGCCAGCGCAGGCACCTCGTTCAGCATCCGCAACTGCTTCCCCGCCAACGTCGGCTTCCCCGCGGCGAGCTTCTTCGCATAGCCGACCGCCCAGCCGTGATACCCCGACAGCACCAACACCAGCACCAGCTTCAGGTGCAGCCACCCGAGCCCCGGTGCGCCGTCCGTCAACCCCAGGTTCAGCGCCAGCGCGATCCCGAGCACCCAGACGACGATCATCGCCGGCGTCAGGATGATGTGGCGGATCTTCCCCTCGCGCTCGACCCAGTTCGCCGCCTCGCCCATGTTGCCGGCCGCCAGCGCCTCCTGATGATACACGAGGTAGCGCGGCAGCATGAACAGCCCCGCCATCCAGAATATCACGAAGATCAGATGCGCCGCCTTCACCCAGTCATACGCAGCGCCGAGAAATCCGCTCATGTCGTGCTCCTTACGCGGGCGATCAGCTGCTCGACATGCGCGATGGGCGTGTCGGGCAGGATGCCGTGGCCGAGGTTGAAGACGTGCGGACGCTCGACGAACGCCGCGAGGATCCGGTCGATCGCCGCATCGAGGTCCGCCCCGCCTGCGATCAACGCCAGCGGATCGAGATTGCCCTGCACCGGCATGTCCGCAGGCAACGACGCGTGCGCCCAGACCGGATCGACCGTCTCGTCCAGCCCGATCGCATCGACACCCGTCTCGCGCGCATAGGCCGGGAGCTTGCCCCCTGCCCCCTTCGGAAAGCCGATGATCGGCACGCCGGGGCAGCGCGCGTGGAGCCGCTCGACGATTGATGCGGTCGGCGCGATCACCCAGCGTTCGAACTGCGCGGGCGATAGCGACCCCGACCAGCTGTCGAACAGCTGCACCACGTCGACACCCGCCTCGACCTGTCGCGCGAGATACTCGACGGTGTTGTCCGCGATCGCATCGATGATCGCGCCGAACGCTTCGGGATCGCGATACGCAAAGCGCCGCGTCTCGGACTGATCCTTCGAGCCCTTCCCCGCCACCATATACGTCGCGACCGTCCAGGGAGACCCCGCAAAGCCCAGGAACGTCGTCTCGGGCGGCAAGGCAGCGGCGACCTTCGCGACGGTGCCGTAGACCGGCTCCAGCCGCCCCATCACCGGCTGCAACCGATCGAGCGCATGGTCGACCAGCGCCGGTTCGAGCCGTGGCCCCTCGCCGACCCCGAAGCTCAGATCCTGGCCGAGCGCCCACGGGATCATCAGGATGTCCGAGAACAGGATGGATCCGTCGAACCCGAACCGGCGGATCGGCTGGAGCGTGACTTCGGCTGCTGCGTCGGGATCGGTGGCGAGCGCGAGGAACCCGCCCTTCTCGGCGCGGAGTTCACGGTATTCGGGGAGATACCGCCCCGCCTGCCGCATGAGCCACAGCGGCGGCACGGCCTGACGCTCTCCACGAAGAGTCGCCAGGAGCGGCTTGAAGGTCAGCGAGTTGGGGGTCGGATCGGTCAGCGGAGCACCCTTCTTCTACTATAAGAAGATTCAAGAAATAGGTTGTTGCAGTGGTTGGGCGGTTGAACCCGGGACTTATGCGGTGATCCCGGAAATGCCAACAGCTTGACCCCTCGGCACGCCCACAAACGCGCTGATTCGATTCAAGGCTCCCCGTTACCCACAGGCTGTGGATAAAATCCGGCCCTGTGCGCGGGCATGTGGATAGAATGGGTGTTATCCACGGCGCGCCCGTCGCTTGGCGAGGCGGACGAGTTACGCTAGCCGTTCTCCCCATGTTATCCACAGATTCACGCCCAACCAGCCTCTCGCTGGGGATAAAACGCCGATGATGCGGCTCCACCTACATTTGTTGTCGGATTCGACCGGCGAGACGCTGGAGAACATCGCGAAGGCGGCGCTGGCGCAATATGACGACGTCGAGACGGTCCGCCATTTCTGGCCAATGGTGCGAACCGAGGCGCATCTCGAACGCATCCTCCAGGAGATCGCGCAAAACCCGGGGCTGGTGGTGTTCACGCTGGTGAACCCCGCGACGCGGCGGATTCTGGAGCAGCGGTGCCTCGCGCTAGGGCTGCCTGCGGTGGCGCCGCTCGACCCGGTCAACGATGCGCTTTCCGGCTTGCTCGGACAGCAGGCGAAGGCGCGGCCGGGGCGTCAGCATGTCCTCGATGCGGCGTATTTCGCGCGCGTCGACGCCATTCAGTGGACGATCGCACACGACGACGGGATCGCATCGGAAGAATGGGAGGAGGCCGATATCGTCCTGGCGGGCGTGTCGCGTTCGTCGAAGACGCCGACCTCGATCTACCTCGCCAACCGCGGCTACAAGACCGCCAACATCCCGATCGTCGTGGAAAGCCCACCACCCCTGAACCTCTACAAGCTCGCCAACCCGCTGATTGTCGGTCTGACGACCAGTGCGGACCGGCTGATCCAGGTCCGTCGCAACCGCCTGCTGTCGCTCAACCAGCAGCCCGACACGTCCTATGTCGAGGAAGAAGCGGTGATGCGCGAGCTCGCCTTCGCGCGTCGCATGTTCGCCGACAATGGCTGGCCGGTGATCGATGTCACCAGGCGTTCGATCGAGGAAACCGCGGCGGCGATCATCGCGCTGTGCAACCAGCGGCGGAGCGATGCAGTGACGCCGGAGGAAGTATGAGCCTGATCCTCGCCTCGCAAAGCGTCTCGCGTCGCGCGATGCTGACCGCCGCGGGTGTGCCGTTCGAGGCGACCTTTGCTGGCGTCGACGAGGATGCGGCGAAGGCAGCGTTGCGCGACCTGTCCCCGCGCGATCTCGCCGATGCGCTGGCCGAATTGAAGGCGCTCAAGGTTTCGGCGAGAACGCCGGGCTATCTCGTCCTCGGCAGTGACTCGCTGGTAGCACTGGAAGACGGCACTATCCTCGACAAGCCCGTGGACCGAGCCGACGCGGCGGCGCACCTGCGGCTGATGTCCGGCAAACGCCACGACCTCTGGAGCGCCGCGGCCATCGCCGAGAACGGCCAAGCGATCTGGCGCCACGTTGAGCGCGCGAAGATGCACGTCCGTCCGCTGTCCGACGCGTTCATCGAGACGTACCTCGATGCGGAATGGCCCGCGATCTCGGGCTGCGTCGGCTGTTACCGCATCGAAGGCCCCGGCGCGCAGCTGTTCGCCAGGATCGAAGGAAGCCAGTTCACGGTACTCGGCATGCCGCTGCTCAACGTCCTCGACTTTCTCCGCGTCCGCGGGGAGTTGCCGGCCTGACCCGAAACTTCTGATCCTCCCCCGCCAGGGGGAGGTGTCTGGCGCTTGCCAGACGGAGGGGGAGGTAAGGAGTAACTGCTGTTCCGTGTCCTCCCCCTCCGTCACCTTCGGCGCCACCTCCCCCTTGCGGGGGAGGATTGAATGGACCGTCGCACATGGCAATTCACCCGCGCTAGACTAAACCAAGTTCACCCGCGAAGGCGGGTGCCCAGACTGGATCCCCGCCTCCGCGGGGAAACACGGAGCCTCGAATGACCCGTCCCTATGCAGAAGTGATCGGCGATCCGATCGCGCAGTCGAAATCGCCACTGATCCACGGCTTCTGGCTAGACGCGCTCGGGATCGACGCGGAATACCGCCACAAGCTCGTCACCGCCGACACCCTCCCCGCCTATTTCGCCGAACGCAAAGCCGACCCCGCCTGGCGCGGGTGCAATATCACGATGCCGCACAAGCTCGCAGCACTCGACCACGTCTCCGACCCCGGCAACGTCCGCGGGACGATCGGCGCGATCAACACCGTGTTCCGCAATCAGGCGAGCGACTGCATCGGCACCAACACCGACGCCGCCGGATTCTGGGCCCCGATCGACGACCTCGACATCGCCGGCCAGCCCGTCACGGTGATCGGCGCAGGTGGTGCAGCCCGAGCAATCTTGTTCGCACTGTCGCGGATGGGTGTCGGCCCGGTCACCATCCTCAACCGCAATCCGCTGAAGGGCGTGGCGCTGCTGTCGACGTTCGGTCTCAAGGGCCAGGCGCTCCCGATCGGCCCCGCCGCCCCGCCCTCGCGATTGCTCGTCAACGCCAGCGTACTCGGCATGGCCGGCCAGCCTCCCCTCGATATCGATCTCGGTGCGCTCGAACCGGACTCGCTGGTCTACGACATCGTCTACTCCCCGCTCGAAACCGGTCTGCTCAAAACGGCACGCGCGCGCGATCTCGAAACCGTCGACGGCCTGGAAATGCTGATCGGCCAAGCTGCCGTCGCGTTCGAGATATTGTTCCACGTGGAACCACCGCGCGATCGCGATGAAGATCTTCGCGCGTTGCTGATAAAATGATTATCGGCCTCACCGGCTCGATCGGCATGGGCAAATCCGCCGTCGCGGCGATGTTCGCGGACGAAGGCGTGCCCGTGTTCGACGCCGACGCGACCGTGCACCGATTGCAAGGGATCGGCGGCCGGCTGGTCGTCGCGATCGAAGCCGCCTTCCCCGGCTCGACCGCAAATGGCGCGGTCGATCGCGCCAAGCTCGGCGCAGCGGTGTTCGGCGACGACGCTGCGATCAAGCGACTCGAAGCGATCGTCCACCCTGCGGTCGGGGAAGAGCGCGCCGCCTTCCTGGCATGGCATGCCGGCAAGCGAGTAGTGTTCGACGTGCCGCTCCTCTTCGAAACCGGCGGCGATCGCAACGTCGACCTGATCGTCGTCGTCTCCGCTGCCCCCGACGTCCAGCGCGCTCGCGTCCTCGCCCGCCCCGGCATGACCGCGGAGAAGTTCGCCGCGATCCTTGCCCGCCAGACCCCCGACGCCGAGAAACGCGCCCGCGCTGATCACGTCATCCACACCGACACCAGCTTCGACGCAACACGCGCGCAAGTCCGGGCGGTGCTTGCATCCTTGGAAATCTGAGCCGATACCATCGGGATGCGTGAAGTCGTCTTCGATACCGAAACCACCGGCCTCAGTTTTTCCGGCGGCGACCGCATGGTCGAAATCGGCTGCGTCGAGATGCTCAACCGGGTCGAGACCGGCCGCACCTTCCACGCTTATTACCACCCCGAGCGGGACATGCCGGTCGAGGCATTCAACGTCCACGGGCTGAGCGCGCAGTTCCTCTCCGACAAGCCGAAGTTCGCGGACGCGGTCGAGGACCTGCTCGAATTCGTCGGCGACGCGCCGATGATCGCGCACAATGCCGGCTTCGACTTCTCGTTCCTCAACGGCGAACTGACCAAGTGCGGGCGCCAGATCGTCCACATGAAGCGGATGGTCGACACGCTGCAGATCGCGCGCAGCCGTCACCCCGGCGCCAAGCATTCGCTCGACGCACTCTGCTCGCGGTTCGGCATCGATCGCAGCCACCGCGTCCTGCACGGCGCGCTGCTCGACGCGCAGTTGCTCGCGCAGGTCTATGTCGAGCTGATGGGCGGCCGCCAGATCGGCCTCGGCCTGCTCGGCGATACCGGCAGCACCGCCGCGACTCCGATCGTCGCACAGGCGCCTCGGGTCGTTCGCCCTGCCCGCGTTTTCGCGGTGAGCGAGGGAGACCTTGCGGCCCATGCTGCGTTTATGAAGGGGATCAAGGATCCGATTTGGGGGGCCGTGGCGTCCGGATGACGCTGGCAGGGTGGAGCCAATAGGACCGCCCGAGACTGTAACGCCGACAAGGAGACGATAATGGATATCCGGATTTCTGGTCATCAGGTTGACACTGGCGAAGCACTCAACAGCCACGTGGAAGACCGACTCCAGGGTATCGCCGACAAGTATTTCTCGCGCGCCATCTCGGCCGAGGTCACGTTCGGCAAGGGGCCGCACGACGCCGGCTTCAAATGTGACATCGTCGCGCATGTGATGAAGGGCCTCGTGATCAAGGGCCACGGCGACGCCTATGACGCCCGCGCCGCCTTTGATGGTGCCGCCGCCAAGATCGAAACCCAGCTCCGCCGCTACATGCGCCGCCTGAAGGATCGCCACGCCGGCGAAGCGGTCGCGATCGCCGAGAGCAACGGCTACGATAATGCCGGCTATACGCTGTTCCAGGAGAGCGTCGAGGAGGACGATGTCGCGGACGCACCGCTGATCATCGCCGAAACGCGCGTCGATATCCCCGAGGCCAGCGTGTCCGACGCAGTGATGATGCTCGATCTGCGCAACACTGCGGCGTTGCTGTTCATGAATGCGGGCACCGGCGCGCACAACATGGTGTACAAGCGCGGCGACGGCACGATCGGCTGGGTCGAGCCACAGCGCGCGGCGGCCTCCCCTCCCCAGTAAAGAAGGGTCCATAAAGGCGCGGGTCTCAAGGCCGCGCCTTTACGCCTCCGCGCAACCCGCTAAGGCGGACGCGCGCGGGGGTGCTTGAGACATTGAACACCATGACCGATTTCAGCGATTTGCTGCGTCCCGACGCAGTGCAGACGGGCGTCATCGCCACCAACAAGAAGGCGGTGTTCCAGCATCTCGCCACGACCGCGTCGGAGATACTCGACGCCGACCCCAAAATGATCGCCGACCGGCTGGCAGCGCGCGAAAAGCTCGGCTCGACCGGGTTCGGTGGCGGCGTCGCGATTCCGCATGCCAAGCTCGAAGGGCTTTCGCAGGTCACCGGTGTCTTCGCCAGGCTGGCGCAACCCGTGGATTTCCAGGCGGTCGACGATCTCCCCGTCGATCTCGTCTTCATGCTGCTGTCCCCCACCGACGCCGGCGCGGTCCATTTGAAGGCGCTCGCCCGCGTCTCGCGACGGCTGCGCGACAAGGCGTTCCTGGAGAAACTGCGCGGCGGCGGATCACCCGATGCGGTCTACGCGCTGTTCACCGCCGACGAGGTCCGCGATGCCGCGTGACCCCCACCCCGTGTCCGTCCCCGCCCAAGCCGGCTCCGTCATCCTGACGAAAGTCAGGATCCAGAGCCGCAAAGGGCTTCCATCGGTTACTCTGGATCCTGACTTTCGTCAGGATGACGGAGCCGGCTTGGGCGGGCGGCTTTTGCATGTCTGACAACCCGAACACAGCCGGCGCAGGCGCCCATTTCCGCGCGCTGGAATCGCTCTACGCGCAGGCGCCGATCAACCGCTTCTTCGACTCCTCACTGGAAATCCCCGAAGCCGGCGTCGCACGCATCCATTTCACGATTGACGAGCGCCACTACCACGCAGGCGGCGCAGCGCACGGCACGAGCTACTTCAAGATGCTCGACGATGCCGCCTTCTACGCCTGCAACAGCCTGGTCACCGACCGTTTCCTGCTCACCACCGCGTTCAACCTGCTCCTAACACGCCCGTTGAAGATCGGCCCGGTAATCGCCGAAGGCCGATGGATCAGCGGCAAGCGACGTGTCTTCGTCGCGGATGCGCGCCTGATCGATGCCGACGGCGAAGAGGCGGCAAGAGGCACCGGCACGTTCATGCGCTCGCGGATCGCGCTCGCCGGTCTTCCCGGATACCGCAGCGCAGCATGAGCGGCCGTCTCCCCAGCGGAATCCTCGTCAGCGCGCTGCTGCGGCGCGTCAACGACGCCGGCGGCTTTGGCGCGGTGATGGCGAAAGGCGACCCGCAAGGCGGCGCGATCCTGGTCATAGCGATCGACAAGGGCGCCCCTCCCCGCCTGCTGGAACGCGGCATCGGACCCGACGGACAGACCGCGCTGATCGACTCGACTCCGGCCGAAAACCTTGACGGCTATTGGCAACGCAGGCGCGCAAGCGACCCGGATCTATGGGTAATCGAGGTGGACATCGCAGCGGCGGAACGCTTCGCCGCTGAAACGATCCTCGACGATTGACTCGAAAGCCCCCCCAATAGAGGGGGATTGCAACATTGATTGGCGTTGTGCTGGGACGGGTGCGATCCGGATCAGTTACGCAGTCGGGGGGATACCCGGACGATCGGTTCGTACGATTGGTTCCGCGGTCCAACCGCATCTGAACAAGTTTGAATGACGATTCTTCAGCGGGCTGCAACGATCGCAGTCATGACATTTTCTCTTGCGGGCCTGCTTGGCAACAGCGCACCGGGTCATGCTACGGGCATCGACCGTCCAGCGGTCAACCTCACTGCTCTCGCAAATCTAAACGTCCTCTCCCCGCAGAATGTTCCGCCGATCGCTCCAGCCACAACCCCAGTTGCACCCGTTGAGCAGAATAGCGTCGAGCCTGCCGTCGACACCGCGAAGTCCGAAGCCGAAGAATTCGATACGCTCGCCCAGGCCGTTGCCGCGCAGGATAGCGCCGCCGCCAGCGACGCGCTTCAGTGCCTCGCCGGTGCGATCTATTTCGAATCGAAGGGCGAGCCGCTGACCGGCCAGCTCGCGGTCGCCGAAGTCATCATCAATCGCGCCAAGTCGGGTCGTTTCCCCGCCGACGTCTGCGGCGTCGTCAAGCAGCGCGGCCAGTTCAGCTTCGTTCGTGGCGGTGAGATCCCGTCCATCAACGCCGGCACCGCCTATCGTACCGCGATCGCGGTCGCCAAGGTCGCGCTCGCCAGCGCGTGGAACAGCCCCGCCGACAAGGCACTGTATTTCAACACGCCGGATCGTCGTCCGTCGGTCCGCGCGGTGAAGGTCGCCTCGATCGGCAACCACGTCTTCTACCGCTGAGATTGAACAGACGTTTCAGGCCAACTTCTACCTACCCTACCCTACCCTCCTCGTCCGTCTTCGCGCTCCCCTTCCCGTTCGCCCTGAGCGAAGTCGAAGGGCGTGTTCCAGGCTAAGGTCCTTCGACTTAGCGCAGCGCGAACGGAAATGAGGACGGCGATTTGGCCAGTCGCTTCCCCCGACCACGATCACAATCCGTGAATGAGCTTGCCTCGTTCGTGGATTGTTCTATTTCGGGGCATGCTCGATATGCCGCCGGACTCCTGCATCGACAAACCTGGATCCCCCCAGGATTCAACGCTGTGCGCCGCCGATGTCGCGCGCGGCGTGATTCGGATGTTGCTGCGCCACGACCTCACCGCCATGACCGAAGTCCCGCTCGACGGCGGCCGCCGCGCCGACCTGATGGCAGTCGACGCGCGTGGCCAGATCGTGATCGTCGAGATCAAGGTGTCGCGCGCCGACCTGCTCGGCGACGGCAAATGGCCGGATTATCTCGGGCATTGCGACCGGTATTTCTGGGCAGTGCCGGCAGGCTTCGACGTCGGGCCGCTGCACGGCCCTGCGTTCCTGCCCGAGCGCACCGGGATCATCGTCGCGGACCGCTACGACGCGGCGATCGTCCGCGAGGCGCATACCACCCCCCTGCCCGCGCATATCCGCAAGCGGGGTACGCTCGCATTTGCACGGCGCGCTGCGCGGCGGCTGATCGCGCAGATGGACCCGGATGCGGACGGGTTGGCGTTTTAGGAGCTTGGCGTCTCCCCTCCCTGGAAGGGAGGGGCTGGGGGTGGGTCGGTTTCCGCATCGTGTAGCGGTTGCGTCACAAGCTAGCCGACCCACCCCCGACCCCTCCCTTCCAGGGAGGGGGGCGCGTCGTGGTTTTGGCGGCGTTGGCCGCCACCATTCAGGTTCAGAACTTCGGGCCCGACACGGCCTTGCGCACCTTTTTCGGCGCGTCTTCCAACAGCTTGCTTACGATCGGGTTGCGTCCGTCCTGCTTGGCATAGGCGCGCGCGGACATGCCGGCGATGATATCCGCCTGGTCGGGATCTGCGCCCTCGGTCAGCAAAACCCGGATCATCGCCACGTCGCGCCGCTGCACCGCCCGGATCAGCGGAGTCTCGCCCGCCGAATTGGCCAGGTTCGGATTCGCCCCCGCCGCGGTCAGGATCGGGATCATCCCCGTCTGTCCCAGCGTCACGGCCAGCAGCAGCGGCGTATTGCCCTTGCCGTCGCGCAGATTGGCGTCGGCGCCCTTCTGTAGCAGGAAGCGCAGATACACCTCGTCGCTGCGTTTGATGACGATGTGGAGCGCGCCCTCCCCGCTCGTCACGTCGCGCGTGTTGATGATGTTGCTGCCGGGCCTGCCAAGCATCTCGAGCACATCGTTGTTCTTCGCGTCGCGCACCGCGGACAGGAACTTGTACCCCTCCGACTGGCCTTGCGCGAACGCGGGTGCCGTGGTGACGGTCAGAGCCGGCATGACGAGTGTGGCGGCGAGCATCAGGCGAATACGCATCGAGAGACTTCCTTGGTTCGTCCTGGATATGGGCAACGCTTGCGCCGCAGTAGCGAACAGATCAAGGCTGGCGGCACCATGACCCGACGTTTCATCCTTTGCGCGCTCGCCCTGCCCGGCTTGGCCCTGTCGGCGTGCACCGCCTCCGCCCCTCCGGCCAAGCCTCCGCTCGAAGGCGCTCGGATCGGCGGCGCCTTCACGCTGACGGACCAGAACGCGCAGACCATCACCGAGCGTGCCTTTGCCGGCAAATACCGGATCATGTATTTCGGCTACACCTTCTGTCCCGATGTGTGTCCGACGGATGTCCAGGCCATCGGCGCCGCGGTGAAAAAGCTCGAATCGAGCGACCCGGCGCTTGCCGCAAAGGTCGTCCCCGTATTCGTGACCGTCGACCCGGCGCGCGATACGCCCGCGGTACTCAAGCAGTTCGTCTCGGCGTTCCACCCGCGCATGGTCGGCCTCACCGGCACCGACGACCAGATCGCCAAGATCAAGACCGAATACGCGGTGTATTCCAGCAAGGGCGACGCCTCCCCAGGCGGCGGCTACCTCGTAAACCACTCGCGCCAGGCCTATCTGATGAGCCCGGACGGCAAGCCCCTCGCTTTGCTGCCGCAGGAACAAGGGCCCGACGCAGTGGTGACGGAAATCAAGCGCTGGGCCCGGTGAGCGCGCGCTTCTGGGAAGATACGCCGATCGACCAGCTCGACCGCGGCCAGTGGGAAGCCTTGTGCGACGGGTGCGGCAAATGCTGCATCCACAAGCTCGAGGACGAGGATACCGGCGAGCTCGTGCCGACCAACGTGTCGTGCCGGTTGCTCGACCGGCGCAGCGGGCAATGTTCGGATTACCGCCACCGCCACGCCTATGTCCCCGAATGCGTGCGGCTGACGACCGGCAACGTCCGCGGGATCGACTGGCTGCCGTCGACCTGCGCCTACCGCCTGCGCGCGGCCGGCGAGCAACTGCCCGAATGGCACTACCTCGTCTGCGGCGACCGCGAGGCGGTCCACCGCGCCAAGCAGTCGGTGCGCGGCTGGACGATCAGCGAGGACGAGGCCGGCGAGCTCGAATACCATGTGATCGAGCGGGAACTCTGACGCGGTGATCGCCCGATGATAGAAGGCCTGGAGATCGTCCGTCACCCCCGCGCCCGTCGCGCGCGCCTGTCGATCGATCCCGCAAGTGGCCGGGCGCGTCTCGTCCTGCCAAAACGTGCGGCGTTGAAGCAGGCGCTGGCCTGGGCCGAGGACAAGGCCGGCTGGATCGCCGAACAGCGCGCGTTGCTCCCCCAGCCCCGCCCGTTCGTGCCCGGTGCGGTTCTCACCGTCGCCGACGAGCCGCTGACGATCGACTGGACACCCGGTAGCCGTAGAACCGTGGTTCGCGAGGGTTCGGTCCTGTCGCTATCAGGCCCCCCCGAAACCATCGCACGCCGCGTCGAAGTATGGCTCAAGCGTACCGCGCTCGCCGTGCTGGAGACCGAAACCGCCGAATACGCCGCCAAGGCCAAGGTAACCGTCGCCCAGGTCGCGGTCGGCGATGCGAAGGGCCGCTGGGGCAGTTGCGCGTCGAGCGGTGTCATCCGCTACAGCTGGCGGCTGATCCTCGCACCAAGCTGGGTCCGCCGCGCCACCGTCGCGCATGAGGTCGCGCACCGCGTCCATATGAACCACGCGCCCGTCTTCCACGCGCTCGTCAAGCAGCTCTACGGCGAAGACCCGACGCCCGCGCGCGTTTGGCTACGCACGCACGGCGCCGAACTTCACTGGTTCGGGCGGTCATCCTGAGAGCGATCCTGACGCGTCCCGTCACGCGTTAGCGGCTGGCGTCCTGCCGGCTGCTCCTGACGCGGCTGGTCTCGGCCCGTGACCCGATTGATCCAGTCCTGATTGAGCTGTTGCGGCGGTGCAGCCGGAGCAGCAGGCGCCGGCTCGGGCTGATCCGCATCGGGCCGCGGGATCGTGTCGCCGGTCTGCGCATCGGTCGGCACCGGCGGTTGGCCCTGCTCGATCGGATTGCCGTCCGCGTCGACCGCCATCTGGCCGTTGTCGGGCTGGCCGAAATAGCTCTGCTCGTCGGGCTCCAGCTGCCATTCGGGCAACGTTACCTGCGTGTCGAACTGCTCGATCGGCCGGTTCGCGGTCGCGGGCTTCATGAACGCCGCCCACGCCTTGGCGGGCGCGGTGCCGCCGTGCAGGCCGGCGATCGGCTTGGCGTCGTCGCGACCCATCCATACGCCGGTGGTGATCCCGCTGGAGAAGCCCAGGAACCAGCCGTCCTTCGACGCGGTGGTCGTGCCGGTCTTGCCCGCGACCGGGCGGCCGATCTGCGCGGCACGACCGGTACCGGTGTTGACCGCGGTCTGCAGCAGGTCGGTCATCTCGGCAGCGACATAGGGCGCGACGAGCACGTGGCTGCGATCGACCTCGTGCGTGTAGATCGTCTGACCGTTCGCGGTGACGCGCGTGATCCCGTACGGCGTCACCGCGACACCCTTGTTGGCGACGCTGGCGAACGCGCGCGTCATGTCAATCACGCGGACTTCGGACGTGCCCAGCACCATCGACGGATGGACGTTGACCGGCGTGGTGATGCCGAACCGCCGTGCCATGTCGGCGACCGTGTTGAAGCCGACCTCCTGGCCGAGCTTCGCGGCGACGGTGTTGAGCGAATAGGCGAACGCGGTGCGCAACGACACGGCACCGGAATTATGCCGCGAATCGTTGCGCGGGCTCCAGCCCTGGATCGTCACGGGTTCGTCGACGATCGAATCGTCTGGCTTGTGACCGGCTTCCAGCGCGGCGAGATACACGAACAGCTTGAACGCCGAGCCCGGCTGGCGGACCGCCTGCGTCGCGCGGTTGTAGATTGACGACACGTAATCCTTGCCGCCGACCATCGCGCGCACTTCGCCGCCACGATCGAGCGCGACCAGCGCGCCCTGCGCACCGGGGGGTGCATTGGCGCGGATCGCGTCGTCCGCCTGGCGCTGCATCGTCAGGTCGAGCGTCGTCCACACTTCGAGCGGCTCGGTGGTCTCGTCGATCAGCGTATCGAGCTGAGGCAACGCCCAGTCGGTGAAATAGCGAACGCTGTTCTGCTTGGGCTCGGGCGCGAGTTTCAGCCCGCTGACATTGGCATCGGCAGCCTGCTCGGCGGTGATCGCGCCGGTCTCGCGCATCGTCTCCAGCACGACGCCCGCACGGCCGACCGCTGCCTCCGCGTCGGCGGTCGGCGAGTAATTCGACGGCGCCTTGACGAGGCCGGCGATCACCGCCGCTTCGGCGAGGCTCAGATGATCTGCGCCATGACCGAAGAATTTCCGCGACGCCGCGTCGATCCCGTACGCGCCGCCGCCGTAATAGACCTTGTTCAGATAGAGTTCGAGGATCTGGTCCTTGCTGAACTTCCATTCGAGCGCGAACGCGAGGATGCCCTCGCGGAATTTGCGGCCGAACTTCTTCTGATTGTTGAGGAAAACCGTGCGCGCGAGCTGCTGCGTGATCGTCGAGCCGCCTTGCGTCCAGTGGCCGCGGTCGAACCGCACCTTCACCGACCGCGCGACGCCTACCGGATCGATCCCGATATGCGACCGGAAACGACGATCCTCGACCGAGACGGTCGCGTCGCGCATGACCTGCGGGATCTGCGAATAGGGCAGCCATTCGCCGAAGCTCGGCCCCATCGACACGATTACCGTGCCGTCGGCGGCATGGACGCGGATCATCTGGCCGTTGGGCGACGACTTCAGGCTGTCGAAGCTCGGCAGTTGCGACATCGCGACGTAGACCGCGATCGCCAGCGCACCGAGCGCGAGCAGCCCGATTCCGATGCAGACCTTCAGGAAGACGACCAGCCGCCGACGCCAGCGAGACGCCGGGGTAGACGGGGGCCGACGGGACGGTGAAGCAGAACGCGTACTGGCCATGTGACCGCGAGAATTACGCGTTCCGCCCGCGCCCTACAAGCGCGATCAGGCCGCGACGTTCGCTTTGCGCGGCCGGAATTCCAGCGACAGCGAGTTCATGCAATAGCGCTGGCCGGTCGGCGGCGGGCCGTCGGGAAAAACATGGCCCATATGGCTGTCGCAGCGGGCGCACCGTGTCTCGACGCGGGTCATGCCGTGGCTGCGATCGGTGTGGTCGGTGACCGCATCGGGGCCGATCGGCTGCGTGAAGCTCGGCCAGCCCGATCCGGAATCATATTTGTCCGCGCTGTCGAACAGCTCGTTGCTGCACGCCGCGCACCGATAGATGCCATCGGCCTTGTTGTCGTTGAGCGCACCGGCGAAGGCACGCTCGGTGCCTGCTTCGCGCAGCACGTGATATTGCTCGGGGGTGAGGCGCTGGCGCCACTCGGATTCGGAAAGGTTCAGCTGGTCCATGGGTTTGAATCTCGTGCTGGCGGGACGGATTTCAAGGTGGCCCGACACCGAACGCTAAGTGTGCCCTATTCTGGTTGCATTCGCGATCACCTGGATCAAGGCGGGGCGCAGCAACGGCAGCAGCCACGCCGAACGCGTACTTTCGGCGACCTGGCGGACGATGCCGGCGATGCCGATCGGGCGGGCGAGGCGGCGCGCGAAATCTTCCTGCCAATGCGCGGCAGTGTCGGGGCCACCTCGGACATAGGCGATGGCCGCGGCGACGCCACTGGCGAGCGCAATGCCCATGCCCTCGCCCGCCAGCGACGGGATGACGCCGGCCTGATCGCCGAGTCGGAAAATCGCGTCCACCCCCTGACGTTGCCGCCAGCCATAGGGGACGTTGGCGATCGCATCGATCGTCGCGGTGCCGTCGACCAGCGCGACCCATTCGCCGAGCGCCGGCATCTCGCGGCCGAGCGCGTCGAGCAGTTGCGCGGGCGATCCCGCCGCCTGGAGTCGCGAGCGATGGACCGCGAGGCACAGGTTCGCGGTGCCGTCCTCCTGCATCGCCAGCCCCGCATAGCCGCGATCGAACAGATGCAGCTCGATGCCCCCGTCGAGCGACCGGCGCAACGCGGGAGACGGGGCGATTCGCACGCGCAGCCCAAGCGTCGGATCTTCGCCGCGCGCCTCTTCGGGGCGTGCCATCCCGCGAACGTCGTGCTTGCCGCTGGCGAGGAACAGCGCGTCGGGGGCGAAGGTCGCGCCATCCGCGGTGCGGACCGTCGTGCCGTCGATCTCGCGCACCGTGACGCCGCGTTCGACCGGCGTGCCGAGCCGCACGGCTTCGGCCAGCAGCACCGTATCGAGCCGCCGGCGTGTCACCGATACCGCGGGATGCGGCAGCGCGGCCTCCGCACGCCGCGCGCCGGCGTAGATCCGCGCCCGCGTCACCCGCGCCGGGTTGAGCGCATCGGGATCGATCCCGAGCCCGGCCAGCGTCTCAAGCGTCCGCCAGCTGAGGAACCCGCCGCAAATCGCGTCACCCGTCTCGCGCGACCGCTCGACGAGCAGGTGCGGCAAGCCCGCGCGCGCGAGCCGGATCGCGGTCGCGGCGCCGGCGAGCCCGCCGCCGACGATCAGCGCAGGCGTTCGACGCATAACCGGAACGGAAAGACGCGACGGACCCTCGCTTGGGATATCCCGGCCTCGGCGAGGATCGGTGGCCATTCGTCGGGGCGATAGCTGCGCGCGATCGACAGCGTGCCGTCATGCCGGACGATCCGGTGCCAGCGCGCGAGCGTGGCGAGGATCGGGAACCCCCAGTGCGCGAACCCGTGGCGGTGGAGATCGTTGACGAACCACCCCGCGCTCGCATGCGCCTCCATGAAGCGCAGGAACGCGACCAGCTGGTCGTGCGTCATGTGATGCGCGACGAGGCTGCTGACGATCACGTCCCAGGGTTCGTCGGCGAGATCCGCATAGTCGCCCGTGACATAGCGGATATCGCCGCCGATAGCGGTGGCATGCGCGCGCGCCGCCTGTTCGCTGCGCGGGTTGAGATCGACGCCGACAAGGTCCGCCTCGATCCCTTTCGCCTTGGCCCAGCGCGCGATCCGCCGCAGCATGTCGCCATCGCCAAACCCAACATCGAGCACGCGGACGCGCTTGCGCCCCCTGGTCGCGCGGTCGAGGAAATCGAGCGTCGGTCGCCGCGCCATCGTCACGCTGTTCACGGTGGCGAGATCGCCGACCACGTCCGCATAGGTTGCCGCGTCGAGATCGTCCGCGTCCATCAGCTCCTCGGCCTGGCTGCGCGTGGCGAGGCTCATGCCGCGCTCCGGAATCCGAAGCCCTCCGCAGCAAGGCCCGGACCGAACGCCAGCGCGACGCCGTGCCTGATCGGCGGCCCGGCCAGCAGGCGCTCGAACACGAACATCAACGTCGCCGATGACATGTTGCCATTCTGCGCCAGCACCTGGCGCGATGCGTCGAGCGCGTCGGGCTTGAGCTGCATCGCATGCTCGACCGCGTCGAGGATCGAGCGTCCGCCGGCGTGTACCGCCCAGCCGTCGATCGACTCGGGCGGGTGGCCGTCGCTGACGATCGTCCGGAACGCGGTATCCGCCAGCGCCGTGGCGATTCGCGCGGGCACCTCGCCCGACAAATGCATCGCGAATCCTGCGTCAGTGACGTCCCAGCGGATCAGCGTCTCGGTATCGGGCAGCGCGGCGGCGAACGGCGTGCCGAGCTCGATCCCGGTCGCGTCCGCGGTCACCAGCGCAGCCGCAGCGCCGTCGCCGAACTGCAGCATCGCCAGCAACGGTTCGATATCGGTGGCGGGCTGGAGATGCAGCGTCGAGAGCTCGACCGTCACGACCAGCACGCGTGCGTGACGTTCGGAGCGGACGATGTGGCGCGCGTTGCGCAATGCGACGACCGCCGCGTAGCAGCCCATGAAACCGATCAGCAGTCGCTCGACGCTCGGCGATAGCCCCAGTCGGCGCGCGATGATCTGGTCGATCCCGGGCGCGACGAAGCCGGTGCAGCTCGCCACCACCAGATGCGTGATTCCCTCGACCGCGATTTTGGCGCGCAACGCGTCGATCGCGCGGATCGCCAGATCAGGCGCATGTTTGGCGTACAGCGTCATCCGCGCCGCAGTCCCGGGATGCGGTTCGGTCGCATAGAAGCCCGCAGCATCGACCGGCGATCCGCCGTCGGCGGTCGGTGGCAACACCGACCAGCGATGCGCGATCCCCGACCGCGACGCCATCCGATCGAACACCCGCGTCGCGCGCGCCTCGGTCCGCGCACGCGCCCAGGCGATGAAGGCGTCATGGATATCGTGATCGGGCACCGCGGTGCCGACGGCGTTCAGGAAGGCAGCGGTGCAGGCGGGGGAAGAAGCAGGCATGTCAGCGGGCACGACGTCCTTTGGTCCGTGCGGGATGGCACGCGATTCGATCACTATACGCACAGCGAGCGATTATAGACGTCGCCGTCGCGGATAATCCGCATGGTCCCACACGGATATCGCTGAATGATATCATGAAATGATATCGCCAACCGCGTCCTTCGACGTCGCACGAGCCGGCGGTGTTGCGCCTCAGCGCGGGCGATCGGTCTCGGCGGGGGCATCGATCGCGTCGGGCGTCAGGCCATATTTCTCGGCCATCAGCGTCATCGCCCATTCGACATAGGCGGCGATCGCATGATCCTCCGCGGCGTCGAGCGCCCGGCAGGCATCCTGTAACTGCGCATATACTCTGAACGCGTTCATGATCGAACTTCCACTATCAGGCGCCATGCCATGACGAACGCCAAGGCACGCCCCGATAGCCGAAAACCGGCAAGTCTGCCAGAACCGTATAATATACGCGATTCGCAGCGTAGTTTCGAAATGGTACGATTAAAACCAAAACAAAACCAATATGGTTATAGTGTCTTGGAACTACAGATTGATCCGAAATGAAGTAGAAACAGAGCTATTTTTGTACGTATTTCTCACATGGTTACCTATTTTCAAAGGATTAGGTTGAAAAACCGCGAGGGAAGGAGACAATGTCGTCAGTTCGATCTGTCATGCCGCGGTGGTTCCGCATTGCGAACAGGGCGGATCGGCCGATGATGTCTCATCCTTGGTGAACGACGGGAGTCTTTGAGTGAAGAACGAGTCGGTGGTCGAGCTAATCAAGGATCTCACGGCCAAGCTGTCCGCCGTGGCGGAGGAATTCAACGGGCGCGTCGCGCATGCCGCCGAAGAGGCGCCCGTTGGCGAGGAAAACGACGAAGCCGCGCTGGTCGATTATGCCGAGACGGTGCTCGAGCAACGGCGCATGCGGCGTCAGTTCCTCCCGGGCGAACTGTTTCACGAACCGGCCTGGGATATGCTGCTCGCGCTGTTCGTCTCGCGCGACGCCCGCCTGCCGATGAACATCAAGGCGCTGGTCAGCATGTCGGACGCGCCGGTGACGACGTCGCAGCGCTGGATCGAACATCTCCACAAGCTCAAGCTGATCGATCGCGTCATCGATCCGACCGATCGCCGACGCGTCGAGATTTCGCTCAGCCATACCGGCGACCAAGCGATGAAAGCCTATCTGCGCGCGCTCAAGCACCAGTGAACCGCCATTAGCCGAGCTTCGTGAAGGCACCGGACTTTCGCGCGCACGTGTATCGATGACCAGAGCAGGCACGCCCGTCAGGCGCGATCTAAAGCTGCGTCTGACGCCCGAATCATGATCGTATACTTGCTACGATCGCTATCGCTGAGCAACGATACAACCAGAAGACAGTTAACGGTCCATTTTAGTGTAAATTTGCGACGAACAAGTCACCATTTTCGTTGGAAACACACGAAAAATATCGCCGCTGTTTGTCGTTTTGATTTAGTAGGTTTTAGTTAAGCGATACGACGCAATTTTGTTCCCTAACAAAGGTCAGGGGGACAAATTGGTTCGGCAAAATCAAGCATTTGCAATGAGGGCAGGGTACCGATCGGTCTCCGTCACTGCGTTGCGTGCGTTGATCGCCGGAGCAGCGGGCCTGCTCGCGCCAGCGCCCGCCTGGAGCCAGGCCACTGCTCCGACGCCTGCCGGTACGCCGATCGTCAACACCGCGGCGCTGGGGTTCGACCTGAACGGCGCGACCCAGTCGACCGTCTCCAACACCGTGACGATCATCGTCGCCGAACGGCTCGACGTGAGCCTGGTCCGCACCGGGCAGGGTGCCGTCGTCGTCACGCCGCAGCCCAAGGCGGTGCCGTTCACGCTGACCAATCGCGACAATGGCAATGAATCCTTCGCGATCGCCGCCACCGTGTCGGCCGGCGTCTTCGGCGTCCAGGCGCTGGTGATCGATGCGAATGGCGACGGGCTCTACGATCCGGCCAAGGATCTGCCGCCCGCCGATGGCAGGACTCCGGTCCTGTCGCCCGGCCAGTCGATCCAATTGCTGGCGATCCTGGTTCGGACCGATTCTTCGGGTGGCGCCGCGACCGCGACGCTGACCGTCACCGCGCAATCGACCACCGGATCGGGCCAGCCGGGCAGCACCTATGCCGGGCTGGGCGACGGTGGCGGCGATGCGGTCGTCGGCCCGACCGGAGCGATCGCCAGCGTCGTCGTGCCGATCACGACCGGCATCGCCGGCCCGTCGTTGTTCAAGAGCCAGTCGGTGCTCGCCGCCGACGGATCGCAGAACGCGGTGCGCGATGCGGTCATCACCTACACGCTCGAGGCGCGGTTCACCGATGCGGTCACCGGCGCGCGGATCGTCGATCCGATCCCCCAGGGCACCGTGTTCGTTCCCGGCAGCCTCACGCTCGACGGCACGCCGCTGACCGATGCCGGCGACGGCGATGCGGGTGCCTTCGATCGCAACGCATCGGCTCCCGGCGCGGCTGGCGGCGGCATCGCCGTCGCACTCGGTCAAGTCGCCGCCGCCGCCGTCCACACCGTTCAATTCAAAACCAAGATCCAATGAGGAGTCCAAGCATGATCACGCGTCCCATGATTGCCGCCGTCCTGATGGCGACCACCGCTTCCGTTTCCGCTGCTGCGGGCCCGCTGCAGGTGACGAGCAGCATCCTCGTCGAGAGCCGCAGCGCGGCCGCCGATGGCACCACGCGGATCACCTTGGTCAAGCCGGGCAAGGTGACGCCGGGCGACAAGGTCATCTTCGTCCTCGCCTATCGCAACACCGGCAAACAGCCGCTGGCCAACGTCGTGCTGGCCAACCCGTTGCCGGCGGCGATCTCCTATCGATCCGCAAATCCCGGTTCGCCTGCACCCGACGTGTCGGTCGACGGCACGACGTACGGCGCGCTCGACGCGCTCCGCGTCCGCAGCCTCGACGGCAGCACGCGCGCGGCGAGCCCCAACGATGTCACCAGCGTCCGGTGGCGCATTGCGAACCCGATACCGGCCGGTTCGCAAGGCCAATTCGCGTTCCAGGCCGTCCTCAAATGATCTCCCCCCACCACCAAGCCTGACTAAACACACATAAGGAAAATCAAGACATGTTCGCAAAAGGGGTACTACGCACGCTGTTGGCCGGTACGGCCGCCATCGTGTCCGCCGGCACGATGGCCGGCACCGCCAACGCACAGGCACCGGGGCCCGCCGGCACCGCCGCCGGTACGACCGTCACCAACACCGCGCAGGCGAGCTACACCGTCAACGGCGTCCAGCAGAACGCGACGTCGAACGCGGTAAGCTTCGTGGTCGATCGCAAGGTCAACCTGACCGTGATCGCCAACCAGCCGAACAACACGCAGGTCGCAATCGGCCAGACCGCTGCGGTGACGACGTTCAAGGTCACCAACAACACCAACGGCACGCAGGACTTCCTGCTGTCGTCGAGCCAGACGCCGATCCAGGGGCTATTCAACGGCGACAATTTCGACGTGACCAACATCCACATCTACGTCGATTCGAACGGCAACGGCACCTATGACGCCGGGACCGATACCGCGACCTACATCAACGAACTCGGCGCCGATCAGTCGGCGGTCGTCTTCATCGTCGCCGACATCCCCAACAACCAGGCCAACGTCCTCGCCGGCATCACGCTGATCGCCCAGGTCGCGGCTGGTGGTGATACGGCTGCGCAAGGCTTGCCGCTGGCGCCGAGCGTCGCCCCGAACGACGATAACGTCGTCGACGTGGTCTTCGCCGACAACGACTCGGACGGCCTCGGTCCCGATATCATCTATAACGGACAGGGCCGTGCGGCGCTCGGCTACGAGATCACCACGCGCAACGTCGCCTTGAGCGTCGCCAAGTCGCAGCTGGTGCTGACCGATCCAGTCAACCTCGCCATCGCACCAAAGGCGATCCCGGGCGCGGTCGTGCAATATTGCCTGGTCGTCAACAACAGCACGGTGGGGACGCCGGCGTCGAACGTCACGCTGACCGACGTCATCCCGCCCAACACCACCTATGTCGCCAACTCGATGTCGATCGGCGCGATCGCGCTCGGCGGCACGTGCCTGCTGACGGGTATCCTCGACGGTGTTTCGCTGGCCGACGACGGAACGGTGACCGTGCCGCTGGTCAACTACACCGGCTCGTTCAACGCGACCACGAAGACGGTGAACGCGCGAATCCCGGTCTTGCTGGGCGGGACCTCGGTCGCGGCGACCTTCCGCGTGACGATCAACTAAACCCACCTCGCATCCGAAAGGACCGACCGATCCCGGCGCGTGGCGACGCGTGCCGGGAAAGGATCCCTTATGTCCAGCTCCCGTCGCCTCTCGCGCCTTGGCGCCCTCATTCCGATGCTGTTGCTCGGGCCCGCCATCGGCGCGGCACCGGCGATGGCGCAGACGATTCGTGTCCAGAATACCGCAACGCTGTCGTTCGACGACGCGGGTAGCGACTCCGGCACACGGGCCGTTCCGTCCAACACGGTCGCGCTCGACGTGAACCGTGCCAAGCGTCCGACGACGCTCTCATTCCGTCTGGCTCCGATCAATTACGCCTTCACCGGCGCGACGTGTCAGACCGTCCCGACCTATCTGTTTACGCCTGCACCGATCGATGCGCCGACCTTTGCGGCGGCGCCCAACGTCGCGGCGCTCGACGTCAAGGAAGACATGATCCTGGTGCTCGACAACCAGGCGGGCAATCACGATCCGGCGGTCCGTGAGACGGCGGTGATCACCGCAAATATTGGCGAAACCAACGTTCCGCTGACGCTGGTCGAAACCGCCGCCAACAGCGGCATCTTCGCCGGCGGCGTTCCCTCGACCGAGACGGGCCGATATCCCAATCTCGAACCGTGCGAAGTGCGTACGCGCGGCACACCGATCACGCTCAGCTTCGCCGAAGACGAGTTCAGCTACGCCTCGACCGCGTCGATCCTGATCGATCCGGCGGGCTACACCTTCGATTCGCGCACCGGCGCATTGGTCGACGGCACCACCGTGTCGCTGGTCGACGAGGCCGGCCAGCCAGCCACCGTCTTCGGCGACGACGGTGTCAGCCGCTACCCTTCGACGATGATGACTGGTGCGACCGTCACCGACGCCAGCGGGCGCGTCTATCCCGGCGAAACCGGCCGCTATCGGTTCCCCCTGACGACGCCGGGCCGCTATGCTTTGAAGGTGGTCCCGCCGGGTGATTATGTCGCCCCGTCGACCGCCGACCGTGCTGCGCTGGCCGCGCTCAAGGATCCGGACGGCGCACCGTTCATCCTCAAGGATGCAAGCTTCGGGGGCGTGTTCACGCTGGCCAGGCCTGAGCCCTTTTCGGCGGATATTCCGCTCGATGGCCCCGGCCCCGGCAAGCTGCTGCTGACCAAGATCGCGTCGGTGCGCGAGGCGTCGCCGGGCGATTTCGTCCAGTATCTGCTGCGCATCACCAATCGCGATTCGGTCCCTGCGCGCGGACTCCACGTCGCCGATACGTTGCCGAGGGGGCTGCGCTACGAGCGCAATTCCGCGCGCGGCGGTGACGAGCCGACCGTGTCGAGCGATGGCCGCAACCTCGATTTCGCGATCCCGCTGCTGGCTGCCGGCGCCTCGACCGAACTGAAATACGTCGTCAGCATCGCGCCTGGCGCACCCGCCGGCGAGGCGCTCAACCGCGCGCGTGTCGCCGGGCAGGGCGACGTCTCCAGCAACGAGGCTGCCGCATCGGTGCGGCTGCGTCCGCTGCTGTTCACCGACGCGATGACGATCATCGGCCGCGTGACCGAGGGGAATTGCGGCGATCCGGTCGACAAGCGCAAGGGCGTGCCCGGAATCCGCCTGCTGATGGAGGACGGCACGTTCGTCTCCACCGATCGCGACGGGCTCTACCATTTCGAGGGCGTCCGCGCCGGTCGTCACGTCGTCCAGATCGATACGTCGAGCATCCCCGTCACGCATGCGCCGGTCGCCTGCGACATCGACACGCGCCAGGCGAACAGCCCGATCTCGCGCTTCGTCGAGGGCGACGGCGGTCTGCTCAAGCGCGTCGATTTCCAGCTGAAGCCGACCGGCAAGGCCGCCGCTGTCGACGCCGCGCTTCCCGTAACCATCCTCGACGACGCCACCGCCGCCGGCAGCCGCGACTGGCTGGCCGGTGGACAGACGGCGGGCATCGACTGGCTGTTCCCGCTCGCCGACCACAATCCGCGCGCGCCGATCGTCCGTGCGGTCGTCAAGCACATGCCCGGTCAGCGGGTGGCGCTGACGATCAACGGCAAGCAGGTCGAAGCGCTCGCGTTCGACGGCACCGATCAGCGTGACGGCACCGACATCGCGGTCTCGCGCTGGACGGGTATCCCGTTGATCGACGGCGACAATCGTCTTCAGGCACGCGTGCTGGCCGCCGACGGCAGCGTCGTGAAGACGCTCGACCGCCTGGTGCACTATTCCGGCGCAGGCGTGCGCGCGGTGTTCGACGCCGCCAGCAGCCGTCTCGTCGCCGATGGCCTGACCCGTCCGCTGATCGCGGTCCGCGTCACCGACAAGACCGGCCGTCCGGTTCGCGCCGGAACGCTGGTGCCGTTCACCGTCGACCAGCCCTACACCGCCGCAGTCGAGGCCGAACTCGAACAGGGTCGTCAGCTTGCTGGCCGCGAGCGGTCCGCCACCACCGCGCTGGTGGTCGGCGACGACGGGCTCGCCTTCATCACGCTCCAGCCAACCACGCAGGCGGGTGCCGTCCACGTCGTCGTCTCGCTGACCCAGGACAAGGTCGTCCATGCCAATGAGGTTCGCGCCTGGCTCGCCGCCTCCGCCAAGCAATGGGTCGTGGTCGGTTTCGGCGCGGGCTCGCTCGGCTACGACATGCTCAGCAAGCGCCAGTCCGGCCTCCCGCGGTCGCAGCGCGGCAGCGTGGTCACCGACGGCCAGCTCGCGTTCTACGCCAAGGGTCGCGTCAAGGGCTCGTGGCTGGCGACGATCGCCTATGACAGCGACCGCAAATACGATCCCGATCGCGGCCTGCTCGGCACGATCGATCCCGATCGCTATTACACTGTCTATGGCGACGGCTCGCGCCAGGGCTATGACGCGGCCACCAAGCGCAAGCTGTACCTGCGGCTCGAGCGTCGCGAATTCTACGCGCTGTTCGGCGATTTCGAAACCGGCTTCACCGACACGCAGCTGACCCGCTACAACCGCACGCTCAACGGCGTGAAGGCCGCCTATGAGGGCAAGCGGATCCGCGCGACCGGGTTCGCCGCCAACACCGACACGCTGTATTCCCGCGACGAGATCCAGGGCAACGGCCTGAGTGGTCCATATCGGCTCTCGGGGCGCGATATCGTGCCGAACAGCGACAAGCTGCGGATCGAGACCCGCGACCGGTTCCGCTCCGAGCTGATCATCGCGACCACCCAGCTGACGCGGCACATCGATTACGACATCGACACATCGATGGGCACGGTGCGCTTCCGCCAGCCGATCCTCAGCCGTGACAGCAACCTCAACCCGGTCTTCATCGTCGCGGATTACGAGGTCGAGGGCGGCAAATCGTCGAAGCTCGCCGCCGCCGCGCGCGTCGCGACCAAGCTGGCGAACGGCCGGGTCGAGATCGGTGCCGCGGTCATCCGCGACGAGACCGTCGGCAAGGCCACCGTGCTCGGCGCCGATATCAAGGCACACGTCACCGCCAATACCGAACTGCGCGGCGAGATCGCCAAGGGCGGTCGCGGCGGGCTGGGCCAGGGCCTCGCCTATCTGGCCGAGGTCGATCACCACGGCACCAAGCTTGATCTGCTCGCCTATGCCCGTCAGCAGGATACCGCGTTCGGCGTCGGCCAGCAGAACCTCGTCGAGGCGGGTACGCGCAAGTTCGGGCTCGACGGCCGGCTGCGGCTGACCGATCGACTGAGCGTGACCGGGGTCGCCTGGTATCAGCAGCAGCTGAGCACCCCCGGCACGCGTGCCGCCGGCGAGGCCCGTATCGAATATCGCCGCGACACCGGCACGATCTTCGTCGGCGGCCAGTTCGCGTCGGACCGCGGCAGGGACGGCAAGGACCGCGACAGCCGTCTGCTGACGGTCGGCGGCACGCAGGCGCTGTTCGGCGACAAGCTCACGGTCACCGGCCAGACGCAGTTCGCGCCTGGCGGCGACAGCGACAGCGTCGACTTCCCGGTCCGCCACCAGATCCAGCTGGCCTACCGGATCAAGCCCGGCATCCGTCTGATCGGTGGCTACGAGATCGCCAACGGCGACGGCTATGTCGCGCACACCAAGCAGTTCGGCGTCGACGTCGCGCCCTGGACCGGCGCCAAGCTGATGAGCACGCTCAACCAGCAGGCGATCGGTGAGAACGGCGCGCGGACCTATGCGCAATACGGCCTCAGCCAGTCGGTGCCGCTCGGCAAGCACTGGACCATCGACGGGACGCTCGACGCCAGCAACACGCTCAAGGGCAAGATCCCCGAAGGCGCAGTCGTCAACGCGTTCCAGCCGGTCACCTCGGGCGGCTATGTCGGCCAGGACCAGACCAACGGCGATTACGCGGCGGCAACGTTCGGGGCGACCTACCGTCAGGCCCGCTGGTCGGTGAACGGACGGCTCGAATATCGCAACGCCGACAGCGGCGATCGCTGGGGCATCACCACCAACTTCCTCCGCACGCTGGGGCAGGGCAAGACGCTCGCGTCGAGCATCAAGGCCTACACGATCAAGGACCGGACCGGCGCGGCCGCGACCTATGCCACCGCCGATCTGGCGCTCGCGCTGCGGCCGCTCGACAGCCGCTGGTCGGTGCTCGAACGGCTCGAACTGCGGCACGAGAGCGCGGATGCGGGGTTCAGCGACTCGAATGCGCTCGGCGTCCCCGCCTATGGCGCAGGCGATCAGGTCACCTCGCGGATCATCAACAACCTCGCGGTCAACTATCGGACCGGTCCGGAAGGGCTCGGCCACGGCACCGAGGCGACGGTCTATTACGGCGCGAAATACGTCGCCGGGCGCTTCGCCGACGATACCTATGACGGGTATATCGACGTCACCGGGTTCGAGTTGCGCCAGGATATCGGCACCCGGTTCGATATCGGCGTCAGCGGATCGGTGCAGCACGCGTGGTCGCGCGGCGCCTGGTCGTGGAGCGGCGGGCCATCGGTCGGCGTATCGCCCGCACGCAACACGTGGATCAGCGCCGGTTACAACGTGTCGGGCTACCGCGACCGCGATTTCGAGGACGACCGCTACACGCGGCAGGGGCCGTACGTGACGATGCGGCTGAAGTTCGACCAGGCGACGATCGGCGGCGCGACGCGCGCGCTGTTCGGTGGTCGCCGATAATCACAGGGAGAGAAATCTATGCCGATGTCGATGCCGATGCCGATGCCGAGTCCGACGATAATGCCGCCGCGGGACTTCACCGATCACGGTCCCTGCGTGGAAGAGCTGGCGCGCGAGTTCGCAAAGCAGGACGCGGCGACCAGCGAGGCGCTGATCGAGACGCTGGCGACGCAGGCGATCCGGCAATGGCGGCTCGACGACGCGACCTTCTGGCAGCGGGTGAAGTTCCAGGCGCGGATGATCCGGGCGAGGCAGGGGGCGGGGAGACACTGAGCGGCAACCGATGTGGTGCCCGCTGCTTTCCCCTCCCTGCAAGGGGGGGCAGGGGTGGGTCGGCTCCCAGTAATCCGGAGTGGGGTGCCACGAGCAGGCCAACCCACCCCCAACCCCTCCCTTCCAGGGAGGGGAGCGTATCTGCCTATCGGCGCCGCGTTCGAGATTTAGCCACCGCTATTTCTCGTCGGTGGTCAGCTTCACCTTGTTGGGCAGCTTCTTCCCCTTGGTCCGCCGCGAGGGCAGCTGGACGGGGTTCTTCTTCTTCCACTGCGCAAACGTCATCGGCCCCTCGGGCGTGTCGATGATCGTGTCGTCGATCGAACTCATGCAAATTCCTCCACGCGGCCCAACGCATGAACGCGGCGGGAGTGGCAATCGAAGGGGTGGCCCTCGAAGGGGATGTTCATTTCATCGGGAAAAATGGTGCGGCCAAGAAGACTCGAACTTCCACGGGCTTTCGCCCACAACGACCTCAACGTTGCGCGTCTACCAGTTCCGCCATGGCCGCCCATGAAACATCACCGGGCGGACCCGGCATCTGGTAGGCGAGCGCCACTAGCAAGGGTTTGAACGCGACGCAACGGCCTTTGCGAGAAAGTCGTAGGCGAAGACCGCAAACGCCGATTTTGCTACGGCCGCTGCCGGATCGTCGCGTGTCGCCGCTAGCGGGTCGACTCCCCTGCGAAGCTCAACTCGAGCCGCTTGGAGTTCGCCGGCACGTTGAGCGTCGCCGAATTGAAATCGATCGTCCCGCCGGGTGCGAGCGTGCGCTGCTGCGGGGTGATCGTCCAACTGTACACCAGCCGCCCCTGCGCATCGCGGAGTTCGGCGCGGATGTCGGGCACGCGTTGGCGCTGGTCCGACGGGTTGCTCACCTGGCCACTGACCGCGAACAGCTCGGAGCCGTTGTCGAGTTCGCGCCGCTCGATCGGATTGTCGCGCAGCCGTAGCGGGCTGTCGTCGGTCGCGACGCCGATGCCGAGCTTGGCGGCGACACCCGGCGCGCCGAGATAGACGATCGCGCCTGCCGCAAGCAGCATCAGCAGCCCGGCGATGACCGCGACGATCGTCCAGCGCCGCGTCGTGTTGCGGCGCGGACGGAACGGCGGCGGCTCGGCGATGGCTTGGTAGGTCGGCGCGACGAACGCGGGTTCGGGCTCGGCCTGCGCCGGCGGCGGGGTCGGCGTCGGCGCTGGAGCGACCGCCGCGAACCGCTCGGATACGTCGCCGATCGGCGCGCGGGGCAGCGGGGCAAGCGGGGCGGGCGCCGGTGGGAGCGGGGTCGATTCCGGCATGTCGACGACGGTGTCGGGGGCCGCGGCGGGTCCCTGGAACCAGCTGTGCTTGCAATTGGCGCAGCGCACGGTGCGCCCCTCGGTCCCGATCGCGCTGTCGGGAACCAGATAGCGCGTGCTGCACTCGGGACATTGGAGGATCATGGATGCGCTTCACCAGCGGCCGCTGGAGCGCGACCGGTCTTGTGCCGAATAAGCACGCGGCCCGCATAGGTGGCAAGCTTGAAGCGGCGCGCGCTTTCATGCGAAAGCGCCGATACGGGCATCAAGCGGGCGAAAGCGGGCGCAACCACGTCATGGCGAATATCGTCCAATTCGAGAATGTCGGGCTTCGTTACGGCACGGAGTCAGATTCGGGACCGGACGCCGGGCCGGAGACGCTGTCGGACCTCAGCTTCACGCTGCGCAGCGGTGCGTTCTATTTCCTGACCGGCGCGAGCGGTGCGGGGAAGACGTCGTTGCTGAAGCTCCTGTATCTCGCACAGCGGCCGACGCGCGGCGTGATCCGGCTGTTCGGCGAGGACGCGGTGGTGCTGTCGCGCGACCGGCTGCCCGGGTTCCGGCGGCGGATCGGCGTGGTGTTCCAGGATTTCCGGCTCGTCCCGCATCTGTCGACCTGGGACAATATCGCGCTGCCGTTGCGCGTGGCGGGGATGCCCGAGGTGGATATCGAGCAACCGGTGCGCGAGATGCTCGCCTGGGTCGGGCTCGGCGACCGCGCCGATGCGCGCCCGGCGACATTGTCGGGCGGCGAGCAACAGCGCGTGGCGATCGCCCGCGCGGTCATCGCACGCCCCGAGATCCTGGTCGCGGACGAGCCGACCGGCAACGTCGATCCCGACATGGCCGAACGCCTGCTCCACCTGTTCGAATCGCTTAACAAATTGGGCACGACCGTCGTGGTCGCGACACACGACTTCCACCTGCTCGGGCGGATACCCGGCGCGCAGATGATGCGGCTCGATCGCGGGCGGCTGCTCGATCCGACCGGTTCGCTCCGCTATCCACCGACGCGGCCCGAATGATGAGGGTGTCGAAAGCGCGATCATCGGCCGAACGCCGCGTGCTCGACGAAGCCGGTGGCCTGCGCGCGATGACGTGGGTGATGGCGATCATGCTGTTCCTGACGATGCTCGCCGCCGCCCTGGGACTGGCGACGGCGGGTGCGGCGCGGTTGCTCGATCGACAACTGGCGGGGCGGTTGACGGTGCAGGTCGTCGATGGTGATCCGGTGCGGCGTGATGCGGTTGCCGCGCGCGTGCTGGCGGCGCTGCGGACGATGCCGGCGGTGGCGACGGCGACGCCGGTCGACCGCGCCGAACTCACGCGACTGCTGCAACCCTGGCTCGGGTCCGACGGGGCCGATCCGCAATTGCCCGTGCCGGCGATGATCGACGTCGACCTCGCCGATCATGACGGGGCGGCGGCCGCGCGCGTCGCGGCCACAGTGCGGCGCCTGAGCCCGATCGTCCGCGTCGACCGCCACGAAAGCTGGATGTCGCCGGTCAACGACGTGATGCGCTCGCTGACGTTCCTCGCGCTGGCGCTGGTCCTGCTGATGGCGAGTGCGACCGCCGCGGTCGTCGTGCTTGCCGCGCGCGCGGGGCTCCAGACGCATCACGCGACGATCGCGGTGATGCACATGCTCGGCTCGACCGATCTCCAGATCGCGCGGTTGTTCCAGCGACGGATCGCGCTCGATGCGACGATCGGTGGTGTCGGCGGCGGCGTCACGGCGTTGCTGGTGATCGCGTTCATCGGCATCCGGTTGCACGGATTGGGCTCCGAACTGCTCGGCGGGGTGACGCTTGGCGGAGTCGACTGGGTGGTGCTTGCGCTGCTCCCGGTCGCGTTCGTCGTCCTTGCCACGCTCGCCGCGCGCGTGACGATCGTCCGCGCGCTGAGGCATATCCTGTGATCGTGCGGTTCCTCGGCATCCTGGGCCTCGCCTGGGCGTTCGGGTTCGCGGTGTTCATGCTGCTGCTGCCCAAGCCGCTCGACGGCTTCACCTCGGACGCGATCGTCGTGCCGACCGGTGGGGCAGGGCGAATCGACCGCGGCATCGCGCTACTCCGCGATCATCAGGCGAAGCGGATGCTCGTGACGGGCGTTGCCCCGGGGGTGCGGCCGATCGATCTCGCGCTGGAATATCGGACGTCGCCCGCGTTGTTCGCGTGCTGCATCGATCTGGGTGCGGACGCTGTCGATACGCGGTCGAATGCCGAGGAAACGGCGCAATGGGTGCGCGTGCACAAATACCGGTCGGTGCGGCTGGTGACGTCGGACTGGCATGTCGCGCGCGCGCGGATGGAACTGGCGGCGGCGCTCGACAAGAATGTCGTGATCCTTGGCGACGGCGTGCCGGGGACGCCGCGGCTCGGGACCTTGGTCAACGAATATAACAAGTTGATCCTTCGCCGGATCGCATTGTGGATTGGATATGGCGGATGATCTGGCTGCGTAACTGGGCGTTCATGCTCGTTTTCTACACGATCTCGGTGCCGATCGTGGTGACCGTGCCGATCTCGGCGCTGTTCGGCTCGCGCGCGGTGATCGTGCATTCGACGATCTGGACGCGCTTTCACCGCTGGTGCGCGCGCGCGATCCTCGGCGTGCATATCCGCGTGGAGGGGACGCGACCGACCGAGCCGGCGTTCTACGCGTGCAAGCACCAGGCGATGTTCGAGACGCTGGAGTTGCAGGCGTTGCTCGACGGCCCGGCGATCGTGCTGAAGCGCGAACTGGCGGATATCCCGGCCTGGGGCTGGGCAGCGCGGCGCTATGGCGCGATCGTCGTCGATCGCGAGGCATCGGCGACGGCGATGCGCAGCATGATGCGCGAGGCGACCGCGGCGAAGGCGACGGGGCGATCGATCCTGATCTTTCCGGAAGGGACGCGAGTGTCGCCGGGCGAGCATCCGCCGCTCAAGCCGGGGTTTGCGGGCCTGTATCGTGCGCTGAAGATGCCGACGGTGCCGATCGCGTGCGACAGCGGGCTGGTGTGGCCGAAAAAGGGGCCGAAGCTGCCGGGAGTGATCACTTTCCGGTTCGGCGAGGTGGTGCCGCCGGGCCTGCCGCGCGAAGAGGCGGAGCAGCGAGTCCATGCGGCGATGAACGCGCTGGACTAGGATCGGAAGGATACCCCAACCAATCCACCACCCCGGCGAAGGCCGGGGCCCAATTGGGGGGACTTCGCTGGTGTGCGTTGCTCGTGGTTACTCGAGCCTACCCAATTGGACCCCGGCCTTCGCCGGGGTGGAGGTTTTTGGGTACGGCGCGGCGCACTTCCTTACCCGTGCGTACGCCCGAAATCCTGCACATCATCGTCCTGCCCCTGCTCGACGATGCTCCGGCGGATCGCGCGAGTCCGCGTGAACAGGTCGAACAGCGCATCGCCATCACCCCAGCGGATCGCGCGCTGGAGATGACTCAGATCTTCTGAGAATCGCTGCAACATCTCCAGCACCGCCTCGCGGTTGTTGAGGAAGATGTCGCGCCACATCGTCGGGTCCGACGCCGCGATCCGCGTGAAATCGCGAAAACCACCGGCCGAGTATTTGATGACCTCCGACTGCGTCACTTCCTCCAGGTCGCCCGCGGTGCCGACGATCGTGTAGGCGATCAGATGCGGCAGATGGCTGGTGACGGCGAGGACGCGGTCGTGATGCTCGGGCGCCATCGTCTCGACCTGCGCGCCAAGCCTGCGCCAGAATTCGGACACGCGCTCGACTGCGACCGGGTCGGCGCCCTCGGGGGGCGTGACGATGCACCAGCGGTGCCGGAACAACGTCGCGAAGCCAGCCTCCGGCCCGCTCCGCTCGGTGCCTGCGACCGGGTGCGCGGGGATCACGGTTGCGTTCGGTAGCGCTTCAGTCAGCGCGCGGACGATCTCGGCCTTGCAGCTGCCGACGTCGCTGACGATCGCATCCGCCGGCAGTTCGGCCGCGAACTCGGCGGCGACCTCGCCCATGATGCCGACGGGCACGCACAGGATCACCAGGTCGGCGTCGATCACCGCTGCCCCCGCCGAGTCCGCGACGTCGTCGCAGAATTGCAGCCGGTCCGCCGCTTCGCGCACGGTCGCATCGGCGTCGTAGCCGGTAACGCGGACCGTCGGCATCGTCGCCTGCACCGCGCGCGCCACCGACGAGCCGATCAGTCCCAGCCCGATGATCGTGACGCGCGCGAACGGGAGCATCAGGCGGCTTCGACCAGGTTGCGCAGCGCCGCGGTGACGCCGCGCGTTTCCTCCTCGGTGCCGATCGTGATGCGCAGTGCGTTGGGCAGGCCCTGGCCCGGCAGCCAGCGGACGATGTAGCCCGCGTCCATCAGCCCATGATACGCGGCGTCGGCGGTCAGCTTGCCCTCGAACAATACGAGCACGAAGTTCGCCTTCGACGGCACCGCACGAAGCCCGGCGTTGCCCATCTGCCCGATCTGCTCGACGAACCAGCCGCGCCACGTGTCGTTATGCGCGCGCGTCGCGTCGACGAAAGCGGTGTCGCCGATCGCGGCGACAGCGGCGGCCTGGCCTGCCGTCGTCACGTTAAACGGTGCGCGGATGCGGTGCATCGCGTCGATGATCGGCGCGCAGGCATAGCCCCAGCCGATCCGCTCGGCGGCCAGCCCGTGGATCTTCGAGAAGGTCCGCGTGACGAGCACGTTCGCCTCGGTCATCGCCAGTGCGAGGCCGGCATCGTCCTCTTCGGGCGACAGATATTCGGCATAGGCCTGGTCGAGCACGAGCAGCACCGACTTTGGCAGTCCCGCATGCAGCCGCGCGATTTCCGCGCGCGGCGTGAACGTGCCGGTCGGGTTGTTCGGGTTGGCGACGAACACGACGCGGGTGCGCTCTGTCACCGCAGCGAGGATCGCATCGACGTCGGTCGCATAGTCGCGGTCGTCGACGATGACGGGCTCAGCACCGACGCGGCGCGTGGCGATCTCGTAGACGGCGAAGCCGTAGCGGACGTGGATGATCTCGTCGCCGGGACCCGCATAGGCGCCCGCGACCAGATGCAGGATCTCGTCGGAGCCGGTGCCGTAGATCACGCGCGCCGGGTCGAGGTCGTAATGCGCCGCCAGCGCCTCGCGCAGTTCGACCGCGCCCGCATCCGGATAGCGCTCCAGCGTGCGGTCGGCGGCGTCGAATGCGGCCTTCGCGGCGGGGCTGGTGCCGAGCGGATTTTCGTTCGACGACAGCTTGATCACCGTGCGGCCATCGTCGGTCGTCGAGCGGCCGGGCGTGTACGGCGCGATCCCCAGGATCCAGGGCTTCGGCGCGGGTGCGGGCATGATGTTTGTCATGGCGCGGGGCATAGCGGGCGCGGTGGCGCGGTGGCAATCTTTGTGCGTGGGGGTGGGGGGCCGCTTGCAAGGATCGGTACCCCGCCCGTCCAGCGTCAACCTGACGAAAGTCAGGATCCAGAGCCACGGATGTCACCGCTCGTTACCCTGGGTCCTGACTTTCGTCAGGATGACGGCGTGGTTCGGACGGTCAGCGCCCGACAGGGGTAGGTAGGAGTAGGATGGTACCCAAGTCCGGACCACTACCGTGCTGGCATGACGGCGTCCCCCTATGGTAGCGCGCGGCATGCTCGACACGCCTGCCATCGACCCCGGGACCGGCCACGACACCGACGAACGCTTCGGCCTCGCGCGGCGCGTAACGTTGCCGGGGCCGCTCAGGCTCGATGGCGGCGTGCTGTTATCGCCCGTGGACATCGCGTACGAGACCTACGGCACGCTCAACGCGGACGCGTCGAACGCCATCCTGATCTGCCACGCGCTGACCGGCGACCAGCACGTCGCCTCGCATCACCCCCGCACCGGTAAGCCCGGTTGGTGGACGCGGATGGTCGGCGAGGGCAAGCCGATCGACCCCGCGCGTCACTTCGTCGTCTGCGCCAACGTACTAGGCAGTTGCATGGGCACCTCCGGCCCCGCGACGATCAACCCGGCGACCGGCCGCCCCTGGGCGATGAGCTTCCCGGTCATCACGATCCGCGACATGGTGCGCGCGCAGGCGATGCTGCTCGATCATCTCGGCGTCGGCGTGCTCCACGCGGTGGTCGGCGGATCGATGGGCGGGATGCAGGCGCTGAGCTGGCCCGCGACCTTTCCCGACCGCGTGAAGGCCTGCGTGGTGATCGCCTCGACCGCGCGGCATACCGCACAGAACATCGCGTTCCACGAGGTCGGGCGGCAGGCGGTGATGGCCGATCCGAACTGGCGTGGCGGCGAGTATCACGACGACGCGGCGCCGACCGCCGGGCTCGCGGTCGCGCGGATGGCGGCGCACATCACGTACTTGTCCGAGGCGGGGCTGACCGAAAAATTCGGCCGCCGCCTCCAGGCGCGCGACGCGAAATCGTTCGGGTTCGACGCCGATTTCCAGGTCGAAAGCTATCTGCGCCACCAGGGGCTCGCGTTTACCGACCGGTTCGATGCGAACTCGTACCTCTACATCACGCGCGCGATGGATTATTTCGACCTCGCCGAGGAGCATGGCGGGCTGCTCGCCAACGCCTTCCGCGCGACCAGATCGCGGTTCTGCCTCGTCAGCTTCGACACCGACTGGCTCTACCCGACTGCCGAATCACGTGCGATCGTCCAGGCACTCAACGCAGCCGGCGCACCGGTCAGCTTCGTCGAGCTGTCGAGCCCGTATGGCCATGACGCGTTCCTGCTGGAGGCGCCGGACCTGAACCGGGTGGTCGACGGCTTCCTGAGGGCCGGCCGATGACGATCATCCTGTCCGACGACGTGGCCAAGTTGCAGGTCGACCGCATCCACGGCTGGCTCGCGAGCAGCTATTGGTCGCCGGGGATCGAGCGCGGTCTGGTCGAGCGTGCGATCGCCGGGTCGCATTGTCTCGGCGCGTACGAGAATGAGCAGCAGGTCGGTTTTGCGCGAATGATTACGGATCACGCGACGTTCGCATGGCTGGCGGACGTCTGGGTCGACGAGGCCGTGCGAGGGCAGGGGCTCGGGCGTCGGATGGTGAGTTGGTTCCTCGATCACCCCTCGTTCGCCGGGCTGCGGCGGATCGGCCTCGTTACCGCCGACGCACACGGCGTCTATGCGGGGCTCGGCTTCCACCCACTGGTCCGCGCGGATCGCTACATGGAACGCCTCGCGCCAGGCCTCGCCGAGCAATTACGGACCGCGGCATGACCTTACGTACCGACCTCGCGGTCATCGCCGAAAACGTCGCGCAAGGCAGCCGCGTGCTCGATATCGGCTGCGGCGACGGCGCGTTGATGGCGGCCTTGCGCGACACCCGCGACGTCGATGTGCGTGGCCTCGAAATCGACGCGCGCAACGTCGCCTCCGCGGTCGCGCGCGGTCTGTCGGTGATCCAGGGCGATGCGGATGTCGACCTCGCCGGCTATCCCGACGCGAGCTTCGATTACGCAATCCTCAGCCAGACGTTGCAGACCGCGCGTGCGCCTGATCTGGTGCTGGATCATCTGCTGCGGATCGGTCGTCAGGCGTTCGTCAGCTTCCCCAATTTCGCGCACTGGCGGGTGAGGGGGTCGCTTCTGTGGGGCGGCCGTATGCCGGTCACGCGGCAATTACCCGAACGCTGGTACGACACGCCGAACATCCACCACGTCACGATCGACGATTTCCGCGCCTTCGTGAAAGCGCGCGGGATCGTTGTCGAGGATGCGTGGTTCCTGTCGGGCGACAAGCGCACCGGCGCGGCGGCGGCCAACCTGTTCGCGGAACACGCCGTCTTCATGCTGCGACGCGGAAGATAGTAAGAAAAATATACAATTTATGTCTGGATGCTGATTCAGATCAGTATCGCAACGGAACCGATCGTCGGGCGGCTGGTTACTCCGCCGATGACCAAGACCGCCCTCATTGTCGAAGACGAGATATTCGTCGCGCTCGACCTCGAGAGAATCCTCGTCGATGCCGGATACGATGTGGCGGGAATCGCGGCGGATCGCGACAGCGCGATCGCGGCTGCACCGGGATGCAGCTTCGCGTTCGTCGACATCAATCTGCGCGACGGACCGACTGGGCCGGAGATCGCCAGGCGGATGGCGCGGGAGTACGGCGTCAAGGTCGTGTTCGTAACCGCCAACCCGTCGCAGATCGGCGATGCGGAATGCCTCGGCTATATCCGCAAGCCGTTCAGCGACGCCGCGATCCTAGCTGCAGCGGCGTTAGCGTGCGAGGAAGAGGCGATCGCTAACGACGACGTGATCAGGGTCGTCAGCGGCTGAACGCTGGCTTAGGAATAGTCATCTCGACGATCAGGCCGTCATCGTTCCAAATCCGGTTCACCGTGCCGCCCAACTGACGCACGGCGCTCATTTCGATTAGCTGCGTGCCGAAGCCGGCGGCCATGGTCGGCTTGGTGACCGCCGGGCCGCCCACTTCCCGCCAATGCAGCGTCACCGACTCATCGTTCGCCGCGATCGTAATCCGGACCGTGCCCAGCTCGGTCGCGAGCGCACCGTACTTGGTCGCGTTGGTGGCGAGCTCGTGGAACAGCAGGGCGAGCGGCGTGGCGGAGCGATCGTCGATCGTCACGTCGTCACCGGTGACATGGAGGCGTGCGCCATCGATCCGCTGATACGGCTCGAACAATTCCTGCAATAGGCCGTGCAGGCTGTTCTGCGCGGCGGCCGGACGCGAGTTGGCGCTATGCGGGCGGACGAAATCATGCGCGCGGCCGAGCGCGTTGATGCGGTGACGCAGGTCGGTCGCGATGCCCATGAACTCGGGCTTCCCCCGCGCGGAAAACGCGATCAGCCCGGCGATCACCGCGAAGATGTTCTTGATGCGATGGCTTAGCTCCTGGCTGATGACCTCGCGCTCTTCATAGGCGAGCTTCTGCTCGTGGATGTCGGTGCACGTCCCGAACCAGCGCGTAATCGTGCCGTTTTCGTCGCGCACCGGCAGCGCGCGGCCGAGTACCCAGCGATACGTGCCGTCGAAATGTCGCAGCCGGTATTCGATATTGTACGGCTCGCCCGAGTCGAGCGACTGGCGCCAGACCGCCCAGGCGCGATCCTGGTCCTCGGGGTGGAACATGTCGTTCCAGCCCTCACCGTCGGTCGTCCCCACGGGCGTGCCGGTGAACTCGTACCAGCGCGCGTTGAAATAGTCGTGGAAGCCGTCGGGCAGCGTGGACCACACCATCTGCGGCATCGTGTCCGCGAGCGTGCGGAACTTCAGGTCGCTCGCCTCCAACGTACGCCGCGCCTCGGCGTCGGCCATCGCCTGCTCGCGCGCCGAACGGCGATCGTCGAGCCGGCCCATCGCCGCCTTCGCCAACAGCGTCATGCCGTCGCGCTGGAACCGGGTGAGCCCCTCGCGCGGACGGGGGGCTAGCACGCAGAGCGCGCCCAGCGGCACGCCTTCGCTGGAGACCAGCGGCGCACCCGCGTAGAACCGCACATAGGGCGGCCCGGTCACCAGCGCGTTGTCGACGAAGCGCGGATCCTCCAGCGTATCCGCGACCTCCATCACCTCGTGATGATGCATCGCGTGCGCGCAGAACGACATGCTGCGCGGCGTCTGCTCGAGGTCGGTGCCGGTGCGCGACAGGAAGCGCTGATACTCGTCCTCGACCAGGCTCAGCAACGCGACCGGCGCGGCGCACAGCTCGGCCGCGAACGCCACGATGTCGTCGAGCTGGCCCTTCGCACGCGCGCCCGCGACGTCGTACGCCGCGATGACGCGCGAGCGCTCAGCCTCGTCGAACACGGCGGTCGCGGGGACGGAATCCAGCGTCGTCACGGAGGTCAGAACGGCACGTCGTCGTCGAGATCGTCCGAGAAGCCGCCGGTCTGGCCGAAGCTGCCGCCGCGCGCGCCGCCACCGCTACCGCCACCCGAGGGTGCGCTGCCGCCGCGACCACCACCGCCGCCGTAACCGCCGCCGCCCGACGAACCACCGCCGAAGTCGTTGCCGCCACCGCCGCCGGCCCAGTCGTCGCCACCGCCGCGGCTACCGCCGCCGCCGCCTGCACCACCGCCTGCGCCGCCGTTCGGACCGTCCAGCATCGTCAGCACGCTGTTGAAGCCCTGCAGCACGATCTCGGTCGAATATTTGTCCTGGCCCTGCGCGTCCTGCCACTTCCGGGTCTGGAGCGCGCCCTCGATATAGACCTTCGAGCCCTTGCGGAGATACTTTTCGGCGACGTTCGCGAGACCTTCGTTGAAGATCGCGACCGAATGCCATTCGGTCTTTTCCTTGCGCTCGCCCGACATCTTGTCCTTCCAGGACTCGGATGTCGCGATGCGCAGATTGACGACCTTGCCGCCGTTCTGGAACGCCTTGCTCTCCGGGTCGCGACCCAGATTGCCGACGATGATGACCTTGTTGACGCTGCCTGCCACGAACCCAGGACTCCACTAGTAAGGTTTGATTGCTCAGACGAGCATGAACGAATATACGGTAACGGCGTAGGACCTGGGTGCAGATTACCCGGTGGAAGGGATGATCGCTTCTGGGGAGAAGGACCAGGACCTACGCCTTGAACGGATTTGGAGTCCGCTCAGTGCATCACCTACAAACCCGCGGCTACCGCCAGCCAGTATGTGATACCCGCCATGATGTACGCGGCGGCGAACAAATAGCCAACCATGAAGGCGGGCCATTTCCACCCATTGGTCTCGCGACGGGTGACGGCGATCGTCGAAATGCACTGCGGCGCGAACACGAACCACATCAGGAAGGCGAGCGCGGTCGGCAGGCTCCAGCGGCCGCGCAGGTTCTCGACCATCGCCTTGCCGCCCTGGTTGCTGTCCGGATCGTCGATCGCATAGACCGTGCCGATCGCCGCGACCGCGACTTCGCGTGCGGCCATCGCCGGGATCAGCGCGAGGACGATGTCGCGGTTGAAGCCGATCGGCGCGAAGATGGGCGCGATGCCGTTGGCGATGCGGCCGGCGACCGAGTAATCGACCGCAGAGATCTTCGGCGCGCCGGCGGGCTGCTCGGGCGGCTTGGGGAAGCTCAGCAGCACCCACAGGATGATCGTCGAGGTCAGGATGATCCCGCCGGCGCGCTTCAGGAAGATCTGCGCGCGGCTCCAAAGCCCGATGCCGACGTCGCGCCACTGCGGCCACTGGTATTTGGGCATCTCCATCATGAAGCCCGACGACACGCCCTTGGTCACTGTCCGGCGCAGCACCAGCGCGGCGACGAAGGCACCGACAATGCCCATCACGTACAGCCCGAGCATCACCAGCCCCTGCAACCCGACGAACGGCAGCACCTGCGTGTTCGGGATGAACGCGCCGATGATCAGCGTGTAGACCGGCAGGCGCGCGGAACACGTCATCAGCGGCGCGATCAGGATCGTGGTCAGGCGGTCCTTCTCGTCGTCGATCGTCCGCGTCGCCATGATGCCCGGAATCGCGCAGGCGAAGCTCGACAGCAGCGGGATGAATGCGCGACCCGACAGCCCGACGCTCGCCATCACCCGGTCCATCAGGAACGCCGCGCGGACCATGTAGCCGCTCGCCTCGAGGACGAGGATGAAGAGGAACAGGATCAGGATCTGCGGCAGGAACACGATCACCGCACCGACGCCCGCGATCACGCCGTCGACCAGCAGCGAGCGGAGCAGCGAATCGGGCAGTTCGGCGGTCAGGAACCCCTGCAACGCGGTGAAGCCCGCATCGATCGCGTCCATGAACGGCTGTGCCCAGCTGAACACCGCCTGGAACATCAGGAACATGATCGCCAGCAGCAGGATCGGCCCGGCGACGGGGTGCAGCGCGACCGCGTCGAGCATGTGCGTCCAGCGGCGGACCTGCGTCTCGGAGACGGTCGCGGACGTTGCGATCTGGCGGGCGCGGCGCTGGAGCGTGACGATGTCGTCCTGTACGCTTCCGTCAGATTTACGCAGGCGCATCGGGCCGTTGACGACGATGCCGGAGAGCGCGGCCTTCAACTCGTCGAGGCCGCGCTTGCGCACCGCGACGGTCGGGATCACCGGCACGCCGAGTTCGCGTTCGAGCACCTTGGGATCGAGCTTCAGGCCGTCGCGCTCGGCGAGATCGACCATGTTGAGCGCGACCACGACCGGCAGGCCGAGTGCGATCAGTTGGAGCGTGAAGCGGAGGTGGTTGTCGAGGTTTGCGGCATCGACGACCACCACCAGCGCGTCGGGAAGGCGCTCGCCGTCCTGCGTGCCGGTGACGACGTCGCGCGTCACGCGCTCGTCGGGGGAGGAGGGTTCGAGGCTATACGCGCCGGGCAGGTCGACCAGCTCTACGGGCCGTCCGTCGTCGAGCATCAGCCGCCCGACCTTCCGCTCGACCGTGACGCCGGGATAATTGCCGACCTTCTGGCGCGCACCCGTGAGCGCGTTGAACAGCGCGCTCTTGCCGGCATTGGGATTGCCGACCAGCGCAACCAGCGGTGCTGCGTTCATTTTATGGGATTATTCTGCCGCGGCAGGCATTGGCGAGACGTGGATCGCGCCCGCGACCGCGCGGCGGAGCGCGACGGTCATGCGGCCGATCCGGCAGGCGATCGGGCCCTGGCCCAACGTCGCGCGGTGCAGGACCTCGACGTCGACGCCTTCGTCGAAGCCCAGTTCGCGGAGGCGACGCGCCTCGGGACCAGCGAGCCGCGCCCATTCGATCGCGGCGACAATCGCGTGCTGCTTGCGCGGCAGGGTTTCGAGGCTGACGGAACGATCGGGGCGAGTGTCCATGATGCGACTGATTATCAGTAACGTCCGGGGAAGGGAAGCCCTAACCGCCGCGGGTGACGACCGTCTCGACGCCCCGTCATCCTGACGAAAGTCAGGATCCAGAGTCACATAGCGCGTCGTTTCTGGCTCTGGATCCTGGGTCGAGCCCAGGATGACGGGATTAACGACCCGCCTCAAGTCGTCGGATAGCGCAACCGGCCGACGAATCGCGACAGGCTGAAGCCGTGTTCGGTGCGCTTGAGGAACCCGGCCTTGGCCTTTTCGAACTGCATGATCCCGTTGATGCGACGGCCGAGGAAGGCACGGGTCTCCGCAAGGCCCTCGCTCTCGTCGTCGAGAAACACCGTGATCGTCGACGCATACACGCCGAGCAGGATCGTGCGCTTGGTGTAGTAATTATAGTCGGTCGCGATGTCGCCAGCGGCACGCCAGATCGTGTCGACCGTCCGCCAGCCGAGCCGCGTCGCCTTCGCCAGGTTCTGCGGGAGCGCGAGGATCGCCAGCGCACGCCGCAACGATTCGCGGTCGATCGACGTCGCGTCCAACCGCGCCTCGACCAGCGCGGTAATCTTGTCGCGGATCTTCATCATCGCAAGGCGTTCCGGCGGCACCGCGGCGAGCATCACGCCGTCGATATGTGCGAACCACGCGTCGATCATGTCGACCGCACCGTCCTTGAACGCGAGCGCAGCGATGTCGGTGTCGATCCCCTCGGCCTGCGCGGCCATGTCGCGCGCGGCGTCGCTCCAGCCGTCGAACGCTGCGTTGGCAGCGATGCCGGGCGCCAGCAGGGCGCGGATTTCGTCGAGCGTAAGGTCCTGGGTCATACCGTCTCCTGCCGTTCAAAATCAGGCGTATCAAGCGCGTCTTCAAGAGGGAGCGCGATCGGGGGCGGTCCCCGACGGACGAGCACCAGCGCGACCGCCACCATCACGACGCCGACCAGATCCGCCGCGCCAAGCCGCTCGCCATAGACCAGCCAGCCGACCACGCCAGCGACCACCGGCTGGATCAGCAGCGCGATCCCGATCACCAGCGGGGTGAACCGCCCGAGCGCATAGATCATCAGGCCTTGCCCGAGCACCTGGCTGCACAGAGCGAGCCCGATCAGCGGCCCCCAATGCGTCGGCACCACCCGCTCCCCCATCGCCAGCGCGAACACGAGCAGCGGCACGATCCCCGCCGTCGTTGCCAGCGTCAGCGCCGACAAGGGCGCGAGCGTCGCCCGCACCCGCGCCATCAAGATGAAATACACGGTGTAGAGCAGCCCCGCGAGCAGGCAGAACAGATCGCCCGCCAGGTTCTTCGCATCGAGCTGATACGACCGCCCGAGCAGCAACGCGCCGCCCGCCGCCGCCAGCGCCAGCGCGAACCCTTGCGTCCGCGTCGGCCAGCTGCGCGCGATCAGGAAGCCGTAGATCGGGAAGATCAGCGTCGCGACATTGCCGAACAGCGTCGCATTGGCGAGCGTCGTGCGCAGGATCCCGAGATGCCACGTGCCGAGATCGGCCGCGAAGCACACCCCGCCCGCGAGCAGCCCGGCCCATAGTTTCCACCCGAGCCGCATCGGTCGCGCGCCCTGCTGGGCCGCCAGCACGACCAGAAATGGCACGGCCAGCGTTAGCCGCCAGAACCCCGCAGCCACCGGCCCGACCTCGGTCGCGCGCACGAACCACGGCCCGAACGCCAGCGCGACGTTCGCCACCACCAGCGCCGCAAAGGCGATAAGTCCCGGCGCGGCAACACTTTCCGCAACCGGCGTCAAACCGTGCGGCGTATCGGGCACGCTAGATAATCTTTGCGGGTCGGGGCGATGCATGCCGCCCTGTAGCCTCCTATCTTCCGCCCGTCAGGCCAATAAGGAGCCCCCATGCCTAGCCTTTTCGATCCGATTACCCTTGGTGCCGTCGAAGCGCCGAACCGCATCATCATGGCGCCGCTCACCCGCGGGCGTGCCGACAGGGATGCGGTGCCGTCCGACATCATGGTCGAGTATTATACGCAGCGTGCGAGCGCCGGCCTGATCATCTCGGAAGCCACCGGCATCAGCCGCGAAGGCCTTGGCTGGCCGTTCGCGCCGGGCCTGTGGACCGACGCACAGGTCGCCGCCTGGAAGCCCGTCACCGACTCGGTCCACGCCGCTGGCGGCCGGATCGTCGCGCAGCTGTGGCACATGGGTCGCCAGGGCCATTCGTCGGTGTACGAGACGCAGCCGGTGTCGTCGTCGGCCACCGCGACCGAAGGCCAGGCGCACACGTTCGAGGGCAAGAAGGATTTCGAGGTCGCGCGTCCGCTCGAGACCAACGAGATCCCGCGTTTGCTGGCCGACTACGAGCTGGCGACGAAGAACGCACTCGCGGCCGGCTTTGACGGTGTGCAGATTCACGCGGCGAACGGCTATCTGATCGACCAGTTCCTGCGCGACAACGCGAACTTCCGCACCGACGAATATGGTGGCGGAATCGAGAACCGCGTCCGCCTGCTCCGTGAAGTCGCCGAGCGCGTGATCTCGGTCGCAGGGGCTGACCGCGTCAGCGTCCGCCTGTCGCCGAACGGTGACTCGCAGGGTGTCGACGACAGCAACCCCGAGGCGTTGTTCACCGCAGCGGCGAAGGCGCTGTCCGACCTCGGCATCGCGTTCCTCGAACTGCGCGAGCCCGGCCCCGACGGCACCTTCGGCAAGACCGACGTACCGAAGCTCAGCCCGGCGATCCGGAAAGTGTTCAAGGGCGTGCTCATCGTGAACTCGGACTACACGACCGTCGAGGAGGCACAGGCCGAGCTCGATTCGGGCAATGCGGACGCGATCACCTTCGGTCGCACGTTCATCGCCAACCCCGACCTCCCCGAGCGCCTGCGCACCGGCGCGCCGCTCGCGAAGGACGATGCGAAGACGTGGTACAGCCAGGGTCCCGAGGGCTACATCGACTACCCCGCGCTCGAGACCGCCAACGCCTAAGCTTTCAAGGCGGATCGACGTCGAGCGTTGATCCGCCCGGATTGCCCAAACCACCCCGTCACCCCGGGCTTGTTCCGGGGCCCACTGCTCCGCACGATCGATCCCATCGATTTTGCGGAAGGGTGGATGCCGGAACAAGCCCGGCATGACGAAGCTGGTTGCTCGCCATTCAATGTGATCCTCGGCCTAGTCACCCGCGCTGCCATCGCTTAGCAGCGCGCTTCCGCGTCACTGGTGGCGCACCGGTGACAGGATGTGTGATGACCGACGGCTGGCCGAGTGGCGGCAGGGGAACGGGGCCGCTCATGCCCGGCACCGCCGACCGGGCCGCAAAGCGCGCGGAGGAGCGTGCCAACGGCCGCGAGCAGCGCGCGAAGGAGCGGCTTGCCGCGTCCGAACAGCGATCCGAATCGCGTGCCGCACAACGCGATCTCCAGTCCCAGGAACGCGAACGCGCCCGCGAAAGCCGGCGTATCGAAGAGGATCAGCGGATCAAGGCGCGGCTCGATGCGCCGCCGACCAACGATGTCGAGGCGTTGAAGATTTCCAAACGCCGACGCTCGGGCGCGCTCGCGCGCAGCGGCGAGGAATCGAAGACCGACCGCGATACCCGTAGCTACAAGACGATCGTCGACACCGCGCGGATCCGCACGCTCGCCGATCGCGGCGCGTCGGTGGCGGGGCTTGCCGGCGCGTTCGGCATCACGATCGAAGAGGTCGAGGCGGCGTTGCTCGAAACGGCCCCGCAGGACTAGGAGTCAGGTGGCGGTACGATCCCCGGCCAGCCACGCCTTAGCCTCGTCGATATCGAGGAACGTCCGGCAGTTCTCCGCCTTCAGATAGCGTTCGGTCTGGAGCTTCGCCAGATGCGACGCGACCACCGCCGCGATCGGTGCCGACGTCACCTTGAGCGCCTTGGGCATCATCGCCTCCAGCGCATCGACGACCTTCAACGGCTGGATCGCCGCCTTGCGCAGGTCGGCCAGCACGACGAACCGACCATGATACAGCCGGGCCGCCGTACCGCGCGCGAGCAGCTCGGCGGAGAACGCCGCGGTGGTCGCGACCGACCAGAACCCTTCGGTGACGATGGTGAGCGTCTTGCTCGGAACGTCGAAGGTGATCGTGTACATGCTCATCGTCGATAGCGCAGGTAGCTTAACGATATGTTATCTTTCACTTTAGTTGGTACCGGGAAGATCGACGTGGATCCGCCGGAATCGCGCTTCGACCAGGCTGTAGGCGCCGAACAGCGCCAGCCCGATCCCGGTCAGCGCGAGCAGCCATTTGCCGCCCGGTTGCGATTGCAGCCGCTCCAGCGCCTCCGCGACGCCGCCCGCGTCGCTCGCATGCGCGGTCCAGGCGGCGAGCGCGAATAGCCCGGAAACGATCAGGAACACGAGCGCGCGCGCGCCGTAGCCGATCCGGCCCATCGTGCAGACGTAACCGGGGGCCGGCGCATCGCCGCGCAGGTCGTGGATGAAGTCGCCGCGCCAAGCCTTCTGAGCCTGCTGAAACGCCGCGACGAGGATCCCGACCGCCACCGCGCCGACCAGCACACGTCCGGCGGGCTGGTCGAGCAGCAACGCGGTCCAGTCGCGCGCGCTCTCGTCGCCGGGCGAGACGGCGGCGTCGCGCGATCCGGTTTTCATCGCAAGCTTCGCGGCGGTCCAGGCGAGGATCAGGTGCGCGATCCCGCTGACGACGTGACCGATCCGCTTGAGGCTGCCCTTGACGTCGCTGCCGATCTGCTCGGGATTGGCCGCCGCCTCGGTCAGCCGCCAGATCGCGTAGCCGAGCAGGCCGGCGGCGACGATCGCGAGCAGCACCGGGCCGAACGCCTCGTCCGCGATCGACCCGATCGCGCCCTGGTTGTCGGCAATCCTACCACCGCGGAGTGCCGCATCGACCGCGAACCACCCGACCAGCAGATACACCACGCCGCGCGCGGCGAAGCCGAGCTTGGCGAGCAATGTCGCATTCGCATCCGAGATCATCACAGCCCCTTTGTTACGGGGGCATAACGGCGCGGGGGGCGTGACGTTCCGGCGTCGGGTCAGCGCGAGGCCGTCGTCTTCACCGAGGGAAGGGTGAGATTATGTGATAGGTGTGTCGGGCTTGCGATCATCGCGCCGCGCACCGTCGAGCGTCTTCTCGGTCCGGGCCTTCACAGCAGCGTCCACTGCCTTCTCCGACGCCGTCCGCCCGAACAGGATGCGGTTCTGATCCGCCTTCGACGAAGCCATTTCGCGAGTCCGCTGCTTTCGAACGAGGCGCAGATTGACTACGTCACCCATGCCTTGCTCTCCGCGCTCGCCAGTCGGCGGCGCTCTGGCCCCAATCGTCCACCGGCAGCGATTCGAGCGGCGGGGGCAGCGTCGTTGGGCCGCGGTTGGTCGACCCGAGCCGCTGCGCGAGCGCGATCGACTCCACGTTATCGGGTGCGATGGTGTGGATGATGTCGGTCCAGCCGAGCACATCCACCGCATAGTCGATCGTCGCCGTCGCAGCCTCGCGTGCGAACCCGCGACCGGCGAACTGCGATGCGAGTCCCCAGCCGATCTCCGTCCCCGGCCAGTCTTCGGGCTGCCACGGACCGACGCGGCCGATCCATTCGCCGGTATCGCGCAGCGTCACCGCGAACATCGAGAAGCCGCGGATGCTCCACGCGCCTGCCATCGCGCACAGACCACGCCAGGCGACGCTGCGCGACTGCACACCACCGAGATGGCGCATCGTGACGGGATCGGCGTGGAACGCATACCACGCCTCGGCATCCTCCGGTCCCAAGGGCTGGAGCAACAGGCGCTCCGTCAGGAGCACCGGCGCGGTCATGCGATGAAGCGGTCCTTGAGCGCCAGCATCGCCAGCGCCGCATTGGCCGCACCGCCGCCCTTGTCGCCTTCGGTGGGCTTTGCGCGCGTGAGCGCCTGCGCTTCGTTCTCGGTGGTCAGGATGCCGTTGCCGACGGCCAAGCCGTCCATCGTCAGTTGCATGATCCCGCGCGCGCTCTCGCCCGCGACGATCTCGAAATGATAGGTCTCGCCGCGGATCACGACGCCCAGCGCGACATACGCGTCGAACGTCTCGCTCTCGGCCGCCAGCGCGATCGCGCCAGGGACTTCGAGCGCGCCGGGCACCGTGATCGTCTCGTGGGTGTGGCCGGCGGCTTCGATCGCGGCCTTCGCACCCTCGACCAGAAGGTCGTTGAGGTGATCGTAGAACCGAGCTTCGACGATGAGGAGATGCGCCATCAGTTGCTCTTTTCCGTGTTCAGGGAGGCGATCGGGCGCTCGCCGACGATCGACAGGCCATAGCCGTCGAGGCCGACCAGCGTGTGATGCGTGTTGGTAATTAGCACCATGTCGTGGACGCCGAGTTCGGTCAGGATCATCGCGCCGACGCCGTAGTCGCGCAGTTCCTCCATGTCCGGGGTGATCTCAGCACCCGCCTTCTTCATGACCGCGGAGGTGAAGGTGTTGCTGCGCGGACGGTTGATGACGACGATGACGCCCGCGCCTTCGTCTGCGATCATCTGCATCGAGCGCGCGAGGATCCGGCCGCGATCACCCGATTCGCCGAAGATGTCCGCGAACGGCGACAGCGCATGCATGCGGACGAGCGTCGGCTTGGCGGGGTCGATCTTGCCCTTGACCAGCGCGACCTGCTCGGTGCCGGTCGCCTTGTTCCAGAACGTCAGCGCGCTCCAGTCGCCGCCCCATTCGGAGGTGAACTTCGCCTCGGCGCGCTTCTCGACGAGGTGATCGTGGCGGCGGCGGTACGCGATCAGGTCGCGGATCGTGCCGATCTTGACGTTGTGGAACTGCGCGAAGGTGACGAGGTCGTCCATCCGCGCCATCGTGCCGTCCTCGTTCATGATCTCGCAGATCACGCCCGAGGGGTTGAGCCCGGCGAGCCGCGCGACGTCGACCGCCGCTTCGGTATGACCGGCGCGCACGAGCACGCCGCCGTCGCGCGCGACCAGCGGAAAGACGTGGCCGGGGGTGACGATGTCCGGCTTGCCCTTGGTCGCATCGACCGCCACCGCGATCGTGCGCGCGCGATCCGCGGCGGAGATGCCCGTCGTGACGCCTTCGAGCGCCTCGATCGACACGGTGAATGCGGTCTCGTGCCGCGTGCCGTTGTTGCGGCTCATCAGCTCGAGCCCGAGCTCCTCGGTGCGATCTTTGGTCAGCGCGAGGCAGATCAGGCCGCGACCGAACTTCGCCATGAAGTTGATCTTCTCGGGCGTCGCCATCTGCGCGGGGATGACGAGGTCGCCCTCGTTCTCGCGATCCTCGTCGTCGACCAGGATGAACATCCGGCCGTTCCGCGCCTCGTCGATGATCTCTTCGGGGCTCGACAGATAGCCGTGCTTTAGGCGCCCAAGTTCGGCGGTACGTTCAGCTGGCAGCGGCACGGTAATGCTCCATTCTTTGGAGGTAGCGAGCGAGGACGTCGATCTCGATGTTGACCGATTGTTCCACGTGGATCGTTCCGAGCGTGGTGACGCTCCAGGTATGCGGGATGATATTGAGGCCGAACTCTACCTGTCCATCCACGTCGCGGACGCTGTTCACCGTGAGCGAAACGCCGTCGATCGTTACCGAACCCTTGGGGGCAATGAACGGCGCGATGTCGGCGCCGGCGCGGATCGTGACGCGGTGCGAGCCGCCGTCCTCGCTCACAGCCACGACGGTGCCGAGGCCGTCGACATGGCCGGTGACGATATGGCCACCGAGTTCGTCGCCGAGCTTCATCGCGCGTTCGAGGTTGAACTGGCGCCCCTCGGTCCACTGGTCCTTGGCGGTGCGGCTGATCGTCTCGCCCGAGACGTCGACCGCGAACCAGCCCCCCTGGGCATCGGTGCCCTTGTCGACGACGGTCAGGCAGACGCCCGAGCACGAGATCGACGCGCCGAGATCGACGGTCTCGGTATCGTAGGCGGTGCGGACGATGATGCGCGTGTCGCCGGGCGACTCCACGCGCGCGACCGTGCCGATGTCGGTGATGATTCCGGTGAACATTATGCCTCGTTTCGTTCGCGCTCGTAGACCTCGAGCCGGTCCATGCCAAGTTGCCGCGCATCGACGATCGCCCAGCGACCATGCGCGTTTGCCAGGTCGACGAGGCCGATGTCGCGCAGTGCGGGCTTGCCGCCGCCGATCAGGATAGGCGCGCGGTAAAGGAGAAGGCGGTCGACCAGATCGGCCGCAAGGAACGCCGACGCTACGGCCGCGCCGCCTTCGACGAGGATGTGGTCGACGCTTGGGAGCGTGGCGATGGCATGTGGCTCGTCGATGACGGTCCAGCCGGGCACGTTTCGGACAGTCGAGGATAAAAGCACACGCAATGGTCCGCGAGCTTCCAGACCCGGCAACCGTACGTCGAGTCGCGGAGCGTCGGCGTCATACGTACCGCGGCCAACGAGAATCGCCTCGTGCCGACTCCGCTCGAGATGCGCGTGCATCCGCGCCTGCGGACCAGTGATCCAGCGACTCGACCCGTCCGCCATCGCGATGCAGCCGTCGAGCGACGTCGCGAGCTTCAGGGTGACGTGCGGACGGCCGAGCGCTTGCCGCGTGAGAAAGCCGGCCATCGAACGTCTGGCTTCGTTCGCGCGAACACCGCGCGTCACCGCGATGCCAGCGGCCTCCAGCCGGCTAAAACCCTTGCCTGCCGTTCGTGCGTCGGGGTCTTCGAGGGCGGCAACGAGACCCGCAACGCCGGCCTCGATCAGCAAGTCGCTGCATGCGGGGCCCCGCGGGGACTGATGCGCGCACGGTTCGAGTGTGACGTAGGCCGTAGACCCTCGCGCTTCCGCACCGGCCTCGGCCAACGCCATCGCTTCCGCATGCGGACGTCCGCCCGCCTGCGTCCAGCCGCGCCCGACCACGCGGCCTTCGCGCACGATCACGCAGCCGACACTGGGGTTGGGCGCGGTCCGTCCGCGGCCGCGCTCGGCCAGTGCCAGCGCGGCGCCCATCAAGCGCGCGTCAGCCTGGGTCAGATCCCCATGGCCTTCAGCTTGTCGTCCAGCCGCTTGAACGACGCGCGCTGTGCGTCTTCGCGCGCCTTCTGCTCGGCGAGCGCCTTTGCCTTGATCGGCGCGTCGATCTTCTGTTGGGCGATGATCTGCGCATCGGTACGATCCGCGGGCCATTGCTCGACGTAGATGATCTTCGGCCGGTATTCCTTCTCGACGTACGAATCCTTCATGAACGCGTAGATCAGGAAGCTGGTGACGCAGAGCGCCGCCACGAGAAAGATGAGTTCGTACGGCCGGCGCTGGCTGAGGAAGAGCCGCAGGTCGCGATAGGCGACGATCGGCGTGAAACGACTGAAAAAGCCCATACGCGCCAAGATAGGGGGGCGGAGCCGGCTAGGCCAGCCCCGCACCTCGCAAGCTTTAGTTCTGGAGCACGAACGTCAGCGCCATCGATCGCCACGCCTCGACCGGAACGCCGTCGCGCGTCGCGGGCTTGAACCGCCATTTCGCCAGCGCGCGGTCGAACGTCGCGCGGTAGAACGCGTCGGTGGTCGCACTGACCCGCTCGACCTGCTTCACCCGGCCTTCGCCGGGGTGGTGGTGAGAGGGAAAGGCGGTGCTTTTTCGAGCGCGGGCAAAGTGACCGCCTGCACAGTATAGTCCGTTGCGGTCAATTCCACCGCGGCCCGCCCGTCTTTGTTCTCCCGCGAAGGCGGGAGCCCAGACTGGACTCCCGCCTTCGCGGGAGAACATGCTTTTTCGGGCGAACTTTGGGGAGGCTGTATCAGCGCGCCGCCAACCGCTCCAGCGCCCGCTCCCGCCCGATCAGTGGCAGCAGCGCCGCCATGTCCGGCCCATGATCGCGCCCGGTCAGCGCGCGCCGCAGCGGCAGGAACAACGCCTTGCCCTTGCGCCCCGTCTCCGCCTTCAGCCGAGCCGTCAGCGCGTGCCAGGGATCGCTCGACCAGTCGATCTCCCCAGCCGCCACCAGCGCCTGGTCGAGATACGCCGCGTCGATATCGCCCTCGGCCGCAACCGGCCCCTTGATCACGCCCCACCAATCCGCCGCATCCACCAGCGTCACGAGGTTCGGCTGCACCGCTTCCCAAGCCGCCACATCCATGCCCTCGGGCAACCGCTGGGCCACCGCCTCATACGGCAGCGCATGCAGGATTCGCGCATTCAACGCTGCCAGTTCCGCCTCGTCGAACCGCGCCGGCGCGCGCCCGAACCGCGCAAAGTCGAACCCCGCGATCAGCGGCGCGGCATCGGCGATTGGCTCGACCGGGTCGCTCGTCCCGATCCGCGCGAGCAGCGCGCGCACCGCCTGCGGCTCGATCCCGACCTCGCGGAAATGATCGACGCCGAGCGAGCCGAGCCGCTTCGACAGTTTCCCCTCCGCCCCGGTCAGCAACGCCTCGTGCGCGAACCGCGGCGGCGTCACGCCGAGCGCCGCGAACATCTGCAACTGGAGCGCGGTGTTCGACACGTGATCCTCGCCGCGCACCACGTGCGTCACCCCCATCTCGGCATCGTCGATCGCCGACGGCAACATATACAGCCACGACCCATCGGCACGCCGGATGACCGGATCGCTCATCGTCTTCGCCTCGAAATGCGCCGCGCCGCGGATCAGATCGTCCCATGCGATCGCCGAGTCGTGATCGAGCTTGAACCGCCAATGCGGCTTCACACCGTCCGCTTCCAGCTTCGCCCGCGCGTCGTCGTCCAACGCAAGCGCAGCACGATCATAGATCGGCGGCAACCCGCGCCCGGCCTGTATCTTCCGCTTCAGGTCGAGCTCCTGCGACGTCTCGTACGCGGGATAGACATGCCCGCTCGCGACCAACTCGGCGAACCGCGCCTCGTACAAAGCGAACCGCGCCGACTGCCGCTCTTCCGCGTCGGGCGTCATCCCGAGCCAGTCGAGATCGGCGCGGATCGCGTCGACGAAGCGCTCTTCGCTGCGTTCGGGATCGGTATCGTCGATCCGCAGCACGAACTTCCCGCCATTGGCCCGCGCGAACATCCAGTTGTGGAGCGCGGTCCGGATATTGCCGACATGCAGCCGGCCGGTGGGCGAGGGGGCGAAACGGGTGATCACGGTCATCCCGCCGCTCTAGTGGGAGTGCGGCGGCGGGCAAACCCTTCCACCACACGATTCGTACGCCTAAGGGGTTCGCGTGATCGAGCGGGGAAGACTTTCATGAAACTGATGACCGGCAATTCGAACCTGCCTCTCGCGCAGGAGATCGCCGCCTATCTCGAAACGCCGCTGACCGACGTCAGCGTGCGGCGGTTCGCGGACGAGGAGGTCTTCGTCGAGATCAACGAGAACGTCCGCGGCGAGGACGTGTTCGTGATCCAGTCGACCGGCTACCCCGCCAACGACAATCTCATGGAATTGCTGATCATGATCGACGCGCTCAAGCGTGCGTCCGCGCGGCGCATCACCGCGGTGATCCCGTACATGGGCTACGCGCGGCAGGACCGGAAGCCCGGCCCGCGCACGCCGATCTCGGCCAAGCTCGTCGCCAACCTGATCACCGTCGCGGGCGCCAACCGCGTGCTGTCCGTCGATCTGCATGCCGGCCAGATCCAGGGCTTCTTCGATATCCCGACCGACAATCTTTACGCGGCGCCGGTGATGTCCGCGGATATCCTCGCGCGGTTCAAGGGCAAGAACTTGATGGTCGTGTCGCCGGACGTCGGCGGCGTGGTCCGTGCGCGCGTTCTCGCCAAGCGGCTCGACAACGCGCCGCTCGCGATCGTCGACAAGCGCCGCGAGCGCGCGGGCGAGTCGGAGGTGATGAACATCATCGGCGAGGTCGAGGGGCGCTTCTGCATCCTAGTCGACGACATCGTCGATTCGGCGGGCACGCTGTGCAACGCGGCGGCGGCGCTCAAGGAAGCGGGCGCGGAGGACGTCGTCGCCTATGTCACGCACGGCGTGCTGTCGGGCGGCGCGGTCGCGCGCGTCGAGGGCTCGGAGCTGCGCGAACTGGTGATCACCGACTCGATCGGCAACCACGACGTGATCAAAGGCGCACACGGCAAGATCCGCCATCTCCAGATCGCGCCATTGCTGGGCGAGGCGATCAAGCGGATTGCGGACGAGACGTCAGTGTCGAGCCTGTTTGACTGACGGGCGCAGGCGCGGCCACGCCCGAGCCGATGCCCGCTAAAAGCGGGCAGCGCCCGGCACGGCCGGCGGTCGGCTAAGCCGAACCGTCCGACGACGGCTTTGCCGACGGCGCGCCAACTGGCACCACCTCTGCCTCCGTCATCCTGACGAAAGTCAGGATCCAGAGCCGCCGGCGTCATCGTTCGTAACCCTGGGTCCTGACTTTCGTCAGGATGACGGAAGGGGTTCGTGAACGCCTTCACGCCGTCTCACAGCACCAGATACGAAAAGACCCGCAGCACTCGGCGTGCCGCGGGTCTTTTCACGATACCAATCCCAAGAGCCGATCAGCCCTCGTAATCGGCACCCAGATTCTGGTTCCGCGGCGGCGCAGCGGCAGTCAGACGAAGCGCCTCGGCCGATGCCGACAGGCTGCCGACTGCGTCGACCTCGTCGTCGTCATCGACGCGAACCTTTTGCAGGCCCTGGATGACCTGTTCCTTGAGATGCGCCGGCTTGACGTTCTCGTCGGCGATCTCGCGCAGTGCGACGACCGGGTTCTTGTCGCGGTCGCGCTCGAGCGTCAGTTCTGCGCCGCCCGAGATCTGGCGCGCACGCTGGGCCGCGAACAACACCAGGTCGAACCGGTTGGGGATCTTGTCGACACAATCCTCGACGGTAACGCGCGCCATGCGGCTTCCTTCGTAACAACGATAGAATGAGAATGCGTCGCCTACGGGCGATACCCCGCAAAGTCAAGAAATGCGGGGGACGCGCCCGCGGGTTGCCACCGACGCCCCCCATGTCCATCACGCGCGGCATGGACGATCCCGCCGAACAACCGCGCTTCACCGTCGATGGCAACCGGCTGACGCTGCTCGACACCGGCCCCCGGCGGCTTGACGCGGTGCTCGCGCTGATCGACGGCGCCGAGCGCACGTTACGCATACTATACTACATCTACGCCGACGATGACTCGGGCAAGCGCGTCAACGCCGCGCTGATCGCGGCCGCCGAGCGCGGGGTCGAGGTCGCGCTGATCGTCGACGGCTTCGGCAGCGACGATGCGCCGCACGCGTTCTTCGAGCCGCTCGAAGCCGCCAACGTGTCGGTCTGCCGGTTTTCCGCCCGGTTCGGTCGACGCTATCTGTTGCGCAACCACCAGAAGCTCGCGCTCGCCGACGAGACCCGGATCATCATCGGCGGCTTCAACATCGAGGACGATTATTTCGGCACCGCCGCCGACCAGGCATGGCGCGACCTGGGCTTGCTGGTCGAGGGTCCCGCGGCGGGTCGACTGGCCGGCTATTTCGACGCGCTGAAGGACTGGATCCACGAGCCCAAAGGCAAGCTGCGACACCTGACGGCAGCGTTGGCGAAGTGGAGCGAGACTCAAGGACCGACGCGCTGGCTGATCGGCGGCCCGACGCGAAAGCTGTCGCCCTGGGCACGCGCGGTGCGCGACGACATGCGGCGCGGCCGGCGGATCGACGTCATCGCGGGCTATTTCACGCCAAGCCCCGCGCTGTTGCGGCGGCTCGATCACGCCGGGCGTCGCAACGCCGGGGTCCGCGTCGTCACCGCGAGCAAATCGGACAACAACGCGACGATCGCCGCGGCGCGGTTCACTTATGCGGGGCTGTTGCGCAAGGGTGTGCGGCTGTTCGAATATCAGCCGACCAAGCTGCATACCAAGCTCTACGTGATCGACGACGTGGTCCATATCGGCTCGGCGAACTTCGACATGCGCAGCCTGTTCATCAACATGGAGCTGATGCTGCGGATCGAGGACGCGGCGTTCGCGGGCCATGTCCGGCGCTATGTCGACGGCGAGGTCGCGAAATCGGTCGAGGTGACCGCGGCGCTGTACAAGGCGAACACCGGATGGGTGCAGCGCCTGAAACAGCTCGGCGCGTATTTCCTGGTCGCGGTGGTGGACCCGAGCCTGTCGCGCGGGCTGAACTTCGGGATCGACGAGTAAGGGGGGCAAGGACTTCACCCCCCTTCCGTCATCCTGACGAAAGTCAGGATCCAGAGCCAAACAGAACAGCGTTAGCGCCCCTGGGTCCTACTTGGACCACATCAGCGCCGCCGGCAAAGCCGCCGTCGGACGGGTTCGGCTATCCAGCCGACCCGCCGCCCGGGCCTGACGCTGCGCGGCGCTATCGCTTTGCGCAGCGGCGCGGGCGTGGCCGCGCCTGCGTCAGGCCTTCCACGCCCAATACAGTTGCGCGGGCGGCACGTTCCACCACTCCATGTCGTGATCGATCGACTCGAAATGCGGCGTCAGGAAGTCCTTCACCTTGGGCGAGAACTGATAGACCAGGAATGCGCCACCGATGCGCAGGACAGAATGCGTCGCCGCCGCGATCGCCGGGCCGATGCCAGCGGGCAGCGTCGAGAACGGCAGCCCCGACAGCACGTAATCCGCCTTTTCGAAGCCGTGGTCGGCGACGATCGTCTCGACCGCGTCCGCCGAGCCCAGCACCGCAACGAACCGCGGATCGGTGATCGTGTGCCGCAGATACTGGATGAATTCCGGATTGGTATCGATCACGATCAGCGTCGCATCGGGCGCCATCCGGTCGAGGATCGGCCGGCAGAACGTACCAACGCCGGGGCCGTATTCGACGAACAGCTTGCAGTTCGCCCAGTCGACCGGCCCCAGCATTTTCCGAATCAGCTTGTCCGACGACGGCACGATCGAGCCGACCATGACGGGGTGCTTCAGGAACCCCGAAAAGAACATCTGCCACGGGGACGGCACGCCTGCAGGGCGGCTGCGCGCACGCCGGGTGGCGGTGGTCGAACTGGGCATCGCATTCCTTACGGTCAGGGGTCCCGCACGCTGGCGAGGCTTTGGCCCTCCCGTCGCACGAATTCCGAACGCGTTTCAAGGCCGCGGGTTGCATCGGGCGACGAACCGAAGGCGAAGTCGTGCCGCACCAGGCGGTTCCGCCCGCCCTGTCGTGACCTCAACCCCTGGCTTGCCCCTTAGCTTGCCAAGCGTACCGCATCGCTTAAGCACGGATCATGAACGACGATCGTACAGGCCAGATTGCGGTTATTTTCACGTCGATCCGTAACGGCGCAGACGCCGCCGGCTATGGCGAGGCGGCGGCGGCGATGGACGCGCTGGCCGCCGCACAGCCCGGCTATCGCGGCGTCGACAGCGCGCGCGATACAGGCGGCATGGGGATCACCGTCAGCTATTGGGCCGACGACGCCGCGGCGATCGCCTGGCGCGACCATCCGGAGCACACCGCGATTCGCGAGCGCGGGCGGGCACTCTGGTACGACCACTATTCGGTGACCGTGACCCGGGTCGAACGCGCCTATGCCTGGACGCGGTCATGATCGAAGCCTCGACGGACGGCCCGAAGATCGACCGCCGTTTCGCGCTGATGTTCCTCGTCATGCTGACGATCGCTGCGGGCAACACCGCATTGCAATCGGTGCTGCCCGCGCTCGGGCGGTCGCTCGGCGTCGCCGACAGCGCGGTGGCGGCGGCGTTCTCGGTCTCGGCGCTGCTGTGGGTGATCGCCGCGCCGTTCTGGGCGAACCGATCGGACCGGCACGGCCGGCGCGCGATGATCCTGCTCGGGGTCGGCGGGTTCAGCGTCTCGCTGACGCTGTGCGGCGTGTTCCTGCTCGCGGGGATCAACGCGTGGATCGGTGGCACGACCGCGTTCCTGTGCTTCATCGGCGGGCGGCTGATCTACGGTACGTTCGGCGCCGCCGCTCCGCCCGCGGTGCAGGCGCTCGTCGCCGGCGAGACGACGCGCGAGGAACGGACCAAGGCGCTGACCTTGCTCGCCTCGGCGTTCGGGCTCGGCACCATCCTTGGCCCCGCGATCGCGCCGTACCTGATCCTCGGGTCGATCGGCGGAGTCGAGATCGGCCTCGCCGGCCCCGCGTTCCTGTTCGCGGTGTTCGGCGTGGCGGTGTGGATCACGGTGCGGCGGATGCTGCCCGACGACAAGATCGTCGCCCCGCACGAGACGCACGGCGCGAGTTCGGCCTACCCCTCGATCGGCGGCGCCCCGACCGGCGCCTCGGTCGCCGCCGCCACCGGATCGCATGTCGAGCATGTCGGCTACACCGATCCCCGCATCCGCGCCTGGATGATCGCCGGGCTGGTAATGGGCCACGCGCAGGCGATGACGGGCCAGGCGATCGGCTTCCTCGTGATCGACCGCCTCCATTTGGCGCCCGCGCTCGCACTCGAGCCGACCGGCATCGTCCTGATGATGGGCGCCGGCGCCGCATTGCTCGCGCAATGGGGCATCATCCCCCGCCTCAACATGACGCCGCGGCAACTCGTGCTGACCGGACTGGTACTGGCGGCGGCCGGTACCGCCCTGACCGGGATCGCGACGTCGCTCTACACGATCGCGACCGCCTATGCGCTGGCCAGCCTCGGCTTCGGCTTCACGCGCCCGGGCTTCACCGCCGGCTCGTCATTGGCGGTAGGCGCGAACGCCCAAGGCTCGGTCGCCGGCAAGGTGACGTCGATCAACGGCGCGAGCTTCGTGCTAGGCCCGTCGATCGGCGTCGGCCTGTACGAAGCCCAGCACTCGCTACCCTATCTCGTCGCGGGCGCGGCTTGCGTGATGCTGATCGGCTACGCGTACGTCGCGTTGCGCGATGCGCGATAAGATCGACGTCGGTATCGGATAGGCCAAGACCACTCGTTCGGTGTTCGGGAACAGGGTTCAGGAAAGCGGCCCTTTGCGAAAGGTCGTTTGTGCAACGGGCACGGGCGCTTTCCCGTTACTCGTCGCTTACGCGAAGGCTTGGCCGTTCCAATCGCACCGGGGCGGAGCAAAACAAGCTCGTTATGGCTTTAGGACACGTCCAGTTGCAGCCTGAGGTTGCGGCGGTGAGGCTGTCACCCGGACACCAAGGTTCAGTGCGCCGTCATAAGGTCCACCGGGACCGTCCATAATTATCCCACGAGCCGGCGTCGGTTCTGACGAAGCCGCAGTTTGCGGACCGCAACTGGTGTCCGACGGACAGGCCCAATATGATCCTCCATTCCATCTTGCATCGAGACTGATGCTGGTTTCGGCGGGAAGATAGCCGGCCATTGGCAGATAGGCTGACTTGGCCCAGGCGGGCGCCGTTCGCATCGCGTGCATGTTCCCGACCAGGACGAGCACGCTAGCGTTCGGTCCTGCTCTGCTCACCAATGACGAGGCGAGTGCATTCTCGTAGTCGCCAGCCTTAAATCCGGCGGGGCCGGGATTGTACAAAGGCTGGAAAGCAACGACGCTGGTGATCTGCCCCGCCGCCCGCAACGCGCGTAATCTTTGGAAAAGGTGGAAATATGCCTCGCTGGACCTGCCGTCCTTCATGGGCTGGGTCCATAGTCTGCTCGTCAGGAACCGTGATGTTGCCGCTGCATCGCCGCTGGACCCGATGAAATCGTCGATAGCCGCCTGATCAACTGTCGCCTGCTCGACTGCGACGGTTACCGGATGGGACGACGAGGCCAAGCATGCGAGATCAACAAAGATCTCTGGTGTTTCACGGGTGCCGTGCATTTCGCCGACTACGATCCAGCGAAGATTTGAGCGACCGAGAAGCATGTCCGCCCCGGCGATGGCAGCGCACTTTACCGGTCGCAGCGTGGTTTCGAACCGTCTCGCGGGTGGTGCCGCCTCGAGCGCCCAATCGATGTTCGGGTCTTGTCGCGCTGTCTGGTTCGCGTTGAAAATGGCCGTCATCTCGCCGTTGGATGCTCGTTCAAGAGGACGATCAGTTGCGGCCGATGGCGCGGTCGACGCCAGCAGGAAAATGGCAATTACTCGACTGAACATTGCGTGATCTACCTCCAATGAAGCGTCTCGCAGTTCCCGTTGATCCAGGCTGACGATCTACGATTTTCTGCTTGGCTACCGTCGAACTGCCGGTCAGTCACCAAGGTCTGCCAATACCCACTCACTGGTAAGCGTGACAACCAATCTGATCCTTATCGGGCAATCTGATCCTTATCGGAAAAAGGCGCTATTTGCGGAGCAACCATTCGAAAGCATGGGCAATTGCATCGCGACCGTCATTGCCATCGGACAGCCGGATGACCATCATCCGCGTGCGATAGGCGAAGCCGGCGACGGACACTGTCGGCCCATCAGCGATCCATATCTCTTCACCGAAGTGTCGCAGCATTCGTGCCCCCTGTTGCCAGCTCGACTTCAGCGCGCGCCTGAAGCAGTGCAGGCTACGCAATGTCGGCTATAGGCGCCTTCCTTTCAAAACCGGACTCTCATCTTTTCCTTATCGCGCCGTTGTTTGCCAACAAGTGGTAGCCTATTTCTCAATCGTATTTAGGAAAGGCCGGTGACGCTGCAGGACGGCGGCTATTGCTTTAATGGCAGCGCCGAAAGCTTCCATTCCATCCGTGATGGGCGCCGGCGTCAGATCATCGGTTGCAACAGTCGAACCTTATCCGCGCACAGATCCTAGGCTGCGGAACTCGACAAGATGACCAGCGATAACATCATGCGCGGTACGCTGCGATAGCATCGTCGACAGTATTTGAAATCGCCCGCCGTTACTGGCCCGTCGCTTGCCCGGCCGGCTTCGGCACGGCAGCCTGCGATCCGGCGCTTTCGTCGGTCACCGTCGATGTTTCGGTGACGGCCGAGGGCATCACGACCGGCGCGGGCTGGGGTTGCCCGGCCTGGCCGATCAGCGCGGCGTTCTCGATCACGTCGAGCGCATGCCGCGCCTGGACGTAGCGGCCTGCGGCTTCCATCCAGTTGCTCGCCTGGTTCGCGCCCGGCAGCCGTGCGACTTCCGCGCGGGCCGCCTCGACCTGGCCCGCTTCGAGCAGACGCCGGACGCGGGCGAGCCGATCGGCGGGCATCGTCGACGGCGTGCCGGCCTTGCGCAGCACGACCAGCGAATCGATCTGGTGCTGGATCGTGTCGAGCCAGCCGTCTCCGGTCGTCGACGTAATGTCCGGCGCGATCGTATCGAGCCCCTGGCGCAGGTCCTCCAGCGTCACCGGCTGGCGCGCCGCCTGGATCAGCGTGGTGGTCGCGCGCGGTTGCGCCTGACCGAACCGCAACCGCAATTGCTCCTCGAGATAGCCGAGCGTCACGCCGCGATCGAGCGCACGCCGGGCGGCGAACGCCACCAGCAGGCCTTCCGCGCGGGTCGCCTGGCCAGCGGCGGCGGACGCATCGGTGGCGATCGTCGCGGTGCGCGTTTCCAGCGCGGTCAATTGCGCCGCCAGCGTCGCCTCGCGCGTCGCGAGCACGGCGGTATCGATCGGGGCGGGGGCCTGCGGCTCGCCGTTCGGGCCGAGCGGTTGCGACGGGATATACCCCGAACTGCCCGCCGCCGCCTTCTGCGCGGCGGTCGTCGTCCCGGCGGTCGTCGCATGCCCGCCGAACCACGGCAGTCGCTTGGCGGCATAGCCCATCAGGCCCAGCCCCGCGACGAACGCGAGGCCGACAAGGGCAAGGATCACACCCATTTTGGGTCCGCGTGCCCGTGGGCGATCGGTCGGCACGTAGTCGCTCATGACGTGCTTATCCCCGCCGCGCGCGCGCTGGTCAATCGCGCGCGTGTTCGCGTGCGCAGCAGCGAGCGCGACGACCGCCGAATCGGTCGGTTGCGGGGCGATCGCGACGGTGGCCCAACCGAGCCCCGCCGCGTCGCCGACCGCCTGGCTGATGGCGACGAGCGCGATTCCTTGGCGAGCCGTACCCGCCGCATCGACCAGCTCGGCCAGCCGTTCCGCGGCGCGCACCGAATGGAGCAAGACGATCGCATCCTCGAACGATCGCGCAATCTCGGAGCCGAGCGGCACGGTGTCGCTCGCATAGACGGTGATCGCCTCGACGCCGTCGCCGGTCTCGCGCCGGTCGCGTCCGGCGAGGTGGAGCAGCCGCGCAAAGCCGCGGTCACGCGCGTCCGCCACCACCGCCCGCGCGTCGTCGGAACCGGTGACCGCGACCGCGAACCCGGCTTTCGACGCCGCCGCCGCGGTCGCGGCACCGACCGCGACGACCGGCAACCGCGTGAACGCGTCGAGCCCGGCGCCGCCATGCCGCACCGCGTTCGCGCTGGTCAGCAACAGCCCGTCGAACCCCGCAGGATCGGGCGGCGTCCAGTCGACCGGTACGACGCCGAACAGCGGAATCTGCCGCGCCTCCAGCCCAAGCGCTCGCAAGGATGTCGCGGTGCGCGTATTGCCGGGTTCCGGCCGCAGCACCACGACGGGTTTCATGCGGCGAACAACCGCCGGACGCTGGCCGGCGCGCGCGCGAGCAGATCCTCCGCCAACGCCGTGCCGAGATCATCCTCGACCGTCCCCTCGATCGATCCCGCGACATCGCACGCGCCATCCTCGGCGATCAGCTCGGCGCGCAACGTAAGCGTCTCGCCCGCGAGCGACGCGAGCGCCGCGACCGGCGAATGACAATCCGCCCCCAGCCGCGCGAGCAACGCCCGCTCGGTCAGCACGCACGCACTCGTATCGTGGTGGTCGATCGCCGCTACGATCTCGCCCGCCGCGCTCCCGGCGAGCACCTCGACCCCGACCGCACCCTGGGCAGGCGCCGGCAGCATCACGTCGGTCGGGATCGCGTGGCCGTCGTCGCGCCCGAGCCGGTCGAGTCCCGCCGCCGCCAGCAGTGTCGCATCCATCTCGCCGCTCGCCACCCGGCCGAGCCGCGTGTCGACATTGCCGCGGATCAGCACGATCTCCAAGTCGGGCCGCAGTCGCAGCATCTGCGCGCGCCGCCTCGGCGAACTCGTCCCGACCACCGCGCCCTGCCGCAGATCGGCGAGCGTTTCCGCGCCGATCAGCCGGTCGCGTACATCGGCACGTGGCAGCATCGCCGCGATCCTCAACGTCGCGGGGCGGATCGTCTCGACGTCCTTCATCGAATGCACCGCGCCGTCAATGTCGCCGTCATGGAGCGCGCGATCGAGTTCCTTGGTCCACAGCGCCTTGCCGCCGATCTCGGCGAGCGCACGATCCTGCACACGGTCGCCGGTGGTGCGGATCACGACGATCTCGACCATGTCGGGCGACCAGCCATGCGCCGCGCACAGTGCTTCGCGCACCATGCCCGCCTGGGTGAGCGCCAGCGGCGAACCGCGCGTACCGAGCCGAAAACGATTCATCACCGCGCCATGCAGAAACCGCGCGGCTTCGACAAGCTTGGCGCGGCGCGATAGGGGTAGTTGATGATCATCCTCGGCATCGAATCCTCCTGCGACGAAACCGCCGCCGCGCTCGTCACCGGCGACCGTCAGGTCCTCGCGCACCGGCTGCTCGGCCAGGAAGCCGCGCACGCCCCGTTCGGCGGCGTCGTCCCCGAAATTGCCGCGCGCGCGCATGTCGAGGCGCTCGAACCACTCATCGTCGCAGCCCTAGCCGATGCAGGGCTCAAGCTGGCCGACGTCGACGCGATCGCCGCGACGGCCGGGCCGGGGCTGATCGGCGGCGTCATGGTCGGGCTGGTGACGGGCAAGGCGCTCGCGCACGCGGCCGGCAAGCCCCTGATCGCGGTCAACCATCTCGAAGGCCACGCGCTCTCGCCGCGGCTGTCCGACCCGGATCTCGAATTTCCGTACCTGCTGCTGCTGGTATCAGGCGGCCATTGCCAGCTGCTGCTGGTCGAGGGCGTCGGCGCGTATCGGCGGTTGGCGACGACGATCGACGATGCGGCAGGCGAAGCGTTCGACAAGACCGCCAAGCTGCTCGGTCTCGGCTTCCCCGGCGGCCCCGCGGTCGAACGCGCCGCCGCGCTCGGCAACCCGAAGGCGGTCCCGCTGCCACGCCCGCTCAAAGGCTCGCCCGAACCGCATTTTTCGTTCGCCGGCCTGAAGAGCGCGGTCGCGCGCGTCGTTGGCCAATATTCGCCCGAGGACCTTGCCGCCTCGTTCCAGGCCGCGGTCGTCGACTGCCTGATCGATCGCACGACCAAGGCACTCCGCACCGCGCACGGCGCCACCGCGCTCGTCGTCGCGGGTGGGGTCGCCGCGAACACCGCGGTTCGTGGCGCGTTGCAGACGCTCGCCAGCGCCCACGGCCTCCGCTTCGTCGCACCGCCGCTCTGGCTCTGCACCGACAACGCCGCGATGATCGGCTGGGCAGGCGCCGAGCGCTTCGCCGCCGGGCTCACCGACCCGCTCGACGTCGCCGCCCGCCCACGCTGGCCGCTCGATCCCAACGCCGAAGCGGTGCGTGGCGCAGGAGTGAAGGCATGAAAATCGGCGTCATCGGCGGGGGTGCCTGGGGCACTGCACTCGCACAGGTCGCCGCGCACGAAGGTCGCGAGGTGGTCCTCTGGGCGCGAGAAACCGCGGTGGTCGAGTCGATCAACGCGCACCACGAGAACAGCCTGTTCCTAGCCGGCGTCGCGCTCTCCCCGACGATCCGCGCGACCGAAGACCTCGCCGCGCTCGCCGACATGGACGCGATCCTCGTCGTCGCCCCCGCGCAGCACGTCGGCAGCGTCCTGGCCGCCGCCCCGGTCGGCCGCATCCCGCTCGTCCTCTGCGCAAAAGGCATCGAGGCGGGCAGCAAGCGTCTCGTCGGCGAAGTGGCGCGCGCCGTTCATCCGAACGCACCGATCGCCGTCCTCTCCGGGCCCACCTTTGCGCACGAAGTTGCCGCCGGCCTCCCCACCGCCGTCACGCTCGCCTGCGAGGATGCCGACCTCGGCGAACGTCTCGCGACGCGTCTCGCCGCGCGCCATTTTCGCACCTACGCCTCCACGGACGTCGCTGGCGCGGAGATCGGCGGCGCGGTGAAGAACGTCCTCGCGATCGGCTGCGGCGTCGTCGAGGGGGCAGGGCTCGGCCAGAACGCGCGCGCCGCCCTCATCGCGCGCGGATTCGCCGAAATGACCCGCTTCGGCCTCGCCAGAGGCGCCCGCGCGGAAACGCTCGCCGGGCTATCGGGACTGGGCGACCTCGTCCTCACCTGCTCCTCGACCAGCTCGCGCAATTTCTCGCTCGGCGTCGGTTTGGGGAGAGGCGACTCCGCTGCAACGTTGCTCGCCGACCGTCGCACCGTCGCGGAAGGCGCCTTCACCGCCCCCGTCCTCCGCGAAGCCGCGCGAGACGCCGGCGTCGACATACCGATCACCGAAGCCGTTTGCCGCCTGTTGGAAGGCGCCCCCGTCAGCGACGTCATCGGCGACCTCCTGGCGCGCCCGCTAAAGGGCGAGGCGGGCTAACCCCCAAAACTGTTTCCCCGCGAAGGCGGGGATCCAGACTGGGCTCCCGCCTTCGCGGGAGAACAAGGAAGGGCTGACCTCGCGATCCTCCCCCGCCAGGGGGAGGTGGCACCGAAGGTGACGGAGGGGGAGGACACGGAACCTACGTTGCCCTTACCTCCCCCTCCGACTGGCAAGAGCCAGCCACCTCCCCCTGGCGGGGAAGGATCAGAAATCACCGCAACACCCGCGCCGCCAACCCTGAGCAATCCGCATTCCCCGCCGTCGGCCCCTGCTTCCCGGTAATCGCCCGCCCGATCGCCTTGAAGATATTTCCCACCGACTTCACCTCGGGCGGGATCGTCACATCCGGCCGCTCGATCGTCCCGGTCATGTACGCCGACCCCGGCAGCCGCAGCAGCGCATGCTGTTTCGGCGTGCCCGTCAGCCGAATGTTCAGCGTCTCCCCCGGAAACACCACGCTCCCCTGTCCCCGCAACTGACTAGCGGTAGTATCGACGATCATCGGATCGACCCGCCCTTGCCCGCGCGTCACATCGAGCTTCAGCACGACGCACCGCAACCCCGCCCGCTCGCCATCCTTCGCCAGCAACGCCCGCGCCGCATCGAAGCCCAAGGCCGCGGCGATCCCCTGCGGCAGTTGCCCATCGCGCGCGACGAACCCGATCGTCCCGTTCGACCGCCCGACCGCCGCCCGGATCGTCTCGCCTGGTCCCTTCAGCCGCACCCGCGCGCTGACGTTGCCGCTGAAATCGCCACCGCCGCCTGCCAGCGCCTGCACGCTGCTGCCGCGCAACCTGAGGTCGATATCGACCGTCGGCACCTTCCGGTCGCCGCGCTGGTCGACCGTCACCGTGCCCGTGACGTTGCCATGCGACAGCCGCGCGACCAGCTCGCTCAGCGTCAGCAGCTGATGATCGATCGCCAGCACGCCCTTGGCGGACAGGATCGGCGACGCGCCGTTGCCGCTCACGATCCGGCCGATGCGAAACCCCATCCGCGCGTCGGTCCTGTCGATCTTGCCGATATCGATCCGCGTGTTGGGTACCAGTCGCGGCCCGATCGCGCGCTCCAGCGCCGCGCCCTCCGCCTTGCCCTCGTCCGAAGCCAGATCGCCGAAATCGAACTGCCGCGAGACGATGTCGCCATCGACCTTGCTGCGCCCCGCCTGCTTGTCGACGGTCACGTGCCCCGCGAAATCGGAGCGCCCGACCACGCCCTTCAACTGCGTGACGGTCCATTTCGGTTGGTCGTGGCGGACGTGCGCGCTGAACGACACCGGCTGCGTGCGGAACAGCCCCGCCTCGATCACCGCGTCGATCAACTTGAGATCGGTCGCGCGTGCCGTCACGTCTAGGCTCATCGCGTCGGTATCGAGCGGCCGGTCCATCAGCCCCTTGGCGGCAATCGAAAGAGCATCGCCATCGATCGACGCGGTGAACGGCCACGGCTTGCCCTGAAACGTCTCCACCGAAGGCCCCGCCACCGCGATCCGCACCGCCGCCCCGCGGATCGTGCCCGACCCGTTCGCGCGAATGCCGTGCACCGGATCCGACACGAACCGCGCCGTGACGAAGCGGTCCTGCTTGTCGTCGCGATACTCGATCACGCTGTCGCTGATCGTCAGCCCGTCGAGATCGGTCGAACTCCCGCCGCCCTTGGGCTTGCCCGGCCGCTCCCAGTTGGTCCGACCGTCCTTGTCGCGCACCAGCACCAGATGCAGCCCCCGCGCCTTCACGTCGCGCGGCCCGAACGCGCCCTTCAGCAAGCTGAGCCCGGAAAACGTCGCCTCCGCCTCGCGCAACTGCACGAAATCGCCTTTGCCCGCCCAGTCGGCCTGCGGGATGCGCACGTTCGTGATCCGGATCGTCGGATTGAACCCGAACGCATCGACCCGCTCGATCCCGCCGATCGTCACCGGCCGCCCGAACCGCGCGGTCAGCTGCCGCTCGATCACGCCTTTCAACGATCCCCACGGAAACGCGGCAAGCCCCACCAGCCCCAGCACGAGCACGCTCGCGACGACGATGCCGGTGACTTTAACCCAGCGTTTGCGAAAGAATCCCCTCATCATAGCGGCGACGCGCCGCCGGGGAAATCGTTCCGCCTGCGTCAGGACCGCTGCGCAGATTACATCCGTTCGGCCTAGCCCTTGCACCACCCCGGCGAAGGCCGGGGCCCAATTGGGCAACGTCGTTAACAAGGGGCGGCGCCACGTTACGACCACCTTTCCACTTGGGCCCCGGCCTCCGCCGGGGTGGTAAGGTGGGTCGCGCCCCTCAGAAATCGATCGCCATGCCCTTCAGCTCCCAATCGCCATAGCGCGTAGGATCGCGCGGCTCGGGGTCCTTGTCGGGCACGATCGCCTCGGGCTTCGGCACCGGCGTATTCTTCGCAAGGTATTCTGGCGGCTTCAGATGATCGGGGCGCTGGCCCATCGCGGCTCTCCGGATTTGCGTGTTGGCGTCGTAACCACCACATGGGCCCTGTCGCGCCGCTTTGCCATAACAGCCGCGCGACAAACCGAACGCGAAGGACCTTCATATGCCCGACTACACCCACGCCCCCGAGCCGCTCGGCGTCCCGACCCGCCGCGCCGCGCTCCGCTTGCTCGACGCCGTCCTGCGCCGCGGCGAGTCGCTCGAATCCGCACTCCCCGCCGCGACCCGCGCGATCCACGGCCCCGACCGTGGCCTTGCGCACGCGATCGCCGCCGAGACGCTGCGTCGCCTTCCCGATCTCGACGCGATGATCGATTCGGTCACCAAGACCAACCTGCCCGATGACGCGAAGGCGCGGATGGCGCTGCGGATCGCGCTGGTCCAGGTGCTGATCCTCGGTACGCCCTCGCACGCCGCGATCTCGACCGTGCTCCCGCTGGTCGACGGCGGCCCGCGCAAACTGGTGCACGGCGTGTTCGGCACGCTGTTCCGCGCCAACATGCTGCTCCCCGAAGTGCCGACGCTGCCGGCCCCCGTCGAACTGCGCTGGGAAGCCGCATGGGGTGAGGAGATGGTCGACGCCGCCGGCCGCGCGATCGCGCAGGTGCCGCCGCTCGACCTGACGATCGCCGACCCGTCCGAGACTGAAGGCTGGCGCGAGAAGCTCGGCGGCGAGAGCTTCATGCCGGGGCATCTGCGTCTGGGCGACCATGATTCGGTCCCCGACATGGCCGGCTTCGGCGACGGCGCGTGGTGGGTGCAGGACATCGCCGCCTCGCTCCCCGCGCGGCTGCTCGGCAAAGGAGAGGGGCATGTCCTCGATCTCTGCGCGGCGCCCGGCGGCAAGACATTGCAACTCGCGAGCGCCGGCTGGACGGTCACCTCGGTCGATAATTCGCAGAGCCGGATCAAGCGCCTCCGCGAGAACCTGTATCGCACGCACTTGAAGGCCGAGGTCGTCAACGCCGACATCCTCGAATGGGCGCCGAGCGAGCCCGCCGACGCGATCCTGATCGACGCGCCGTGCAGCGCCACGGGCATCTTCCGCCGCCACCCCGACGTTCTCCACCGCGTCCGCCCCTCGATCATCGCCGAAACCGCAGCGTTGCAGGCGCGCATCTTCGCGCGCGCGGCAGACTGGGTGAAGCCCGGGGGCACGTTGGTGTACGCCACCTGCTCGCTCGAACCGTCGGAAGGCGAAGCGCAGCTCGACGCGTTCCTCGCCGCCCGCAGCGATTACACGATCGCCCCGGTAGACCAGTCCGAACTCCCTGCCGGTATCACGCCAACGGAAACCGGCACGATCCGTACGCTTCCCGGCATGCTGGCGGACCAAGGCGGCTGCGACGGCTTCTTCATCGCGAGACTGAAGCGCACCTAAATTCTTCCCCCCTCCCTGGAAGGGAGGGGCCGGGGGTGGGTAGGCCCGATCGAGCCCCAACGGTTCGGCCACGCGGAACCCGACCCACCCCCAACCCCTCCCTTCCAGGGAGGGGCGAAAACCAAGGCCTTCGCACCGCACGAATCCCGCGCTAGGACATTTTCATGCAACCCGTCCGCATCGCCCCCTCGATCCTCTCCGCCGATTTCTCGAAACTCGGCGAGGAGGTCCGCGCCATCGACGCGGCCGGCGCCGACTGGATCCACATCGACGTGATGGACGGCCATTTCGTCCCCAACATTTCGTTCGGGCCCGCGGTCATGAAGTCGGTCCGCGGCGTCACGACCAAGCCATTCGACGTCCATTTGATGATCTCGCCCGTCGACGCGTATCTCGACGCGTTCGCGGAGGCCGGCGCCGACTGCATCACCGTGCATTACGAAGCCGGCCCGCACATCCATCGCTCGCTCCAGCACATCAAGAGTCTCGGCAAGCGCGCCGGAATCGTAATCTGCCCCGGCACCCCGGCGAAGATGCTCGACTACCTCATGGACATGGTCGATCTCGTGCTGGTGATGAGCGTCAACCCGGGCTTCGGCGGCCAGAGCTTCATCCCCAGCCAGCTCAAGAAGATCTCGGCGATCCGCACGATGATCGAAAAGAGCGGCCGCGCGATCGATCTCGAAGTCGATGGCGGCGTCGATGCCGAATGGGCCAAGCGCTGCATCGAGGCCGGCGCCGACGCGCTGGTCGCTGGCACCTCGGTGTTCCGCGGTGGACCATCGCAATACGCCGCCAACATCGCCGCGTTGCGGGGGTGAACGAAGCCCCTGATCTTGTAACTGATCCCGCCCCCGACGGGATCGACGAAGGCCGCCGCCTGATCCGTCTCGGCGGCGACAAGGGGCTGTCGCTCGCCGACCGGTTGGCCGAGCGCTTCCACCGCCTGACGTGGCGCACCCCGCTCCACACGCTCCGCCTCAAGGGCCGCTATCCGCTGAAGTTGATCGCGGTCCCCGACGACCCGATCCTCGGGGACATTGCGCGCGGCACGATGCTGCTCGAAGGCGTCCTCTCGTGCCGCGGCGAAGCACGCGACATCGAGACGCTCGACCTCGCCAAACCGCTCCCCAAGCCGTTCGCCGAATACCTCCACAGTTTCGCTTGGCTGCGCGACCTGTCGACCGTCGCCACCCGCGCGCGGGGCGCACCGATCGCCGAATACCTGATGGGGCTCTGGCTGACCGCCTACGCCGACACGCAGGGCGGGATCGCGTGGCGCCCCGACATGTGGGGCCGCCGCATCCTCGCCTGGACCGCGCACGCGCCGCTGATCCTGTCGTCGTCCGACCAGATCTATCGCTCGAAGGTGCTCAACGCGCTCGCAAAGGGCGCACTCCACCTCGATCGCACTGCCGACAAGGCGCCCGCGGGTGCCCCCCGCATCGCCGCCTGGTGCGGAGTCGTCGCGGCCGGGCTGCTGATACCCGGCGGCGAGCCACGCCAGGCCTTTGGTGAGGCCGGCCTCCTCCGCGCGCTCGGCACAGGCCTGTTCGACGACGGCGGCTCAGTCTCGCGCAGCCCGGCGATGCTGCTCGATTCGATCCAGCTGCTCACGCTCCTCCAGGAAAGCTACGCCGCCCGCAGCGCCGAACTCCCCGAGACGGTCGCGGTCACGCTCACCCGGATGGTCGCGGCGCTGCTCGGTGTCGCCCACGCCGATCGTGGCCTGTCGAGCTGGCAGGGTGGCGGTCCGGCCAGCGAAACGCAGGTCGCCGCGGTCGTCGAAGCCAGCGGCGTCCGCACCCGCCCGCTGCGCCAGGCGCGCGACTGGGGCTATCAACGGCTCGCCGCCGGCACCGCGGTGCTGATCGTCGACGCCGCCCCGCCGCCGATCGCGCGCCTCGTCGAAGGCGGCTGCGCCTCGACGCTCGCGTTCGAATTCTCCGATGGCCCGGCGCGGATCGTCGTCAACTGCGGCGGCGCGCGAGCGGGCATCGCGCAACTCCCGCCCGCGATGGTCGAAGGCCTGCGCTCGACTGCCGCGCATTCCACGCTGACGATCGCCGACAGCAATTCCACCGCGATCCTCACCGACGGCACGCTCGGCCGCGGCGTTGGCGAAGTCGAACTGAGCCGCCAGGAATCGGACGCCGCCAGCCGGATCGAGGCGAGCCACGACGGCTATGTCCGCCGCTGGGGCTTCCTCCACCGCCGCCAGCTGATGCTCACCGGCGACGGCCGCGAGCTCCGCGGCGAGGACGCGCTGTTGCCGCAGGGCCGCAAGCGCCGTGCGGGGCTTTCGTTGTTCGCGATCCGCTTCCACCTGGGGGAGGGCGTGCAGGTCTCCCCCACGGCGGACGGCCTCGGCGCGATCCTCCGCCTCCCCGGCGGCCCCTTGTGGCAATTCCGCTGCCGCGGCGGCGCGCTGGTGGTCGAGGACAGCGTCTGGATCGACGCCGACGGCCGCCCGGTCGCGACGCAGCAATTGATGATCACGGGTGAAGCGGCGGCCGGCGGCGCGAGCGTAAGCTGGGCGCTGAAGAAGGCCTGACTGCCACACCATCGAGACTAGCGCGCCACCCCGGCGAAGGCCGGGGCCCAATTGGGAAACGTCGCTAACCGGGGGCGGCATTCCGTTATTGCCACCTTTCCACTTGGACCCCGGCCTTCGCCGGGGAGGAACTACCTTTGTTGAGAGGCTGGACAGAGCAAAGGAGCCTGTTCCCCAACGTCAACCAACGCTAAGGCACCGCCGCACGGCGACTCCACGAAAGACCCCCATGACCAGCATCCCGATCAAGCGCGCGCTCCTGTCCGTCTCCGACAAGACCGGGATCGTCGATCTCGGCAAGGCGCTGGCCAGCCACGGCGTCGAGCTCGTCTCCACCGGCGGCACCGCCACCGCCCTCCGCGCAGCCGGGCTAGAAGTCCGCGACGTCAGCGAACTCACCGGCTTCCCCGAAATGATGGACGGCCGCGTCAAGACGCTCCACCCGATGGTCCACGGCGGCCTCCTTGCGGTCCGCGACGACGCCGGCCACGCCGCCTCGATGGCCGAGCACAAGATCGGCGCGATCGACCTCGTCATCGTCAATCTCTACCCGTTCGAGGCCACCGTCGCGAAGGGTGCCGACCGCGACACCGTGATCGAGAACATCGACATCGGCGGCCCCAGCATGGTGCGCTCGGCCGCCAAGAACCACGCCTATGTCGCGATCGTCACCGACCCCGCCGACTATGCGCTGGTATCGGGCGGCACCACCACGCTCGACGACCGCAAGAAACTCGCCGCCAAGGCGTTCGCCACCACCGCGGCCTATGACTCGGCGATCGCGACCTGGTTCGGCACGGTAGATCAGGCCGAGGAATTCCCCGCCACCCTGCCGATCACGCTCAAGCGCGGCGACACGCTCCGCTACGGCGAGAACCCGCACCAGTCCGCCGCCTTCTACTCGGCGACAGGCACGGTCCGCGGAATCGGCCAGGCCCGCCAGCTCCAGGGCAAGGCGCTCAGCTACAACAACCTCAACGACGCCGACGCCGCGCTCGAGCTGATCGCCGAATTCCGCGACGCCGCGCCCTCGGTCGTGATTGTCAAGCACGCCAACCCCTGCGGCGTCGCCTCCGGCGCCACGCTCGCCGAAGCCTATGCCGCGGCGTTCGCCTGCGACACCGTGTCGGCATTCGGCGGCATCATCGCCGTCAACCGCACGCTCGACGCCGAAACCGCGCGCCAGATAACGGGCATCTTCACCGAAGTCGTCGTCGCCCCCGATGCCGACGAGGAGGCGATCGCGCTGTTCGCGGCCAAGAAGAACCTCCGCCTGCTGCTCACCGGCGACCTCCCCGATCCCGCTCGCCTCGGCTTGACGGCGAAATCGATCGCCGGCGGCTGGCTCGTCCAGGGTCGCGACAACGGCACGCCCGGCGAACTGAAGGTCGTCACCAAGCGCCAGCCGACGCCGCAGGAACTCCTCGACTGCCGCTTCGCCTGGACCGTCGCCAAGCACACCAAGTCCAACGCGATCGTCTACGCCAAGGACGGCAGCACCGCCGGCATCGGAGCCGGCCAGATGAACCGCCTCGAATCCGCACGCATCGCCGCGTGGAAGGCGAAGGACGCCGCGGAGAAGGCCGGCTGGTCCACCCCGCGCACGATCGGCTCGGCGGTCGCGTCGGATGCGTTCTTCCCGTTCGCTGATGGGTTGCTCGCGGCGGTGGAAGCGGGCGCGACTGCGGTGATCCAGCCCGGCGGCTCGATCCGCGACGCCGACGTGATTGCGGCGGCGGACGAAGCCGGCCTCGCGATGGTCTTCACCGGCATGCGCCACTTCCGCCACTGAGTTCGACACTCACCACTACCGTCATCCCCGCGAAGGCGGGGACCCATATTGGCGAACCTCCGCGATTATCTCCAAAGCCAGCCAGTATGGGTTCCCGCCTCCGCGGGAATGACGGGTGTTGGTGTGCTGCCCATAAAACAGGCACCAGCACCGCACTGCACAAGTTTTAACCGGAAAACCCCCGCTGCTCCCCGCGAGCACACCTCACCTCTCCGCACCGCAACTGGCACGCACATTGCGAGGCGCCCCTGGTAACAAGGGGAAGGGGCGCGATGAAACTCGTCATTGCCATCATCAAGCCGTTCAAGCTCGACGAGGTGCGCGAAGCGCTCACCACGATCGGCGTGGCGGGCATGACGGTCACCGAGGTCAAGGGGTTCGGCCGTCAGAAGGGCCAGACCGAGATCTATCGGGGGGCCGAGTACAGCACCAACATGGTGCCGAAGATCAAGATCGAGGTGGTCTGCGCCGCCAGCCTGTCCGACCGCGTGGTCGAGGCGATCCAGGCCTCGGCGAACACCGGCGCGATCGGCGACGGCAAGATCTTCGTGCTCGACGTCGGCCAGGCGGTACGCATCCGCACCGGCGAGACCGACGATTCAGCGCTCTGAAGATGAACGACGTGAGGGGGGACATGATGAAGCATGACATGAAGACAGCCGCCTCGGCGGTTCTGGGGTTCGGCGCGGCGATGATCGCCGCCGCACCCGCTTGGGCTCAGGACGTCGCGGCACCCGTCGCCCCGGTCGTCGCGCCCGTGGTCGCGATCGTGAACAAGGGCGACACCGCCTGGATGATGACGTCGACATTGCTAGTGTTGATGATGATCGTCCCCGGCCTCGCGCTGTTCTACGGCGGTCTCACCCGCGCCAAGAACATGCTGTCGACGATGACCCAGATCGGCGCGGTCGCGTGTCTCGCGATGCTGTTGTGGGTCATGTACGGCTACACGATGGCGTTCGGCGATGGCGGCGGCGAGTATATCTCGGGCTTCGGCAAGGCGCTGCTCCGCGGCATCACGCCCGACTCGACCGCGGCCACCTTCACCGCGGGCGTCGCGATCCCCGAATATGTCTTCATCTGCTTCCAGATGACGTTCGCCGCGATCACCGTCGCGCTGGTGCTCGGCTCGGTGGTCGAGCGGATGAAATTCTCGGCCGTGATGGTATTTGCCATCGTCTGGCTGACGATCGTGTACTTCCCGGTCGCGCACATGGTGTGGGCATCGGGCGGCAAGTTCTTCAAGATGGGCGCGCTCGATTTCGCCGGCGGCACCGTCGTCCACATCAACGCCGGCGTCTCGGCGCTGGTGGCGGCGCTGATCCTCGGCAAGCGGATCGGCTATCCCACCGATCGCATGGCGCCGCACTCGCTGACGATGACCGGCATCGGCACCGGGCTGCTCTGGGTCGGCTGGTTCGGCTTCAACGCCGGCTCGGCACTCGAGGCGAACGGTTCTGCGGGCCTCGCGATGCTCAACACCTTCGTCGCCACCGCCTCGGCGGGCCTCGCCTGGATGCTGGTCGAGCGCGTCAACGGTCACAAGGGGTCTGCGCTCGGCTTCTGCTCGGGCATCATCGCCGGCCTCGTCGCGGTCACGCCGGCTGCGGGCAACTCGGGCCCGTTCGGTGCGATCATCCTCGGCGCGGTCGCCTCGGTGGTCTGCTATTACGCGGTGACGGTCTTGAAGCCGAAGCTCGGCTATGACGATGCGCTCGACGCGTTCGGCATCCACGGCATCGGCGGCATGATCGGCGCGATCGGCACCGGCATCGTCTATTCGCCAGCGTTCGGCGGTCCCGGCAAGCCCGATTTCGACATGGGCCACCAGCTCTTCGTTCAGGTCGCGGCGGTCGCCACGACCATCGTCTGGGCGGCGATCGGTACCGTCATCGCGATCTACATCGCCAAGGCGCTGACCGGCTTGCGGGTCTCCGAGGAAGTCGAGCGCGAAGGCCTCGATCTCGGCGAGCACGGCGAACGCGCCTACGACTAGTTCGGTAGCGGGCCACCCGAGCCCGCACCCACGACGTTCCTCCTGCGGACAACCTTGGCTCGGTGTGGCAACACACCGGGCCATTTTTTTGGTCGACCGAAGGGGGACTTCGATCGAGTTTGTGGGGGAGCACACCTACTATGTTCTCCCGCGAAGGCGGGAGCCCAGGACCCAGCAAAGCGACCCGGGTTAAATCCCCCTCCCGCTTGCGGGAGGGGTTAGGGGGAGGGGCCGACGTACGTACCGGCGTCCGGCCCATGAGGCTAACCCCTCCCCCAACCCCTCCCGCGAGCGGAAGGGGAGCAGAAGAGTGCCGTCTCCCGCATCGGTCGGTACTCAAGTCCTATGCGCCAGCACTTCGCCGGCGGAGCCCCGATACGACCAGCGCAAACACCCCCAACCCGTTCGTGCCGAGCAGCGACCGAGTAGCTCCGTAAGGAGCGTATCGAGGGCGCGTATCGAAGCATGGGTTCCGTGTGCCACCCCCTCCTTCGATACGCCGCTTCGACAAGCTCAGCAGCTACGCAGAACGAACGGGGAGGGGGAGCGGGGCGAAAGACGGGGGAGCGCATAAGCGGCGACCCCAACAAAAGCCCGCGCCTAAACCCGCACGCCCTTCGGCGCCAACCGCCGGATATCGAGCACATCGACCCGCGACAGCATCACCGCGCCGAGCATCTTGTCCCCGGTCTCGACCAGGATCCCCTCGTGCGTCGCGCGCACCGTTCGCCACGCGACCTCGCGCACCGCTAGCCGCTTGCCGACCCGCTTCACCGCCGCGACGCGCCCGTCGTCCGCCACCGCCAGCGCACCCTGGCCATCCGCGCCGACCACGGCGCCCGCCACCGCGAACCCGTGCAACTGCGCCTGCGCCGCGTCCGCCGCCTCTTCCGGTGTCTCGATCTTGACCACCCGCCGCGCCCGAACGAACGCCCAGGCAACGACGAGACCAACGATCACCAGCACGGCCACGATCGAGCCGCCGATCGCATAGGGTCCGACCAGATAGGGCCCGATCGCAACCGGGCTCATCGCGGCCCTGCGAGCGCGTCCAGCATCGGTCGGATTCCGCGCAGGTCATACCCGGCGTCCTCGGCCTGCGCGAGCAGCAGGTTCGGGTTCCGCCCCGCCTTCGCCGCCGCCAGCGCCCACAAATTGCAGCTCCGCGTCCCCGACCGGCAATAGGCGAGCACAGGCCCGTCCGACTCCGTCAGCGCCTGCGTCATCGCGTCGATCTGCGGATGCGAGAACCCCGCATGCGTCACCGGAATCGAGACGTACTTCAGCCCGGCCGCTTCCGCCGCCGCGCGGATCGCGTCGCCCGAAGGCTGCCCCGCATCCTCGTCATCGGGCCGATTGTTGACGATCGTCTTGAAGCCCGCCGCGGCGATCTCCGCGACCTGCTCGACCGCGATCTGCGGCGCGACCGAAATACTTTCGTTGATGTGCCGTATCATGCGGACTCGCGGATGACCTGGAGGAAGGCATCCCCATAGGCGTCGAGTTTCCGCGCGCCAATGCCTGATAACAGGCTGAGCTCGGCCCGCGACGATGGCCGCTGCCGCGCAATGTCACGCAACACCGAATCGTGGAAGATCACATACGGCGGAACGCCCGCTTCCTTCGCCAGATCGCGCCGCCGCACGCGCAAAGCCTCGAACAGCGGATCGTCCACGGGGTTCGGCGTAGCGCCAACCGCACCCTTCCGCCGCCGCTCGCGCTTGGGCGGAACGACGATCGACACCGCCGCCTCGCCCTTGAGGATAGCCTTCGCCGCCGGCCCGAACTCAAGCCCGCCATGCGGATTGGTGCGCAGCGCATCCTTCAGCATCAGCGCGCGCGACACAGGCTTCAGCAACGCCACCTCATCGCCATCGACGATCCCGTACACCGACAGCGCCTCATGCCCGTTCATCAGGCTCCGCTCCGACGACACCCCGGTCAGGATACCCTCGATATACCCGACCCCGAACATCTGCCCGGTCCGGAACACCGCCGACAGGAATTTCCGCGCGGTCTCGGTCGCATCCACCGCATCAACATTACCAAGGCAATTGTCGCAATTCCCGCAATCCTCAAGCCGTTCCTCGCCGAAATGCTTGAGCAGGATCCGCCGCCGACATCCCGCCGTCTCGACCAGCCCGCCCATCGCGGTCAGCCGCTGGCGTTCGCCCGCCTGCCGCTCGGGCTCGACCTCGCCGATCCGCTGCCGAGCGCGCGCGAAATCCTCCGCACCCCAGAACAGATGCGCGATCGCCGGATCGCCGTCGCGTCCCGCGCGCCCCGTCTCCTGGTAATAGGCCTCGATCGATTTCGGCAGCCCGGCATGCGCCACGAACCGCACGTCGGGCTTGTCGATCCCCATCCCGAACGCGACCGTGGCGCAGATCACCATGTCCTCGCTCGCGACGAAATCCGCCTGGTTCTTCGCGCGCACCTGCGGATCGAGCCCGGCATGATAGGCCCGCGTCGGCCGCCCGCTCCGCCCCAGCGCCTCCGCCAGCTTCTCGGTCGCCGCGCGCGTCTGCGCGTAGACGATCCCCGGTCCCGGAATCTTCTCGAGGATATCCGCGATCTGCCGATTGACGTTGTCGCGCCCCGAAATCGCATAGCGGATGTTCGGCCGGTCGAACCCGGAGACGATCAGCCCGTCCTGCGAGATCCCCAGCTGCTCGAGGATATCCGCCCGCGTATGTGCGTCCGCAGTCGCGGTCAGCGCCAGCCGTGGCACGTCGGGAAAACTGTCGAGCAACGGCCGCAGCAACCGATAGTCCGGCCGGAAATCATGCCCCCACTCGCTGACGCAATGCGCCTCGTCGATCGCAAACAAGCTGAGCTTGGCTTGGCTGAGCAGGTTGCGGAAACTCTCGTTTGAGGCCCGCTCCGGCGCAACATACAGCAGGTCCAGATCCCCCGCCCGAAACCGCGCGATCGTCTCCTCGCGGTTCGTATCGACGCTCGTCAAAGTCGCCGCCTTGATCCCCACCGCGGTGGCAGCCCGCAACTGGTCGTGCATAAGCGCGATCAGCGGCGACACGACCACGCACGTCCCCTCCAGCATCGTCGCCGGCAACTGGTAACACAGCGACTTCCCCGCCCCCGTCGGCATCACCGCCAGCGTCCGCTGCCCCGCGAGCACCCGGTCGACGACATCGCGCTGCACGCCACGAAAATCAGGAAAGCCAAAGATGCGCTGGAGATCGGGAAGGGGGTCGAGTGCCATTGCCAAGCGATCTAGGGCGCGCATGTCGTGGCGTCGAGGGCGCGAATACATTCATACTCGCGCGGAAAGGCGTTGCGACCCTCCAACCATGTGCGACACCCTGCGCGTGGGTTGGTGGAGATGGTATGACAGGATCGATTTTGCGTGGGGGTGCCGTGGCGCTTGTGTTGATCGGCAGCGCAGCCTTTGCCGCGGATAAATCAGCGCCAGTTCGCGACGTACCCATCGACGGCATGATCTCCGCGACGATCGACGGCACGCCGGTCACGTTGCGCGTCGATCCTGGCGCTCCCGGGCTCGTCCTGATGACCACTGCCGCCGCCGAACGGCTCGGGCTGAAAGGCGGCATGATGGAGCTCGGCTATTCGGTCGGCGGGCACGGCGCGATGCAGGCCACGACGGTGCGGCCGATGACGTTCGGTAGCGCCCCCGTGAAGCGCCGGATCGGCTTTCCCAGTCGCAGAAAGGCTTCCGCCGACGGGCGCTGGATCGGGCGCGCCTATGCGACTGTCGGCGATGGGAGCATCGGGCCGGGGTCTCTGCCCGAACCCGTCGTCCGCATCGCGCTGCGCACGCCCCGTCCCGGCGAACGGACGATCGCGCTGCCGATGGTCGATGGCGGCGGGCTGTTCGGGCGGCTGTCGGGCGAGTTCGCGCAGATCGTGATCGGCGGCCAGCCCGTCCGCGTCCGCTTCGATCCCTATCACCCGCGCACCACGGTCACCGCCAACGCCGCGGCACTGATTGCCGAGGCGCAGCGCGGCACACTCACCGGCGTCGCCGAGCCAGTCGAAATCGCGTTCGGCATCACGCGGCCGGTACGGACGATGACGCTCGCCACCCCGCTCGCGGTCGGGCCGCTGCTGCTGTCGACGCTTGGCGTCCGCACCAGCGACGTCGGCAGCGCTGCGTCTATCCCCGAAGCCGACGCAGCACCGCCCGACCCCGACGAGATCGTCGTCACCGCCAAGGGCAAGCGCGACCCCAAGCGCGACCGCCTGACGATCGGCGCCGACCTGCTCGATCGCTGCTCCACCATCGTCTTCGACAAACCCGCCAAGCAGGTCCGTCTCACCTGCGGGTAAGCGCACTCGGTCGAGATCCGGCCAGTCTGTCACGGTCCGATCATGGACCGCGACCCTCCGTGCCTGCATCCTCCCCCGTTCAATCCGGGGGGACGCGCATGGAACTGAGTATCAGGCTGGCTGAGCTACAGAAGCGGACGATCGAACACCGCGAGGTTCTGCTGACCGAGGAAGCGGCGAAGACCGCGCTCGTCATGCCGTTCCTCCAGTCGCTCGGCTACGACGTGTTCAACCCGTCCGAAGTCGTCCCCGAATTCACCGCCGACGTCGGCACCAAGAAGGGCGAGAAGGTCGACTACGCGATCTGCGCCGGCGGGAAAGTGTCGATCCTGATCGAGTGCAAACCCTCGTCGGTGCAGCTCAACGTCAACCACGCGGGCCAGCTGTTCCGCTATTTCAGCGTCACCGATGCGCGCCTCGCGGTGCTGACCAACGGCGTCGTCTACCAATTCTATTCGGACATCGAGCGCCCGAACAAGATGGACGACAAGCCCTTCTTCACCTTCACGATGGACGCGATCAAGCCCGGCGACATCCGCACGCTCGAGAAGTTCACCAAGGCCGCATTCGACATCGACAAGATCGTCCAGGAGGCCGGCAACCTCAAGACGCAGTCGCTGATCCGTCTCGAACTGGAGAAGGAGTTCGCCGAGCCCTCCGACGAGTTCGTCCGGATGATGGCGCAGCGCGTCCATGGCGGACGCCTGACGCCCGCGATCAAGGACGGGTTCGCCAAACTCCTCGCGCCCGCGATCGCCGCGCTGATCCGCGATTTCGTCAACGAACGCCTGTCGTCCGCACTGAAGGCGTCGAGCCCGGTCGAGGACCTGCCGCCGGGGGCGTCCGACGACCCCTCCGATGGCGACGGCATCGTCACCACGCAGGAGGAGATTTCCGGCTTCCACATCATCCAGGCGATCGCATCGCGGCTGGTCGACCCGAAACGCGTGATCGTCCGCGATGCGAAGTCGTATTGCGCGATCCTGCTCGACGACAACAACCGGAAAACGGTCGCGCGGATGCACTTCAACGGCATCACCACCAAGTATCTCGGCATGTTCGCCGGCAAGGACGAAACGCGGCATCTGCTGTCAGACCTGACGCATATCTATCAATATCCGAGCGCGATCGAGGCAAGGTTGCGCGAACTGGACCCATCGATCCCGGCGTAATCGCTGCCTAGCCCCCGCCGTCTGCCTCTGGTGTTCTACCCAGCACCCAAACCACAACCACCCCGGCGAAGGCCGGGGCCCAAGTGGAAAGGTGGCAATAACGACGCGGTGCCCTCCGTTAGCAACGTCCCCAATTGGGCCCCGGCCTTCGCCGGGGTGGGAGTCAGATGGGGGAACGCACAAGTTCCGAGAAGCTGCCGCAAGCTTGTTTCCCCGCGAAGGCGGGGATCCAGACTGGGCTCCCGGCTTCGCGGGAGAACAAGGAAGGGGAAGCTATCATTCGAAAGCGGCTGCCGTACTTGCTTTACGCTATGAGCACAGAACACGTCCGACGCTGCGGGAGCGGCGTCGTGGGCGTGGGAAGCGGTGAGAACCGATGGCTACACACGGCTGCCCAACCTACTCCGCCGCCAACGCCCCATCATCATCCCCCGCGCGCTCCTGCGCCTGCCGGTTCCACATCTCCGCATACACGCCACCCTGCCGCAGCAACTCGGCATGCGTCCCCTTTTCGACGATCCGCCCCGCTTCCAGCACGACGATCTGGTCCGCATGCACCACGGTGGATAGCCGGTGCGCGATCACGATCGTGGTGCGCCCGCGCTCGATCGCCTCCAGCGTATCGAGGATCTCCGCCTCGGTCCGGCTGTCCAGCGCGCTCGTCGCCTCGTCCAGGATCAGGATCGGCGGGTTCTTCAGCAGCGTCCGCGCGATCGCCACGCGCTGTTTCTCGCCGCCCGACAGCTTCAACCCACGCTCGCCCACACGCGTCTCATACCCGAGCGGCTGGCGCTCGATAAACCCGGCGATCGCCGCGCCCTTCGCCGCAACCTCGACCTCAGGCATCTCGGCCCCCTCGCGGCCATAGGCGATGTTGTACCCGATCGTGTCGTTGAACAGCACCGTATCCTGCGGCACGATCCCGATCGCGGCGCGCAAAGACGCCTGCCGCACCTCCGAAATATCCTGCCCGTCAACGGTAATCCGCCCGCCCGTCAGGTCGTAGAACCGGTACAGCAATCGCGCGAGCGTCGACTTCCCCGCCCCCGACGGCCCAACGACAGCGAGCGTAGACCCAGCCGGCACATCCAGCTCCAGATCGCGCAAGATCGGCCGCCCCGCGTCATATCCGAACGACACCCCCTCGAACCGCACATGCCCCGCGCTCACCGCCAGCGCAGGCGCACCCGGCGCATCGACGACCGTGGCAGGCGTATCGATCAGGTCGAACATCGCCGCCATGTCGAGCGCACCCTGCCGGATCGTGCGATACACCATCCCCAGCAGGTCGAGCGGCCGGAACAGCTGCGCCAGTAGCGTCGACACGAACACGACGTCGCCCGCCGATGCCTCGCCCCGGCTCCACCGCCACACGACGAACCCCATGCCGCCCGCCAGCATCACATTGGTGATCAGCGCCTGGCCGAGGTTCAGCCACGCGAGCGAATTCTCGCTCTTCACCGCCGCTTCGGAATAGGCCGTGATCGCGCTGTCGTAGCGCCGCGCCTCGCGCTCCTCCGCGCCGAAATATTTCACCGTCTCGAAGTTCAGCAGCGAATCCACCGCATGCGCGACCGCGCCGGTATCGAGGTCGTTCATCCGCGCGCGCAGCGCATTGCGCCAGTCGGTCACCATCCGCGTGAAAAGGATGTAGCCGACCACCATCACCACGGTCGCGACGACCAGCGGCCAGCCGAACTTGGTCCAGAACAGCCCGAGCACCAGCACCAGTTCGAACACGGTCGGCGCGATATTGAACAGCAGGAAATACAGCATCGTATCGATGCTCTTGGTCCCGCGCTCGACCACCTTGGTGACCGCACCCGTCCGCCGCGACAGGTGAAAATCGAGACTCAGCGCATGCAGATGGCGAAACACCTGCGCCGCCAGCCGCCGCGACGCGTCCTGCCCGACGCGCTCGAACACTGCGTTGCGCAGATTGTCGAACAGCGTCGTCCCGAACCGCGAGGCGGCGTATCCAACCACCAGCAGCACGACGAGCGTCAGCGCCCCGCGATCGTTCCCCGCCATCCGGTCGACCGCGTATTTCAGCGTGAACGCGGCGCCGAAAACCTGGATCAGCTTCGACGCGATCACGAGCAGCATCGCGACGACGATCCGCGCCTTCAGCTTGGGCTGCCCTGCCGGCCACAGGAACGGCAGGAAGCGGCGGAGCGTCGGCAGCAGAGGCTGGTCCGCGCGGGTGGAGGTGTACGTATCGGGTGGCATGGATCGAAGCGATGTAGGCGTAGTCAAGCCCCGGCGAAAGCAGTTGGGGGAACAATCCTGCCACTTCGTCGCTTTTGTTATCGTGTCCGATGTCGGGCACGTCGCCTGCCACCGCGCGCCACTGGAGAATGAAATGGAACCGCTGTTCTACGTCATGGCCATCATGGGCTGCGGTGACGGCAATTTGAACTGCATCGAGGCGCGGGTGATCCCGGCGCGGTACGAGACGATGGCGCAGTGCCGAGCGGCGTTGCCCGATCAGCTGGCGCAGAACACAGACGTTCCGTATCCAATGATCGGCGCTAACTGCCGTGCTCAGGGCCAGTTGATGGCGAAGACCGGCAAGGTAAAGTCGCAGGGCTAAACTGTTCCCCGCGCAGGCGGGGACCCAGACTGGACTCCCGCCTTCGCGGGAGAACAAGCTAGACGCCGGTAATCAGCGAGGCCGCGTCCACAGCCGGGCGTCTCGTACCGTGCGTGGATACAGTTTTTCCCGCCGAGCCGCCTCCCGCGCCGCCGTTGCGATAAACCCCAGCTTCTGCATCCCCGACGTCGTCACCCGGTGATCCCACGCATGCTCCCCACGCGCCGCCACGGTCCGTCCGATCGCCCCATAAATCCCCGCCGCCGACAACACTGCCCAGGCCGATCGAAACGACAGCGCCGGCGTCCCCTCCCGCGCACTAGCCTCGAACGCCGCAGCCCGATCCGCCATCCGCTTCGTCAACACCGCGAGCCGTGAGCGAAACGGCGGTTTCATGTGCTGCCCCGGCGGAAAGTCCATCTCGACCAACCACTCCTCGGGCAGATAGCACCGCCCGACCCGGTCATCCTCCTCGACATCGCGCGCGATATTGGCGAGCTGAAACGCCATTCCCAGGTCGCACGCGCGATCGAGCGTATCCTCGTCGTCGGGATCGACGCCCATCGCGATCGCCATCATGCACCCGACGACGCCCGCGACATGGTAGCAATATTTGTAGAGGTCGTTCTCGGATCGCGGCCGCCACTCGCGCGCATCCAGCGCAAACCCCTCGACCAGATCGCGCGCGAACCGCTTCGGCAGCCGCGTTTCGGCCGCGAAGATCCTGAGCGCATCGAACGCCGGCTCGCCAACGACCTCGCCAGCTAGCGCCTGCTCAGTCATGGCCGACAACTGCACCAACCGCGCCGGCGCGTCGTCGACCACGGTCATCCCGTGCCCATGATCCTGCCCATCGGCGATATCGTCGCACCGCCGGCACCACGCGTACAACAGCCACGCGCGCTCGCGCGTCGGTTTGTCGAACAACAGGCTGGCAGCGGCAAAGCTCTTCGACCCGCGCGAGATCGACTCATGCGCGGTAGCGACGATCGCCTCGCGCGAGGGGACGGGGTGGGTCACGACCTACCCCCCAGCGCTACCACCATTGCAGGCACCACCCCGGCGAAGGCCGGGGCCCAATTGGAAAGGTTGAAGTAACTGTGCGCAACGCAAACCAATTCACGGCCCTCAATTGGGCCCCGGCCTCCGCCGGGGTGGAGCAGGGTGTCGGGGTGCGATCCGAAGACCCTCACAAATCCGACGCGTTCATCCGCACGATCGGCTGCGTCGGCACATGCTCCGCCATCCGGTCGAGCAGTACGTCCAGCGTATCCGCCACGATCAGCAGATCCCGGTGCTGCGGCCGCAAGAACCCAACCTCACCCATCTTCTCCCAGAACGCGATCAGGTGATCGTAATACCCAGCGGTATTCAGCAGTCCGACCGGATCCGCATGATAGCCAAGCTGCGCCCAACTCAGCGCCTCCCAAAGCTCGTCCATCGTCCCCGTTCCGCCCGGAATCGTCACGAACCCGTCGGACAGGTCGGTGAACATCTGCTTGCGCTGATGCATGCCGCTGACGACGTGCAACTCGGTCAGCCCCCGATGCGCGACCTCGGCATCGACCAGCGCCTGCGGAATGACGCCGATAACCTCGCCGCCGCCCTCAAGCGCGCCATCCGCGATCGCACCCATCAGCCCGGTCCGCCCGCCGCCATAAACGAGGCCAATCCCCCGCTCGGCGAACGTCCGCCCGAGCGCGCGCGCGGCCTCGATATAGATAGGATCAGCCGGCGTTGCCGACCCGCAATACACAGCAAGTCTCTTCATCCTGCACCGCTAGGGGATGGCGGCGGGCGGCTGCAAGAAAAGATTTTGTTCGCGCAGAGGCGCAGAGAGCGCGGAGGAGAATCGCCCGGGACGGGCATCAACATTCCCCCCAACTTGGCGGAAAGTCGCTCCGCGACACGCGCAACACCTCAGCGTCCTCTGCGCCTCTGCGCGAAAAATTCTTACTTCTCGCCCTCCAACATCAACCGAGCAGTCGCCTTCGCACTCCCCACAACCCCCGGAATCCCAGCCCCCGGATGAGTCCCGGCCCCCACGAAGTACAAATTCGGAATATGCTCGTCGCGATTATGCACCCGGAAATACGCGCTCTGCGTCAGCACCGGCTCCAGCGAGAACGCGCTCCCCAGATGCGCATTAAGATCCTGCGCGAAATCCTTCGGCGCGTACGAGAATTTCGTCACGATCCGCTCATGGATATCCGGGATCAGCCGCCGCCCGATCTCGTCGAGGATGCGCTTCTCGAGGATCGGCGCGATCTCGTCCCAATCCACCGGGAATTTCCCGAGATGCGGCACCGGCGCCAGTGCATAAAACGTCGAATGCCCCTCCGGCGCCAGCGAAGGATCGGTCACGGTCGGATGATGCAAATACAGCGAGAAATCTTCCGACAGCACGCCGTGGTCGTAAATGTCCTCGAGTAGCCCCTTATAGCGCGGCCCGAACAGGATCATGTGGTGCGGAATGCCCGGCCAGGTGCCCTTGATCCCGAAATGCACGACGAACAGCGACGGCGAATATTTCTTCCGCTCGAGCGACCCGGTCTTGCGCTTGGCACTGCGCGACGTCGCCAGCAGGTCGCGGTACGTGTGCATGATGTCGCTGTTCGCCGCGATTGCATCCGCCCGGCCCGACCAGCCGCTCGCCGTCGTCACGCCGGTCGCGCGGTCGCCCAGAGTCTCGATCGACGTCACCGGATCGTCGAGCCGCAGCACCCCGCCCAGCCGCTCGAACTGAGTCACCAGCGCCGCCACCAGACGGTTGGTCCCGCCGCGTGCGAACCACACCCCGCCATCGCGCTCCAGCTTGTGGATCAGCGCATAGATCGCGCTTGTCGTCATCGGGTTGCCGCCGACCAGCAGCGTATGGAAGCTCAACGCCTCGCGCAGCTTCTCCGACTTCACGAAGCTCGACACGATCGAATAGACCGACCGCCACGCCTGGTATTTCGCCAGCGCCGGCGCCGCCTTGATCATCGACCCGAAGTCGAGGAACGCGACGTGGCCGAGCTTCTCATAGCCCTCGTGAAACACACCCGCCGAATATTGCAGGAACTTCTCGTATCCCGCCCAGTCGCCGGGATGCAGCTTCTCGATCTCGGCGCGCATCTGCACGTCGTCGTTGGTATAGTCGAAATTCGTCCCGTCGGGCCAGTTCAGCCGGTAGAACGGCAGCACCGGATCGAGCGTCACGTCCTCGCTCATGTCGCGCCCGGTCAGCGCCCACAGCTCGCGCAGGCAGTCCGGATCGGTGATGACCGTCGGCCCCGCGTCGAACGTGAATCCGTCGCGCTCCCAGAAATACCCGCGGCCACCCGGCTTGTCGCGGCTTTCGACGATCGTCGTCTGCACGCCCGCGGATTGCAGCCGGATCGCGAGCGCCAGTCCGCCGAAACCTGCGCCGATGACTATTGCGGTCTTCATGATGACATACTGCCTGCGATGGCGCGGACGGCGCGCACGATGGGGACGGGGGGCTTGCCGGTCAGAACGCGCGCCTTGTCGGAAAGCGTCGAGCGTCCGGCGTAGAAACGGCCGATGAGCGAGGGGGATAGGCGGTAGAAGCGTTCGAGGATGCGGTAGCGTTCCTCGGGTTCGGCGGCGCGGAACAACATCGTGTCGAGCATCCGATAGAAACCGCGCGACTTCCACGTCGCCCGCGCCATCGCATGCGTAGCGTCGTGGAGTTTCGCGCCCGAGAAATCGCCGAGGCCCGCCAGCATCGAAGCGGTCCGCACCGCATCGGGCAGCGAGTACCCCGTGGTCGGATGGAACATCCCCGCGCGCATCCCGGCCTTGGCGACATGCGCGCCACCCGAGCGCCAATACGCCTCGAAATCGCCACCCATCGCGACCGGCAGCACGCCCGATTCCACGCGCGCCGCCTGCGCCACCGCCCAGCCGCGCGCCTCGGCATAATCATGGACGCGGGTCGTGAGCGTCTCGACGTCCAGCTCGGGGGTGTCGCTGTAATAGGTGTCCTCGACGAACATCCGGTCGGCGGCGAGCGGCAGGCAATAGACGAAGCGATAGCCGTCGATCTGCGGCACGGTCGCGTCCATCACGATCGGCGTCGGGCTGCCGTGCGGCGCCTTCAGCACCAGTTCGCGCCCGACGAACTTCTGCCACGCCAGATCGAGCAGCGACAGGTCGCCCGGGCCCCGCACGTCGATCACGCCCTTGGCTTCGATCCGGTCGCCATCCGCCAGCACCACGGCGGTCGGACTCGCGCCCGACACTTTCCGCCCGAGCATCAGCGCATGCGGCGGCAGCGCGCGGCGCACTTCACGGTCGAGCCGCTCGCTCTCGATCGAATAATAGGTCGCGTCGATCGTCCGCGCATGCGCCGGAAACCGCACGTCGTACCCACGCCAGGCATGCACCACGAGCGGCGCGACGATCCAGCGATCCCCTTGAGCCACGTCGCTGCCGAAGAACGACCAGAGATGATTGCCGCCGACGACCGTTGCGGAGTCGATCAGCCGCACGTCGAGCGCCGGGTGCCTGGCCTTGAGCGCCAGCGCGATCATCCCGCCGGCCAGGCCCGCGCCGACGATCGCGACGTCGCAGGAGATCGTCGATGCCATCCGCTCGGACTAGCGCAAAGGAGCGAGCACGAAAACAGGCTTTCCGAAGCAATCGCGGCCGAAGACAACCTGCGTTGCCGGGAGCATGGGGGAGGCGAGGGAGGCGGGGCGGCAGACAGGAAAGGCTAACCTACCGATCCTCCCCGCAAGGGGGAGGTGGCAGGCGCTTGCCTGACGGAGGGGGAGGACAGGGAAACCGAGGTTCCGCATCCTCCCCCTCCGTCACCTCCCCAAGGCGCGGGAGGATCGAGCGATCGAGAATCGCGCCGTTCGCGCCGTGCGAAGGAAGAAAGCCGCTCTTGCCCCCCTCCCTGGAAGGGAGGGGCTGGGGGTGAGTCGGCGTCGGCATACCCGCACGCGAGTGGCTCAAGCTAGCCGACCCACCCCCGACCCCTCCCTTCCAGGGAGGGGAGAGCACGCGGAACAGATACCCGCCCTTCCAGGGAGGGGGAGTACGTGGCAACGATACCCCTCCCTCCAAAAAGGGGAGCGGGTCCAGCAACGGATACCCCTCGATCACAATCACCCTTAGACAGCACGGATGCCCGCGCCCACATCCGCCCCCACGCTCACCACCGCGCGCCTCACGCTAACCGCCCACACCGCCGCCGATCTCGAGGACTGCGCAGCGATGGCGGCCGACCCCCGCGTCTATGCAATGCTTACCGGCCAGCCGCGCACCCGCGAGGACGTCTGGATCCGCCTCCTCCGTTCGATCGGCCAATGGACGCTGTTCGGCTACGGCAGCTGGATCGCCCGCGACACCGCCACAGGCAACCTGATCGGCGAACTGGGCCTGATCGAGGCCCGCCGCGCAATCGCGCCCTCGATCGACGCGACGCCCGAAGTCGGCTGGACGCTCACCGGCGACGCGCAAGGCAAGGGCTACGCCTCCGAAGCGCTCGCCGCGATCCTCGCCTGGACCGACGCGCGCATACCCGCGACGACGTGCATCATCGACCCCGCCAACGCCCCCTCGATCCGGCTCGCCGAGCGCCTCGGCTACCGCCTGCGCACGACGGGCACGTACCGAGACGCGCCGATCCTGATCCTCGACCGCACCGCGCCCGGCGCTATTTCTGTGCGGTGACGACCGGCGTCTGCACCGATGCGATCGGCATCGGATCGCCCGCCCGGTCATAGAACGTCATCAACACCAGCCCCAAGGCCAGGATGCTGCCGGCGATCACGTAGATCAGCTTTTTGTGGTCCTTGCCCGTATCGCGGCCAATGTTTCGCCCCGTATCCCCGCGCGCGGCGCTATGGTTTGCCATGCATCACTCTCCGAATTGGCAGGTCATCCTGCTCTGGGGAAGGAAGCTATCAGGATTCGACCCACTGCATAGAGCCTATTGCAACGCCAACGGATTCTCTTGGGACTGCGCCTAAACCGCGTGGTTCAAGCCCGTCACCTTGGCGATAGTCATAATGTCCCGCAACTCCGCTTCCTGCGGCCCGGAATTGCGCCCGGTTTAGCAAACTAGCGACGTATCAACATTCGGCGCTCGGGACTCATGACAGTGCCGAAATTGCTCTTTCATGCCGGAAATTCGGCGGTTGCCCCTCTCGACTTAAAGCCTTGTTTCCCCGCGAAGGCGGGGACCCAGACTGGGCTCCCGCCTTCGCGGGAGAGCAAGCGGCGGGAGTGACGGCGTCGGAACGCGTGACTATGTCCGATCGGTATGAGTGCCGACCGGGCCGAGGACGCACCTCGCGCCGGAGGGCACGCGCTGTTCGCCGCCCTGATCCAGGCGACCCGCTCCCGACCGACTGCCAACGGAAGCTGTGGTACTTGCGCTACGGGTCCCGGCAATTCCGATCGCCGTCGGCATGCCAGGTTTGGCGATGGCGGTCGCGACGGGTATGGGCGGAGGCTATCATGTGGTGCGGGAGGTTTTCCCGCGGTTCATGTGGCGGAGAGCAATGGGGATACGGCCGATCACGGTCGGTCGCCATCGGCGACATCATGAACGATACGGGTGCAAACATGGCCATCATTTCCGAACCTGGGATCGGCTCTGCGACACCGGCGAACGCGGTGTTGAAGACTGGGCGGACCATGCCGCGGCGGCTGTACGGCGCGGCGGGTCTCGGCGCGGTGTGGATGATGCTGGCCGCGACCGCGCCGGTCACGCGGCTCGATGTCGAAGTCGACAATCTGCGCTCGGCGAAGGGCACGATCCGGATCTGCCTCACCGCGGATCCCGATAATTTCCCGGCCTGTGTCGACGATGCCAACGCGATGACCCGGTCGATCCCGGCCAGCGTCCATGCGACCAGCTTCCCCGGTCTGCCGCAACGCGCCTATGCGCTCGCGATCATCCACGACGAGAACAACAACGCCAAGCTCGATACGATCGCCGGCATCCCGCGCGAGGGCTATGGCTTCTCGCGCAACGCCGCGGTCCGGTTCGGCCCGCCGCGCTTTTCCGCCGCCGAGTTTACGCTCGCCGGTGATGCCGATATGCAACAGGTGAAAATGCGTTACATCTTCTGACGAATCGTAACGGACCGAAATTGGTTTCCCCGCGTTTCGCCGTGGAACCTTTTTGTCCGGAGCACGTCCTTGCGCGCATTCACTCTGTTTCTGTCTGCCGCATCCGCGGTACTCGCGACCGCCACTCCCGCTCTCGCACAGACCGATCCCAACCCGTCGCCGCCGATCACCAATCCTGCCGACAACAACCGTGTCACGGTCGCGCTCGGTGTGGTGTCGATGCCCGATTACGAAGGCGCGGACAGCAATTCCTTCACGCCCGCCGGTGCCGTTGTCGGCACGGTGCGCGGCCATGATTTCTTCCTGCGCGGGACGCAGCTGTACTTCAACCTGATCCCGAACACCGGTGCAGTCGGCACCAATTTCGAACTCGGCGTCATCGGCGGCATCCGTCGCGATCGTACCGGCGATATCGACAACCGCCAGGTGCGCGCGCTCGGCAAGATCGATACCGCCTATGAGCTCGGCGGCTATGTCGGCATCGCCCGGACCGGCGTCATCACCAGCGACTACGACACGCTCACCGCGCGCGTCGCCTACGTCCACGACGTTTCGGGCACCTATGACAGCTACGTCGTCACGCCGCAGGTGAACTACACCACGCCGCTGTCGGTGCGGACGCTCGTCTCGCTCGGCGTGTCGGCGGATTATGCCGGCAAGGGCTTCGGCCGGACCTATGCGGCAGTGACGCCGATCGGCTCGTTGAACAGCGGCCTGCGCACCTATGATGTCAACGACAGTGGTTTCCGCCGCGTCAACGCGTCGCTGTTCGTGGTGCAGAGCCTGTCGGGCGATCTCCGCCACGGCCTCGGCGTCGGCGCGGGCGTGCTCTACGGTCGCATGGTCGGCAAGTACAAGGACACCCCGATCGTCGCCGACGTCGGCGATGCCGATCAGTGGCTGGGCGCGGTTGGACTGACCTACACCTTCTGATCCCTCCACGCCCGCCGGTCTGTTTCGACAGGCTCGCAGGTCTTGCGAATAAATCACCCGCCCGGCGCATCCGGGCGGGTTTTTCGTGCGTACCTCGTTGTGGACTGGACTTTGCGATTACCGACCTTAAACCGTCATACGTCGCGATTAAGTCAATAAGAACAATACGATACCCGACCGTATCACCCACAAGGGGAGGACCCTGACATGACCGAGAGCGTGCACCTGATCGAAGCCCTCGATGCTCGCGCAGAGCGACGCAGCGAGCGGCGGGATTTCTTCAAGAACGCGCTCGGCGCGGCGGCGATCACCGCGGCCGGCGCGACCGCGCTGTCCTTCTCCAGTTCGGCATCGGCACAGACGATCACCGACGCGGACGTCCTGAACTTCGCGCTGAACCTCGAATATCTCGAGGCGCAGTTCTACTCGTACGCGGCCTATGGCACCGGTCTCGACAACAGCCTGTTGTCCGGCACCGGCCAGCAGGGCGCGGTTCTCGGCGGTCGTCAGGTCACCTTCACCGACCCGATCGTCCAGCAATATGCGCGTGAGATCGCGCAGGACGAGATCGCCCACGTCAAGTTCCTCCGCTCGGCGCTCGGCACCGCCGCCGTCGCGCAGCCCGCGATCGACGTCAGCGTCTCGCCGACCAGCGCGTTCTCGACCGCCGCGCAGGCTGCGGGTCTCGTCCCCGCCGGTACCGCGTTCGACCCCTATTTCTCCGACGAGAACTTCCTGCTCGGCGCGTTCATCTTCGAGGACGTCGGCGTGACCGCCTACAAGGGCGCCGCCCCGCTGCTGACCAGCAAGGCGTATCTCGAGGCTGCCGCCGGCCTGCTCGCGGTCGAGGCGTATCACGCCGCGATCGTCCGCACGACGCTCTACGGCAAGGGTATCGACACGCCGGCGCTGCGCACCTCGGCGGATGCGATCTCGAAGGCGCGCGACAGCCTCGACGGCGGTGGCGCGAACACGATGATGTTCGGCGCCGGCGATCTCGATCAGGGCATCTCGCCCTACAGCCAGACGCCGACCAACCTCGCGACGACGCAGGCCGCCGTCACGACGTCGAACATCGTGCCGCTCGATGCGAACGGCATCGCGTACAGCCGCTCGACCAGCCAGGTGCTGAACATCGTGTATCTCAACAGCGGTGCGGCCTCGGCAGGCGGGTTCTACCCGTCGGGCATGAACGGCAACATCAAGACGAGCGTCGCGGCGAGCTGATCCAGCCCAACGCCCTTCGCTTTCTTCGCTATTCAGGGGATTAACCCAATGACCGACATCAAGAATACGCTCGAGATCTTCGACGCGATCGAAACCCGCCGCAACGAACGCCGCAGCTTCCTCCGGTTCGCCGGCGGCAGCGCGGTCGCGCTCGGCGGCGCCTCGCTGCTCGCCGCCTGCGGTGGTGACGACAACGACAGCGTGACGCCGGCGCCGACCCCCACGCCGACCCCGGCGACCGGCGTGACCGACCCGGACGTGCTGAACTTCGCGCTCAACCTGGAATATCTCGAAGCGCAGTTCTACGCCTATGCCGCGTTCGGCGTCGGCCTCAACGCCAGCCTGCTGACCGGCGTCGGCACGCAGGGCGCGGTCGTCACCGGCACCGGTGCCGGCTTCCCGCGCCAGGTCGCCTTCCAGGACGTCGTCGTCCAGCAATACGCGCGTGAGATCGCGATCGACGAAGTCGCGCACGTCGCGTTCCTGCGCAGTGCGCTCGGTGCATCGGCCGCCGCCCAGCCCGCGATCAACATCTCGGGCGGCACCGCCGCCGCCCCTGGCGCGTTCAGCCTCGCGGCCCGCGCGGCAGGCGTGGTCGATGCGAACACCGGCGTGTTCGATCCCTATGCGGACGACAACAGCTTCCTGCTCGGCGCGTACATCTTCGAGGACGTCGGCGTCTCGGCCTACAAGGGCGCGGCCCCGCTGATCAGCAACAAGACCTATCTCGAGGCCGCTGCCGGCATCCTCGCCGCCGAGGCCTATCATGCCGGCCTGATCCGCACGATCCTCTACCGCAAGGGTCTGCAGACGCCGAACCCGATCACTGCACTGATCACCGGCGCCAACAAGATCAGCGACGCGCGCGACAGCCTCGACGGCACCGTCACCAACGCGACGACCGGCGTGATCGGCGACGACGACCAGGGCATCACCGGGTCGGACGCGACGATCTCGAACATCGTCCCGACCGACGCCAACGGCCTCGCCTACAGCCGGTCGACCGGCCAGGTGCTCAACATCGTCTATCTCAGCAAGGCCGCGGTCTCGCTCGGCGGCTTCTTCCCCGCCGGCGTCAACGGCTCGATCCGAACGTCTGCGGCAAACGCGTAGGGCGGCTTGCGCCAAGCTGGCGCAAGACTCGCCCAAGCGCGGCCAGCGCAGCACAGCACGCCACAAGGCGTAGCTTTGCTACGACTGACGGCGCGCGGAGTAACAGGAAAGGCCGTTGCTCCACCCAGGGCAGCGGCCTTTCTCGTTAGAGCCTCCCACCCCAGCAACAAACACCACCCCGGCGAAGGCCGGGGCCCAATTGGGGGACGGCGGTAACGATAGACGGTCCTTCGTCATATCCACCTTGCCAATTGGGCCCCGGCCTCCGCCGGGGTGGCGCACGCGAACTGCACGAGATCGCGCCGACCCCATCACGCCCGCGCACCCCCACCACCAAATTCCCCATTGCACCCCACTCCCAGCCGCCTATGCTCACCCCACCCCGGGGGAGCGCTTATCCGCGCTTGAGAGGAAGGCAGGAGCCTTCGACCCGCTGAACCTGATCCGGTTGATACCGGCGGAGGGAGGGAGCGGTCGCCACAGAACCGTAAGCCTTTGCTCCGAGACCCATAGGAGCAAGCGCATGGCCATCGATACGCAACCCACGACCGACATCGGCGTAACCACCGGCCCAATCCGAGGCTCCCGGAAAATCCACGTCGCGGTCCCGACCAGCCCCGACGTCCGCGTCGCCATGCGCGAGATCGTCCTCGACCCGTCGTGCAGCGAGCCCCCGTTACGCGTCTACGACACCAGCGGCCCCTACACCGACCCCCGCGCGCAAATCGACATCAACGCCGGCCTCCCCCAGCTCCGCCGTGCCTGGATCGAAGCCAGAGGCGACGTGGAATCCTACGAAGCCCGAGAACTCCGCCCCGAAGACAACGGCCAGCTAGGCCCCGACCGTTCCGGCGGCGTCCCCCAGTTCCCCGCCACCATCAAACGCCCCCTCCGCGCGCGCGACGGCGCCAACGTCAGCCAGATGCACTACGCGCGACGTGGGATAATCACCCCCGAAATGGAATACGTCGCCACCCGAGAAAACCTCGGCCGCGCCATGCTCAAAGACTACAGGCGCGACGGCGAATCCTTCGGCGCCAGCATCCCCGACTTCGTAACCCCCGAATTCGTCCGCGACGAGATCGCCCGCGGCCGCGCGATCATCCCCAACAACATCAACCACCCCGAATCCGAACCGATGGCGATCGGCCGCAACTTCCTCGTCAAGATCAACGCCAACATCGGCAACTCCGCGGTCGCCAGCAACGTCGCCGCCGAAGTCGACAAGCTTGTCTGGTCGATCCGCTGGGGCGCGGACACGGTGATGGACCTCAGCACCGGCCGCAACATCCACGACACCCGCGAATGGATCCTCCGCAACTCGCCCGTCCCGATCGGCACCGTCCCCATCTATCAGGCGCTCGAAAAGGTCGGCGGCGTCGCCGAGGACCTCACCTGGGAGATCTTCCGCGACACGCTGATCGAGCAGGCCGAGCAGGGCGTCGATTACTTCACGATCCACGCCGGCGTGCGCCTCGCCTACATCCCGATGACCGCGAAACGCGTCACCGGCATCGTCTCGCGCGGCGGCTCGATCATGGCGAAATGGTGCCTCAGCCACCACAAGGAGAGCTTCCTCTACGAGCGCTTCGACGAGATCACCGAGATCATGAAGGCGTACGACATCGCCTACAGCCTCGGCGACGGCCTGCGCCCCGGCAGCATCGCCGACGCCAACGATGAAGCGCAGTTCAGCGAACTCTACACGCTAGGCGAACTCACCCACCGCGCGTGGAAGAGCGACGTCCAGGTCATGATCGAAGGCCCCGGCCACGTGCCGATGCACAAGATCAAGGAGAACATGGACAAGCAACTCGAAGTCTGCGGCGAAGCCCCCTTCTACACGCTGGGGCCACTGACGACGGACATCGCTCCCGGCTACGACCACATCACCAGCGGCATCGGCGCCGCGATGATCGGCTGGTACGGCACCGCGATGCTCTGCTACGTCACGCCGAAGGAGCATCTAGGCCTCCCCGACCGCGACGACGTGAAAGTCGGCGTAGTAACCTACAAACTAGCCGCCCACGCCGCCGATCTCGCCAAAGGCCACCCCGCCGCCCAGATGCGCGACGACGCCCTGAGCCGCGCCCGCTTCGAGTTCCGCTGGAGAGACCAGTTCAACCTCTCCCTCGACCCCGACACCGCCGAACACTACCACGACCAGACGCTCCCAGCCGAAGGCGCCAAGACCGCCCACTTCTGCTCGATGTGCGGCCCAAAATTCTGCTCGATGAAGATCACGCAAGAGGTGAGGGACTTCGCGGCAAAGCAGAATGCGCCGGCGGATACGTTCCTCGCGGCGGACGTCGATCAGACCGACACAGACCGAGCGATTTTCGCCAAGGGCAGCCATGCCGATGCGGAAAAGGGCATGGCCGACATGAGCGAGCGCTTCCGCGAAAAGGGCAGCGAAATCTACCTGCCAGCGGAGTGATGCGTATTCTGCGGGGCAAATCCGTACCCCGCAGGATCACGCGCTGCCGAGCAAGATGTGCTCGACGATCGTTCGTACTTCTTGCCAAATGTCGGGCAGATACGACGCCAATAGCCGCTCGACCGCGAACGTCGGGTCGTACAGGGTCCTGCCGTTCGTATCGATGAAACCACGCCAGGCCCGGCCCGTCTGCGTCTCGGCATGAAAGACGAAACCGCGATAGCCGAGATCCGGGAGATCGACGACCCGTGGCGCGTGCTCGCTTAACGAGGCCAGCCGTGTCACCAGGGCCGTAGAACCAGGCGCGTCGAGCTCCCAGACCGGGTTTGGCCGGCCGCTGAAGATGTCGAGCTCGACGCGCATGCTGCAGGCCTAGCTTTAGTTTATGACGACGGACTTGCCGGCATAGAAGTAGCTGCAGAAATTGGTGTAGGGGCCCCGCGCGCAGGTTTCCGGATTGGTGATCACGACGCCGTTGCTGTCGAAGTTGCGCGCGGCGGTACCGCCCGGCTTGTGGGCCCAGAACCCTTCGCGCTGATGCCGATACCAGTGGTAATCCCAGCCCGGCGCGATCACCAGCGCCATCAGGCGGCGAGGGAACTGGGTGGCCGGCAAACACTCGCAACGATGCTTCAGGCCATCCGCCATCGCCGCGGTGGTGACGGTGTTGCACGCCATTGTCGACGTCATCGCGCCGTGCGCACGCCCTGGTTGCGCGAACGTGTTGGTGCGCCAGTTGCGCGCGTAATTATAACAGTTGTTGTAGGGCTGGGTCGCGCTTGTGTTCCAGAACGCGGGATTGAACTTGCTGACCTCATACTCGCATTTATCGCATTTCGGATCGTGGATCGTGCTGATCAACGGGTTCGATCCGGGCTTTGGCGGCGCGGGCGGCGGTGAGGGGAGCGATTCCGGAGGCGCCGGCATGCGCGCGGTCAGGTCCATCCATTCGAGCGCGACGTCGCGCAGCTTGGCATCGAGCGGGGTCAATGCGTGCTCAAGCAGGCGGACTTCGGAACGGATCGGCATCGCTTCGATCAGTTTTCGCGCGATCTCGCCACTGACCTTGGTATCGCTCGCCCCCGATGATCCGAGCGCGAAGGGCATCGTAAGCTCGCGGCCGGAGTCGGCGTCGTCCAACATCGTCGCGATGCGGACTTCGCGAAACCCCAGTCCTGTATAGCCCTCGCCAGGCTCCGTGACGGCGCCCCGGGCTTCACTGGCCAAGCCCAGTACTCGTTTCACCTCCTCGTCCTCGGTGACGAGCCAGGTCGGGTTAGGCCGACCCGAAAACATGTCGATTTCGATGCGTAGCATGACGGTCTTGCTCCCTCTCCAAAATGCCGCGCGTCTTGATCAGGCTGGATCTATCGACACCGGATAGCGCGCTGCTTTGCATGCGGGCTTGTCTGGATAGGAACACTCGATCCCGCGCCGCGATTCGATTAGGCGCAGGATCAAGAAAGGTTGGCAAACCGCCGCCCCCTTAAGACTGCTCCGATTCGAGGGTTATTAGGAACGCCTTGCGTATACCGCATAGTATGCGGCTGATGAATCAGTACATATTGTCGAAATCTACTTCAGTCATATTGAACCGAATCTTTGAAGTCGAGCTACATCAACAGCGCATACGCCACGCGAATACAGCAGGGGCGCTAACGCAAGGGCTCGAGATAGGGTTTTACCACGACTCACCGCTTCCGAACGAACTCCGCGCGCAGCACCAGTCCCTTGATTCCCTCGTACCGGCAGTCGATCTCCTGTGCGTCGCCGGTTAGCCGGATCGACTTGATCAGCGTGCCGCGCTTCAAGGTCTGCCCCGCGCCCTTCACGGTCAGGTCCTTGATCAGCGTCACCTGGTCGCCGTCCGCCAGCACGTTGCCGACCGAATCGCGCACCACCACCGCGCCGTCATCCGCTGCAACCGCGGTCGCAGCATCGCCCGCAACCCATTCGCCGGTCGCTTCGTCGTACACATATTCGTCGCTCATCGGTCGGTCTCCGGCAGCGCCCAGTCGATCGGGGTGCGGCCCTTGGTTTCGAGAAAGTCATTGGCCCGGCTGAACGGCCGCGATCCGAAGAACCCGGTCCGTGCCGCCAGCGGCGACGGGTGCGCGGACTGGATCACCAGATGTCGCCCGCCCTTCGCTACGTCATCGACGAACGCCGCCTTCTTTTGCGCATACGCCCCCCACAGCAGGAACACGACCGGTTTGTCCTGCGCGTTCACCGCCGCGATCACCGCATCGGTAAACCGCTCCCACCCCCGCTTCTGGTGCGACGCAGCCTCCCCCATCCGTACGCTCAGCACCGCGTTGAGCAACAGCACGCCCTGCGCGGCCCAGTGATCGAGCATGCCGTGGCGGGCCCGCGGGATCCCGAGATCCGCCTCCAGCTCCTTGTAGATATTCACCAGGCTAGGCGGCGTCCGCACGCCCTTCCGCACCGAGAAGCTGAGGCCGTGTGCCTGCCCGTCGCCGTGGTACGGATCCTGCCCCAGGATCACGACCCGCACCTGATCTAGCGGCGTCAGCTCCAACGCGCGAAACCGATCCGCATCCTCCGGAAACACCCGAGCCCCCGCCGCCCGCTCGGCGTCCAGAAAGGCACCCAGCGCCCGCATGTACGGCGCGTCGAACTCGGCGGTGAGCGCCTGCCAGCTTGCGGGGAGCGTATGATCGATCATCCCCGCCGCATGTCGGACAGGGCAGGGCAGTGTCAATCGCCGTTGCCCCAAAGCCGTCATCCTGGGCTCGACCCAGGATCCAGAGCCGCGAACGCCGTCCGTTTGGCTCTGGATCCCAGCGTTCGCTGGGATGACGGAGGAATGAGCCGGTCTCACGCCAAGGGCTCGCACAACGCGCCTCGCCCCATTATGTGAGCGCCCATGACCGAGATCACCGTCGCCGCGCTGCAGCTGGGCTTCACGCCCAACATCGACCGCAACATCGCCAACGTCTCGCGCCTCGTCCACGAGGCCGCCGCGAAGGGCGCGCAGGTCATCCTGCCGCCCGAGCTGTTCGAAGGCGAGTATTTCTGCCGCGTCGAGGACGAGGGGCTCTTCGCCAACGCCGCACCCGTAGGCGAGCACAAGGCGGTGCTCGCGATGCAGGGGCTCGCCGAGGCGCTCAAGGTCACCATCCCGACCAGCTTCTTCGAGGCGGACGGCCCGCACCATTACAACAGCCTCGCGATGATCGGCCCCGACGGCAACGTGCAGGGCGTCTACCGCAAGAGCCACATCCCCGACGGCCCCGGCTACGAGGAGAAGTTCTACTTCCGCCCCGGCAACACCGGCTTCAAGGTCTGGCCGCATGCGTCGGAGGCCGGGCGGACGACGCTCGGCGTCGGCGTCTGCTGGGACCAGTGGTACCCGGAGACGGCGCGCGCGATGATGCTGATGGGCGCGGAAATTCTGTTCTACCCGACCGCGATCGGCAGCGAGCCGCACGACACGTCGCTCGACACCGCGCGACTGTGGCGCCGCGCCATGGTCGGCCACGCGGTCAGCAACGTCGTCCCGATCGTGGCCGCCAACCGCGTCGGCGTCGAGCACGGCCAGACCTTCTACGGCACCAGCTTCATCGCCGACGAGCGCGGCGACATCCTGGCGGAGCTAGGCCGCGACGACGAGGGCGTGATCACCGCGACGATCGACCTCGACATCGTCAAGCGCCACCGCGCCGCGTTCGGCTTCTTCCGCGACCGTCGCCCCGACCTGTACGGCCGTCTGGTCCAGGACATCTGACCTCTCGATCCTCCCCCGCCAGGGGGAGGTGGCTGGCGCTTGCCAGACGGAGGGGGAGGAAAGGGTGACCGAGGTTCCGTGTCCTCCCCCTCCGTCACCTTCGGCGACACCTCCCCCTGGCGGGGGAGGATCGAGAGCTCAGAACCAAGCCGACCCCGCCAACACCGCCCCCACCAGCGCAGCCGCGCCCGCAACCCAAAGCAACCACCGCCGCCCGGTCAGCGCCGTGATCGACGCCAGCGCGATCGCCACCTGAATCGCGGTCACCGCCAGCGCCAGCTTCGTATGCGGCCGCAGAGCCTCATCCGACTCCCCATCCGCCGCCGCCGAGCGTCGATCGAGCGTCTCCGCCTCCCGCTTCAACGCCGTCCCCCGCGCCTTGTACCGCGCGATATCCGCCCGGTGCGTCGCCATCTGCGTCGCACCGAACCCGGGCGGCGCGAGGTCGACCTCCATCTGCGCGATATGCCGCTTCAGGTCTTCCGCCTGGTAATAGCCCCACGCATCGGACGCTTGAGCCTTGATCAGCACCGCCTCGTTCTTGTGGAGCAGCGCCTCGTTCTGCGTATGCCCGCCGAGGAAGCTGGTCACCGCCGCCAGCGTCGCCAGGATCGCGGTGAACAAAGCGATCCGCTGGTCGAACGCTTCCCCGCCGGCCGCGCGTTCCTCCGATAGCTGCTCATGCAACCCGCGCACTTCGAAATCATCGTCCATGCTCGTTGCTCTGGCCCTCCGCGCGTGACTGGACCCTGATGATCGAGTGACATATTCGTCAGCGCGTCATGATCCGCCCTCGCTCTATACTGCTAGCTTTCACGCTCCTCGCCGGCTGCGCAACGCCGTCGGTGAAGACCATTCCACCAAGCGATCACTTCAACGGAACGCGCTTCTTCAACCCCGACGGCGTGCAGGGCAGTACCGGCGAGCAGAAGCAGGGCCCGGTCGCGCTGCTCCGCAATCTGGTAAAGCCGCCCTACCGAAGCTGGCCCAAGGTACCCGTTACCCCGACGCGGCCTCCGGCCCGTGTCGAGGGCCAGACGATGCGCGTCACCTGGATCGGCCATTCGACCGTGCTGGTGCAGACGGAAGGACTCAACATCCTCACCGATCCGATGTGGCTCGAGCGCTCGTCGCCGGTCCAGTTGCTCGGCGTGAAGCGAGTCCGCCAACCGGGCGTGCGGCTTGCGGACCTGCCCAATATCGACCTGATCCTGCTCAGCCACGACCACCGCGACCATCTCGACATGCGTGCGATGCGAACGCTCTGGCACCGCGACAAACCGCTGATCGTGACCGGCCTCGGCAACGACCAGATCCTCGCGCGCAGCGGCGTCCGTGCGGTCGCGCGAGACTGGGGCGGGCGCGTGACGTTGCGTCCGGGCATCGACGTGATCGTCGACCGCGCGCATCACTGGAGCGAATACGACCCCGGCGACCGCGACAAGACGCTCTGGGCGGGCTTCACTGTGACGCTACCCGGTGGGAACCTGTATTTCGCGGGCGACACCGGACCGGGCGACATGCGCTGGGCAACAGAGGCGCGCGCAGCCGGCCCGGTCCGCCTCGCGATCCTGCCGATCGGCGCGTATCATTTCGCGGGGCACGAGACCGACAACCACATCGGCCCGGACCAGGCGGTGACCGCGTTCGAACAGCTCGGCGCGGCGTACGCGATCGGCGTCCACTGGGGCACGTTCGAGCTGACGTCAGAGGGTATCAACGAACCACCCGAGCATCTCCGCGCCGCTCTGATCCGCGAACACATTCGCGCCAACCGCTTCCGTACGCCAGAGGCCGGCGAGCCCTGGGTGATCGAGTAGCGCCCAATCCCCGGAGTTACACAGGAACCCACCGTTTGCACCTCCCCGGCGGAGGCCGGGGTCCAGTTGGGAAACACCGCTAATTAACCACTGCGTCCCGTTACTACGGCCTCACCAACTGGACCCCGGCCTCCGCCGGGGAGGTGCGTCTTTCTACTGCGAGAGGCACTGACGTGTTGCGGTCCCGGGATTTAAGTGAGCGTTTCAAACCGCCCCGCGCAACTCCAGCGCCCGCTTGAACACCGCGTCGAACATCTCCGCCGTCAGCACGCCCGTATTCACGTTGTACCGCGAGCAATGGAAGCTATCGATCAGCACGCGGCCATCGGGCATCACATGCTCCGCGCCATGTGCGAACCGAGCCTTGGGCAACCGCCCCCCGAGCATCTTCACCGCAGACTGATGCGCGATATGCCCCAATGCCACGAACACCCGTGCGGTCGGCACCGCATCCGCCTGCGTCTCGAGGAACGGCCGGCAGGTGCGGATTTCCTCCGGCGTCGGCTTGTTCTCGGGCGGCAGGCATTTCACGGCGTTGAGGATGATCGCGCCGTCCAGCGCCAGCCCGTCCTCGGCCTTCGCACCATAAGTCCCGGTCGCAAGCCCGAACCGCCCAAGCGTGTCGTACAGGAACTGCCCCGCATAATCGCCGGTGAACGCGCGGCCCGTGCGGTTCGCGCCATGCTTGCCAGGCGCGAGGCCGATGATGCCGAGCCAAGCAGCCGGATCGCCAAAGGCGGGAACCGGCGCGTTCCACCAGGTCGGGAACTCGGTCCGCAACTGCTCGCGCACGGCGACGAGGCGAGGGCAGAGCGGGCAGTCATGCGGCGGCTCGGTCTCGGGCAGCGCGGAGACAGGCGCGAAGACGGTCGTGACGTCGACTTCGCCGGTCTCTTCGAGGGTTTCGGGAAGCTCGGAGGTGTAAGGTGTGGAATCCATGGGATTGCGCTAGGCGGACCAAATGTCGCCTGCAACCCCGCTCCCGCCGATCGCGCAGGCCGCGACCACCTACGCGATCGCGCTCGGCTCCAACCGACGCGGCCGTAACGGGAGCCCCGAACACGAGATCGCCGCCGCTTTGGAAACCCTCGGCACTGTCGTCGCACGATCGCCGACCGTCGCCAGCGCACCATTAGGCCCCTCGAACCGCCGCTACGCCAACGCCGTCGCGCTGATCGAAACGCAGGAGGACCCCGCCGCATTGCTCGTCCGCCTCAAACACATCGAGCGCACGTTCGGCCGCCGCCCCGGTCGCCGCTGGGGCAGCCGCGTCATCGACCTCGACATCATCCTCTGGTCGGGGGGCGCGTGGTCGTCACCCGGGCTCACCGTTCCCCATGCCGCGTTCCGCACCCGCAGCTTCGTCCTCGGCCCCCTCGCCAGCCTGATCCCGCAATGGCGCGATCCGCTGACCGGACGAACGATCCGGCAATTGGCGCAATCGGTTGACCGAAAGCGGCCACGCGATTAGGTGCGCGGTCCACGATGGCGGGGGTCCGTAGCTCAGTTGGTAGAGCAAGCGACTTTTAATCGAGAGGTCCCGGGTTCGAGCCCCGGCGGACCCACCATCGATGCCTCGGGCGTTGCGCCGAGCAGGCGGCGGCATGTCCCGGCGATTCTCGCGGGCGCATCGGTCGCGGCCGTCGGCATCATCTTCATCCTGCTGGTCGGTCTCGCGGTAGATCATTGGCCGTTCGCATTCGATCGCGCGATCATCCTCGGCTTGCGCGCATGGCACGGGCCGTCCTGGCTGCCGAACGTCGCGATCGACGTCACCGCGCTCGGCGGCGGCATCGTGCTGACGATCGTGGTGGTCGTCGTCACCGGTCTGCTGATCGTCCAGCGGCTATGGCTGACCGCACTGGCGACGCTGGCCGCCAGCATCACCGGCGGGCTGATCGTCGATTTCGTCAAGGCGCAGGTCAACCGCCCGCGCCCCGACATCGTCGAGCACCTCGTCACCGTCACCAACATGAGCTTCCCCAGCGGGCATTCGGCCAACAGCGCGATCGTCTATCTCACGCTCGCCGGCCTCGCCTCGCAGGTGACGGAGAACCGCGCGACCCGGCGCTATCTGCTGATCGTCGCGATCCTGCTGGTCGGCGCGATCGGTTGCAGCCGCGTCTATCTCGGCGTCCACTGGCCAAGCGACGTGTTGGCCGGGTGGAGCTTCGGCACGCTCTGGGCGCTCGCCTGGTGGCTCGCCACCGCGCGCGTGCGCGAATCAATCGGCGGCGAGCGCTAGCAGCGCCTTCGCCGCCTTCAAGTGCGGCGCGTCGACCATCCTGCCCTCCAACTGGAGCGCACCCGCACCCGGATTGGCAGCGAACAGGTCGACGATCGCCTGCGCCTTGGCGCGCTCTTCGGGAGACGGTGTGAAGGCCGCGTTGATCACCGCAACCTGGCTCGGGTGGATCGCCATCATCCCCGTGAACCCGTCGCGCCGCCCGCGTGCGGCATAGGCGGCAAGCCCGTCCAGATCGCGGAAATCGGGATACACCGTCTCGATCGCCGCCACCCCCGCCGCATGCGCGCCGAACAGCGTCAGCGACCGGGCAAGGTGGTACGGCGCGGTGTACGATCCGTCCGCCTCGCGCGACGTCGCCGCACCGATCGCCGCGGGCAGATCCTCGGCACCCCAGGTCAGCCCGACCAGCCGGTCCGTGACGCCGCCATAGGTCCCTAGCGCGAACATCGCCGCGGGCGTCTCGGTCGCGATCGGCAGGATCGCGATGTCGTCGCCCAGCTTGGCGTCGAGCGCGGCTAGTGATGCGCCGCCCTCTGCCTTGGGCAGCACGATGCCATCGGGCTTGCCGGGAAGCACCGCCGCGAGGTCGTCGTCCGACAGCCCGGAGTCGAGCGGGTTGATCCGCACGAACAGCGGCACCGTCCGAGGCTCGGCGAGGAACGTCGCCACATGTTCGCGTGCTGCCACCTTACCGGCGGGCGCAACTGAATCCTCCAGGTCGAGGATCAGCGCGTCCGCCCCGAGCCCGAGCGCCTTGACCATCCGCTCGGGCCGGTCGCCCGGCACGAACAGCAGAGAGCGGAGTCTCACCGCCCCTTCTCGGCGAGCGCGCGCTCCCACGCCAGCGCATCGCGGACGATCCCGTCGAGATCGGCGTGCCGCGGCGTCCAGTCGAGCGTCTCGAGGATCGCGCGATTGTCCGAGATCAGCATCGCCGGATCGCCCGCGCGACGCCCTTCGAGACGACGCTCGATCGTCCGGTTGGTGACCTTGTCGACCGCATCGAGCACCTCGAGCACCGAGAAGCCCTTGCCATAGCCCGCGTTGAGCGTGTGGCTCTTGGTCGGTTCGGCGATCAGCACGTCGAGCGCAGCGACATGCGCGGCGGCAAGGTCGGTGACGTGGATGTAGTCGCGCACCCCGGTGCCGTCGGGCGTGTCGAAATCGGTACCGTAGACGCCGACCGCGTCACGCTTGCCGGTCGCGGCTTCGACCGCGATCTTGATCAGGTGCGTCGCGCCGACCGTCGACTGGCCGCTACGCCCCTGCGGATCCGCGCCGGCGACGTTGAAATAGCGCAGCGCCGCATAGTTCATCGGGTGCGCCGCGGCGACATCGCGCAGCATCGCCTCGGTCATCAGCTTCGACATGCCGTACGGGTTGATCGGCACGGTCGGATCGCCCTCGGCGACGGGCACCTTCTCGGGCGTGCCATAGGTCGCGGCGGTCGACGAGAAGATGAAGTGTGGCACGCCCTTGACCACCGCGCTCTCGATCAGTGCGCGGCTCGCGGCGGTGTTATTGCGGTAATATTTGAGCGGATCGCTCACCGACTCGGGGACGACGACCGAGCCGGCGAAATGCATGATTGCCTTGACGTTATGCTCGCGGATCGCCGCGCGGACCTTCGCATCGTCGGCGACGTTCGCCTCGACGAGTGCGGCGCGGGCGTCGACCGCCCAGTCGAACCCGGTGACCAGATTGTCGAGCACGACGACGTCATATCCCGCGTCGAGCAGCGCCAGCACCGCGTGGCTGCCGATATACCCGGCGCCGCCGGTGACCATAACCTTACCGTCGATCATACGCGTCTCCTCTTTGTTGCGCGGTAGCGACTTCCTATCTTGGGAGAAAGGAGATCGTGATGACGGATTATGTAACGCTCGCCGGCGGCTGCTTCTGGTGCACCGAGGCGGTATTCAAGGACGTGATCGGCGTGAAGAGCGCCGAGAGCGGCTATATCGGCGGCCACGTGCCGAACCCGAGCTACAAGCAGGTGTGCGGTGGCGACACCGGCCATGCCGAGGCGATCCGCATCGGCTTCGATCCGGAGCAGCTGAAGCTCGGCGACCTGCTCGACATCTTCTTCGCGACGCACGACGCGACGACGCTCAACCGGCAGGGCAACGACGTCGGCACGCAGTATCGCTCGGCGATGTTCCCGGCGGACGATGCGCAGAAGGCGGAGATGGAGGCGGCGTTGGAGCGGGCGCAGGCGGATTCGCCCAAGCCGATCGTCACGACGATCGAGCCGATGGACACGTGGTACGAGGCCGAGGGCTATCACCAGGATTACTGGGAAACCTCCGGCCGCTCGAACCCGTATTGCATGGCGGTGATCCCGCCGAAGCTGCAGAAGCTGCGCAAGAGCTTCGCCGCGCGGTCGAAGGCGGCGGTTAACGCGTAAGACAGAATGGGTTCCCGCGAAGGCGCAAAGGTGATGAGAGCTGATATGCCCGTTCCGGCCTATCGAAAGATTGAAAATCTCTTCGCGCTTTTGCGCCTTCGCGTGAACTAGTCTTATTCTAACGATGCGCAGCACGGCGAAGGCGGTCGTTGATCGCTTCGCCGATGCCGTCGAATGGAATCGGCGCGATCGCGATCCTTGGGTGATCGTTCGCATCGGCGGCGTGAAGCAGGTCGAACAGCTTCGCCGCGGCTTCGACTAGGTTGTTTGTGCCAGATAGCGTGACGTCTCCCCCGACGTCACCAAACCCGATCAACCACTCGCCCACGGCAGCTTCGGTCGCATTCAACCGGAGTGCCTTGCTCGGCGCATAATGGCTCTCCAGCTGCCCCGGCGCGGTAACCCCAAGCTCACTCCCCCCCGGCGAAGGCCGGGGCCCAATTGGGGGACGCTCGGGATCAGCGCTGCGCCCGGTTACATCCGACGTTCCAATTGGGCCCCGGCCTTCGCCGGGGGGGTGTTGGAGGTGCTGGCGGATCGCTTCAGCCGTAACGGGCCCCGGCCGCAGCACTATCCGCCCAGCCACGATCGTCGACTCCAACCCCGCCTCGGTAGCCCCATCGTCGATAATCAACGGCACGTTCCCCCCCAGACTTCCCGCAACATGCGCCGCGGTAGTCGGTGAAATCCCCCCGCTCGCATTGGCCGAAGGTGCCGCCAAAGGCCGCCCCGACGCCACGATCAACGCCTGCATAGCCCGATGCCGCGGCACCCGAACCGCGATCGTATCCAACCCCGCCGTCACCAGCGAAGCGATCCCCGAATCCTCCCTTACCGGCAACACCAGAGTCAAAGGCCCCGGCCAAAACGCCTCGGCCAGCGCCCGAGCCTCCGCATCGAACACCGCGATCCGCTCCGCCGCCGCCAAGTCCGCCACATGCACGATCAGCGGATTGAAACTCGGCCGCCCCTTGGCCGCATAAATCCGCGCCACCGCCTCCGCATTGGTCGCGTCCGCCGCCAGCCCGTACACCGTCTCGGTCGGCACCGCGACGATACCGCCGTCGCGAATCAGCGCAGCCGCCTCGGCGATCGCGGCCGTGCCGTAGGGTAAAATCCGAGGGTGTGGACGGGTCATTCCACAGGCGTATAGCGGGTCCAAACCGTAGCGATAAGAGGATGCGATGGCCTTCACTCCAGCAACCACCGAACAGCGTTTCGTGCTCGACCATGTCGTGCGGATCGGCGAGATCGCCGCGACCGAACGCTATGCCGCCGCCAGCGACGACGTCGTCGATGCGGTCCTCGAAGGCGTCGGGCAATTGGCGTCAGGCGAATGGGCCCCGCTCAACCGCACCGGCGACACCGTCGGCGCGAAATGGACCCCGGACGGCGTGGTCATGCCCGACGGCTTCGCGCAGGCGTACAAGGATTATGTCGAGGGCGGCTGGGGCGGAATCGGCGTCGAGGAAGAATGGGGCGGGCAGGGCCTGCCGTTCGCGATCCAGACCGCGGTGCTCGACACATTGGGCTCGGCCAACATGGGCTTCGCGCTCTGCCCGACGCTGACCGTCGGCGCGATCGAGGCGCTCCAGCATCACGGCAGCCCTGAGCAGCAGGCGCTCTACCTCCCCCATCTCGCGACCGGCGAATGGACCGGCACGATGAACCTCACTGAGCCGCAGGCGGGCTCCGACGTCGGTGCGCTGCGTGCGACCGCCACGCCACTCGGCGACGGCAAATGGAGCATCAAGGGCACCAAGATCTACATCTCGTTCGGCGATCACGACATGGCGCCGAACATCGTCCACCTCGTCCTCGCGCGGACACCGGGCGCACCGGCAGGCACGAAGGGCATCTCGCTGTTCCTCGTCCCCAAGTTCCGCCTTCAGGAAGACGGTACGCCGGGCGACTTCAACGACGTCCGCGTCGTCTCGATCGAGCACAAGATGGGCCTCCACGCGTCCCCCACCTGCGTGCTGAGCTTCGGCGACAATGACGACTGCATCGGCGAGCTGATCGGCGCGGAGCTCGGCGGCATTCGCGCGATGTTCACGATGATGAACAACGCGCGGTTGAACGTCGGCCTCCAGGGCGTCCAGGTCGCCGAAGGTGCGACGCAAGGCGCGGTCGCCTATGCGCTCGACCGCGTCCAGTCGGCGCGCGCCGGTTCGCCGAACAAGGACTCGGTCAAGATCGTCGAGCATCCCGACGTCCGTCGCATGCTGATGCGGATGAAGGCGCAGACCCAGGCCGCACGCGCGCTCGTCTACTACGCGGCAGGGCAGGTCGATCGCGCCAATCTCGGCGACCATGCCGCGCGCAACCGCCTCGAACTCGTCACGCCATTGGCCAAGGCGCACGGCACCGATCTCGGCAACGAGGTCGCGTCGCTCGGCATCCAGGTCTATGGCGGCATGGGCTATGTCGAGGAAACCGGCGCCGCGCAGTATTTCCGCGATGCCCGCATCACTCCGATCTACGAGGGCACCAACGGCATCCAGGCGGCGGATCTGGTCGGGCGGAAACTCGGTCTCGACAATGGCGGCGCGTTCGCCGCGCTGATCGCCGACATTCGCGCGGAGGCGAAGGACGATCGGCTCTTGGCACTGGTCGACGCGTGCGAAGCGATCGGGCGTAAGCTCGCCACCGCGGACGCCGACGACAAGCTGGCGGCAAGCTACCCGTTCCTCACCATGCTGTCGGTCGCCACCTGCGGCTGGCTGATGGAGCGGCAGGGCGGCGTCGCGGGCAGTGACGATTTCGGCCGGATGAAGACCGCGGCGGTGCGCTTCTACCTCGACCAGATCGTCCCCGAGGCGATGGGCCTCAACGCCGCCGCCAACGCGAGCGCGGCCGTCTTGTACTCGATCGAAGCGGACCTGTTCGCGGCCTGATCTTGTCCTCACTCCCCCGTCATCCTGACGAAAGTCAGGATCCAGAGCCAAGCACGTTAGCCCCTTTGGCTCTGGATCCTGGGTCGAGCCCAGGATGACGAAATTGGAATGCCGGCCTCCTGCCCATTCGTGCAAACGCGCCGTCCCCCCTTGATCCTCCCCCGCAAGGGGGAGGTGGCACCGAAGGTGACGGAGGGGGAGGGCTACGCAACGGCAGTGATGCCTTACCGCCCCCTCCGTCTGGCAAGCGCCAGCCACCTCCCCCTTGCGGGGGAGGATCGCGAGGGACGCCACTGGTCACGACAGCCAAACCACGCCGTCATGCCAGGCTCGTTCCGGCATCCACCCTTCCGCAGATCCGAGGGAAATGAGAACGCGGAACGTTGGTCCCCGGAACAAGCCCGGGGTGACGGAACAAGCAGGGATGGCGCCCCTTGTCCGTTCGCCCTGAGCGTAGTCGAAGGGCATGCCCAATTCATAAGCGCTTCGACTTCGCTCAGCACGAACGGGGGAGGGGCGCGCTGCATCGCTCGCAACATCTGGTTCCCAACCACTCGACGGCCCCGCGCAACGAACGGTATGGGTAGGCGGAAATCTCTGAAAGCCCGACCGATGTTCGACCTCGACGCCTATCTCCTCCGTGTCGCCATGCCCGCGCGCCCGACGCTTGACTCGATCGGTCTCGGCCGCCTGCAACACGCGCACCGTCTCTCGATTCCGTTCGAGGATCTCGACGTCGTCCTCGGCCGCGGCATCGCGATCGACACCACATCGGTGTTCGCCAAGCTCGTCACCGCACGGCGCGGCGGCTATTGCTTCGAGCACAACCGCCTCTTCCTCGACGCGCTTGCGGATCTCGGCTTCACCGCCCGCCCGCTGCTCGCGCGCGTCTGGTACGCCGCGACCGACCTGCCGCCACCGCTCACGCACACCTTCGCGCTGGTGACGATCGACGGCCAGGACTGGATCGCCGATACCGGTTTCGGCGGCAGCTACACGCCCGTCCTTCCGCTAGCCGATGGTGCGGAGGGCACCGCCCCCGACGGCGCCCGTTTCCGCCTCGAAGCGACCGAAAGCGGCTGGATGCTGCTCCGCGACGGCGATCCGATGACGACCGACGGTCGCGGGATCGGCGAGGGATTCCAGCCGCAATACAGCTTCACGCTCGCGCAGGTGTTCGACGCAGATCTGGCGCTGTCGAACCACTGGACCTCGACCGCGCCGTCCAGCCGCTTCACGCACACGCCGATCGCCAGCATCGTCCTGCCCAATGGCTTCGCATCGCTGATCGGCCGCAACTACCGCCGACGTTCGGGGACCGATACGACCGTCGGCGAGATCACCGATCCGCGCGTCTACCGCATCCGCATGAGCCTGTTGTTCGGGATCGACCTGAGCGTCGAGGATGTCGCCGCGCTCGGATTGTTCTGAAGTTCAATCCACTCCGTTCGTGCTGAGTAGCGACCGAGTAGCTCCGTCAGGAGCGTATCGAGGGTGCGTATCGAAGCTTGGGTTCCACGCGCCAACCTGTCCTTCGATACGTCCTCTCGATACGCGGCTTCGCCACTACTCGATGACTACTTAGGACGAACGGGGGAGGGGGAGTACGAACGAGAGAGGGTGAGGACAAACGCAAGGGGCAGGGGAGGCGAAGGAATTCGCTCGCAGCGACTTACGCCCGCTCCCGCTCCAGCAGATCATGCGCATCCAGCCCCAACAGATCGATATGCCCCAAGATCCTGGGCCACTGCGTCGTCACGAAATTCTCGCGCTCCGCTACACGCAAAGCTTCCGCAGCACCCGGCATCACGAACATCCCGACGCCGCGTCGCACCTCGACATAGCCGTCGTCCTGGAAGCTCTGATACGCCTTGGCGACCGTCAGCGGGTTCGCGCCCTGCTCGGCGGCGAACGCGCGGACCGACGGCAGTTGGTCGCCCGCGCGATAGTCGCCGCGAAGTATCCCCGCGGCGATCGTGCTGCGGAGGCGGATATATACGGGGCTGTCGTCGCTGCTGAGCGCTGTCATGCTGTTCTAATACAGCAATTAGCTCCAAAGTCGAGCCTTACGAGGCCCAATGGCTTACGAGCCGTGCCATATCCGGGCGAGGCCGTTCGTCGAGCGCCCGCGACGGCGTGCCGATGAACATGAACCCCGCGATCCGCTCCGCCGCCGTCCCGAACGCATCGCGCACCAAGTCCGAATAGGCCGGCCACCCCGTCAGCCAACCGCCCGCAAACCCCTCCGCATGCACCGCGTGAAGCAGGTTCATGCACGCCGCCCCCGCCGAAAGCTCCTGTTCCCAAAGCGGAATCTTGCTCTCCTTCGGCGACGACAGCACGACCACCAGCGTCGGCGCCTGGTGCGCGAACTGGTCGAGCGATTCGAGTTCGGTCCGCGACGCCGCAGGCCGCTCCGCCAGATACGCGTCTGTAATCAGCGTCGACAGCGCCGCGCGGTGTTCGTCACCCACGACGACGAACCGCCACGGCGCGAGCTTGCCGTGATCGGGCGTCCGCGCCGCGATCTCGAGGATCGTCGCCAGCTGGTAGGAATCGGGGCCGGGCGCGATCAAATCGCGCGGTTTGCCCGAACGGCGGGTGGCGAGCAGCGAGAGCGGCGTGGAGCGATCGTTGAGCATGCTCCGGCAGATAGGCCCTGATGTGCGATATTTACAGTCCGGGCTTTGTCGTTAAGTTGCGCGCGATCGAGCGCCCGTCAGCAGCGCACCAAGGAGCTTCATCACCACATGGCCAATCCCCACGCGATCAGGGGCAGCGGCGTTCCTGCCGATGCGAAGACGTTTTTCGGGCACCCGCGCGGGCTGTTCATGCTGTTCTTCGTCGAGCTGTGGGAGCGCTTTTCGTTCTACGGCATGCGGGCGATCCTGGTGCTGTATCTCACCAAGCATTTCCTGTTTGGCGATGAGCCGTCCTACGCGATCTACGGCGCGTATACCTCAATGGTGTACATCACGCCGATCATCGGCGGCTACCTGTCCGACCGCTTCCTGGGGCCGCGCAAAGCGGTGCTCGCGGGCGGCATCTTCATCACGCTCGGCCATCTGCTGCTGGCGATCGTCGAGGCGCCGCAGGGCGTGCACGGCGCCGCACTCAACGGCTTCTATCTCGGTCTCGCCTTCATCATCGTCGGCACCGGCTTCCTGAAGGCGAACATCTCGGTGCTCGTCGGCAAGCTCTACGCCCGCGAGGACATGCGGCGCGATGGGGCGTTCTCGATCTTCTACATGGGGATCAACACCGGCGCGTTCGTCGGCCCGATCGCGGTCGGCATCCTCGGCGAGACGGTCGGCTGGTCGTACGGTTTCGGCGCCGCGGGCATCGGCATGGCGCTCGGGCTGATCATGTTCATCCTGTTCCAGCGCGAACTGCACGGTGTCGGCGAGGCGCCCGACGCTGCCGTGCTCGCATCGAAGCCGGTTGCCGGGCTGTCGATCGAATGGCTGATCTATCTCGGCGGGATCGTCGGCGTCGCCGTCTCGTGGTGGCTGGTGCGCAGCCAGGGCGTCGTCGGCACCGCGCTGATCGTCGCGTCGCTCGTCACCGTCGGCTACATCCTGTGGACCGCGGTCGCCAAGCTGCCGCGCGTCGACCGCGACCGGATCTTCGCCGCGCTGTTCCTGATCGCGCTGGCGCCGCTGTTCTGGGCGCTGTTCGAGCAGACCGGGTCGTCGCTCAACGTCTACACCGATCAGTCGGTCGACCGCGTCGTGTTCGGCTGGACTATCCCCGCCTCGGTGTTCCAGTCGGTCAACCCGTTCTTCATCATCACGCTGGCGCCGGTGTTCGCGGCGATCTGGACCAGGCTCGGCAAGTCGGGGCTAGAGCCGAGCGCGCCGTTCAAGTTCGGCATCGGCCTGATCCTGGTCGGCGCGGGCTTCTTCGTGCTGACGCTCGGTGCGCCGGCCCAGGGCCTGACCCCGGCGATCTTCGTCGTACTGCTCTACATGCTGCATTCGATGGCCGAGCTCTGCTTCTCGCCGATCGGCCTGTCGTCGATGACGCGGCTGTCGGTGCCGAGCATGACCGGGCTGATGATGGGCACGTGGTTCCTGGCGACTGCAGGCGGCAATTTCCTCGCCGGCCTGATCGCGCAGGCGACCGGCGGCGAGGGGGCTGGCGTCGGGCGGGTGCTCGAAGTGTACGGTCGGATCGGCTGGTTCGCGATCGGCGTCGGCGTGGTCGTGCTGGTGCTCGCGCCGTTCGTGACCAAGCTGATGCATCTCGACCAGATGGGCGCGGTCGATCACGCGATGGCCGGCCAGAACGAACTCGGCGAGCCGGGCGCTGCCGGCCTCGACACCCGCGGCGAGCAGGTACCGCGAGGCTGACGCAGAAATTCCCCTCCCGCTTGCGGGAGGGGTTAGGGGAGGGCGCGACGTACGTACCGGCGTCCGGTCTATGAGGCACGCCCCTCCCCCGACCCCTCCCGTAAACGGGAGGGGAGCAGTTAAATCCGAGTCATCGACAGCGCCTTCTCGCCGTAGCGCGGCCCAGCCGTCCCACCACGCGGCGCGGCCGCATCCAGCTTCGCCAGATCGTCCGCGGACAGCGCGATATCCGCCGCCTTCATGCTGTCCTCCAGCGTAACCCGACGCTTCGACCCCGGGATCGGCACGATGTCGGCGCCCTGCGCCAGCAACCACGCGAGCGCCACCTGCGCAGGCGAAGCCCCATGCGTGTCGGCGATGGCCTTTACCACCGCCACCATCTCCATGTTCTTGGCGAAGTTCTCCTCCGAATAGCGAGGGTCATTCCGCCGGTAATCGCCCTCGGGCAGGTCCGACCGCGCGGTAATCTGCCCCGTCAGGAAGCCCCGCCCCAACGGCGAATACGGCACGAACCCGATCCCAAGCTCACGACACAGCGGCAGGATCGCGTCCTCCACGTCCCGCTCCCAAAGCGAATATTCGCTCTGCAAAGCCGCGATCGGATGCGTCGCCGCCGCTCGCCGAATCGTATCGAGCCCAGCCTCCGACAGCCCGAGATGCCGCACCTTGCCCTCGCGAACGAGGTCCGCCATCGCGCCGACCGTATCCTCGATCGGCACGCCCGGATCGACGCGGTGCTGGTACAGCAAGTCGATCGTCTCGACCCCGAGCCGCTTCAGCGATCCCTCGCACGCCCGCCGCACATTGGCCGGCGTGGAATCGACCCCCGTCATCCCATTCTCGTCGTAGCGGAAGCCGAACTTGGTCGCGATCACGACGCCGTCGCGCTTGCCGCGGATCGCCTTGCCGAGCAGTTCCTCGTTGACCAGCGGACCATAGATCTCGGCGGTGTCGAACAGCGTCACGCCGAGCTCGATCGCGCGGTGGATCGTGGCGATGCTCTCGTCGGCGTTCGCCTCGCCGTACATGCCCTTGCCGATGCCGGCCATCGGCATGCAGCCGAGACCCAGCGCGGAAACCTCGAAATCAGGGCCGAGCGTGCGATACTTCATGGGTGTTCTCCTGAGCGCCGACGCGATCGGACCGCGCTGCGACGGAGATGGTAACGGCGGTGTCCATCGTCACGTTCCCGACGGTGCGAAACAGGTCGGGTATGGTCTCGACTGCGATGAGCAGACCCAGGACCTCGAGCGGGATGCCCATCGCCAGCGCCACCGGCGCGACCGACGCGACGAAGCTGATCGTACCGGGCAGCGAGATCGACCCCATCGTCGTGATCGCCGCGGTCGCCACGCCCGCCGCCATCTGCCCCGGCCCGATCGGCAGCCCCAGCCAGTGCGCGACGTACAGCGCCACGGCTAGGTTCATCGCCGGGCTGGTCGCGCGGAACACCGCGACCGACAGCGGCAGGACGATTCCGGCGGTGGCGGGCGACGCACCGAGATCGGTCGAGGCCTTCAGCATCGCCGGCAGCGAGGCGAGCGACGACTGCGTGCTGATCGCCACCGCCTGCGCCGGCGCGACCGCGCGCGCGAACCGGCCAAAGCCGACCCGCCCGCCGATCATCCCGATCGGATAGGCGGACAGCAGGACGATGAAGCCGATCGCCGAAACGCAGACGATATAGTGGAGCAGCGCGCCGAACGCCGCCGTACCGGTGCGCGCACCGACCCCGTAGGCGAGCGCGAAGATGCCGATCGGTGCGAGCTTCAGCACCCATTTGATGATGATCAACAGCGCGTCGACGACCGCCTGGAAGAAGCCGGTCAGTATGCGGCGACGATCGTCGGGCAGCTTCGTCACGGCAAAGGCGAAGGTCAGCGCGAAGACCGTGAGCGGCAGGAACGAGTCGCTGGAGGCTGCGGCGACGATGTTGGTCGGCACGATCGTATCGAAGAACGCGCCGATCCCCGGCACCGGCCCGACCGGCGCGGCGCCCGTCAATGCGGCCCGCAGCGCGGCGCCGAGCGCGTGCGGCAACGGAAAGGCATCGAGGATCAACGGCATGACCAGCGCGGACATGATCGTCGTGCTCCACAGGATGACGACGATCATCACCATCGCGCGCACGGTAATCCGCCCGGCGCGCGCCGCCTCGGTGGTCGCGCCGATCCCGGTCACGAGCAGCCCGACGACCAGCGGCACGATCACCATCTGCAACCCGTGCAGCCATGCAGAGCCAATCGGCTGGGTCACCGCCGTCGCCGCGATCGCGTTCGCCGGCGACCAGGCCGCCGCGGCGATGCCCATCGCGATGCCGCCGATCAGGGCCGCTAGAATCCGTGTAGTCTGCGACATGCTCGCCCTTCGTGATGTACCGCGCTATCAAACGGATCGGACACCGATACGGGACGGAAAGCACGCGCGATGGCAAGAAAATATTTCGGCACCGACGGCATTCGTGGTGCCACCAACGTCTCGCCGATGACCGCGGCAATGGCGATGAAGGTCGGCATGGCCGCCGGCGCGTATTTCCAGCGCGGCGATCACCGCCACCGCGTCGTCATCGGCAAGGACACGCGGCTGTCGGGCTACATGCTCGAATCGGCGTTGGTCGCGGGCTTTACCAGCGTCGGCATGGACGTCGTCATGGTCGGTCCGATGCCGACGCCTGCAGTCGCTATGCTCACCCAGTCGATGCGCGCCGACATCGGCGTGATGATCTCCGCCAGCCATAATCCGTACGCGGATAACGGCATTAAGCTGTTCGGCCCCGACGGCTACAAGCTGTCGGACGAGGCCGAGGCAGCGATCGAGGCGCTGATCGACGGTGAGATACCGCTCGTCCCCTCGGGCCAGATCGGCCGCGCGCGCCGGATCGAGGATGCGCAGGGCCGCTACATCCATTTCGCCAAATCGACCTTCCCGGAGAATCTCCGCCTCGACGGGATGCGCGTGGTGCTCGATTGCGCGAACGGTGCCGCCTACAAGGTCGCACCGTCGGCCTTGTGGGAACTCGGCGCGGACGTCGTCGCGATCGGCGTCACGCCCAACGGCACCAACATCAACGACGGCGTCGGCTCGACCGCCCCGCAGGCGCTTGCCGAGACGGTGGTCGCCAGCGGCGCGGACATCGGCATCGCGCTCGACGGCGACGCCGACCGGCTAATCGTGGTCGACGAGACCGGCACGATCGTCGACGGCGACCAGCTGATGGCGACGATCGCCGCCAGCTGGGCACGCCAGGGGCGGCTCGCCGGCGGCGGTCTGGTCGCGACGGTGATGTCTAACCTCGGCCTCGAACGCCATCTCGCGGCGCAAGGGCTGGGCCTCGTCCGCACCGCGGTCGGCGATCGCCACGTGCTCGAGAAGATGCGCTCCAGCGGCTATAATGTCGGCGGCGAACAGTCGGGCCACATCATCCTCAGCGACTATGCGACCACCGGCGACGGTCTCGTCGCGGCGTTGCAGATCCTCGCCGAGGTCAAGCGCTCGGGCGCCCCGGCCAGCGAAGTGCTCCACCGCTTCGAGCCCCTGCCGCAGTTGCTCAAGAACGTCCGCTTCGCCGGCGGCAAGCCGCTCGATCACGACGCGGTCAAGGCGGTGATCGCCGAAGCCGAAGCCGAACTCGCCGGCAAGGGACGGCTCGTCATCCGCCCATCGGGCACCGAACCGGTGATCCGCGTGATGGCGGAGGGCGACGATCTTGCCCAAGTCGAACAGATCGTCGACCGGATCTGCGACGCCGTACGAAAGGCCGCCGCCTGATGTTGGAGATGCGCCGCGCCTGCGAACGCTGCACGACCGACTTGCCCGCCGATGCACCCGGCGCGTTCATCTGCTCGTTCGAATGCACCTTCTGCGCGGAATGCGCCGACGCGCTCGACGAGCGGTGTCCGAACTGCGGTGGCGAATTGTTGGATCGCCCGACAAGGCTGGGCGAGGCGCCGCCGCAAAAGCCGGCAGCGGGCAGACGGCACTAGGCGCGGTTCGAGAGGAACGGTGCGAGTAAGCGCCACCCAACCACTTCTACCACCCCAACCCTTCTACCACCCCGGCGGAGGCCGGGGCCCAGTTGGAAAGGTCCAGGTAACAGATCGCAACCCTCAGTCAGCAACGTCCCCCAACTGGGCCCCGGCCTCCGCCGGGGTGGTGAGAGGAGAGCGTATCCCTGTCCTACATCCTACCGATCATGACATAGCCCACCATATGACCGCCAACCGCGCCAACCCCAGTCCGGCATCCCCAGTCCAACCCCGCCTCAGGCAAAGTGCAGACCCGCGCCAGCGTCTGCACTTCGTGCACTTCGCCCCGATTTCGGACACTTTATGACAGCGCGGGTTCTCATAATAGCCGGCTCCGACTCGGGCGGCGGCGCAGGAATTCAGGCGGATATCAAGACGGTAACCATGCTCGGCGGCCACGCGATGACCGCCGTTACCGCGATCACCGCACAGAACACGCTCGGCGTGCAGGCGGTCTACCCGGTCCCGACCGACATGGTCCTCGCGCAGATAGACTCGGTCGTCTCGGACATCGGTGTAGACGCCGTAAAGATCGGCATGATCGGCTCGGCGGACACCGCCAATGCCGTAGCTGACTACCTGACCTCCTTGTTCTCCCGCGAAGGCGGGAGCCCAGACTGGACTCCCGCCTTCGCGGGAGAACAAGGAAGGGCAGGGCACCATCACTCGGCACGCATCCCCATCATCTTCGACCCGGTGATGATCGCAACCTCCGGCTCCGTTCTCGCGGACAGCGACACCATCGCCGCCTTCACCCGCCTCATGCGGATCGCCACGCTCGTAACCCCCAACCTCCCCGAACTCGCAGCACTCGGCGGGGAATTCGCAATTCGCGCACTAGGCCCAGCCGTCCTCGTAAAAGGCGGCCACGCCGAAGGCCCCCACATCACCGACCGCCTCGTCACCGACGCCAGCGAAACCCGCTGGACCAACCCCCGCATCGAAACCCGCCACGCCCACGGCACCGGCTGCACGCTCGCCAGCGGCATCGCGACCGGGCTTGCCCAAGGCCTGCCGCTCGACGCCGCAATCGAGCGCGCCATCACGTTCGTCCGCGCCGCGCTTGCCAACGCACCCGGGCTAGGCGCAGGCCACGGCCCAATGGGGCACGCCCTCGGCAACAGCCCGTTCGACCAGTTGAAAGACCTCTGATGCCCGGCATGAAACACGAAAAGCTCTGCGTCGGCCCGGTCGCTGGTGTCGACGAAGCCGGTCGCGGTCCGCTCGCAGGACCGGTTGTAGCCGCCGCCGTGATCCTGCCCGCAAAGGGCGTCCCCCGCGGCATCGACGACTCGAAGAAGCTCTCCGCCTCCGAGCGCGAACGGCTCTGCGCCCGCCTCAAAGGCTGCGCGATCGTCGGCATCGGCATCGTCCAGCCGGAAGAGATCGACACGCTCAATATCTACTGGGCGACGATGAAGGCGATGACGCTCGCCGTCGACGCGCTGGCGGTCGAACTCGGCCACGCGCCCGGCCACGTCCTCGTCGACGGCAACCGCTTGCCCCGCTGGACTTACCCCGCGACCCCCCTCGTCGGCGGCGACGCAAAATCGCTGTCGATCGCCGCCGCCTCGATCGTCGCCAAGCACACGCGCGACCTCATCATGATCGCCGCCGCCGACGTGCATCCCGAATATAACTGGCATTCGAACAAGGGCTATGGCTGCGCGCATCACATGAAGGCGCTCCGCGATCACGGCCCCACGCCGATTCACCGCCGCAGTTTCGCGCCCGTCGCCGCCGCCTATCTGGCGCGCGAGGGACTTTTCGCACAGGAAACGACGAGCTGAGTCTTTCGCGCCACACCCCAAGGGCTTGAGCCGCGAGTCTCCCACGACTCAACATCTGGGCAACGGCGACTCGATTGGTCGCAGCCGCGGATTCTCGCGAAAACGCCGTTAACGAATGTTTGCTTGACGGAGTCGGACAATTCCGCCGCTATGGGCGTCGATAAGGGGCGGAAAACATGGGTTTGATCGACACGATCGCACGGCCGCGTGCGAAAAAGACAGTGGAGCCGGCGGTTCAAGCCGTCCTTCCACTCGACCAGATCCTGCGTGGCGACTGCATCGAGCACATGAAGGCGCTCCCGTCGAACTCGATCGACATGATCTTCGCCGACCCGCCCTACAACCTCCAGCTCGGCGGCGAACTCTATCGCCCCGACGGCAGCCACGTCGACGCGGTCACCGACGACTGGGATAAGTTCGACACCTTCGCCGCCTATGACCGCTTCACCCGCGCTTGGCTCAAGGAAGCACGCCGCATCCTCAAGGACGACGGCGCGCTCTGGGTCATCGGCAGCTATCACAACATCTTCCGCGTTGGCGCCGCCGTGCAGGATCTCGGCTACTGGATCCTCAACGACATCGTCTGGCGCAAGACCAACCCGATGCCCAACTTCCGCGGCACCCGCTTCACCAACGCGCACGAGACGCTGATCTGGGCATCGAAGGGCGAGAAGGCGAAATACCACTTCAACTACCGCGCGATGAAGACGCTCAACGACGAGCTCCAGATGCGCAGCGACTGGGAATTCCCGACCTGCGGCGGCGGCGAGCGGCTGAAGAAGAACGGCACCAAGGTGCATCCGACGCAGAAGCCCGAGGCGCTGCTCTACCGCATCCTGCTCGCGTGCACGAAGCCCGGCGACGTCGTGCTCGACCCGTTCTTCGGCACCGGCACCACCGGCGCGGTCGCCAAGCGTCTCGGCCGCAGCTGGATCGGAATCGACCGTGAAGGCGATTACATCGAAGCCGCGCAGGAACGCATCGAGGCTGCACTGCCGCTCGATGAGTCGGCACTTGCGACGATGATGAGCCCCCGCACGCAGCCCAAGGTCGCGTTCGGCGTGCTGGTCGAGAACGCGTATCTCGCCCCCGGCGCGGTGCTGACCGACTCGAAGCGCCGCTGGCGCGCGACGGTCCGCGCGGATGGCTCGCTGCTCAGCGACTGCGGCACGATCGGCTCAATCCACAAGCTCGGCTCGACGCTCCAGAACGCCCCCGCCTGCAACGGCTGGAGCTTCTGGCATTACGAAAGCGACAAGGGCCTGAAGCCGATCGACGACCTCCGCCAGACGTACCTGCTGGCGACGACTGTCTGAGCAAAGTCCCGTTCGTGCCGAGTAGAGACCGAGCGTAGTCGAGGGCTCGTATCGAGGTACAGGTCCTTCGATACGCCATCTCGACAAGCTCGATGCCTGTTCGGGACGAACGGGGTGGGTTTGAACGTACGGTGGATTTGAGGAAAAGAGGATCATGACCAGCCTCCACCTCCGCCCCGTCCAGTTCGTCGACACCCCGATCGACCACGCAGACGGCAGCGTCGCGCGCCTGGCTGGCGGCCTGCAGTGGTTCGCCGCCTACGAGGTGATCGAAGCCCGCACCCGCCGCACCATCCCCGTCGCCGAAATCGCGACGCTCGGCGAGCACGCCGCGCACCTCCACGCCGCCATCACCGCCGTTCGCCCCCCCCTCCAGCTCGGCGAACGCACGCTCCGCTTCGACCAGCCGATCGTCGCCGGCATACTCAACGTCACCCCCGACAGCTTCTCCGACGGCGGCAAGCACGTCGACGACCCCGCCGCAGCGGCCGCCGCCGGCATCGACATGGCCGCCGCCGGCGCGACGCTGATCGACGTCGGCGGCGAGTCCACCCGCCCCGGCGCTCCCGCAGTATGGGAAGGCGACGAGATCGCGCGCCTGGTCCCCGTCGTCGAACGCCTCGCGCGCGCCGGCGCGATCGTCTCGGTCGACACGCGCAAAGCCGCCGTCATGGAAGCCACGCTCGCCGCCGGCGCGCACATCGTCAACGACGTCGCCGCACTCCTCTGGGACGATCGTACGCTCGATGTGGTCGCAAAAAGTGGCTGCCCCGTCGTCCTGATGCACTCACCCGACCCCAAGAAAGGCGGCCACGGCGATGGAGGGTACGGCAACGTCCTGACCGATGTCTTCGACTGGCTCGAAACCCGCATCGCCGCGGTAGTCGCCGGCGGTGTCGACCGATCGCGGATCATCGTCGATCCCGGCATCGGCTTCGGCAAGACGCTCGCCGAGAACCTCGCGCTGCTCAACGGCCTCGCGATCTTCCACGGGCTCGGCTGCCCGATCATGCTCGGCGCCAGCCGCAAGCGGTTGATCGGCGCGCTCTCGAACGAAGCACCAGTCGACCAGCGCCTCGCCGGCTCGCTCGCCCTGGCGCTGAAAGGGGCGGAAGCCGGCGTCCAGATTCTCCGCGTCCACGACGTCGCCGAAATGGTGCAGGCGGTGAAGATCTGGCGTGGCCTGCGCGATCAATCGCTCGTTGGCGGCTAAGCGGGGCGGCTGATCGTCGCTGCATTGCAGCGAAACGTCTCTTCGCGCATTAAAAGCCCTGTAAACAAGGGAGCTTTCGTTTGATCGTCACTGCAACACCGCGCTTCAGTCAGATCCTGAGCGAAGTCTGGCGCCCACTGCTCGGCCTGTTCGTCTGGGATGTGATCGTCACGATCACCTATTACGTCCTGCCGTTCCACGCGCCCGCGCTGCCCCTGACCCTCTTCGGCACCGCACTCGCGCTGTTCCTCGGCTTCCGCGACAATTCGGCGTATCAGCGCTGGTGGGAAAGCCGCGGTCTCTGGGGCCTGATGATCAACGCCTCGCGCAACCTCGCGCGTATGGCGCGCAACATGCTGCCCGAGCCCGAGGGCCACGACATGAAGCGGACGATCGTGCTCCGCCAGATCGCGTATGTGAACGCGCTACGCTGCCAGTTGCGCAAACAGCCCGCACCGCCCGAGGTCCTGCGCTTCCTGTCGAAGGAGGAGGCGTCGTTCGCGCTAGAGCGCACCAATATCGCCAACGGCCTGCTCGACGGCACGGGCCGCCGGATCGACATCGCGCGCCGCAACGGCTGGATCGACACCATCCAGCAGATGCAGTTCGAGTCCATTCTCGTCGATATCGCCAATGCGCAGGGCGGCATGGAGCGGATCAAGAACACGCCGCTGCCCAATCAGTACCGCTTCTTCCCGAGCCTGTTCACGCGACTGTTCTGCGTATTGCTGCCGATCGGCCTGGTGGAGACGCTGGGCTATGCGACGCCGGTCGGCTCGACGATCGCCGGACTGATGTTCCTCGCCGTGCTGCAGATCGGCGACGATCTGGTCGATCCGTTCGCGGACACGATCCACGACGTGCCGCTGAACGCGATGTGCCGGACTATCGAGATCGACCTGCTCCAGGCGATCGGCGATCCAGCGCCCGAGCCGCTGACGCCTGACAAGGGCGTGCTCTGGTAACGCTCTTCGCAGGCATGCACCGACGTACATTTGCGGCCTAAGCGGGCGCCGCCAAATCTCGAAGTGCCTCGGATGCGGCGCGCGAGACGCACCGAGACTGGCGACAGCGTCCTGCCAAGACGAGGCGCACGTCAGGCGGCGTTGTCGATGCCCAGTTCGCCAAGCTTGCGATACAGTGTCGATCGTCCGATCCCGAGCCGTCGTGCGACTTCGGTCATCCGACCGCGATAATGGCCGATCGCCAGACGGATCACGTCGGCCTCGATCTCCTCGAGCGCGCGAAGGTTGCCGTCGGCGCGGAAGAGCGTCACGCCGCCGCCGCCCGCCGCAACCGTCGCGGGAATACGGCGCCGATTGCCCAGCGCGGCGATCTGCGGGAAATCGTCTTCGGTCAGCGCAGCGTCCTCGCAGAGCACGGCTGCGCGGAAAAGTGCGTTCTGCAACTGCCGAACATTGCCCGGCCAGTCGTACTGAACCAGCAGCGCCAGCGCGGAATCGGTAATGCCCAGCGACCGCAACCCTGGCTGTTCGGCGATCCGCGCGAGCAGATGGCGTGCCAGGGCAGGAATGTCGCCGGTCCGCTCGCGCAACGGCGGGATCATGACCTGGACCACGTTGAGCCGGTAATACAGGTCTTCGCGGAACCGGCCGGCCTCGACTTCGTCGAGCAAAGGCGTGTTGCTGGCGGCGATGACCCGGACATCGACGTCGTGCGGATGGCGCGCGCCGATCGCGTGGACCTCGCCGGTCTGGAGGACGTGGAGCAGCTTGGCCTGCGCCTCGAGCGGCATTTCGCTGATCTCGTCGAGGAACAGCGTCCCGCCGTCGGCCTCCCGGAAGCGGCCGGTCTTGCGCTCGAACGCACCGGTGAACGCACCCATTTCGTGGCCGAACAGCTCCGATTCGACGAGGTTGGCCGAGACCTCACCGCAATTGACGCTCATCATCGGCTTCTTGGCGCGGGGCGAGGCGGCGTGGATGGCTTCGGCGATGACGTCCTTGCCCACGCCGATCTCGCCTTCCAGCAACACCGAGACGCGTGCCCGCGCAGCCTTGGCGGCGATGGCCAGCGCGGCACGGAAATCCGGCGACGATCCGACGATCTCGTCGAACCCGAGCAGCGCAGGTATCTTTTCGGTAAGGGGACGGAGTTCGCCGGTCGACGTGGCGCCGACGGCGGTATCGAGCGCGGCGAGAAAGCGGTCGGGCGCGAGCGGCTTGACCAGGAAGTCGGTGGCGCCCGCGCGCATCGCAGCGACGGCGTGAGACACCGATCCGTTGGCGGTCAGCATCAGGATCGGCAGTGCCGGCCGACGTTCGCGCAACGCGGCGATGAGACCCGTCGCGTCGGCATCGGGTGCCGAGTGATCGAGGACGATCGCGTCGAGCTGCATCCCGTCCTGCGTTCCGAGCGTCGCGATCGCCATCTCGCCGTCGGTCGCGAAGATCGCGCGCCAGCCGCCACGCGTGGCAAGCGCCGCCACCAGCCGTCGCTGCGCAGGCTCTTCGTCGATCAGCAGTAGAAGGCGCTGCCCGTTGCGCGTCATGGCGAATCCTGTCCCGTTCCGGCACGTGCAATAGCGCAGCCGGGTAAAGAGCGACTTAAAAGCACTGCGCGGCCGGGCTTGGCGATAGCAGTCGTGCAGGTTAAGGTCGCGCTCATAGAGGATGACACTCACAGGATTGGGGCACGAACCATGGCCGGCAACGGGGACATGAAGGCGCATGCGGCGACCTATTCGAGCGTGACGGGGATGATGAAATGGGGCGCGGTCGGATGCGCGCTGGTCGTCGCGCTCGTCATCTGGCTGATCCACTAAGCCCATGAAGATCGCCGTCCTGAAAGAACAAGCGGACGGCGAGCGGCGGGTTTCCGCGACGCCGGAAACGGTCAAGAAGTTCATCGCGCTGGGCGCGACGCTGGCGGTCGAGACGGGGGCGGGCGAGGCGGCGTCGATCGCCGATACCGCGTACGCCGATGCGGGCGCATCGGTCGGCGATCGTGCGGCGACGCTGGCGGGTGCGGAGATCGTGCTCGGGGTGCAGGGACCTGATCCTGCAACGCTGGACGGGGTCGCCCCGGGGGTGTGGATCGTCGCGAGCCTCAATCCCTTTGCAGAGCGCGCCCGCGTCGACGCCTATGCCGCGGCGGGCTACGAGGCGCTGGCGATGGAGTTCATGCCGCGGATCACGCGCGCGCAGTCGATGGATATCCTGTCGTCGCAGTCGAACCTGTCGGGCTACAAGGCGGTGCTCGATGCCGCCGCCGAATATGACCGCGCGTTTCCGATGATGATGACCGCGGCGGGGACGATTTCCGCGGCGAAGGCGTTCGTGATGGGCGTCGGCGTCGCCGGACTCCAGGCAATCGCGACCGCACGGCGGCTCGGCGCTCAGGTGTCGGCAACCGACGTGCGCGCGGCAACTCGCGAGCAGATCCAGTCGCTGGGTGCGAAGCCGATCTTCGTCGAGAATGTTGCCGGGATCGAGGGCGAGGGAACGGGCGGGTATGCCGGCGAGATGTCGCCCGAATATCAGGCTGCGCAGGCCGAGCTCGTCTCGGGGCATATCGCCAAGCAGGACATCGTCATCACCACCGCGCTGATCCCGGGACGCGCCGCACCGCGTCTGATCTCGGCGGCGCAGGTCGCAAGCATGAAGCCGGGCTCGGTGATCGTCGATCTTGCGGTCGAGCAGGGTGGCAACGTCGAGGGCTCGGTCGCAGGCGAAGTCGTTGTCGTGAACGGCGTCAAGATCGTCGGCCACCGCAACGTACCGTCGCGTCTCGCCGCCGACGCCAGCGCGTTGTTCAGCCGCAACCTCTACAATTTCCTCAACGCCTTCTGGGACAAGGAGGCTGGGCGACCCGTGCTCGACGCCGAGATCGGCGATGCGATCCGGCTGACGCAAGGCGGCAAGATCGTGACCCCAAGGCTGCTGGCATGATAATCCTCCCCGGCACGGGGAGGGGGACCGGCGCAGCCGGTGGAGGGGGCGTCCCGCACACGCTACGCTCGGAAGTGTCGCTAGCGCGCAAATTGCGGCGCGAAATGAGCCTCCCGGAAGTGCTTCTATGGGAGCACCTCCGGGGGAAGAAAACCGGCGTCAAGTTCCGCCACCAGCATCCCATCGGTCCATACGTCTGCGACTTCTACTGCGCCGCCGCCAGGCTCGCGGTCGAAGTAGATGGCGAGTTCCACGGACGCGGCGACCGTCCCCAACGCGACGCCGATCGCGATCAATTTTTCGAACAGAATGGCCACCGGGTGCTGCGAGTGGCAGCAGGCGACGTGCTGAGGGATATCGAGGCCGTGGTGACGATGATCGTATCGTCCGCGGCCCGCCCCCTCCACCAGCCTGCGGCCGGTCCCCCTCCCCGTGCCGGGGAGGACTAAATGGACTTTATCGCGATCCTGTCGATCTTCGTGCTGGCATGTTTCGTCGGGTATTTCGTCGTCTGGGCGGTGACGCCTGCGTTGCACACGCCGTTGATGGCGGTGACCAATGCGATCTCCTCGGTCATCATCGTCGGCGCGCTGATCGCCGCAGCGGCGGCCGGCATCGGCGCCGGATCGGGCGTCGCCAAGGCGCTCGGGCTGCTCGCGGTCGTGCTGGCGAGCATCAATATCTTCGGCGGTTTCGCGGTCACCGCGCGGATGCTGGCGATGTACAAGAAAAAGGAACGGCCGGTCGCGCCTGCCACGAGCAAGTGAGCGATACGGACGTGAGGGGAACGCGCGATGCATGAACTGACGGTCAGCCCCTGGGCATCGCTCGCCTATCTGGTCGCGGGGGTGTGTTTCATCCTCGCGCTGCGCGGGCTGTCGAGCCCGGCGTCGAGCCAGCGCGGCAACCGCTTCGGCATCATCGGCATGACGATCGCGGTCGTGACGACGCTGGTGACGCATGTGCCGATGCGGATGAACGGCTGCCCGCTCGGTATCGGTCGTTGTGCAATTCTGGACCGTCCCGTGGTGGATTTGATAACAGTCGTCGAAATCCTCGCCGCCATCGGCGTGGGCGCCGTCATCGGCCTCGTCACCGCACGACGGATCGCGATGACCGCGATGCCGCAGCTCGTGGCCGCCTTCCATTCGCTCGTCGGTCTCGCCGCGGTGCTGGTCGGCGTCGCCGCGTACCTCAACCCGCAAGCGTTCGGCATCTCCGACCTCGTCATTCCGCTGATCGGCCAGCCGTTCGCGGTCATCCATCCGGTCAGCCGGATCGAACTCGGGCTAGGCGTCGCGATCGGTGCAATCACCTTCTCCGGCTCGGTCATCGCGTTCCTCAAGCTCAACGGCAACATGGGCGGCAAGCCGATCATGCTGCCCGGCCGCCACGTCATCAACCTCGCGCTACTCGCTGCCATCCTCGGCCTGATCGCCTACTTCGTCACCGACCAGGCACCGTGGATCTTCTGGACGGTCGTGATCCTGAGCTTCGTCATCGGCTTCCTGCTGATCGTGCCGATCGGGGGCGCCGACATGCCGGTGGTGGTCAGCATGCTGAACAGTTATTCGGGCTGGGCGGCGGCGGCGATGGGCTTCACGCTCCACAACAGCGCGATGATCATCACCGGCGCGCTGGTCGGCAGTTCGGGCGCGATCCTCAGCTACATCATGTGCCGCGCGATGAACCGCAGCTTCATCAGCGTGATCGCCGGCGGTTTCGGTACGAGCGATGCAGGCGCGGGAAGTGGCGGCTCAGCCGTCGATCGGCCGTGGAAGCGCGGTTCGGCGGAGGACGCGGCGTTCCTGATAAGCCAGGCCGAACAGGTCATCATCGTCCCCGGCTACGGCATGGCCGTAGCCCAAGCGCAGCACGTCCTGCGCGAGATGGGCGACAAGCTGAAGGCCGAGGGCGTCCGCGTGAAATACGCGATCCACCCCGTCGCGGGGCGCATGCCGGGGCACATGAACGTGCTGCTGGCCGAAGCAAACGTGCCTTATGACGACGTGTTCGAGCTCGAGGACATCAACAGCGAGTTCGCACAGACCGACGTCGCGTTCGTGATCGGCGCGAACGACGTGACCAACCCTGCCGCCAAGACCGACAAGTCCTCGCCGATCTACGGCATGCCCGTGCTCGACGTCGAGAAGGCCAAGACGGTATTGTTCATCAAGCGCTCGATGGGCGGCGTCGGCTATGCAGGCGTCGATAACGAGCTGTTCTACCGCGACAATACGATGATGCTGCTCGCCGATGCCAAGAAGATGGTCGAAGATATCGTCAAGGCGCTCGACTAGGTCGAACGCGACCTTGCTGGGCAGGCGTGAAAGTCCAACGAAACTCGACCCAGTTCGCGTGTAGCTTTGAGGATGATCGAGGTTAGTCTTTGCGATACAGCGGAGATGATCATGATCCTACCGGGCGGAGATCCTGCCGACACGCGTTACGATACCGGGATCGCCGCGGTCCTTGTCGCGAGTGCGGACGCGCCCGACCGGTTCGCCGCCGCACTCGCCGCGATGGAGGGGCGCGTGGTCGGCAGGATCGACTGGCAGGCGCCGTTCGGCCTGCACGCCACACCGCAGGTCGTCGTGGTCGAGACCGCGGGGGTGGACGTCACGGTCCTCGCCGAACACCTGCCGCGGATCGTCGAACGCGCCGCGGTGCTGGAGGCGGGGCTGGTGGTCGCGATGGGGAGCGACCAGATCGACGCGGTCGCGGCGGCGACGCTCGGCGGCGGGACGATCCTGCTGGTCGATCCGAACGTGGCGGACTGCGTCGCGGCGATCGTCGTCGCCGCCGAGCGCGTGCGCAGTCCCGCGGGCGTATTCGATGTCGGGCGCGAGACCGATGGGACGCGGCTGGAACGGCTTAACACCGAGGTGGCACGGATAGCAGAGGCGCTGGCACGACTGACGCGCGCGGAGATCGAGGGCGATGCCTCCACAGCGCCGATCGTCGGCGATCGGACGAACCGCTACGGCGCGCCACCGTCGCTGGCCGAGCCGAGCGCCGCCGATGTCCGGCGGGCGATCCGGGCGCGGCGGCTGCGCGATCAGTTCTTCGGCACCGCATTGTTCGAGGATCCGGGCTGGGACATGCTGCTCGATCTCTACGCCGCCGAACTGGAGCGGGGACGCGTATCGGTCTCCAGCTTGTGCATCGCCGCCGCGGTCGCGCCGACCACCGCGTTGCGCTGGATCGCGCGGATGACCGACACCGGGCTGTTCGAACGCCGCCCCGACCTGCACGACCGGCGGCGCGCGTTCATGGTGCTGTCGGACCGCGCGAGCGAGGCGATGCGCGGGTATATCCTGGCCACCAGAGGCGCCGACCTGCGGATTCCGTGACGGTCCGCGCCCTTTTAGCTTGCCCCCGCCGCCCGGCTTTGGCATCGGACATTCACCCGAGAGGGGCGATTAGCTCAGTTGGTAGAGCGTCTCGTTTACACCGAGAATGTCGGCGGTTCGAGCCCGTCATCGCCCACCATCCTTTTCCTTTGACCATGCTGCGCTGTCAGTGCCGGCATGGGCCGGCAACACGAACTCCGGCGAATTTTTACCGTTGGTCGCGGTCGGCCGGGCCTCGATCCTCTTCGTGCGGACGCCGGGCCAAAGCGAGTTTGCCGTCTCGAAGGGTCGGGACGCTTACGTTCAACGCGGCGAACGCCGCCAACGCGATCATCCGCAACGAGATCACCTTCACGACTAAGGTGGCGGCGCGCGCGGTGCCGGGCAACGCGATGGGATATCGATACCTACTTGGTCACCGAGCTTCGGTGCGACGTCGAGCGGGTCTCGCGCGCACTACAGTATCAGTTCCTGACCTGCTTCTCCGAACGTTTGCAGAATATAGTCGGGGACCGGCATTCCGGCAGCGTCGTCCATTTCTGCGGCGCTTGAACCGTTGCCGATAGCGACCTCATACCATCGATCGGCCAGCTCCTCTGCATCTGCCCGAGTCATCGGCTCGCGGGTTTGCTCCAGTATCATGTCGTTGAGAATGTCTGCGGCGTCTGTCATCGGGCTCTCGTCGTCGGGGTCGTCGATAGCCAAACGCCTGAAAAACGATATCGGCGTCCACCCGAGCATTTGTAATCACCAGTAACGCTCAGCGGCGAGCGTAGCGGAGCTGGTCGCCGCGCCAACGCAGGGACCGGCCTTCGCCACAATCGAGAGGATCGCGGTCAGCTGACGGCTGCCGATCGGCGCTAGCCGAAACGATACTCCCGATCCTGTCAGGCGTGCAGGTCGTGGCGATATGCCGCAACTTATCGATCGGTGGACGCCTGGAACAGTGTCGTGTCTGATCTGGTCGAGGTGGGGCCGGCGCTTCGGCCATTCATCGGAGGGCGGAGCGGAGCGCGGTCTTTGCCCCGCGACGCTGTCTGCGAGGAACCTTACGACCCCTTCGCGTTCCCCCAGACGCAGGCGGACCAATGCGACGCCGGTGCGGGCGAGCGCTAAATCCCGCTTATTGCGGCAGGCCGTTCTGGCAAGGGAGGCAGCCGATCGCACAAGAGGCAACCAGAAGCACTGAATCGCCATTTCTAAGAAGGCGAGGCTGTTCCTCGGGCCCGCGTGCAGGGCCATCGCCCACCGCCCTCAAAGATCGCGGATCAGTCGCACTGCGACTGCGAGCCAGCCGGGATCTTCGATCTTCAGGGATTGCGAACCGGTATTCGGCGGTAACAGCGTCACCGCGCCACCGACGGCGACCAGTCTGCCGAACGCGAACCGGCCTGCGGGTTGCGGGACGAGGACGTCGCGATTGAGCGCCGTTGCGAAATCGGCGGGGGCCAGCATCGCGCACCAGATCACGTCACCGGTGCGATAGTCGCCGACCCCGCCCGCGACGGTGATCGCGATCTGGCCCGGCGCGACCTGAGGCGGTGGTACCGTCGTGGTGCGACGCGGTGCGTGGGCGCCGCGGTCGTCCAGGATCGCGGCAACGGGCGGGTCGGTACGGTCCGGCAAGGTCACGAGATCGCTCGCCTCGACGCCCAGCGCCGCGGCGATCCGGTTGAGCCAGCCGATCGAGACGGTGCGCGTGCCGGTCTCCAGCCGCCCGATAGTCTGCGCCGTGGTCGGTGGATCGCAACGCCTGGAGACGTCCTCCAGCGTCAGCCCCTTGGCGCGCCGGACTTCGCGGATGGCGGTGATCATTGCAATGCGATCATCGAACGACTCCAAACCAGATGGGTTATTCTTCTGTCCTACAACCATGCAGATATGGCAACCGCCAAGCGCAACGGGAGATGGCGGATGCGCGAACTGGTAGAGCGGACGGTCGATTCGGAGGGTGTTCCACAGCAGACCGGCACGCGTCGCGGCCGTACCGTCACCGTGAACCTCGCGGAGTCGCCGCTCGGGTGGCTGCGGTCGCGCGCGCTGATCGACGCGAGGCAGTTCGAGGCGGGGGAGCGGTTGCGCGCGGACTACGAACGCGCGTCGATTGCGCCCAGCGTGACGATGCGCTGGGCGGAGCGCGTCGATGGGGGAGGCCATGATGGGCTCGATCCGACGTCGGCGCAGATCGCGGCGAAGCGTCGGTTCGACGAAGCGCTGGCGGCTGCGGGGCCGGGGCTGGCGGATATTCTTTGGCGGGTGGTTTGCGCGGGGGAGGGGCTGCCGGTGGCCGAGAAGGCGTTGCAATGGCCGGCGCGCGCGGGGCGGGTCGTGCTGACGCTCGCGCTCGATCGGTTGGCCGCGCATTACGGGATCGGTTAGGCGCTCGCATTGGTGCGCGGGTGGCACTAAGTGTCGAGCATGCGCTTCGACCTCATCAAATGCCACGGTTCCGGTAACGACTTTCCGCTGATCGACGCGCGTGCGTCGACGCTCGGCGATGCGGCTTGGGCTGCCGTCTCGCGTGCGCTGGCGGATCGCAACGGGCCGGTTGGTGGTGACGGGCTCTTGCTGCTGACCGGCGGCGACGCGACCCATGCGTTCGGCATGCGGATGTTCAATTCGGATGGCAGCGAGTCTGAGACGTGCCTCAACGGCCTGCGCTGCGTCGCGCGCGCGGGGTTCGCGGCCACGGGTGCCGAGACTGCTATGGCGCTGCTGAAGACGAGCAACGCGGCCGTTCAGCGCGATGCGGATATTGCCGAGGGCGTGTTCACCGTTCGCGAGATCGCCGGCCCCGCATCTCTGGATGCCACGGCGTGGCCAATCCATGTCGGGACCGATCGCATCGTCGATACGCCGATCGCGCCCTTGCCCACGGACCGCGCCTTCACGGCGGTGGCGATGCCCAACCCCCATCTCGTGACGTTCGTGGATGCCATCGACGAGGCCGAGCTCGTCCGCGTCGGCGAGGCGTGCGAGGCCGCGCCCGACTGGCTGCCCAATCGCGCGAACGTCAGTTTCGTCGAGGTCCGTGGCCACGACCTGTTCGTGCGGACGTTCGAGCGCGGCGTCGGCCTGACCGACAGTTGTGGCAGCGCGATGGCGGCCTCGACCTATGCCGCGTGCCTGACCGGGCGGATCGCGTACGACACGCCAACCACTGTCTTCAACAAGGGCGGTCTGGTCCGTGCCGAGGCGAGCGAGGCGGCGATGGTGACGCTGTCGGGCAATGCGACGTTCGAGTGGACCGGCACGATCGAGGTCGATCTCGACACTGCAACCGCGAGCGACCTGGTCGTCACGCGGCGTCACGACGATGAGATCGCGGCCTGGGCGGGACTTCTCGCGACGATCTGAACGCCGGCTGCGTCCGCGCTCGCGGCGCGCGCGTATCTCCCCGCAGTGGCGCCGCACACCGGCTCCGCACGCAGGAGAGAAGCCATGAACCACTTCATTCGTACCGCGATCGTCGCGGCCGCCGTTGCCGTCAGCGGCAGCGCCATCGTCGCAGCGCAGACCAACCCGATGGTCGGCGGCGCCGCGATGTATCCGACCAAGACGATCGTCGAGAACGCGGTCAATTCGAAGGATCACACGACGCTGGTCGCCGCGGTCAAGGCCGCCGGCCTGGTCGAGACGCTGTCGGGCCCGGGTCCGTTCACCGTGTTCGCGCCGACCAACGCGGCGTTCAAGAAGCTGCCGGCCGGCACCGTCGACACGCTGCTCAAGCCCGAGAACAAGGCGCAGCTCGCCAGCGTCCTGACCTATCACGTCGTCCCCGGCACGATCACCGCCGCCGACATCGCCGCCAAGGCGAAGGCCAATGGCGGCACCGCGACCTACACGACGGTGCAGGGCGAGCCGCTGATGTTCAAGAAGGTCGGCACCGGCTGGGGCATCATGGACGGCAAGGGCCACAAGGGCCGCATCACGATCGCCAACGTCATGCAGTCGAACGGCGTGATCCACGTCGTCGACACGGTGATGCTGCCGTAATCGGCGATGCCGAGAGATAGCTGCCTCGCGTTCCCCTGCGAGGCGGTTCTGTCGGGCCCGTTGCCGAGAGGTGACGGGCCCGATTGCGTTTGGGCGCCGTCGCCCCAGTCCCGTCATCTCACCCCCTCCGTCATCCTGACGAAAGTCAGGACCCAGAGCCACGAAGGGCAGCGCTTGTTACCCTGGGTCCTGACTTTCGTCAGGATGACGCCGAAAGGGGAAGGTTCAGCCGATCAACAGGCCCGCAAGCGCGGCCGACATCAGGTTCGCCAGACTCCCCGCCGCCAGCGCCCGCAGACCGAGCTTGGCGATCATCGGCCGCTGGTTCGGCGCGAGGCTACCGGTCACCGCCATCTGGATCGCGATCGACGAGAAGTTGGCGAACCCACACAGCGAGAAGGTGATGACCGCGATCGTCCGCGGGCTCAGCCCCTGCTGCGTGCCGAGTGAGATGTAGGCGACGAACTCGTTCAGCACGATCTTCTGCCCGAACAGTCCGCCGGCGATTCCCGCCTCGCTCCACGGCACGTTGAGCAGGAACATGATCGGCGCGAAGACATAGCCGAGCAGCCCCTGAAAGCTCAGCCCCGGCAGCCCGATCATGTTGCCGAGCCCGCCGAGCAGGCCGTTCGCCAGCGCCACCAGCGCGACAAACGCCAGCACCATCGCACCGACCGCAACCGCCAGCCGCACGCCGGTCTGCGCGCCCTGCGCCGCCGCCATAATCAAATTGGCAGGCTTCTCTTCGTCATGCGTGGCCTGCGGCATCGGTTCGCCCGCGGACGATTCACCGGGCAGGTCGCCGAGCGCGAGTTCGCCTTCGGGTGGCATCACGCGGTCGGGCATGATGATCTTCGCCATCAGGATTCCGCCCGGCGCCGCCATGAAGCTCGCCGCGAGCAGGTAATCGATCCGGATCCCCATCGACGCGTACGCCGCGAGGATCGTGCCCGCGACGCCGGCCATGCCGCTGGTCATCACGGTGAACAGCTGCGCCGGGGTGAGGCCTGCGAGATACGGCCGGATCACCAGCGGCGATTCGCTCTGGCCGACGAAGATGTTCGCCGCCGCACACAGCGATTCGACCTTCGAGACGCCGATGACCCTCTCGATGCCGCCGCCGACCCAGCGCACCACCAGCTGCATGATGCCGAGATAATAGAGGATCGAGACGAGGCTAGCGAAGAAGATGATCACCGGCAGCGCGGCGATCGCAAAGCTCTGGCCGCCGATCTCGGGCGTCGCCATCTTGCCGAACAGGAATTCGGTGCCCTTCTGCGAATAGCCGAGCAGGTTGGCGACGCCGCCAGACATCTCGCCGAGCACGACCTTGCCGAAGCTTGAATACAGCACGAGCACCGCGATCCCAGCCTGCAACGCGAACGCGGCGCCGACGATACGCAAGCGGATCGCACGGCGGTCGCTCGACAACAGCACGGCAATGCCCAGGATGACGGCGATGCCCGCCAAACCGATGAAGAGTCTTTCCATGGACGCCCTGCGTTTTCTTGCGATGACACGCGCCGCCCCCCGGCGGCACAAGTGACCGACATGACACGCGAGCGGCGCGCTCGCCAGTTATTTGAAGCGCGCTAGTCATTTGACGGCGCGCGCGTTTTCGCTAGCGTCCCCGGCGATGGATAAGCCTATTCCCGCGTTTCCGCGTTCGCTCTTCGTTTTTTCGGTCCTGTACGGCGGCATGGTGTGCATCGCCGGCGTGTTGGGGGTGAAGCAGGTCGCGCTCGGCCCGCTCGCGGTCGAGGCAGGGATCTTCGGGTTCCTGCTGCTCGTAGTGCTGAGCAGCGCGATCGCCGAGCTGCACGGCCAGAAGACTGCGACGTTCCTGGTGCGTCTCGGCTTTATCCCGCTGCTGGTGTCGGCCGCGCTGATTCACCTGGTGCTCGCCCTGCCACACGATCCGGGGATGTACCCGCCCGCGGTCGACGCGTTTCCGATCGTCGTCGGGCAAAGCTCGCGGATGATGATCGCGGGGCTGATCTCGTACGGGATCTCGCAGACGCTCAACGTGCTGATCTTCTCGAAGCTGTCGGGACAGGTCGGCAGCGGCGAGGGCAAGCTGGTGTGGCTGCGCGGCATGATCGCGAGCATCATCTCGCAGATCATCGACACGATCCTGTTCATCACCATCTCGTTCCTCGGCGAACGGCCGATCGTCGCGCTGATGGAGGGGCAGATGCTGACCAAGGTCATACTGTCGATCGTGCTGGTGCCGTTCATGATCACCTTCTTCGTGAAATTGGGACGGCGGTTGGACCGGGCATAATGTTAGATTTTTCCGTTCGTGCCGAGTAGAGACCGAGCCTGTCGAGGGCTCGTATCGAGGTACAGGTCTCTCGATACGCCATCTCGACGAGTGCTCGATGGCTACTCGAGACGAACGGAAGTCAGTTGACCGATCACACGCCCGATCCCGCCCTGCTCGCCAAGGCGGAAACGCTCACCGAGGCGCTGCCGTATCTGCAGCGCTATGCCGGCAAGACGTTCGTCGTGAAATACGGCGGCCACGCGATGGGCGACCCGGAATTGCAGCGCGATTTCGCCGAGGACATGGTGCTGCTCAAGGCAGTCGGCATCAACCCGGTGGTGGTCCACGGTGGCGGGCCACAGATCGGCGCGATGCTCAAGCGTCTGGGCGTCGAATCGCGATTCGTCGACGGCTTGCGCGTCACCGATGCGGAGACCGCACAGATCGCCGAGATGGTCCTGGCAGGCTCGATCAACAAGGAAATCGTCGGCTGGATCGGCCAGGCGGGCGGCCGCGCGGTCGGAATCTCGGGCAAGGACGCCGGCCTCGTCCTCGCGCAGAAAGTCGGCCACGGCCGCGAGCCCGACAAGCTTCAGGGGATCGAGCGCCACGTCGACCTGGGCTTCGTCGGCGAACCGATCGCGGTCGACCGGACGATCCTCGACACGCTGATCGCCGCCGACATCATCCCGGTGATCGCACCGATCGGCATCGGCGCCGACGGCCACACGTACAACATCAACGCCGACACGATGGCGGGCGCGATCGCCGCCGCGATGGGCGCGGCGCGCTTCTTCCTGCTGACCGATATCGTCGGCGTGCTCGACAAGCAGGGCGAACTGCTCACCGACCTCGACCCTGCGCGCATCGCCGAACTGCGCGCCGACGGCACGGTGACCGGCGGCATGATCCCGAAGCTCGACACCTGCGTCGCAGCGGTCGAATCGGGTGTCGACGCCGCAGTCATCATCGACGGCCGCGTGCCCCACGCGATGCTGCTGGAGATCTTCACCAAGCAGGGTGCAGGCACGCTGGTCAGCGCCAACGGACGCTCACGGTAGGAGGTCGCCCCCCACGCCCGTCATCCTGACGAAAGTCAGGACCCAGAGTCACACAGGGTAGCCTTCGTGGCTCTGGATCCTGGGTCAAGCCCAGGATGACGGGGGCGGAGGGCGTCCAACGCGGCTCGAATCATCGGGCGCAGGCCAGCGACACCACAGGCCTTCTCGTTCTCCCTCGGCCACCTTATATCCGGACCACACCAGCGGAGACCCTTGCCTTGATCGCCCTTCTTCAGATCGTCCAGTTGCTGCTCAACCTCGTCTGGTGGGTCATCGTCATCCAGGCGGTGCTGTCGTGGCTGATCGCGTTCAACGTCATCAACACGCACAGCGATTTCGTCCGCACGGTGTGGAACGCGCTGCAGAAGATCACCGAGCCGCTCTATCGCCCGATCCGCCGCGTGCTCCCCGATTTCGGCGCGCTCGATCTGTCGCCGTTGGTCGTGCTGCTGATCCTCTACATCCTGACCAATATCGTCATCCCGAACATCGCGCAGAACTACCTCGTCGCAGCCTATTGATCGGGCCGACAGCCTGGCGGTCGGTCGATGACGGCCTCACGATCGCCGTCCGGGTAACGCCGCGGGGTGGTCGCGACGCACTCGCCGCCGGAACGCCCGAGCATTTCGCCGCGCGACTGGCAGCCGCCCCCGTCGATGGCGCCGCGAACGCCGGACTGGTCGCCCTCGTCGCCAAGACATTCGGCGTCTCCAAGAGCGCCGTCACCATCATCTCCGGCGAAACCGCGCGCCTGAAGCGCCTGCACATCGCCGGCGACTCCACTGTACTGGCGGAAATCGCGTCCGCGCTCTATGGGCCGCGGGCATGAGCGCGACCATCATCGACGGCAAGGCCTTCGCCGCCGGCCTCCGGGCCCGTATCGCAGACGGCGTCACCGCCTTTCGAGCAGAGGCAGGCCGCGCGCCCGGCTTGGCCGTCGTGCTGGTCGGCGAGGACCCCGCCTCCAACGTCTATGTCCGTTCGAAGGGCAAGGCGACGCGCGAGGCCGGGATGGAGAGCATCGAGCACCGGCTCCCCGCCGACGTTCCCGCCGAAGACCTGCTCGCGCTGATCGCAACGCTCAACGCTGACCCGACGATCGACGGTATCCTCGTCCAGTTGCCCCTGCCGAAGCATATCGACGAGCAGGCGGTCATCGCCGCGATCGACCCCGACAAGGACGTCGACGGCTTCCACCCGATCAACGCCGGGCGCCTCGCGACAGGGTTGCCCGGCTTCGTCCCCTGCACGCCGTTCGGCTGCGTGATGCTATTGAAAAGCGTGCTGCCGTCGTTGAGCGGGCTCGAAGCCGTCGTCGTCGGCCGCTCCAACATCGTTGGCAAGCCGATGGCGCAATTGCTCCTCCGCGAAAGCTGCACCGTCACCGTCGTCCATAGCCGGACGCAGGACGTCCCCGCGCACATCCGCCGCGCGGACATTGTCGTCGCCGCAGTCGGCATCCCGCAGATGATCAAGGGCGACTGGCTGAAGCCCGGCGCGACCGTCATCGACGTCGGCATCAACCGCACCGATGCCGGCCTCGTCGGCGACGTCGATTTCGCGAGCGCGGTCGAGGTCGCGGGTGCGATCACGCCGGTGCCGGGCGGTGTCGGGCCGATGACGATCGCCTGCCTGCTCCGCAACACGCTGGTTTCCGCAGGCCGTCGCGAAGGCGTCGCCATCGACGAGGCCGCACTGGATCGGACGGGCCTGTGATCGAGCTCTACATCTCGTCGCTGATCACGTTCTTCGTGGTCATCGATCCGCCGGGCTGCGCACCGATCTACGCCGGGCTGTCGGCCGGTGCCTCGACCGTGCAGAAGCGCGCGATGGCGATGCGCGCAGTCGGCGTGGCGGCGGCGATCCTGTTCGTGTTCGCGCTGTTCGGCGAGGCGCTGCTCAAGGGTCTCGGCATCAGCCTCGCCAGCTTCCGCATCGCCGGCGGCATCATGCTGTTCCTGATCGCGCTCGAAATGGTATTCGAAAAGCGCACCGAGCGCCGCGAGGACCGTGCCGCCAAGGTCGCGAGCGATCCCGAGGTCGAGGACGTCTCGATCTTCCCGATGGCGATGCCGATGATCGCTGGCCCCGGCTCGATCGCGTCTGTGATGCTGTTGATGAGCCGCAACAGCGGGCTCGAGCGCTCGGCCGTGGTGCTCGGCGCGATGGTGACGATCCTGCTGCTGACCTTGGTCGCGCTGCTCGCCGCCGGCCCGATCATGCGGATCCTCGGCGCGAAGATCGAGGCGGTGATCACACGGTTGCTCGGCGTGCTGCTGGCCGCGCTGGCGGTGCAGTTCGTGATCGACGGCCTGACCGAGGTGCTGCGCTAGCTCGGCCGTAACTCCAGTCGTCATCCCCGCGAAGGCGGGGACCCATACTGGCTGACCGTGCGATCTATCACTGATTTCAGAGGATATGGGTCCCCGCCTCCGCGGGGATGACGGCGGTGCGGTTCAGTCCACCTTGAACAACCGCAACGGCGACTTCGCCGGCAGCGGGAGCGACGTCAGCCACGCCGGCACCTCGTTATTCGCCATCTGCGCATAAAACCCCTTGGGACTGCGCGCCTTGTAGTTCGTCGACTCCGCCGCATTCGGGCACAGCAGCAGCATCGTCGCGCCATGCCGCTTGATGATCGCATGCGCCTGGTCGGGCGTCCCCCCGAACGCATGCTGGACGTCGAGGATCGCGTCGCCGTTGCGGTGATACGGCCCCGCGATCGCGTCGTGATGCGTGATCGTGATCAGCCGCGGCCCCATGTCGACGAAAGTGAAGATCGTCTGCGCGGGGTATTTGTTCAGCGCGAGCAGCACGGTCGTGCGCAGGCAGTTGCCCGTCGCCATGTTGACGCGCTTTTCATACGGCTTCGGCCGGTCGATCGGGAAATACTGGATCACCATTCCGGCAAACAGTCCCGACACGATCAGGAATGCACCGACCGTCCCCAGCACGCGCACCGCCACCGACCGGTTGCCGAGCAGCCGCGGCAGGATCAGCCACCCGAGCGCGGTCGCCCCCGGAATCGCCAGCAACTGCGCCGCCGGTCCGGCGCGAACCTGCCACAACAGCATCGCGCAGGCGAACGCGGTGAACAGCGCCACCGCCGCCCAGCCCACGGCCCGGTCGTCGCGACGCGCGCGCCAGGCGGCAAGGATCGCCCCGATCAGGCCGATGATCGGCAGCGTCGCCAGCGCGAACCCGACGCGGAAGCTGTGCTTGTAGATCGGCTTGGCCTCGCGGACGTTGTCCAGCCAGTTGCGCTGCAGTTCGGGCGAAATGCCCTCGGGCCGCCCCAGGCATTGCGGGAACACCAGCGCGAACCCCGCGACGATCGCCGCACCCGCGACCACCGCCAGCGCCAGCCGAGCGCCCCGCGACGCCGGACCGAACCGCGCCAGCAGGAACAGCAGCATCCCCGCCGCGATCATCACGCTCAACCACACCGGCGTCAGCGCATCGCAGCGCATCGCCTGATTGGCGTTCGACGCGAACAGCGCGAACCCCAGCGTGCTGCCCCCGCCGAGCGTCAGCGCATAGATCGACAACCGCTCGGCCTCCGACCGATCCCATACCCAGCGCAGCGCGATGATCGCCCCCGCCATCGCCGCATACGGCAGCAGCTCGAGCCCGATCGACAACGACACCGCGCTGGCGAGCCCGACCATCGCGCCACCACGTCGACCGTTCGTATCGCATAGCCCCGCGACCGTCAGGCTCAGCATGGCGAGCTGCCAGCCGTGATGATCGATCCGCTCGGGCATGAACATCAGCATGGTGCCGGTCGCGCCGACCATGATCACGACTGCGAGGGGCCAAGCGTAAGGGCTGATCAGCCGTCGTACGGTCGCGCCGATCCCCAGCATCGCGATTGACAGCGGCAGCAACGGCGCGATCCCGCAGGCCAGCCGCTCCGCCCAGCTGTTGCTGGTGAACAGGCGGAAGAACAGGATCAGCCCGGCGATCGGCAGGTCGACGATGCGGCTCCAGTGGATGTCGAACCCGACCGGCGGGTTCATCCGGTAATTGCGCAGATCGTACCAGCCCTGCCCGTCGAGCAGCGCACGGACCTGCATCAGCCGCATGTTGTCGTCGGTATCGCCGAGCGACAGCCAGCGGATCTGGCCCCAGCGATCGAACATCGACCACGCCGCCACCGCCACCCAGGCGAGCAGAGTCAGCGCGATCCAATGCCGGTCGAGTTCGTCCAGCAGCGTCCGCCGCTGAAGTGGTGCCTGATCCAAAACGCTTTCCTCCAGCCCGCACGCACTCTAGATGCGCGGGCGTATCTCAAGCGTCGCTCTATCGCGGTGTCCGTAAAGAACAAGGCACCGGCGCGATCGCCGGAGGGTAAAGAACAAGGCGGGCATGCAGGCGATTTGGCGACAGATGGAGCAGATGCGGGCGAGCGGCGTGCTCGGCCAGCTCGTGCGCTTCGGAATCGCCGGCGGGATTTCCAGCGTGGTGTATTCGCTCGTCTACCTGCCGCTGACCGCGTATGTCTTTCCGCCGCGCCAGGCGGTGGCGGCGGTGCCGTTCGCCTTCGTGGTCGCCGTCGTGGTCGGATTCTTCCTGCACAGCCGCTGGAGCTTCAAGGGGCACGCCAAGGAGCCGGGCGCCGGGCGGCATGTGAAGTTCGTGATCGTCCAGGGCGCAGGTCTGGCGCTCAACGCGCTGATCACGTGGGTCGGCACTGCGGTGTTCCACCTGCACCCGTGGATCCCGCTCGTCCCCGCCGTGCTCCTCGCGGCGATCGTGAGTTTCGTGCTCAACCGTCTCTGGGTTTTCAACTGATGCTGCCAACGAACTGGACGACTTACTGATGGACCGCATCGTCTACGACCGGATGGCCGCCCACGACTCCACCCACTGGTGGTACCGCGCGCGCCGCGACATCCTCGCCGATTACCTGACCCGCTACGGCGCGTTGCCGAAGGATGCGAAGATCCTCGAGATCGGCTGCGGCACCGGCCACAATTTGCCGATGCTCGCCGCGTTCGGCAGCATCGACGCGATCGAGATCGACCCGGCCGCGCGCGAGATCGCCAGCGAGCGCCTCGGCAAGCCGGTCGGCGCGGCCCCGTTGCCCGAACTCCCTGGCGTGCCCCGCGCGCACTACGACCTGATCGCGGTGCTCGACGTGGTCGAGCATATCGAGGACGACGTCGCCGCGCTGAAGGCGATGGCGGACTGCCTCGCACCCGGCGGCAAGATCCTGATCGCGGTGCCGGCGCACCAGTGGATGTGGAGCGCACACGACACCGTGAACCACCACCACCGCCGCTATTCGAAGGCCACGCTCAAGACCGCGATCGAGACGGCGGGCCTGAAGCCGGAAAAGCTCGGCTATTTCAACTCGCTGCTCTTCCCGCTGGCGGCGGTGGCCCGGATCGTCGGACGCCTTTCGGGTCGCGACGACAGCGACGACTCCCCGCCACCCAAGCTGGTGAACGCGCTGTTCGAGAAGATCTTCCGCCTGGAACGCCACATGGTCGGTCGCATGCCGATGACCCCGGGCGTCTCGATCGTGACGCTGGCGGTGCCGCGGTAAGCTTGCTTCGCGATATTCCCTTTTCCTAACCCGTTCGTCCTGAGCGAAGTCGAAGGACAGGCCTCGCGCGCAGGTGCTTCGACTTCGCTCAGCACGAACGGAGGGAGGAGGCAGGGCCCCTCCAACCACCACCCCGGCGAAGGCCGGGGTCCAATTGGGGGACGTCGCCAACTGAAGCCTGCGCTTCGTTACTGCGACCTTTCCAATTGGGCCCCGGCCTCTGCCGGGGTGGTTCGAGGATTGGGGTGGTTCGAGGATTGGGGTGGTGCGAGAATCGGGGTGAGCGGTGTTCGTCAGTCTGTGCGGATGGGAAGGGACGCGTCAGGCAACCGCACCACGTCGACCGGCTCCGCACGAAACCCGAGCGTCGCCTTCCCCTGGATCGGGCCCGCCACATCGGCGACGATATACAACGGCCGGCGCTTCGACTCGACGTACAGCCGACCGAGATACTCGCCGATCATCCCCAACACGAACATCTGCACCGCGCCCAGGAACACGGTGACGAGCATCGTCGAGGTCCAGCCCTGCACCGCGCTGCCCGAGAGCCAGCCGATCGCGATGTAGACGAACAGCAGCAGCGACACGCCGGTCAGTGCCAGCCCCGCGTGGCTGGCGAAGCGCAGCGGTGCGGTCGAGAAGCCGGTGACGGCGTCGAACGCGAGGCGGATCATCTTCGCCAGCGGGTAGTTCGTCTCGCCCGCGAGACGCTCGGCGCGATCGTAGGGGAAGGGCACCTGCTTGAAGCCGATCCAGGCGACCATCCCGCGGATGAAGCGGGCCTGCTCGGGGAGCGACAGGAACGCATCCAGCGCGCGCCGGCTCATCAGGCGGAAGTCTCCGGTGTCGAGCGGGATCGGGGTTTCGGTCATCCGCGTCAGCAGGCGGTAGAAGGCGGCGGCGGTGGCTTTCTTGAACACCGTTTCGCCCGCGCGCTGGCGGCGTACCGCGTAGACCACGTCGGCATGGCTTGCCGCCATCGCCGCGCGCATGTCGGACAGGAGTTCGGGTGGGTCCTGGAGATCGGCGTCGATGATCAGGATCTGCTCGCCGGCGCACAGGTCCAGGCCGGCGGTGAGTGCGAGCTGATGGCCGTGGTTGCGCGAGAGGTTGATCGCGACCAGCCGCGGGTCGGCGGCGGTGAGGCGCTGCATCACGGGCCAGCTGTCGTCGCGCGAGCCGTCGTTGATCAGGACGATCTCGTAATCGTCGCCGACCGCGACCTTGGCCGCGCCGGAAATGCGTGCATGCAGGATGTCGAGGCACGCCGCCTCGTTATAGCAGGGGACGACAATCGAAAGGGACGGACGGTTCATCGCCCCCGTCTAGCGCCCACCGCGCCCGCCGTCATCGTCGGATGTTTCTACACCCGCTCCACGGTGTGCACCGCATCCGCCGCGCGAAGGCCCGCCATCAGCCGCATCAATTGCTGCACGTCATGCACCTCGACGTCGATCTCGTTGGTGTGGAAGCTCTTGTCGCGCGTATCGAGCCGCAGATTGATGATGTTCGCCTTGTGCCCGCCGATGATCGTCGAGACGATGCCGAGCGAACCCGGCTCGTTCTTCACCATCACCGATATGCGTGCGACCGCACCCTCGGTTTCGTCGCCCCAGGCCACGTCGACCCAGTCGGTCTCGTTTTCCGATCGCTCGGCGAGTTCGGCGAGGACCTTGCAGTCGATCGCGTGGACCTCGATCCCGGCATCGGGCCGGCGCAACCCGACGATGCGGTCGCCCGGCACCGGATGGCAGCACGTCGCGAGATCGTAGGCGACGCCCGGCGTGAGTCCCTTGATCGAGATCGCGCTCGATTGCGGGGCCAGCGCATGCGTCACGTCCGCACCGGCCGAGCCCGGCATCAGCGCCTCCATCACCGCGGCATCGGACAGGGTTCGCCGCGCGATCGCGACCATCAGCGACGCATCGTCGGGCAGCTTCAGCCGTTTCAGCGCGTGGCTGAGTGCATCGGTGCCGATCTGCGCGGGCAGGCGGGTGACGATATCCTCGTACAGGGTCTGGCCGAGCGCGATCTGCTCGACGCGCTCCTTCTGGCGGAGGTGGCGGCGGATCGCGGCAAGCGCCTTGCCGGTGGTCGCGACGTTGAGCCATTGCGGCTGCGGCGACTGGCCCTTCGATCGCAGGATCTGGACCTGATCGCCGTTCTCGATCACCGTCGACAGCGGCACGACCCGGCCATTCACCTTCGCGCCGACGGCCTGGTCGCCGAGATCGGTGTGCACCGCGTACGCGAAGTCGATCGAGGTCGCGCCCTTGGGCAGCTGGATCAGCTCGCCCTTCGGCGTGAACGCGAAGATGCGATCGGTGTACATCGCCATCCGCGTGTGTTCGAGCAGCTCTTCCGGGCTCTCGGCGGTATCGAGGATCTCGACGAGATCGCGGATCCAGCTGACCTGGCGGTCGCTGCCGTTGATCTGCTGCTTGTAAGCCCAGTGCGCCGCCAGCCCGAACTCGGCCTGTGCGTGCATGTCGGCGGTACGGATCTGGATCTCGATCCGCGCGCTGTCGGCGTGGATCACCGAGGTGTGCAGCGAGCGATAGCCGTTGCGCTTGGGCGTCGAGATGTAATCCTTGAACCGGCCCGGCACCATCGGCCAGCGCTGGTGGATGATCCCGAGCACGCGGTAGCAATCCTCTTCGGTCGGCACGATCGCGCGGAACGCCATCACGTCGGACAACTGCTCGAAGCTGATGTGCCGCTCCGACATCTTCCGGAAGATCGAATAGGGATGCTTTTCGCGCCCCGAAATCTCTGCCTCGACCCCAGCGCGCGACAGCACCAGTTTCAGGCCTGACGCGATCTTGGCGATGCGGTCGCCGTCGCCCTGCTTAAGCTGTTCGAGGCGGCGATTGATCGATTCGGACGCTTCGGGCTCGAGCTGTTCGAACGCCAGCGACTGCATCTCGCGCATGAACTCGTACATGCCGATCCGCTCGGCGAGCGGCGCGTAGATGTCCATCGTCTCCTTGGCGATGCGACGGCGCTTCTCGGGCTTCGAGATGTGATGGAGCGTCCGCATGTTGTGCAGGCGGTCAGCGAGCTTCACCAGCAGCACGCGGATGTCGTCGGACATCGCAAGCAGGAACTTGCGCAGATTTTCGGCGGCGCGCTCGTTCTCGGTCTGCGCTTCGATCTTGCTGAGCTTCGTCACACCATCGACGAGGCGCGCGACCGAAGCGCCGAACAGTCGCTCGATCTCCTCGGGCGTGGCAACCGTATCCTCGATCGTGTCGTGGAGGATCGCGGTGGCAATCGTCTCCGCGTCGAGGTGCAGGTCGGTGAGAATACCCGCCACTTCTATCGGGTGGCTGAAATACGGATCGCCGCTCGCGCGCTTCTGCGACCCGTGCGCCTGCATCGAGAAGACATAGGCGCGGTTCAGCATCGCCTCGTCGGCGTCGGGATCGTAGTCGAGGACGCGATCGACCAGTTCATATTGGCGCAGCACGGACCGTAGATGGGGCCGGGCGGGGACTTTTGGCAACAAAAAGCGTCGCATCACTGTGATCTAGTGGCTGCGTCAGTCGTTCGCGGGCGGGGGGCATAACGCAGGATAAGCGGGGCGTTTCGCTTCGGCGGGTTATGCGGTACGCTCGCCGACGGACGAGGATGACGTGATGGGCAAATTACGCGAACCATTGCTGGAATGCAGCCTGCCCGCCGCGTTGGAGGCGATGGGCGAGCGCTGGTCGTTCCTGATCCTGCGTGCCGCCTTCAACGGCCTGCATCATTTCGAGGAATTCCAGTCGGAACTGGGGATTGCACGCAATATCCTGGCGAACCGGCTGGCGCGGCTGGTCGAGCATGGAATTCTGGAGCGGCAGCCTATCCCGGAGGATCGGCGGAAGATCGCCTACGGTCTGACCGACAAGGGCTTTGCGCTGTTGCCGACGATGATTGCGCTCAGGCAATGGGGCGAGCGATGGGAGACGTGCGTTCCGGCGTTCCCGATCTTGGTCGACGAACGCGATCGGCGGCCGTTGCAGCCGGTCTCGGTGCGGTCGCATGACGGGCGCGTGTTGGGGAAGGGGGATTTGATCTGGGCGCTTCCGGGAGAAGTCGCGGGGGATGGGGTGGAGGCTGAGGCGGCGGAGTAAAGTTTCGTCATCCTGACGAAAGTCAGGATCCAGGGTTACGGACGCCGGCCATTTATGGCTCTGGATCCTGACTTTCGTCAGGATGACGGCGGTAGGTCAGGTTAGGACGGTAGCGTTTCTAGCACCGTGCGGATTGCATTTGGGAGTGCCACCGGGCGGCCGGTCTCCAGGTCGACGTGCACGCTGACCATAGTGATGACGGTGTGCAATTCCCCCGTCTCTGCATGCGCGAGCTCGAACCGCTTGGTCAGGCTCGTCGTGCCGAGCTTCTCGATCCGCACGAACGCCTCGATCGCATCCCCGAGACGGAACGGCTTGAGGTAATCGATCTCGGTCCGGCGGACGTTGAACTCGGTGGTCGGCCACAGATCAGGCAGAGCCTCCGCGATCCCGGTCCATTCCCAGAACTCGGTCACCGCGACGTCGGCATATTCGAGATAGCGCGAGTTGAAGACGATGCGCTGGCCGTCGATCTCGGCATAGCGCACGCGGAACCTGGTCGAGAAGGCGAACCCTGACCGCATGTCAGAAGATCAGCTTCACGCCGACCAGCGCCAGCACGGTCGCGAGGACGGGGACCAGCACGCGGTCGGAGACGCGCGTCGCGATCAGGCTGCCGACGATGATGCCCGGTATCGACCCGATCAGCAGCGACACGAGCAGGTCGACGTCCACCGAGCCGAGGATCCAGTGGCCGATCCCGCCGAGCAACGTCAGCGGCACGGCGTGGGCGATGTCGGAGCCAACCAGCCGGTTGATCGGCAGCGTCGGGTACAGGATCAGCAGTGCGGTCATGCCCAGCGCGCCGGCGCCGACCGAGGTGAGCGAAACGAGCACGCCCAAGACTGCGCCGAGCAGGATCGTCAGCATCGCCTGCCGCTCGCCGCCGACCGCGCCGATCCGCGGGGTCAGCCACGCGACGATCTTGCCGCGGAAGAAGGTCGCAACCGCCGACAGGATCAGCGTGACGCCGAGCACAACGGTGATCGCATGGCCGGTGTCGGACGATTTCTCGCCGAGATGGTTGAGCACGAGCAATGTCGCGATCGCCGCGGGGACGCTGCCGGTGGCGAGGCGGCGGACGACCTGCCAGTCGACTGTACCGCGCCAGCCGTGGACCGTCGTGCCGACCGTCTTGGTCGCCGAGGCGTAGAGCAGGTCGGTGCCGACCGCGGTGGCGGGGTGGAAGCCGAAGACGAGCACCAGCAGCGGCGTCATCAGCGACCCGCCGCCGACACCCGTCAGCCCGACGATGAGGCCGACGAGCACGCCGGCCACCGAATATAACGGATTGATATCCACGCTGGCGAAGGTCAGCCAGCGCCACGCGCGGGCGTGTTGACGCCCATCGACTGGAGATATTTCTTCACGTTGCGCGCCGCCTGGCGGAGCCGCTGTTCGTTCTCGACCATCGCGATCCTCACATAGCCCTCGCCGTTTTCGCCGTAGCCAACCCCTGGGGCCACCGCGACGTGCGCGTGAGTCAGCAATTGTTTGGTGAACTCAAGGCTACCTAAGTGCGCGAGCGCGGGCGGGAGCGGGGCCCAGGCGAACATGCTCGCGCGAGGTGAGGGGATGTCCCAGCCGGCGCGGCTGAAGCTCTCGACGAGTACGTCGCGCCGCTTGTGATAGAGCTGGCGGTTGCGCTCGACGATGTCCTGCGGGCCGTTGAGCGCGGCGCAGGCGGCGGCCTGGATCGGCGTGAACGCGCCGTAATCGAGGTACGACTTCACGCGCGTCATCGCCGCGATCAGCGTCTTGTTGCCGACCCCGAAGCCCATCCGCCAACCGGCCATCGAATAGGTCTTGCTGAGCGAGGTGAACTCGATCGCGACGTCCTTCGCGCCCGGCACCTGGAGGATCGAGGGCGTGGGCTTGCCGTCGAAATACAGCTCCGAATAAGCGAGGTCGGAGATTACCCAGAGCTTGTGATTCTTCGCGAACGCGACGACGCGCTCGTAGAAGGCGAGGTCGACGACTTCGGCGGTCGGGTTCGAAGGATAGCCCATCACCAGCACCGACGGCGCGGGCACGGTGAACGCCATCGCGCGCTCCAGGCTCTCGAAATACGCTTCGTCGGGGGTGGTCGGCACCGCGCGGATCGTCGCGCCGGCGATAATGAAGCCGAAGGTGTGGATCGGATAGGACGGGTTGGGCGCGAGCACGACGTCGCCGGGCGCGGTGATCGCGGTGGCCAGACTCGCGAGGCCTTCCTTCGAGCCCATCGTCACGACGACCTCGGTCTCGGGATCGACGTCGACCCCGAACCGGCGGCCGTAGTAATTCGCCTGAGCTTTCCGCAAGCCGGGGATGCCCTTCGACTGCGAATAGCCGTGCGCGCTGGGCTTGCGCGCGACTTCGACGAGCTTCTCGATGACGTGCTCGGGCGGCGGCAGGTCGGGATTGCCCATGCCGAGATCGATGATGTCCTCCCCGCCCGCGCGCGCCGCCGCCCGCATCGCGTTCACTTCGGCGATGACATAGGGGGGTAAGCGTTTGATGCGGTAGAAGTCTTCGGACATGATCAGCCTCTAGCTGGAGGAGCGGGTGCTGTACCGCAGGCGAGCGGGGGCGTCACCCCAATCCCCGATTGCCGTCACCCCAGCGAAAGCTGGGGTCTCCCGGTTCGTGCCGCCCCCTTCGACAATTGGGATACCCCAGCTTTCGCTGGGGTGACGGAGTTTGTGTACGGTCCGCTACCCACACATCCTCCGTCATCCTGACGAAAGTCAGGACCCAGGGTTACGGGCAGTGGCGTTTGCGGCTCTGGGTCCTGACTTTCGTCAGGATGACGGGTGGGAATGTTGCGGGCGGCCCGCTTGAATCGACACGTCCTTCCGCCGAACCGGTGTCTGCGTTAAGCTCCCGAAAAAGCAGAGGATGCCATGGCCGATACTCCTCCCGAAGCTCCGACCCTCCCCGATCTCCAGCATTGGACGTGGGTGATGGGGCGTGCGCAGCAGATGATGATGGAGCAGGGGCTCGCCGCGATGCAGGCCAAGCCCGAGGGAATCCCGGCGATTCCCGGCTTCACCGACCCCGCCACGCTGGAGCGCGCGCGCGATTTCTGGGCCGAGAGCCTGACGTTGTGGCAGCGGTTTCTCGATCCGGCCAAGGCGCCCGATCCCGTGCCCGTCACCGACAAGCGCTTCAAGGCGCCGCAGTGGCGCGAGCCGGTGTTCGACCTGATCCGGCAGAGTTACGAGCTGATCGGCGACCACATGCTGCGCGGCGTCGAGGCGGTCGACGGACTCGACCCCAAGCAGAAGGAGCAGTTGCGGTTCGCCACCAAGGGGTTCGTCGACGCGATGAGCCCGACCAATTTCGCGCTGACCAACCCGCAGGTGATCGAGAAGACGATCGAGACCCGCGGCGAGAATCTGCTGAAGGGCCTGCAGAACATGATGGCGGATCTTGCCCGAGGGCAGGTGACGCATACGCCCGACGGTGCGTTCGAACTCGGGCGCAACCTGGCGATGACGCCGGGCAAGGTGGTGAAACGCACGTCGCTCTACGAACTGATCCAGTACAGCCCGACCACCGACCGCGTACTCGCGACGCCGCTCCTAATTTTCCCGCCGTGGATCAACCGGTTCTACATCCTCGACCTGACGCCCGAGAAGAGCTTCATCCGCTGGGCAGTCGAGCAGGGCATCACCGTGTTCATGGTGTCGTGGAAGTCGGCCGATTCGAGCATGAAGGACGTGGTCTGGGACGACTATGTCGGCGCGCAGGTCGAGGCGATCGATACGGTGCGGACTGCGCTGAAGGTGTCGGCGGTGCATACGATCGGGTATTGCGTGGCGGGCACGACGCTTGCCGCCACGCTCGCGCTGCTGGCGGCGCGGGGTGAGGAGGCGAAGGTCGCTAGCGCGACGTTCTTCACAGCCCAGGTCGATTTCGCGCAGGCCGGCGAACTGCAGCATTTCATCGACGACGAGCAGCTGAAGATGGTAGCGTCGCTGTCGCCCGAGGGGGTCCTCGACGGACGCTACATGGCGACGACATTCAACCTTTTGCGCGGGCGCGACCTGATCTGGAACTACGTCACGCAGAACTACCTGCTGGGGCAGGACTATGTGCCGTTCGACCTGCTCCACTGGAACGGCGACACGACCAACCTGCCCGCGAAATGGCATCTGAGCTATCTGACCGACCTGTACCGCGACAACCTGCTGGTGACGGGGACGATGACGGTGGACGGCACGCCGATCGACCTGACCAAGGTGACGACGCCGAGCTATATCCAGGCGGGGCGCGAGGATCATATCGCGCCGGCGGAAAGCGTATGGAAGCTTACCCAGCTGTTCGCGGGACCGTTGAAATTCGTGCTGGCAGGATCGGGGCACATTGCCGGAGTCGTGAACCCGCCGGCCGCGGGCAAGTATCAGTTTTGGACCAATCCCTCGCCGCATACGACGCTCGAGGACTTCGTCGAGGGGGCGACCGAGACCAAGGGAAGCTGGTGGCCGGACTGGGTCGAATGGGTCCGCGCAATCGATCCGAAAACCGTTGCAGCCAAAGGGGTTAGGCATGCCGGAAAGGGGGCCCTCGCGGCGCTGGGCGATGCGCCCGGCGAGTATGTCAAAACCCGGTAGCGCTACCTTACGTAAACGTCATGGTGCAGTGCACAAATTCATTGTGCGCCGCCGCGAATCGTGTAGAAGGGCCGCGACATAACTCCGAAGAGAGGTGCGTGGATGGTGGATATCGTGAAACGGACGGCCAAGGCCGGTTCGAAGCCTGTCGCCACCGCGAAGGCTCCTCGGACCGTCGCCAAGCCGGCACAACCGGCACCCAAGCCGGTTGCAAAGACGCCGGCGATCGACACACCTCCCGCGGCTGCTTTTGTATCGCCGCAACCGGACTCTCCCGCCCCGATTATGGCCACCGTGCCAACGGGGATCCCAGCTAGCGACACAAAGGACGCCACGATGGACACGATCCAGAGCATCACCGAGAAGACCAAGGCCCTGTTCACCAATGGGTTCAGCGGCACCACCACCAGCGAATTCAGCGAGCAGGCCAAGGGCGCGATGGAGAAGTCGGCGAAGATGGTCGAGGACATGACCGCATTCGGCAAGGGCAACATCGAGGCGCTGGTCGAATCGTCGAAGATCGCCGCGAAGAACGTCGAGGCGCTCGGCCACGAAGCTGCCGAGTACGCCAAGACCTCGTTCGAGAGTGCGACCGAAGCCGCCAAGACGCTCGCGGCCGCCAAGTCGCCGACCGAGTTCATGAAGCTCCAGGGGGATTATGCGCGTACTGCGTTCGACACGATGATCGCCGAGGGCTCGCGCTCGACCGAGCGTCTGCTGAAGATGTTCGGCGAGTTCGCGCAGCCGATCTCGAACCGCGTTGCGGTCGCGACCGACAAGATGAAGATCTCGGCATAAGTCGATAGCGCCGCCTTCGGGCGATGCGACACGAAAGGGGCGGCCGTCACGCGATGGTCGCCCCTTTTGCGTTGCGGATTTCGCGCGAGGTTTGCGGGCGCCCCCCTTGCTCTTGCCCCCCGGCATGCCATATTTCGACGGCATGCTTTTGACCCCTGAAATGACGACTCCCCGGCGGACGGGCGAGCAGATGGCCGAGCGCCGCGACGATGGTGGCGAGGATGGCAATGGCGGCACCGGCGCCGGCATCGCGACCAAGACGCGCGCGAAGACCAAACAGCCGACGCCGTACCGTGTGCTGATGCTCAACGACGATTATACCCCGATGGAGTTCGTCGTGCTGTGTCTCCAGCGCTTCTTCCGGATGGACATGGAGGCCGCGACTCGCGTGATGCTGCACGTCCATCAGAAGGGCGTCGGGGTGTGTGGCACGTTCAGCTACGAGGTGGCGGAGACCAAGGTGAGCCAAGTGATGGATTTCGCCAAGCAGAACCAGCACCCGCTACAGTGCACGCTCGAGAAGGCGTGAGCGTCCCACTCTAAGCTGATCCTCCCCCGCAAGGGGGAGGTGGCACCGAAGGTGACGGAGGGGGAGGCTTGCGCCAACCTGGGTTCCGTGTCCTCCCCCTCCGTCTGGCAAGAGCCAGCCACCTCCCCCTGGCGGGGGAGGATTAGAGGGCGTTCTTACCGCGCGGGCGGCAACCAGCGCAGGTCAAGCCCGTCGAACCGGTCGATGTAATTTGCGGCTTGCGCGAGTTGCACCTCGTTGAGCAGCGTAACCCGGCCCGTCTCCCGCCGAATCAGACCGTCTTCCTCCAACTGCCGAAGCATGCGGTTGACGTGGACCGCGGTAAGCCCGGTGGCGTCGCCGATCTCCTCCTGCGTCAGGCCGAGCATGAAGCTGTCCCCCATCGCGCGATCGCGCATCCGCAATCGGTTGCGCATCTCGAGCAGCAAAGCCGCGATCCGCGCCTTGGCCGAGGTGCGACCGAGTGCGGCGAGACGGTCGGTGAGCGCGACCTTCTCCATCTGGTTCATCACCATGATCAGCGCCGACAGGCGCGGGTGATCGGTGACGAGCCCGGTCATCGCCGAGCGATCGAACGAACACACCGTGCAGTCGGTCAGCGCGACCACCGTTTCGGGGGAGTCGCGGTACACCAGCGCCGAGACCGCCAGCATGTCACCGGCATAGAGGAAGCGCAGAATCTGGCGGCTGCCGTCGTCGAGCAGCACATAGCTCATCGCCATGCCGCGCTGCAGGATGAAGAGTTCGGCCTGCGGATCATTTTCGCGCACGAGGACGGCACCGCGACGCAAGTCCCGCGGGCGCTCCTCCAACCGCGCTAACGCAGCCTTCTCGTTCATCGACAGGTCGATGAGATCGCCGACGCGGTCGGCGAAGCAGCTGTCCGGCACTCTGTAATGGTCCCCAATGTTCGAGAACCACAGAGCAAAGCTAGGATTTCCGCGCATTAAAGTCGATCAAGCGGGGGTGTTAGCGCTACGGAAGCAGTGAGCGGTCCCAACGCGGGACTTGACCCCCCGGCAGTATCCGCCCGTCGCCTGATCGATGCGCGGCCCTTGCGCAGAACGCCAGCCGCGATAGACACCCGGGATGGACCGTATTCTCATTCGCGGCGGCAATCGCCTGTCCGGGCGCCTGCCCATCTCCGGTGCGAAGAACGCCGCGCTCACGCTGATGCCGTGCGCGCTGCTGACCGAAGAGCCGCTGACACTGCGCAACCTGCCCCGGCTGGCGGATGTCGACGGGTTTGGACATCTTCTCAACCAGTTAGGCGCGTCGACCGCGATCCAGGGGACGCGACCGGAGGATTTCGGTCGGGTGATGACGATCCGCGCGGGCAATCTGACCTCGACCGAAGCGCCGTACGACATCGTGCGGAAGATGCGCGCGTCGATCCTGGTGCTCGGGCCGTTGCTCGGGCGGGGCGGCGAGGCGACGGTGTCGCTGCCGGGTGGCTGCGCGATCGGTAACCGGCCGATCGATCTGCACCTGCGCGCACTTGAGGCGATCGGTGCCGAACTTGAGATGGCCGCGGGCTATGTGAAGGCGATCGCGCCGGGCGGGCGCCTGCCGGGCGGCCGCTTCCGCTTCCCGATCGTGTCGGTCGGCGCGACCGAGAACGTCGTGATGGCGGCGGTGCTCGCAAAGGGTACGAGCGTGATCGAGAACGCCGCGCGCGAGCCCGAGATCGTCGACCTGTGCAACTGTCTCGTCGCGATGGGCGCGTCGATCGACGGGATCGGCACCGAGACGCTGACGATAGAAGGCCGCGATCGGCTGCACGGTGCGACCTATGCGGTGATGCCCGACCGGATCGAGGCGGGCAGCTATGCGTGCGCGGCGGCGATCACCGGAGGCGACCTGGAACTGGTCGGCGTGTCGATCCCGGACATGGGTGCGACGATCGATGCGCTGGTCGAGGCGGGCGTGTCGGTGACGCCGACCAAGGACGGCGTGCGGGTCGCGTCGGACGGCAAGCTGCAACCCCTGACCCTCTCGACCGCGCCGTACCCCGGGTTCGCCACCGACATGCAGGCCCAATTTATGGCAATGCTTTGCATGGCCGACGGCGCCAGCATGCTGACCGAAACGATCTTCGAGAACCGCTACATGCACGTGCCCGAACTGGCACGGATGGGCGCGGACATCCAAGTCCACGGCCGCACCGCGATGGTCCGCGGCGTCGACAAGCTGGTCGGGGCGCAGGTTATGGCGACTGACCTGCGGGCTTCGATGAGCTTGATCTTGGCCGGGCTTGCGGCGGATGGCGAGACGTCTGTTGGGCGGGTGTATCACCTCGACCGTGGGTATGAGCGGTTGGAAGAGAAGCTGAGCGCGGTTGGTGCGGATATCGAGCGTGCTAGCGACGGGTGATTGAGGCGCTGTAGTTTGAACAGGCGTTAGCCCTCTTCCCGAAGGGGAGAGGGAGTAGGATGCCAGGTGTTTTGCGGTGGCATCCTTGTTCGTCGCGGACGCTGTGGGCTTCGGTCTGAGGAGCGCTACCTGTCCTCGTTCCCCAGCGAAGGCGGGGGCCCAGGATCAAGCAAGACCGTCCTCGGTAATCCGGTAGACATCTAATCAGCGCCGCCGGCAAAGCCGCCGTCGGACGAGTTCGGCCTAGCCGACCCGCCGGCCGTGCCGGGCGCTGCCCGCTCGCTTCGCTTGCTGGCATCGGCGCGGACGTTGCCGTGCCTGCGCCCGTCAGTACATGTGCTGCCCGCCATTGATGCTCAGCGTAGACCCGGTAACGAATCCGCCCTCCTCCGAACACAGGAACGCCACCCCACGCGCGATCTCGGTCGCTTGGCCAAGGCGCCCGACCGGAATCTTCGCGACGATCTTCTCCAGCACGTCGGCCGGCACCGCCGCCACCATGTCCGTATCGATATACCCAGGCGCGATTGCATTGACCGTGACGCCCGCGCGTGCGCCCTCCTGGGCCAAGGCCTTCGTGAAGCCGTGGATGCCGGACTTGGCCGCAGCATAGTTCACCTGGCCGTATTGCCCAGCCTGCCCGTTGATCGAGCCGATGTTGACGATCCGCCCCCATTTGCGCGTGCGCATGCCGGGGAAGACGGCCTTAGCCATGTTGAAACAACCGCCAAGATTGGTGTCCATCACCTCTTTCCAATCCTGGTACGTCATCTTCAGGATGGTGCCGTCGCGGGTGATGCCGGCGTTGTTCACGACGATATCGATATCGCCCAAATCGGCGGCGACCTGCGCACAGCCCGCCTGGCACGCATCATAGTCGGCGACGTCCCACTTGTAGGCCGCAATGCCCGTGCGCTCGGTGAACTCCTTCGCGCGCGTGTCGTTGCCGGCATAGGTGGCCGCGACCGTCAGACCCATGTCCTGCAATGCGAGACTGATCGCTTCGCCGATTCCGCGCGTACCACCGGTTACAATTGCGACGCGTGCCATCAGTCTCTCCTCAGTGTTTTGCCGAAGGCTAGCCAGCCCGCACCCATCCTTCAAGCTCGCGCGCCAAAATGCTGCGCAACATTTCCACGCCGACCGGGCTGTCGTTGAGGCAGGGGAGATAGGCGAAGTGCGTCCCGCCAGCCTCTTCGAAGCTCTCGCGACCGCGGATCGACAGTTCCTCCAGCGTCTCCAAGCAATCGGCAGAGAAGCCCGGCGCGAAGATCGCGACCTTGGTCTTGCCCGCCTTGGCTAGCGCTACGAGCGTCTCGTCGGTCGCCGGCCCCAGCCACTTCTGCGGCCCGAACCGCGACTGGAACGCGATCGTCAGCTCGCGCCCCATGCGCTCGCCGAGCAACCGCGCGGTCTTCTGGCAGTGGCAGTGATACGGATCGCCCTGCTGCAACGTCCGCTTCGGCATGCCGTGGAAGCTGGCCACGATTGCGTCCGGCGTGAAGTCGAGCGCGGAGAGTCCCTCTTCGAGCGAGTCCTTCAGCGCGTCGATATAGAGCGTGTCGTCATAATAAGGCGGCAACGTGCGGATCGCCGGCTGCCAGCGCAGACCGGCGAGATGCTTGAACGCCTTGTCGTTCGCGGTGGCGGTCGTTGCTGCGCAATATTGCGGGTAGAGCGGCGCGAGCAGGATGCGTTCGCAGCCTGCCGCCTTCATCGCGGTCAGCCGGTCCGAGATCGACGGATTGCCGTAGCGCATCGCCCAATCGACCAGCACTTCCGGACCGAACGAATCCTTCAACGCCGCGGCCTGCAACCGGGTGATCGCGGCGAGCGGCGAGCCATCCTCGCGCCAGACCTGCGAATAGGCATGCGCGGACTTTTTCGGGCGGGTGTTGAGGATGATGCCGCGCAGGATCGGCTGCCACGCGATCTGCGGGATCTCGACGACGCGCGAATCGGACAGGAACTCGCCGAGATAGCGCTTCACCGATTTCGCATCGGGGCCATCGGGGGTGCCGAGGTTCATCAGCAACACGCCGATCTTGGGTTTCGGAATCGGGGGATGATCGGGGGGCAGGGTCATGGCGCTGGTCTTAAAGGCAAATTGCGGATGCGGAAGCCCGTTGACGCATAGAGCGCGTTGGCGATCGCCGGTGCGACCGCGGGGACGCCGAGTTCGCCGACGCCGCCGGGCGCTTCGTCGCTGCGGATCACCTCTACCGTGATATCGGGCGTGTCGGCGAGGCGGGGCAGGCCGATCGTGTCGAACCCGCGCGCGTCGGCGAGGCCGCGGGTGAAACCGGTCGATGCGCCGAGCGCGGCGGCCATGCCGAAGATCAGCCCGCCCTCGATCTGCTGACGGACGATGTCGGGATTGATTTGCGCGCCGCAATCGACCGCGGCGACGAGCCGGTCGACGACCGGACGTTGGTCCGCGCCGATATGCGCCTCTGCCATGACGGCGATGTAGCTGCCGCGGAACGCGTGGCACGCGATTCCCTGGCCGCTACCGGCGACGCCGCCGTCCCATCCGCCGAGCGCCGCCGCAGTCGACAGGCAGCGCGCGAGTCGCGGTTCGCCGCCGAGCATGCCGATCCGGAACGACATTGGTTCGGACTGAGCGGTGCGGGCAAGCTCGTCGAGAAAGCATTCGGTGAAGAACGCGGTGTAGCCGTGTGCGCCGCCGCGGAGGTGGCCGGTAGGGATGCCGATCTCGGCGGGGTGATGCTCGATCGCGTAGGCGGGAATGCGATAGACCGGTGTTGCGCCCGCGACGGCGTAGCGGTCGCCTTTGACGCCGATCAGTGCCGCTTCAGTTGCGAGGCCCGGCATCATCCGGCGTACCATCTCGGCGCCGGTCGAGGGGGCTGCGATGTTGGCCGACCAGCCCATGATCGCGCCGTTGGGGGCAAGCCGTGCGGCCATCTTCGCGACGGCGGGTGGGCGGTAGTGATCGTGGAGCGAATCTTTCCCGCGCGACCAGACGAGGCTGACCGGGCGTCTTAGCTTTACCGCCAGCACTGCCGCCTGTTCGGCGACATCGTGTTCGAGTGCGGCGCCGAACGATCCGCCGATCAGCATCGGGTGGACGACGACGGCGTCCTCGCTGAGGCCCGCCGCGCGCGCTGCTGCCGATCGTGCGAGTCCCGGTGCTTGCGTCGCGAGCCAGAGTTCGAGGCGGCCGTTGGAAAAGGAGGCGGTCGCGCTGCGGGTTTCGATCGCCGCGTGCAGGCCGAGGCCGGCGCGATAGGTTGCGGTGACGAGCTTGGCGCCCTGGAAGGTCGTGGCGACGTCGCCCGCGGACGCCATCTGCGTGCCGGGACGGGCTAGCGCCGCGTCGAGTGCCGCGTCGATCGACCTGGTATCGGGGAGCGGGGCGTCGTTCTCGAACCGCGGGGCGAGCGCGTCGAGCGCCTTTTGCGCGGCCCACCCTGTCGTCGCGACGGCCGCGACCCAGCGCGGGTTCTCGACTACCGACAACACGCCGCGGATGCGGTCGGCGGCGGCGCGGTCGACCTTCGTCAGGCGAGCGCCGACCGGGCCCTGGCGGATCGCGGCGTGGACCATGTCGGCAAGGCGGACGTCGCCTGCGAAGTTGGCCGAGCCGTCGACTTTCGAGGGGGTGTCGAGGCGGGGGACCGATTTGCCGACTAGCTTGCCTGCACCCTGGATACCGAGCGGGAGGGGATCGGGGAGGGCGAACTTCGCGGCCTCCTCGGCGAGTTCGGCGAAGCGGATGCGCTTGGTTTGGTAGGTGCAGAAGCCGGCGTCGACATTGACCTGGGTCCAGTCGGCGTCCCAGCGCTTGGCGGCCGCCATGCAGAGCAGCGCGCGGGCGCCTGCGCCGGCCTCGCGACAGGCTTGCTCGAACATCCGGATCGAGCTCGATCCGCCGGTCAGCATCGGTGGTTGCGGGGTGCCTTGCGGGAGGCGGTCGAACAGGCCTTCGAATAGGTCGTGCGTGCCGATTGGGTTGGCGTAGAGCGGGTTGAGGGGGGCGGGCTCGACGCCGATCGTGCGCCAGTCCGCGCCGAGCTCGTCCGCGACGATCTGGGGGAGGGTCGTGTAGACGCCCTGGCCGTGCTCGACCTGCGGGACGGCGACGGTGACGTGGCCGTCGGTGCCGATCTTGAGCCACGCGCCGAACGGGGTTTCGCCGGGGTTGGCGACGAGGTTTGGGGCGTAGCTGCGTGGCCACAGACCCCAGGCGACGACGAGCCCGATCCCTGCGCCGCCGCCGACGAGTATGCTGCGCCTGTTGATCATGGAGTGGCTCTAATCCTTCTCCCCCACGGGGAGAAGGTGGCGCGAAGCGGCGGATGAGGGGGAGTGGGTCTCCGGGGCCGTGCCTGGAGTCTCACCGCCCCTCTCCCTTCCGTCGCCAAGCGGCTCCTCCCTCCCTCTCCCCGGAGGGGCGAGGAACTTTAGGCTAGCGCTCGGTACGTGGCCTTGAGCGAGACCTTGTCGATCTTCTCCGTCCCCAACCTCGGCAGCGGCTCTTCCGAAATCCAGATCCGCTGCGGTATCTTGAACGCGGCGATGTGCTGGTGGAGGAACGCGGTCAGGTCGTCCGGGGTCAGCGTTTCGCCGTCCTGCGGCACGACCACGGCACCCGGCACCTCGCCGAACTTTTCGTCCGCCAGCCCGAACACGGCGGCTTCTGCGACCGCTGAGTGTTCGTACAGTGCCGCTTCCACCTCCTGGCACGAGATGTTCTCGCCGCCGCGGATGATGATGTCCTTCTTGCGATCTACGATGAACAGATAGCCGTCCTCGTCGAGATAGCCGATGTCGCCGGTGCGGAAATAGCCGTCCGACGTGAACGCAGTGGCGGTCGCGTCGGGGCGGTTCCAATATTCCTTGAAGTTGCAGATCGTGCGGATGCAGACCTCGCCGCGCTGGCCCTCGTCGACAGGGTGGCCGGCATCGTCGAGGATCGCGAGATCGACCAGCGGCGCGCCGGGGCGGCCGGCGGAATTGGGCTTGGCGAGGTAGTTGCCGCGCCAGTTGCCGGTGCCGACCGCGTTGGTCTCGGTCAGGCCGTAGCCGATCAGCGGTGCGCTGCCGCCCATTTCCTCGTCGATGCGGCGGACGTGATCGACCGGGCGGGGTGCGCCCCCCGCGGCGAAATCGGTGACGGTCGACAGGTCGTAATTGGAGCGGTCGGGGTGATTGAGGATCTCGAAGCTCATCAAGGGCACGCCGACGAAATAGGTCACGCCCTCCGCTTCGATCAGCCGCATTGCCTCGCCTGCATCCCATTTCGGCATCAGCACGAGCTTGCGCCCCATCGCGAAGCTCTGGAGGAAGACCGGCACTTCCCCGGTGATGTGGAACAGCGGGATCGTCAGCAGCGCGACCGGCTGGCCGACCGGCGGATTGCCTTGCGCGGTGGCGATCCCGACCATCATCATGACTTGGCCGAGATAGTTGAAGATGCCCTGCACGATCGCGCGATGCTCGGACAGCGCGCCCTTCGACTGGCCGGTCAAGCCCGATGTGAACAGGATCGTTGCATGATCCTCTGGCCCGAGCAGCGGGAGGTCGGCGGTGTGATCGTCTTTCGCGAACACGGCTCCAAGCGCGGCGTCGAGCTCGCGCGAATCGTCGATCTCGACCACTGGCGACCGTAGGCCTGCGATCTGCGCGAGGCGCTTCACGCGGGGCGGATCGCCGAACACGAGTGCGCAATCGACCTCGCCGATCGCTGTCTCCAGTTCCTCCGACTGCCACCAGCCGTTGAGCAACGTCGCGACGCCGCCGGCCATGACGATGCCCATGTAGAGCACGATCCAAGACGGCGAGTTGCGCATCGCGATGCCGACGCGGTCGCCCTTGGCGATGCCGTAGCCGCCGACGAGGGCGCGGGCGGTGCGCTCTGCGGCGGCGTAGACCTGACCGAAGGTCAGGCGTTCATCGCCCGAGACGAGGAAGACGGCGTCGCGGTGTTCGTTGGCATAGTGGGCGAAATAGTAACTGAGCGCGGGCGGGGCGGCGGCGATCGTCGGCAGCGTGACGCCGAACCGCTCGACCGATCCGAGCGCGAGCATCCCGTCGGGCGCGGTCAGCGCGGCCATCGTCGAATCCATAGCCACGTCCAGCTCGGTCCGCATATCGCTCTCCTACTTGGTCTTATCGTTATCGGCCTTTATGCAGGGGCGAACGCGTGGGGAAAAGCCTTTGATCCTGTCGACCATCACCGCCGCTGCGGGTGCCGTAGCGCCTGCCGTCGGCAGTCACATCCGCTTCGAGGATCTGGGGCTGCACCCCGACGTCTTCTCGATCGGGTTCTTCACGCTGCGCTGGTACAGCCTCGCCTATATTGGCGGGATCCTGCTCGGCTGGTGGTATCTGCTGAAGCTGCTCGCCCAGCCCGGCGCACCGATGGCGCGGCGGCATGCCGACGACCTCGTATTCTACGCGACGCTCGGGATCATCCTCGGCGGGCGCCTTGGTTACGTGATCTTCTACGCGCCCGAGATGTTCCTGCATCCCTTGCGCATCTTCCGGCTGTGGGACGGCGGGATGTCGTTCCACGGCGGGGTGATCGGCACGTCGATCGGGCTGATCCTGTTCGCGCGGAAGCATCAGCTCAACTGGTTGCGCGTGCACGATTATATCGCGTGCTGTGTGCCGTTCGGGCTGTTCTTCGGGCGGCTGGCGAACTTCGTGAATGGCGAGCTGTGGGGCAAGCCGACCGACGTTGCGTGGGGGATCATCTTCGAGCGCACCGTGCCGTTCGGGATGGTCGAGCCGGCGCGGCATCCAAGCCAGCTGTACGAGGCCGGGCTGGAGGGTATCGTCCTGTTCGCGCTGCTGTGGTTCGCGTTCTGGAAGACCAAGGCGCGGTACGATCCGGGCAAGCTCGTCGGGTTGTTCGTGCTGGGGTACGGGATCGCGCGGTTTACCGTCGAGTTCTTCCGCGAGCCGGATTCGCAGCTGCGGGCGTTTGCCGAGCATACCGGGCTGCACATGGGGCAGTGGCTGTGCGTGCCGATGATCATTGGCGGCGGGTATCTGGTGGCGACGTCGGCCAAGCGCCGCGTGCGGGTCGAGTCGATCGCGGGAACGGCGAGCGTCGCTTAACGCCCCTCCCGCTTGCGGGAGGGGTTGGGGGAGGGCATGGCCGCAAATGTCATGGCCAACGATAATCCAGCCCCTCCCCTAACCCCTCCCGCAAGCGGAAGGGGAATAGACACCGCCCTCCCAGAACGCCTCGCCCGCGCGGTCGCGCTCGCAGGCCCGATTCCCGTCGCGCAGTATATGGCGGCGGCGAACGCGCACTATTATGCGACGCGCGACCCGTTGGGGGCGGGGGGCGATTTCACCACTGCGCCCGAGATCAGCCAGATGTTCGGCGAGCTTGTCGGTTTGTGGTGCGCGGATCTTTGGGATCGCGCTGGCCGCCCCGAGGTGGCTTGGGTCGAACTCGGGCCGGGTCGCGGGACGCTGGCGGCCGATGCCGCGCGGGCAATGGCGAAGGCGGGGCTGGAGCCGCCGGTTCATTTCGTCGAGACCAGTCCGGCGCTGCGTAAAGCTCAAGCCGAGCGCGTGCCTGCTGCCACTTGGCACGACGCGATCGATACGTTGCCGACCGATCGCCCGCTGATCATCGTCGCCAACGAGTTCTTCGACGCGCTGCCGATCCGGCAGTTGGTGAAGCGCGAGCAGTGGCATGAACGGCTCGTCGCGGCACAGGACCTGCTGTTCCTGCCGATCGCCGGCAAGCCGCTCCCGGATGCTGTCATCCCCGAACCGTTTCGCGACGCGCCCGCCGGCTCGATCCTCGAAACCTCGCCTGCAGCCGTGACGATCATTCGCGGTCTCGCCAAGCGGATCGCCGCGCAGGGCGGTGCGCTGATCGCGGTTGACTATGGCTATGAGGGGCCGGCGCTCGGCGACACGTTGCAGGCGGTGCGCGGGCATGCGTTCGCCAATCCGTTCGAGGCGCCCGGCGAGCACGACCTGACCGCGCATGTCGACTTCACCACGCTCGCTGCGGCAGCACAGGCCGAGGGCGCGGTCGCGTGGGGGCCGGTGACGCAGCGCGACCTGCTCGGTGCGCTCGGCATCGATTCGCGGACGTCGGCGCTCGCCAAGGCGTCGCCTGCGCGGGCGGAGGCATTGGCAGCGGATCGAAGGAGGTTGATGGACGATATGGGCACGCTTTTCAAAGCGCTGGCGATCACCGCGCCGACTTGGCCGACGCCGGCGGTGTTTGCATGATCGCCTATCGGCATGCCGTGCCCACTGATGGCGCAGAACTCGCCGCGATGGCGAAGCGGTCTTTCACCGACACGTTCGGTACGCTGTACCGGCCTGAAGACCTTGCAGCGTTCCTGGAGCAGACGTTCGGCGAAAAGGGTCTTCCGGCACAGCTGTCCGACCCTGCCTTCACGGTGCGTGTCGCGGTGGACGAGGCGGGTGCGATCGTCGGGTTTGCGAAGATCGGCCCGGTGGCGTTTCCAGGCGATTGGCCGGCGACGGCGATCGAGCTTCACCAGCTTTATGTGCGGGGTGACCAGCATGGCGCGGGTGTCGGCCCTGCGTTGATGGACTGGGCGATCGATGTTGCGCGCGCCGATGGGCGGACGGAGATGATCCTCAGCGTGTATGTGGATAACCACCGGGCTCACCGGTTCTATCAGCGGTACGGCTTTGTCGAGATCGGGCGGTATGTGTTCATGGTCGGGCAGCAGCCTGATGATGACCGGATCATGCGGCTTGTGCTGTGATGCTCGATGCCTCCAGAGATATCGTAGCGAAAGGCCGCCACCCCGGCGGAGGCCGGGGCCCAGTTGGAAAGGTCTTGGTAACGGCGCGATGCCTGCTGTTTGGAACGTCACCCAACTGGGCCCCGGCCTCCGCCGGGGTGGGGATGTGTTTGATGTTGGGTGCCCTAAAATGACCATCGACCTCATCCGCGCGAAGGCGCTTGGCGACATTCCGCATGGCTTTCTCGGCCGGCGTGGCGGCGTCTCGACCGAGGCGTATGCGAGCCTCAATGTCGGCATCGGGTCCGACGACGACCCCGCCGCCATTGCTCAGAACCGCCGTCGCGCTACCGAAGCCGTTCTCCCCGGCGCGAAGCTCGTCGGCCTCTACCAGGTCCATTCCGCCGACGCGGTCACCGTCATCGAACCGTTCGACGACGCGATCCGTCCGCATGCCGATGCGCTGGTCACCAATCGTCCCGGCCTCGCGCTCGGCATCCTCACCGCGGACTGCGCACCCGTATTGTTCGCCGACGCGCACGTCGGCGTCGTTGCCGCAGCCCATGCTGGCTGGAAAGGCGCGCTCGGCGGCGTCACCGATGCGACGATCCTCGCGATGGAGGCGATCGGTGCGCACCGCGACCGGATCGTCGCTGCGGTCGGGCCGTGCATCGCGCGTGCCAGCTACGAGGTCGACGACGGCTTCATCCGGCGGTTCTGCGAAGCAGATCCGGAGAACGAGCGCTTCTTCGCGGACGGTCGCGCCGTCGAGAACAGGGGCGATCATTACCAGTTCGACCTGGAGGCCTATGTCGTCAGCCGGCTCGCGGTCGCCGGGATCGGTCGGATCGAGGCGCTCGGGCTCGACACCTACGCCGATGACGATCGCTTTTTCAGCTATCGGCGCGCGACCCATCGCGGCGAGCCCTCCTATGGGCGTCAGATCAGCATCATCGGCCTGTAACGGCTCCCAAAGCCTGCGCCGGTCGTTTAGGCTCCGCACATCGGCTCGCATAAGACGGGCCACGCAGGAGCATATTGATGTCCGATACCCCCGAAAACGCCGGCGCAGTCCCCGCCGAAACCGAAGCGGACCTGACCGGCGTCGCCGCGCGCGTCGCGCCGAAGCCCGAGGTCGAGAAGATCGGCGGGCGCAAGTTGAAGCCGTCGACCTTGATGATGGGGCATGGTTACGATCCCGCGCTATCGGAAGGCTCGCTGAAGCCGCCGATCTTCCTCACTTCGACCTTCGTGTTCCCCAATGCGGCGGCGGGCAAGCGTCACTTCGAAGGCGTTACCGGCAAGCGTCCGGGCGGGGCCGAGGGCCTCGTCTATTCGCGCTTCAACGGGCCAAACCAGGAAATTCTCGAGGATCGTCTCGGCGTCTGGGAAGAGGCGGAGGACGCGCTCGCCTTCTCGTCGGGCATGTCGGCGATCGCCACGCTGTTCCTGGCGATGGTCAAGCCGGGCGACACGATCGTCCATTCGGGGCCATTGTACGCGGCGACCGAGACGCTGATCGGCCGCGTGCTCGGCAAGTTCGGGGTCAAGTGGCTCGACTTTCCGGCGGGTGCGACGCGCGAGGAAATCGACGCGGTGATGACCGAGGCGGCGACCGGTAACGTCGCGCTGATCTATCTTGAGAGCCCGGCGAACCCGACCAACGCGCTGGTCGACGTCGAGGCAGTTGCGGCCAGCCGCGACGCGATCTTCAAGGGTGAGAAGCCACCGATTGCGATCGACAACACGTTCCTCGGGCCGCTGTGGTTCCAGCCGCTCAAGCATGGCGCGGATATCGTCGTCTACTCGCTGACCAAATATGTCGGCGGGCATTCGGATCTGGTCGCGGGCGGCGTGCTGGGGTCGAAGGAGCACATCAACACGATCCGGACGATGCGGAACACGATCGGGACGATCACCGATCCGAATACGGCGTGGATGCTGTTGCGATCGCTGGAGACTCTCGAACTGCGGATGAGCCGCGCGGGCGAGAATGCGGCGAAGGTCTGCGGTTTTCTCCGCCACCATCCGAAGGTGGAGCGGGTCGCGTATCTCGGCTTCCTCGAGGACGAGCCGGGCATGGAGCGGCAGGCGGATATCTATCGTCGCCATTGCACCGGTGGGGGCTCGACCTTCTCGTTGTACCTCAAGGGCGGCGAGCGTGAGAGCTTCGCGTTCCTCGATGCGCTGAAGATCGCCAAGCTGGCGGTGTCGCTGGGGGGGACCGAGACGCTGGCTAGCCATCCTGCGGGGATGACGCATCTGTCGGTGCCGGATGCGCGCAAGCAGGCGCTGGGGATCACGGATAATCTCGTGCGAATCTCGATCGGGGTGGAGGATCCGGACGATCTGATCGCCGATTTCGAGCAGGCGCTGGAGACGATCTGAGCCCAACCCTCCGTCATGCCGGGCTTGTTCCGGCATCCACCGTGCCGCACATCGATCGAGAATAGTTCGCGGCACGGTGGACCCCGGAACAAGTCCGGGGTGACGTTTCGATGTACACTGGCTAGCGTCCTGCCGATGCCAATCTTCACCCCGATCCCGCAGCACGAGTTCGTCGCCGCGATCCACATCCTCGCCGCCAAGCTGACCGAGGATACCTGGAAGCCCGATTTTATCATCGGCATCGGCCGCGGGGGCCTCGTGCCGGCGGTGTTCCTCAGTCACGCGATCGGCTTGCCGACGCTGTCGGTCGACTATTCGAGCCAAGTGAAGGACTTTGCCGACGAACCGCTGGTCAAGCTCGCCAAGCGGACGCGGGACGGCGAGCGGCTGCTATTCCTCGACGACATCAACGATTCGGGGCGGACGATCACGCATTTGCGCGGGGCGCTTGTTACGGCGGGGGCGGTCGAGGGATCGGTGCGGTTTGCGATGTTGATCGACAACGTCAGTTCGGCCGAGCGGATCGAATATAGCGCGCGGACGATCGACCGGGCGGTGACGAAGGACTGGTTCGTGTTTCCGTGGGAAGCAGTCGCGCCGGCAGCTGCAATTGCCGAGGATGCGGCGGAAGTGCCTGAGCGGATCGCCTGACCGAGCCCACCACCTTCATCCTGACGAACGTCAGGACCCAGGGTAATTGACCACCATCGATCTTGGCTCTGAATCCTGACTTTCGTCAGGATGACGGAGTTGGCGTATGGGGCCTGTCGGTGCGTGCCGTTGCCGGATTCAGACGAACAAAGGGCCGGCTCCCGTACGGGAAGCCGGCCCTCGCCCTCGATACGCTACGCGAGGGAACTGGGAAACTGGTTGGGTGGCCTAAACGGGGCGCGACGTCGGCAAAGCCGTCGTCGGTCGGGTCAGGCTAAGCGCCTGCCCGCCGTCCGTGCCGGCGATTGCTTGCTTTCGCTCGCACCGGCCCGGGCGTTGCCGGGCTTACCGCCGGCAATACCCGGGGTTATCCGACTTATCGATCGCGTTGCCGGCAAGGCCACCGCCGGCCGCGCCGAGCAGGGTCCCGATCGTCCGGTCACCGCGACCGGCGATGGTGTGGCCGAGCAGGCCGCCGGCGAGTGCGCCGATGATCGTGCCGCCGGTGTTGTCGCAACCGCGACGGCTGCGCGCGTTGTAATTGTAGCGGCGGTCGTTGCCGCGGTACTCGCGATAGTCGCTCCGGTCGTAACCACGATCGTATCCGCGATAGCCGTCCTGATACCCATCGTAGCCACGCTCGTAGCGTGGACCCCAGCGCTGCGCATCGGCGGCGGCGGGAACGAGGGCGGTCGCACCCAATGCGAGGGCACTGGCGGCGAGTGTAAAAGTCTTGAACATCGTGCGTCTCCCGTTGGGGATTTCGGCGGCGGCGGGGGCCGTGCTTCCATCCTCGATGAGACGCTTATGGGTGATTCGCATTGAGCCGAGCCTGAATGCCTCCGTTATCCGCTGTTCATGCTTCCGCGGATCGCCGAACGCCCTATTAGGACGCGATGCGGCGCCTGATCACTATCCTGTTCGTCTGCGCGAGCGTCTATACGATCGTCCCGACCTGGTCGGGTGAAGCGCGGCTCGACCTGCTCGGCAAGAGCGCGCAATTGACCGCGACGCGAGTCATGCTCGATCGCACCGACCCGCGGCATGTGCGCGTTGGCGGGCTGACGTATCTTGGCGGGGTGGCCCTCGACAGTCGTGATCCGGCGTTTGGCGGCTTCTCGTCGCTCGATGTTGCGCATTCCGGCACTGACGACCGATTCACGCTGCTCAGCGACGGCGGCAATATCGTCCAGTTCCACATGGGGCAGGATTGGCGGCCGCATGCGATCGCCTTCGCAAACCTGCCTGCCGGGCCCGGAATCGGTTGGGAGAAGGGCGACCGTGACAGCGAATCGATGGCGATCGACCCGCGCACCGGCCAGATCTGGGTCGGCTTCGAATACCGCAACGCGATCTGGCGATATTCGCCCGGGTTCGCGGGCTACGAGGCCCGCGTCAATCCCGAGGCGATGCGAAAATGGCCCGCCAATGGCGGTGCGGAATCGATGGCCCGCATGCCGGATGGCCGGTTCGTGGTCGTCAGCGAGGTAGCGCATGCCCGTCCCTCGGACTGGAACCGGTCGGAAGACGAGCGGCTGCACACACGGCAGGCGCTGATCTTCGCGCGGGATCCGACTCAGGCCGGTCCACCTCAACGCTTCACCTACGAACCCTATGGCCGCTACGATCCATCCGACGTCACCGCATTGCCGAACGGCGATCTGCTGGTGCTCGATCGTGGGTTCAGGCTGCCGTTCCGCTGGTCCAACCGGATATCGCGAGTCGTCGCACGGGATGTGGCAGCGGGACGAATCGCGCGCGGCCGGCTGATCGCGACGATCGATGCGCCGCTGATCCACGACAATTTCGAAGGGATCGACACGACGGTCGAGAACGGCGCGACGATCGTGTGGATCGTGTCGGACGACAACCAGATGTTTCTCCAGCGCACGCTGCTGCTGAAATTCAGGCTGGATCGCTAGCCTTACAAACGCCGACGGCCCGCCCTGCGAGGTGCAGGGCGGGCCGCGGTGATCGCACTAGACGTCGCTTGTAGGCGACGACCGCCAACCGTCGCTGTTAGGCGGCGACGGCCGATGCTGCGATCTTCTTGACGACTTCGCGCTTCAGGCGACGAACGCGAAGCGACAGCTTGTCGTCCGAGACCTTCACCAGCCAGTTGTCGAGGCCGCCATTATGCTCGACGGTACGCAGGCCGTGCGTCGAGACGCGCAGCTTGACGCCCTTCTCGAGCGAATCGGACAGCAGCGTGACGTTCTGCAGGTTCGGAAGGAACGTGCGCTTGGTCTTGTTGTTGGCGTGGGAGACGTTGTTCCCGACCATCCGGCCCTTGCCGGTCAGTTCGCAGATGCGCGACATGTGATTACCTATTCAAGTGTCGGGAGGAACCCCGGAAAGGCGCGCGGATAGCTGGCACGCCGGCTTTCGTCAACCGATTCACGTCGAACGTGCCTGCGGCTGTTCGCGATGGGCATTGTGCAACCCACGGCGATCGACGACGTTGTTACGCTATCGAACTGTTCAATAAAAGGGGATGTCCCATGCGTACGCTCTTGTCTCTCGTCGCGATCGTCGTGCTGGTCGTGGTCGGCCTGATGTATTTCGGGATCATCAATATCGACCAGACCCGCCAGGGCGTCGTCCAGGCACCGAAGTTCCAGGCCGACGTCGCCAAGGTCACGCTCGGCACGGAGAACAAGACCGTGGCCGTGCCGACGATAAACGTCGAGAAGCCGGGCAACAGCCAGGCACCGAACTGATCTTTACGCGGGGGAGCTTGCGGGGCAGGGCTTGAGGCCATGTTTCCCGTCCCCGAACCCATGCGCCGCGCGCTCGACGCGGCACGCGATGCGGCGCTGGCTGGGGAAGTCCCGGTTGGCGCCGTTGTCGTTAAGGACGGCGTGATTATCGCGACGGCCGCCAACGCGCCTCGAGCGTTGTGTGATCCGACTGCGCATGCCGAGATCCAGGCGATTCGCGCTGCTGCGCTGGCGTTGGGCAGCGACCGGCTCGAGGGGTGTGATCTGTGGGTAACGCTGGAGCCTTGCGCGATGTGTGCCGGGGCGATCGCGCATGCCCGGATCGCGCGGCTCTATTATGGGGCGGCGGATGTGAAGGGCGGGGCGGTCGAGCATGGACCGCGGTTTTTCGGGCAGCCTACGTGTCATCATCGGCCCGAGATTTATGCGGGAATTGCGGAGACCGAGGCTGCGGGGATCCTGCGCGAGTTCTTTGCTAGTCGGAGGTAGGTCACCGCGGTCGCGCTCGGCCCCTCGGCCCCTTTCCGTTCGCCCTGAGCGAAGTCGAAGGGTGTGCACCAAGTGAAGGTGCTTCGACTTCGCTCAGCACGAACGGGGGGGAATGGGTAGGTCCGAAGTCTCTAGCGCGTTACCCTTCCAGACTCTTCGACGCCTGCTCGAACAGGTCCTTCGACAGCCCCGGCGTCGACACGATCCGCTCCAGTTCCGCGCGCATCAACCCGGCGCGCGCCGCGTCGAACCGGCGCCAGCGGCCGAGCGGCGGGAGAAGCTTCGCCGCGGTCTGTGGGTTCAACCGGTCGAGCGCGATCAGCTGGTCCGCGAGGAATCGATAGCCACTCCCGTCGGCGGTGTTGAAAGCCCGCTGGTTCGCGCTGAACGCGCCGATCAGCGAGCGGGCGCGGTTGGGGTTGGTCAGCGTGAAGTCGGCATGCTCGGCGAGCCCCGCGACGATCGCGCCGGTATCGTCGCGCGACGACTGCGCTTGAGCCTGGAACCACTTGTCGAGCACCAGCGGGTTGTCGCAATATTGGCTGTAGAAGATGTCGAGCGCGGTGGTGCGGATGTCCGACGCGCTGCTGACCAGCGTCGTCAGCGCGCCCATCCGGTCGGTCATGTTGTCCGCCGAATCGAACTGCGCGAAGGCGAGGTCCGCCGCATCCGCCGCACCGCTTGCCGCTATATAGCCGAGTGCGACGGTTCGCAGGCGACGCAGGCCCTTGCCCTCCGGCGTATAGGCGTAGGACTGGCCCTCACCCCGCGCATACGCCTGGCGCCATTGCGCCTCCAGCCGCGTGCCGAGATCGCGGCGCAGCGCTTCGCGCGCGCGGAAGATCGCGTCGGGATCGACGACGGCCATCTGGTCGCCGATGAAACTCTCCGGCGGCAGTAATACGGCCTCGGCGACGAACGCCAGATCGAGATCGGGATTGGCGAGCGTGTTCGCGACCGCTGCGATCACGGCCTCGTGATCCGCATGCCCGCCGACCGACGCGACCAGCGTATCGAGCATCAACTGCTGCATCGCCTCGTAGCGCGCGAACGGATCGTCGTCGTGCGCGCTGAGGAAGGCGAGATCGGCGGCGGTGCGGTCACTTTCGACCACCACGGGGGCGGAGAAACCACGGTTGATCGATAGCACCGGGCGTTCGGCGAGGCCTTCGAACTCGATCGTGTCGAGCGTGCCGTCGAACAGGACGAGGCGTTCGTCTGTCAACGCCGCACCCGATTCGGCACCGAACAGCTTGATCCGCAACGGCAGGACCATCGGTGACTTCACTGGCTGGCCGGGCGTTGCGGGCACCTGCTGCGCGAGGCGCAACGTCGCGCGGTCGCCGTCCTGCGAGAGGCTGGCCGAGACGCGCGGCGTGCCCGCCTGCGAATACCAGAGGCGAAACTGGGTGAGGTCGACGTTGCCCCCTTCCTCCATCGAGGTGACGAAATCCTCGCAGGTGGCGGCGGTGCCGTCGTAGCGGTCGAAATACAGGTCGGTGCCCGCGCGGAAGCCCTGCGGTCCGAGGATCGCGGCCATCATCCGGATGAGCTCGGCGCCCTTGTTGTAGATCGTCGCGGTGTAGAAGTTGGAGATCTCCTGATAGGATTCAGGCCGCACGGGATGCGCGAGCGGGCCGGAGTCCTCGGGGAACTGCGACGCGCGTAGGCCGCGGACGTCCTCGATGCGCTTTACCGCGCGCGAACCCTGGTCGGCGGAGAAGCCCTGGTCGCGGTAGACGGTGAAGCCTTCCTTGAGCGACAGCTGGAACCAGTCGCGGCAGGTGATTCGGTTGCCCGACCAATTGTGGAAGTATTCGTGCGCGACGACCGCGGCGATCGCGTCGTAATCATAATCGGTCGCGGTATCCGGATCGGCCAGGATGTAGCGCGAATTGAAGATGTTGAGACCCTTGTTCTCCATCGCGCCGAAGTTGAAATCGTCGACCGCGACGATGTTGAACACGTCCAGATCATACTCGCGGCCATAGGTCGTCTCGTCCCACGCCATGGCAAGTTCGAGCGCCTTCAACGCATGGTCGGTCTTGGGCAGGTCGGCCTCGCGCACCCAGATGCCGAGCGACACCTCGCGCCCCGACATCGTCGTGAAACTGCTGCGATTTACCGCGAGGTCGCCGGCGACCAGCGCGAACAGGTAGGAGGGTTTGGGGAACGGATCGTGCCAGGTCGCCCAGTGGCGGCCGTCGTCTAGATTGCCCTGCGCGACCGGATCGCCGTTCGCGAGCAGCACAGGGAAGTGCTTTTTGTCCGCGGTCATGCGGACCGAATAGATGCTGAGCACGTCGGGGCGGTCGGGGAAATAGGTGATGCGGCGGAAGCCCTCCGCCTCGCACTGCGTGCAGAGATTGCCGCCCGAGGCATAGAGTCCCATCAACTGCGTGTTGCGATCGGGGGCGATCTCGACCTGCGTCTCGACGACATGCGCGGCGCCGGTGAGCGGAATGACGAGCTGTTCGCCGTCGATCCGCCAGTCGTTGATCGCCACGCCGTCGACCGTGACCGACAGCGGCTTCTGGCCCGCACCGTCGAGCCGCAGCGGTGCGGCGTGATCGCCGTTGCGCGTTACCGACAGTGTTGCCGTTACGCGGGTGGTGGAGGGATCGAGGTCGAAATCCAGTTTCGTCTCGGGGACCAGCCACTCGGGCGGGGTATAGTCCTCGCGGCGAATGACGAGCGGGTGGGCGAGACTGTTCTGGATATCGAGCATATGTTTGCGAATATAGGGCTGCGCCCGCCTATCGCCAGCCAAAGCTTGCGTGGGTGACGGTGGATGCTACGCCGCTGCAACACGTTCCCTTTGCAAGGATTTCCGGATGTATCGTCCTATCGGCGCGCTCGCGGTGCTCGCGCTTTCTACCTCTGCCCTTGCTCAGACTGCGCCCCAAGCTGCCCCCGCGCCGGCTCCGGTGACCGCGCCGAAGACTGCCGAGCTGAACGCCAAGCTCGCCGCGCCGCTGCCGGCGGATCAGGCGGCGATGAAGGCGCATGTGCTGTTTCTCGCGTCGGATGCGATGAAGGGTCGCGAGGCTGGTAGCCCCGAGTTCGACATCGCCGCGCAATATGTCGCTGCGCAGTTTTATGCCGCGGGTCTGCGGCCGGGTGGCGATCAGGGAGGGTATCTTCAGACCGTGCCGCTCGTGTCGTACAAGGCGGCGAGCAAGGGCGATTTCGTGTGGACCGGCCGCGGGCCTGCGCAGCCGCTCGTGTTCGGTGAGGATTATGTGCCCGCAGCGAACGGCGCGAAGGCGGAGACCAGCGTGTCGGCGCCCGTCGTGTTCGTCGGCTACGGCATCGACGCGCCGCAATATGGCCAGGACGACTACAAGGGCGTCGACGTGCGCGGCAAGATCGTCGCCTATTTCGGCGGATCGCCCGCGCGGTTCGGTGGCGAGGAGCGCGCGTTCTTCGGGTCGGGCGGGACCAAGGCGGCGATCGCGCAGGCCAACGGCGCAGTCGGCGTGATCACGCTGGAGAGCCCGCGCTCGGCCAAGGTGCGGACCTTCGCCAAACTGGCCGACTCCTATGCCACGCCGCGGATGACTTGGGCGAACCCCGACGGCACCGGCAAGGTCGAAGCGCCCGGCGCGCCGTCGCTCGGCACGGTCAGCATGGCCGGCGCGGCCAAGCTGTTCGTGGGTGCGAAGACGCCGTGGAGCCGGATCGTGAAGCAGGCGGACCGCGACAACGCCAAGTTCAAGGCGGTGCCGCTGGTCGGTACGCTGACCGTCGCGACCAAGACGAGCTTCGTGCCCGCCGCTAGCAGCAACGTGGTCGGCGTGATCCCCGGCAGCGATCCGGTGGTCGGTAAGGAGGTCGTCGTGCTCTCCGCCCATCTCGATCACATCGGCATCACGAAACCCGTGAAGGGCGACGCGCTGAACAACGGCGCGCTCGACAACGCGATCGGCATCGCCAGCCTGATCGAGGAGGCCAAGCGCTTCACGGCCAGCGGGCAGGCGCCCAAGCGCACGATCATGTTCCTGGCGGTCACCGGCGAGGAGAAGGGGTTGGTCGGCAGCGATTACTTCACCAATCACCCGACCGTGCCACTGACCTCGATCGTCGCGGACGTGAACCTCGACATGCCGATCCTGACCTACAAGTTCGAGGACATGGTGGTGTTCGGTGCCGAGCGCTCGACCATAGGCCCGATCGTGCAGAAGGCGGTGGCGGCGATCGGCGTCGGCCTGTCGCCAGATCCGATGCCGGAGGAAGGGATCTTCGTTCGCTCGGATCACTTCCGCTTCGTCCAGAAGGGTATTCCCTCGGTATTCCTGTGGCCGGGTCAGAAGGGGCCGGGCAAGGCCGCGGTCGCGTATTTCATGGCGAACAATTATCACAAGCCGTCGGACGACCTGACTCAGCCGATCCTGTGGGATCAGGGCGTGCGGTTCGTCGATGCGAACTACCGGATCGCGCGTGAGATCGCGGATGGCGCGCAGCGGCCGGTGTGGAATGCGGGCGATTACTTTGGGACGCTGTATAAGGGACCGATGGCAACGACCGGGACGACGAAATGAGCCGACTGCTTATCTTCGGGCTGGGCTACACTGCGGGGCGGATGGCCGAGCGGCTGGCCGGCGAGGGCTGGCATGTCGTCGGCACGACGCGGGATGGGCGCGATGGTACGCTCCGGTTCGACGATACGGATGCGGTGACAGCGGAGATCGCAGCGGCGACGCATATCCTGTCGTCGGTGCCGCCCGAGCATGAGGCGGACCCCGTCCTCGGGCGCTACGGCTCGCTGTTGCTGCGGACGCGCGCGTGGCTCGGCTATCTGTCGTCGACCGGCGTGTACGGCGATGCGCAGGGCGCCTGGGTCGACGAGACGGCGCCGATCGGTGGCGGTCGTCGGAGCGCGCGGGCCGCGGCGGATGCGGACTGGCTGGCGATTGGTGCGCGGACGTTCCGGTTGCCGGGGATCTATGGTCCCGGTCGCTCGCCGCTCGACCGGGTGCGGCAGGGCAAGGCGCACCGGATCGAGCAACCCGGCCAGGTGTTCAGTCGCGCGCATGTCGACGACATCGTCTCGGGTGTGATCGCCGGGTTCGATGCGCCGGCGGGAGCGTATAATCTGGCGGATGACGTGCCCGCTTCGCAGAACGACGTCGTGGCGTTCGCGGCGATGCTGCTCGGGATGCCTGCGCCGCCGTTCGTGACGCTCGAGGAACTGTCGGCGATGGGGCGCGGGTTTTATAACGAGAACCGGCGGGTGGCGAACGGCAAGGCGAAGCGGGTGCTCGGCTGGACGCCCGCCTGGCCCGACTACCGTGCCGGCCTGCGTGCGCTGAGCGCGATGACCAGGCCGATGCCGGACAGGATTGCACCGGCGACGGCCAGGGTCGACCAGTGATAGCGCTCGAAGATCGTCGATAGCAGCATCGCGATCACCGGCACGATGACGCCGGAATAGGCCGCCTTGGCCGGGCCGATCGCGCGGATGACGTTGAAATACAGCGGAAAGGCGAGCGCGGAGGCGAACACGCCGAGATAGAGGATGCCCGCGACATAGCCGAAGCGCGGCTCGAACACCGGTGGCCCGGTGGTGATCCAGGCGAACGCCGCATCGAGGCATGCGCCGATCAGCATCGCCATCGCGAGCGTCGGTGCCATCGGATAGCGCTTGGCGAACGCGCTGCCCTGGACGACGTTGGCGACCGACGCGGCCATCACGCCGCACAAGGTCAGGACGATGCCGATCGTCGCCGAGCGCGGCCCGTGCGGATCGACCCGCGCCTCGTTGACGAACAGCAGCGCGACCCCCGCCATCGCTACGGCGCAGCCGACCACGAGTTGTGGTCCGAGGCGTTGCTTGAGGAAGATCCGGCCGAAGATCGCGTTGGGGACGAGCAGGAGCGCGAACACGACCGCGACAAGACCCGAGGTGACGTAATGCTCGGCGCGGTAGACGAAGTTGAAGTTGAACGTGAACAGCGCGATGCCGATCACCCCCGCGAACGCGTAGCCGCGCGCGTCGAACTTGAAGCTCTCGCGCTTGATGCTGGCGTAGATCGCCATTGCGATGCCGGCGACGAGGAAGCGGTAGCTGATCGACCAGCTTGGCGGCACCACCGCGATCTGGTCGCGGATGACGAGCCAGGTCGAGCCCCAGATCAGCGTGACGATGCCGAACGGAATCAGTACGGCCGCGCGGGTCGACTGTGGTGGGTCGGTTGGGCCGGGGGTCATAACTCCCGGATCGCATCGGCGAGCAGGCCGACTGCGTCCGCGGGGCTGTCCCATGCGGTGACCAGGCGGATCTCGCCGGCGGCCCAGTCGTAGAAGTCGAAACCTTTCCCGCGGAGGGCTGCGGCTTCTTCCGGCGTGGCGCGGAGGAAGACTTCGTTGGCCTCGACCGGGTGGACGAGGCGGTTGCCGGCGGCGGCGGCGAGTCTGGCGGCGGCGTCGTTCGCGGCCTTGGCATTGGCGAGCCAGAGGTCGTCGTCGAGCATGGCGAGGATCTGCGCGGCGAGATACCGCCCTTTTGACAGCAGCAGGCCTGCGCGTTTGCGGCGGTATTGCGTGACGGCGGCAAGGTCGGGCTTGAAGAAGACCAGCGCCTCCGCACTCATCGCGCCGTTCTTGACGAAGCCGAAGCTCAGCGCGTCGACGCCCGCGCGCCACGTCATCTCGGCGGGCGAGCAGCCGACGCGTGCCATCGCGTTGGCGAAGCGTGCGCCGTCCATGTGGAAGCCGAGCCCGCGTTCCTTTGCCAGCGCGCCGATCTCCGCGACCTCATGAGGCTGGTAAACGCGGCCGTATTCGGTGGCGTTGGTGATCGAGATCGCGTGCGGCTGGACGCGGTGGACGTCGTCGGGGATCGCGTCGAGGACAGTTCGGATCGTGTCTGGGGTGAGCTTTGCGCCGTCACCGTCGGCGAGGAACAGCTTGGCGCCGTGCGTGTAGAATTCGGGCGCGCCGCCCTCGTCGTTCTGAATGTGCGCGTCGCGGTGGCAGACGATGCCGCCGTGCGGGGGGCAGAGGGCGGCGAGCGCGAGGCAGTTGGCGGCGGTGCCGGTGGGGACCCAGAGGACGGCGACGTCGGTCTCGAACAGCGCGGACAGGCGGCCGTCGAGCTGCTGGCTCCACGCGTCGCCGGCATAGGCGGTGTCGAGCGTGTCGGCGGCGGCGATCGCGGCCATGACCTGCGGGTGGATCCTGGCGGCGTTGTCGGAGAAGAAGCGCATGGGGGAGACATGCTGCGATGCGGTGGTGAGGTCAACGGGGGTGTCGCTGCTCGGACGTTGGCGACCGCTTTCTTGTTCTCCCGCGAAGGCGGGAGCCCAGTCTGGGGCCCCGCCTTCGCGGGGAAACAAGCTGTCTTGCGGGCGAAGTCCTACTGCCCTTCGTCGAACCCCGTCTCTTCCTCCGGAGGTCGGCGATCGTCGCGGGGGGGCGGGCCTTCCTGGCGGTCGCGGCGGGAGGGGCCGACCGAGATGGTGCCGTCCTCGCCCATCTTCAGGTTGAAGCCCATTCCTTCGATCTCCCCGCCCAACGGCAGAATGGAATTCTCCTGATCTTCCGCTGGCAACGCGTCAGGATCGACTTCCTCGACCGCGGGAGGAGGCGCGGCGATCGGGGCGATGCCCAGCGCGCTCTGCATGAAATCGCGCCAGATGCGCGCGGGGATGCCGCCGCCGGACAGGCCGGGGTTCGACGAATTGTCGTCATTGCCGACCCACACGCCGACCACCAGATCGCGCGCGAAGCCGACGAACAGCGCGTCCTTGTTGTCCGAGGTCGTGCCGGTCTTGCCGAACGCGTCGACCGTCAGGTTCGCGCCGCGGCCGGTGCCGGTGCGGATCGAGGCCGCCAGCAGGTCGAGCATTTCGTCGTGGATCTTGCTCGGCATCTCGGTCGCGCCGCCGGTCAGCGACTGGTACCAGCCCTTCTCGCGGACGTCGGCGAGCCCGCGCGGCTGGACCGGATATTGTTCGCGCGCGATCGCGGCATAGGCGGCGGTGAGTTCGAGCAGCGACACGGTCGAGGTGCCGAGGCCTATCGTTGCCTCGCTGGGGATCGGCGTCGAGATGCCGAGGTCGCGTGCCGCCTTGATCACCGCCTTGACGCCTACCTGCTGCGTGAGCCGAGCGGCGGCGACGTTGGACGAGCGCGCGAACGCCTGGCGGAGCGTGATCGTGCCCTGATAGCGGCCGTCGCTGTTCTTGGGCGTCCAGTCGCCGATCGTGACCGGGCGGTCCTCGATCGTCGAATCGGGAGTGAGGCCCTGGCGCATCGCGGCGAGGTAGACGAACAGCTTGAAGGTCGAGCCGGGCTGGCGGCGGGCCTGCGTGGCGCGGTTGAACGGGCTTTTCGCGTAGTTCTTGCCGCCGATCATCGCGACGACGCGGCCATCGGGACGCATCGCCACCAGCGCGACCTGCGCCTGACGTAGACCCGCGCGCGCTACGGTGCGTTCTGCTGCGCGCTGTAACCGCGGGTCGAGCGTCGTCTGGACGGTCGCCTCGGTCTTGATCTCGCCAGCCTGGTCGCGTGCTTCGGGGAGGATCCAGTCGGCGAAATAGGTGCCGTTGGGGAGCTGCGACGGGCGGCTGCCGAGCACGCGCTGTGGCTGGACCGCGTCGCCCTCTGCCTTGGTGAGGAAGCCCGCGTCGACCATCGCGCCGACGACGACGGCCTCCCGCTTGCGCGCGCCTTCTAGGTTGGAGGTGGGGGCGAGGCGCGATGGCGCCTTGACCAGCCCGGCGAGCATCGCCGCCTGGCCGACGTTGAGTTTATCGGGGGTGCGGCCGAAATAATGCTTGGCGGCCGCGCTGATCCCGTAGGTGTTGTCGCCGAAATAGACGTTCGAAAGATAGCGCGAGAGGATTTCGTTCTTCGACAGCCATGCCTCTAGCCAGAAGGCGATCATCGCCTCGCGGATTTTGCGCGTCGCGGTGCGGTCCGAATCGAGGAAGGCGTTCTTTGCGAGCTGTTGGGTGATCGTCGAGCCGCCCTGGCGGACGCCGCCCGAGCCCATGTTCGCCCATGCCGCCCGCGCGATGCCGCGCGGATCGACGCCCCAGTGCGAATAGAAACGCCGGTCCTCGATCGCGAGGAACGCCTGCGTCACGTGCGGCGGGAGCTTCGAGGCGTCGACCGACTTGCCGATGATCGCGCCGCGCCGCGCGATCGGCGTGCCGTCGTCCGCGGTCAGCGTGATCGAGGGCGGCGTCGGCGGCTGGAGCGACTTCGACAGCGGCGCGGTGATCGCCAGCCAGATGATCGCGATCACCAGCAGGACGATGCCGATCCCCGCCCCGCGCAGGATCCAGCGACCGATCGGACGCTTGCGCCGCGGCACGCGGGCGGTGACGTAGGGCGCCGCATCGCGGTCGTCATATGACCCGGACTCGTCACCATCGCGCTCGGCTTCGTATTTCTGGCGCAGGCGTTCACGTTCGGTGATCAGCCGCTCGCGCTCATAGGCATAGGGCTCGCGGTCGCCGCGCGAACTGGAACGGTCGGGGTCGAAGGGATCGGGGCGCATCGGATCGTTCCAGGTCGGCCAAGCGGCGGACTTTAGTGTGTTATCGTTCTATGACAGCTCGGGCAAGCCTATGCGCATGCCTAACGTGTACCGGGGCTTAGTGACAGCGTCCGTGGTGTTCGCAGCGCGAGAACCGGTCGAAGCCCTGTTGTCATCGCGCGGCGAAACGGGGAAGAGCGTGTCGATGACGTTCGAACAGGATGAAACCGTGGCCGCTTCCGACACTCTCCCCCTCGTCGTTGGCATCGGCGGCACGATCGGCGGCGTCTCGTCGACCGAGCGTGCACTCCGCATCGCGCTCGATGCGGTCGAGAAGCAGGGCTATCGCACGCAGATGTTCGGGGGCGCCGACATGGCGCGACTGCCGCTCTACGATCCGAAGGCGACGACGCGGACCGCGGACGAACGCGCGTTCGTCGAGGCCGTGCGCGGTGCATCGGCGGTGATCATCGCCAGCCCGGGCTATCACGGCAGCATCTCCGGCGTGGTGAAGAACGCGCTCGACCTGCTCGAGGAGACCGCGCGCGACGAGCGGCCGTATCTGGCGGACATGCCGGTCGGGTTGATCGCCACGGCGTATGGCTGGCAGGCGACCGGCAGCACGATCGCGGCGCTGCGCTCGATCGTCCACGCGCTGCGCGGCTGGCCGACGCCGTTCGCGGCGGCGATCAACACGCAGGTGACGAAGTTCGACGACGAGGGTGGCGCGAACGATCCCGCGGTGATCGAGCAATTGTGCTTGGTCGGGCGTCAGGTGGCGCGGTTCGCGCCGTTGTCCGAGCCGGCGAACTAACAGGTTCGCGCTATCGTCCGTTCGTCCTGAACGCAGTCGAAGGGCATGCCCCAAGCGAGGGTGCGTCGACTTCGCTCAGCACGAACGGGGTAGGGGAGTTCTGAGGCTTGGTACCCGCTACCGCACCGCCGCGCGGAGGGTGGCGCGGACGCCGGTGTGGGTCGGGTCGTATTCGACGATCGACTGCAGGCTCTGCGCCATCGCGCGGATCAGCTTCGTGCCTAGCCCGGTGCCGCGTGGGGCGGCGTCTTCGGGAATGCCGCAGCCATCGTCCTCGACCGCGAGCAGGAAGACGTCGTCGTCGATCCGGCGCAGCGCCACGCGGACTTCGCCGCCGCTGTTGGGGTAGGCGTATTTGCACGCGTTGGTGACGAGTTCGGTGACGATCACGCCGAGCGACACCGCGCGGTCGGTGGGCAGGCGGATCGGCTCGGCGGCGAGGCTCAAGGCGCGCGGGAGCGCTTCGGTCGACCAGGTCTCGGCGAGTTCGTCGACCAGCGCGCCGAGATATTCCTGCATGTCGACGCTCTCGACGTCGTTGCTCGTGTAAAGCCGGCGGTGGACCTGCGCGATCGCCTGGATACGGCGCTGCGTATCCTCCAGCGCCTCACGCGCGGACGGGTCGGTCAGCGCGGTCGCCTGGAGTCGGACCATCGCCGAGACGAGTTGCAGCGAGTTGGCGACGCGGTGGTTCACCTCGCCCAGCAGCGCCTCGAGCCGCGCGTTGCTGGCCCGGAGGTCGGCTTCGGCGGACGCCTTTTCCTGTTCGAGCAGGGCACGCGCGCGCACCTGTTCAAACGAGGCGGCGAGCAGGTCGAAGAAATCGTCGCCGACCGTCTTCACGACGTAATCGGCGGCACCCGCCTTCAGCGCGGCGACCGCGATGCGGCCCTCTTCGGAGCCGGTGACGTACACCACGGGGGGCGGATCGGGCAGGCGGCGGAGCGCGTCGAGGGTTTCGAGGCCGTCCATCCCGGGCATGTAATGGTCGACCGCGATCAGGTCGAAGCGTTCTGCGGCGGCCTTCACGACTCCCTCGGCCCCCGTCTCGGCAACGGTCATCCGGTAGCCGCGGCGTTCGAGCGCACGCGCCGCCAGCCGCCGGATCCCGGCGTCGTCGTCGATGTAGAGGACGCGCGTTTCGCTCACTCGGCTTCGGGGACCTGGATCACCGACAGGAACAGCCCGAGCTGGCGAATCGCCTGCGCGAAGCTCTCATAGTTGACCGGCTTGGTGATGTAGACGTTGCAGCCGAGGTCGTAGCAGCGCTCGATCTCGACCCTGTCGTCGGTTGTGGTGAGTACGACGACCGGTGTGCGACGTAGCGGGCTGCCCTCCGCCTTGATCCGCGCGAGGATGTCGGTGCCGCTCATGTCGGGCAGGTTCAAGTCGAGCAGGATCATCGCCGGGCCGCTTTTCGCGGGGCCATCGGCGGCGTTGAACAGGAAGTCGAGCGCGGTGGTGCCGTCGGTGAAGTGACGGATATCGTTCAAGATCCCGGCGCGGCGAATGTTCTTCTCGATGAGGCGGGCATGACCCTCGTCATCCTCGATCATCACGATACCGACGGTCTTGTGATCGTTCATGCTGTGTCCTGGATGGTCATGTGAGTCGGCAGGTTGAGCCGGAAGGTCGCGCCGTCGCCGAGCGTCGACTGCACGTCGATCGTGCCGCCCAGACGATAGGCGAGCGCGCGGACATGCGCGAGTCCGATGCCTTCGCCCGGCTGGTCCTGCGCGCCCGAGCGGCGGAACAGGTCGAACACACGCTGGTGATCGCGTGGATCGATGCCGCGGCCATTGTCGACCACCGACAGAATGACGCGGCCGCGTTCGGTATGGCCCTTCACGACAATCTCGCCGGGGCGGCCGGGCTTCAGATATTTGGTCGCGTTCTCGATCAGGTTCGACAGGATCTGTTCGAGCGCGAGGCGATCGGTGACGATTCCCGGCATCGGCCGCTCGACGCGCACCACGGCGCCGCGATCGTCGACGATGTGCTGCATCGCGCCGACGATCGTGTCGACCAGTTGCGCGGGGTCGATATGCTCGGGCGCGATCGTCCGGCGGCCTTCGCGCGCCAGCTTGAGGATGGCGTTGATCAGCCGGTCCATCTTCTGCGTCGAGGTACGGATGAAGCCGATCGCCTCGGGCAGGTCTTCGCGCGCCGCCAACCGTGCGTCTTCCGTCAGGATGTGCGGTGCCTCGGTCTCGGCGCGGTCGACGAGTTCGGCGAGCGGCCCGGCGGCGGTCGCGAGTTCGGCGGTGAAGCCCATCACGTTGACCAGAGGCGAGCGCAGATCGTGGCTGACGATATACGCGAAGCGCTGGATCTCCTCGTTCGCACGGCTGAGATCGGCGGTGCGTTCCGTGACCTGCTCTTCCAGCGTCTCGTTGAGGGTGCGCAGGCTGTCGCGCGAGGCGGCGAGGTCGGCGGTGTAGCGGCGGATCAGCAGGACCGCGAGAATCGCGACGATCAGCAGCAGCGCCGCGGCGAGGCCGGCGACCGAGAGGAACAGCGCGCTGGTGCGTTGCTGGCGCTCGGTGCGGATCGCCAGCAGGCGGACTTCGTCGGCGGCCATCGCCTGGAGGCGGTAGCGGATGCCGCGCATCAACGGCACGCTGGCATCGACCGCGAACCGGCGCTGCGCCTCGGCGATCCGACCCGAGGCGACCAGGGTCATCGACTGCGTCCGGAGCGCGCGCAACTGGACGAAGCGCGGCTCGATCAGGTCGAGGCGCGCGATCTGGTTGGGGTTGTCGCGCGTCAGGTGGCGCAGCTTGCGGATCGACGGGACGAGGTTGCCTGCGGTTCGTGCGTAGGCCGCCGCGAACAACGGCTTGCCGGCGAGGATGTAGCCGCGCCGCGCCGTCTCGGACTGCTCCATCTGGATCTGGAGCGTGGCGACCGCTTGGCGGACATCCTGCGTGTGGAGGATCTCGGCGGTATAGGTGTGGTTGCGGACGGTGATCCAGCCGATCGCGATCGCCGCGGCGGCCAGCGCGATGAAGCCGAGCGTCATGAACGCGACCAGCCACCGTGCGACCCGCCCCTCCGACGAGGGCAATTTCAAGCGTACGCGGACCATAGGGGTTGGGGTGTAGGCGGGCGGAGGTCGTTACGCCAGCGATACTGACGCGTCCGCCAGCGCAACGATATTGATCTAGAGCAGCAGGTCCTGCGCGCTCGTCTTGCCGACGCGACCGCCGCCGCTGCGCCGGTCCATCTCGTGGTTGGCGGTGAAGCGGATATCGGGATCGCGGTCGGTCATGAACGCCATCAGCGTCTCGTGATCGAGCTCGGACCATTCCTTGCCACGATCGGGGCCGTAGCGGACGCGCGGGATCAGGCCGGGGTCGCGCGACCATTCGACGAGCTGCGCGAAACTCGCCTCGTTGAGCATGTCGCGCAGGTGGAACGCGGTGACGTAGGCGTCGGGGAATGCGCGGTGTGCGGGCAGGCCGCGCTCGTGTTCCATGCCGTGCGGTTTGCGCCAATAGCGCAGTACCTGGTTCGAGAAGCTCGGCGAGTCGGGCCAGAGTCGTAGCGCGCATTTCCAGGTGCAGATCCATTCTGCGTCGCGGGTGAGCGCGGGCGTGCAGAATTTCTGCTCGAAATCGGCGCGGTGCGCGGCGAGCGCGAGCCGGCGTGGCCACGGGTCGAGCACCTGGCGGGCGCAATCATGCCAATACGGCGCGTCGGCGACATGCTCGTCGAGGATGTGGTGGATCGCCTGAGTCACCGGCGGGATCAGTCGGCCGGGATTGACGAGCAGGCTGCCGCCTTCGCCGTAGATCTCCCAGCGGCCATCCTCGCCGAGCGCGACGTCCTGCCAGCCGATCTCGCAGACGCCGTGGGCGGGCGGGGCCGAGCCGGTGGTCTCGAGGTCGACGACCCGGATCATGTGGGGCTGGGGTTTGGGCTTGGGGTAGGGGGGCACCATGCTCGCCATGTGGGGACAAAAGCGCGCTTAATCCAGCGCGTATGAGTCCTCGACGTCGACTTCGCGGACGCCGCGGCGCTGGCGGGCGCGATCGACCAGTTTCCGGAGACCTTCGCGGCGGTCGCGCGCCATCGGGATGTCGCGGAGCGTGAACTCGCCGCCGCTGGTCGTGCGATCGGTGGAGGTCAGGATGATCGTGCCGATGTCGGTCATCTGGTTGAGCAGCGAATAGCCGAGGCGGACGTCCTTGATCCGGTAGAGTTCGATCTCGTCGATCGTCTTGAACAGGATGCCGCGCTTGATGATCAGGCGCTGGTCGGTGATCTCGTAGCTGGCGCTGCGGTTCTTGAGCCAGCGGACGCCGATGATGACGAAGCCGACGCCGGCGAGACAGGTGAGGAGGGTGCCCCAACCGGCAAAGCTGCCGAGCAGCCAGCGGCGCGTGCTGGAGCGGAATTCGTCGACTGGGCGCTCCACTTGGGGACTCCTTGGGATGGTGGCGGGACGGTAGGCTGGGGCGGTGGTGAGTCAATCGCCCTCCCGTTCTCCCGCAAAGGCGGGAGTCCAGGGTTACAGGCGCCGGCGTTTGGAATTCCTGGACCCCCGCCTTCGCGGGGGAACGGTTAGTTTGCGTTACGCGGCATGTCGCGAGTTCCGTGTCACGCATCTGTTTTGCGTGTAGCTTGATCACGCATACCACCCCGGCGGAGGCCGGGGCCCAGTTGGGGGACGTTGCTAACAGAGAGCGGTGTGCGTTACATCCACCTTTCCAACTGGGCCCCGGCCTTCGCCGGGGTGGCGGCTCTGTTACGGTACCGATCTCACAACGCCGCTCGCCGCGAGTTGCGCATCGACCTCCGCCAGAAGCGTATCAAGCGCCGCTTGGTCCTTCGCCTCCGCGCGGACGGTCAGCATCGCCTGCGTGTTCGAGGCGCGGAGGAGCCACCACCCGTTGGCGGTCGTAACCCGCGCGCCATCGGTGAGGTCCATCTCCGCGCCCTCCGACTTCAACCGCGCGATCACTTCGTCCACCACCGCGAATTTCCGCACATCCTCGACCGGAAAGCGCAGGTCCGGCGTCGCGACCAGCGCCGGCATCGCATCGCGCAACTCGGTCAGCGACCGCCCCGACAGATGCACCGCGCGGATCAGCCGCACCGCCGCATAGTGCGCGTCGTCGAAGCCGTAATATTCGCCCGCGAAGAACAGGTGCCCGCTCAACTCCCCGCCGATCGGTGCGCCGGTGCGGGTCATCGCGGTCTTCATCAGGCTGTGGCCTGTGGCGGCCATCACCGGCTCGCCGCCCAGTTCGGCGATCCGGTCGAATAACGCCTGAGACGACTTCACGTCGGCGACGATCGGCGCACCGGGGTGCTCGCGCAGGGCAGGCTCGACCAATATGGAGAGAATCTGGTCGCCCCAGATCACGCGTCCCGAGCCGTCGACCGCGCCGATCCGGTCGCCGTCGCCATCGAAGGCCAGTCCGAAATCGAGGTTCTTCTCCGCGACCAGGCGTTTCAGATCGGCGAGGTTCGCCTCTTCGGTAGGATCGGGATGATGGTTGGGAAAATTGCCGTCGACTTCGGCGAAGATCACATGATGCTCACCCGGCAGCAATTGAACGAGCTTCTCGATCACCGGGCCGGCGGCGCCGTTGCCGGTGTCCCAGCCGATCCGGTACGCGCCGCCTGCATAGCCGAGCATCAGCCGGGCGACATAGGCGTCCAGCACGTCTGCGGTCGTCACTTCGCCCGCGCCCTCACTCCAGGCGCCCGACGCGGCGAGCGCGGCGAGGTCCTGGATGTCGTCGCCAAAAAATGGCGCGTGCGCGTGCACCATCTTGAAGCCGTTATACTCGGGGGGATTGTGGCTGCCGGTTACCTGGATGCCGCCATCCACTTCTAGCGTCGCCTCGGCGTAGTAGAGCATCGGGGTGGAGCTGAGGCCGATGCGGACGACGTCGACGCCGCCCGCGACGAGGCCGGAGACGAGCGCGGCTTCGAGTTCGGGCGAGGAGTTGCGGCCGTCATAGCCGACCGCGACGCGCGTTCCGCCAGCGGCGCGGATGCGGGTGGCGAAGCCTCGACCGATCGCCACGGCGTCGGCGGGGCCGAGCGCTTTGCCGACGATCCCGCGGATGTCGTATTCGCGGAGCGAGGTCGGGTCGAACTGGTGGGTCATAGGCCTCTCGCTAGTCGTGCTGGTGCGGGAATACCGTCCTACCACCGTCACCCCGGACTTGTTCCGGGGTGACGGTGCTGCGAACTCACGGCTATCGAGCGTGCGGAACGGTGGATGCCGGAACGAGCCCGGCATGACGGGGGGGTTAGCGTGCGCGCTTCAGGAGGAGGTCGCGCGCCGCATTCACCCGCCGGGTCAGGTCTGTGGAGCCGCCGCGGTCGGGGTGGACCGAGGCGATCAGGCGGCGGTGCGCGCTGCGGATGGCGTCGGCGTTCGCGTTGCTGCCGATGCCGAGGATCGAACGCGCTTCCGCTTCATCCGTGACCACGCGCTGTTTTGGTTTCGGGCGAAGGTAATGCCAGGCCAGCCAGATGAAGACCCCGGCGACGATCCACTTCATGCAGCCACACCCGAGACTGGGCCCGGCGTCTGTTCCGCCATGACCTCGGGCAGCTGCAACGCGGCCATCATCTCGCGCAGTTCCTGGCGCGCGGCGACGTGGCCGAGGCCCATGCTGCCGAATTCCTTGGCATCGATCATCGTCAGGCCGGCGGGAAACATCTCGCGGTAGATCACGCGCTCGCCGAGCCCCGGGATGATCCGGAAGCCGACGCGCTTGGCGAGTTGCGCCAGCGCGTCGGACACGCGGCGCATGTTGCGCGCCTCGATATGCTGGAGGCGGTTGCGCAGCACGACCCAGTCGATCGTCGTGCCGTCGGCGCGTGCGCGCTGCTTCCGCGCGTCCCAGATGAGTTCGGAATAGAAGCTCGGGCGCGTTACCTGATACGTCTCGGGATCGACCTGGCCGATCAGGTCGAAGTCGACGAAGCTGTCGTTCATCGGCGTGACCAGCGTGTTGGACAGCGCCGCGGCGGTGCGCGCGAACGGATCGTCGCGGCCCGGCGTGTCGACGACCAGGAAGTCCGAGCCTTCGCAGAGCGAGTGCCAGAGGTCCTCGAACTGGTCCTCGCTCTGGTCGGACAGCGTCGCGTGGCGCGGCATCGGCAGCACCGAGCCGTTGCGCCTCATCGTCTCGGCGCGGTTGTCTAGATAGCGGCCGACGGTGCGCTGGCGGTGATCCAGATCGAGACACGCGACGCGCGCACCCTTCGCCGCCAGCGCGATCGCGACGTGCACCGCGGTCGTCGACTTGCCGGTGCCGCCCTTCTCGTTGGCGAACACGATCACGTGCGTCGAAGCTTGGGGTGTTTCCGGGCCCGTGGCCAACGCGCGTTTCCTTATTGATCGTAACAGTCACCCTTCATAGAAGCCGCGACCGCACTTATCGAGTAGGAGTTTCACGTGGACACCGTCCGGGACCTTAATGCGTTGCGCGACAGCGTCGCCGCCTTCCGTGCGGCGGGGCAGCGCGTCGCGCTCGTCCCGACGATGGGCGCGCTCCACGCCGGCCATGTCGCGCTGATCGAGGCGGCAAAGCGGCCGGGGACCAAGGTCGTCGCGTCGATCTTCGTCAACCCGACGCAGTTCGGCCCGAACGAGGACCTGTCGCGCTATCCGCGGCGCGAGATGGCCGATATCCGGATGCTCAACGAAGCCGGGTGCGACCTGCTCTGGCTGCCGTCGGTCGAGACGATGTATCCCGAGGGTTTCGCGACGTCGGTGCGCGTCTCGGGCGTCAGCGACGGGTTCGACGGCGCCTCGCGGCCCGGTCATTTCGACGGCGTCGCGACGGTCGTGTCGAAGCTGTTCAACCAGGTCGGCCCTGATGCGGCGTATTTCGGCGAGAAGGATTACCAGCAGATCGCCGTCGTTCGGCGGTTCGTCGCCGATCTGGACTTCGCGATCGATATCGTCGGGGTGCCGACGCAGCGTGACGACGACGGTTTGGCGATGTCGTCGCGCAACATCTATCTCGACGACGAGCAGCGCAGGCAGGCGGTGGCCCTGCCGCGTGCGCTGGGTGTCGCGGCGCGGGCGATCGCGAAGGGTGAGGATGTCGAGTCTGTGCTCGACGATGCGCGGACGACGTTGGTGGGGGCGGGGTTCACGATCGATTACGTTGCGCTGGCGGATGCCGAGACGCTGGCGGAGAACCCGGCCGCGGAGCGTCCGCGGCGGTTGCTGGCGGCAGCGCGGATGGGCGCGACGCGGCTGATCGATAACATCGCGATAGAGTTGTAAAGAACGCGCGTTAACCCATTAACCATTTCGTAGCCCGAATCACGGCACTCTGTTCTCACGAACATTGGGGGCAAGACCATGGGCAGCAGTTTCAAGAACGCGAATATCGGAATCGAACGCCGTCTGGCGGATGCCGCGCGCGGCGACGACCGGGCGTGTTACGAACTGGGGATGGTGTATTCGACGGGGACTTCGGGTGTCGTCCTCGACCTGATCGAGGCGCACAAGTGGTTCAACCTTGCGGCGGTGTCGGGGAACATCGCCGCGCAGGAATGCCGGGCTGAGATCGCCGAGGACATGACGGCTCGGGAGATCTCGGTGGCGCAACGTGCCGCGCGGGACTGGATGCAGTTGACGCAACGGCGGGCTGCTTAATTCTAGGGCTCCCCTCCCGCTTGCGGGAGGGGTTGGGGGAGGGATGACCGCGAACGTTGCGTTCGTGGGGTATTTCGGTCCCTCCCCTAGCCCCTCCCGCAAGCGGGAGGGGAATTAGGCTTCGGCTTTCTTCTTTGGCGCGGCTTTCTTGGCGGGGGCCTTTTTAGCCGGCGCCTTCTTTGCCGGAGCCTTCGCTTCAGTCTCGTCCTTGGCCACTGCTGTCTTGGCCGGAGCCTTTTTCGCCGCCGGCTTCTTGGCGGGTGCTTTCTTCTTCTTCGTTGCCGGCGCCGCGGCGGCGCGCGCGTCGATCAGCGACGCCGCTTCCTCGAGCGTCAGCTGGTCCTTCTCGATCGATTTGGGCAGCGTCGCGTTGGTCGTGCCGTCGGTGACGTAGGCGCCATAACGCCCTTCCATCAGCTTGATCTCGGCCTCGGTGCGCGGGTGGTTGCCCAGCACCTTGAGCGGCGCCTGAGCCCCCCGCGCGGTACGTCCGCCGCCCGCTGCCGCTTCGGCGAGCTTTACGACCGCCGCGTTCATGCCCGTCTCGAACACGTCCGCCGTTGTCTGGAGGCGGGCGTATTTGCCCGCGTGCTTCAGATACGGGCCGAACTTGCCGATCGTCGAGATGATCGGTTCGCCGGTCTCGGGGTGGTTGCCGACCGTCCGCGGGAGCGACAGCAGCTTGACCGCCCATTCCAGGTTCAGCTCGCCAATATCCTTCGGGATCGACGCCATCTTGCGGTCTTCGCCTTCGCCGATCTGCAGATACGGGCCGAAGCGTCCCGATTTACGCTCGATCGGCTGCCCGGTGTCGGGGTGCGTGCCGAGCGTCGACGGGCCGGCATCCGCTTCGGCATCGCCGCCGGGCTGCGCGAAGCGACGCGTGTATTTGCACTCGGGGTAGTTCGAGCACGCGATGAACGCGCCGAACTTGCCGCCGCGAAGTGCCAACTGGCCTTCGCCACAGTTCGGGCAGAGGCGGGGATCGCCGCCGTCGGCCTTCGCGGGGAACAGGTAGGGCGCGAGGAACACGTCGAGTTCGGCGGTGATCGCCGAGGGTTGCTGCTCCATCACCTCGTTGGTACGCGGCTTGAAATCGCGCCAGAACGCGTCGAGCACCGACTGCCACTGCGCGCGGCCGCCGGAGACGTCGTCGAGTTCTTCCTCGAGTTCGGCGGTGTAATCGTAGCCGACGTACTTCTCGAAGAAGCGCTCTAGGAACGCCGTCACCAGGCGCCCGCTTTCCTCGGCGAAGAAGCGGTTCTTCTCGATCCGGACGTAGGCGCGGTCCTTCAGCGTCTTGATGATTGACGCATAGGTGGACGGGCGGCCGATGCCGAGTTCTTCCATCCGCTTGACCAGCGAGGCTTCGGAGAAGCGTGGCGGCGGCTGGGTGAAATGCTGCTCGGCGTCGACCTTCTTCTTGGCGGGCGCATCACCTTCGCGCATCCGCGGCAGGCGGCGGGCGTCCTCGTCCGCGGAATCGTCCGACCCTTCCTCGTACAGCGCGAGATAGCCGGGGAAGAGCACGACTTGGCCGGTGGCGCGGAGGATGTTGCGGCCGGTGCCGTCGGCCATCTCGACCGTCGTGCGCTCCATGCGGGCGGACGCCATCTGGCTCGCCAGCGCGCGCTTGAAGATCAGGTCGTAGAGGCGCGCATGATCGCCGCCGCCAGCCTTGTCCTTGCCGAAATCGGTGGGGCGGATCGCTTCGTGCGCCTCCTGCGCGTTCTTCGCCTTCGACTGATACTGCCGCGGCTTGTCCGGGACATAGCTCGCGTCGAAGCGGTTCGCGACCGCCAGGCGCGCGGCGCTGATCGCGCTGCCGTCCATCTGCACGCCGTCGGTTCGCATGTAGGTGATCGTGCCGTCCTCGTAGAGGCCCTGCGCGATCCGCATCGTGTGATCCGCCGAGAAACCGAGTTTGCGCGACGCTTCCTGCTGGAGCGTCGACGTCGTGAACGGCGGCGGAGGGTTGCGACCGGCGGGCTTGGTCTCGACCGACTGGACCGAGAAATTGCCGTCGAGCACTGCCTGCTTGGCGCGGAGGGCATCGCCTTCGTTGCCGATCGAGAGGCGATCGAGCTTGTTGCCCTCAAACTGCGTCAGGCGCGCGGTGAAGGCGGTGCCATCATGCTCCATCTCGGCCGTGACCGACCAGTATTCCTGCGGTTTGAAGACGTCGATCTCTCGCTCGCGCTGGACGATCAGGCGGAGCGACACCGACTGGACGCGGCCGGCGGACTTGGCGCCGGGCAGCTTGCGCCACAGCACCGGCGAGAGCGTGAAGCCGACGAGGTAATCGAGCGCACGGCGGGCGCGATAGGCGTCGATCAGATCGTCGTCCAACTCGCGCGGGTTCTTCATCGCCTCCGTCACCGTCGCCTTGGTGATCGCGTTGAAGGTGACGCGCTCGACCTCCTTCGGCAGCGCTTTCCGCGCGCGCAGCACTTCGCGGACGTGCCACGAGATCGCCTCGCCCTCGCGATCCGGATCGGTCGCGAGGATCAGGCGGTCGGCGAGCTTGGCGAGATCGGTGATCGCCTTCAGCTGCTTCGACTTGTCCGCATAATTCTCCCACGTCATCGCGAAGGCGTCGTCGGGATCGACCGAGCCGTCCTTGGGCGGCAGGTCGCGGACATGGCCGTAGCTGGCCAGGACGCGGTAATCGCTGCCCAGATACTTCTCGATGGTTTTGGCCTTGGCAGGCGATTCGACGATGACAAGCTGCATGGGGAAACCGGGGTCCTTACGTGTACGCGTACGAGGGTGGGGACGAAGGGGCAGTGCCGTCAACCCGCAGAGGGTTCAGAGTGAAGTGCAGAAAGTGCAGACGCTGGCGCGGGTTTTCCAGAGGGTCGCGAGCGAGAGGGTGCGAGATCGGCAGCATATCCTTTGAGGATGGCAGGCTGCGGCGATGCAGGACAGCGTCCGCGAAACCGCCGGCACGGGCCACCGGTTTGAGCCTTTGCCGAAGTCAAATTGGCCGATTCGGGTCTTTGTCGAAGCCAAATCGGGGGCGATCATGCGCGGCGAACTTACTTTGCATTAACCAGGCGGTGCATAGGTAAGCGTATGAAATTCCAGCTAAGTCGGATGTTGATCCCTGCGCAGATCGCTACTGCGACAGTTGGGCTCGTCGCGTTGACGATGTGGCCGCCAGCATCGGGTTCGATGCTGTTGGTGCCGCTCGATCAAGATGGCGGAGCGGCGGTGCAGGGTGCGCTGGCGGGCGGTGCGGTGTTGCTCGGGGCCGGGCCGATTCCGGGATCGCTGGTCGTCGTTGGCGATCGTGCCCGCATCGCCCCCCAGGTCGCGTGGAATATCGTCATCATGGCCGCTCCGCCCGCAGGCTGCGGGGCCGATGTCGGTGCTAGGAAGCCAGCATGAATCGAATCGCCGCAGTGCTGAAGCCGGCCTTCTCCCAGCTGAATTTCGGGGCGAAACTGGGGGCCGCCGCAAAAATCGAGGATGATGCCGGCCTCAACCCGCTCGACCGGCTGCGGCGTCGCGCCGTCCAAGCCTGGGCGGCGATCGGCTGGATTTCGCTGGGGGGGCTACTGATAGGCAACGCCGTATTGGGCGCGGGCGCGAGCGTCCCGCTGTTGGTCATCGGCGCCATCATCACGGCGGGGCCAACCGCGATGGCGCTCCGCGGGCGCTACGATGTCGAGGCCCGGACGTTGATGGGGTCGCTCGCCGCGGTGATCCCGGCAATGCTCGTTTTCCTGCTCAAGGGGCATCCGTGGCAGATGGATGCACACATGTATTTCTTCGTCGGGATGGCGGCACTGGTAATGTTGGCGGACTGGCGGCCGATCGCGCTGGCGACGGTGCTGACCGCCGTGCATCATCTTGCGCTCGAATGGTGGGCCCCGGAATTCGTGTTCACCGGCACGGGTAATCTCGGCCGGGTGATCTTTCATGTCGTTGCGGTCGGGCTGCAATTCGGCGCGTTGACGGTGCTGACGATCCAGCTCGAGCGGCTGTTCCGGTCACAGAGCGCGGCGTTGCGGCGGTCGCGCGAGTTGACCGAGTTGGCGGAGGACGGTCAGCGGCGGACCGAAGAGGCGATGCATCAGGCGCGTGCGGCGGAGGCGGTGGCGGCGCGAGAACGCCAGCAGCGCGAGGACCAGGCGACGCGGATCGCGAGCGAGCGGCGCGGCGAGCTGGTGGCGCTAGCGAACGAGTTCGATCACTCGGTGACGTCGGTGGTGAAGAGCATCGGTCAGGCGACCGAACGACTAGAGCATGCGGCTGTGCGGCTCGAGGACGTTACCGGCGGCGCGACCCAAGATGCGGTCGAGGCGGCATCGGGCGCAGGCCGGGCGGCGCGCGACATAGCGCATGTCGCGTCGTCGATCCGCGACCTGTCCGAATCGATCCGGACGATCGCGATCGCGGCCGATCAGCAATCGGAATTGACCGTGGTGGCAAGCCTGGAGGCGCAGCGCAGCGTGCAGACGGTGGCGATGCTGGAGGATCACGCGGTCCAGATCGAGGTCTTTCTCGACGATATCCGCGAACTGGCAAGCAAGACCAATTTGCTGGCGCTGAACGCGACGATCGAGGCGGCACGGGCGGGCGACGCCGGGCGCGGATTCGCGGTCGTCGCGGGTGAAGTGAAAGTGCTGTCGGCGGATACCAAGCGGGCAAGCGACCGGATCAGCACGCTGCTCGCCGGGATCCGCGAAGGCGTCGCGGATACGGGTGAGAAACTGCGCAGCGTCAACACCGCGATCGGCCAGGTCTCGGTGGCGGCATCGGGGATCGCGACTGCGGTTGGCGAGCAGCGCTTCACGGCGCAGGAGGTCGATGCGGGTACAGCGCGCGCGGTCGACGCGGCGGACGAGATCGGCACCCGGATCGACGGCGTGGCGGCGGCGGCGGGATCGGCCTCGTTATTGTCGGCGTCGGTGCGGGGCAGTGCCAGCGACCTGGCAGCGAGCGCGCGAAATTTGCGGTCGTCGACCGACCTGTTCGTCTCGTTCCTGCAATCGGACGATGCAGCGGCGGCTTAGTTCCCAAGTCGCCCCAATCTTTTCGAGATTAGCGCTCAAGCGACCCTTGCCTTGGCGGGGGGGGCTCGGTCGACGACCGTGAATGTCCGGGTGGAGCGGCGTCAGGTCAGGCTGACCCGGCCGCCGGCGTGGCGTTCGAGGCGACCGCTTAGCTCGAGTTCGAGCAACACCATCTGCACGACGGCGGGGGGAAGGTGAGACTGGCGGATGAGTTCGTCGATTGCGACCGCCACCGGGCCGAGCAGGTCCGCTATCGTGCGGCAGTCGGTATCGCTGGCATCCTGTGGGGGCGAGGCGGCGTAGGTTTCGATCGGGGCGCGGACCGAGCGTGGGTCGAACGGGCGGATCTGTTCGAGGATGTCGGCGGCGGACTGCACCAGCGTGGCGCCTTCGCGGATCAGCAGGTTGCAGCCTTGCGCGCGGGGATCGAGCGGGCTGCCGGGGACGGCCATGACTTCGCGGCCGGATTCGTTCGCTAGCCGTGCGGTGATCAGCGAGCCGGACTTGGGGACGGCCTCGACCACCACCGTGCCGATTGCGAGCCCCGCGATTATGCGGTTGCGTGAGGGGAAGTTGCGCGCCTTGGGTTCGGTGCCGGGGGGCTGTTCGGCGAGCAGGAGGCCTTCGGTGGCGATGCGCTCTTGCAAGGCGGTGTTGTCGGGCGGGTAGGCGATGTCGATGCCGCTGGCGATGACGCCGATCGTCGCGCCGCTGGAACCTGCGCCCAGCGCGCCGATGTGCGCGGCGGTGTCGATGCCCCGGGCGAGGCCGGAGACGATCGTCGTGCCTTCCTCGGCGAGTTGCAGCGCGAGCTGGCGGGCGAAGCGGCAGGCGGACGCGGACGCGTTGCGCGCGCCGACCATCGCGATGCAGGGGCAGCTGGCGTGGGCGATGTCGCCGCGGAGGATGAGCGCCGGGGGCGCGGTCTCGATCTCGGCGAGCAGGCGGGGATAGTCCGGCTCGTCGAGGAAGAGGTAGCGGGCGCCGAGCCTAGCGGTGGCGGCCATTTCGCGTTCCGCTAGCGCTGCGTCGGCGATTTTCGGCGCGCGTCCGCCGCCACGCTGTGCGAGCATCGGGAGTGCTTCGATCGCCGCGTCGGCGCTGCCGAAGCGCGCGATGAGCTGGCGATAGGTGACCGGTCCGATCCCGGTCGTGCGGATGAGCCGAAGTCTTGAGACCGTCGGGTCAGTCACTCTTTTGCCGGTTGGACCCGATGCGCGGTTCGGTGCCGGAGAACAGGCGTTCGATGTTCTCGCGGTGCTTCCACAGGACGATCAGCGCTAGCGCGAGGAGCAGCAGGACGAGGTCGAAGCGACCGAACAGCGCGGCGGCGAACGGCGCGCTGAGCGCGGCGGCCATGCCGGCGACCGAGGATATGCGCAGGCCCGCGAGCAGGCCGAGCCAGACGACCGCGTAGACCAGCCCGAGCGGCCAGTGGAGCGCGACGACGATGCCCATGAGGGTGGCGACGCCCTTGCCGCCCTTGAACTTCAGCCAGACGGGGTAGCAATGGCCGATGAACGCGCCGGCAGCCGCGAGCAGTGCGTTGCCGGGGAAAAGATGCGCCACCATCAGCACGGCGACTGCGCCCTTGGCCATGTCGAGCAGCAGCGTGGCGGCGGCGAGGCCCTTGCGTCCGGTGCGCAGGACGTTGGTCGCGCCGATGTTGCCCGAACCGATCGTGCGCAGGTCGCCGGCGCCGCCGAGCTGCGTCAGGATGACGCCGAACGGGATCGAGCCGAGCAGATAGCTCAGCACGAGCGATAGCGTGGGCGCGACCCAGAGAATTTCCGTCTGCAACTATGTCCCCCGTTCTGGAGGGGCTTATAAACCACGCGGGGCTGACGGCAAATGGCTGGTGTTTAGGCTTTCGCTGCCCCGACCGGGCATCGAGATCTGCAATCCTCCCGTAAGGGGGAGGTGGCGCCGAAGGCGACGGAGGGGGAGGACACGGAACAGAGGTTACCCCTTCCTCCCCCTCCGTCTGGCAAGCGCCAGCCACCTCCCCCTGGCGGGGGAGGATCGTCTGGCTCTGGCGACTGTCAGGGCGATCCGGCCTAGTTTGCGCCGGCTCATCCGTTCTAAGGACCAGACATGGACCAACGCCCTATCCTGTTCTTTGATTCTGGTGTCGGCGGGTTGTCGATCGTCGGTCCGGCGCGCGCGGCGCTGCCCGATGCGCCGTTCGTCTATGCCGCCGACTCGGCCGGCTTTCCGTACGGGACCAAGAGCGAGGCGGAGATTGCGGCGCGGGTGCCGGTGTTGCTGGGGCGGTTGGCGGAGCGGTATCGGCCGCGGCTGATCGTGATCGCATGCAATACGGCCTCGACGATCGCGCTGCCGGTGGTGCGCGCCGCGCTCGACCTGCCGGTGGTCGGGACGGTGCCAGCGATCAAGCCCGCCGCGTTGCTTTCGAAGATGCGGACGATCGGCGTGCTAGGGACCGAGGCGACCGTGCGGCAGGCGTATGTCGATGATCTTGCCGCGAAGTTTGCGGGCGATTGCACGGTGCTGCGTTACGGCTCGGCGGCATTGGTCGAAATGGCCGAGGCGAAATTGCATGGCCGAGTCGTCGCGCCGGAACGCTATGCCGCGGTGCTCGATGGCTTGTTTTCGCAACCTGGTGGCGGCGCGATCGACGTGATCGTCAATGCCTGCACGCATTTCCCACTGGTCGAAGCGGAGCTTGCAGCCGCTGCTCCCGGCGTGCGCTTCGTCGATGGCGGACCGGGGATCGCGCGGCGGATCGTGCATCTCATGCAGGGCGAATCATGGTCGGGAGCGGGGGAGGGCGTTGCCGTCTTCACCCGGTTGGGCGACGAGGAGCGCGCGCTCGGACCCGCCTTGGCGGCGCACGGGTTTGGCAGGATCGACCAGCTTTAAGCGGTAACCTGGGACAATGTGCCACCTTGCGTCGCAGCCGCATCGTGGCAATGTGCTGCCAGGATGAGGAAAGCGATCACCGTAAGAGCGGTATTGCGCTGGAAACGAGTGAAAGCGAGGCGTAGTGCCCAAGCCTATGATTACCAACGGCATCTCGGCAACGGACTCCGCAATGGGTCCGCGAGTCGATTATTCGCGCGTTTTTACGCAGGCGATCGACCGGTTGCATGCCGAAGGGCGCTACCGCGTGTTCATCGACATTCTCCGCAACAAGGGTGCGTTTCCGAACGCGCGCTGCTTCGCCGGGCATAATGGGCCGAAGCCGATTACCGTGTGGTGCTCGAACGATTACCTCGCGATGGGTCAGCACCCGAAGGTGATCGCGGCGATGGAAGAGGCGCTGCACGACGTCGGCGCGGGCTCGGGCGGTACGCGGAACATCGGCGGCAACACGCATTATCATGTCGATCTCGAAGGCGAACTTGCCGACCTGCACGGCAAGGAAGCGGCTTTGCTGTTCACCAGCGGGTATGTCTCTAACGAGGCGACGCTGGCGACCTTGGCTAAGGTACTGCCGGGCTGCATCATCTTTTCCGACGAGCTGAATCACGCGTCGATGATCGCGGGCATCCGCAACTCGGGCTGTGAAAAGCGGGTGTTCCGCCACAATGACCTCGCGCATCTCGAAGAATTGCTCGCGGCCGAAGATCCGGCGGCACCCAAGTTGATCGCGTTCGAGAGCGTATATTCGATGGAGGGCGACATCGCGCCGATCTCCGCGGTGTGCGATCTGGCCGACCGGTACAACGCGCTGACCTATTGCGACGAAGTCCATGCGGTCGGGATGTACGGCGCGCGTGGCGGCGGCATCTCGGAGCGGGACGAGGTCGCGCACCGGATCACGATCCTCGAGGGGACGCTGGGCAAGGCGTTCGGCGTGATGGGAGGCTATATCGCCGCCGATCGCACGATCGTCGACGTGATCCGTTCGTATGCGCCTGGGTTCATCTTTACGACGTCGCTGTCGCCGGTGCTGGTGGCTGGGGTGCTGGCCAGCGTGCGGCATCTGAAGGCGTCGAGCGTCGAGCGCGAGGGGCAGCAGGCGTCTGCGGCGATGCTCAAGGCGATGCTCAAGGACGCCGGGCTGCCGGTGATGATCGGCGATACGCATATCGTGCCGCTGATGGTCGGCGATCCGGTCAAGGCGAAGAAGATCAGCGACGTGCTGCTGGCCGAATACGGCGTGTACGTGCAGCCGATCAACTATCCGACCGTGCCGCGTGGCACCGAGCGGCTGCGGTTCACACCGGGGCCTGCGCATACCGAGGGGATGATGCGCGAACTGACCGACGCGCTGGTGGAGATCTGGAGCCGGCTGGACTTGCGCAAGGCGGCCTAAGGCGGTTTCGGTTCAAAGCGCGAAGCGCACCGGTCAGTCTATAATGATGGTCGCGTTAGTGCCGGGGACTGCCAAAGGTTCGCCGAACCGTACGGTGTGAACCTGGGCGTAGTCTCCGTCGACAGGCTCACCGAAGACGTGGACGACCGAACGAGCCCCATCGACGACCCAATAGTTTTCGATACCGATACTGGCATAATCGGTGCGCTTGGGACCCATGTCGCGGGCCCTGGTTGTTTCAGCGACCTCTATGGCCAGAATGATATCATCTGCGCCGAACAGGCGGTTTTCATCAGGAATACGCCGCACCAAGGCTGCATCGCATGCCCTGACAGTATCGCCGCCTATGTCGATCCCAGTTTCGCCAAGAGCAAAAAGACCTGCGGCACGCGCTGCAGGCGCAAGCACCTCAGACAGGCGAGACACACGAACAGTATGATTGCTCATTGGCGGGTTCATGCGTTCGATTTCCCCGTTGACCAATTCGATCTTCATGTCTTCGAACGCACCGGCTTCTGCCATGCGCATGAATTCTTCACTGGTGAATCGCGCTGGTGTCGAGCGAAACAGAAGATGGGGCTCGGCGCGGACGATGGCGGCGTGCTTGTTCATTAATAGACGATACCACTGATTCGACGCTGCGCCGAGTCGTTAGAGCGCCGCCGCCAAAAGAGTCAGGATGCCGAGGCCGAGCGACAGCGGCGCGCGCAACGCCATCCAGCCGGGCGGGGCTATGCCGGCGCAGACCAGCGCCCGGTCTATCAGCAGCGCGGCAATCAGGCTGATGCCGAGTACGACCAGCGAGGGGCCGGGCCAGCGCAGGCCGACCATCCAGGGCCAGGCGGTGACCAGTGCGATCAGCGAAGGCGCGACGCTGGCGAACCAGAGCCAGCGCGGCGGCGAGTCGGTGCGTGCGGCGAGGCCCCACCAGAGACCGCCGAGGAAGCTCAGGATGATCGCGGCATAGGCGTAGGCGATCGCCAAGGCGGAAAACCGGCTTTGCGGATCGCCGCTAAGCAGCAACGCGACTGCCGCGAGTTGCGGGAGGAGGCCGCTCAGCCCGAGCACGCGCGCGATCGGCGGGATGCCGCCGGTCGCGGCGGGTCGCTTGGTCATCAGACGGGCATTAGACGCGGGCGACCACGCCGGTGGCAACGACCGGGCCGGTCGGCAGGCCGGTCGGCGAGCCGCCGAGCGGCTCGACCGAGATCGCCAGCGTCGCGCCGGGGGTTATGCGACCGCGGTCGACGCCCTTGGGTGCCAGCGAGGTCGGGCGGCCCGAGAGCAGGCCGAGCGAATGCGGCACGCCGTCGCCGCCGATCACCCAGAGCTGCGCGACGCGCGCGTCCGGAACGCCGGGGCCGGCCGCGACGCGGAGCGCGCCGTTTGCGGGATCGTACACTGCTGCAACCGGCGACTTCGCATCGCCGAGCATCGCGACGAGCACGCTGGTCGGCCGCGCGACCGGTATTGAGGGGGCGATCGGCTGCGAGACGGGCACGGTCGGCTCTGGGCGGACCATGACGAACAGCAACAGCGATGCGGCGATCGCGCTGGTGACGGCGGCGAGCGCCGGCCATGCGAAGCGGCTCGTTTGCGCAGGGGCTGGCGTGCCATCGAGACTGGCTTCGATCCGGGCTGCGAGATGCGGCGGCGCGGCGTGTTCGGGCCAAAGGTCGAACAGGACCGCCAGGCGTGATCGCCACCATTCGACCTGGGCGGCAAAACCGGGTTCCGCGAGCACGCGGCGCAGCGCTGCCCCGCGCTCTTCGCCTTCGAGCAGGCCGAGCGCGAGTTCGGCGGCGGCAACGTCCTCAGGCACGCCGGTATCGGTGGTCGGATCAACCATCGAGGCAATCCTTCAGGCGCGCGAGGCCGCGGCGGACCCAGCTCTTCATCGTGCCCAGCGGCACGGCGCGCTTGATCGCGAGTTCGGCGTAGGTGACGCCGTCGAAGAACGCGGTCCGGATCGCGTCGCGCTGCTGAGGTTCGAGACCGTCGAGGCACTCGATCAGTTCGCGCGACGATTCGCTCGCCAGCATCCCTGCCTCTGCACCCTCGCCGGGATCGGCGATGTCAGGCGCGTCGTCGAGCGGGCTCGTGCGGCGGACGCCCTGCGCGCGCTGCCAGTCGATGGCGCGGTTGCGCGCGATCGTCGCCAACCAGGTTATCGGGCTCGCGCGACCGGGTTCCCAGGCACCGGCGCGTTTCCAGATCGTGAGATAGACCTCGTGCAGCACATCCTCCGCGGCTTGGGCGTTGCCGCAGATACGGTGGGTGATGCCGAAAAGCTTCGCGCTGGTCAGCGAATAGAGTTCGCGAAACGCGTCGCGGTCCTCTTGCCCGGTGCGCAAGAGCACCTCGGAGAGATGCGCGCGCGCCGCGTCCGCGTTTGAAAAGGCCATGGTCACGATCCGGAACCTAGCGGCTAAGTCGCTCGCGGCAATAGCCCTCGCCGGGCTTGACGGTCAGGCAGTCGGTTTTGCCGGAGAGATATTTGAGCCCGGTCGCGTCGCCGTTGGTCGGGCGCAGCGTTTCGCGGATGCCTTTGCGATCGAACGCTATCGTGTCGCCGGTCGCGGTACCGTCGAACTTGCCCTTGTTGTCGAGGTCCCATTGCATCGTCAGTACATAGTGGCCGGGGGTGGCGGTGGGGGCGACGTCGAGGACCATGCCTTCGACGCCGATCCAGCGGCCGGTATAATTGGGTGCGGATTTGGTCTTGGGGGCGGAGACCTTGCGTTCGAGCGAGCCGGCGGACGTCATGTTGCCGTCGCTGCTGGTGTCGGGCGCAGGGCCCGAACAGGCGGTCAGCGCGACTGCGGCGAGCAAGGTGAGAGCTTTCATCGATGTCTCCTTCACGGTTGGCGTTCAGCGCAGATGCCGACCTTAGCGCGTCATCCTGACGAAAGTCAGGACCCAGAGCCATGGGTGATGCGCTATGTTACCCTAGATCCTGACTTTCGTCAGGATGACGAAGCAGCCGCGAACAGGTGTGGCAAATCCGCGCTCGGGTCGGTATGGGGCTGGGCACCCGATCCCCCGTCACAGGAATACGCCAGGTGCGCATCGCCATCGCGTCCGATCACGCTGCCGTTTCGTTGAAAGCGGTGCTCGCCGCTTGGCTGCGCGAGGCGGGGCACGATGTGCTCGACCTCGGGCCCGAAGGCACCGCCAGCGTCGACTATCCGGACTACGGGTTCAAGCTCGCGTCGGCGATCGCCGATGGTAGCGCGGACCGCGGCATCGCGTTGTGTGGCTCCGGGATCGGTATTTCGATCGCCGCCAATCGCAATCCCGCCTGCCGCTGTGCGCTCGTGTCCGAACCGCTGTCGGCGAGCCTTGCGCGCATCCACAACGACGCCAACGCCATCGCGATGGGCGCGCGCCTGATCGGCGAGGAAATGGCCAAGGCGTGCGTCGAAGCTTTCCTGTCCGCCGATTTCGCCGGCGGCCGTCATCAACTCCGTGTCGACAAGTTAAAGGTCCCCGCATGAGCACTCAGCCCCGCGAACTCCACGACGTCCAGCCCGACGGCTTTTTCACGCGCGGCCTGGCCGATGCCGATGCCGCCGTGTTCGCCGGCGTCGAAGCCGAACTGGAACGTGAGCAGACGCAGATCGAGCTGATCGCGTCGGAGAACATCGTCTCGAAGGCTGTACTCGAGGCGCAGGGTTCGGTGTTCACGAACAAATACGCCGAGGGCTATCCGGGCAAGCGCTATTACCAGGGCTGCGCGCCGTCGGACACGGTCGAGACGCTGGCGATCGAGCGCGCCAAGCAGATCTTCGGCTGCGGGTTCGTCAATGTTCAGCCGCATTCGGGCGCGCAGGCGAACGGCGCGGTGATGCTGGCCCTGGTCAAGCCGGGCGACACGATCCTCGGCATGAGCCTCGATGCGGGCGGTCACCTGACGCATGGCGCGAAGCCGGCGATGTCGGGCAAGTGGTTCAACGCGGTTCAGTACGGCGTCGACGCGACCACGCACCTGATCGACTACGATCAGGTCGAGGCGCTGGCGGTCGAGCATCAGCCGAAATTGATCATCGCGGGTGGCTCGGCCTATCCCCGCGTCATCGACTTCGCGAAGTTCCGCGCGATCGCGGACAAGGTCGGCGCGTATTTCATGGTCGACATGGCGCATTTCGCCGGGATCGTCGCGGCGGGCCTGCACCCGACGCCGTTCGGCCATGCGCATGTCGTGACGACCACCACGCACAAGACGCTGCGGGGCCCGCGCGGTGGCATGATCATGACCAACGACGAGGCGATCGCGAAGAAGATCAATTCGGCGGTGTTCCCGGGGCTTCAGGGCGGGCCGCTGATGCACGTGATCGCGGCGAAGGCGGTCGCGTTCGGCGAGGCGCTTCAGCCTGACTTCAAGAGCTACATCGCCGCGGTCGTCGAGAACGCGAAGGTTCTGGCGGCGACGCTCAAGGAACGCGGTTCGGACGTGGTCTCGGGCGGCACCGACACGCATCTCGCGCTGATCGACCTCACGCCACTGGGCATCACCGGGCGCGATGCGGACGAGGCGCTCGAGCGCGCGGGGATCACCTGCAACAAGAACGGCATCCCCAACGATCCGCTGCCGCCGGTCAAGACCAGCGGCATCCGCGTTGGCTCGCCCGCAGGTACGACGCGTGGCTTCGGCCCGGCGGAGTTCCGCGAGATCGGCAACATGGTCGCCGACGTGCTGGACGGCCTCGCGAAAAAGGGCGAGCATGGGGACCCGGAAGTCGAGGCGGACGTTCGGACGCGTGTTCGTGCACTGTGCGCGCGCTTCCCGATCTATCAAGGATAAGTAGCATGTCGAAGTTCGACGACGTTCAGAACGACATCAAGGCAACGCCCGGCCTCGGCAAGAGCATGGCCAAGTGGAGCGCACTCGGCGCGGTCGTCGCGATCCCGGTGCCGATCGTCGGCCCGATCTTCGGCGCACTCGCGGGCGCGGGCTACGCGTACTACAAGGGCAAGAAGAAGGTCTGAATGCGCTGCCCCTTCTGCGGACATGAAGACAGCCAGGTGAAGGACAGCCGCCCCACCGAAGACGGGGCGGCGATCCGACGCCGGCGCCAGTGCGAAGGGTGTGCCGCGCGTTTCACGACGTTCGAGCGCATCCAGCTGCGCGAGCTGTTCGTGTTGAAGAGCGAGGGTCGGAGAGAGCCGTTCGATCGGGAGAAGCTGCTCAGGTCGTTGTCAATCGCGACGCGGAAGCGGGCGATCGAGGCGGGACGGATCGAGAAGCTGGTGAGCGGGATTCAGCGTCGGCTGGAGACGCTGGGCGAGAACGACGTGACGTCGAAGCGGATCGGCGAGATGGTGATGGACGGGCTCAAGGGGCTCGATTCGGTCGCGTATATCCGGTTTGCGAGCGTGTACCGGGACTTTAGCGAGGCTAAGGACTTCGAGGCTTTTGCCGGGAGTGTTGAGGAGGTTGGGCGGGCAGAGTGATGTGCTCCCTTACCTGTCCTTCGATACGCGCTCTCGACTTCGCTCGATCGCTACTCGGGACGAACGGAATGGGGGTGAGTCCGCCCCTCATGATACGTCCGGTCGCCCATCTCCAGACCGGACCTTTCCCCACTCCCGTTCGTCCCGAGTAGACGTCGAGCTTGTCGAGACGACGTATCGAGGGATAAGCCCCAAAAATGACATTCTGGGCCTATGTGGTGCGCTGCGCCGATGACAGTTATTACACCGGACATACGGACGATCTGGAGCGCCGGATCGGCCAGCATAATCTCGGCGAGATCGCGGGGTACACGCAGACCCGGCGGCCGGTGACGCTGATGTGGAGCCAGGAATTTCCTTCGCGGCAGGAAGCGCTTGCGGCGGAGTTCCAGGTGAAGGATTGGTCAAGGAAGAAGAAGGAAGCGCTGTTCCGCGACGACTGGGCGGCGGTCTCGGCGGCGGCGCGGAAGCCTGAGCATTCTGAACCAGTCCCTCGATACGAGGTCTCAACAAGCTCGACCTCTACTCGGGACGAACGGGATGGGGAGGCCGAGCAGGCTGGTATGGGCGAGGAAGCGACGGTCGGCGCATCGACCCCACCTCCCGTAATCGTCCTGGTCCGCCCCCAACTCGGCGAAAACATCGGCAAGGCCGCGCGCGCGATGCTGAACTTCGGGCTCACCGAAATGCGCCTCGTCTCCCCCAGAGACGGCTGGCCCAACCCCTCCGCCGGCCCCGCGGCCAGTGGCGCCGACATCGTGCTCCAGAACGCGAAGGTCTACGACAGCGTCGCTGCCGCCACCGCCGACTGCGCGCAGGTGTTCGCCACCACGGTGCGCAAGCGCGGCGTCACCAAACCCGTCGTCACCCCCGAGCAGGCCGCGACCGAAATCCACACAGCCCCCGGCCGCTCCGCAATCCTGTTCGGGCCAGAGCGCTCCGGCCTTGAAACCGACGACGTCGCGGTCGCGCGGACGATCATCACGGTGCCCATTAACCCCGAGTTCGGTTCGCTCAACCTCGCCCAGGCGGTGATCCTGGTCGCGTATGAATGGTCGAAAGGCCTGACCGCCGACCGCGAGCTGTCGCAGCCGTCGATCAACCCGATCATGCCGCCCGCACCGCAGGAGGAGCTAGACGGGATGATCGGGCAGCTCGATGCGATGCTGATGGGGGCGGGGTTCTTCCACCTGCCCGACAAGATGCAGTCGACACGGCGAACGCTGCGGACGCTACTGACCAAGCCGGGCTGGTCGAGCCAGGAAATCCGGACTCTCCGCGGGGTGCTGTCGTCGCTGGCGGGAAAGAAGCCGCGGACCTGATTTTCCGATCGGGCCGCTTCTTCCGTTCTCCCGCCTTCCGTTCGCCCTGAGCGAAGTCGAAGGGTGTGCCCCAAGCGAGGGTGCTTCGACTTCGCTCAGCACGAACGGTAGTGGGGTTAGCGGCGGTCGAACGCCGCCAATTCATACGCGATCGAGGCTTCGACCAGCCTCTCCCAAAGGTCCGCAACCGCCGCGTCCGGCACGCCCAGCTTCGCCGCCTCGGCCCGCGCGTTGTCGATCACCTGCGTCTTCCGCGCCTCGTCGCGCACATGGCCCCGCGCAGGCTTGATCCGCGCGGCGGCGTCCATGTACGCGAACCGCCTGGCGAGCAGCGCGACCAGTTCGCGGTCGAGCGCGTCGACGCCTGCGCGAACCTCGATCATGGTCGTGCAGTCTGGGCCGGCCAGGGTGAAACCAGGAGGGAGGGAATTGGGCATGACGCGTCAATACCCCGGCCAGCTACGCTGTCCAGCATAGTGCATCGTCGACGTGCCGACCGGTGCATCATTCCGGTTGCGAAATCCGGACGCGCGGGTCACCCTCTCGTCGCTACTCCACCCATGACGTTCGAGGTCCGCTATGATCCTGATTTCGATGATCGCTGCCTTGGCGATGCAGGCTGTTCCTGCGGCTATCGTGGCAAAACCCGTCGTCGATGCCGACAAGAAGATCTGTCGCAACGAGACGACGACCGGCAGCATCATGGGCCACCGGGTCTGCCATACGCGCGCGGAATGGGCGGCGATGGGCAGAACGGAGTCGGGCGGCCGCGACAATTTCCGTGATCAGACCACCAACCCGGGGCTACCCAGCCTGAGTGGACGCGGCAGCTGACGGGCTTGCCGACTTGACCGGGCCGCGCGTTTCGGACATAGGCCCGCGCTTCGCGACAGGCTCCGCACCCCGGTGAAGCGGATGCCCTGCCCCATGGATCTCGTCCACGGCCAGCAGGCGATACCGGGAATGATCCGCTCCAGCGATGGCGCGGGTTCGTCACAAGCTGCCAAGGACTTACTTATGTCGAAGCGTCAAAGCGCGAAGTACAAACTCGATCGCCGTATGGGCGAGAACATCTGGGGTCGTCCCAAGTCGCCGGTCAACAAGCGCGAATACGGCCCGGGCCAGCACGGCCAGCGCCGTAAGGGCAAGGTCAGCGATTTCGGTATCCAGCTGCGCGCCAAGCAGAAGCTCAAGGGCTATTACGGCGACGTGACCGAGAAGCAGTTCCGTGCGTGCTACCATGAGGCTGCGCGTCTGAAGGGCGATACCTCGCAGAACCTGATCGGCCTGCTCGAGCAGCGCCTCGACATGATCGTCTACCGCGCCAAGTTCGCGCCGACGATCTTCGCGGCACGCCAGATCGTCTCGCACGGCCACATCCGCGTCAACGGCGTGAAGTGCAACATCGCCTCGCGTCGCTGCTTCGTCGGCGACGAGATCACGCTGGGCACCAAGGCGCAGGAAATGGCGCTGGTGATGGAAGCGCAGAGCCTCGCCGAGCGTGAGATCCCCGACTACGTCGCTCCAGACGGCGCCGCGAAGGTCACCTTCACGCGCGTCCCGACGCTCGACGAAGTGCCTTACCCGGTGAAGATGGAGCCGAACCTGGTCGTCGAATTTTACTCGCGTTAAGCCGAGAAAATTCGTCGACCGGCTGGCGTCGCTCAGGCGACGTCCGACGACGTGGCTTTGCCACGGCGCGGTTTGGAACAGAAAAGGGCGGTCCTGCGGGGCCGCCCTTTTTCGTTGCTCCGTGTCGCTTCGTGGACATGCACGCCCAGCTTTGCCAGAACGCGCGCAAACTACCGAGGACACGACCATGCGCGCTGCCATCCTGCCTCTCCTGCTGCTCGGGACCGCCGCGTCCGCGCAGACTACGCCCGCCATCTCGGTCGAGACGTTGAAGACCGTCACGCAAGTGCTGTCGTCGGACGCTTACGAGGGCCGCGCGCCGACTACGCCTGCGGAGGCGAAGACGGTCGCGTATATCGTCGAGCGGATGAAGGCGGCAGGGCTGAAGCCCGGCAACAAGGGGTCGTGGACGCAGGACGTGCCGATGGTGGAGATTACGGCCACGAACGTGCAGCCTTACGTGTTCACCGGCGGCAACGCGCCGGTCAGCCTCGCCTATCGCACCGACATGGTCGCGGGCACGTACCGCGTGGCGCCGAAGTCCGCGGTGACTAACAGCGACGTGGTATTCGTCGGCTACGGCATCACCGCGCCCGAAAAGGGCTGGGACGATTATGCCGGCACCGACGTGAAGGGGAAGACGGTGGTCATCCTCATCAACGACGCCGACTGGCAGACGATGTCGCGCGAAGGGCCCTTCGAGGGCCGGGCGATGACGTGGTACGGGCGCTGGCCGTACAAGTTCGAGAACGCCGCCAAGCACGGCGCCGCGGCGGCGATCATCGTCCATGATACCGAACCGGCGGCGTATCCGTGGGCGGTGGTGCAGTCGTCCTGGACCGGGCCGCAGCTCGAGCTGGACGAGAAGGGCGATCATCTCGACCAGTCGCAGATCGTCGGCTGGATGCAGAAGCCCGCGGCCGAGCGTGTGTTCGCGAGCGCGGGCAAGGATTACGCGACGCTGGCGGCCGCGGCGAAGGTGAAGGGGTTCAAGGCGGTACCGCTGGGGCTGAAGTTCGCCGGCGGGTTCGACAACACGATCAAGCGGCAGGCGTCGAAGAACGTCATCGGCGTGCTGCCGGGGACGGCGGCGCCGAACGATTACGTGATGTACTCCGCGCATTGGGATCATCTTGGCCGCTGCGACGCGGTCGATGGCGACGACATCTGCAATGGCGCGTCGGACAATGCGAGCGGCGTCGCCGGGCTGATCGCGCTGGCCGAGGCGCAGGTGAAGGCGGGGCCGGCCAAGCGGTCGATTGCGTTTCTTGCCGTGACCGCGGAGGAATCGGGGCTGCTCGGGTCGCGTTATTATGCCGAGCATCCGATCTATCCGCTCGCGCATACCGTCGGCGGGGTGAACATGGACGTGCTCAACGTCGATGGGCGCGCCAAGGACTTCGTGCTGACCGGCGCGGGGAAATCCGAGATCGAGGATCTGGTGAAGCCGTTCGTCGCTGCCGAGGGCCGGGTGATCGGCGTCGAGGCAAATCCTGAGCGTGGCGGCTATTACCGGTCGGATCACTTTAGTTTCGCCAAGCTTGGCGTGCCGATGCTCGATGGCGGTAGCGGCGAGGACCTCGTCGTTGGTGGCACCGCAGCGGGCCATGCCGCGCGCGAGGATTATGTCGCGCATCGCTATCACAAACCGGCGGACGAATATGACGCCAAGTGGGACTGGTCGGGTGCGGTCGAGGACCTGACGATCTATTACGGGCTGGGGCGCAAGCTCGCGGACGATACCAGTCTGTGGCCGAACTGGTATAAGACCGCCGAATTCCGCGGCATCCGTGACCGCGATCGCGCAGGAGCCAAGTAAGTGACCACGACCGTCTCCACCCCCGCCGAATGGGCGCACCACAAGGCCGTCTGGATCGGCTTTCCGAGCCATGCGGACCTGTGGCTTGAGGATCTCGAGCCCGCGCGGGACGAGGTCGTCGCGTTTGCCAAGGCAGTGCATGCCGGCGGCAAGGGCGAGACGGTGATCCTGGTCGCGGCCGACGTCGGGTCGGCGACGACCGCCAAGAAGCTGGCGCCGTTCGCGGACGTGGTGGTCGAGCCGTTCGGCGATATCTGGCTGCGCGATACCGCGCCGATCATCGTCGGCGACGGCAGCGCACGCGACTTCCGGTTCAACGGCTGGGGTGGGAAGTACGACTTGCCCGGCGATGATACGATCGGCCAGCGGCTGGCGGAAAGCCGGCACAAGCGGGTCGAGGCGTGCGACTGGGTTCTCGAGGGCGGCGCGATCGATGGCGATGGCACCGGGACGGTCGTCACGACGCAGCAGTGTCTGCTCAACCGCAACCGCAATCCGTCGCTGACCAAGGCGGAGATCGAGGCGCGGCTGGCGTCGGACCTCGGCTATACCCGCGTGGTGTGGCTGGGGGATGGTCTGGTCAACGATCATACCGACGGCCATGTCGACAACCTCGCGCGGTTCGTCGGTGAAGGGCGCGTGGCGATTCCGCAAGCGACCGACAACGATCCGAACTGGCAGGTGTACCAGAACGCCGCGCGAGATGCCGCGGCGGCCGGGCTGGAGGTCGTGACGATTCCGTCACCGGGCCGCGTGCTGCGCGACGAGGAGGTCGTGCCGGCGAGCTACATGAACTTCTACATCGGCAATGCCGCGGTGGTGGTGCCTTTGTACGGGGCTGAGAACGATGCCGCGGCGGTGGTGGCGATCCAGGCGCTGTTCCCGGACCGTGAGGTGGTCGGGCAACGTGCGGATCATATCCTGACGGGTGGCGGGAGCTTCCACTGCATCTCGCAGCAGATCCCGGGGTAGGTCCGTCTCTAGTTCCCCCGCGAAGGCGGGGGCCCAGGGTTACACGCGCTGTCGTTCCTGGCTCCTGGACCCCCGCCTTCGCGGGGGAACGGCGCTCGAGGCGCGCTCAACTATTGAATTAAAAGTGCCACCCCGGCGAAGGCCGGGGTCCAGTTGGAAAGGTTGCAGTAACGAAGGACAGGCCGCAGTTAACTCCGTCCCCCAACTGGGCCCCGGCCTCCGCCGGGGTGGTGCCATGGGGGCGGGCTTAGCGGCTCCAGCGCGCCCAGATAGCCGTCGGGAGCGTCAGACCGCGGGCTTCTTCGCGGACGCCGAGTTCGCCGACTTCGACCTTGCCGGGGAGATCGGCGAAGACCTGGTTCAGCAGTTCCCCGATCGCCAGCGCCGACATCCGCACTGCGTAGACCGTGAGGAACAGGAAGCGCGAGTTCTCGTCGAGGAGCTTCCGGCAATCGGCGATCAGCTTGGGCAGGTCCTCTTCGAGCCGCCAGACCTCGCCTTCCGGTCCACGGCCGTATTTCGGCGGATCGAGCAGGATGCCGTCATATCGCCGCCCGCGCCGAACTTCGCGCGCGACGAACTTCGCCGCGTCGTCGGTCATCCAGCGGATCGGTGCGTCGGCCATGCCCGAGAGTTTGGCGTTGGCCTTGGCCGCCTCGACCGACTTCTTCGACGCGTCGACGTGCACCATGCGGACGCCCTTGGTCGCCATCGCCAACGTGCCGACCCCGGTATAGCCGAACAGGTTCATGCATTCGGGTGACTCGAGCCCGGCGACGCGCTCGCGCATCCAGCTCCACACCGGCGCCATATCAGGGAAGAAACCGAGGTGGCGGAACGGGGTGGTCTGCGCGGTGTACGACACCTCGTTCCACTTGAGCGTCCAGCCTTCGCGGGGCACGGGCTCGGCAAATTCCCAGCGGCCGCCGCCGTCTTCGTCGGAGCCGGGGACGAATTCGCCCTGCGCCTGCCAGTCGGTCGAGGCGGGGGCCCACATCGCCTGCGGCTCGGGGCGGATGAAGCGGAAGCGGCCATAGCGCTCGAGCTTCTTGCCGTGGCCGGAGTCGATCAGGCCGTAATCCGCCCAGGGTTCGCCGATGAGGGTGTGCAGCTTCATGCCGACGGCTTCGCGCGCTCGGTGATGTAGGCGGTGATCGCCTCGAAGGTCGCCGGCAGCGTGGCGTAGCGCTCCTCGCGGTCGAACAGGTCGCCCACGCGGGTGGGCAGCGAGGGGCGGACACCGGTAGCGCGTTCGACCGCGTCGCCGAACTTGGCAGGGTGCGCGGTGGCGAGCGTGACCATGGGAACGCCGGCGGGGACTTCGGTACGCAACGCGGCGGCGAGGCCGATCGCGGTGTGCGGGTCGATCACCTGGCCCGCATGCTCGTGTGCCCAGCGCATCGCCAGCGTCATGTCGTCGAGGTCGATGCGCTCGCTCTGGAAGAGGGCTGAGGCGCCTTGCGACTGCGCGTTGGTGAGACGCATGGCCCCGGAGGATTCGAAGCCGGCCATTTGTGCGGCAAGCGCTGCGCCGTCGCGGTCGCCGAGGTCGAACAAGAGGCGTTCGAAGTTGGAGCTCACCTGGATGTCCATCGAGGGGGTCGGGGTCTGCTGGACGCCCCCCTTCGAATAGTCGCCGGTACTGAGCGCACGGTGGAGGATGTCGTTGACGTTGGTCGCGACCACCAGCTTGGCCACCGGCAGCCCCATCTTCGCCGCGACATAGCCGGCGAAGACGTCGCCGAAATTGCCAGTCGGTACCGCGAACGCGACTTCGCGATCGGGCGCGCCGAGGCGGACGGCGGCGTAGAAGAAATATACCACCTGCGCCATCAGCCGGGCCCAGTTGATCGAGTTGACTGCGGACAGCGCGAACTTGGTCGAGAAGGCGCGGTCGTTGAACATCGCCTTCACCAGTGCTTGGGCATCGTCGAAGCTGCCCTCGATCGCGATGTTGTAGACGTTGGGGCTGAGCACCGTTGTCATCTGCCGGCGCTGCACGTCGGAGATGCGGCCGACCGGGTGGAGCATGAAGATGTCGATGCCATCGCGCCCCGCGACCGCGTCGATCGCGGCCGAGCCGGTGTCGCCGCTGGTCGCGCCGACGATCGTCAGGCGCTTGTCGGTGCCGGCGAGGAAGCGCTCGAAGAAGAGGCCGAGCAGCTGGAGCGCGACGTCCTTGAACGCGAGCGTCGGGCCGTGGAAGAGTTCGAGGAGCCATTGGTCGTGGTCGAGCTGCACGAGGGGGACGACTGCGGCGTGCGAGAAGCGACCATAGGCTTGATCGCAGAGTGCCTTCAGTTCCTCACGCGTCATCGCGTCGCCGACGAACGGGGCCATTACGGCAACGGCGGTGTCGACATAGGATAGTCCGGCGAGCGCGGCGATCTCGTCGCGGGTCATCGTCGGCCACGCGTCGGGGAGGTAGAGGCCGCCATCGGAGGCGAGGCCGGCGAGCGTCGCCGCTTCGAAATCGAGGATGGGCGCCGAGCCGCGGGTGCTGATGTAACGCATGTTCCGTCGGTTAGCGGGCCGAGTGGAAGGGAACAAGCTGCGCGCTTTCCGTTTTCCTGCGAACGCAGGAATCCAGGGTTACGAAGGAATGCGCGCGGTGCCCTGGACTCCTCCGTCCGCAGGAGAACGGCTAGCGAGGGCGGCGGCGGAGAGCGAGGGTGTAGATGATCGCGGCGATGGCGGCGAAGAAGAACCATTGGCCGGCATAGGCGAGGTGGTTGTTCGGGACCGAGGCGATGTCGGGCTTGCCGTTGGGGTTGAGGCCGGGCCCCGTAACATTAGATGGCGGCGTGGCCGCGACCAGCATCGGGCGCTGCGGGGTGTGATCGAACAGCGATCCGATCAGCGAGCGGCCGTCAGGCGCGTGGCTGATGTAACCGGAGACTTCGCCGCCGGTCCACGCGATCTTGGCCATCGGATCGCGCGTGGTGCCAAGCTGGACGATCATACCGGGGCCCTCCGCGCCCGTGCGGCACTCGGCGATTGCGCGGAAGCCGGCTTTGCCGGCACCGGCGAGCTTGATGTCGCTTGGCTGTAGGCAGAGGCCGGAGGCGCGGCGGAACAGCAGCGTCTCGTCGGAGAAGCGCGGGAAAGCCATCGGTGGCTTGGCGGGATTGGCGGCGAGCTGCGCGAGGAACGTTTCCTTTTTCGGGAGGCGGTCGAGGAATTGCCACAGGCCGAGGCCGATCATCGCCGCGATCGTGAGCGTGACGAGGATGGTCGGGATAACGGGGATACGTCGTGTCACGGGTCGATTCGGCCTTCGCGGGCTGCGTTGCGGTATTCGGCGGACATGAGCGCGCCCTTGGCTGCTCGGAGCGAGAGGACGACTCCGCCGGCAGTGAAGGGAATCCAGATCAGCATGTGCAGCCAGAGTGGCGGATGGACTTTGAGTTCCAGCGTAATCGCGAGCGCGACGACTAGCGCGCCGAGGATCAGGGTCAGGAATGCGGCGGGGCCGTCGCCGACGTTGAACTTGCTGAAGTCGAGACCGCAGTTCGAGCAGCGATCGGCGAAGTTGGACCATTTCGCGAAGAGCGTGGGCTTGCCGCAGCGGGGGCATAGGCCTTTCAGCGCGACTTGGGCGATCGTGGGGGCGTTGGCGAGCGGGTATGGGTCTTCGGTCATGCGGTCAGCGCTCTCCCTTGTTTCCCCGCGAAGGCGGGATCCAGACTGGGCTCCCGCCTTCGCGGGAGAACAAGGTAAGGGGGCGACCTTTGGTTCGCGTCCAGGCCGCATCCAAAAGCGCCACCACCCCGGCGAAGGCCGGGGCCCAGTTGGGGGACGTTGCTGACGGAGGACGTCGCTTCGCTACTGTGACCTTGCCAACTGGGCCCCGGCCTTCGCCGGGGTGGTGCCTACCGGGGTGATGGCTCACCCCAAAATTAGCAAAGCTCAACCGCCGTGGACGGGGGCGCCCCAGCCGCCCCAGACGTAGACGGTGACGAACAGGAACAGCCACACGACGTCGACGAAATGCCAGTACCACGCCGCCGCTTCGAAGCCGAAATGCTGGCGTGGGGTGAAGTCGCCGCGATAGGCGCGGACCAGGCAGACGATCAGGAAGATCGTGCCGATCAGGACGTGGAAACCGTGGAAGCCGGTCGCCATGAAGAACGACGCGCCGTAGTTGATGCCCTTGAACGGGAACGGTGCATGGGCATACTCGTACGCCTGGATCGAGCTGAACAGGATCCCGAGGATCACGGTCAGCCACAGGCCCTTGAGCACGCCGTCGCGGTTGCCGACGCCGATCAGACCCCAGGCCCCCGTCTTCTCGCCGCCGCGCTGGTTGTGGATCAGCGCGTGGTGCGCCCACGTCACTGTCGTTCCCGACGTCAGCAGGATCAGCGTGTTGAGCAGCGGCAGTTCGAACGGGTTGATGACCGTCAGGCCCTTGGGAGGCCACTGCGCGACGATCGCCGCACCGCCTTCGACCGCCCGCGTGACGGTGCCGTCGGCATAGGTCATCGCGGTCGGGAACAGCGAGAAGTCGAAGAACGCCCAGAACCAGCCCACGAAGAACATGACTTCGGAGGCGATGAACAGGATCATGCCGTAGCGGAAATGGAGTTGGACGACCGGCGTATGATCGCCCGCACGTGCCTCGTGCACGACCTGCGTCCACCAGGAATACATCGTGAAAAGCACGCCGGCGAGGCCGATGAAGAACACCCAGCCACCGCCATTGGGCTTGTCGATATGGCCGCCGTGCATCCACATGATGCCGCCGACCGCCATGATCAGCGCCGAGAACGATCCGACCAGCGGCCAGATGCTCGGCGGCAGGATGTGGTAATCATGGTTCTTGGCGCCGGCCATCGGTACTCCCCTATTTTCTTTGGCGACGTTCTAGCTGGCTGTTTTCGCAGAATCCACCGGGTAAAACGTATAGCTGAGCGTGATCGTCTGGATATCGGCGGCGTCGGGATCCGTCAGGATCTTCGGATCGACGAAAAAGATCACCGGCATCCGCGCGGTCTCGCCAGGTTTCAGCGTCTGCTGCGTGAAGCAGAAACACTGGATCTTGGTGAAATACTTGCCGGCCTGCGCGGGCTGGACGTTGAACGTCGCGGTGCCGGTCAGCGGCTTGTTCGACGTGTTGGTGGCGGTGAAGAACGCCATGTCGCGCGCGCCAATATCGACCGTGTCGGAGCGATTTTCGGGCGTGAACTTCCATGGCAGCTTGGGGCTAACGTTGGTGTCGAAGTCGATCTGGATCTTGTGGTCGACTGCGCCGGGGGCAGCCAGCCCGCGGTTGGTGGTGCCGTTGAGCCCGGTGGCGGCGCAGAACAGGCGGTAGAGCGGCACGCTGGCCCAGGCGAGCCCGGTCATGAAACAGATGAAGAGAACCGCGAGCGCCGCGGTACGGTTGGTGCGCGACATGGCCTTCCAGCCAGCCATCAGTGCGGCATGCCTGCGCGAATCTTGGCGATCGAGATCGCGAAGACGAGGATTACGAATGCGCCGAGCAAGAGCGCCATGACGCGGGCGCGACCGCGTTGGCGGCTGCGGATCAGGTCTGGATCGGGCAGGCTCATGCGAACCACCGGTCGACGACCAGCGCGCCGAACATCACGAACAGATACAGGATCGAGTATTTGAACAAGGCCTTCTCCGGTTTCATCGCATCGTCGGCATGCGTGGTGCGCCTTGCGACGCGGACGGCGAGCAGCGCGAACCAGCCGGTCAGCAGGACCGCGGCTATGCCGTAGATCGGCCCCGTCAGCCCAAGCGGCCACGGCAGGATCGCGACCGCCGCCATCGGGATCGTGTAGAGCCCGATCTGCGTCCGCGTGGTGCGCTCGCCCGACACGACCGGGAGCATCGGCACGCCCGCGGCGGCGTAATCGCTCTTCATGAACAGCGCGAGCGCCCAGAAATGCGGCGGCGTCCAGAGGAACACGAACAGGAAAAGCAGGACGGGGAGCAGCGCGACGTCGCCGGTCGCAGCCGCCCAGCCGATCAGCGGCGGGAACGCGCCCGCGGCCCCGCCGATCACGATGTTCTGCGGCGTGCGGCGCTTCAGCCAGACGGTGTAGACGAGCACGTAGAACAGGATCGACACCGTCAGGATCGCGGCGGCGACGACGTTGACCGCGAACCCCATGAACAGCACCGAGAACGCGCCGAGCCCGACGCCGAAATGGAGTGCCGCCTGGCGGTCCATCCGGCCATCGGGCAGCGGGCGCTTCTGCGTGCGCCGCATGACCGCGTCGATGTCCGACTCATACCATTGGTTGAGCGCACCCGCCGCGCCTGCACCAAGTGCGATGCAGAGGATCGCGGTGAAGCCGATCACCGGGTGCACGCCGACTGGGGCCGCGAGCATCCCGCAAAGACCGGTGAAGACGACGAGCGTCATCACGCGCGGCTTGGTCAGCGCAAGGAAATCGCGCCAATGCGCCGGTGGCAGGAGGGGAGTGGCAGGAGTCATGGTTCGGGTACGCTATACGCGCTGCGGAGGAGGTCGGAAAGCCTTCGCGTCGTGACGGTTCAAGGGGTTGGACGAGGCGCGGGTACGGCTTGGTGGATGACCGCGGTGCCGTCCGCGTAGATCCGCCGCCACGCAGGGTCGTGGTCGAGCAACGGCACCAGCTTCGATCGTGGCGGCAGGATCGTCCAGCCGAAATGCCATTTCGCGTTCGCGGCACGCCAGCGATCCACGTCGCCTTGGGCGATCGCGAAATAGTCGAGCGTGAACGGGTCGCCGTACATGTCGGATCGGCCATCGATATAGGGACGGATACCGGCGAGGATCAGCGAACCGCCGAAGCCATAGTCGTTGAAGACCGGCCGACCGCGAAGCTGCGACGGTACGTGGCGGAGCGCCGTAACGGGAATGGCGGCGCTGTCGGCGCGGACGACCGGTACGGCAATTCGGTATGCCGAGAGACCCGCGGCGAGCAAACTCAGCAGCGCGATGATCGGCGCGCTGTCGCGAGCACTCCGAAAGCCGGGCGCGGCGCCGACCGTCGTGGTCCAGGCTTTGCCGATCGGTTCGGCAAGCAGGAGCACGCCCACGACGACGAGGACGATCTCCTGGCGGGTATGCTGCAAGGTCAGATGGAGCACGCCGAGCAGCAGGATCAGGCGGACGGGCGGGATGTGGACCGGGCGGACTAGGAGCACGAACAGCGTGGCGAGCAGGATCGCCTCGAACCCGGAAAAGCCGGAGAAATCGGCGGGCTGCCATTCGTTGAGATGCTTCAAGAGCGCGAGGTCGTTGACGTAGAAGGGGAAGATCAGGCCGTCGATGCCCGCGGGGGTTGCCGTCGCGGCGATCGCCGACAGGATGCCGAACATGCCCCAGCCGATAACGACATGGCGCCGGTCGGATGGGGTTGCGGCGATCAGCGCTTCGAGCGCGAAGACCCCGACCAGCGCGAGACCGAAAACGAAACTGCCATGTGCGTTCGCCCAGACCAGCATCAGCGCGGCGAGAACGAGCGGCGGCGATCGATCGCGGTCGCGGGCACGCAGGAGCGCGATCGTCCACCCGGCCAGCATCGGCAGCGCCAGGATATGCGGGCGCGCCAGCAGAGACGGTAGCAGGCCGGTGGCGAGCACCAGCAAGGCGGCGATGCTGGCACGCGTGCTCAGCCAGCGACGACTCTGATAGGCGACGAGCGCGAAAAGGGCCGCCATCGCCGCGCCGATCAGCACGATCAGGCCGCTCCAGCCGGCGGCGCGGTAACTCGCATACATCGCCAGTTCGGACAGCCATTCGTGCGCCACCCAGTGGCGCCCGGCGGCGGTGAACGAGAACGGATCCGTGGTCGGGACGCTGGCGTGCGCGACGATCCACGCACCGGTCGCAAGGTGCCAGCCGGTGTCGCCGTCGCGCAACGCGGTGGGGACGATGATCGTGAACGCGAACGCGGCGAAGGCGGCGAGCAGGGCGAAGGTCGCGCGCGGCATGCCGGTGGATGCGTCGGGACGGACTAGGGTTGGCGCGCGCGGCATGGCGGTGGGGTTAGCGTGATTGTCCTTTGGAATGGTGAATGGGGACGGGAGGTTGCGTTGGGCCGATGCCTTTCCGTCAGTCGGTTTTTCTCATCGCGCAGACGCTTCCTAGTGTTCCAGCCTCCTCCCGTCGGCCCGGTCCTCTCCCTGACCCGAGAGCCATTCCCTCGCCCCAGGCGCTTCCCGCCACCTCCGCCCCAACCGTCATCCCAGCGAAAGCTGGGGTCTCGCATTTGGTCAGCGCGTGGAGTCACAGGTGAGATCCCAGCTTTTGCTGGGACGACGGTTGAGGGGAGTGGCGTGGAAGGTGGCGGGCGTGGGGATCGCGTACTTGGGATGACGTAGGTCAGAGATGACGTAGGTCGGAGATGACGTAGGTCGGAGATGACGTAGGTCGGAGACGATGCAGGTGGGCTCCTGCCTCCTTGTTCTCCCGCGAAGGCGGGAGCCCAGACTGGGTCCCCGCCTTCGCGGGGAAACCTCTTGGGTTTGAGGACGGCTGTTCAGCGAAAAACGCCCCGGGTTTCCCCGAGGCGTTCTCGTTTTTGGCTGGCCCCGACACGGGAGTAAATCCCGTGTCGTCGGACGCGGCGGTGCCGCGCCGGCCGGTCGGATGTGTGCGGCGGGCCGCACCGGCGCGTAGCTGACGCTACGTCGCCTTGCATCCTAATCGATCTTCGGCAGCGTCTCGAACTGATGGTACGGCGGTGGCGAGGAGATCGTCCACTCCAGCGTCGTCGCGCCGTCGCCCCATGGGTTGTCGCCCGCTTTCTTGCCGGCCGCCAGCGACCAGATCAGGTTGACGAAGAACACCACCATGCCCGCGGCCATGATCATGTAGCCGACCGACGCGACCGTGTTCCAGTGCTCGTACTCCGGCGTGTAGTCCGGGATGCGGCGCGGCATGCCCTGGAGACCCAGGAAGTGCATCGGGAAGAACATCACGTTCACGCCGACGAAGAACACCCAGAAGTGCAGCTGGCCGAGGAACTCGTTGTACATCTTGCCGGTCATCTTCGGGAACCAGTAGTAGAACCCGGCGAACAGCGAGAAGACCGCACCCAGCGACAGCACGTAGTGGAAATGCGCCACCACGTAGTAGGTGTCCTGCATGTAATCGTCGATGCCGCCGTTGGCGAGCACGACGCCGGTCACGCCGCCGACGGTGAACATGAAGATGAAGCCGATCGACCACACCATCGGCGTCTTGAAGGTGAGCGAGCCGCCCCACATCGTCGCGATCCACGAGAAGATCTTGATACCGGTCGGCACCGCGATGACCATCGTCGCCGCGGTGAAGTACATCTTCGTGTTCACGCTGAGGCCGGTGGTGAACATGTGGTGCGCCCACACGACGAACCCCACCACGCCAATCGCGACCATCGCATACGCCATGCCGAGATAGCCGAAGACCGGCTTGCGGCTGAACGTCGAGATGATCTGGCTGACGATGCCGAAGCCCGGCAGGATCATGATGTAGACTTCGGGATGGCCGAAGAACCAGAACAGATGCTGGTACAGGACGGGATCGCCACCGCCGGCCGGATCGAAGAACGTCGTGCCGAAGTTGCGATCGGTCAGCAGCATCGTGATCGCCGCGGCGAGCACCGGCAACGCCAGCAGCAGCAGGAACGCGGTGACGAGCATCGACCACACGAACAGCGGCATCTTGTGCAGCGTCATGCCCGGCGCGCGCATGTTGAAGATCGTCGTGATGAAGTTGATCGCGCCGAGGATCGACGATGCGCCCGCGAGATGCAGCGCGAGGATCGCCATGTCGGTCGACGGCCCGGGCTCGCCATACGTCGAGAGCGGTGCGTAGAGCGTCCAGCCGTTACCCGCGCCACCGAAGAACGGCGACGCCAGCAGCAGCGTGAAGGCGGGGATCAGCAGCCAGAACGACACGTTGTTCATGCGCGGGAACGCCATGTCGGGCGCACCGATCATGATCGGCACGAACCAGTTGCCGAAGCCACCGACCATCGCCGGCATGACCATGAAGAACACCATGATCAGGCCGTGCGCAGTGATCAGCACGTTCCAGAGATGGAGCGATTCGTCGAGGCTGGCGGGGCCGCCGTGGAGCATGCTCGCCCAGCCCTGGAGATACTGGATGCCCGGATGCGCGAGCTCGGCGCGCATGAGGCCCGAGACCGAGCCGCCAATGATCCCCGCGACGATCGCGAAGATCAGGTACAGCGTGCCGATGTCCTTGTGGTTGGTCGACATGAACCAACGCGCGAAGAAGCCCGGCTTGTGATCGGTATCGTGATGATGGTCGTGCGCTTCGTGGGACACGAAGGCCGACGGGGTGAGAGCGGTGTCGGTCATCTTACTGTCCCGCGTTGCCGGCGCCGGCCGGGTTTGAGGTCGCGCCCTGCGTCGTCGCGGGGGCGGTTGCGTTGGCGGGGGTCGCTACGTTCTCGACCGGGCCGGTGGCGTTGGCGGTTTCCGCGGCCTCCTCGACCTTCGCCGCGGAGCCGTCGGCGCCGGGCTGCGGGATGACCTTGTCGGATGCCTTGCCGGGGGTCGGCATCGTGCCGCCCTTGGCCTTGACCCACGCTGCGTATTCGGCGGGCGGAACCGCCTCGACCGCGATCGGCATATAGCCGTGGCGCGCGCCGCAGAGCTCCGAGCACTGGCCGAAATACAGGCCGGGCTTTTCGATCGTGAAGCTGGTCTCGTTCAGGCGGCCGGGGATCGCATCGAGCTTGATCCAGAACGCCGGGACGGCCCAGCTGTGGATCACGTCGTTCGACGTGGTGATCAGGCGGATCGGCACGCCAACGGGGAGGACGATGCGGTTGTCGGTGGCGAGCAGCTTGGGACCGTCGGCATCGGTGCGCGGGCGCTCGCCGGCGGCGACGTCAGCCTTTTCCTTCAGCATGTTGGCGGTGATCTCGAAGCCGCCATTGTCCGGATACTGGTAGGTCCAATACCATTGGTTGCCGATCGCCTTCAGCGTCACCGCACCCGACGGGGCCGGCTTGAACTGCGCTTGCAGTAGACCGATCGACGGGACTGCGATCAGCACCAGGATCACGACCGGCGCGAGCGTCCAGATGATCTCGATGAAGGTGTTGTGGCTGGTCTTCGACGCGACCGGGTTGCGCGCCTTGCGATAGCGGAACGACACCCAGAACAGCAGCGCGAGGACGAACAGCGAGATGATCGTGATCGTCGGCACCAGGATCGAATTGTGCATCCAGTGCGCGAACTGGCCGTTCTTGGTGACCTGAGGCTGGAGGCCGAACAGGCCGTCGGTGGGCTGGCCGATCATCGGCTTGACCGTCATCGCGGGCGCACCGTCCATCGCGAGCTCGGGGCTGGACGGGTTGGCGGTGGGCATCGCTGCGGCGGTCGTCGGCGCAGTGTTCGACACGCCCCCCGGAGCGGCAGCGGCTTGCGGTGCGGCAGCGGCTTGCGGTGCGGGTGCTGCTGACGTCGGCGTGGCAGTCGGCTGGGCCGCGTGCCCGGCGACGCCACCAAGACTCGCCAGTGCGAGCCCCGCTGCCATCGCAAATCCTCTCATCCCCATCTTGCGCATCGTTTTTATTGACCCCGGTTTACTGCGAACCCGATTCCGGACGCGCGGATGTCTGCTTATGATTTGGGAAGAGCTATACCCAGCGGGGGGGCTCGCCTCAAGTCTTGTCTGGCATGCGCCCTTCAGGCGCCCGTACTAACCCCTCGTCATCCTGACGAAAGTCAGGATCCAGAGTAACAACTGTCGACCTGCGTGGCTCTGGATCCTGACTTTCGTCAGGATGACGGGGTCAGTGACGTGTGATGCCTGAAGCGCCAGTTCTCATTGCACGCTGTTTCGTGCGCTCGTATCAGCGCGGGCAGACCATTTGGAGCGATGACCCGCGATGACCGAAGACGACGTGCTCGCCGAATTCCGCGCTGCCGAAGCGCTGCTCGAAGGGCATTTCATCCTGTCCTCCGGCCTGCGCAGTTCGCGCTACCTGCAATGCGCGCGGGTGTTGATGGACCCGGCGCGGGGTGCCCGGTTGTCGGAGGCGCTGGTCGCGTCGATCCCGGCCGAGTTGCGGTCGCAGATCGATATCGTGGTCTCGCCAGCGATGGGTGGCGTGATCGCCGGCCACGAGATGGGCCGCGCGCTCGGTGTCGAGGCGGTATTTCTCGAGCGGCCCGACGGCGTGTTCGAGCTTCGCCGCGGGTTTCGGCTCGCGCCGGGCCAGCGCGTGCTGATGATGGAGGACGTCGTCACCACCGGGCTGTCGTCGCGCGAGGCGATCGCGGCGATTGGGCGCGCGGGCGGCGTGACGGTCGCGGCGGCGGCACTGGTCGATCGCTCGAACGGGACGGCCGATCTGGGCGTGCCGTTCTTCCCGCTGATCCGGCTCGACGTGCCGACCTATCCGGCGGATGCCTTGCCGCGCGAGCTGGCGGCGATCCCGGCGATCAAGCCTGGAAGCCGGGCGGCGGCATGAGCCCCCTTGGCAACGACCACCTGCGCCTTGGGGTGAACATCGATCACGTCGCGACGGTGCGGAATGCGCGGGGGGCGGGGTATCCCGATCCGGTGCGCGCGGCTTTGGTCGCGGCGGCAGCGGGTGCAGACGGGATCACCGCGCATCTGCGCGAGGATCGCCGGCACATCACCGACGACGACATCGCGCGTCTGTCGGCCGAGCTGACGATCCCGCTCAACCTGGAGATGGCGGCGACCGACGAGATGCTCGGCATCGCGCTGCGCCACAAGCCGCACGCCGCGTGCATCGTACCGGAAAAGCGCGAAGAACTGACGACCGAGGGCGGGCTCGACGTCGCCGGGCATTACGACCGGATGGCGCGGCTGGTCGATGCGCTGGCGGGGGCGGGCATCCGCGTGTCGCTGTTCATCGAGCCCGACGCGAGGCAGATCGAGGCGGCGGTCCGGCTCAAGGTGCCGGTGGTGGAGCTGCACACCGGGTTGTACGCGGAACTTTCGGGCAAGGCGCGGACGGTGGAGCTGCGACGGCTGAGCGACGCGGCGGCGCTGGCGGCGAAGAACGGCATCGAGGTGCATGCGGGGCATGGGCTGACCTACGACAACGTCGCACCGATCGCGGCTATCCGGCAGGTTAGGGAGCTGAATATCGGGCACTTCCTTGTTGGGGAAGCTTTGTTCGTCGGGCTCGGCGAGGCGGTTCGGCTGATGCGTGAGGCGATGGATGCGGCGCGGTAATCCTCCCCGGCACGGGGAGGGGGACCATGCGCAGCATGGGGGAGGGGGCCCACCGCAAACGTATCGCTCGTGGAGCCCCCCCTCCACCCCGCCGCTTCGCGTCGCGGTCCCCCTCCCCGTGCCGGGGAGGATTTCGTGATTATCGGGCTCGGGTCTGACCTGTGTAACATCGAGCGGATCGCGGCGTCGGTCGAGCGGTTCGGCGAGCGGTTCGAGCAGCGGGTGTTTACCGATGTCGAGCGTGCCAAGGCAGCGCGGCGGCCTTTTACCAAGGCGGGGACGCTGGCGAAGCGGTTCGCCGCGAAGGAGGCGTTTTCGAAGGCCGTGGGGACCGGGTTTCGCGCGGGCGTGTTCATGCGCGATATCGGCGTGGTCAACGCCCCCAGCGGCGCACCGACGCTGGCGCTGACCGGGGGCGCCAAAGCGAGGCTTGACGCGTTGACCCCCGAAGGCCACGCCGCGCGCGTGCATTTGACGATGACCGATGATCATCCGTGGGCGCAGGCCTTCGTGATCATCGAAGCCATACCTCTGATATCCCCGGACATGCGCCAGGATACGAACCGATGAAGGACGCGGCGTTGGACGGCAACGAGTTCCCCGAAAAGCCCCTCGCGCAGCCCCCCCTTGCGCAGACCAGCGCGGCGGATATCGCGCCACCGGCCGGCACCACCCCCGAAACGACCCGCCGCCGCGGCACCGACTGGTGGGGCGAAGTGAAGGGCATATTCTGGCTGATCCTGGTCGTGCTCGGCTTCCACAGCTTCATCGCCAAGCCCTTCTATATTCCCAGCGAATCGATGCTGCCGGGCCTGCGCATCGGCGACCGGCTGGTGGTGACCAAGTTCGCGTATGGCTGGTCGTTCGTGTCGCCGACGATCCCGAACCCGGTCGCGATCTTCAAGGGCGTCGTGCTGCGCCAGCAGGAAGACAGCTGGAGCGTGTCGCTACCGTTCATCCACGGCCGCCTGTTCGGCTCGCTGCCGACGCGCGGCGACGTGGTGATCGTGACGCCGCCGGGCACGCACAACGACTATATCAAGCGCGTGATCGGCCTGCCGGGCGACAAGCTCGCCGTGCGTGGCGGGATCGTGTTCCTCAACGGCGTCGCGGTGAAGCGCGGCCCGTTGCATGACACGTTGATTCCGGTCGATACCAACAGCCCGTGCAGCGAGATCGATTATCCCGGCGCGCGCGAGACGCTGCCCGACGGGCGCGAGATGTGCCGCCTGCCGACCTATACCGAGACACTGCCCAACGGTCGCCGCTACGAGACGATCGATCTCGAGTCCGACAGCCAGGGCGACAATTTTGCCGAGATCACGATCCCCGCGAACCACGTCTTCCTGATGGGCGACAACCGCGATCGCTCGGCCGACAGCCGGTTCGCGCTGAGCCAGCTCGGGCTCGGCGGGCCGGTGCCGTACGAGAATCTCGGCGGCCGTGCGGAGTTCATCACCTTCAGCCTCGACGGCGATGCGACGTTCAATCCGCTGAGCTGGTGGAGTTCGCTGCGTCCGGATCGCGCGGGCACCTCGCTCCATCCCGCCAAGGCGAACTGAGATGGCCGAGACGAAGACGGTCGACGAACTGAGCCCGGTCGAGATGCGCGATCCGTTCCTGCGCAAGGAACTGAAGCGCGCGATGATCTGGCTCGGGCTCGCGTGCGTGATTGCGCTGCTGATCGTGCTGGTCCAGCCGTTGCTGATCATCTTTGCCGGCGTCGTGTTCGCGGCGCTGCTCGATGGCGGCGTGCGGTTGCTCGGGCGGGTACTGCCGATCGGGCGTGGCTGGCGGTTGCTGATCGTCGTGCTGCTGACCTTCGCGTTCCTCGTCGGCACGTTCGTGCTGACCGGCGTGCAGGTGACCGAGCAGGTGACGCAGCTGCGCTCGACGCTGGAATCGCAGGCCAATCGCTTCACCGGCTATCTGACCTCGCAGGGGCTGATGCCGGGCGCGTCGGACGTCAACGGGATCGTCAAGCAGGCGCTCGGCTCGGTCGGGCGCGTGACGTCGTGGGTGGGCAGCGCGATCGGCGCGATCACCAGCATGTTCATGATCCTGATCCTCGGGCTGTTCATCGCGATGGATCCGGGGACGTACTCGCGCGGGCTCCAGTGGATGGTGCCGCTCGACCTGCGCCCCGAGTTCGCCAGGACTTTGGTCAAGATGGGCGCGACGTTGCGGCGGTTGCTCGCCGGGCGCCTGCTCGGGATGGCGGTCGAGGGTGTCGCGAGCGGCATTGCCTTGGCGGTCGGCGGCGTGCCGATGGCGATGCTGCTCGGTATCATCGCGGGTATCCTCGCGTTCATTCCGAACGTCGGCGCGATCGTGACGGGCGTGCTGATGGTCGCGGTCGGGTTCAGCGCGGGGGTCGATACGGGGTATTGGGCGATCGGCACGTATCTCGTGGTGCAGACGATCGACGGCTATGTGATCGTGCCGATGGTCGCCAAACGGACGGTCGATCTGCCGCCGGCGTTGACGCTGGGTGCGCAGATCCTGGCGAGCGCGCTGTTCGGGATCCTGGGACTGGCGCTGGCCGATCCGATGACCGCGATGTTGAAGACTGCCCTGGAGCGGCGGTCGGAGCGGGAAGAGGAGAAGGCCGAGGCCGACGATCAAGCTACGGCCTGACGTTCCCCTTACCACCTGCTGCGGGTTCAGGTTCCCATTCCGTCATCCCCGCGGACGCGGGGACCCATACTGGCAAACCTCTGAGAATATGGTCCCCGCGTCCGCGGGGATGACGGGGGGTGGGGGCCGGCGACGTCAATGGGGCGGTAATCGAGTGGGAAGCTACAGCCTTACCAATTGGTCGAAGAGAGCAAGGTAGCGCTCCGCTGAGTCTGCACCGGGTTGCGGTACTGGCGCCGGTCGCTGCGTAGCCGGCGCTAGCCATGCATCCAACGTCGCGATCAACGCAGCAGCGTCGTCCCTTGCGATGACCGTCCCACGGTCGGGCCGATTAACGATCTCCGCCACCGCCGCGCTCGAGTCCGTCGAGATCACCGGCGTTCCGACCGACAGCGCCTCGCGCAACACGCCGGGAACGCCTTCATACTCCGAGGTGAGCGCCAGTACCGCCGCGCGGGCCATCACCGGGAGCGGATCGCTGCTGTGCCCGAGCAGGAGCACGCGATCCTGCAAACCGAGCGAACGGATTTGCGCCTCGATCGCCCCGCGCTCGCTACCGTCACCGAGGAGAACGAGCGGTATCGTCTGGTCCGCCAGTAGCGGCAGCGTGGCGATCAGGCGGTCCCAGCGCTTCTGCGGTTCGAGGCGCCCTACCCCGAGAATGAAGCGCGGCGGCAGATCGGGTAGCGCGCCCGGAATCGCCACCGCCGGCGGGTTCGGGATGACGCTAGTCCGCCCGATCATCCGGGTCGCCAGCGCCGCCTCGTCCGCGGTCGCAGGCGTCATCGCGACGAGGTGATCGAGGAACCCGCCGTGCCGCGCCAGCCAGAGCTGGTGCGCCGCGTGCATCAGCCGGCCATGATCGGCGCGCGTGGGGGCGTTGGACATCTTGGCGAGGATCGGCGGGCAAGCCTTGCCCAGCCGCAGCCTCGTCCACGCTGCGCTCCAGGTATAGAAATTGCCGGGGCAGAAGATCACGTCCGGCGACAGGCGGCGGACGACCGCCGGCAATGTCAGCAACCGAAACGGCGAAACGATCTCCAGCCCCTCGGGCAGTTCCGTCGCCAGCGGCCCGGCAATATCCTCGATCGCCAGCGTCACGCGCCGCCCCGCCGCGAGCCAGCTGCGCGCGAGGCGCAGCTGCGCGCGCTCGACCCCGCCGCCGCGGAGGTCCTCGGCATAGGTCAAGATGTGCTGGGCGACCGGCGACATACACAACACTGAAACATGGGAGTCATCATAATGCACGATTGGTAGAGCGGAGATCGCGACCGAATGAAACCGACTTTACGTGCACGACCGGCGGCTAAAGGCTATTGTCGCGCCCTGACACCGGCAATGGCTGGTGCACCGTGCGACCCTTGCAGACATGGCGTGAGGACAAGCGATTGACGACGCGACCGCCGATTGCGGCCGATCCTGCCGGTTATGCCGACGTTTCAAATGTCGGGCTGGAACCGCTGAAGACGGTGCGCAGCCGCTGGCCGGCGATCATCGGCGCGGTGCTGACCGGCGCGATGATCGTCGGGCTGGCGCGCGAGCTGTTCGGGCATGGCCTGGCGGGGCTCGGCCGCTCGGTGCCCGCCGATCCCCGCTTCTATCTGTGTTTCGTGCTGCTCTACATGGCGTCGCCGACCGGCGATTACGTGATCTTTCGGCGGCTCTGGGAGATTCCGATCGGCGGGCTGGTCGCGCTGATCAAGAAGCGGATCGCGAACGAAGTCGTGTTCGGCTATTCGGGCGATGCGTATTTCTACGCCTGGGCGCGGGCGAAGGCGCAGATGGTCGCGTCGCCGTTCGGGGCGGTCAAGGATGTCTCGATCCTGTCGGCGATCGCGGGCAATGCGGTGACGTTGCTGCTGGTGGCGATAGCGCTACCGTTCGGACGAGACCTGCTGACTCACGATCAGTTTCGCGCGGTGCTGGCGTCTGCGGGCGTCACGCTGGTGATTTCGTTGCCCTTTCTGATCTTCTCGCGGCGGGTGTTCTCGCTGGCAAGGCCGCTGCTGTGGTGGGTGTTCTCCGTCCATTGCATCCGGCTGTTGCTCGGGTCTTTGCTGATCGCGCTCGCCTGGCATTTCGCGTTGCCTGGCGTGTCGATCGGCATGTGGATGTTTCTCGCTGCCGGGCGGTTGCTCGTGTCGCGGCTGCCGCTGGTGCCCAACAAGGACCTGCTGTTCGCCAATGCCGCGATCCTGCTGATCGGCCAGGATCAGGCCCTGTCCGAACTGGTCGCCTTCACCGCGGCGCTGACCCTGCTGCTGCATGTCGCGCTGATCGTCGCGTTCGCCGCGCATGCGATCGCGATGCGACCGATTGTCGGCAGGGCAAGCGATCGCGGGCGCGATCACCGGGCTTGAGGGGCTATCGCAGGGCTGGGTTTGGCGATGCGGCCGGCGGCACGTAGAGCGTGAAGCGCGTGCCGGGAACTGCGACCGATCGATAGCCGCTGCGAATTGCCCAGGCGGCGAGCGCATGATCGAGACCGGCGTCGCCGCTGGTGTCCGCGGCTTCGCCGCCGGTGAGAATCGGCGCGCCAATCGCGCGCAAGCGCGTACGTGAGACCAGATGGAGCGCGCGCTCCTGTCGCGGATCTAGCAGGCTCGTGCTGCGGAAATAGAAAGGGCCGGTGGCGAAGACCGGGTCGGGCAAGCGGTTCGCGGCGGGCAGCATCTGCGGAGACAGTGTCGCGATCGTACCGCCGATGCCGTGTCGATCGAGGATCCGGCCGAGCGCGCGCCCTTCGCGCAGCGCCTGGGCTAGCGACAGTCCGTCCGGACTGGCCAAGGCTGCGATCGACGGCGCGAGTCCGGCAATTGCGAAGACACCGAGCGCGACTCGCCACGGCCGGCTGGGGCGCGTGATCAGCGAGAACCGGACGAACAGCGCTGGCAGGACGGGCAGCAGGTACTGCCGCCAGGTCGGAAACGGCAGCAGGGCGGCTACGAGCCCGGCGAGGATGAGCGCGTCAAACAGCCCGATTGCGCGGCGGCGGCTTGCGTCTCGGGCTACCAGGATCAGCGCGGGCAGCGCCGCACCGAGCGCGAGGAATTTGAGCGTGTCGATCGCCTTGGCGGGGAGCGACATCTTCCAGGGCCGGGACGCATAATATTCGGCGGGGCCGCGCGCCGGGAAGGTCAGCGTCCCGAACACGAAGCCGGCGGGGCTCGTCGTGTAGCTCCAGGCGACGAAGACGATCACCGGCAGCGTGCCGAGCAGGATCGCGCCGGGGCGGTGACGGCGGTGGATCAGCGCGTACAGCCCGTAAGCGAGCGCGGGGAACGCGTAGGAGATCTTGGCGGCGGCGGCGGCGGCCAGAAGCAGCCCGATCAGCAGCGCCCGGTTTCGCGTCGCATCACGGGTTTCCGCGCGTGCGATCAGCGATAGCGCGGCGGCGAGCAGTGCGGCGGGGAGCGCATCGTTGCGCGCGGTGCCGATGCTGAAGAGGAGAATGTCGCAGGTCGCGAACAGCGCGGTGCAGGCGAGCGCGGCTTTGGGTTTCGCGCCGAGGGTTCGGGCGGCGGTGTGGACGCAGGCGATCGTCGCGACGCCGAGCAGCGCGTTGACGATGCGGAGCGCTGGCCAGGTCCAGGTTCCGGCTAGGAGCGCGATCGGCGCGAAGAGGTAGGGCTGGAGCGGGGTCTGGAGGTAGGCGAAGTCCCTGTACGGGAGCAGGCCGTGCGCGGTCAGCACGGCGGCGGCGACGTACTGGCTCTCGTCGTGGTCGACGGGGCGGAGGAGGGCGAGGGTGATGAGGATGATCGCCAGCGCTGCGAGCACCAGAAGATTGTTCACCCGCGAAGGCGGGTGTCCAGTCTGGGCACCCGCCTTCGCGGGTGAACAGGGTTGGGGGGCGGTGTGGTCCATTACTGAGCCTCACCCCGCTCGCGACCACCCCGGCGGAGGCCGGGGCCCAATTGGGGGACGGTCATGGTTGAGGATGGCACTCCGTTACTGCTGCTTTCCCAATTGGGCCCCGGCCTTCGCCGGGGTGGTGTGAAAGGGGGCAAGGTCAGGCTTTGACGGCGGTCAGGAAGTAATCGAGGCTCGTCGAATCGCTCAGCGTGAACCCGGTCGCCGGCGAGAAACTCAGCCCGCGCGTATCCGTTACCCGAAGCCCCGCATCGTTCAGTAACGCCGTCAATTCCTCCGGCGTCAGGAACTTGTTCCAGTTGTGAGTCCCCTTGGGAATCACCCCAGCACCCTCCGCCATCGTAATCATCGCCAGCCGCGACAGCGGCGTACGGTTAGGCGTCGACAGGATCAGCAATCCGCCCTCCGCCAACGTCCGCGCCAAACCCCGAACAAAGCCAGCGGGGTCGCTGACATGCTCGATCACCTCCAGGCTGGTGACCAGATCATACTGCCCAACCAGCCCCTCGACTCCCCCCGCCCGGTAGTCGATCGCAAGACCACTCTGCGCCGCATGGATCTCCGCCACCGCGATATTCTCGGGTGCAGCATCGATCCCCGTAACCTCGGCGCCGAGCCGGGCGAGCGGTTCGCACAGCAGTCCAGCGCCGCAACCGACGTCGAGCGCGGTCTTCCCCTCCAGCGGCGTGAAGGTCGCACCGTCGCCGCCCCAATGCGCGTCGACCTGCTCGCGGATGTAGCGCAACCGCGGCGGGTTGAGTTTGTGGAGCGGGGCGGACGAGCCCTTCGGATCCCACCAGTCCTTCGCCATGGTGCCGAAATGCGCGGCCTCGCGCGGATCGATTGTTGCGTTATTGTGCGTGTCGCTTGCCAGTATCATGCGCGCTACCTATCAGGGCCGCCGCTTCGACCCAAAGGGATTTGCGCTGCCAATGGCCCGTATCGTGATGAAATTCGGCGGGACGTCGATGGCCGGGATCGAGCGGATCCGCAACGTCGCCGCGCGCGTGAAGCGCGAAGTCGACGCCGGCAACCAGGTCGCCGTCGTCGTCTCCGCGATGGCCGGAGAGACCGATCGGCTGGTCGGCTTCTGCCGCGAGGCATCATCGCTGTACGATGCGAAGGAATATGACGTCGTCGTCTCGGCCGGCGAGCAGATCACGAGCGGCCTGCTCGCGATCGCGCTCCAGGCGGCGGGCTGCAAGGCGCGGTCTTGGCTCGGCTGGCAGTTGCCGATCAACACGTCGGACGCGCACGGATCGGCGCGCATCGGCGAGATCGACACGGCCGCGCTCGACGCGAGCCTCGCGGACGGCGTCGTCGCCGTGATCCCCGGTTTCCAGGGCGTCGCGGACGGCCAGCGCGTGACGACGCTCGGTCGCGGCGGCTCGGACACGTCGGCGGTGGCGATGGCGGCGGCGATGAAGGCGGATCGCTGCGACATCTATACCGATGTCGACGGCGTCTACACGACCGACCCCAGGATCGTGCCGCGTGCGCGGAAGCTGAGCAAGGTCACGTATGAAGAGATGCTGGAACTCGCCAGCGTCGGTGCCAAGGTGTTGCAGACGCGGTCTGTCGGCCTGGCGATGAAAGAGAATGTGCGTGTGCGCGTGCTGTCTTCGTTCGAGGACGGCGATACCAATGACGGACACCGCGGCACGTTGATCGTGGGCGAAGAGGAAATCGACGATATGGAACGCCAGCTCATCACCGGCATCGCGCACGACAAGAACGAGGCGAAGATCACGCTGACTCAGGTCAGCGATCGGCCCGGCTCGGTCGCCGCGATCTTCGCGCCGCTTGCGGACGCGGGGATCAACGTCGACATGATCGTGCAGAACGTCGCGCATTCGACCGGCTCGACCGACGTGACCTTCACGGTGCCGGCGGCGGATCTGGCGCGCTCGCTCGACGTGCTCGACAAGGCGAAGGACGCGATCGGCTATGCGACGATCGTCCACGACACGCGCGTCGCCAAGGTGTCGGTCGTTGGTGTCGGCATGCGCAGCCATGCGGGCGTCGCCTCGACGATGTTCACCACGCTCGGCGAGCGCGGGATCAACATCCAGGCGATCGCGACGTCGGAAATCAAGGTCAGCGTGCTGATCGAAGAGGACTATACCGAGCTGGCCGTGCGCGTGCTGCATACGGCGTACGGCCTCGATGCCGAGGATGCGGCTTGAGCTTGATAGATAACGACATGATCCCGGCAGGCGCCGGGACGACGGGGATGGATGCATGACGATCGGTACTGAGCGGTTGCAACGCCGGATGGCGCGTGGCGCCGCGTTCCTCGGGTCGGAGGTCGCGATTCTCGGCGGCGCGATGTCGTGGGTTAGCGAGCGTCACCTCGTGTCGGCGATCTCCAACGCTGGCGGGTTCGGCGTGATCGCGTGCGGCGCGATGACGCCCGCGCTGCTCGATACCGAGATCGCCGCGACCAAGGCTCTCACGACCAAGCCGTTCGGCGTGAACCTCATCACGATGCACCCCGATCTGTTCGAGCTGATCGCGGTCTGCGCCAAGCATCAGGTCGGCCATGTCGTGCTCGCCGGTGGCCTGCCGCCCAAGGGCAGCATCGAGGCGATCAAGGAGACGGGCGCCAAGCTGATCGCGTTCTCGCCGGCGCTGGCGCTCGCGAAGAAGCTGATCCGCAGCGGCGTCGATGCGCTGGTGATCGAGGGGATGGAGGCTGGCGGGCATATCGGCCCGGTCTCGACCAGCGTGCTCGCGCAGGAGATGCTGCCCGAGATCGCGGAACAAGTGCCGGTGTTCGTCGCCGGCGGGATCGGTCGCGGCGAGGCGATCGCGGGGTATCTCGACATGGGTGCGGCGGGTGTCCAGCTCGGCACGCTGTTCGTATGCGCGACCGAATCGATCGCGCACGCCAATTTCAAGAAGGCGTTCATCCGAGCCTCGGCACGCGATGCGATCGCCAGCGTGCAGATCGATGCGCGGCTTCCCGTCATCCCGGTGCGTGCGCTGAAGAATGCGTCGAGCGAGTTGTTCACGGCGAAGCAGCGCGAGGTTGCCGGGCATCTCGATGGTGGTGTCGTCGAGATGGCGGAGGCGCAGTTGCAGATCGAGCATTACTGGGCGGGTGCGCTGCGTCGTGCGGTGATCGACGGCGATGTCGAGCATGGTTCGGTGATGGCGGGCCAGTCGGTCGGCATGGTCAAGCGCGAGGAGCCGGTCGCGGACATCATCGGCGGGCTGATGGCGCAGGCCGCGGCTGCGCTGGAGGCGCGCGCGGTTTAACGCCTGATCCTCCCCCGCAAGGGGGAGGTGGCAGGCTCTTGCCTGACGGAGGGGGCGGCAGGCGCCAACCTCTGTTCCGTGTCCTCCCCCTCCGTCGCCTGCGGCGCCACCCCCCCCTGGCGGGGGAGGATCGTGAGGGGGCAGTGTCTTTCATTTGCTGTGATGCTCCGTGCCGGCGTCGACACGGTACCACCCCGGCGGAGGCCGGGGCCCAATTGGGGGACGTTGCTGATTGCCGTTACCCCGTTACCCCAACCTTTCCAATTGGGCCCCGGCCTTCGCCGGGGTGGAAGTGATCCGGGGCAGGGCGCGCCCGTCTGCCAAGCTTGAAGCTACCAACCCCGCCCGCTCTCCACTCGCCGCAAATCGCGTACGGCTTACGCATCGTTAACCTTCCCCATGCCAGACATGTCCCGTCGGGGGACATCACGAGGTGGTTGCGATGAGTCGTCGGTTTGCGTTGCTTTCTTTTACCGCGCTCGCCCTGGTGGCGGGGTGCGCGCCGAAGCCCAAGACGGTCGCCGTCGTTGCGCCGCCGGTGGTCGCGGCTCCGGTCGCTGCGCCGGCGATGCCGAAGGGTGCGTCGCCGACCATGGTGATCCCGGTCGCGCTTCCCGACGGGACCTATCCCACGCCGAATCGCAACCTGACCCCGGCCGCCAAGGTCTGGCACCTGCGCGCCGCGCTCAACGTCGCCGCGCTTGCCTGCCGCGGACCGCAGGAAGGCGCGATCATCGCCGGCTACAACGCGATGCTGTCGGCGCAGAAGCCGGTGCTCGCCAAGGCCGAGGCGACCTATGCCAGCGAGTGGAAGTCGGGCGGCCGCGACTGGCAGGACCGCTACGACGATGCGATGACGCGGCTGTACAACTTCTTCTCGCAGTCGCCCGCGCGCGACGATTTCTGCGCGGCGGCGAGCACCGTGCTGGCGCAGAGCGCTGGCGTGACGGCCGACGCGATGCCCGCGTTCGCGGCGCAGCAACTGCCGACGCTCGAACGCCCGTTCACCGATTTCTACCGTGCGTTCGATGCTTGGCGTGGTCGGGCTACCCCGGCACCGGTGTACGCGCAGCAGCCGCGACCGGTGCTGGCCGCGCGCCAATACGCCTCGAACATGACCGTCCAGACGATCACGCAGGCGCGTCTCCAGCCGATCTCTCAGCCGGTGCCGCCGCCCCAGCCCAGGCTGAAACTGGATCCCAGCGTCTTCCAGTAATCAGGTCTTGAGCGGCGATCCGATCGACCAGCTATGGCCGAACGGATCGCGCACCTGACCATAACGATCGCCCCAGAACTGGTCGGCGACGGGCATCGTCACGATCGCGCCGGCCGTCGCCGCGCGCTCCATCCAGCCATCCGCATCGTCGACCTGCAGGTGCAGCGTGATACCGGCGGGTTCGGGTTCGTCGCGACCGCGCCATTCGGGAAACTCGTCGCCCAGCATCAGCCAGCCGTCGTTGATCCGTAGGCTCGCCTGCATCAGCCGGATGCCGTCATCGGCGACGTTGGTCTCGACGAGCGTCGCGGCGAACGCGGCTTCGTAGAAGGCGAGTGCTTCGTGCGCGCGCTTTTCGCGAATAACCAGAAAAGGTGTGATACCGCGAGTGGGACGATCGGCCATGCGAGTCTCCTGCGTTCGATGAGTCGAGACTAGGCGCATGATTCGCACCCGGCCAGCGCCGACATGATGAAGGCAATGGTTGGCTTCGTGGCAAAGACTGGGTTAACAGCCGCGGCAATGGCTGAAGTTTCAGATCGTCCGGCGGAAGGCCGCTTCGAAGGGCGCGAGCACCGGTTTCCGGTGCGCGTCTATTTCGAGGACACCGATCTGTCGGGCGCGGTCTATCACGCCAATTATCTGCGCTACATGGAGCGCGCGCGGTCGGATATGCTGCGGGTCGGCGGAATCGACCAGCGCGCGACGTTCGAGGCGGGCGAGGGCTCGTACGCGATCGCCAGCGTCGCCATCCGCTATGCCGCACCGGCGAAGCTCGACGACGCCTTGCTGGTCGTCTCGCGGATACGCCGTGTCCGCTCGGCCGGGGTCACCATTCATCAAAGGGTCATGCGCGACGGGCTTGTCTTGGCCGAGGCGGATGTTGTGGCGGCGTTGGTCGCTCCCAATGGTCGCCCACGCCGCCAGCCACGCGCATGGATCGATATCTACGAACGCCTAGTCTGGCAGGGGGAAGCATGAATCCGGTGTTGACTATGGAGAGCGCGACGCTGTCGCCGATCCACTTGTTCCTCCAGGCCGACTGGGTGGTGAAGGGCGTGATGATCGGGCTGCTGCTCGCCAGCATCTGGACCTGGGCGCTGATCGTCGCGTTCTGGCGGCGGATCGGCAAGACGCGCAAAGGCATGACCCGGTTCGAGCGCGATTTCTGGAAGGCCGAGGATATCGACGTCTTCTACAAGGCGGAGGGCGAGAACGATCTGCCGTCGGCACGCGTGTTCGCGGCGGGCGTGACCGAGTGGCGGCGTTCGACCGCGGGCGGCACGATCGACAAGAGCGGCACGCGCGAGCGACTGGCGACCACGATGGGCGCAGCGGTCGCGGGCGAGATCGACAAGCTGTCGGACCGGCTGAACGTGCTGGCGACGGTTGGGTCGGTCGCGCCGTTCGTCGGGCTGTTCGGTACGGTCTGGGGCATCATGCGAAGCTTCACCAGCATCGCCGCGGCGCAGAACACGTCGCTCGCGGTGGTCGCGCCGGGGATCGCGGAGGCATTGTTCGCGACGGCGATCGGCCTGTTCGCGGCGATCCCCGCGGTGATCGCGTACAACCGGTTCTCACACGGCATCAATCGGATCGAGGCGAGCCTCAACCGCTTCGCCGACGGCTTCCACACGACCCTCTCGCGCCAATTGGACGGCTCGCGATGAGCGCGACGCAAATCCTCCCCGGCACGGGGAGGGGGACCGCGACGCGCAGCGGCGTGGTGGAGGGGGTTCTCCACGTCGCACAGCGCCCGTGGAACGAGGCCCTCTACGCACCACAGCATATGACGCACGCCCCTACCACCAGCTTCGCTGGTCCCCCTCCCCGCGTGCGGGGAGGATTTTAAGTGGCGATGAACCTTCCTTCTTCCCGCGGGCGCGGTCGCCGCGCGCCGATGGCGGATATCAACGTTACGCCGCTGGTCGACGTGATGCTGGTGCTGCTGATCATCTTCATGGTGACCGCGCCGCTGATGACCGCGGGCGTACCGGTGAACCTCCCCGACGCGCGCGCGAAGGCGCTCGACCAGGAGCAGAAGCCCGTCGAGATCTCGATGGATGGCACCGGAGCGCTGTTCATCGACAAGGATCAGGTGACCGACGACGCGCTGCCGGTGCGGTTGGCCGCGATTGCCGCCAGCCGAGCGGTCGGCGACGAGCCGCAGGTGCTGCTGCGTGCGGACCGGAAGCTCGATTACGGGCGCGTGATGCGCGTGATGGGCGAACTCAACCGCGCCGGGCTGAACCGCGTCGCGCTGGTGACCGTCGAGGGTAATCAGAACTGATGGCGCTGGCCTGATGGATCGTTCGGAGAAGATCGGCTTAGGCGTTGCCGTCGTCGGGCATGTCGTGCTGTTCGGCTTGCTGTCGCTTAGCTTTCTCAGCGCGCCCGAACCGCCGAAGATCCAGCAGCAGCCGATCGACGTGAGCCTCGTGCCCGATGTCGCGCTCGAGGCGACGGCGCCGCAATCGACCGAGACGCCAGCCGAGTCGGTCGCGCCGGACGAGGGGGCGCCCGAGGATGCCGCGCCGCCGGCTCCGCAAGAGGCCGAGCCCGAGCCGAAGCCCGATCCCGTGCCACCTGCGCCGCAGCCGAAGCCCGCACCACCGAAGCCCAAGCCGCAGCCGGCACCCGAACCAAAACCCGAGCCCAAGCCGCAGCCGAAACCCAAGCCTGCGCCACCAAAGCCTGCGGCCAAGCCGGCTCCGGTGCCAAAGCCGGCCGAGAAGCCCAAGCCGGCGCCCGCCAAGGCCAAGCCGACCAAGCCAGCGCCGGAGAAATCGGCACCTGCGAAGACCGCGACGAAGTCGAAGGACTCTGCCGCAAAGTCGTCTTCGAGTGCGGCCAAGCCCGCCAAGCCGTCCTCGACCAAGGGCAGCGGCTCGACCGCCGAGGCCAAGACCTCGCGGCCACGCGGTTCGCGGCTCGGCGACAATTTCCTCAAGGGGCTGTCGGCCGATCCGTCGCCGAGCAAGTCGGAAGCGCCCAAGGCGGCCAAGCTCGGCGCGCAGGCGGCGGCAAACATCGGCTCGGCGATCCTGCGGCAGGTGCAACCCTGCGCGAATCGCCAGGTCACGCCGGGGCCAGGTGCGGAGCGGATCCGCGTGACGATCAACCTGAAGCTCAACCGCGACGGCACGCTGAAATCACGGCCGACGATCAGCGGTCATGCCGGCGTCGACGACGACAACCGGCGCTATGTCGACCGCGTCGACGATCTGGCGATCGCGACCTTCGTCGGGTGTTCGCCGCTACGCGGTTTGCCCGACGACCTGTATGACGTGCAGAACGGCTGGAGCAATTTCAGCCTGCGCTACAAACTTCCCGGCTGAGGATGTCCGTTATGACTCGATCGATTTTCTCGTCCGCTGCCGTGACGGCGTTCGCGTTCAGCGGGACGGCCATCGCGCAGGATGCGCCCGCGCCGGCACCGCAACAGGCTCCCGCCGATCCGGCCGCGCAGTCCCCAGCAGGCGATCAGTCCGGCGGGCTCGTGGTCGACGTCACCGGCGGTATCTCCGCACCGATGCCGATCGCAATTCCCGTCATGCCGACATCCGCGGTCGTCTCCACCCCAGCAGGCTCGACCGACGTGCTCGGCCGCCAGCTCGCCGATATCGTCACCAACGACCTCCGCAACTCCGGGCTGTTCACGCCGCTTTCCCCCGGCCAGCTCCGCCCGATCACCTTCCCCGAAGTCACCGCGCCCGGGTTCGATTACTGGGGCAGCACCGGCGCGCAGGCGCTCGTGCAGGGCTTCATCCGCGCCAATGGCGACGGCAACCTGACGGTCGGCTGCTACCTCTACGACGTGTCGTCGAAGGCCGAGCTGACGCGCACCGGGTTCGTCGTGCCGCCGTCCGACTGGCGCCGCGCAGGGCACAAGTGCGCCGACATGGTCTACACCCGCCTGACCGGCGAAGGCGCATATTTCGACAGTCGCGTCGTCTATGTGTCCGAGACCGGACCCAAGGGACGCCGGATCAAGCGGCTGGCGATCATGGATCAGGACGGCGCCAATCACCGCTTCCTGACCAACGGGCAGTCGATCGTGCTGACGCCGCGGTTCGCGCCGAACCAGCAGTCGATCGTCTATATGAGCTATCTCAACAATCGCCCGGCGATCTATGTCTACGACATCGGCTCGGGCAAGCAGCGGCTGGTGGTCGCGAACGCGAACCTGACGTTTGCGCCGCGCTTTTCGCCGGACGGTCGCAACATCCTGTTCTCGATGGCGCAGGGCGGCAACACCGACGTCTACCGGGTGTCTTCGCAGGGAGGGACCCCGCAGCGGCTGACCAACTCGCCGGGGATCGACACCGGCGGCAGCTATTCGCCGGATGGCTCGAAGATCGTGTTCGAGAGCGATCGCTCGGGGGGGCAGCAGATCTACGTGATGAACGCAGACGGCTCGAACCAGCAGCGGATCAGCTTCGGCGGTGGGCGGTATGCGACGCCGGTGTGGAGCCCGCGGGGTGACCTGATCGCATTTACCAAGCTTGGCGGCGGCTTCCGGATCGGCATCATGAGCCCGAGCGGAGGCGGCGAGAAATTGCTCACCAACGACTGGCAGGACGAGGGGCCGAGCTGGTCGCCGAACGGTCGCGTGATCAACTTCTATCGCTCGGGACGTGGCAGCGGCGGCAAGGCGGACCTCTGGTCGGTCGACCTGACCGGCGTCAACGAGCGCAAGATCCCGACGCCGCTCGACGGCTCGGATCCGGCATGGGGCCCCTTGCGGCCCTGAACCTGCTATGGGGGCATAACGGGGAATATGATTTTCTACGGGAGACTGTCTATGTCGAAGCTTTCCAACATCTTGCTCGCATGTACCGCGTTGATCGCCGTTTCCGGTTGCGCGAAGAAGCGTCCCGCCGTGCTGCCGCCCGCACCGGTCGACAACAACGCCGCTGTCGATCCCAATGCGGGCCAGAACAACGGCAATGTCGGCGGCGCGATCGTGCCGGGGTCGGATGCCGACTTCCAGCGCTCGGTCAGCTCGAACACGGTGAATTTCGGGCTCGACATGTACGACATCGATCCGACCGCGCGCGCGATCCTCGACAGCCAGGCGCAGTGGCTGGCGAAGTTCCCGAACCAGCGGATCACGATCGAAGGTCATGCGGACGAGCGCGGTACGCGTGAATACAACCTCGCGCTCGGCGATCGTCGTGCGAACGCGACCAAGAACTATCTGGCCGCGAAGGGCGTGTCGGCGTCTCGGATGACGACGATCAGCTACGGCAAGGAGCGGCCGGTGGCGATGGGTTCGGACGACCAGAGCTGGGCGGCGAACCGCCGCGCGGTCACGGTGGTGCTGAACTAAGATTTGTCGCGGCAGTCCCTCTCCCCTCCGGGGAGAGGGAGGGAGGAGCCGCTTGGCGACGGAAGGGTGAGGGGCCGTTGGGACGGACGGTCCGAGCCTCGAGCCCCTCACCCTCCCACGTGCAAGAGCCCGCGGGCCCCTCCCTCTCCCCGGAGGGGAGAGGGTAAGTGGTTTACCCCAGCGCCTTGTCGAGCAGTTTTGCCAGGCGGATACCCCCGCGGCGGATTTCCTCGCGCGACACCGGGACCATTTTCGCGATCGTCGCATCGTCCATTTTCACGCGCGCCGGGACCGTACCGCATGCATCCCCGCCAAGCGCCGCCGCATACGCCTCATGCGAGGCCTGCCACGACTCACGGCTCCAGTCGGTAACCGTCCCAGCCCCGATCCTAGCCCGCTCGGCCGCCGGATAGCGCCGCACCAGCGACGGCGGCGTCGAGATCGCGCGCTCGGCCAGCGGGCCGTCCCAGATCGAGTGCAGGTTGAACCGCGCGGGGCCGTAGATCCCGTAGTCCGCCTTCACGTCGTTGCCGCCCTTGTCGTGGCGGTCGCCGGCGTGCAGCGGCTGGTGGAGATCGCCGACGAAGTGGATCAGGAACGCGAGCGCGACGACGCGGTCGCGGGGCAGCGTCGACTTGTCGCGGAGCATCTTCACGTCGCGATCGATCTGGTACGAGACGCAATCGCCTTCCTTGCACGCTGGCGTCAGGTCGAACGGCGCGCAGATATCGACGTTCTGGTAATGCCAGCTGTACGCGAAACCGAAGCGCGTCGAGCCGTCGTTCAGCTTCAGCGGCTTGATGCAGTCCGCCCAGACGCTGGCCTCCTCGATCGTGCCCGCGGGGCAGGTCGGCGTGTCGAGCAGCGCCTGTTGCGCGAGCAGCTTGCGGATCGCGGCCTTGGTCTTCGGCGTGACGTTGGCATAGGCGATCTGCGCAACGGTCTGGTGGCCGTACTCCCAGAACGCGGCGGCGGGGGAGGCGAGGCCGAGCGAGGCGATCGCGGCGAGGAGATAGCGCTTCATGTCGGCTCGTTAGCGTAGATCGCGACGGTCCGGCTACCCTCGGACGACGCGCGTCCGCGGTACATGCCAACGGTGTTGAAACTCCATGCCATGTCGCCGTCCGGCCCCGCGACGATGACGCCGCCGGTGCCACCGAGCGCCTTCACCTCGGCAAGCACCGCGTCGGCCGCGACTTGCAGCGACTCGCCCGACAGGCGGACGCGTGCGGCGATCTCGTGGCCGACGCCGACGCGAAGGAAGAACTCGCCAGAGCCGGTGCACGATACCGCGCAGGCGCGATCGTCGGCGAAGGTGCCCGCGCCGATTACCGGCGTGTCGCCGATCCGGCCCCAGCGCTTGCCGGTGACGCCGCCGGTCGAGGTGGCGGCGGCGACATGGCCGTGCGTGTCGCAGGCGACCGCGCCGACCGTACCGTACTTCATGTCGACGTCGAACCCGCCGCCATCGGCCTGGAACTCCGCAAATTGCCGGCGGCGTTCGTCGGTCGCGAACCAGTCCGCATCGGCTTGCGGCAGGTCGCGTTCGAGGGAGAACGCATCCGCGCCCTTGCCGGCGAGGAAGACGTGGCGGCCGTCGTCGAGGATCGCTCGGGCGAGGCCGACGGGGTTGCGCGTGGCGGTCGCTGCAGCGACTGCCCCCGCCGCCCGCGTGCGCCCGTCCATGATCGCGGCGTCGAGTTCCAGCGTGCCGTCGTGCGTGAAGACCGCGCCGCGCCCCGAATTGAAGTGCGGGTCGTCCTCCAGCACGCGCACCGCCGCCTCGACCGCGTCGAGCGCCCCGCCGCCGTCCGCCAGTACCTTCGACCCGGCGTCGAGCGCGCGGGACAGGCCTGCTCTCGCGCCCGCATCCTGCTCGGGCGAGACCATCTCGCTGTCGAGTTTGCCGGCGCCGCCGTGGATGACGAGGGTCCAGGTCATGCTGAGTCTTTCGAGGGTAGGGCGCGAAGGCCGATGAGGGGGCGGAGCGGCGCGATGCTGCGGCCGATCCAGTAGAAGGCGATGCAGCCGATCGTCGTCGCGGCGAGCAGGCAGGCGAACTCCGCCCAGCCCGGCAGGCCGGCGGGGATCAGCGCGTACATCACGAGGACGATGATCGTCTGGTGGATCAGGTAGAACGGGAACACCGCTTCGGTCAGCGTGCGGCGCCAGCGATGGTCGCGGTTCCAGTGGCGCTCGGCGATCCCGATCAGCGCGACGATCGCGCCCCATTGCTCGAGCGCGTGCGCGACGCCGTACCCCGGGTAGATCCAGCGCGGCGCGACGATGTCGCCGGGCCATTCCAGCTCGACGCCGATGATCGCGCCATAGCCGAGCACCGCGGCGACCGCGCCGACCTTCCACCAGCGCGCGATCGCCGCCATTGCGGGCTCGGAACGGGCGAGGCCGAAGCCGAACAGGAACGCGGGGAAATAGGTGACGTGCGCGACCCAGTCGCCGAACAGGGCTTGCGATTCCGCGGCCATCTGGAACCACCAGGCGTGGACGAACACGAGCCACGCGACCGGCAGGACGAGCACGGCCCAGCTGCCGAAGACCCAGTCGAACGCGCGTTGCAGCCAGTCGCCGCGGACGACGACCAGCCCGAGCGTCAAGACAGTCGTGTAGACCCAGAGATAGACGACGAACCACAGATGGTTCCAGGTCGGCAGCGACAGTCCGGCGAGCTTGCCGAAGCGGAAATAGTCGTGGCTCCAGAACGTCAGATAGCTGCCGGCATAAGCGTGCTTGGTGACCAGCTCGACCCAGGGTTGGGGCGGCACGGTCACCGCCATGCCGAACAGCAGCGGCACGAGCAGGCGGTAGCAGCGATTGGCGAAGAACCCGCCTGTCCCGTTCGACCGGTTGAGCAGCGCGCGGCTGGCATAGCCCGAGACGACGAACAGCAGCGTCAGCCGCCACGCGTTGCTCGCCAGCATCGGCAGCCGCACCCAGTCCTCGACATGGAGCGACTTCACATGGAAGTTCCACGGCACGAAGACCATGCCGATATGGTAGAGGATCAGCAGCGCGAACGCACCGATCCGCAGCCAGTCCATGCCGAAATGCCGCGTCATCGCGCGGCCCTACGGGGCGGGGGCCGGTGCCGCAAGCGTGCGACCGGCTGAGGCGGTGTTCGCGACCGACCGGTGTCCCCCTGAAATCCTCCCCCGCAAGGGGGAGGTGGCTGGCACTTGCCAGACGGAGGGGGAGGACACGGAACAGCGGTTGCCCTTACCGCCCCCTCCGTCACCTTCGGTGCCACCTCCCCCTGGCGGGGGAGGATCGTTTAATCCGGGTACCTGCGTTCCAGTCGGCTTACGGCTTCATGCGCGGTGTGCCCATGAAGTCGCGCTTGCCGATCGGTACGCCCTGCGCGCGCAGGATCGCGTAGGCGGTGCTGGCGTGGAAATAGAAGTTGGGCTGCGAGAACGAGAGCAGGAAGTTCGCGCCGGTGAACGGCATGACGAACGTGCCGAACTCGAAGGTCGTGTCGTTGTCGGCGAGCGCGTCGAACGTCTCCCGGTCGATCGCTTCCAGCTTGGCGATTGCGTCACGCATCAAAGCATGGAGCCCCGCAAAATCGGTAGGCCAGGCCGAGCGGTCGGGCGCGAAAGTGCCGGCGCGGACGCCTTCGATCCCGCCGACCGAGTGGCTGGCGCAGGCCTTCACCTGATAGCCGAAAGGCAGCATGTCGTCGGCGAGCTTCGCGTCGATCAGCGTCGCGGTTTCGATACCGCGCTCGACCGCGAACGCTTCCGCCTTGTCGAGCAGCGCGTCGACCGCGCGGAGGATCTGGAGGTTCGAGGGAATCGTCGCATCGTACAGGGACAAGGTCATCGCGTTCGCTCCAAAAGCCGTGCGCCGCTATGGCCGACGTTCGCCATACCCGCCAGCAATGTTCCGTTCCGCAGCGCAAGTCGCTATATAGGCCTCGAACTCCCGAGGAATCTCCATGTCCCTTCGTCCCTGGCGCGATATCACCCGCCGCAAGAGCCGCCAGATCATGGTCGGCAACGTCCCCGTCGGCGGCGATGCGCCGGTCACGGTGCAGACGATGACCAACACCCCGACCGACGACGTGCGCGCGACCGTCGACCAGATCCGGCGCTGCGAAGACGCGGGTGTCGACATCATCCGCGTCAGCTGCCCCGACGTCGAATCGACCGCCGCGCTGAAGCAGATCGTCCGCGCCAGCCGCGTGCCGATCGTCGCGGACATCCATTTCCACTACAAGCGCGCGCTCGAAGCTGCCGATGCGGGCGCAGCGTGCCTGCGCATCAACCCGGGCAATATCGGCTCGGCGGCGCGCGTGAAGGAGGTCGTCGACGCGGCCAAGTCCAACGGCTGCGCGATCCGGATCGGCGTCAACGGCGGTTCGCTCGAACGGCATCTGCTCGAGAAATACGGCGAGCCTTGCCCCGATGCGCTGGTCGAGTCGGCGCTCGATCACATCAAGCTGTTGCAGGACCACGACTTTCACGAGTTCAAGGTCGCGGTGAAGGCGTCCGACCTGTTCCTCGCGGTGGCGGCATACCAGCAGCTCGCCGAACAGGTCGATTGCCCGCTGCATCTCGGCATCACCGAAGCGGGCGGGTTCGTCGGCGGCACGGTCAAGTCGGCGATCGGGATGGGCAGCCTGCTCTGGTACGGCATCGGCGACACGATCCGGGTGTCGCTCTCCGCCGAGCCGGAAGAGGAAGTCCGCGTCGGCTTCGAGATTCTGAAAGCGCTCGGCATCCGCAACCGCGGCGTCCGCGTCGTGTCGTGCCCGTCATGCGCGCGGCAGGGCTTCGACGTGATCCGCACGGTGCAGGCGCTGGAGGAACGTTTGCAGCATATCCGCACGCCGATGTCCTTGTCGGTGCTCGGCTGCGTGGTGAACGGCCCCGGCGAAGCGCGCGAGACCGATATCGGCATAACCGGCGGCGGCAACGGCAAGCACATGGTGTATCTGTCCGGCGTCACCGACCACCACGTCCAAGACGCCGACATGGTCGACCACATCGTCCGGCTGGTCGAGGCTAAAGCGGCCGAGATCGACGCAGCGGACGAGGCGATGGCCGCGCTGGTGCCGGTGGCGGCCGAATAGGGGTGTGGTAGAGTTTTACCTCGTTGGAGGTGATCATGACCTATCACGCTAAAGTCGTCAGTGGGCAGATCGTCCTGCCTCCCGAACTGCGCCGCGATGCAGGGATCGAAGATGGCGACTCGCTGGTCATCGAGCTCAACCCGGACGGCGGCCTGACGATGAAGACCTATGCGCAGGTCGTGCGCGAGGTGCAGTCCGAGTTTCGGTCGATGGCCAAGCCTGTCGATCGTAATTTGGTCGATGAACTGTTGGCGGACCGTCGCGCTGATGCGGTCCGCGAGAACGCCGAGATCGAGGACTGGCGGACACGGCATACCGCGTGACCGTCGTTTTCGACGCATCGACCATATTGGCGATCCTGAAGAACGAAGCCGGTGCAGATGTCGTGATCGAGCATGCGCGCGGCGCGATGCTGTCGAGCGTCAATCTGGTTGAGGTACGCAGCAAGTTGTTCGAGATCGTGTCCGACGTCGATGCGGTGATGGCGAACCTCGATCGTCTCGAGATCGTGATCATGCCCTTCACCGCAACGCAGGCGAAGATCGCCGCGGATCTGTGGCCTGTGGTCAAAGGCAAGAACGTGTCGATTGCCGACCGGGTCTGCCTGGCCTTGGCGATCGATCAGGCCGCGACCTTGTGGACTGCGGACAAGGATTGGGTGACGCTCGGTCTTGATCTGGATATCCGCCTGTTCCTATGACCTCTCGCATCGTGTCGCCCGCTTTAGCCTTCGCGATCGCCGCGCTCGGCATCGGACTGTTCTCCATGATGGATGCGGTGATGAAGTCGCTGGTCCTGGCGATCGGCGTCTATAACGCGCTGCTGTGGCGGCAGATGATCAGCGTCGGGCTCGGTGCGGTCGCGTGGAAGCTCGGGAACAGCGGGCGGCCGAGCGGGCGGGCGCTCAAGCTGCATCTGGCGCGCGGGCTGGTGACGACGGCGATGGCGGTGCTGTTCTTCTGGGGGCTCGCACGCGTGCCGATGGCGCAGGCGATTTCGCTGACCTACATCGCGCCGATCCTCGCGCTGTTGCTCGCCGCGGTGACGCTGGGCGAGCGCGTCGGGTGGAAGACGTTCGTCGCGTCGATCGCCGCGCTTGGTGGCGTGCTGGTGGTGGTGATCGGGCAGGGGCGCGAGGTGCCGGGGCCCGAGACGTTGCATGGGACGCTCGCGATCCTCGGCTCGGCGGTGCTGTATGCGGTCAACCTCGTCATCGCGCGACTGCAGAGCCAGGCGGCGCGGCCGGGGGAGATCGCGTTCTTCCAGGCGCTCGTCATCACCGCGACGCTGGCGCTCGCCGCGCCTTGGCTCGCGGTGGTGCCTGAGGCGGTGCAATGGCCGAAGCTCATACTCGCCGCTGGGCTCGCGACCGCGTCGTTGTGGCTGCTTGGCTGGGCCTATGCGCACGGCGATACCGGGTTCCTCGCGACCACCGAATATACCTCGTTCGTCTATGCGGCCGTGCTGGGTTTCCTGGTGTTCGGCGAGCGGGTATCGGCGTTCACGCTGGCGGGTGCGGCGATCATCGTCGTCGCGTGCCTGTACGCGGCGCGGCGGCGTGACATCGCGCAGACATCGATCGAGGCTAGTGCATGACCGTCATCCGTTCCGCCACCGCTGCCGACGCTGGCACGATCCTGCGCTTCGTCCGCGAGCTCGCCGCGTTCGAGCGCGAACCGGATGCGGTCAAGGCGACCGAGGCCATGCTGGACCAGGCGTTGTTCGGGGAGCGGCCTGCCGCGGAGGCCGTGATCGCAGAGACCACGCAAGGGCCCCTCGGGTTTGCACTGTTCTTCCACAATTTCTCGACCTGGACCGGCAAGCGCGGGCTGTACCTGGAGGACCTGTACGTCACACCGGAAGCCCGCGGGCAGGGGGTCGGCGGTGCGCTGCTGTCGCATCTGGCCGGCATGGCGCTCGATCGCGGCTGCGCGCGGTTCGAATGGTCTGTGCTCGACTGGAACGCCGATGCGATCGCGTTCTATCGGAAAGTCGGTGCGGTCGGGATGGAGGACTGGACGATCCAGCGGATGTCCGGGGATGCGCTGCTCAGGCTGGCGGGGCGGTAGCCCTATCGTCATGCCGGACTGGTTCCGGCATCCACCGCTCCGCACACTCGATGGTTTCGATCGTGCGGAACGGTGGACCCCGGAACAAGTCCGGGGTGCCGAGGCCTGCGTAACGGCGGCGCTTACCGCCCTGCGGCGTCGTCCGAATTCATCGGCTCCTTGCCCTTCGCCTTCTCGGCCTCATAGCGCTCGATCGCCTCGATCGTGACGCGCTTGGCTTCCTCGGCATCGCCCCACTTGCCGACGCGGACCCACTTCGTCTTCTCGAGGTCCTTGTAGTGCGTGAAGAAGTGTTCGATCTGTTCGAACACGATTTCGGGCATGTCGGCACGCTCGCCGATGTTGGCGTAATACGGGAACACCGCATCGACCGGCACGCAGACCAGCTTCTCGTCGCCGCCGGCTTCGTCTTCCAGGTTCAGCACCGCGATCGGCCGCGCGCGGACGACGCAGCCCGGGATGAACGGCGAGCGCGCAATCACGAGCGCGTCGAGCGGATCGCCATCGGGGCTCAGCGTGTGCGGCACGAAGCCGTAGTTCGCCGGATAGCGCATCGGCGTGTGCAGGATGCGATCGACGAACAGCGCGCCCGATGCCTTGTCGAACTCGTACTTCACGGGCTCGCCGCCGGTCGGCACTTCGATGATGACGTTCAGGTCCTCGGGCGGGTTCTTGCCGGTCGGGATGAGATCGATACGCATGGCGGTCCTTTCGATATGACGATGCCGGCGCTTCTCGTCAGGGAGAGCCGCCGGCACCGATAGATTTCAAAGGCTCAACGCGGCGTCAGCAGCTTGTCGAGCCCGCCTTCCCCTGTACCGACCTTCTGAAGGCGCGGATAGCGCGGCCCGTCATGGTAATCGAGCGTGATGTCCCGGAATCGGTCGTTGTTCTTCACAGTCAGGCGAATCGGCGCCTTCGTTCCCCGTGCTGCGAGGATCGCCGCCTTGATCCGATCGGACGAATAGGCCTCGCTATTGACCGCCTCGATTTCGGTGCCGACGTCGAGGCCGGCCTTGAACGCCGGGCTGTCCCAGATCGACGTGGTGACCACGCCCTCCTTGTTGATCACCAGCCCTAGCGAATAGCTGACGTCGGTGCCGCGGGTCTTCTCGACCTGCTTCAGATACGGGCTTTGCTCGGGGCCGTAGACCAGCTTGTAGCCGTTCATCGCGAAGCCGTTGATGGGGGCAGGCTTGCCCGTCTCGGTCAGGCGGGTGTTGAGGAACGTCGCCCAGTCATAGGGGACGATGCCGTTCAGCGTCTTCGCCACGTCGGCGAAGGTGTAGGTGAGTTCGCCGTAATCCCCGTCGCGGACGCCGAAGAAGGCCTTGGCGAAATCGTCGATCGACTTGGTCCCGCCGGACTTCTGGCGGAGCATCGCGTCGACCTCCATCCAGACCATCAGGCCCTCGTTGTAGTAATCCTCCGAGCGCTGCCAGCTGGTCCAGCCCTTGGGCTTGCGTGCCGAGATCACCGGGTCATTCGTCGTGTCGATCAGCGGGCGCCATTCGCGACCCTTGGCGCTGTCGTAGATACCCAGGATCGCGGCATAGCCGTCGAGCGTGTCCTGCTTGCTGACCAGCCCCGAGCGCGCCTGGAGCACATAGCCCCAGAACTGCGTCTGGCCTTCGTACACCCACAGCAGCGAATCGCGCATCGGTGTGCGGAAGTCGGGCGTCCACAGGTCCGCGCCGCGGCGGAACTTGCCGTCCCAGCTATGCGTGAACTCGTGCGGAAGTAGATTTCGCGCAGCGGAGGTCGTGTCCCACTCCGTGAAATAGCCCGGCTTCACGCCGTTCTCGGAACTGCGATGATGCTCGAGGCCGATCCCGCCGAGCAGATCGCTGATCGACAACAGGAAGTGGTAGTGATCGTAATGCTGCGCGCCGAAGGTCTTGGCGGCCTGGTCGACGAGGCGCTTGTGCGCGTCGATCTGTTCGGGCTTGGCGGCGAGCTGGTCGGGGCTGTCGGCGAAGACGTCGAGATCGACCTTAGGGCTGAGCGGCCAGACCTTGCCGTACTTGCCCGCCAGCGTCGGCGAATCGACGAGGATCTCGTAGTTGGTCGTGTCGTAGCTGTAGGTCGAGCCCGAGACCTTGGCGGGCACCGCACCCGCGGCGGTCCAGCCGGTCGGATACTGCACGGTCATCTTGATCGGGATCTGGCGCGTAAAATAGCCGGCGGGATAAAGGCTGACGAGGTTCGGTTCGAGGCTGATCATCGTCGGCGTCATCACCACGCGGCCCTGATCGCCCTTGGTCGCGGAGACGAACTGGAACTCGGCGACGAGGGTCTTCGCACCGGTCGGCACGTCGATATGGAAGGCGAACACGTCGACCGGATCGCGCGTCCAGGGGACGATCCTACCGTTCGCGCGGATCACGAGGCCGGCGAGCTTCTCGATCTCGCCGCGCGGGGAATGCGCGCCGGGCAGCCACTTCGGATACAGCAACGCCATCGGGCCCGACTTGGCGACCGGAATGGTCTGCTTCACGCGAAAAATGCCGCGCTCGGTATCGGTCGCATCGACGTCGAGCAGCAGCGTGCCCGGATAGGGCGTGTCGACCGCGTCGGGGATGGTGTCGACGAACGGCACCGGCTGCGGTGCGGTGTTGCCCGCTGGGACCTGCGCAAATGCAGGGGCGGCGGACGCGAGCAGGGATGCGACGAGAAGCGTGCGGATCAAGGAAGGGCCTTCCGGCTGAGAGACGATGACCCGAGGTGTAATCGCGATAAAGGGCAGCCGTCCAGTCCTTTACCCGGTACCCTCAGCCAGCACTCCCGAGCACGTTGATCGTGAACGCCAGCACGCCGATGTTGAACACGAACGCCGCCATGCACTGCCCGAGCGCGGCTTTGCGCACCCGGCGCGAGGTGATCTCGACGTCCGAGGTCTGGAACGTCATCCCCAGCGTGAATGCGAAATAGGCGAAGTCCCAGTAATCGGGCTCGTCGCAACTCGGGAAGTCGAGGCCCTTCGCGTCTTTCCCGTCCGGATCGTCGACATAGAACAGATGCGCATAGTGCAGCGTGTAGATCATGTTCGAGAACAGCCACGCGAGCGCTAGCGTCGAGATCGTCAGCGCGATTCCGACCGCGTCGTTCTTGCCCTGCAGTTCCTTCGCCACCGCGACCAGGATGACCAGCATGATCGTCCCGCTGAACCCGAGCAGCACCGCACGGTTGGCGTCGTTCTCTTCCGCCGCGCGGCGCATCCGGGCGGCGGTGGCGTTGCGGAACAGCGTCGAGACCGCGATCAGGAACACGACCGCGGCGACGTCGAACGCCGCCATCGTACCGCGCCCGAGCCCGAAGCGCGGGATCAGCGCGGCGAGGCCGATCGCGAAGACCAGCACGAACAGGATGAAGCGCGGCGGGGCAACGCGTTGGCCGAGGCCCCAATATCTGGGTTTGTCGTTCATGCCACAGCGCTAGCGCTTAGCGGGGACGTCGCCTAGATACGCGCGCATCATGGCTAAGATTGAAACCCCGCGCCGCATCCGTGGCACCCAGGACATTTTCGGTGACGAGCAGCGCCGGTTCGCACATGTCCTGTCGACGTTCGAACGCGTGCGGGCGCTGTATTGCTTCCAGCGCGTCGATATTCCGGTGTTCGAATCCACGGCGGTGTTCGCGCGCTCGCTCGGCGAGACGACCGATGTCGTGTCGAAGGAGATGTACACGTTCGAGGATCGCGGCGGGGACTCGCTGACGCTCCGCCCCGAGTTCACCGCCGGCATTGCGCGCGCCTATCTGACCGAAGGCTGGCAGCAGTTCGCGCCGCTGAAGCTCACCACCAGCGGCCCGGTATTCCGGTACGAACGCCCGCAAAAGGGGCGGTTTCGGCAATTCCACCAGATGGACGCCGAGGTGATCGGGGCGGCCGAGCCGGCGGCGGACGTCGAACTGCTCGTGCTGGCGGACCAGCTGCTCCGCGAACTCGGCATTTCCGAGGGCGTGACGTTGCAGCTCAACACGCTGGGCGACGCGGCGACGCGCGATGCCTGGCGCGAGGCGCTGGTCGCGCATTTCGAGGCGCATCGCGGAGAGCTGTCCGAGGACAGCCTGACGCGGCTCGAAAAGAACCCGATGCGGATCCTCGACTCGAAGGACCCGCGCGACCGCCCGATCGCCGACAGTGCGCCGGATATCGACGCGTATCTGACCCCCGAGGCGCGCGCGTTCTTCGAGGCGGTGACCGCCGGGCTCGATGCGGCGGGTGTCGCGTGGGAGCGCAACGCGCGGCTGGTGCGCGGGCTGGATTATTACCGCCACACCGCGTTCGAGTTCGTGACCGACCGGTTGGGATCGCAGGGCACCGTGCTGGCGGGCGGCCGGTATGACGGGCTGATCGGGTCGCTGGGCGGTCCGGAGACGGCCGGCGTTGGCTGGGCTGCGGGTGTTGAGCGGTTGGCTATGTTGTTGGCAGAACCGGCAGCAGACCAACCGGAAATCGTCGTTGTTGCAGAAGATGCAGACTATGAAAGTACAGCGTTTCGCGTTCTTTATGAGTTGCGTTACAAACATTTTTCCGCCGAGGCGGTCGCTTCTGGCAGTGCGGCCAAGCGTTATAATCGAGCGGTTAAACTTAATCCCCTTTTAATAGTATCATTCTCCAAGCGTAACGGGGCTCGTACGACCCAATACAGTCGCGGCGGAGGTATGACTAAGGCGCGGTTGGAGCAGGCACAGGACATAGTGCGAAAATTAATTGAACAGGGCGTATGACCCAGATCTCCCCCGACCGCATCCGCGCGATTGAGGCGCGGCGTGACGAGCTGCAGGCGCTGATGTCGACCGGCGATCTCCCCTCGGACCGCTTCGTCGCGGTGTCGAAGGAATATGCCGAGCTCGAACCCGTCGCCCAAGCCGCAACCGAAGTGCGCCGGTTGCGGCAGGAGGCGGAGAGCCTCGCGTTCATGGCCGAGGATGCCGACGACGAACTCCGCGCGATGGCATCGGACGAATTGCACGAGAACCGCACGTTGCTCGAGACCGCGGACCGCAAACTCGCGCTCGCGCTGTTGCCGCGCGACTCCGCCGACGAACGCTCGGCGATGCTCGAGGTCCGCGCCGGCACCGGTGGCGACGAGGCGGCGCTGTTCGCGGGCGACCTGTTCCGGATGTACCAGCGCTATGCCGAATCGCAGGGCTGGCGGGTCGAGATGATCTCGGGCTCGTCGTCCGACGCGGGCGGCTTCAAGGAAGTCGTCGCCAGCGTCACCGGCCAGGGCGTGTTCGCCAAACTCAAGTTCGAGAGCGGCGTCCACCGCGTCCAGCGCGTGCCGACCACCGAGGCGGGCGGGCGGATCCACACCTCGGCTGCGACCGTCGCGGTGCTGCCCGAGGCAGAGGAGGTCGACGTCAAGATCGACGACAAGGACCTGCGCATCGACGTCTATCGTTCGTCGGGCCCGGGCGGCCAGTCGGTCAATACGACGGATTCGGCGGTGCGAATCGTGCATATCCCGACCGGGCTGACGGTGATCCAGCAGGACGAGAAGTCGCAGCACAAGAACAAGGCCAAGGCCCTCCGCGTGCTGCGGACACGGCTGTACGAGGCGGAGCGCGACCGGTTGCACGCCGAGCGGGCGGGCGCGCGGAAGTCGATGGTGGGGTCGGGGGATCGCTCGGAGCGGATCCGGACGTATAATTTCCCGCAAGGCCGCGTGACCGACCACCGCATCAACCTGACGCTCCACCGCCTGCCGGAGATCGTTGCGGGCGAGATGGACGAACTGATCGGCGCGCTGGTCGCACAGGACGAAGCGGACCGCCTGGCGCAGCTGGATGGCTGAGCGTTCCCCAGCCGCAACGGCATTCCCCTCCCGCTTGCGGGAGGGGTTAGGGGAGGGGTGTCCCACAAACGCCGCCGCCCGGTGATGACCCCTCCCCCGATCCCTCCCGCAAGCGGGAGTGGAGCAGTGAGTGCAGCGCTCGCCACCGCCGCTGCGCGGTTTGCCTTCTCCGCCACCCCGCGCCTCGACGCGGAACTGCTGATGGCGCATGCGCTCGGCGTCGAGCGCAACGCGATCCTTCTTGACCCGGATCGCTACGCCGTCCCCGACACCTTCGCCGCGCTCGTCGAACGCCGTCTCCGCCACGAGCCGATCGCCTACATCACCGGCACCCGCGGCTTTTGGTCGATCGACCTCGCCGTCGGCCCCGGCGCACTCGTCCCCCGCGCCGACAGCGAAACCCTCTTGATCGCAGCCCAGGCGCACTTCGCCGGCCGCGCGCCCGCAACAATACTTGACCTCGGCACCGGCCCCGGCACGCTGCTCCTCGCCGCGCTCGACGAATGGCCCGCAGTAGGCCTCGGCGTCGACTATTCCCCCCAAGCGCTCGCCTACGCCCGCGCCAACGCCGCAACCCTCGGCATGGCCGACCGCACCCACTTCATCCGCGGCAGCTGGGCCAGCGCGATCGTCGGCCAGTTCGACCTGATCCTCGCCAACCCGCCCTACATCGCCACCGACGAACGCCTCGCTCCCGAAGTCCACGACCACGAACCCCACGCGGCACTGTTCGCCGGCGCAGACGGGCTGGACGACTACCGCATCCTCGCCGAACAACTCCCCGCCTTGATCGCCCCCGGTGGCGCGGCGGTGATCGAGATCGGTTCGACGCAGGCCGCCCCCGTCACCGCGCTGCTCCAGGCGCAAGGTCTGCAGGTCGCGCTCCATCACGACTATGGCGGCAACGCGCGTGCGTTAGTGGCAACCCACGCCCCCGCGACTTGAACAATATGGCGCTAAACCTCACATTTCGCTTGTAGTAGGTCCCTTGCGGACGCTATCACGCGGGCAGGGGCACGCACTCTCGACGATTGGTCGGTTTAGAGCGATGACCCGCATCCTTCGCTTTGAGGTCGCTGCAGTCCGGCGGCCCTGGCAAGTTCGACGCACCGATCTCGTCTAGATCGTCGGTGCGCGACGGGGGTTTGCACCGCATTTCGGAGCACGACCAGATTTTGGTTCGACGACTGAGGACACAAGCTTGATCAACAACCGGCAAGCCGGCCGCCGTCGCGGTCGTGGCAACAATAATAATGGCGGCGGCGGTAGTGGTGGCGGTCAACGCCAGGGCGGCGGCGGCGGCCAGGGTGGTCGCGATACCGGCAACCGCATCGACAGCCGCGCGCGCGGCAACGCGAGCCAGCTGTACGAGAAGTACAAGAACCTCGCGCGCGACGCGCAGCAGCAGGGCGACCGCGTCAACATCGAATATTACCTCCAGTTCGCGGACCATTATTTCCGCGTCCTGAGCGAAACCCGCGCCCGCTTCGAAGAGAGCCAGCCGCAGGCGCAGCAACAGCCGCGTCGCCAGCAGCCGTTCGATCTCGACGGCGACGACGATTACGGCGACGAGGGCGAACCGATTCGCTCCGGCGAGCAGCAGGGTACGCCCGAGCAGGCTCGTGGCGAGCAGAATGGCGGCCAGCAGAACGGCCAGTACCAGAACGCGCCCCGTCAGAATCGTGAGGGCCAGGCTCGCGACAACCAGAACCGCGAGGACCGCCCTCAGCGTGACGATCGTCCGCAGCGCGAAGAGCGTCCGCGGTACGAAAACAACCGCTACGAGGGCCAGCGTAACGACGGTCAGCGTAACGAGGCTCAGCCCCGCAACGAGGGCCAGCGCGAAGACCGCGTCCGTGGCGACAACCCGCGCAACCAGCGCAACGCCCCGCGTGACGTCCAACCACGCGACGACCGCAACGGCGAGGAGCAGGGCCAGGCTCGCGAAGCGCAGGCGCGTGAGACCCATCAGCGCGAGCAGCAGCCCCGCGACGAGCAGGTCCGCGAGCCCCGCAGCGAGTACCGCGACACGCCCCAGCGCGAGACGGTCCGCCGCACGCCCCGCGTGAGCGCACCGGTCGCCAACGCCAACCAGGATTCGGAAGCCGATGCGGTTCGTTCGGTAAACGAGCCCACCGAGCAGGTGGCGCAGTCGACCGAAGCCGTCGAGACGACGATTCCTGTCGCCACGACCGAGGAGCAGCCCCGCCGTCGCGGTCGCCCGCGCCGCGATCGCAGCCTCGATGCCCCTATCGCGCAAGATCAGGGCGGGCAGGACGAGCACGCACCGACCGCGTTCGATGCGGATCGCCTGCCGCCGTCGCTCGGCATCTCGGCAACGGTCGCCCCTGCACCATTGCCTGCGCCCGCAGCCGAAGCGGCTCCTGCCGACACCGCTGCCGAAGAAAAGCCCCGCCGCCGCCGCGTTCGCGCGGTACCGGACGAAGTTCAGGCTGGCTGAGCCTCGCACCGACGTCGGTCCGAGGATTGAAAAAAAAGGCCGGTACCGCTTCGCGCGGTGCCGGCCTTTTTTTTCGTCGGGATTTTCCGGCAGGGGGATGGCTAATCGCCTCCCCCACCCGCTTGCGGGAGGCGGCTGGGGGGTGGGCTCGCGCCATCCGCGTCCCCACTGGTCAAGACCGCGTGCCCACCTCCGGCCCCTACCGCTCACGGGAGGGGGAAGACAGTGCGCGATTTTAGCGCCCGCTTTCCGTCCCCCTCAGTCGATCCTGGTCACGTCCTCGTCGTGGCCACTACCCGAACTGAGAAACGCGAGCCCCATCAGCAGGCCGGCCATCATCACCGATCCGCCGACGCCGCCGATCACCGCCAGCATCGTCACCAAATGCAGCGGCCCTTGGATATGCGCCATCGCCGCGATGATCGCCGCGACGCATACTGCGGCCGCCAGCACCATCCATGCCATGATGGCCCGAAACCGCGCCCAGGCAAACGCCGCATAGTCAGGGTCGTCCAGGCCGGGCGGTAGGTCGCTCATCGCTTCCCATTGCCGCGCAAACATGGTTTCTTCAATCTACGCGCTACGAAGACGCAAGAGATGGAGAGGCGAACATGACGATCGCGGCAATCCTGAGCGGCAAGGATGCAGGGGACGTCCTCTCGCTCCACCCCGATTCGACGGTGGCGGACGCGGTGGCGTTGCTCGCGGAAAAGCGGATCGGCGCGGCCCCAGTGCTCGAGAACGGCCAGGTGGTCGGCATCTTCTCCGAACGCGACGTCATCCACTGTCTGCAATCGGACGGTGCCGCCGCGCTGGCGCGTCGGATCGGCGACGTGATGACCACCGCGGTGAAGTCGATCGGCCCCGCCGAGTCGGCGATCGGCGCACTGTCGTTGATGACCCAGCGCCGGATCCGTCATCTGCCGGTGATCGACGGCGACACGCTGGTCGGGTTCGTCTCGATCGGCGATCTCGTCAAATACCGCATCGACCGGATCGAGGCGGACGCCGCGGCGATGCGCGAGTATATCCAGTCGGCGTAGCCTAGGCGCCAGACTAGGCGGGAAGCGGCTGTTTCCGGGCGATCGCGATCACCTCGCGGATCGTGGCGCGTGCGAAAACCAGCATCCAGCTTGCGTATACCGCCGCGCCGATCGGCACGAGTATCGCCAGCCGCCAGTGCGCGTCGAGCGGGGGCAGCGTGCGGTCGACCAGCCCGACCACCAGCGCCATCGCGATTCCCCCGAACGCTGGCGCGGCGACCGCGGCAGCGACGTCGCGCGCGCGCACGCCGATCACCGGCAGGGTCCGCCACGCGCTGATCGACAGATATAGCGGATAGGCGAGGATCCAGGCGACGCCCATGCCGGTCGGTCCCCAGTGCACGCCGACCAGGAACGCGCTGGCGAGAATGATCGCGCCGGTCGCGCCGTTCCGCACGCCGATTCCTGGGCGACCCCGCGCATCGGAGGCCGGCGTGAACAACACCTGCAACGTCATGAACGGCATCGCGAGCGCCAGCAGGTGCACCACCGGGGCGGTCTCGCGCCACTTCTCGCCGAGCATCGTCAGCACCAAGGGCTCCGCTGTCGCCGCCAACCCCATGTAGAACGGCATCGCGACGATCATCACCATCCGCACGCCGCGCACGAACGCCCGGCCGATCGCATCCGGATCATGCTGCATTCGCGCATAGGCGGAGAAGGCGACCTCGTTCAGCGGCGGCACGAATTTCGAGACGAAGATCTGCGTCAGGAACAGGCTGGTGGTATAGATGCCGAGCGTGTGCGGCGAAAAGCTGCGTCCAGCGATGAAGACGTCGGCCTGGCTTTGGAGGAACCAGAACAGCTGGCTCGCGGCCATCACCCCGCCATAGCGCGCGATCGTCCCAGCCCCACGAAAATCGAAGCTCGGCCACACCAGCGAGCGCGCCGACCACGTCATCATTGCGCCGCGCACGCTGAACAGCACGATCGGCGCGAGCACCAGCGTCCAGACGCCCAGACCGTACATCGCGCCACCCAGCGCTGCGCTGGCCGATGCGACCGATGCGGTGATGTTAGCCTTGGCCTGGTGGCGAAAGTCCATAGCGCGCGACAGCAGGGCATAGGGAAGGGCGATGAACGGCGTCGTCAGATAGAGTAGCGCCTGGACGCGCAGCATGTCGCCGACGATCGGTTGCCGATAATAGGCGGCGGCGAGCGGGGCTAGCGAGAGCTGGGCGATCGCAAGCGTCACGTTCAGCACGATCAGCATTCCGAACAGCTGCCGGACTTCGCGGTGGCTGATCTCCTTTTGCTGGATCAGCCCGCTCGCGAGGCCATAGCCATTGAGCATCGCCATGAAGGTGAGAACCACCTGGCACATCGCGAACAGCCCGTAATCTGCTGGCGCGAGAATCCGGATCACCAGGAAGGTGGCACTCCATTGCACCAGTTGCGCGACGATCTGGCTGCCCGAGCGCCAGATCAATGCGCTCCGGACTTGTCCGGCCAGCAAGGGCTGATCGTCGGCCGGCATCGATGCAGGAGTCGCGGTATCCATCGTATCGGGCATGTAGCGATATGCCCCTTCACAACGGATTAAGGCGAGGCCTTAAAAGGGTTGCGCTACCGGGAATGGGCTGAGCCACTGCGGTACTGAGGAAAAACAGCTCATATCCAACGCTCTAGCTATCACTCGTTCGGAGGCTGTGGGCGTCATAAACGCGTCAGCCGGCAGAAATTGCCACAAATGTGAAAGATTGTGTTTGACGCGAATCGGAACCCCGCCTAGAGGGGTGTCACCGCAGCGGAGTGCCTCACCGGCTTCTGAAGCGGTCGCAAAAAACCAGATGCTCCAAGCTTTCCGAGAGGAGGGTTATGCGAGTGTCGGTATTTTTGTCGGCTCTTTGACATTGTAGGTTAAGA
>NZ_SLXW01000002.1 GCF_004341085.1 Sphingomonas sp. PP-CE-1G-424
TCCAGCGTAAGCGCCGGGGCTTCATCGAGCTCGTGCGCGATGGTCTGCGCCAACCGAAAGGCATAAGGATCGCGGATGCAAAATGCTGCGGCTTCGCTGCCTTCACCCCCGGAAATGGCCATGAAGCGTCCCCGCCCGCCGTGGAACCGGTCCTCATGGGTGGTACCTGGCGGATTGTAGATCAGAACCGGGGTGTTCGACACCAGCGGTGCGCCGACTGCCGACGACATATAGCCACCGGAGAGCACCAGAATGAAATGCGCCTCGTCATGACTGTGTCGCTGCACCTCTTGCTCGGGCGCGTTTGCGTCTAGCGCGTGGAAGCTGAAGCCAGCAGCCTCGCGCCACTCCGGACCGCTTCCCCAAAAATCCGTCCGGCCGCGCCTCAAAACCATATGGGCTGTGTGGACCAGCCGAGCCGGGCACACCAGTCCGCGCATATTCGGCAGCCGAATGCCGTTGCCCGGATTTCGGAATAATACATGAACAAAGATCTGAAGCTGAGAAGGGTAAAGTCCTGTCCAGATGTCCGATTGCGGGTCTTGCTAGCTCTCCGCTACCGAGCGGTCCCGCCCAACCAAGATTGCAATCCTGAGCCCGACGATAGCCAATGGTTCAGCGTGACCGGTCGGTCGACTGTCCCACCATGTGTGCGTTCGCGAGCAAGGGAAGGATTGTGACTAAGGGCCGATGTCGATCGCCTGCGCTTCCGCCCGGCGCGCCGACGACTTGGCAAAACCCAGTTGCTCGGCGATTGGATCGTTCCATCCGTACGGGTCGGTGCGAAAGGCTATCGCCCCGTCGGCACCGACATACACATTGTGATAGAGTAGCCGGACCGGAATACGACGCGGCAAGGGCACGAAGGTCATCTCGCCCGTCGCCTGCGCAGCCTGCCAGGCGTCCGCGACGCCCTCGTCCTCGGCGAGCATCTGCGCGAAGCCGAGCGCGTCCTCGACGCGGACGCAGCCATGGCTGAGATGGCGCTGGCTGCGCGCGAACAGGGCCGGCGCCGAGGTGTCGTGCAGGTAGATCGCCTGGTTGTTGGCCATGTCGAACTTGACAAGGCCGAGCGCATTGTCGGGCCCCGGCTGCTGGACGATCCAGCCGTCACGCAGCACCATGTTGTGCGCCTGCAGATACGCGTCGTCGACATTCGCCATTTCGCCGTTCTGGATCGATTTCGGCACGGTCCAGGTCGGGTTGGCAACCAGCCTGAAGATCGGCGATGCGAGCGCCGGGGTCTCGTGCCCGGGTTCTCCGACTACGACCTTTCGCTCGTCCGCCACTGTGCCGTCGCGGTAATAGCGCAACTGTGACGCCGCGGTGTTGACGTCGATCCGCGTGGCCGGTGGCGTGCGTTCGAGCCAGCGCCGGCGCTCCAGCGCAACGCCCAACGCCCGGGCGCGATCGCCGGCGCCCAGGTTGAGCACCTTCAGCGTCTCGGGACCGACGACGCCGTCGGCGGCAATCCCGTAATCGGTTTGCAATCCCTTCAGGGCGTCCGACAGCGCCTGCGTGTAGAGCGCCGACGTGGGGGAAGGCGCGAGCCGCGACGGCTCGGTCGCTAAATCGGAGTGTGCCAGATAGCCGCTTTGCGTCAGCTGATCGGCAATGGCCGCCACCCGGGGGTCTCGATCGCCGACGCGTATCAGGCCACCGGCGATCGGCTGGGTCGGCCCGGCCGCGGCTGCGGCCTGACTGAAGCGGAGATAGGCGTCGGACAAAGCCCGATATTCTGCGTCCTGCGGTGCTAACGACGCCAGCCACTCGGTGAGTTTACCGGTCGCAAGGGCGATGCTGAGGCCGGCTGTAACGTCGGTTTTCGGGCGGGGCAGGGTATAGACTTCGTGCAACGAGGCAGGATCGATGTGTCCTTTTGCCAACGCTTCGGCATAGGAGAGGGCGGCGCGTGACCACGCTACGTCGGCGACGGCGGAGCTTGAATCCATTGTGTCCACGTCGAAGGCCAAGTGATCGAGACCGTGCCGGCCGCGGTCGGCGAGCGCGGACTGGAATGCCGCGATGCTCTGCTTGGACCACAAAGCTCGCCATTTCGACTGGGCGTACAACGTCCGAAGCTTGGGGTCCGTCACGTCGGCCTTGTCGATTGCTATTGCGATGGAGTCCGGACGGGCTACGGCGTCGATCGGAACGACCTGAGCGTGCGACGCTCCATGAGTCAGCAGGATCAGCAGCGGGACCGTGGAGCGGTATAATGTCTTCAAGCGCATCCTGATCTAACGAGCCATTCGGCAATGTGGACCAGGACGACGGCCGGTCGCATCAGAAATGTGCCGTTCGGCGTACTATCACTGGTCTAAAACCGATCGCCGTCGCTACTCTTGGAGGCGTCGGCCCGGCCTGTCTCACTCGCAGATCGCGCCGTGGCACCAGCCATGAGCAAAGCCCGACAATCACCCTCAAAAATCAGCGCCCGTCGGCGCGCGCCGCCGCGTCTTCGACCTGACGGTGCGCAATCGCGCCGAATATAGCGGGGGTACGCATTGCCAGGCCTCCGACGGTCGTCCCAATTCTCGCCATCTATGCGGCCCCGTCGGCAACGGTTTGCCTACATGAACAAACGGCCGAAGTTAGGGAACGACAAGCCGACCCCAGTGTCCGACTATGGGTCTGGCCGGCAGCCGTAGGGCAGGGGCCCATTCGAGCAATGTCGGTCGATCAGCTAATATACGTATGGTCCGAATCCGCGATTCTATTCGCCAAGGCGTTTCTCGTTTTTCCATGTCTGGTAGGCAATTTCAGAAAACTAAATCGCGAACAGATTTCGAGAAAGTGGCCCTTTCAGCGGCTGTGGTAACAACATCATGCTCCGCTTTATCGTTCAACCTTCCTTTACGGAAACGTCGTGTTCACTTTTCCCGACCTTGCCTATTAAGCGCGAACGTCTGTTCAAGACCGACTCCCGCGAGACGTGCGGTTGCGAGCAGGCGATCAAAATTGTGCCCGTTACGGGCGCTGGCGGACAGCCCGGCCATTACCGTGCTCATATAATCTTGGATACACGCGGCTTGATCGGGATAACGGGCGGCAATGAATCGATAAATCGCCTCCTCCCCAGCCGTAATGAAAGCGCCAGCAGCGCCTTTTGCTTCTCGGTCGGCGCAGCGCGCACCCTCGATGACGAGGCAACCCGCCGCGCCGGGATCGGCTGCGTAGCGCCGGGCCGCCTCTTCCAGCACCGCCACGAGACATTCCGCGATCGGTCGGTCCGCGCTTAGCAGATCGGGCAGCGGGATCGCGCCCTGGGCGGCATAACGATCGAGGATGCGGCTGTAGAGGTCCGCCTTGCTACCGAAGGCGGCATAGAAGCTGGGCGGATTTATACCGATCGCCTGGGTGAGGTCGGCGACGCTGACCGCATCGTAGCCGCGGGCGTGAAACAGGCGCTGGGCGGTCGCGACCGCTTCGTCCAAGTCGAACTGACGCGGTCGGCCACGTGTGCGGCGGCTTTCTGTTTGCTCCACTACAAATACCTTGACGCGCGAGTTGAACCATTTATGTAGCGGATCGTAAGTTATGGATCAAGGAGGGTGCGATGGGTGCGTTCGAGGGAAAATCCGTTCTTGTGCTTGGTGGTAGCCGCGGAATCGGCGCGGCAATCGTTCGGCGCTTTGCAGCGGATGGCGCGACCGTGGTCTTCACCTATTCCGGCTCGCGAGACGCAGCCGAAGCGTTGGCGGCCGAGACGCGCAGCACGGCCGTGGAGACGGACAGCGCGGATCGCGACGCGGTGATCGCCCGCGTGAAGGACAGCGGCGCGCTCGACGTGCTGGTCGTCAATGCCGGCATCGCCGTGTTCGGCGACTCGCTGGACCAGGACCCGGACGCGATTGACCGGCTGTTCCGGATCAATGTTCACGCGCCGTATCATGCATCGGTCGAGGCGGCGCGCCAGATGCCCGAGGGCGGGCGCATCATCGTTATCGGATCGGTGAACGGCGATCGGATGCCCGTTCCCGGCATGGCGGCTTACGCGCTCAGCAAGTCAGCGCTGCAAGGGATGGCACGTGGGCTGGCACGCGACTTCGGGCCTCGCGGGATTACGATCAACGTCGTGCAACCCGGTCCGATCGACACCGACGCCAACCCGGCAGACGGACCGATGAAGGATCTGCTGCACGGCTTCATGGCGATCAAGCGTCACGGCCGGCCGGAGGAGGTCGCGGGAATGGTGGCATGGCTCGCCGGACCGGAGGCAGGGTTCGTCACCGGCGCCATGCACACCATCGACGGCGCGTTCGGTGCCTGATCCGTTGGAGCGGTCAACTATGGCCACCATCGGCATCATTGGTGCGGGGGAGGTCGGCAGCCAGATCGCCCGCGCCGCCATCGCGAACGGCTACCGGGTGGTGATCGCCAACTCGCGCGGACCGGAAACTTTGGCCCGCCTGGTCGCCGAACTCCGGCCTGACGCGCGCGCTGCGACCGCTGCCGATGCGGCCGAGGCGGGGGATTTCGTCGTGGTGGCGGTCCCCCTCAAGCTCGCCAACGACATGCCGGTCGAGCAACTGGCGGGCAAGATCGTGCTGGACACCAACAACTACATGCCGTGGCGTGACGGGCGCTACGCCGTGGTAGACGTCGGTGCGAAGACGGAGCACGAGCTACGGCAGGAACAGCTCCCCACCTCTAAGGTCGCGAAGGCGTTCACGCACATTCAGGCACCGCGCCTGTTCCTGTCGGCGCGGCCATCTGGCACGCCGGGGCGGCACGCGCTGTCGGTATCAAGCGACCACCCCGAGGCGGTGGAGCTGGTCACGCGGCTTTACGATCAGTTCGGCTTCGATACGGCAGATAACAGTCCACTTAGCGAGTCCTGGCGGAGCGGCCCAGATCAGCCCGCATGGCACGCGCACGAACATCAGACGCTCCCCGAGTTGATCGTGAACCTTGCCAAGGCGAGACGGCTCCCGCCGAGGTAGAACGGCCGGCTCTGCCTTTCTCGAAACTCGATCGATTTCGAGAACGACCTTCCCGTCTCGCTGGCCGTTCACGACTAAGTATCTCCGAACCGTCCGGTTGCAGACTTGGTAGTCGGCTTCCGTATCAAAACTACTGACAGGGGAAGATAAGTCCGACGGCAGCGAGTAGACTATAATGCGCCGCGCCGATAGTGCATCTGAGCACGAAACGGGAGCAGAAATGATGGCTGGACGTACGGCAACGGGGCTCACCACCAGTCGCCGGGGGCTGGCAGGCTGGATCGCGGGGGCAGGCATAACTGCCATGGCACCGGCTGGTACCGCCATGGCGAGGCGCGCGGCGTTAACGTTGCCGGAAGGGTGCACGGTCGAATGGCGGCGCAACCCGCTCGGTATCGATACGCGCCGCCCCCGTTTTCGCTGGACGTTGCAAAGCGCGCCCGAGCAGCACGACGTCCGGCAAGCTGGATTTCGGATAAGGGTGTTCGCGCAAGCCGGTGCGGGCAAGCCAGTCGGGACCGTCGTGTTCGATACCGGTTTCGTACGGTCGGATACACTCGCCTGGACATCGCCACGAGATTTGCCGCTGGTTTCTCAGGCGGGGTATGAGTGGCGGCTAGCGCTGCATGACGGGACGGCATTCGGCCCCGAAGTGATGGCAGGAATGTTCGTTACCGGCATCCTGGATCTCGATGGTTGGCGCGCGGGGTGGATCGCCGCCCAGCCTGACGGCGCAGCGCCATCGGATTTCGAAACCGCGCGCAAACGCGCCATCGGCAGCGTGATGCCCCTCTTCCGCCATGACTTTGCGGTGCCATCGGCGATGACGGCAGCCTATCTTTCGATTGCCGGGCTGGGCCATCATGCGTGCCTGCTCAATGGACGCTCGGTGCAGGGGGACGACCTGAGCGGTGGCTGGACTGATTTCGCAACATCGGTCCTGTACGACACCTATGATGTGACAGCATTGCTGAAATCCGGATCGAATGCGATCGCAGTCATGCTGGGCAACGGTTTCTTCAACGTCGAGGATGTGGCCGGCCGGTACACTAAATTGGCGAGATCGAGTGGCCCGCCCCGCCTGATCGCCCAACTACGGATCGTTCTTGCCGATGGTCGCGAACAGCTGGTGGCCAGTTCGGCTGACTGGCGCGCGCGGCCAGGGCCAATCACCTATTCCTCGATCTATGGCGGAGAGGATTTCGACGCGCGCCGCGTCGGGAACGACTGGAGCGTCGCTGCGACGACCACGGGCTGGACCGGTGCGCACCAGGTCGCCGGCCCCGGCGGGCGGTTGGTCGCCAACGGCGTGCCGACCGTCACCCGGACCGACCGGCTGACCGGCACGCCGATGCCGCAGCTGGGCAACGGTAATCTGCGCCATGATTTTGGGATAAACTTCGCCGGACGCCCGCGCATAACGCTCCGTCGACTGCGTTCGGGGCAGGTTGTCACCTTGTGGCCCGGCGAACTTCTGCTGGCCGATGGGTCGATCGACCAACAAAGTATGACCGAGCTCCGGCCGGGGCGTAACGGATTGTATTTCCGTTACATCGCGTGCGGCGATGCCGAAGAGACTTGGGAACCGCGTTTCACCTATACCGGCTTCCGCTACATGGAGATCGAAGGGATTGCTGCGGACCAGCTTGTGGAAGTCGAGGGCTGCGTACTCCATGCCGACCTCGCACGGACGGGCAGTTTCGATTGCAGCGACCCGCGTCTCGTCGCCGTTCACAAGCTGATCGAGCGGGCGCTGGTCAGTAATATGACGTCGGTACTGACCGACTGTCCGCACCGGGAAAAATTGGGCTGGCTCGAGCAAATCTATCTCAACGCCGCCACGGTGAACATCAATCGCAACGCCGTCACACTGTACGAAAAGATGGCGGGCGACATGCGTGCGGCCCAGCGGTCGGACGGAATGGTGCCCTCGATCGCACCCGAGTATGCGAAATTCCTGAATGAGGATGGCACGGATTCTCCGTTCCGCGACAGTCCCGAATGGGGCAGCGCGATCATCCTTGGCCCCTGGACCGTGTATCGTAGCTATGGCGATACCGGCATCCTGCGCCAGAACTGGGCGGCGATGGTCCGCTATGTCGACTATTTGGCGGGGCGGGCGAAGGACGGGCTGGTAGCGTATGGCCTCGGCGACTGGTTCGACATAGGGCCACGCCCGTCAGGAGTCGCACAGCTCACCTCACTGGAGATGACCGGGACTGCAACCTTGTTCGCCAATCTCGACGCCATGGCACAAATGGCCAAAATCCTCGGTAAGGACGCGGAAGCACGCGGCTTCGCGGCGCGTGCCGCGGCCACGCGGGCGACGATCAACGCGCGCCTCTATCATCCGGCCAGCGGCAATTACGACCGCGGCAGCCAAGCTGCCAACGCAATGGCGTTGGCACTGGGCCTCGCCCCGGCTAGCGACCGAGCCCATATTCTTGCCAACCTGATCGCCGCGATCCGTGTGACGAACAATCACGTCACAGCCGGCGACATCGGGTTTCACTACGTCGTGCGCGCGCTGATCGATGCGCAACGCGGCGACGTGCTATATGATATGCTGACACGCACCGACGCACCCAGTTATCTCGCTCAGATCGAAGCCGGTGCGACGGCATTGACAGAGGCTTGGGATAGTACGCGAGGCAAGTCGCAAAACCATTTTATGCTCGGTCATATCGAACAGTGGTTTTACGGCGGATTAGCGGGGCTCAATTTAGATTTTTCCCGCCAGAACGGTCCCCCAATATTGCTCGCGCCACAATATATTAGTGGCGTCACCGAAGTGAGTGCCTCGCTGCAGTCGGTGCTTGGAAAAATTGAGTGTTGCTGGCGCGCCGGACGGGGAAGGATGCAGATCTCAGCAGCATTGCCTTCGGGATGTTCGGCCCATTTAAAGCTTCCAGTTCCAAGGCGATACATCATAAGTGGCTCGTTGCCCCTTGATCACGACCGACATGTCGCGGTCGTGGAGGAAGATTCCGGATACACCGTATTGAAAATGGGTTCTGGTGCGTATAACTTTCATGTTCCTATCCCTGGTTCGACCTATAGTAGGTTTGGCTGAGGCCTGCTTATTCATGACGGGTCGAGACTTGGCCGTCTTATCTGACCAATGCGCTGATGGCGCGATTGTTGGATTCAGCGTGCTTCGTGGGACCAATACCTATCCCACCGCTTAGGGAGCGCGACGGGCGGTTTGAATTATTGGAAGCGGGTCTCGTTGTCGTTGTCGCCGGGCTCAATCTTATATAGATGTAAAACGGCAGTAGCTCGAGAGAAGCTAAACGTCGTTAGATCTTTTGCCGTCATATTCGAATGGGCGCTCGGTCGTAACGCCGATTTGCTAAACTTAGGAGTTCAATGACATTCTTCTGTGCTGATCTATTGTTAATCAACGCTACGTAGAAGTGGATCGCAGCATCTGCGCAACCTTTGTAGAGAGCGCTTCGAGCGTAAAGGGTTTGGTCAGCAATTCCATACCTGGCTCCATATGGCCATTACCAACTGCGGCATTCTCAGCGAACCCTGTAATGAACAGCACCTTCAGACCAGGCCGCAAAGCGCGAGCGGCGTCGGCGACCTGTCGGCCGTTCATACCATTGGGCAATCCAACATCCGTTATTAGAAGTTCAATCCTGGCTCCGGACTGAAGCACCTTAATTCCCGCCGCCCCATCGGCTGCGCCGATGACAGTGTATCCCAGATCGTCGAGTACCTCGTCGATGAGATGGCGGATCGTCGCCTCGTCATCGACGACAAGCACTGTCTGGGCATTGCCGCTCGCGGGCAAACCGGTTGTGCATTCCTCGGGCGTTTCAGCAGCGTCGCCATGGTGACGCGGCAGGTAAATGCACACCGTCGTGCCGTGTCCCACTTCGGAATAAATCCGAACCTGCCCACCCGACTGCCTGGCGAAGCCATAGATCATCGAGAGCCCAAGGCCTGTGCCCTGTCCGATCGGCTTGGTTGTGTAGAAGGGCTCGAATGCGCGCTCGATCGTCTCGGGCGTCATGCCAGTGCCGGTGTCCGTTACGCAGATCGAGATGTATTGGCCAGGGGGCAGATCGCGCTCTCGTCCTATACGATCATCAACCCACTTGTTCGCGGTTTCGATCGTCAGTTTCCCCCCTTGCGGCATCGCGTCCCGACCGTTGATGCAGAGGTTGAGGACAGCGTTTTCGAGCTGCGGCGCGTCTATGTCGGCCGTCCACAATCCGGCAGCGCCAACGATTTCGATGCCGACGGTCGCACCGACCGTCCGGTGCAGCATCTCTTCGAGGCCAAGGATCAGCCGGTTGACATCAGTAGGTTTGGGATCAAGCGTCTGACGGCGAGAAAAAGCCAGCAATCGTTGCGTGAGCGACGCGGCACGCCGACCAGCGCCCTGCGCTGCATTGATGAAGCGGTCGAGATCGTCGAGCCGCCCTCTCGCAACGCGAAGCTGGAGCAGTTCCAGATTGCCCATCATGCCGGTCAGCAAATTATTGAAGTCATGGGCCAGCCCGCCGGTTAGTTGACCGACCGCTTCCATCTTCTGCGCCTGACGCAGCTGTTCCTCGATCTTCCGTAGGGCCTCCGCCTGTTCCTTCTCAGCGGTAATATCGCGACCGGTCGCATAGGTCATGTCACCAGCCGGCACAGCGACCCACGATAGCCAGCGCGTCGAACCATCTTTATGACGGTAGCGATTGACGATCGCCGGACGACCGCCGTCTGCCGCAAGCTCATAGGCATCGGTTGTCTGGTTGTGATCGTCAGGCACCACGAACTCGTTGACGTGATGGCCGACAAGTTCGCCTGAGGTATAGCCCAGCATGGCCGTCCAGGCGGGGTTTACGCGTATCAGAACGCCGGCGAAGTCGATCACGAGCATGAGATCAGGGGACGTCTCCCAGATCCGGTCACGCTCCGCCGTCCGTTCGGCTACTTCGTCCTCAAGCGTCTCGTTAAGCCGCTGCAGTTCGAGCTCGGCGCGCTTGCGTTCGGTGATGTCGATCGATGAGCCGACCAAGCCGTTCACGGCGCCGTTGGCGTCTCGAAACGGCGACTTCGTCGAAAGCCAGGTTGCACAGGTGCCGTCGGCAAAGCTGACCTCTTCCTCTACGACTTCCGTCGTCTGCTCGGTCATGACCCGCTCGTCATTCGCCATGACGATGTCGGCTTGGGCAGCATCGTCGAGAAATTCGCGATCGGTGCGCCCAATGATCTGATCAAGGGGCTTGCCGACCAGATCAGCGGTGCCGCGGTTGGCGGCCAACATCCGCCCCGCACGGTCCTTAGCGTAGACCACGCCCGGTACGGCCTCCATAACAGCCTTCAGAAGGACATTTGCTCCGCGAAGGGCGTCTTCCGCTTCGCGACGATCTGCGATGTCGATGACGGAACCGATATAGCCCAAAAACTTGCCCTGAGGTCCAAACCGTGGAGATGCTGCATCGATCGCCCAACGGTATATGCCATCTGCACGACGCAACCGGTACTCGAGACGGAAAGGCTCCTGCCGGGTATTCGCGTTCAGAAATATCTGGCCTGCCGCAGCCTTGTCGTCCGGATGGGTAACATCAAGCCAGCCAAGGCCCGCAGCCTCCGCAGGTGTCTGCCCGGTAAAGTCGTACCATTGCTGGTTGAGATACGTGCAATTGCCATCCGGGTCGGTGACCCACATCATGACGGGCGCATGGTCGGCCATGTTACGAAAGCGGGCTTCGCTGTCGACAAGCTCGATACGTGTGAGGGCAAGCGCCTCTTCGCTGGCGAGAGCGGTCCGCGCGCGCTGATCACGCTCCCGCACGGTACGACGCAGGTCAAGCAGCGACATGACCTGCCGCGCGAGCACCCGCAAGGTATCCTGCTGAAGCGTCGTAAATGGCCTCGGGCGGTAGTCCAGCACGCACAGCGTCCCGATCGGCAACCCGTCTTCGGTCTTTAACAGCGCGCCAGCGTAGGAGCGGATATGGGGATCGCCGGTCACCAGCGGATTGCACTCGAACCGGGTATCCAGCGTTAGGTCCGGTACGACGAGGAGGTCGTCCTCGAGTAGTGCTTTAACGCAGAACGAGCTTTCCAACGGCGTCTCGCGTACGCCGAGACCGACCTCCGCCTTGAAGAATTGACGCCCATCGCCGACCAAATTGACCACTGCGATAGGGGCATCACAGAGGCGCGCGGTCAGCGCCGCCAGTTCATCGAAAGATTGCTCCCGAGGTGTATCCAGCACCTCGTATCGCGCCAACGCCGCAAGCCGTTCCTGTTCGCGCTCGGTAATGGCCTCAACCACGACGCGGCTCTCCGTACAGGCGAGCTTCGTCGCGGGCGATCATCAGCCGCAGGGCTGAGCGCACGACCTCGCTCGAATTGCTGTACAGCCCAGTGGCAACCTGCGCCCTGCTGTACGATTCGAGTTCGGTCGTCAGTGCGACGTTGCGAGTGGGGGTAGAGGACATGCCGTTCTGTTCGCCACCAGACGGGGGCTGTCAACGTTTGCCAGCTGCCACACTGCCGGCGAACATCATCCTTGTTGGAAGTGGCGGCGTCAGCACCGCACAAAGGCAGTTGTCGCGGCTCGCAGTCCCGAAAGCAGCCACCTCGGTTCCCAGCAATAGCAACGGTCATCTTGGAAACTCAGTCGCTGAAAGCTGTCATAGCGCGGAGATGAACGAGTGGCGGTAGTTGGGAAGCCGGGGAGTGCTCGTGAGCGTCCGCTTGTGGGTCGTCGCGGTAGTTGCGGTTCCCGACCAGGTTAAGTCATTCCGCGGTCGACGTTTGAACGTCTGCTCACGCCGGAACCGGCCCTCCGATGAGAGGCCAGACGAGCGCTGGTGAATGGGTAAATAGCATGAACGTGAACCAACTTACTCGGGCGTCTTGGAACTGTTACGCAGGCTGTGTAGGTCGTGGCGATCTGCAATTCAGGAATTGCGATGCCTGAAAGTCGTACCGCCGAGTTCTCGTTTACGGTTCCAGACGACTGGAAGGACCGCCGGGTTATCGCCTGGTCTGCGTAGCCGCGTCCAGGTCAGGCCGTTGTGCCTAACGTACTAGCGACCTACGACCGCCTCCCGGAAGGGCGAACGTTGGAAGCCTTTGTCGATGGACAAGCCGATGATCTTGCCAAGCAGGCACGACGTTTCGCCTTGGTCGGTCGCCGCGAAGTGTTGCTGGACGGTCGCCGAGGGATCGAGATCGTGTTCCGCTGGGATGCTGGATCGGGTCTGATGCGACAGCGTCAAGTCTATGTAGCTTTGGACGACGGGCGAGTCATAACCGTCGTGAACACCGCTCTGGACGATGAGTTCGAGGCTATCGAGCCGGTATTCGGTGCAATGCTCAGCGGGTTCCGCTGGGTCTCAACCGGAGCTGCGGACTAATGGAAGCCGCCCTCGCCGCCGCCCGCGTCGGGGATCCGATCGAGCATACGCCGGCGATGCTCGGCTTCGCGATCGGCGCGGCGATCGGCTTGGGAGTGGGAATTGCGCTGATGGGCGCGGCAGTCGCTGCGCCGTTCACAGGCGGACTTTCCTTGGTCGCCGCAGCCGGTGCGATCGCGGCCGTGGGCGGCATCACTGCGGCAACCGGCGCGGGGGCGCTCGCTGGCGGCAAGATCGCCAGCCTGATCGGCGCCTATGATGCAGGACCGATCGAGACGGGCTCGGGCAACGTTTTCATCAACGGCCGCCCCGCTGCGCGTGCAGTGAAGGACACGGCCGCCTGCAAAGACCACGCGCCACACCGCCGCATTGCGCAGGGCAGCGACACGGTCTTTATTAATGGTTTCCCGGCCGCGCGGGTGACTGACAAGACCGAGTGCGACGGCACGATCTCAGAGGGATCGTCCAACGTCTTTATAGGTGGGCAGCAGAAGACCTATCTGGATGTCAGCCCCGAAATCCCTGCCTGGATGACCAATACCGCGCAATGGATGGTGGTGGTGGGCGGCGCGGTTGCCTTGGGTTTTGGCGGCCTTGCCGCGTTCATGAGCTGTGGTTTGGCGGGCCTCGCCAACTTCGCCGGTGGTATAGCGGTTGGCGCACTGGAAAGCCTTGCCGGCAAAGCAGCCGGGGGCGCGATCGGTGAAGCGCTGTGGGGCGAAAAAGGCCGCGAGATCGGCGAAACTCTGGGTGAGCTCACGGGCATCCGCGGCGCCAGCAAGGCGATCCGCACGACGCGGGGCCACCCGGTCGATGTCGCCACGGGCGAGTTGCTCATCGATCAGGTCGATTTCCGACTGCCCGGGCCTCTGCCGTTAGTTTGGGAGCGCAACTGGTCTTCGCGATCGAGCCACAACGGCGATCTCGGAGTGGGCTGGAGTCACCCATTTGACATGGCGTTGGAGCCGCTGCCCCAGCACGGCCTCGTTCAGCTCAGACTGCCCTATGGTCGGTTGACGTTCCTCCCTTGGGCGGAAACGGCCGCGCCGTCGATCAATACGGCCGAGCGGTTGATTCTGCACCGCGAGGCGGCTGGGTGGCGTGTGGCGGGGTATGACGGTGTGAGCTGGGTGTTTCCCGCTGCCTCGGATTGCATTGCTCCGCTCGCTGCAATTGTCGACGCGACGGGTAACGCCATCACCCTGCAACGTGATTCAGCGGGGCGACTGCGCGGGCTCATCGACAGCGGCGGGCGGCAGTTGGTGGTCGAAAGCGATGCAGCGGGCCGCATCACCGAGGTGGATGGGCCACATCCCGACGATCCCCGCGCGCGTATGCGTCTCGCTAGCTACAGCTACAGCTCCGATGGCGCGCTCCTCAGCGCGAGCGACGCCCGGGGCGGGGTGACTCACTATCGAAGCGACCGGCATTGGTGGTCGAGGAGCGTCGTCGCGGTGGGCTCTCATTCGTGTTTCGTTGGGACGAGGCGGCGCGGGGCCGCAACGCACGGGTGGTGGAAACCTGGGGCAGTGACGATCTCTATCACTGCAGCTTCGACTATCTGCCGAACGAACGCATGACGATCGTCACCGATGGGGCGGGCGGCGAGAGCGTCTATACATACAATCGTCTTGATCTCGTCATCCGCGAGCGCGATCCGCTCGGGCATGTCCGGCGCTGGCGCTGGTCGGAAGCTGGCGCGCCGATTGAGCATCGCGATGGCGAGGGACGCGTGTCGCTTCTCGCCTATGACGAATTCAATCGGCTGACCCGCGATAGCAGCCCGGCGGGCGGCACGGTGCAGCTTGCCTACGCCCCGCTCGACGAACAGGTGCCGCTTTCCTCACCCAGCTTCGGCCTACCGGTGCTCGCTATGTTGACGACAGGCGGAGTGCAGCGCTTTTGCTATGATGCGCGCGGGCAATTGGTCGAGGCAGAGGACCCCGCCAGCCGGACTCTGCGCTTCCTGCGCGACACGCGCGGGCGGGAAACGCGCGGGAACTATGCCGGCCTGCCTTTTCCGGTGCGACGCCAGGCGCCCGATGGTGGCGTGCTGCGCTACGAATATGACGGTACGCTCAATCTGGCTGCGCTGGTCAACGAGAAAGGCGAGCGCGCGACGTTCGCACGGGACGCGGCCGAGCGACTGGTCGAAGAGATCGGCTTCGACGCGCGGCGCCAGCTCTATCGCCACGACGCCAGTGGGCTGCTGGTGGAGCGGCAGGACGGCGCGGGCGTCACCCGCTACGTCCGCGACGCGACCGGCTAGATCGCGCGTGCGGAACTGCCGGATGGCACCGCGCATGAGCTCGGCTGGAACGCGGCGGGCTGGCTGACCGCGGCATCGACCCCCGATCGCACTCTTGCCTGGACCTATGACGCGGCCGGCAACCTCGTCACCGAAACGCAAGACGGCGCGACGCTTACGCACCGTCATGACGCGCGCGGGCGGCGGATCGCGATGACGTTGCCGGACGGGCGGGTGATCGAGAACACCTGGGATGCCGGCGACACCTTCACCGCGGTGCGGTTTGCCGGCCAGACAATTACCACGGTGTCGCGCGACCAGATGGGCCGCGAGGTGGAGCGCGTCACCAGCGCATTTCGCCTGCTCAGCGAATACGATCCCGCCGGCCGCCTTACGCGCCAGCATGGCGCAGCGACCCGTACGGGCCTTGTCGCGATCGACCGGCAGTATCGCTACGATCCGCTAGGCCAGCTCGTCGCGATGACCGACCTCGCCCGCGGCGAAAAACGCTATCGCTACGATCCGTGCGACCGACTGGTCGGCGTCGAGGGCGCGCTGCCCGAAGCGTTCGTCGCTGACCCCGCGGGCAATATACTGCCCGTCGAGCAGGACCGCGTGGTCGGCGACGCCCCGGGTAATCGCCTGCGCGTGTGGGGCGACAGGCGCTTCGACTATGACGCGGACGGACGCCGCATGCGCGAGCTGATCGGGGCGGGAGAGGGGCGCGAGCGGCGCTATCGCTGGGACGGGGCGGGGCGGTTGGCCGAGCTAGTCGAGCGGTCGAGCCGTGGCACGCGCATCACGCGGTTCGGCTATGACGCGCTAGGCAGACGCGCCTGGAAAGAGGCCACAAGCCTGCCGACCCAGGCCGCCAACGAGGGCGGGACAACCGCCGCACCGCACGTCGTGCGCACGCATTTTTTATGGGATGGCGACGTGCTGCTCGCCGAGTCAAACGCGCTTTCGGACGAAACGCCGGCCGATGCGTTGCAGACGCTCTATCTCCACGAGCCCGGAAGCTTCCGCCCACTGGCGATCGCGCGGAGTGAGCGGGCGCAAATGCCGGCGGTGCTGCATCATTACCAACTCGATCGCCTCGGCACGCCGCAGGAGTTGGTCAACGACAATGGCCTCATCACCTGGCGCGCCGAACTCTCCGCCTGGGGCGAGCTCGCTCGAGCTGCGGAGGCACAAATTGCCAACCCGCTGCGCTTCCAAGGGCAGTATGAGGATACCGAGACCGGCCTCATCTACAACCGCCATCGCTATTACGACCCCTACGTTGCACGCTACACCGCACCCGATCCGATCGGGCTTGAGGGCGGGATGAACGTCCACGCCTATGTGTCGGACCCGACAAGCTGGGTAGACCCATCCGGGCTGGAGTGGAAGCCAGGCATCGGTAGCCCGAGCATGCCCGAGGTTGGCGTTACGCCGAACGGCGGCCCAACCTTTGCCGGTACACACCATTTATTCCCCGTAACTGGCGAGCAACGGAATATTGTCCAGATCCCGATGCAGGGTAGCCGCTCGCGAGATTTTACGCAGGCGGACAAGGCGGCTGGCATCACGGCAAGCGATAGAGCGGATACCTACACTTGGCACCATATCGACGATTTCGATCCGAAAACCGGCATGACGACAATGGAACTGGTAGATACTGATGTCCATCGCGCGGTTTCGGGCCAAAAGGGGTCGGTTTACCAGTTCTAGCAGCATGCCGGCCTTAAATATACGCAAGCCGGCGGCGGCGTCGCCTATTCGGAAAAACAGGGGTGGGTGCTTGGCTCGCCCTGCAAAATATAGGTGAAGCAATGAGCTTTGAAAAAATGCCACAAATCGTCGTTATCAGATCAAAATATTAAGTACGCAGATGAATTAGTCGGAAGTATTCCGAGGGATTTGATGAATATTTATCGTCAAAAGAATGGAGGAATACCTGATAGAGGCATTTTCATTGCCGAAAACGGAGATTAATACCTGTTGGACTATCTCTTTTCTATACCAGAAGTCAGATTGGAGCCAGCTAGCCAGAATATAATAAAGGTCAATCTCGCGCTAAGGCGGCAGCATTTAATTCCAGATGATAATCTGGCATTCGGATCAGACCCCGGAGGAAACTACTTTTCCATTGATCGATCCGATAATTCAATCTGGTATCATCCTATGGATATGTGGGAGGAGTATCGCTCCCCCCAAGAAAATAAAAAATCGACTATGGAGAAATTGAGTGAATCGTTTCCCGCATTCTTGCATGCACTAGCGGAACAGTGATACTTCGGTTGAAAGGCGAAGTGTATTTGCTACCGTGAAAGCGGTCGACGAGATTTTCTTACCGGCCTATCGCTATCCCCATTAGTAGTCAGCAGCCCGGTGCGATTGGGCTAGAGGGCGGGGCCAACGGCCAGGCTTATGTGCCAGACCCGCTAAGCTGGGTGGATCCGTTCGGGTTAGTGTGCGCGTTTGTTGACAATCAGGGTACGCTGAACATCCGCAACAAATATCCCGCCGGGTCTGCTGAGGACCTTGCGCTCCAGCAGCACGAGAATGACTGGAATGGGCAGCTCGGAGCGAACGGTCCGATGACCCGGCAAGCGGTGACACCGCAGATGCGGCAGGCCGCCGACCGAGCCGCCAACTCGGCAAAGGTACAAAATCCCGGTGCCTATAATGGCACCGGTATGGCACCGGGGCATACGCCGGACGTGGGCTGGGGTGGTCAGCCGGCCGGGCCCATCATTTCCGGTAAACAAATCTGTAAATAGTTATGTAGGGGGTGCGACGGAGGCCCTTCCTCCCGGCACGAATTACTCAAAGGTACAACTTTTCTAGAGCGCTATGTCATGATCGATGACCTAATTCGGCGAGCTGCGGCAAAGACGGATGCGATTGCGAACGATCTGAACGCGGCGGATCCCGCGCAGCCGCCGCCCGAATGGGCGGTTCCTGTACGCTTTGATCCCGAGCCGTTCGTGGATCAGGTGCCGACCCTGGCGAAGGGCGTATGTCGGCGTGTCAGCCCGATGCTGCGCGCGCGCTTCCAAGCCTTCGGGCGCTGGCGGCTCGCCACGCACGGCCATTGGCTCTCATCCGCTGACATGGTGGCATTGTGGGATGAACCGGCTGACCCGCTGTTGCGGGAGATTCGCGAGATGAGGGAGGCGGCGGAGGAGAATTGGCCAAACGACGCTTCTGCGCTGTTCCGCTCGGAACGCTTGTCGCTGTTTGCTGGCAATGATGTCTCGAACGACAAAATTTATCTACTTTGGCTCGATTGCACAGATGAGCCGGAACTCTGGGTCTATGATTCGAACGGTGAAGGCCGTTACTCTGACCTTGCGGCCTATCTTACCGCTTATCTCTGCGACGATCTGACTGCGTTTGAACAATCCTGGCGCGCGTGATTGGCGGGGTGATCTCGTCTTGGCAACCGCCTGCGTGTCTGGGGCGACCGGCGCTTCGATTATGTCGCGGACAGCGCCGCGTGCGGGAGCTGATCGGGATAGGCGAAGGGCGCGAGGGCGCTACCGCCGGGGCGGCTAGCCGAACTGGTGGGACACTTGCGCCGGAGCACGCACTTCGAGGCGTCGGCGATCTTCAACACCGATCATCGAAGCCAATTTACGAGCCGGGTGTTCACCGCAGTCCTGCCGGCATTACGGCCATTGTCGACCCGACCCGCGGCCTCGATTACGGCGTCTTCGTCCCGATGAAGGTCGCGTTCCCCGACGCCGACATCCCGGTCGTCGAGATGTCGTTCGACCGCGATCCGCGAAAAGATCGCTATTCCAAAAGATCGCAGTCCGTCATTCTTTCGCACATACTGGGGAAAAGTGATCCGCGAAGGATAACGGCTTCTAGCCGATGCAGTCGTTAGGGGAGCCTGGCTTGAACGACGGCTTCGTCCCAAACCAAGCCATTCCATTCCGCGCTTCTCACATGAACGAACGGCCGAAGTTGAGGAAATGAAAAGAGCCTGCGAGCGTCCGGGAATGGGTCAAGTTAGCAGAAGTGCCGCTAATCGGAGAGGTGACGGGAACTAGGCGTCGGCTGCGATTTTGCGCAAGGCGTGCTCAAACGCTTCTGGAGGCTGGCCGCCCGAGATCAGATAGCGATCATTGATGATGATTGCAGGTACCGCGCTGATCCCGTGCGACTGCCACAATCGCTCGGCGGTGCGGACATCTTGGGCAAATTCTTCCGACGCAAGAATCGCAGCGGCGCGCGTCGGGTCCAGCCCGACCTTGGCCGCGGTGGCGACCAGCACAATATGGTCGGACGGGTTCTGCTGATCGGTAAAATAAACGTCAAATAATGCCCGCTTCAGCGCCGGCTGCCTGCCCTCAATATGCGCCCAATGCAGCAGTCGGTGCGCGTCAAACGTGTTGTAGATGCGGCTCGTCTCCGACATCCGCATCACGAAACCAAGATCGGCAGCGCGATCGCGGATCATTGTGCGATTGGCGGCCGACTGCTCGGGCGTCGAGCCATACTTCTCCGCAATATGTTCGCCGATATTTTGCCCCTCGGTGCCCATCTGCGGGTTCAGCTCGAAGGGCTGGAAGGTGATGTCCGCGTCGATCAGGTCTCCAGTGCGAGCGAGCGCCTCTTCGAGGCCGAGCAGGCCGATAACGCACCAAGGACAAGACACGTCCGAGACGAAATCGATTTTCATGGGCTTGGACATGCATCACCGTCGTCAGATGGAGGGAGAACGCGAAACCTAGGGACGCTGTAGGCAAAATGCACCAGCGTCGTGCATGCTACGCGGCTCAGGCAGTCGACGGGCCTTCACGAACGGCAGCAACTGGATTTCGACGGCTATAATGCCGACGCCCGATAGCGACGCGGCAATCAGGAGCGGCTAAGCGGCGTGCATGGTCATCAAGACGCATGGACCCGGCATAAGTCCCGGCCTCACCGCAATATTCTCCGTCTCATGCGGCCTGATGGTCGCGAACCTCTATTATGCGCAAGCGCTGATCGGCGAGATAGCACCGGCCTTAGGTCTCCACGGCGCTGTCGCCGGTCTTGTCGTTACCACAACGCAGCTTGGATATGGGGCAGGCCTGTTCTTCGTCGTCTCCCTCGCGGATCGGGTCGAGAACAAACGCTCATCGTGATGCTGACGGCGGCGCATGTTTTCAGCTTGCTTGGCACGTGGATGGCGACGGGAGCAGGAGAAGCAGGCTCGATTCAATCATCATTCGGTAGATTAAGCCGTCCGGCCTGCGGAGCTCAGCGCGCCAAACTCTGGCGACCGGGCCGATCGAGACCCTCGAGTAGCCCGGGTGGGGCCGGCGGGTGTAGCCACGGCGCGGACGGCACCCCGTCCGAAGGGCTCAACCGGCCCGTGGTCTCGCCCATTCAGCCAAGCCTTGATCCTAACGTAGTAGCCACTCGGGCAACCAATGAGCCGGATGCGGAAAACTAGGCAGGCGTATGTCGGCTCTCGTTAGATACAGAGGTTTGGATCCTCTGATGGGAATGGCAGCTTCATCCTAATTCAAATCGGTCTGGCTGGCCCGGCCAAACCACCGAAGCGAGCGGTTTCCAGTAGATGAACGAATGGCAAAAGCTGAGAAGCCGCCAGAACCTCTGAACGCCCGGAAACGGGTCTGGGCAGCTGCTGATCGAGCGAATGATCGATCCACAGCCGTTCCGCAGCCGATATTTAAAATAACTTGCAGCCAAACTCCTTGACTCCAGAAATTTAATGCGGCCGTCTGCAGTAGTTAGTTCGTCGGGGAAAGAAAACGAGATGGGGAACATCAGCGCGGCATGGACCACATGCATGATAGACATCTCGCATTATCAAGACCAGGTCGCTGATTGGGCCGCCGTCAAGCGAGCCGGTATCGTTGCCGTCGTCCACAAAGCCACCGAAGGGGGCGATTGGACTGATGAAAATTACAAGCGCCGCAAGCATGAAATCAAAGAAGCGGGCCTTTTGTGGGGTGCTTATCACTTCGCTGGAAAATCTGCGGACGGAACATTACAGGCTCAACACTTTCTTGATTTTGCTAAGCCTGAGGATAACGACCTCATCGCCTTTGACTGCGAGAGATATGGTGTTTTCAAGCAGATGGAAGAATTCTGCCTAGAAATTCACCGTCAGCTCAATCGATGGCCGGTGATCTATGGCCGGCATCGACTACGATTAGTGATGAAGGGTAAATGGCAGCTCACCAGTAACCAAGGGTGCGCTTTGGTTCGATGAATATCCTCCCTCTACCTTCTCTAAGCCATATAGTGCCATGCCGGAGGGTTGGGATGATTGGACCATCTGGCATTATACCGAAGGCCAGCACGGTCCCGAGCCCCGCGCGACCTCATGCTTCGGAAAAGTCGACCGAAACGCCTTTAAGGGAACTACAGAGGCATTTTTGAAGGCTTGGCCCTTCAAGGAACGTTGAGCTCATTGGGGGATCTGCCGCCATCACCATGCTTCGTTGTTCAGGCAGTTTTGAACGCTATGTGCTTTGTCACAGCCTTTTGAGGTTCGACCTTGCCGGTCGCAACACCGTGAGCCGTTGGGCTTCGTTCATGAAGTGCTTGCCAGACCGCGTGAACGCAAGCACCTGTTGGTCCGTCGGCAGCGATGAGGCTATCGCCCTGGCGAAGGTCCGCCATCGACAGGTGTAGTAGCCCATTGTTGCGGAGCTTGCACTTGGTCTAATCATGCCCTGAGCGACGATGCCGCGCGCGCCATCGACCGCAACGTGCATCTAGGTTGCGGTCACGCTCGATGATCGAGACTTTCTCACCCTAGTAGACCTTAGGCCTTCAATCCGTTTTCTGACGCATGTTGGCGACGTCAGTCGAGGTACTTGAACCTGGTTCGGTCCTCTGCGCGTTCGCCCAAAAGCGGACGCTAGGGCCAGTGCCAGTGCACCGGCACACCGCGGTGTTACGTCAGACGACAGCGCCTCTCGCTCGCTTACGCATCAAAAGTGCCCATAAGGCGCGTCCGATCTTAAAATGCGATCTTGAACTGGCCGCCAATGATGCGTGGTTCGTTGATCATGCCTGTCAGGTTGTTGAAGTCGATCCCGCTGATGCTGCGATACTGGTTGGTGATGTTGCGGACGAATGCGCCGACCTCATATCCCTGCGGCGATTTATAGCCGACCTTGAGCCCGCCTTCGAGCGACGACTTGCCGGTGAACTCTACCGCTTCATACAGGAAGAAGTTGATACGGCTGCGATAGACCCAGTCGGTATAAGCATAGACCTCGCCGCCGTTCGCGAGCGGGATGCCGTAGCGCGCCGTCCAGTTGGCGATCCAGCGTGGCGCCTGGGGAAGATCGTTGCCGTCGATCACCGCGAACCCGTTGAAGATCGGATCGAGTACGGTGCAGGTCGCGCACACCCCGACGCCGATATTTCGATCGCGAATCTCGGTGAAGTTGTAGCTGCCACTCGCGGTCAATGTCAGCTCGGGAAGCGGACGCGCCTCGAATTCGCCCTCGACGCCGTAGCCGATCGCCTTGTTCGCGCTGATCAGGCGTGCCGAATTGCTGCTGCCGCCGACCGCGGTGATCTGCAGGTCCTTCGTGCTGTACCAATAGGCGTCGAGCGAGAAGTTCACCTTTCGATCGAGCAGCGTGCCCTTGAAGCCGCTCTCGCCCGAGAAGGTCGTCTGCTTCGGCGCGGTGCTCTGGACGCTGCCGAAGGTCACGCGGTCCTGGATTGCCGGGCCCTGATAGCCGGTCGCGAGCCGCGAATAGACGTTGATCGCGGGCGTCAGTTCGTAAGTGGCACTCGCATCCCAAGTGACGTTCGAACCGCGGACGACCGCGCGCGCGGGCAGCGTGTCGCTGATCCCGGTGCCGGGAATCGGTGCTGTGACGAGGTCGTTGCGATAGTCGTGCGAATAACGGACGCCTGCGCGGAGCGTCAGCAGGTCGACAGGCTTGGCCTCGATCGAGGCGAACGCGCCGTAATTCTCGTTGCGATTGTCGTGGTAGATATCCTGGTCGAGGTCGGTCGCGCGCGAACCGGTACCGCCGAACGCATAGTCGTACTGGTGATAGCGCAACGTCTGGTGGAAATAATACAGCCCGCCCTGGAGGCGGATGCCGTTCATGTCCTCGCTGGCATACCGAAGCTCCTGGCTGAACTCCTTGGGCTTGGTCAGGCCGCCGGTGTTCGACGGGAACAGGCCGACGCCGATCGCGCCGATCGTCCCGCCGAGGAACGTGTAGTTGTTGCCGCCGTCGACATCGCCGGTGCTCTCGACCTTGGCCTGCTCGTAACCGGTGACCGAGTAGAAGGTACCGATGCCGTCGAGGTGATAGTCGAGCCGCAAGTTGGTCCCCCACTGCGTGAGGCTCTGGCTGGCATAGCCGTCGAGCGTGACGTGCTTGGGGTCGAACCCGGTGTTGAAGTCGTTGGTGCCCGGCTTGAACAGCCCGGCGCGGAAGATGCGCGGCGATCCGGTCAGGTCACGGACATGGACGTTCAATAACGCGTTGAAATCGCTGCTGGTATAGCCGAGCTGGAAGCGGCCGGCGACGTCGCGATAGCCTTCGAGCTTGCGATCCGCATTGCCCGTCGTGGAGTCGTTCGTGACCCAATCGTCGCGCGACTGGATGATACCCGACGCGCGAAATGCGAAGCCGTTGCCGATCGGCAGGTTAAGCGCCGCCTCGCCGTTGATCGTGTTGTAGGTCGCCCAGGATCCGGTCGCGTAGCCCGAGACCTTGTCCGGGTTCGGCTTGGCGGAATCGATCTTCACAACGCCAGCGGGGGTATTGCGTCCGAACAGCGTACCCTGCGGACCGCGCAGCACTTCGACGCTTTGCAGATCGAAGACCGGGAAGGATTTCAGCATCGGGTTCTCGAGCGCGACGTCGTCATACACGACCGACACCGGCTGCGCGGCGTTGGGATCGAAATCGGTGTTGCCGAGACCGCGGATATAGAAGCGCGGGAAGGTGCGGCCGAACGACGATTCGACCTGGAGGCTCGGCGTACGACCGGCAAGGAAGCGAATGTCGAGGCCGCTCGAATTGAGCACGTCGAGCTTTTCGCCACTGATCGCGGTAACCGCGAGCGGCACGTCCTTCGACGATTCCCGACGGCGGGTCGCGGTGACGATGATGTCGCCGACGCCCTGTTCGTCAGCCGCACCGGCGACGGCTTGCCCGATCGGCGCCTGATCCTGCGCGACAGCGGGTGTGGCAAGGACAAGTAACGGCGCGCTGGCAGTCAGCAGCTGGGCGATGGCAGACGTACGAACGGGCAAGCGAATCATGGATGGTCCCCCCTTGGGCTTCGAACATCCTCCCGCGTCGATCCGTGTGACCCGGATCCGTCACCGACCGGTAACATCACTGCAACGCGCGGCAATAGACACGATCAGGGGCGATGCATTTCTGCCGGGCACCGCGACATCTTTGCCCCAGTTGGCGCCGCCGCCAGGGTGACGTTTAGAGCTAAGTGATCGTGTGTAGAGCGCGTGCATCGCCGTACACATTTTCGCGTTGTCGCCACGAAGCACGACGGTTTGCGCGCGTAATGGGGGTACGATTGACCGCCAGAGTGCGCGAAAAGCTCGGTCGCTATGCCCCGCCGCCCAGCGCCGACAGCTTCGGCGTGGTCAATGACTCGGGCCGTATTCTGATCATGGTGGACAAGGCACACCGGATCCAGGGCAGCGATATGGGCGACAATCTGTTCGAGGTGTTTCGCAATGCTGCGCGGATCGCCTTTACCGGCACGCCGCTGAAAACCGAACGCCATGGCGGGCGTCAGACGGTGAAGCGGTTCGGCGAGTATATCGATACCTACAAGCTGATTGACGCGGTCGCTGACGGGGCGACGCTGCAGATTCTATACGGAGGCCGCACCGCGAATTCCGCGCTGCGCGACAAGGCGGAATTCGACCAGGCGTTCGAGAATTTGTTTGAGGAGCGGTCGGCGGCGGACCTGCTCGCCATCAGAAGAAATATGGCGTGACCGGGGATATATTAGAGGCCAAAAGCCGGATCGGCCCGATCGCCTGCGATCTGGGCGGGCATTACATCGACCAAATCCTGCCCAACGGTTTCAAGGCACAAGTGGGCTGGAACCTGTGCAAAGACTGTATAGTCCTGACCGGTATTTGCTCATGGCGTAGCGCAGCAAATTTTTGACGCGTCAGAGAGTCAAGGTCGTAGTGGACTGTATGCACAACAAAATAAAGGCTGATGGAGAGCGACCGTTGCCGTCCAACGATCGAAGCCTCTATCTTATAGATCAGGTCAGTGGCGGATAAGCCATAGTATTCCGGAACCTTTCCCGGACCGCCACGGCCTATCCACCCGCTAAAGTAGCTTACGTCGCCTGGTTGGACGATACAGGCTTAGCCGTCACGTCGAAACGATCGGCGTTCATGACCTTGACCCATGCCTTGACGAAGTCGCGCACGAACTTCTGTTCGTGACCGTTCTCGGCATAGACTTCGGCGGTAGCGCGCAGTTGCGAGTTCGAGCCGAAGATCAGGTCGGTACGAGTCGCCTGCCACTTCTTCTCGCGACCACCACGATCGTAGCCGATGAACTTCTCGTCGCTCGACGTGTCGACCAGATCCCAGAACGTGTCGTTGTCGAGCAGGTTGACGAAGAAGTCGTTGGTCAGCTGACCCAGACGCTCGGTGAGCACGCCCTCGGGCGCATCGCCGAAGTTCGCGCCCAACACGCGCAGGCCACCGACCAGCACGGTCATCTCAGGCGCGGACAGGCCGAGCAGCGAAGCCTTGTCGAGCAGCAGCTCCTCGGTCTTCACCGGGTGACGCGTCTTCAGGTAGTTACGGAAGCCATCGGCCTGCGGCTCCATCCACACGAAGCTCTCGACATCGGTCCACTCCTGCGTCGCATCGCCGCGTCCACCGAGGAACGGCACCGACACGTCGTGACCGGCATCGCGCGCCGCCTTCTCGACCGCTGCCGAACCGGCTAGCACGATCGCGTCGGCCAGCGACATGTCGCCGCGCAGTTCGTTGAGCTTGGCCAGGACCTTGCTCAGCTGCTCGGGCTCGTTGACCGGCCAGTCCTTCTGCGGTGCGAGCGCGATGCGCGCACCGTTCGCACCACCGCGGTGGTCCGACCGGCGATAGCTCGATGCCGACGCCCAGGCGGTCTTGACCAGCTGGCCGATCGTCAGCCCGCTCGACAGCACGGCGTCCTTGAACGCAGCGGCATCGGCGTCCGACGGCGCGGTGCCCTCGGGAACCGGATCCTGCCAGATCAGCGTCTCTTCCGGAACCTCAGGCCCGAGATAGCGAACGCGCGGACCCATGTCGCGGTGCGTCAGCTTGAACCAGGCGCGTGCGAACGCATCGTCGAGTGCCGACTGATCGTCGCGGAAGCGCAGCGCGATCTCGCGGAACTCGGGGTCCATCTTGAGCGCCATGTCGGCGGTGGTCATCATCGTCGGCACGCGCTTGTTGGGATCGCGTGCGTCGGGTGCCATGTCCTCGTGCTCGGGGTTGATCGGCTGCCACTGCTTCGCGCCGGCCGGACTCTCGGTCAGTTCATAGTCGTACTTGAACAGCAGGCGCAGATAGTCGCCGGTCCACTTGGTGGGGTTGTTCGACCATGCGCCCTCGACGCCCGAGGTCGTGATGTGGCCCTGGCCGATCTCCTCGCTGTCGGTCAGCCAGCCGAGGCCCTGCATGTGCACGGACTCGGAAGACGGCGCCTTGAAATGGGGCGCGGGCTTGGCGCCGTGCGCCTTGCCGAACGCATGGCCGCCGGCGGTCAGCGCAACGGTTTCCTCGGAGTTCATCGCCATCCGCTGGAAGGTCGCCTTCATGTCGCGCGCCGACAGGAGCGGGTTCGGATCACCGCCCGGACCTTCCGGGTTGACGTAGATGAGACCCATCTGGATCGCGGCGAGCGGTCCTTCGAGCTCGGGCAGGTCCTCGCTGATACGCGTCTGCGCACCTTCGTTGACCCACAGCTCCTCGGCGCCCCAGAACGTATCGCCCTCGGAGGCGAAGACGTCCTTGCGGCCGCCGGCAAAGCCGAAGATCGGTCCGCCCATGCTTTCGATCGCGACGTTGCCGGCGAGGATGAACAGATCGGCCCAGCTGATGTTCTTGCCGTACTTCTGCTTCAGCGGCCACAACAGGCGACGCGCCTTGTCGAGGTTGCCGTTGTCCGGCCACGAGTTGAGCGGCTCGAAGCGCTGCTGACCCGACGATGATCCACCACGACCGTCGGTCACGCGGTAGGTGCCGGCGGCGTGCCACGCCATGCGGATCATGAAGGGGCCGTAGTGACCGTAATCAGCCGGCCACCAGGCCTTGCTGTCGGTCATCAGCGCGGTCAGGTCCGTCTTGAGCGCGGCGTAGTCGAGCTGCTGGAACGACTCGGCATAGTCGAACTCTTCGCCCATCGGGTCGGGGGAGACGCCGTGCTGGTGCAGCATGTCGATCGGCAGCGCGTCGGGCCACCAATCCTTGTTGGTACGACCGAGCAGCGAGCGGGCCTTGACCTCGCCGCCACCGTTGGGGCCCATGGGGCAACCGCTGCTCTTGGGCTGTTCGTAATCGGCCATCTTGGCGTCCTCTCTCGATGAGTATTCCGTGCTTGAGCCCAAGATGCAGGATTTGACGGACATTTGTCCAATCGATTATTCGGGCAGGATCAATCACGCCAGTCGATCACAGGCGGGTATCGAGCAAGTCGTCCCGGTACCGCCGCCATGACCCGCGTTCAGAGCACCGATATACAGCGCGAAACAGGCACGCTCACCCGACGTAGGAGATCGTGTCGTTCACCTTGGCCGAGTGATAGCGGACACCGGCCACTACAGCATCGCTAGCACCACGATCCGCGCCCACGTATCGGCACCGGATATAAAAGGGGACTCGTTGACAGGCTCTTGGCCGCTTGCGGGGTGGTTCGCACTTTGGTCGTTCCGATGCGCTACCGAACCACATAAATCGGGTTGCCGATGAGAACCCGTTTTCCGTCGGGCGTGCGCACGTCGGCGCGGAGCCAGTGAACCTTGTCTCTTGCGGGGATGTCGAAGGTAATCCTCGCGTCTGAGCCCACCACGTATCGGCGTTGGCCACGTAGAATATGCCTGCCGTCGACGATGAGATCGACGACATCGCCATTTGCCCCGGCAACACGGACCGCACCGCGTATCGCCTGTCCCGGACGACGGCGTAACGTGCCGCCCATCACGGCAGTGGATCGCGCGCCCGCGCTTGCCGTCAGATCGAGGACGCGTCCGGGATGTGCGGCTTCCAGATCGATGAATACCCGCCCTGACCGGACGCCTGCAAGGATGCCCGCCTGCGAAAGCTCCGAGGCGTAGACCACGGTAGTGGGCGTGCCGACTGGGGACTGCGCGCCGACCGGGGAACTGCCCGCACGACCGTCGATCGCATCGTGATTGTCGCTGCCGCCGATACCGGTCAGGTGGTAGCCACGATCGAGCAGCTTTTCCCACCAGGCGGTGCCGGAACCGGCCCCATCGTCGAACGCGCCGCCATGATCCGCGGCGATGCCGCCATTGGCCACCTCGATCGCGCCGACCCGCGTGTAATCCGTATCCGGCGCCGACCATCCGCACCCGAGGCAATTCTCGTTGGTCGGGATCTCCGGGTGGTTGATCGAGATGATCGCGCCGGTCCCGCGTGCGCCGTCGAACATCGCGTTGACGCTCGGCGCACCGACAGCGCAGATCCGATAATCGACGAAATCGGTAATGCCGAGCAGATTGAAATGCCCGTATTGCGTCGTCATCTCGCGACCGGGGATCACGAGCAGATTATCGAAGAACGGGGCGAGATTGGCGAGCTCGGCGACCTGTGAACGGACGTTGTGATCGGTCACCGTCACGAAATCGAGCCGATGATCGCGCGCGGCCTTCAGCGTGAAATAGACCGGGCAGGGCACTGGATTACGACTCGGCTCGCTCCGGCAGAGCGCGTCGCTTTGACCGGTATGCGTGTGAAAATCGCCGCGATACCAGCCCGGACCGGTTTTCAGCGCCGTCGTCGTGATCGCCTGCGCCGCCGCGCCGCGATCGAAATGCACGGTCACCGTGTAGGGCGACACGGTACCGGGCCGGATCGACGCCACCGCGACGCTCAACCGCCAGCGGCCCGCCGGTAGCGGACCCGGCAAATAGGAGGTGGAGGCGAAGGTCTCGGCGATGACGATGTGCGGCTTGATCGCGCCGCCCCAGCCGCGCTCCCGCGTCGGGTCGTAGATGCCGAGCACCAGATACGTGCCGTCCTTGTGATCCGCACCCTGGACGTCGATCGTCAATCTGGTGACGCCTGCGGGCACGTCGAAGGGTAGTTCGCGGTAGCTGCCGCGGTCGCTGTCCCGCATCACGCCGCTTATCACCACGTCCTGCGACGATGCAGGCGCGGTCGTCTGCGCACAGACCGGAAGCGGTGCGACGATCAACGCCGCCGCGATACGCCGCAACCGCATCACCGGTCCGCCCGCTTCAACGGTAGCGCCTCGCAGTGCGCGGCGACCGGGTCGCAACGGTGCAGGACATCGCCGGGCAGGCTCGCGCGATAGGCATAGCCATGCGGGTTGGGGACGCCCTCGTAATAGTCGCTGCTCACGAACTGCGCGCCCGAGGCGATCGCCGCGGTGAGCCGGGTCGGATCGTCGGCGCGCGCTTCCTTCGTGTCGGCATCGGCGCGGGTGCGCACGAGATAGCCGGTGCGGACGAGGCGAGCGATATGCGCGTCCTCGCCGCGCGGGTCCTGGATGTTGAACACGGCGGCTTCGGGCGATTGCTCGTCGTAATAGCCGAACATCGCCCGGCCCCGCAGCGACGGGTGGCCCGCGCGGTAAAGCGCATAATGCCGCTCGTCGCCATCGAGAACGAACATGAACCGCCCTCTCGCGGCGGCCAGCGTCGGCCATGCATGCGCGCGCACCGCTTCCGCCAGCGTCGGGCGATCACCGCGCACGCTGTCGGGCACGATCAGCCGATCGTCGCCCATGACGGTGCGGATATCGGTATCGAGCGCGTCGAGATCGGCAGCCTCGAATTTTGCATCGTGCAGCCACGACCCGGCGATCGGCGGGAAGTCGCTGGCGTTGACCAGCACCGTGACGGGCAGGTGGTCAGGGTGCCGGTCGGACCAGCGCCGCAGGATCGCCAGGCACTCGCGAAAGACGAGACAATGGCTTTCGGTATCGATCTGCGGAAAGTGCAGCACCTTCGCGCCCGGTGCCATCATCGCCTTGCGTGTTGCAGCCGCCGCCATCTGATAGGGCGTGGCGTACAGGCCGCCTTGTGGATCGGGCGCGACGTCGATCTCGATCTGACGGATGCCGATCGCGAACTGCGCCTCCAGCGGCGGGTGGCCATAGTCGAGCTCGTCCCAATATTGTGGCGCCAGCGTGCGGATCCGCGCCTCTTCGTCGGCCGACGGGTAGCGCTTGTAGCTGTTGTGCGAGCCGAGCAGCTGCACCTGATCGAGCCGCAGCGTCGCCGGCAGTCCCTCGACCCGGTCGCCGTGTCGCGCCGCCGCTGTACCGGCCGCAGCAGTCGCCAGAAGCGCGGCGGCGGCCAATCGCAAGCCTCGTGCCGAACGCGCGTTTACCACTGGAACGAGGTCGTCAGCTTGAAGAAGCGACCCGTCTCGACATACGAGCCGTTACCGCCGCCGTCCTGCACACCCAGATAGCGCGTGCTCTTGCCCATCGTCTTGTAGAAGCTCTCCTTGTTGAGGATGTTCTGCACCTGGCCCGACAGCGACCATCGGCCGATGTGATAGGTGGCGTTGAAGTTCAGCTGGCGGTTGGGCTGGAGATAGGTGTCGAGCTGGTCGTTGAGGCTCAGCAGCTGACGGCCGACATATTGCCAGGCGAGGCGGCCGGAAAATGCCGGACGCTCGTAGAACAGCTCGGTGTTGTAGATGACGTTGGGCGCGCGGGGCAGCACCGTCGTGCCGCGCCCGGCGACGCCGCTGTCGGCACGGCTGTCCTGCAACGTGGCGGACCCCTCGACCCCGAACCCGCCGAAGAACCGTCCGAGTTCGAAGAACTGCTTCCGCGCATGGAATTCGACGCCGTACAGATCGGCGTCGCTGCCGTTCAGCGGCATCGTGTAGACGATCCCGCCGACGGTGTTGGAGCCCCCGCTTGAGCTCGGCGTGCTGCCGGTCGCGCTTGCGGTGAACACGAAGTTCGACAGATGCTTGTAGAAGCCGGCCGTCTCGATCACCGCGCTGTGATCGGGATACCATTCGACGCCGAGATCGAGGTTGGTCGCGGTCGTCGGTTTCAGATCCGGGTTGGACCGGTTGACGAACGCCAGTGCGCCGGTGACGTCGTTGTAGCTATAGGTCTCGGGACCCGCGACCAGCGCGAAGGCCGGCCGCGCGAAGCTGCGCCGTGCTGCGCCGCGGATGACTAGCCGATCGGTCGGGCGGTAGGCCAGGTTCAGGCTTGGCAGAAATTCGTTGTAGCTGTTGCCGTCCGACGTGAAATGGCCGGTATCGTTCGGCGATGCGCCGCCGGAATCGGTGACCACTACCCAGTGGGTCGCAGTGAAGTCGGTGTGCTCGAAGCGAAGACCCGCGACCATCTGCACTGGCCCGAGCGCGGCGTCCGCCTGCGCATAGCCGGCGACGACCGTCTCCGTGCCGAAGACCGTGTTCCGGGCATAGTCGTTGGTGGTGTAATAGCCGGGGTTCGGGGTGCCGTCCGGCGTGAACTGGTTGGTATAGGCGTAGGGCAGGATGCTCTTCTCGAAATACGTCCGGTCGTAGATCCGGAAGCCGGGATAGTTTCCGCCCATGAAATCGACGTTGCGGCCGGGTAGTGCGGACCCGGTCGGGCCTTGCCCGGCATCGAAATCGGGGCGGCTGCCGTCCGCGGCGGGGATGACGAAATTGTCGCCGTTGTTGCCGAGCAGGCCGCGGTCGTATTGCGAGCGGTCCGAGAGGCTGAGGTCGGTACCCCAGCGGATATGCTTGATCAGCCCGTCGGGGGCGTAATCCATATCGAGCTTCAGTTCGTAGAGGTTGTCGTCGGACTCGACATCGCGCGCCTGGAATTTCCACGCGCGGATCGAGTCGGCGCTGAAGACGGCGTTGCGCGTCGCCGGATCGGCGAATGCGAGACCGATATTGGTCGGATTGCCGGCGTCGATCAGGACGCTGCCGCGGGGATTTCCGGCACTGTCGGTCAACAGGCTCGTGTCGCTGTACAGGCTTCCTTCGACGTAATTGGGGCGGCGCTGCTGCCCATAGCCGTAGGACGCGCGCAACGAGGCTGTGACTTTGTCGGACATCTTGATGTCGCTGCCGGCCTGGATCGTGCCGAGCTGCGAGATCTGGTCGCGGGCCTGGAAGTAGCTGCCGGCCAGCGTGCCGAGCGGGTTATAGGCGCCGTTTGCGCCGTAATAGGGGGCGGTGCCGAGCAGCTGGAGGACGCCGCCGGTGATGCTGTGCTGCACGTCGACCGACGAGACCTTGTAATGGCCATAGGTGCCGCGGATGAACGCGGAGACCGCGTCACCTTTGAAATCGAGCGAGAAATTGCCGCCGAACCGCTCGATGTTCGAATCGTAGAGATCGTATTTGATCCCCATCGCGGTCAGGTTGCCGGGCCCGGAGGTCGCCGTCGCGGGGATATAGGTGACCGCCTCGACGCTCTCCGCCGCCGACCGGCGCTGTTCGTAATAGCCGGTCGCGTAGACGCCGATGGCGTGGTTCGCGCCGAACGTTTTGGCGAGTTCGATCTGACCGACCCCGCCGAATGCCTTGAAGCCGAGCTTGTCGGCGCGGTCGTTGTAATTCGCGCCGCCGGTGACCTTCAGATAATGGTCGCCATATTGGAAACCGGTCGGCGTCGCGATGTCGACCGTGCCGCCGATCGAGTCGCCGTAATCGGCGGCGCCGGGGGTCTTCGACACGCTCGCCGAGCGCAGGCCGTAGGGCGCGATCATCTTGAGCGACAGCGCGCGGGTCGCCGGATCGGCTTCCGCCACGCGCATGCCGTTGATCGAATAGGCGTTGTAGCTCGAATCGATGCCGCGGATCGAGATGAACTCGGCCTCGCCAGTGGCGGCCTGGCCGAGCCCCATGTCCGCATAGGCGCTGACGCCCGGCAGGACCGCGAGGATGTCGACGATGTTGCCACCCGGACGCCGGGCGATCGTCTCGCCGGACATGACCGCGTTGGTGCCGACCTGCTGTCGTTTCCAGGCGAGCGCGCGCTCCTCTTCAAGGGGCACCGCGCCGGTCACCACGATCTCGTTGCCGGGATCGGCGGCGGGGTCCGGGGCTGCATCGGGCACTGTGACGCCGGTGCGATCGGGGGCCGCGGCGCCCGTGGTCAAGGCAACCGGATGACGAAGGCCAGCGCGCGCCTGCGGATCGGCCGCGCTAAGCACGACGGTCTTCCCGTCGTCGCGCCGCAGCTGGAGCGGACTGTTCGCGATCAACAGGCGCAACGCGGCCTGTCGAGACATCGCGCCGTGGATCGCCGCCGACTGGACCTGCGCGATCGCGGCGCGGGGAAAGAAGATCTGCACGTTCGCCTGCCGTCCGAATTCGGTCAGCGCGTTGGCCAGCGATTGGGGAGCGATATCGAAGCTGTGCATGTCGGGCGCGGCGATCGGCGCGGCATGAGCAGCAGGCGTCATCAAGAGCGTCGCGAGCAGCGACGTCCCGGCGAGTGTCGAGCGCATGGAGGAAACCTCGGTTGGAATGGTTGGTCGAGACCGTCTTCACCCCGAAAGACGATCAGTGCGGGACCAACCGCCAACTCCGACAAAACTTTCTCGCGATTTTCAGCTCGACGGCATGCGGGATCGGCCGAAGCGTCAGCGGGTCAGCGGGTCAGCGGGTCAGCGGGTCAGCGGGTCAGCGGGTCAGCGGGTCAGCGGGTCAGCAGATACGCGGTCGGCGAGCGCGATACCCGGATGTTCAAGCCGGTCGAAACAGCATCGAGGAAAGCGGTCGGGTCGCTCGTGACGAACCGTCCGCCGACCGGGATGCTGGCGAGCTCGCGATCGACGATCACGATCTTGCGGACCAGAAATCGGTTATACTCCTCGACCGCGCTGCCCAGCGTCGCATCCCGGAAGAGGATCTCCTGATGCTGCCAGGCCGTGACCCGGTCGACCTGATCGGCATCGGCCCGACGCACGATTGCGCCGTCGGACGATACCAGCAGGCTCGTCGCACCACTGCGCGCGTCTATCGTCGAACCGGGCATCGACCCAGCCTGCCCGGCGACGCGTGCCATACCCTTCTCCACCAGCAGATCCAGCGCCCCGCCCCGCGCACGCACGTTGAAGCGCCCCGCCGAAAGGACCACCATGCGCCCGTCGCCGTGAAACACGGCATCCGGTCCCTTCGGAAGACTCAGCGCGACTTCACCGCGTTCGATCCAGAACGTTCTTTCGGTGCTCGACACGCGCCAGGATAACCGGGAATCCGTATTGAGCGCGACGACACCGCCTGCGGGCAGGCGGATCGTCTTGCTCTCGCCGACTGCGGTCGTTTCACTATCCCAGGCATAAGCGCGCGTCGCGGTCGTACCGGCCGCGACGACGCCGACCGCCGCCACCGCGCAGGCCGCTTGCAGGAACATCCGTCGCGAACAGGGCCCTTTCGGTGCGTCGGGGGCCGGGGCGGCGGTGCGGCACCCCGAAAGTTCGCGCACGGACCGCGGAGTCTCGCTGCCGACCCTGTCCCACATCGCCAGAGCACGCGCGAAGGCGATCGCGTGCGCGACATCCTCGTCGCGCCACGTCTGGAACGCGACCTCGTCCAGATTGCCCAAGCGATACTGCGCCAACCATGCGGCGGCTTCGGCGGCATCGATATCGGCATCGTTACGAAGAAGACCGCCGAACCGCGTCATGCGCGATCCTCTTTCAGCACATACATACTCCCCTAGACGAACGCCGCATCGCAATCCGCCAATATGCCGTTCAATGCGGTTTTCGAGATCCGGCGAGCCGGCGGTGTCCGATATCCGGCTCCGGCACCTCGTACGTGTCACGGCGGCGCGGCTCAAGCGCTTGGGTCACCAGGTAAATCGCCCGCGCGAGCCGCTTCTCGAGCGTCGACAGGCTTACGCCGAGTTCGTCGGCGATCCGTCGCGGCGATTGGCCGTCGACGCGACAGCGCTCGAAGGCGGTTCGACACTTGTCCGGCAGCGCGCGTATTGCATGCGCGAGATCGTCGAGCTGCTGGCGGTCCTCGGCGATCCGGTGCTGGTCGGGGGTCTCGTCGGGAGCATCGAAGTTCTCGAATTCGACGAAATGGCGAAAATCGATGATCTTGGCGCGGCGCAGCCGGTCGATCGCCAGATTGCGCATCATCCGCAGCATGTATGTCCTGGGATTGACGATCGCGCTCCAAGCTTCCGTCGCGAGCATCCGCGCGAGCACGTCCTGTACCAGATCGCGCGCTTCGTCCGTACCGCGGCACAACCGATACGCCGCATCGAGCAGATCGCGTTCATGGGGAAGAATCTCCTCGACAAACCAGCGATCGATAGGGCGGACGACAGGCACGCAATCTCTCACCGTGGCGGAGGGGAGCGCGTCCTCTAGTCCGCGCTCGTGTCATTCCGACGACAGCGGATGAGCCGGTGCCCGACGGGGTCGACGTCGCTCCGCTGGCGATACCATCGACGAGAAAGGCAGTCCCACGGTCAACGACATCGGTAGGCACATGGCCGCGGCGGCGGCTTTGGCCAGTCCTTCGACGGCGGCCGGTGCGGGCTTTTTTGCTCAGCGTGCACCGACATGAACCTTCGCGCGCGGATAGCCGCGATGCCGCAAGCATCTTGACATCGCTCAGCGATCTGATCTGATAGTGTAGATCGGGCATAAGTCCTTGGCTGTGGGCGGGAATATTTCGCTCTGGTCGAGATCTTCGGCGGTGCGGGGAGTTCATCCGCGGGGGGAGGGGGACATGTCCTTGACGGCAGATCAGGTCCGGCTCGTGACCGAAAGCTATGTGCTGATCGGACGCTCACCCCGCCCGTATTCCGAACTTTTCTATCATCGACTGCTGCTCGATCACCCTTTCGCACGGGCGCTCTTTCCCGACGATCTGCGCCACCAGGCATTCGTGTTCGAGAAGACGATCGCTATTCTCGTCAGGGAGGTGGGCAATATTGCCGGATTGCGGCCCACCTTAGCAGACCTTGCACGAAAACATGTCGGATACGGCGTCAAACCCTATCAATACGACGCTGTCGGCGCCGTATTGATCGCGACGTTTTCGGAAATACTGGGAAGCCGTTTCACGCCGGAGATCCGCGAAGCGTGGGAGGCGGTCTATGCGGAAACAGCAGGGGTGATGATCGCCGAAGCGTATCCCGACGACTGATAACGGATCGCCCCAGATTGCCGCAAATGCCCGCGGCGGACCGCGCATGGTGGAACCGACGGTCAGGTCAGATAGGTGTGGACGATGTGAACGAGTTCGTCTGCCGCCGCAGCCGCTTGAGACGGTTGAGCAGTTTCTTCTTTTCTTTTGTCGCGAGGATATCGGCGACGGCGAGCCGCGATCACTGTGGTCTGGTGAAGCGCCGGGGCGGCGGGTAAGCGGAGCCATGCTCAAATACGCTGCCGTCGCGCTCATCCTTGCCGCTCCCGCCGCCGCCGCCGCCGCCGATCTACCGACGATCGCGGCGGGGCGCTGGGATATCACATCCACCGTCGCCGAGCTGTCGATCCCCGGCGTTCCAGGGTTCGGCATGCGGATGATGCGCGGCAAGTCGAAGGCCGAGCGCAAGAGCATTGCGACCGCGCAGGCGATCGACGCGCTACTCGTGCCGGATCCCAAGGCGCAATGCCGTGTCGACGGTCAGCACGTCGCCGACGGCCGTTATGTCCAGGCGCTGACGTGCCCGCAGAAGCGCGGCAAGCCGGTCGAGATCGCGCGCGTAGGAACGTATGATCGCACGGGCTTCGTCGGCCAGGCGATCGTCACCGGGGTGACGCCCAAGGGACCGATGAAGATCGTGCTCAACCAGCGTGCCTCGCGCGTCGCAGACTAGGGCGAAATCGCCACAAGCCCGCCTGGAATGACGTAGCGATTTCCGTCACGGCGATTAGGAAACGCAGCCGATCACGCACGGATCGGCTGCACGACGTCCTGCACGCTCCGATGGTCACGACGCATGACCATCGGAGCGCCCCTAACCGTTACTTCAGGCCACCACCGAGCGAGCGGTAGAGTTCGACCGCGTTGCTGTCGCGGACGAGGCGCGTCGCGAGCAGGCTTTGTTGCGCGGTGTAGAGCGCGCGCTGCGAATCGAGCGTGTTGAGGAACGGGTCGATCCCGGCGCGGAAGCGGAGCTGCGAGAGGTTGTATGCGCCGGCCGCGTTGTCGCGCAGCGACGTCTGCGCCTCGAGCTGGCTGTTGATCGTGCCACGACGTGCCAGCGCATCGGCGACCTCGCGGAAGCCGGTCTGGATGCTCTTCTCATACGTGGCCAGCATCGCGTCGCGCGTCGCCTTGGCGTATTGCAGATTGCCCTTGTTGCGGCCGAAATCGAAGATCGGCTGCGTGATCGTCGGCGCGACCGACCATTGCTGGCTGCCGCTGCCGAACAGGTTCGACAGGCCGAGGCTGAGCGTACCGAACGCCGCGGTCAGCGAGATGTTCGGGAAGAACGCCGCGCGTGCCGCGCCGATATTGGCGTTGGCGGCGATCAGATTGTGCTCGGCTGCAGCGACGTCCGGACGGCGCAACAGCACCTCCGACGACAGGTTGGCGGGCAGATTCTCCAGCGTCGGCGTCTTGTCCGGCATCCGCGCGGGGAGCAGCTCCGGCGTCACGGTCGTCCCCGCGAGCAGGTTGAGCGCGTTCTGGTCCTGCGCGATCAGCGTGGTCGCGTCGGCGATGTCCGAGCGCGCCTGATCATAGGTGGTGCGCGCCTGACGCACTTCGAGTTCGGAGGCGATGCCGATCCGGAAACGGTCCTGCGTGAGCTTCAGCGTCTGGCCGAACGCGCGCTCGGTATCCTGCGCGATCTTGAGACGGTCCTGATCCGCGGCCATCGTCAGCCACGCGGTCGCGGTTTCCGAGATCAGCGAGACCTGGGCTGCGTTGCGGTTTTCCTCCGCCGCGAAATACGCTTCCTGCTGTGCCTGCGTCAGGTTGCGGATGCGGCCGAAGAGATCGATCTCCCAGGCCGAAACGCCGACATTGGCCGAGTAGATGTCGATCCGGCCGCTGCCGGCCACAGCACCAGCACCGGTTCCGCCACCAACACCGCCACCCGTGCCACCGCCGGCGCCACCGCCGCCGACCGCGTTGAACGGCGACTTCTGGTAGGTTGCGCTGCCGGTCGCGCCGAGCGTCGGGAACAGGTCCGCGCGCTGGACGCGGTATTGCGCGCGCGCCTGTGCGACGTTGGCGACCGCGATGCGGACGTCGCGATTATTGTCGAGCGCTAGGCGGATCACGCCGCGCAGGCGGTCGTCCGTGAAGAACGCCTCCCACGCGGTGTCCGCCGGCACGATCGCGTTAGACGCGTTTCCGGCCGCATAGGCGGGTCCAGTCGGTCCGCTCGGTGCCACGGGAAGCTCCGGGCGGACGTATTTGGGGGCGAGGTTGCACCCGGCGAGCGTGAGCCCGGCGGCGAACAAAAGGGCGGTTTTGCGAGAGAACATCTGGATCAGGCCTCCTGCGGCCGCTGGTCGTGGGGCGGATGGCCGCCGTCACGGTTATCGTCACGGTTGCCGTCATGGTCGGGCACTTGGTCGCGGTCTTGTCCCGAGCCGGCCTTGTCCTGCTTGAAGACGCGCTTCACGAGCAGGAAGAACAGCGGCACGAAGAAGATCGCGAGGACGGTCGCGGACAGCATGCCGCCGACCACCGCCCAGCCGATCGCATTCTGGCCGCCGGCGCCGGCACCGCTCGACAGTGCGAGCGGCAACACGCCGAAGATGAATGCGAACGACGTCATCAGGATCGGGCGAAGGCGAAGCTTGGCCGCCTCGACCGCGGCATCGGCCGCGTTCATCCCGTCGCCCATCTTCTCCTCGGCGAACTCGACGATAAGGATCGCGTTCTTCGCCGCCACGCCGATCGTCGTGATCAGCCCGACCTGGAGATAGATGTCGTTGTTGAGCCCGAAGATCATCGCCGCGCCGACCGCGCCGAGGACGCCGAGCGGCACCACCAGCAGGACGGCGATCGGGATCGACCAGCTCTCGTACAGTGCCGCGAGGCAGAGGAACACGATCAGAAGCGACAGCGCATAGACCGTGGTCGACTGGCCACCCGACAGGTTTTCCTCGTAGCTGAGCCCGGTCCACTCATAGCCGATGCCGGGGGGCAGCTTGGCCGCCATCTCCTCCATCGCCTTGATCGCGGTGCCGCTGCTGACGCCCGGCGCGGGCGAACCCATGATCTCGAACGAGGCTACGCCGTTGTACCGTTCGAGTCGCGATGGCCCGTAATTCCAGCTGGTCGTCGAGAAGGACGAGAACGGTGCCATCGCGTTGCTGGTCGTGCCGCGGACGTAGAAGTTGCCGAGATCGGCGGGCGTCGTGCGGAACGGTGCGTCGGCCTGCACGAACACCTTCTTCACGCGACCGCGGTCGATGAAGTCGTTGATGTACGCGCCGCCGAACGCGGTGCTGACGGTGGTGTTGATGTCCGCCTGGCTGAGGCCGAGCGCGCCGGCAGTGGCCTGGTCGACGTTCAGTTTCAGCTGCGGCGCATCCTCCAAGCCGTTCGGGCGGACCTGCATCAGGCGCTTGTCCTGGCTGGCCATGCCGAGCAGCATGTTGCGGGCCTCGAGCAGTTTCTCGTGACCGACGCCGGCATTGTCCTTCAACATGAAGTCGAAGCCGTTGGCGTTGCCGAGTTCCTGCACGGCGGGCGGCACGAAGCCGATCACCATGCCGGCACGGACCCCGGCAAGCGCCTGGTTGGCGCGTCCGGCGACCGCGGCGACGGTGTTCTCCTTGCCGCTACGATCTTCCCAGGGCTTCAGCTGGATGAAGGCGATGCCGACATTCTGGCCCTGGCCGACGAAGCCGAAGCCGCTGATCGTGAAGATACCTGCGGTGTTGGCCTTCTCGTCGATCAGGAAGTGATCGCGGACCTTGTCCATCGTCCGGGCGGTCTCCTCCATCGGCGTACCCGACGGCATCGAGACCTGCGCGAACATCACGCCCTGATCTTCCTCGGGGAGGAAGCCCGACGGCAGGCGCAGGAAGATGAAGGCCATCCCGGCGACGATCACGGCATAGACCAGCATCGTGCGGACCCAGCCCTTCTCGACGCGGCGCAGGCCGTTGCCGTACTTGCCCACGCCCTTGTCGAAGGTGCGGTTGAACCAGCCGAAGAAGCCCTTCTTCTCGCCGTGACCTTCCTTGGCGGGCTTCAGGATCGTCGCGCAGAGCGCGGGCGTCAGGATCAACGCGACCAGCACCGAGAGCGCCATCGACGACACGATGGTGATCGAGAACTGCCGGAAGATCACGCCGGTCGAGCCGCTGAAGAACGCCATCGGCAGGAACACCGCCGACAGCACCAGGCCGATGCCGACCAGCGCGCCGCTGATCTCGTCCATCGACTTCTTGGCGGCTTCCTTGGGACTGAGCCCTTCCTCCTGGATCAGGCGCTCGACGTTCTCGACGACGACGATCGCGTCATCGACGAGCAGGCCGATCGCCAGCACCATGCCGAACAAGGTCAGCGTGTTGATCGTGAACCCCGCGACCTGGAGCACGGCGAGGCTGCCGAGCAACACGACGGGGACCGCGATCGTCGGGATCAGCGTGGCGCGGAAGTTCTGGAGGAACAGGAACATCACGAGGAAGACGAGGACGATCGCCTCGATCAGCGTGTGGATGACCTGCTCGACCGACAGCCGCACGAACGTCGAATTGTCGATCGGGAACGCGACCTTGACGTCGGGCGGGAACTGCTTGGCGATCCGGTTCACCTCGGCCTTGACCAGCTTGACGGTATCGAGCGCGTTGGCACCCGGTGCCAGCTTCACGCCGAAGCCTGCCGCCTGCTTGCCGTTGTAGCGTGCCTGGAAGCTGTAGTTCTCCGAGCCCATCTCGACGCGCGCGACGTCCGACAGGCGCACGGTCGCGCCGCTGGTTGCCGAGCGGACGATGATCGCGCGGAACTGCTCCGGCGTCTGGAGGCGCGACTGTGCGGTCACGGTCGCATTGAGCGACTGACCCTTTACCGCGGGCAGACTGCCGACCTGACCGGCCGAGACCTGTGCGTTCTGCGCGGTCAGGGCGGAGGTGATGTCGGTGACGGTGACGCCGAGGTTCGACATCTTGAAGGGGTCGACCCAGATCCGCATCGAATATTGCGCGCCGAACACCTGCGTGTCGCCAACGCCCTTGATGCGGCTGAGCGGATCCTGGAGCTTCGAGGCGATCATGTCGCCGAGATCGACCTGGTCGTGATCGCCGTTTTCCGAATAGGCGGCGATGATGAGCAGGAAGTTGGCGGTCGCCTTGGTGACGCGGAGACCGGCCTGCTGCACTTCCTGCGGCAGGAGCGGCGTCGCCTGTTGCAGCTTGTTCTGCACCTGGACCTGCGCGATGTCGGGATCGGTGCCCTGCTCGAAGGTGAGCGTGATCGCGAGGTTGCCCGAGCCGTCCGAGGTCGAGGCGAAGTAGCGAAGGTTGTCGATGCCCTTCATCTGCTGCTCGATGATCTGCGTCGTCGTATTCTCGAGCGTCTGGGCGTCGGCGCCCGGATAGGACGTCGCGACCGTCACCTTGGGGGCGGCGATCTCAGGGAACTGCGCGATCGGCAGCGAGCGGATCGCGAGGATACCGGCCAGCATCAGGATGATGGCGATGACCCATGCGAAGATGGGTCGATCGATGAAATAGCGTGACATGGGCGGTTACTTCCCGGCCTGCGCGGAACTGTTGCTGGTAGCGGGGTCGCCCCCTGCCGCAGCGCCGCCTGGGGCCGCACCGGGTGCGCCGCCAGCGGGCTTGGCGACCTGCTGCGGGGCCGCGGGCTTGACGGTCGCGCCGGGGCGCAGGTTAAGCAGGCCCTCGACGATCAGCTTGTCGCCGGGCTTCAGGCCGCTGGTGACGATCCACTTGTCGCCGATCACGCGATCGGTGGTGACATTACGCTGCTCGACCTTGTTCTGCGCATTGACGACCAGAGCGGTCGCACCGCCGCGCGGATCGCGCGTGATGCCCGCGGTCGGCGCCATGATCGCCTGTGCGCGCGTACCTTCTACCAGCTTGGCGCGGACGTACATGCCGGGCAGCAACAGGCCGTTGGGGTTCGGGAAGCTCGCGCGCAGCGTCACCGCACCGGTGGTCTGGTCGACCGTGACTTCGGAGAATTGCAGGCGACCCTCGATCGGATAGGTGCTGCCGTTCGGAAGGATCAGCTGAACACGCGCGCTGCCGTCGCCGCGGGTCACGCCGCCGCTCGCCATCGCCTGCTTCAGATCGAGCAGCTGCGCCGCCGACTGGACGACGTCGACATACACAGTGTTGGTGCGCTGGATCGTCGCAAGCGGGTCGGTCTGGCCGGTCTGGACGAGCGCGCCGACGGTCACCAGCGACCGGCCGATGCGGCCCGAGATCGGTGCCTTGATCCGCGTGAAGCCTAGATTGACGCGGGCCGACTGGACCGCTGCCTGCTGCGCTGCAACATTCGCGCGAGCCTGTTGTGCGGAGGCGGTTGCGTTGTCCGCCTCCTGCTTGCTGACCGCGTTCAGCTGGACGAGCTGGCCGTAGCGCTGCGCCTGGAGGCGGGTCGCGTTGATCTGCGACTGGGCCGCGCCGAGCTGGCCCTGCGCACTGGCGAGCGCCGCACGGTAGGGCGCGTCCTCGATCGCATAGAGCACCTGGCCCTTGCTGACCATCGCGCCCTCGGTGAACAGGCGATCACGGACCACGCCGCTGACCTGCGGACGAACTTCCGAGGTCTCTATCGCGGCGATACGGCCGGGAAGCTCGGAAGTGAGCACGACCGATTCTTCGCCAATGGTGACGACGCCTACAGTCGGTGTCGGCGGAGGCGGCGGAGCCTGCTCCTTGCCGCAAGCCGACAGCAGGACAAGTGCGGCCAGCGCCACAGATCCCTTGAGGTTCAATCGCTGCATGTTGAGCATCCCGACGTCCGTGCAGATAGGTTGACCGGAATGAACGTTCATTCCGCTTGCTTGCCCGCTAGGATTGTGCGAGCGGCCGGTCAACCAAAAAACGCATCGGGAATATGATTTTGAGTGCAGTGCAGCATGAGCTGGGAAGCCGGGAGCGTATCGTCGCTGCGGCCCGTCATCTGTTTGCGACGCAGGGGTTTCACCAGACGCCGATGTCCGAACTCGCGGTGGCGGCGGGCGTTTCCGTCGGCCAGATCTATCGCCTGTTCACCGGCAAGAACGCGGTGATCCAGGCGATCGTAATGGAAGACGCCACGGCCAAGATGGCCGAGTTGCAGACGATGAACGACTCGGTGAAATTCGAGGGATTGTCGATCGAGGAGGGGTTCGTCGAACTGGCTCGCCGCGCGTTGTCGAAGGGTGACGAAGCGCTGTCGTTCGAGATCATGGCCGAGGCGCACCGCAATACCGACGTCGCCGACACGATTGCCGATCTGTGCCGCGGATTTCGCCAGATGATCCGCGAACTGGCCTGCGTCGCCAATCCCGATCTCGAGGAAAACGAGCTGGAGGGCGCTGAGGAACTGATCCTCGCCTTCATGTTCGGGCTTGGCCACCGTACCTTGTCGCGTCCGCGGCTGTCCGAAGATCAGACCGCGCGATTGACAGGCCGGATGATCCTGGCCGCGGTCCGCGCGCTTTAGAGCACCATGTCACGTAGCGCTACCTGAGCAGCGCTACGCACGACGCGTGCAGAGGCCATCCGCTCACGCGATCGATCGTTAAGGTCATGTTTCAGCATGCTGCCCAGCGTGCCGGGTTTCCGTCGCGTTCGTGGTATCAGGTTCAATTATTACAAAGTGGATATCGTATATTATATTTGACTTAATCGGGTAGACATGATGGATTGCGCGCAACATCCAAACAGGGGCGCGGGCACTCATGACATTTTTGGTCGGTAAATTGCGAAATCGGTCGAGCATCGGGGCGATGGTTGCGATGCTCCTGTCATCAGGAGCGTATGCGCAGGTTTCGCCTGCACCACAGTCCAGCCCCGATGCGAGCGCCGACGAAGCCATCACGGTCACGGGAACTCGCATCCGCCGCCCCGATCTGGCGAGCAACAGCCCGATCACCTCCGTCACCGACCAGGAAATCAAGTATCAAGGCGCGGTCAACGTCGAGAGCGTGCTGAACCGCCTGCCGCAATTCACCGCCGACGCGAACGAGAACGTCTCGAACGGATCGGACGGCACCGCCAACGTCAACCTCCGCAACCTCGGGTCGAACCGGACGCTGATCCTGCTCAACGGCCAGCGCTTGCTCCCGCAGCAGGCGATCGATCTGAACTTCGTGCCGTCGGCGCTGATCGACCGGGTCGACGTGGTGACCGGCGGCGCCTCCGCGGTCTACGGGTCCGACGCGGTCGCGGGTGTCGTCAACTTCGTACTGAAGGATCATCTCGACGGGTTGCGGATCGACGTCCAGTCCGGGCTCGGTCTGCATACCAACGACAATAGCGCGGTACGGAATATCCTGACTACGCGCGGCTATGCGAACGCGCCGGGGCGAGTGGCCGATGGCGGCAAGCAGGATCTGAACGCGGCGTACGGCAAGAACTTTGCAAACGGACGCGGCAACATCACCGTCTATGGCGGCTATCGCCACACCGACCCGGTGTTGCAGGCCAACCGCGACGTCTCCGCCTGCGCGCTCAACCCGTCGGACTCGGCAGGCAATGGTCTGATCTGCGGCGGGTCGAGCAATACGCCGATCGGAACGTTCGTGCCGCTCGGTGGGCCCAATTCGGGCACCACGCTGACCAACAACGCCAACGGCACGCAGACCTGGGTGCCGTACACCTCGGCCTATGCGTATAACTACGCGCCGACCAACTACTTCCAGCGGTCGGACGAGCGTTATACCGGCGGCGTCTTCGCCAAGTTCGAGATCGCGCCGATCGCCGAAGTCTATGGCAGCTTCATGTACATGAAGGACCATACTTTCTCGCAGGTCGCGCCATCCGCGCTGTTCCTCGGCACGACCTTCACCGTGCCGTGCAACAATCCCCTCATGAGCGCCGCGCAGCAGCAGTCGTTGTGCGGGGCGACCGCGGGGACGGCCGCGACGCAGGATACGCTGATTGGGTATCGCCTGGGTTCGGGGCAGTCGCGTCGCGACGATCTGCGGCATCAGGATTATCGCTATTCGGCCGGTGTCCGCGGCGATCTCGGTCACGGCTTTCACTACGACCTGAATTACCTTCACTCGCTGGTCCGCTACAACGAGACGTATTTGAACAACGTCGACAACGTGAAGGCGCAGCGCGCGCTCGATGTCGTCAACGTCGCCGGCGTGCCGACCTGTCGCTCGGTCGTCGACGGCAGCGATCCGGCGTGCGTGCCGGTCAACGTCTTCCAGGCGAATGCAATCACCGACACGCAGGGCGCGTATCTGTTCTCGGAGAGCAACACCGCGTCGCGCAACGTCCTGGACGTGTTTTCCGCGAACCTGACCGGCGACCTCGGCACGTTCGGCATCTCCAGCCCGTGGGCAACGCGCGGCGTCAACATCGCTGTCGGTGCCGAACGCCGCCGCGAAACCCTGAACTTCACCGCCGACGCCATCGCCCAGCAGGGTGGCACGACGAATTCGGATGGCCGCATCACCGTCAACGAAGGCTATGGCGAGATCGAGGTTCCGATCCTTCAGGACCTTCCGTTCGCCCACGAACTGACCGTGAATGGCGGCCTGCGCTATTCCGCCTATCGCAACGACCAGCAGTCGACCGGACTGAAGTCGAGATACAACGTCTGGACCTACAAGGGCGAGGCTACCTGGGCGCCGTCGAAGGATGCGCGCTTCCGCTTCAGCTACAACCGGGCGATCCGCGCGCCGAACATCTCCGAGCTTTTCGGGTCGCGGTTGATCGGCAACGTCTCTGCGCAGGATCCGTGCTCCGGAACCGCGCCGACCGCGTCCGTCGACATCTGCCGCCTGACCGGTGTGACGCAGGCGCAATACGGCAATATCGTCGAATGCCCCTCCGACACGTGTTCGGCGCAATATGGCGGTAATTCGGCGTTGAAGCCGGAGAAGGCCGACACCTATACCGCAGGCCTCGTGCTGACGCCGCGGATGGTGCGCAATCTGACGCTGACGGTCGATTACTACCGCATCAAGGTGAAGGATTATATCAGCTCGGTTGATCCGTCGCTGGCGATCAGCCAGTGCGTCGCGGCGAGCGATCCCTTCTATTGCGGGCTGTTCACGCGCGATCCGCGCTCGGGCGCGCTGTTCGGCAGCAACGGCTATATCGTCTCGACGACGTACAATACCGGCTCGCTCAAGACTTCCGGGATCGATCTCACCGCCGACTACACGCTTGGGATCGGCGCACTCGGCAAGCTCAACCTCAACATGGTCGGCACGCGGCTGATCTCGCAGGAGTCCGAGCCGCTGAAGGGTCTCGGCAGCTACGACTGCAAGGGGCTGTACGGCTACACCTGTGGCCAGCCCAATCCGAAGTGGCGGCACGTGATGCGCACGACATGGTCGATGCCGCAGGGCGCAAGCGTATCGCTCTCGTGGCGGCATATCGACGAGGTCCAGCTCTCGTCGCTGTCGACCAACAGCTTCCTCAAGGGCGCATCAAGCGTGATCAACCGGAAGATCTCGGCGTATAACTACATTGATCTCGCGGGGACGGTCGCGGTCGGCGAGGGGCTCCAGCTTCGTGCCGGCGTCAACAACCTGTTCGACAAGGATCCGCCAGTGATCGCTTCCGGCATCCTGTCGTCGTTCGGCAACGGCAACACCTATCCCGGTGTGTATGATGTGCTGGGCCGCACGCTGTTCGTCGGCGCGACGGTGAACTTCTGACGCTGGGATGATGGTATGACGAACATGGTCCGCCGCGACGTTTTGAAGACGGGCGGCGTGACTGCGCTTGCAGCCATCGTGCCCGCCGTGCTGATCGGGGCGGCGGGGACGGTCTCGGTAAGCCCGCGCGAGATCGTGTCGCTCGGGACCGGCTGGCGGTTCCATCTCGGCCATGCGAGCGATCCGGCGAAGGATTTCGGCTTCGGTCGCTCGCACGACACGTATGGCAAGTCGGGCGATGTCGGCACGCCGGTCGCCGAACCCAAGTTCGACGACAGCGCGTGGGAAGCGGTGACGTTGCCGCACGACTGGGCGGTCGACCTGCCGTTCGAACGGTTCGGGCCGGCGGGGAGCGAGGCTGACCGCACCGGCGCGTTCCAGGGGTTCAAGCCGGTCGGGCGGATGTGGCCGGCGACAAGTGTCGGCTGGTATCGCCGCGTGCTCACGCTGGCCAAGGCGGACGCGGGGCGGCGGTTGCTGCTCCAGTTCGATGGGGTGGCGCGCGACTGCATCGTCATCCTCAATGGCTTCGTCGTCGGCTCGAACGAGAGCGGCTATGCGCCGTTCGAGATAGACGTCACCGACTTTGCAAGGCCGGGCGAGGACAATGTGCTCGTCATCCGCTGCGACGTGAGCCTCGGCGAGGCGTGGTCGTACGAGGGGGCGGGGCTCTACCGCGACGTACGACTGGTGAAGACCGCGCCTGTGCATGTCCGGCGATGGGGGGCGACCGTGCGGTGCTCGGTCGGCTCGGATGGCGCGATCGTGCGGGTCTCGACCGAGATCGACAATGACGGTCCCGCTGCCAGTGCACGCGTGCGGTCCACGGTGGTCGGGCCGGACGGGAAGACGGTCGCGGTGCTGGTTGCGGACCCGCTGGACTTGCCGGCCTGGGGAAAAGCGATTGCGGCGCAGGACACGCGCGTCGCTGCGCCCGCGCTATGGTCGCTGGAGACGCCGCACCTTTATACGCTGGTCAGCGAGATCCTCGTCGACGGCGCGGTCGTCGATCGCGACACGTCCGCATTCGGCATCCGCACGATCCGGTTCGATGCGAACCGCGGCTTTTTCCTCAACGGCAAGCCGGTCAAGATCAAGGGCACCTGCAATCATCAGGATCACGCCGGGGTCGGCTTCGCGGTGCCCGACAGCCTGCACGTCTGGCGGCTCGAACAACTGAAGGCGATGGGCAGCAACGCGTATCGCTCGACGCATCATTCGCCGTCGCCCGCGATCCTCGACGCGTGCGATCGGATGGGCATCCTGATGATCGACGAGACGCGGCAGATGTCGAGCAATGCCGAGGGGCTGGGGCAGCTAGAACGGATGGTGCGGCAGGGGCGCAATCATCCGAGCATCATCCTGTGGAGCATCGGCAACGAGGAGATCCATCGCGGCAACGAGACCGGCGCGCGGATCGCGGAGACGATGAAGCGGAAGGTCTACGAACTTGATGGGACGCGGCCGGTGACGGAGGCGTTCAACGGCAAGTTCGGCGAGGGGGCGTCGCGCGTGCTCGACGTGATGGGGTGCAATTATTACCTCGACGCGATCGATCCGTATCACGCGGCGCACCCCGACATGCCGATGATCGGCACCGAGACGGGCAGCACGGTAATGACCCGCGGCGAATATGCGCGCGACGACAAGGCCGGCTTGGTGCCCGCGTACGATCGCGAATTTCCCAAATGGGCGACCACCGCGGAAAAATGGTGGAGTTTCTACGACGCGCGGCCGTTCCTCAGCGGCGGGTTCGTATGGACCGGGTTCGACTATCGCGGCGAGCCTACGCCATTCGAACGCTGGCCGGAGAACGTCTCGAACTTCGGTCAGATGGACCTGTGCGGCTTCCCGAAAGACAATTTCCATTACTACCGCGCATGGTGGAGTGGAGAGCCGGTGCTGCATCTGTTCCCGCACTGGAACTGGGCGGGGCGCGAAGGCCAGCCGGTCTCGGTGTGGGTGCACAGCAATTGCGACGCGGTCGAGCTGGTCCTGAACGGGCGCAGCCTCGGGCGGCAGTCGGTGGTGAAGAACACGCATCTCGAATGGCAGGTGGCGTACGCGCCGGGGAAGATCGAGGCGCACGGGTATCGTGGCGGCAAGCGCGTGATGCACGCGGTGCGCGAGACGACCGGCGCTGCGGCGCGGATCGGCCTGTCGAGCGATCGGCGGCACTTGGCGCCGGGCGAGGTCGCGGTCGTGCGCGTGGCGATCCTTGACGCGAAACGGCGGGAGGTGGCGATCGCATCCGATCGCGTGACGTTCGCGCTGTCGGGGGACGCCAAGTTGCTGGGGGTCGGCAATGGCGATCCGCGGAGTCTGGAGCCGGATCATGCGACGTCGCGGTCTGCGTTCAACGGGCTGTGCATGGCGCTGGTTCAGGCGGGCGCGAAGGGCGGGCCCATTCGGTTGGAGGCGCGCGGTCCGAATCTGGCGCCGGCAATGCTGGGGTTGATCGGGCGGGGTGGAGCCACGGAATCGCTGCTGCCCAGGGTTTAAGATTCTGAAATTCAAGGATTCAGTCGGCGGGCCGATGCGGTCAGGCGTGTCGTATAGTGCCATCGCCGGCACGAAGTCTTCGGCAGCGCCAGCTTGGTTAAAGCAATTTCTTGGAACGGGACATCTAGATCAGAGCGCCGCGTCTCGTTAACTGGGGCCATCAGATCTTCCTCCGAGGAGTAATACCATGATCGCATTCGCTGTTGGCGAACGGCGACCCAATCGCACTGCTGACGTTCGCACGGTCCAACAGTTGCTCAATCGCGCGGGGGGTATGCTGCCCGGCCAGAGCAAGCTCGATGTCGACGGGAATATGGGGCCGCTCACATCGGCGGCGATCAAGCGGTATCAGCAGACCGTGGTCCACCTCTCGCGGCCCGATGGCGTGGTCGATCCGGGTGGCCGGACCATTACCATGCTCAGCCGGCGTGCTGCCGCGCCGGCTCCAGCGCCGAGGGCGGCACCAGCGCCAGCGCCATCCGGCGGCGGGGGAAGCCCCGGGCGCGCCGGTCCAGGGGGCTTGTCGGAAGACCTTTATGTCGAGGCCGCGTCGCAGCTGGGGTGCGAGGTCGCCGCGATCAAGGCGGTGGTGAAGACCGAGGTCGATATCCGCGGCGCGTTCGACACATCGGGCCGTCCGACGATCCTGTTCGAGCGGCACAAATTCTACAAGCATACCAATGGGCGATTTGCGCAATCCAACCCCGACATCTGCAACTCGGTTCAGGGCGGTTATGGCCGCTTTTCCGAACAATATCCAAAGCTGGACCGTGCGATCATGCTGGATCGCCCGGCTGCGCTGAAATCCGCGTCCTGGGGCGCCTTCCAGATTCTGGGCGAAAACCACGTCCAGGCCGGACATTCGACGGTCGAGAGCTTCGTCGCCGCCATGAAGCAGTCCGTCGCCGCGCAGCTCAAGGCGTTCGTTGCCTTCGTCCGCGGCGATGGTCGCTTGCTGACCGCGCTTCGCACGCGCAATTGGGCGACCTTCGCGCGGATCTACAACGGCCCAGGCTATGCCAAGAACCAATACGACCAGCACATGCGAAGCAACTACCAACGATTTGCGAACTGAGGATAGCAGCGAGATGATCGAACGGCACAAAATGTTGATCCCATTGGTGGCTATCGCCGTGGCCGCGTGCAGCGCGGGCACGGGTGGCGCGCATGGCAACGCGACCGAAGCTGCGGCATCGTCCGACACCATCACCGGCAATGCGGATCTTGCCACCGTCACCGGCAATGCGGATCTTGCCGATGCCGCGCCCGCGGTGGCGCAAGGTTCCCTCAAGCTGCTGGCGCCTGCCGACGCGGGTGCGATCGCCGCCGTTCGTCAGGCGGCGGGCACACTGAGCGATGTTGCCGTCACGTCGGCCCAGTCGTTCAAGATCATGAGCGGAGGGCAGCAGATCGCCACCTTCGTAGCGGGAGAAGGCAAGGCGCCCGACGCGGTGAACGCGGGCTGCTTCGCCGCGATCGTACAGAACGGCCGCGCGACGGTCCTCCCGACGATCGGCAGCGGCGCTTGGGAGGCGGAAACCTGCCTGTCGACCGATGCGGTCGGGATACTCGGTGCGAGCGACCCGGTACGGATCGCCGTCATCTACAAGGCGGCGTCACCCAACGCCGAAGTGCTGGAGCCGGTGGTGCTGCAATGGGATCGCGCCGGACGCGTCACGATCGACGAGGCCGCATCCACGCGCGCTTCGACCGCCGGTGCCACCTCAGTGAAGGCGGTCCGCGAACTCTTGAAGTGAACTGGACTATCGCTGCCCCGGCCTTTGCCGGGGTAGTGGTCCGACTATCGCGGCGACAGGCTGAGTTCGGTCGGTGTCGATCTTAGTCGTACGGTGTAGCCGCCGCGTTCGAGTTGCGCTGCGGCTACACCGTAAGGTTGGCCGGTCTTGGTCGTCGTCTCGACGAACACCCGCGCCGTTGGATTGATCTTCGTCGCCGCATCGAGCGTCAGCGTCACGCCCCCCGTCGTCGGGACATACGTCGCACGCGCGATCTTCCCCGCTTCCAGCGTGATCCACAATCCGGCGGGGGCGATGAAGAGTCGCGTGCGAGCGCCGTCCTTCGGGGTGATACTGACCACGCCCGCCGCTTGGTCGACATTGCCGCCGAAGCCTAGCCAGCCGAACGTAGGATCCTTCACCAGATAGCTCGCGGCGGTGATCGCGTGGCCGTAGAAACCCATGCCGTAGTCGCCGCTATACGGGTCCCACTTCATTATGTCGGGTGCGGAGTGGAAGGCGGCGGAGGAGAAGCCGTCGCGGTCGATGTTGGTGATGCCGCCCATCATGCCGCCGTACGCGATGCGGAGAAGGCGCAGGTCGGTCGGGTCGGCGCGGTAGGCGTCGAACAGCGGGACTGCGTTGAGCGTCGAGCCGTAATGGTGGAGCTGGCGTTCGATCCGCGGGTATTTGCCGCCGTAGAGGAAGTCCCAATAGCGGCGTGCGTTGCCGTTATAGCCCCAGCTCGGGATCGCCGGGTCATAGGCGAGGATCACCTTCCGCGTGACGTCGGCCTGCGGCTGGTAGCCGAAATAGCGCATCCACGCGTAGACCTCGGGTTGGCCGGTCGAATCCCAGGCCATCTCGCTGCCGAACGGATAGCGCAGCGTCCGCCAGTGATCGGCGCGCTGCTTCATCAGGCGTTCCATCTCGGTCGCTTCGGCAGTCAGTCCTTCGCGCTTCAGGTCTCGCAAGATGTCGACGAACACGTCGCCCTCCATCAGCCCGAACTGCGTGTAATAGGGCGCGTCGCGCATCATCGCGGTGGTCGTCTGGTAGGCGTGGTCGAGATACCAGCGCCACGGATGCGCGGTGACGAGGCCGGGGTGGTTGCGCGCGACGCGGTAGAGGACCCAGTGGCCGATCGCGACGTGCGGGTAGTTGTACGCGCGACCGAGATCGCCGGCGTCCTTCTTCGACCAGGAGGTCCAGGTCTTCCAGTCGACGGTCGGGTCGTAATAGCCGGGGTGCGCGGCGGGGTCGTAGTAGAACAGGCTCTTCCGCACCGCGCCGGCGTGCGGGCCGTCGGGGACCTGCAGGTCGCCCTGGATCGTCTCGTCGACGAGGCGTTGCAGCTTGGCGATCTCGGCGGGGTCGGGGTTGTCGAGCTGCTTCGCAATCGCCGCGACCCAGCTGCCCGCGCCGCCTTCGTCGCTCATGCCGGATATCCAGACGCGCGGATCTTGCGTGACCACTTTGCCGGCCTCGCGGTCGTAGGTGAGGATCGCGGGGTTGCGGCCGAACGGGTCGGCCTTGTCCTCGTACCATTGCTGCGTCGTCGAGAAGCGGCCGAGGTCGGCCATCGTCTGGTCGAGCGGCTTGGTGATGAAATAGCTGACCGTCTGGACGCTGCCGTCGGCATAGGTGATCGCGAGGCTCGCGCGGCCCCAGCCCTTGCTGCGCACAGTGTAGCGAGCCCAGCCTTTCGCGCTCGCCGCCGGTGTTGCGACGAGTGCGCCCGCGGGGAAGCTCTCGACCTTGGCGATCGGTTGCGGGGTCTTGAGGAACAGCGAGGCGTCCTGGTCGGTCGGGACGACGTAGCCGGGGATGCCGACCGCGACCGGCCGGTGGTTGGCGACGAGCGTGTCCTCGATGGCCGCGATCGAGGGCGCGGTGACGAAGCGGACGCCGATCGTGCGCGCCGCGCCGGGGGCAAGCGTGAAGCTGGTCGGCGTGTTCCATTGTTCGCCGGCCTTCGCCCATTCCCGCTCGGCGAAGGCTTTGCTGGCGACGGTCCAGTCGTAGAAGCCTTCGGAGGTCTGGCCGCGCTTGCTGCGGTCGGTGAAGACGTCGCCCTTGGGCGCCTTGGCGGCTTCTAGGATCGGGCGGTAGGCTTCGAGCGGCGTGCCTTTTTCGGGGAGGACGAGTAGCGCCGGACCCGCGCCGTTGAGGCGGGTGACCTGAAGGTAGCCGGCGTCGCGGCCGATATAGGGGTCGACGAAGCTCGCCTGCGCGTGCGCCTGTTCGAGGCTGCGGTCGGTGATGATGTTGTCGAACACCATCGGCAGCCCGAGCGCGCCGATCTCGACGGGGGCGCTCGTCTTGTTGGTCAGCGTAAAGCGAAGCGCAAGGACGCCGCGGTCGTCGATCCAGCGACGCTCGACGCGCAACGGGCTGGTGGCTCCAAGCGAGGCGGTGATGTCCGCGGCGGCGAGCGTCGTGCCGGTCGCAGGAAGGCGGCGGATCGCCTTGCGGTGCTGGGCGGAGGCGTAGTCCGTCCAGGCGCCGCCGGATTGCCGCACGCGAAGGTGGATGTCGCCGATATGGACATAGCCGTCTGCGGCGCGCTCGGCTTCGCGGGCGCCGGGGACGAAGTCGAAGCCGGGCTCTGCGGCGGGGGATAGCCGGGCGAGCGTCTGGGTGTCGGCGCGCAGCGCGACGCGGAAGGCGGGGGTGCGAAGCGCGGTCTGTGCGATCGGGCGGTAGCTTGGCTTGGCGGGTTTGGGTTGGGCCCCGCCGGGCAGTGTCGCGGTCGTTGCCAGGAGCAGCGTCAGGAGGCGGAAGGCTGTCATGGCGTTACTCGCTCGAAGTCAAAGGTGAGGATAAAGTGTCACTTGCGCTGCCTTGTCGGACGTATAGTATACGATATCCGAATGGAGATAAAGATGTTCGCAAACCGCCGGGATGTATTGACGGGGACGACGGCGGTGGCGCTGTTGTCGGTGGGCGAACAGGCGTTTGGCAAAAGCGCGACTGGCAGGGGGGCGACGCTGCTCCCGACCAAGGCCAAGCCTTTGCCGTTGTCCGCGGTGCGCCTGCTCCCGTCCGCCTATGCGACCGCGGTCGAGGTCAATCGCGCGTATCTGCTGCGGTTGAGCGCGGATCGGTTGCTGCATAACTTCATGGTCTATGCCGGGCTGCCTGCGAAGGCGCCGCTCTATGGCGGGTGGGAAAGCGACACGATCGCCGGGCATACGCTCGGTCATTATCTGACCGCGCTGGTGCTGATGCACGCACAGACCGGCGACGCGGAGTGCCGTACTCGCGCGGATTATATCGTTGCCGAACTGGCGCGGGCGCAGGCGAAGCGCGGGACCGGCTATGTCGGCGCGCTGGGGCGCAAGCGGAAGGACGGCACGATCGTCGATGGCGAGGAGATCTTCCCCGAAGTGATGCGCGGCGAGATCAAGTCCGGCGGGTTTGATCTCAACGGCTCGTGGTCGCCGCTCTATACGGTGCACAAGGTATTTGCGGGGCTGCTCGACGTGCATGCCGCGTGGGGCAATACGCAGGCGCTGACCGTCGCGACGGGTCTCGCGACGTATTTCGCGAAGGTGTTCGCGGCGCTCGACGATGCGCAGATGCAGACGCTACTCGGGTGCGAATATGGTGGGCTGAACGAGAGCTATGCCGAGCTGTCCGCGCGGACCGGGAACAAGCAATGGCTCGACGTGGCGGAGCGACTGTACGACCGGAAGATGCTCGATCCGATGGCCGCGGGCGAGGACAAGCTCGCGAACTTCCACGCCAATACGCAGGTTCCGAAGCTGGTCGGGCTCGCGCGTATCCATGAACTGAACGGCAAGCCCGCGCCCGCGAACGCCGCGCGGTTCTTCTGGAACACCGTCACGCAGCATCACAGCTATGTGATCGGCGGCAATGCCGACCGCGAGTATTTCTCCGCGCCCGACAGCATCGCCAACCACATCACCGAGCAGACCTGCGAGCATTGCAACAGCTACAACATGCTGAAGCTCACGCAGCAGCTCTATGGCTGGGCACCGGACGGCGCGATGTTCGACTATTACGAGCGCGCGCACCTGAACCACATCATGGCGGCGCAGAATCCGAAGAACGCCGGCTTCACCTATATGACGCCGCTGATGACGGGCACCGCGCGCGAATATTCGACGCCGAAGGACGACGCGTTCTGGTGCTGCGTGGGCACGGGGATGGAGAGCCATGCCAAGCACGGCGAGGCGATCTTCTGGGAGGGCGACGGCACGCTGCTGGTCAATCTTTACATCCCGGCGGAGGCGCGGTGGCGCGCGCGGGGTGCCGAGCTCAGGCTTGATACACGCTATCCCTTCGAGCCGGAGTCGCGGTTGACGCTGACGAAGCTGGCTAGGCCGGGGCGGTTTCCGATCGCGTTGCGCGTGCCGGGCTGGGCGAATGGGCGTGCGACGGTGACGGTCAACGGCACGGCGGTCGAGCCGGTGCTGGCGAAGGGCTATGCGATCGTCGAGCGGCGGTGGAAGGCGGGCGATGTCGTCGCGATCAGCGTACCGCTCGACCTGCGGCTGGAGAGCGCGCCGGGCGATCTCGATACGGTCGCGGTGCTGCGTGGGCCGATGGTGATGGCCGCCGATCTCGGGCCGACCGAGGCGAAATGGGAGCAGGCCGATCCGGCGATGGTCGGTGCGGATCTGCTCGCCGCGTTTACGCCGACGGCTGGCGCCGGGGCACGCTATGCGACGAAAGGGATCATCCGGCCTGCCGACCTCAGTTTCGTGCCTTTCTACAGCCAGTATGACCGGCGTAGCGCGGTGTATTTCAAGCGCTTCAGCGAAGCGGCGTGGAAGACCGAGGAGGCGGCGTTCCTGACCGAGCAGGCGCGGCTGAAGGATCTCGCCGCGCGGTCTGTCGACGTGATGCACCTCGGCGAGATGCAGCCGGAGCGCGATCATGCGCTGACGTCGGAAATCTCGTATCCGGTCAGCTATCGCGGGCGGAACGGGCGCGATGCGCGGTCGGGCGGGTATTTCGAGTTCGCGATGAAGACGCGGCCGGGGCCGCTGGTGGTGCAGGCGACCTATTGGGGCGACGAGCGCGCGCGCGATTTCGACATCCTCGTGGATAACGTGAAGGTCGCGACACAGCATCTCGAGGCGGACCAGCCGGGCAAGTTCTTCGATGTCGAATATCCGCTGCCGATCGGGCTGACCAAGGGCAAGGCGAGCGTGAAGGTGCGGTTCGTGCCGCATGACCGGTCGTCGGCGGGGCCGGTGTTCGGTGTGCGGATGGTGGCTGCCAAGCCGGGTGGGGTCGCGTGAGCGGGGTGTCAGGGCTGGTCCGCAATTGCTGCTTGAGGCCCGCTACGGGCTTAAAACCCACTCCGTCACCCCGGACTGGTTCCGGGGTCCACCGTTCCGCACAACAAATCCTATCGGTTGTGCGGGACCGTGGATGCCGGAACGAGCCCGGCATGACGGATAATTGGGGAGCCTTTGCATGACGGACGCGCAGGCAGAGGGCGTTCGCCTGACGCTCGACGACGTCCGCACGCTTGCCCGACGCGTATTGCTCGGGGCTGGCCTGTCGCGTCCGCATGCCGAGGCGGTGGCGGAGACGATGGTCGCGGGCGAGCGTGACGGGTGTGCGAGCCACGGCATCTACCGGCTGCTGGTCGCGGCAAACAGCATCGCCAAGGGTGTCGTTGCGGTCGATGCCGAGCCGGTGGTGAGCGAGCCGGCGCGCGCGCTCGTGCGGGTCGATGGGGGCGGCGGGTTCGCGCAGCTCGCGTTCGAGCGCGGGCGGCAACGGTTGGCGGAGAAGGCGCGCGCGTATGGGATCGCCGCGATGGCGCTGAACAACGTGGTGCATTTTGCGGCGTTGTGGCCTGAGGTCGAGGCGCTGGCGGAGGACGGGTTGGTCGCGTTCGCGGTGACGCCGAGCCATGCGTGGGTCGCGCCGGCGGGGGGCACGCAGCCCGTGTTCGGGACCAACCCGATCGCGTTCGGCTGGCCACGGCCTGGCCGCGAACCGTTCGTGTTCGACTTCGCGACGAGTGCGGTCGCGCGCGGTGAGATCGAGCTGCATCGGCGTGCCGGGAAGGCCGTGCCCGACGACTGGGGCTATGATGCGGACGGGCAGCCGACGACCGACGCGGCGGCGGTGCTGAATGGCGCGATGCGGACGTTTGGCGGGCATAAGGGGTCGGCGCTGGCGGCGCTGGTCGAGCTGCTCGCCGGGCCGCTGATCGGCGACATGACCAGCCGGGAGTCGCTCGACGCCGATGCTGGGCGCGGTGGATCGCCGATCGGAGGTGAACTGATCATCGCGATCGATCCGGTCGGGTTCCTTGGCGATGCGGTCGCCGAGCACCTCGCTCGTGCGGAGGCGATGTTCGGGGCGATCGAGGGGCAGGGCGCTCGGCTGCCGTCGCAACGGCGGTACGCAGCGCGAGCGCGCAGTCTGACCGAGGGCGTTGTGATACCCGCCGCACTGTACCGCGACATTATAGCGCTGGTTCCAGGAGAATGACGATGAAGGCTTTGATCCTGTTGCTGGCGCTGGGCTCGACTGCGCTGGGGGCAATGCCTCCAAAAATTGCGAAATCGGCCGTGGCGACGTCGGCGGACGCGCGGTTCAAGGCGCTCTACACGGCGGAATATGCGTGGCGGCAACTCCAGTTCGCGCAGGGGGAGGACAACCCGACCGCTGCGGCGCGCCTGCCCGATGTCGGCCCAAAGGCACAGGCGGAGCGCCTCGCGCGCTGGACCGACGTGTCGCGGCAACTGGCGGCGATCGCACCGGCGACACTCTCACCCGCCAATCGCGTCAACTATGCGGTCTATGCGCAACAGATCGACGCCTTGCTCGCCGAGCAACGCTTTCGCGATTACGAAAAGCCGCTGACCGCGGATACGAGCTTCTGGGGTGATGTCGCGGAGAGCGCGCGCGGCAATTTCAAGTCGGTGAAGGACTATCGCGATTATATCGCGGTGATGCGCCAGATCCCGCGCTATTTCGACCAGCAGACCGGCAACATGCGCGCCGGGCTCGCGCGCGGGTTCACCCCGGCGCGGGTGACGTTGACGGGGCGCGACAACGGCGTCGCGCAAGTCGCCGAGGCGAAGACGCCGCAGGAGTCGCCGTTCTACGAACCGTTCAAGACCTTCCCGTCGACGATCCCCGCCGCCGATCAGGCCGCGCTCCGCGCCGAGGGAGCCGCGGCGGTCTCGCAGGCGGTCGTCCCCGCCTATGCGACGCTGCTGAAGTTCCTGCGCACCGAGTATATCCCGCATGCCCGCGAGGGACTGGCGGCGTACGACCTGCCCGACGGCAAGGCCTATTACCTGTCGAAAATCCGCGAATACACCACGCAGGATATCACGCCCGAGCAGATCCACGCGCTCGGGCTCGCCGAGATCGCCAAGATCCGTGGGCGGATGGACGGCGTGATGCGCAGCGTGAAGTTCCAGGGCGATCTGCAGGCGTTCTTCAATCACCTGCGGACCGATCCGCAATTCTATCCCAAGACGCCGAACGAACTGCTGTACCGCGCCGCGTGGATCGCCAAGACGTTCGATGGTAAGGCGTCGTCGTGGTTCGGCCACCTGCCGCGCAGCCGGTTCGCGATCAAGCCGGTGCCCGCGGACATCGCGCCGTTCTACACCGGCGGGCGCGGCGGGCCGGGGATCTATCTGGTCAACACCTACGACCTGCCGTCGCGGCCCTTCTATTCGCAGGTCGCGCTGACGCTGCATGAAAGTGCGCCGGGGCACGCGTTCCAGATGCCGCTCGCATCCGAGAACAAGACGCTGCCCGCGTTCCGGCGCGACACGTATCTGTCGGTCTATGGCGAGGGCTGGGCGCTGTATTGCGAGACGCTCGGCGAGGATATGGGGATGTACGAGACGCCGTACGATCTGTTCGGGATGCTGAGCTATCAGGCGTGGCGCGCGGCGCGGCTGGTGGTCGATACCGGCATCCATGCCAAGGGCTGGAGCCGGAAGCAGGCGCAGGACTATCTGCACGACAATACCGCGCTGTCCAACCACGAGATCGAGACCGAGGTCGATCGCTACATCGCGTGGCCCGGGCAGGCGCTGTCCTATTACATGGGGCAGATCGCGTTCCAGACCGCGCGGAAGAAGGCGCAGGACAAGCTCGGCGCAAAGTTTAACATCCGCGCCTTCCACGACGCGATGCTCGAGATGGGATCGGTGCCGGTGCCGGTGATCGAGGCGCGCACCGACCAGCTGATCGCGGCGGGCGGCAAGGGGCCGTATCCTGACGAGGAGTAAGCGCTGGCTCGCGGCGGTCGGCCTGATCGCCTCCGCCGGGCTGGCGCAGGATGTGCCGCGGGGGACGCACATCCATGCGCCGGGCAATCCGATCCTCGCGGACGGGAGCTATTATTCGACCGACCCGGCGCCGGTGGTGATCGGCGACACGCTGTGGATCCTGGCTGGGCGCGACGAGGCGGCGGCGGACGTCAACGACTTCGTGATGAAGGAGTGGCAGCTGCTGTCGACCAAGGATCCCGCGACGGGCGACTGGGTCCATTATCCGGCGATCGCACGGCCCGAGGCCGTATTCGCTTGGGCCGAGCCGGCGCGCGCCTATGCCGGGCAGATCGTCCAGGCGCGGAACGGGCGGCTGTATCTCTATGCGCCGGTGGTCGAGAAAGGCAGCGATGCCGAGGACCGGTTCGCGATCGGCGTCGCGGTTGCCGACAGCCCGACCGGACCGTGGCGCGATGCGCATCCGTCGGGTCCGATCGTCTCGCAGCGCGTACCGGTGCGCAACGACATCCAGAACATCGATCCGACCGTGCTGATCGACGGCGACGGCCGCGTGTATCTCTATTGGGGGACGTTCGGCGAGCTGCGCGGCATCGAACTCGCGCGCGACATGGTGACGCCGATCGGCCCCGAGCGGCGGATCACCGGGCTGACCGGGTTCTTCGAAGCGCCGTGGATCATGAAACGGCGCGGCGTCTATTACATGCTGTACGCCGGCAACACCGCGGGCCCCGGTTCGGCGTGCACCCCGGCGATCTATCATGCGTGCATCGCTTACGGGACCGCGCCGTCGCCGATGGGGCCGTGGACGTATCGCGGCGTCGTGCTGAAGCCGGTGTCGTCGACCACCTCGCATCCGGGCGCGGTGGACTTCAAAGGGCGCTGGTATCTGGCGTATCACACCGCCGATGCGGTCGGCGGCGGGCATTTCCGGCGTAGCGTCGCGATCAATCCGATGCTGTTCGACGACAGCGTGACGCCCGCCGCGATCCTGCCGGTGGTGGCGACGCGACGCGCTCGGCCGGCGGCGGCGCCGTCGCGGAATATCGCCGGTGCGGCGACGGCGGAGGCGTCGAACGAGCCGGTGCCGGTGCGCTATTGGCTGGCCGCGATGAACGACGGGATCGTGCGGGCGAACCCATTGCCGCCGGATATGTGGGGGAGCCGGGCAGGGCCCGCGCGGCAGTGGATCGCGTATCGCTGGGATGCTCCGGTGACGCTTGATGGCGCGCGCGTGCGCTTCTGGGCGGACCAGCCGGCGGGGTCGCGGACCGGAATCGCGCCGCCGAAGCGCTGGTGGCTGGAATATTGGGACGGCGGCTGGAAACGGGCGCGGCGCGCGCGTGGGTTCGGCATGGGGGTGGACGGGTTCCAGGCCGCGAGCTTCGCGCGGGTGACGACCCGCTGCCTGCGCGCGGTCATCGAGACGTCGGGCGATGCTCGCGGTCATGCCGGAGTCGCGGTGCAGGAATGGGAGGCGCTGGCGCCGCACGCACAGGCGGTCGTGACACGCGATCCAACCACCAAGCCTGCGCCGCCCTGCGGCTAATTCGAAATAACCGCCTGCTGACTAACCCCGTCATCCCAGCGAAAGCTGGGATCCAGAGCCTCGATCGACGGCATCGGTGGCTCTGGATCCTGGGTCGAGCCCAGGATGACGGGACGGCGGCCCCTCAGCCGAACGGGCGGTCGATCGAGGGTTGTGGGTCTGTGAACCAGGCGGCGCCGGTGTCGGTGACGTGGAAATGATCCTCCAGCCGGATGCCGAAGCGGTCGGGCACGACGATCATCGGTTCGTTCGAGAAGCACATCCCCGGTGCCAGCGGCGTACGATCGCCGCGGACGAGATAGGCCGGTTCGTGGATCGACAGGCCGATGCCGTGGCCGGTGCGATGCGACAGGCCGGGCAGGCGGTAGTCGGGGCCGAGCCCGGCTTTCTCCAGCACTGCGCGGGCGGCATAGTCGATCGCCTCGCACGGCACGCCCGGCTCGACCGCGTCGAACGCGGCGGCTTGCGCCTCGTGTTCGATGTCCCAGATCGCGCGCGCCTCGTCGCCGACATTGCCGAACGCATAGGTCCGCGTGATGTCGGAATGATAGCCCTCGACCTGACAGCCGGTGTCGATCAGCACGAGCTGGTCCTCCTGGAGCAGCTGGTCGCCGGGGATGCCGTGCGGGAACGCGGTCGCGTGGCCGAACTGGACGGCGCAGAAATACGAGCCGGAGGAGCCGATCGCGCGGTGCGCGTCGTCGATGAAGCGGATTACTGCACTGGCGGCGATAGCGGGATGGAGGATGCGCGCGGCGCGGCGCTGGATGTCGAGCGTCATCGCCTTGGCCTGGCGCAGCAATGCGAGTTCGGCGGGGCTCTTGATCATCCGGCACGCGTCGATCACCGACGCGCCATCGGCAACATCGAGCCCGGTGGCGGCGAGCGCGCTGGCCATGCCGTAGGGAAGCTGCGGGTCGAGCAGCAGGCGGCCGCCGACCGCGTCGGCAACCAGCGCGTACGGGCTCTCGTCCTCTTCCCAGAGCCGCAGGTCGGCGTCGATCTCGACCGCGGCCTCCAGCGAACCCTGTTCGAAGCGCGGGCAGATCAGGATCGGCTGGCCCTTTACCGGCAGCAGCAGCGCGACCAGCCGCTCGGTCGCGCCCCAGGGTACACCCGCGAAATAGCGCAGGCTCGCCCCGGCGCCGATCAGCAGCGCGTCGGCGCCCGCCGCCTCGGTCAGCGCGCGCGCCTTGTCGAGCCTCGTGGTGCGCTCGGCCAGCGTGATCGGTGGCGCACGGTCAGCCCAGGGGGCGATGGATGCCAGCTCGTCGGGTATCGATGATCCGCCGATGGTCATGCGTCAGGTCCTTTTTTACCGAAGCGGTCGAGGTCGAATGGCGCGAGCGGCACCGCCGGGGTCTCCTCCGCCAGCATCGCCGCGACGAGCGTCGCGGTCACCGGCGCGAGCGTGAGCCCGAGATGCTGATGACCAAAGGCATAGGCCAGATTCGCGTGACGCGTCGAGCGGCCGATCGCGGGGAGATAATCGGGCAGCGTCGGCCTGGCCCCCATCCAGCGCGTGAACGGCCCCTCGATCGGCAGGCCGAGCGATCGGACGTGATGCTCCAGCCGGTCCCATTTGCGCGGATCGGGCGGACCGTCGGGATCGCCGAGCTCGACGAAGCTCGCCGCCTGGACGCACTCGGCATAGCGCGTGACGATCATCGAGCGATCCTCGAACACGACCGGCGGCAGGTCGGCCGGCCAGCCCTCGGCGCGCGCGCGGATATGATAGCCGCGCTCGGCGATCATCGGCACGCGGTAGCCGAGCGGTTCGAGCAGTGCGCGGGAGCGGACGCCTGCGGTCACGAGTACCCGATCGACATCGTGGCCGATGATGACGATCCGTCCTGAATCGTCGGCCAACCGCGCCGCCTGGCGGACGATCCGGCCACCGCGTGCCTCGACCGCGGCCTCCAGTGTCGTCGCGAGCATGCGAAGGTCGGCGATCTGGCCGCTGCCCGTGAAGCGGATCGCGCCGCCGACCGGATCGGCGAGAAAGCCGAGCCGGTGCAGCACCTCGGGATCGGCGTCGGCTATCCGTGCCGTGCCGATCGCAGAGCGCGACCAATGGGTGCGGCCGGCGCGTGCAGTTTCGGGTGTATCCCAGACGACGATATGACCGTCCTCGCGGAGCAGGTCGCGCGCCCCGAGCGTGCCGACCAGATCGCGCCATGCGGGCATCGCGCCGGCGAGCAGTGGCGTCAGCGCCGCAGTGCCCGCCGCGAACTTCGCCGGGGTCGACGCCGCCACCAGTCGTGCGGCGAACGGCAGCCAGTGCGCCGCCATCGACACCGGCAGTCCCAGCGCGCCGCCGACGCTGAACAGACGCTTGGGTACCGAGCGCACTGCGGCGGGCGAGGCGAGCGGCTCGACCTGTTCGACCGCGATGTGCCCGGCATTGCCCCAGGATGCGGCGTTGTAATCGCCATCGCGTTCGAACACACTTACGTCATAGCCGCGGTCGAGCAGCGCGACGGCGCAGCACAGTCCGACCACGCCGCCCCCCACGATACCGATCGTTTTCAATCCAATCTCCTGTTGCACGGCGCTTAACGAATTCGTATACGGTATATATCTTGAAACGCAGGAAGGTCGATACCGAATGTCTGTCGAATGGAAGGGCGTATTTCCGGCCGTAACGACGCAGATCCGCGAGGACATGAGCGTCGATCTCGCCGACACCCAGCGCGTTGTCGACGACCTGATCCGCGACGGTGTGACCGGGGTGATCGCACTCGGCACGGTCGGCGAGAATAACTCGTTCGACTATGATGAAAAGGTCGAAGTGCTCACCGCGATCGTCGAGGCGGTCGATGGCCGTGTGCCAGTCATCACCGGCGTCTCGGAATACGACACGCGTCGTGCCGTCCGCTATGCGCAAGCCGCCGAGAAGGTCGGGGCGGACGGCCTGATGCTGTTGCCGCCGATGGTCTATGTGCCGAAGCCGCATGAACTGGTGGCGCATTTCAAGGGTGTGGCGGAGCAGGTCGGCCTGCCGATCATGCTGTATAACAACCCGCCCGCGTACCGTACGCTGATCGACAACGACGTGCTTGCCGCGCTGGTCGATGTCGCGAACATCGTCGCGGTGAAGGAATCGGCGCCGGACACGCGGCGTTTTACCGACGTGAAGACCGCGTTCGGCGATCGCTACGTGCTGTTCGCCGGGCTCGACGACGTCGCGCTCGAGGGGCTGTATCTGGGTGCGCAGGGCTGGGTGTCCGGGCTTACCAATGCATTCCCGCGGGAATCGGTCGAGCTGGTCAACGCGTTCGCGCGCGGCGATCATGCCAAGGCGATGGAGATCTATCGCTGGTTCATGCCCTTGCTCCATCTCGATGCCGAGCATGATCTGGTCCAGTCGATCAAGCTCGCCGAGCAGGTCATGGGGCGTGGCTCCGAACGCGTCCTGCCGCCACGCTATCCGCTGATCGGCGAACGCCGTGCCGAGGTGATCGCGATGGTCGAGAAGGCCGCATCGACCCGCCCGACATTGACCGCCGCCGAGCCGGCGCTAGCATCCGACTGATGCGCCACACTTTCTTCTGCATCGACGGCCACACCGCCGGCAATCCGGTCCGCCTCGTCGCGGGCGGTGCGCCGTTGCTGAAGGGCGCGTCGATGTCGGAGCGGCGGCAGGATTTCATGAACCGGTTCGACTGGATTCGCACCGGGCTCTGCTTCGAGCCGCGCGGGCACGATATGATGTCGGGCGGGTTCCTCTACCCGCCGACCCGCGACGATACCGATATCGGCATATTGTTCATTGAAACGAGCGGGTGCCTGCCGATGTGCGGGCACGGCACCATCGGGATGGTGACGTTCGGGCTCGAACATGGGCTGATCCAACCGGCCGTACCGGGCCGGTTGCGGATCGAGGTGCCTGCGGGCGTTATCGACGTGGCGTACGAGACTGATGGCGCAAAGGTGACCTCGGTGCGGATCACCAACGTGCCGGCGTATGTCGCGGCACGCGGGATCGCGGTGGATATCGAGGGCATCGGCCCGCTCAACATCGATGTCGCCTATGGCGGCAATTACTATGCGATCGTCGAGCCGCAGGGACGCTATACCGGGCTCGACGACCTCGGCGCGGCGGAGATCATCGCGCTCAGCGGCCGCGTTCGCGAGGCGGTGCGGGCACAGTTCGAGCCGATCCATCCACTCGACCCGACGATCCGCGGCGTCAGCCACGTGCTGTGGGCCGACGTGCCGTGCACAGATGGGGCGGACGGTCGCAACGCGGTATTCTACGGCGACAAGGCGATCGACCGCAGTCCGTGCGGCACCGGCACCTCCGCCCGCCTGGCGCATCTCGCTGACACGGCACGGTTGTCGGTCGGCGACCGGTTCGTACATGAGAGCTATATCGGCAGCCGCTTCATCGGGCGCGTCGAAGCCGAGACCATGCTGGGCGATACGCCGGCGATCATCCCGTCGATCGAAGGATCGGCGATCGCGACCGGGTTCAACACGATCTGGATCGATCGCGACGATCGCTTTTGGAACGGGTTTCAAGTTTCGTGAGCTATATTTCATGAAGTGTGGGCTATGCAGGGGGCGCAATCCCGTCCCCGGAGCCTTCCGTCTATGAGTATCGTCGTCCGCACCCTGTCCGAGCAGGTGTTCGAGATCGTTCGCGAGCAGATCGTTACCGGCAAGCTCGCCGGCCACACCGCGATCCGCCAGGATGCGTTGGCGACCGAACTCGGCGTCAGCAAGATCCCGCTCCGCGAGGCACTGGCGCGGCTCGAGCAAGAAGGGCTGCTGACCAGCCACCCGAACCGCGGCTATTCGGTCCAGCCGATGTCGGCGGACGAGGCGAACGATATCTTCGCGTTGCGGCTGGCGATCGAACCGCAGGCTGCGGCCTATGCCGCGACGGTCGCTAACGACGACGATCGTGTCGCGGCTATCCTGGCGTTCGAAGAACTGGACAGCGCCGCGAGCGAGCGGCTGGCCGAGGTCGCGATCCGCAACCGCGTGTTCCACACCGCGCTGGTCCGTCCCGGCCGCCGCCTGCTGACCACGCAGATGGTCGAGCGGCTGGCGATCCTGGCGGAACGCTATGTCGTCGCGCATCTGCGCCCGGCGGGACGCGAGGATCGGGCGCATCTCGAGCATCGCCAGATGCTCGACGCCTGGCTCGCCCGCGACGACGATCGCATGCTGGTGCTGCTGACGAGCCATATTCAATCGACGCTGACCGATCTGCGCGCGCAGTTCGACACAGCGCGAGACTAGAGACCAACCGGGGATGGGCATGTTTGGACCGCGTAAATCGTTCGAATCGTCTGCCCATAACCGCGAACACAGCCTCGCCAAGACGCTGAGCTGGCCGCATCTGATCGCGCTCGGGGTGGGCGCGATCGTCGGCACCGGTATCTATACGCTAGTTGGCGTAGGGGCGGAACGCGCGGGGCCGGGCGTCATCGTCGCCTTCGTGATCTGCGGCGTGATCTGCGCGTGCGCGGCACTCGCCTATACCGAACTCGCGACGCTGATTCCCGCCGCCGGGAGCGCCTATACCTTCAGCTACACAGCACTTGGCGAGGGTATCGCCTGGGTGGTCGGATGGAGCCTGATCCTCGAATATTCGCTCGCGTGCTCGACCGTCGCGGTCGGCTGGTCGGGCTATCTGGTTGGCTGGATCGAGGCGGCGGGGGTGCACCTGCCGCACGCATTGCTGGTCGGGCCGCATGGCGGCGGGATCGTCAACATGCCCGCGGTGCTGGTGTCGCTCGCGGTGATGGGGATGCTGATCCTCGGCACGCGGCAGAGCGCGACGCTGAACATCGTCCTCGTGCTGATCAAGCTGGTCGCGCTGACCATCTTCGTCGTCTACGCGGCGCCCGCGTTCAAGGCCGACAATCTGCACCCGTTCATGCCCTACGGCTTCGGCTCGACCGAGATCGGCGGCCACAAAAGGGGCGTGATGGCGGCGGCGGCGATCGTGTTCTTCGCATTCTACGGCTTCGACGCGGTCGCGACCTCGGCGGAGGAAACCAAGAACCCCAAGCGCGACCTGACGATCGGCATCGTCGGCTCGATGCTGGTCTGCACGGTGATCTACATGGCGGTGGCGGTCAGCGCGATCGGCGCGCTGCCGTTCACGCAGCTCGCCAATTCGCCCGAGCCGCTCGCGCTGGTGCTGCGCCAGTTGAGCCAGCCGTTCGCCGCGCAGCTGATCGCGCTTGCCGCGGTGATCGCGCTGCCGTCGGTGATCCTGGTGATGATGTACGGGCAGAGCCGGATCTTCTTCGTGATGGCGCGCGACGGCTTGCTCCCGCGGCGGCTGGCCAAGGTCAGCAAGCGGACCGGCTCGCCGACCTTGATCACGTTGCTGACCGGCCTGTCGATCGCGGCGGTCGCGGGGTTCTTCCGGCTCGACGAGATCGCCGAACTCGCCAATGCGGGGACGCTGATCGCGTTCATTTCGGTCGGCGTGTGCCTGATGGTCTTGCGCCGCACCGCCCCCCAACTGCCGCGATTGTTTCGTTGCCCGGCCGCCTATGTCGTCGGTACCGTGACCGTGCTCGGCTGCCTGTATCTGCTCGCGAGCCTGCCGACGTCGACGCTCGTCCGGTTCGTGATCTGGAACGGCATCGGGCTTGCTCTGTACGCGGCCTATGGGCGGCGGAAGAGCGATGCGGGACAGGCCGCGACAAGATAAGCCGATAGCGCTTTCCACCTGCACGCCGACGGACTAAGCGAAGCTATCCCCGGGGGGCCGCTGACGCGCGGCTGAGAGGTGGGCAGCAGCCCATGACCCGCTGAACCTGATCCGGCTTATACCGGCGTAGGGAGGGTCCGCGGCTGGCCCGTCGTCCCTCCGATTGGAGTGGACGTGAGCGTTTTCGGTACTGGTTTTCCGTTTTTGAAGTCTGCGTCGCCATCTTGGCGATCGCATGTCCGGTCGGGCGGGGTGGCGTTGATCTTGTCGGCAACGATGTGCGCCTCGCCGGCGTTCGCGCAAGTCGCCCCCGATCCGGTCGAACCCGCGGAGATCCGCGTCGTCGGCACGCCCGATCCGGCGGGGCTCATGCCCGACCAGCGTACGCCGAAGGCGCAGAGCGCGATCTCCGCAGACTTCATCGTCAAGCAGGCACCGACGCTCAACGCGTTCCAGCTGGTGACGCTGCTGCCGGGCGCGAACGTCGCGTCGAGCGATCCGTACGGCCTCTCGACCAGTTCCAGCCTCACCGTCCGCGGGCTCGGGCAGGACGAGATCGGCGTGCTGATGGAAGGCGCGCCGCAGAACGACATCGGCTATTATTACGCCTATCCCTCGCAGTTCGCCGACCCCGAGAATCTGCGGCGGATCACGCTGGCGCAAGGCGCGGTGGATATCGATTCGCCGACGCTGGGCGGTGCCGGCGGGCTGTTGTCGCTGGCGCTCGACGATCCCAGGGCGCGTCCCGGTGGCCTGGTCGACCTGTCGCTCGGCAGCTACGCGGCGCGGCGGGCGTTCGTGCGCGTCGACACGGGTACGATCGGCAATACCGGGTTGAAGGCGTTCCTGTCCTATTCGAACACCCGCGCCGACAATTGGCGCGGCGCGGGCTACGACACGCGCCAGCATATCGACGCGAAGCTGCTCGAGGAATGGGGCGCCGGCAATCGTGCCAGCCTCGCGCTGTCGTATAACGATGCGAACTCGTCGAGCTACCCGAGCCCGACGCTGGCGGAGTGGAACGCGCAGGGTCGCGGCTTCAACTACGACAAGCGTTATACGGCGGGGAACGCCAACTATTGGCGGCTGTACCGCGCGCCGTTCCGCAACCTCTATGCCTCCGCACCGGTGCATCTGGTGTTGAACGACCGGCTCGCGCTCGACACCACGAGCTATCTCCAGTTCGGCTACGGCAACTCGCCCTACGGCACGCAGCTCACCACCACCGGCAATTTCCTCGGGACCGAAGAGCTGGCGCAGCCGATCGCGCGGCCCGGCGCGGTCGACGGCGTGGTCGACGGCGGGGCGACCGTGCTCGGCAATTATACCGGCGACCAGATGCGGACCGGCAACGTCAGCAAGCTGACCTTCAAGACCGGCGTGCACACGCTCACCGCCGGGCTCTGGTTCGATTACGGCACCGACCGCGTCACGCAATCGTACACGTCGATCGATGCGGACGGGCAGCCGACCGATCGCTGGGGCTATCGCGCGAAGGCGATCCGCACCGCCGATGGCCGCCTGCTCGCCTATGAGAACCAGCGCACCGTCACCGTCACGAAGGGGTTCTTCGTCGCCGACAGCATCGCGGTGACGCCGCGGCTGACGATCGACGCGGGGTTCAAGGGCGTCGACGTGCTGCGCAACGGCCGCAATTACCTGCCGGGGCCGCAGACCGACGTGCGGCTCGACAGCTTCGCGGCGCTGCCGCGCGCGGCGATCCATTACCGGCTCGACGATCGCCAGCAGGTGTTCGCCAACATCACCACTAATTTCCGCACGCCCAACGAGTTCACGCTCTACAACAGCTATGCGGGCGGGGTCGTCGCGACGCAGGGCACGACCGCGCTGAAGAACGAATATTCGGTGTCGCAGGAACTCGGCTATCGGTTCATCGGCGAACAGCTCTCGGCGTCGGTCACCGGCTTCCACTACAAGTTCCGCAATCGTCAGTTGGCGACCGTCATTGACCAGGGCGGTGCGCTGATCAGCGGGACGCTCAATGCCGGTGGGCAGACCTCGTACGGGGTCGATGCAGAGGTCGATTATCGGCCCGTCGCGGGCGTCAGCCTGTATCTCTCGGGCGAGTATCTGCACGCGCGGATCGACGACGATCTGCCGGTGGGCGGGGACTTTCTCGCGACGCGCGGGAACCACGCGGTATCCAGCCCGACGGTTCAGCTCGGTGCGGGCGGCACCTATGACGATGGCCGGTTCTTCGGCAGCGTCGCCTCGAAATATCTCGGCCGGCAATATGCGACGTTCGTCAACGACGAGCGCATCAAGGGCTATGCGACGCTCGACCTGTCGGTCGGCGTGCATCTGGCCGAGTGGCTCGATGGCAAGCGCACCGATCTGCGCGTCAACGCGATCAACGTCACCGATCCGCACGTCCTGGCCGGCGTACAGGCGGTCACCACCAACGCGCAGGACTCGATCGGCCGCAACGGCACGGTGATCGCGGGTACCGCGCCCGCCTATTATATCGGCAGCGGCAGGGCGGTGATGGCGACGGTGTCGCGTGCGTTCTGAGATGACGTCGCTCGCTTCGCCCGCAGGCCACCTCGTCCACGGGATGGGCACCGAATGGGAAGCGCCGACCTGGCCCGCGATCACCGCTGACGATGCGGAAAAGGCGCTTGCACTGTTCCCGAGCGCGGGCAAGCTGACGGACTTGCGCTGGCACTCGCCGCGCCCGTTTTCCGCCGCCGCGCTGGTGCAGATGACGCACGGTGTTTTTTTCCTCAAACGGCACGACCATCGTCTACGCGGGCTCGACGGGCTGGCCGAAGAGCATGCGTTCATCGCGCATCTGACGGCCAACGGCGTATCGGTGCCGGATCTCGTGCGCACCATCGATGGCGCGAGTGCGGTCGCGGTCGGCGAGTGGCGGTACGAACTGCATCGCACCGCGCCGGGGGCGGATCTGTACCGCGACCGGATGTCGTGGACGCCGTTCCTGTCGCTCGACCATGCGCATGCCGCCGGCGTCGCGCTCGCGACATTGCACCGGGCGGCACGCGGCTTCGACGCGCCGGCGCGTCGTCGGCAACCACTCGTCGCCAGCTTCACGATCCTCCCGGCGAGCGATCCGATTACGGCGACCGAAGACTATGTCGCGGCGCGTCCCGCGATGGTGGCATTTCTGGCGGATCGGGATTGGCAGCGGCAACTCGCGCCGCTGTTCGCGACCTTGGGTGAGGGGCTGTCGACCCTGTTGGCCGAGCAGGCGCCGTTGTGGACGCATAACGACTGGCATCCGTCCAACCTGCTCTGGGCGGCAGACGACAGCGTGGCGACGATCTTCGATTTCGGACTCGCCGACCGAACCTGTGCGGTCCACGATATCGCGACCGCGATCGAACGTACCGCGATCCGCTGGCTCGACCTGGGGCAAGGGGCGGACGACGCGATTGGCGATCCGGCAGCGGCGCGCGCGCTGCTGGCAGGCTATGCCTCGGTCGCGCGGCTGAGCCGTGCCCACCTGACCGCGATTCTGCGCCTCGTGCCGCTGGTCCATGTCGAGTTCGCGTTGTCGGAGATCGATTACTTCACGAGCGTCGTCGCCGACCCTGACTCCGCCGCGCTGGCGTGGGACGGCTATCTGATCGGCCATGCAGACTGGTTTCGCTCGGCTGCGGGGCAGGACTTCCTCAGGGCCATCGACGTCGCGGCGAACGATCGATGACCGCGCTCGAGATCGTTGCGGTCGTCGTCAGCTTTGCGGGCATCTGGCTGACCGCGACGCGCCGGATGCTGTGCTGGCCGGTCAGCCTGGTCGCCTGCGCGTTGTATTTCAAACTGTTCCTCGACGTCCGGCTGTATGCCGACATGGTGCTCCAGGCGCTGTTCGGCCTGGCCATCATCTATGGCTGGATCGCCTGGACGAAGGGTCAGGACGATGCGGGCGAAGTCGTCGTCGCGCCGCTACGTCCAGGCCGATTGGCCGCGGGGCTGGCGGCCGGCGCGGTCGGCGCGGTCGCAATCGGGTGGTTCACCAGCCGCTACACCGATGCGGCGCTGCCGTGGATGGATTCGGGTCTGACCAGCTTCAGTCTGGTCGCGCAATATTGGACCGCGCGCCGCCACGCCGCCAGCTGGCTGCTGTGGATCGCGGTCGACAGCCTCTATGTCGGGATGTTCGTGTTCAAGGGATTGCTGCCGACCGCGGGACTGTACGCGGCGATGATCGTGCTGGCGGTGGTCGGCTATCGGCGTTGGCGCGCGGCGGGCCGTAAGGACGCCTCAATAGCCATAGCCTAAGGTCACGGTTCCGTTCGCCGGCACAGTCGCTGTCCAGGTCTGGACGCCGTCGACGCGAGGGAGCGCGGCGGTTGGCGCTTCGAACGCCTTCTGCCCGGCGCCGCCGATCCCGATCTCCACCGCGACGGGAAACGGGTTGGCGTTGCTCAGCGTGACGACGGCGTGGCCCGTGCGGTCACCGACCTGGCGCACGAGAACCCCCGGGCTTGTGCCTGCCGCTAGCGTGAAGTGCTGGCCGGTGGGGGTATCGGCAGCGCGACCGAGGCCGATCAGTCCGCGCGCGCCGTCACGCTCGACGTATAACGCGGTCGAGCCGGCGGGGAGGGGCAGGCCAAGCCCGGCGCGCGTTTCGTTTTGCATGCGCAGTTCGATCCGGACCGGCGTCTCCGCGATCGTCTGGCCGGGAAATACCTGGCCGCGATAGCGCCGCTCGAACGGGACGTGGGTCCTGCTGAGCAAGGCGACCTGTTTCATCTGGTTCGCGGCGACCGTGACGGGCTCGGGTACGCGGTAAAGTTTCAGGTCGCCAAGGTCCTCCGGCGGGGGTGGCGGCGGCGGCGGAGGTGCTACCGGAGCTGGTGCGGCTCTCATCATCACCGGCGCTCCTATCAGCGACCCGGTCACGACGATGTCGTCGCGCTCGGGCGCATCTACGGTCTGGAGATCCGACGTCGTGGTTCCGAGCGGATAGCAGTCGAGGCGGAGACGCGCGACGGCGGCGCGGTAGGCGCGGATCTCGCGGCGTTCGAGGCGACCCGCGACGACCTGGACATCGGCGTTCGCGAAGCTCTCCGCATTGCCGTTGGCGAGCGTCATCCACGCGAACAGATCGAGCGTGCGGCCATCGGCGGCGATCGTCGCGACATAGCTCGCCGCCCAGTCGAACTCGGACGCGAGATACGAGATGGTGACCGTCGCAGTCGTCGCGCGCGGACTGCGGGTCGTCACGCTGAGTACCGGCTGCGCCGACAGGCCGGCTGGAATCTTCGCGTACACCGGTCTTTCGGGAAGACCCGAACAGCCGAGTGCCTCGACGCCCTGCGCGGTCCGCACGACGACGCCGCCCGCCGGCCCGGCGACGATCACGGCATCCTCGCTACGCACCGCGCCGGTCGCGCGCGACGTGCGGGTCAGCGTGACGTGGCGGCCGAGCGAACCGTCGATCAGCGCGGCCGGCGACAACAGCCGCGCATCGCGGTTCTTCTCGACCGTGCCGCCGGGCAGCCCGGTTATGATCGCACTGGCGGGTATGATTCCGCCCGCGACCCCTGCGAACGTCACGACCGCTTCGCCTGCCGGCAGTCGTATCGTCCGGGTCTCGGTCACCACCGCGAAACCGCCGAGATACCGCAGATTTGGTGCCTGACCGCGTTCGCGATGCGGGTTGCGATAGACCGTGACGGAGACGTGCCGCGGGGGCGACGCGGCGACGGTCTTTGAGGTCGGCATATCCGCTTGCGCCGTGACGGGCATGACCGGAACGCCGACCAGCATCGCCAGCAGGGCGACGACACCGCGCATCAGTTGCGGGTGTCGAAGCTGGCCGTGACGACCGACGTTCCGTTAGCGGGCACCGTTACATGCCAAAGAGCGCTGTCCGCATTCTGGCGCTCGCTCTTCTGGCTCTCGGCCTGAACGCGCGTATCGGTCCACGACCAGTCGAGCCCCGCCTGGATCAGGTCGACCACGACCGGCTTCGCGCGCGCGTTGCTGAGCGTGTAGCGCATCGTCGTGCGCCAGTGGTCTTCGGACAACCTGGTATGGGCTTCCACGACCGGCAGCACCTTCACGTCGAACGCGTCGCCGGTACGCAGGCTGATATCCGAGCCTTGCGGGGTATGCTCGATGCGGTTCTCGCCGGTGAATTGCGGCTGGCCGCGCTGATCGCGGACATAGACGCGGACCGTCCCGGCGGGCAGCGCATCGCCGAGGCCGCCGGCGGCCGAATTGGCGAACCGCAGCATGCTGCCCGCGCTTTGCGGTTCGGTCTGCGTGCCGAGCCAGGCGTTGCGATATTCGTAGCCCGCGCTGGCCTTCGCGCCCTTGACGTCGAGAAAGCCGACCTGCTTGGTCTGCTTGTCCGCGATCGTGGTGCGCTCCTTGAGCGGATAGAGGTAGAAATCGCCGAGCTGTTCGCGGTTCGCGCTTTCGGTGCCGGCGCGCCGCATCGGCGCAGGGCGGCGGTTGGGGCGGAAGGTCTGGTTGTCGTCGTCGGAGGCGACCTCGCCCGCGACGAGCAGTGTCTTCGCGCTGTCGAAGCTGGTGCCGGTCGCGTTGCGCAGCGTGATCCATCCCTGCACGTCGATCGTGCCGGTCTTGTCGTCGAACAGCGTGACATAGTCCGCCTGCCAGCCGAGCCCGCGCGTCAGGTACGACAGCGTCGCCAGCCGCGACCCGGCGCGCGTGCTCGCCAGCGTCACCGACAATGTCGGCCGCGCGCGCAGAGTCGTCGGGATCTTGTCGAAGATCGCGCGCACCGGCAGGCCGTCGTCGCGCAGCACTTCGATATGGTCGGCGATCTGCAGCACCACGCCGCCGTTGACCGCGAGCACCTTCGCCCGCTCGCGCGTTTCGGCTCCGGTCGCGGGATTGGTCCGGACGAGCGTGATCGTCTCGCCGACCGCCTTTTCCATCAGGCTCGACGGGGTCAGCAGGTCGTAATCGAAATTCTGTTCGACGACGGTCGTGTCGGGCGCGCTCAGCGATACCGTTTCGGGGCGGATCGTCGCGCTGACGTCGGGGAAGGACTGGCGCGTGCGACCGGCGGGGAGATCGAGGCGGCGGATATCCTGGATGAGTGCGATATCGTTCGTGTAGATCGTCGCGGAAACATCCCCCTGCGCCGACCCGCTGGCTGGCACCGGGGGATCGGATTGCGCGATCGCGGACGTCGACGTCGAAACAGCCAGCAACAAGACTGCGATGCGTACCGTGACCATGTGATCGTCCCCTTTGGCGGCAGCATGACGGAGCGGCGGGACGACGACAATGCATAGCTTCGCCCAACGTCGCGAAACCGGCGCCGCGGTTCGACCGGATAAAATGTACGATCGGGCGAAACATTGCCGTTCGTAACGAGACTGTAGCAAAGCCTTCGCGAAACTGACCCGGAACGGACCTAGTGGCGCCGGTGGTGGCACAATGGCCGCAAGGGACGTCATTTCAATGCGTAGTTTCAAAGGCCTGCTTCGGGCATCGGTTTCGCTCATCCTGGTCGCGGGTGCCGCTACGGCACAGGCGCAGACAGTACCAGCAACGGCGCACGACCAAGCAGCGGTCGATCCGCAGACGGGCACGACCGCGGGCAGCGACGACACCGGCGAGATCGTCGTCACCGGCACCTACGCGCGCAGCCTGAAGGCGGCGACCGAGACCAAGCGCCGCGCCGATTACGGCGTCGACTCGATCAGCTCGACCGACATCGGCAAGTTCCCGACGCAGAACGTTGCCGAGGCGCTGCAGCTGGTGCCGGGCGTGACGATCACGCGGCCGCGCGGCGAGGGGCTGTATGTCAGTGTCCGTGGCCTGGGGCCTCAGTTCCAGAGCACGTTGCTCAACGGCAGCACGGTCGCGCTGAACGACCTGATCGAGAATGGCGGCGCCAATGGCCGCCAGTTCCGCTTCGAGATGCTGCCCGCCGAATTCACGTCGAGCATCGATGTCGTCAAGACGCCGACCGCGAACATGACCGAGGGCGCGCTGGGCGGCAATATCGACGTGAAGACGTTCCACCCGCTCGATGTCGGCACCAAGACGACGGTCAATCTGCGCGGCACCTATACGAGCCAGACCGACAAGGTGAAGCCGAACGCGACGCTGATCACCAGCTTCGCGAATTCGGCGGGCACGTTCGGTATCCTCGCGGGCGCGCAATATTGGGCGAAGTCGGTCCGCAACGATCGCTTCATCAACTTCGGCTGGAACCTGGACAAGTTCACGTCGGCCGCCTCGGGCGGGCTGCCCGCCGGGCTGTACACGCCGACGCGGACCCGGCCGACGATCGAGACCGAGGATCGCAAGCGGATCTCGGGCATGCTGTCCGCGCAATGGAAGCCGAATGCGGAGTTCGAGACCACGTTCGACGTCCTCGCGACCCGGCTCGACGTCGCCTATGACGAGTTCGGTCTCGACGTGTATCCCGACGATTCCAGCGTGTCGGGGCACCGGCCGGTGATCGTTCCCTCCAGCGTGAAGCTCGACGGCGACACGGTGATCGCCGCGACGATCAACGACGTGCGGTTCATGGCGTCGCGCGAATACAGCCTCAACCGGCACGACCTGCTCAACATCGGTCTGCGCCAGACCTGGGACTCCGATGCCTGGCATGCATCGGGCGCGGTCAACTGGTCGAGCGCGCACAGCTATCACCCGAACTACGACGAGGGCACGGTGCGCAGCCGGGCGATGTTCTTCGCTCCGCTGACCTATGATGCGTCGGCCGGCTACAAGGCAATCCCGACCTTCACCACGCCGGTCGATCCGACCAACCCGGCGAACTACCAGCTGTACCAGTTCAACATCGCGCCGAAGAACAGCAAGGACTGGGATTTCTTCACGCGCGCCGATCTCGCGCATGATTTCGACGGCTTCATCACCAAGCTGGCGGCGGGCGGCGAGTATCACTGGCGCAAGCGCGACTATGCGCGCCGCGACTTCATCGTCAATCCGGCGCCCAACACCCCGTTGTCGAGCCTGGGGACGGGCGCGTACGAGCAATTGCCGTACGACGATTTCCTGAAGGGTGTTCCCGGCAACACGCTGCGCAACTTCCTGGTGCCGGTGACGCAGGCCTATCTCGACAAATTCTTTACCCCCGCGGTGCAGGCGTCGGCGTTGACCCCCGCGGATCTGCGCTCGTCGTTCGTCGTTACCGAGAAGGTGCTGGGCGCCTATGCGCGCGCCGATTACGGCTTCGATGCCGGAAGCGTGCCGGTCACCGGCAATATCGGCATCCGCTATGTCCATACCGACCAGGTCGCGAGCGGCACGTTGACGACGGGCAACGTCGCGACGCCGGCGAGCTTCCCCAAGACGTTCAACAACTGGCTGCCGAGCTTCAACCTGCGCGCCGAACTGACGCACGACCTGGTCGGCCGTCTCGCCGCCAGCCGCGTGCTGACGCGGCCCAACGTCACCGACAGCGCGCCGCGGATCACCGTCTCGACCGACGCGCCGACCGCGAGCGGCGGCAATCCGCAGCTGGTGCCGTTCCTCGCGACGCAGTTCGACGGCTCGCTCGAATGGTATTTCAACCGTGCGGGGTCGCTGACCGGCGCGGTGTTCTACAAGGCAATGGACGACTACATCACGCAGCAGAACGTCAACATCGACATCCCCGGTCGCGGCTCGGTGCTGCTGTCGACGCAGGTCAATGGCGGCGATGCCAAGGTGTACGGCGTCGAGGCGGCGTACAACCAGGTTTTCACGTTCCTGCCCGCGCCGTTCGACGGGTTCGGCGTGCAGACCTCGTATACGCACACCTCGGTCAAGGCGAGCTACACCGCGGGCGCGCGCCCGATCCGCGACGAACTGATCGGACTGTCGAAGAACAGCTTCAACATCGTCGGGTTCTACGACAAGGGGCCGCTGTCGACGCGGCTGTCCTATGTCTGGCGCGACCGCTATCTGTCGGGCACCGGCAGCACGACGCAGGCGCCGGTCTACACCGCACCGTTCGGGTCGCTCGACGGCAACATCTCGGTCAAGGCGAGCGACTCGGTGACCTTCAGCCTGGAGGGGATCAACCTGTCGGGCGCGCATCTCTACACGTATAACGACGACGAGAACCGCTTCGGCGAGATCAACTATTGGGGCCGGACGATCCTGTTCGGCGTGCGGGCGCAGTTCTGATGCGCGCCCGTCATGCCATGCTCGCCGCGCTCGTCCTCGCCAGCGGCGTCGGTGCGCAGACCGCTAAACCGCTGCGGATGAACGACATCCAGGTCGTCGGGTCGCACAACAGCTTCAAGGCGCAGATCCCGGCGGCGGTGATGGCCGCGCTGCGCCAGCGCGATCCGAAGACCGCCGCCGCGCTCGATTATTATCATCTGCCGCTGTCCGCGCAGCTCGACCAAGGCTTGCGGCAGATCGAGATCGACATCTTCGCCGATCCCCAGGGCGGCCGGTATGCCAACCCCAAGGGCGAGCAGATCGCCAAAGCGGCCGGCGAGAAGACCGCGTTCGACCGCGCGGCGATGCTGCGGCCGGGCTACAAGTCGTTTCACGTTCCCGACATCGACTATATCTCGACCTGCGTGACGTTGCAGCGCTGCCTCGGGGAGGTGACCGCGTGGTCGCGCGCGCATCCGCGGCACCTGCCGATCATGATCACGATCAACGCCGCCGATACGCCGCAGTCGCCGTTGGTGGCGGCGCCATTGCCGCTCGACGACGCGACGCTGCTCGACTCACTCGATCGCGAAATCCGCCAGGCGATACCGGGACGACGGCTGATCGTGCCCGATGAGGTTCGGGGCGACGCGGCGACGCTGGCAGGCGCGGTGCACGACAAGGGCTGGCCAACGCTGGAGGCCGCGCGAGGACGGATCTACATCCTGTTCGACGTGCGGCCTGCGGTGTCGAATGCGTACCGGGTGGGCCATCCTTCGCTGCGCGGACGGGCGATGTTCGGCTGGTATCCCGACGGCGAGCCCGAGAGCGCGATCCAGATCGTCCAGGATCCGCTGGTCGATGGCACGCGGATCCGCGATCTCGTCAAGGCGGGCGTTATCGTGCGGACGCGGACCGACGCGAACACCGTCGAGGCGCGGGCGCACGACCTGACCAAGGCAAAGGCGGCGGCGGACAGCGGCGCGCAGGCGGTCAGCACCGATTATTATCCGGGCGCGCCCGATCCGGCGGGGCTGAAGTTCGCGGTGACGTTGCCCGGCGGCGCGATGGCGCGGTGCAATCCGGTGCTGGTCACGACGCCTTGCAAGGTTGCGCCCTGACATGAAGCTTTCGGTATTGTTCGCCGTAGTGCTCGGCACCGGCTTCGCGCTCACGGGCAGCACGGCGCAATCGCCGGCGCGCCCGGCCTTCGTCACCGAACGCGCGGTGCTGGTCATGCGGCACGGCATCCGCGCGCCGCTGTCGGGTGAAGTGCCGGACGGGACGCGCACCGCGACGCCTTGGCCGAAATGGAGCGTCGCCGAAAGCCGGGTCACCCCGCACGGCGCGCGCGCGCTCGAGATCGTCGCGGGTGAGGACCGCAAATGGCTCGCTGCGAAGGGCCTGCTCGATCCGCAGGGCTGCCCCGCGGCCGGGGCGGTGCGGATCGCGAGCAACAGTTCGGAGCGGACGATCGACAGCGGCGAGGATTACGCGCGCGGCTTTGCGCCAAATTGCGCGATCGCGGTCGAGCATCGCCCGGTCGGGACGGTCGATCCGATGTTCGAGCCTCTGCGCGCGCACGCGACCACGTTCGATGCGAAGGCGGCGATCGCCGATATCGACCGCTCCACCGGTGGCATGACCGCGTTGGTCCAGCGGCACGCACGCGAGATCGCCGAGCTCGACCGCGTGCTCGGTTGCGGCAGCGGCTGCGTACCGGGCGGGCCGCCGCGCGTGTCGGCCGAGGACGACGGGCACGGCATCGCATTGGAGGGGCCGGTCCGTGGCACGTCCGGCGTCGCGCAGGTCCTGCTGCTGCAATATGTCGAGGGTTTGCCCGCGCGCGATGTCGGCTGGGGGCGGGTCGATGCCGCCGGGCTGAAGCGACTGGGCGCGCTGCACGCCGCGTTGTTCGCGGTGTTCACGCGGCCGCCGTACATGGCGGCGCATCAGGCGGCGCTGCTCGGCCGCCGCGTGGTGCAGTCGCTCGAGGCTGGGCCGAAGCTCGACGTGCTGATGGGGCATGACACCAACGTCACCGCGTTGGCGGCGGCGCTCGACGTCGATCTCGTCACGTCGGGCTATGCGACCAACGACGTGCCGCCAGGTGGTGCGCTGCTGATCGAGCGCGTCCGCGAGACACGGAGCGGGCGGGCGTTCGTCCGCGTGTCCTATCGCACACAGTCGCCCGAGGCGCTGCGATCGGGCGGCCATGCGATGACCGTAGCGCCGCTTCGGGTCCCCGGATGCGGCGGCGAGCTTTGCCCGGTCGCCGTGTTCGAACGCGTGTTGTCGGCGCGCCTGGCTGCGGTCCGCTAGTAGTCGTACACGCCCCCCGGGACCGCGGCGACGAACCGGTCCGGGGGAATATCGGATGCCGCCAGCGCCGCCGCGAGCCCGAGCGGTGGCGCATCGCGCGCCTCGTCGGTGAGCTGGAACGTCCCCCAGTGAATCCCCAATGCACGACGCGCGTCGACATCGCGGAAGATGTCGACCGCTTCGGCCGGATCGACATGCTGTGCCGCCATGAACCAGCGCGGCTCGTACGCGCCGATCGGGATCAGCGCGACGTCGGGCGATCCGAGCCGCGCGCGCACCTCGCGGAAGATCGCGCCATCGCCGTAGCCCGTATCGCCGACAAACCAGATCGTGCCCGCGGGGGTGTCGAGATGATGACCCGCCCATAGCGCCATCCGCACGTCGTTCGGCCAGCGGTTCGCCCAATGGCTCGCAGGCGTCAGCGTCGTCGCGATGTCGCTGCCGAGCGACAGCGTGTCCCACCAGTCGCCGACGATACACCTGGCGCCGGGAATCGCGGCGCGGACGATCGTGTCGTTGCCGAGCGGCATCGCCATCAGCGGCGCATGGACCGCCTGGATACGCCGCAGCGTCGCCACATCGAGATGGTCGTAATGGCAGTGGCTGAGCAGCACGACGTCGATCGGCGGCAGGTCGTCGAACGCGATCCCCGGCGCGGCGACTCGCTTGGGTCCGGCGAACGAGACCGGGCTGACCCGCTCCGACCAGACCGGATCGATCAGGATGTTGCGGCCGGCAACCTGCATTAGCAGCGAGGCGTGCCCGACCATCGTTATCCGCAGGCCATCGACCCGCGGCGATGGCTTGGCCGGGGTGACGGGTACCGAACTCGGCCACCGCGCCGCACCTCGCGCCAGCTTCCACCGGAGCACGTCGCCTAGACCGCGATCGGTCGGCGATTGACCGGGATTGAAGAACCGCACGCCATCGAAATGGTCGCTCGGTGGGCCCTGATAATAGCGATTGCGCGGCATGATCGCGTGGTAGCGGCAAAGCGGCGCGAACGCGATGCGGTACCCGCACGCCGGACCTGTTTCGCGCCTCCGCCGCAGCACGGAAACAGGGTTCGGACCGCGTTACCCGTGTGCAACGTAATCGAGGTTATTCGCAGCAAACGTGCTTCGAATTGTAATATTGTCTTGCTTGATTGCGTGGATGCGGCATTCTTGGATCATAATGATACACCTGGGGAGGTGGCGTAAGGTTTCACACGGGGGGATTTATGCGAACATCGAAGAGCTTTTTGCGTCTCGGCACCGGCGGATTTGCGCTGGCGGCGATGCTGGCCGGGGCCTCGGCTCATGCGCAGGCCGTGACATCGGTTCCAGCCGATCAAGCGGCAACAGGAACCGCCGAGGCGCCCGGCGAGGACATCGTCGTCACCGGATCGCGCATCCGCCGCAGCCCGCTCGATCAGCCTTCACCGGTCGTGACGGTGGATGCGGAATCGATCCAGCGGACCGGGCTGTCGTCGGTCGCCGACGTGCTCCAGCGCCTGCCGAGCGCGGCCGGTGGTCTCAATTCGAAGGTCAACAATTCGGGTAACATCGGCAATCCGCCCGACGGCGGCGGCGTCGGTGCAGGCTCGGCCGAGATCGACCTGCGCTATCTGACCGCCAAGCGGACGCTGGTACTGGTCGACGGCCTGCGGTTCGTCAACGGCGCATCGGCGAGCGGCATCCCCTCGACCGTCGATCTCAACACGATCCAGGTCGGGTCGATCGAACGCATCGAAGTGCTGCAATCGGGGCAGTCGCCGCTGTACGGCTCGGACGCGCTCGCGGGCGTCGTCAACATCATCACCAAGTCGCAGCAGAAGGGGCTGAAGGCGTCGGCGCAGTTCGGCACGTTCCGCCAGGGCGACGGCCATACGCAGGACTATAACGTCAGCTACGGCATCCAGGCGCCGCGCACGAGCGTGGTGTTCGGCGGCAGTTACGTGAAGCAGGAAGCGGTCAGCACGCGCGATCGCAAGATCTCGCAGTTCCCCAACCCCGGCCAGCGCGCCTGCGAGGAGCCGATCGGCGGCTGTTCGGGCGCGACCCCCAATGGTTTCTTCCAGGTTGGCGGCCGGAACCTGACACTGAAGTCGGCCCCTATCCTCGGGCGGCCACGCTATGACGCCGCCAACCCGACCGGCCCGAACAGCGATTTCAAGGAGTTCACCGCCGCCGACCGCTTCAACTTCTCGCCCTACAACTATTTCCTGACCCCGTCCGAGCGCTACGGCTTCTTCGTCAGTGCCAAGCAGGAGCTCACCGATACCGTGAACCTGCGCGTGAAGATGAACTACACGCGCCGCAATTCGCAGAACCAGGCGGCGTTCCTGCCACTCGTGATCGGGCCGGATGCGGGCAACGGCAATCTGCTCGACACGATCTCGGTGGACGCCACCAATCCGTACAACCCGTTCGGCTACACGCTGTCGGCGGGGGGCGCAGGCAACGGTCCGGCAAACTATTCGACGGTCCGTCGTCGTCTGGTGGAAGCTGGCCAGCGTACCTATTCGCAGACCGTCGATACGATGTCGGCGACCGCCACCTTGGATGGCTCTTTCCATCTCGGCGAGCGCAAATTCTATTGGGACGTCAACGCGGTCTTCGGCTTCAACGACGCCAAGCAGCTGTTCACCGGCAACATCAACGCCGCCAATCTCGCGCAGGCGCTCGGTCCGGTCGCGAATTGCACCGGGGCATGCGTACCGTTCAACATCTTCGGTGGAGCGGGTTCGGTCACACCCGCCATGCTCGGCTATATCGCGTTCGACGAGCGTGCGCGCAGTGCCCAAAGCCTTGAGGACTATACCGCCAACATCTCGGGCGAACTGTTCGACCTGCCCGCCGGCGCCGTCGGCCTCGCCGCGGGCTATGAGCACCGCGTCCAGTATGGCAGCTTCACGCCGGATCCCCTGATCACCGCCGGGCTTGGCGCCGACATCCCTGCGCAACCGGCGCGCGGGCATTTCGATTCGGACGAGGTCTATGCCGAGTTGCGCGTGCCCTTGATCCACAACACGCCGCTCATCCAGTCGCTCGAGATCGGCGGTGCGGTGCGGCATTCGAACTATTCGATCAGCGGCAGCAATACGACCTACACCGGCAGCGGCCTGTGGAAGCCGTTCAGCGACCTGCTGTTGCGCGCGTCCTATGCGCAAGGCTTCCGCGCGCCGAGCATCGGCGAATTGTTCGGCGCCGAATCGCGGTCGGACGCGTCGATCGACGATCCCTGCACCAACGTCGCGGGATCGCCCTATCAGTCGTCGGCGACCGTACGCACCAACTGCATCGCCAACGGCGTCCCTGCGAGTGGCAGCTATCAGGAGCCCAATGGCGGTCAGCTCAGCATCCTGACCGGCGGCAACAAGGCGTTGAAACCCGAGACGTCGCGGACCTGGCTGTTCGGTGCGGTCTATGCGCCGAGCTGGGCACGGACCAGCGGGATCGCCAGCCAGCTGAGCATCGAGGGCAATTACTACGACATCAAGGTCGACGACGCGATCGCCGCGACCGATGCGACGCTGACGCTCAGCCGTTGCGCGCAGGCCGCGGATGCACTCAGCTGCGCGGCGATCTCCCGGACGCCGAACGGCCTGATCTCGCGGATCAACGCGCAGTTGCAGAACATCGGCGGCATCCGCACCCGCGGCGTCGACGTGACCGCGGTCTATCGCTCGCCGCAGACCTCGGCCGGGACGTTCGGGCTTTCGCTCAACGGCAACATCCTGTTGAAATACGCCGAGAGTTTCCCCGCGACGGTCGGTTTCACCACCACCAACTATCAGGGTACGACGCGTGGGTCGCCCGAGCAGTCCTATCCGAAGTTCAAGGGCAATGCGGTCGTCGACTGGGACCTCGGCCTGGCGCGCGCCTCGTTCACCGGCCGCTACATCAAGAGCGTGAAGGAAGCGGACGGCAAGACGCTCGACAACACCTTCTATGGCGACGTGCAGGTTACGCTGACGCCCGACTGGCTCGAACGCCGCCTGGGGCTGACGATCGGCGTGAACAACGTCTTCAACCAGGATCCCCCCGCCTGCTTCAGCTGCACCGGGCCGAACTATGATCCGACCACCTACGACGTGCCGGGGCAGTTCGGCTATGTCCGACTGTCCTGGGGGCTCTGACCGAAGCCGTTAATAATGCAGGCGAGGGGGGCGGGCGTGAAGCGATCCACGCCCGCCCTTTACCGTTCGGTCTGTCGTCTTCGCCACACGAAGCATGCCGCGCGCTGCCGGGTGCCTCACACCGCGCATGGTAATCCGCGCCGTCGCCCCCATCTGGCGCACTCGATAGAATGAGCGATGGAGAACGACATGAACATCCTGATGGTGCTGACCTCGCACGACCGCCTCGGCGATACCGGCGAGAAGACCGGCTTCTGGCTCGAGGAGTTCGCCGCGCCCTATTACGTGCTGAAGGAAGCGGGCGCATCGATCACGCTGGCGTCGCCGAAGGGCGGCCAGCCGCCGCTCGATCCCAAGAGCAACGACGAGAGCGCGAAGACCGCCGAGACGCGCCGGTTCGAAGCGGACGACGAGGCCAAGGCGCTGCTCGCGGCGACTCACCGCCTCGACACGGTGTCGATCGCCGATTTCGATGCGGTCTTCTATCCCGGAGGCCACGGCCCGTTGTGGGATCTGGCGGAGGACGCGACGTCGCGTGCGCTGATCGAGGGGGCGATCGCGGCCAACAAGCCGGTCGCTGCGGTTTGCCATGCGCCGGGTGTCTTCCGTCACGTCAAGAACGCGGACGGCAGCCCGCTGGTGGCGGGTAAGAAGGTCACCGGGTTCACCAACACCGAAGAGGCCGCGGTCGGGCTGACCGACGTCGTTCCGTTCCTGGTCGAGGATATGCTGAAGGATCAGGGCGGCATCTATTCGAAGACCGGCGACTGGGGCGTCCACGTCCTGCGCGACGGCTTGCTGATCACCGGGCAGAACCCGGCTTCGTCTGCGGCTGCGGCGCAGGAGCTGGTGAAGGCGCTGTCGTAAGTATCGAGCGGTCTTCGCGCCGCTCGTGATAATCTGAGTACTGCCCCCTGTAACGATCGCTGTTCTCCGCTCAGGCGGGGACATTCTCGGAGGCCTGCCATCATCGCGTCTCCCCTCCCTGAAAGGGAGGGGCTGGGGGTGGGTAGGCCTGCTCGTGCCGCCAGCATTCGGTGATACGGAACCCGACCCACCCCCGACCCCTCCCTTTCAGGGAGGGGGGAAGTGTGGAGGTAGGCGCGTTTAACGTCGACTAGTTCTAGCCTTTAGAGGCCCCTGCCTGCGCGGGAGCAACGGTTGTGGGCAACGCCCGATCGCAGGAATCCGGTATTCGCCTCCCCTGCAACCGATTAAGGCCCTCACGGTACCGCCGTTCGAGGATCGACCCTGCACGCTTCCGTCCTTCTGAAATGGGTTCGCCGGCGGGTCCGCGCGAGCGAGGTGGCGTTCGTCGTGCTCGCGGCGGTGGTCGGCGCCGGTGCCGGGCTGTTCAGCGTCCTCCAGGGGGCGGTCGCGCGGACGATGCAGCGGGTGCTGTTCGACCTGCCGCTCGGCGCGCGCCTCAGCGCGGTACCGGCGTTGCCGCTGACGGTGCTTCTAGTTCTACCGATCGGCGGCGCGGTCCTCGCCGCATTCTCCTGGGCGACACGCGCGCGAACGCGGCGGATGGTCGACGCGGTCGAGGCGAATGCGCTCCACGGCGGCCGGATGTCGGTGCGCGACAGCCTGATCATCTCCGGACAGACGATCCTGTCGAACGGCTTCGGCGCCTCGGTCGGTCTCGAGGCCGCGTATGCGCAGCTTGGCGGCGCGGTGGCGTCGGTGGTTGGCAACGCCTTCACGCTGCGGCGCGCCGATCTGCGCAACCTGGTCGGGGCGGGCACCGGCGCGGCGATCGCGGCGGCGTTCGGTGCACCGCTCGCCGGCGCGTTCTATGCGTTCGAGATCGTCATAGGCGCGTATACGCCGACTGCGCTGGCACCGGTCATCGCCGCTGCACTGGCCGGCACGCTGGTCGCGCAACAGCTCGGCATCCATCCCTATGTGATCGATGCGGCCTCCACGATGGCGACCGAGTCGCATCATTATTTGATGTATGCGGCGCTCGGCGCGATCTGTGCCGGGATCGGCATCGCGCTGATGCGCGCGGTCGGCTTCGTTGAGGCGGGAACGCGGCGGCTGCGCCTGCCCGACTGGGCGCGACCCGCGATCGGCGGGATGCTGCTGATCCCGATCGCGCTGATGTCGCCGCAGGTGTTGTCGGCCGGGCACGGCGCGCTCCACGCCGATCTCGCGGTCGGCGCGCCGCTGCTGTTCATCCTGACGATCTTCCTTGCCAAATGCGCCGCGTCGGTCGTCTCGCTGGGCTTCGGTTTTCGCGGCGGGCTGTTCTTCGCGTCGCTGTTTCTCGGCACGCTGGTCGGGCATCTCTTCGCCGGCAGCATGGCCGCGGTCATGGGGCATGACGTGATCGATCCGCGCAACGCCGCGCTCGTCGGGATGGCGGCGCTCGCGGTCGCGGTGGTCGGCGGGCCGATGACGATGGTGATGCTCGTGCTGGAGGCGACGCACGACTTCGCGGCGACCGGCGCGGTGCTGGCGGCGGTGCTGGTGTCGTCGACGATCGTGCGCGAGGCGTTCGGCTACAGCTTCTCGACGTGGCGGCTTCATCTGCGCGGCGAGACGATCAAGAGTGCGCGCGACGTCGGCTGGGTCAAGACGCTAACCGCGGGGCGGATGATGCGCCGCGAGACCAAGGTGATGCGCGCCGATCTGACGATGGCGGAGTTCCGCCGGCAGGTGCCGCTCGGCGCGACCAGCCGCGCGGTGCTGGTCGACGATGCCGCGCGCTATGCCGGGATCATCCAGACCCCCACTGCCTACGCCGAGGGCCATGATCCGCAGGCGCCGGTCGGCGCGCTGGCGATCAACACAGAGGCCGCGCTTGCGCCGGCGATGGACATCACCGAGGTCATGGCGCGGTTCGACGCGTCGGGCGCGGACGAACTGGCGGTGCTCGACGACGACCGGCACGTGCTCGGTCTGCTGTCCGAATCGTTCGTCCGCCGACGCTATGCCGAGGAACTGGAAAAGGCCCAGCGCGCGCTGTTCGGCGAGCGATGACCGGGCAATCGTCCTGATCGGCGAGAACCATCTGGACTAGCGGCGGCTGCGGTACGATCGTGGGTAATGGCTCGGCGATGGCGTCGGCCGCTGGGAGACGGACAATGAAGGTCATGTTGATGGGCGCGGTCGTGGCGATCGCCGCCGCTGCCGTACCGGTGGCTGCGCAAAAGGCGAATGCGGTCATAACCAAGGCGCTGGCGGATCCCGCACGCGCCGACCAGCAGGGCGACGACGCGCGCCGCAAGGCCGCCGAGGTGCTGGCGTTCTCGGGGGTGAAACCGGGCGACGTGGTGGTCGATTATCTGCCGGGCGCAGGCTATTGGACGCGGATCTTCACCGGCATCGTCGGGCCCAAGGGCCATGTCTATGCGGTCTGGCCGGCGGCAGGCGCTAAATATGCCGAGAAGTCGCTGCCGGCGTTGCAGGCACGCGCGCTCGGCAACGTCACCGCCGAGGTCCAGGCGACCAACCTGCCGACCTCGCCCAAGCCCGTCGACCTGTTCTGGACGGTGCAGAATTACCACGACATCCCGAACGACGGCGCGGGCGAGCCGGCATTGCGCGCGTTCGATACCGCGGTGTTCCGGATGCTGAAGCGCGGCGGCACCTATGTGGTGATCGACCATGCCGACGCACCGGGCACCGGCATGACCGGCACCGAGACGCGGCACCGGATCGATCCGGCGGCGGTCAAGACGCAGGTCGAGGCGTCGGGATTCAGATTCGTCGGCCAGTCGCCGGTGCTGCGCAACCCGGCCGACGATCACAGCAAGGCGGTGTTCGATCCTGCCATTCGCGGCAAGACGGACCAGTTCGTCTACAAGTTCAGGAAGCCGTAAGCGGCGGGGTGGTCCGCGCTGGTCGACGTCGTTGCGATACGTCGACCAGCCGGGGAATACTGGTGCTGCCGGTGAGGATTGAACTCACGACCTCAGCCTTACCAAGGATGCGCTCTACCACTGAGCTACGGCAGCACTCGCTGGCATCGCTGCCGGCGGAGTGGGGCTAAGAGACGAGGGCGGCGCGATTGTCAAGGCATCGCGACCCGATATAGGGCGTATTTATGGACGATCGGGATCGAAAGGCGGCGGAGAAGGCCGAACGCATGGCCGCCGCGCTGCGCGAGAATCTGCGGCGGCGGAAGGCGCAGGCGCGGGCCGTCGGGGCTGCGCCTGCGACCAAGGACGAGCCGTCTAGCTGAGCGGCGCGCATTTGGCGGTCAGCCAGGCGCGATCCTCCGCATCGGTCATTTCCGGGGTCAGGACCCCCAGCACCTGTGCGTGATAATCGTCGACCCATTGGCGTTCTGCCGCGGTCAGCAGCGTCGGCTCGATCAGCGTGCGTTCGATCGGGCAGAAGGTGAGCGTCTCAAAGCCGAGCATCGCGCGGTCGGCGCCGGGGATCGCGCGCGGTTCGATCAGGATCAGGTTCTCGATGCGGATGCCGTATTCGCCGGCCTTGTAGTAGCCGGGCTCGTTGGAGAGCATCATGCCGGCGCGCAGGGGTTCCATCGCGGCGCCGCCGGGGTAGTTGGGCGCGGCGATCCGCTGCGGGCCTTCGTGGACCGCGAGATACGAACCGACGCCGTGGCCGGTGCCGTGGCCGAAATCGAGGCCGGCTTCCCAGAGCGGACGGCGGGCAAAGGCGTCGATCTGGCCGCCCATCGTGCCGTCGGGAAAGACTGCGGTAGCGATGCCGATATGGCCCTTGAGGACGCGCGTGAAGCGGTCGCGCATCTCGTCGGTCGGTTCGCCGATCGGCATGACGCGCGTGACGTCGGTGGTGCCGTCCGCATACTGGCCGCCGGAGTCGATCAGGTAGAGCTGGCCGGGTTCGATCGGTGCGCTCGATTCCTCGGTGACGTGGTAATGCGGGATCGCGCCGTGGGGGCCGGTAGCGGAGATCGTGTCGAACGACGTGTCCTTCAGGACGCCGGTCTGTTCGCGGAACACGAGCAGCTTGGCGGCGGCGGTGAGTTCGGTTTGCCCCCCCCTCACGCATTCGGTTTCGACCCAGCGGAGGAAGCGCGCGAGCGCGGCGCCGTCGCGGGCGGAGGCAGCGCGGTGGCCGGCGATCTCGACGGGATTCTTGATCGCCTTGGCGAGGACGACGGGATCGCGCAGCGGCAGGATCTTCGCGCCACCCGCCTGCAGTGCCTGTGTGATCGCGGCGACGGCGCGTTCGGGGTCGGCGGCGACGCGCTTGCCGGCATAGGTGCCGAGGGCCGCTGAGAACGCGCTGCGATCATGGAGGCGGACCGCGTTGCCGAGATGCTGGCGGACCGCGTCGTCGAGCTTGTCGGGGGCGACGAAGAGGTCGGTGGTGCCGTCCGCGCCGACGATCGCATAGGACAGCGCGACGGGGGTATGATCGACGTCGTTGCCGCGCACGTTGAGTGCCCAGGCGATCGAATCGAGTGCGGTTAGGACGACCGCGTCGGCCTTGTGCTCGGACAGCCAGTCGGCGATCTTTGCACGCTTCGCTGCGGAGGATGCGCCGGTGAACTGGTCGGGCTGGACGGTGAGCTTGGCGGGCGAGGGGGCGGGGCGGTCGGTCCAGATCGCGTCGACCGGGTTGGCGTCGACCGCGACCAGCGTCGCGCCGCGATCGGCGAGCGCGGCGGTCGCGTCGGCGACCCAACCGCCGGTGTGCAGCCACGGGTCGTAGCCGATCCGACCGCCCTCGGGTGCATGCTGGCCGAGCCACGCGGCGGGGCTGGTCTGCGGCACGTCGGCATACGCCCACAGCGCGCCGTCCACCTGGTCGCGGACCTGGATCGTGTAGCGGCCATCGGTGAAGATCGCGGCGCGATCGGCAAGCACGACCGCCGTCCCGGCCGAGCCGCCGAACCCGGTCAGCCAGCCGAGACGCTGCGCGTAACCGCCGACATATTCGCTCATATGCTCGTCGGTCAGCGGGATCACGAAGCCGTCGAGGCGGTCGGTTGCGAGCTGTACGCGCAGGGCGGCGAGGCGGTCGGTCGGGGTCGGCATGGGGCGGACTCTCTGGTCTGGAAATGGCGCGTGGGCGGCAAAGCAGCGCGATAGCAGCTCGGTCGGTTCCGGGCGACAGTTTCGGGAAACGAGAGGCCGATCCGGATTATCGAGCGTGGGCGGGTATCGTACTCTTCGATCAGGATGCCCGCCTCACGGGAGCCGTTCAGCTTGGCGGGCGTACACGGCGTGCCGCATCGATCCGCGATGCCGCAAGGAGTGTCCGATGAAAGCCGTGTTTGCCGTAGCCCTCGCCGTCGCCGCCCCCATTTTCGCTACTGGCGGTGCCGACGCGCAGTCGTTGAAGCAGACCTATCCGAGCTGCGATATCCCCGCTCAGCACGCGCTGAAGGCCGAGACCGGCGGCAGCATCAAGGATGCCCGACAAGCGCACATATCGATGCGCGCGAACATCCTCGAAGCGGACCTCGGCACCGCCCGCAAGGCACGCCGGCTGACGCAGCGACAGACCGACACGCTGTTCAAGCGGGTCGAGGCGGTGCGCCATGCGACCGACCGTTTCGTGAAGAAACAGGGCTTCCTCAGCGCCGCCGAGCGCGCCAGCTACGATCGCGAGCTGGACGCCGTGGCGATGCGGATCTGTCGCTCATGAGCCGTTGATCGGAGATCGCCCTGCGAACGGTCGACCGGTCAGGCATAGGCGGCCTGCGACGCATAGTCCGGTTTGCGTGCGGTCGACCGTGAACCGTCACCGCGCGCTATCTTGAAGCTCGCGGCCTGGGTGGACAGCGAGCGCACTTCGTTCGCGAGATTGCGCGCGGCGGCTGAGGTTTCCTCGACCATCGCTGCGTTCTGCTGCGTCGACTGGTCCATCGTGCCGATCGCCGTGGAGATTTCGGTGATCGCCGCCGACTGTGCCTGATTGTCCGCGGCCATCGTCGCGAGCAGTTCGTGCACCTCGGCGACGTCGTCGACGATGGTGCTCAGCGCGCCATCGACGCGCGTCACCGCCTCGACCGCGGTCACGACCTCGGTCTGTGTGACGGTCAGCTGATCGCGTGCGCGCTTGGCTTCTTCCTCGGCACGCATCGCCAGCGCCGAGACGAGGTCGGCGACCACCGCGAAGCCACGCCCTGCGTCACCCGCACGTCCAGCCTCGACCGCGGCGTTCATCGCCAGCACGCGCGTCTGGAACGCGATCTTGTCGAGCCCTTCGATCACGCTGTCGATGCCCTTGGCGCTCTCCGACACCCGCCCCATAGCCTGCACGGCTTCTTCCGCCACCGTTCGCCCGCTGCCGACCGTCGCGATGGTCTGGTTCGCGCGCTGGACGGTGCGGGTCGCGGCTGCCGCCGATGCGCGGAGCCGCGCGTCCATCTGCGTCACCGAGGCGGTGGTTTCCTCCAGCGACGCCGCATTGCTCTCGGTACGCCGGGCAAGATCTTCCGAGGCCTGGGCGATCTCGCCCGAGCCGGTCTGGATGCTCGCCGCGCTGTCCGATACCGAACCGATCAGGTTGCGCATCGAGTCGATCGCGGCGTTGAAGTCGGTCTTCAACGGCAGATATTCCGGCATCAGGTCGGCAGTGATGCTGGCGGTCAGATCGCCACGGCCGAATTTTTCGAGGTGGTCGCGGAAGACCGCGATCATCTCGTCCTGCGCGGCGGATTGCTTGAGCCTTGCCGCCGCCGTCTCTCGAAACGAGAACATCGCCTTGGTCATCCGACCGACGCAATCCCGATACGCGGTGTGAGCGATCGGCGCGTCAAGGTCGCCCTTGGCGAGCGCTTCCATGCGGACGACGGTGGAAACGTACGGATCGCACACGGCCGTTCGGATCCGGGCGCCCGCGCAGCCCGCAGCGATCGTGATCGCGGCTCCCAGGGCCAGACCGACGATCGGGTAGCCCGCAACCGCCGCCACGAAGGTCGTCATCACGCCAAGCGCGACCAAGAGGGTCATACCGGTGAACGCGATCATCATCTTCTGACGGATCGGCGCAACCTCCTGAAACCACAGCAATCTATTTCTCCGCTTTGTAAACAACACACATTCTAGGCGAACCTGCGGTGAGTTTAGGTCCACAACGGCAATAAATTCTTCATACTCTGCTTAACGGTCTGTTAGGGGGTTTTGAGTGGCGGACGGGTCCGTATCCCGCACGGGGACGGGCGTTGGCTTCCGTCGGCTGCCCGGCTAACACACCGGCATGACCACGCCCCCCATCGCCGAACAGCGCCCGCACAGCTTCACCACGCATGGCGTGACGATCGAGGATCCCTATGCGTGGCTGAAGGACCCGAACTATCCGGAGGTCGATGACGCCAACGTGCTCGCGTATCTTGCCGCTGAGAACGCATATTTCGAAGAGCAGATGGCGCCGCACGAAGCGCTCACCGACACGATCTACGAAGAGATGAAGGCGCGCATCAAGGAGGACGAATCCTCGGTGCCGCAGAAGGATGGCGATTGGCTCTACTGGACCGCGTACGAGACCGGCGGGCAGTACAAGAAATGGTGGCGCAAGCCCGTCGCGGGTGGTGACGACGAGCTGTTGCTCGACGAGCCGGCGCTGGCGGAGGGGCACGAGTATTTCCGGCTCGGGGCGTTCTCGATCAGCAATGACGGGCGGTATCTCGCCTATGCGATCGACGACAATGGGAGCGAGCGGTTCGAGGTTCGGGTCAAGGACCTGGATACCGGCGAGCATCTGCCCGACGTGATCCCGGGGATGCTCAGCGAGATCGTCTGGACCGCGGACGATGCGGGCTTCCTGTACGGGCTGGCGAACGAGCAGTGGCGCACGGACAATGCGCGGTTCCACCGGCTGGGGACGCCGATCTCCGAGGACGTCGTGCTGTTCCACGAGGAAGACGAGGGCTTTCGCGTCGGCGTCGGCGAGACGAGTTCGCGCAAGTGGATCGTGATCGCGACCAGCGATCATGTGACGAGCGAGCTGTATCTGTTGCCTGCGCACGAGCCTCTGGCGGTGCCGATCCTCGTTTCGGCGCGGAAGGTGGGCCGCGAATATGATGTGGACGAGCATGACGGGACGCTGTTCATCCATACCAACGACGTGGATCCGAACTTCCGGCTTTGCACCGCGCTGGTCGAGGAGCCGGATGCGTGGAGCGAGCTGATCCCGGCCTCGCCGCATTTCTATATGACGGGCGTGGAGTGCTATCAGGACTTCTTCGTCGTCGACGGGCGCGAGGACGGGCTCGATCAGATCGCGATCCACCGGTACGAGACGCCGACCGAGGGCAAGCGGATCGACTTTCCCGAGGCGAGCTATGTCGCGGGACTGGGGGACAATCCCGAATACGACATGACGGTGCTGCGGCTTGGGTATGAGTCGATGGTCACGCCTGGGACGGTGTACGACTATGACGTCGATACCGGCGAGCGGACGATGCTCAAGGTGCAGGAAATCCCGAGCGGCTACGACGCGGCGAAATACGCGACCGAGCGGCTGAAGATTACCGCGCGGGACGGGACGGATATCCCCGTTTCGATCGTGTATCCGGCGGGGTTCGTGCGCGACGGGTCGGCGCCCTTGTTCCTCTATGCGTATGGCGCGTACGGCTATGCGATCCCGCCGGGCTTCTCGACCGGGCGGATGAGCCTGCTCGATCGCGGGTTTGCCTATGCGATCGCGCATATCCGTGGCGGCGATGATCTGGGCCAGCAATGGTATCTGGATGGCAAGCTCGAGAAGCGCGCGAACACGTTCAACGATTTCGTCGATGTCGCGAAGGCGCTGGTCGACGCGAAGTGGACGTCGGCGGGGAAGATCGCGATCGCCGGGCGGTCGGCTGGCGGCGAGCTGATGGGGGCGGTGGTCAACTCCGATCCCGAGCTGTGGGGCGCGGTGATCGCGGATGTGCCGTTCGTCGACGTGCTCAACACGATGCTCGACGAGAGCCTGCCGCTGACGCCGGGCGAGTGGCCGGAGTGGGGGAACCCGATCGAGGACGAGGCTGCGTTCGAGCTGATCCGGTCGTATTCGCCGTACGACAACGTCAAGGCGCAGGCTTATCCACCGATGTTCATCAGCGGCGGGTTGAACGATCCGCGCGTGACCTATTGGGAGCCGGCGAAGTGGGCGGCCAAGCTGCGGTTGATGAAGACCGACGATAACGTGCTGTTGCTCAAGACCAACATGGGCGCGGGGCATGGCGGCAAGTCGGGGCGGTTCGAGTCGTTGCGCGAGGGCGCGGAGGAACACGCGTTCGTGCTGTGGCAGCTGGGCGTCGTGGGGTGAGCCGGTTCACGCTCTCGATCACGGCGCAGGACGCGGATATCGACGAGCTTGGGCATGTGAACAATGCGGTCTGGGTGCAGTGGATCCAGGCGATCGCGACCGCGCATTGGGAGGCTGTGGCGCCGGCCGAGCACAAGCTGGCGTATGTGTGGGTCGTGACGCGGCATGAGATCGATTACCGCGGGAGTGTCGTCGCGGGGGAGACGGTCGTTGGCGAGACTTGGGTCGAGGGGGCGCCTAAGGGGGCTCGGTTTGATCGGCATGTTCGGTTTTTGGGCGGTGACGGGCGGGTGAAGCTGGAGGCGGTTACGACCTGGGCTTTGCTGGATCGGGCGACCGGGCGGCTGATGCGGGTGCGCGAGGATGTCGCTGCGCCGTTTTATTCCTAGTCCCTCTACCCTCCGGGGAGAGGGAGGGAGCGACGTAGTCGCGGAAGGGTGAGGGGTGTTGGGATGCACCGTCCCGAGCCTCATGCCCCTCTCCCTTCCCACCGCAAGCGCTGCGGGCCCCTTCCCTCTCCCCGGAGGGGCGAGGGAGTTTTTAGCCGCTGTTTCTTAGGGCGGTGGCGATGGCGTTGATGGATAGGAGGATGCCTTCGCCGATGCGGGGGTCGTCTTCGCCTGCTCGGCGGCGTTTGATCAGCTCGATTTGAAGGAGGTTGAGGGGCTCGATATAGGGGAGGCGGAGGCGGATCGAGGCGTCTAGGGCGGGGTGCTTTTCTAGCAGGCGGGACTGGCCCGTTACCGCGAGCAGGCCGTCGTGGGTCTGGTGCCAGCCGTCGCGGATCGTGGTGAAGATCTCGCGGAGTTTGTCGTCCTCGACGAGCCCGGCATAGCGTTCGGCGATGCCGATGTCGGACTTGGCGAGCACCATCTCGAGGTTCGCCAGCGCCGAGGCGAACAGCGGCCAGCCTTGCGCCATGTCCTTCAGCAGCGCCTTGTCCTCGAAATCGGCGATCGCGCGGCCGACCCCGTACCAGCCGGGGAGCATGACGCGCGCCTGCGCCCAGCTGAACACCCAGGGGATCGCGCGGAGGTCTTCGATGCGGTCGGACTTGGTGCGGCTGGCGGGGCGGCTGCCGATCTTGAGGCCGGCGATCTCGGCGATCGGCGTCATCTGGCGGAAGAAGGTGCGGAAGCCCTCCGTGCCATAGACCAGGTCGCGGTAGCTGTGGAACGCGGTGTCGCTGAGCGTGTCCATTGCGGCGGAAAAGCTGGCGTTGTCGGCGTTGGAGAGGCGTTCGGGTTCGAGGCTTGCGAGCAACGTGGCCGACGCGATCGCCTCCAGGTTGGTCATCGCGGCATCGCGCGTGCCGTATTTGGCGGCGATGACTTCGCCCTGTTCGGTGATGCGGATGCGGCCCTGGACGGTGCCCGAAGGCTGCGCGCGGATCGCGCGGAAGGCCGAGCCGCCGCCGCGCCCGACAGCGCCGCCGCGGCCGTGGAACAGCTGCATGCCGACGCCCGCCGCGGCGAAGACGGGTTTGAGCGCGGTCGAGGCTTTCGAGAGTTGCCAGGTGGAGGTGAGGTAGCCGCCGTCCTTGTTGCTGTCGGAATAGCCGATCATCACTTCCTGATGGCCGCGCGCCTTGGAGATCGTCGCGATCTCGGGGAGCGCGAACCAGGCGGTCATGACGGCGGGGGCGGCTTCGAGATCGCCGATCGTCTCGAACAGGGGCACGGCCATGATCGCCGCGGTCGGGGTTTCGCCGGGGCGGTAGAGGCCGACTTCCTTCAGGAGCAGGTTCACTTCGAGCAGGTCGCTGACCGACTGCGCCATCGAGACGATATAGTTGGTTATGCACGCGGGGCCGTAGGCGGCGTGCGCGTCGGCGGCGGCCTGGACGATCGCGAGTTCGCCGGCGGTTTCCTCCGAATATTCGGCGAAGCGCGAGGTGAGCGGGCGGGCGTTGGCGAGTTCGCGGCGGAGCAGCGCGACGCGCGCGTCTTCGTCTAGCGCGAGGTAATCGTCTTCTACGCCGGCGACCTTGAGCAGTTCGGCGACGACGCGTTCGTGGACGGCGCTGTTCTGGCGAAGGTCCAGGGTGGCGAGGTGGAAGCCGAACGTTTCGACCGCGCGGATCAGCCGGCCGAGCGCGCCGCCGGTCTTGAGTGCGATGCCGAGGCCGTGCGCGAGCGTGACGAGGTCCGCGCGGAAGTCGGCGGGGTTGGCATAGGGCTCACCGACGAGGCGACCGGGGCGGGGGGCGTGCTTCCCCGTGAGCGCGTCGTGCGTCGCGGACAGGCGGGCGTAGATGCCGGAAAGCGCGCGGCGATAGGGCTCGTCGCTGCGGCTGGCGGCATCGTCGCCGCTGGCGTCGGCGAGCGCCTGCACCGCAGCATCGGCAGGGGCGTGCTCGGTCGAGATCGAGAGTTCGGCGCCAAGTGCGTGCACTGCGTCGCAGTAATAGCCGAGCACGGCTTCGCTCGCCTTCGACAGCGCGGTCTTGAGCGAGTCGGCGGTGACATAGGGGTTGCCGTCGCGGTCGCCGCCGATCCAGCTGCCGGGGCGCAGGAAACTGGGGGTGCGTTCGCCGAGCGCGCGGTCCCAGCGCTGGTAGAGCGCGGGGAGCGCGGGGAGGAACACGTCGCGGAGGTAGCTGAGCGCGGTGTCGACCTCGTCGGTGACGTAGAGGCGGTCGCGGCGCAGGACACGGGTTTGCCAGAGCAGCGCGATCTGGCGGAGGATCGCGTCGTCGACGCTGTCGCCATCGGGCGTGGTGTCGCGGCCGAGATCGCGCAACGCCATCAGCTCGGCGATGCGGTTGCGGTGGTCGATCATGCTCTTGCGCCGCACTTCGGTCGGGTGCGCGGTGAGCACGGGGGCGATCAGCGCGTGGTCGAGCAGCGTGCGGATCTGGGAACGGTCGATGCCTTCGGATTCGAGCTGGGCGATCGCGGAGGCGAGGTCGGCACCGTCTTCCGCGGCGATGCCCTGGCGGTCCTCGGCGAGGTTGGCGAGCATCGAGAACAGCATGAAGCCGCGGACGAAATCGAGCGTCTCGTCGAGGCTGAGCTTTTCGAGGCTGAGGTCGACCGCGCGGTCATCGCCGGGCTTGCCTTCGGAGGCGTCGCGGTGTCGCTCGACGGAGGCTTTTCGGATCGTCTCGGTGGCCTCGAACAGGCGCTCGCCGCCATAGGCGCGAATGACGTCGCCAAGCAGTTTGCCGAGGAAGCGGATGTCGGAATTGTTCGCGATTGCGGGAAGGCTTGCCATGATTCCCTGCTGCGCTGCGGCAGGGATCAGGTCAACCGGGTTTGGGATCGTGAAGGAGTGCGTTCGAATGAAAAACGCTGATCGCGTGTAATTTAATGTCGCTTATCGTTTCCCGTCATCCTGACGAAAGTCAGGATCCAGAGCCGATAAAGCTGCATGCTATTACCCTGGATCCTGACTTTCGTCAGGATGACGGAGCAGTAGATGCCTAGTTCTTCCGTGACTCCGCGCGCTCTTCCGACGTGACGGTGCCGTCGTGGTTCAGGTCCATCTTGTCGAACCAGGCGAGCGTGCCTTCGCTCCACTCGATCGCGGTGATGACGCCGTCGTTGTTGCGGTCGAATGCCTTGATGCGGGCATTCGGCGAGGGGAGTTCGTCCTTGGTGATGCGGTCGTCGCCGTTGCGGTCGAGCGTCCGGAAACGGCGTTCCATGCTGGCGCCGAAATCGAGCCGCGAGGTGACCGAGGGCGGCACGAAGCCGACCGCGTTGGCGTCGGCCTGCGCGCGCTGCGCGTCCTTGTCGCCGCACGCGGACACCAGAATTCCCGTCGCGGCGAGCGCCGCTACCAGTTTCACCTGCATAGAATCTCCCGTCGTATCGATGCCGTCAGGCTTCGAGTTCGATGTCCCAGTACAGCCAGTCGTGCCATGTGTCGTGCAGGTAGTTGGGCGGGAAGCTGCGGCCGTGTTCCTGAAGGTGCCAGTTGGTCGGGCGGATCGCCTCGATATGCAGCGGCATCGCCGCCTGTTTCGGCGTGCGGCCGCCTTTCTTGAGGTTGCAGGGCGAGCAGGCGGTGACGACGTTCTCCCACGTGGTACGACCGCCTTGCGCGCGGGGGACGACATGGTCGAAGGTGAGATCGCGCAGCTTGCCGCAATATTGGCAGGTGAACTTGTCGCGCAGGAACAGGTTGAAGCGGGTGAAGGCGGGAAATTGCGACGGTCGGACGAACTGCTTGAGCGCGATCACCGAGGGCAGCTTCAGCGCGAAATTGGCGCTGCGCACTTCGCGTTCATAGGTGGCGACGATGTCGACGCGGTCGAGGAAGACAGCCTTGACCGCGGTTTGCCACGGCCAGACGCTGAGCGGATAGTAGGAAAGCGGCGTGTAATCGGCATTGAGCACGAGCGCCGGACAACCATCCGGATGACGCATCAGATCGGGGTGAAACACGGCTCCTCCCACTCAGGCTTCGCAGAGCGCCCTATGGACGACAGCGATGACACCGCCATGACAGCACGGCGCGTGGCGGTCGGTCAAGCATGCTGATCGACGGACCGGTCGTCACGCGGTTCGCACCGAGCCCGACGGGGCGGTTGCATCTGGGCCACGCGGTGTCGGCGATCCGCGCGCACGATTACGCGCGCGAGCGGGGCGGGCGGTTCCTGCTGCGGGTCGAGGATATCGATGGGACGCGGAGTCGGCCTGAATTCGTTGCGGGGATTTTGGAGGACCTGGGGTGGCTTGGGTTGGGGTGGGACTCGTTGGTGTTCCAGTCGGAGCGGTTGGCTACGTATGATGTTGCGCTGGAGGCTTTGAAGGCGCGCGGGCTGGTTTACCCCTGTTTCTGTACGCGGGCGGAGATCGCGGCGAGTGCCTCTGCGCCGCAGGGGGATGTCGGGCCGGTCTATCCGGGTATTTGTCGCGGTTTGAGCGCGGAGGAGGTCGCTGCGCGGGGCGATGTGGCGCATTGCTGGCGGCTCGACATGGCAAAGGCTGTGGCGATTGCCGGCGTGCTTGCGTGGCATGATGCGATTGCCGGGACGGTTGTTGCCGATCCGCTGGCGCAGGGGGATGTCGTGCTGGCGCGGAAGGATGCGCCGGCGAGCTATCATCTGGCGGTGACTCTGGATGATGCGGCGCAGGGGGTGACGGACGTGGTGCGCGGGGTGGACCTGTTCGCGGCGACCGACGTGCACCGGGTTTTGCAGGCTTTGCTGGGGTTGGCGGTGCCGGCGTATCATCATCACCCGTTGGTGGTGGATGCCGCGGGGCGGCGGTTGGCCAAGCGGGATGGGGCTTTGTCGCTGGCGGAGATGCGGGCGGCGGGGGAGGATGGGGTGGTGCTGGCGGCTCGGGTGCGGAGTGAGGGATAATCGGTTTTCAGCGGTAAGCGCGGAGATCAATCGGTGCTTGCAACTTTCGGCAGCGGTGCAGTCGTAAACGGTCGCAGTCTGCACTTCCTTGTTCTCCCGCAAAGGCGGGAGCCCAGACTGGGTCCCCGCCTTCGCGGGGAAACAAGGAGGAGGGTACGACGCCTATAACGTGCCACTACCCCGGTGAAGGCCGGGGCCCAGTTGGGGGACGTTGCCAACTGATCGCAGCGCTTCGTTACTGCGACCTTTCCAACTGGGCGCCGGCCTTCGCCGGGGTGGTGCTTCTTCTGGGTGGTGCTGATTTGCATTTGACGAGGACGCTGCTGCTAAAGCTCGATCCCCAACCTTGGCGCCGCCCACGTCATCGCCGCATACAGCGCGATCGTCAGTACGCACCCTGCCACCAGCGACACCCAGAACGGCGCACCATGTCGCAACAGCGCCGGGATCAGCAGGAACATCGGCAGCGACGGCAGCACGTACCAGAAGGTCGCGCCGGCGTGTGCGGCCATCGTCCGCGGGTCGGGCTTGTCGCGCCAGAGCCAGATCATGCCGAGCACCGACACCAGCGGCAGCGATGCCACGAGCGCGCCAAAGCCGGGATAGCGCTTGGCGATCTCCGACGCGGCGGCGATAAGAATGCCGGAAATCAGGGCTTTCAGCGTCAAGTATAACATGCAGCATTTGCACGCATCACGAAGGGTTCCGCAACACTGCTACGGCCATTGCTAGCAGCATCCGGTGCGCTTACATTCCCTTCATGAACACATTCCTCGTCATCCTCCTGATCGCGGCGATGATCGCGACCGTCGTGGCTCTGGTGCGGGGCGTCGTGTCGTTCCTGCAGGAGGGCACGGCGCAGGTTCGCGACGGCAACGGCCCGAGCGCGGCATCGCTCAAATCGAATCGGATGATGCAGCAGCGGATCTTTTTCCAGGCGCTGGCGATCCTGATCGTCGTCGTGATCCTGTTCGCGGCGGGACGGAACTAGGGAAGGGACTGCCCCGCTCACGGGGTTCGGCCACTTCCGCAGTCGGTGTGCGTCCGTCATCCTGACGAAAGTCAGGATGACGAGTGCTGGTGTTGGTGGATAAAAATGGTCAAGCTCAACAAGATCTACACGCGAACGGGTGACGACGGTACGACCGGGCTGGTCGATGGGTCGCGCGTGTCGAAGGCGAGTGCGCTGATGCAGGCGATCGGCGATGTCGACGAGGCGAACTCCGCTATCGGCGTGGCAGTGGTGGCGCTCGGCGACGATCCGCTCGCCGTGGCGCTGGAGCGAATCCAGAACGACCTGTTCGATCTTGGTGCCGACATGGCGACTCCCGCAGGTGATGACGGTTTCGCTCCATCGGAGATGGTCTTGCGGATCGTGCCGGCACAGGTCGAGCGGCTAGAGCGCGAGATCGATGCGCTGAACGCGCACCTCGCGCCGTTACGGAGCTTCATCCTGCCGGGCGGATCGCCGCAGGCCGCCGCACTGCATCTGGCCCGCGCCATTTCGCGGCGCGCGGAGCGATCCGCGGTCGCGGCGACGCACGACATGCCGCTGAATCCGGCGGCATTAGCGTATGTTAACCGGCTATCGGATTTCCTGTTCGTGGCGTCGCGCGCAGTGAACCAAAACGGGGCCGGCGACGTTCTATGGCGACCGGGGGCTACGCGCGCAAAAGCGTGATCGGCGTTCGCGCGTTGCGGTACTGGGCGACGCATTGAAGGATAACCGATGCCTCAGCCTATTCGTCCCGAACTCACCCCCGCTCCTTCGTCGGATTTGAGCGAGCGCTTCTCGGCTGTACGCGCGCTGTCGCTGGCGCTGGCCGCGCCGCTGTCGGATGCCGATGCGACGGTGCAGTCGATGGACGACGCGTCGCCGACCAAGTGGCATCTGGCGCACACGACGTGGTTCTTCGAGACCTTCGTGTTGCGCGATCACGTCGCCGGTTATGCGTTGCACGACGAGCGTTTTCCGTTCCTGTTCAACAGCTATTACGAGGCCGAGGGGCGGCGCCATGCGCGCGATCGGCGCGGGATGGTGACGCGGCCGTCGCTCGACGAAGTGCGGGCGTACCGCGCGCATGTCGATGCGGCGTTGCTCGACGCGCTGCCCGGCTTGTCGGCGGATGCGCAGGCTTTGGTGGCGCTTGGGTGTCATCACGAGGAGCAGCACCAGGAGTTGCTGGTGACCGACATCCTTCACATGTTTTCCGAAAACCCGCTGGAGCCCGCGATGTGGCCGGCGCCGCGGAAAGTGCCGGTCGAGATGCCGGGGCCGATCGGCTGGATCGCGCGCGAGAGCGGGATCGTCGAGGTCGGGCATGACGGCCAAGGGTTCGCATTCGATTGCGAGGGACCGCGTCACGCCGCCTTGCTGGTGCCGCATGCGATCGCGGACCGGACCGTGACGAACGGCGAATGGGCGGCGTTCATTGCCGATGGCGGCTATACCGAAGCGCGGCATTGGTTGGCGGACGGCTGGGCGTGGGTGAAGGCCGAGGGCATCGTCGCGCCGCTCTATTGGGAGAAGGGCGAGGCGGGCTGGACGCGGTTCGGGCTCGACGGGCGGCGCGCGATCGATCCGGCTGCGCCGGTGACGCATGTGAGCTTTTTCGAGGCGGATGCGTATGCGAGCTGGGCCGGCGCACGGTTGCCGACGGAGTTCGAATGGGAGGCGGCCGCGGCCTTGCACGACGCGAATGGCGGCAACCAGATGGACGTGGCCGGGCCTGTCGAGCCTCGGCCAGCGGCGCATGGCCCGGCGTTTTTCGGCGATGTCTGGGAGTGGACCGGCAGCGCGTATCGCCCGTATCCCGGGTTCGTGACCGCGGCCGGCGCGGTCGGCGAATACAACGGCAAGTTCATGAGTTCGCAGTTCATCCTGCGCGGGGGCAGCTGTGCCACGCCGCGTGGACATGCCCGGCCGAGCTACCGCAATTTCTTTTATCCGCACCAACGGTGGCAGTTCACCGGCGTGCGTCTCGCGAAAGATATCTGATGTTGAAGCCTGAGATCGAGGACGGCGAGCAGACGCTCGCCGACCCGCAATTCCGCGCGGACGTGCTGGACGGCCTTGCGCGGCGCCCGCGGGCGATCCCGGCGCGCTGGTTCTACGACCGGCGCGGGTCGGAGCTGTTCGAGAAGATCACCGATCTGCCCGAATATTATCCGACGCGGACCGAGCGTTCGATCCTAGAAACTGCGTGTCCCGAAGTGGCGACGCTTGCGGGCGAAGGTCGTGCGGTCGTCGAGTTCGGCTCGGGGTCGTCGACCAAGACGCCGATCCTGCTCGATGCCGTTGCACCGTCGGTATACGTGCCGATCGATATCTCGGGGGATTTCCTGCGGGAGTCGTCGAAGGTGCTGGGCGAGCAGTTTCCGGATCTGCTGGTGCTGCCGTTCGAGGCGGACTTCATGCGGCCATTAAGCTTGCCGAAGACGATCGCGGATACGCCCAAGCTCGGGTTTTTCCCGGGGTCGACGATCGGCAACATGATCCCGTTGATGGCAGTGGATCTGTTGCGCGCGATGCGGTCGTCGCTCGGCGTCGGCGCGATGCTGTTGATCGGGATGGACCGGATCAAGGGCGAGGACGTGCTGGTGCCCGCGTATGACGATGCGCAGGGCGTGACGGCGGCGTTCAACCTGAACCTGCTCGAGCGGATCAACCGCGAACTGGACGGCGATATCCCGGTCGACGCGTTCCGGCACAAGGCGGTGTGGAACGACGATCGCGCGCGGATCGAGATGCACCTGGAGGCGGTGCGCGACGTGGCGTTTACCGTTGACGGGCGGTCGTTCGAGATGATTGCCGGCGAGACGATCCACACGGAGAACTCGCATAAATACGGCGCGCGCGATGCTCGGATCCTGCTGCGGTCGGGCGGGTGGACGCCGGTGGCTTTGTGGACCGATCCGGAGGGGTTGTTCGGGGTGTATCTGGCCGAGGCGCAGGTGGAGCGGCCGGCGCCTTGAGGGCGGCTGCCCAGCGTTGCCGATCGGGGCGACGTTAGTATCGCCCAATTGTAGACGATCGTTGATCAAACCGGGGCGAACGTCTGTAGCTTAGCTAGAACGCTTGCCTTGCATTTCATGATATTGCAGAAAAACACTCGCGCGGCGAAGAGAGAAGGGTGTCCGCTGGCCGACGGTGAGGAGGGGGGCTGGAATGATCGTATTGCTTCTGGCCGGGGTGACGAACGTGGATTACCCGCGTCCGCCTATGATTAGTCCGCTACGGCCGTCGCAAATGACCGGTCCTTTTCGTTATGGTTACGATTCGAAGGACGCAGGCGCCACAGCAAGACTCCTCCTAACGGTTGATCCAACCGGAAGAATTATACATTGCGATGTAGTCGTTCCAAGCGGCCATCCCAAGTTAGACACAGCCGGTTGCAAGCTATACCTTGGTATCAAGGGGCAGCCGGCGCTTGGTGGTGATGGGAAGCCAGCATACGGAACAATAAGTGCAGGAGTAACATTTTTCAAAGATGGAGGCCTGATCCCACCATCTGTTGATCTCCAGCTGGTAGTTGAGCGCTTGCCTGACCCAGGCGCTGTCTTCGCTAGGCGGTTTTCTTCACTGATCGTGGATCCAACCGGCAAAGTGCTCACGTGCAGCAACATACTGTATGGCCGCGCGTCGCCCGATGCGCTCGACCGTGCCCTCTGCAAGTTCGCCGCGACTTCCGTCACCTTCAAACCAGTTTTAGATGTTGCGAACAGACCGACTGAATCTGTCCAGGCTTTTGCCGTCGAGTTTTCCACGAAGGATGCGCCTGTTGTGCGACCGGGCCCCCCGCTGCGGCCCGAATAGCCGGGCCACATCCACCCTGCGCGTTAATGTCTGCTCCCGACCAATAACGGGCCTTAGGTAAGATTTTTAGATTTACGGCTAAGCACGTTGCCGCCCAACGGAGCGGTCAAATGCAGACAGTCATTCAAAAGATATTCGGAATCGGAGGCTGTTTTGGCTTCGCAATTTTGCTCCTCGGTGCGGGTTGGCAAACTTACGTCCTAGAGTTTCGTCCTGTCGTGTCGACCCACGTGCCTAAATTTCCGTCGCCAAACTGGATGTGCGGTCGAGCTATTAGCGCTCGCCATTGCGTCGCCATCAGTATGGGTGAACGATCCGTTTGGGACTACTTCGTTTTATCGCTGCCTCTTTGCATCATGCTGGCGGGAGGTGGGATACTCCTATCCCGTTCTAAGCACGTCCGCTAACGCCCATCTCTTGCCGTTCCCGGTCGCGATCACGCTTTCCGATTGCAGACGGTTGTTCAGCAAGGCAGCATGACGCGGTGAAGATCGCACGGCCACTGATGACCCGCATCATTCTATGGTGCCTTGCCTACCTCTGGACGGCCTCTGCTGCGCTCGGCATCAGCTATTTCGCCGGTTAGCAGTATGATGGCGATGCGGGCTGGTGGTTAGTAACAGCCTACAGTTTTCCGGCTCTAACGCTCGCCAGCCCGCTGTTGTGGGTGGCTGGTAATCCTGAGCTTGGCGCGACCTATTGCTTAGTCGCTTTGACGGCTCTGACGATGGCGGCAGCCGGCGTTATACGTCGCCCGGCCAAACAGCCTACCGGCAGCTAGGCTGCGCGGCTGCCAGAAAGCGGTCGGTCCGCTTTCCTCTCATCTCGGACATTCCGCTTACCTCTATTTGCAGACATGGGCTACCTCGCCGTGATTTGGCGGATATGCCCTCACCGAACCGCGCGTCAGTACGCGACCAAAGTGCTCCGAGCGGCCAGCTCAGCCTCGAGCCAATCGCCGAGATGATCGAACGCTGCGATTAATGGCCGGTTCGGCCGGATGCGCTCCCAGTCGTTGCGCTGTAGAAGCCGTCCACCTGCACGCTCCGGACGGCCGACACCGTCTCTGGCCGCAGCGACCAAAGGAATTGCATCTGACATGACCAGCATCCTCAAGAAAATCGAAGCCTATAAGCGCCAGGAAATAGAGGCCGCGAAAGCCGCGGTATCGCTTGCCGACCTCCGGGCGATGCAAGCCGATCAGGAGGCTCCACGCGGCTTTCACAAGGCCCTGGTCGCCCGGCAAAGCGCCGGCCTGTTCGGGCTCATCGCGGAAATCAAGAAGGCCAGTCCATCGAAGGGCCTGATCCGTTCGGATTTCGATCCACCCGCCCTCGCGCGCGCGTACGAAGCAGGCGGCGCGGCGTGTCTGTCGGTGCTGACGGATGCGCCGAGCTTCCAGGGTGCACCGGCGTTCCTCACCGCCGCTCGTGCGGCCTGCAGCCTGCCGGCGCTGCGCAAGGACTTCATGTTCGAAACCTATCAGGTGGAGGAAGCCCGCGCCTGGGGTGCGGACTGCATCCTTCTGATCATGGCATCGCTGTCCGATGACGACGCGGTTCGCCTCCAGGACAGCGCGTTCGCGCTGGGCATGGACGTTTTGGTCGAGGTCCATGACGAACTGGAAATGGAGAGAGCGCTGAAACTGTCCTCGCCGCTGATCGGTATTAACAATCGAGATCTGCGGACCTTCGAAGTCAGCCTGACGAACAGCGAAAAGCTGGCGCCGATGGTGCCCGACGATCGGCTGATCATCGGCGAAAGCGGCATTTTCACGCATGCCGATTGTCAGCGGCTCCAGGCTGCCGGCATCACCTCGTTCCTGGTCGGCGAGAGCCTCATGCGAAAAGACGATGTCGAGACCGCGACGCGCGTTCTCCTGAAAGGCGAAGACGCAAGTTCGATCCAGGAATAACCGCGAGCGGAATTCCGACCCGTCATCCGCGCCCTGCTCGTAACCCTCCCCCGAAGGGGATGGGGCGGGTCAGGGCCGGATCACGCGGGCGCGCCAGGTGGTGATGAAGTCGGCGTTGCCGCGGCATTCGCGCATTTCCGATTGTTCGGAGAGGCGGAAGCGGGTGCCGTCCCAGACGAAGCGCTGGTGGACTCCGCAGTCGCCCAGGCCGCGGCCCTTGGCGTCGCTGGTCAGGACGCCGTTTTCGAACGCGCCGTTGATGACGCTTTTGACGGGGGTGCCGGAGTCGGCGCCGGTCGCCTCGAAGCCCGCGGGAGCGTCGAATTGGGCTGGGGTGATCCCGGCGCCGTCGACGATGAAGAGCGCGCTGATCAGATTGTAGGCGCCGGTCGAGCAGGGGAATATGACCAGCGACTTGCCGCCGCCGAGCGCGTGCGTTTCGGGGGTGAAGCCTTCGACGGTGCAGGTGGCGCGTTTGCGCAGCGTTGCGATCTGGGCGGCAGTGAGCTTGGCGGCGGCGCCCGAGGGCGCGATCGTGGCGATGGCCGGAAGCGGCGGCGTGGGCGCGCGCGACGGGGCGGGGCCCTTGGCGACGATCGCATCGGTGCTGCCGACGCGGCCTTGTTGCGCGTCGATGTAGCGGAGCGCGGCGGCGGCACCCTTCAGCGACAGCGTGACGAGCGCGTGGCCGTTTGCCCCGCGTACGCTCAACGTCGTGCCGTTCGCCATCGCCGCGGTGAGGCTAGCTGCGTCGCGTAACGCGGTGGGTCTGCCGTCGATCGCAAAGCCGGTGGGGTGCGCCGCCTGTGCGGGGGCGTTGTCCGTTGCGATCTTGACCGAGACTGCGCCGGCGGGGCCGGGTTCACGCGTGATGTTGAGCGTGATCGGTGATCCAGTCTCGCTCGGAAAGCCGTCTTCGGGCAGCAGCGCGGCGAGGGTGCACCGCAAGCCATTGTCGCAGCCGACCGCCCAGTCGCCGAAAGTCTTCAGCGCGCCCGGCGTCGGCTTGATATGGGTATCGGTGACGGCCGCCGGCGTGGCCGGCGTCGCGCGTGCGTCGGGCGGTGTCGCCGTCGTCGCGTTGTGCGTTTCCGGCGCGGCGGGCTGCGAGGAGGGTGAGCAACCGGCCACCGCCGCGGCGATGATCGAGAAGGGGAGCAGGGCCGAGTTTCGCATCATCTGCCGATATTAGCGTTCTACGAAGTTGCCGGAAAGTCATCCGGCAACCTCCCACCGCAAAGTGGCGTCACTCAGGCGAGCAGGATCGACGCGGCGCGATTGGCGTCGAACAGCAGGTGGACGAGACCGGGGGCGGGGCGGGCGACGGCGTGGACGCCGAGCGCTTCGAGCGACGATAGCGAGGTGCGGTCGGCGTCGTGCAGGCGGATGCGCAGGCGCGTGCCGTGGCGGGTGGCTGCCTCGATATTGTCGGTGCCGCCCAGTGCTGCGATCGTCGCGGCTGTCAGGCGGATATCCGCCGGGACTTCGGTTGCCGGTTCGGCGACGACCGGCGCTGGTCCGCCGGCGGCGATCGCGTCGCGGATCTCGACCGCGACCGAATCGGCGATCGGGCCGAGCACGATCTGGAGCGCCTTGTCGGACGGACGGATAAGGCCGCGCGCGCCGAGCGCCTTGAGCCGTGCCTCGTCCACCGCGCCCTGGTCGACGACGATCAGGCGCAGGCGGGTGGTGCACGCGCCGACGCTGGTCAGGTTGGCGGCGCCGCCGAGCGCTTCGGCAAACGCGGCGCCACGCTCGCTCTTGGCGACGGTTGCAGCGGCGACGGGCGCGTCGCGCTCGCGGCCGGGCGTGGGGAGGTCGAGGCGCTTGATGACGGTGCGGAACAGGACGTAGTAGATCGCGGCATAGGCCAGACCGACCGGCAACAGCAGCAGTGGCTTGGTCGCCTTGCCGTAGTTCAGCACGTAGTCGAACAGCCCGGCGGAGAAGCCGAAGCCCAATTTCACGCCTAGCGCGTTCATCAGCGCCATCGACAGACCGGTCAGCACCGCGTGGATCGCGTAGAGCACCGGTGCCAGGAACATGAAGCTGAACTCGATCGGCTCGGTCACGCCGGTCAGAGCGGAGGTGAGCGCGAGGCTGAGCAGCATGCCGCCGACCGCTTTACGGCGCTCCGGCAATGCCGAATGGTACATCGCGAGACAGGCGGCGGGCAGGCCGAACATCATCACGGGGAAGAACCCGGCCATGAACGCGCCGGCGTTGGGATCGCCCGCGAAGAACCGCCGCAGGTCGCCCGTCGTGCCGTGGTAGTCGCCGGCGACGAACCAGACGATATTGTTTAGCAGATGGTGCAACCCGGTGACGAGCAACAGGCGGTTGAGCAGCCCGAACGCGAACAGGCCGAACCCGCCAGCGCCGCTAATCCCGTAGCTCAAGCCGTCGATCCCGGTGCTGAGCGCGCCGAAGCCGAGGCCGACGATGATGCCGAGTACGAGGCCCGCGACGCCGCTGACGATGGGTACGAACCGGCGTCCGCCAAAGAAGGCCAGGTATTCGGGCAGCGCGATGGCGGAGAAGCGGTTGTAGAAACTGCCGCCGATCAGCCCCGAAAGGATGCCGATCGGGACGTCGAGCCGGGCGATCGCCTTGGCTTTCCAGGCGGCGGTGGCGAGTGCGATCGTGTCACCGGTGAAGCCCTTGAGTGCGTCGGCGGGGACGGTCATCAGCGCTTGTGCGCCTTGCGTCGTCACGAGGTAGCAGACCACGCCCGCGAGACATGCGGCGCCGTTGCCATCGCGCGCGAAACCGGTGGCGACGCCGATCGCGAACAACAGGCCGAGGTGCGAAAAGATCGCGTCGCCGGCTGCACTGAGCACCGCGATGTCGAGCATGTCGGGTTGGCCAAGCCGCAGCAGCAGCCCGGCGACGGGCAGCACCGCGATCGGCAGCATGAGTGCGCGGCCGAGCGGCTGGAGGGCTTCGAGCACGGACTTCATGGGCGGAACTCCCGGGCGAGCGTTCGCACGTCCGCGGCTGAAATGCAGTTCATGGCGGCTGCGGCATGCGCGCGGCAGGCATCGATCGTGAGCGTCGCGACCAGCGCCTTGATCTCGGGGACGAGTGCGGGCGCGGACGAGAGTTCGCTGACGCCCAGCCCGATCAGGATCGGTACCGCGAGCGGATCGGAGGCGAGGCCCCCGCACACGCCGGTCCATTTGCCGTGGACCGCACCGCCTTCGCAGGTCCGCGCAATCAGGCGGAGGACGGCGGGATGGAGCCCGTCGAGGTCGCTGGCGACCGCCGGATTGCCGCGGTCCATCGCGAGCGCGTATTGCGTCAGGTCGTTGGTGCCGATCGACAGGAAGTCGGCTTCGCTGGCGAGCAGGTCGGCGGTGACCGCGGCGGCGGGCGTCTCGATCATGATGCCGAGCGCGACATGCTCCGTATGCCCGATCGCGGCGGCCGCTGCGTCGAGCGCGGTGCGGACCGCGCGGAGCTCGGCGAGGCTCGCGATCATCGGGACCATGATCCGGCACTGGCCGGCGGGGCGGACCGCGAGGATCGCGCGCAGCTGGGCGTCGAGCATCTCGGGATGCGCGAGCCCGACGCGGATGCCGCGCAAGCCTAGCGCCGGGTTCTCTTCCGCGGCCATCGGGAGGTAGGGCGCGGGCTTGTCGCCGCCGATGTCGAGCAGGCGGACGATCAGCGGGCGACCGTCGAGCGTGTCGGCGATGCGCTGGTAATCGGCGGTCTGTTCCTCGACGCTGGGCGCGCTGTCGCGTTCGAGGAACAGGAATTCGGTGCGGAGCAGGCCGCAGCCTTCGGCGCCGTTGCGGACGGCAGCGTCGGCGTCGTCGGCCGAGCCAAGGTTGGCGAAGGCTTCGATCCAGACGCCGTCCTGCGTGCGGCATTCCTGCGCGGCGTTGGCGAGCGCGGCGCGGCGGCGTTCGGTCTGCGCGTCGAACGCGGTTTGTGCCGCTGCCTGTGTTTCGGCATCGGGGGCGACGTGGAGCAGGCCGGCGCCGGCGTCGAGGATCAGCGGCGTTCCTGCAGTGATCTCGGCAAGCGCTGGGCCGACTGCGACGAGGGCTGGGAGTCCCATCGTCGCGGCGAGGATCGCGACGTGCGAGGTCGGACCGCCGCGCTCTACGCAGAAGCCGACGATCGACGCGGTGTCGAGGCCGAGCAGATGTGAGGGGAGCAGGTCGTCGGCGAGCAGGATCGTGCCGGGCGGGAAACTCAGGCGCTCGTCGAGGTCTTCGCCGGCGAGCGCGCGGAGCACCTGGCGTTCGAGATCGAGCATGTCGTCGGCGCGCTCGGCGAGGCGCGCGTCGCCGGTGGCGCGGAGCGCATCGGCCTGCGCGCGGATCGCTGTGCGCCAGGCGTAGGCGGCGCTGTCGCCTTGCGTGATCGCGGCGTGGGCGTCTTCGGTCAGCGTCGGGTCGTCGAGCAGCGCGGTATGCGCGGACAGGATCGCGCGCTCGGCGCCGGTTGCGGTGGCGGATTTGTTCGCGAGACGGTCTGCGACCAAACCGAGCGCGGCGTCGAGTGCGGCGCGTTCGGCGGTTGCACCTGCACCTTCGCGCGTCACGGCGATCTCGGCGAGGCGGAAGAGCCCGGCCTGGCCGATCGCGATGCCGGGGGAGGCGGTCACGCCGGGCAGGCGGCCGTCTGCGGGGAGGGTTGTGGCAGGTTTTCGCGCTCCTTGTTCCCCCGCGGAGGCGGGGGCCCAGGACCCAGCAGCACCATCGTTCTTGGCTCCTGGGCCCCCGCCTTCGCGGGGGAACTCCGATGTAGCTGTGGGAGCGGGGGCTTTCTCGCCCATGCCGCCGAGAATCAGGTCGCCGATCGCGGCGAGCGCGTCGGCGGCGTCCGGCCCGGTGGCGGCGAGCGTGATCTCGTCGCCGAGCTTTACGCCGAGCGCCATCAGCGCGACCGGGCTGCGGACGTTGCCCTCGCGCTCATCCTTCGTGATTTTGACTTCAGACACGAACTTCCGTGCGATCTCGCCGATCCTCGCCGCTGGCCGCGCGTGGATGCCGTGGACCAGCGGCACGACGATCGTGCGGCGGACCGTGTCGCCCTCGACCACCGCCACGTCGGCGGCATCGCGCGGTTCGAGCGTCATGATCGCCTCGCCGACGCCGACCAGCTTACCGGTTTCGCGGCGGACGATCGTGAAGCGCTCTGGGTTGGTCACGATCACCGGCGTGATGACCGCGCGCGCTTCGCAGACCAGCAGGTCGAGATCGAAGCGGATCAGCGGATCGAGCCGCTGGACGCTCGCACCCTCGGTCACGCAAGGGCTGAACCCGCGCCCGCCGAGCGCCACCGTGTCGAGACCGATATGCATCAGGATCTCGGCGCCCTCGGGCGTCCGCAGCGTGATCGCGTGGCCGCTGGCGTGGACGCTCAGCACGACCGCGTCGCACGGTGCGTGCAGGCAGTCGCCGGTCGGGTCGACGGCGATCCCGTCGCCCATCATCCGTTCGGCGAAGACCGGGTCGGGGACCGCCTCGAGTGGCGATGCCCAGCCCTGGAGGGGCGACGTCAGGATGATCGGCTTCATCGGTTCACGTCCTGCCCGCGACGAGTTGGCCGCCGATCCAGGTGCCCGCGGGCTTCAGATCGGCGGTGAGCGCGACCCAGTCTGCGCGCAGGCCGGGCGCGAGCGCACCGCGTTCGTGCGACAGGCCGAGGAAGGCGGCGGGGTTGGTCGCCGCCATTGCCGCCGCGGCAGGCACGTCGGCCTGCGTACGCGCGACGAAGTTGCGGACCGCGCCGGCCATGTCCAGATCGGAGCCGGCAAGCGTGCCGTCCTCGCCGAAGCACTTGCCGTCCTCGACATGGATCAGGCGCCCCTGAAGGCGGAAATCCTTGTCGACCGCGCCGACCGACGGCATCGCGTCGCTGACCAGCATCAGCCGGTCGTGGGGGCGGGCATTGAGCGCGAGCCGCAGCGCGGCGTCATGGACGTGAAGACCGTCGGCGATCAGCCCGCAATAGACGTGGCGATCGTCGAGTGCTGCACCGACCACGCCCGGCGCCCGGTGGAGCAGCGGCGACATCGCGTTGAACAGATGCGTGATGCCGGAGAGCCCCGCACCGACCGCATCGATGATCGTCTCGTAATCCGCATCGGTATGGCCCGCGCTGACGATCACGCCGCCCGCGACCAGCCGCGCGATCGACGCCGCATCGGTCAGTTCGGGCGCGAGCGTCACCATCACGCGCCCCTTGCGCGGACGGATCAGCAGTTCGATCATCGCATCGTCGAGCAGCCGGAACTTGGCGGGATCGTGGATGCCTTTCCGCGACGGGTTGATCCACGGGCCTTCGATATGCGCGCCGACCACGCCGGGAACGCCAGCCTCGATCGCTGCGTCCATCGCGTCGAGCGTCGCTGCGATCACCTCGGGTGTGTCGCTGATCAAGGTCGGCATGAACGCGGTCGTGCCGTACGGGACATGCGCCGCACCGATCGCGGCGATGCCGGCGACGGTCGGCTGGTCGTTGAGCAGTACGCCACCGCCACCGTTGACCTGCGTGTCGACGAAGCCGGGGACGAGCCAGCCGCCGCCCAGATCGACGACGCGATCGATCGCATCGGACGGCGTACCATCGAGTGCGTCGATCGCGGCGATCCGGTCGCCGTCCACGGTGAACGTCGCGCCGTTCAGCAGCGCATCGCGCGTGACGATCGTACCGTTGACGAAGTGCATCCGAAGACCGTTCCTACCGTCGTTGCTCATGGTCTCGCCGCTCATACCGTCCGCGTGACCTTGCTGAGATGAAGCGGTGCGTCGGGGTTCAGTCCGCGGCGAAGCGACAGCGCATTCGCCATCCGGTAGAAGCTCTGGATCATCAGGATCGGCTCGATCGCCGGGTGGGCGGTCAGCGCGACCGGGGTGCCGTCGGCATCCGCCTTCGCATCCGCGAGACAGACGACCGCACCGCGTGCGCGAAATTCTGCCGCCGCCTCGCGGACGCCGTCGCCCGCCGTGTCGGAGGTCGCGAACGCGATCACCGGGAAGCCGTCGTTGACGATCGCCATCGGTCCGTGGCGGACTTCGGCGGCGCTGAACGCCTCGGCATGCAGCGCGCAGGTTTCCTTCAGCTTCAGCGCGGCTTCCTGGGCAATCCCGTAGCCATAGCCGCGGCCGATCACGAACAGGTTGTTGGCGTTCGCCAGCGCGTCGACGATCGGCGACCAGTCCGCACCGAACGCGAGCGTCAGCATGTCCGGCAGCGTGTCGACGGCGTTGGCCAACGCCGCGTTCTCCGACCAGGCCGCAGTCAGGCCTGCGAACGCCGCGAGCGCGCAGATATAGGATTTGGTCGCGGCGACCGACTTCTCCGGCCCGGCCTTCAGCGCGATCAGCGTGTCGGCCATTTCCGCGAGCGGCGACGTCTCGTCGTTGACGAACGCGACGACATAGGCGCCGGCATTCTGATACGCGGTGACGGTCGCCAGCAGATCGGGGCTGCGGCCGCTCTGCGATACTGCGATGACGAGCGCGGTGCCGGGCGCCATCGGCGCGGCGTAGACCGACGATACCGAAGGCGCGGCGGAGGCGACGGGTACGCCGAGCAGCGTCTCGATCAGGTACTTGCCGTAGGTCGCGGCATGATCCGACGAGCCGCGCGCGCACGTCACGACCACGGCGGGCGGGGCGGCACGAAGCCGTTCGCCGAGCGCGGCGAACGCATCGCGGTTGGCGGACAACAGCCGCGCGACCGCATCGGCGGATTCGGCGGCCTCGCTGAACATCAGCGTCCGGGTTTCGTCGTGCAGCGTTTCGTTTTGAAGCGTGCCGTCTTGCAGAGTGGACGCGCGGTCCTGGATAGTCTCGTTCACTTGATGCCCCCCGGCCGACGCGCGCGCGCCGACGTCAGATGTCGTTGAGTTCGGCGACGAGGTCGTACGCGTCGCCACGGTAATAGGATTGGGTGAATTCGGCCGCCCGACCGTCGCGCAGGAACCCGCGGCGTTCGATGAACAGACCCGCATGCCCCGCATCGACGCCGAGCATCTTGGCGTGCTCGGCGCTGAAATGGACCGCGCGCAGGCGCTGCAACGCGCGCACCTGGCGATTGCCGGCCACTTCGAGCGCCTTGTACAGCGAGTCCTGCACCGCATCGATCGATGGCAGGCAGTATCCCGCGATGGTGGTGTATTCGAGCGCCATCGGCACGTCGTCGGCATAGCGGATACGCTGGAAGCGATAGACCGCCGAGCCCGGCGACAGGCCGAGCGAAAGCGACTCCTCGGGCGTGACCATCCCCATCGTCCGGCTGACCCAGGCGCTGCTCGGCGTCCGGCCGCGCGAGATCATGTCTTCCGAGAACGACGAGAGTTTCGAGAAGCTCTTTTCGACGCGCGTCGCGACGAACGTGCCGGCGCCGCGACGCCGCGTCAGCAAACCTTCCTCGACCAGCCCGCCAATCGCTTTCCGCACGGTGATGCGCGACACGTCATATTCCACCGCGAGATCGCGCTCGGCTGGAATGGCGTCGTCCTTGGCCAGCACGTTGCGGTTGATCGCGTCGCGGATCAGCTGCTGGAGCTGGACGTAGAGCGGGGCGGGGTTGCCGTCCCGGAATCGGCCGATGCTTGTGGAAAAGGACATGTAGGCGACTTTCGCTGATGCCGGAGCGGGCCTCCGATAGATGCAGCCCGGCAACCGATCTGGGATACGTTATGTATTGGTATTGTTCAAGCGGCTTGATGTAACACGTCTGTAAGAACCGCCTTGAGGGCGCGAACGCGGTCGATATCGGTGCGGCGTCGCCCTGCGGTCGTGAAGCCGAAACGGCGTTCGCGCGCCAGAGCCTCTGCATCGGCAACCTCGTCGAGATCGGATGCAATCGTACCGCACGAGGCATGGATCTCGACGATTCCGACATCGACAAACGCCGCGACATTGTCCGCGTCGATGCCGCTTCCCGCGAGAATGATGATCCGCCCGTCTGCGCGACGCTGCAATCTCGAGAGCATATCGAGGCCGTCGATCGCCTTCGGTGCGCCGCCGGACGTCAGCACGCGGTCGAACCCGAGCGCGATCGCGGCGTCGAGCGCGGCGGGCATGTCAGCGCACAGATCGATCGCGCGATGGAGCGTCAGTGATAGTGGCGCGCGCCGCGCTGTGCCTGCCGATCGGGCATGCGCGACCAATGACGCCAGCGTTTCGGTGTCGAGCCTGTGATCGGTGTAGGTGGCACCGATGACGACGCCGGCGAGGCCCGCTTCGGCTGCCGCGGTGATGTCGCCGGCGATCATCGCCAGCTCGCGCGCGGTATAGTGGAATCCCCCTTCGCGCGGTCTGGCAAGCAAATGGACCGGGATTGGCGCGCTTGCCGCCGCGGCGATCAGTGAAGGTGACGGCGTCAGGCCGCCCAGCGCCAGCGCGGCGCAGAGTTCGACGCGATCTGCGCCCCCGGCAATGGCGGCGTCCAATCCCGCGATATCGTCGACGCATATCTCCAGCGCCATGGATGCCCTCCCGATCGTCGTAATTATATTACGTTTGGCCGATCGAATCGCCGGGTTCAATCCCGAACCGACAGTTTCTTGTAAGAAGTGGTATTACAATAACTTGGCACCGCAGCCGCGCATGTGTGTCAAAACGAAACTGCGGAATCCGCTAGGCTATTGATACGACTGTATATTATACGATCGCCTGATTGGTGTCCTGGGGTGGTAACCAAACTGTAATTTCCGATGGATTCTGAAAATGAATTGGTTATACATTACGCCTGCCGAGCCACTCAAAGAGTAACCAAAACAGTACCAGGTGGCAGGTGATCGAAGCGACGCCGACAGCGTCGGGGGAAGGCGCTGCGGCGTCGATTAGGAAGGGGTTTCGACAATGATTTTCCGGAAGCAGATTTTGTTGGCGTCGAGCGCAGCGGTATGCGTCGCGATCATTCCAGCGGCGTTCGCGCAGACCGATCCCGCACCGTCGACGACGCCGGTCGCACAGGATGCCGCCCCGTCGGCGACCCAGTCGCCCGCGCCATCCGCCGCGCCAGCATCCGCAACCGGCGACGATATCGTCGTCACCGGCATCCGCGGCAGCCTGCGCAGCGCGATCGCGGTCAAGCGCAACGCCAACGCGGTCGTCGACGTGATCTCCGCCGAGGACATCGGCAAGTTCCCCGATCGCAACGTCGCTGAATCGCTGTCGCACATTCCCGGCGTCAGCATCGATCGTCGCTTCGGCGAGGGCGAGAAGGTCGCGATCCTCGGCACCGATCCCGCGCTCAACCGCATGCTGCTCGATGGCCACGCGCTCGCCTCGGCCGACTGGGGCGGCAACGACAACGACCCGTCGAGCCGCACCTTCAACTATTCGCTGCTCGCGCCCGAGCTGGTCGATCGCCTCGAGGTCTACAAGTCGCCCGAGCCGCGCATCGAGGAAGGCAGCCTCGGCGGCACCGTCATCGTCCGCACGCGCCGTCCGCTCGACCTGAAGGCCAATGCGATCTTTGCGTCGGGCGGCTATTCGTACAACGACCGCTCGGACAAGGGTAACGTCCGCGGCTCGGGGCTGTACAGCTGGAAGAACAAGGACGAGACGTTCGGCTTCCTCGTCGCGGCCACCTACGACAAGCAGAGCCTGACGCGCGCCGGTGTCGAGTTCTTCGGCTACGACAACGTCGCACCTAACGCGGACGGCACCTACAACAGCCCGTTCGTCAACCGCGCTGCCGACGGCACGCTGAGCCTCAAGAGCCCTGGCGCGACGATCACCGGCGGGACGATTTCGGACCTTTACAAGGCGGCGTCGCCGTTCGGCATCAACTACGCCTATTTCCAGCAGACCCGCGAGCGCAAGAGCGTGTCGGGCACGGTCCAGTACCGGCCGACGTCCGATCTGACGCTCACGCTCAACGGCCTGCACATCAACGGCAACTACAACAACTACAGCCAGTCGATGTACACGATCCCCGGTGCATGGACCGGCGACGTGCTGCAATCGGCGAACATCAGCAACGGCGTGGTCAATTCGGCCTCGTTCGGCGCGGCGACCAACCAGGGCTCGCAGCTCGACACGCTGGTGCGCAAGACCAAGCTGAAGACCGACAACCTCAACTTCTTCGCCGACTACGAAGGCGACGGCGGGGCGAAGATCTCGTTCGCGGGTGGCTGGAGCAAGGCGGTCGGCGGACGTGATCCCGAATATCTGTTCAACGTGCAGACCAAGCTGCCGTACAGCTATGCGTTCACCAACAACACCGCGACGGTGAACTTCGTCGGCGATCCGACCAACCCGGCGAACTACTTCACCAACCCGAACAACAACCCGGCGCAGATCGAAGGGCGCCCGGTGATCGTCAACGGGACTCAGCTGAACGCTGCGCAGATCGGCGGGCAGGACTTCAGCGTCACGACCGACCGCGACATCTTCGGCGGCTACGACGCGACCATCCCGGTCGAGTTCGGTCCGTTCAAGGAAATCCTGCTCGGCAGCCGCGCGACCGACCATGTCAACCAGATCGACGCGCGCGGGATCAACACGTACCTCCAGTCGTCGCAGACCATCCCTCAGCTCGGTGCGACCGCGCTCGTCACCCCCAGCGGCACGTTCGACGGCAGCGGTGGGCTCGGCAACGCGACGCAGTATCTGAACCTGCCGCAGCAGTCGGTGATCGATATCCTGTCGGGCGCGATCAACTCGCCGCTGGTCACCAAGATCGGCGCGTCGACCAAGGTCCACGAGACGGTCATCGCGTCCTATGCGCAGGCCAATTTCGACCAGGGCGGGTTCCGCGGCAACATCGGCGGTCGCGTCGTCTATACCCGCGACATCTCGAACTATGCGACCACGCCGAGCGCGCAGGTCAACCCGCAGCCGGTGCCGACGCGCACCTCGACCGATTACCTGAAGTTCCTGCCGAGCCTCAACATCGCCTATTCGGTATCGCCGACGGTGATCGTGCGTGGCGCGGTGGCCAAGGTCATCTCGCGGCCGCGCTATCAGGATCTGGCGGCGGCGACGACGCTCAACGACGTCACGCTCGATGGCGGTGGCGGCAATCCGAACCTCAAGCCGTATGAATCGACCAACTACGAGCTGACCGCGGAATGGTATCCGCGCTCGGGCACGCTGCTGGCCGTCGAGCTGTTCCGTCGCGACATCAAGAACTACATCATCAGTTCGCGCCAGAACGTCGATTATTTCAACGCGCTGCAGAACCGCATCACGACCTACAACGTCAGCCAGCCGATCAACGGCGCCAAGGCCAAGGTCAACGGCGTGCTGGTATCGGGCCAGGCCGAGATCTGGGGCGGGTTCGGTCTCCAGGCGAACTATTCGTACCAGGACAGCAACACCTCGTCGGTCGACGTCAGCGGTGCGGCGCTCAACCTGCCGTATCTGTCGAAGCACACCGTCAACGTGATCCCGTATTTCGAGAGCGGCCCGTTCCAGGCGCGGCTGAGCTACAACTACCGGACCGCGTATTTCCGGACGATCGGTCGTCTCGGCTCGCGCGAGATGGTGGCGCCGTACAACCAGCTCGACTTCTCGGCCGGGTTCAACGTGACGCCGGCGGTCACGCTGTCGGTCAACGCACAGAACCTGCTCGACGAGACGTATCTCCAGTATAACGCTACGCCGGATCGTCCGACCGCGTTCTACAAGAACGGCCGTACCTTCTCGGCATCGCTCTCGTTCAGGATGTAGCATCACCGGGTGGCGCGCCCTCGGGGTGCGCCACCCCCGTCCAAAGGGGGCACGATATCGCCGCATGATATCAGTTTGGATCAAGGCAGTGCGCAAGCGGATGGGGCATCTCGGTGTCCTGTCCGCATTTCTCGTTCCGATGGGTCTGGCGACGCCGGCCGCGGCCGAGCGGATCGATCTGGATGCGGGGTGGACGTTCTGGCTGGCAAAGGACGCGCCGGCCGATCCGGCGTGGCTGAAGTCCGATCCCGCGAAGGTCGAAAGCGTCAGTGTCCCGCATAGCTGGCCGCTGTCGCGCGGTGCGAATTCCGAAGGCGTCGGCTGGTACGCGCGGACCTTGGTCGTGCCCGAGGCGATCGTCGGCAAGCATCTCGAACTGCATTTCGACGCTGTGTTCTATGCGGCGCGCGTCTGGGTGAACGGGACGCTCGTCGGCACCCATGAAGGCGGGCATACCGCGTTCGATCTCGACGTTTCGAAGGTGCTGAAACCCGGCGCGAACCGGATCGTCGTCGCGGCCGATGACCGGTCGGGGTTCGTGACGATTCCGGGCTATGCGATGCGCCTCGCTGGCTCAGGGAACGTCTGGTACGACTGGTGGCACAGCGGCGGGATCACGCGCGACGTGTCGCTGCGGATCGCCGAGGGCGGGCTGATCCGCTGCCAGCGGATCCGCCAGGTCCTGAAGGCCGAAAGCGCGACCGTCACGAGTGGTGTCGCGATCGAGAATGTCGATGCCACGCCGCACACCTATTCCCTGACGTCCGTCGCGATCGATCCCGACGGCCGCGAGGTCGCGCGGGGTGAAAAGAGCGTGACCGTGGCCGCGTCGTCGGCGGCAACGCCCGACGCCGCGCTGACGATCGCCAGGCCGCAACTGTGGCAGATCGGCGCGGGCAAGCTCTACCGGATCGTCGCCGAACTGCGCGACGAGAAGGGCGTCGTGCTCGACCGGCGCGAGGACACGGTAGGTCTGCGCACGCTCGCGCTCCGTGACCGGAAACTCTACGTCAACGGTGTCGCGGTGCGGCTGACCGGGGTGACGCGGCACGAGGATTCGCCGTGGGAAGGTGCCGCCGAAACGCGCGGTACGATCCTCCACGACATGCGCGATCTCGCCGCGCTGCACGTCACGCTGACGCGGCCGGTGCATTATCCGCAGCCGCAGAGCGTGTTCGACGCCGCCGACCGTGCGGGGATGCTGCTCGTGCCCGAAATCCCGATCTGGCAGATGACCGCGGCGCAGCTGGGCGATCCCCGGCTGCTGGTGCGTGCCAAGGCGATGATGGCCGAGATGATCGCCGAGAGTGGCAACCATCCGAGCGTGCTCGCGTGGAGCGTGATGAACGAGAGCGAGGCCGCGACGCCGCAGGGGCTCGCGTTCGTGAAGGCGATGAAGGCGCATATCAACGCGATCGATCCGGGCCGGTTCGTGACGTTCGCGGATTCGCAGATCGCGGAGCGTGCCGTACGCGTACCCGCCCTGGTCGAGGCCGACTTCGTGATGGCCAACGCTTATTTCGGCACCTGGAGCGGCGCCGCGGGCAAAGTCGGCCCGTGGCTCGACGCGTTCGACAAGGCGTATCCCGACCGGATGCTGGTCATCTCCGAATTCGGCTGGCCGGGGCCGTTCTCGCACGATTCCGCGAGCGCGGACATCGCGCGCACCGAAAACCTCAAGGACCAGCTCGCGGCGTTCGGGACGCGGCCCTGGGTCGGCGGCGCGATCTTCTGGAGCTATGCGGACTACCGCTCGAACAAGAACCTCTTCGCCGGCATGGCCGATGGCTATGTCGATCACGGCCTCGTCGATGCGGATCGCCAGCGCCGCCCGAGCTATTTCGCGTGGGAAGCCGCCAACCGCGACGTCTCCGCGAAGGTCGATCTGACGATGGCGGGCGAAACGCCGACCGGCTTCACCGCGACCGTGATGGGCGCGGCCAAGGCTGCGTTGCCCTCCTATCCGCTGATCGGCGCGCGGCTGCACTGGCGCGCGATCGGCGGCGATCGCGTCGTGCTCGGCGAGGGCGAGCAGGCGCTTCCGGTCATCGCGCCGGGCGGCACCGCGACGGTGTCCGCGGCCTGGACCGGTCGTCTTACGCCCGTCACGGTGACCGTCGATATCCTCACCGCGGAGGGCGCGCGCGCAGGCGGCGTCGTCCGCGACTACGAACCGTTCAAGGCCGGCTCCGCCGTCTATCCACCCGATCCAGCGCAATTGCCGAAGGACCCTAAATGATCCGTTTCCGCCCTCTGGTGCTCGCGCTGCTGATGTCCTCGACCGCGGCGGTGGCCGAAGGGCCGAAGCTGATTCCGATGCCGGCGTCGATCGAGACTCATGCCGGCACGCTGACGATCGGCGAAGGTGCCGGGATCGTCGCGAGCGATGCGGGGACGAAGACCGCAGCCAAGCTGCTCGCGCAACAGGTCAAGGTCGTGCGCGGGCTCTCGCTTGCAAGCGACGCCGGTACCGGCCCGATCCGCTTCGTGCGCGATGCGAGCGTGGCGGGGGACGAGGCCTACACGCTGACCGTCGATGCGAAGGGCGTGACGATCGCGGCGAGCGGCGATGCGGGCCTCGTCCACGGGGCGATGACGCTGGCGCAGTTGCTCAGCCCCGATGCGGCGGTCGGCAAGCCCGTGACGCTGGCGGCGATGACGATCCGCGATGCCCCGCGCTTCAAGTGGCGCGGGCTGATGATCGATCCGGCGCGGCATTTCGTGCCGATGCCAACGTTGTACGCCATGGTCGATCAACTCGCCGCGCAGAAGATGAACGTGCTGCATCTCCATCTGACCGACGATCAGGGCTGGCGCGTCGAGATCAAGCGCTATCCCAACCTGACCCGGATCGGCGCGTGGCGGACGCCACCGTCTGCGGGTGGCGCGCCGGGCGAGAAGGTCGGCGGGTTCTACACACAGGCCGAGCTGAAGGCGCTGGTCGCGTATGCGCAGGAGCGCGCGATCACGATCATGCCGGAGATCGATCTGCCCGGTCATGCGCAGGCGGCGGTGGCGTCGTATCCGGCCGAAGTCGGCGTGCTCGGCGATCGGCCCGCGGTCGGTCACGATTGGGGCGTGAACCCGTGGCTGTTCAGCCCGGAGGATCGCAGCATGACCTTCATCAAGCACGTGCTCGACGAGCTGATGGAGGTGTTCCCGTCGCAGTTCATCCATCTCGGCGGGGACGAGGCGGTCAAGGACCAGTGGGAGCGGTCGCCCGCGGTGCAGGCGAAGATGAAGGCGCTCGGGCTGAAGACCGAGATGCAGATGCAGAGCTGGATGATCGACCAGCTCGGCGAGTATCTGGCGAAGCACGGCCGCCGCCTGATCGGCTGGGACGAGATCCTCGAGGGTGGCTTGCCGCCATCGGCGTCGGTGATGTCGTGGCGCGGCGAGAAGGGGGCCGTCGATGCGGCGAACCAGGGGCATGACGTGGTGCTGAGCCCCGCGCCGATCCTGTATCTCGACAGCCTGCAGAGCAATCGCAGCGACGAGCCGCCGGGCCGCATCGCGAACGGCGATGCGATCGTGCCGCTCGCCCGGCTGTATGCGTACGAACCCGAGCCGGCGGGGCTGGCGCCCGACAAGGCGAAGCATGTGCTGGGCGCGCAGATCAACGCGTTCAGCGAATATCTGGTGACGCCCGAGCAGCTTCAGCACGCGACCTTCCCGCGGCTGTCTGCGCTTGCCGAGCGGACCTGGTCGCCGAAGTCCGCGCGTAATTTCGACGACTTCGTGGCGCGGCTCGAGCCGCAGATGGGTCGCTATGCCCGCGCTGGTATCGCCGCGGCGGACAGCGCGTTCGCGGTCGACTTTGCGATTCCCGGCACGCGCGGCGATGCGCTGCGCCGCGGCAAGGTGCCGGTGACGCTGGCGACGCAGACGGGCTATGGCACGATCCGCTACACGCTCGACGGCAAGGCGCCGACCGCGCGATCGAAGGCCTATGCCACGCCGTTGTCGCTCAGGCCGGGGACCACGGTCCGCGCGGCGGCCTTCACCAGCGACGGTCGTCCGACCGCGGAACCGCGTCTGTTCGAGACGAGCCGGGTCGCGCTGCTGCGCCGGTCGAGTTCGGAGCTGGTCGCGTGCCCCGATGGCGCGATCGGGCTGCGCGTGCCGCTGACGTCGGAGGCGACGGGGAATACGCCGGTATTCAACGTCAACATCTTCGACACGTGCACGATGTATCCGGCCGCCCCGCTCGATATCGCGCGGAGCTTCACCGTCGATGTCGCGCGGTTGCCGCGGCATTACGGGCTGGCGCATGACGAAAAGGCGCTGCGGCGGCATTATGCGGTGACGACGTACGGCGAACTGGTGGTGCGCACCGGCGGTTGCACGGGCACGATCGCGGCGACCTTCCCGCTGCCGAACCCGGCGACGAGCCCGAACCGCATGAGCTTCCGCGGCACGCTGCCCGAGGGGAAGGGCGATGCGGACATCTGCCTGTTGTTCACGGCGTCGATGGAGTCGCCGTTCTATGCGGTCGAATCGATGCAGCTGTCGGAGAAGAAGTAATGCGGCCGACAGTCCTTCTGCTGCTCGCGGCCGTCTTCGCGACGCCGGCCTGGGCGGCATCACGCACGAGCGTCGTGCTCGACAAGGGCTGGTCGATGCGGATTGATCCCGCTGATACCGCTGCGGCCAAGGCGCATCCGAAGGCGGCACGCTGGCTGCGCGCGACCGTGCCGGGCAGCGCACAGACCGACCTGATGGCCGCGAAGATCGTCCCCGATCCGTACAAGGGCCTGAACGAGGCGAAGATCCAGTGGGTGGGGCTGACCGACTGGCAATATCACACCGTCGTGCGCGCGACGCCCGAACTGCTCGCACGCGATCATATCGACCTGGTGTTCGACGGGCTGGATACCTTCGCCGAGGTGCGGTTGAACGGGACCAAGCTGCTGGCGGCGGACAATGCGCATCGGCGCTGGCGCGTGCCGGTCAAGGCGGTGCTCAAGCCCGGCGCGAACGAGTTGCTCGTCACGTTCCGCTCGCCGATCCGCACGTTGCAGCCTATGGTGCTGAAGGCGAAGAACCCGCTGCCCGGCGAATATGATTCGATCTACGGCGACGAGCCGATGGGCAAGCAGACCTCGCCCTATATCCGCAAACCGAAATACCAATATGGCTGGGACTGGGGTCCCCGGATCGTCACGCAGGGGATCTGGCGCCCGGCGCGGATCGAGGCGTGGGACGATGCGCGGATCGAGGCGTTTCGCGTGACGCAGGAAGGGCTGACCAAGTCCGAAGCGCGGCTGTCCGCGGAACTCGACGTGGTGGCTGGCCAAGAGCGGCCGGTCACGGTGCAGGTCGCGGTCACGGGGCCGGATGGTCGCGTGACGCAGGCGGCGCGGACCGTCACCGTCGCGGCTGGCGCGAGCCATGTCGCGGTACCGGTGAGCGTCGCCAATCCGCAGCGTTGGTTCCCTGCGGGCTATGGCGCACAGCCGCTTTATACCGTGAAGGCGACGCTGATCGACGGAACCACGACGATCGACACCGCGCAGCGCCGTACCGGCCTGCGCACGGTCGAGTTGCGTCGCGACAAGGACGCGCAGGGGCGGGGCTTCGCGTTCGTCGTCAACGGTATTCCGGTGTTCGCCAAGGGCGCGAACCTGATCCCGTTCGACATGTTTCCCGCGCGCGTGCCCGAAAGCCAGATCCGCACCGTCATGGCCGGCGCGCGCGACGCCAACATGAACATGATCCGCGTGTGGGGCGGTGGCTATTATCTCGACGACGCGTTCTACGACCTCGCCGATCAGATGGGCTTGATGGTGTGGCAGGACTTCATGTTCGGCGGCGCCGTCACGCCCCCCGATCGCGACTTCCGCGAGACCGTCCGCATCGAGGCGGAGGAACAGGTCGACCGGCTCCAGGCGCATCCCTCGATCGTGCTGTGGTCGGGCAATAACGAAGTGCTCAGCGGCTGGGCGAACTGGTCCGACCGGATCGCCTTCAAGAAGGCTGTCGGCGCGGACGAGCAGGAGCGGATCGGCGTCGGCATGGCGGTGATCTTCGACCGCGTGCTGCGCGATGCTGCCGAACGCCGCGATCCCGATGCGGTCTATTGGCCGGGTTCGCCGAGCAACAATTACGAGGACAAGCCCGACATCGATGGCGATGGCGACCGGCATTACTGGGACGTCTGGGGCGGCAAGAAGCCGGTCGAGGCGTATCTCGACAGCTGCCCGCGCTTCATGTCCGAATACGGGCTGCAGTCGATGCCCGAGATGAAGACGATCCGGACGTTCGCGACCGACGCCGACTTCTCGCCGACGTCGCCGGTGATGAAGGCGCACCAGAAGTTCCTCAAGGGCGAGGGCAACGACCGGCTGCTGTTCTACATCCGCGAGAAATACCGCGAGCCGCGCGACTTCGCCGAGTTCGTGTATCTGAGCCAGGTGATGCAGGCCGAGGGGATCGAACTCGCCGCGCTGCACCACCGCGCGTGCCGGCCCGTGACGATGGGGTCGCTGTTCTGGCAGATCAACGACGTCTGGCCGGGCGCGTCATGGGCGAGCATCGATTATTATGGCCGCTGGAAGGCGCTGCAATTCCGCGCTCGGCATTTCTATGCACCGCTGGCGATTGCCGCGGAGCGCAAGGATGGCGCGACCAAGGTGAGCTTGGTTTCGGACGCGACGGTGCCGACCGAGGCGGTGTGGCGGATGCGGACGCTCGACGTCGACGGGAAAGTTCTCGCGACGACCGAGACGCCGGCGACGTTGGCGCCGTTGTCCGCAACGGCGGTAGCGACGTTGCCCGATGCGACGCTGTTCGCGGGCGGCGATCCAGCGCGCACGATCGCGGTGGCGGAGTTGCTCGTCGATGGCCGCGTGACGTCGCGCGTGCTGGTGTCGGCGGCGCCCAAGACGATGACACTGCCCGATCCAGGGCTGACCGCGACATGGGAGACCAATCGCCTGACACTGACCGCGACCAAGCTGGCGCGCGCAGTCTGGCTCGATTTCGGCAAGGTCGAGGCGACGCCGTCGGACAATGCGTTCGATCTGCTGCCGGGGGAGAGTGTTACGGTGACTGTTGCTTCGAAGGCGTCCGCGGCGGCGCTGAAGCGTGCCTTGTCGGTCCGGACATTGGCGGGTGTCGCGGCGGTGAAGTCGTGATGCGCGATTACGCCCCCGCAGCCTCGTCGGCCCAGAGAGTTTGCGAGCATACCACCCCGCCGTCATCCCAGCGAACGCTGGGATCCAGAGTTACGGACGCCGCCGCCCGTGGCTGTGGATCCTGGGTCGAGCCCAGGATGACGGATGGGGGGGGAGGGCGCCTCTCGACCAGGCTTGCTCGTCTAGCATTTGTGCCGGGGCTGTTGCTCGCGTCGTCAGCGCTTGCGCAAACCGTCGATCCGGCGGTGCGGGGCATGACGCTCGACGAGAAGGCGGCGCAGTTGCAGAGCGTCGCGCCGGCGATCCCGCGGCTGAATTTGCCCGCGTATGATTACTGGAACGAGGGGCTGCACGGCCTCGCGCGCAACGGCGTCGCAACGGTGTTCCCGCAGGCGATCGCGCTGGCCGCGACGTGGGACGAGGCGCTGCTGCGGCGGGTCGGCGATGTCGTGTCGACCGAGGCGCGCGCGAAGTCCAACGCGCTGCCGGCGGGGGACCGGACGCGCTATCAGGGGCTGACGATCTGGTCGCCCAACATCAACATCTTCCGCGATCCGCGTTGGGGTCGTGGGCAGGAGACCTATGGCGAGGATCCGTACCTGACGGGCAGGCTCGGCGTCGCGTTCATCGGCGGGTTGCAGGGGCCCGACCTCGCGCACCCGAAGGTGATCGGTACGCCCAAGCATCTTGCCGCGCATAGCGGACCCGAGGCGGGGCGCGACGGGTTCGACGTCGATATCTCGCCGCATGATCGCGAGGCGACGTTCCTGCCTGCGTTCCGGCTTGCGCTGACCGAGGGCAAGGCGCTGTCGACGATGTGCGCGTATAACGCGATCCACGGCGTGCCGGTGTGTGCGTCGGAGCCGTTGCTGACCGAGACCGTGCGGAAGCAATGGGGCTTCAAGGGGCTGATCGTGTCCGACTGCGATGCGATCGGGAATATCTCGAACTACCATTATTATCGGCCCGATACTGCGAGCGGATCGGCGGCGGCGATTGCCGCGGGCATGGATTTCAACTGCGGGAAGACCTACGCGGCGCTCGGCGATGCGGTGCGGCGCGGGCTGGTGCCCGAGGCGACGCTCGACGCGAGCCTGACGCGGACGTTCGCGGTGCGGCGGATGCTCGGCGGGGCGTTCGGCGCGACGAGCCCGTGGGACAGGATCAAGCCGACTGAGTTCGACACGCCGGCGCACCGCGCGCTGGCGCTGGAGGCGGCGCGGAAGGCGATGGTGCTGGTCCAGAACAACGGCGTGCTGCCGCTGAAGCCGTCGGCGAAGATCGCGGTGATCGGGCCGAATGCCGACAGCGTCGACGTGCTTGAGGCGAATTATCACGGCACGGCCGCGGCGCCGATCACGCCACTGGCGGCGCTGCGCACATCGTTTGCGGGCGTGCGGTACGCACAAGGGTCGAGTATCGCCGAGGGCGTGCCCGTGCCGGTACCCGACACAGCGCTGTCGTTACGCGGCGAGTATTTCCGGCGGAGCAATTTCACCGGCACGTCAGTGGTACGCGCCGACCGGCTGATCGACTTCGACTGGGACCGCACTGCGCCCGCCCCGGGGATCGATCCTGCCACGTTCTCGGTGCGCTGGAGCGGCACGATCACCGCGCCGGCTGCCGGCGAGTATGTGTTCCGGCTCGACGTGCCGCGCTGCTTCGACTGCAAGGGGCATGATCCGTCGCGGCTGTGGATCGACGACAAGTTGGTCGCTGACGACGACGGCAGCGGGAAGAACGTCGAGGCGGCTGTGACGCTGGCGGCGGGCCCGCATGCGATCCGCGTCGAGCTTGCGCATAGCGGTGAGGATCAGGGGCTGCGGCTGACCTGGACCGCGCCTGCCGATGCGCAGGTCGCCGAGGCGGTTGCTGCCGCTAAGGAGGCGGATGCGATCGTCGCGTTCGTTGGGTTGTCGCCCGCGGTCGAGGGTGAGGCGTTGCAGATCGAGGTCGCCGGATTCTCGGGCGGCGATCGGACCGATATCGGGCTTCCGGCGGCGCAAGTTCGGCTGCTCGAAGCGGCCAAGGCGACCGGCAAGCCGCTGGTGGTCGTGCTGATGACCGGCAGCGCGGTCGCGATGACCTGGGCGAAGGCGCATGCCGATGCGATTCTAGTCGGCTGGTATCCAGGGCAGGCTGGCGGGCAGGCGATCGCCGATACGCTGGTTGGCAGGAGCAATCCGGGCGGGCGACTGCCGGTGACGTTTTACGCCAAGACGCGCGATCTGCCCGCGTTCATCGACTACAACATGCGTGAGCGGACCTATCGCTACTTCACCGGTACGCCGCTGTGGGGCTTCGGGCACGGGCTGAGCTATACGCAGTTCGCCTATGCCGCGCCCAAACTCGCGCGCAGCACCATCGCGGCGGGAGAGAGCGTCACCGTCGAGGTGCCGGTGCGCAACACCGGCAAGGTTGCGGGCGACGAGGTGGTGCAGGCGTATCTCGTGCCGCCCGAGCCGGCGGTGAAGCCGCGCTTCAACGATCCCGTGCTGCAACGGCAGCTCGTCGGGTTCAGGCGCCAGACAGTGAAGCCGGGCCAGACGGCACGCGTGGCATTTACGATCGATCCTCGCGGCATGAGCAGCGTCGATGCGGCGGGAACGCGTCGCGTCGTACCGGGCGAATACCGGCTGCATATCGGTGGCGGCCAGCCCGGCGACGGACCGGGTGTCGATACCGTCTTCACCGTGACGGGAACGCAGGATTTGCCGAAATGATCGACCGCCGTTCGCTGATCGCCGGTGCTGCGGCGCTGGGGCTTGCGGGACCGCTGCGGGCGGCCGCACCGTCGCTCGTCAGCAAGCGCCCGAAGCTTGGCGATCGTCGCTTCACCAGCCGCGCGGTCGAGGCAGAGATCGCGCGTGTGTCGGCGAAGATCGGCGATCCGGAACTCGCCTGGATGTTCGGCAATTGCTATCCGAACACGCTCGATACGACGGTGTTCATGGGCGCGGTCGACGGCAAGCCCGATGCGTTCGTGATCACCGGCGATATCGACTGCATGTGGCTGCGCGACAGCTCGGCGCAGGTCCATCCGTATCTGCCGCTGGCAAAGCGCGACCCGGCGCTGCGGACGTTGTTCCGCGGGCTGATCGCGCGGCAGGCGCGGTGCATCCTGATCGACCCCTATGCCAACGCGTTCATGCACGACCCGTCGGCGAAGACCAATCTGAGCTGGTCGCTGACCGACGACACGGTGATGAAGCCGGGTGTCGGCGAGCGCAAATGGGAGGTGGATTCGCTCTGCTACCCGATGTGGATCGCGCACGCCTATTGGCAGGCGACCGGCGATACCGCGCCGTTCGACGCGCTGTGGGCCGACGGCGCGCGCGCGTCGATCCGGACGTTCCGCGAGCAGCAGCGCAAGGACGGGCCGGGGCCGTATCGCTTCCGCCGGTCGTCACCGATCGTCGGCGAGAGCATGGCGCTCGACGGCTATGGTCCGCCGTCGCGACCAGTCGGACTGATCCATTGCGGGTTCCGGCCTTCTGACGATGCGTGCGTGCTCCCGTTCCTGATCCCGTCGAACATCTTCGCGGTCCGCGCGCTGCGGCAACTGGCGGAACTCGCGACGCGCGCACGGCCCGACGCGGCGCTGGCGGCGGATGCGTCTGCGCTGGCGGACGAGGTCGAGGCGGCGTTGCGGCTGCACGGCATGACCAAGGGGCCCGACGGCCAGCCGGTCTGGGCGTATGAGGTCGACGGCTATGGCAACGCGATCTTCATGGACGACGCGAACGTGCCGAGCCTGTCGGGGCTGGCGTATCTCGGTGCGGTGAAGGCCGACGATCCGCTCTGGCGGCGCACTGCCGCGCGCGCGTGGAGCAAGGACAACGCGTATTTCTTCACCGGCAAGGCGGCGGAGGGGATTGGCAGTCCGCATACGGGCTTGCGCGAGATCTGGCCGATGTCGATCGTGATGCACGCGTTGAATGCGCTCGAGACCGGTGACGACGCGACCGTCGCGCGGTCGCTCGCCGCGTTGCAGACGACGCATGGCGGCACCGGGTTCATGCACGAATCCTTCAACCAGGACGACGGCGCGAAATTTACTCGCGCCTGGTTCGCCTGGGCCAACGGGCTGTTCGGCGAACTGATCGTCGACATCGCCGCCAAACGTCCCGCCCTTCTCGGAGTCCGCGCATGATCTCCCGCCGTATGCTCCTCGCCGGTAGCGGCGCGCTCGCGCTGACCGCGCGCGCGACCTTCGCCGCCTCGCCGCGCACGACCACCGCGCCCGATCTGTTCGTCGGCACCGGTGGCCACGGCCACACCTATCCAGGTGCGACGTTGCCGTTCGGGATGGTGCAGCTCAGCCCCGATACCGATGTCGAGCGCTGGGATGCGTGCTCGGGGTATCACCGCACCGACACGTCGATCATCGGGTTCAGCCATACGCATCTGTCGGGCACCGGGATCGGCGACATGCTCGACGTGCTGGTGGTGCCGACGCGCGGTCCGGTCCAGCTGACCCCCGGCACGCTCGAAGATCCCGGTGCGGGCTATCGCCAGCGGTTTTCCGATGAGCATGCGGAGCCCGGTTACTACCGTGTGGCCTTGGAAACGGGTGTCCGCGCGGAGCTTACCGTCACCGAGCGGACCGGCATTCAGCGCCATGTCTTCCCGCGCGGCGCGGGGCATGTCCTGATCGATATGTCGCACCTGATCCTCGACGAGTCCGACCGGGGCGTGCTGATCGACGAGGCGTCGCTGGCGATCGACGACAGCGGTACGCTGACCGGCAGCCGCCGCGTGTTCCGCTGGGCCAAGGGGCGCCGCATCCACTTCGCGATGCAGGTGTCGCGCAAGCCCGACCGCATCGTGTTCTACGGCGATGGCGACGTCGCGCAATCTGACGGCGCGCGCGGTGTCGCGGGCAAGCGCGTGAAGGCGGTGCTGCACTATGACGACGCCGGTGCCGCGCCGATCGTGATCCGCACCGGCATCTCCGGGGTCGACGTCGCCGGCGCGCGCGCGAACCTCGCCGCCGAGGCCCGGCACTGGGACTTCGACCGGTACCATGCGCAGGCCGCCAAGCGCTGGGCGCCGGCGCTCGCCGCGGTCACCGTCGAGGGCGGGACGCCGGCGCAGCGCACGATCATGGCGAGCGCGCTGTACCATGCGCAGCTTGCGCCGACCTTGTTCTCCGATGTCGACGGGCGGTATCTCGGCCTCGACAAACAGGTGCACAGGCTGTCGGGCAAGGATCGCGCGTACAGCACCTATTCGATGTGGGACACGTACCGCGCGCTGCATCCGCTGCTGACGTTGATCGAGCCCAAGCGGACCGCCGAGCTGGTCGGCGACCTGATCCGCCAGACGCAGCAGAGCCGCTATGGCCCGCCCGTCTGGCCGCTGCAGGGGATCGAAACCGGGTGCATGATCGGCTGGCATTCGGTGTCGGTGATGGCGGAGGCCCGCGCGAAGGGCGTGCGCGCCGATTATGCGGCGGCGTGGCCGAACGTCCGTCGTCGTTCGTTCGATTTCGCGATGCCGGATCTCGACAACAGCCTCGGGATCGAACCCTATGATACGATCGGCTATGTTCCCGCCGACAAGGTGTTCGAGGGGGTCTCGCGTACGCTCGAATATGCGTATGACGATTACGCCTCGGCGCACCTGGCCGATGCGGCGGGAGCGACCGCCGATGCCGCACGACTCCGCAAGCGCAGCGGCAATTGGCGGAACGTGTTCGACAGCACGATAAACTTCGCGCGACCCAAGCGCGAAGACGGGACATGGATCGAACCGTATGATCCCGTCGCGCTTGGCCATTCCGCGACGTGGCGTGACTATACCGAGAGCAATAGCTGGCAGGCGACGTTCCTCAACCAGCACGACGTCTACGGCCTGATCGCGGCGATGGGCGGCGATGCGAAGTTCGAGGCCAAGCTCGATGCGTTGTTCACCGCGTCGTCGGTCCTGCCGAAGGATGCGCCGCCCGACATCAGCGGTCTGGTGGGTCAGTATGCGCACGGCAACGAACCCAGCCATCACGTCGCGTATATGTACGCCTATTGCGGCGCGGCGTGGAAGACGCAAGGCATGGTCCGGCGACTGCTGACCGAGATGTACAAGGATGCGCCCGACGGCATTATCGGCAACGACGATTGCGGGCAGATGAGCGCGTGGTTCGTGCTGAGCGCGCTCGGGCTGTACCCGGTCGATCCAGTAAGCGCGAACTATGTGCTGGGCTCGCCGCTGTTCGACCGGGCGGAGATGCGCGTCGGCAACGGCAGGACGCTGGTTGTCGAGGCACGCGGCAATGCGCCCGACCGCCCGTACGTCCAGTCGGTGACGTGGAACCGCAAGCCGTGGACGAAGAGCTGGATCGCGCATGCCGATATCGTTCGCGGCGGGCGGCTCGTGTTCGAGATGGGCGACAAGCCCAACCGCAATTTTGGCCGCGCGCCTGCCGACCGGCCGCCAGCAACCACCGGAGTTTCGCGATGACGTTAGACCTGAACCGCCGCGCGTTGATCGCCGGAACGCTCGCTACCGCTGCTGCTGGCCGGGCCGGTGCAGCCGCCCCGGTCGGTGCACCCGCCCCATGGGGCGCGACGCCGAGCGTCCGCCAGCTCGCGTGGCACAAGCGCGAGCGCTACGGCTTCGTCCACTTCACGCTGAACACCTGGACCGACAAGGAATGGGGCTATGGCGACGAGGACCCGAAGCTGTTCAACCCGACCGCGTTCGATCCCGACCAGATCGTCGCGGCGGCGAAAAGCGCGGGGCTGACCGGGCTCGTCCTGACCGCCAAGCATCATGACGGCTTCTGCCTCTGGCCCACAAAGCTCACCGAGCATTGCATCCGCAACAGCCCGTACAAGGGCGGCAAGGGCGATATCGTCCGCGAAATGGGCGACGCGTGCCGGCGCGGCGGGATTTCCTACGGGCTGTATCTGTCGCCGTGGGATCGCAACCGCGCCGATTACGGGAAACCGTCGTACGTCGAGTATTTCCGCGCGCAGCTGACCGATCTCTGCTCCAATTACGGCGAGCTGTTCGAAGTGTGGTTCGACGGCGCGAACGGCGGCGACGGCTATTATGGCGGCGCGCGCGAGGCGCGGAAGATCGATGCGCCGAAATATTACAACTGGCCGTCGATCATCGCGCTGGTCCATAAATTGCAGCCGATGGCGTGCACCTTCGATCCGCTCGGTGCGGATATCCGCTGGGTCGGCAACGAGGACGGTCACGCGGGCGATCCGTGCTGGCCGACGATGCCGAACCATCCCTATGTCCAGTCCGAGGGCAATTCGGGCGTGCGCGGTGCGCCGCTCTGGTGGCCGGCGGAGACCAACACGTCGATCCGTCCGGGCTGGTTCTATCATGCCGACGAGGATCTCCAGGTGAAGTCGCCGCAGCGGCTGATGCAGTTCCACGACGAGTCGGTCGGGCGCGGCACCAACATGATGCTCAACCTGCCGCCCGATCGCCGGGGTCTTATTGCGGAGCCCGATCTCGCGTCGTTGAAGTCGTTCGGCGATGCGTTGCGCGCGAGCTTCAAGACCGATCTGGCCAAGGGCGCGGTGGCGAGCGGCCCATCGCGCGGAGCCCGGTTCGCGCCGGCCAATGTGCTCGACGGCAATCGCGAGACGTATTGGAGTACGCCCGATGCGGTGAAGACGCCGTCGCTGGTGCTAGACCTGCCGCCGGGGCGCCGGTTCGACCTGATCCGGATCCGCGAGGCGCTCGACCTCGGCGTGCGCGTGACGAAGTTCGCGATCGACGTGGCGGATGCCAAGGGCGCGTGGCGCGAGGTTGCGATGCACGAGTGCATTGGCGCGCAGCGGATCATTAGACTGCCCGAGCCGGTGACCGCACGGCGCGTGCGGCTGCGCATCGTCGAGGCGCCCGCGTGCCCGGCGATCACCGAGCTGTCGCTGTTCCTGAGCGTCGCGCCGGTCGCGATCGCGGCCTCGCAGGCGACGGGCAACAAGATCATCTCGAAGACCGGGTGGACGATCGTCAGCGCGATCCAGCACAGTCTGGCGATGAAGGCGGGCAAGCCGGATTTCGCGGCCGAGAAATCGTTGGCAGGTGTGGTGAAGCCCGGATTGTCCGGGGCGGAGGCGGTGCTCGACGACGATCTGGCCACCGTTTGGACGACGCCGGCGCCGACCCCGACGAGCATTGTGATGCTGATGATCGACATGGGCAAGGCGGAGCAGGTCGCCGGGTTCAGCCTGACGCCGACGCGGCAGGCGCTGCCCGACGCAGGACCGCCGGGGCGTTACAGCGTCGAGACGAGCGAGGACGGCAGGACCTGGACGCCGGCGGACGAGGGCGAGTTCGGCAACATCGCCTACGCCCGGGCGACGCAGCGCATCACCTTCGCGAAGGCTCGGCAGGCGCGGTACCTGATGCTGGGGTTCACGACGGTGGCGACCGCGCAGCCGAAGATGGCGATTGCAGGCATCGGGGCGTTCCGGCCGTAAGACGGGGCGACTAAAAGATAGGCCCCACCCCGGCGAAGGCCGGGGCCCAAATGGGGGACGGTGGTAACGGCGGGATGTGCATCGTCATGTCGACCTTGCCGATTGGGCCCCGGCCTTCGCCGGGGTGGGCATACTCGATCGAGAGACACCTCCCGCCGTCACCCCGGACCTGTTCCGGGGTGACGTGGGACTGCGAACTCGACAGAATTGATCCAGTGGAACGATAGATGCCGGAACAAGCCCGGCATGACGTGGGACTGGGTAGTTTCTCCCCAATCCCGTCATCCTGACGAAAGTCAGGATCCAGAGCCACAAGCGTGCCGACCGTTACTCTGGATCCTGACTTTCGTCAGGATGACGGGATTTCGCCAGGATGACGGGGTTTCGGGATGACGGGCTTGCAGGGCTGTGGCCGTCTCATCGCCAGGGGCTGGGCTAGCCGGCTCCGATCGGGCATGGCCTCCCGCGACACTGTGGGTGAGCGTACAGATGGACGAGAAAACAACCATGGCGCGGATCGCGGGGCCCGAGGATCATGTCGTCGTGGTCGGCGGCGGCTTTTCGGGCGCGTTGTTCGCGGTCAATCTGATGCGGCACGCGGGGCCGCGCGTCACGCTCATTGAGCGGCGCGACCGGCAGCTCGCGCGCGGCGTCGCGTATAGCGCGGCGCATCCCGACCACCTGCTCAACGTCCGCGCGGGCAACATGAGCGCGCTCCCCGACGATCCCGATCACTTCGTCCGCTGGCTCGACGCGCATGGCAAGGGCGACCGCAAGACCTTCGTCCCGCGCACGACCTATGGCGCGTATCTGCGCGAACTGCTCGACGCGGCGATCGCGGAATCGGACGGCCGGCTGGTGCATGTCGAAGGCGAGGTCTGCGCGATCGAGCCGGTCGCAGGAGACGGCGTGACGCTCAAAATGGCGGACGGGCGGACGATCGCCGCCGATACCGGGGTGCTCGCGCTAGGCAACCTGCCACCGCACACCCCGCCGGGCCTAAAGCCCGACGCACTGCCCGCGGGCGTGTATTGCGCCGATCCTTGGGCGGCCGACCTTGCCGAGGGACTGGGCGCGGATGACACGGTCGTGCTGGTCGGCACCGGGCTCACCGCGATCGATGCTGCGCTGCTACTCGATGCGCAGGGGTTCGCCGGCCGGATCCTCGCCATGTCGCGTCGCGGATTGTCGCCGCGCCGCCACGTCGACGGCGCGCCCGCGCACCGCGGGGTTTCGGACAAGCCGCAGGGCGGGCTGACCAATCTCGTCCGCCATGTGCGCGCACGGGCTGCGGTCGAAGGCTGGCGGTGCGCGGTCGACGAGCTTCGCCCGGTCACGCAGATGCTGTGGGCCGCCGCCTCGCAGGAGGTGCGCGGGCGGTTCCTGCGTCATCTCCGCCCCTATTGGGACGTGCACCGTCACCGCCTCGCGCCGCGGGTCGCCGAGCGCGTCGAGGCCCTCGTCGCCAGTGGGCAGCTGAAATTCGCGGCCGGCAAGATCGTCTCCGCCGACGCCGATGGGACCGGCGCGAAACTGATCTGGCGACCGCGCGGCACGACCGAACCCGTCGTCACGCACGCCGCGCGGATCGTCAATTGCACCGGTCCGCAAGGCGACCTGTTGCGCTCGGAGGAACCGCTCGTGAAGCACCTGCTGGCGGCGGGCGCGATCAGGCCGGATCCGCTGCGGCTCGGCGTCGACGTCGATGCGCAGTCGCGCGCGATCCGGCGCGATGGCACCCCCGATGACCGCATCCACTGCATCGGACCAATGACCCGTGGCGGGCTGTGGGAAGTCGTCGCGGTGCCCGATATCCGCGTCCAGAGCTGGGATCTCGCGCGGCGCCTGTCGAACGCGCAATGGGTCGGCGGCGAGGGGCTCTGAGCGCCTGATACCTCCGCCGGAGCCCCGGGGCGGGTCAGGCTGCGCCTCAACCACGGCCTGTCGACGCGCGCGCGCACCCGCTATATGTTACCGCGTCGCAACATGATGATTTTCAAGGGAGCCACGGCATGATCGGTCGACGCGAAGTGATGACCGCGCTGGGTCTGTTGGGGTTCGCCCCGCAGGCCGCCGCCGCGATGGCGCGTACCGCCACCGGCAAGACCGAGCCGTTCTCCTGGGAGGCGCTGCAGGCGCGCGCCGCAACGCTCGCCACCAAGCCGTACCAGGCCCCCGCCAAGGTCGCCGCCGCCGCCGCGATCGATTACGACAAGGTCGGCAGCATCCGCTTCCGCGCCGACAAGACGCTCGCCGACGGCATCCGCCTCTTCCCGCTCGGCCGCTATGCGCCGATGCCGGTCGCGATCAACGTCGTCGAAGGGGGGCAAGCGCAGCGTATCGAATTTTCGCGCGCGTTGTTCGAGGCCGAAGAAGGCCACGCCGCCGCGCTCGGCATCGCAGGGTTCCGCGCGATGGCACCGGGCGGCACCAGCGACTGGATGGCGTTCCAGGGCGCCTCCTATTTCCGCACCGCCGGTGCGCAGGATCAATATGGCCTGTCCGCGCGCGGTCTTGCGATCAACACGGGGTTGCCCGGTCGCGAGGAATTCCCCGATTTCACCGAATTCTGGATCGAGCGCACCGGCAACGATGCCTACACGATCTACGCGCTGATGGATGGCGCGAGCGTCACCGGCGCGTACCGCATCCAGTCGCGGCATGTCGCCGGTGCGGGCGTCGAGCAGCAGGTTTCGTCCGTGCTCAACCTGCGCCGCGACATCGAACGGCTCGGCGTCGCGCCTGCTACCAGCATGTTCTGGTACGGCGAAGGCAATCGCGCCGCCGCGGTCGACTGGCGTCCCGAGATCCACGACTCGGACGGTCTTGCGCTGCTCACCGGCGCTGGCGAACGCATCTGGCGCCCGCTCAACAACCCGCCGCATGACACGCTGGACAGTTTTGCGGACCAGGCGCCCAAGGGTTTCGGACTGATCCAGCGCGACCGCAATTTCGATCACTATCAGGACGACGGCGCGTTCTACGATCGCAGGCCGAACCTGTGGGTCCAGCCGCAGGGCGACTGGGGCAAGGGCGCGGTGATGCTGTATGCGTTCCCGACCAACAGCGAGACGGTGGATAACGTCGTCTCGTTCTGGACGCCGGCCGCGCCTGCGAAAGCAGGGCAGCGGTTGCAGTTCGATTATATTCTCAGCTGGAAATCGACCGATCCGACCGCAGTCGCAAGTGCGGCGCATGTCGTCGACTGCTGGCAGGGCGTGGCGGGGCGGCCGGGTGCGGAGCCGGTGAAGGGCGCGCGGAAGCTCGTGGTCGATTTCATCGGCGACGGTCTCGCCGGGCTTGATCGGCAGAGCGGCGTGACGGCGAAGATCGATGTCGTCCGCGGGAAGGTGCTCGCCAACGCGGCCTATCCGGTGGTCGGCCAGAAGAATCGCTGGCGCGTCACCGCCGACGTGGCCCCCGATGCGCAAGGACCCGCCGACGTCAGGTTGTTCCTCACGCGCGGCGGTCGTGCGCTCAGTGAAACCGTCCTGACGCCGATCTTCTGATGACCGTGCTTCCCGCCGTGATGCCCTCCATGATGCCGGGCGAAACGCCGATCGAGATGCTCCCGCAGCGTTTCGACGGGCCGCCGCCGCCCTGGTCCGCACCCGAGCCCGGGCCGGGGATGGTCGTGTCGTCGGACGACATGCTCGCGCGCCGGATCATCCTCGTACTGATGACCGGCCTGCTGGCGACCGCGGCGTCGTCGGCGGTGCAGGAATCGCTGCTCGCGGATGGGCTGAGCTTCTGGGATGTGGCGTTGCTGGCGCTGTTCTTCCCGCTGTTCGCGTGGATTTCCTTCGGATTCATGAACGCCGCGATCGGCTTCGTGCTGTTGATGACCGGCGGCCATCCGGGGTTCGTCCCGACCCCGCGACAATCGGAACCACTCGAAGGGCGCACCGCGATCCTGATGCCGGTCCACAACGAGGACATCGATGCGGTGTTCGAGCGGATCGCGTGGATGGCGCGCGCGATCGCCGCGGGTGGTGTCGCCGACCGGTTCGACATCTTCATCCTGAGCGATTCCGGTGAAGCGGCGGAGGCGGCCGAGGTCGCGGCGTGGAAGCGCCTCGCGCCGACGCTCGACTGCGCGCTCTATTACCGTCGCCGGACCGTGAACGTCGGCCGCAAGCCGGGCAACGTCGCGGAGTGGATCCGGCGGTTCGGCGGCGGCTATCGCTACATGCTGATGCTCGACGCCGACAGCTTGATGGGCGGCAACACGATCATCGGCATGGCGCAGGTGCTCGAGCGGCGGCCCGCGGTCGCTTTGCTCCAGACCGTGCCGGCGGTCATCAACGGCGTTACCCTGTTTCAGCGCTGGATGCAGTTTGCCAGCCGCCTCTACGGCCCGATCTCGACCGCGGGCCTCGTCTGGTGGTCAGGCTCGGAAGCGACCTTCTGGGGCCACAACGCACTGATCCGGATCGAGGCGTTTGCGTCGAGTTGCGGGCTCCCGGACCTTCCCGGCCGCGCGCCCTTCGGCGGCGTCATCATGAGCCACGACATGGTCGAGGCAGCGTTGCTGCGGCGGCGCGGCTGGCGCGTCCACATGCTGATGACCGAGGAGACGTTCGAGGAATATCCGCCGACGCTGATCGATGCGGCGGTGCGCGACCGGCGCTGGGCGCAGGGCAATATCCAGCATCTCAGCCTGCTGACGTCGTCGGGGTTCCACTGGGTCAGCCGGCTCCAACTGCTGATGGGCGCGTCGGCGTTCATCACCTCGCCGGTGTGGCTGCTGATGATCGCGACCAGCGTCGTGCAGGCGCTGATCGGCGAGCGCAACATCGTCGAGGCGCAGACGTCTCTGCAGGTGCTGTTCGTCACGCTGTTGCTGCTGTTCGGGCCGAAGCTGTTGAGCGTGATTTGGGCGTTCTCTAATGCGGAGCGGCGCGCGGGGTTCGGCGGGCGGCGCGGGATCGTCAGGTCGGTCCTGGTCGACGTACCTTTCTCGATGCTGTCCGCGCCGGTGATTGCGCTGACGCAGACGATGGACCTCGCGGGGATCCTGATGGGGCGGAAGTCGGGCTGGGCGCCGCAGAACCGCGATGCGCACGAACTTTCGTTGCCGGACGTGATGCCGCGCTATCGCTGGCATGTCGGGGTGGGGGTGGCGTTGCTGCTGGTGACGCCGTTCGCGCCGATCACCGCGGCCTGGCTCGCGCCGGTGACTCTGGGACTGTTGCTCAGTCCGTTCCTGACGATGCTGACGGCGAGTGAGAAGGCGGGGCGGTGGGCGCTGTCGCACGGGATGTTCGTCGAGCCGGGCGAGCATGTCTCGGTGCTCTCGCGGCCGTCGCTGCCGGCGCATTCTAACTAGCCTCCGTCATCCTGACGAAAGTCAGGATCCAGGGTAACTAAGCGTCACCCGTCTTCGCTCTGGATCCTGACTTTCGTCAGGATGACGGCGGGTTACGCCCGGTGCCCGCTCAACTCCGCGCCCGCATTCACCGCGAAGCGTCGGTTCCAGATCGTTGCCGACGCCGACACCGCGGTCACCACCAGGAACGCCAGCGTGAAGTCCGTCAGCGCCGGCCGGGTCGCGCCCGTGCCGAGCATCCCGACATGCAGCGACGCCGCCCCCACACAGATGCCGAGCGAGAGCATGAGCTGCTGGAACGTCGCGTAGAAGCTGGTCGCGCTGCTCATCCGCGACGACGGGATCTCGTCATACGCGATCGTGTTGTACGCCGAGAACTGGAACGACATGAAGAACCCCGAGATCATCAGCACGCCGAAGATCACCGGGATCGGCCAATCCGGGCGGAACAACCCCGCGACTGCGTAGCCCGAGCTTGCGCAGAGTCCGCCGACGATCAGGCTGTTGCGGAACCCGAAGCGCCTGAGCACGCGCGGGGCGAGGCTCTTCATCATCAGCGAGCCGATCGCGCCGGCGATCGTGATCGCGCCGCTCGCCGCCGCGGTCATGCCGAAGCCAAGCTGGAGCATCATCGGCAGCAGGAACGGCTGCGCGCCCTGCGTGATGCGGGTCAGCGATCCGCCGATCACCGACAGCCGGAAGGTCGGGATCCGCATCAGCGACAAATCGAGGATCGGGTCGCTGCGATGTTTCGCGTGGCGGATATACGCCACGCCCGCAACCAGCCCGACCGCGATCAGCACGACGGCGCGCGACAATTCGCCGGTGCGGCTGGTCATTTCGAATCCGAACAACAGGCAGCCGAGCGACACGCCCGACAGGATGAAGCCGGGCACGTCGAACCGCGCCGGCTTGTCCTCGCGGACCTCGCCGATGAAGCGCGTTACCAGGATCACGCCGAGCAGGCCGATCGGGACGTTTAGGTAGAAGATCCAGCGCCAGTCGAGATAGGTGACGATCGCACCGCCGACCGGGGGGCCCAGGATCGGGCCGATCAGTGCGGGCATGATCAGCCACGACATCGCCTGGACCATGTCTTCCTTGGCAACGCTGCGAAGCAGGACGAGGCGGCCGATCGGGATCATCATCGCGCCGCCAAGACCTTGCAGGAAGCGGGCGACCATCATGAACGGCAGGCTGGTCGCCTGGCCGCAGAGCATTGATCCGCCGACGAAAAGGAGGATCGCTGCGCGGAAGATAGTGCGCGAGCCGAACCGGTCCGCGAGGCGACCGCTCGCCGGGATGAAAATCGCGAGCGCCAGCAGGTACGACGTCAGCGCCGAACTCATGCTGGTCGCGGGGACGCCGAAATCGCGCGCCATCGTCGGCAGCGCGGTCGCGAGCACGGTCGAGTCCATCTGCTCCATGAACAGCGCGCAGGCGATGATCAGCGCGGTGACGCGGTAGTTGCTCGGTGTGTGCGGCAACGCGTCGGGGTCCTTGGCGACGCGCGCGATGGTGTCGGCAGCGGGCATGATGCCGTCGCGGATTTCGCTGTTGATCGACGCCAGCCCGCGGCGACGCAGCCTCATGCCTGCCACCCCCCGCCGAGCGCCTTGAAGACGTCGACCTGGCGATCGACGAGCAATGCGTCGGACGCGGCGAGGTTGGCCTGCGCGGTGGTCAGCGCGGCCTGCGCGGTCAGCAGCGACAGGAAGTCGGTGCGGCCGAAGCGGTACAGCGTCCCGGCCTGATCCGCGGCGCGTGCGGCGCTGGACTGCGCGCGGCGGAGGGCTGCGTTGCGGTCGCCTTCGCGCGCATACGCGGAGAGTGCGGTTTCGGTCTGGCGAAGCGCTTCGAGCGTGGTCGAATCGAACTGCGCGAGTGCCTGGTCAGCCGCCGCGCCCGCCTGGGCGATTTGCGCGCGGATAACCGGGCGGTTGGGGAAGCTCCAGCTGATCAGTGGCCCAAGCCCTAGATGGAACGCGTTGGTCGAGCCGAGCGACGAGACCGGACCGGTGAACCCGGCCGACCCGCCGAGGCTGACCTGCGGATAGAGGTTGGCGGTGGCGACGCCGATCCGCGCGGTCGCGGCGGCAAGCGTGCGTTCGGCCTGGCGGATATCGGGGCGGCGCAGGATCAACGCGGTCCCGTCGCCGATCGGCAGCGGGCGGGTGAGCGCAGGTGGCTTGGCACAGGTCGCGACGTCCTTGGGATAGTCGGCGGGTGTGCGGCCCATCAGTGTGGCGAGACGGTACAAGGCGGCGGTGCGTGTCGCGACCTGCGACGGGATCAGCGCCTCGCTCTGGTCGACCGCGGTCCTGGCGCGAGTCACGTCGAACGCGGTGCCCCGGCCGCCGCGTTGCAGTCGCTGCGTCACGTTGAGCGTCTGGCGTTGCAGCGCGAGGATGCGGTTGTTCGCGGCTAGCACCATGTTGGCGGTGCAGGCGGTGGCGTAGCTGCGCGCGGTCTCCGCGGCGACGGTCACGCGGACGTTGTCGCGCGCGGCGGCGACCGCCTCGGCATCGCCTTGGGCCGCCTCGATCGCGCGGCGGATGCGGCCCGACAGGTCGAGCGGGTAGGCGAGGGTAATGCCTAGGTTATAGTCGAGCGTGCCGGGCAGGTTGCCGCCGGTCGTATAGGGGCGGTCGAGCGAGGCACCGCCGCCGAGCACGGTCGACAGCGTGCGGCCGGCGGCGACTTCGGCGACGACCGCATCGGCGCGGCGCAGGTTGGCGTCGGCGGCGCGGAGATCGGTGTTGGCGGCGAGCGCTTCGGTGACGAACGCGTCGAGACGGGCGTCGCCGTAGAGTTGCCACCAATGGTCGGGGAGGGGGGCGTTGGCGAACGCCTTCTCGTGGCCGCTGTCGAACGCGCCTTGGGCGGAGGGGCGGTTGACGACGGCGGACTCGGGGAGCGCGTAGTTCGGGCCGGCGGTGGTGCACGCGGCGAGGGCGAGGGCGAGAATACTCGCGGCGATACCGCGGCGACCTGTTCGCCCTGTTGGCCCCACACCGTCATCCTGACGAAAGTCAGGACCCAGAGCCACGCAGGACATCGCTTGTAACCCTGGATCCTGACTTTCGTCAGGATGACGGCGGGGGGTGGGTCGGATGGAGGCGCACGTCATGCCGTCGTCCCCGGTGCGACGCGTGGTTGCACCGTTACCGTTGCGGTCCGTCCGACGATGAGTTGTACCCCCTTCGGTACGTGCGTCAGCTTCACCCGAACCGGGATACGCTGCGCCAGCCGCACCCAGTTGAACGTCGGGTTCACATTGGGCAGCAGGTTCGTCGTGTTCGTCCGCTCGCTGTCGTTGATCCCCGCCGCGATGCTATCGACGCGGCCGTGCAGTGCCTGCGGTTCGCCCATCAGGTGGACGATCACCGGATCGCCGACGCGGATGTTGCCGAGCTTGGTTTCCTCGAAATAGCCCTCGACGCGGAGCGAATCGGTGTCGACCAGCGCCATCGCCTGGGCGCCGGTCGCGATATAGTCGCCGGGGTGGAGGTCGAGGTTGGTGACGATGCCGTGCACCGTGGCGCGGACGGTCGTGCGGGCGAGGTTCAGCGCGGCGGTCGAGCGGGCGCTCTGGGCCTGCGCGAGCGACGCGGAGGCGGTGGCGACGCGCGCGACGTTCTGCTCGTGTGTTTCCTTCGCGACCAGATCGCCGAGCGCCAGATCGCGCTGGGCCTCGCGCCTCGCCTGCAATAGCGTCGCGCGCGCGCTCGCGATCGACGCGTCGGACTGCGCCAGCGTCAGCTGGAAGCGGGGGCGATCGACCACGAACAGCACGTCGCCGGGCTTCACCGCCTGGTTGTCGTGCACCGCGACCTGCGTGACGAGCCCGGCGACGTCGGGCGTCACGCGGACGATGTCGGCGCGGATCTTCCCATCGCGCGTCCACGGATCGGTCTCGTAGTGCTTCCACAGCCAGATCCCGACGAGCACCGCCAGCAGGACGATCACCAGCGTGACGGCGGAACGGCCGAGCGGCGCGAGCAGCGATTTGAAACGGGAAGCGGTCATGCGGAAGGTCCGGTGAGCAGGGCGAGCAGCCCGAGGATGAGGATGAACAGCGCGAGATCGACGAGCGGGCGATAGGTCACCACGCGGTAGAAGCCGGCGAAAGCGAGCAACCGCGTCGCCAGTCCGGTGAGCAGGACGGCGGCGACCGCGAGCAGCAGGATGCTCGGCAGGAAGACGCCGCCGATCGAGATTTCGCCGGTCATGGGGTTGCTCCGTACGCGGGCGCCTGGGGGAACAGGTTGCGCCGGAGCGAGGTCAAAGCCAAGACGCCGGTGCGGTGGCGATCCCGCGTGCTGGTCGCGAACCCGGCCATCGCCGTGTCGATCCCGGCGAGCAGATCGGGCTCGGGCGGGGCCGGCCTGTCGGGGCGCAACGCGCGGTAGTGCCTGCCGACTCCGCGCAGCACCGGGGTAATCGCCGCGGCCTCGCCGGGCGTGCCGTCGAGCCGCAACTGCTTGAGTTCGCCGACCGCGACGCCGACGCGCAGATCGGTCAGCGCGTCGAGCAGCGGCTTGCCCGGGTCCTCGCCCTGCGCTGCGAGCCGTGGTGCCAGCAGCCCGATCCGGTCGAGCATCCGCGCGATCCAGCCAGCGGCATCGGGGCGGCCCGGCGAGTCGCTCCGCGTCGCCAGTTCGCGCCAGCCCGCGCGGATCAAACGCCGTGCGCTGGTGTCCGCGCCGATCGTCTGAAACAGTCCGACCGTGACGACCGCGAACAACGTGCCGACGAGCTGCGCGATGCCGCCGTTGATGAACGCGCTGAAGTCGCTGCCGAAGCGGTCGTTCAGCCCGACCGTGTTCAACCCGCCGAGCAGCGCGCCGAGCGTCACCAGCAAGGTCGCGGGGCGCGCGAGGTACATCCCGCCGATCAGCATCGGGGGGGCGAGCACCGCCATCAGCGTCACGAAATCGGTGACCCGCGGCAGGATCGCGAAGGCATAGACCGCGGAGATGACCAAGCCGATGATCGTGCCGTAGAAGAACGCCATGATCGACGGCGCGGGATCGTCGCTGTTGCCGAACAGCGCGCAGCACACGCCCGCGATCAGCACCGCGCCCGCGCCGTCCGCCCAGCCGGTGCCGATCCAGAAGATGCAGCCGAGCAGGATCGTCGCGATCGTGCCGAGTGCGGCGCGGAGCGCGATGCCGCGGTCGCGGTGGAGCGGGCGCTTCGTCGTGCGCGCCAGCAGCCGGGTCACGGCGGGCGTGACGGGCGTGCGCGACGGCGAACGCATCTGGTCGCGCAGGTCGCGCGCGTTGCGATGCGCGTCGATCAGCTCGGCCAGCCGTGCAAGCAGGCTGAGCCGCAACGCGTCGCGCCAGATCAGCGTGTCGTTGACGGGAGGCTCGAGCGCCCTGGCACGGGCGATCAGCGCGTCGGCGGTCTCGCGTCGTTCGGCGAGCGGCAGCGGATCGCGCAGCCAGTCGCGGACGTCCTCGATCAGCGCGATCGCTTCGGGGCGGGGGGCGTCGGCACCGCGTCGCAACTCGACGATCCGGTCGTCGACCGCGCTCGCCAGCGGGAGCAGCATCGACAGCTCGGCCTGGAGCGCGCGGAGCGTGCGGACACGCGGCAACAGGCGGGCGGTATCGAACGGCAGATGGATGGAGAGCTGATGCAGCTCGTTGATGTCGAGCGCGAGACGGCGGCGGTCGCGACCGAGTGCCGCATCGGACTCGCCCGCGAGCGAATCGCGCGACCAGCGCTCGGCATCGCCGAGGATCGCGTCGATCCGTCCGAGCAGTACCGCGGTCACGGTCTGCGGAAAGACGAAGCCGTGGATCAGGCTGCCGCAGAGGATCCCGATCGTGATCTCCTGGACGCGCAACGCCGCCGTCGTGAACACCGCGCCGGGCGCTTCGACCGACGGGAAGCCGATGATGCTCGCGGTATAGCCGGCCAGCAGGAACAGGTACGCGCGGGGGGTGCGGTCGAGCAGCGAGATGTAGAGACACAGGCCCAGCCACAGCGCGAGACCGAGCGACAGCAGCTCGGGCGCGTTGACCAGATTGGGCACCAGCACCACCGCCGCGACCGCGCCCAGCACGGTGCCTGCGACGCGGAACACCGCTTTCGACAGCACCGCGCCCGCCAGCGGCTGCGCGACGATGTATGACGTCGTGACCGCCCAATAGGGGCGCGTCAGGCCGATCCGAAGCGCGATGTAATAGGCCAGCATCGCCGCGACGAAGCATTTGACCGTGAACAGCGCCTCAGTGCTGCCGAACCGCGAGAGCATCATCGCGCGCGATCCGCCTGAAAGCGCGCGCCGAGCCGTTCGGCGACGCGCAGCGCGGTGGCGAGATCGTCGTCGGACACGCCGTCGAGCATCGCGTGGCGCAAGGTCGCGAATTTCGACTCGATCGTGGTGACGAGCGTGCGACCGCGGTCGGTGAGGCGGATGCGGCTGACGCGTGCGTCGTCAGGGTCGCGGTGGCGCTCGACCAGCCCGGCGGCGGTCATCTGGTCGATCGAACGGACCAGCGAGGCCTGCGTGACGTCGAGTTCGTTCGCGAGATCGGTCTGGCGGACGTCGTCACCGAGCCGCCCGACCTGGACCAGCGCCCATCCGGTGGAGGCCGACACGCACATGTCGCTGAGCGCGCGATCCGCCGCCTGCCGCCACAGACGCGCGAGCGGCATCAGCGTGCGGGCATAGGAGGATTCGAGACGGGCGCGGGTAGAAGTCATTAGCGTGCTAAGTAATGACGTTTGCCGATGCTGCAATGCGGAATTCGCGACCGGAAGGAAAAAACGTGTCTGCGCGGATGGTTACACGACCAATCCGTCATCCTGACGAAAGTCAGGATCCAGAGTTACACAGGATATCGCTCGTTACCCTGGATCCTGACTTTCGTCAGGATGACGGCATTAGTCGAGCAGCGCGACGATCTCTGCGGCGATCTCTGCCGGCAGCCGCGACTCCCCGGCCTTCACCGTCGACACCGTCGCCCAGCGCCCGAGCAACCCGGCCTGCGCCATTGCCGCATAATTGGTCCGGACGCGGTCCTGCAGTCCGGTATCCGCTTCGTACGCGTCGAACGCATCGTCGGTGTACGACCGTTTGCGCTTCTTCAGGATCAACCCGCGGGCGATTGCGGCGGGGGTATCGAGATATACCGACAGATCGGGGGTCGGCAGCGCGAACGCACCGGTCTCGAGGTCGGCGATCCACGTCATCATCGCATCGGCCTCGTGCGCCGGCACCTGCGCCGCCTGGTACGCCATGTTCGAGGCGATGTAGCGGTCGAACACGACGACGTCGTTCGCCGCCATCGTCGCGAGCAGGTGATCGCGCGATTCCATCCGGTCGAGCGCGTAGAGCACCGCCGCTGCCTTGGGCGAGGTGCCGCGCGGCAGGGTGCCAGCGAGCATCGCGCCAAGCGCCCAGCCGCCGACCGTCTCGGTGTAGCGCGGGAACGACACGACCTCGGCGGTACGGCCGGTGGCGCGCAACTGCTCTACCACCAATGCCGAAGCGGTAGCCTTGCCCGCGCCGTCGGCGCCTTCGATTGCCAGGAGGAAACTCATCCCGTCTGCCCTAGCAAGGCGGCGGGCCCTAGCAAGCCTTACCGACTCACCAAAGCCTGCAAATCGATCAGCCCGCGCAGCAGCGACGTGCCGCCCGGCGAGGCGATGTAGCGCGGCGTCCAGTTCGGCCTGAACTTCTCCTTGTACGCGCGCAGGCCCGCGAACCCGTAGAATCGCTCGCCGTGGCGGAACAGGAACGCGGCCACCTTCGACCAGGTCGGCGATAGCCGCCGCGCCTCGATCCCCGACAGCGGCGCCATCCCGAGCGAGAAATTGCGATAGCCGTGCTCATGACCCCACAGCATCAGCCGGGTGAACAGGAAGTCCATGCCCCCCTGCGGCATGTCCTCGGCGTGACGCATCAGGTCGACCGACAATTCCTGGCCGTTCGGGGTCGCCCAGATATTGGCGAAGGCGACGATCCGCTCCTCGATCCGTACCACCGCGCAATCGAACGTCGTCAGATAGCCGGGTTCGAACCGGCCGACGCTGAAGCTCTTCTCGGCATGATCCTTGTCGGCCAGCCACCAGTCCGAGATCGCCTGCAGTTCGGGCAGGATCGCGGGCATGTCGGCGGCCCGCACGACCGCGAACTCGGCGCCGGCGCGCTCGGCGACCCGGCTCGCCTTGCGCACGCTGCGCATGTCGGGCGTCTCTAGCGTGAAGCCGCCGAGTTCGACGGTCGCCTCCTCGCCGTATTTGACGAGTTTCAGCCCCATCTCGATCGCGATCGGGACGATGCGCAGACCGATCTGGTACAGCAGCAGCCGCCCTTGCGCGGCATCGGCCCGCGCGCGGATCGCCCAGAGCAGTTCCGACCACGCCTCGGCCGGGCCGACGGGATCGCCGATCACGATCCAGCTCGCGCCCTTGACCTGATACATCAGGAACGCGTCGCGGCTGTCCGACACCAGGAAGCGCTTGTCGCCGGTGAAGGCGAGCATCGCGTCGGTCCGGTCGGCATGCGCGAGCGCGGCCTCCGCCACGTCGGCGGGCAGCACGTCGTGGACGAGCGGCACGGGCGCCGCCGCGAACAGCCGCCAGATCGCCGCACCGATCAGCAGTAGTCCGACTGCAAGGCTGGTGCGCAGGAACCGCGAGGCGTTGGCGTTGGTCTCGAACTCCCACCACAGATTGCTCGAATAGCCGACGCGGTGGTACGCGAAGAACCCGATCAGCACCGACAGGCCGATCGCCGCGCCGACCCCGACCAGCCATTCGGGTGACAACGGCTCCGCGGTCAGCCGCGTCCGCCGGTAGAAGGCGCCGCGCGTCCATTGGAGCGCGGCGGCGGTCAGCAACAGGACGGTCGCCTCCTCGTAATCGAGGCCCTTGGCGATCGACAGCAGCGCGCCGGCGATGAGCAGCGTCCGGGCCGCCCAGAAGGCTCCGTCGAGCCGGCGGTACAGCCCGAGTGCCACGAACAGCAGCATGACCCCGACGAGGCTAGCCGCGACATGCGCCATCTCGCTGATTGGCAACGGCAGGATCGTCGCCAGCGCGTTCATCCGGCCGGGCGCGGCGGGCAGCGCGCCCGACACCAGCAGCATCGCGCCGCTCATGAACACGAGCACGCCGAGCAGCAACGGCGCCAACGGCAGCGCGATCGTCAGCGGATCGGTCCCGCGGCCTCCCTGATCCGGCGCGCGCGCCCGCTTGCGCCATTGCCGGCCCTCGTGGAACGCGAGCAGCACCGCCGCCAGGATCAGCGGCGCGACGTAATAGATGATCCGATAGGCGAGCAGCGCGGCGAGGATGGTTGCGTTGTTCTGCGGCATGGTCGCGATGATCACCGCCTCGAACACGCCGAGCCCGCCCGGCACATGGCTGATCAGCGCGACGACGATCGCCACCGCATAGCCAAGGAACAGCACCGGATAGAGGTCGGGGGAGGCGTTCGGGAGCAGCACGAACAGCGCTGCGCTCGCCGCTGCGAGATCGACCGTCGACACCAGCAGCAGCGCGAGCGCCTGGCGCGCGTCGGGCAGCGGCAGCCGCCAGCCCAGCAGTCCGATCGAGCCGCCCTGGCGATAGCGCAGGACGATCGCCAGCATCGCCAGCGGGATGCCGATCCCGAACGCCCGCTCCAGCAGCGGCGGCAGCGTCCAGTGGACGATCGGCAGCATTCCCGGATGGATCGCCATCGACAGGCACGCGACGCTGATCACCCCCGCCCAGAACGTCACCCCGGCGATCAGGACGACGCGCGCGACTCCCGCCTCGTCCAGCCCGGCGCGACTGTAGACGCGGTAGCGCGCCGATCCGCCAGTCAGCATCGCGAGCCCGAGATTGTGGCTGATCGTGTAGCTGGTGAACGACGCGACGGCGGCGGTCCGCCAAGGTAGCGGATGACCGATCACTCTGAGTGCGATGGTGTCGTAGAAGGTCAGCGCGATGTAGCTGACGACGGTCAGGCCGATCGACGCCGACAGCGCGGGCCAGCCGAGCGCCGCGAACGCCGTACGCACCTCGGACAGGCGGATCTCCGCGGTCAGCTTGTGGATCGCGGCGAAGCCGAGCACCGCGACAAGCAGCACCGCGAGCGCGATCAGCGTGCCGCGGCGATGCACGATCCAGTCGCGGATCCGGACGAGGGTGGGTCGCGTCGTCATGACCTGCGCAAACCGTGTTTCCGAACCCGAGTCCCGCTACGAGGCGGACGTGTCTGTTCCCCGGCCCCGATAGTGTCCGGCATTGGCAAGCTCATCGACGACCCCTCAGCGCGCGAACACGAACCGCGCGAGGACATCGTAGAGCGCATCGGCGTCGCGGTGAAGCGGATGTCCGCCGGGCAACGCCACGTTTTGCACATTGGGCTGTGTCAGCAAGGGGCACAGGCTGCCGGTTTCCTCCTGGCCGTGCACGCACAGTAGCGGCACCCAGGTCAATCGCCGCGCGGTCGGCAGGGCATCGATCGTCGGCGTCCAGAGATCGAAGATTTCGCTGGGCGAGGCGCGGAACTGGACGTTGTCCTCGGGCACGATCAGCGCCACCCGCACGATTTTCGCGCGCAGGTCGGCGGGCAGGTCGATCAGCCCGACGTGCAGCATGTCCGCGCCGAACGATTGGCCGATCAGCACGACCTTGTCGGTCTGGCCCAGTCGCAACGCGCGGCGTTCGGCATCCGCGATCAACCGCGTGATGTCGGCGGGCGTCCGGGTCTTGCGCAGATAGGTCAGCGTGTTGACCGCGACCACCGGCACGCCGTCCGCCGCCAGCCGCCGCGCGATCTCTCGCGCCATGCCGATCCGGTAGCCGACATCGCTGGTCAGCAGAACCGCGGCGAACGGGCGCTTAGCAGTGGTGGGGGACGCATTGGTCGCGGGGACGTCCGTGAACACCGGGCCGCCGAAATAGCCCAGCCAGCCCATGAACCCCGATGCGATCACCGCCAGGACCACGAGTCCGATCAGAGCACGCCGAAGACCCGTCATCATCGCTGCCCTACCAAGGACGGGATGATCGCGAGATGGAGCAGCCGTGACGATTCCGTCACGTCGCGCCTGACGGCCGCCGCCGGTAGACCGGCCGGCGAAGCGGGCGCGGTTCAGGCCGGATCGTGCGCAAGCTGCTCGTGGTGACGAATGACCTCGTCGATGATGAAGCGCAGAAACTTTTCCGAGAATTCCGGATCGAGCTGCGCCTCCGACGCGAGATGCCGCAACCGCGCGATCTGGCGCTCCTCGCGGCCGGGATCGGCGGCGGGCAGGCCGTGGGTCGCCTTGTGCCGGCCCACCGCCTGCGTCACCTTGAACCGCTCGGCGAGCATGTGGATGAGGGCCGCATCGATATTGTCGATGCTCTGGCGATATCCGGTCAACAGGTCGTCAGCCACCTAAAACACCCTTTCGTTGGTTCGGCGCGCCTTTTGCGAGGATACGGCCGGATCGGCAAGATGTCCGCGGGGCAAGTCGTGGCGGGCCGGGGTGAGCCGAGGGTCGGCAAGGGTTGCTTTGCAGGGGCATAGGCGGCAGAGGCTCGGGGAGATGAGCGCCACCGTCCACCGCCTCGAAACCGTACGTCCCAATCCCGAGTCCCAGCCGTCGCTGGACCCGATGGTCAAACTCGTCACCGGCGACATGGACCAGGTCAATGCGGTGATCCGCGGCCGGATGCAGTCGGAAATCCCGCTGATCCCCGAACTCGCGGGTCATCTGATCGCCGGCGGCGGCAAGCGGATGCGGCCGATGCTCACGCTCGCGAGTGCGCAACTGATCGGGTATGCGGGGACGCAGCATCATCTGCTCGCCGCCGCAGTCGAGTTCATCCACACCGCGACGCTGCTGCACGACGACGTCGTCGACGGCTCGGACCTGCGTCGGGGCAAGCGCACCGCCAACATCATCTGGGGCAACCCGGCCAGCGTGCTGGTCGGCGATTTCCTGTTCAGCCGCAGCTTCGAACTGATGGTCGAGGCCGGCAGCCTCAAGGCGTTGAAGATCCTGTCGTCGACGAGCGCGGTGATCGCAGAGGGCGAGGTCAACCAGCTCACCGCCGCGCGCCGCGTCGATCTCGGCGAGGAGCGCTATCTCGACATCATCGGCGCGAAGACCGCGGCGCTGTTCGCGGCTGCATGCCGGATTTCGGCGGTGGTGGCCGAGCGTCCCGAGGCGGAAGAGGCTGCGCTCGACGCATACGGCCGCAACCTCGGCATCGCGTTCCAGCTGGTCGACGACGCGATCGACTATGTCTCGGACGCGGATACGATGGGCAAGGACGCAGGCGACGATTTCCGCGAGGGGAAGATGACGCTCCCGGTGATCCTGGCGTATGCGCGCGGCTCGGCCGAGGACCGTGCGTTCTGGAAGGATGCCGTCGAAGGCCGCCGCGACAGCGACGCCGATCTCCAGCACGCGATCCGCCTGATCCGCTCGACCCGTGCGATCGACGACACGTTTGCAAGGGCACGTCACTACGGCCAGCGCGCGATCGATTCGATCGCCGGCTTTGCGAACGGTGCCGCCAAGGACGCGATGATCGAGGCGGTCGAATTCGCGGTCGCTCGCGCGTACTAGACCCTTCCGTTCGCCCTGAGCGAAATCGAAGGGTCTGACCAAAGCGCAGGTGCTTCGACTTCGCTCAGCACGAACGGCACATTGCGTAGACACAAAAACGGCGGCCGATCGCTCGGCCGCCGTCGTCGTTTCTAGCGTCGGCTAAGGCTCAGCGGCACTTCACGTTGCCGCGGTCGACCGAGCGGCCGAGCAAGGCGCCACCGCCGGCACCCGCCAGCGTGCCGAGCGTGCCGCCGCCGATCAGGTTGGCCAGCGCGCCGCCACCGAGTGCACCGATCACGAGGCCGGTCGTGCCGTCGTTGCGCTTGCAATAGGCGCGGCCGTCGCGACCACGATAGATCCGGTCGTTGCGGCCGAGGCGGCGCTCGCGGTACTTGCCGTCCTGATAGCTGCGCGACGGATCCCAGTTGCGGTCGTCGCCGCGCCAGTTGCGATCGTTACCGCGGCGGTCGTTGTTCAAACGGCGATCGTCACGATCGCGACGATCGTTGTTGTCGCGCCGATCGTCGTAACGCTGCGCGGTCGCGGCGGTCGGCAGCATGGCCGGCGCTGCGACGGCGACCGACATCAACGCTGCGATAAGATGCTTCTTCATGAACTTTGCTCCTGATGCGTGACAGAGTAACCCGTGCGGCACCGGAAAGTTCAAACAGCTAGGTTTGGAATCCCAAGTTCAGACGCCGAAGTTCGAACGGCGAAATTCAAACAGTCGCCGAGTCCGCCATCGAACAGTCGTGGCCGTTGCCTGTTTCGACCTGCAACGTCGCGTGGCCGATGCCGAATTTGTCGTGGAGCATCGTCCTGGCGTCGCTGAGGAACCGATCGCCGGGGTGGCCGGCGGGCATCACGAGGTGCGCGGTGAGGACGGGTTCGGTGGTGCTCATCGGCCAGATATGGAGATCGTGGATCTCGGTGACGCCGGGCAGGCTGCACAGCGCCTGGTCGACATGGTCGAACTCGATCCCACGGGGGACGGCGGACAGCGACATCTCGACGGTCTCGCGGAGCAGGCCCCAGGTCTGCCAGAAGATCAGGACGGCGATGACGATGCTGACTGCGGGGTCGATCCAGGTCAGGCCGGTGCGCCAGATCACGAAGCCGGCGATTACTACGCCCGCCGACACCAGCGCGTCGGCAGCCATGTGGAGGTACGCGCCGCGGATGTTGACGTCGCCCTTGCGGCCGCGTGCGAACATCCACGCGGTGAACGCGTTGACGGCGATGCCGATGCCCGCGACCATCGACACGGTCAGACCGGCAGTCGGGGCGGGATCGGAGAAGCGCTGCGACGCCTCCAGCACGATCGCGCCGAGCGCGACCAGCAACAGCAATGCGTTGGCCAGCGCGGCGAGGATCGTCGAGCCTTTCAGCCCGTAGGTGTAGCGCTTGGTCGGTGCCGTGCGCGCGAGCATCGTGCCGCCCCACGCGACGACGAGGCCGAGCACGTCGCACAGATTGTGGCCGGCGTCGGCGAGCAGCGCGACCGAGTCGATGCGCAGGCCGACGATCGCCTCGACGACGACGAACACGATGTTGAGGCCGATGCCGATCGCGAAGGCGCGGTCGAACGAGGCCGGAGCGTGGCTGTGGCCGCCGTGCGAGTGGCCCCCGCCGTGGCTGTGTGAGTGACCATGCGAATGGTCGTGCCCGTGATGATGTCCGCCCAACGCTCGGCACTCCGCTAAATCCCGCCGCCGCCTAGCATCGACGTATCGTGAGATACTAGGACGCGGGATCAAGAACCTACGCTCTGGCTATTTCAGTGTCGTCATCCCAGCGAACGCTGGGATCCAGAGCCGCGAACCGCAACATTCTTGGCTCTGGATCCTGGGTCGAGCCCAGGATGACGGTGTGGGCGGGGCGGGGGTTAGCCCTCGTTCGCCAGCGCCTTTAACCGGTACAGCGCGTCCAGCGCATCCCGCGGACTCATCGCATCGATATCGAGTTTCGCCAGATCCTCGCGCAGCACGTCGCACGCAGCCTCCTCGACCTGCGCCGCCGCCGCGAACAACGGCAGGTCGTCGAGCCCCGCCGCCAGCCCGCCGGTCTTCGCGCGTCCGGCCTCGAGCTTCGCCAGCACCGCCTTCGCCCGCGCCACCGTCACCGGCGACATCCCCGCCAGCCGCGCGACCGCCAGCCCGTAGCTCCGATCCGCCGGCCCGTCGGCGAGTTCGTGGAGCAGCACCAGCTCCCCCTTCCACTCGCGCGCGCGGACGTGGTGCAGCGACAGCGCCTCGCAGCGTTCGGCGAGCCGCGTCAGCTCATGATAATGCGTTGCGAACAGACACCTGCACCGGTTGTCCTCGTGGATCGCCTCGACGACCGCCCAGGCGATCGCGAGGCCGTCATAGGTCGAGGTGCCGCGCCCGACCTCGTCGAGGATCACGAACGACCGCGGCGTCGCCTGCGCGAGGATTGCCGCGGTTTCGACCATCTCGACCATGAACGTCGACCGCCCGCGCGCGAGGTTGTCCGACGCACCGACGCGGCTGAACAGGCGATCGACCAGGCCCAGCGTGGCCTTGGTCGCGGGCACGTACGATCCGGCCTGCGCGAGCACCGCGATCAGCGCGTTCTGGCGGAGGAAGGTCGATTTACCGCCCATGTTCGGCCCGGTGACGAGCCACAGCCGCGACGCCTCAGACAGGTTGCAGTCGTTGGCGACGAACCGGTCGCCCGACTTCGCCACCGCCGCCTCGACCACCGGGTGCCGCCCGCCCTCGATCTCGAAGCACGCGTGATCCACGAGCGACGGCCGCGCCCAGGCGCCTTCCGCTGCACGCTCCGCCAGCCCTGCCGCGACGTCGAGCCGCGCGAGCGCATCCGCGGTCGCGGCAATCGCATCGCGCCCCGCGAGGGCCTGCGCGGTCAGTTCCTCGAGATGCGCCGCCTCCGCCGCCAGTGCATGCGCGCCGGCCTGCGACACCTTCGCCGCGACCTCATGCAGGGCAGGGGTATTGAAGCGGACCACGCCGGCGAGAGTCTGGCGATGCGTGAAGCCGCTCTCCGGCTTCATCAACGGGTCCGCCGCGCGCGCGGGGACTTCGACATGATAGCCGAGCACGCCGTTGTGGCGGATCTTCAGCGCGGTGACGCCGGTCGCGGTGCGGAACTCCGCCTCCAGCGCGGCGATCGCCCGCCGCCCGCCAGCGCCGGCATCGCGCAGGTCGTCGAGCGCGGCATCATAGCCCGCCGCGATATAGCCGCCATCCGATGCCTCGATCGGCGGCGACGGCACCAGCGCGCGCTTGAGCAGGTCGATCAGCGCGCCGTGTCCACGCAATCTTGGCGCGATGTCCCGGAGCAGCACCGGCGGATCGACGATCGCGTCCATCCGCTCGCCGAGGCTCCACGCCCCGTCCAGCCCGTCCCGCAACTGCCCGAGATCGCGCGGGCCACCACGCCCTGCCGCCAGCCGCCCGAGCGCGCGGCCGATGTCCGGCAGCGCGCGCAACGTCGAGCGCAACCGCTCGCGCGCCGCCTGGTCGTCATGGAACAGCCGTACCAGATCGAGCCGCGCATCGATCGCCGCCTTGTCCATCAACGGAGCGCCGAGATCCGCGCCGAGCAACCGCGCGCCGGCCCCCGTCACGGTCCGGTCGACCGCGTCGAGCAGGCTGCCTTTGCGCACGCCGCCGGTGGTGCAGGTCAGCTCCAGGCTCTCGCGGGTGGCGGCGTCGATCGCCATCGTCTCCGCCGCCCGGCCGATCCGCGGGGCGCGGAGGAAGGGCATCGTGCCCTTCGCATTATGCTCCAGATACGCGACCAGGCCTCCGGCTGCGGCGAGCCCCGCGCGGCCGAACTGTCCGAATCCGTCGAGCGTCGCCACGCCGTACAGTCGCTTGAGGCGAGCCTCGCCCGCGCCGCTGTCGAAGTCGGTCTTGGGACGCAGCGTCGTCGCGGCTTCCTCGAACTGGCTCGCCTCCGATGCCACGACTTCGGCAGCGCCCAGCCGCGCGAGTTCCGCCTCGACCGCGTCGCCCGCAACCTCGACGATCTCGAACCGCCCGGTCGACACGTCCGCCGCGGCAATGGCGACAGACCCCCCAGCCTCGCCGATCGCCACGCACCAATTGTCCGACCGCGCGTCGAGCAACGCTTCCTCGGTCAGCGTCCCCGCCGTCACCACCCGCACGATCGCGCGCGCCACCAGCGCCTTAGAGCCACCGCGCGCCTTCGCTTCCGCCGGGCTTTCCACCTGCTCGGCGATCGCCACCCGGTGCCCGGCCTTGATCAGGCGTTGCAGGTACACCGTCGCCGCATGCACCGGCACGCCGCACATCGGGATCGGCTTGCCCTCATGCTCGCCGCGTGCGGTCAGCGCGATGTCGAGCACCCCTGCCGCGACGCGCGCATCGTCCATGAACAGTTCGAAGAAATCGCCCATCCGGTAGAACAACAAGCAATCCTGCGCCTCCGCCTTCAGGCCGAGATACTGCGTCATCATGGGGGTAGGAGCGGGATGCGACATCACGGTGCGGGTAGCGAAAAGCCGCGCCCCATAAAACCCCTCTCCCCTCGGGGAGAGGGAGGGGCCCGCGCGCAGCGTGGGAGGGTGAGGGGGAGTGAGGCTCGGGCGCGCACCCCAACCGCCCCTCATCCGGCGCAGGCGCGCCACCTTCTCCCCGAGGGGGAGAAGGAGTTGTTACTGCCCCAGATCAACCTGAACCACCCCGGCGAAGGCCGGGGCCCAATTGGGGGACGGTAATAACGAAGCGCAGTCCGTCGTTACTCCGGCCTTGCCACTTGGGCCCCGGCCTTCGCCGGGTGGTGCTGGTAGGCGGCGACCCACTAGGGCGAAGTGTCCGGGGTGACGAACGGCGACCACCTGCCTAGAAGGTCCTCCAAACCTAACGACCGTGCGAGGCCCCGCCCATGTCCGACGAAACGCTCCAATTCTCCGAACGCGAAGCCTTGCTCTTCCACTCGGAAGGCCGTCCGGGGAAGATCGAGATCATCGCGTCGAAGCCGATGGCGACGCAACGCGATCTCGCGCTTGCCTATTCGCCCGGCGTCGCAGTGCCGGTGCAGGCGATCTACGACGATCCCGCGACCGTCTACGATTACACCGCGAAGGGGAACCTCGTCGCGGTGATCTCGAACGGCACCGCGATCCTCGGCATGGGCAATCTCGGGCCGCTCGCCAGCAAGCCGGTGATGGAAGGCAAGGCCGTCCTCTTCAAGCGCTTCGCCGACGTCGACGCGATCGACATCGAGCTGAAGACCGAGGACGTGAACCGCTTCATCGACGCGGTCGAGCTGATGGAGCCAACCTTCGGCGGCATCAACCTCGAGGATATCAAGGCGCCCGAATGCTTCATCATCGAGCAGGCGTTGCGCGAACGGATGAACATCCCGGTCTTCCATGACGACCAGCACGGCACCGCGATCATCACCGCCGCCGGCCTGATCAACGCGTGTTTGTTGACGGGGCGGAAACTGTCCGAGGTCAAGATCGTCGTCAACGGCGCCGGCGCCGCGGCGATCGCCTGCACCGAACTCGTGAAAGCGATGGGCGTGCGCGGCGACAACGTCATACTCTGCGACCGGAAAGGCGTGATCTACCAGGGGCGCGACGGCGTCGACCAGTGGAAGTCCGCCCATGCAGCGGTGACGGAAACGCGCACGCTGACCGAGGCCTTAGTTGGCGCCGACGTATTCCTGGGGCTCTCCGCGGCGGGCTCGCTGACGCCGGAAATGGTAAAGGACATGGCCCCCGCACCGATCATCTTCGCGATGGCCAACCCCGAGCCGGAAATCCGCCCCGAACTGGCGATGGCCGCGCGCCCCGATGCGATCGTCGCGACCGGGCGCTCGGACTATCCGAACCAGGTCAACAACGTGCTCGGCTTCCCGTTCATCTTCCGCGGTGCGCTCGACGTCCGCGCGACCGGCATCAACGACGCGATGAAGATCGCCGCCGCCAACGCGATCGCGGAATTAGCGCGCGAACGCGTGCCCGAGGAAGTCGCCGCGGCATACGGCGTCAGCCACAGCTTCGGCCCCGCATACATCATCCCCGCGCCGTTCGACCCGCGCCTGATGGAAGTCGTCCCCGTTGCGGTCGCGAAAGCCGCAATGGCCTCGGGCGTCGCGACCAAGCCGATCCTCGACATCGAAGCGTATCGCCATTCCTTGCGGGCTCGCCTCAATCCGACCACGTCGGTGCTGTCGATGGCGTACGAGGGCGCGCGCGCGCATCCCAAGCGCGTGATCTTCGCGGAAGGTGAGGAGGAAGTCGTCCTCCGCGCCGCGATCGCGTTCAAGGAAGGCGGCTACGGCACCCCGGTCCTCGTCGGCCGCGACGACGTACCCGACCGGTTGCGCGCGCTCGGCGTCACCGATCCCGAGAGCTTCGAACTCCACAACAGCCGCGTCTCGCCGCTCGTGCCGCGGATGGTCGACTTCCTGTATTCGCGGCTCCAGCGGCGCGGCTATCTGCGCCGCGATTGCGAGCGGATGGTCAACCAGGACCGCAACATCTTCGGCGCGCTGCTGCTCCAGCTCGGCGAAGGCGACGCGATGATCACCGGCATCACGCGTACCTATGGCGAAACGATGCGCCAGATCTACCGCGTGATCGATCCGGCCGCGGGGAAGACGCCGTTCGGTATCCACCTGCTCGTCGGGCAGAGCCACACGGTGTTCATTGCCGATACTACGGTCAACGAGCGCCCGACCGCCGAGCAACTCGCCGACTTCGCCGAGCAGACCGCGGCAGTCGCGCGGCGGATGGGGCATGAGCCTCGCGTGGCGTTCCTGAGCTATTCGAACTTCGGCAATCCGAAGGGCGAATGGCTCGATAATATCCGTGATGCGGTGACGGTGCTGGACGGGCGGAAGGTCGGCTTTGAGTATGAGGGCGAGATGGCGCCGGATGTTGCGCTGAATCCGAAGCAGCTGGCGAACTACCCCTTCGCGCGCCTCTCCGGGCCCGCGAATGTGCTGATCATGCCGGGGCTCCAGTCCGCCCACATCTCAGCGAAGTTGCTGCGGGAACTGGGTGGGGACTCGGTGATCGGGCCGATGCTGATCGGCATGGAGAAGCCGGTGCAGGTTGCGCCGATGACGTCGACCGCGAGCGAACTGGTAACCCTGGCCGTCCTCGCCGCGGGTGGCATCGCCCGCTAATCTCCCTCGCCCCTACGGGGAGAGGGAAGGGGCCCGCGGCGCTTGCCGTGGGAAGGGAGAGGGGAGTGAGGCTTGGGACGGTTCATCCCAACGGCCCCTCTCCCTTCCGTCGCAAGTGCTCCTCCCTCCCTCTCCCCGGAGGGGCGAGGGAATTAGCTCAGGCATCTATGCTTGTGCCCAGCGAAGCGTGCACCAACCCGCCGTCTACCGTGATCGTCTCCCCGATCACATAATCCCCTGCGCGGCTGGCGAGATAGATCGCCGCGCCGGCCATATCCTCGTCCACCCCGACTCGCTTCGCCGGGATCCCCTGCGCCACCGCGTCCCCATGATCGCGCGCCGCCTTGTTCATGTCGCTCGCAAACGCCCCCGGCGCGATCGAGGTGACGTTGATCGAATCCGTTACCAGCCGCGCCGCCATCCGCTTCGTCAAATAGATCAGCGCCGACTTCGACGCGTGATAGCTGTACGTCTCCCACGGGTTCAGCCGCTGCCCGTCGATCGACGTGATGTTGATCACCTTCGCGGGCTTTTGCCGCGAGCCTGACGCCTTCAGCGCCGCATGCAGCGCCTGCGTGAGAAAGAACGGCGACTTCACGTTAAGGTCCATGACCTTGTCCCAGCCGACCTCGGAAAACTCCTCGAACGGCACGCCCCACGCCGCGCCCGCGTTGTTCACGAGGATGTCGAGCTTCGACTCATGCTCGGCGAACTGCGCAGCCAATGCCTTGCACCCCGCCACCGTCGAGACGTCCTGCGGCAACGCGATGCAGTTCGGCCCGAGTTCCGCGGCGGCCGCCTCGCACACATCGGCCTTCCGCGACGAGATATACACCTTGGCCCCCTGAGCGATGAACCCCGCCGCGATCATCTTGCCGATCCCGCGGCTGCCGCCGGTGATCAGCGCGACGCGGCCGTTGAGCCGGAACAGGTTGGTCGTATCCATCACGCATCCTCCGAATGTTTGCCCGCTTGGTATCCCCGCCCGCCGCCCGCCGCAAACCCGTTTTTCGAACGCGCCATCATTGACGAGTGCAGAAGCCATACTATGCTCGCAAAAAAGAGCAGGAGAGTGCGGGTGAGGTTTTCAGGCAAGCGTGCCGTCGTGACCGGCGGCGCATCCGGCATCGGCCGGGCGACCGCGCTCCGACTCGCCGACGAAGGCGCCACCGTCCTGATCGGCGACATCGACGAGGCCGGCGGCCACGCGCTCGCCGACGCATCCGGCGGCCGCATCCTCTTCCAGCGCACCGACGTCCTCCAGGCCGGCGATATCGAGGCGCTGATGCAGACCGCGGACGATGCAGGCGGGCTCGATATCCTGTTCAACAATGCCGGCGCCGGCGGCTCGCGCGACCCGATCGGCGAGATTTCCCCGGAGGATTGGGACCGCACCCAGGCGCTTCTCCTCCGCTCGGTCGCCCTCGGCATCCGTTACGCAGCACCCCTCATGGCAAAACGCGGCGGTGGCGCGATCGTCAACACCTCGTCGGTGTCCGCGCTCGGCACCGGCTACGCGCCGACCGCCTACTCCACCGCAAAGGCAGGCGTCCTCCACCTCACCAAGCAAGCCGCCGCCGATCTCGCCCAGCACAAGATCCGCGTAAACGCCGTCGTCCCAGGCTTCATCGTCACCAACATCTTCACCCGCGCACTCGATCTCGACGCGGCGAACACCAGCAAGGCCGACGCAATGATCGGGCATATCGCTGCCGACGCGCAGCCGATCCGCCGCCCCGGCACTGGCGGAGACATCGCCGCTGCGGTCGCGTTCCTCGCGAGCGACGACGCCAGCTTCATCACCGGCACGCACATCCTTGTGGATGGCGGCATGACGATCGGCACGCGACCGAGCTGGGATCCTGCGCAACCCTCGCTGTTCGCCATGCTCGACAAATTGAAGTGACCGCCGCGTCATGAGCGCACCCGCCCGCCGCCTCTCCAACGGTACGATGGCAAGCTACGGCTTCGGCGCGGTCGCGTACGGGGTGAAGGACGCCGGGTTCGGCACGTTCCTGCTGCTGTTCTACAACCAGGTCGTCGGGCTGCCCTCCGCCACCGTCGGGCTCGTCATCATGATGGCGCTGCTGATCGACGCGTTCGTCGATCCTGCGGTGGGCTTCTTCTCCGATCGCACGCGGACGCGGTGGGGCCGGCGGCATCCGTGGATGTACGCGTCTGCGCTGCCGATCATGATCGGCTGGCTGCTGCTGTGGAACCCGCCCTCGGTGATGTCCGAGCCACAAACGCTGATTTGGCTGTTCGTCATGGCGGTGATCGTGCGCAGCGCGGTAAGTTGCTACGAGGTCCCCTCGGTAGCGCTGACCCCCGAGCTGACGTCGGGGTATGACGAGCGCACGCGGATCATGGCCTATCGCTATCTGTTCGGTTGGGTCGGCGGGCTGCTGATGTTGCTGTCGGCGTACCAGTATTTCCTCGCGCCCACCGCGGCGTTCCCGAACGGCCTGCTCAACCGCGCCGGCTATGGCGGCTTCGCGTTGGCGGGCGCGCTGTTCATCGGCGTTGCGATCCTCGTTTCCGCGCTCGGCACGCATCACGAGATCAGGCATCTGCCGAACCCGCCGACCGCCAAGCAGACCTTGCGCGAATCCTTCGCCGAACTGCGCCAGACCGTGAGGAACCGCGCGTTCGCGATCCTGATGGCGGCGGGCGTCTGCGCGTACACGATCCAAGGCATCAGCTATGCGATGTCGAACTACCTCTACACCTATGTGTGGGGCTTCAAGGGGCCGGTGTTCGTCTACCTGACGATCGCCTTGTTCTCGGGCGTGTTCCTCGCGTTTCTCGCCGCGCCCCGGCTCGGCAAAACGGGGAGCAAGCCCAAGGCGGCGATGGGCGCGGTGCTGCTCGGCGCGGCGCTCAACACGTCGCCCTATTGGCTGCGGATGCTGGGCGTGTTTCCGGAAGTCGGCGACCCTTCGTTGCTGCCGATGCTGTTCGGGTTCTTCATCCTCGGCACCGCGTCGAACGTCACCGGGTTCATCCTCGGCGCCTCGATGATGGCCGACGTGGTCGAGGATTCGGAGGCGAAGACGGGGCGGCGCTCCGAAGGCGTGTTCTTCGCCGGCTCGTTCTTCGTCCAGAAATGCACCAGCGGGATCGGGATATTCTTCGCGGGGATGATCCTCGCGGTGGCGGGCTTCCCGGCCAAAGCGACGCCGGGGACGGTGCCGGTTGGGACGATCGACCGGCTGACGTTTATTTACGCCGGCCTTTATATCGTGCTGGCGTGCGTCTCGGCGTTCTTCTTCTCGCGGTTTCCGTTTGGCCGGGTCGAGCATGAGGCACGGTTGGCGCGGCTGGCAACGAACACAGTTCACGAGAGCTAGGAGCCACGGCTTCCGATGATCCTCCCCCGCCAGGGGGAGGTGGCTGGCTTTTGCCAGACGGAGGGGGGGGCATGCGAAACGTGCGTTCCGTGTCCTCCCCCTCCGTCACCTTCGGCGACACCTCCCCCTTGCGGGGGAGGATCGCGAGGTCACGCTAACCCCACCCTTCCAGCAACGGGACCCGCGCGGTAGGACCTACGCTTGGCCTTCCCCCTCGGAACGGCGACATCGGAGTTCCCATGCGCATCCCCGCTCTAGCCACCGCCCTCGGTCTCGTCTTCGCATCCCCCGCCGTCGCGCAGACGGTTGCTCCCGTCCTAACCACCCCCGACGCGCACGACTCGCACAGCTACGCCCGCCCCGCCGAGGCGCGCGTCACGCATATCGCGCTAGATCTCGCCGCCGACTTCGACACCCACGTCATTCGCGGCATCGCCACGCTCGATATCCTCGCGGCCCCCGGTGCCAAACAGGTCGTGCTCGACGACAACGGCCTGAAGATCGTCAACATCACCGACGCCGCCGGCAAGCCGCTCCCCTACTCGGTCGGCGCGGTCGACAAGATCCACGGCGCGCCGCTGACCGTCACGCTCAACGGGGCCAAGAAAATCCGCATCGCCTACGCCTCGTCGCCTGACGCGAAGGCGCTGCAATGGCTGACCCCTGCGCAGACCGCGGGCAAGAAACAGCCGTTCCTGTTCAGCCAGGGCGAGGCGATCCTCAACCGCAGCTGGATCCCGACGCAGGACTCCCCCGGCATCCGCCAGACCTGGGAAGCGAAGATCGCCGTCCCCAAACAACTCACCGCCGTCATGAGCGGGCTCGCGACCGGCAAGCCGACCTGCGCTGCCGATCGCTGCACGTTCCAGTACAAGATGGACAAGCCCGTCGCGCCGTATTTGATCGCGCTCGCGGTCGGCGACATCGCGTTCAAGTCGACCGGGCCGCGCACCGGGATCTGGGCCGAGCCCGCGACCTTGCCCAAGGCCGCGTACGAGTTCGGCGAGCTCGAGAAATTCGTCGCCGCCGCCGAGGGACTGTACGGCCCGTATCGCTGGGGCCGCTACGACGTGCTGGTCTTGCCGCCCTCGTTCCCGTTCGGCGGCATGGAGAACCCGACGCTCACCTTCGCCACGCCGACCGCGATCGCCGGCGACCGCAGCCTCGTCTCGCTGATCGCGCACGAACTCGCGCACAGCTGGTCGGGCAATCTCGTGACGAACGCGACGTGGGACGATTTCTGGCTTAACGAAGGCTTCACCAGCTATTTCGAGAACCGGATCATGGAGGCGCTCTACGGCAAGCGCCGCGCCGACATGGAGGCCGACCTCGCCTGGACCGACATGCTCGCGGCGGTGAAGGATGCTGGCGGACCCGCCGCGAAGGACACGCAGCTCCACCTCGATCTCGACGCCGCGCGCGATCCCGACGACGGCATGACGCAGATCGCCTATGACAAGGGCGCCGCCTTCCTCCGCACGATCGAGAAGCAGGTCGGCCGCGCGCGCTGGGACGCCTATCTCCGCAGCTATTTCGACCGCCACGCCTTCCAGCCGCAGACCAGCGCCGGCTTCCTCGCCGACCTCAAGTCGAAGCTGCTGACTCCCGCCGAAGCCAGGACGATCGGCGTCGATACGTGGGTCTACAGCCCTGGCATCCCCGCGAACGCGGTGCATGTGACGTCCGCCGCGTTCCCCGCGGTCGACGCGGCGGCCAAGGCATACGCAGCAGGTGGGCCAGTTTCCGCAGTCCCTGGCAAGGCGACCACACAGGAGATCACGCGGTTCATCACGCAATTGCCGCGCAAACTCCCGGCCGAGCGGTTGAAGACGCTCGATACCGCGTTCGGTTGGAACACCACCGGCAATGCCGAGATCCGCTTCGCCTGGCTGCAACTCGCGCTCGCCAATCACTATGCGCCCGCCGACGCCTCGGCCGAGCAGTTCCTGACGTCGCAGGGCAGGCGCAAGTTCGTCGCGCCGCTGTTCCAGCAGATGATGGACTCGGGCGACTGGGGTCACAAGCTGGCGATGGACATCTACGGCAAGGCGCGGCCGGGCTATCACGCGGTCACGCAGGTCACTGTGGACCGCATAACCGGTTGGAAACTCATGAACTGAGCCTGCCTGGACGCCATTTCGGGCGTTGGTCGGCGCGGTAACACGCTTCGTCGGATATGGTTCCCGCACGGGTTCCAATTAAATCGAACCTCCCGTAGCCAGAATGCGACAAACGGGTTTTGGCCGGGGGGTCTCGATGAATTTCAAGGCGTTAGCAGCGCGTTTTGCGCTGGTGGTATCGTGCGGCCTGATGACGGCCACACCGGCAGCAGCCCAGTTCTGGCAGTGCGTGACGTTCGCTCGCTCGGTGTCGGGCATCGAAATCCGCGGGAACGCCAACACCTGGTGGGGCCAGGCCGAGGGTCGCTACGAGCGCGGCCACACCCCGAAGGCCGGCTCGGTCCTCGCCTTCTCGCCGACCTCGCGGATGCGCGTCGGCCATGTCGCGATGGTCTCGAAGGTCGTCAGCGACCGCGAAGTCCTCCTTACGCATGCCAACTGGTCCCGCCCCGGCGCGATCGAGACCAACGTTCGTGCGGTCGACGTTTCGGCTGCCGGTGACTGGAGCATGGTCAAGGTCTGGTACGGTCCGCAGGGCGACCTCGGCACCTCGGCCTACCCGACCAAGGGCTTCATCTATTCGGGCCACGCGCCTGCTGGCGATACGCTTGATGCGCCGGTGCAGCCGTCGTTCCAGATGGCGAGTGCGACCCACACCGTGTCTGCAACGCAGCGCGCCAATGCTACGCAGCTTGCGACGATCCAGCATGGCCCGACCGATCCGCGCGGGATCTTCACGCTGGTGAACGAGGCGAACTGAAGTTCGTCTTTGCGACGGTCGCCTGACGTTATCGACAGTCGACGCTCAATACTCGAAGTCTCGGTTCCGATCACACTTCGACGGTTCAGTGCACCGACCTTATCCTAACGACACCACCCCGGCGAAGGCCGGGGCCCAGTTGGAAAGGTCGCGGTAACAGACCGCCACCTCCATTAGCGACGTCCCCCAACTGGACCCCGGCCTTCGCCGGGGCGGCGCTTTAGGGCAGATCACTGTTCTACTAAACTTCTTGTTCTCCCGCGAAGGCGGGAGCCCAGTCTGGACCCCCGCCTTCGCGGGGGAACACTCTATTTGCTCAGCAGCGATTCGCAGTGGCCGCCTGGCAAATGAACGCCTTCAGGCTGCCTTAAACGTCAGCGCATCGCCATTCATGCAATACCGCTTCCCCGTCGGCTTCGGCCCATCGTCGAACACGTGTCCCAGATGCCCGCCGCACCGCCGACAATGCACCTCGGTTCGCGCCATCCCCATCGTCGAGTCCACCCGGGTCCGGACCGCGTTCGGCAGCGGCTGCCAGAAGCTCGGCCACCCCGTCCCGCTCTCGAACTTCGTCTTCGACGAGAAGTTCGGCAACGCACACCCGCCGCACGAGAAGATCCCCGCACGATGCTCACCATTGAGCGGGCTCGAATAGGGCCGCTCGGTACCCTCCTTGCGCAACGTATCATAGGCGTCGGGCGACAGCTTTTTGCGCCACTGCGCGTCGGTCAGCGTCACCTCGAACCGCTCGGCAGCCTGCGCGGGTTGCGACGTGCATCCCCAGAGCGCGAAGCCGGCGACGCCTGCTCCGGCAAGCGTGAGGAAAGCGCGGCGGTCCTGGGTCATGTTCGTCTCCATGGTTCGGATATAGGTACGGCCGAACCACCCGATAAGGTTACGCCAAGCTTCAGTATTTGCTGATTTCCACCGGCAGCGTGCGATAGCCGTGGACGAAGCACGCAGCGACCCGCGTCGGTTCGGCGAGCACGTTGATCCGCATGCGGCGGGCGGCCATCTCCTCCAGCAAAATTGCGATCTGCATCTCCGCCAGCCGCGCGCCGACGCAGCGGTGGATCCCGTGCCCGAACGCCAGGTGCCGACGTGCGTTCGGCCGATCCACCACGACCGCGTCCGCATCGTCGCCGAACACGCTCTCGTCGCGGTTCGCCGAGATGTACCAGAGCGCGAGCTTGTCGCCCGCCTTGATCTGCTGCCCCATCAACTCCGCGTCGGCGGTCGCGGTGCGGCGCATGTGTGCGAGCGGCGTCTGCCAGCGCAGGATTTCGCTCACCGCGTTGGGAATCAGCGTGGGGTCCGCCTCCAGCTTCGTGCGCGACTCCGGAAACTTGTCGAGGCCATAGGCGAGCGCCGACATCGAATTGCGCGTCGTGTCGTTGCCGCCGACGATCAGCAGGATGAGGTTCCCGATGAACTCGTTGTGATCCATGTGGCTCATCGCGTCCGAATGAATCATCATCGAGATCAGGTCGGGCGTCGGCGCCTTGTCGATCTTCGCGTCCCACAGACCTTTGAAGTACGATCCGCATTCGAACATGTGCATGAGCCGCTGGCCGCGCAGTTCCTCGTTCTTCACGATCTCGATATCGCCCGCCCAGTCCGACCACAACGTCAGTTTCCGCCGGTCCGCCCAGGGGAAGTCGAACAGGATCGCGAGCATCTGCGTCGTCAGTTCGATCGCGACGGTATCGACCCAGTCGAACGGGGTGTTCCACGGCAGGCTGTCGAGCATGTCGGCGGTCCGCCTGCGAATATCGCCCGACATCCGGGTCATCTCGCTGGGGGTGAAGGCCGGCGCGACGGTGCGGCGCTGGCCGGTATGCACGGGGCGATCGCGCGCGATGAACATCGGCATCGATACGTCGCGCTCGGCGACGAAATCGGCGATCGTGATCCCGCCTGCTTCGGAGGAGTATAGGTCGGGGAGAGATTCGACCTCGACGATGCCCTTGTAGGAGGAGACCGACCAATAGGGGCCATAGTCGGACTGCTCGACATAGTGGACCGGGGACTCGGCGCGAAGCCGGGCGAACGGCGCCTGCCAGAGGTCGTCGCGGTAGAGTTCGGCGCGGCTCACGTCGAGCGGATCGACCGTCTGTTGCGCCACGTTTCTCGCTAGAGTCGCCATCGTCTCTCTCCCGTGTTTTGCCGCAGGAGAGGCTTTGCTGACACTTATGTCAATAGAATGCCGAGGTTGTGATCGAATGATCCTCCCCCGCCAGGGGGAGGTGGCGCCGAAGGCGACGGAGGGGGAGGACACGGAGCAGAGGTTATCCCATTCCTCCCCCTCCGTCTGGCAAGCGCCAGCCACCTCCCCCTGGCGGGGGAGGATCGTGAGGGTCTACGCCACCACCTTCGCCTTCCGTCGCCAGAACGGTCGCGCGCTGCCGGATTGCAGCACGCCCCTCCGGAACAGCCGCGCGCCGACCGTGATGAAGATCGTCACCCACAACGCCTGCCACGCCAGCGCCGCGACGTGGGGCCACAGCTCCGGCGAGTTCGCCGCGCGCCCAGCCATCGCGAACGGCGACGACAACGGGAACAGCTCGGCGGCGGTCGCGATCCAGCTGCCGGGGTGCGAGACCGCTGCCGAGGACAGCCCGAACATCGCCACCTGCAGGATCGTGATCGGCAGCGACAGCATCTGGATTTCGCGCATCGTCGTCGCCTGCGCCCCGACGCCGAGGAACACCGAGCCCAGCAGCAGATACGCCATGCTGAAATACGCCGCGAACAGCAGCGCGAACATCGGCGCGCCGACCGCGGGCGTCAGGTCGCCCAGCGCGACCGCGGCCGCGGCGGGCATCAGCGACGTGATCTGCGTGACGACGGTGCCCCAGAACGCGACGAACAGCACCGCGACGCCGAACATCCCGATCAGCTTGCCGAAGAACACCGACTCCAGCGGCACCGCGGCGGCGAGCACCTCGATCACCTTGTTGTTGCGCTCCTCGGCCATCGTGCCCACGACCTGGCCCGACAGGAATAGCGTCAGGAAGAAGATCCCGAACACCGCGAAGAACGCCGACTGGTGCTGGCCGCCGACCGAGGTGGTCGAGCGCTTGATCTGCGTCTTGGTCGCGGCGATCGTCGGCAGCGTGCCGCCGAGCTTCTGCGCCGCCAGCGTCGTCTGCGCGAGCAACCCGAGATAATCCGCCGAAGGACGTCCCCGTGGCCCGTACAGAATTTGCGGTGCATCGAGCGGGCCGTAGAGCACAGCCTCCGCATCGATGTCCTTTGTCTCGAACGCCGCGCGCGCCTGAGCGTTCGGATCGTTGGTCGGCGCAACGGTCGTCAGACCAGGGGGCATGTCGTCTTCGCCGAAGACGCTGCGCAGCCGTGTATCTGCCTCGGCGATCGGGCGCGTGACGGCTGCGGGGACGATCGCGATGATCCGCGTCTTGTCCTGTCCGCCAGTGGCGGCGCTTCGCGCGCCCATGCCACCGATCACGCTGAACGCGCCCATTATCGCCGGCGCGAACAGGAACAGCAGGAAGATCGGCGTGAACACCGTGGCGATGAAGTCGCGTCGCGCGATCGTGAAGGTCTGGCGGAGGGTGCGGCGGAAGCGGGTCATGCCGCGTCCTCCTTTGCGACGTCGGCATGCTGGCCGACGATCCGGACGAACGCCTCGTGCAAGCCGGGCCGCTCGATCGACAGCCCCGAAATCCCGTATCCCGCGTCGATCAGCCTCACGAGCAAGCTCTCGATTCCTTCGTTCGGCAGCTCGAAGCGCCAGCTATCCCCGTCCGCCACCGCATCGACCGGCAGCACACCCCGGATCGCAGGATCGGGGCGATGCGGCGTGTAGTGGACGCGCTGCGGCAATATACCCCGAGCGTCCGCCACGGTGCCCTCGAAGCGCCGCTTCCCCCCCGCGATGATCGCCAGCCGGTCGCACAGCCGCTCGGCATGGCTCATGATATGCGTCGAGAACAGGATCGTCGCGCCGCGGTCGCGTTCGTTGAGGATCAGCTTCTCGAGCCGCTCCTGGTTGACCGGATCGAGTCCCGAAAACGGTTCGTCGAGCACTAGTAGGTCGGGCTGATGCACCACCGAGCCGAGCAACTGCACCAGCTGCGCCATGCCCTTCGACAGCTTGCGTATCTTCTCGTCGACCGCATGACCGAGTCCGGCGGCCTCCATCAGCACCACCGCCCGCTCGCGGCCCGTCTTCCAGTCAAGCCCACGCAGAGCCCCCAGGAACGCGATCGCTTCGCGCGCCTTCATCGCCGGATACAGTCCGCGCTCCTCGGGCAGATACCCGACCCGGTCGCTCGCATCGCGCGGATTGTCGTAGCCGAGCAGCGTGCGCGATCCCTCGTCGGGCTCGATGATCCCGAGCAGCATGCGCAGCGTCGTCGTCTTTCCCGCGCCGTTGGGCCCGAGCACGCCGTACACCGAGCCGCGCGGCACCATGATGTCCACCCCGTCGACCACGCGCCGATCACCGAACCGCTTCACGATCCCGTTCGCGGTGACCGCCCATTCATCGTTCACGCGCAATCTTCCTACCGAGGGTGGCGTCGTGGTAGCGGGCGGACGTGGCGCAAGACAAGCTGGAACACAGGCTGAAGGCCAAAGCGGCGGAACTGGGCTTCGTCGCGTGCGGGATCGCGCATGCGGGGGCGGCGCCGCGCGCGGGCGAACGGCTGCACCAGTGGCTCGCCGACGGGCGTCACGGCGACATGATCTGGATGGAGGAGCGCAAGCACCACCGCGAAAGCCCCGCCGGCCTCTGGCCTGAGGTTCGCAGCGTGATCGCGCTCGGCATGAGTTATGCGCCGAAGGACGATCCGCTCCGGCTGGCGGACGAGGGCGGGGTAGGGCGGATCTCGGTCTATGCGCAGGGGCCGGATTATCACGATGTCGTGAAGCGGCAGTTGAAGGCGCTCGGACGGTGGCTGGCGGCGGAGGCGGGGCGCGACTTGCCGCCGTTCGACTTGAAAGTGTTCGTCGACACGGCGCCTGTGATGGAGAAGCCGCTCGCCGAAGCCGCGGGGCTCGGTTGGCAGGGCAAGCACACCAATCTCGTCAGCCGCGAGCATGGCAGCTGGCTGTTCCTCGGCGCGATCTACACGACGCTCGATCTTGAACCCGACAAGGGCGGCGTCGACACCTGCGGCAGTTGCGACGCATGCCAGACCGCGTGCCCGACCGACGCCTTCCCACGGCCATACCAGCTCGATGCCCGCCGCTGCATCTCCTACCTGACGATCGAACATGCCGGGCCGATCCCGCACGAGTTCCGCGCCGCGATCGGCAACCGCATCTATGGCTGCGACGATTGTCTGGCCGTCTGCCCCTGGAACAAGTTCGCTGCCGCCGCCAACGCGAACCTCGCCTTCCATCCTCGCGCGGAGTTGGTCGCGCCGGAACTCGCCGACATCCTTGCGCTGGACGACGCCGGTTTCCGCCAGGTCTTCGCCGGCTCCCCGATCAAACGCATCGGCCGCGACCGGATGGTCCGCAACGCCCTGATCGCAGCCGGCAACAGCGGCGATCAGGCGTTGGTCGAACTCGTCGTAAAGGTGTTGGCCGACGAGTCCCCGGTGGTTCGGGGTGCGGCAATATGGGCGCTCCGCCGGTTGAACTTGGCGCGTTGCCACAGCGAGCACGCGCGAATCGCGATCCTGGAGCACGACCGCACCGTCGTCGCGGAGTGGGGTCATATATCGTAGCCAGTGCAAGCCTGGTTATCGGCCTGTCCGCGGATGGGAGGACAGCGGAGAGGCGGCTTTCCAGCGCCAAGCGGCGTTAGCCGTTTTGCAGACAGTGATCCTCGATCGAGAAGGTCAGGCCCGAATGATACGAGCGGCGTAACACCCTCGTTTCGCGTAATGCGCGTGCAGATATGCGACGTCGGGATCGCTGAAGAAGCGTTCGATCAGCGGAACCAGGACTTCACCGTCCGATAGGTCGGCGTCTACCATCTCCCCGTGCTCATTGAAGGCACGCAGCGAGATGGGCCGAATGCGGATCACCTCTGGAATGGCATCGATCATGTCCAGCGCGACCTTTGCGCCCTCGCGAACGAAGATGGCGTGCCGCGACCGATACGGCGTGTCGGCTGGCTGATGCTCGTAGTTGAGCAGGATGGCACACTCGCCAATCTCCATATCGCGGACCTCGACGCGGTCAGGAAAACCGGGTTTTGCATTCACGACATACCGCTTTGCCCCGGCGGCCGCCAGATCGTCATCGGCCAGTTCGTAGAGATGGCTGAACTGGTCCGGATCAATTCCCAGTACGCGAAACGACATGCCGAACTCCTACGGTGCAGCCGCCATCCTGGCGCGCTCGGTGAGTGTCGGCATCCCGTTCATTGCTCTCAAAATCGACGTCGCCCTTTTCGATCGAATTTTGGCGATGTCCGTATTGCGGCGCCTTCTAACGCTATTTGCCCCCTTCGCGCCGGGTCAGTGCGGCGACGCAACTGGCGCGGTCGATCGTGCTGCCGTCGGGTTCGCGTGCGTCGAGATAGGTGACGCGGGGGGCGTCGGATCCCTTGGGATAGAGATACGCGTCGAGCACGCAGATGCCGCTCTGGAACTGAAGTTTCCGCGCGCTGCCCTCGCGGACGTCGGCATCGGGCTGGCCGAACAATTTGGTCAGGCCGGCGGCATCCTGGCCGAGGACGCGCTCCAGGCCGACGCTCGTATAGGGGATCGCCGGACGCCCGACCGCGGGCTTCGCGACCGGGGCGGCGCAACCTGCCAGCCCGCCGCTGAGCGCCAAGGCGATCGCTATCGTCATCAGTCGCGTCATGGTCGGCCTTTGCGGGAATACGGGGTGCGGGAATACTGGCTGTGGAAATAATGCGTCGCCATCGCCGCGCCGAGGACGGGCGCAGCGATGTTGAGGATCGGAACCACGAACAGCCCGGTGTTCGCAAGCCCCAGCACGAACCGGCTCCCCTTGGTCGTCGCACGCCAGCCCCGCATCGCCGCCGCATCCATATGCCGCGCCGCGACCATGTCGCCCAGATCGCGTCCGAGCAGCCAGCCGTTGACTACGAAGAACGTCGCTGCCGTGCCGACCCCGGTGACGAGCAGCGCGATATAGACCGGCAACATCACTAGGTTGACGAGTACAACGCGGGCGGCCGAGCGGAGCCCCATTGCTAGGCTGCGCGCGAACGCGACGGGGCGGGCGGTCTTCAGCGCTTCCGGATAATGCCGCGCCTCGACCGCTTCGACGACTTCGTCCGCGAAAATCCCGACGACTGCGATCGCCACCGCGCGGAACAACAGCCACAGCGCGAGGATCGTGACGAACAGCGCGAACGCCGCCGCGAGTCCGTCCGCGTGCCAGTCGAGCCACGCGGCCAGCGCGGCTTGCGTGCCCCACCACGTGCCGACACCGAGCAGCGCGAAGACGAGCAGCGTGACGATCATCGACTTGACGAACACGCGCAGCACCGGCGGATCGGTAAGCTGGCCAAGCGAAAGCAGGAGGGCACGGAGCATCGGCTCGGGATGCCGCGCGGTCGCGCGAAGGTCAACGCGGCTTTCGATAGCGCGACTCCCGCGACTAACGGATAACCAGTTCCGCGAACACGGCGAGCCACCGATCCTGGATCCACGACGACTAGCAAACATCGGCCCGATCCGGCACCAGTTTGGGCATGCACCTACCCTGCCACTGCGCAGGATAGCCTGCGTCCCGACGGCGATAGAACGGAGACCATCATGCCACGTACGATCGTCGATCTGTCTGTATTCGTGGAGAACGACGTGCTGTCGGACCCTCCCGGTCATGGTCCTCATATCGAGTATATCGATCACAAGGCGTCGATACCCGGCCTGCTGGGATTTTTCCCGGGGTTGCAGGCTACAGACCTGCCCGATGGCGAGGCCTGGGCGATCGAGCGCGTGACGCTCATCACGCATAACGGCACGCATCTCGATGCGCCGTATCACTATGCCTCGACGATGGATGGCGGGAAGCGGGCGATCACGATCGACGAGGTTCCGCTCGACTGGTGCTTCCAGTCCGGCGTGAAGCTGGATTTCCGGCATTTCCCCGATGGCTATGTCGTCAGCGCTGCCGACGTCGAGGCGGAACTACACAGGATCGGGCACACCCTGTCGCCGCTGGAGATCGTCGTCGTCAACACGCGCGCGGGCATGCGATTCGGGCACGACGATTATGTTGCGTCGGGGTGCGGGATGGGACGCGACGCCACGCTGTACCTGACCGAGCGGGGCGTTCGCGTCACGGGAACCGATGCGTGGAGCTGGGACGCGCCGTTCGTGCATACCGCCGCCCGATACGCCGAGAGCGGCGATGCGACGCTGATCTGGGAAGGTCACAAGGCCGGGCGTGACATCGGCTATTGTCACATCGAGAAGCTGCACAATCTCGAACAATTGCCGACGACCGGATTCACGATCGCCTGCTTTCCGGTCAAGATCCGCGCCGCGTCGGCGGGCTGGACTCGCGCCGTCGCGATCCTGGACGGCTGATCTCATCGTGTATCTCGGGTCTCCCGAGATACCGCCTGACCTTCAGCCCCAGCAGGGACCCGTGTTTCGCGTGAGGTCTTGGCGCGTACCTCTGGTCGCGGCCACGCTTGCCGCGCCGGTTGCGCCAATCCCTTCCGCGATTTACGGCAACGCTTTCCCGTCCGCCCGGAGACTTCCCCTTGTCCACCCCCACCACCGACGCTCCCACCTACGACGTCGTCGCGATCGGCAATGCCATCGTCGACATCCTCAGCACCGCCGATGACGCGTTCATCGAGGAAATCGGCGTCGCCAAGGGCTCGATGCAGCTCATGTTCTCGTCCGAGGAAGCCGACGCGCTATACGCCAAGATGGGCCCGGGCATGGAAATCTCCGGTGGATCGGCTGCCAACACCGTCGCCGGCATCGCCGCGCTCGGTGGCAAATGCGGGTTCATCGGCCAGGTCGCCGACGACCAACTCGGCCAGGTCTTCGCGCACGACGTCCGCAGCATCGGCATCGAGTTCGCCACGCCCGTCCGCGCCGGCGACCCGACCACCGGCCGCTGCCTGATCTTCGTGACGCCGGACGGCCAGCGCACGATGAACACCTTCCTAGGTGCGGGCCAGTTCCTCCCCGCCGCCGCGATCGATACCGCGATGATCGCCGATAGCGCGATCCTGTATCTCGAAGGCTATCTCTGGGATCCCGAAGAGCCGCGCGCCGCAATGCGTGCCGCGATCGATTGCGCGCGCGATGCGGGCCGGAAGGTCGCGTTCACGCTCAGCGACGTGTTCTGCATCTCGCGCCACGGTGGTGATTTCCGCCAGCTGCTCAGCGACGGCTTGATCGACATCCTGTTCGCCAACGAAGGCGAACTCGCCGCGCTCGCAGAGACGGAAGACTTCGACGCAGCGGTCGCCAAGATCTCGGCGCAGGTCCCGACCCTGGTCGTCACCCGCGGCGAGCACGGTGCCTGCGCGCTTCAGAACGGCAACCGCGCCGAGGTCAAGGCCGAGCCGATCGCCAAGGTCGTCGACACCACCGGTGCGGGCGATCTGTTCGCGGCGGGCTTCCTCCACGGTCAGGCGCAGGGCTACGATCTGCAGGCGTCGCTGAAGCTTGGTGCGGTCTGCGCAGCCGAGATCATCAGCCATGTCGGCGCCCGCCCGATGGTCGACATGAAGGCACTCGCCGCCAAGCATATCGGCTGACCTGAGCTTGTGTCCCCGCGAAGGCGGGGACCCAGACTAGGCTCCCCCCTTCGCGGGAGAACAGGCTTTAGTTGAAGGCACAAAAAAAGGGCCGCGGGAGTTTTCTCCCGCGGCCCTTTTTCTTGGGCTCGATCAATGGCTGCCCGGCGCCGCGGTATCGACGTCGTCGACATCGATCCCCAGCCCGACATGGCTGCGCGAGCGGCTGTAGAGGAAGTAGATCGCCAACCCGATCGCGCCCCAGCCCGGCAAGACCAGCTTGGCGGTCAGCGGCAGCGACAGATACAGCCCGATGCAGCCGATGATCGCGAGCGGCGCGACGATGTACACCGCCGGCGTGCGGAACGGACGCTTGCGGTCGGGATCGGTCTTGCGCAGGACCATCACCGAGATCGCCACCATCATGAACGCGAACAACGTCCCCGCGTTCGAATAATCGGCGAGCTTGCCGACCGGCAGCACCGCCGCCGCGATCGCCGCGGCGATACCCGTCACGATCGTGACGACATGCGGCGTGCGGAACTTCGGATGGATCGACGCGAGGCGTGCCGGCAACAGGCCGTCACGCGCCATCGTGAAGAACACGCGGGTCTGGCCGAACATCATCATCAGCACCACCGACGGCAGCGCCAGCACCGCGGCGAGGCCTACCAGGCGGCCCATGATCGGCCAGTGGATTTCCTGGAGCACATGGACGAGCGCTTCCTTCGAGCAGACCAATGGCTCCATTGCGCCCCCTGCGACGATCGCCGCGCAACGTCCGGCCATCTCGGCCGAGCCCGGTGCCAGGATGCCGCCATCGGCGGTCGTCACCGGGTTCGCGCCGATCGCACCGATCGCGCCCGATGCGACCAGCAGGTAGAACAGCGTACAGATGCCGAGGCTGGCGATCAGCCCGATCGGCACGTTGCGTTGCGGATTCTTGGTCTCCTCCGCAGCCGTAGAGACCGCATCGAAGCCGACATAGGCGAAGAAGATCGACGCCGCCGCACCCAGCACCCCGACGCCCGACGAGCTCAGCGGATTGCCGACGCCGTAGGGCAGGAACGGATGGAAATTATCCGCCTGAAGCACGGGAATCGTCAGCGCGATGAACGCGGTCAGCGCGGCGATCTTGATCAGCACCAGCACCGCGTTGACGCGCGCGCTCTCGGTCGTACCGACGACCAGCAGCCACGTGACGAGGCCGATGATGATCACCGCGGGCAGGTTCATGAAGCCGCCGACCGTCATCGCGGTCTGCAGATCGACGTTGGGCGTGGCGCCGAACGCGACCTGGACGTGCGCCATCAGCGCGTCGGCGTTGCGCAACCCGTTGGGAATGTGGAAGCCGATCCCGTCGAGCAGCCCGGCTAGATGGTTCGACCAGCCGACTGCGACCGCGCTCGCGCCGACCGCATATTCGAGGATCAGCGCCCAGCCGACCATCCAGGCGAGCAACTCACCCGTGACCGCGTAGGTATAGGTATACGCGGAGCCCGACACCGGCACCATCGACGCGAGTTCGGAATAGCAGAGCGCCGCCACCGCACAGACGAAGCCCGCGACGACGAAGCTCAGCAACATCCCCGGCCCGGCTTTCTGCGCGGCTTCGGACGTCAGCACGAAGATACCCGTGCCGATCACCGCGCCGACGCCCAGCAGGGTCAGCTGAAACGCGCTGAGCGTTCGCGCCAACCCCTTTTTCTCTGCCGTCGCCAGAATGGCGTCCAGCGATTTTACGCGACCAAAAATCAACGCGGTGTCCCCCGGGGATAGCGGGGGCCGGGTCAAAAGGCCCCCCTTGCTCAAGCCCCCGAGCCTAATGGCAATTTTATTACGTGCAATCCTTTAGTGCGGTGAAGCTGCCCTATCGCGCCAGCATCGGCCCGAGCGGGCGCCCGCCGAAGACATGAACATGCAGGTGCGGTACCTCTTGGTGTCCGTCCTGGCCGATGTTCGCGAGCAGCCGATAACCCGGTTCGACCAGCCCCGCCGCGCGCGCCACTGCGCCGACCGCGCGGATGAAGCCTGCGATCTCCGCATCGGACGCGCGTGCCGAGAAGTCGTCCCAGGACACGTACGCGCCCTTGGGGATCACGAGCAGATGCGTCGGCGCCTGCGGGTTGATGTCGTGGAACGCGATCGCGAACGCGTCGTCATACACCCGCTTCGACGGAATTTCGCCGCGCAGGATCTTCGCGAAGATGTTCTGGTCGTCGTAAGGCTGGGTGGCGTCGATCGGCATGGGGCAAACTCCTTTCGCCGTAGCATACCCACTTTCGTCATCCTCGCGAAGGCGGGGATCCATATCCTCGAACCGTCGTAATCTGTTCGCGGCGCCAGCCAGTATGGGTTCCCGCCTCCGCGGGAATGACGGATGTGGCGTTTAGCCCGTCCGTCCAGCCTTCTCGACCAGGCCGCCAACGCCCTCGCGCCGCTCTAGCTCGGCGCGCACGTCATCTAGGCTGAGCCCCGCATCCGCGAGCAACACCGCCAAATGGAACATCAGGTCCGCCGCTTCCGGCACGATGCTCGCCTCGTCGCCCGAGCATGCCGCGATCACCGTCTCGACAGCTTCCTCGCCGAGCTTCTGCGCGATCTTCGGGCGGCCCTTGGCGAACAGGCTCGCAGTATAGGAGGTGTCGGCGGGCGCATCGCGGCGGGCGCGGATGGTCGCCTCGAGGCGGTCGAATACGGGGTCCATGCGCTGCGTGCTGACGCAGCGGGGCAAGCGGGTCAATCCTCTGCGGGCGGTTTGGTCTTCGCGAACCGCTTCCGCAATGCCCGCCGCACGAGGAACACGCCTATCACCGCGAACACGAACAGCGCTATGTCCGACAGCTCCGGCCCGGTGCGGGGATGGACGATCCCGCTATGCCCCGACTGCACCGCAAGGAGGGGCAGGGCGATCATCGGATCAGGCGGACCGAACCGGCGAGCGCACCGGAATCCCCGTCGCCGCCAGCGCGGCATGCGCATCGCCGATCGACGCCTGCCCGAAATGGAAGATCGACGCCGCCAGCACCGCGCTTGCATGCCCGTCCCGGATACCCGCGACCAGGTCGTCGAGCCCGCCGACCCCGCCGCTCGCCACCACGGGTACGCTCACCCGGTCGGAAATCGCCCGGATCAGGTCGAGATCGTAGCCGCTGCGCGTCCCGTCGCGATCCATCGACGTGACCAGCAACTCGCCCGCGCCCAGTTCGGCGAGCTTCAGCGCGTGCGCGATCGCATCGATCCCGGTCGCGCGCCGACCGCCATGCGTGAACACTTCCCAGCCTTCGCCCGATCGCCGCGCATCGACACTCGCGACACAGCACTGGCTCCCAAACCGCTCGGCGATATCCGCAACCAGTTCCGGCCGCTCCACCGCCGCGGAGTTGACCGCCACCTTGTCCGCGCCCGCCAGCAATAGCGCGCGCGCATCGTCCGCCGTCCGCACCCCGCCACCGACGGTCAACGGCATGAAGCACACCGCGGCGGTCCGTCTCACGACGTCGAGAATCGTCCCCCGACCCTCATGGGAGGCACCGATATCGAGGAAACACAGTTCGTCCGCCCCAGCCGCGTCATACGCCCGCGCCTGCTCGACCGGATCGCCGGCATCGCGTAGTTCGACGAAATTCACGCCCTTCACCACGCGCCCATCGGCGACGTCGAGACACGGAATGACGCGCGCGCGGACCGTCATGCGCTGCGCCGGAGGTTTTGTTCACGCGGAGACGCGGAGACGCGGAGACGCGGCGGAGCCGCTAAGAAGAATATTTCGCGCAGAGGCGCAGAGGCGCTGAGAGAGAGAAGGGGAGCCGGGCGTAACTTCTTACTCTCCGCGCCTCTGCGCCTCTGCGCGAACAAGTTTCTGCCTGCGGCGCTCAACTTCTCTCCGCGTCTCCGCGTCTCCGCGTGAACCATCATGCAGCCTTCGCCACGCTCAATGCCGCCGCGAGATCGAGCCGGCCATCGTACAAGGCCCGCCCCGTGATCACGCCCTCGACCCCATCCCGCACATGCAAAGCCAGCACGTGGATCTCGGCAATGCCCTTCACCCCACCGCTGGCGATCACAGGGATATCGACCGACCGCGCCAGATCGACCGTAGCGTCGACGTTGCACCCCTTCAGCATCCCGTCGCGCCCGACATCGGTGAACAGCAACGACGCCACCCCCGCATCCTCGAACCGCCGCGCCAGATCGACCGCGCTCGTGGTCGACACGTCCGCCCAGCCCTTGGTCGCGACCATGCCGTCCTTAGCGTCGACCGCGACGACGATCCCGCCCGGAAAATCCTTCGCCACGCCGCGCACGAACTCGGGGTCCTCCAGCGCCGCCGTCCCGATCACCACGCGGGAGACGCCCAGATCGAACCAGCCCTCGACGCTCGCCCGCGTCCGGATGCCGCCGCCAAGCTGCACATGCCCCGGAAACTGCGCGACGATCGACCGCACCGCGTCGCCATTGACCGAGGCCCCCGCGAACGCGCCATCGAGATCGACCACGTGCAGATGCTCAGCGCCCGCCTCGGCGAACAGCATCGCCTGTGCCGCCGGATCGTCGCCATAGACGGTCGCGCGGTCCATATCGCCCTCGGCGAGACGCACCACCTGACCCGCCTTGAGGTCGATCGCGGGAAAGATAATCAGGCTCACGGCCGCCACTCCAGGAAACGTTCGAGCAAGGCCAGGCCATAGCGCTGGCTCTTCTCAGGATGAAACTGCACGCCGATCATCGTGTCGCGACCGATTGCCGCCGTGACCGGTCCGGCATGATCGGTCGTCGCAAGCACGTCGGCGCCTTCGAACGCGAAGCTATGCAGGAAATACGCTTCGCCCGGCTCGATCAGCGGATGCGCGACGGAGGGAACGACGTCGTTCCAGCCCATATGCGGCACCTTCGCCTCCATAGTCCCCGGCTCCAGTCGTCGCACGCGCCCGGCGACCCAGCCAAGCCCGGCATGAGTCCCCATCTCTTCCCCCGCATCGGCCATCAACTGCATGCCGACGCAGATCCCGAGAAACGGCGCACCCTCGTCGCGAACCCGCCGGTTCAGCGCCTCGACCATCCCCGGCACCGCGCGCAACGCCGCCGCACAAGCGCCATACGCGCCCACGCCCGGCAACACGATCCGCTCGGCCTTCGCCACTACGTCGGCGTCCGAAGTCACGGTCAGATCGACACATCCAGCCGTCCGCAACGCGTTCTCGACCGAATGCAGGTTGCCCGCACCGTAATCGATCAGAGCAAGCGTCACGCGAGCAACTCGGCGATCCCCGGCAGGACCATGCTCGCGGTAAACGTAGTGATCTCAGCCGTCGCAAGTCCGCCGCTCACGAACGGATCGGTCGCCACCACTGCTTCGACCGCTGCCTTCTCGCCACGGATCAGGATGACGCCGCCGGTACGCGGAATTTGCCGGCCCGATGCGAGAAACACGCCTTCCGCATAGCCCTTGGCGAGCCACGCAACGTGCTCCTTCATCCGCGCATCGATCGCGTCCAGTGGTGCAACGTAGGTCAGCACGACCACGCACAACGGCGCGTCGGTCCGCGCAAAGGGCTCGCTCACAGGATTCCCTTGGTCGACGGAATCGCGTCGGCCTTGCGCGGATCGATCTCGATCGCGGTCCGCAGTGCGCGCGCGACACCCTTGAACGCCGCCTCAGCGATGTGGTGGTTGTTCGACCCGTACAGTGTCTCGACGTGCAGCGTGATGCCGGCCGCTTGCGCGAAGCTGTGGAAGAAATGCTCGAACATCTCGGTATCCATCCCGCCCAGCCGCTTCTGCGAGAACAGGTCCTTCCACACCAGCCAGGGCCGCCCGGAAATATCCAGCGCCACCCGCGTCAACGTCTCGTCCATCGGCGACAGCGCATCGCCGTACCGCGCGATACCGCGTTTATCGCCGAGCGCCTGCGCAAACGCCTGCCCGATTGCGATGCCGGTATCCTCGACGGTGTGATGCTCGTCGATGTGCAAATCGCCCTTGGTCCGCACGCGGATATCGATCAGCGAGTGACGCGACAATTGTTCGAGCATGTGATCGAAGAAACCGACCCCGGTCTCGACGTCGTACACGCCGGTCCCATCAAGGTTCACGGTGACGTCGATCGCCGTCTCGGCGGTGGAGCGGGTGATCGTGGCGGTGCGCATGCCACCTCCCATAACGTGCGCCACGACGCATGCAATCTTGACCGGCATCCGAATGGCGCTACCCAAGGGATATGACCGATGGACTGCCCGATAGCCTGATTCCGTACGACGAGATCGTACAAGAAGCCCTGCGTGCCGTGGTCGGCCGCGTGCTCGGCTCGGTCGCGGAGGCCGGCGGGCTTCCCGGCGAGCATCATTTCTACATCACCTTCAAGACGCAGGCGCCGGGAGTCGACATCCCCAAGCGCCTGATCGAGCGCTTCCCGGACGAGATGACGATCGTCATGCAGAACCGCTACTGGGACCTCATCGTCGACGACGAGCGCTTCTCGATCGGGCTGTCGTTCAATCAGGTCCCGTCGAAGCTGGTGATCCCATACTCGGCGATCACTGCGTTCCAGGACCCGGCGGTAAGCTTCGAACTCCGATTCCAGGCGCAGGAGGGGGCGGAAGACGCGCTCGGCGACCATGACGAAGCGGAAAACGATGGCCCGACCGCGGTGCCGATCGAGGACGGCTCGAACGTCGTAGCCGTGGATTTCAAACGCAAAAAGTAACCCAAACTCCCTCGCCCCTCCGGGGAGAGGGAAGGGGCCCGCCGCACTTGCGGTGGGAAGGGAGAGGGGAGTGAGGCTAAGGCCGCTTCCTCCCAAAACCCCTCACCCTTCCGTCGCCTGCGGCTCCTCCCTCCCTCTCCCCGAAGGGGCGAGGGACCCACGCAAGCCCCGGAAGGTTGACTCCGCATGACCCAAACCCGCACAGAAACCGACACGATCGGCCCGATCGAAGTCCCCGCCACCGCCTATTGGGGCGCCCAAACCGAACGCTCGATCGAGAACTTCCCGTTCGCCACCCGCGAACGCATGCCGATCGAGATCGTCCACGCGCTCGCGCTCGTCAAACAAGCCGCCGCCCGCGTAAACCGCTCCCACGGCCTCGACGAGAACATCGCCACCGCGATCGACTCCGCCGCACAGGAAGTCATCGACGGCAAGCTCGACGACCAATTCCCCCTCGTCATCTGGCAGACCGGCAGCGGCACGCAGTCGAACATGAACGCGAACGAGGTCATCGCCGGCCGCGCCAACGAAGTCCTCACCGGCACGCGCGGCGGCAAGTCGCCGGTCCACCCCAACGACCACGTCAACATGAGCCAGTCGTCCAACGACAGCTTCCCGACCGCGCTCCACATCGCAGCCGCGATCGCCACCACGCACCGCCTGATCCCCGCGCTCGACAAGCTCCACGCCGCACTCGACGCGAAGGCCAACGCCTGGGACGACATCGTCAAGATCGGCCGCACGCACCTGCAGGACGCGACCCCGTTGACACTCGGCCAGGAATTCTCCGGCTACGCGAACCAGCTCGACCGCTGTCGCAACCGCATCGAGCCCGCGATCAGCCACGGCATGGTCATCCTCGCGCAAGGCGGCACCGCGGTCGGCACCGGCCTCAATGCCCCCGCCGGGTTCGGCGACGCGATCGCGCACGAACTGGGCGAGATCACGGGCCTGCCGTTCGTCAGCGCGCGCAACAAGTTCGAAGCACTCGCGTCGAACGACCCGCTCGTCCACCTTTCGGGCACGCTCAACACGCTTGCGGTCGCACTGACCAAGATCGCCAACGATATCCGCCTGCTCGGCTCGGGTCCGCGCTGCGGCTTCGGCGAGATCGACCTTCCCGCCAATGAGCCCGGCAGCTCGATCATGCCCGGCAAGGTGAACCCGACGCAGTGCGAGATGCTGACGATGGTCGCGGGGCAAGTGATGGGCAATCACGTCGCGGTCACCGTCGGCGGCATGCAGGGCCATCTCGAATTGAACGTGTTCAAGCCGCTGATCGGCGCGAACGTGCTGCGCGCGATCGACCTGCTCGCGACCGCGATGGAAGGATTCGCGGAACGCTGCGTAGACGGCATCGAACCCAATCGCGGCCGCATCGCCGAACTGCTCGATCGCTCGCTGATGCTGGTAACGGCGCTTGCCCCGGAGATCGGCTACGACGCTGCCGCAAAGATCGCCAAATACGCCCACGCTGAAGGCCTGACGCTGAAAGAAGCCGGGCTCGCGCTAGGCCTCGTCGACGCCGAAACCTTCGACCGCGTCGTCAAACCCGAATCGATGCTCGGCCGCTGACCTTCCGTTCGTGCTGAGCGAAGTCGAAGCACCCCCGCTTGGGGCACACCCTTCGACTTCGCTCAGGGCGAACGGAAGGGTGCGGGGCAGCGCGGGGCGCCCGCCGGCAACTCAGCCGGGAACCCAATCCTCCGCCAAACGCTAACCCGCCACACGGACAGGAGAAATTACGTGGGCGCAACGACCATAGGCGCGCTGATCGGCGCAGGCATCGACTCGCTCAGCGGCGACGACGGCAACGCGGACGGCGCGATCATCGGTGCGATCACCGCCAACGTACTCAAGGTCGTCGTGCCGCTAGCCGTGACCTACGCGATCGGCTGGGCAGTGCTGCGCGGTGCAGCGGAACTCAAGGACCAGGTTTTCGGGGAGTCAGAAGCATGATCGGACGTATTATCAGTGCATTGGTCGGCCGCGAGATGGGCCGTCGCGACGGTTCGGGCGGCGCCTCGGGTGCAGTAAAGGGCGTCGTGGCGATGGGCCTGATGCGCCGCATGGGCCCACTCGGCATGATCCTCGGCGGCGGTTACGCAGCCAAGAAGGCCTATGACCGCAACAAGGCCCGCAAGGCCGGCTATTAATCCGCCTTCGTAATACCACGCGCGGGCCGCGCATGGGTTGACGCCCATATGCGGTCCGCGGCAAGGGCGCGCATGCCCCACACACTTCCGTCCGACCCGCATGGTTTCCGTCGTCGCGGAGTCCTGTTCGTCCTGTCCTCGCCGTCCGGTGCCGGCAAGTCGACCATCGCGCGCAGATTGCTCGCGGACGAGCACGAACTCGAGATGTCGGTCTCGGTCACGACCCGGTCGGTGCGACCCGGCGAAGTCGATGGGAAAGATTACCATTTCACCGATCTCGAAGGCTTTCGCGACATGGTCGCGAAGGACGAGTTCCTCGAATGGGCGCACGTCTTCAACCACCGCTACGGCACCCCGCGCGCTCAGGTCGAGGAACTGCTCGCAGCCGGCAAAGATGTGCTCTTCGACATAGATTGGCAGGGCGCCCAACAGCTGTTCCAGATCGCCGGCGGCGACGTCGTCCGCGTCTTCATCTTCCCGCCTTCGATGGAAGAACTCCATCGCCGCCTAACCAGCCGCGGCACCGATTCGGAAGAGGTGATCGAGGCCCGCATGTCGCGCGCGGCGAACGAGGTCAGCCACTGGGACGGCTATGACTACGTGCTGGTCAACGACGACGTCGACAGCTGCATCCGCGGCGTGAAGACGATCCTGGCGGCGGAGCGCCTCAAGCGCTCGCGCCAGACCGGGTTGATCGGTTTTATCCGCCGCCTGACGCGCTAACTTCACCCCTCCCTGAAAGGGAGGGGCCGGGGGTGGGTCGGCCGCTGGGGATCGCTGCGTCAGCCAACAGGCCCACCCACCCCCAACCCCTCCCTTCCAGGGAGGGGGGCTAGAGTAGTTCTAGAAACTCGACGCCCAACCCGAACTCGCGCCGCTTCAACGCGCGCAACTCCGCCGCCTGCCAGTCCTCGCCCCACATCTCGACCGACCAATCCTCATCGATCCCCGCGGCAGCCCAGGCCGCATCCGCATCGATCTCGCCCTCGATCAGCGCCAGCCCGATCACTAGCGACCCGGTCAGCGTCACCACCGGCGACAACCCGGCCAACCGAAAATCGTCATACGCCGCCACGGCCTCGTGCAGTCGCGCGATCGTCGCGTCCGGTTGCGCGACGTGCATCACGCCGGTGGTGACCGCGAACGTCACGTCATATCGCCCCCGCGCCCACGCCAGCAGCGGATCCCAGGACGCCGCCTGCCGCTCGACCAGCAGCGGCGGCCCCTCCGCGCGGTAGCAGAGCAGGTCGCTCTCGCCATACGCCGCCAGCCGCGCGGCGAACTGCGCAGGATCGTTCGCAATCGGATCGGTCGCCGCATTGGCTAGGCCCGTCAGCGGCATCGTCCGCGGATCGATCGTCTCGCCGACCGCACGCCATTCCTCCGCGACCGCCTCGGCCAGCGCATCGCTCGGCAACGCCAGCGGTCGCCGCCCGGGCGTCCGCACCGGCTTGCCGTCGAGCGTCACCACCCGATCCGCATCGATCGCGACGTCTGTCCAGAACCGCTTCACGCGTCGGGACTCCGCCAGCGATGCGCAAGGCTGCGCGGCACGATCGCGATCATCGCCATCGCCGACAGCACGATCGCCGTCCCGAGGATCTTCGGCCCCAGATCATGCGCGCGCGCGATCAGGATCAGCCCGAGCAGCGCGCCCGCAACCCCCGCCAGCCGGACGCCGACCAGCACGAACCAGCGCCGCTGCGCCAGCTTGTCAGCGTCGGTCATGGCCGCGCCACCATATGCAGCAGGTCAGGCACGGTCGTCGCAACGACATCCGCCCCCGCGTCCGAAAGCTCGTGCACGTCGTGATACCCCCACGCGACTCCGACGGCCCGCACCCGCGCCGCGCGCGCCATCGCCATGTCGAAGCTCGTATCGCCGATCATCGCGGTCGTCTCCACGGCAGCACCTGCTTCCGCGATCGCCGCGAGCAGCATCGCCGGATCGGGCTTCGACGGGTGCCGATCCGCGGTCTGCAACGTCACGAAACGCTCGGTGATCCCGTGCGCGGCGAGGATATGTGCGAGCCCGCGATCGGACTTCCCCGTCGCCACGCCCAGCGCCCAGCCGTCTGCGGCGAGCGTCCCCAGCACCTCCGCAATCCCCGCGAACAGTGGCTCGTCGGCAAGCTCGCCACTCGCGCGCATCGCATGGAACGCATTCTTGTAATCGGTAGCGAGCGAGCGGTGCAGCGCGTCGTCCGCCTCCGGCAGCAACACCTGCATTGCCTCGACGAGGCTTAAGCCCACGATCCGCCGAATGTCGGCGCGCGGCGGCGGGATCAGTCCGGCACCCTCGAACGCACGCTCGCACGCGACGCAGATATTCGCCTGGCTGTCGACGAGCGTCCCGTCGCAATCGAACACGGCAAGGCGGGTCATGAGATTTTCCAACGCATCGCCGCCTCGTAGATCACGCGTGCACGCGAGGGAACGCCAAACCGGAACGCGCACGCCTGCGAACGGTTCGTGTCGGATAGCTCTGGAGACTCAACGATGGCGCACGCACAGACCGACACCCCGAACATCTGGGCCGCCGCCGCCGCTGGCCTGGTCGCCGGCTTGGCCGCCTCGTTCGTGATGGACCGCTTCCAGGCCGGCGTCGCCGCGCTGTCCTCGTCGGAGAGCGATTCCGAGCCTGCGACTGAGAAGGCGGCGGACAAGGTGTCGCAGGTGGTGGTCGGCCACGACATCTCCGACAACCGCAAGCCGCTTGCCGGACAGGTCGTGCATTATGCACTCGGGGCAGGGCTGGGGATCGCCTACGCGGTGGCGGCGGAATACCGGCCTTCGGTGACCGCAGGCTACGGCACCGCGTTCGCTGCGGCGACGACGGCGTTGCTCGACGAGGCGGCGGTGCCGGCGGTGGGGCTGGGCGAGGCGCCGTGGAACACCCCACCGACGACGCATCTGTACAGCGCGGCGTCGCATATCGTGTTCGGGACGGTGACGGAGAGTGTGCGGCGGTTGCTGCTGGGGTGGCTGAAGTAGGGCGCTAACTGCGCTCTGTAGATTCCCCCCGCGAAGGCGGGGGCCCAGGAATCAAGCAGCGACGCGATCGTGGCTCCTGGACCCCCGCCTTCGCGGGGGAACGGCTTGTGGCAAGGCGCCTTCAACCAACTCAAACCCCACCCCGGCGAAGGCCGGGGCCCAATTGGGGCACGTCGGTAACGGAAGTCATTGCTCCGTTACCTCAACCTTTCCAATTGGGCCCCGGCCTTCGCCGGGGTGGAGCAGTATGGGAAGGTTGAGCGCACAGCTTACCACTTCACCCTCTCCCCTCAGGGGAGCGGGAAGGGGCCCGCGGCCGCTTGGCCGTGGGAAGGGTGAGGGCACGCGTCAGCCGAAGAGCATCAATTACCGAGTCCCAGGCCCACTCCGCGGGCCAGGCTTCCCAGCGCCACCCGGACGCCCACGCCCAGCCGGCTTGGCCCCCTCAACCCGAGGCCCGCTCCGCGGCGCCCCGAACTTCGACCCAGCCCCGGTCCGAGGCCCACCCGTCTTCGGCGCAGGCTTGCCCGCCGCCTTCTCCTCGACAACCCCACGCCCACGCCGCTCACCCTTACGGTCTTTCCGCACCGACTTCGCATGTGCCTTGGCCCGCGACTTCATCTGCTCGCGCGTCGGCGCGGTCTTCTCGTCGAGCACCAGGTCGTCGCCCAGCTTCTCCTCGAAGCCCAATTGCTTGAGGCTCTCCGCGAAATGCGTCGGCAGCTCGGCGGTCACGTCGATCGACCCGCCATCCGGATGATCCACCTTGATGCGGCGAGCATGCAGATGCATCTTCCGCGAGATCCCGCCGGTCAGGAACGCAGCGGCCCCACCGTACTTGCCATCACCGACGATAGGATGACCGATCGCCGCCATGTGCACGCGCAACTGGTGCGTGCGCCCCGTAAACGGCTGCAACTCGACCCACGCCGCGCGGTTACCCGCCCGCTCGATCACGCGGTACCGCGTCCGCGCCGGTGCGCCCTCGGCCTCGTCGACGTGCATCTTCTCGCCGCCGGTGCCCGGCTGCTTGGCGATCGGCAGCTCGATCATGCCGTCCTCGATCGACGGCACGTCGACCACCAGCGCCCAGTAGACTTTCCGCGCGGTCCGCCCTGAAAACGCCTTTGCGAAGAACGCCGCCGCTCGCGACGTCCGCGCCACCAGCAGCGCGCCGGACGTATCCTTGTCGAGCCGGTGGACCAGCTTCGGCCGCCCCTCGTTGTCGTACTGCAACCCGTCGAGCAGCCCATCGACATGCTGCGTCGTCTTGGTCCCGCCCTGCGTCGCCAGGCCCGGCGGCTTGTTCAGCACGAATGCCTGGAAATCCTTGTGGATGACCATGCTCTGCGCGAGTTCGGTTTCCTCGTCGGACAGGATCACGCGCTCGCGGACGCGCCTGGGCTTGTCGACGTCGGCGGCGGCCTTGTCGGCTTCGGGCGGCGGCACGCGGAGCATCTGGCCTGCCGCTATCCGGTCGCCCGGCGTCGCACGCGCGCCGTCGACGCGGAGCTGCCCGGTGCGCGCCCACATCGCCACCGTCGTGAAGCTCGTGTCGGGCAGATGCCGCTTGAACCACCGGTCGAGCCGGATGCCGTCATCGTCGAACCCGACGTTGAACTCGCGGAAACCCGTATCGCTATCGCTTTTGCCCGCAGTCATGCGACGGCCCTTACTGCGGAGAGACCCGCGAACAACGCGGCGACCGAACCGATCACCGACACCAAAACATACCCGAACGCGACGCCGATTGCGCCTCGCTCGATCATCGTGACGACGTCCAGCGAGAACGCTGAAAACGTCGTGAATCCCCCAAGCACGCCCACGCCGAGCAACAGCCGCCACGTTTCCGAAGCGGTATTGCGGGCGAGTACGCCAACCAGCACCCCCATTAGCAATCCACCGATCACATTCACGGCAAGCGTACCAAAGGGATAGTCCGGCCCCAGCAACGACAGCATCGCGCGGCCAGTCAGATAGCGCGCGCTGGATCCGACCGCACCACCGACCATGACATAGAGAAGGGGAAGCATTCTCGCGCCCTAGCGTGAATCGGGCAAAACGGAAAGGTGGGGTTGGTGGAAGGCGCGCGTCTCCCCTTGGTCAGTTCGAGATCACCGTTCGAGCCCTGTCCTAAAATGTTTCCCCGCGAAGGCGGGGACCCAGACTGGACTCCCGCCTTCGCGGGAGAACAAGGAGGGAAGAGATGACGCCACCCCCATACGCCACCACCCCGGCGAAGGCCGGGACCCAATTGGAAAGGTCGCAGTAACGAAGGACGGCGCTTAGTTAGCAACGTTTCCCAATTGGGCCCCGGCCTCCGCCGGGGTGGTGCACCTATCGCAACACCTCACCGCCCAGCGTTGGAAACCAGATCCACATCGCTCCCGCCACCAGCCCGCGCCGTCACATACACCACGTAAGCGTCGTTCCCCCGAACCCCGCCCAGCACATGCTGCTTGCCATCCGTACTATGCCCAGCCGAATACCCCGCCGCGCTAGCCTTCGTAAAATACCAGTCGAGCATCTTCTGCATCGGCGCAGCGCTCGCGAAACTCACCACGCGCAACCGACACCCGTCCCGATCCGCCCCAGCAGCCTCGGTCAACCATGCCGCCGGATACAGCGACAGGTCCGCCGGCAACCGGTTCGCCCACCCCGCCGAATAGCCGATCTTCTGCGCACAAGTCGCAGAATCCGGCGTCTTCTGCCGCTCTGCCAGCGCGCCCAGCGTCAGTGCGCCATCCGCGGATTTGCACTCCGGGCAGTCGTTCGACGGCGCCGGTGCTCGCTTCAGCGTCGCCGGATCGACCGGATCCTTCTGCAACGCCACGTCCGCGGGCACCGCACCTGGTCCGGTCTGCTGCTGCGGGCGCGTTCCACCGGTGTTCGCCGATTGCGCCAGTCGCGGATCGACCATGATCTGCGCGCCAAGCGACTCGCCGACCGCCGGATCGCGCGTCCCATTGGTCAGCTCGGCATCGAGGCTGTTGAGATTCTGCTGGTCGGTCGACGATCGTCCGCACGCGGCCAGCGCGAGCGGCAAAAGGATCAGGGCGGGGCGGAAGGGAAAACTCATCACCCGCATCCTATGCGCGAAATACGGTGAAGAAAGCGTTTTCCGCATGTCCCCAACCGCGCGCGTGACGCCGATCTTGCCCGAACCCCCGCGACTCGCCATGTTCACCCCATGCTGAACATCGTCTCGATCCTCATCGGCCTCGTCACTCTGGTGCTTGGCCTCGTCGCGTTCATCCCGTTGCTCGGCTGGATGAATTGGCTCGTCATCCCGATCGGCATCGTCGGCGCCGCGGTCGGCGCACTGTCGTCGAGCAGCGGTGGCCGCAACCTCAACATCGTCCTGATTATCATCTTCGCGCTCCGCCTCAGCCTCGGCGGCGGGATCATCTGACGCAAGAAGGGCCCGGCGTTTCCACCGGGCCCTCCTGATTGCGAAAATTACTCGCCGTTATGCGGCGAGGTTATGCTCCAGCGTGATCTCGGCGTTGAGCACCTTCGACACCGGGCAGTTCGCCTTGGCGTCTGCGGCGATTGCCTCGAACTCCTCCTTCGAGATGCCGTCGACCTTGGCGTTCAGCGTCAGCGCCGACTTGGTGATCTTGAACCCGTCGCCATCCTTGTCGAGCGTCACCTTGGCGGACGTCTCGAGCGTGCCAGCCTCATAGCCCTTGCCGGCGAGCGCGAAGCTCAGCGCCATCGTGAAGCACGACGCATGCGCGGCCGCGATCAGCTCCTCGGGGTTGGTGCCGGGCTCGTTCTCGAACCGCGTGTTGAAGCCGTAGGGGTTGTTCGACAACACGCCCGACTGTGTCGAGACATGACCCTTGCCGTCCTTGCCGAGGCCTTCATACTTCGCCGAACCGCTGCGTGTGGTCATCGTTTTGATCCTTCATCGGACAAGAAAAAAGGCGTCGCGGTTTCCCACGACGCCCTTCCACAACGCGCAACTACCGAAATAGCGACATTGATTTAGCCGATGAGTGTCAGCGGCAACGACGGTCGTTGTTGCTCGTGCCCTTGTCGATCGCGCGACCGGCGAGGCCACCGAGGACGGCGCCGCCCAGCGTGCCGACCGTGCGGTCGCCGCGGGTGTCGACCGTACGGCCGAGCAGTGCGCCGCCGACGCCGCCGATGATCGTGCCGGTCGTGCCGTTGTTCTTCTTGCAGTAGACGCGGCCGTCACGACCACGCCACTCGCGACGATCGCGCGCATCGGCGGCCGACACGGGAACGAGGACGGTCGGCAGGACCATCGCGCCAAGGCCGAGTGCGAGGATGAACTTACGCATGGATAAACTCCCGTATTGATTGATCTGATGATGTAACGAGAGGACTATACCGACGGTTTCATGAACCGAAAACAACACCGCGTTCATGTTTGTTCAGCGTATCGCGTTGGCGTTCGCACTTCCGCTTTACCGTCTGAGGTCAGGCGATTACGCCCCCCTGATGCTGCCCGTTCCGCTGCCCGTCGAGATCCTGCCCGTCGCCGCGCCGTGGTTCGACCTCGCCGGCCTCGCGGTGTTCGCCGCGTCGGGCGCACTCGCCGCGGCCAAGCGAGGCCAGACGTTCGTGACGCTGGTATTCTTCGGGCTGATCACCGGTGTCGGCGGCGGCACGGTGCGCGACCTGCTGATCGGCGCGCCGGTGTTCTGGGTGCATGACGCGCGGGCGGCGAGCGTGTGCCTCGGCATGGCGCTGCTGATCTGGGTGACGCCCGAGCGCTGGTGGAAGGGCGAGGCGCTCGGGTGGTTCGACGCGGTCGGGCTCGCGGCGTACGCGGTGTACGGCGCGGCCAAGGCGCTCGGCTATGGCGTGCCACCGGTGCCGGCGGCGCTGATGGGGGTGATGACCGCGTGCGTCGGCGGCATCATCCGCGACGTGCTGGCGGGCGAGCCGTCGATCCTGATGCGGCCGGAGCTGTACGTGACGGCGGCGGCGCTGGCGGCGGCGAGTTATGTCGGGCTGGTGTTGCTGGGCGTACCGCTGAGCTGGGCGGCGGTGATCGCGGCGAGTGCCGGGTTCACGCTGAGGGCGGCAGCGATCCGCTTTCATCTGGCGCTGCCTGCGTACGGTGGACGCCGCTAACCTCGTCCGCGCCAAGTATGTTTCCCCGCGAAGGCGGAGACCCAGTCTGGGCTCCCGCCTTCGCGGGAGAACAAGGTAGGGTGGGCGGTTGAACCTGAGCCGACGGTTGTCGCTCGTCGGCCTGATCGCTGCTCATTGGAGAAAGCGCCTCCCAACACCGCCACCACCCCGGCGAAGGCCGGGGCCCAATTGGGGGACGTTGCTAACGACGGACCGCGCTACGTTACTACAACCTCACCAATTGGGCCCCGGCCTTCGCCGGGGTGGTGTGAGTGTTCGCGCGAGCCTTCTATAATCCTTCTATAATGAGGTGCGGAAGCTTTACCCCCGCACCACCCCGACATCCGCAAACCGCTTCGGCTCCACCGGCGGCACCGAAGGCTCGGTCAGCGCGCACTGCCAATGCCCGACATCGATCCATTGCCCGTTCTTGTAGCCGACCTCGCGGTACACTCCCGCGCGTCGAAACCCGACCGCCTCATGCAGCTTGATCGAGCCGTCGTTCGGCAACGCGATCGCCCCTATCGCCTGCGTAAACCCCTGCGCGCGCAGCGTATCGATCAGCGCCTCGTACAACAGCCGCCCCGCACCCTGGCGCTGCGCCGCATCCGCGACGTAGATCGTCGTCTCGCACGCGAACCGGTAGGCCTCGCGCTTGTGGAACGCCGACGCATAGGCATACGCCAGCACGCCACCCTCCGAGCCGATCGTCGCGACCAGCCACGGGTACAGCCCGTCCGACACCGCCATCCGCGCGCGCATCTCGCCCGCATCGGGCGCCTCGGTCTCGAACGATACCGTCCCGACCAACACGTGCGGCGCATAGATTGCCGCGATCGACGCGGCATCCTCGGGCACTGCCGCCCGGATGACGATCCCGCCGCCGTTGCCGACTGCCCGAGACGCGGGGGCCACCATCAGAACCCGATCCGTGCCAGCAGCAGATCGAGCAGCTTGGCATCGCCGATGTCCGCGGTCGTCGGTCCCATCCCGCCGCACTCCAGGCAGCGGACCTGGATCGAGCCCGACGTCGCCAGCCGCTTCATGTCGCCGACCGCCCGTGCGAGCATCTGGCGACGATCCGCCGCGACATGCGCGAAGGCGTCGCCGCCGCCGGCATCATCGTCGCCGTCATTGCCGAAATCCTGCGCGATCGCCGCGAGGAAGCCCGGCTTCTTCTCCAGATACTCGGCATGCACCTTGGCGGGATCGAGCTTGGCGCGCTTGGCGGCCTCGTCGATCGCGTCCTGCAACGTCCCGAACCGGTCGACCAGACCGATCTGGCGTGCGGTGCCGCCATCCCAGACGCGGCCCTGGCCGATCTCGTCGACCCGCGCCGGCGTCATCTTGCGCGACGCGGCGACGCGCTCGAGGAATTCGCGATAGCCGTTCTCGATGCCGGCCTGTGCGATCGCGTCGAACATCGGCGTGGTCCCGCCGGTGACGTCGGGCTGGCCCGACAGCGGCGTGGTCTTCACCCCGTCGCTGGTCACGCCGATCTTGGCGAGCGCGTTCTCGAACGTCGGCACCACGCCGAAGATACCGATCGAGCCGGTGATCGTGCCGGGCTCGGCGAAGATCACGTCGGCGGGCGTCGACACCCAGTACCCGCCACTCGCGGCCATGCCGCCCATCGACACGATCACGGGCAGTTTCTGGCGCTTGGCTTCGAGGATCGCGAGTCGGATCTGCTCCGACGCCATCACCGATCCACCCGGCGAATCGACGCGCACGACGAGAGCCTTCAGTGTCTTCTTGGCGAGCCCATCGAGCACCGCCTTCTCGATCGTCTTGCCCGCCGCCTTGCCGGGGCCGCCCTCGCCGTCGACGATATCGCCGGCGATCGTCAGCACGCCGATCGCGTCGCCCGCGGTGGGGAGGGGGTTCGCCTTCACCCAGGCATCGTATTTGATCGCGGTGTAGTTACCCGCCGGCTTGCTGGCGTCGCTGCCGGCGATCTCCGCCACGCGGCGCCCGAACGCGGTCCGATCACCGAGCTTGTCGACGATGCCTGCGCGCAGGTTTGCGTCGGCGATGTTGCCGTTCGCCGCGAGGATCACCTTGTCGGGCGCGCTCATGAACTGCGCGATCTGTGCCTTGGGGCGTGCTTTCGCGACGGCCTCACGCCACTGCGAGAATAGCGTCCCGTACAGCGCAGTGCTGGCGGCGCGCGCGTCGTCGCTCTGGTCGGCCCGCGTGTAGGGCTCGACGAACGACTTGTAGCGGCCGACGCGGTAGACGTGCGCATTGACGCCGAGCTTGTCGATCAGGCCCTTGTAATAGAGCTGGCTTCCGCCGGGCCCCATGAAGATCGTGCCGCCCATCGGGTTGACCCAGATCTCGCTCGCATTCGCCGCCAGGCGGTATCCGCCATCGGTGTACGCCGTCGCATAGGCGAGCACCGGCTTGCCGCTCGCCCGCACCCGCGCCAGCGCATCGCCGACCTCGCCCAGCGCCGCCGGATACGCACCACCGAAGCTGTCGAGATCGAGCACGACCACTTTCACGCGCGCATCGGTCCGCGCGGTGTCGATCGAGCGGACCACGTCGCGCAGGCGAAACTGCCGGGTCCGGCTCTGCCCCGAAAGTGCGGCGAACGCGGCCTGTTCCTCGGGCTGCTCGACGATCGAGCCGTTGAGGTCGAGCACCAGCGCACCGTCCTTGATCGCCGTCGTGCTCTGCCGCGCGTTGAGCGCCGCGAAGATCAGCCCGAAGAACAGCAACATCGCGATCAGGACGAGCGCGTCCTTGATCGCCACGAGGAACTTCCACACACCTCGCACGAGCCGCCATTTCTTCCGCGGCGGGCGGGCAGGGTCGACATAGGAGGGGGCGTAGGACGGCGCAGCGGTATCGGTCATGACACGAGAGCTAGAGCATGCGCGGACCGAGGTAAATGCCCTGTATTACGGTGCCAATACAGAAGCGTTGTAGCGCGCCCATCTATCCCAATCACCACGCAATCCCCTCCCACTTGCGGGAGGGGTTAGGGGAGGGGAGTCCCACAAGCACCCGCCCAAGAAACCCCTCCCCCGACCCCTACCGCAAGCGGAGCAAAAGGCAGCATCGACCCAACTCTCCTAGTTCTCCTGCGAACGCAGGAGCCCAGGATACCAAGCACCGCCCTCCGTGACCCTGGGCTCTTGCGTTCGCAGGAGAATGGCAGTGCTATCGTTCAATGCCTCTCAGCCACGATACCCGAATACCACGCCCGTCCGAAAAAAATTCGCCCCCGGAACCTTTGACATGCCGCACCCCGAGGCACATATGCCGTCCGTTGGCACTCGATAACCTCGAGTGCCAGAAATCTGTCACAATCCAAAAGGACATGGACCCCATGAACTTTCGTCCGTTGCATGATCGCGTGCTGGTGAAGCGCCTCGAAGCCGAAGAGAAGACGGCTGGCGGCATCATCATCCCCGACACCGCCAAGGAAAAGCCGCAGGAAGGCGAAGTCGTCGCCATCGGCACCGGGACCCGCGCCGAGAACGGCACGATCACCCCGCTCGACGTCAAGACCGGCGACAAGATCCTGTTCGGCAAATGGTCGGGCACCGAGGTCAAGGTCGACGGTGAGGACCTCCTCATCATGAAGGAATCGGACATCCTTGGTATCGTCGGCTGACGCCAACGGGCTCGGCATCGTCAGGTATCACTGACGTGAACGGGCCAGGGAATGCTGGCGGCGAAACTCGCGCCAGCGTCTGCACTTTGTGAACTTCCACTTTTTGAAAGGGCAGCTGACATGGCTTCCAAGGACGTAAAATTCGGTCGTGACGCGCGTGAGCGCATCCTTCGCGGCGTCGACATCCTCGCCGACGCAGTCAAGGTGACCTTGGGCCCCAAGGGCCGCAACGTCGTCATCGACAAGAGCTTCGGCGCACCGCGCATCACCAAGGACGGCGTCACCGTCGCCAAGGAGATCGAGCTCAAGGACAAGTTCGAGAACATGGGTGCGCAGATGCTGCGCGAAGTGGCCTCGAAGACCAACGACATCGCCGGCGACGGCACCACCACCGCGACGGTTCTGGCGCAGGCCATCGTTCGCGAGGGCATGAAGTCGGTCGCAGCGGGCATGAACCCGATGGACCTGAAGCGCGGCATCGATCTCGCCGTCATCAAGGTCGTCGAGGACGTCAAGGCGCGCTCGAAGCCGGTTTCGGGTTCGAAGGAAGTGGCGCAGGTCGGCATCATCTCGGCAAACGGCGACCGTGAAGTCGGCGAGAAGATCGCCGAAGCCATGGAGAAGGTCGGCAAGGAAGGCGTGATCACCGTCGAGGAAGCGAAGGGTCTCGAATTCGAGCTCGACGTCGTCGAGGGCATGCAGTTCGACCGCGGCTATCTGTCGCCGTACTTCATCACCAACCCCGAGAAGATGACCGTCGAGCTTCAGGATCCCTACATCCTGATCCACGAGAAGAAGCTCTCGAACCTGCAGGCGATGCTCCCGATCCTGGAAGCCGTCGTTCAGTCGGGTCGTCCGCTCCTGATCATCGCCGAGGACATCGAGGGTGAGGCTCTGGCCACGCTCGTCGTCAACAAGCTGCGCGGCGGCCTGAAGGTCGCAGCGGTCAAGGCACCGGGCTTCGGCGATCGTCGCAAGGCGATGCTCGAGGACATCGCGATCCTGACCAAGGGCGAGATGATCTCGGAAGACCTCGGCATCAAGCTCGAGACCGTCACGCTCGGCATGCTCGGCACCGCCAAGCGCGTCACGATCGACAAGGACAACACCGTCATCGTCGACGGTGCCGGCGATCACGACACGATCAAGGGCCGTACCGAAGCGATCCGCCAGCAGATCGAGAACACGACCAGCGACTACGACAAGGAGAAGCTCCAGGAGCGTCTCGCGAAGCTCGCTGGTGGCGTTGCCGTGATCAAGGTCGGTGGGTCTTCCGAGGTTGAGGTCAAGGAGCGCAAGGACCGCGTCGACGACGCGCTGCACGCAACCCGCGCAGCTGTCGAAGAAGGCATCGTCCCCGGCGGCGGTACGGCTCTGCTGTACGCAACCAAGGCGCTTGATGGCCTCGAGGGTGCGAACGACGACCAGACGCGCGGCATCGATATCGTTCGCAAGTCGCTGACGGCTCTGGTTCGTCAGATCGCGCAGAACGCCGGTCATGACGGTGCGGTTGTTTCGGGCAAGCTGCTCGACGGCAACGACTCGAACATCGGCTTCAACGCCGCGACCGACACGTACGAGAACCTGGTGGAAGCCGGCGTGATCGATCCGACCAAGGTCGTCCGCACCGCGCTGCAGAACGCAGCATCGGTCGCAGGCCTCCTGATCACGACCGAAGCGGCCGTGAGCGAAATGGCCGAAGACAAGCCCGCCATGCCCATGGGCGGCGGCGGCATGGGCGGCATGGGCGGCATGGACTTCTGATCCGAAGGTCAAAGTCGCAGCCATTTTGGCTGTGACTTTGACTGAGGACGGCCGGCGGGTCGGCGGCGCAAGCCACCGATCCCGTCCGACGACAGCAGCGGCTCCGCCGATGCTCGGTTCCAAGCCAGACACATCGACCAAGGCAAAGGGCCGGGGAGCGATCCCCGGCCCTTTGTGCGTCATTCCAACAACTCGTGACCTTATCTGAGCATGTACCAAGCAACGGGACCGTTTCGGCCAGAACTTGACCAATACGTATACCATTCAGTTTCCCGAAACATCGTTCCGCATCGAACACTCGGCAGGTGCAACCGCGGCGCGATAGCGCTACTACGCGGGCATGACCGGGGGACGCATCGATCAACTGACCGAAGCTCAGCGCGCCTGCTTGCGGCTGGTGCTAACGCATCACAATTCGAAGGAGATCGCGGCGATCTTCGGCGTCTCGCCATCGGCGATCGACAAGCGCATCGAACGCGCGATCCAGATTCTCGGCGTCGGCACCCGGTTCGAGGCGGCGCGTCGGCTCCAGGAGCATGAGGGCGCGGACGGCAATGTCGTCACGCAGGAGCGCCCTGCGCCTGATGCGGCAGACCCGACCGATACACCCATTCTGACATACGAACGGCTCCCATCCGAACCAATCGACGTTCCCATCCCCCCATCCGCACCCCCAAAGGTCGACCAGATCGAGCCATGGGGGCTCGTTCGCCGCTTCATGGGATTGTCCCAGCAGAGCGGGCCGATCGGCGCAGCGCGGAACCGGGTTTCGAGAGGCGACAGGATCGTCAGACTGATCGGACTCATGGGCCTGATCGCCATCACCTCGATGGCGCTCGTGAACATGGCGATGACGCTGACCAGCCTGTTGCGGGCGAATCGCGACCACGCTGCTCCGATACATGGCCCGTCAACGGCGGCGCCACGGGGGAGATAACGATGTTGAAAGAACGCCGCACCGCGACCGACGCGGTCACACAGCAATTCCTGAAGGCGGAAGCCGCCGTCGACGAGGCAGCCATGCTCGCCGCGTCGTGCGTCGCGACGCTGCTGCAACAGCGCGTCGCCGCCAACCTGCCGGTCGGCACGGGCGTCGCCGCCCTGCAGATGATCTCGCAGGCGTCGCTCGACATCATCAACGCCCGCCAGCGGTTCGTCGAAGCGCATCAGGCGCTCGTCCAGGTGCGGACGGATATCGGGCTCGGCCAGTTCTACGGTTACGGCGATACCGCCCAATGCCCGCCCAACGAAGGCGCACTACGCGCCGAGACGCCCCTGCGTTTGGCAGCGGTGGCCTGATTGGCCGATTTCGGTCCTGCTTCGGAGGCTAAAGTTGGATCGGGTCTGGATCTTCTATTCGATACAGTTGGCGGCTTCGGCCTACGCGATCCTTCGGGGTGGCGCACCGGAGCGGCTCACGGGTCTGGCGCTGCTGCTTGCAGCAGTGTCGACCGGTATCGTCGAGCGCAACGTTCCTTCGCTGTTTTCGGGGTTGGAACTGGGCGTCATGATCGTCGACCTGATGCTGCTTGCGGTGATGATCGGGATCACGCTGAGCGCCGATCGTTTCTGGCCGGCCTGGGTTACCGCGCTGCATGCGCTGGGGACCGGGGCGCATCTGGCCAGGGCGATCAGCCCCGACGTGATCCGGCTCGTCTACGCGCTGCTCTCCGCAGCCTGGAGTTACCCCATCGTTCTGCTTCTCGTGATCGGGACAGCCAGGCACTCGCGACGAATCCGGGCAAGGGGCTGGGATCTCGATTGGAGCCGCCAGGATCCGACGATGCGTTGAAGCGTAATCGGACACAGCGCTCATGACCTACGCATCTTCCATCGTTTCGGGCATCGCCCTGAAACACAGTCCACTGCCTATCCTGCATGACCCGGCTCTGGTCGAGGTCGCGCGGCGGCTTTACGCCATGCGAAAGATCCGCGACGACCTGCTCGGCACCAGCCTGTTCTCCGAACCGGCATGGGATATCCTGCTCGACCTGTTCATCTCCGACGACGACGGCCTTCGGCTGAGCGTATCGGCAGTGTGCATCGGCGCGCGCGCCCCCTCGGCGACGGCGCTGCGGTATCTGACGATGCTGCAGGATTCGGGACTCGTGGAGCGAACGCGCGACGAACGCGACGGTCGCCGCTCGCATGTCCAGCTTACGACGCTCGGGCGCAGGCGGATGACGGGACTGCTTGCGCGCATGGTCGACGTATAAGCGTGCCGACATGAGGGAATGCTGGAGCGGATGACGGGAATCGAACCCGTGTATTCAGCTTGGAAGGCTGCTGTACTACCATTGTACTACACCCGCTCGGCACGCCGTAGCGAAGCCCCGAACTAGCGTCGCCGCGCGGTCGGCGCAAGCACCCACATGGCAGCCTCTTGGCAGTTACCCCGCGAGGCTTTGCCTGCAAAGGGCCAGATGGTTCACGCGTTGCTTACCATTCCGCGCTACGGACCATGGCGATGGATCATGATGATGCGCTTTCCGCTCGAGCCGAGCCCGATCCACGCCCGCGCTCAGCGGTCAGCGGCGCCGCCGGCCTCAGCGGCCTGATCGGCATCTTCGTCTGGCTGGGGATCGCGCGTTGGTATGGGTTGGACGGCCCCTATTCGGCCTTGGTCAACGTCGTCGCATGCGCGCTGCCGATGGTCGCCTGGTCGCTGCTGGTCGACAAGGTCCACCGCAACGCGAGTACGGGGATCGACTGGTCCGCGCCCAGAGCCTTGCGCACGACGCTCGACACCAGCCTGACCAAGCTCGCGGGACTGTGGGCGACATGGGCCGCGATCGCGGTCATCTACGGCACGGTGCGATCATATTGGCAGGGTAATTTCGCGTTCGCGATGTGGTGCTTCACGAACGCCGCGCCGATCCTGTTCGTCGCATCGATCCCCTATGTGCTCTGGATCGACCGTCATCTGATCGAACCGCGCGACGGCGCCTGGCACCTCGGCGGCTGGATGACCGGGCAGGCGGGTGTCGAGAACGAAGCGATCTACGGCCATCTTCGTGCGTGGGGTGTGAAGACCTTCTTTCTAGCCTTTATGCTGGCGATCGTCCCGCCGGGTTTCGCCACGTTCGTGCGCGGCGACCTGCAGTCGGTGCTGCACGATCCCGTCGCGCTGGCGAACTGGCTGATCACGTTCATGTTCCTGATCGACGTGGCATTCGCGACGGTCGGCTATATCCTGACGTGCCGCCCGCTCGATTCGCACATCCGCAGCGCCAACCCGTTCGCGGCGGCGTGGATGGCGGCGCTGATGTGCTATCCGCCGTTCATCCTCATGAACGACGGCGGTCCGCTCGATTATCACCCGGGCACGTCGGATTGGGCGTACTGGTTTCAGGGGCATCCGGTGCTGCTCGCACTGATCGGCGCGGTGCTGGTCGCGCTGACCGCGATCTATGCCTGGGCGACGATGGCGTTCGGCTTCCGCTTCTCCAACCTGACCAACCGCGGCATCCTGACGCACGGACCCTACGCGATCTCGCGGCATCCGGCCTATCTGTCGAAGAACCTGTTCTGGTGGATCTCGACGATCCCGATCCTGACCACCGGCAGCATCGTCGATGCGGCGAGGGCGACGCTGTTGCTAGCCGCGGTCGGCGGTGTGTATTTCTGGCGGGCGAAGACCGAGGAGCGGCATTTGAAGCTCGACCCGGACTATCGCGCCTATTTCGACTGGATGACGCGTAACGGGCTGGTGCCGCGACTGTTCGCGAGGTTGCGCGGCTGATTCCCCTCCCGTTTACTGGAGGGGTTAGGGGAGGGGCTGACCTCGCCATCGACTGACACGTCCGCGGCCAAGCCCTCCCCCGACCCCGCCCGCGAACGGGAGGGGAGCAGTTAGAAGCTCGATTCGTCGTACACCTTCGAGACGTCCCCGCTCCAGACGCCGTGATACTTCTCCAGCAGCACTTCGGAGGGCACCTTGCCGCTCCGCACGATCTCCCGCAGCGGATCGAGGAAGCCGGTCTCGTTGTCGCCCGCCCGATTGAACCGCGCCCGCGCCGACAACCCGGCACCGGCGATGTCGAGCACTTGGCCCGCGATATCGCGCAGCTTCCCGCCGCCCGCGATCGGCGCGTTCAGCCCGAGCTTCGGCACCGCGTCACGCAGAGCCTGACGCTCGTCGATCGTCCAGTCCTTGACCAGATCCCACGCGGCATCGAGCGCACCCTGATCGTAGAGCAGCCCGACCCACAGCGCCGGCAACGCGCAGATCCGGTTCCACGGGCCGCCGTCCGCACCGCGCATCTCGAGGAAGGTCTTCAACCGCACCTCGGGGAATGCGGTCGACAGATGATCGGTCCAGTCGTCGAGCGTCGGCTTCTCGCCCGGCAACACCGACAATTCGCCCTTCAGGAAGTCGCGGAACGACAGCCCGGCGGCGTCGATATACTTGCCCTCGCGGTAGACGAAGTACATCGGCACATCGAGCGCATACTCGGCATAGCGCTCGTAGCCGAAGCCATCCTCGAACACGAACGGCAGCATGCCGGTGCGATGCGGATCGGTGTCGGACCAGATATGGCTGCGATACGACAGCATGCCGTTCGGCTTGCCCTCGGTGAACGGCGAGTTCGCGAACAGCGCGGTCGCCAGCGGCTGGAGCGCGAGCCCGACGCGGAATTTCTTCACCATGTCCGCCTCGGACGCGTAATCCAGATTCACCTGGATCGTGCAGGTCCGCAGCATCATGTCGAGCCCCATGCTGCCGACCCGGGGCATGTGCCGCAGCATGATCGCATAGCGTCCCTTGGGCATCGTCGGCAGTTCCGCACGCGTCTTGTCCGGCCACATGCCGAGCCCGAGGAAGCCGATGCCGAGCTTCTCGCCCGCCGCTTTCACCTGCTCCAGATGACGCCCGGTCTCGGCGCAAGTCTCGTGCAGCGAATCGAGCGGCGCGCCCGACAGCTCGAACTGGCCCGCAGGCTCCAGGCTGATGCTGCCGTCGGGGCCCGACATGGCGATGGCGTTTCCGCCCTCCATGACCGGCTTCCAGCCATATTGCTCCAGCTCGCCAAGCAACGCGCGGATGCCGCTCGGCTCGTCATAGGACGGGGCGTGGTGATCGCCGTTCGCATAGACGAACTTCTCGTGCTCGGTGCCGATTCGCCACGCGTCCTTCGGCTTCTCGCCGCCCGCAAAGCTGGCGATCAACTGGTCGCGCGACTCGATCGTCGGGCTGGTCTTTTTCGAAGCGGGAATCGTCGTCATCGCCGCGCCTTACGCGCCGATGAACGAGGGGGCTAGAGGGGATTCGGACCAATCGGTAGCAATGTCTTCGTGGAGGTCGGGACGCCTACCAGTCGCCCGCCGCCGCCATCCACAAGGCAACGGCCGCGCCTGCCGCGGTTTCCGCCCGGAGGATGCGCGGCCCCAGCCCGATCCCGACCGCATTCGGATGCGCGCGGATCGCCTCGCGTTCGTCTGCATCGAAGCCACCTTCGGGGCCGATCAGGAGTGCCGCCGGTCCCGGTCGCACGCGCATCGCTTCCAATGCCGGCACGCCGCCGGTCTCGTCGGCAAAGAACAGCGCGCGATCCACGGGCCAATCCCGCAGCAACGCGGCAAGTTTGACCGGCTCGGCCACCTCGGGCAGCGCGGTGCGCCCGCATTGCTCCGCCGCCTCGATCATCTGCGTGCGCAGACGTTCGGTATTGGGCTTGTCGACGATCGTCCGCCGCGTGACCACCGGCACCAGCCGCGCGACGCCGAGCTCGCACGCCTTCTCCGCCATCCAGTCCACGCGGCCCTTCTTCAGCGGCGCGGCGCAGAGCCAAAGATCGGGCACGTCCTCGCGCGGTCGCAGCAATTCGGTCACGTCGAGCACCAGATCGCGCTTGCCAACGCTCGACGCGACGCCGAGCCATTCGCCGGTCCGATCATCGAACAGCTTCACCGGATCGCCGATCTTCATCCGCATCACCCCGACGAGATAATGCGCTGCCGGCCCATCGACGTGAAGCGGACCGGACGCGAGCGGCGTATCGACGAAGAGGCGCGGCGTGGACTGCGGCGGCCAGGCTGGGGTTGCGGGCATAACTCGCCTCTAGCAAATCCTCCCCGGCACGGGGAGGGGGACCAGCAAAGCTGGTGGAGGGGGGATTCCACGCGAGAAGCGCTTGCGTTCAGCGTCTTCCACAAGGGTTGCGGCGCGTGCTTCGCCCTACGCCAGCGTTACGTTCGCGGCGATCCCCCTCCACCCTTCGCCAGAGGCGAACGGTCCCCCTCCCCGTGCCGGGGAGGATTTGAGGACGCGCCTTTTCGAGAAGGGGCGTTCAGCGTTTCCGCCGCGCCCACATCTTCCGCGCCACCACCCACGCAACAACCAAAACCACCACCCCGAGGATCAGCACCCCCGCGACCGCCCCCGCCACCCGGAAAATCCCCCAGAACAACGCCTCGACGAAGCGGCCGACCGCCACCGAAAGGCCGATCATGCGAGAGGGTCCGAACGCGTCACGCCCCACCGGTACCCGGCAAAGGCTTGCGCGCCAAACCCCGTCTTCCTACGCCCCCATGATGCAGACCCAGCCGAGCCACGCGGAAATCGTCCCCGACAGCGAACACCGAGGGTTGGTCAGCCGCCTCCCGCCAACCCTCCGTGGCCTCGCGCTGCTAGCGCGGTTCGATCGCCCGATCGGCTGGTGGCTGCTGTTCTGGCCCGGCGCCTGGGGCGTCGCACTCGCCGGTGGCGCGGTCGAGCGCTGGGACATGATCCTGTGGCTCCTCCTCGGCAGCATCGCGATGCGCGGCGCGGGGTGCGTCTTCAACGACATCATCGACCGCGACCTCGACGCAAAGGTCTCCCGCACCCGCGCCCGCCCCATCCCGAGCGGGCTCGTGTCGATCACGCTCGCCTGGGTCTGGCTCGTCGCGCTCTGCCTGATCGGGTTCGTCGTCCTGCTGCAACTCACCTTTTTCGCCGCGATCGTCGCGCTCGCCAGCCTCGCGCCGGTCGCCGCCTACCCGTTCATGAAGCGCATCACCTGGTGGCCGCAGGCGTGGCTCGGCATCGTCTTCTCCTGGGCGTTGCTGGTCGGCTGGAGCGATATCGCCGGGTCGCTCGATACGCCGATGTGGCTGCTCTATGCCGGCTCGATCGCGTGGGTGATCGGCTACGACACGATCTACGCGCTGCAGGACCGCGAGGACGATGCAATGATCGGCATCCGCTCGTCTGCCCTCCGGATGGGCAGCCACGTCAAGGCCGGCGTCGGCATCTTCTACGTCGCTGCTGTCGCGTTATGGGCCGCAGCGTTCTGGCAAGTCCGCCCCGACCCGCTCGCGATCGCCGCGCTCGTTCCCGTCGCGCTCCACCTCGCCTGGCAGGTAGTCACGCTCAAACCCGACACGCACGAGGGCGCGGGCACCGCCGCACTCGCCCGCTTCCGCGCGAACCGTTTCGCCGGACTGCTGATGTTCCTCGCCTGCGTGGTTGTCGGCACGAGCCTGCATCCTTAAGTCGCTGATATGCTGACCCCAGACCAAGCCCGCGACCGCGCCCACGACATCGTCCAGCGCGCGAGGGCGGCGGGCGCCGACGCCGCCGACGCGGTCTTCGCCGCCGATGCCGCGCTCGACGTGTCGATCCGCCTCGGCAAGCTCGAGGATATCGGCCGCTCCGAGAGCGAGGATCTCGGCCTGCGCGTGTTCGTAGGCCAGCGCTCCGCCAGCGTCTCCACCTCCGACCTGTCGACCGCCGCGATGGACGCGCTCGTTGAACGCGCGGTCGCGATGGCGCGCGAGGCCCCTGAAGACCCCTGGGCAGGTCTGGCACCCGCCGAACGCCTGCTCCACGGCATCACGCCGATGCTAGGCTTAGACGACGGGGGCGAAGCCAGCCCCGAGCAACTTCGCGACGCCGCGCTCGAAGCCGAGGACGCCGCCCGCGCCGTCCCCGGCGTCTCGAACAGCGAAGGCGGCGGCGCCAGCGCCTCGCGCAGCGTCTGGGCATTGGCCACCAGCCACGGATTCGCCGGAGCCTATGCCGCGACCGGCTACGGCGTGTCGGCCAGCGTGCTTGCGGGTGAAGGCGGCGGCATGCAGCGCGACTACGCGCACAGCAGTGCCCGCCTCCGCGCGCATCTCGAATCGCCCGAAGCGATCGGCCGCCGCGCCGGCGAACAGGCGGTCGCGCGGCTCAACCCCGGCCGCCTCGTCAGCGGCCCCACGACGATCGTCTACGACCGCCGCGTCGGCGGATCGCTGGTCGGCCACATGCTCGGCGCGATCTCGGGCCAGGCGATCACGCGGAAGACCAGCTTCCTGCTCGATTCGCTCGGCAGCCAGGTGTTTGCGCACGGCATCACCATCCGCGACGATCCGCACCGCCCGCACGGCCTGCGCTCGCGCCCGTTCGACGGCGAAGGCCTGCCCGTCTCGCCGAGCGACATCATCGAGGACGGCATGCTCGAACGCTGGCTGCTCGATTCCGCCTCGGCGCGTCAGCTCGGCCTCGAACCCACCGGCCATGCCGCGCGCGGTGTCGGCGGCGGGCCCGGCGTTTCCACCAGCAACGTGTTCATGGAGCCGGGCCACGTACCCCTCGAAACGCTGATCGCCGAAATCGAGTCGGGCGTCTATGTCACCGAACTGATGGGCGGCGGCGCGAACGGCGTGACCGGCGATTACAGCCGTGGCGCGGCTGGCTTCCGCATCGAGAACGGCCAGATCACCACGCCGGTTGCCGAGTTCACGATCGCCGGCAACGTCAAGGACATGTTCCTCGCGATGACCCCCGCCAACGACCTCGAATTCCGCTACGGCGTCAACGTGCCGACGCTGCGCGTGGAGGGCATGACGGTGGCGAGTGGCTGAGCGGCGGCGCGGGCCGGAACGATCTCCGGCATGGCTGCGAGCTATGGCGGACGCGGTCGCTAAGATCGCCGCGGAGGCTGGCGCGATGGCGCTCGACCGCTTCGACACCGACTTCCGGCGCTGGGAAAAGACCCCCGGCAGTCCGGTCTGCGAGCTCGACATCGCGATCGACCGCATGCTCAAGGCGCGGCTGTCGACCCTTCTCCCGGAAGCCGGCTGGCTGTCCGAGGAAACCGCCGACAACGCCGACCGCCTCGCCCACGACCTGCTATGGGTGGTCGACCCGATCGACGGCACGCGAGACTATATCCGCGCCCGTCCCGGCTGGTGCGTCTCGGTCGCCTTGGTCGACCGCGGCCGCCCGGTAATCGGTATTCTAGAAGCGACGTCGCGCGACGAACGCTGGCATGCCGTGGCCGGGCAGGGCGCCACCCGCAACGGCATCCCGCTTCAGGCCGGTGATCGCACTCAATTCCCCGGCAGCCGTACCCCTGTCGACGCGCTCCCCAAGGCCGATCGCGACCTCGTGATGGTCCACAAACCTAATTCGATCGCGCTCCGCATAGCGATGGTTGCCGCCGACGAAGCCGACCTCGTCGCGACGTTGCGCTGGGGCAACGAATGGGACATCGCCGCCGCGGTCCTCGTTGCGAGCGAAGCCGGGGCGACGGTCAGCGATGCGTTGGGCGCGCCGCTCGTCTTCAACAAACCGCGCCCGCAGGCGTTCGGCATATTGACGAGCGTGGCGGGTATCCACGCCGCGGCCGTAGAACGGCTGTCTGATCGCGCTCGCGTACAGTTGCAGTAGAGACTGCTTGGGCCCCCACGCTGGCTGACGGACAAGGTTCAAAATCGGCCCAATGTCGTTACCGCGAATGGACCGCCGGTTGACGCCACGTCGATGTATGCGTCTTATCCTGTGTTGTGGTCCTCTGATAACCGGAGCGGCGGCGGAGAGAAGATATGTCCTTGTCCGTGTCGATCGCGATTCTGCTCCAGGCGATAGCGCTTCAAGCTGCGACCGAACCGGCTCCGGTCAAGCCGGACATCGTCGTTGAGGCGCGCAATGAGGCGGTCATCCGCGATTTCGTCAAGCGTCTGGCGGATCCCATGCCGACTCACCAGTTGCCACGGTGGGATCGGCAAATCTGTACGGGGGTCATCGGCCTCGATGCCGCGCAGGCGCAGATGATGAATGACCGGATCGCGCAGGTCGCCAATTCGGTCCATCTTCGAAGTGGCAAGCCAGGGTGCTCGCCCACGATCCTGATCGTGGTGTCTCCGCAGGCCGATGCGGTCGCCAAAAGCGTGGCCGACAAATATCCGATCACCCTGCGCAGGGAGGGATCGGCGCGTCTCGACCGTTTCCGTCAGCCAAAGCAGCCGGTCCGGTGGATCGGCACGACATACGAGGGTGCGGCGACAAATGCGTCGTCGGCGTTGAATGGATATTTCAAGGATGGGGCGATGCCATCCGCTGCTTCATCGGGTTTTACAGGCAGCGCGACACGGATCAACGAGATCACGCGCGGTATCGTGTCGTCCATGCTGGTGATTGTCGATCCTGCGCAGATAGGATCGGTCAAGCTGGATGCCCTGTCCGACTATGTGGCAATGGTGGCGCTCGCCCGACCGGGGCTCGGACATCCCGCGCCGACGACATCGATCCTGTCGCTGTTCGCAGACGCGATCGTAGCGCCGACGAGCATCACGCGTTTCGATCAGGACTATCTAAGCGGTCTATACACGACATCGCCCAATCATGACGCATTGTGGCAGGCATCGAGTATCGCGAGGAGCATGAAAACGACGAAAAAACGGGATGAACCGAAATAGCCTGCGCTGATGAGGCGATTAGCTTGCTGGGCATTCGCCCCTGCACGCGAACTTCAAGAATCAGCCTCATGTTGCAGGCTCGGTCTGCCCGACCACGCGGTTTCCTCTCCGTTCGAAATCATGTCGGCGACCCAGGCACGCGCTTGCCCTTTGTCCTGCTGGAGAGGTGAAAGTGCGGGCACCGATCGCAGCGATAGGCCCTCAGCGGTACGCGTCCGGTCTGCGCCACGACGAGCGCATCGGCTTCGGAGACGAAGCGCGCCTTGCGGCGGCAGACGCTGAGGCGGGTGCGCTTCACCGCCTCAATCCTTGTACTTCATCTCCAGGAAGCGACCGCGGGTGGAGAGGTTGTCGAGGTCGCTCTGCGCGAGGCGCGCGGTCATCTCGCCGATTTCCTGTTCGATCAGCTTCAGCCCGTCGACCAGTTCGGCGTCGGGTGAGCGGCCGTTGCGCGGCGTCGTGCGGAGCGACGCCGGGACCTTCTCGTAATCCTTGACGAAGGCGGGGAGCTGTTCACCGATCAGTTTCCGCACGTCGACCGCTTCCTGCGTGTTCGCGTCGAGCGTCGCGAGCTGCGGCGTCAGCGTTTCGAGGCGCAGGCCGATCCGGTCGACCAGCGTCATCGCGGGTGCGGGGAGGGCGGGGCGCTGTGCTTCGAGCCAGCGTTCGGTCTGCGCGGGGAGGGCACGGATGTCGACTGCCGCGAGCCGCTCGGGCGTAGGCGCGCGTTCCGCTGGCCAAACCGCGAACAGTACCGTGGCGGCGACCAGCAGCGCCATCACCAGCATCGCGCCACCGATCCCGAGCGGCATGATCCAGCCGATCACCATCGCCGCGATCAGGATGGCGACGTCGGCGACCGCGATCCGGGTCAGTCGCTTGCCGATCGCCTGAGTCTGCCTTGCCCGCCCCCGCGATGGCGAGCGTGCGATGACGGTGCCCGTCCGGTCGTCGGAAATGCGCGACCATGAGGCGCGGGCGTTGGCGATGGCGTCGTCGACTTCGCTCACGAGGGTTACATCGCCTCCAGCTTGAACGGGCTGGCGGAAGGTCCGCCCAACTGCCCCTGCGTCGCGCCTTCGGCACGCGCGATATACCCGCGCGATTTATCGACCTCGTTCGACAACGCGCCGACGGTGACCTTCATCGAATCGAGCGCCTTCAGCTTGAATACGTCGATCGCGTCCATCGTGTCGTAGATATTCTGGAACGCGCGCTGCAGCGTTTCCAGCGGGATCGTCGCCGACGCGGCCTGTTCGTGGATCTGCGCGGTCTGCGATTTCAGCAGCTTGCCGGTCGAATCGATGATGTTCGCGGTGGTCGTGTTGAGCGCGGTGATCTGCTCCAGCACCAGCTTCTGGTTGGTCAGCGCCTGTGCCACCGTCACCGCGGTGCGCAGCGCGGAGACGGTCGTGGTCGAGGCGCGATCGACGCCCTTCACCAGCTCGACATTGTTCTTCTTGACCAGATCGAGCGCGAGATAGCCCTGCACGGTCACCGCCATCTGCGTCAGCAGGTCCTGCGTACGCTGGCGCGTGTAGAACAGCGCGGTTTCGCGGATTGCCTTCGCCTTGGCGGGATCGCTGTGGTCGAGGTCGTTCGCGACGTCCTCCAGCTTGGCGTCCATCGTCTTCGACAGATGGATCATCTGCTCGAGCCGGCCCATCGCCGCCCACAGGTTCGCGCGCTCGGTATCGATCGCGGCATTGTCCATCAGCAACTCGTCCTTGCCCGAGCCGAGGCTCTTCAAGATCTGCGCGATGTGCGTCTGCGACGACTTATAGCCGTCGAAATAATTGCGCATCTTGCCACCGAACGGGATGATCCCGAACAGCTTCTGCGGCGCGGTGAGGTTGCCCTTCTTGCCGGGATCGAGATCCTCGACGACGCGGCGAAGCTCGGCGAGGTCCTTGCCGACGCCGGTCTCCTGATCCATCGCCTTGACCGGGCGATCGAGGAAGCGGTTCGACTGGCCGGCGGCGTCGCGGATTTCCTTCGCGCCCATCGCGGTGATCGCATCGACTCGCTTGCCGAATTCGGGGGAGTTCACGTCCTGCGCGACGAGATCGGTGACGAAGCCCGAGACGCGTTCCTCGAGCTGCGACTTCACGCCGGCATCGACCGGGACGAGGCCAGACGCCTTGGCGGCGGCGACGGTCGGCACCGGATCGGGCGGGGTCAGCACCAGGCCCGGCTCTTCCGTCAGCGTGTTCGGGGTCGTCGCCATGCTCGTGTCTCCGTTCGGTGGGGCATGGTGGCTGCAACCCGCCCCGCGTTCAAGTGGCGTATATAGATAATACACTCAGGCTTGCCAACTGCTCTCCTTGAAACCGGGCGCGGGCGTGGACAGGTTGTCGGCGACATCACAGGAGTTCCAGCATGCGCGCCATCGGCTATACCAAGTCGCTCCCGATCGACGATCCGCAGTCGCTCGTCGATCTTGATCTCCCCAAGCCCGAAGCGGCGGGTCGCGACCTGCTGGTCGAGGTGAAGGCGGTGTCGGTCAACCCGGTCGACACCAAGATCCGCCAGCGTCGCGAAGATCCCGACGGCAAGCCGCAGGTGCTGGGCTGGGACGCATCGGGCGTCGTCGTCGCGATCGGTCCGGACGTGACCGGGTTCAAGGTCGGCGACGACGTGTTCTACGCAGGCGCGATCGACCGGCCCGGCACCAACTCGGAGTATCACCTCGTCGACGAGCGCATCGTCGGGCACAAGCCGGCATCGCTCGACTGGGCGCAGGCCGCGGCGCTACCGCTGACCTCGGTCACCGCGTGGGAGACGCTGTTCGACCGGCTCGACGTGCGCAAACCCGTCCCCGGTGCGGCGAACGCGATCCTGATCATCGGCGGGGCAGGCGGGGTCGGCTCGATCACGATCCAGCTCGCGCGGCAGCTCACCGACCTGACCGTGATCGCCACCGCGTCGCGCGACGAGACGCGGGGCTGGGTCGAGGAGCTCGGCGCGCATCACGTGATCGATCATCGCAAGCCGCTCGCCGCGCAGGTCGAGGCGCTCGGGCTCGGCGCGCCGGGGTTCGTGTTCTCGACGACGCATACCGACGAGCACATCGCCGAGATCGGCGAGCTGCTGGCGCCGCAGGGCCGGTTGGCGCTGATCGACGATCCGAAGACGCTCGACATCGTGCCGCTCAAGCAGAAGTCGATCTCGGTGCACTGGGAGCTGATGTACACGCGCGCGCTGTTCCAGACCGCGGACATGGGCGAGCAGGGCAAGTTGCTCGACGAGGTCGCGCGGCTGGTGGATGCGGGGACGATCCGGACGACGCTCGCGGAGAATTTCGGGAAGATCGATGCGGGGAATTTGCGCAAGGCGCATGAGCGGATCGAGAGCCATACGGCGAAGGGGAAGATCGTGCTGGAAGGGTTCTAATACCACCCACGTCATCCCCGCACAGGCGGGGATCCATACTGGCAGGCCTCGAGATAAAGTTGCCAGCCTCCTGAGAATATAGATCCCCGCCTCCGCGGGGATGACTTGCAAGGGTGTGCACCACCCCGGCGGAGGCCGGGGCCCAGTTGGGGGACGTTGCTGACGGATCGCGGCACGTCGTTATTGCCACCTTTCCAACTGGGCCCCGGCCTTCGCCGGGGTGGAATGGAGGGCGGGGCGTTCTGGTCGCCGCTACCTCACGATCCTCCCCCGCAAGGGGGAGGTGGCAGGCTCTTGCCTGACGGAGGGGGCGGCACGCGCCAACCTCTGCTCCGTGTCCTCCCCCTCCGTCCCCTTCGGCGACACCTCCCCCTGGCGGGGGAGGATTACAATATCCGCTCTAGCGCCCCGGCAAACACGCGATACTCTGCACCATGCTCCGCCCGCTGATTCTCGCGCTCGCCCTCCTCCCAGCGGCAGCCACGAATCGTCCCCCGCCAGCCGACCCGCTCACCGCCACGATCCACACCGAAGACGCCGACCGCTTCGCCGCGCTCTTCGCCAAGACCAAAGGCAAGCCCACCGCCGCGCAGCTGAAACGCGACTATCTCGACAAAGGCAGTTTCGGGATCGGCGTCTTCACCCCCGGCCGGATCGTCGATGCGGACAATCTCGCGCGTGCCATCGCTGCCAACCCCACCCGCTATGCGCAGGCGATCAAGACCTGCCTCCCCGCCGCCAAGGCCGCCACCGCCGATCTACGCGCGATCTATCTCGGCCTCCACGGCGCGCTCCCCGACGTGAAGCTCCCGCAGGTCTATATAGTCTTTGGCGCACACACCTCCGGTGGCACCGCCAAGCCAGGCGCGCAGGTACTCGGGCTCGAAGTGCTGTGCCGCATGTCGCCGACGCCCGAGAAACTGCGCCAGACGCTCCGCCATTTCTTCGCACACGAGACGGTGCATTCCTTCCAGCAGGACGCCGGCATGACGCTCGCCCGCGATCCCCTGCTCGCCGCGATTCTCGTCGAGGGCGCGGCGGACTTCATCGCGCAACTCGTCACCGGCGAGGAGCCCGACGCCGCCCGCGCCGCCTGGGCCACCCCGCGCGAGGCCGAACTCTGGCGCCAGATGCAGGCCGACATCGCGCTCACCCGCAAGCTCACCGACAAGGACGACCCCGAGCAAGGCTCGCCCGAAGCCAAGGCGTACGCCCGCTGGATCGGCAACTACTCCACGCCGCCCGCCGGCTGGCCACCCGAACTCGGCTATTGGATGGGGCTGCGGATCTGGCAGCGTTACTATGCCGCCGCGCCCGACAAGCACGCCGCGCTAAGGGCAATGCTGGCGGTCCGCGATCCCCGTACTATTCTCGCCGCCGGAACATACAAGCGCCGCGGAGGTTCCCTCTAAAGGCGACGAAATCCCGCTGCGTCTTCCCGCGGCGCAACAATTACGCTATGGCGCGCGCCAACCCCGTTCCTCGATCAAGAGAATACATTCATGAGCCTCCGCAACGTGGCGATCATTGCGCACGTCGATCACGGCAAGACGACGCTGGTCGACCAGCTCTTCCGCCAGTCCGGCACCTTCCGCGACAACCAGCGCGTCGAAGAGCGCGCAATGGATTCGAACGACCTCGAAAAAGAGCGTGGCATCACCATTCTCGCCAAGCCGACCTCGGTCGACTGGACCCCTCCCGGCGAGTCCGAGAGCATCCGCATCAACATCGTCGACACGCCCGGCCACGCCGATTTCGGCGGCGAAGTCGAGCGCATCCTGTCGATGGTCGACGGCGTCGTCCTGCTGGTCGATTCGTCGGAAGGCGCGATGCCGCAGACCAAGTTCGTCACTGGCAAGGCGCTGGCGCTCGGCCTGAAGCCGATCGTCGTCGTCAACAAGGTCGATCGCAACGACGCGCGCATCCAGGAAGTGCTCGACGAAGTGTTCGACCTGTTCGTGTCGCTCGACGCGAACGACGACCAGCTCGACTTCCCCGTGCTCTACGCATCGGGTCGCAACGGCTATGCCTCGACCGACATGGACGCGCGCGAAGGCACGCTGATCCCGATGTTCGAGACGATCGTGAAGCACGTGCCGCCGCCCGCCGTGGAAGTCGCCGGCGTGCCGTTCACCTTCCTCGTCACGCTGCTCGACCGCGATCCGTTCCTCGGCCGTGTCCTCACCGGTCGCGTCAATTCGGGTACCGTGAAGACCAACCAGGCGATCCACGCACTCGATAACGACGGCAAGATCATCGAGACCGGTCGTGCGTCCAAGATCATGTCGTTCCGTGGTCTCGAGCGGGTTCCCGTCGACGAAGCCAAGGCTGGCGACATCATCTCGCTCGCAGGTCTCTCGGTCGCGACCGTGGCCGACACGATCGCCGACATCACGGTGACCGAGCCGCTGCACGCGCAGCCGATCGATCCCCCCACGCTGTCGATGCGTTTTGCCGTGAACGATTCGCCGATGGCGGGCCGCGAAGGCAGCAAGGTGACGAGCCGCATGATCCGCGAGCGCCTGTTCCGCGAAGCCGAGTCGAACGTCGCCGTGAAGGTGACCGAGGCGGCCGACAAGGACAGCTTCGAAGTCGCCGGCCGCGGCGAGCTTCAGCTGGGCGTGCTGATCGAGACGATGCGCCGCGAGGGCTTCGAGCTGGGCATTTCGCGTCCGCGCGTGCTGTTCGGCGAGGACGAGAACGGCAAGAAGACCGAGCCGTACGAGACCGTCATCATCGACGTCGACGAGGAGCATTCGGGCACCGTCGTCGAGAAGATGAACACGCGTAAGGCCGAGCTGACCGACATGCGTCCGTCGACCGGCGGCAAGACCCGCATCACCTTCTCGGCGCCGTCGCGCGGGATGATCGGTTATCATGGCGAGTTCCTGTCCGACACGCGCGGCACGGGGATCATGAATCGGCTGTTCGAGAAGTACGGTCCGCACAAGGGCGCGATCGAGGGCCGCAAGAACGGCGTGCTGATCTCGAACGGGTCTGGCGAGGCGAACAACTACGCACTGGGTCCGCTCGAAGAGCGCGGCATCCTGTTCGTGGGCCACGGCGAGGCGCTCTATGAGGGCATGATCGTCGGCGAGAACGCCAAGCCGGACGACCTCGAGGTCAACCCGATGAAGACCAAGGCGCTGACCAACTTCCGCGCCTCGGGCGGCAAGGACGACCAGGTCCGCCTGTCCCCGCCGAAGCGCGCGACGCTGGAGCAGGCGATCGCGTACATCGACGACGACGAGATGGTCGAAGTCACGCCGAAGTCGATCCGTCTGCGCAAGCGCTTCCTGGATGCGAACGAGCGCAAGCGGGCGAGCCGGGCTAAGCAGAGCGCGTAAGCCTGGCACGGCGAAGCCGGCCAAGCTTACAAGCTCGGCCGGCCTCGCTAAAGCGAGGTCCGACGACGCGGCTTTGCCGCGGCGCGCTGGGCAAGAAATGAAGACGGGCCGGGGGGAAACCTCCGGCCCTTTTTCTTTGTGCATTCGTGTCGATCACCCAGCTACACGCCGTCATTCCCGCGGAGGCGGGAACCCATATTGGCTAGCCTAGCGGGTACCTTGCAGACGTCAGAGGATATGGATCCCCGCCTGCGCGGGGATGACGGACGTTGATGGTGGGGGGCGAAGGGCGGCACGAAGCAGCGGTCGACGCGGTAGGGATCATGCTCGCTACCGTCATCCTGACGAAAGTCAGGATCCAGAGTAACGGCTGGCGACCTTCGTGGCTCTGGATCCTGACTTTCGTCAGGATGACGGAGGAGACGATCCGCGGCATCACCCCGCACCACGACCCAAAACCGCCCCCCTCAAGCAGCAGTAATCCGTCCACCCCGCGCCAACATCTCCCCACTCGTCACGATCACCCGATCCCCCAGCCTAACCTGCTCGAAGATCAGCTTCGCGAACGCAGTCGGCACGCCAACGCACCCATGCGTAGCGTACTTCCCATCCATCAACGCGCTGCCATGGATCGAAACCCCATCGTTAGTCAGCCGCATCATGTACGGCATCGGCGCCCCGTAAAGGTTCGACACATGATGCGCGTCCTTCTGCGTGATCTTGAACACGCCGAGCGGAGTCGGCTTCTCATCCGCGCCATAGATCACCGCCGCCGTCCCGATCTCGTACCCGCTGCGAAAGATCGACAAGGTCTGCGCCACCAGATCGATCGTGATCACGATCGGCCCCTCGGGCACGCCCTCGGTATCCCAGTAATACGCGCCATGCCGCAAAGGCTCTGGAACGTTCAGCACCCGCTTCACGACATACGCGTCGGCCGGGTCCTCGGCAGCGACCGCAACGGGCTTCGGCGCCGCCTTCGCAACCGGCACAGCGACCTGAGCCACCCGCGCCGGCGCCTCGACCGCCCGTACCCTCAACGGAGACCCGGACAAAGCCAGGCCACCGATCAGCACCGCACTCCCGCCGAGCACGGCAAAGGCGATCGCTCGCGTCGTCATCATCCTGCGCATCGCCGCACCCTATCCGATATTCGTGAACAATGCCCGGCCTGCCGCGCCGGCAATGTCCCCACCCGGGACTGCCCCAGCTATACCGTGGGTTAACAAGCCGTTCCGAACCAGTTCAGACCGAATCGCCTAAATCCTGAAACACGGTCGGACACTTATGCGTTTGTCCCAAGCGGACCGGGCGTAACTAGTAACGGAGTTCGGAAGATGAACGGGTTTTTCAAGAAGGCAGGTTTGGGCGTCGCTTTGGCGGCTACGGCACTCACTGCCGCCGCGCCGGCCGATGCGCAGCGCTGGGGTGGGTATGGCCGTGGCTACGGCGGCGGCTGGGGCGGCTATCACCATCGTGGCGGCGGCAATGTCGCGGGCGCAGCGGTGCTCGGCGGTATCCTCGGCCTCGGCGTCGGTGCAGCGATCGCCAGCAGCAACCGGCCGCGCTATTACGACCGCGGGTATTACGACGCGCCACCGCCGCCCCCGCGGGTCTATTACGAGGCGCCGGTGGCGACCTATTATGCGCCGCGGTGCTGGAACGAATGGCGGGTCGACCCCTATTATGGCGACCGGGTTTCGGTGCGGGTCTGCAACTGATCCGATCACGAGATCGACAGGCGGCGTCGGGAGCAATCCTGGCGCCGCTTTTTCGTCAGGTGCCTTTTTTGTGGCGCGCGCCCGGTGCTTGCCGCTAGACGCGCGACCATGACCGATACGCCCAACACCCCCGAGACCGAAGCCGCCGCCACCCCGGCCGCAACCGGCGACACGCCCCCCGATCGCCTCTCGATCAACCAGCGCAGCCCGTTCTTCCAGCAGGACCTGCTCGAACGCGGCATCGGCATCCGCTTCAAGGACAAGGTGCGCCACGACGTCGAGGAATATTGCATCTCGGAGGGCTGGATCCGAGTCGCGCTCGGCAAGAAGGTCGACCGCAACGGCAACCCGCTGACACTGAAGCTGGTCGGTCCGGTCGAGGCTTGGTTCGAGCGTCCGGCAGCGACGAACGAAGACTGACGCTAATCTTCCCCCCTCCCTGGAAGGGAGGGGCCGGGGGTGGGTAGGCCAGCTTGAGCCGCAACTGCCTGAACACGCGGAACCCGACCCACCCCCAACCCCTCCCTTCCAGGGAGGGGCGTAAGGAAGCCTAGGCTTCGACTCCCTCCAGCGCCTCGCTAGCCTCAAGCCACTTGGCCTCGCTAGCCTCGAGCTTCGCATTCACCTCGGCGCGACGCTTGCTCAGATCCCCCATCGACATCCGCGAGAATCGCGGCTCCGCAGTCGCCGGATCGACCATCGCGCGGTCCAGAGCATTCCGCTCCTTGGTGAACTTCGCGGTCTGCTCCTCGATCTCGCGCAAGGCCTTCCGCAGCGCCGCATCGTTGCTCTTCGCCTCGGCCGCAGCCTTCTTCCCCGCCTTCTTGTCGGCCTTCGACGCCGCATCGCCCTTGCCGCCATCGCCCTTCAGGACGAACGCGATATAATCGTCGAGGCTGCCGTCGAACTCCTTCGCCGTCCCGTCGTCGACCAGCACCAGGCGATCCGCGGTCAGCTCCAGCATGTGCCGATCATGGCTGACCAGCACGACAGCGCCAGTGTACGCATTGAGCGCCTGTACGAGCGCCTCGCGCGCATCGACGTCCAGATGGTTGGTAGGCTCATCGAGGATCAGCAGATGCGGCGCATCGCGCGTGATCAGCGCCAGCGCCAGACGCGCCCGCTCGCCACCCGACAGCTTGCCGACCCGCGTCGTCGCCTTGTCGCCCGAGAAGCCGAACCGCCCCAATTGCGCGCGTACGGCAGCCGGAGTCGCGCCCTTCATCAGATGCGACATATGCTCGATCGGCGAATCGGTCGGATCGAGTTCCTCGACCTGATACTGCGTGAAATACCCGACCTTCATCTTGCCCGACGACGACATCTCGCCGTCCATCGGCGTCAGCTGCGCCGCCAGCAGCCGCGCGAGCGTGGTCTTGCCGTTGCCGTTGCGCCCGAGCAGCGCGACCCGGTCGTCGGGATCGAGCCGCATGTTGAGCCGCTTCAGGATCGGCACGTCGGCATAGCCTACCGTCGCCATGTCGAGCGTGATCAGCGGCGGCCGCAGTTCGGTCGGGTTGGGGAAGCCGAACGACAGCGTCGGATCGTTATAGCTCTCGGCGATCGGCTGCATCTTCGACAGCATCTTCTGTCGCGACTGCGCCTGCTTCGCGGTCGAGGCCCGCGCGGAATTCTTGGCGATATATTCCTGCAGCTTCTCGCGCTGGACCGCCTGGTTGGCGCGCGCCGCCTCGATCTGCGCGAGCCGCTCGGCACGCTGCCGCTCGAACGCGTCGTAGCCGCCCGGATACAGCGTGATCTTGCCGCCCTGCAGATGCAAAATGTGATCGACCACGTTGTTAAGGAAATCGCGCTCGTGGCTGACCACCACGATCGTCGCCTTGTAACCCTTGAGGAAGTCCTCCAGCCACATCACCGCCTCGAGATCGAGATGGTTCGAAGGCTCGTCGAGCAGCAGCAGGTCCGGCTGCGAGAACAGCAGAGCGGCAAGCGCGACGCGCATCTTCCAGCCACCCGAGAAGCTGTCGAGCGTGCGCGCCTGCATGTCCTCGTCGAACCCGAGTCCGAGCAGGATCTGCGCGGCGCGTGCGGGCGCGGTATAGGCGTCGATCGCGATCAGCCGCTCGTACACGTCGCCGAGCCGGTCGGGATCCTCGCTCGTCTCGCTCTCGATCATCAGCGCGGCGCGCTCCAGATCGGCTTCGAGCACGGTCTCGAACGGTGTCTTCACGCCGTGCGGCGCTTCCTGCGCGAGGTAGCCGATGCGGGCGCCCTTCGGCATGTCGGCGGACCCGTCGTCGGGCTCGAGCTGCCCTGCGATCACGCGCACCATCGTCGACTTGCCCGCGCCGTTGCGCCCGATCAGCCCGACGCGCGAGCCCGGCGGCAACGCGGCCGTGGCGCCATCGAGGATAACGCGTCCGCCCAGGCGCACCGTGATATTGTTCAGGTTCAGCATGCGCGTCCCGTTAGCAGATGCAGCATGGTTTTGCGAGGGTGGGGAAGGGGGGCATTTACGGACCGATCCCCAAGTCCAACGCTTCTCGATCCTCCCCCGCCAGGGGGAGGTGGCGCCAAAGGCGACGGAGGGGGAGGACACGGAGCAGACGTTTCGCATGCCTCCCCCTCCGTCTGGCAAGCGCCAGCCCCCTCGCCCTTGCGGGGGAGGATCAGATTGCGGATCCGTCCTCTATATAAGCCACCACCCCGGCGAAGGCCGGGGCCCAGTTGGCAAGGTGGTCGTAACGAAGCGCGGTCCGTCGTTCGCGACGTCCCCCAACTGGGCCCCGGCCTTCGCCGGGGTGGTGCAGGTATTGGAATAGGGAGCCTCTAAAACTCCCTCCCCTTCAGGGGAGGGCTGGGGTGGGGCTCGTCCGCGAACGTGTCGCTCGGGGCAGTGACCCACCCCGACCCTCCCCCGAAAGTGGAGGGAGCCATCAGGTTTCGTCCGAAACGACCGCGTCGGCGGCGTTACCGCTGCCGATCATCGGAGCCGCCCGCCCACCAACATGAACCCGTACACCTGAAACCAGCCGCGTAGGCATAATCGCTGCACCCGCAATCGCCGGACCAGACCGCGACACACCCCGGTGCACCGTCACCCCATGCAACGCATCGGCCGGCTCCGCACCCGAGTCCGCAACGTCATCCCGATTGCCATAATGCACCGAAACCCCAGCAACCTGCGCCGCGACCGCCGCCACGCCACCACCGCTCGCCAAACCAACATCCCGAACCCCAGGCTCGACCCCGGCATAAGCCTGCCGAAACGTCAGAGCCCGCTCCAACGCCCCCTGCCAGCGATAGAACACATGCGCCCCGACCGTCGTGATCCGCGCGAGACTAGACGCCCACCAAGGCAAGATGCTCGTCGTATGAAACGACGTCGCCGCCCCAACCGGCGCGTACACGCTCCCACCCAGCGCCGCGCTCGCCACCGCCCGCGCGCGATCCCAAGCCCCCGGCTCGCGCGCCCGGTTCATTGAGCCATCGCAGGTAAAGCTGAACTGGCACCCGGTCCGCCGCTCGGCCCCCTGATACACGACCCCGCAAACGCTGTTCGGAAAGGCCCGGTCGCGAACGCGGTTCAACACCACCTGCGCCACCGCCCGCTGCCCATCCTCCGACTGCGATCGCGCCTCGTAATACACCGCCGCAGTCAGGCAGTCGGCGGCGCGCCCAGCATCATCAACGGAGTTCGAAGTCAGAAACGGTGGTGCAACGAACGGCGCCGCAGCCGCAAACGGCGCATCGGGTGCGGCCGTCGCGATCTTCGCGGAAATGTCGTCGGGCACATGCAACGCCATCCGGCTCAGCAAGGCGCGCGAGTTCCGCTCCGGCTGGACCCGAGCGATCGCCGCCGGCCGATCCGCCGGCACGCACGACGTCGCCATCACCAGAGCGGGCAGGCTGATCAGCGCGTGTGGATAAAGGCCGTAACCCGACGTCTTCATCCCCCCGCTCTAGGCCGCGGGGTTTAGAGACTGGTTAATGGGCTGCGGGAAGCGGGGAAGCGGTCGCTAACGAAACGCACCCCCGTCATCCCGACGAAAGTCGGGACCTCGATCGGCAAGGACGGAGCCGGTTACCGGGAGGTCCCAGCTTTCGCTGGGATGACAACGACTAACTCAGTGAACGAACCGCGCCACCACATCACGATACGACCGCGAAACCTTCACACTCGCCCCCGAATTCAGCACCAGGAAACACTCGCCGTTAGTATGCGGCTTGACCTGCTTCACCAGATCCAGGTTCACGATCGTCGACCGATGCACCCGCTGGAACCTGCGCGGATCGAGCCGCTTCTCCAGATCCTTCATCGTCTCGCGTAAAATCAGCGTATTATCGCCGGTATAAATGCACATGTAGTCGCCAGCCGCATCGATCCGCTCGATCGTATCCACATCGACGCGGAAGATCTGCCCGCGATCCTTGATGTTGATGAGCTTCTCGAACCGGTTCGCCGACACGGCGTCCCCGTCGGGCATGTCCGCCGCCGCATCGGGCGCGACATCGGCGAGCACTTCGCGCAACCGATCGACTTCCTCGACCCCGCGCTTCTCGGACAGACGCTGCCGAACCCGCTCGATCGTATCCGCCAGCCGCGATTCCTCGACCGGCTTCATCAGGTAATCGACCGCTTGCGCCTCGAACGCACGCAACGCGTGGTCCGAATAGGCGGTGACGAACACGAACAGCGGCGGTTCGACCTCCATCAGCCCCTGCACGACGGAGAACCCGTCGAACCCCGGCATCTGGATATCGAGGAAGACCAGGTCGGGCTTGTGCGTCTTGATTGCGCGAATCGCCTCGCGGCCGTTCGAGCATTTTTCGATGATCTCGACGTCTTCATGGGCCTGGAGTCGGAGTTCCAGCCCCTGGATCGCCAGCGGCTCGTCGTCGACGAGAATGGTACGGATGGTCATGAGGCCTCTCTGTTCACGTCTTCAAGCTGATACGGAATCTCGATCTCGACCGAGAATCCGCCAGCGGGCGTGGAGCGGGTTTCGAAACGGTGGTCGGGCCCATATGCCTGAGCCAACCTGTCTCTAATATTAGCGAGCCCCACGCCTGTCGAATGGCTTGAACCGATCCGGCCCTCGATCAAGCCCGGACCGGTATCGGATACGGCGATCTGCACGCGTTCCCCGGCGAGCCGCACTTCGACGCAGATTTCGGCGCCTTCCTCTTGCGGGGTGACGGCGTATTTGATCGCGTTTTCGACCAAAGGTTGCAGCAGTAGCGAGGGCAGGCGGGCGCGTTCGGCGCGCGGATCGATCTCGAACTTCGGTCGCATGCGGTCTTCGAAGCGCATCTTCTCGATCTCCAGATACAGCTTCAGCTGGTCCACCTCCTGCGCGACCGTCACATGCGCGGTCGGCTCGTTCGCCAGCGTATAGCGCAGGAACGACGACAACCGGCTCAGCATCGCGTTCGCCCGCTCGGTCTGCTTGAGCAGCACCAAGGTCGAGATCGAGTTCAGCGTGTTGAACAGGAAGTGCGGATTGAGCTGGTACCGCAGCATCGCCAGTTGCGCCGACGACGCCTGGTTCTCGAGATGCTCCATCTGGTCGATCTGCTGTTCGACGATCAGGTAGAAGTTGATCCCGAAATACAGCGCCGACCACCCGAACAGCACCGTGAAGGTGATGTAGATCGACACCAGCAGCCGGCCCAGCGTCACCCCCGGCGTCGCACTCGCGATGAACGAGAAGGTGAACGCGTCGAGCACCGCGTACAGGAACGTCGCGGCAGCGAGCGTCGCGATCGTCAGGAATATCGCCACAAGGCGCGGCAACCCGCGATACATCCCGTAGAAGGTCGAGAGCAGCAGCGTAATGCAATAGCCGAGGATCGCCTCGACGATCACCGGGATCACGACGTCGAGCGTCACTCCGTTCGAGATCGACACGACGCCGCGGAGCAGCAGGTATCCGCTCCACCCCACCGCCTGCAACGTCCAGAACGCGCGGCTTTTATTCTCGAAGAACGGCCGCGCGGTGAAGGGCAGTGATCGGGTGCCGCGGACGGATCCGGCCGCGCTCGATCCGTGCGTGCTGGGTGCGGTCGGCGGGGCAGGAACGGGAAGCGTAGCCATGATGGCATCGGCTCTTACACGCCGAGGCTAGCCCACGCAAAACCAAGTCTTGGGCCGGCAACCGATCTTCCGCGCGGTCTTAACCTGCGTGGACTTGTGAGGGGGGACTGTCGTTGGCGGTCGCGTGTCGGACAAAAAAGACCGCCGCTTCCGGTGGGAAGCGGCGGTCTCGTCATTCCATCACGTCAGGCGCGGATCAGAACGTGAAGCGCGCGCCGATACGGATCGAGTAGAGCGACTGGTTCACGTAGATCTGGTCCTGCTGGGCGGCAAAGCTCGTACCGCCGCCGACCGGCGAGTAACGATACTGCGCGCAGGGCTGACCGGCGGTGTTGGCAACGACGCCGGCGATCGACGCACCGGTCGGGGTCGGCGTCGCGATGCACTGAACGCGGACGACGGCGGTGTTGTACGGGAACGCGTATTCGCGCTGCTGGCCCCAGTTCTTGTTGATGAAGTTGGTGAAGTTCTCGATATCGGCGAAGAGCGTCACGCGCGACCCGCTCAGGAACGTCGGGATTTCCTGCGCAAGGTGAAGGTCGAGACGCGTGAACCACTTGGAGTGGAAGGCGTTGCGCGGCGCGACCTTGCCGCGATACTTCGCCAGACCCGACGAGTCGATGAACGCGTTGACCGCATTCTCGACCGCAGTGCTGCTGTACGACACGCGCGCATCGTTCACGGTCGGGACGTACATCAGATAGCGGTTGCCGCCGACACCGGTGCCCGAGCTGACACCCGTCGTACCGAAGACCGACGACCGGTTCGCGCCGAAATCCTGGAACGTGTAGCTGAACGGATGACCAATCCGCGATTCGCCGAACAGGCCGAACGTGGTCTTGTAATCGCCGAAGAACGCGTGATCGTAGTTCACGCCGTACTTGAAGAAGTACTTAACCTGGTCGTTCGAGATGCCGTACTGAACGTTGTTGGGATCGGCGAACGCACCGTTGCTATAGTTCGAGCCGGCAGTCGACGAGGTCGCAGGTGCCGCGTCCTTGACGTCCTGATAGGTGAAGCTGCCGTTGATGTTCAGGCCGAAGTCGAACGTCTTGTCGAACCGCGCGACCGCGATATAGGCGCGGCCCTTGTTGGTGTTGGTCAACAGGATGTCGGTGTTCGTGTTGGTGCTGTTCGGACCGTCGATCAGGTTCTGGTAGCGCTGGCGGCCGTCCGGCGTCAGCGAACCGGTGATCGGCACCGAACGGATGTCGGTGAAATACACCTGCTCGCGAACCTTCGAATACAGCAAGTCCGCACCGAACACCCAGTTGTCGCCGAGCGGCCCGAGGTTGGCGGTGTATTCGCCGGTCAGCGTGGCGCGCCACTGTGACGGAATCTTGAAGTTCGGGTCGAGCGCATTGGTCGTCGAGGCGGTGGAGACCGTCGCGTTGGTCAATAGCGTGTTGACCGCGGTCGGGATGCTGGTCCCCGTAACCCCGTTCAGTGCGGCCGCGCCGGTCACCGCGTTGGTGGTCGCGCCGGTGAAGCCCGTGGCCGACCGGTTGATCGAGATCGAGTTGCTCAGCACGCCGGTGTTGGAGAAGCTGTTCGACACATAGACGTCGGGGGTGCCGCCGCCGAAGATGCCGCCGCCGCCGCGGATGCTCACCCGATTGGCAGGCTTCCAGTCGAACCCGGCGCGCGGCTGGAACAGCCCGAACCCGGAGATGTTGGCGGTGTTGCTGCCGATCTGGACGACCTTGCCGTTGACGATCGCGCCGTTCGCATAGCGCGACGCGAACGCGGTGTTGAGCGTCGGATTGTCATCCATCGCATACAGGTCGTAGCGTGCGCCGTAGCTGACGTTCAGCGTCGGCGTCACCTTCCACGAGTCCATCACGCCGAACGTGTAGCTCTGATAGCCGAAGGTCGCGGCGGCATCCTCGGGCACCAGCGACGGGATCGCGTTGCCATAGCCGAGCGAGTTCGCGCGCTGTGCCTGGAAGTCCGCGATCGAGTCGAAGTAATAATTGCCCGACGAGTTCTGCAGGAACGAGTTGAAGATCGAGACGCTCGAAATCTCGGTGAACACGCGCACGTCGTGGTCGTTCATCGTCAGGCGTGCCTGCGCCAGGCCACCCCAGGTCTCGGTCTTGAGCGCGTTGGTCTGGCGCGAGCTGTCCGGACCGAACGACACGACACCGGCGTTGTTGTCGCACGCGGTCAGCGAGCCGCCGACCGGGTTGGTCGGGTTGGTGCAGACGCGGAACTGCGCAAAGCCGCGGCCGAGCACCGGCTCCTGGATGCGCGTGTAGTTCTTGTAGAAGCCGCGGACTTCGGTCGAGAAGCTGTCGCTCCAGGTCGAGTTCAACTGCGCCACGCCGGTGTGCAGGCGGTTGCCCGAGACATAGGCGTTCGACGCGAGACCGAGGCCGGTCGGCGCGTTCAGGAACGTGTTGTTGAGCAGGTTGATCGCGTCGTTGGCGTAGGTGTAGGTCAGCGACAGCCGCTGGGTGTCGGTGATGTTCGCGTCGATCTTGGCGACGACGCGGTCGTCCTTGTCGCCGAGGTTCCGCAGTACGCCGCCGGTGTCGTAATTATAGACCGACTTGGCGATCGCGCTGATCTGGTCGACCGAGTTCTGCAGCACGCCGGGAACGCCGTTGCCGACATTGTTGTCGATCGGGCCTTCCGCGATCGGACGACCGCCGCGCAGACGCTCGCCGGCGACCATGAAGAACACCTTGTCCTTGATGATCGGGCCGGACAGCTCGGCGCCGAAATTCTCGACCTTGAAGTTGGGGACGCTGACGGTCAGGTCCTTGGTCTTCTTGCCGACGAACTCGTCGCGCGACTGCGAATAGAAGCCGGTGCCGTGGAAGTCGTTGGTGCCCGACTTCAGCACGATGTTGACCGCGCCGCCCTGGAAATTGCCCTGGCGGACGTCGTACGGCGCGACTTGCGCCTGGAACTGGCCGATCGCATCGAGCGGGATCGGCGAGCGGCGGCTGGGAAGGCCATCGCTGTTGAGCCCGAAATTGTCGCTGACCGACACACCGTCGACGGTGAAGCGGTTGTAGCGCGCATTCTGGCCAGCGAACGAGACCGAACGGCCGCCCGTGGGGCTGTCGTCGAGGCGGGCGAACGGATCGCGGCGTTCGAGGTCGCGGATGTCGCGGTTGACCGAGGCGATGTTGGCGATCTGCACCGCGTTCAGCACGGTCGTCGGACCCTGCGAGATCGAGCGGGCGTTAGGCAGGCGCGCCGCGGTCACGACGATCTCGTTGCCGCCACCGGCTTCCGAATTCAGTTCGATCGGCACGTCGAACGCCTGCGCGACGGTCGTGGTGATGTCGGTGACCTGAGTCGCCGAATAGCCGGTCGCGTTGACCGCGACGGTGTAGGGACCGCCGGCGCGCAGGCCGTTGACGTTGAACGAGCCCGAGTTGTCGGTGATCGCGGTCGCGCGGCTGCCGGCCAGGGTGTTGGTGATCTCGACGGTCGCGCCGACGACGGGCGTTCCAGCGGACGTCACGGTGCCGCGGATCGACGAGGTCGTCTCCTGCGCAGAGGCCGTCATCGGTGCGACCAGCGCAATCGCTGCCACACCCAGGAAAAGGTTGTTCCGCATCAGTAATACCCCTTTTGAGCCTTCGGCTCTGGATTTCGCGACTTCATGTCGTGTTAATCCGGCCCTGCACGTGGAATATTTCGGATATGTGACATTGGCGAGTCGTCTATTGTCACATCCGCACTCGGTCATGCCGCGTTGCAAAAAAGCCACGGAGTCGAACCGTTTCGGTCGTGCTGGAACCGTTTCGAAACAGGCCGTTACGGAGTTCAGCTCGCGGCGACGATCTCCGCCCATTCGGCTTCGGTGATGACGCGGATGCCCAGTTCGGTGGCTTTTTTCAGCTTGGAGCCCGCCCCCGGTCCGGCGATGATGAGGCCGGTCTTGCTCGAGACCGACGCCGCGACGCGTGCGCCGAGCGCTTCCGCCTGTGCCTTGGCTTCGTCGCGGCTGAGCGTTTCGAGGCTGCCGGTGAAGACCAGTATCTGGCCGGTGACCGGCGACTCGCGGGTTTCGTGGACGACATCCGCCGGCTTCACTTCGCGGAGCAGGTCGAACACGACTCGGCGGTTGTGCGGTTCGGCGCAGAACCCGATCAGCGCGCTCGCCACCTCGGGGCCGATCCCGGCGGTCTCGATCGCGCCAACCAGCAGCTTGTCGCGGCGAAGCACGAATTTCCGCTCGGGTTCGCCAATTGCTGCTTCGATCTGGCCGCGCAGGAAGACTGCGTGACGCAGTACCGCGCCGAGCGCCTTCGCCGACACATAGCGTCGCGCAAGGTCACGCGCGGTAATCTCGCCGACGTGGCGGATGCCGAGCGAGAACAGGAACCGGTCGAGCGGGATCGTCCGCTTGGTCTCGATCGCCGCGATGACCTTGGCCGCCCAGACGCGCCCGTCCTTCTTGCGCGCGGCTAGTTGCTCCTCGGTCAGGCGGAAGATGTCGGCGGGCGATTCGATCAGGCCGTCGCGGAAGAACGCCTCGATCAGCGTCTGCCCGAGCCCGCCGATGTCGAACGCGTGGCGGGAGGCGAAGTGGATCAGCCGCTCGACGCGTTGCGCCGGGCAGATCAGCCCGCCGGTGCAGCGATACACGACCTCGCCCTCCTCGCGCTCGGCGGCGGACCCGCATTCGGGGCAGACATGCGGGAAGACATACGCCTCGCGCTCGGCGTCCGGGGTGAGGTTCTCGACGATCTGCGGGATCACGTCGCCGGCGCGTTGCACGAGGACGCGGTCGCCCGGCCGCACACCGAGTCGCTCGATCTCGTCGGCGTTGTGCAGCGTTGCGTTGGTGACGACGACGCCGCCGACCGTGACGGGTGATAGTCGAGCGACGGGAGTCATCGCGCCGGTCCGGCCGACCTGAATGTCGATCTTCTCGAGCAGTGTCTGCGCACGCTCGGCGGGGAATTTGTGCGCGATCGCCCAGCGTGGTGCCTTGGCGACCTGGCCGAGCCGTGCCTGCCAATCGAGCCGGTCGACCTTGTAGACGACGCCGTCGATGTCGAACGGCAGGTCGACGCGCTCGGCTTCGATTTTGCGGTACACGTCGAGCGCGGCGGCCGTTCCTTCGACCCGCGCGAACCCTTCGGCGATCGGGAAGCCCCAGCCGCGCAACGTGTCGACGACCTCGGCCTGCGTCTCGCCCGGCACGACGCTGACCTCGCCCCAGCCATGCGCGAGGAACCGGAGCGTGCGGCTCGCGGTGACGCTCGCGTCCTTCTGGCGCAGCGACCCGGCGGCGGCGTTGCGCGGGTTGGCGAACTGCCGTGCGTCCTTGCCGGTCTCCTCGGCCTCGGCGAGCAGGCGCGCGTTCAAGGCGGCGAAGTCGTCCTTCGCCATATAGACCTCGCCGCGAACCTCGAAGATCGCGGGGGCCTCACCCTGCAAGGTCTGGGGGATATCACTAATGGTGCGGACATTGGCGGTCACGTCCTCGCCGACCTGCCCGTCGCCTCGCGTGAGGGCCTGGACCAGCCGCCCGTCCTCATACCGCAGCGAACACGACAGCCCGTCGATCTTCGGTTCGGCGGTCAGCGCCACCGGCGCGTCGTCCGCCAGCTTCAGGAACCGGCGCACGCGCGCGACGAACTCCTCGACCTCCTCGTCCGCGAATGCGTTGTCGAGGCTCATCATCGCCTTCGCATGCGCGACCTTCGCGAGATGCCCCGCGGGCGCCGCGCCCACCGTCCGGCTCGGCGAATCGCTCCGCACCGCTGCCGGAAACGCCGCTTCGACCGCCGCATTGCGCCGCACCAGCGCGTCATACTCGGCATCGCTGATCTCGGGCGCGTCGTCGGTGTGATAGCGCGCGTTATGATACCCGATCTGCGCGGCAAGCGTCTCCAGCTCGGCGGCGGCTTCGGTCTCGGTCGCGGGAAGGTCGGGCATCGCGCCGGGTTAGGGGAGGGCGCCACCTTTCGACAAGACCTCGATCAACATGGCGTGAACATTCGCCCGACTTGCGCGCTGACATCCCGAGACAATCTTTGGGACGTGCCATCATGACAGACACCAATCGCCGCGACCTGTTCAAGGGCGCCGCCGTCACTGGCCTTGCCGCAGCCGCCGCGCCCGCCTTCGCACAAGGCGCCGCGCCGCTCGCCGATCCGCAGACGCGCTTCGTCTCGACGCCGTTCCCCGAACAGCGCCAGAAATGGCCGGCGCTCCAGCGCGACATGCACCCCGTCCCCGATTGCGGCGAGACGAGTTACCGCGGCTCTGGGCGGCTCGCGGGGCGCAAAGCGCTGGTCACCGGCGGCGATTCGGGGATCGGCCGCGCGGCGGTGATCGCGTTCGCGCGCGAAGGCGCCGACGTCGCGATCAACTATTACCCGAGCGAGGAGCCCGATGCGCAGGACGTGGCGAAGCTGCTCCGTGCCGAGGGCCGGAAAGTCGTCCTGATCCCCGGCGACCTGACCGATGCGAAATTCTGCAACGACCTGATCGCACGCGCCAATCGCGAACTCGGCGGGCTCGACATCCTCGTCAACAACGCCGCCTACCAGCAGTCGAAGGAGTCGATCGCCGAGATCAGCGTCGAGCAGTTCGACCGGACGATGAAGACCAACGTCTACGCGATGTTCCACCTCTGCAAGGCGGCGATCCCGCTGATGAAGCCGGGCGCGTCGATCATCAACACCGCCTCGGTCAACTCGGTCAGCCCCGGTGAAGAACTGCTCGATTACGCCACCACCAAGGGCGCCATCCTGATCTTCACCAAGGGGCTGGCGAAGCAGCTCGGCAAGAAGGGGATCCGCGTCAATGCGGTCGCGCCGGGCCCGGTGTGGACGCCGCTCCAGGTCGCGGGCGGGCAGCTGCCGGGCAAGATGGGCGAGTTCGGGCAGGACACGCCGCTCGGCCGCGCCGGGCAGCCCGCGGAATTGGCGTCGCTGTACGTGACGCTGGCGGAGACGGGGACGAGCTTCACCAGCGGCAGCGCGTTCGCGGCAACGGGTGGCACCGGGGTGCTGTAACCGGGCGCGTTACCACCGCTCGATCCCCCTTAACTCCACCCCGGCGAAGGCCGGGGCCCAATTGGCAAGGTCGCAGTAACGGAGCGATGCGGATCGTTATCGCTATCCCCCAATTGGGCCCCGGCCTTCGCCGGGGTGGTGGTACCTATTAGCGGCGCAACCTACCCTGCGCCCAACCGCCGCAGCCCCTCCGCATCCACCACCCTGATCCGCGCATACTCCAGCACAATCACGCCTTCGCGCTCCATCGCCTTCAACGCCTTGTTGAGCGTCTGTCGCGACACCCCGATCATCGCCGCGATATCCTCCTGGCGGAGTGCGACGCTGTCGCCCCCCGCCGCGCGCACCATTCCGCCCAGCATCCGCGCGAGCCGGACCGGGATCGGCTGCGACAACGTGTTCATCATGAACGCCAGCGACGCGCGCTGGTGCGCGCACGCCAGCAGCCCGATGTCCCACCATAATTCGGGCGTGCCGCCGGCCAGCCGCCGGAATGCCTCGATCCCGATATGCAGCACGCGCGCCGGTCCGAACGCGATCGCATCGTGCGGCCTCGGCCCCGCGTCGAGCGTCGACAGCTCGCCGAACCACGTCCCCGGTCCCATCATCAACACCACCATTTCGGCGCCGATCGCGGGATAGCCGATCAGCCGGACCTGCCCGTCGAGCACCGCCCACAGCCCGTCGGGCGGATCGCCGACGCCGTAGAGCCGCGTGCCCGCCGCCACGGATCGGACGCTCGCCTCCTGCAGCAGCAGCGCGCGTCGAGCAGCTGGTACCGCGCCGAACCACGAGTCCGCTTCTAGCAGCGCAGGATCGATCGAAGACATTGCGGAAGTGTCGGCCGATCGCCGGGATTGTCAATCCGGCGACATTTCCGCGATCCGCGCCATGCTATGTGACGCGCATAACAAAAGGAGATGGATGATGGCGACCGCACTCAGAACCGAGCCGACGATACGGGATCTCGTGTCGCCCGAGGAATGGGCGCTGCGCGTCGACCTCGCCGCGGCGTATCGCCTGATCGCCTATTATGGCTGGGACGATCTGATCTTCACGCACCTGTCGGCGCGCGTGCCCGGCCCCGAGCATCATTTCCTGATCAACCCCTACACGCACATGTTCGAGGAGATCACCGCGTCGTCGCTCGTCAAGATCGACGTCGATGGCAACAAGGTCATGGACACGCCCGCACCGGTCAACCGCGCGGGGTTCGTGATCCACTCCGCGATCCACGCCGCGCGCGACGATGCGGTCGCGGTGCTGCATCTGCATACGCCGCACGGCCAGGCGGTGTCGGCGATGGCGGAGGGGCTGCTCCCGCACACGCAGACCGCGATGATCGCCGGGCACGACGTCGCGTATCACGACTTCGAAGGCATCGCGACCGAGCTCGAGGAGCGCGAGCGGCTGGTCGCGGATCTCGGTACGAAGCACAGCATGATCCTGCGCAACCACGGCACGCTGACGGTCGGCGAATCGATCCCGCAGGCGTTCCTCCGGATGTATTTCCTCGAACGCGCGTGCGAGGCGCAGGTGCTGATGCTCAGCGCTGGGCGGCAGAATCTCAATGATCCCAACCAGGGCGTCGCGGAGAAGGTCGAGGGGCAGTCGAGCGGCCCCGGGATGCGGATGCTGGCGGACGGCCTGGCGTGGCCGGCGCTGCTGCGAAAGCTCGACCGGATCGACCCGAGTTTTCGCGACTGAGCGGATCAGACCGGCGCGGGCCATGCGGTGGTGTACGCTACTAAGTCCACCACCCCGGCGAAGGCCGGGGCCCAGTTGGCAAGGTCGCTGTAACGCTTGGAGGCCTTCGCCAAATGCCGTCTCCCAACTGGGCCCCGGCCTCCGCCGGGGTGGTTAGACTAGGGTGCCGAAAACGCCTCCGGTATTGGCGATCGCACTCTTCCTAGCCACACCCATCCGCGGCAAGCGATGCCCTGATCGGATCGGCTTCAGATACCCTCGCCCCGGAAAATGTCGGCTCCCCTCCCTGAAAGGGAGGGGCTGGGGGTCGGTAGGCCGGCTTGTGCCACCACTCTCCGAACGCGTGGAAGCCGCCCCACCCCCGGCCCCTCCCTTTCAGGGAGGGGAGAGAAGTCGGCAAAAGTCAGGCGCGCTCCAGCAACCGTTCCGCCTGCGCGCGCGCCTCGTCGGTGATCTGCGCGCCGGACAGCATCCGGGCGATCTCTTCGCGGCGTTCGTCTTCGGACAAGGCCCGCACGCCGGTTCGCGTGACGGTGCCGTCGCTGCTTTTCGCGATCAGCAGATGCTTCGCCCCCCGCGCCGCGACCTGCGGGCTGTGCGTCACCACCAGCAACTGCGTGCTCAGCGCCAGCCGCGCGAGTCGTTCGCCGATCGCGCTCGCCACCGCGCCGCCGACGCCGCGGTCGATCTCGTCGAACACCATCGTCGACGCGCCGCCCTCTTCCGCCAGCGCGACCTTCAGCGCGAGGATGAAGCGCGACAATTCGCCGCCCGACGCGATCTTGGTCAGCGCCGCGAACGGCGCACCCGGATTGGTCGAAATCTCGAACTCGACGCGGTCCTTGCCCGCCGCCGACCAGCCCTCTTCACCCAGTGGTGCCACCACCGTCTGGAACCGGGCCGCATCCAGCTTCAACGGCGCCAGCTCGCCCGCCACCGCCACGTCGAGGCGTTTCGCTGCCGCCAACCGCCGCTTCGTCAACGCATCCGACGCCGCATCGAATGCCTTCCGAGCCGACGTCACGCGTGCCTCGATCTTCGCGATCCCGCCTTCGCCCGCATCGAGCCGCTCCAGCCGCGCACGCATCTCGTCCGCCAGCGCGGCAAGGTCATCCGGCTGCACGCGATGCTTGCGCGCCATCGCGCGAAGCTCGAACAACCGCGCCTCGTCATCCTCCAGCGCGCGCGGATCATACGCCATCTCGGCCCGCGCATCGCGCAGGCTCTCCTCCGCCACCGACGCCTCGATCACCGCGCGATCGACCGCGGCGAGCGCATTGCCGAGCGCAACATGATCCTCCGCGATCCGCTCGAGCACGCGCGCGGCCTGGCGCAGCTTCGCCATCCCGCCGTCCTTACCCTCGAGGAAATCGTCGATCGCGGCGAGGTCGTCCGCGATCTTCTCCGCGCGCTGCATCGACCGCCGCGTATCCGCCAGCGTCTCTTCCTCGCCCGCGACAGGCGCCAGCGCGGTCAGTTCGGCAACCGTATGCTCCAGCCACTCGCGATCCCGCGCCGCCGTCTCGATATCCGCGCGCGCCACCGCCAACTCAGCCTCAGCAGCACGAAACGCCGCATACGCCTTGCCCGTCGCGCCCGGCTCGGTCCGCCCGAAGATGTCGAGCAACGCCCGATGCCCCCGCGCATTGAGCAGCCCGCGCTCGTCATGCTGCCCGTGGATCTCGACCAGATGCGGCGCCATCTCGCGCAGCAGCCCCGCCGACGCCGGCTGGTCGTTGACGAACCCGCGACTGCCGCCATCCGCCTTGACGATCCGCTTCACGATCAGCGGTTCGCCGCGCTCGATCTCCACCCCGTTCTCGTCGAACAGCAGCGCGAGCGGCGACTCGGGGGCAGGGGCATCGAACGTCGCGGTGACCACGGCCTGCGCGGCACCATGCCGCACGAGCCCGCTGTCGCCGCGTCCGCCGAGCGCGAGGCCCAGCGCATCGAGCAGGATCGACTTGCCCGCACCGGTCTCGCCAGTGAGCACGCCGAGCCCTTCGCCGAATCCCAGATCCAGCGCTTCGATCAGCACCACGTCGCGAATGGAAAGTTCGGTCAGCATAGGATGTCCGCCATAGACGAACGGGCGCGCAATGCGATCCCCCTATGTTCCAACCGAACGGCCTGGACTCGCGTCAGCTGCCGGTGTTGGACGGCTGGCCCGCCGAACGCGGCTTGTCGGGCGTCCGCACCGAAGGGCCGGTCGGCGTCGAGCCCGGCTCGTCGAGCTCGACCATCACCGACGGCGTCCCCTTGGTCCCGACCGGCACCACCTGTTCGCCGGGCTTCAGCGGCGGCACGGCCGGCACCTGCTTCTTCTTCAGCAGGTCGTACGCATGCTGATACCAGTCGGTCCCGGGATAGTTGCGCCCAAGCACCGCGCCGGCCTTCTCGGCCTCGACCGGCACGCCGAGTGCCAGATACGTCTCGGTCAGCCGCATCAGCGCTTCCGGGGTGTGCGTCGTCTGCTGGAACTTGTCGATCACGGTGCGGAACCGGCCGTTCGCGGCGAGCCACTGGCCGCGCGTCTCGTAGAACCGCCCGATCTCCATCTCCTTGCCCGCGAGATGGTCGTTGACCAGATCGATCTTCAGCCGTGCATCCGATGCATAGCGCGTGTTCGGATAGCGGCGCATCAGTTCGCCGAGCGAATCGAGCGCCTGGCGCGTGATCTTCTGGTCGCGCGTCACGTCGGTGATCTGCTCGTAATAGCCGAGCGCGATCAGGTAATAGGCGTACGGCGCATCGCGGTTGCCGGGATGGACCGCGAGAAAGCGCTGCGCCGAGCTGATCGAGGCGGTGTAATCGCGTGCGAGGTAATAGCTGAACGCCGACATGATCTGCGCACGGCGTGCCCAGATCGAATAGGGATGCTGGCGCTCGACCTCGTCGAACAGCTGCGCTGCTTCCTTGTAGCGCGCCTGATCGAGCCGCCGCTTGGCGGTAGAGTACAGCGTACCCACGTCGCGCGCGACATAGGGCAGGTCGCCCTTTGCGGCACGACCGCCCGCGCAACCAGCCATGGGGAGCGCAAGCGCGGCGACGAGCGTGACCACAAGGGCACGGGGCATGCTCGGAAAGGACTGGGGGATACGCATTGGCGTTGTCCTTAGCGTAACCGGGGCTTCGCGAACAATCCCTTTCGCCAAACACCCAAGCAGGCGTTCGGACAGGCGACTTTCATGGGGCAGGGGGGCTTTCGCTGGCGCGGATCGCACGGCAAAGGTCGTGCGTTGGCGAAACGCCATTCCAATCGAGGACGATCCCATGCCCGCCACCCTGTTGCACACCCACCGCGTCGAGAAGCCCTGGGGTCGCGACACGCTCTGGCCCGGTTTCGAGGACGCGGCCGCGGGAACGCCGCCGATCGGCGAAGTCTGGTTCCAGGAGCCGGGCAACACCACGCCCGACCTGTTGATCAAGTACCTGTTCACCAGCGAAAAGCTGTCGGTCCAGGTCCATCCGAACGATGAGCAGGCGCACGCCCGCGGCTTGCCGCGCGGCAAGGACGAGTGCTGGACGGTCCTCGCCGCCGAACCGACATCGACGATCGCGGTCGGCACGAAGCAGGCGATCTCGAAGGACGAACTGCGCCAGTCGGCGATCGACGGCACGATCGAGGACAAGCTCGACTGGAAGCCGGTCAAGCCGGGCGACTTCATGTATTGCGCCTCGGACACGATCCACGCGATCGGCGGCGGCCTGACGGTGATCGAGGTCCAGCAGAATTCCGAGACGACCTATCGCCTGTACGATTACGGCAGCGACCGCGAACTGCATCTGAAGGACGGCATCGAGGTCGCCGATCCGACCCCGTACGTCCCCGTCGCGCCGCCGGTCGAGATCGAGACCGGCCGCACGATCATGGTCGAAGGGCCCAAGTTCGTGCTGGAGCGCTGGAAGGGCGGCGATCACGTCGTCAACCTGCCCGAGGGCACGACCGGCTGGGTCATCCCGATCACCGGCTCGGGCGATGTCGCCGGCGTTGCGTTCAAGGCGGGTGAGTGTGCGACGATGACTGGTAGCGAGACGGTCTCGACCAGCGCGGATGCGGACGTGTTGTTCGCGTATCCTTTGGCGAAGCGGATTTGAGCGAGGGGTAGATCGAACGAGGGAGGGGGGAAAGCGCTTTCCGCCCTTGTTCTCCCGCGAAGGCGCGAGTCCAGTCTGGGTCCCCGCCTTCGCGGGGAAACATGATGGTTCAGGCCGAACGCCATTCCCACGAGCGACCACCCCATACCTTCTTGCTCCACCCCGGCGAAGGCCGGGGCCCAATTGGGAAACGTTGCTCATGAAGCGTGGCACGCTGTTATGATCACCTTTCCAACTGGGCCCCGGCCTCCGCCGGGGTGGTAAGCGAGGACGGCCCGGCCCCTCTTTTGCCCACTCACCACCCATTAACCGCCGCGCTATACCCCCGCGCAATGCTGCGCGTTCTCACCCTCTCCACGCTGTTTCCCGACGCGACCCGTCCGAACTTCGGCGGCTTCGTCGAACGGCAGACGCTGGGGCTCGCCGCGCATCCCGACGTGGACCTGAAAATGGTCGCGCCGATCGGTCTCCCGCCCGGCATCCAGCGCAATGTCCGCCACTACGCGCCGCTCGCCAAGCTGCCGCACCGCGAACGCTGGAAGGGCCTCGACGTCCACCGCCCGCGCTTCACCGCGGTTCCGTTCACCAAGGGCCGCCATCACGCCGCCGCGCTCGAACGCGCGCTCGTGCCGGTGCTCGACGCGATCCGCGCCGACTTTGCGTTCGACGTCATCGACGTGTCGTTCTTCTTCCCCGATGGCCCCGCCGCGGTTGCGCTCGGCAAACGCTACGGCGTGCCCGTCTCGATCAAGGCGCGCGGCTCGGACGTCCATCATTGGGGCGAAGCGCCCGCGACCGCATCACAGGTCCGTAGCGCGGGGCAGGGCGCCGCCGGCCTGCTCGCGGTCAGTGCTGCGATGAAAGCGGACATGGTCACGCTCGGCATGCCTGTCGAGCGGATCATGGTGCATCATACCGGCGTCGACCAGGACCGCTTCCGCCCTATCGACGACCGCATCGCCGCCAAGGCCAGGCTCGGCGTGCGTGGTCCGCTGGTGATCGCGATCGGCGGGCTGTTGCCGCGCAAGGGCCACGACATCGTCATCGACGCGGTCGCGGCGTTGCCGGGGGTGACGCTGCTTATCGCGGGACACGGACCGGCGCGCGCAACGCTTGAGGCTCAGATCGCGCGACTCGGTGTCGGCGACCGTGTCCGGCTGCTGGGTGCCGTCCCGCATGCCGACGTGCCGGGGTTGGTCGCCGCCGCCGACGTCAGCGCGCTCGCCTCCAGTTCGGAAGGCCTCGCCAATGTCTGGGTCGAGTCGCTCGCGTGCGGGACGCCGATCGTCATCACTGCGGCTGGCGGTGCCTGCGAGGTCGTGACGTCCCCCGACGCCGGACGCGTGACGATCGGCGATCCCCTCGCGTTCGCCGGTGCGATCAGCGATATCCTTGCCGATCCCCCATCTTCCGAAGCCACGCGGGCGATGGCGGCCGGTTTCACCTGGGAGAGAAACACGGCAACGCTGTACGCGCACCTCGCGGCGCTGGTGACGAATTACCCTTCGAGGGGGTAGAGCGCCGCGACGATCCAGCGACCTTCGCCGCGCAATACTGCCCAGGCGCGGGCGGCGGCGCGGCTGTCCATCGCCTCGATCCCGAACCCGCGCGCCTCGACCGCACGCTTGAACGCAAGCGGCGGCTGGCGCAGCGCCGAGCCCGTCCCGAGCAACAGGAATTCCGGCGGCGGATCGAGCGCGAGCAATGCTGCAACGTCGGCTTCGCCAAGCGCCTCGAACGCCGGCGGCTCCCAACCATCCGCGCGTTCGGGACTGATCGACAACGCGGTATAATAGCCGTCGTCGACCTTGAACCCGGCCCGACCGATCGCCGAGATCATCGGCCCATCGGTCTTCTCGCGGTCCATCCTCATTTAGCGCTCGACCTTGGGACCAACCCGCTCGGCACCGTCCTGTACGCCGCCCTTGCGCGGCGCAGGATCGGCACGCAGCCCCAGCGTGATCAGCAGCGACGACGACACGTAGATCGACGAATACGTCCCGACCACGATACCCAGGATCATCGCCGCGGTGAACCCGCGCAGCACGTGGCCGCCGAGCACCAGCATCGCGACCAGCGCGAGCAGGATCGTCACCGACGTCATCACGGTGCGTGGCAGCGTCTCGTTGACCGACAGGTCGATGATCTCGCGCATGTCCATCTTCCGATACCGGCGCATGTTCTCGCGGATACGGTCGTCGATCACGATCTTGTCGTTGATCGAGTACGAGATAATCGTCAGCACCGCCGCGACGATGTTGAGGTCGAACTCGAACTGCGTCAGCGCGAAGAAGCCGAGCGTCATCAACAGATCGTGGACGATCGCGACGACGGTCGACACGCCGAACTGCCACTCGAACCGCACCACCGCGAACAGCGCGATGCCGAGGATCGCGAGGCCGACCGCGAGCAGCCCCTTGCTGATCAGCTCGTCCGAGACCTTGCCCGAGATCGTGTCGTACTTCGAGAAGGTCGCGCCGGGGAACTTCACCGCGAGGTCGTCCGACACCTTCTTGACGAGGCGGTTGGTCGCGCCTTCGTCACCCGCGGGCACGGGCAGGCGGATCGACAGCGTCTTGGGATCGCTGAACGACTGGATCGAGGCTTCGCCGACGCCGAGCCGGTCGACTTCGGTGCGGACCGCGTCGATCGACGGCGTGGTCGCGAACTTCTCTTCGATCAGGACGCCGCCGACGAAGTCGACGCCCATGTTGAGGCCCTTCGTCACGACGAGTCCGATCGCCAGCAACGACAGCAGCAGGGTCAACCCGAACGCCCATTTACGGAGCGAAACGAACTTCAGGTTCGTGTTGTCGGGTACGAGTTTCAGCAGGCGCATGGTTATCTCCCGCCTCAAATATTGATCGTGGTGGGGCGGTTCTTCCGCAGCCACAGCGCGACCATCATCCGGGTGAACGTGACGGCGGTGAACACCGACGTGCAGATCCCGATCAGCAGCACGACCGCGAAGCCCTTCACCGGACCCGAGCCGAGCAGCAGCATGATCACGCCGGTGATGGCGTGAGTCACGTTGGCCTCGAAGATCGTCCGCGATGCTTCCTTGTAGCCGAGCTCGACCGACTGGATCACGCTACGCCCGCGCCGTCGCTCCTCGCGAATACGCTCGTTGATCAGCACGTTGGCATCCACCGCGGTGCCGATCGTCAGCACGAACCCGGCGATCCCCGGCAGCGTCAGCGTCGCGTTCAGCATCGCCATGACGGCGACGATGACCAGGATGTTGATGACCACCGCGAGGTTCGCATACAGCCCGAACCGGCCATAGGTGACGAACATGAACACGATCACGAGCAGCGCGGCGACGATCGACGCCAGCACGCCGGCGCGGATCGAATCCTTGCCGAGATCGGGGCTGACGGTACTCTCGGCGATCGTCTTCAGCGCGACCGGCAACTTGCCCGAGCGCAGCGAAATCGCCAGCGAGTTCGCCGATTCGACGGTGAAATTGCCCGAGATCGACGCGCGACCGCCGAGGATCGGCTCGTTGATGTTGGGCGCGGAGATCACCGAATTGTCGAGGATGATCGCGAACGGTTTACCCGTGTTCTCGGTCGTCACCTTGGCGAAGCGACGCCCGCCGACCGCATCGAACGTGATCGCCACCTGCGGCGCGTTGGTCTGCGGCTCGAACTCCTGGCGTGCATCGGCGAGCTGGTCGCCCGAGATGATCACCGAGCGCTTGACCGCGATGAACGGTACGCCGCGCGGATTGCCGGGGTAGGGGAGGACCTGGCTGCCGATCGGCGCGATACCCTTGACCAGGTCAGCGGGGTTCGCGGTCTCGTCGACCAGCTTGAATTCGAGCTTGGCGGTCTTGCCGAGCAGGTCCTTCAGCGCCTGCGGGTTCTTCAGCCCGGGCACCTGGACGACGATCCGCGTCGCGCCCTGGCGAACGATCGTCGGCTCCTTGGTGCCGAGTTCGTCGATGCGGCGGCGGACGACTTCGGTCGCGTCCTTCATCGCCGTGTCGACCGCCTGGGTCAGGCCGGCCTCGGTCGGCTTGAGCACGAACCGGCTCGTGTCGACGACGTTGATGTCCCATTCGCGCTGGCCGCTCATCCCGGCGCCACCGCCGGTGATCGCGAGCAGGCGCTCGCGCGCCGCATCGACCTGGCTAGGATCACGCAGCAGGAAGCTCAGCTGGCCGCCGCGCGTCGAAATGTCGCCGATCTCGATTCGCGGCGTCCCGTTGCGCATCGTCCCCGCGACGCTGTCGCGCATCGCCTCAATCCGCGTCGCGGCGAGGTCGGCGGTGTCCGCCTCGAGCAGCAGATAGCTGCCGCCGGCGAGATCGAGCCCGAGGTTGATGTGCGGATGCGGGATCCGCCCCCATTGGCTCGTGGTGCTCTCGGGGAGGAAACTCGGGATCGCCAGCAGGCACAGTGCCGCCAGCAGCCCGATGATCGATCCGATTTTCCAGCGCGGGAAATCGAGCATCAGTCGTTCGCCGGCTTCGTGTTCGGGCTGGTGATGTCGGTCAGCGTCGCCTTGACGACACGCACGCGGACATTCGGCGCGATCTCGACCTCGACGACGTTATCCTCGACCTTGGTCACCTTGCCCAGGATCCCGCCCGAGGTGACGACGCTGTCGTTCTTCTTCACCGCGGCGACCGACGCCTGCAGCGCCTTCATGCGCTTTTGCTGCGGGCGGATCATCAGGAAATAGAACACGACGAACACGAGGAAGAGCGGCGCGAGGCTCAGGAACGAGGCGATCCCGCCCCCCGCCGTCGTGGCGCCGTCTGCGGCCTGGGCATAAGCTGGTGAGATGAACATGAAGGTCCGTATCTGGCTGGGCCGTGGAAGGCGCAAGGTTGGGTCGGGCCGGACGTCGCGCGTCGCGCCCGCATTGGTCCGCCCGCTATCATCGCTTGGAACCTCGCGCAACAGATCGCCACAGGATGAGACGTGGGCGTCATACGACCGGGCGCATCCGAGATGGCGGCGGACATCGCTGCGGTGTTCGGGCTTGCATCGGGGGCGGACCCCGCGTAGTGCGCCCCCCTCGGGTCGCCTTGCGGCCCGTTCGGTCGGAGCGTAGCGCAGCCTGGTAGCGCACCACACTGGGGGTGTGGGGGTCGCAGGTTCGAATCCTGTCGCTCCGACCATTTTCTTACATCGATGAAAAGACGCGGCGTTGCTCAGGCAGCATCGACGCTGCTCACTTGCGTGCCACGCTCACCCCGCCCGCAACGCGCTCCCTTCCCTGAAAGGGAGGGGCTGGGGGTGGGTAGGCCGGCTTGAGCCCCACCGGTCCGAACATGCGGAAGCCGACCCACCCCCAACCCCTCCCTGCCAGGGAGGGGGGCAGAAGGAGAAGGTTTACGCCGTCTCGCGCACCGTCGCGGCATGCCCCACAGCGATCGCGCTCAGGTTCACGATCCCGCGCGCGGTCACGCTCGGCACCATCATCTGCAGCGGCTTGGCCAGCCCCAGCAGCATCGGCCCCAGCGGCGCCGATTCGGTCGACGCCGACAGCAGCGACACCGCGATGTTCGCCGCATCGATGTTCGGCATCACCAGCAAGTTCGCCGATCCGGTCAGCGGACTATCCGCGACCAACCGCCGCCGCAGCGCCTCGGACAGCGCCGCATCGCCGTGCATCTCGCCATCGAACTCGAACTCCGGCGCGAACTCCTTCAGCAACGCATGCCCCGCGCGCATCTTCTGCGCCGACGGCGACCGCGACGCACCGAAGCTCGAATGCGACAGCAACGCCGCCTTCGGCTCGATCGCGAATGCGCGCACCGCCTCGGCCGCCAGCATCGTCATCTCCGCGATCTGCTCGGCGGTCGGGTCGATCGTCACGTGCGTATCGCAGAAGAACAGGCTGCCGGTCCGCAGGATCACCGCCGACATCGCGTACAGCCGCGACACGCCCGGCTTCCGCGGCAACAGCGGCATGACGTACGTCATCTGCGTCCACCAGTCGCCGATGCCACCGCACAACGCCGCATCGACTCGCCCCTCGCGCAGCAGCATCGCCGCCGCCACGCTCGGCCGCGTCCGCAGCGCACGCTCGGCGCTGTCGGGCGGCGTGCCGCGCCGGCCGACCAGCGTGCTGTAGCCGGCGAGCAGGGGATCGAACACCTCGCGATCGGTCCCCGGATCGAGCACCTCGACGTCGGTGCCGATCGTCATGCGAAGCCCGCTCGCCTCGATCCGCTCGGCGATGACTTCACGCCGCCCGATCAGCACCGGCCGGCCGATGCCCTCGTCGATCACCGTCTGCACCGCGCGCAGCGTCCGCGGGTCCTCGCCCTCGCCGTACGCGATCGAGCGCCCGGCCTGCTTGGCGCGCGCGAAGATCGGCCGCATCAGCTGGCCCGAGCGATACACGAACACTTCGAGGTCACGCAGATACGCGTCGAAATCCTCGATCGGCCGCGTCGCCACGCCCGACTCCATCGCCGCCTTCGCCACCGCCGGCGCAACATGCAGGATCAGCCGCGGATCGAACGGCTTCGGGATGATGTAGGTCGGCCCGAATACCGGCGTCGCGCCGCCATAGGCCGACACGACCACATCCGAAGCCGTAGCGCGTGCGAGGGCCGCGATCGCGTCGACCGCCGCGACCTTCATCGCCTCGTTGATCTCGGTCGCGCCGACGTCGAGCGCACCGCGGAAGATGAACGGGAAGCAGAGCACGTTGTTGACCTGGTTCGGAAAATCCGAACGGCCCGTCGCGATGATCGCATCGGGCCGGGTCGCATGGACCAGCGCCGGCTGGATCTCGGGCTCGGGGTTCGCCAGCGCGAGGATCAGCGGATCGGGCGCGAGCAGATGCAGCCATTCCTGCTTCAGCACGCGCGGCGCCGACAGGCCAAGGAAGATGTCCGCCCCCTCCAGCACGTCCGGCAAGGTCCGCGCGTTGGTCGTCCGTGCATAGCGCGCCATGTTCGGCGGCATGTTCTCGTCACGCCCGGCATGGACGACGCCCTTGATATCGGTGAGCGTCACGTTCTCGGGGTTGAGCCCCATCGACACGAGCAAGTCGACCGTCGCCAGCGCCGCCGCGCCTGCGCCCGACGTCACCAGCTTCATCTGGTCGAGCCGCTTGCCGCGCAGTTCGAGCACGTTGCGGACCGCAGCCGCACACACGATCGCGGTGCCGTGCTGGTCGTCGTGGAACACCGGGATGTTCATCACCTCGCGCAGCTTCGTCTCGATCTCGAAGCATTCGGGTGCCTTGATATCCTCGAGATTGATCCCGCCGAACGTCGGCTCGAGCACGCGGACCGCCTCGATGAACGCCTGCGGATCGAGCTGGTCGATCTCGATGTCGAAACAGTCGATCCCGGCGAATTTCTTGAAGAGCACCGCCTTGCCCTCCATCACCGGCTTCGACGCGAGCGCACCGATCGCGCCGAGCCCGAGCACCGCGGTCCCGTTGGTGATCACGGCCACGAGATTTCCGCGAGCGGTATAGTCGCGCGCCTTGTCCGGATCGGCGGCGATCTCCTCGCAAGCAGCGGCGACGCCCGGCGAATAGGCGAGCGCGAGGTCGCGCTGCGTCGCCATCCGCTTGGTCGCCTCGACCGAGAGTTTGCCCGGCTTTGGATAGCGGTGATAATCGAGCGCGGCCTTGCGGAAATCGTCTTCCATGGTCTTCCTAACCTGTCGGCCGCGGCGGCGACCGGGTGGGGCACGCGGGCAGCCCCGCGGCGCATGTTCAAGGCAGCGCATAGCCGCAGGGGGACCGATCCGCCAACCCCGCGCGGACGTAGCGTCGGTTTGGGGGGCAGGGGGGCACGTTTGCCCTACCAAGTGTCGAACCAAGAGTGCCGCCACCCAGAAGGTGCCACCACCCCGGCGAAGGCCGGGGCCCAATTGGAACGCCGAACCTAACGAAGCGCCGCCCTCAGTCAGCACCGTCCCCCAATTGGACCCCGGCCTCCGCCGGGGTGGTGCAGAGGATGAAGATCACTTCTCACCCCCCTCCCTGGAAGGGAGGGGCAGGGGGTGGGTCGGCTTCCGCATACGAACGCACCAGACCCAAGCAGGCCGACCCACCCCCAACCCCTCCCTTCCAGGGAGGGGGGCAGGTTGCGCCTCAGCGACCACGGTGAGCGCGCAGCGGGAGAGGCGACCAATTTCCCCTGTCCTACAGCGAACCAATATGGTTCGATCCACCCCCAAACAGGGCGGGACCCACATCATGACCATCGACCACCTAATCGACGCCGTCATCGACCGCGAAGGGGGCTACTCCAACCACCCCGCGGACCGCGGCGGCCCCACCAGATACGGCATCACGCAACAAGTAGCCCGCACCAACGGCTACCCCGGAGACATGCGCAACTTCCCCCGCGACCAGGCCGAAACCATCTACCGCCGCCTCTACTGGACCCGCCCCGCCTTCGACCAGATCGCCCCCCGAGCCCCGAAAATCGCCGAAGAACTGTTCGACACCGGCATCAACATGGGACCCGCCGTCGCCGCCACCTTCCTCCAACGCGCGCTCAACGCGCTCAACCGCGGCGCCACCGACTATCCCGACATGACCCTCGACGGCCGTATCGGCCCAGCGACGCTCACCGCGCTCGACGCCTTCCTATCCCGCCGAAAACCCCGCGGCGAAACCGTGCTGCTGAAAGCGATCGAGGCGCTCCAGGGCGAACGCTACGTCGCGCTAGCCGAGACCCGTCCCGCCAACGAAGCCTTCCTCTACGGCTGGCTCGCCAACCGCACCTGACGCCCCGGCGAAACGCTCCCAGCGTCTACACTTCCTATACTTCACTTTTGCCGGAGGCAGCCAATGACCCCGCAACCCCTTGATCCCGCACCAGATCCCTGGATCACCCGAGCCCGCCCGACGTTCCTCTACGTGATGTACACATTGCTGCTCGGCGCGATCCCCGCAGGCCTGATCGCCGCCGTCCGCCCGCAAATGGCGCAGGCAATCGCGGCAGGGATGGCAGCGTATTTGAATGCAATCCCCGAACCCCTCTACGCGCTCTTCGGCACCGGCTACCTTGGCTACACGGTAGTGCGGGAATGGGGGAAGGGGCGGTAACCACCCAAGCCTCCTTCGTCATTCCCGCGGAGGCGGGAACCCATACTGGCTGACTTCAGTGATGAACGGGTGAGGTCCGAGGGTCTGGATCCCCGCCTGCGCGGGGATGACGGATGATGGGAGAGGGGGGATGGGAGGCGGCAGGGGGCGTTGCACCCCCAAAACCAAACCCTACATCGCTGCCATGAGCAACGACCCCCACGCCATGCCGACCTGGCACGGCACCACGATCCTCTCGGTCCGCCGCGGCGGCAAGGTTGTCGTGATCGGCGACGGCCAGGTCTCGATGGGCCAGACCGTCATGAAACCCAACGCGCGCAAGGTGCGCCGCCTAGGCGACGGCAGCGTCATCGGCGGATTCGCCGGCGCCACCGCCGACGCCTTCACGCTGTTCGAACGCCTCGAACGCAAACTCGAAGCACACCAGGGCCAGCTCCTCCGCGCCGCGGTCGAACTCGCCAAGGACTGGCGCACCGACAAGTTCCTCCGCAACCTCGAAGCGATGATGATCGTCGCCGACAAGGACGTGACGCTGATCCTCACCGGCAACGGCGACGTCCTCGAACCCGAGAACGGCGTCGCCGCGATCGGCTCCGGCGGCAACTACGCGCTCGCCGCCGCCCGAGCGCTGGTAGAATACGAGACCGACGCCGAAGTGTTGTGCCGCAAGGCGATGCACATCGCGTCCGAGCTCTGCGTCTACACCAACGACCGCCTCACGGTCGAAACGATGGATTCGACCACGTAGTCCCCCTCCCGCTTGCGGGAGGGGTTAGGGGAGGGGCTGAAATACACCCACCCGCGCCTTTCGCTGCGGCCACGCCCTCCCCCGACCCCTCCCGAGCGGGAGGGGAGAAGGTAAACAAATGAACGACCAGCTCACTCCGAAGGCAATCGTCGCCGCGCTCGACGCCCACATCATCGGCCAGGCCGCCGCGAAACGCGCGGTCGCGGTCGCGATGCGCAACCGCTGGCGCCGTCAGCAGCTCAGCGAAGACCTCCGCGACGAGGTCACGCCGAAGAACATCCTGATGATCGGACCGACCGGCTGCGGCAAGACCGAGATCAGCCGCCGTCTGGCCAAGCTCGCCGACGCGCCGTTCGTGAAGGTCGAGGCGACCAAGTTCACCGAGGTCGGCTATGTCGGCCGCGACGTCGAACAGATCGCCCGCGACCTCGTCGAGGAAGCCATCCGCCTCGAAAAGGAACGCCGTCGCGTCGCGGTCAAGGACAAGGCCGAGGAGGCAGCGATGTCGCGCCTGCTCGACGCGCTCACCGGCAAGAACGCGAGTGAAGCGACGCGCGAGAGCTTCAAGCAGCGCTTCCTCGACGGCCACCTCAACAATGCCGAAGTCGAGATCGAGGTCGAGCAGGCGCCGACCACGCCGTTCGAGATTCCCGGCGGCGCGCCGCAGATGATCAACCTCGGCGAGATGATGAAGTCGTTCGGCGGCGGCCAGCAACTCAAGCGGCGGAAACTCACGGTCCACGCGGCCTGGGACAAGCTCGTCGAGGAAGAGGCCGACAAGCGCCTCGACCAGGACGAGGTCAGCCGCGCGGCGCTGGCCGATGCGGAAGCCAACGGCATCGTCTTCCTCGACGAGATCGACAAGATCGCGGTCGCGGACGGCCGCGGCGGTTCGATCAGCCGGGAAGGCGTCCAGCGCGACCTGCTCCCGCTAATTGAGGGCACGACGGTTGCGACCAAGTACGGCCCGATGAAGACCGACCACATCCTCTTCATCGCCTCGGGCGCGTTCCACGTCGCCAAGCCAAGCGACCTGCTCCCCGAATTGCAGGGCCGCCTGCCGATCCGGGTCGAACTGAAGGGGCTTACCGAAGCCGATTTCGTCGCGATCCTGTCCGACACCAAAGCGTCGCTGCCGCTGCAATACAAGGCGCTGATCGCCACCGAAGGCGTCGGCATCGAGTTTACCGAAGACGGCATCGCCGCGATCGCGCGCATCGCCGCCGAAGTGAACTCCGAGATCGAAAACATCGGTGCGCGGCGTCTGCAGACGGTAATGGAAAAGCTGCTGGAAGAGGTGAGCTACAACGCCGAAGACAGAGGCGGCTCGAACCTCGTCATCGACGGCGCGTACGTCGACAGCCAGCTGAAGGAAATTGCCCGCAACACCGACCTGAGCCGGTTCGTGCTGTAAGGGCCAAGCCTAACCGTTTTCCTGCGAACGCAGGAATCCAGGGTAACATGGCGAAACGCTCGCAACCCTGTTCTCCTGCGTTCGCAGGAGAACAGAATTAGAGAGGAGAACACCGTGGACGTGACCGAAGCCATAGCCGCTCGCCGCTCCGTCCGAGGCTTACTCGACACCCCGGTCGATCCCGCACTCCTCCACGACCTCGCGATAAAAGCGTCCCGAGCCGCAACCGGTGGCAACCTCCAACCTTGGCACATCGCCATCGTCCAAGGCGAACCCCTCGCCCGCCTCAAGGCGACGATGGCCGAAAAACTCGCCACCGGCGCAACCGAAACCCCAGCCTACGACGTCTACCCGCGAGACCTCGTCGCCCCATACCGAGACCGCCGCTACGCGGTCGGCGAAGCGATGTACGCGCACCTCGGCATCCCCCGCGACGACAAGTCGGCGCGGCACAAATGGTTCGCTCGGAACTTCGAATTCTTCGGCGCCCCCGCCGCTTATTTTTGCACGGTCGATCGCCGCATGGGCCCGCCACAATGGTCGGACCTCGGCATGTACCTGCAAAACCTGATGCTGCTCGCGGTCGACGCCGGCCTCGCCACCTGCCCGCAGGAATGCTGGGCGATGTATCCGGAAACGGTCGGGCGGTTCTTGGATCTGCCCGACGACCGCATGCTCTTCTGCGGCATGGCGATTGGCTATGAGGACAAAGAGGCGCCTGCCAACGCGCTGTGCACGGAGCGCGCGAACGAAGCGGAATGGCTGACAACGATCAGCTGATTTAGGGTATCGAGGCTAACCAAAACACCACTCCGGCGAAGGCCGGGACCCAATTGGGGACGATGGTAACGGAGCGAGGCGCCTCGCCATGTCAGCCTTACCAATTGGGCCCCGGCCTCCGCCGGGGTGGACTGCGTGTGCTGAGTGTGCGTACGCCCAGCTTGTTCACCCGCGAAGGCGGGTGCCCAGACTGGGTCCCCGCCTTCGCGGGTGAACAAGTTTTTAGAGGACCACCGTCACCGGCTTGGCATCCTTGATCCCCGCAAGGATCATCACTTCCCAAACCGCAGGATCACCCGCCGCGGCCATCGCCTTGTCAGGCTCGCGCAACGTCTTCAGCACCGCCAGCGCGTCCGGAAGATAATCCGCCCACGCCGCATCGATCAGCCGAGACGCCGACTCGGCATCGCCGCCGGCGTTCGCGCTGATCCGCTGTCCCGCCAGCACGCGTGCGACGCGTTCGGCGACAGGTGTAGTGGAAACGTCCATGAGCATTCTCCTCGCGGGACCGGTCTACACCAAACCCGCGAGGCGAACGAATGCTCCTTAGCGTGCCGAGCTCGGGCCCGCGCCGCGGCTCGGACCACGACCACCACCGCCGCCGCCAGCCGGACGACCACCGCCGCCCTGACCGCCGGGACGACCACCGCCCTGGGGACGACCGCCGCCGCCGCCCTGACCGCCGCCACCCTGGCCACCACGGCTCGCACCTGCATAGTTGCGGCCGGTCGTACCGGTCGCCCGCGGCGAATGCGTCGCACGCGGCCGTGCCGGATCGCGCGGACGGTCGATCCGGACCTCGGGGTCGGCACCCATCGTCTTCACGCGCGTCTGCTTGATCTGGTTCGACAGGTTGACGAAATCGTCCGGCAGCGACCGGACCTGGACCTTCTGGCGGGTGATCCGCTCGATGTCGCGCAGGTAGGCCTTCTCGTCATCCGCGCAGAACGCGACGGCGATTCCGCTGGCGCCCGCACGCGCAGTACGGCCGATGCGGTGGACATATTGCTCGGCGACGTTCGGCAGCTCGAAGTTGATGACGTGGCTGACGCCGGAGACGTCGATGCCGCGTGCGGCGATGTCGGTCGCGATCAGGACCTTGACCTTGCCCTGCTTGAACTCGCCGAGGGCCCGCTCACGCTGGCCCTGGCTCTTGTTGCCGTGGATCGCGTTCGAGGCGATGCCATTGCCCGCGAGCAGCTTCACGACGCGGTCGGCGCCATGCTTGGTGCGCGTGAACACGAGCGCGCGATCGATCGCCGGATCGGCCAGCGTGATCGTCAGCAGCGCCTGCTTTTCCGACTGGTTGCAGAAGGTAACATACTGGTCGACGCGCTCGGCGGTCGTCGCAGCGGGCTTCACCGACACCGTCTTAGGGTCGAGCAGGAACTGCGACGCCAGCTCACGGATCGCGACCGGCATCGTCGCCGAGAAGAACAGCGTCTGGCGCTTCTTCGGCAGCATGCGGACGATCTTCTTCAGCGCGTGGATGAAGCCGAGGTCCATCATCTGGTCGGCTTCGTCGAGCACGAGGATCTCGATCATCGACAGGTTCACGAAGCCCTGCTCGATCAGGTCGATCAGGCGGCCCGGCGTGGCGACGAGGATGTCGACGCCGCGGCTCATGTCCTGGCGGTTCTTGTTGATGCTGGTGCCGCCGAACACGGTCGTCACCGACATCTTGCTGAACTGACCATAGGCGCGCGCGCTGTCGGCGATCTGGCTGGCGAGTTCGCGCGTCGGTGCGAGCACCAGCATGCGGCAATGCGTCGGCAGGACGCGCTTCTGGTTTTCGGTCAGGCGCTGGATCGACGGCAGCACGAATGCGGCGGTCTTGCCGGTGCCGGTCTGCGCGATGCCGAGCAGGTCGCCGCCCTCGAGCAGGATCGGGATCGACTGGGCCTGGATCGGCGTCGGCTCGGTATAGCCCTTGGCTTCGAGCGCACGGACGAGCGGCTCGGCAAGGCCGAGGTTTGCAAATGACATGAATAGTCTCTCAAATAGATGCCGGGCTCGCGAATCCACACAAGGACGCGCGAGGGGCGGTGGTGTTTTGACACCCCGCGTGAAAAGGGAAGCCCGTTGGAAACGACCGAGGCGGAGCTAAGACCGTAAAGGTCCAATCACGCTGCATTACGCTTCGATGAGCGCCATCTGGCGTATCATCGTCGAAAAGTCAACCTGCGGCGCCGATCGGGACCCGTGGCGGTGTCAGCTCCGGATCTGTCCCAGGTGCAGATAGCGTTCGTTGAACTCCGCGGCATCCCGCAGGCGGGGCCAGTCGGTCACGCTGACCTGACGCTTCTTGCGCGCGATCAGGCCGTCCGATTCGAGCGATTTCAGCACGCGGTTGACGTGCACCGGGGTCAGCCCGAGCGCATCGCCGAGCTGCTCCTGCGTCATCGGCAACTCGTACGCCATCCCGCCTCCCAAGGCTGATGTCTTGAACCGCACCGAGAACTCGCACAGCAGATGCGCAAGCCGGCTGCGCGCGTTGCGCCGCCCGACGTTGAGCAACCATTCGCGGTGGATCGACGCTTCGACCAGCGCGTCGATCCACAACGCCTGACCCGCCGCCGGGCACGTCTCGATGAACTGCCGCAACGCCACGATCGGCACCTCGGCCAGCGTCAGCCGGGTCAGCGCCTGGATATCGTGATCGGATTCATCGAGGAACAGGTTCTGCAGGTCGACGAACTCGCCGGGCATCAGGATCGACACGATCTCGCGTTCGCCATTGGGCGTCAGCTTCTGGCGATAGGCGAGGCCGTCGAGGATGAACGCGCACCGGGTAGGGCGCTGGCCCTCACGCAGCATATACGTCGACGCATCGAGCGTCCGAACCTTGAACGGCAACGCGGCGATTTGAACGCGATCGTCCGCACGCAGCGTCGTTCGCGACTCGAATTTCCGTATAACCTGTTCAGTCACGGTGGACATATCCACGTGCACTCTCCGCATCCAGGGCAGGAGCACTCGTTTCTCGCTGTCACCCTCTCTGGGATAGCGCGTCGCAAGGGAACGCACCTTATCCCAGGATTGAGAAGCATGACAAAACCCATGTTATATTATCGCGACGCATTCGCGCGGTGCGTCGAGTCGGCGCCGCGCGGCTAAATCGGCTTAAGACATGGGACGATTTGGGGTCAGAGCGGTGAGCTGTCGCCGGGTTCGTCGATCGTGACGGCAACCGCCAGAAGCACGCTGCCTCGATCGTTGCGGACCGCCACACGGAAGCGCGCGCCATGACGGGCGATCGCCGGATGGTCGCTAAGATAGTCGCCCGCGAAGATCACCGCCTGGACGCGCGCTTCCTCGTCGTCGGCCAGATCGGTACCGTCGTCGTCGTTGACGTGTTTATGGTTGTCGATGTCGAAGAAGTATCTGGGCATGCTCGACTTCCTCAACCGTTACGCAGGCCTGTTTGTATCAGGCCGGAAATCGCTCCGCTCTTACTAAAATCAGGTTTCTCGGGCGCGGCGTGCTCGACTTGAACTCCGTCACGGGCGTAGGATGCGTGCAAACATATAGAGGATCCGCACCATGAAACTGGCCAGCCTGAAGCATCCCGACGCCACCCGCGGACGAGACGGGAAGCTCGTGGTCGTCTCCAACGACCTCGCCTGGTACGCCGATGCGAGCCATATCGCGCCGACGCTGCAGGCCGCGCTCGACGACTGGGACCGGCTTTCGATCGACCTCAAGAACCTGTCGACCGATCTCGAGCACGAGATGATCCCGATGCGGCGCTTTCATGAGCATGACGCCGAGTCGCCGTTGCCGCGTGCGTATCAGTGGGCGGATGGCTCGGCCTACGTGAATCATGTTGCGCTCGTGCGACAGGCGCGCGCGGCGGAGATGCCCGACAGTTTCTGGCACGACCCGCTGATGTACCAGGGTGGCTCGGACGGGTTCCTCGGCCCGCGCGATCCGATCCCGCTCGCCGACGAGTCCTGGGGCTGCGACATGGAGGGCGAGGTCGTCGTCGTCACCGGCGACGTCCCGCTCGGCGCGAGTCGCGACGAGGCGCTGGCGGCGATCCTGCTGGTCGGGCTCACGAACGACGTGAGCTTGCGCAACCTGATCCCCGGCGAGCTCGGCAAGGGCTTCGGCTTCTTCCAGTCGAAGCCGGCCAGCGCATTCTCGCCCGTCTTCGTCACGCCCGACTCGCTGGGCGACTGGTGGAAGGACGGCAAGCTCCACCGCAAGCTGATGGTCGATCTCAACGGCCAGCCACTGGGGCGCGCCGAGGCGGGCGAGGACATGACGTTCGATTTCGGCACGCTGGTCGCGCACGCCGCCAAGACCCGAAAGCTCGGCGCAGGGACGATCGTCGGCTCGGGCACCGTATCGAACCGCGGTGCCGATGGTGGTCCCGGCAAGTCGGTAGCCGAGGGTGGCGTCGGCTACTCCTGTCTCGCCGAAGTGCGGACCATCGAAACCATCCAGGGCGGCAAGCCCGTCACGCCGTTCCTCAAGCAGGGTGACGTCGTCCGCATCTGGGCGGAGGACGACAAGCGCCATCCGATCTTCGGCGTGATCGAACAGACCGTCGGCGGCTGAATTCTGCGGAGGGGGAGAAAAATCCGCGCGGCACATCGTGAATGCGCAACTCCCCCTCGCAATCTGCGTTGAAATTTAATAACAAGCTTCGGTAAGAGTGTTCCGCGGTCACAGCGGCCTCATGGAGATGGAATCACGATGGCAAGCGAGCATCCGCGCGCCAATTTGCAGCCACTTACGCTGCATATCCCCGAGCCGAAGTTCCGCCCCGGCGACGCGGTGGACTTCGCCGAAGTCGACGTGCCGCCCGCCGGCGAGGCGCGCCGTCCCGACACCGCAGACAAGGCGTCCGACTTCATCGATCTCGCCTATACGCTGGTCCGCGTGCTCGATGACGACGGCAACGCGGTCGGCCCGTGGGACCCCAAGCTCTCGCCCGACGTGATGCGCCGGATGTTGCGCAGCATGGCGCTGCTCCGCGCGTTCGACGAGCGCATGTTCCGCGCCCAGCGGCAGGGCAAGACCAGCTTCTACATGAAGGCGCTCGGCGAGGAGGCGGTCGCGGTCGCGGCGGCCTACGCGCTCGATTACGAGGACATGTGCTTCCCCTCCTACCGCCAGCAGGGGCTGTTGATCGCGCGGGGCTGGAGCCTCGTCGACATGATGAACCAAATCTATTCGAACACCGCGGACAGGCTCGGCGGCAAGCAGCTGCCGATCATGTATTCGGTCAAGGAAGCCGGGTTCTTCTCGATCTCGGGCAACCTCACGACGCAATATCCCCAGGCGGTCGGCTGGGCGATGGCCTCGGCGGCTAAGGGCGACACGCGGATCGCCGCGACTTGGTGCGGTGAAGGCTCCACTGCCGAGGGCGACTTCCACTCGGCGTGCACGTTCGCCGCGGTCTACCGCGCGCCGGTGATCTTCAACGTCGTCAACAACCAGTGGGCGATTTCCAGCTTCTCCGGGTTCGCCGGCGCTGAGGCGACGACCTTCGCAGCGCGCGCGGTCGGCTACGGCATCGCTGGGCTCCGGGTCGACGGCAATGACGCGCTGGCAGTCTATGCCGCGACCGAATGGGCTGCCGAGCGCGCGCGGACCAATCAGGGCCCGACGCTGATCGAGCACTTCACCTACCGCGCGGAAGGCCACTCGACCTCCGACGATCCCGGCCAGTATCGCAGCGAGGGCGAACCCAACGCCTGGCCGCTCGGCGACCCGATCAAGCGCCTCAAGGACCATCTCATCGCGATCGGCGAATGGGACGAGGAGCGCCACGCGGCACAGGACAAGGAACTCGCCGAGCAGGTCAAGGCCGCGCAGAAGGAAGCCGAGAAGAACGGCATCCTCGGCCACGGCCTGCACCAGCCGCTCGAGTCGTTGTTCGACGGCGTGTTCGAGGAAATGCCCTGGCATCTGAAGGAGCAGCGCCAGCAGATGCTCGATGAAGAAACGGCGTCAGGCCGTCCGTGGGATCGCAAGGCATGAGCGACATGATCGAGGCACACGAGTCCGAAACAACGGACGCCGAACCCACCACTCGCATGAACATGATCCAGGCGATCAACTCCGCCATGGACATCATGATGAAGCGCGATCCGGACGTGATCGTCATGGGCGAGGACGTCGGCTATTTCGGCGGCGTTTTTCGCGCGACCGCCGGGCTCCAGGCCAAGCATGGCAAGACGCGCGTGTTCGACACCCCGATCACCGAATGCGGCATCATCGGCGTCGCGGTCGGGATGGGCGCGTACGGCCTGCGCCCCGTCCCCGAAATCCAGTTCGCGGACTACATCTATCCCGCGCTCGACCAGCTCGTCTCCGAAGCCGCACGCCTGCGCTACCGCTCCGCCGGCGAGTTCACCTCGCCGATCACGGTGCGCTCGCCGTTCGGCGGCGGCATCTTCGGCGGCCAGACGCACAGCCAGTCGCCGGAGGGGCTCTTCACCCACATGTCCGGCATCAAGACCGTGATCCCCTCGACGCCCTATGACGCCAAGGGCCTGCTGATCGCCGCGATCGAGGATAACGACCCGACGCTCTTCTTCGAACCCAAGCGCATCTATAACGGCCCGTTCGACGGCTATTGGGATCGCCCGTCGCAGAACTGGTCGAAGCATCCGGCCGGCGAAGTCCCGACCGGCTATTACAAGATCGAGCTCGGCAAGGCGAAGATCGTCCGCGCGGGCGAAGCGCTCACCATCCTCGCCTACGGCACGATGGTCCATGTCTGCACGGCCGTCGTCGCCGAAGCCGGGATCGACGCCGAGATCGTCGACCTGCGCACGCTCGTGCCGCTCGACATCGAGACGATCGAAGCGTCGGTGAAGAAGACCGGTCGCTGCATGATCGTCCACGAGGCGACGCGCACCAGCGGCTTCGGCGCGGAGCTGTCGGCGATCGTCCAGGAACGCTGTTTCTACCATCTCGAAGCGCCGATCGAGCGCGTGACCGGGTTCGACACGCCGTACCCGCACAGCCTCGAATGGGCGTATTTCCCGGGGCCGGTCCGCATCGGCGAAGCCCTGAAAAAGATCATGAAGGACGCATAATGGTGCCTTCACCCACCCCCGTTCGCTTCGAGCGCAGTCGAGAAGCCTCCGGTATCCCTCACGCAAGTTTCTCGACTTCGCTCGAAACGAACGGAATTTTCTGATGGCCCGCTTCACCTTCAAGCTGCCGGACATCGGCGAAGGCATCTCCGAGGCCGAGATCGTCGCATGGCACGTCGCCATCGGCGACCGTGTCGAGGAAGACTCGCCGATCGCCGACATGATGACCGACAAGGCCACCGTCGAGATGGAATCGCCGGTGACCGGCGTGGTCGTCGAACTCGCGGGCGAAGTCGGCGACCAGGTGTCGATCGGTGCCGCGCTGGTGGTGATCGAGACGGACGCGGTCGACGCCGCAGACGAAGTCGTCGCCGCGCCGCTGACGTCGGCGCAGACCGAGACGGCGGAACAATACGAAGCCGAAAACCCCGGCGTCGAAGAGGTGGTTGAGACACCTCCCTCTCCCCTCCGGGGAGAGGGTCGGGGTGAGGGGCAGCCCCAGGCGGAAACGCCGGCAACGGCCCCAACCCCTCACCCCAGCCCTCTCCCCGCAGGGGAGAGGGAGCAGAAGGCGCACGCCGCTCCCGCGGCTGAGACCGAGCAGAAGGCGCACGCGCTCGCATCCCCCGCAGTCCGCGCCCGCGCGCGTGATCTCGGCATCGACCTCGCCTCGGTAAAGACCGACTCCGACCGCGTCCGCCACGCCGACCTCGACGCCTATCTCCGCTACGGCTCCGGCGAAGGCTATCACCCCCCGCACGCGTCACGCGCCCGCGAGGACCAGCCCATCAAGGTCATCGGCATGCGTCGCCGCATCGCCGAGAACATGGCCGCGTCGAAGCGCGCGATCCCGCACTTCACCTATGTCGACGAGATCGACGTCACCGCCCTCGAAGCGATGCGCGCCGACCTCAACGCCAACCGCGGCGGCCGCCCCAAGCTCACCATGCTGCCGCTGATGATCGTCGCAATCTGCAAGACGATCCCCGACTTCCCGATGCTCAACGCGCGCTACGATGACGAAGCGGGCGTGGTCACGCGCCACGGCGCCATCCACCTCGGTATGGCCGCGCAGACCGACGCGGGGCTCACCGTCCCCGTGATCCGGGACGCACAGGACCGCAACGTCTGGCAGCTCGCGACCGAGATCACCCGCCTCGCCGAAGCCGCGCGCGCCGGCAAGCTCGCCCCCAGCGAAATGGGCGGCGGCACGATCACTGTGACCTCGCTCGGCCCCCTCGGCGGCATCGCCACGACCCCGGTGATCAACCGCCCCGAAGTCGCAATCATCGGCCCCAACAAGATCGTCGAACGCCCGGTGTTCAAGGGTGATGAGGTGGTTCGCGCCAAGCTGATGAACCTGTCGATCAGCTGCGACCACCGCGTCGTCGACGGCTGGGACGCGGCAAGCTTCGTGCAAGGGTTGAAGAAGTACCTCGAAACCCCCGTCCTGCTCTTCGCGGACTAAGTCCGGAACTGTTTCCCCCCCCCCCTGGAAGGGAGGGGCCGGGGGTGGGTTGGCTGCTGGGCGAACAAGACGCTTGCCAACTGGGCGATCCACCCCAACCCTCCCTTCCAGGGAGGGCGAAGGAGCTCAGACGATCTCGAACAACCCCGCCGCGCCCATGCCCCCGGCGGTGCACATCGACACCACGACATAGCGGACGCCGCGCTTGCGGCCCTCGATCAGCGCATGCCCGACCAGCCGCGAGCCGGTCATCCCGAACGGATGCCCGACCGCGATCGCACCGCCGTTGACGTTGTACTTCTCCGGATCAATCCCGAGGAAATCGCGACAATACAGGCACTGCGACGCGAACGCCTCGTTCAGTTCCCACAGCCCGATATCGGCGACCGACAACCCCGCCCGCTCGAGCAGTTTCGGGATCGCGAAGATCGGCCCGATACCCATTTCCGCCGGGCTGCACCCGGCCGCCTGGAACCCGCGATAGATTCCGAGGATGTCCTTCCCCTCGGCCTCCGCGGTCCTGCGATCCATCAGCAGTTGCGCCGACGCGCCGTCCGACAACTGGCTCGCATTGCCGGCAGTGACGCTCGATCCTGGCCCCGAGAACTCGCCCCCCGGCCAAACGGTCTTCAACCCCCGCAGTCCCTCCAGCGTAGTGCCGGCGCGAATGCCCTCGTCCTGCGACAGCGTGACGCTTTCGATCCCGGCATGCGCGCCCTGCTTGTCGAACAGCGCCTTCTCGACGGTGATCGGCACGATCTCCTCGGCAAATGCTCCGGTCGCCAGCCCGGCGGCCGCACGCTGCTGGCTCATAGCGGCGTATTGGTCCTGAGCCTCGCGACTGATGCCGTATTTCTCCGCAACGATCTCGGCGGTCTCGATCATCGGGATATACGCCGCCGGCTCCTTCGCCACGACGCTCGCATTGACGAAACGCGGCGCGTCCTTCGTCACGGTATAGCTGATCGACTCCATCCCGCCGGCCAGCGCGACATCGGCCTCGTCGCAGATGATCGTCCGCGCCGCGAGCGCCACCGCGGTCAGCCCCGACCCGCATTTCCGATCGAGCGTGAACGCCGGTACCGACTCCGGCAGCCCGCCCGCGAAGATCGCCATCCGCCCCGCATTGCCGCCTTGCGTGCCGTGCTGGTTGCCGACGCCCCAGAACACCTCGTCGATCCGCGCCGGATCGATCCCGGCGCGTTCGACCACCGCGTTCATCACATGGCCCGCGAGCACCGGCGCCTCGGTCGCGTTGAACGCGCCGCGATACGCTTTGCCGATGGCGGTACGGGCGGTCGAGACGATGGCGGCTTCACGCATGCTGTAACCTTTCGAGGATCGGGTATGTCGATCCTCTAGGCGCTCCGGCGCCTCCGCGAAACCCCCGTCACGGGACTCGCGCCAGCCATCCCCCGGTAAACCCGGCACGGTCCAGCCCGCGGCGGATATGCGGGTTCTTCCGCATCGTGTTCCACACCATGCCGGTCCGCCAATTCTCGATCATCGCGACGATCGGCCCCTGGTCGATCCCGAGATAGTCGTTGTCCACCCAGCCGACGTCGGGGACGATGCGGCCGTGCTTCAACGGTTCGCCCATCTCGGTCAGCGTCGGGTTGAACGCGTCGAAGAACCCGTATTTGCCGTAGATGCCCTTGCCGTAGCGATCGTGCATCGCGGTGATCGCCGGGATGACGAGATCGGGCGCGAATACGATCGATCCGACCGCCGCCGTGGGCGCCAGCGTCCCGTCGTCGCGGGCTCCGGGGCCGCGCTCGGAGTAGCTGAAGAATTGGCGTGGCCGCCCGCCGATGGTCGCTTTGAAATCGCCCGGCCCGTCGCACGCGGTCAGCCCCCAGATGTCCGGTCCATAGCCCGCGAACCCGGCGCCGTTGCTGCCGCCGTTGGCGATCGCATAGTCGCGTTGCGCGATCGTCGCGCGCTTGCTGTTCTCGAAATAGTCGATGTCCTTGGTCGCGATATAGGCGTCGCGAATGCCGCGGAAATCGACCCAGACATGGCTGTACTGGTGCACGAACAGCGGCGGGTAATGGAGATAGGCCGTACCGTAGCGATCGGTCCAGCTCGGCTCGAACTTTGCGGTCAGCGCGGTCCAGGTCGACGGCGGCAGCGGATGCGTCGGCGAGCCCAGCGCGAGGAGGTACATCAGCATCCCCTCGTTGTAGATGTTCCAGTCGCTCGGGATGAAGCCGCTCTCGGGGTGCCAGCCCATCGACAGGAACGGCGCGCGCGGCGTGATCCAGGTCCAGTCGACCGCACCGTAGATCTGGTCGGCCAGCGCCCGGATCCGCTGCTCCTCGGGATGATCCGCATCGAACCAGCTCTGCGCGAACAGCATGCCGGCGAGCATCAGCGCGGTGTCGATCGTCGACACTTCCGCGCGCGCGAACCGCTGGCCCTTGGTGATGCCGAGGAAGTGGTAGAAGAATCCCTTGTAGCCGCTGTTACCGGTCGGCTCGGGACCCATCCGCGCGTCGGCGAAGAACGACAAGGTGGCGAGCGTCCGCTTGCGCGCCTGTTCGCGCGTGATCCAGCCGTTGACGACGCCGATCGGATACGCGGTGAGCGCGAAACCGACCGCGGCGATCGACGAGAAAGACGGCGTCGGCCAGCGATCGAGCGCGAGCCCGGTCACCGGATTCGTCGTATCCCAGAAATACAGGAACGCGCGCTCCTGCAGATTGTCGATAAGCGGGTTGGCGGACGGCGCCGGGGCCGGGGTGAAGCCCGTAACCTCTTGAAACGCTTTGACGATCGGTCGTCCGACCGATGTACACCCTGCTGTCAGTCCGCCAAGTGATAGTGCGCCGGTGCCCAGAAACTGCCGTCTGTCGAGCATGGATACTCCTGATCGGGGACCGCCGATGGCGGCAGGCAACCAACATGGCCGCCCGCCGATTAACGCATCAGAAACGATATCCGACCCTGAACTGGAAGCGACGCGGCAGGGTGAGCAGCCCGGTCGGCAGGTTGGTCGGCCCGCCGAACCTATAGCTCTCGCCGACCCCGAGGTTGCCCGAATAGCCGGTATAGTTCTTGTTGTTGAAGGCGTTGAGCAGGTCGACCGCGACGTTTATGTTGTGCGTGTTGAACACCTTGATGTTGTTCTGCAGCGTCAGATTGACCTCGCAGAACGCGAACACGCTGCCGAGGCAGTTCTTCGGCCGGTACAACGATCGGATGGTCTGCTGGTTGATGCTGGTGCCGGCGGACTGGTCGAGCAGCTGGAACGCGGTGCCGCTGCCGAGCGTCGTCAGCGTCGAGAACTGGAAGCCGATCGGCAGGTCGACGATCCCCGACAGGACGATCCGGTGGCGCTCGTCCTGATCGGCGATCGGCCGCCAGCCATATTGATCGGGCGTCACCTTATCGAGGCTGAACAGATCGCCGCCGTCCTGCTCCGCCTTCGACAGCGTGTAGGTGAGGTTGAAGCCCCAGCCCGACGACACGGTGTAATCCTTGTCGATCGTCACGAGCAGCGCCTTGTAGCGCGTACGAAGGCCATCATAGCCGATCAGCACGTTGCCGAAGCCGTTCGCGCGCGGGATCGTCGTATCGCAGCAGGATCCGTCCGCGTTGCGCGTCGCGAACAGGTGCGTGTAGCCGTTCTGCCCGCGGACATACGACCCGGTCACCGAGGCGCGGAAGATCCCGAACTTCTGGCGCAGGCCAAGGCTGAACTGATCGGTCGACGGCGCCTTCGCGTTGTTCTTCACCGCGAACAGTTCGGGCAGGCCGGTCTGCGCGGTCTGGCGCAGCGCGAGCAAGCCCTCCCGCGTCTGATAGCTTTCGTTCCACACCACGGTGGGGTTGCCGTCGCGCGGCTGGCCATCGCGGGAGAAGTAGAAGATGCCGGTCTGGTACTGAAGGCGGAATTGCTCGTCGAGTGTGTTGTTGAAGACGTTGCGGTCGTAATATTTGCCGTAGCCGCCGAACAGGACGGTGCGCTGGTCGTCGTTGAAGTCATAGCTGAAGCCGACGCGCGGCTGGAACATGTCCTTGCGCGTCGGGCGATCGGTGCCGTCGGTGATGTAGTTCGCGGGATCGAAATAATCGGTCCGGGGCAGCGCGTTCAACGTCGTGACGGCCGCGGCAGGCGTGCGATACTTGTTGTTGAACAGATTGCTTTCGTAGTCCCAGCGCAGGCCGAGGTTCAGCTGCAGCTTGTTAGTGATATCCCAGTCGTCCTGCAGATACACGCCGAGCTGTGAGTTCGACGCGATGATCCGCGGATTGCCCACGCCGAGCTGCGCGGTCGCCGGGAAGCTGAAATCGAGCCCTCTTTTCGCGTCGTTCTGGAAAAAGTAGTTCGGCTGGACGTAGAAGTTCTTGGTGAAGTCATAATCCTGGAAGGCGAAGCGGATGCCGCCCTTGATCACGTGGTTGTCCAGGCCGTTATACGTCAGGTCGTCGCGCAACGTGTAGCTCTGCTGGCTGATCCGCTGGGTCGAATCCTTGCCGCCGAAGGTGATGACGCCCTCGAACTGGAAGCTCGGATCGTCGGGGTTGAGCGACGACGGGTTGTAGACCGTATCGAGATAGGTCGCGTTGAATTCGTTGAGGAAACTGTCGCCGGTATAGGTCCATTTGTACGTGTAGGTGTCGGTCTTGTTGATCTTGTTGACTGCCGCCGAATACGCGATGTTGGCCGAGCCGAAATTGGCGCCGAAGCCGGTGATGTCGGTCTCCTGGCGGCGGCTGAACGACAGGTCGAACACCTGGCGCTCGTCGGGCGTGAAGGTCAGCTTGCCGAAGTAAAAATCGCCGCGGTACGGGCTGACATAGGTGCCTTCATACTGGCCGAAGCGCGCGAGGTTTTGCGGCGTTGGGGTGCCGACGGTCACGCTCGATGCGCGATCCTGGTCGTTGCCTTCGTAGGCGCCGAAGAAGAACAGCTTGTCCTTGATGATCGGGCCACCGAGCGAGATGCCGTATTGCTTGCGCTCGAACTTCGGTTTGTCACGGCCGGCGCGCTGGTCGCTGATGTTGGCAGCGGTCAGGCTGCGATCGGTATATTGGCCGAACATCTCGCCGTGGAAGTCGTTGGTGCCCGACTTGGTGATCGCGGTGATGATCGCCGACCCAGCCTGTTCGTATTCGGCCTTGTAGTTCTGTGTCAGGACGCGGAATTCGCCGACCGCGAGCTGCCCGAACGGGTTGCCGCGGCTGTCGGTCTGGCCGGCGATACCGCCGAGCGTCTGGCTCTTCAGGCTGGTGCCGTCGATGAAGACGTTGACCTGGCTCGCGGGCGAGGCGCCCGCGGTGATGCCCTTGTTGGTCTCGCTGTCGTTGTAGCGCACGCCCGGCGCGAGCGCGGCGAAGGTCAGGAAGTTGCGATCGCCCTGCGGCAGGATGCGGATCTGGTTCTGGCTGACGTTGGTCGCGACTTCGGAGGTCTTGGTCTCGACCAGTTTCCCCGCGGTGACGACGATCTCGCCGCCTTCGTTGGCGCCGCCGGTGGTGGTGCCACCCTCGGCGGTCGCGCCGGCGGCAGGGGCCACCGCGGTCGGTGCCGCGAGCACCGCGTCGAGCGTCGCGGACTGGCCGACGCCGACCGAGATACGCTGCGCCGAAATCTTGCCGTCGGGACCGGTGAACGTGATCGTGTAGGTGGCAGGGCGCAGGCCGTTCAGCACATAGCTGCCGGTCGCGCTGGTGGTCGCGCGGAACGTCTGGTTGGTCCCGTCATTCACCGCGACCACGGTCGCGCCCGCGACCGTCGCCTCGGCGGCATCACGCACCTGGCCGCGGATCGCCGCCGTCGTGGTCTGCGCCGATGCGGGGGCAACCAGTGCAGCCGCAGTGCCGAGTATCGTCGTCGTCGCCAGTGCCGCGCGCAACGCCGTGGCCATCATCGTCTTCATGTCCCAAAGTCCCCTGTTGGGAAGTCGCATCGGGACAGACGGTACGCGCATCGCACCGTCAGGTCGGGCTGTGCGCCGACTGTCGGTATCCTGCGTCGCGATTTCCCGCGCTTCCATGCCCTGATCCACTCCCGCGAACCGCTCCTCATGGAGACGGTCCCGGCGCCGCGCATGTTTGCGTATGCTGCCGGGAGAGGGGGCTTACGCCGCGTTTTCGCCGGCATCCAGCCTTCCGCCAGGGTTGTGGTCATTGCGCGACAAGCCGTGTCTTTTCCGCAACAACCCATGTGTTGCAGGGATTTGCCGCTCACCTGTGACTATCAGGACGGTGATCCGCCTCGAGGTTTGCTCGCCGAAAGCAGAGAATCCCTTACTTCATAAGGACTAATTCTTCCGCCATCGTCGGATGCAGTGCGACCGTCGCGTCGAAATCCGCCTTAGTCAGTCCGGCCTTTACCGCCACGGCCGCCGATTGCAGGATCTCGGGGCAGTCTGGCCCGATCATGTGGATGCCCACCACCCGGTCGGTCTCGCCATCGCAGATCATCTTGTACAGGGAGCGCTCGTTGCGGCCTGCCAGCACGTTCTTCATCGGCCGGAAATCGGACGTGTAGACCTTCACTGATCCCAGCGCCTGCTTGGCCTGCAATTCGGTCATGCCCACGCCGGCCATCGGCGGGTGGCTAAACACCGCGGCGGGCACGTTGGCGTAATCGACCCGCGTCGGCTTGTTGCCGTAGAACGTGTCGGCGAATGCCTGCCCCTCGCGGATCGCGACCGGGGTCAGCTGTATCCGGTTCGTGACGTCGCCGACCGCGAAGATCGAGTCGCAGCTCGAGCGGTTGTCCTCGTCGACGATCACCGCGCCCGCCGCGTCCATCTCGACGCCAGCGCTCTCGAGCCCGAGCCCCTTGGTATTGGGCAGGCGACCGGTCGCGAACATCACGAGGTCGACGACGATCGGCTCATGGCCCTTCATGCTGACCGTCAGGCAACCATCCTCGCCCTTCTCGATGCTCTCGAACGCGGCGTTGAACCGGAAATCGATGCCCTTGCTCATCGAGATCTGGAGCAGGCGGTCACGGATCGACTCGTCGTAACCGCGCAGGATCACGTCGGTGCGGTTGACCAGCGTCACGTGCGACCCGAACTGGTGGAAAATCCCGGCAAACTCGTTGGCGATATAGCCCGCGCCGGCGATCAGCACGCGCTTGGGCACATCATCGAGGTGGAAGACCTCGTTCGAGGTGATGCCGTGCTCGGCACCGGGGAATTCGGGCACAAGCGGATGCGCGCCGACCGCGATCAGGATTTTCGCCGCGGTCTTGACGGTGCCATCGGCCAGCGTGACTTCGTTGGGCCCAGAGACGACCGCGCGCTGGTGAATGATGTCGACATGATTGTTCTGCAGCGTGGTCGTGTACGCGCCGTTGATCCGGTCGACCTCTTCCATGACGTTGTCGCGCAGCGTGGGCCAACTGAACGCACAATTGTCGGGCACCTGCCAGCCGAACCGCTTGGCGTCCTTCAAATCCTCCGCGAAATGCGCGCCGTAGATCAGCAGCTTCTTCGGCACGCAGCCCCGGATGACGCAGGTCCCGCCGACCCGGTATTCCTCGGCGACCGCGACGCGGGCACCGTGCGCCGCGGCGACGCGCGATGCGCGCGTGCCGCCCGAGCCAGCGCCGATGACGAAGAGGTCATAGTCGAATTGGGAATCGGTCACAGGCAGTCCTTGCAGGTCGCGCGGCTCTTCGCGGCTTTGCATGCCATCTGGGGCAGGGCGGATGCGGCGGCAACCCCGCCGCGCCGATCACACTGATCGGCTGTCTCTATCGGTGGCCGGCCTGGCGCATCGGCATCGCGTCGATCGTCGCCTCCAGCGTTGCGGCGGGGAAGGGCTTGGCGCTGCGGAGTTTCTCGCCACCGTCCTTGCCGATCAGGATCGCGGTGAAGCTGGCGGGGAGGTGGTATTTGCGGCGGAGTGCTGAGGCTGGGTCGCTTGCGCCGCGGACCGTGTCGCCGACGATTTCGACGACAGTGAGGTCGCGGGCGGCGGCGTGGATTTTCCACCCGACGAGGATGCGCCGTTGCTCCGCGAGCGCGGGGTCTCCGGCTGTCGAGGCGGAGACGATCAACACGCGCCGCTCCCACTTCATCTGCGCGATAGTAGGAGAGGCGGCGAGCGCGACGGCGAGAAAGATGGGCATAATCGGCAAACGCTCCGATGGTATCGAAGCTCCGTCATCCTGGGCTCGACCCAGGATCCAGAGCAACGCCCGGTGCCGCGCGTGGCTCTGGATCCCGGATCAAGTCCGGGATGACGACCGTGTTTTACCCAAACGCGCGCTTGATCAGATCATCCGTCGAAGGATCGAACGTCTGCCCGCCCTTCTCCGCCGCCTTCGCCATTTCCTTCCCCAGCTCGACCCCGAACTGGTCGAACGAGTTGATCCCCAACAGCACCCCGTTCACGAACACCCGGTGCTCGTAAAACGCGATCAGCGCGCCCAGCGTCCGCGCATCCAGATCGTCCAGCAGCAACGTCGAAGACGGCCGATCGCCCGAATAGCTCCGCGCCGGATCCTCGACCTGCTTGCCCGCCATCAGCGCAGCCCCCTGCGCGAACGCATTCAGCAGCAGCGCCCGGTGATGCTCCTCGGGCAACGTATCGCCCGGCTCGATCACCGCGATGAACTCGACCGGCACCAGATGCGTACCCTGATGCAGCAACTGGAACACCGCGTGCTGCGCCTCGGTCCCGACGCCACCCCAGGTGATCGCCGCCGAAGGACGCCCGAGCGGCTGGCCGTCTACCGTCACCGACTTGCCGTTCGACTCCATCTCCAGCTGCTGGAGATAGCTCGGTAATAACCGCAACCGCTCGTCATACGCGAACGGCGCGCGCGTCTCGGCATGGCGGATCTGCGTGTAATACAGGTCCGCGAACGCCGCGAGCGCCGGCGCGTTCTCGTGGAGCGCCGACAGCCGGAAATGCCGATCCATCTCGGCAGCACCCTCGAGCAGCTCCTCGAACCGGTCCCAACCCAGCGCAATCGCTGCCGGAAAACCGATCGTCGACCACAGCGAATACCGCCCGCCGACGCTTTCCGCGAACGGCAGGATGCGCGTCTCATCGACACCCCATTCCATCGCCTTCTCAGGGGACGCGGTCAGCGCGATCACACGGCCATAGGGGTCCTCGACATTATGCTCGGTCATCCACTGCAGGACGCTTTCGGCGTTCATCAGCGTCTCGGTCGTCGTGAACGTCTTCGACGCGACCACGAGCAGAGTCGCCGCCGGATCGAACTTCGCGAACACGTCCTCCAGCGCAACGCCGTCGACATTGGCGACGATCGCCACGTCGTAGCGCTTGTCGTCACGCCCCAGCGCATCGACCAGCAACTGCGGCCCCAGCGCCGACCCACCGATCCCGACGTGCAGGATATGCCGCACCGGGCCGAGCGCCTCGGCCTCGATCGCGTCGATCAGAGTCCGCATCCGCGCGTGGCTCGCCTGCGCGATCGCGACGCTCTCGGGTTTGCCCTCGCCGCGCTCGGCGGTGTGCTCGACCGCGCGGCCCTCGGTGACGTTGACGACCTCGCCTGAGAACAGCGCCTGGCGCTTGCCCGACAGATCCTGCGCCTTCGCCATTTCCTCGAACGCGGTGACCATGTCCGTCGTCAGGTGCGTCTTCGACCAGTCGAAGTGGATCCCCGCGACGTCGAGGCTCAGCTTCGAGAGGCGCTCCGAGTCCGCTGCGAACAGGTCGGTCAGCTTGGTGGCGGGCAGGGCTTCGATCTTGGACCAGTCGGCGGTCATGCTACTTCTCCGAATAGACGTGCGCGCCGGTCATGCTGCAAGCGCGAGACCGCGACAACGTTCTTTCGGTGACACGTATCCCGCACACGCTTGACGATAGGCGCAGGTTGAGCAAACCCGCGCACATGGCAAATGACGTGAAGACCAAACCCATACGTTCCGAAACGAGCGAAACGTTCCGCTTCCTGCTGAAGCTCGCGGTGGTCGTGCTGATCCTGCGCAGCTTCATCTTCGCGCCCTTCAGCATCCCGTCCGAATCAATGCTGCCCCGGCTGCTGATCGGCGACTATCTCTTCGTGTCGAAGTGGAACTACGGCTATTCGCGCTGGTCGCTGCCCGCCGGCATACCGCTGATCCCCGGCCGCATTTTCGGCAGCACGCCGACGCGCGGCGACGTCGTCGTCTTCCGCGCACCCGAAGTGCTCGATCACGACGTCATCAAGCGCGTCATCGGCCTCCCCGGCGAGACCATCCAGATGCGCCAGGGCACCGTCTACCTCAACGGCAAGGCGATCCCGAAGCTCCGCATCGCCGACTTCACGATCCCTCTGACCGCCAATTTCAACGCCGAGAAATGCGGCGCGCCGTACGTCGACGTCGTCGCGAACGTGCAGATCTGCCGCTACCCCCGCTTCCGCGAAACGCTCCCGGATGGCCGCAGTTACGAAGTCCTCGACCAGGCCGAACTCCCTGATCGCGACGACACCGGGCTCTACACGATCCCCGCCGGCCACATCTTCGTGATGGGCGACAACCGCGACGACAGCGGCGACAGCCGCTTCCCCGCGCCGCAGGGCATGGGCTACGTCCCGCTCGAGAACGTCGAGGGCAAGGCGGTCGTCAACTTCTTCTCGACCGACGGCGATGCCGAATGGCTGAAGCCGTGGACCTGGGTCAGTGCCGCGCGCTGGAGCCGTATCGGGGAAGGCTTTTGAGCGACCTCGCCGGCTGGTTGAAGACGCTCTTCGGCCGCGCACCAACCAACCTCGCCCCCTATGAGCGCGCGCTGACGCACGGCAGTCAGGCGGCGGCGAACTACGAACGACTCGAGTTCCTCGGCGACCGCGTCCTCGGCTTGATCATCGCCGAGTGGCTGTACGAACTCTTTGCGACCGACCCCGAAGGCTCGCTGTCGAAACGCCTCAACGCGCTCGTCACCGGCCCCGTCTGCGCCGATGTCGCCCGCGAACTCGGCGTCCGCGCGCACCTCAAGCTCGGCAAACAGGCGCGCGACGACGGCGCCAGCGACAGCGACAACGTGCTCGGCGACGTGATGGAGGCGCTGATCGGCGCCTGGTACCAGGAAGCCGGCCTCGACGCCGCGCGCGCCTTCGTCCGCGGCGCATGGGGAGATCGCGTCCAGGCCGGTGCAAAGGCCCCGCAACACCCCAAGTCCGCCCTCCAGGAATGGGCCGCCGCGCACAACCGCAAGCCCCCCGAATACACCATCGTCGAACGCACCGGCCCCGGCCACGCCCCGAAATTCACGATGCTCGTCTCCGTCGGCAAGCTAGCCGAAGCGACCGCGACGGGTTCCAGCAAGCAGGAAGCTGAAACCGCGGCCGCCAAGGCGTTGCTGGAGAAGCTGGGCTAAAAAGGATTTTTTCGCGCAGAGGTGCAGAGAGCGCGGAGATGGTGCGATTAGGGCAAGGTCGTGCCCGGCAAGACACCGAGATACTCGGCTGCGTATGATGGCAGAGGGCCGGCGCCTCATTCGCAACGCCTCCGCGTCCTCTGCGCCTCTGCGCGAACAAATCCCTTTCTGAGACTGCGCACAACGCACGACGGGCCCGCAGTTTGGCGGGAATGACGCGAGGGCGTTTTGTCTGTATGACCACCCCCGAATATCCCGATGCCGAAAAGAGCCTAAGTGACCGAACCTACCACGTCTGAAATCTCCGCCCCCAAGCATTGCGGCCTGGTCGCCATCGTCGGCGCGCCGAACGCGGGCAAGTCGACGCTCGTCAACGCGCTCGTCGGCCAGAAGGTCGCGATCGTCAGCCCCAAGGCGCAGACGACGCGCGCCAAGCTGATGGGTGTTGCGATCGAGGGCGACACGCAGATCCTGCTCGTCGACACCCCCGGCATCTTCGAGCCCAAGCGCCGCTTCGACCGCGCCATGGTCGCCGCCGCCTGGGGTGGCGCGGAAGGCTCCGACATCATCGCACTGGTGGTCGACGCCAAGGGCGGGATCGGCGGCAAGGTCACCACGATCGTCGAATCGCTGGTCGGCCGCACCGAACCGATCTGGCTGATCCTCAACAAGGTCGATCTCGCCGACAAGACCAAGCTGCTGATCCACGCCGAGAAACTGAACGCGCTGCTGCCCTTCGCGGAGACGTTCTTCATCAGCGCCGGCACCGGCGACGGCCTCGCCCACTTCAAGACGCAGCTCGCCAAGGCGATGCCAGAAGGTCCGTGGCACTACCCCGAAGATCAGGTCTCCGACTCGACCGAGCGTGCGCTGGCGTCCGAAGTCACGCGCGAGCAGCTCTATCTCCAGCTCCACGCCGAGCTCCCCTACGCGAGCACGATCGAGACCGAGCAGTATATCGAACGCCAGGACGGCTCGTTGGAGATCCACCAGCAGATCCTCGTCGAACGCCCGACTCAGCGCGCGATCGTGCTCGGCAAGGGCGGCGTCCGGATCAAAGAGATCGGCGCCCGCTCCCGCATCGAACTCGCCTCGATCACCGGCAAGCCCGTGCATTTGTATCTGCACGTAAAGGTCAAACCCGGCTGGGACGAAGACCGCGAAGTCTACCGCGACATGGGCCTCGACTGGGTCGACTGATCCTCACGCAAAAGACTGTTCCCCCGCGAGGGCGGGGGCCCAGCCTGGACTCCCGCCTTCGCAGGAGAACAATCTTTCCGCCCTCGGTCAGCACCAACCTGCGCCCACTCCACAACCACCCCGGCGAAGGCCGGGGCCCAGTTGGGGGACGGTTGTCACGACGGACAGCGCTCCGTCACTCAGGCCTTCCCAACTGGGCCCCGGCCTCCGCCGGGGTGGATGCCAGGTAACGAGCCGAGCACCTCATCAACCCACGCCGGCACCAATACCCCAGCCGCCCCGATCCGCGTCTGCTCGAAAAACACGCTCCCCATCGAAGGGTCGAGGTTCAGCTCCAGCGTCCGCGCACCGTGATACGCGGCGGTCTGGACGAACCCTGCGGCCGGATACACCGCGCCCGACGTGCCGATCGACACGAACAGATCGGCCTTCGCCAGCGCCGCCTCGATCCGCTCCATCTGGTACGGCATCTCGCCGAAGAACACGATGTCCGGCCGCAACGCGGCTGAGCCGCACGCCGCGCACGTCGCCCCCTCTGGCAAGCTGTCAGTCCAAGGTTCGCGCGCGCCGCACACGGCACACAAGGCCGACAACAACTCGCCATGCATATGCAGCATCCGCGTCGCCCCCGCCCGCTCGTGCAAATCGTCGACATTCTGCGTGACGATCAGCAGCTCGCCCTCCCAAGCCGCATCCAGCCGCGCCAGCGCGTGGTGCGCGGCGTTAGGCTCGACCCCCGCCAGAGCCGCGCGCCGCAGATCGTAGAACCGGTGCACCAGTTCCGGATCCACCGCGAGCGCTTCGGGGGTGCACACGTCTTCGACCCGGTGCCCCTCCCACAAGCCGCCCGGCCCGCGAAACGTCGCGATCCCGCTCTCCGCCGAGATGCCGGCGCCCGTCAGGACGACGATGTTTCTGATATTCTGCATCGGCACATTCTAGGCGGGGCAGCGACGCACGGAAAGCCGAAGTCGGCCTGCCGCCGCGGAAATGGCCTTCCGGTCGCCCGCCCGCCCTGTCCATGCGATGCGACCGATTGTCCCTTCCGGCGTTGAGGTACATCGACCATATCATCATGGCCGTCTGCGAACCGATCGCCGGTGCCGTCTCGGCGCTACGCTTTGATATTGTGAAGGACTTACTGCGATGTTGACGAAAAAGCTGATGCTGCTGGGCGGCGTGATCGCGGTCCTGGGCGGCTGTGGTCAGACGACTTCGACGGACTCGAACACCTCGACCGCGAACATCGCCATGGGCAACACCAGCGCCGCGGCGAGCGCGACCCCGGCGGTCAACCGCGTCCGCGGCGTGATCACTGCGATCGGCACCGACGCGCTGACCGTCCAGACCTATGACGGCAAGTCGGCCACCGTACCGCTCGACGCCAACACCAAGTTCGCCTGGGTGGTGAAGTCCGACCTGTCGACGCTCAAGGACGGCGACTTCATCGGCACCGCGACGACCGGTCCCGACGACGCGCTGCGCGCGGTCGAACTGGTCATCTTCCCCGAGGCGATGCGTGGCACCGGCGAGGGGCATTATCCCTGGGACGTCCCCGGCGCGGTCGCGGCTGCAGGCGGCGGCACGAATGGGTCCAGCGCAATGACCAACGGCACCGTCGACGGGCAGAGCGCGATGACCAACGGTACGGTCGATGGCCAGAGCGCGATGACGAACGGCACGGTCGCGCAGCAGAGCGGCATGACCAACGGCACCGTTACCGGCGGCGCAGGCAAGCCCGGCGAGACCAAGCTGAGCATCTCGTACAAGGGTGGCAAGGCACAGGTCGTGGTTCCCGCCGGCACGCCGATCGTCCGGTTCGAGCCGGCCGAGCGGTCCGTGCTCGCCAAGGGCCAGAAGCTGTTCGCGATCATCACGGCGGACTCCAAGGGAGCCAGGTCGGTCGCAGTGGGCAAGGACGGCCTGACGCCACCGATGTAATCGCACCGGTGCACTATGTGACCCGGCAGTGATGCAGGGATGCTGGCAATGAAAGCGGGCTGGAATGATCGCAGGGTCATTCCAGCCCGCTCTCGTTTCACACGGTAAGTCTGTCGCCGCGTGTGCGTGTTGGCAGCGCGCACGTCCGGTCATGACCTCGTCCAGACGTTGGCCGTTTGCCCCGCGCGACCAACGACCAAAAAAGCGGCTCGCCGGGAGATCCGCCGAGCCGCCGAGGGTCCGTCCAGGGAGCTTCACTTCGCCTTGACGTTGCGACTTTGTAATCCACATCGCTACGATGGGAATACGCTGAACTATTGATCGGCGACGAGACGCCTTAAAAACAAGACGAGATTTTGGACGGTCAATTAGAGGGAAAAGCCGTTAGCAAACATTGCTTGCGCAACGACTGAAAACTCCCCCGGTATGGGGGAGTAATATTTTCAACTCTGCGAAAAGCCAGCGATCGTCTTGCCCCGCTCGCTGACCGATGCGCTTATTGGGCGTTCGTCGTACCATTCGATAGCTCGGCATTGCCGATGTCTGCATCATTGGCGGTATCGATGCCATCGACCGCCGAGAAGTTCGCATCCGACTCTTCGACCACCGTGTTCGTCTCGACGGAGCTGGTGTTGGCCGTATCGGCAGTCTTGTTGCAGGCAGCGAGGCCAAGGCCGAGGACTGCAAGTATCGGTACGAATGCGATCTTCTTCATGGATAATCTCCGGTTGATCCAGGCCGAGCGTCGTGTTGCTGTGTGCAACAGGGTGTTTCGGTAGCAAAGGCTACAAGGGACCGACATCGCGCGCAATACCCTATCGAACGAATGGGATATCGACGAAGCCCGCGCGCTTCCTCCGCGTCGCGAACGCCGTTAAGATGCGCACACATCCGTATCTCAAAGGCGCTGCATGACCGTCATCACCGAAGCCGACCTGATCGAAAGCGTTGCCGACGCACTCCAGTTCATCAGCTACTACCACCCGATGGATTACATCCGCGCACTGGGCGTCGCGTACGAGGCCGAGCAGAGCCCCGCCGCCAAGGATGCGATCGCGCAGATCCTGACCAACAGCCGGATGTGCGCGGAGGGCCACCGCCCGATCTGCCAGGACACCGGGATCGTCACGATCTTCGTCAAATGGGGCCAGGATTGCCGCCTCGACTCGACCCGCTCGCTTCAGGAAGTGATCGATGAGGGCGTGCGGAAAGCCTATCTCAACCCCGAGAACAAGCTGCGTGCGTCGATCCTCGCCGACCCCGCCTTCACCCGCCGCAACACCAAGGACAACACGCCGAGCGTGATGCATGTCGAGATGGTGCCCGGCAACACCGTCTCGATCGACGTCGCGGCGAAGGGCGGCGGCAGCGAGAACAAGTCGAAGTTCAAGATGATGAACCCGTCCGACTCGATCGTCGACTGGGTGCTCGAGATGATCCCGCAGATGGGCGCCGGCTGGTGCCCGCCCGGCATGCTCGGCATCGGCATCGGCGGCACCGCGGAAAAGTCGATGATCCTCGCCAAGCAGTCGCTGATGGGCTCGATCGACATGGCGCAGCTGAAGGCGCGCGGCCCCAGGAACGACATCGAGGCGCTGCGGATCGAGATCTACGACAAGGTCAACGCGCTCGGCATCGGCGCGCAGGGGCTGGGTGGACTTTCGACTATTCTCGACGTGAAGATCTTCGACTGGCCGACGCATGCCGCGTCGAAGCCGGTGGCGATGATCCCGAACTGTGCCGCCACGCGCCACGCGCATTTCGTGCTCGACGGCTCGGGCCCGGTGTATCTGGAAGCGCCGAAGCTGGAGGAATGGCCCGACGTCAACTGGACGCCCGACAAGGCCGCGATCCGCGTCGATCTCGACACGCTGACGCCCGAAGTCGTGCAGACGTGGAAGCACGGCGACCGCCTGCTGCTCAACGGCAAGATGCTGACCGGGCGCGATGCGGCGCACAAGCGCATCAAGGACATGCTCGATGCGGGCGAGCCGCTGCCGGTCGATTTCCGGGGTCGCGTGATCTATTATGTCGGGCCGGTCGATCCGGTCGGCGAGGAAGTTGTCGGCCCGGCGGGACCCACTACGGCGACGCGCATGGACAAGTTCACGCGGATGATGCTCGACCAAGGCCTGCTGGCGATGGTCGGCAAGGCGGAGCGCGGGGGCGATGCGACCAAGGCGATCGCCGAGGCCAAGTCGGCGTATCTGATGGCGGTCGGCGGCGCGGCATATCTGGTCGCCCGCGCGATCAAGGGTTCGAAGGTCGTCGGCTTTGCGGATCTCGGGATGGAAGCGATCTACGAGTTCGAGGTCAGCGACTTCCCGGTGACGGTCGCGGTCGATTCCGCGGGCGAGAACGTCCACCAGCTCGCGCCTCTGGTCTGGCGGGAGAAGATCGCGCGTGAGGGGTTGCTGACGCCAGCATGACGACCCGCGCACGCAGAAGGGGGCAGGGGCCCGTCCGGTGGGTCGTGGCCCTCCTCCTTCTGCTTGCCGTCGCGGTCGTCCACGCGCCGCAGTTGCTTGCGTTTCCGTATAAGCAGCACGTCGGCACCGTCACCGTCTATGCCGAGCGTCCGATCGATCCGCGGATCGCCAGTGAACTGGCGCGCGCGGAAGGGTTGTTGCGCACCAGTCCGATCTACAAAAGGGCCGCTCGATCGGTCGCTGTTCCTGACGGACGGCGGCTGGCGATGGCGCCTTCTGGCGATCCAGTCGCCGGGCGCCTTCGCGTTCCGCCGGCCGTTCAGTTCGGCGATCGTCTTCAACCGCAGCAACATCGCCGCGGATCGCGTGACGAACGGTCGTGCGGTTGGCGGCATTCGCACGCTGTCCGGCGTGATCGCGCACGAGATGACGCACATCATGATCGCCAACCACCTTGGCGAAGTACGTAGCGCGATACTCCCGACCTGGGAGCAGGAGGGGTATGCGGATCATGTCGCGCGCGAGAGCAGCCTGACGGACGCGGAGGCCTCTCGTCTTCGCAAGACCGATCCGGGCGCGCCGGCGCTCGTCTATTACGACGCCCGGCGACGGGTCGCGGCAGCGTTAGGCGCCAAGCGCGGATCGGTCGACGCGTTCTTCGCGGGCGATTGAACGAAGCCGAGTTCGGAACGCACCCCGGCCAGTCCTGTTGGTAACACGACCTTATCGGAGCTCCGTATCATGCCCAAGACCGCAATCGCCCTCGTCGCAGCCTTCGCCCTCGCGACTTCCGCATCGGCCCAGACCAGCGCACCCGAGTCGGCATCGACGCAAAATGGCCTTGGCGGTCTGGGTGGACTTGGCGGCTTGGGCGGCTTGCTCGGTGGTGCGTTGCCTAGCGTCGGATCGATCGGTGCCGGGAACGCGGCTGGCCTGCTCGGGTATTGCCTGAAGAACAATCTGCTCGGGCAGGGTGGTGCGCTTGGTGCGCTGACCGGTGGGCGGAATGCACCGCGAGCGGGCAGCACCGCGAAAGCCCCGGCGACCGGCGCGCAATCGATCCTCCAGCGACTGACCGGACGGCAAGATGTGCAGACGTCGCCGGGCTATGCCGCCGGACAAGACGGCGAAGTGCAGGCGCCGAACGGGCAGGCGTTTTCGCTCGACGACCTCGGCGGGCAGGTGAAGACGCGGATGTGCAGCATCGTCCTCAATCGGGCGAAGTCGTTCCTGTAGGGGCAGTTACGGACCAAGGGCGGGGGGCGGCAACACGCGTAGCAGGTCGAGCTGCGTGCATCAGCAGCCCACTCGGTCCCGCCTACGTCCCGTCATCCTGACGAAAGTCAGGATCCAGAGTACCAAATGCAGCTCTTTGCGACCCTGGATCCTGACTTTCATCAGGATGACGGCGCAGGGGGGGCGCGCACTTGTGACGCTTCGGCTGCTGCAGCTTCGGCCCTATGCACGTTTGATTGCCTCGTCCTCGGCCGTAAAGCGGAACACAGGAGATGACCGGTGGGGAGGGAAAGCTAGCACCCGCTCGCCCGTGCCTGCCGATATCGTCAGCTAGGCGCAGTGGGAGCGGCTTCGAAGACGGCGGCATCGTTAGCTCACGCAATGTGGTCGTAAATGGCACCTGGATCGACCACCGCCGCCAACGACCACCCCACAAACGAAAAGAGGCTGCCGGATCGTCTCCCGACGACCCGACAACCTCCTGACATGGTCAGCGGCCGGAGAGCTCCAGCCCGGAGGACCATGCGTACCGCCTATCCTATGGACCACGTGTTGACTGGGAGAGGATACTCCCCACGCGGACCGGCGGACTTAGCAGTGCGTCCCCCGAACGAACCGAACCGAACTCACTGCTGAACCATGAGACATCGGATCACCTCCTTTCGCTTGTTGAAACAACGCGGCCAAGCCTGACCGCAACGCCAATGTGTGCCGACCGCGCCTGCTATACAAGCCTTGTTTTACGGAAGTTTTCGGGCAATCCTGTGCGACTGCCAGCCACCCGCTGACTCGATCGAAATCAGCCGCGGCAATCCTCGGTGACGCGCTCGATCTCGGCCCAGGCGGGCACGACGAGCGGCGGTAGGCCGGGCTGCTGGACGACGAACCGCCCGCGACTGAACCCCATCGCCTCCAGCAACGAGTCGTTCGGCATCAGCGCGGCCGCGACATAGGGCGGCGTGCCTCCGGTCGGCTGGACCGACACGGCGCGCGTCACGCTCGACGTGCGGATTGTCAGCGGCGTCGCCGTGCTCCCCGCGCGCGACAGATAGATCGCGCGCGCAGCTGTATCGCAGCGCAGCGTGAGCGACGCATCGGCATTGGCCGGTCCGAACAGTGCGATCGAGCCGCGCGCATCGCGGCGATACACCCATGTCCCAGGTGAATACAGCCAGTCGCGCCAATCGGCGGCGATCGGTACCGGGCGCGGCGCCGGCGCGGGGGGCCGCGCCACGGTGCGCGGCGGAGGCGGCGGTGCTTCAGCCCGCGGCGGCGGGACACAGCCGGCGATCGACGCGAGCGCCGCCAGGCCGGCAAGACGCGCCAGGACGCGGGGGCTGGCAAGCGATCGCAAGCCGACGAGGGAAGGGGACGGGGTGCGCATCGCATCGCTATGCGGCACGCCCGGCGGCCGCTCAAGTACGACGAAGCGCGCTAGCCGGGAACCGCCGCACGGTGATACCGGTTCAGCGACGGAAGAAATCAGGAGAACGTCCATGTCCGACACCGCCGCCCAGACCCCCACCCAGCTGCTCGTCCAGTCGAACATCTCCGGCACGATGAAGGTCGAGAGCCGCGATGGCGACAACGTCGGCTCGGTCCACGCGTTCATGGTCCACAAGGGCACCGGCCGCGTCACGCATGCCGTGCTCAGCCTCGGCGGCTTCCTCGGCATGGGCAAGAGCTTCTACCCGCTGCCGTTCTCGCTGCTCCAGTTCGACGCGGTCCGCGACCTCTACGTCGTCACGATCGACAAGCGCGTCCTCGAAGGCGGCCCCAGTTGGGCGAACAACGCACCGGTGTTTGATCAGGCCTATGCCGACCGTGTGGCAAGCTATTACGGATCGAGCAGCGAGGATCTCGTCGTCGGCTGAGCCCTGCGCTACCCTTGGTCGATGCTGAATATTTCGCCATCGTCGTCGACGATATAGGCCTGACCATCGCTGGCGACGCCGAACGAAACCGGGCGATCGATCGTGCCTTGATCGGGCGCAAAATCCTCGTTGCGCCGCTCCAGCATCGGCCCCTCGATCGTCCCGGCACGGCGCAGTGGATCGGCGGGCGTCGTGAACAGGGCGCCGTTGCGATCGGCGAAGACATAGACGCCCGAGAGCGAGGCGATCGTTGGCGACCCCACGAATCCGCCGACGATCGCTTGGCCGAAGCGCGTACCGCCGGTGTGCGGATATTGGATCGACGGGTCTACGATGTCGGCCGGAGGGGTGCCGTGGACGATCTTGGTCCCTTCCTTGAACGGCCAGCCGAAATTCGTCACGGGCGCGCCGAGCGGCAGGAAGTCGACCTCCTCGGCGACATCCTGTCCGCTGTCTGCGATCAGCAGGCCACCGCTATAATACGCGCCGCCGTTCGGATTTCGCAGGCCTTTCGCGATCGCCGAAACCAGGAAGAACTGCGGAGAGGCTCCGGCATAGGGATCCGGATTGTTCGTCACGCGAAGGATCTTCCCCAATCGGGACGATGAGTCCTGCGCGCTGCCAGCCGGGTCGCCTGCGCCACCGGCATCGCCCGTCGCGATGATCAGGTTGCCGGCGTCGTAGCCCAGCCAACCCCCGCCGGGATATTGAGGCGCGGACACTGCCAGCAGCGGACCGCTATTATCCGGGACAGTCGGCCCCGCTTGGTTGCGGAGATAGCGCTGAACGATCAGGAACCCGTTGGGGTTCGTGAACATCACGTGGAAGATGCCGGTGGTGGTAAACGTCGGCGCAACCGCCAGTGCGATCATCCCGCGGTCGCCGGTTCCGACATTGGCGACCTGATAGAACAACGTCCGCGCACCCGTCTGCGGGTTCAAATCGTAAATCGCGCCGGATCGTTCCGCGACCAGCATCCGCGTCGCACTCAGGCTGGCGATCGCGACGGGGTGGATGAAACCGGTTGCGACACGGTGGACGGCGATTCCCTCCTTGCTGTTCGTCACGGTGACCTGAAGGGCGATCGTGCTGGTTGCCTGACCGTCGCTTGCGGTCAGCTGGACCAGATAGACGTTGTTTCCGTCGAGGTCGGTCGGCAATCCAAAATTCGGCGGTGCCACGAAGCCGAGCTGGCCGGTTCCGTTCAGCGTGAACTTCGCGGCATCCACGCCGCCGCTGATCGCGTAGGCGACCGGGGCGCCCTCGGGATCGGTTGCAGCAGCCTGATAGACGATGGCCGTCGTATTCTCGACCACGCTCACCGCATTGGCCGATGTGAAGACCGGGGGCGCGTTCACGGGAGCGGGGGTCGGCGTCGGGGCCGTGGGAACGGTCGGCGAACTTGCCGAATCGCTACCGTCACAGGCCGTCAGCAGTAAGGCCGCGATCGGCGCCGTGATCGCGGCAACTGCTGCCCACGGACGCGATGCGCCGCGCGAACGCGCGACGGCTTTGATGGTAGCGATAATCGTTACTCCCCAGAACCCGGCCCCCGCCGGATGAGCGACGCTACCGTGGATCCGGGCGGACGCCAAGGGGCGGGGCGACCGAAGTTCGACCGATTATCGCGACCGCAATCCCCCCATCCGCATCTTCTGGCTTTTGCCGTAGCGCGTCTTTCGCGTGCCCGGCTTGCCCTCGTTAGAGCGCCCCATGACCGGCGCTTTCTGCTGGTCGACCGGGAGGCCGAGCTCCTCGTTCTCCAGCTGGCGGATCTCGTCGCGCAATCGCCCGGCGGTCTCGAACTCGAGATCGCTCGCGGCCTTACGCATCTGCTTTTCGAGATCCTCGATGTACGCGCGCAGATTGTGCCCGACCATGTGCGGGCGGTCTTCGTCGATCGGGATCGTCACCTGATCCTGGCTCGCGACGTGTGCGATGATGTCGCCGATGTTGCGGCGGATCGTCGTCGGGGTGATGCCGTGTTCGGTGTTGTACGCGACCTGCTTCTCGCGACGGCGCGACGTCTCGTTCATCGCGCGCTCCATCGATCCGGTGACGCGGTCGGCGTACAGGATCACGCGGCCGTCGACGTTGCGCGCGGCGCGGCCGATCGTCTGGATCAGCGACGTCTCGGAGCGCAGGAAGCCCTCCTTGTCCGCATCGAGGATCGCGACGAGCCCGCATTCGGGGATGTCGAGCCCCTCGCGCAACAGGTTGATGCCGATCAGCACGTCGTAGACGCCGAGACGGAGATCTCTGATAAGTTCGATGCGTTCCAGCGTTTCGACGTCGCTGTGCATGTAGCGGACTTTTATCCCCGCCTCGTGCATGTATTCAGTCAGGTCTTCGGCCATCCTTTTGGTCAGGGTGGTGACTAGGGTGCGGTAGCCGAGCGCGGTCGTTTTGCCGACTTCGACGATCAGGTCCTGGACCTGTTCCTCGACCGGCTTGATCTCGACGGGCGGATCGATCAGCCCGGTCGGACGGATGACCTGTTCGGCGAACACGCCGCCGGTCTGCTCCATCTCCCAACTGCCCGGGGTTGCCGAGACATAGGTCGTCGGCGGCCGCATCGCGTCCCATTCGTTGAAGCGCAGCGGGCGATTGTCGATCGCACTCGGCAGGCGGAAGCCGTATTCGGCGAGCGTCAGTTTGCGACGATGATCGCCGCGCGACATGCCGTTGATCTGGCCGATCGTGACGTGGCTCTCGTCGACGAACAGCAAAGCGTTGTCCGGGAGATATTCGAACAGCGTCGGCGGCGGCTCGCCCGGCATGCGGCCGGTGAGGAAGCGGCTGTAATTCTCGATCCCCGCGCAGGAGCCGGTCGCGGCGATCATTTCCAGATCGAAGTTCGTGCGCTGCTCCAGCCGCTGCGCCTCCAACAGCTTGCCCTCCAGCACCAGCTCCTTCAGCCGCTCGGCGAGCTCGTGCTTGATCGCCTCGCCCGCCTGCTTGAGCGTCGGGCCGGGCGTCACGTAATGCGAGTTCGCATACACCCGCACCGAGTTCAGCGACGCGACCTTCTTGCCGGTCAGCGGATCGAACTCGATGATCTCCTCGATATCGTCGCCGAAGAACGAGATGCGCCACGCGCTGTCCTCGTAATGCGACGGGAAGATCTCCAGCGTGTCGCCCTTCACGCGGAAATTGCCGCGCTGGAACGCCGCGTCGTTGCGCTTGTACTGGAGCGCGACGAGCTTTCGCACGATCTCGCGCTGGTCGACCGTCGTGCCCTTCTTGAGGTCGAAGATCATCGCCGAATACGTCTCGACCGAGCCGATACCGTACAGGCACGACACCGACGCGACGATGATCACGTCGTCGCGTTCGAGCAATGCGCGGGTGGCGGAATGCCGCATCCGGTCGATCGACTCGTTGGTCGAGGATTCCTTCTCGATGTAGGTGTCGGAGCGCGCGACATACGCCTCGGGCTGGTAATAATCGTAATAGCTAACGAAATATTCGACCGCGTTGTTGGGGAAGAACGACTTCATCTCGCCGTACAACTGCGCGGCCAGGATCTTGTTCGGCGCGAGGATCAGCGCGGGGCGCTGGACGCGGTTGATGACGCTGGCCATCGTGAAGGTCTTGCCCGAGCCGGTGACGCCGAGCAGCACCTGGTCCTTCTCGCCGTCGCCGATCGCTGAGACGAGTTCGGCGATCGCAGTGGGCTGGTCGCCCGCGGGTTCATACTCGCTGACGAGGTTGAACCGCTTGCCGCCCTCGACCTTGTCGGGACGCGCGGTCGGGCGGTGCGGGACGAAGCTTTCGCCGGTTTCGGGCTCGGCGAGACTGGTGCGGATCTGAATGGCCATCGAGGGGGAATATGGGGAACATACGGTGAGTCGGCAACGGCCACGGGACCTGTTTGGGCGATGCCAAGTTTAGCTGTTGTTGACCCGTCCGGCTCGCGCCCATAATGCGACCGTTTCGCAAGCCATCGATCCGCCAGCGCCCGCGCGCAGGCCAAGGAATAGACGCATGACCGCCCCGACCGTCGAAGCAACCCGCGCGCCCGCGCTGATCCCCGAGACCCCCGCGTTCCTCAACGCCAAGGTGCTGTGGGTACGTCACTGGAACGAACATCTGTTCAGCTTCGCGATCGAGCGGCCCTCGACCTTCCGTTTCCGCTCGGGCGAGTTCGTGATGATCGGTCTTCCCCAGGAAGGCGGCAAGCCGATCATGCGCGCCTATTCGATCGCTTCCCCGCATTATTCGGAGGAACTGGAGTTCCTGTCGATCAAGGTCGAAGACGGTCCGCTGACCTCGAAGCTCCAGCTGATCCAGCCTGGCGACGAGGTGTATCTCGGCAAGAAGCCGACGGGCACGTTGGTGCTCGACGCGCTGCTGCCGGGGAAGCGGTTGTTCATGTTCTCGACCGGCACCGGCCTCGCGCCGTTCCTCAGCCTGATGCGCGACCCCGACGTCTATGCTGCGTATGAGCAGGTGATCGTCGTGCACAGCGTGCGCCGCGTGAGCGATCTCGCCTATCACGACGAGATGGTCGGGCTGCTCTCGGAGGATCCGCTGATCGCCGACGAGGCGCAGACGCAGTTCCACTACATCCCGACCGTGACGCGCGAGCCGTTCCGCACCACGCGGCGGATCGGCGCGCTGATCGAGGATGCGTCGCTGTTCGGCCACCCGGTCCGCGGCGAGCAGAAGCTCAACCCCGAGACCGACCGCGCGATGCTGTGCGGCTCGACCGAGATGATCAAGGAGTTCGCGGTGATGCTCGAGGCGAATGGCTTCGAGGAGGGCGCGAACTCGAAGCCGGGTACGTTCGTGATCGAGCGCGCTTTCGTCGGGTAATCCACGACCGCAACGCTAGCTGTTCCCCCGCGAACGCGGGGCCCAGGGATTACATCACTGCCGCATGCCGGGAGGGTTCGGGCCTGGACCCCCGCCTTCGCGGGGGAACAGCTAGTTGCGTCCCCGCGTAACCCTCCGATATCGCTCCTTATTCATAAGAGGAGAGACCCATGATCGGTTACGCGACGCTCGGCACCAACGACATCGATTCGGCGCTCGCGTTCTACGATGCGCTGTTCGCGACGGTCGGCGGCAAGCGCCTGATGCAAATGCCTGACGCGCGCCAGTTGACCTTCTACGGCGCGGGCCCCGGCAAGCCGATGCTGGTGATCGGCAAGCCCTATGACGGCGCAGCCGCGACCGCGGGCAATGGCACGATGGTCGCGTTGGCAGCGGATTCGCGCGAGCAGGTCGACCAGGTCTACGCCAAGGCGATCGAACTGGGCGGTGCCGACGAAGGTGCTCCTGGCACGCGTGGCCCTGAGGAAATGGGTTTCTACGGCGCGTATTTCCGCGATCCGGACGGCAACAAGCTCTGCGTGTTCAAGATGGGGTGAAGTGCATGCTGGGTTCGGCGCCTATCGCGTCCGAGCGGGTACACCTCCCCGGCGAAGGCCGGGGCCCAGTTGGGGAACGTCGCTAACTTAACGCGGTCTTTCGTTACTGCGACCTTTCCAACTGGGCCCCGGCCTTCGCCGGGGTGGTCGGATGTGGAGCCGGCGTTACGCTTCTCTCTCGTTGTCTCCCGCGAAGGCGGGAGCCCAGTCTGGGTCCCCGCCTTTGCGGGGAAACAGGCTTACTTGGTCGCAGGGGATACCCGCCGAACAGCTTCGGGGTGGCGGAGGAATTAACGGAGTGCGCGAACCTGCGGCGTATCGAGACACTTGAGCAACGCTGCCCGAGACATTGGCGTCACCGCCGCAGGCTTCACATACCCCGCAACCTCCGTCGTCCGCCCGATCGCCACCGGCGCGAACCCAGTCTGCCCCGTGCACCGCATCGCCGCCGCCAGCAGCTTCGGCGGCGTATCATACCCCTCGAACGACAGTCGGAACGTCCCCCAGTGAATCGGGATCGCGTGCGCCGCGCCCAGTCGGCGATAGACCTCGACCGCATCGACTGGCCCGATATGGCTGCCCGACTCCATCTGCCCGTCAACGAACCGGAACGCACCGATCGGGATCAGCGCCAGCCGGACCGGCCCGAGCGCCGCCGCTTCGACCGGCCATCGGCCGTCACCCATCCCGGTATCGCCCGCAAAGAACACGTTCCCGCCCGGCAGCGTGACGACGAAGCTCGACCACAGCGCGCGATTGCGATCGGTGAACCAGCGGCTGCCCCAATGATGGTTGCGTGTCACGGTGACAGCAACGCCTGACTTGATCGCCACTCGCTGCCCCCAGTCGAGCGAGGTCGCCTGCGCGCCGGTCTGGCCGATCACGCTGTCGTTGCCCAAACTGGTGACGATGCGCGGCCGATCGCGCTGCCAGAGCCGCTTGAGCGTCGCCTTGTCGAGATGGTCGTAGTGATTGTGGCTGACCAGCACGAGGTCGATCCTGGGCAGCGCATCGAACGCGATCCCCGGCTCGGCGACACGACTCGGCCCCGTGCCGAGCGGCCCGGCCTTCTCCGCCCAGACCGGATCGGTGAGGATGTTGAGCCCCTGCGTCTGGATCAGCACGCTCGCATGGCCGACCCACGTCACGACCATCCGTTCGCCCTCGACGCGGGCGGGCGGCGCGATGCGGTTCACTGCGACCGATTTCGGCCACGGAGGCCGCCCATCGCTGCCGGTGAAATAGCGCCAGAAGAAGCTCGCACGACCGCCACCGGCGGGCTGAATCTGCTGCGTGTCGGCGTCGTTGTCGGGATTGGCGAAGTGCGCGCCGTCGAAATGGCCGCTCGCCGGTCCGCGATAGTAGATGCGGTCGAGGAAGCGTGGGACGATCGTCACCGCCAACGCGACGACCACGACCGCCAGCAGCACGACGCCCCCGACGATCTTCAACACGAGACGCACGCCATTCCCCTATCCGTTGCTGGTCCGTAACGCATCGTGTCGAGCATCGTTCAGACCGCTTGGCGCAGGCCCGCAACCCCGATAGCCTCGCGCCAAAGGGGATTCGCAAAATGCGTAAGTTTATCATCGGGATATTGCTCGCGACCGCGCTTCCAGCCGTCGCGAGCGCCAAGACGGTCGCGGTCGAGGAACAGTCGATCGACCAGCTCCAGGCGGCGATGACCGCTGGTAAGGCGAGCAGCGTCGACCTCGTCCGCGCCTATCTCGGGCGGATCGCCGCGATGGATCGCAAGGGCCCGACTCTCCGCGCCGTCATCGCGCTCAACCCCGACGCGCTGGCGCAGGCCAAGGCGCTCGACGCCGAGCGCAAGGCCGGGCGCATCCGCGGGCCGCTCCACGGCGTGCCGGTGCTGATCAAGGACAATGTCGAGACCGCGGATGCGATGCCGACCACTGCGGGCAGCCTCGCGCTGAAGGACAATCTCACGCGTCGCGACGCACCCGTGGTCGCGCAACTCCGCGCGGCGGGGGCGGTGATCCTCGGGAAGACCAACCTCAGCGAATGGGCGAACATCCGCTCGACCCGGTCGATGAGCGGCTGGAGTGCGGTCGGCGGCTTGGTCAAGAATCCCTACGCGCTCGACCGGACCGCGTGCGGATCGTCGAGCGGCTCGGGCGCGGCGATCGCGGCGAGCTTCGCGGCGGCGGCGATCGGCACGGAGACCGATGGCTCGGTGGTGTGTCCGTCGTCGCTCAACGGACTGGTCGGGTTGAAGCCGACGCTCGGCCTCGTGAGCCGCACGCATGTCGTGCCGATCAGCCACAGCCAGGATACGCCGGGGCCGATGGCGCGGAGCGTGCGCGACGTCGCGACGCTGTTCTCGGCGATGATCGCGGCCGATCCTGTCGATGCCGCGACCGCGGGGGCAGGGGCTTACAAGCGCGACTATGCGGCCGGGCTTTCGACCAGCGCGCTGTCGGGCCTGCGCGTCGGCGTGATCCGGCCGGAGATGACCGCCGACCTTGCGGCGAAGTACCAGGCCTCGCTTGATGTGCTGAAGGCTGCGGGCGCGGTGCTGGTCGAAGTGAAGCAGCCGAAGCTCGATGGGCTTGGCGAGGCGGAATTGCTGGTGCTCCAGACCGAGTTGAAGGCCGATCTCGACACCTATCTCGCGACCACGCCCGCAGCAGTCCGCACGCGGACGCTCGATCAGGTCATCGCGTTCAACACCGCCAACGCAGGCACCGAAATGCCCTTCTTCGCGCAGGAGACGTTCGAGGCCGCGGCGAAGACCAAGGGGCTGGACGATCCGGCGTACAAGGCAGCGCGCGCGAAATCGTTGCGGCTGGCGGGTACGGAGGGGATCGACGCGATGCTCAAGGCGGCGGGCGCGAGCGTACTGGTCGAGCCGACCTACGGCCCCGCGTGGCTGAGCGAACCTGTGTACGGCGATCAATACGGTGGCCCGAGTTCGAGCGGACTGCCGGCGGTGGCGGGGTATCCGAACCTGACCGTGCCGATGGGGCTAGTCCGCGGACTGCCGGTCGGCCTGTCGTTCATCGCGACGAAGTACGGTGACGCGGCGGTGCTGGGTGCCGGCTATGCGTATGAGCAGCGGGCGAAGGTGCGGGTCGCGCCACGGTATCTGCCGACCGCCGATGTCGGGGCAGGGATGGAGGCTTCCCGCTAGTATGACCCGGTTGGTCTGCTGGCCGCCAGACCGCGCTGCCGCACACGTTCCGTCATCCTGACGAAAGTCAGGATCCAGAGCCAGGAGGTCCGTACTGCGTGACCCTGGATCCTGACTTTCGTCAGGATGACGGCGAACTGGCAGCCCGGTTCGCGAAATTCCACTGCCAGAGCATCAGCAACGGCACGACCACCGTCTCCATGACCAGTCCCAGCACGTGGCCTTGCGACGGCACACCCACCGCGAGTAGCGAAATCCCCCGCGAAAGCCCGCCGACGAAGATCAACCCGCCGAGCAACCGAAACCGCGGCCCTTTGCGCTCGATTGCCGGAATGCAGCTCAGAAACCCCAGCCCGGTGGCGAAGAAGATCCCCGAGATGTACCGGAAATGGCTATCGAGATCGCGCGGAACGTCGGCGAGATGTCCGAACGGCGCCGGCCCGTGCAGCACGCCTTGGCCACCGACGATCAACGGCAACAGGCACGCGACCGCGATCACGGCTTGCAGCAGGCGCTTCTCGATCACGACAGGTCCTTCAGCAATTCCGGCCGGATCCGGAAGGCCCTCAACGACATCCTGACCTCGAAGATAAACGATACCAAGGCCGCGATCAGCAGGATCATCGCGAGGATGAAGCACAGCGCGACCGCCGTGCCGAAATGCAGCTTGGCGAGTTCGGCGATGAACAGCAGCGCGATCAGCACGCAGGTCATGATCGCGCTCGACACCGCCAGGAACAGCGCCGCGTTGATGATCGTCATCCGCCGGTCGAGCAACCGCAGCTCCCAGCCGTAGCGCGTCCGATCGGCGGCCGAGAAATTGGGGTGCAACTGTTCCAGTTTTCGCGCGCGATCGATCACGCGCGACAGACGGCCGGCGAGGACGTTGAGCAACTGGCCGATGCCCGCCAGCATGAAGACCGGGGCGAGCGAGAGCTGGATCGTCTGGGCGATCGTGGAGATGGCGGGAATAATCGGCATGCCGCCATCATGATGGGGAATGCCCGATTGCAAAAGGGGCGATTGCAAAAGCGCATGCAATCGTAACCTTCTGCGCGGTATCAGACGGGCAATGTCCAAGCCGATGCTCCTGGCCGACTTCGTCCGGCTTCCCTCCAACGTCCGCGGCGACGTGGTCGAGGGTCTTGCTGCCGCGATCGACATCGTCGCGGAGCGAGGCGCGCAGAGCCACCGTTTCCTCCGCTTCGGCTGGTACGCCGCCGCGCTCGCCGCGTATGGCGGACAGGCGAGAACGCTGGTCGTGACCCAGGACGACGCACCTGTCCTGACGCTGCCGTTCGTTCCGCTCGGTCCCCGTGCGCTCGATATGGCGGCTATTCCCGGCTGTTACTGGCCGTTCCGCAGCTTCGGCGTTGCGCTCGAAATGGGCGACGCGGCGTTGAAGATCGCGTTGTCGACGCTGGCGGGTCACGTCAACGGTCTGAGGATCGGTCCGGTCTACGATACCGATCCCGCCGCCGCCGCGCTGATCGCCGCCGCCCGTGCGAATGGCTGGGGCGTGATCGACCGCGCGATCGGCGACAGCTGGTCACTCGATCTGGCGGCGGCCACCGCAGAGCAACCCTGGCCACGCAAGTCGACCTTGCGGAAAAATCGCTTCCACGAAAAGCATCTCGCCGAACACGGCACGCCCGACTGGCGCTTCCTGTCCGAGACGGCGTGGCCCGCTGCGTTCGCGGATCTCGGTACGGTCGAGCAGACGAGCTGGATCGCGCACGCCACCGATCGCACGGGCATGAAGTTCACCGCCGACGGCCATCTCGCCTTCTGGCAGGCCGCGGTCGCCGATCCGGTGCTTGCCGCGATGTTCCGTGCCGCGCTGCTGACGATCGACGGCGTGCCTGCCGCCTTCTCGTTCGACATCGACACCGGCGACCTCCTGTACGCGATCGCCAACAGCTACGACCCGCGCTTTGCCAAGCATTCCCCCGGCAAGCTGCTCTACTGGCGCAACATGGCAGCGGCGCTCGCGCGCGGCACGCGCCGCATCGACTGGGGTTCGGGCGACAGCGGCTACAAGAAGGTGATCGGCGCGAAGGTCGACGCGCCGATCCGCGACTGGATCCTGCTCAGGCCGGGCGTGCCGGCACTGGCCGGGCGTCTGCTCGGCTCACTGTGGCGGCGAAGCGGAACTCACACCCGCAGGTAGCGGAAATACCAGACCTCGTGGCCCTGCCGGCGTGCCTTGCGTTCGTACCGCGTCTCGGGCCAGTCGTCGGGGCGGGTCAGGAAGTCGTGCGGGGTTTTCGCCTGCCATGCGAAATCGCGACGCGCGTTCATGATCATCATCGACCAGCGGCAATAGGTCGGGTCGTCGGTGCCGAGGCGGAATTCCGCGCCGGGCTTGAGCTTGGCGGCGATCGTGTCGAGCGGGCCGTGGTTGACCATGCGGCGCTTGGCATGGCGCGCCTTCCGCCAGGGATCGGGATGCAGCAGGTACAGCCGGTCCAGGCTCGCGTCGGGCAGGCGTTCGATCACTTCGAGCGCATCGCCCATGTGCAGCCGGACGTTGGTCAGTTCGCCGTCGCGGATGTGTGCCAGCGCGCCGACGACGCCGTTGAGAAACGGCTCGCAGCCGATGAAGCCGACGTCCGGGTTCATCGCGGCCTGTCCCGCCAGATGCTCGCCCGCGCCGAAGCCGATCTCGACGTGCAGCGGGCGATTGTCGCCGAACAACGTCATCGCATCGATCGGCCCTTCCTCGGGCACCGACAGGTCGGCGAGCGTTTCCTCGACGAGTGCGGCCTGGCCGAGACGCAGCTTGTGGCCCTGGCGACGGCCATAGAGGCGGCGGATAACAGAAGGATCGTTCATCGCCGCGCGCTCTAGCGGGCGATTGCGCCGGAGCAAAGCATGACGCGAACCGTTACACGCTCGTAATGGTCGACGATGCATCCAAACCGCCCGGCGAAGACGTCGAGGACCTCAAGGCCGCCGATGCGCAGGACCTGCACAAGGCCGTGCGCGAGGCGGGCGAGGAAGAGCTCGACCGTCCGCTATCGTCGCTGTTCTTCTCGGGGCTTGCCGCGGGCATGGCGATATCGAGTTCGCTGATTACCGAAGGCGCGCTGCATCAGGCGCTGCCCGACACGCCATGGCGGACGATCGTCGTGTCGCTCGGCTATCCGATCGGCTTCCTGGTCGTCATCCTCGGGCGGATGCAGCTGTTCACCGAGAGTACGATCAGCGCGATGCTGCCGCTGGTGACGAAGCCGTCGAGCTGGGCGCTGAAGCGGACGATGCGACTGTGGGGCGTCGTGCTCGCGGCAAATCTGATCGGGACGGCGATTACCGGCGGCGCGATCGCGGCAGGGGTGCTTGGCAGCAGCGAGTTGCGCGGCGCGATGATCGAGGTGTCGATGCGGATCACCGAGCTGTCGGCCTGGGCGACGTTCGTCAACGCGATCCCCGCCGGATTCATGATCGCGATCCTCGCCTGGTCGCTGCCCAACGCGCGGCAGCAGGCGTTCCTGGTGATCTTCGCGATCACCTATGTCGTCGCACTCGGCGGGTTCAGCCATTCGATCGTCGGCTCGGACGAGGCGTTCCTGCTGCTGTTCTCCGGCCATGTCGGCGTCTGGCAGGCGTTGGTCGAATTGATACTGCCGGCGGTGCTCGGCAACTTGCTGGGCGGTGCGGGGTTGTTCGCCTTGCTCGCGCATGCACAGGTGCGCGGTGAGATGGACGGACAAGGCGAAAAGTGATGGGCAAGACCAAGAAAGCCGCGAAAGCCGTCGAGACCGCGGACCGCGAGGCGACGCACAAGGCCGCCGAGCACCGCGACGAACCGATGGTCAAGGCGACCGGGTTCCTCGCCGAGATCGGCGACCAGCCGCAACTCGTGGCGACCTCGATCGGCACGGTGGTGATCGGCCTGATCGCGCGCAGGCCGGACGTGATCCGCGGGGGTGTGCGGATGCTGGCGGCGCATGCGGCGGCGACCTTCGTCAAGTCGGCGATCAAGGCGTCGGTCGATCGCACACGCCCCGAAAAGGCGATCGAGGACGGCAAGGCGCGGTTCGAACCGGGCAAGAGCGACGAGCACGAACAGACCTCGTTCCCATCGGGCCACACCGCGGGCGCGGTGGCGGTCGCGCGTGCCGCGTCGCGCGACATCGACGGAGCCGGGACACCCGCCGCGTTGATCACCGGCGTGGTCGCCGTCGCGCAGCCGATCAATGGGAAGCACTATCTGTCCGACCTCGTCGTCGGCGCGGCGGTCGGCTGGATCGCCGAGGCGATGGTCAGCGCGGTGTTCGACCGGGTCGCACCGGTGATCGAAAACGTCGCCGCGGAAAAGCTGCCTTCTCTCGGCGCGCCAGCTAACGCTTGATTAGCCATACTTTTTTCGCGGATGGCGGTGTTGCGTGGAACCGTTACGAGCCCGTGACGGTTTGCGACCTCGTCATAACAGGGAAATCCGCATCATGAAGAAACTCGCCATCGCCACGATGATCGCCGCCATCGCACTTCCGCTCGCAGCCTGCGGCGGCAAGGGCGACGACAAGCTCGGCAGCCAGGTCGAGAAGGCCGCGGACAACCGCGCTGATTCGCTCGACGCGGCCGCCGACAACCTTGAGGACCAGGCCAAGGCTGTTCGCAAGGACGGCGAGCGCCAGTCCGACGCGATCGACGATGCCGATGTGAACGCGCAGGCGATGCCGCAGTCGCAGAAGGATGCGCTGGTCAACGGCAGCGAGAAGCTTCGCTGATAGCGCCCGGCGCATAGCTGCGCCGAAAGATGGGCCGTCCCCTGGTGAAGACCGGGGGGCGGCTTTTATTATAGGGTGTCGGCGGATCGCGGTGCGGCGCTAGAAAAGGGGTACGACATGATCGACAGGCGTCGACTGGAAACGGGGGGCTTCATCGTCTTCCTGGTGGCGATCACGGTAGCGTTGTGCGTCGTCGTCTCGACCTTCGCGGTGGCGTTGCTGTGGAGCGGGCTGGCGGCGATCCTGTTCCAGTCGCTCTACCAGTGGTTGCTCAAGCGCTGGCCGGGTCGGCGCAATCTCGCGGCGGCGATGACGCTGCTGATCATCTTCGTCGCGGTGATCGTGCCGACGCTGATCATCGGCAGCCTGATGATCGACCAGTCCGCCTCGGTCTACGCCAAGCTGCAAAGCGGCCAGATCAACTTCGGCGCGTATTTCCAGCAGATTCACGACGCATTGCCGCGCCGGATCCAGGGTGCGCTCGACAAGGCCGGGCTCAACAGCTTCGAACAGGCGCAGTCGCGCGTGTCTACCATCCTCGGCAACAGCGTCCGCTCGATCGCCGGGCAGGCGCTGTCGATCGGGCGCAACGCGGCCGCGTTCGTGCTGTCGTTCGGCATCGGGCTGTACGTGACGTTCTTCCTGCTGCGCGACGGCGACAAGGTGGGGCCGGCGATCCGTCGCGCTCTGCCGCTAGAGCATTCGGTGGCGATGACGCTGGTCGACAAGTTCGTTGCGGTGGTCCGTGCGACGATCAAGGGATCGGTGATCGTCGGTCTCGCCCAGGGTGCACTCGGCGCGGTGACGTTCTGGATCGTCGGGGTGCCGGCCGCCTTGCTGTGGGGCCTGCTGATGGCGCTGACGTCGCTGCTGCCGGCACTGGGGCCCGCGCTCGTCTGGGTCCCGGTCGCGGTTTATCTGCTGGCGACCGGCGCGATCTGGCAGGGCGTGGTGGTCGTTGTCTCGGGCGTCGTGGTGATCGGTCTGGCCGACAACATCCTGCGCCCGATACTGGTCGGGCGGGATACCGGCATCCCGGATTACATCGTGCTGGTGTCGACGCTCGGCGGGATCGAGGCGGTCGGGATCAGCGGCATCGTCGTCGGTCCGTTGGTCGCGGCGCTGTTCCTGACCGCGTGGCAGATTTTGACCGAGCAGCGGCATGCTCAGGTTACCGACGCCGTTCGTTCCGAGTAGCGGCTGAGCTTGTCGAAGCGGCGTATCGGTACGCAACTCGCCCTTGATGCCCCCTCTCTCCAAGGGGAGAGGGAGGGGCCCGCACGGCGAAGCCGGGTGGGAGGGTGAGGGGGAGTGAGGCTCCGACCCTCTCCCCAAAGCCCCTCACCCTTCCGTCGCCAAGCGGCTCCTCCCTCCCTCTCCCCGGCGGGGAGAGGGACTAGTAAGGCTCAATTTCCGCGGTGCGAACCAACCCCTCCCGTCATCCTGACGAAAGTCAGGATCCAGAGCCATGATGGACGCCGCCTGTTACCCTGGATCCTGACTTTCGTCAGGATGACCGAGTGAACAAAAAAGCCTCCCGCGGACTGGTCCGCGGGAGGCTTTTTCATATCACCAAAGGCATCGCTATCAGGCGACGGCAGCCTTCAGCGCGCCGACCAGATCGGTCTTTTCCCAAGTGAAGGTGTCGCCCACGGGCTCGCGACCGAAGTGACCATACGCCGCGGTCTTCTTGTAGATCGGCGCGTTGAGCTTGAGGTGCTCGCGGATGCCCTTCGGCGTCAGGCGCACGAGCTGCGGCAGGATCGCCTCGAGCTTGGCCTCGTCGACCGTGCCGGTGCCGTGCAGGTCGACATACACCGACAGCGGCTCGGCGATGCCGATCGCGTAGCTGAGCTGGATCGTGCAACGGCGCGCGAGGCCGGCCGCGACGACGTTCTTCGCCAGATACCGCGAGACATACGCAGCCGAACGATCGACCTTGGTCGGATCCTTGCCACTGAACGCGCCGCCGCCGTGCGGAGCCGCGCCGCCGTAGGTGTCGACGATGATCTTGCGCCCCGTGACGCCGGCGTCGCCGTCGGGGCCACCGATCTCGAACGCGCCGGTCGGGTTGATGTAGATCTTGGTCGCGTCGGAAATGAAGCCGTCGGGCAGCACGTCCTTGAACACGCCCATCACGTAGTCGCGCAGTTCGGCGTACTTGGCGGGATCGGGGTTCGTGCCCTTCTCCGAATAGCCCGGCGCATGCTGCGTCGAGACGACGAGCGCGGTCGCGGCGACCGGCGCTTCGTTCTCGTACGACAGCGTGACCTGGCTCTTGGCGTCGGGCTGCAGGAACGGCGCCACGCCCGAATGGCGATCGGCGGCCATCCGCTCGAGGATCTTGTGGCTGTAATACAGCGTCGCGGGCATCAGGCCGGGGGTCTCGTCGGTCGCGTAGCCGAACATGATGCCCTGGTCGCCGGCGCCCTCGTCCTTGTTGCCGCTCTCGTCGACGCCCATCGCGATTTCCGCGGACTGCGCGTGGAGGTTGTTCTCGAAGCGGAAGGTCTTCCAGTGGAAGCCGGTCTGCTCGTAGCCGATTTCCTTGACGGTGTTGCGCACCGCCGCCTCGATCTCCTCAAGCACGCCCGGGGCCCACTCGCCATTCTCGTAGATGCCCTTGCCGCGGATTTCACCGGCCAGGACGACGAGCTGCGTCGTGGTCAGCGTCTCGCAGGCGATCCGCGCCTGCGGGTCCTTGGCGAGGAACAGGTCGACGACGGTATCGCTGATCTGGTCGGCGACCTTGTCGGGATGGCCTTCGGAGACCGATTCGGAGGTGAAGAGAAAGGACTTGCGCATGAAACCTCTTCGCAAAGGCTCGCCAACAGAGGGTCGGGGAGCGACATATAAGGAAAGCTTTATATGACCTTCTAGCGACGCCGACGGCGCACGGCAACCGCGCTTGCAAGCATTAGCGCCGCGACGATCGCCGCCATCGCGTTGCCGACACGCGAGAACAATGTGGGGGGCAGCGCGGACGGCATCGGTTGCTCGATCGCGCCGGCGGTCTCGTGCGGAACGGTCGCGACGAGGCGGCCATCGGCGGCGATGATCGCCGAGATACCCGTCGGGGTGGCGCGGAGGATCGGCAACCCCTCCTCGATCGCGCGCATCCGGGCTTGCGCGAGATGCTGCGGCGGACCCCATTTGCCGAACCAGGCGTCGTTCGACGGGTTGAACAGGATCCGCGGGCGGTGCGCGCGATCGACCACGTCGCCCGAGAAAATGATCTCGTAGCAGATTTGCATGCCGATCGCGCCGAAGCCCGGCAACGTCAGGTTCGCAGGACCCTTGCCCGAGGTGAAGTCGAAGTCGCCGGGGACGAGCCGCGCAAGACCGAGCGGCTTCAGCAGCCACGGCATCGGGAGGTACTCGCCGTACGGCACGAGGTGCGCCTTGTCGTAGCGACCGCGCAGGCGCGCCTGTGCGTCGAGCGCGAACACCGAATTGGCCGCGCCCGAAATGCGGTCCTTGCCATCGAACTCGAGCGCGGTGCCGCCGATCAGCAGGATATCGTCCGGGCCGAGCAGCCGCGCCATCCGGCGGCGGAGATAGAGCGGGCTCGACCAGCCGTAAGCGTAGAAGGGGTAACCGTCCTCGACGTAATCGCGGACCACGCCCTCAGGCCAGACCACCAGACGCGGGGTGGTGCCACCTTGGCCACTGAGCTTTTCGAGCGCGGAGAGCACGCGCTCGCCGTCGGATTCATTGCGGTCCTCCTGGCCGATATCCGGTTGGACCACGCGGACCAGCGGTGTGCCGGGAGCGGGCGGCGGCGCATTGGTCCAGAGCGCGGACAGTGCGGCGAGGCTGAGGGCGGGAATGGCGATGGCGGGGAGGGTCCAGCGGCGTACCGCGAGCATCAGCAGCGCCCCAGCCGCCAATAGGGTCACGCCGGACAACGCGTAGGTGCCGATCCACGCGGACAGTCGCGCGACGCCGATCGCGGGCAGCCAGACGACGCCCAGCGGATCCCATGCGTAACCGGTGAACAGCGTCGCGCGGAGCCACTCGGTCGCGATCCAGGCAGCGCCGAAGACCAGCACGAACGTCGCATCGGGCGTGCCGGGCCGCCGTGCGATCCGCCAGGCGAGCGCGCCTGCGAGCATCGGGAACACTGCGAGGTACAGCGCGAGGCCGACCGCAGCGAAATAGCCCAGCACCGGCGGCATCGCATCCTGGAAGTCGAACGCGTGCTGGACCCAGTTGCTGTTGATCGTGAAATGCCCAAGCCCGAACACCCATCCGCGCCACAGCGCGCTGCGCAAGGTCGGCGCGTCGTGGACGAGCTTCATCCACAGCGCGAACGCGACGAGCGTCAGCGGCCAGAGATCGAGCGGGGCGAACCCGGTCGCGGCAAGCGCACCGAGGACAAGGCAGGCGAGGGCAGGGTAACGGTTCACGCTTGCGCTATGCCGTGGCGGGGAAGGGGGGGCAATGTTTTCGGTGTGATGGGGCGGGGGGATGAAGAGCGCCCCCCCGACCTCTAGCACCACCCCGGCGAAGGCCGGGGCCCAATTGGAAAGGTGGTCGTAACGAAGCGCTCCCCTGCATTAGCAACGTCTCCTAATTGGGCCCCGGCCTTCGCCGGGGTGGTGCGGTATGGTTGGGTGAGGGGTGCCCTTCCCAACTTTGTTTCCCCGCGAAGGCGGGGACCCAGTCTGGGCTCCCGCCTTCGCGGGAGAACACGGTAGGGCGGGCTGACAATATTGCGGGTGGGTAAAAGCACCCACGCAATCCTCCGGGTCGACGAACCAACCATCCCAATCTATCTTCCCTCTATGACCCTACGCCCCTTCCACCTCGCCTTCCCGGTCCACGACCTCACCGCCGCGCGCACCTTCTACGGCGCGACCCTCGGCTGCCGCGAAGGGCGTTCCAGCGAGCAATGGATCGATTTCGACCTGTTCGGCCACCAGATCGTCGCGCACCTCGACCCCTCGGCCAAACCCGTCGCGGTCGAGAACGCGGTCGATGGCCACGCCGTCCCGGTCCCGCATTTCGGCGTCGTGCTGACGATGGACGACTGGACCGCGCTGTCCGAACGCGTCACCGCCGCCGGCGTCCAGTTCGGGATCGCGCCGTACATCCGCTTCAAGGGCGAGCCCGGCGAGCAGGCGACGATGTTCTTTCTCGACCCGTCGGGCAACGCGCTGGAGTTCAAGGCGTTCGCCAACGACGACATGATTTTCGCGACTTAAGGAATAGACATGGGCACTCCCATCACCGTCGACGTACCCCATCAGCTCGGCAAGGCGGCGGTTCGCGCGCGGCTCGACGGCAGCATCGACAAGATCGGCGCGAACATTCCCGGCGGCTCGGTGACCGATCACCGCTGGGACGGCGACACGCTGCACTTCACCGTCAAGGCCATGGGGCAGACGATCGCCAGCGCGGTCACGGTGTTCGAGACCAACGTCCACGCGGTCGTCGATCTGCCCGGCATTCTCGGCCTGTTCGCGAGCAAGGTGCAGGACATGATCCGCAAGGAAGCACCGAAGCTCCTGCGCTGAGACCAGCAAGATCAGGCCGGCGCGCGCCGATACAGGTCGAACGCTGCCTTGGCGCCGACGATCGCCTGCTCGACCCAGGCCTCGTCGGCGGTTTCGCCGTCGATCGCGGTCAGCAATGCGCGCCACTCGCCCGACAGATGTTTCGCGCCGAGATACGCGGACGGCATCCCTTCGGGGACCGACCGCGACAGCATGACACCACCGAGCCGCGACCCTTCGACCACATACATTGCACCCCACCCGGCGGCCGGGCTCGCCGGGACATCGAACGCCATCGGCGCGGGCATGTCTTCGCCCAGCGCGGCGAGGTCCGCGGCAAGCTCTGTCCCGCGCGACCGAACCGTCGCGAGCCCCGGAATAGCGGTCAGCCAAGCCTCGACCGCGGGCAATGCCTTGGCATGCGCGATCAGGAACGCCCGGTAGTCATCCGCATCGGTCAGGTCGTAGCGTCCGAACTTTGCATCGACCGCGTCGTGATCCGCTGCCGTCGCGCTCCGCAATCGCGCAACGGTGGAAACCCCATCGGTCAACAGCAGCGTCCCCCGCCCTTGCTGCCGTATCGCGCCTCCTGCCGATCGCGGAAGAACGCACGCTCGTCCATCGGCGCGTGGTCGGGATGCCGCTCGGCCATGTGCTGACAATACGCAGCATAGGATGGCACGCCGACCATCAGCAGCGCAGTCTCGCGCGCCTTTGCGTAGAGCGCGCGGATCATTCCGCGGCCACCAGCTGCGGCGGGACTTCGGTCACCGTCGGCCGGTCGATCTTCAACGCCGCCAGACACGTGCGGATGCCGAAGAAGACGATCGACAGCACCACCGCCAGGAACAGCGCGCACAGCCCGGCATCGATCCGGTCGTTGAGCACGATCCGTTGCATCTCCGCCATCGTCTTGGCCGGCGCGAGCAACTCGCCCCGCGCCGCCGCATCCGCGAACTTCGAGGCGTGCGCGAGGAAGCCCACTTTCGGATCGCTCGCGAACAGCTTCATCAGCCCGGCGGTGATCGTGCACAGGCACAGCCACGCGGCGGGCAGGATCGTCACCCATGCGTAACGCTGACGCTTCATCCGGAACAGCACCACCGTCGCCAGCACCAGCGCGACTGCCGCGAGCATCTGGTTCGAGATCCCGAACAACGGCCACAACGTGTTCACGCCGCCGAGCGGATCGGTAACGCCCTGGTACAGGAAGAAGCCCCAGGCAACGACGCATAGCGCGGTCGCGATCAGCCCCGGCACGATCGCCGAGGCGTTGCGGAACGACGGCACTGCGAGCCCGATCAAATCCTGCAGCATGAACCGCCCGGCGCGCGTCCCCGCATCGACCGCGGTGAGGATGAACAGCGCCTCGAACAGGATCGCGAAGTGGTACCAGAACGCCTTCATCGCCTGCCCGCCGACGAGGTGGCTGAAGATCTCAGACATCGCCACCGCCAGCGTCGGCGCGCCGCCTGTGCGGCTGACGATCGTGGTCTCGCCGACGTCCTTCGCAGTCTGCGCGAGCAGTTCGGGCGTGATCGGGAAGCCCATCGCGGTGACCGCGGTCGCGGCCGAGGCGAAGTCGGTGCCGACCACCGCCGCCGGGCTGTTCATCGCGAAATACACGCCGGGATCGAGGATCGACGCCCCGACCAGCGCCATGATCGCGACGAAGCTCTCCATCAGCATCGCGCCGTAACCGATGAACTGCGCATCGCCTTCGCTGGCGATCAGCTTGGGCGTGGTACCGCTCGCGATCAGCGCGTGGAAGCCCGACACCGCGCCGCACGCGATCGTGATGAACAGGAACGGGAAGAGCCCGCCCGACCAGACCGGGCCGGAGCCGTCGATGAACGGGGTCAGCGCCGGCATCCGTAGCGGCGGCGCGACGACCGCGATGCCGATCGCCAGTGCGACGATCGCGCCGATCTTGAGGAAGGTGGAGAGGTAGTCGCGGGGGGCCAGCAGCAGCCACACCGGGAGGACGGAGGCGACTGCGCCGTAGCCGACCATCAGCACGCAGAGCTGCACCGGGGTGAGCGTAAATAGCGGCGCGAGCGTCGGCGAGGCGGCAACCGTGCCGCCGTAGACGATCGCGGCGAGGAGCCCGATGACGCCGAGAACGGAGACTTCGCCGACCTTCCCTGGCCGGATCCAGCGCGTATAGATGCCCATCAGGAAGGCGAGCGGGATGGTCGCGGCGACGGTGAACAGCCCCCACGGGCTGCCTGCGAGTGCGCGCACCACGATCAGCGCGAGCACGGCGAGGATGATGACCATGATCGCGAACGCACCGATCAGCGCGATCACGCCGGGGATCGCGCCCATCTCCATGCGGATCAACTCGCCGAGCGATCGTCCGTCGCGCCGCATCGAGATGAACAGGATCATGAAATCCTGCACCGCGCCGGCGAGCACGACGCCGGCGAGGATCCAGAGCGTGCCGGGGAGATAGCCCATCTGCGCGGCCAGCACCGGGCCGACGAGTGGACCAGCGCCGGCGATCGCGGCGAAATGGTGGCCGAACAGGACATTGCGGTCGGTCGCGACGTAATCGAGGCCATCGGCGCGGCGGAGCGCTGGCGTGGGCCGGCTCGGGTCGAGCTGCATCACATGCCGCGCGATATAGCGCGCGTAGAAGCGGTACGCGATTAGCTGGACCGACACGGCGGCGGTCACGATCCACAGCGCGTTGACATGCTCGCCGCGCTCGAACGCGACGACCGCGAGCGCGCAGGCTGCGAGGAGCGCAAGGGCACCCCAACCGATCTTCTCGCGTAATTTCATCCGTGCGCCCTCCCGTGCGGTCCGTTCCCCGCGGCATCGCGTATTCGGACGCGGAGCGCTAGCCTAGATTAGCTCGTACACCCGCCCCACAGCTCCACCCCGGCCTTCGCCGGGGTGGTGGCTTGGTTGGATAAAGGTGGCGCTCCCCGGTCAACGGGGCTCGATCTGAGCAGGCGGCATGCAAAACGCAGTTCAACCCCATCCCGTCACCCCGGCGGAGGCCGGGGCCCACCGGCCCGCATACTCAACGGGCTGCGAGTATGCGGAACGGTGGATGCCGGAACGAGCCCGGCATGACGGGGAAGGGGGCTGGTTGCTGTTCCGGTTTGCGCGGGACATTCTCGCGGCCGTAGCGCGCATTCCAACGAGGCCGTTCCCCCGCGGACGCGGGGCAACAGTTGAATACCGTGGCGCTTGGTATCCTGGCCCCCCGCCTTCGCGGGGGAACAGCTTGGGTGGGCTCTCCCCAGCCTTGAGGGCAGACGTAGTGCGCGGCAGCAACGAGCAAGCGCCCTTCGCCAGCTCCCCCCCCAAAAATCAAACCTGCGAATGATGCCCCTTCAGCTCATCGCCTACGATCCGCACCACGTGCAGCACATTCGTCGACCCAGGCGTCCGGAACGGCACGCCCGCGAGCACGATCACCCGGTCGCCCGCCTTCGCCATCCCATGCCGCACTGCCATCCGCTTAGACTTCGCCACCATGTCCTCGAACGACTCGACGTCGCGCGTATGCACCGCATGCGTCCCCCACAGCAGCCCAAGCCGCCGCGCGGTCTCCTGGCTCGGCGTCAGCACCAGCAGCGGCACCGACGGCCGCTCGCGCGCGATCCGGCGGGCGGTCGAGCCCGACGTGGTGAAGCAGATGATCGCCACCGCCGACACCGTCGCGGCGATGGTCTTCGCGGCCTCGGCGAGCGCATCCGCGGTCGTCGGATCGGGCTTCATCACGGTGAAGTGCATGCGGTCGCCGTGCTCGGGATCGGACTCGACCGACACGCCGATCGCATCCATCATCGCCACCGATTCGACCGGCCACGCGCCTGCCGCGCTCTCCGCCGACAGCATGATCGCGTCCGCACCGTCATATACAGCCGTCGCGACGTCCGACACTTCCGCCCGCGTAGGGGAGGGCGACGTGATCATCGATTCGAGCATCTGCGTCGCAACCACCACCGGGCGGCCCATCCGGCGTGAGACCTCGACGATGCGCTTCTGCAAGGGCGGCACCTGCTGCGGCGGCAGCTCGACGCCGAGATCGCCGCGCGCGACCATCACGCCGTCACACGCCTCGACGATCTCCTCGAGCCGCTCGATCGCCGCCGGCTTCTCGATCTTTGCCATCAGCGCCGCCTTGCCGCCGATCAGTTTCCGCGCTTCCCAGAGATCCTCGGGGCGCTGGACGAACGACAGCGCGATCCAGTCGACGCCCTGGTCGACCGCGAAGTCGAGATCGCTGCGATCCTTCTCGGTCAGCGCCGCCATCGGCAGCACGACGTCGGGGACGTTCAGACCCTTGCTGTTCGACAAGGCGCCGCCGACCTCGACCCGCGTCGTGATCTCGCGCGGGCTATGCGACACGACGCGAAGGACGAGCTTGCCGTCGTCGAGCAGCAGGCGCGCGCCCGGCTCGATCGCCGCGAAGATCTCGTCGTGCGGCAGTTCGACACGCGTCGCGTCGCCCGGCGTCGGGTCGCGGTCGAGCAGGAAAGCCGAGCCGGTTTCGAGTACCGTGCGGCCGCCGTCGAACTTGCCGACGCGCAGCTTCGGTCCCTGGAGATCGGCGAGGATCGTCGAGGGGCGGCCAAATTCCTTCTCCAGCGCGCGAATCGCCTGGATCACCGCGATCTTCGACTGCTGGTCGCCGTGGCTCATGTTGATTCGGAACGCGTCTGCGCCGGTGCGGAACAGCGTCGCGATCATCTCGGGCGTGCTGCTGGCAGGGCCTAGCGTCGCGAGGATGCGGACTTTCCGCGAACGGGGTGCGATGGCCTTGGTCATGCGGTGCGTTTTCCTCGGCGTTTCCTGGGGGAGATCTTTGCCGCGATGGGCCTTAAACCCTATCTCCGCGGGATCAACCACGGAGCACAGTAATGAATCCCGAAACCGACTCGCTCGATACGCTCGACGATGCCGTAGCGGCTAAAGCCTTCCGCCGGCTGATCCGCCATCTCCGACACCGCGAGGACGCGCAGAACGTCGACCTGATGGGTTTGGCCGGTTTCTGTCGCAACTGCCTGTCCGACTGGGTCGAGGAAGCGGGCGGCCTCTCGAAGGATGCCGCGCGAGAGACGGTGTACGGAATGCCGTATGCCGAGTGGAAGGCGCATCATCAGGGCGACGCGACACCTGAGCAGCTCGAACGGATGAAGGCGAGCGTCGCAAAGAACGCGCCCAAAAACGGGGCCGCCTGATTCAGGCGATTGAGCCGAACACGGTAAACGCCTAGACGCGGGCCCGCACCCAACTCGGCATGATTCAGGACGTCTCCGGACGGCGATCACCGGTGCGGGCTTGTATCTTGATTGGCTTTTGACCGGCGCGTGGGCGCTGGCGTTGGGGGAATTTTCGATGTCTGACGAACGGCAACACGGCATGGGCGGCGGCGCGGTCGCTGCGGACGAACTGCGCCTGCTGATCGAGCGCGCCGAGCGTCTCGAAGAAGAGAAGAAGGGTATCTCGGACGACATCAAGGACGTGATGGCCGAAGCCAAGGGCCGCGGTTACGACCCCAAGGCGATCCGGAAAATCCTGTCGATCCGGAAGAAGAAGAAGGAAGAGTATCAGGAGGAGGAAGCGATCCTCGAAGTGTATCTCCAGGCGTTGGGGATGATCTGAGGATTTCTGATCTCGCGCGGTGCCTCCCCCGACATGGTGTCGGGTCGCGAGGGGGCACCGCGTTAACCCGATCGATGTACCGGTAGAGAATGTTTCTCCCGATAGTCGCGGCATCCGTCCTGTTCCTGATTATCAACGCGATCACCGTCGCCGCGTTCGCGATCGACAAGCGGCGATCGTCGACCGGCGCATGGCGGATTCCGGAGTCCCGCTTGCTTTGGTTCGCGGCGCTCGGCGGTAGCCCCGGTGCGTTCTGGGCGCGGAATCGCTACCGGCACAAGACACGGAAGCAACCGTTCGTCGGCCGGCTTCAACTGATCGCGATGGTACAAGTCGGCGTCGTCGCAGGTCTCGCCATCGCTTTCGCATTCTAGGTTCGACAACTCGCAGCTTCATTGCCGCACCTCAAGCTTAGGTGTATTGCCGTTATGCAACATTGCACCGGGGGCAAGCATGCGGGTATTTCTGGGAATGGCGGCGGCATTGGTCAGTGCGCCCGTCGCGGCGCAATCGATCGAGACCGAGGCGCATCGCCTCGCACAGCGGGCGGAGGCGTTCGTTCAGGTCCGCAACCAGTTCGATCAGGCGGCAATGATCGCGATGATGGCGCCCGAATACCAGGAAGTATCGCCCGTCGGCGAGGTCGATTCCCGCGAGCGCGTGATCGGGTTCTATGCGCTCGAAAAGAAAAAGCCCGCGCCGCAGATGACGATCACCGAGACCGTCGCGCGGCCCGCTGGTGCTATCGGTGTCGTCACGATGCGGGTCGCTTATGCGGTGCCCGGTAAGGACGGCCAGCCACAGTCACGTGCGCTACGCGCCGGTTTCGTCGCACGGCGGATCGGCAAGGAGTGGCGCTTCGTGTCGGCGCAGTTCACGCCGATCCGCTAGGCCGCTTCCGCCGGCAGCGTTGTCCACCCCAGCCCCGGTATCGTGATCGAACGTTTGCCGGCGAGATCGGTGCGGCACACGATCAGTTCGCGGCTTTCGATGTAGCCGATCAGCCGCTTCACCCTGCCGATCGAACTCGTGCCGTACGTGGCCGCGATGCGCGCGTCGGACGGGCAGGGTTCGCCTTCACGTGCCGCGCGCGCCACCAAAAGGAACGCGCCGAGCATGTCGTCGGGGAGGCCGCTCGCAACGTCGAGGGCGGCCGTCCAGGCTTCGTCGGTCATGTCGAAGATCCCTGCACGGGCGCAGCTCAGACGCCGGACGAAACCGGGGAGATCGAGCGGTGGCTTGGCGAGACCGCCCATCCGGCAGCGTACCTGGAAATCCTGGAACAGCACCGACGGCGGCCGCAGTGTCGACTCCGGATCCTCGACGATCGCACGGAAGACGTCGGCGTAGACCGCCTCAACCTCGTCGTCGGTCTTCTCGGGCGGTGGCGGTGCGGCGGTGCGCGGCTCGGGCGGACGGGCGATACCGTCGAGCAGTTCCTCCGCGGGAACGCGACGCGGGCGCGAATCGAACATCAGGCCGAGTTCGGGGGCATCGACCACCGGCTCGGACAACAGGTCCTGCAGGTCCATCGGCGCGGCGCTGGGGAGGGGGGTGAGCTTCGGGCTGCCGCTCCGCGCAGACGTCGCGACGTCGCCGATCTTCACCGTGATCGGCCGGCGCGACACTGCCGGCCCAAGCGCCATGAACGTGCCGCGCTGGAGATCGCGAATCGCCTCGGCCTGACGCCGCTCCATGCCCAGCAGATCGGCCGCGCGCGCCATGTCGATGTCGAGGAAGGTACGGCCCATCAGGAAGTTCGACGCTTCCGCCGCGACGTTCTTCGCAAGCTTCGCCAGCCGCTGAGTCGCGATCACGCCGGCGAGCCCGCGTTTGCGCCCACGGCACATCAGGTTCGTCATCGCCGCCAGCGACGCACGACGCACCTCTTCCGACACTTCGCCGCCAGTGACGGGTGCGAACATCTGCGCTTCGTCGACCACCACCAGCACCGGATACCAATGCTCGCGCGGTGCATCGAACAGCGCCGACAGGAACGATGCGGCGCAGCGCATCTGGCCCTCGACCTCCAGCCCTTCGAGGCTGAGCACCGCCGACGTCCGATGTTCGCGCAATCGCGTCGCGATCCGCGCGATCTCGCGTTCGCTATAGTCGCCGGCTTCGATCACGACATGACCGTGCGGTCCGGCGAGCGTCACGAAGTCACCTTCCGGATCGATCACGATCTGCTGGACATGCCCCGCCGATCGCTCGAGCAGCCGGCGCAGCAGATGCGATTTTCCCGAGCCCGAATTGCCCTGCACCAGCAGGCGGGTGGCGAGTAGTTCCTCCAGGTCGACGCCGACGGCAGTACCATTGCCGTCGGTGCCCATATTCACGCTAACCGTCATGCCGCGCGTTTGGCAGGTGCGGGCGTGTGGGAGCAAGGAGTCTTTGTGAGTTCGGTCGCAACACCGGCTTTGCGCGCTGGCATAATCCGCATTCCGGGCTAGGGCGCAAACATGGTCACGAAATCCTCCCCGCTCGCCGATCTATCGCAACGGTTGCTCGGCAAGGCGCCGAGCGATCTCGACGACGAGGAGCGCCGCGTCCTTGCCGGGATAGAGGCAGGGACCACCGTCAGCCGCGATGCCGCCGACGTGTCCGACGAGCGATCGACCTTCGGCGAGCGACTGTCGGACCGCGTCGCGGCGATAGGCGGGTCTTGGGGGTTCATCATCGCGTTCAGCGCGGTGCTGATCGGCTGGATGCTGCTGAACTCGGACATCCTCGCGCATTTCGGCCGCGCGTTCGATCCGTATCCCTACATCTTCCTCAACCTGCTGCTGTCGACGGTCGCGGCGATCCAGGCGCCGGTGATCATGATGAGCCAGAACCGACAATCGGCGAAGGACCGCCTCGCGGCCAGTCTCGACTACGAGACCAATCTGCGCGCCGAACTCGATATCCTGCGCGTCCACCACAAGATCGATCACCTGGTGCTCGCGCGCCTCGATGCGATCGAGCAGAAGATCGACGCTCTGGCGAAAACGGCCTCACCGTCCTAAAGCCACCGCATCAGGCTATTAGAGGCACCGATGGCAGGCCATTCCAAATACAAGAATATCATGTACCGCAAGGGCGCGCAGGACAAGAAGCGCTCGTCGGCGTTCAGCAAGCTCAGCCGGGAAATCACGGTCGCGGCCAAGATGGGCCTGCCCGACGTCGACATGAACCCGCGCCTGCGCGCGGCGGTCAACGCGGCCAAGGCGGCGTCGTTGCCGAAGGAAAACATCCAGCGCTCGATCGACAAGGCGAGCCGCGGCGATGCCGAGAATTACGAAGAGATCCGCTATGAGGGCTTCGGTCCCGGCGGCGTGTCACTGATCATCGAGGCGCTGACCGACAACCGCAATCGCACCGCAACCAACGTGCGCGTCGCGGTCGGCAAGAACGGCGGCAATCTGGGCGCGGGCGGTTCGGTCAGCCACGCGTTCGATCGCGTCGGGCTGATCTCGTATCCGGCGAGCGCGGGCGATGCCGACACGGTGTTCGAAGCGGCGCTGGAGGCTGGCGCCGAGGACGTCACGTCGAGCGAGGACGGCCATGAGGTCTGGACCGCGCAGGGCGACCTGCACGAGGTGGCCAAGGCGTTGGAAGCCAAGCTCGGCGAAGCGGAAGGCGCAAAGCTCGCTTGGCGCCCGCAGGTGATGGTCGCGGTCGGTGCTGACGATGCGGCGACGCTGTTCAAGCTGATCGACGCGCTCGACGACGACGACGACGTGCAGACGGTGTGGGGCAATTACGAGATCTCCGACGAGATCATGGAGACCTTGGGTTGAGATGAAGAAGGTTGGTTCGCGCGGAGGCGCGGAGGCGCGGAGAGTAGCGCTTCATGGTTACGTACTCCGCGCCAGCGGCCTCCTATCGGTAGGCCAGCCGAGCGGTGTGAAAGTCCCGCTGACGCGAGACGATAGCCAAAAGCGCACCCCCTCCGCGCCTCCGCGCCTCCGCGCGAACCAACCTTCTCTCTTCTCATGATCATCCTCGGACTAGACCCCGGCCTCGGCACAACAGGCTGGGGCGTCATCCGCGCCGATGGCAACCGCCTCAGCCATATCGCCAACGGCCAGATCAAGACCGATCCGTCGATGGCGCTCCCCCGCCGCCTCACCGCGCTCTACAATGCGCTGATCGACGTCATCCGCACCGAACGTCCCGACGGCGCCGCGGTCGAGGAAGTGCTCGGCAACACCAACGCGCAATCGACGCTGAAGCTCGGGCAAGCGCGCGGCGTAGTGCTCCTGGCTGCCGCCGGCGCAGGGCTGCATATCGGCGAATATCACCCCTCGACCGTCAAGAAGGGCGTCGTCGGCACCGGTGGTGCAGACAAGAAACAGATTCAGGCGATGATGGCGGTGCTGCTGCCGGGCGCTAAACTCGCCGGTCCCGACGCGGCGGACGCGCTGGCGGTAGCGATCACGCATGCGCATCATGTCGCCAGCGCGGCGGCGATGTCGCGACGGAGCGGCTTCGGCATCTGACCTGCTCGTTCCTGCCCGAGATGGCAGTTCGAATCCGCGATCACTGCCCTTCGACCGGCCGCTGCCTTGCGGGGCTGCGCGTGTTGTATGGATCGCCGCCAGAATCGCCTGCCCGGTTTAACTTGAATAAAGCTCGCACTGCCGCGTAACGATGGGCTAAGGATCGTGCGGGGTTCGGCTGCCGCGGTTCAATCGCCGTGGTTTTTGCGGTGCCGAAAAGAAACTTTGCTACGCCGTTCAGGGGGAATGATGCTCGTAGATCACGTGCGCGGGGGCACCAACAGCCCCGCCGTGCCCATCGAGGCCTTTGCGATGCCACCCGGCATGCGGATGCGCTACGACCTTCCGGATCCGGCCTTGGCGGAGTTCGTGACCGGCTACGCGATCTACACCAATGTCGACCGCGCGCCTATGATCAACTGGTATCTGCCTGCACCGGCGATGATCTCGGTGCTCGTCGACGCCGGTCCTCTCGACGTGTCGATCGGCAACCACCGCTTCGGGCCGCTCGATCGCGCGAGCCTCTATGGTCCGACCAGCAGGGCGTTCCGCACCGAGACGCACGGTGGCATCGCCGTCGGCATCGGCTTGAGCGCGCTTGGATGGGCACGTATGACGGTGCGCTCGGCGGGCGATTTCCATAACCGCGTCGTGCCGCTCGCGGGCGTGGCGGGGCCCGCCATATCGACCAGATTGGCCGATGGGCTGGACCTGCTGGACGACGACGCCAAGATCAAGCCGCTGCTCGATTCCATCCTTCCCTCGCTGTTCCGGCGACCCCACCCGCGCGAAGACCTGATCCGCGCGTTCGGTGCGCTGACCGTGACCGACGGCGTGATCGAGATGAAGGATGTCGCCGACCGGCTCGATATCCCGACGCATGAACTCCGGCGGATGGCGACGCGCTATTTCGGGATGCCGCCGAAGCTCCTGCTGCGACGAGCGCGGTTCCTGCGGTCGTTCATCCGGTTGATCACCGATGCGGGGCTGAACGATTATTCGAAGATCGACAGCAGCTATTTCGATGCCTCGCACTTCCTGCGCGATGCCGGCACCTTTCTCGGCACGACGCCGCGGCGGTTCGTGGCATCGGAGACGGTGTTCCTGAAGGCGAGCCTGCGCGCGCGTGCCGCGGTCATCGGCGCGCCTACCCAGGCGCTCCACGGTGTGCACAAGCCCGCGCCGTCCACGGCATCGCGTTCCCAGGCCAGCGAACCCGCGGCGAGCCAATTGCGAGGGTGAGGGGACCGAAACCGGTCATGCCGGTCCCATTTTGCCGGGATGACGCGACCGCGGCATTGTTCTACCGCCATCGATCATGATCGCGCATCTCAAAGGACGTCTGGACTCGACCGGTATCGATCATGCGGTGATCGATGTCGGCGGCGTCGGTTATCTGGTCGGCGCCTCGGCGCGCACGCTGTCGACGCTCGGCCCGATCGGCGAGGCGGCTACCGTCTTTACCGAGATGCTCGTGTCGGAGGATTCGATCCGCCTCGTCGGATTCTCGAGCGGGTCCGAACGCGACTGGTTCCGGCTGCTGACCGGCGTGCAGGGCGTCGGCGCACGCGTTGCGCTCGCGATCCTGTCCGCGCTCGAACCCAATGACCTGTCGCGGGCGATCGCCAGCGGCGACAAGGCGATGGTCGCGCGCGCCAACGGTGTCGGGCCCAAGCTCGCGCAGCGCATCGTCATGGAACTGAAGGACAAGACCGGCGGTATCGTGCTCGGTCCGGGCGGTACCACCGCGGCGCCTGTCGTTGGCGCGGGTGCGGATGCGGTGTCGGCACTGCTCAACCTCGGGTTCCGCCCCGCCGAAGCCTCCACCGCCGTCGCCGCGGCGGAAGAGGAACTGGGGACGGACGCCACGCTCGACGCGTTGGTCCGACTGGCGCTGCGCAAGGCGTCGCGGTAGAGCCGGATCGTCCAAGAAGGAATGTGCCATGCAGGTCACTGCTGTTCTTACCGTTGCGGAGGAAGGCGGGTTCGTCGCCTATAATCCGGAAACCGGCACGACCAGCCAGGGCGAAACGGTGGAAGAGGCGATCGGCAATCTGCGCGAGGCGTTCGAATTGTATCTCGACGTATTTCCATGCCGATAGTCGGAGCGCCGCTGGTGATGCGGTTGCCTAATATGCTCCCAATTTCTGTATTCTTTGTCGGTTTCGTAATGGCTCAACTGCAATTGCGGCATCTATCGATCTGTCTTGCGGGAGCTCAATGAATGTGGCCTTTTTCGAGGCGCAAATCGCCTGCTGATCTGGCTATTGAATGGATGCCTCACGCGATCGATGTAGCTTCGCAGAAGTGGCTCGAGTTCCAACTTTTACCGTTTCGTGCGGAGGTTCCTTTGGAAACTCGCATCATGGCGTTTGTTGAGCCGTTGAAAATCGGACTGCGTCAATGGGAAGCTTTTCGCACTGCTCCTGACGCAATTTTTCTATTGATTGCGGCCAAGGGTGTCGAAAAATCAGGTACGCACTCGATAAGCCAATTGGAACAGGCTCTAAAAGTAAGTTTGCCAGCGTGACAGACGACCGCATCCTGACCGCAGCCAAGCGCCCCGAAGACGTCGACGCCGCGCTGCGCCCGAAGACTCTCGACGAATTCGTCGGGCAGAAGGCCGCGCGCGAGAATCTTCGTATCTTCATCCAGGCGGCGAAATCGCGTGGCGATGCGCTCGATCACGTGCTGTTCTTCGGGCCGCCGGGGCTAGGCAAGACCACACTCGCGCAGATCGTCGCGCGCGAGATGGGGGTGGGGTTCCGCGCCACCTCGGGCCCGGTGATCGCCAAGTCGGGCGATCTCGCCGCGCTGCTGACCAATCTCGAGGATGGTGACGTGCTGTTCATCGACGAGATCCACCGCTTGCAGCCGGCGGTCGAGGAAGTGCTGTATCCGGCAATGGAGGACCGTGCGCTCGACCTGATGATCGGCGAGGGGCCGAGCGCGCGCTCGGTGCGCATCGATCTGCCGCGGTTCACACTGATCGGCGCGACGACGCGGCAGGGCTTGCTGACGACGCCGCTGCGCGATCGCTTCGGCATCCCGGTGCGGCTGCAATTCTACACTGTCGAGGAGTTGGAGCGGGTCGTCACGCGTGCCGCCGGGTTGCTCGGGCTGGGGATCGCCAAGGACGGTGCGATGGAGATCGCGCGCCGCGCCCGCGGTACGCCGCGCATCGCCGGGCGATTGCTGCGTCGGGTGCGCGATTTCGCCAACGTCGCGGGGCACGAGACGGTCGACGCGCGGGCGGCGGATGCGGCGCTGAACCGGCTGGAGGTCGATTCGCTGGGTCTCGACGCGATGGACCGGCGTTATCTGATGATGATCGCCGACATCTACCGCGGCGGCCCGGTCGGCGTGGAGACACTTGCCGCAGGGCTGAGCGAACCGCGCGACACGATCGAGGAAGTGATCGAGCCGTATCTGATCCAGCTCGGCCTGATCGCGCGAACGGCACGCGGGCGGTTCCTGAACGCGGGCGGCTGGAAGCACCTGGGCCTCAACCCACCAACCGGCAGCCAGGACGGGCTGTTCGACACCTGACTTCTCACCCCTCCCTTTCAGGGAGGGGAGAAGTCGCCATTCACAAACACTTGTAAGAATCCACACCCAGAGATCGATCGAACTTGGCCACAACACTGCTTTTGTTGCGTGGCACCCAAGCGCTTCATCTGATAGCCAACCCCAATGCCCCTTTCGGCCGCCGCCTCCGCCCGCGAAATCCTCACCAGCCTTCACGACGTGATGGCGTCGCGCACGTCCGCGCAGGCCAAGCTCAATTCGGTCGTCGGTATCATCGCCACCGCGATCGATAGCGAGGTGTGCTCGATCTACCTTCTGCGTGAAGGCGTGCTCGAACTGTTCGCCACGCGTGGCCTCGATCAGGCTGCGGTCCACGTCACCAAACTGGCGATGGGCGAGGGGCTGGTCGGGACGATCGCCGAAGACATCGAGGTGCTCAACCTCGACGAAGCCGCCAGCCACCCCGATTTCGCCTACAAGCCCGAAACCGGCGAGGACCGTTTCCACAGTTTTGCGGGCGTGCCGATCATCCGCCGCGAGCGCTCGGTGGGGGTGCTGGCCGTCCAGCACACCGATCGTCGCAAATATGCGGACGTCGAGATCGAGGCATTGCAGACGGTCGCGATGGTGCTGTCCGAACTGATCGCCAACGCCGGGCTGATCGATACCACCGGCGGCGGCGCGGACCGGCCGCAGTCGACCGCGGCGATGCGCATTCCCGGCCAGAAGCTGGTCGACGGCATGGGCGCGGGCTACGCGGTCTATCACCAGCCGCGCATCCATATCGAACATACCGTCGCCGAGGACACCGACGCCGAGCGCCACCGCGTCTACGCCGCGTTCGACAAGATGCGCGAAGGCATCGACCGGATGACGCGCGATGCCGAATTCGGCGTCGGCGGCGAGCATGTCGAAGTGCTCCAGACCTACAAGATGTTCGCCTATGACGAGGGTTGGGCGCGGCGCATCAACGAGGCGATCGACTCCGGCCTGACCGCAGAGGCGGCGATCGAGCGCGTCCAGCAACGCACCCGCCAGCGGATGCGGCAGATCGACGATCCGCTGCTCGCCGACCGGATGCACGATCTGGAGGACCTGTCGAACCGGCTGCTCCGCATCGTCTCGGGCCAGATGGGCACCGCGGCGCAGATGGGCCTTCGCCAGGACACCATCCTCATCGCGCGCAACCTCGGCCCCGCCGAACTGCTCGAATACGACAAGCGCAGGCTGAAGGGCGTTATCCTGGAGGAAGGGTCGCTCACCGCGCACGTCACGATCGTCGCGCGCGCGATGGGCGTGCCGGTGCTCGGCCGCGTCCGCGACATCCGTCGATTGGTCGCAGAAGGCGACATGCTGTTGCTCGACAGCGCCGAGAGCAACGTCTTCGCGCGGCCGTCGGCGGCGATGGAGGAGGCGTTCGAGGCGCGGCTCGCGATGCGGCAGAAGCGCAAGGCGGCGTTCGCGGCGCTGCGCGACGTGCCCCCGATCACCAAGGACGGCCACCGGCTGACGCTGATGGTCAACGCGGGCCTGCGCGACGACGTGGCCGCGCTCGACATCACCGGCGCCGACGGCATCGGCCTGTTCCGCACCGAATTCCAGTTCCTCGTCTCCGCCACGCTGCCGCAACGCGAGCGCCAACAGCGGCTCTACCGTGAAGTGCTCGACGCGGCGGGCGATCGTCCCGTGATCTTCCGCACCGTCGATATCGGCGGCGACAAGGCGTTGCCGTACCTCAACAAGCACGACGCGGACGAGGAAAATCCGGCGATGGGCTGGCGCGCGCTGCGCCTCGGCCTGGAGCGTGACGGGTTGATGAAGGTGCAGGCCCGCGCGCTGCTGGAAGCCGCCGCCGGTCGCACGCTCAACGTGATGTTCCCGATGGTCAGCGAGCCGTGGGAGTTCGACGAGGCGCGCGCGCTGTTCGAGGCGCAACGTCACTGGCTGGAGGGCCGCGGCCGAAAGATGCCGCTCGCGATCCGCTATGGTGCGATGCTCGAGGTGCCGGCGCTTGCCGAGATGCTCGACATTCTGCTGCCGAACATCGATTTCCTGTCGATCGGCACCAACGATCTGACGCAGTTCCTGTTCGCCGCCGATCGCGCGAACCCCAAGCTTGCCGAGCGCTACGATTGGCTCAGCCCGTCGATCCTGCGCTTCATCGCCCGGCTGGTCGCGCCGGTCCGTGCGGCGGGTGTCGATCTGGCGGTCTGCGGCGAGATGGGCGGGTTGCCGCTCGAGGCGATGGCATTGATCGGTCTCGGGATCGAGCGGCTGTCGATCACGCCGGCCGCGGTCGGCCCGATCAAGGCGATGACGCGGTCGCTCGATCGGTCGGCGTTGGCGCCGGTCATGACAGCGCTGCTCGCCAACCCGCCACGCGACATGCGCGCCGCGCTGACCGCGTGGGCGGTGGAAAACGGCGTCGAACTCACCTGAACCGCGTTTGCCTGCCGGCTGCGCGTTGACAGGACACGGACCGTCGTAGAAACGGAAACCATAGCGGGCGACGCTTTGAGAGCCCGGTTTCGGAGATAAGAATGGACGAGGTCGAACCCGGCCAGAACGCTGTGCCCGCTCCGACCGAGCGTGCTGGCGACATTCTTCGTACCGCACGCGAGGCGCAGGGGTTGAGCGTTGCCGATATCGCGACGCGGACCCGCGTACCGCTCCGCCATCTCGAGGCGATCGAGGCTTCGGACTATAGCGTATTGCCGTCCGCGACCTATGCGATCGGTTTCGCGCGGGCCTATGCGCGCGCGGTCGGCGTCGACGAGGTGCGGATTGCGCAGATGGTCCGCGAAGACGTCGCCAAGCTCGGCCGCCGGACGCCCGAATACGAACCGTACGAGATGACCGACCCGTCGCGCGTGCCCTCGCGCGGGATCACGATCGTCGCGCTCGGGATCGCGATCGCCGTGCTCGTGCTGGTCGGCCTCTGGTACGGCACCGACATGTTCCGCGGATCGCGGACGTCGCCCGCCGACGTATCCGTCGCACAGGTGCCGGCCGCGCCCGCGGCGAAGACCGCGCAGTCCGTCCCCTCGGCGCCGACCCCAGCCAACGGGCAGGTGACGCTGACCGCTTCGGGCGAGGTCTGGATGCGGGTCTACGACGCCGATAACAAGACGCTGTACCTGGGGACGATGAAGCCGGGCGAGAAGTTCGATGTGCCGCGCGACGCGAAGGACCCGAAGATCAACATCGGTCGTGCCGACAAGCTGGCGGTGACGCTCAATGGGGCCGCGGCGCCGGCGCTCGGTACCGGCGAGCGTGCGATCAAGGATGTCCCCGTCGGTGCGACGGCGATCGCCGCGCGAATCGCGGGAACACCCGAGCCACAGGCCACGCCTGCCGGGTCGTCTGCGACCACCGAGCGGTCGCGCCCGCGTCGCCCGAATACGCCCCGCCGTCCGCTCAGCGAAACGCAGCGTGCGAACCTCGACTCGGCCGAGACTCCCACGCGGGCTACCACGAATCCGTGAGCAACGGCAGGCATCGCCAGGGTCTTAAGGCTGGCGACAGGAGGGGTAGTGTAGCTATACCCGGACGATTAACCAATTCACCGGGGGGCGTGGCCCATGCGTAAGTCAATTCTGGTCGGCGTCTGCCTCGCGGCTCTGTTGCCGGCGACCGCGCAGGCGCAGAACGTCGAAGGCCGCGTCGGCAAGCTCGAGAGCGAGATGCGCGCGGTGCAGCGCAAGGTGTTTCCCGGTGGCGCAGGCCAGATGCTCCAGCCCGAGGTCCGCGCGCCGCAAGGCGAACAGGGCCCCGGTCCGGGCTCACCCGCGAACAGCGCGATCATCGACGTGACGCAGCGCGTCACCTCGCTCGAACAGCAGATGACCTCGCTCACCGAGCAGATCGAGCAGAACCAGAACCGCGTGCGCCAGTTGCAGGATGCGTTCGACAGCTATCGGCGCACCAACGATGCGCGGCTGAAGGCACTTGAAACCGGCCCCGCGCCGATCGCGGCGGGCGGTCCGATCGAGCCTGACGACGCGTCGAATGGCGGCCCCTCGCGCCCGACACCGCGGCCCGATACGGCGGCCAAGCCGGGGACCGCTACGCCGGCACCGACCAAGGTCTCGGTCGAGAAGCCGTCCACCGGCGACGCTGCGGAAGACGATTATATGTATGGCTATCGACTGTGGGCGGCCAAGCAATACCCGCAGGCCGAGGCGCAGTTGAAGAAGGTTGTCGCGGACTATCCCAAGAGCAAGCGCGCCAGCTATGCACAGAATCTGCTCGGTCGGTCGTATCTCGACGAGGGCAAACCGAGCCTCGCGTCGATGGCGTTCTACGACAATTACAAGAAGATGCCCGACGGCGAGCGCGCACCCGACAGCCTGCTGTATCTGGGGCAGGCGCTGACCAAGCTGAACAAGCCCGCCGATGCGTGCAAGGTGTATGACGAACTGAACGACGTCTACGGCGCCAAGATGGCCGCGGCGATGAAGGGGCAGGTCGCTGCCGGACGCAGCGCGGCGAAGTGCAAGTAAGCGATCCCTCGATGCGTGTGCGTGATCCCCTGTTCGTGACTTCACGTCGCACATTAGCACCACCCCGGCGGAGGCCGGGGCCCAATTGGGAAGGCCAGCGTAACGGCGGGCTGCGCCTAGTCATCGCTGTCCCCCATTTGGGCCCCGGCCTCCGCCGGGGTGGTAGACTTTTTACGATGATGATGCGCACCGCATGACCGAAGAAGGACGTCGCTTCGCCGCCGACTTCGCGCGGCTCGCCAGCGACATCGCCAACCCGCTGTTCGCGGTATCCGGCGGTCCGGACAGCATGGCGATGCTCACCCTCGCGCATGAATCGCTTCCCCCCGGCTTCACGGTCGCCAGCATCGACCACCGCCTCCGCCCCGAAGCGGTCGAGGAATCCGCGATGGTCGCCGCGCATTGCGCCACGCTCGGCATTTCTCACGCCACGCTCGCGCCGAGCGAACCGATCACCGGTGCCAGCATCCAGGCGCAAGCCCGTACCACGCGCTATGCGCTGCTGACGGAGCACGCCCGTGCGATCGGCGCGGGGGCTCTCGTCACCGGGCATCACGCCGACGATCAGGCCGAGACCTTCCTGATGCGGGCGGCGCGCGGTTCGGGACTGGCCGGTCTGGCCGGCGTGCGGGCACGCACGCACGTCAACGGCGTCCTCGTGATTCGCCCGTTGCTCGACTGGCGCCGCGCCGAACTCCGCGCGATCGTCCGTCGTGCCGAGGTGCCGTTCCTCGACGATCCCTCGAACCATGACGACCGGCATGATCGTACGCGGTTCCGCCGGTTGCTCGGGGAGAACGAATGGCTCGGCACGCCGAATCTCGCACGCGCCGCCGCCGCGCTGGCCGAGACCGACACCGACGTCCGCGCGATGGTCGACTGGATCTGGACCGAACGCGCCAAGGTCGGCGGCGGCGAGGTCAAGCTCGCGGTCGAGAATCTGCCCCGCGAAATTCTCCGCCGTCTTGCCCGCTGCGCGATCGGCACGGTCCGCACCGAGGCGGGCATCGTCGCGCCCGAATGGACCGAAGCCGCCAACATCGAAAAGCTGCTCGACTCGCTCACGACCGGCAAGCGCACGACTCAGGCCGGCATCATTGCCAGCGTCCGCGGCGACGTCTGGCGGTTCCGCGAAGCCCCGCCCCGCCGCGTTATCGACTGACCCGCGTTCCCGACTGCCGGCTTTCCCGCCCAAGCCAGAGCCTCTGCGTCGGGTGACGTGACCGCCCGTTCACACCGATCAACGCAAGTCGCGCGTTGTTCCATTGCCATTAACCTGCGCGCGCTTATCTTGTGCGCTGAAAGGTATCGTGCACCCATGAACGACAACGAGAACCGCGGTCAGAAGCCCCAGGGCCCCGGAAACGGTGGCCCCGAGAATGGCGGCGGCAATCCTTGGATGAAGAGCCTGTTGATCTGGGTCGGCATCCTGCTCGCGCTGGCGCTGTTCGTGACCATGTTCGACGGCCGTACGGCCACGTCGGGCGGCAACACGATCGCGTATTCGGCGTTCCTCGACAAGGTCGACGAGGGCACGGTCAAGGACGTCAACATCTCGCGCGACATGATCTCGGGCACGTTGTCGTCGGGCGAGAAGTTCAAGTCGTACCCGATCCAGGACTCGACGCTCGTGCCGAAGCTGCGCGAGAAGGGTGTTGCGATCAGTGCGAAGCCCGAAGAGGGTCCGTCGATGCTGGCGTTGCTGCTGTATCAGTCGCTGCCGTTCCTGCTGTTCCTCGGCATCGCTTTCTTCGTGCTGAAGCAGATGCAGAAGAATTCGGGATCGGGCGCGATGGGCTTCGGCAAGAGCCGCGCGAAGATGCTGACGCAGAAGGAGGGTAAGGTCACCTTTCAGGATGTCGCCGGTATCGACGAAGCACGCGAAGAGCTGGAAGAGATCGTCGAGTTCCTGAAGGATCCTACTAAGTTCGCCCGCCTCGGCGGCAAGATCCCCAAGGGCGCGTTGCTGGTCGGTTCGCCCGGTACCGGCAAGACGCTGCTCGCCCGTGCCATTGCGGGTGAGGCTGGCGTGCCGTTCTTTACGATCTCGGGCTCCGATTTCGTCGAGATGTTCGTCGGTGTCGGCGCAAGCCGTGTCCGTGACATGTTCGAGCAGGCCAAGAAGTCCGCACCGTGCATCGTCTTCATCGACGAAATCGATGCTGTGGGTCGTCATCGTGGTGCCGGCCTTGGCAACGGTAACGACGAGCGCGAGCAGACGTTGAACCAGCTGCTGGTCGAGATGGACGGCTTCGAGGCGAACGAGGGCATCATCATCATCGCCGCGACCAACCGTCCCGACGTGCTCGACCCAGCGCTGCTGCGTCCGGGTCGCTTCGATCGCCAGGTCACGGTGCCACGGCCGGACATCGAAGGTCGCATCAAGATCCTCGAAGTCCACATGAAGAAGGTTCCGCTCGCACCCGACGTCGATGCCCGAGTCATTGCACGTGGTACGCCCGGTTTCTCCGGTGCCGATCTCGCCAACCTCGTCAACGAGGCGGCGCTGCATGCGGCGCGCAAGGGCAAGCGTCTGGTGGCGATGGCCGAGTTCGAGGAGGCCAAGGACAAGGTCATGATGGGCGCCGAGCGTCGCAGCATGGTCATGACCGACGACGAGAAGCGGATGACCGCGTACCACGAGGCCGGTCACGCCGTCGTTGCGATGCACGAGGCCGCATCGGATCCGATCCACAAGGCGACGATCATCCCGCGCGGTCGTGCGCTGGGCATGGTCATGCGTCTGCCCGAGCGCGATTCGTACAGCTATCACCGCGACAAGATGTACGCGAACCTCGCGGTCTCGATGGGCGGCCGCGTCGCCGAGGAAGTCATCTTCGGCTACGACAAGGTGTCGAGCGGAGCCTCGGGCGACATTCAATACGCCACGGGTCTGGCACGCGACATGGTTACGCGCTGGGGCATGTCGGACAAGGTTGGTCCGCTCGAATATGGCGAGCCCGAGGGCGAGTCGTTCCTAGGATACTCGTCGAGCCGTCCGTCGCGTATGTCCAACCAGACCGCGCAACTGATCGATGACGAGATCAAGCGGATCGTCGAAGGCGGTCTCGACCGTGCCAAGCAGGTGCTGAGCGATCACGTCGATCAGCTCCACACGGTGGCTGGTGCGCTGCTCGAGTTCGAGACGCTGACCGGCGACGAGATCAAGAAGCTGATTGCCGGCGAAGATCTCGATCGTCCTGAGCCGGGTGCGAAGACGTCGAACGTGCCGCGTGCGGGAACGTCGATCCCCAAGACGCGTCGTCCCAACGGCCCGTTCGGTACGCCGTCTCCGCTCGGCGCGTGATCGGTTCGTACCCGATCGGTTCATCCAGGCGTAAGCCGTTGAAGTTTATGGGCAGTCTTTCCTCGGAAAGGCTGCCCATGTCGTATCTGCCCAAACCATTCTGCGTCGCTCTGGTCGCGGCCGTGACGATCGTCGGCGCCGCGGTGCCGGCGAGTGCGGCGATGTCCGTTCAGACCTTCCTCGCGCGCGCCAACGCGTTGCGTGATAAGGGCCCGATGGCGTTGATGTCGCCCGATCTTCCGGTCCTGAAGGCGGAGGCCAAGGCGGCCACCACGCAATTGAAGGCGGATCGCGCCGCGCGTGCTGCCGCGGGCAAGCCGCCGATCGCGTGCGTGCCAGAGGGCGAGTCGGTCGGCATCATGGATATGCTCGACGGATTGTCGCAATTGCCTGCCGCCGATCAGAAACGCCCGCTCAAGGACGGGTACGCGCGGGTGCTGGCGAAGCGTTTCCCCTGCAACTGAGGTGCCCGGCGCGCTGCCATGTTGATAACCGACGAATCCGGTCATACCGTCGGTTTATGTCTTGCTCGCCTTGGCTTTCCAGCATCTCCTTTTGCTCCGCCGAGGTTTGACCCACGTCGGCATTCTCGGCGGGTCGTTTAACCCCGCCCACCGCGGCCACCGCGGCATCACGCTTGCGACGATCGACTCGCTTGCGCTCGACGAGGCGTGGTGGCTGGTGTCTCCCGGCAACCCGCTGAAGGACGCGGCGAACGACATGGCGCCGCTCTCCGCGCGTCTTGCTTCGGCGCGATGGATGGCGCGCCGCGCGCCGATCCGCGCGACCGATATCGAGGCGCGGCTGCACACCCGCTACACGCTCGACACGATCCGCAAGCTCAAGCGGCGCTACCCGAAAATCCGCTTCATCTGGCTGATGGGGGCGGACAATCTCGCCGACTTCCATCGCTGGAAGAACTGGCGCCAGATCGCCCGCGAGGTTCCGATTGCGGTAATCGCGCGTCCGGGATATGACGGGCGCGCCCTCGCGGCCCCCGCGATGGGTTGGCTGCGGCGCTTCCAACGGCGCACAGACCATGCGAAGAGCTGGACGACGTGGAGATTGCCGGCCCTTGTGCTGTTGCGCTTCCGACCCGACCCGACCTCCGCAACCGGCCTGCGTGCCAAAAATCCCGACTGGGTTCAGCACGTTGCTGGTCCGGTAGTTTTACCCAGGAGCTGACTTGGCCACTTCCCCTACTGCCCCTCGCGCGACCGACCCCGAAGAGGTTGAGGCGCTGCATCGCCTGATCCTCGCGTCGCTCGACGACGACCAGGCGGTCGAGACCATCTCGATCCCGCTCGCGGGCAAGACCAGCATCGCCGATTACATGGTGATCGCCAGCGGTCGTTCGACCCGCCAGGTGGCCTCGATGGCGCAGAAGCTGGCCGAGCGGATCAAGGCCGAGTTCAAGCGTCCGGTGAAGATCGAGGGGCTCCCCACGGCCGACTGGGTGCTGATCGACGCGACCGACGTCATCGTCCATCTGTTCCGCCCCGAAGTCCGCAGCTTCTACAATCTCGAGCGGATGTGGGCATTCGGCGACGCACCGGCGCCGCCGCCCGTGCCGATCTTCACCGACGAAGACTAGACCTCCGAGACGGCGGCGGTGCTGCTCCACATCGTCGCCCGCGGTCGGATCGGGCGCTCGCCCGAGGCCGACCTCGTAGACCGCTATCTGAAGCGGATCGTCTGGCCGACCAAGGTCAGCGAGCTCCCCGACACCGGCGGCAAGATTCCGCTGGTCGGGGAACAGACCAAGCGCATCCTGCTCGACGAGAAGGGCGAGACGCTCTCTTCGACGCAGTTCGCGCAAAAGCTCGAGCGATGGCGCGATGACGGCGTGCGCGAGGCGCGGTTCATGATCGGCGCCGCCGATGGCTTCGACGACGCAGCGCGCGACGAGGCGGACCTGCTCTTCTCGTTCGGCCGCGCGACCTGGCCGCATCTGCTCGCTCGCGCGATGCTCGCCGAACAACTCTTCCGCGCCACCAGCATCCTTGCCAACCACCCCTATCACCGCGAAGGGTGATGCATGAGGGTAGGGGGCGTTCTCGCGATCGCGGCGCTGTTCGCGGCGGCGGGCGTAACTGCACAGACTGACGCGCCCGAGTTGGCGACCGAGCAGCAACGCCTGCTCGCCGCCAAGCGTGACGCCGTGATCGCCACCGCGCGGGCTGCCAAGCTCGCCGCTGCCGCCACGCAGGAGCGCAACGCCGCCGACAAGGCGCGCCGTGAAGAACAGGCGCTCGCTGCGCGCGTGACCGCCGCCGAAGCGAACCTAGCCACCGCAAGTGCGCGCGTAACGCTGGTCGAGCGCCTGCTATCCGATCAGCGCGCCAAGCTCGGCCGCGCGCAAGCCCCTGTCGCCCGGCTCCTCGCAGCGTTGGAATCCCTCGCCCGCCGCCCGACGATCGTCGCAGTCGCGCAGCCGGGATCGGTCGACGACCTCGTCCACGTCCGCGCGGTGCTCGGCAGCGCGCTCCCCGTCGTCCGCCAGCGCACCGAAGCCGTCCGCACCGAACTCGCCGAGACGCGGCGTTTGCAAGCCAGCGCCACGCTCGCTGCCAAGGCGCTCGCCGACGGCCGCGCACGGCTGGAGAACGATCGCATCGCGCTGGCCACCTTGGAAGCACGCCACCGCCAGCGCAGCCAGTCGCTCGGCCGCGGTGCGCTCAGCGAGTCCGATCGCGCGCTGGCGCTTGGCGAACGCGCACGCGATCTCGTCGATGGGATGGCCGCCACCACCAACGCCAAGGCGACCGCAGCCAGCCTGATCGCGCTCGCCGGCCCGATCCCCCGCCCGGTCGCGCCCGGCACCACGCCCCCGTCGCCACCGCGCGGCGTGTACCGTGCGCCGGTAGCGGGCAGGCTCGTCACCGGCTTCGACGAGGTTTCGGAGTCCGGCGTCCGATCGCGCGGCCTGACCTTCGCCACCGCCCCCCGCGCCCGCGTCGTCGCACCCGCGGCCGGCACGGTCCGCTACGCGCGTCGTTTCCGCGACTACGGCACGATCGTCATCATCGACCACGCCGATGGCTGGACCAGCCTCGTCACCGGCCTCGCCGCGACCACCGCCAAGCCCGGCGACCGCATCGCCATGGGCGCGCCGCTCGGCGCCGCTCCCGGCGAAGACCCGCGCATCACCGTCGAACTCCGCCGCCGGGGGCGGCCGGTCGATGTGGCGTCACTGATAGGGCCGCGCTGATCGGCTAAGCTAGGTCAGCGCCTGACTTCGTGGTCGAAATTCGCCAAAACTACCCCGTCACCCCGGACCGGTTCCGGGTCCACCGTTCCGCGAACCCGAGTCTCTCGATCGTGCGGAGCCGTGGATGCCGGAACGAGCCCGGCATGACGGAGCATCGTGTGTACGTGCCGCCCCGAACGTCACCCCCGCAGTCAGCCGCCATTAACCCCGGGCCCGCTTTGCTCCGCGCGTTGCCGCCAGCGTTCCGCTACGCTACGCCGTCACGACCGTACGACACGTCTTTTCTCAGGTTGCAGGACCATCGATGCCTCGTCCTATACTGCGTACCCCGTTCCTTGCCGCGACGGCGATCGTCGGCGCGCTGACGCTGATCCCGCTCGCCACCTCGGCGATGGCGGCGGTCGACACCGACACGTACCGCGAGTTCGACCAGTTCCTCGATGTGTTCAACCGCGTGAAGGCGGATTACGTCGACAAGGTCGATGACAAGACGCTGATCAAGGGCGCGATCCAGGGCATGCTCGCCAGCCTCGATCCGCACAGCTCGTACGTCGACGCGCTGGACTACGAAAACCTCCGGATCATGACCGAGGGCAATTACGGCGGCCTGGGCCTGACGGTGCAGATGGAGGACGGCGCGATCAAGGTCGTCGCCCCGCAGGAAGACTCGCCCGCCGCCCGCGCGGGCGTGAAGTCCGGCGACTACATCACGCATATCGACGGCAAGCTGATCTACGGCGATTCGCTCGACGAGGCGGTCGGCAAGATGCGCGGCAAGCCCGGCAGCAAGATCACGCTCGGCCTCGTCCGCCCCGGCCGCGACAAGCCGCTCGACGTGACCATGATGCGCGAGATCATCGTCCAGAAGCCGGTGAAGTGGGAAGTCCGCGGCGATGTCGGCTATATCAACATCAACACCTTCAGCGAGAACACCGGCGCCGACACCCGCGCGGCGATCATGGCGATCGACAAGTCGCTCGGCCACCGCCCGCTCGGCTATGTCGTCGACCTCCGCGAGAATGGCGGCGGGCTGCTGACCCAGGCGATCGAAGTCAGCGACGCGTTCCTTGATCACGGCGAGATCGTCTCGCAGCGCGGCCGCGAGAAGACCGATATCGAGCGCTATTACGCCAAGCCCGGCGACGACGCGCACGGCCTGCCGGTCGTCGTTCTCACCGATCCCGGCACCGCATCGGCGTCGGAGATCGTCGCGGGCGCGCTTCAGGATCATCACCGCGCGCTGATCATGGGCGAGCGCAGCTTCGGCAAGGGCTCGGTCCAGACCGTGCTCCCGCTCGGGCCCCAGACCGCGCTCCGCCTGACCACCGCGCGCTACTTCACGCCGTCCGGCCGATCGGTGCAGGAGGGCGGGATCGAGCCCGACATCAAGGTGCCGCAGCTCACCGATCCCGACTACAAGTCGCGCCCGGTGTTCCGCGAGGCAGACCTCCGGAAACATCTGATCAACGAGGTGAAGGCCGACAACGCGGTGCTGGAGGAGGATACCAAGACCGACCCGCGCTTCTCGCAGACGCCCGAGCAGTTGAAGAAGCAGGGCATCGACGATTTCCAGCTCTATTACGCGCTGAAGACCGTCGCGCGTCTCGGCGGCCCGACCCAGGTTGCCGCCGCGACCAAGCCGCGCCCGATCAAGCCTGATGCCGACGCTGCCAAGGCCGCCACCAAGTGAGCGTGCGTCGCGGGTTGGGCATGACCAAGAACGAAGAGATCGCGCGCGCTATCGCGCTCCTGCTGCCAGCGTTCCTGCTGCTCGGTGCGCTCGGCTCGCAATATCTCGGCGGGCTGTATCCGTGCGAGATGTGCCATTGGCAGCGCTGGCCGCATTATTCCGCCGTGCTGATCGCGGGGGCGACGTTCTTCGTTCCCGGACGGTCGCTCAGGGCATCGCTGGTGATCATCGCCGGGGTACTGATCGGGCTCAGCGGACTGATCGGCGTCGCGCATGCCGGTGTCGAATATCATTGGTGGAACGGCTTCACCGCCTGCACGACGACCGTCTCGATGGCCGGCACCACCGCCGCTGAGCGTCTTGCCGCGATCATGAACGCGCCGATGGTGCGCTGCGATTCGCCGCAGTGGAAGCTGCTCGGCATTTCGCTCGCCGGGTTCAACGCGATCTTTTCCCTCGTCGGTGCGTTCACCATATTCGCACTCATGAGGAAGACGAGATGAGCGGCTGGAAGCCAGGAGACGCCAAGCGGGCGACGGATTCGATGATTCGCGTCGACCAGGCCGGCGAATACGGTGCGATCCGTATCTATGCAGGCCAGCTTGCCGTGCTCGGCGATCGTCACCCGGCATCGCGCTCGATCCATCACATGGCGCAGCAGGAAGAGCGCCACCGCGCGTTCTTCGACAAGATGATCGTCGATCGCCGCGTGCGCCCGACGGTGCTTCAGCCGATCTGGAAGGTCGCCGGCTTCGCGCTCGGCGCCGTTACCGCGGCGATCAGCCCGCGAGCTGCGATGGCGTGTACCGCCGCGGTCGAGACCGAGATCGACAAGCATTACGAGGAACAGCTCGTTCAGCTTGGCGCCAGCGATCCCGAGTTATCGGCGGCCATCCTCGATTTCCAGGCCGAGGAACTCGAGCACAAGGCGACCGCGATTGCGGCCGGGGCCGAGGAGACACCTGGGTATCCGGTGCTGAGCGCGGCGATCCGGCTCGGTTGCAAGGTCGCGATCGCTACCGCCAAGCGGATCTGAGAAGCGACCTTCGAAATGAGAATACGGATTGTGGGAGTGATGCGTATGAAAATGCTTTTTGCGGCGGCGTTGCTCGTCGCCGGGCCTGCGGTGGCGCAAACGTCCCAACCCGCGCGCCGCGCGCCGCCGACGCTCGCGCAGCTGCCCGCCAAAGCGCCGACGCTGGCCCCGGCATTGCCGGGCGCTACCGGCAAGCCGAACACGATCTCGGCGCCAGGCGAGGTCTCGCGCAGCGCGCCCGTCAACGGCGTGCTGACCCTGTTCGGCAACGAACGCTGCCCGACCAACCAGAACGGCGAAGAGATCGTCGTCTGCGTCCGCCGCAGCGCGCAGGAGCAATACCGCGTCCCCAAGGAATTGCGCGAGTTCGTCGTCACGCCCGAGAATGCCAGCTGGGCGACCAAGGCCCAAGGCACGATGGACGCCGGGTCAGGCGTAAACACCATCGGCAGCTGCTCGGCAGTCGGCGCAGGCGGCGCCACCGGCTGCTTCGGCCAGCGGGTCCGGGAATCGCGGCTGGAAAACAAGACGCGCGCCGCGGAAGTCCCGGTTCTTCCATAACTCATCGCAAGCGATAGCGCCCTACTTCCCCCCTCCCTGAAAGGGAGGGGCAGGGGGTGGGTCGGCTTCCACAGGCGGCAATGCCAGTGGCATAATCCAACCGACCCACCCCCAACCCCTCCCTTCCAGGGAGGGGTGCACGTTTTGACCATGGCGAGGTCGGCGGCACAAATGCCCCTTGGCTTCCGCGCTGCGCACCCCGTACCGTCCCCCTGGGACATACAAGGGGGCACGAATGGCACTAACACTCGGAAAACGAAAAACCCGTCTGCGACCGATCGCTGCCGACGGTTACGAAAAACTCCTCGCTTACGCCGCAATCCTCCTCCTAGCCGCCGTCATGACCGCGCTGATCCGCGGCCGCCCGCACTGGCCGCAGGTCCCGACGATCGTCTGGTTCCACCTCGCCACCATCCTCGTCGCGCTCGCGTTCACCCCCATCATGCTGCTGCGCAAACGCGGCGACCGCCCGCACCGCGCGCTCGGTACGATCTGGGTCGTCGCGATGCTCGCCACTGCGCTCGCCTCGTTCGGCATCCGGACCAGCACGGGTGGTTTTGGCATCATCCACCTCCTGTCGATCTTTACGCTCGTCCAGGTCCCGATCATCTGGTGGTCGGCACGCGCGCACGACCTTGCACGGCACCGCACCAGCGTGCGCGGGATGGTCACCGGCGCGTTGCTCATCGCGGGCGTGTTCACCTTCCCGTTCGGGCGCATGCTCGGGACATGGCTGTTCGCCTGATACCCGCGCGCGCTGTTCCCGAGGTAACTGTCCTACAGGCAGAGGGGATGGCATGATGCGCGAATGACGTCGGCAACCATCCGAAGCGCGTTCGCTAAAACCGCCCCCTACGGTGCGTCGGGTGCCGACGAAAATGCTGCACCAGCGTCTGCACTTTCTGCACTTCGGTTGAGCGCGCTCCTTGCTCGGTGCCGGACTCGCGTTGTTTGTCAGCGAGTTAAGCCAATCCGGAGCGATGTCGCGGTTTTCGATCGTGAGAGCCCATCGCAAGGAGCAACGGCATGACCGAATCGCTGAGCATCGCCTTCCTGCTATTTCCGAACGTGACCCAGCTCGATCTGACCGGCCCCGCGCAAGTCCTGTCGCGACTCGGCAACGCCCGGCTCGATCTCGTTTGGAAGACGCTCGATCCGGTGCCGACCGACGCCGGCTTTTCGATCCTGCCGACCGCGACCTTCGCTGACGTCCCGCGCGCCGACATCCTGTGTGTCCCAGGCGGCTTCGGAACCAACGACGTGATCGCCGACGACGAAGCTATGGCGTGGGTCCAGTCGGTCGGGGCCGAGGCGACGTGGGTGACGAGCGTCTGCACCGGATCGCTGATCCTCGGCGCGGCCGGTTTGCTCGACGGCTATCGTGCCGGGTGCCACTGGGCGCAGCGTGACATGCTGCCACTGTTCGGCGCGATCCCGGTCGACGCGCGCACCGTGGTCGATCGCAACCGCGTGACCGGCGGCGGCGTCACCGCGGGGATCGACTTCGCGCTGACGCTGACCGCGATGATCAGCGGCGAGGCGCATGCCAAGGCGGTCCAGCTGGGTCTCGAATATGATCCAGCACCGCCGTTCGACAGCGGATCGCCCGCAAAGGCCGACGCCGATATCCTCGAGGCGGTGAAGCGGCGAACGGCGCAGCTTGTGCCAACGCGCGACGACGATCTTCGTGCGCTGGCGAAACGCCGCGGTTACCCCTTAGAGACTTAAGGGTGGCGCTTCAGCCCGCGCACGCGGTGCCAGATGTAGAAGCCGACGAGTGCGATCAGGACCACGCCGATCAGCAGGTCGGCGCTGTGGAACGCGGCCTTCACACGTGGATCGCTGTCCCACTTGTCGCCGAGCTTCATGCCGACCCAGGCCAGACCGAAACACCACGGCCATGACCCGACAAAGGTGTAGATGTGGAACGGCACCAGCTTCATCCGCGCGACGCCGGCGGGGAAGGCGATGAACGAGCGGATCACCGGCAGCAGACGCCCGATCAGCACCGCGATCGAGCCCCATCGGGCGAAGAACCGGTCGGCGGCGTCAAGCTCACCCGGGCCGATCAGCAGGTAGCGACCCCAGCGTTCGGCCATCGGCCGGCCGCCACGCTTGCCGATCTCGTACGCGACGATCGAACCGAGATTGCACCCGATCGCGCCCGCGGTGGCGGCGAGATACAGGTCGAACCGCCCGGTCGAGACGAGGTAGCCGGCGAACGGCATGATGATCTCGGACGGCAGCGGGATGCACGCGCTTTCGATCGCCATGAGCAACGCGATGCCGACATAGCCACCCGAAGAGATGACGCCGATCGTGAAGGTGGCCAGCACGGCCAGGATCTTTTCGAACATGGCTCGGTCGATTGCGCGAACCTGGCGCGGAAGGGAAGAGCCAATCGGAACCGTCGGCCGTGTCGTGCGCTGTTTGCGACATGACAGATCTTACACTCAACGACGGCCGCACGATGCCCCAGCTCGGCATGGGCACGTGGCAGATCCCCGACAGCCAGGCCGCGGCGATCGTCCGCTCCGGGCTCGATATAGGTTTCCGGCTGGTCGACACCGCCGCGATCTACGAGAACGAACGCGGCGTCGGTGACGGCTACAAGGGCTCTAAAGCTTTCCTGACAACCAAGCTCTGGAACGACCGGCAGGGCGATGCCGAGGCAGCAATAGACGAGAGCCTCGCGCTGCTCGGTGTCGAATCGGTCGACCTGTACCTGATGCACTGGCCGGTGCCGAAGCAGGACAAGTATGTCGAAGCGTGGAAGGCGATGATCGCGCTGCGTGTTGCCGGGAAGGCCAAGTCGATCGGCGTCTCGAACTTCCTCCCCGAGCATATCGACGCGATTGTTGCTGCGACCGGCGTGACGCCAGCGGTCAACCAGATCGAACTTCACCCGAATTTCCAGCAGCGCGAACAGCGTGCGTATCATGAAGCGCATGGCATCGTGACGCAGAGCTGGAGCCCGTTGGGGCAGGGCAAGACATTGTTGCAGGACAGCGCGATCGTCCGGATCGCGGACAAGCATGGTCGGAGTGCGGCGCAGGTCATCCTGGCGTGGCATCTGGCGAACGGCTTTTCGGTCATCCCGAAGGCGTCGGATGCCGAGCACCTCGCGGACAACTTCGCGGCGTTGGATCTGACGCTGGATGATGAGGACATGGCAGCGATCGAAACGCTCGACGATCCTGCGGGCCGGCTGGGACCAGAACCGAACGCGATGTAACCCTCCCAGGCACGGAGGGGGGCGCCACGTGAAGTAATGGGGTGGAGAGGGGCTCTACGAGCGTCATGCTTGCGGTAAGCCCCCTCCGGCAGTTGCGCCTGTACCCCTCCCGTGGCGGGGGGGACTAACCGATCCGCCTGCCAACCGTTCGCAGATCTTCAACGAACCGCGCATACTCCTCCGCCGCCTGCGCTGGATCGGGCAATCTAAGCAAATAGCTTGGATGCACCGTGATCCACGCCTCCCCGCCATCGGGCAATTGCAACGCCCGCCCGCGCTCACGCCCAATGGTCATCACCTTGCCGAACAGCGATCGGGCCGCGGTGGCGCCTAGCGCCACAGTGACCTTAGGTTTGATTAGCATCTGCTCCTGTTCGATCCACCAGCGGCAGGCGTCGATCTCGCCTGCCGCTGGCTTGGCGTGGATGCGTCGTTTGCCGCGTTGTTCGAACTTGAAATGCTTTACTGCGTTGGTGACGTAGGCGCGCGAGCGGTCGACGCCCGCTTCCGCCATCGCCTTGTCGAACATCTGGCCGGCGGGGCCGACGAATGGGCGTCCGGCGATATCCTCCTGGTCGCCAGGTTGCTCGCCAACGAACATCAGTGGGGCGTCGACTGGGCCTTCGCCGAACACGGTTTGCGTCGCCGGCTTGTAGAGCGGGCAGCGGGTGCAGCCGGCGGCTTCGTCGCGCAGGGCTTCCCATGCGATCAGGCTGTTGCCGCCGACGTTGTCGCGCGCCTTCTGGATCATGCCGCTCTCCCTTGCTTGCGCCGCTGCAAGCAAGCCCGGGACCAGCGCGGTTTCGGGCATGTTCTTCCAATATTTCTTCGGCATCTCCTTCAGCATCGCGCCGATCTTCACGCGGGCTGGGTTAAAGATGCTGGCGTAATAGGTCTTCCAGACTTCCTCGGTCGGGTCGCCCTCGGGGGCGTCGGACTTGCTTGCACCAGGGCCTTCGGTGAGCGCCTTGCCATCCCAGTGGATCGAGACTTCGGGCGTCAGGATCGACCAGCGCATGCTGGCGAAGCGGTTGACGAAGAAGGCTGCGTTGGCGCGGACGATGTGGTGGTCGGGCTCGAACCACGCGACGAAGCGCGTGCCGCCGTCCTCCTCGACCTCGCGGAAACGCAGGAACGCGCGCATTTTGTGGATGTCGCGGCGGACGTCCTTGGCGATTCGGTCGAGCCTGCGGACGAGTGGGTCGGCGCGGTCTTCAATCAGTTTGGGTTCGCGGCGGAGGCGGAAAAGCAGCGTGTAGAGCAGGGCGAACCGTTCAGGGTCGCTGCCGAGGATGGCGCTGCGGGCCAGGTCAATGAAGGCGCGTGGGACGGAGAATGCGCCTGGGGGTGGGGCGGGGGCCGGATCAGCTACGGTTGCGAACAGGTCGACCGGTTCGTCGCCGACTTGCCAGACGACGTCGTCGGGGGGAACATCCTCGGCAATCAGGCCACGCGCGGCGTCGCGCCAGCCGTCGAAGTCGTCTGGTTCGGATAGGGTTACGACGCGCATAATCCTCCCCGGCACGGGGAGGGGGACCAGCGAAGCTGGTGGAGGGGGGCTTCCGCGAACGTGTCGGTGGTGGTGAGCCCCCTCCACCCCGCCGCTGCTCGTCGCGGTCCCCCTCCCCGTGCCGGGGAGGAATGCGTCGGCGTCACGCGAACATTTCCATCTGCTTGGGTTTCGGGGCGACGATGGGGCGGAGTTCGGCTCTGTCTGCCAGAACCACCGGGCGCCAATCCTCGGCGATGATGAAGGGGCGGAGCTTGGCTACGGATACCGTCAACCTTGCGATATCGGCGAGGTGCAGGCGGCGCCAGCGGCGGCTGGTTAGGATGCCGTTGACTGCCTTCACGCCGAGTCCGGGGACGCGGAGGAGCATTTCGCGGGGGGCGCGGTTGACGTCTACCGGGAAAGAGCCGCGAAATTTGAGCGCCCAGGCGAGCTTGGGGTCGATGTCGAGCGGGAGCATGCCGGTCGCGTCGTCGGCGGCGGCGACCACCTCGTGCGGTTGGAATTCGTAGAAGCGCATCAGCCAGTCGGATTGGTACAGACGGTGCTCGCGCATCAGGGGTGGGCGTTGCAGCGGGAGGACGGCGCTCGCATCGGGGATCGGACTGAACGCGGAATAATAGACGCGGCGCAGGCCGAAGCGGTCGTACAAGGTCGACGCCTTTCGGACGATGTCGCCGTCGGTTGCGGCGTCGGCACCAACGATCATCTGGGTCGACTGGCCGGCCGGGGCAAACTTCGGCGCGGACTTGTACTTGGCCTTGGCGTCTTTGCCGTCGATGATCGAGGCCTTCACCTCCGCCATCGCGGTCTCGATGCGGACGCCGTCTTTCTCGGGGGCGAGCCGCTTCAGGCCGTTCGCGGTCGGGAGTTCGACGTTGATCGAGACGCGGTCGGCGTACAGCCCGGCTTGGTGGACGAGTTCGGGATCGGCGTCGGGAATCGTCTTGAGGTGGATGTAGCCGCGGAAATGATGGTCCTCGCGCAAACTCCGCGCGACCTCGACCATCTGCTCCATCGTGTAGTTCGACGAGGCGATGATGCCCGACGATAGGAACAAACCCTCGATATAATTGCGCTTGTAGAAGGCGATGGTGAGATCGACGACTTCCTTCGCCGTGAAGCGGGCGCGGCGCACGTTCGAGCTCTTGCGGTTGATGCAGTAATGGCAGTCGAAGATGCAACTGTTGGTCAGCAGGATCTTCAGCAGCGAAATGCAGCGGCCGTCGGGCGCATAGGCGTGGCAGATGCCCATGCCTTCGGTCGAACCGAGCCCCTTGCCGTCCTTCGAATTACGCTTGGTCGTACCCGACGACGCACAGGACGCGTCGTATTTGGCCGCATCGGCGAGGATCTCGAGCTTTTCACGGGTGTCGAGCTGGGCCATTCGTTCGTCTTACGTTCCGCGAAAAGGGGTGTCGAGTGATGGAGATCAACTTGTTGCTATGTCGCTGCTGCGGGGCGGTTCTCGGTCGTGACGGCAGAGTGAAGTATAGAAAGTGCAGACGCTGGGAGCGTTTTCGCCGGGGCAGTTTCGTGGGTCGGAAAGTCTCGCGATCTAGGCGTTGGAACGCTGTCAGGATCAGGGCGTGTAGGACAGCGATCAGTCAGTCGAACACGTAGCGGATCAGGTCGACCATGCCGCCGAGGCTGACGGGCAGGAGCAGCAACACGAAGAGATAGACGAAGATCAGGCGAGTGAGCGCCTTCTCGTGCCGATACACGGGCTTGCGCGGAGGCAGATCCTCCTTGCGTGGCCAGATGCTGGATTCGTCGAGGAACATCGAGAGTCAACGTCGCGAACGGGGATTGTCTCCCTACGCCGTCGCAATGAATCCGGTCGCGGCTTGCAGGTCGACCGAGACGAGGCGGCTGACACCGCGTTCGATCATCGTCACGCCGAACAGGCGGTGCATGCGGCTCATCGTGACGGCGTTGTGCGTGACGACGAGGTAGCGCGTGTCGGTGTCGCGCGACATGCGGTCGAGCAGGTCGCAGAAGCGCTCGATATTGGCGTCGTCGAGCGGCGCGTCGACCTCGTCGAGGACGCAGATCGGCGCGGGGTTGGTGAGGAACAGGCCGAAGATCAGCGCGACCGCGGTCAGCGCCTGTTCGCCGCCCGACAGGAGGGTGAGCGACTGGAGGCGTTTGCCGGGGGGTTGCGCCATGATTTCGAGGCCGGCTTCAAGCGGGTCGTCGGAGTCGATCAGTTCGAGGTGCGCGGCGCCGCCGTCGAACAGCGTGGTGAAGAGGCGCTGGAAATGGCCATTCACCGCTTCGAACGCGGCGAGCAGGCGTTGCCGACCTTCGCGGTTTAGCGTGCCGATCGAGCCGCGCAGGCGGTTGACCGCTTGCCCGAGTTCGTCGCGCTCGACCGCGTTGCCGCGCGCGGCCTCTTCGAGTTCGGCGAGTTCGGTTTCGGCGACGAGGTTGACCGGGCCGATCCGCTCGCGATCGGTGGCGAGGCGGTCGTGCGTGGCGGACTCTTCGGCTGGCGCGCGGACGTCGGCGACCACGAAGCCGAGGCGCTCGGGGAGGACGGGCGCGGGGCATTGGAAGCGTTCGCCCGAGAGGCGGCCGAGATCGAGGCGGCGCGCTTCGTGGTTTTCGACGCGGGCGATCGCGCCGGCGCGGGCTTCGCGGGCGACGGCGAGCGCTTCGGTGGCGGCACGGTGGGCGTCGTCGGCGGTGCGGGCAGCGGTTTCAGCGGTGCGTTCGGTGGCGAGGAGCGCGTCGGCGGTTGTGCGCGCTTCCTGGTGTTCGGCGTCGAGCGTCTCGATTTCAGCGTCGAGGGCGGCGGGGCGAGCGGCGATCGCGGCCAGGTCGGTGCCGAGCGTCGCTTCGCGCGAGTCCATGGCGGCGATGCGCTTGGCGGCTTCACCGGCGCGCGCGCGCCAGCTTCGAGTGTCGGCTTGGGCAGCGGAAAGGCGTTCGCGGTGGGTGGCAATGCTGCCGTCGAGCGTGGTGCGATCGGCACGGGCCTGCGCGACGGCGGCGCGGGCACGTTCGGCATCGTATTGGAGCGCCGCGACCTGGCGCGCGTTGGCGGTGCCGTCGGGGACGGCGGCCATCGCGGCTTCGGCGCGGGTGCGGTCGGCGTGCGCGTCGGCGACGTCGTCGGCGATACGGTGCGCGCGGACGTCGAGGTCTGCGCGCTGGGTGGCGAGGCGTTCGAGCGCGGCGGCGGCGCGGTCCTCCTGGCGGATTGCGTCGCGCGTGGCGGTTTCGGCACGTTGCAGGGCGGCGCGGGCGGCTTGCGACTGGCCTCTAGCCTGGGCGATGCGCTCGTCGATCGCGGCGCGGGTTCGTTCGGCGTCGTCCAGCGCTTTGGCCGCGGCGGGGCGGGCGGCCTGGAGCGCGGCGAGGCGGTTGCGGCGGACGAGGCGTTCGGCCGCCGCGGCGCCGGTGCCGGTCGCGGTAAAGCCGTCCCAGCGGCGGAGTTGGCCGTCTCGGGTGACGATGCGCTGGCCGACGGCGAGGTGTTGCTGGCCATCGGTGCCGACGACGAAGACCTGCGCGAGCCTGCGGGCGAGAGCGGGGGGCGCGTCGACATGCTTTGCCAGCGGTTCGGCGTCGGCGGGCGCGGCTGGGTCGTCTTGGCCAGGCTTGGCGCCGGCCCATGCATCGAGGCCGGTGTCGAGATCGTCGCCGAGCGCGGCGGCGAGTGCGCGTTCGTAGCCGGTGTTGGCGGAAACGTGGTCGAGCAGCCGGTCGCGACCGCTGCGCTGCGTTGCCTTGGTGAGCGCCGTCACTTCGCTGTCGATCGCGGCGAGGTCCGCGCGGGCGGTGGCGCGGGGGGTTTCGGCGGCGTCTCGCGCGCTGGTTGCGGCGGTTTCGTCGGTGTCTGCCTGGGTGATGGCTTGGCGGGCGGACTCTGCGGCGGCGGTCGCGGTGCGTCGGGCTTCGGCGGCGGTCTCGCGCTCTGCGGCCAGCGGCGCGGGGTCGCCGAGGGCGCGGAGAGCGGCGGCGATCTGCGCGGCGTCGCGATCGGCGCGGTCGGCGCGGGTGCGGGCGGCGGCGAGCGCAGCGCTGGCGACGCGGACTTCGGCGGCGTCGCGGGCTTGCGTGGCGAGCGCCTGGGCCAGCGCGACTTCTGCGTCGCGGGCGCTGCGTTCGGTTTCGGCGAGTGCGGCGTCGAGATCGGGGATCGCGGCGGTGGCGTCGGCGATCGCGGTGTCGAGCGCCTTGGCCTCGTCGGCGAGGCGTTCGAGCGCGGCGGCGGCGTCGCTGGCGAGCGATCCTTCGCGGGCGCGGTCGTCGGCGATGCGGGTGCGGGCGTCGGTGAGGTCGGCGATCCTGCGCTCGACGCTGGCCTTCTCGGTTTTGAGCGCGGCGAGGCGGTGGGCGAGATCGCCGACCAGGTCGCGCGCGGCGAGCGCTGCGGTACGGGCGGTGGCGACGGCTTCGATCGCGCGGTGCTGGTCTGCGGCGGCTGCGCGTTCGGCTTCGGTGGTGGCGTGGACGCGGGTTTCGGCGGCTACGGCTTCGGCTTTGGCGGCATCGGCTGCGGTGGCGGCTTCGCGCCAGCGGGCGAAGAGTGTGCGTGCTTCGGCGACGCGGATCTGCGCGGAGATGAGGCGGTAGCGTTCGGCGGCGCGGGCCTGGCGTTTCAACGTGGCGGCGCGTGCGTCCTGGTCGGAGATGATCTCGTCGAGCTTGGCGAGATTGGCTTCGGTAGCGCGGAGTTTGCCCTCGGCGTCCTTCCGCCGGACGTGGAGGCCGGCGATTCCGGCGGCTTCCTCGAGCATCGCGCGGCGGTCGGCGGGTTTGGCGGCGATGACTGCGCCGATCTTGCCCTGGCTGACGAGTGCGGGGGAGTGCGCGCCGGTCGCGGCGTCGGCGAAGAGCAGGCCAACGTCTTTCGCGCGGACGTCGCGGCCGTCGATTCGGTAGGCGGAGCCGGCGCCGCGTTCGATGCGGCGGACGATCTCGCGTTCGTCGCCTGCTATTTCGGCGAGGATCGAGACTTCGGCGAAGTCGCGCGGCGGGCGGGTCGCGGTGCCGGCGAAGATGACGTCTTCCATGCCGGCGCCGCGCAGGGATTTCGCGCTGGCCTCGCCCATCGTCCAGCGGAGCGCTTCGAGCAGGTTCGACTTGCCGCAGCCGTTCGGGCCGACGACGCCGGTGAGGCCGGGTTCGATGCGGAGATCGGCGGGGTCGACGAAGCTCTTGAAGCCGGTGATGCGGAGGCGCTTGATCTGCATTCTTGCGCCCCCCGACGACTAAAGTTGGATCTTACCCCGGACCGTTGCGCTGTTGTTTCCCCGCGAAGGCGGGGACCCAGACTGGGCTCCCGCCTTCGCGGGAGAACAAGAAAGAGCTGCCGTTGGCCCAAACTCCCCCCCGGCGGAGGCCGGGGCCCAATTGGGGGACGGCGCTAACTAAGGTTGCGCGCCGTTACTGCGACCTTTCCAATTGGGCCCCGGCCTTCGCCGGGGTGGTAGTTACTTGTGGAGCGCTTAGCTTACGCCCCAGCCGCCTTCAGCGCCTTCTCCATCTGATCCCAGCTCACGACCTGATCGAGCTTCTTGTCGTTGATCAGGAACGTCGGCGTGCCCGTGACCGTGCCAGCCTGCATCGCGTTCTCGGTCGGCTTGGCCATCACTTCGAGCTGCTTCTGATCCGCGAGGCACGCACGCGCCTTCGCCTCCGGGATCCCGCGCTGCTTGACGAAATCGATCGCGCCCATCTGCTCGGCGAGCTTGGTCGCGACGACCGTCGGCGGCTGGTTGGCGAGCGCCTTCTGCTGGTCGGGGGTCATCGCCTGAAGCTTGTCGAGGAAGGCGATCTGGTTGCCGTACATCTGCTCGAGGATCGGGAAGAACGGCGCGACGCCGCCGCACTGGCCGAGCAAAGTCAGCGCCACGTCGGGTGCGCCGTGGACGAGGAAGTCGCGGAATTCGAAGCTGACTTTCCCGGTCGAAACGTACTTCTCGGTCAGCGGCTTGTATGCCTCGCGACCGAACGCGCCGCAGGTCGGGCACGAGCGCGCGCCGTATTCGACGAGCTTGATCGGCGCGTTGGGGTTGCCCATCAGGTAACCCTCGGGGGTCTTCACGACCGTCTCGGTCCAGTTCTGGCCGGCGGGGGCTGCGGCGGCTGCTACCGGTGCGGCCGCGGGCTGGTCGACGTTACCGGTCGAATCGTTCTTCGAGCAGGCGGCGAGCGCGAGCGGCAGGACGGCGAGCGTGGTCAGGAATTTCATCGGGTTACTCCAGTGGATCACGTGAATTAACGGGCGCCCGCCTTGCGAAGCGCGGGTTCGAGCTGTTCCCAGCCGACATGCGGAACGAGTCTGCCGTTGAGGTAGAAGGTCGGCGTGGAGTCGATCTCCTTCGGCGCGTCGGCGGTCAGTTTGACGATGCGGTCGATCTCGGGCTGGTTGGCGAAGCACGCGTTGATCGCCGCGTCCGAAAGCCCGCGTGCCTTGACGAACGCGGTCAGGCCGGAGCCGTCGGCGTTGGCGCGGATCTGGGCCGCCGCGGGGTACATGGCGAGGCGCGCGGCGTTGCCTTGCTGGTATTCGATCCCGCGCTCGAGCCATTGCGGCTGTGCGGCGAAGATTGCGGATGAGGTGGCCGAGAAGCCTTTAGGGCCGGTGCAGCGGGCGAGGATCGCTGCTGCAAGGTCGAGCCGGTCGCGGATGAAGCTGCGGACTTCGAGGCTGGTCGAGCCGGACGCGATCATCTGGCGCTTGAGCACGGGTTCGGACTTTACCGAGAAGTCGGCACAGTGCGAGCAGGTGTAGCTCGCATACTCCACCAGCTTCACGCGCGCGGCGGGGTTGCCGATCAGGTACGCGCCCGAGGGGAGGACGCGTGCGGTTTGCGACCAGTCGCGCTTGGGCGCGGCGCCGGTCAGCAGGAAAAGGGCGAAGACGGCAAAGAGGACGCGCATCAGGTGATCCTGGGAAGGCCGTGCGTCGAGGCGACGCCGGCGGCGAGGGATTCGAGGACGGCGCGCAGTTCCGGATCGGCGATGCCTTTCAGGCTCATACCGAGATCGACGGGGACCGGGCGGATCGAAGGCGGGGCTTTCCGCGGCACGGGGGCGGCGACCTCACCCTGGCGGATCGCGACCTTCACGATCGCGGCGTAGCCGAAGAAACGGTTCACGCGCTCGATGATCTCGGGCGCGATGTGCTGCATCATTGGTGCGTGCGCGCCGCGGACGGTAAGGGTCAGGACGCCGTCCTGCTTCTTGCCGACCGGGAAGCGGATCGATTCGGGGATGCTCGCGCCGGCCAGTTTGGCGCCGACGATCTCGGGCCAGCGGCTGACGATCGACGACTGGACGAAGCCGAATCGCCGGAATGCCGCGCCGCCGATCGCGGGCAACAGCTCGGCGACCGCGCGCGAGCGGTTCTCACGCGGGGCGTCGGGATCGGTCCTGCCTTTAATGCGCTTCGTCGCCGGCTTGGGCGTCGCAGATTTAGGCACAGAAACGGGCGGCTTGCTCATCTGCGAACCCATGCCATAGGCGACGCGTGAACGCCAAGCGCTCTTCGGTCTCCGGGGCCCTGCTCGACTGGTATGACGCGTATCGTCGCGACCTGCCGTGGCGCGCGAAGCCGGGCGAGGCGGTCGATCCGTACCGGGTGTGGCTGTCCGAGGTGATGTTGCAGCAGACGACCGTGGCCGCCGTCACGCCGCGGTTTCTCGCGTGGACCGCGCGGTGGCCGGATTTCGCGAGTCTGGCGGCGGCGGATGACGCCGATGTGATGGCGGCTTGGGCGGGGCTTGGCTATTATGCTCGGGCGCGCAATCTGGTGAAGGCGGCGAAGGCTGTGGTGGCCGAGCATGGCGGTGTGTTTCCGGGGACCGAGGTGGAGCTGCGCGCGCTGCCGGGGCTGGGCGCGTATACCGCGGCGGCGGTGGCGGCGATCGCGTTCGGCGAGCGGGCGGTGGTGGTCGATGCGAATGTCGAGCGGGTGGTCGCGCGGCTGTTCGCGATTCAGACGCCTTCGCCGGCGGCGCGACCGGCGATTCGGGTCGCTGCGGATTCGATTACGCCGGACGCTCGGGCGGGCGATTTCGCGCAGGCGATGATGGATCTGGGGTCGGGGATCTGCACGTCGCGCGCGCCGAAATGCCTGCTGTGTCCGATCCGCGCGTTTTGCGAGGGCTTCAAGCAGGGCGCGCCCGAACGGTTGCCGTTGAAGGCGAAGAAGGCGGCCAAGCCTCAGCGGTACGGGACGATCTTCTGGCTGGAGCGCGACGGGCAGGTGTTGCTGGTGCGGCGGCCGGACAAGGGTTTGCTGGGCGGGATGCGCGCGTTTCCGACCGGGCCTTGGGGTGATGTTCCCCCCGGTTTCGAGGAGGCGCCGGCGCAGGCGGATTGGCGGATGCTGGACGACACCGTCGCACACGGATTTACGCATTTCGATCTGCAACTGACGCTTGCGGTGGCGACGGTCGAGGCGCATCAACCGCGCGTTCCAACGGCAAGCGAATGGTGGCCGATCGACGAGCTGGATACCGCCGGCCTCCCGACCGTTTTCGCCAAGGCCGGCAAGACCATACGGAGAGCTGCATGAAATTGGTGCACTGGATTTCGACGGGCGGACTTGCCGCGCTGGCAGCCGCCACGGCTTATGCCCAACAGGCGCAACCGCGTCCGCAAATGAGCCCTCAGGCTCGGCCGACGCCGCGGATGACGATCCCGGTCAACGCGCTGCTGCCTGCCACGTCCGCGTTGTTCGACAGCCTCGTCGCGCAGAACAAGATGCCGGGGATCGTTGGCGCGTTTGGTGCTGGCGATGGTCCCACGCTGTTCCCGTCGGCGGGCAAGATCAGCGACGACCCGAACGCACCCGCCGCCGGCCCCGATTCGCTGTGGCGCGTGTATTCGATGTCAAAGCCGATCACCGGCATGTCGGCGATGATGCTGGTCGAGGACGGCAAGCTCAACCTCGACGATCCGGTCAGCAAATATATCCCGGCGTTCAAGGACATGAAGGTCGCAACCAGCCCCGACACGTCGCTCGCCACGCGCCCGGCGACGCGGCCGATCACGATCCGCAATTTGCTGACGCACACCGCCGGGCTCGGCTACACGATCGTCACCAAGGGGCCGCTGCTCAAGGAATATGAGCGGCTCGGGATCCTGCCGCTGTCGGTCAGCGCGGCGATGGAAGAGAAGATGCGGCCCGTGCGGCCGAAGTCGCTCGAGGAGTTCGCGAACCGCGTCGCGACGCTGCCGCTGATCGCGGACCCCGGCACCAAGTGGAGCTATTCGATCGGGCTCGACGTGATGGGCCGCGTGATCGAGGTCGCGAGCGGTATGAGCTTCGAGCGGTTTGTGCAGACGCGGCTGTTCGATCCGCTGAAGATGAAATCGAGCTTCTGGCAGGTGCCGCAGAGTGAGGTCGGGCGGCTGGCGACCAACTATGCGTTCGTCGGCGACACGCGGACGCCGCTCGATCCGGCAGCGAACTCGGTGTTCTTGCAGAAGCCGAGCTTCCCGTATGGCGGTGCCGGCCTCGTGATGTCGGCGCGCGACTACGACCGGTTCCTGCACATGATCCAGGACGGCGGCATGCTCGATGGCGTGCGCGTGATGAAGCCCGAGACGATCGCGCTGGCGACGTCGAACCTGTTGCCGGCGGGCGTCGTGTTCGGCGGAGTCGGTGGCGGCACCGGGGGAACGCAGGGGAGCAACATGGGCTTCGGCGCGGGCGGTTCCGTCGTGCTCGCGGATACGCCGAACGGGCCGGGCAAGGGCACCTATGCCTGGGGTGGTGCGGCGGGCACGATCGCATGGGTCGATCCGTCGAAGCATTCGCGCGGCAACGTGATGGTCAATTACTTCCCGGCGGACCGGATACCGCTCCGCCAGCAGGTGGTCGCGGCGTTGCTCCAGGATGCGTCGAGGTTGCGCCGATGAGCGTGATGGAGGCACCTGGGTTTACCGGCGGGATGCTCGACCGGTCGGATGCTTTGCGGCACGATCCCGAAGGGCTGGCGGCGGCGCAGCGCGACTGGCGTGCACGGTTGCTGGTGCTCGATGGGCTGTTGCCGGGCACGACCGACGACGGGCATCTCGCCTGGACGTCGATGGCGGATATGCCGGACGATGCCGAGCCTATCCTGCTTGGGCTCGACGAGAGCGGGCGGCCGCATTTCGCGGCGCTGCTGGCGGGCATGCGCGTCGACAATGCGCCGGCGATGCGGTCGCCTGCGCTGATGGCGGTGCTGGCCGCGCTCGCGCCCGGTGAGGCGGCGACGTATGCGGGGGCTCGCAGTGTCATCGACTGGCATGTGCGTCATGGCTTCTGCGCGAAGTGCGGATCGCCGACCGAGCCGTTCCGGGCGGGGTGGGCGCGGAAATGTCCGAACTGCGGGACCGAGCATTTCCCGCGGGTCGATCCGGTGGTGATCATGATCGCCGAGCATGACGGGCGTGCGCTGCTCGGCCGTGGCAAGGGATGGCCGCCGGGGCGGTATTCCGCGCTCGCCGGTTTCGTCGAGCCAGCCGAATCGATCGAGGAAGCGGTTGCGCGCGAGATCCTTGAGGAGTCGGGCGTTCGGGTCGGCAAGGTGCGCTATGTCGCGAGCCAGCCCTGGCCGTTTCCGTCTTCGCTGATGATGGCATGCGTCGCGGAGGCGGAGGACGATGCGATCACGCTCGATGTGAATGAGCTCGAGGATGCGATGTGGGTGCCGCGCGAGATGGTGCGGGCGGTGTTGCGCGGGGAGGAGGGGCCGTTCGTGGCGCCGCCGCCTTATGCGATTGCGTATACGCTGCTCAAGGAGTGGGCGGGGGAATAGGTCGCGAGCCTCCCGCGTGCACCACCCCGGCGGAGGCCGGGGTCCAATTGGAGAGGTCGCAGTAACGATGCGCCGCCCTCCGTTACCACCGTCCCCCAATTGGGCCCCGGCCTCCGCCCGGGTGGTGTCTTAAGCGGGAGCGGTGGCGCCTACCTACGCAGCGATCTTCAATTCCTGCATCACGTCTGCGGTGATCGACAGGCTCCGCTTGCGGGCCTCGTGATCGTAGATCGCGCTGGTCACCATGACCTCGTCGACGCCGGTCCGCTCGACGAACGCGGCAATGCCGCGCGCGACCTTGGCCGGGCTGCCGACTGCCGAGCATTGCAGGACGTGGTCGAGGATCTGGTTGCCCTGCGCGCCGAGCGACTCGCGATAGCCGGCGAGGGGCGGCTTCATCTGGCCTGGGTTGCCGGTGCGCAACGCTACGAACGACTGTTGCTGCGAGGTGGCGAGCAGTTCGGCTTCCGCGTCGGTCTCGGCTGCGAACACGTTGAAGCCGGCCATGACGTGCGGCTTGGCGAGGCGTACCGAGGGGCGGAAGTCGCGGCGGTAGATCGCGAGCGCGGCATCGAGCGCGTCGGGTGCGAAGTGCGAGGCGAATGCGTAGGGGAGCCCAAGTGCCGCCGCTAATTGCGCGCCGAACGTGCTTGAGCCGAGGATCCACATCTCTACGTCGGCGCCTGCGCCTGGGGTCGCGACGATGCCGGTCTGGCCGTCGTTGGCGAAGTAGCTCTGGAGCTCCATCACGTCCTGCGGGAAGGCGTTGGCGTCGGTTTCCAGCGTGCGGCGCATCGCGCGCGCGACGCGCTGGTCGGAGCCCGGGGCGCGGCCGAGACCGAGATCGATGCGGCCGGGGAACAGCGCGTCGAGCGTGCCGAACTGCTCGGCGATCGTCAGCGGCGCGTGGTTAGGAAGCATGATGCCGCCCGAGCCGACGCGGATGGTCTTGGTGGCGGCGGCGATGTGCGCGATCACGACGGCGGTTGCGGCCGACGCGATGCCGGTCATGCCGTGGTGCTCGGCGACCCAGTAGCGCTGGAACCCGACGCTCTCGGCGTGCCGCGCGAGGTCGGCCGCGTTGGCGAGCGATTGGGAGACGGTGCCGCCTTCGATGACGGGGACCAGATCGAGCAGGGAATAGCGTGTCATGCGGCAGAGATAGGTACCGAGCGGTAGCTTATCCAGCCCCGCCGGTCTCTCACGTCCGTCATCCTGACGAAAGTCAGGATCCAGAGCCAAATACGGCAGCGCCCGTTACTCTGTATCCTGACTTTCGTCAGGATGACGAATTGGGGGACGTGGGTTTCAGAAGCCCAGACTGTAGCGCATCGCCATGCCATAGTCGTTCGGGAGTGCCGCGAAGTTGCCGGGGTCGCGGCGGAAGAACAGGTTGGTGTCGAGGCCGCCGCCGAACGCGGGCACGCCGTAGCGCATCTCGACATCGAGTTCGCGACCTTGCGGGGCGAGGTTGAGGCGTTGCGTGGTCCAGTCGGTGACGGTGTTGCTGGCGTAGTCGAAATAGGTCGGGAGTCCGAGGTCGATCCCGCCGCGCGCCACCCGCAACGGTTGCGCGATGCGGAGGCCGAGGCTGTCGTGGCCGAACACGCCGTCCTTGCCGATGTCGGCGGCGAAGGCGTTGGTGCGGACGAGACCGTCGCCGCTGAGACCGCCGCGCACCGCCGCGCGGGTCCAGCCCTGGCGCATAGATCCGCCGATGCTCCAGCCGCTCCCCGCATCGAACCGCGCCTTGGTATCCACGAACCACGTGGCCGCGCGGGTCGCGCCGAGCGCCGCGTCGAAGCGCGCGCCGAGGACGGTATCGCGCTCGTCCATCCGCGTCGCGGCCACCATCGTCGACAGCGCGCCGAAGCGGCGGTCGACGGTCAACGAGGCGCGGTTGTAGCCCGAGCGCTGCCAGCGGTCGCGCAGGCGAAGGTCGCCGTCGCGCTGCGTCAGGACATCGCCGTTCTCGATTCCAGCGGTGAAGCCGAATCCGCCGAAACTTTGCCGAACCGCGCTCGATGCTCGCGTATTGCTGTCGAAGCCCAGGCCGCCGGTGTTGGCGATCAGGAAGGCGGGTTCGGACTGGCCAGAAAGCTGTGCGCTGAGCGCGCCCGAGCCTTGCGCGAAGCCGAACCCGAACGACAGCGTGCTGCCGAGTTTCTGCGTCACCATTCCGGCGATCGCGCGTGCGCTGGTCGCGTCGGCGCTCGACAACGAAGTGCGATCGAGCGCGACGTCGCCGTTGGCGCGCGGGGCGAGCGTCATAGAGACGGTCATGCCGCCTTGCGCCAGCGCGACGGTGCGGAATCGCGACTGGAGTGCGCCGCCGAGCGAGCGGTCGGGGCTGCGGCGGGCGATCGTCTTGGCGAGGTCGATTGCGAACGCGCGGCTGTAGCCGTCGAGGATCACCGCGCCGAGTTCGCCCTGCGCGGCGTCACCCATCGGCGCGGACAGGGTGGCGTTGCCGGTCGTCGAGACGACTGCCTTCGAGCCGGCGACCGACATCGCGCCGAGCGGCTGGAACGCGCGCGTCAGGTCGAGGACGCCATTGCCGTAGACCGCATCGACGCCCGGTGCGCCGGCATCGCGCGCGCTCTTGAACAGGATGTCGACGATCTGCGCGCCGGTGAGGTTGGGGAAGGCCTGCGCCAGCAATGCGACTGCGCCCGAAATCTGTGGCGCGGCGAACGAGGTGCCGGACCAGAGATAGGTAGTGTCGGCCTGGTCAGGCGCGCGCACGCTTTCACCGACCGCGGTGAGGAAGTGAGCGGCGCCGCTGCCGGCTCGGTCGCTGAAGGTGGAGATACCGTCCGCGGATCCGACCGATCCGGCGATGATGACCTGATTGCGGCCCTGCACTTCGCCGGCGACATTGGTGAAGGGATCGGGATTGACCGAGCCGTCGTTGCCCGCCGCGATCACGACGACGAGCCCGGCGGCGGTCGCGCGGCCGATCGCATCCTTCAGACTTTGCGGCATTTCGGAGCCGCCGAGCGAGATGTTGACGACCTTCGCGCCCGCCGTCCGGGCCGCGTCCAGGCCCTTGGTGATCGCATCGGTGCCGAACTTGCAGCCCGAATCCTTGTCGTCCTTGCTCGCGGTGGCGCAGGTGCCGGGCCGGTCCGCGCGCAGCACGATCAGCGTCGCGTCGAACGCCACGCCGTGCGAGCCTGCGCCGTTCCTCCGGCCTGCCAGGGTGAAGGCGACCGCTGTGCCGTGGCCGCCTTCGTCGTCGATCGTGCTGTTGCCGGCAACGTCCTGCGACGCGGACGAGACGCGGGTGCCGAATTCCTGGCTTTGCAGGTCGATGCCGCTGTCGATCACGCCGACGTTGATGCCCTTGCCGGTCGCACCGACGTTATACGCGGCGAGCGCGTTCATCGAGACCGCGCCGACGGTCGCGCGGTATTCGGCGGTATCGTTGCCGGATGGAGTCGGCGTGGGAGCAGGCGTCGGGGCCGGGGTGGGTGTTGGCGTCGGTGTTGGAGTCGGAACCGGCGTGGGCGCTGCTGGAGGCGCCGGGATGCTGTTGATACCGCCGCTGCCCCCACCGCCACAGGCAGCGACGAGAAGTCCCGTCGCCACGGTCGCGGACCGCAATAGGCCGGCCTTTGTGCGTCGCATGAATTTCACCCCTTATTCCCCACCAAGCTATTGGAATGAAAAGCGTTACGCGACCGTAAACAATAGCAGGCGATGACAGTGCGGCGGGGTCCGGCTTGCTCCGTCAACGCGTGGTGCCTAGAGGTTCGCACGATGCTTGCCCGCCTTGACCATGTCCGCAACTGGATCTTCGATCTCGACAACACGCTGTATCCGGCGAGTGCGGACCTGTTCGCGCAGGTCGACGCGCGGATGACCGGGTTCATCCAGGATCTGCTCGGGTTGGAGCATGACGAGGCGCGGCGCGTGCAGAAGGGGTATTTCCACAATCACGGCACGACGCTGTCGGGGTTAATGACCGAACATCACGTCGATCCGCACGCGTTCCTCGCGCATGTCCACGACATCGAAATGGATGTGATCGAGCATGACGCGCCGCTGGTCGCCGCGATCGCCAAGCTGCCGGGGCGCAAGCTCGTCTTCACCAATGGCGACACGCCGTATGCGGCGCGGATTCTGGAGCGTCTCGGGTTGAGCGAGAGCTTCGAGGCGATCCACGACATCCATGCGATGAACCTGATGCCGAAGCCACATGCGTCGGCCTATGCCGGGTTCTGCGCGGCGTTCGACATCGACCCGCGGGAGTCGCTGTTCGCGGACGACATGGCGCGCAATCTGACGCCGGCCAAGGCGATCGGGATGACGACCGTGTGGATCGACAACGGCTCCGAGCAGTCGCCCGATGCGGCGCGCGATCACATCGATTTTACCGTGCCGGTGCTTGCGCCGTGGCTCGAAACCATCCTGGAGACATCATGACCTTGCAGACCATCATCGACGCCGCCTGGGACGATCGCGCGAACCTCGGACTCGATACCAAGGGCGAAGTGCGCGACGCCGTCGAGTCCGCGCTGGCGATGCTGGATGCGGGGACCGCGCGCGTTGCCGAGCCGACCGCGGATGGCTGGCAGGTCAATCAGTGGCTCAAGAAGGCGGTGCTGCTCTCGTTCCGGCTCAACGACAACGTCGTGATCGACGGCGGTTCGGCGGGTGCTCCGGGGTTCGACAAGGTGCCGTCGAAGTTCGCCGGCTGGGGCGAGGCGGAGTTCCGCGCGGCGGGTATCCGCGTTGTGCCGGGCGCGGTCGCGCGGCGCGGGAGTTTCATCGCCAAGGGCGCGATCCTGATGCCGAGCTTCGTCAATATCGGCGCGTATGTCGGTGAGGGCACGATGGTCGATGCGTGGGCGACGGTCGGGTCGTGCGCGCAGATCGGCAGGAACGTGCATCTGTCGGGCGGCGCCGGCATCGGCGGCGTGCTCGAGCCGTTGCAGGCCGACCCCGTCATCATCGGTGACGGCGCCTTCATCGGCGCGCGCGCGGAAGTGGCCGAGGGCGTTCGCGTCGGCGAGGGCGCGGTGCTGTCGATGGGCGTGTATCTCGGCGCCTCGACCAAGATCATCGACCGCGCGACCGGCGAAGTGTTCAAGGGCGAAGTGCCGCCGTACGCGGTGGTCGTACCGGGCTCGATCGGTGGCGGGGACGGGAAACCGGCCTTGTATTGCGCCGTGATTGTCAAACGGGTCGACGCGCAAACCCGCTCGAAGACCAGCATCAACGACCTGCTCAGGGACTGATCGGGTCGACAATGCTGCGACTGCTGCCTATCCCCGCCGAAACATTCCGAGGAGAAATATTTTGACCGCTGCCGTAAGCCAGGTTCTCGACCGCGTTCTCGTCCTCGAAATGGTCCGCGTGACCGAGGCGGCGGCGATCGCCGCCTCCACGCTCGTCGGGCGCGGCGACGAGAAGGCGGCGGATGCGGCCGCGGTCGAGGCGATGCGCGAGGCGCTCAACTCGCTGTACATGGACGGCACCGTCGTGATCGGCGAAGGCGAGCGCGACGAAGCCCCGATGCTGTTCATCGGCGAGAAGGTGGGCTCGGCAATCGGCAAGGGCCCGAAGATCGACATTGCGCTCGATCCCTTGGAAGGCACGACCATCTGCGCGACTGCGGGGCCGAACAGCCTCGCCGTGCTGGCGATCGCCGAAGAGGGCGGGCTGCTCAACGCGCCCGACGTCTACATGGACAAGATCGCGGTCGGGCCGGGCTATCCCGAGGGCATCATCGATCTCGACAAGACGCCGACCGAGAACATCAACGCCGTGGCCGCCGCCAAGGGCGTACCGGCGCGCGACCTGATCGTGTGCGTGCTCGACCGGCCGCGTCACGAAAAGCTGATCGCCGAACTGCGGCAGGTTGGCTGCGGGATCATGCTGATCGGGGACGGCGACGTTGCCGGCGTGATCGCGACGTCCGATCCCGAGACCACGGTCGACGTGTACATGGGCTCCGGCGGCGCGCCTGAGGGCGTGCTGGCGTGCGCGGCGCTGCGCTGCGTCGGCGGGCAGTTCAAGGGGCGGTTGCTGTTCCGCAACGACGACGAGCGTGGGCGCGCGGCGAAGTGGGGGATCACCGATCTCGACAAGCAGTATGATCTGTCCGAGCTGGCGAAGGGCGACTGCATCTTTGCGGCGACCGGGGTTACCGATGGCTCGCTGCTGGCCGGCGTGAAGCGGAAGAAGGGCAAGATGACCACCGAGAGCGTCGTGATGCGCGCTTCGTCGGGGACGGTGCGCTGGGTCAAGGGCGAGCATCGGACTGACTGATCTTCAATACCACCCCGGCGAAGGCCGGGGCCCAATTGGGAAGTTCGGAGTAACGAAGCGCGGTGCTCAGTTACCGTCGTTCCCCAATTGGGCCCCGGCCTTCGCCGGGGTGGGATACTTGTTTAGGGCGGTGAACCAACCTCCCATGTTTCCCCGCGAAGGCGGGGACCCAGACTGGGCTCCCGCCTTCGCGGGAGAACAAGGGCGAACGAACTTACACTACCGACCTAGGCGGCCTCCGCGCGATCAGTTCTTCATCCGCCAGCCGGTTTTGAAGATCCAGGCGATCGCGATCAGGCACACCGCGAGGAAGCCTGCCGTCACCGCCAGGCTCACCCCGACCGCCACATCACCCTGCCCAAAGAAGCTCCAGCGGAAGCCGCTCACCAGATACACGACCGGGTTGAACAGGCTGAACGTCCGCCAAGGCTGGGGCAGCATGTCGATCGAGTAGAACGCGCCGCCGAGGAACGTCAGCGGCGTGATCAGCAGCGCGGGGACGAAGTTCAACTGCTCAAAGCCGTTCGCCCACACGCCGATGATGAACCCGAACAGGCTGAACGCGACCGCGGTAAGGATCAGGAACGCGATCATCGCGAACGGATGCTCGATGCGCAGCGGCACGAAGAACGAGGCGGTGGCCAGGATGATAAGTCCTAGGATCACCGACTTGGTGGTTGCCGCACCGACATAGCCGATCACCATCTCCATCGCCGAGACGGGCGCCGACAACAGCTCGTAGATCGTGCCGGTGAATTTAGGGAAGTAGATGCCGATCGACGCGTTCGAGATGCTCTGCGTGAGCAGCGACAGCATGATCAGGCCGGGGACGATGAAGCTGCCATAGCCGACGCCGCCGACCTGCTGCATCCGGCTGCCGATCGCGCCGCCGAAGACGATGAAATACAGCGAGGTGGTGAGGACGGGGGTGACGAGGCTCTGCCACAGCGTGCGCAGCGCGCGCGCCATTTCGAAGCGATAGATCGCCCAGATGCCGTGAGTGTTCATGCGCGTTCCCCCACCAGGTCGACAAAGATGTCTTCGAGGCTCGACTTGCTGGTTTCGAGATCCTTGAAGCCGATGCCTAGTTCGCTGAGTTTGCGGAGCAGCGACGGGATGCCGGTGTGATCGGCCTGCGCGTCGAACACGTAGCGCAGGCGCTTGCCGTCGTCTTCCAGCGACAGGTCCCACTCTGCGAGGTCGGCGGGAAGCGCCGTCATCGGGTCCTGGAGCGCGATGTCGAGTTCGCGCTTGCCGAGCTTCTTCATCAGCGACGCCTTGTCGTCGACGAGGAGCAGTTTGCCCTTGTTGATGACGCCGACGCGGTCGGCCATTTCCTCGGCTTCCTCGATGTAGTGCGTCGTCAGGATGATCGTCGTGCCGCCTTCGCGCAGGCGGTGGACGAGCTTCCACATGTCGCGGCGCAATGCGACGTCGACGCCTGCGGTGGGCTCGTCGAGGAACAGGATTTCGGGTTCGTGCGCGAGCGCTTTCGCGATCAGGACGCGACGTTTCATCCCGCCGGAGAGTTCGCGGATCTTCGCGTCGCGCTTGTCCCAGAGCGAGAGGTCGCGGAGCACCTGTTCGATGTACGCGCTGTGGCCCGAACGGCCGAAGAGGCGGCGGCTGAAGGTGACGGTGGCGAGCACCGTCTCGAACATGTCGACGTTGAGTTCCTGCGGCACGAGGCCGATGCGGCTGCGCGCCTGCTTGTAGTCGCGGATCGCGTCGTAGCCGGCGACCTTGATCGTGCCGGCGGACGGCGTGACGATGCCGCAGATGATGCTGATGAGCGTCGTCTTGCCCGCGCCGTTGGGGCCGAGGAGGGCGAAGATCTCGCCTTTCTGGATGTCTAGGTCGACGGGGTGGAGGGCTGTGGTGCCGCTCTTGTAGGTCTTGGTGACGCCCGCGATGGACAGGATCGGTTCGGTCATTGGCACCCCTTTTTGTGAGGGGAAGATGGGGGTGGGACGTGCCTATTGATAGGGGGGCGGGCTACCCAAATCCCGTCATCCTGGGCTCGACCCAGGATCCAGAGCCATGCGCGTTCCGATTGTGGCTCTGGATCCTGACTTTCGTCAGGATGACAGGAGTGGGTGGTATTAGCCAGCGCGGGCTGCTGCTACGGCTTTTTGCAGGTCTTCGAGCGGCAACGCGCCGGACAGGACCCGGTCGCCGACCACCCAGCTAGGCGTGCCGGTCATGCCGAGCTTGGCGGCGGTTTCCATGTTCTTGGCGATCTCGGCGTCGGCGGTCTTGGTGAAGCTCGCCTGCGTCGTGTCTACCCCGGCCTTGCTCGCAGCCGCGGCGATCGAGACGTCGCTGACCGGGCCGCCGGCGTAGAGCGCGTCGTGGAAGGTGGCGAACTTGCCCTGTTGCGCGGCGGCGAGGCTGGCGCGAGCCGCGATGCGGCTTTCGGCGCTGAGGATCGGGAGTTCGCGGAAGACCACGCGGATTTTCGGGTCGGCAGCGATCAGCTTGGCGATCATCGGCAGGCTCGCGCGGCAATATCCGCAATTATAGTCGAAATACTCGACGAGCGTGACGTCGCCCTTGGGGTTGCCGGCCCAGGCGTTGCCGAACGGCGTGACGATCGCGTCGCGGTTGGCGGTGACGGTCTTGCCCGACTCGCGGTCGCGGAGTTTTTCCATCGCCTCGGGGAGGATTTCGGGGTGCGCCAGCACATAGTCGTGGACGATCGATTCGACCTGTGTGCGCTCGACGCCGCCACCCTGGCGGTCAAAGGCCCAGACCGCGAGGCCTCCGATGACGGCGCCCGCGACCGCGATCGCCGGGAATGTAAGTTTGCTCATTTGCGGCGCTTATACTGCTTGGGATTGTCGTCCATCTCGTTCTGCGCGGCCATCGCGATATCCTGCGCGCGGATCCAGTCGGTGGTGTTCGCGGGGATGTTCGCGAGCGCATATTGCGCGCTCGCCGACGCGGTCCGCATGTCGCCGCCCATGCTCGCGCGCTCGGCGGTGGCCAGCGCGGCGCGCGCGGTATCGCCGGTCAGTTCGTAGACGGTGCCGAGCTGCATCCAGGCGAACGGGTTCTGGTCGTCGCGACCTACCGCCGTGCGCAACACGCGAGTCGCCTCGGGGTAGTTAGCCTTGTTCTCGGTCGCGATCAGCGCGTGGCCGAAGGTCGTGGCGATCAGCGGGTTGTTGCGCGAACCTTCGGTGGCTTCGCGCAGGGGGATGAGCGACTCGGTCGGCTTGCCGGCTTCGAGCAAAATCTGCCCCTTGATCTCGAGGAAATACGGGTCGGTCGGCTCGGCCTTTACCAGTGCGTTTGCCTCGGCATCGGCTTTGTCGGGGTAGCCGGCTTTGTGGTACGCGTAGGCGCGGGCGTAGTGGGCGTAGATCGACTGGTTGCTGGGCGGGTAGGCCTGGAGCGTCTGGTCGGCGGGCATGACGTAGCCGGCGAGCTTGGCCTTCACGCGGCGGAAGCGTTCCTCGAGCGCGGCGTCGGGTTTGTTGGCCCAGGCGGGCGAGGCTTGGAGGTCGGCGGTGAGCGTCGCGACGCGCTCGCCGGACAGCGGGTGCGACTGCATGAACGGATCGATGTTGGCGGTGCCGAAGCGGTATTCCTGCTGCTGCAGTTTCTTGAAGAAGCTGAGCATGCCGCGGCCGGAGACGTTCGCCTCGCGCAGGAATTTCGCGCCGGTCGCGTCTGCGGTCGATTCCTGGACGCGGCTGAACGAGAGGTAGCTGCCCATCGCCGCCTGCTGGCCTGCGGCCATGATGCCGGCGCCGGCCTCGCCGCTGCCCGCCGCCATCGCGGCGAGGCCGAGCACCATCGAGAGCAGGTACATGCCCATTGCCGGCTTGGTGCCGCGGTCGGCGAGGACGACGTGGCCGTCGGCGATGTGGCCGAGCTCGTGCGCGATGACGCCCTGGACTTCGTTGGCGTTGTCGGCGGCCTGGATGAGGCCTGAGTGGACGTAGACGGTCTGCCCGCCGGCGACGAACGCGTTGATCGATTCGTCGTTGATGAGGACGACCTTCACGTCGCGCGTCGAGAGCCCGGCCGCCTTGATCAGCGGGTTCGACATCTCCGCGAACATGGTTTCGGTTTCGGCGTCGCGGAGGATCGACTGGGCCTGAAGGGGCGTCGTCCAGAGGAGGAGGGCGGTGGCTGCGGCGGCTACTAGACGCTTCATATTACGGGGTATCGTCGATTGGGGGCGGGGGGGCAATGGTCGTGCGGTCGGGCGTGCGGTGGAGTGAAGTATAGGAAGTGCAGACGCTGGGAGCGGTTTTGCGGGGGGGCGGGGATGGGGGTTTGGCATTGGGGGAGGGGAGCAGGGTTTGGGAGTGTAGGACAGGGGTTTGCGGGGGGCTGTTGGGTCGCTGGAGGCATGTCGTGCTGGTTTCTCTCCCACCGTCATCCCAGCGAAAGCTGGGATCTCCCCGTTTGGCGGGTGTCGCGTGCCATGTGGGATACCCCAGCTTTCGCTGGGGTGACGGGTTTTGGCTTGCGGTGGGGGTGGGTGGTTTGGAGTGGCATGAGACGCGTTCGAGACGTTGCCGCGCAATAGCTACCACCCCGGCGGAGGCTGGGGTCCAATTGGGGGACCGGCTAGCTGAGGGTGGCGCTCAATTATTGCCACCTTTCCAATTGGGCCCCGGCCTTCGCCGGGGTGGTGGTGGGTGGGGGAGTTCGGCGTGTCTTACGAAGGCGCTGGAACACAAACCTCGCACCGCCCTCGTGTCGTGTTCACCCGCGAAGGCGGGTGCCCAGTCTGGGTCCCCGCCTTCGCGGGGATACAAGCTTTTCTCGTTCGCCACGTGAGGCATTGGGCGCTCACGGATATCGTGCTGCCGGAGGATCGCTTCCCCACAAACGAAAACGGGCGCGGCCTTTCGGTCGCGCCCGTTTCTTTAGTTACAGCGTCCGGCGTTAGCCGAAGGTGCGCTGCCACCAGCCGCGGCGGGGGGCGCCGTCGGGGTCGTCGTTGGTGTCCGAGGTCGCGACGTCCTGGGGCTGGACTTCGGCCTTGGGCGGGGTGGTTGCGATCGGCTCGGCGAGCGGTTCGCTGGTCGGGGCGGCATCGCCGGCATCGACCACCGCTGCTTTCCGCGGACGACCGCGGGGCTTGGCGACCTTGGCAGGCGCTTCCTCGACTACCGGCGCTTCGACCACTGCGTCCGACGCCTTGCGACGCGCACGCTTGGGTTTCGGCGCCGACGCTTCGATGGTCTCGGCGGGCGTTGCGCTCACCTCGTCCATCGTGGCTTCCGCAACCGCCTCGCGACGGCGACGGCCGGGCTTGGGTGCAGCCGGCTCGGCAGCGACGGGCTCCGGAGCGATCGGCTCAGGAACCACTGGCTCCGGCACAACCGTCTCGGCGTCCGCTTCGACCGCGCGTGGCTTGCGACCACGACGTGCCTTGGGGGCTGCATCGGCGACCGCCTCGGCGATGTTCGCCGCTGCGGCTGCTGCACGAGCACGCGGACGACGGCGCATCTTCGGACCCTCGGCGACTTCCGCCACCGGGGCTTCCTCGACGACCGGCTCGAACGCCGGCTCGTAAGGCGGCTCGGCATAGGTCGATTCGACCGGCTCGTACGCTTCCGGCTCGGGGGCCTCGGCGATCAGCAGGGCGTCGTCGACGCTGCTGACGGCGACCGACTGGCCGTTCTCGGCGCCCTGCTCGTTGCGGCGACCGCCACGACGTCCCCGACGACCGCGACGACGACGACCTTCGCCCTCTGCGCCATTGGCCTGCTCGGATGGCGCACCAGCCGAAACCATTTCGCCACCGCCGACTTCGACGATGTCGCCCTCGACCTCGTCGATTTCCTCGACGTTGGTGTCGGCGTCCTCGAAATTACCGTCCTCGTTGACGCCCTCTGCGGCACCTTCCTCACCGGGACGTGCACGACCGCGACGACCGCGACGACGACGACGCTTCTTGCCGCCTTCACCATCCGCATCGCGAGCCTCACGGGGCGCACGCTGCTCGCCATTGCCCTCGCGGGGCTCACGCCCCCCCTCACGACGGCGCGGCTGCTCGGCCTCGGCCTCCTCGACTTCTTCTTCCTCGATCTCGTCCTCGATCTCCTCGGGGAGGTCGTCCTCGTCTTCCTCGATGATCTGGACGAACTTCGGGGCGTGCGCGGGCGGCGGGCCGCTCGCCTCGACCGTCATGTGCGCGCCTTCCTCGTCCTGGCCGGGGATGATCTCGACGATCACGCCGTAGCGATCCTCGATCTCGGCGATGTCGGCACGCTTGCGGTTGAGGATGTAGACCGCCGCTTCCTGGCTAGCGCGCAGGGTGAGCAGCGAACCGCGACCGCGTGCGGCCTCGTCCTCGATCAGGCGGAGTGCGGAGATGCCCGACGAGGATGCGGTGCGAACGAGGCCGGTGCCCTCGCAATGCGGGCAGGCGCGGGTCGACGCTTCGAGCACGCCGGTGCGCAGGCGCTGGCGGCTCATTTCCATGAGGCCGAACGACGAGATGCGGCCGATCTGGATACGCGCGCGATCGTTCTTGAGCGCCTCCTTCATCGCCTTCTCGACCTTACGGACGTTGGAATTGTTATCCATGTCGATGAAGTCGATGACGACGAGCCCGGCCATGTCGCGCAGGCGGAGCTGGCGGCCGATTTCCTGGGCTGCCTCGAGGTTGGTCGCGGTCGCGGTCTGCTCGATCGAATGCTCGCGCGTCGACCGGCCGGAGTTGATGTCGATCGAGACGAGCGCCTCGGTCGGGTTGATGACCAGATAACCGCCCGACTTCAGCTGGACGACGGGGTGGTACATCGCGGCAAGCTGATCCTCGACGCCGGCGCGCTGGAACAGCGGCACGGGGTCGGCGTAATGCTTGATGCGCCGCGCGTGCGTCGGCATCAGCAGGCGCATGAACTCGCGCGCCTGGCGATAGCCGTCCTCGCCCTCGACGATGACCTCTTCGATTTCCTTGTTGTAGATGTCGCGGATCGCGCGCTTGATCAGGTCGCTGTCGCCGTAGACGAGCGCGGGGGCCGACGCCTTGAGCGTGGCTTCGCGGATGCCGTCCCACAGGCGGGCGAGGTAATCGAAGTCGCGCTTGATCTCGACCTTCGAGCGCTGGAGGCCCGCGGTGCGGACGATGCAGCCCATCGACGGCGGCAACTGCATGTCGGCCATGATCGTCTTGAGGCGCTTGCGATCGCCCGCGTTCGAGATCTTCCGCGAGATGCCGCCGCCGTGCGACGTGTTCGGCATCAGCACGCAGTAGCGACCGGCGAGGCTCAGGTACGTGGTCAGCGCCGCGCCCTTGTTGCCGCGCTCCTCCTTGACGACCTGTACCAGCAGTACCTGGCGGCGATGGATCACGTCCTGAATCTTGTAGCGGCGACGCAGGTTCATGCGACGCTCGCGCAGGTCCTCGACCGCGGCATCGTCGGCGCTCGGCTTGCGTTTCCGTCGCGGGGCTTCGCCGGATTCGCCGCCCTCGAGTTCCTCGGCGACGTCGGGGTCTACACCGCCATCGTCCTCGAAGCGTTCGATGTCGTCCTCGTCGTCACCCTCTTCGTCATCCGAGTCGTAGTCGGCGCGCAGGGCGGCTTCCTCGGCGGCGTGCTCGGCTTCCTCACGGAGCAGCGCGTCGCGATCTTCCTTGGGGATCTGGTAGTAATCGGGGTGGATTTCGCTGAATGCAAGGAAGCCGTGGCGATTGCCGCCGTAATCGATGAACGCCGCCTGGAGCGACGGCTCAACCCGCGTGACCTTGGCGAGGTAGATATTGCCCTTGAGCTGCTTGCGTTCGGCACTCTCGAAATCGAATTCCTCGATCCGGTTACCCTTGACGACTGCGATCCGGGTCTCTTCCCGGTGGCGTGCGTCGATCAGCATGCGCGTTGTCATTATAGATTCTCCGCGCGCGCGCCGGGCCTGTCGGCAGCCGTCGCGCGCTTAATGGTGGGGCGGTCGGGCACGGACGCCCGGACTCGCGGATGGTATGCGAAACTGCCTCTGCGCGAAGTGCATGCCGCGGGAACTCTCCCTGCGGCGCCCGCACGACCGCGAGTCCGTCGGCGAAGGCCGGTCGGAGTGCGGGGCGGGGGGAATGCGTCATTCGAGCGTCAACCTGAATTGCCGCGCCGGCGAGAATCCGCTGGCGGGCGTCGAGACCGGCGCGTCGCTGGTAAAAACTAGGCGACACACGGCTGTACGACAGGACTAGCACTGCATACCCGATCTCGCAACTAGCCCCGGAACCGTCGCTTTCGCGGGCGTTTCGGCTCGAAATAGGGGCAGCGAGGCGCAGACTTGCCGGGGCGGCAGAGCCTTGCCGGCAAATACGTGGCAAACGGCAAATTAACCGCACTGCGCAACCGCGTCTTGTGATGCGAGGCGCTATCGCTCGCTCACAGAGATCGGATGTATCGATCAAAGGGGTGTAGCATGGGTTTTCGCTGGACCGGCGGCAGGGCCGCACGGCAAGGACGCGAGGTGTTGACGGTCATCGCCCTCATCGCCGGCTGGCTGGCGAGCGTCCCCGCCTGGGCCGCGACCGTGCAGAGCGTCGCGATCCGGGACGGGCGGATCGTCATCCGCTTCGACGAGGCCGTCGGCGATGCCGCCAGCCGCGTGCTGACCGGCCCGCGCCAGATCGCGGTCGACGTGTCGGGCGCTACGCCGGGGCGGGAGGTCGCCGCGCGCGGGCTTGTCACCGGCGTCACGCAGATGCGCAGTGGTCGGTCGGGGATGCGGATGGTGTTCGATCTGGCCGAGCCGGCGATCGTGACCGATGGCGGGTTCGACTCCGATGGCCGCGAGCTGACGCTGGCGTTGCGCACGGTCGATTACGATCAGTTCGCAGAAGCCGGGATCGCCGGGCCGCTGAACTTCTTCCCGTTCAATTTCGGCGCTGCGTCGCGGCCCAAGTACAAGGTCTCGGTGCCGGTGCCGCCCAAGGCGCGGGGTATGAAACTGCCGCGCGTGCAGGGCGACGATACGCGGCCGCTGGTGGTGATCGATGCGGGGCATGGCGGTGTCGATCCGGGGGCGATCGGGCCTAACGGGCTGCGCGAGAAGGACGTGACGCTGAAGGTCGCCAAGGCGATCCGCGACGAGTTGCTCGCATCGGGGCGCGTGCGCGTGGCGCTGACGCGGAACGACGACCGCTATCTGATCTTGCGCGAGCGGTATGGCGTCGCGCGGCGGCTGAAGGGTGATCTGTTCATCTCGATCCACTGCGATAGCACGGGTTCCGAGAACGCGACCGGCGCGACCGCGTACACGTTGTCCGAGGTGGCTTCGGACAAGGAGGCGGCGCGGCTGGCGGCGCGCGAGAACAAGGCGGACGTGATTTCGGGCGTGAACCTCGGCGAGGCGCCCGCGGACGTGTCGTCGATCCTGATCGACCTGACGCAGCGCGAGACGATGAACGCGTCGGCGACCTTCGCGCGGTTGCTCGGGCGGGAGGCCAGGCCGTTGATGCCGTTGAAGGCGAACTTCCATCGGATGGCGTCGCTGATGGTGCTGAAGGCGCCGGACATGCCGTCGATCCTGTTCGAGACGGGGTATATCTCGAACCCGCAGGACGCGGCGTTCCTGGATAGCGAAGAGGGGCGGCACCGGATCGCGGAGAGCGTTACGCGGGCGGTCGAGGTGCATTTCGCGCGACGGATGGCGGCGCGGTAGGGTTCGCTTCCGAGGACGGGTCGGTCCCTTCCTCCTTGTTCTGATGCAAGATGCGGCTCCCTCAGCCCTTCGTCACCCCGGACCTGTTCCGGGGTCCACCCTTCCGCAAACTCACGTCTCTCGATCATGCGGAACGGTGGATGCCGGAACGAGCCCGGCATGACGGAAGGGGCGGCGGTAGTTGCGCTCCAACAGCTTACGCGGCATTCGGGGACCTGAATTTTCAGGACACACCAGATGACCGACGCGACGCGGGGCGTAACCGACACGGGCCCCGAGACCAGCATGCGCGAGCTTACTTTCCGCGGGATCGTGCTCGGCGGGATCATCACGCTGCTGTTCACCGCAGCCAACGTGTATCTCGGGCTCAAGATCGGACTGACCTTCGCGACCTCGATCCCCGCCGCGGTGATCTCGATGGCGGTGCTGCGGTTGTTCAAGGATTCGACGATCCTCGAGAACAACATCGTCCAGACGATCGCGTCCGCCGCCGGCACTCTCGCCGCGATCATCTTCGTGCTGCCGGGACTGGTGATGATCGGCTGGTGGCAGGGCTTTCCGTTCTTCACCACCGCGGCGATCACGATGTTCGGCGGTGTGCTCGGTGTGCTGTTCTCGGTACCGCTGCGCAGGGCGCTCGTCGTCGACACTGTGCTGCCGTATCCGGAAGGCCGCGCGGCTGCCGAGGTGTTGAAGGTCGGCGCGGGCAGTCGCGAGGGCGGTGAGGAAAGCGCGCGCGGGCTCGGCATCATCGTGGCCAACGCGGTCGTCTCGGCCGGTTTCGCGATCCTGACGCAGACCAAGCTCGCCGCCGCCGAGGCCGCGACGTGGTTCCGCGTCGGCGCGGGCGCGACCGGGATCTCGGGCGGGCTGTCGTTTGCGCTGCTCGGTGCGGGGCATCTGGTCGGGATTTCGGTCGGCATGGCGATGTTTGCGGGCGTGGTGATCGGCTGGTGGATCCTGCTGCCGATCCTGACCTCGGGTGGCAGCGTCACCGGCACCGCCGAGGTGATCGCCAACACCGTGTTCCGATCGGACGTGCGCTTCTTCGGCGCGGGCGTGATCGGGGTCGCGGCGATCTGGACGTTGTTGAAGATTGCCGGGCCGGTGGTCGGCGGCGTGCGTTCGGCGTTGGCGGCCTCTGCGGCCAAGCGTGGCGGCGAAGTGCTGGCTCTCGAAGAGCGCGACATTCCGATCGGGATCGTCGGGATCGGTTCGCTGGCGATGCTGGTGCCGATCGGTATCCTGCTTTGGACCGTCTTGCAGGGCGGCCCGCTGGAGGCTTCGGCGATCGGGCTGATCGCGGGGAGCCTGGTGTTCATCCTCGTCATCGGTCTCGTGATCGCGGCGGTCTGCGGGTACATGGCTGGGCTGATTGGCGCGTCGAACTCGCCGGTGTCGGGGATCGGTATCCTCGCCATCCTCGCCGCGTCGATCCTGCTGGTGTCGTGGTTCGGCCGCGCGGTCGAGCCGGGGACGACGCAGGCGCTGGTTGCCTACGGGCTGATCGTGACGGGGATCGTGTTCGGGATCGCGACGATCTCGAATGACAATCTGCAGGATCTGAAGACCGGGCAGCTGGTCGGCGCGACGCCGTGGAAGCAGCAGGTCGCCTTGCTGATCGGCGTGGTATTCGGGTCGATCGTCGTGCCGCCTGTGTTGAACCTGCTGGGGAGCACGCTCGGGTTTGCGGGGGCGCCGGGGGCGGGGCCGAATGCGCTGGCTGCGCCTCAGGCGGCGTTGATCTCGGCGCTCGCGAAGGGCGTGCTGGGGGGCAATCTCAACTGGGCGATGATCGGGTATGGGGCGCTTACCGGTGTGGTCGTGATCGCGGTCGACGAGTTGCTCGGCAAGGCGGGGAAGCTGCGGTTGCCGCCTCTTGGGGTAGGGCTCGGTGTGTATTTGCCGATGTCGGTGACGTTGCCGGTGACTATCGGGGCTGTCGTCGGGTTTGCGTATGATCGTTGGGCGGACCGGGCTCGGGATCCTGAGTTGGCCAAGCGGATGGGGGTGCTGACCGCTACCGGGATGATCGTCGGGGAGTCGCTGTGGGGCGTCGGCTTTGCGGGGATTGTGTACCTGACCAACAAGGAGACGCCGTTGGCTCTCGTTGGGGACGGGTTTGCGAGCGTGGCGTTGGTTGGCGGGACGCTGCTGTTCGCGGTGCTGACTTGGGTGATGTACCGGCGGACTATGGCGGCTTCGCGGTAAGCTTGTTTCCCCGCGAAGGCGGGGATCCAGACTGGGCTCCCGCCTTCGCGGGAGAACAAGATTGGGTTGAGACCTTGGTCCATTCCACCACCCCGGCGGAGGCCGGGGCCTAATTGGGAAGGTGGGAGTAACGGAGCGCAGTTCGCCGTTATCTGCGTCCCGCAATTGGGCCCCGGCCTTCGCCGGGGTGGTGCTTACGCGGGGGTAGTGCTTACGCGTGGGAGAAGGATGGCGTCCGTGAGACGCCCCCCTCACTTCATCGCAGCAAGCATGTCCTTGATCGGCACGAACGCGAAGCCGACCGAGCTGTCAGCGATCCCGTACGGCATGAAGATCGTATCGCCATGCTTCAGCGCACCACAGCTGTAGACGACGTTGGGCACATACCCCTCGCGGTCCTGGTCCTTCGCCGCCAAAATCGGCTGGCTCGTCCGGCCGATCACCTTCGACGGATCGTCCTTGTCGAGCAGCACCGCGCCGATCGAGTATTTCCGCATCGCGCCGACGCCGTGCGTCAGCAGCAGCCAGCCCTCGTCGAGCTCGATCGGCGGGCCGCAATTGCCGATCTGCACCAGCTCCCACGGGTATTCGGGCGTCAGGATCTTCTCGCCGTCGTCCCAGTCGGTCAACGTGTCCGACTTGAGCAGGAACAGGTTTTCGCCGTCCTGCCGGCCGATCATCATGTACTGGCCGTTCACCTTCCGCGGGAACAGCGCCATGCCCTTGTTGCGCGCGGCCGGGCCGGTCATCGGCACGAGGTCGAATGCGCGGAAATCGCGGGTGCGCATCAGTTCGGACTGGATCACCGAACCGTTATACGCGGTGTAGGTGCCGATCCACTCATAGTCGCCGTCCTCGTGCTGGAAGCGGACGATGCGGAGATCCTCGAGGCCCTTCGACTGCGCCTGCGTGATCGGGAAGATCACCGTGCCGCTCAGCGTGCTGTCGCGGTGGCGATAGACGGTGACGGGGCCGATCGGCATCTCGTCCTCGCCGCTGCCGACCGCATCGGTCGCGGTCGCGAACGGCGGTTCGGGCGCGAGCTTCATCTGGTTTTCGCAGGTGATGATGCCCTCGCGGAACGCGACCGACGAGATGTGACCCTCGCCTACGGCGCGCAACGACATGAGAATGCGCATCGAGCCCGGCGGCATGCCCGACTGGTCGAAATGCGGCACGGCGCTGGGGTTCATCAGCGCGGCGGCGGCATAGCTGTATTCGTGGCAGAAATACGCGCCGATCAGCTGGCGCTTCTCGTCGCCGATCTCCGCGCCGTTCAGCCCGAGCATGTCCTCGATCTGATCGTAGCGCGTCATGAACACGCGTCGCGTCTGCCAGTGGCGTGCCTCGAAATCCTTCAGCACGACCTCGAGCTGCGCGCGCGCCTGTGCGGGCGACATTTCCAGCACTTCGCCGACGAGCCGCTCGGTGCGGCTCGGTGCGCCGCCATGACCGCCCCAGGCGATATGGAACGGCCGCACGACGACACGCGAAGGGTCCGCGTGCAGCCGCAGCTGGTGGTTGAACAGATCCATCGTAGCAGTGCCCCGCGTCGTTCCACTCAGCGCACCGTCGCCTGTCAGGCTGTCTCTAGCGTGGCTAGGCGACGACGCGCGCCGCTCCTGCCACGCTTTGCGCTGCCTTTGATACCCCTGAAATGGCACAACTTGCGAGTTGGAGCGCCAAAATCGACTCGGCACCCTGGTTTCGGTTGAGCCCGGTCGGCATCAAACCGTCGTAGCAACCGCCGTCCGCGACGCTGGCGAGCGGCAGGTCGAGGTCGTTGACGCCGAGGAACCAGCCGTACGCGCGCAACGCCTCGTCACGCCAGCGCACGTCGCCGGTCGCGTCATACGCTGCGGCGCACGCATCGACGGTCGCCTGCGCTTCCAGCGGCTGCTGGTCGAACTGCAACGGCTCGGCATAGGGGCGGTTGAAGCTCTCCGACCCGACCGCGCGGAAGCGACCCTCCGGCGAGGTCTGCTTGGCGACGATCCAGTCGAGCGTGGCGAGACCGCAGTCGATCAGGTCCTGACGCCCGAGCGCCTGGCCTGCGCGGATCAGCGCCTGCGGGAGGCGCGTATTGTCATAGGCGAGAACGATTTCGAACCACTGCCATTCCGGACGGCGCGCCTTGGCGAGCAGGTCGAGATGTACCTTGGGGAAGGCTTCGAGGATCGACAGGGACAGTTGGTGACCGGGCTTGGCCTCCAGCATTGCCGCCGCACCGAGCATCGCGAACGCCTGGGCACGCAAGGAGCCGAGTTCGAGCGCCATCGACGCGGTGGAATCGAACATCGCGGTCGCCCAGTCGCGGTGCTTGGCGGCCTGCGCATCGCGCGCGGTGACGCCGAGCGACCAGAGCGTGCGGCCGTTCGAATCTTCCGAGCCCGAATCCTCGCACCAGGTGCGATCGAAGTTCATGAAGTTGCGGAACCGGCGCGTGTCCGGGTTCCACGCATACTGTACGAACGACGCGTAGATCGTCATCCACTTGTCGCGCGTGACGTCGTCGAGATCGGGCAGTGCGCTCATCAGCATCAGCGCGCGGCAATTGTCGTCGATGCAGTAGCCGTGGCGACGATCGGGGATCGAATAGATCGAATGCTGGAGCATGCCGGTCGAATCGCTCATCCGCTCGACCGCGGCGAAATCAGGCGTCAGCTGCTTCAGCGGGGCTGGCACCTTGGCGAGGCGAAAAGGGCGCGCCGCCACGATCGCACGGATCTCCGTCATCATCGCCTCGGCGAGCTTCGGCCAGATCATCGTGCGGCCGCGCGCATAGGCACGCTCGGCCAGACGATTGCGATCGCGGTCGTTCGACATCAGCGCATCGATCTCGCGCGCGAACGCATCGACGTCGCCGAACGGGACGAGGACGCCGTGGCCATCCGCGAGGATTTCGGTCGCGTGCACGTACGGCGTCGAGATGACGGGTTTGCCGACACCGATCGCGTAGCTGAGCGTGCCCGACGTGATCTGCGCGGGGTTGGTGTACGGCGTCACATAGACGTCCGCTGCCTGGAGATAATCGAGCAGTTCGCCATGCTCGAGGAAGGCATCGACGAACGACACGTTGTCGGCGACGCCCTTCTCGGCGGCGAGCGCCTTCAGCTTGTCGCGGTACTTCTCGCCCTCGTACGCGACGAGGTTCGGGTGGGTCGCGCCAAGCACGACGTACAGCAGGTCGGGATGCTTCGCGATCACCGCAGGCAGCGCGTTGATGACCGTCTCGATCCCCTTGTTGGGAGCGAGCAGGCCGAACGTCAGCATGACTTTCCGGCCTTCCCAGCCGAACTTGTCTTTCAGCACGGCGGGATCGAGCAGGTCGCGGTCGGGCACGCCGTGCGGGATCATGACGATCTGGCGCGAATTCGCACCGTAGACGCGCTGGAGAATGTCGCGGCCACGCTCGGCCATGACGACCACGCGGGCAGCGCGACGCAGCAGTCCTTCGAGCACGCGGCGCTCGTCGGCGTTGGGCTTTTCGAGGATGGTGTGCAGCGTGACGATGACGGGCAGCGTCGTGCGATCGAGCAATGCGAGTATATGCTCGCCTGCCGGGCCACCGAAGATGCCATATTCGTGCTGGAGCCAGATCGCCTGCGCACCACTGGCCTCGATCTTCCGTGCGGTGTCGATATAGGCCGACAGCTCGGGCTCGGGGATCGTGCCCGTGACTTCGGCCGGGTAGTCGTATTTGCCGGGGTGATCGTCCATCGCGTAGACGTCGACGGCGATCTCGGGGAAGCGCGCGCGCATGGCCGTGAAAACGTCGGTCGTGAAAGTGGCGATGCCGCACTGTCTCGGCAGGAAATTACCGATCAGCGCCAGTCGCGCGATATTCCCACCGTCCGCCGGTTTCACCATACCCTGTCCCTCGTTTGAGCGCGCACTTCTGGGAGAACCCGGTCGCGCATCCATTTGAACGGTTCAGGTAGCATAAAGTTTCATCACATACTGCACTGCAGCACGGGAATAATATCAATCTAAATCAAATCGATATTTCAGGCGCCTCAACCGCGACCGCGATACGAGGCGACTCCCTGGTCCGGCAGCCACAGATCTTGCGGCGGTGCACTCGATTGCCAGAACACGTCGATCGGGATTCCGCCACGCGGATACCAATAGCCGCCGATGCGCAGCCACACCGGTTTCATCTCGTCGAACAGGCGCTCGCCGATGCCCACGGTGCAATCCTCGTGGAACCCGGCGTGGTTGCGGAAGCTGCTCAGGAACAGTTTGAGCGACTTGGATTCGACGATCGTCTCGCCCGGCACATAGTCGATCACGAGGTGCGCGAAGTCGGGCTGGCCGGTGACGGGGCACAGCGACGTGAACTCGGGCGCCGCGAACCGCACCAGATACGTCCGGCCCGGCCGCGGGTTCGGAACATAATCGAGCACGGCCTCTTCTGGAGAGGCGGGGAGGGCGCTGTTCTGGCCGAGATGCAATGGGTTGGCGGGTGCGGTCATAGTGCGCCATGTAGGATGCGATTCGAATGCCGCAAAGTGGGTGATGCTTTCCTCCGTCATGCCGGGCTCGTTCCGGCATCCACCCGTCCGCGGACTCCACGGGCGGCGAGCGTGCGGAACGGTGGACCCCGGAACAGGTCCGGGTGACGGAGTGGGTGCTGATATGACGACGACACTCGTACCGATCCTCGGCGACCAGCTCACGATCGACCTCGCCTCGCTCCGGGACTGTGATCCCGAAACCACGATCGTGCTGATGATGGAGGTCGACGAGGAGACGACCTACGTCCGTCACCACAAGCGCAAGATCGCGTATATCCTGTCGGCGATGCGCCACCATGCCGAGGCGCTGCGCGAAGCCGGGTGGACGGTCGAATACACGCAGCTCGACGACCCCGACAACGCCGGCAGCTTCACCGGCGAGATCGCGCGTGCGGTCGAGCGGCATGACCCCGAACGGATCGTCGTCACCGAGGGCGGCGAGTGGCGCGTGATGGCGATGCTCGAAAGTTGGGAGACGCTGTTCGGCATCCCCGTCGAAATCCGCAGCGATGATCGTTTTCTCGCCAGTCATGCCGATTTCGAGACCTGGGCGGCGGAGCGCAAATCGCTGACGATGGAGTGGTTCTATCGCCAGATGCGGACGCGGACCGGGTTGTTGATGACCGCCGGCAAGCCCGAGGGCGATCGCTGGAACTTCGACAAGGAGAACCGCAAACCCGCCAAGAACGACCTGCTGATGCCGCGTCCGCTAGTGTTCGTGCCGGATGCGATCACGCAAGGCGTGCTGGCGCTGGTGGCGGAGCGGTTCGCGGATCATCCGGGGAGTCTCGACGGGTTCGAGTACGCCGTGACCGCGAAGGATGCGGAGCGGCAGGCGACGAATTTTTTCAAGCACGCGCTCGCGCAGTTCGGCGACTACGAGGACGCGATGCTGACGGGCGAGCGGCATCTGTGGCACTCGATCCTGTCGCCGTACATCAACTCGGGGCTGCTCGATCCGCTCGACCTGTGCCGTCGCGCGGAGGCGGAGTATCGCGCCGGTCGAGCGCCGCTCAACGCGGTCGAGGGGTATATTCGCCAGATCATCGGCTGGCGCGAATATATGCGTGGGATCTACTGGCGCGAGGGACCGGAGTACGTCGAGCGCAACTTCCTCGATCATCACCGCGAACTCCCCGGCTGGTACTGGACCGGCGAGACCGACATGCATTGCCTGCGCGAGGCGATCGACCAGACGCTGGAGACCGCGCACGCGCATCACATCCAGCGGCTGATGGTCACGGGCAATTTCGCGCTGCTGATCGGCGCGGACCCGGCCAAGGTGCACCTCTGGTATCTGGAGGTGTATGTCGACGCGTATGAATGGGTCGAATTGCCCAATACGCTGGGGATGAGCCAGTTCGGCGATGGCGGCCTGCTCGGGTCGAAGCCGTATATTTCGTCGGGCGCGTATATCGACCGGATGTCCGATTATTGCGGGACGTGCCGGTATAACGTGAAGCAGCGGACCGGGCCCGATGCGTGTCCGTTCAACGCGCTGTACTGGGATTTCCTCGCGCGGCACGAGGACAAGCTGGGGCGCAACAACCGGCTGGCGATGCCATATCGCAACTGGGCGAAACAGTCCGAGGCGGACCGCGAGGCGACGCGTGCGCAGGCGGCCGGGTTCCTCGCCTCCCTCGACGCGAGCGGCCCGGCTGGCTACTGACCGATCGAGCACAAGGAGCCGCATATGGACGCGTTGGTAAGCACCGAATGGCTGGCGAACGAACTGGGCGCGAGTGATCTGCGGATCGTCGACGCGACCTACGCCGAGGGCCGCGATGCGGCAGCGGAGTATGAGGCGGCACATATCCCCGGTGCGGTGTTCATGAACCTCAGCGAGTTGCGCGATACCGACAGCGACCTGCCCAACACGCTGCCCTCGGCGGAGAAATTCGCGAGCCGGATGCAGACGCTGGGGCTCGGCGATGGCAGCCGGATCGTGCTGTACGACAGTTCCCCCTGGCACACGGCAGCGCGCGCGTGGTGGTTGCTGCGGCTGTTCGGCGCGCACAACGTGGCGATCCTCGATGGCGGTTTCGCCAAGTGGCAGGCCGAGGGGCGCGAGATCGCAACCGGCAAGGAAACGCCGCGGCATCGTCACTTCACGACCTGGGCGGACCTGAAGGGCGTGCGCGATCTCGACCAGATGAAGGCGAACGTCGCAAGCGGGGCGGAGCAGGTGCTCGACGCGCGCTCGGCGACGCGCTTCACCGGCGTGGAGGAAGACCCGCGCCCGGGCACCGCGCCGGGGCATATTCCGGGCTCGAAGAACCTGCCGCAGGGCGCGGTGTTCAACGCGGACGGGACGTGGAAGGCCGGCGACGCGCTGAAGGCCGAGTTCGACAAGGCAGGCATCGACTTGGCGAAGCCGATCGTGATGACCTGCGGCTCGGGTATCACCGCGTCGGTGCTCGCGTTCGGCGCGCACCTGCTCGGCAACGACGCGGCGCTGTACGACGGCAGCTGGTCAGAATGGGGCGGCGATCCCGAGACACCCAAGGCGACAGGAACGGCATGAGCGATACGAACAAGCCGGTCGGCGACGCGACCAAGGTCGTCCTCGCCGGTCGTCGCCCGGAATGGACTCAAGGTATCGTCAGCCCGCCGGTCTGGCGCGCCTCGACGATCCTCTATGATTCCGTCGGCCATCTCCGCGACAGCGCCACGCGCGATACGCATCACCGGCTGTTCTACGGGCGCAAGGGCACGCCGACGCAGTGGAGCCTCGCCGACGCGCTGACTTCGCTGGAGCCCGGTGCGGAGGGGACGTTCCTCTATTGCTCGGGTGTGGCTGCAATCGCGGCGGCCCTGCTGTCCGTGCTGTCGCCCGGCGACGAACTGCTGCTGGTCGACAGCGCCTATGACCCGACGCGCGGCATGGCGGGCGGGCTGCTCAAGCGGTTTGGCATCACCACGCGCTATTACGACCCGATGATCGGCGCGGGAATCGCGGACCTGATCAGTGACAATACGCGGGCGATCTTCATGGAAAGTCCCGGCTCCTTGAGCTTCGAAGTACAGGACGTGCCCGCGATCGTCGCTGCGGCCAAGGCGCGGGGCGTGACCACCCTGCTCGACAACACCTGGGCCACCCCGCTGTTCTTCCCCGCGATCGAGCGCGGCGTCGACCTGACGATCCTCGCCGGCACGAAATACGTCGTCGGCCATTCGGACGTGATGCTCGGCTCGGTCACCGCAGCGCCTGGCCATTTCAAGAAATTACGCGAGACGAGTTTCCAGCTCGGCCAGGTCGCCAGCCCCGACGATTGCTGGCTCGGCAGCCGGGGCCTGCGGACGATGGCGGTCCGCCTCGCGCAGCACCAGTCGAGCGCTCTCACCATTGCCAATTGGCTAAAAGGCCGCCCCGAAGTCGCGCAGGTGCTCCACCCGGCACTCCCCGACTGCCCCGGCCACGACTTGTTCGTCCGCGACTTCAAGGGCTCCAGCGGCCTGTTCTCGTTCGTCCTCAACGGCGGCGACGAGACATCGCGCGCCGCGTTGATCGACACGCTGCAACTGTTCGGCATCGGCTATAGCTGGGGCGGTTTCGAAAGCCTCGCCATCCCCGCCGACCCGCAGCGCCACCGTAGCGTCACCAAGCGCGAAGCCGCCGGCCCGATGGTCCGCCTCCAGATCGGTCTCGAAGACCCGGCCGACCTGATCGCCGATCTCGAAGCCGGGCTCGCCGCCTTCTCTGCCGCAAAGGTCTAGACGATTTCCGATCGACGCGTGTTCAAGCGGGAGGCTGACGCACCCATCTTCGGCCCTGCGTTCCAGGCCGAGCTGGACACGCTGTTCCGCTGGCGTCGAGACGTCCGGCGGTTTCGGCGCGATGCGTTGCCGAGCGGGCTGCTCGACCGGTTGCTAGAGACGGCGAACGCCGCCCCGTCGGTTGGGCTGAGCCAGCCGTGGCGGTTCGTCACGGTCGACGACCCCGCCCGCCGCGCCGCGGTCCGCGCCGATTTCGAGGCGTGCAATGCGGCGGCGCTGGCGACGCAGGATGGAACGCGGGCGGCGAACTACGCGCGGCTCAAGCTCGCGGGGCTCGAACAGGCGCCGTGTCATGTCGCGGTGTTCGTCGAACCCGACCCGGAGCAGGGCCACGGTCTCGGTCGCCGGACCATGCCCGAGAGCGTGGCGTATTCCGCCGTCATCGCGGTCCACACCCTGTGGCTTGCCGCCCGCGCGCACGGGATCGGCCTCGGCTGGGTCTCGATTCTGGACCCGTCACGCATCCGTACGATCCTCGACGTACCCGAAGCCTGGCAGCTCGTCGCGTATCTCTGCATCGGATACCCCGAGATCGACGCGGTCACCCCGGAACTGGAGCGCGACGGCTGGGAAAAACGGCGTTCGATCAGCATAGTGGCGCGCTGAAACGTACCTGCGGCCGGCGCCGACTACCCGGCGACACTGTGGCGCATGCGCAACATGCGTGCTGTCAAAGCCCGATTGTACGCAAGATTCGCTTGTGCGCTGCACCATGCGCTGTCATCCCGATGTCATCGTCGGAAAGACCGCGCTGGGGTTCGGCCCCTAAAGATGCGGCGTCCGCGGATGCAGGGCGGACATCGACTTCCGGTATCGAAAGGGAAACGATGCGCTTCACCACACTTCTTCTCGGCGGCATTGCTTTGGCTGCCGCAACGCCCGCGTTCGCGCAGGACGATACCGCGCCTCCCAAGGAGGTTACGGTCACGGGTTCGGTTGGTCTCGTCAGCGACTACCGCTTCCGCGGTGTGTCGCAGTCGGACGAGAACCTCGCGGTTCAGGGCGGCATCACGATCGCGCACAAGAGCGGCGTCTATATCGGCACCTGGGCGTCGAACCTGTCCGGCTGGGGCACGTTCGGCGGCGCCAACATGGAGCTCGACCTGATCGCCGGGTACAAGGTGCCGGTCGGCGGCGGCGCGCTCGATGTCGGTGCGACCTGGTACATGTATCCGGGCGGCTTCGACAACACCGACTTCATCGAGCCCTATGCCAAGCTGTCGGGCACCGCCGGCCCGGTCGCGCTACTCGCGGGCGTCGCCTATGCGCCCAAGCAGCAGGCGCTGGGGCCGTGGTACACCAACGGCACGTCGGCCGCGAACGGCGTGTACGACCGCGTCAACGCTAAGGACGACAACCTCTATCTATGGGGCGACGTCAGCAGCGGGATCCCGACCACCGGCGTGACCGTGAAGGCGCATGTCGGCTATTCGCGCGGCAACAAGGGCCTCGGGCCGTTCGCGACCAGCGTGTCGCCGACGGGTGAGTATTGGGACTGGCTGCTCGGTGCGGATTACGTGATCCCGACGACGCCGCTGACGCTGGGGGTCGCGTATGTCGACACCGATATCTCGAAGCGCGAATCGGCGTATCTCCAGCCGAGCTTCAGCCGTGGCCAGGATGGCACCGGTTCGATCGCCGGCGGCAAGGTCCTGGTGTCGCTGACCGCGGCGTTCTGATCGCTCTGGGGAGAGGGCTCCCATGAGCCTTGCTTCCCCGCGAAGGCGGGACCCCGACTGGGCTCCCGCCTTCGCGGGAGAACAAGACGGGTAGAGGTTTCGCAATACCAAAACCGTCATCCTGGGCTTGACCCAGGATCCAGAGCGGCAGGCGTTCCGCTCACGGCTCTGGATCCTGACTTTCGTCAGGATGACGGGGCGGGGAGCGGCGGAACGAGACCGGCAGACACGAAAAAGGGCGGCCCCGAGAGGAGCCGCCCTTTTTCGTACGACGGGAAGACCCCGATCAGTTCGCCTTGGCGCGGGCGTCCTGGCCGTCGCCTTCGGGGGCGGCGACGATGTCGCGAGTCGTGCTGCCCTTGTCGACGACGGTCGTGTCGGGATCGCCCGCGCTGGAGCGGATGCCGGGATCGTCCGAATCGGCGCCGGCATCGTTCAGCACGCCGGTCTCCGCCGGGCTGCGTGCGGCGGTGCCGCCGAACAGCGCGTCGAGCGTTTGCGCGTTGGCCGCGGTATCCTGCGGGCGGGCGGCGCCGGGCTGCGGCGGGACCAGCGCGAAGTCGGGCGGGATGACCAGCGGTGCCTGGCGCGCGACCGCGAACTCGTCGGGACGCGCACGATCGAGGCTCTTGCTCGTCGCACAGCCGGACAGGAGGACGACGGCGCTCGCTAAGGCGACGACGGGCCCGGCGGCCAGGGGTACGAACTTACGCATGGGAATTCTCCACAGGGGGCTTCTCGCGCACGAGGAGCGCCCGAACAAGCAGGACGAGCACGCCGACAGTAATCGCTGCATCGGCGACATTGAAGACCAAAAACGGGCGCCATTCGCCGATATGCAGGTCGCAGAAATCGACCACATAACCGAGCCGGATCCGGTCGAGGATATTGCCGATCGCCCCGCCGAGCACGAAGCCCAGCGCGACCTGGTCGGCGGGGTTCTTCTCGCGCGTCATCCACACCGCGACCCCGACCGCGATCGCGCCGGTCAGCAGCACCAGCGCCCAGCGGGTGAGGTGGCCGTCGGCGGGGAGCAGCCCGAGCGAGATGCCGATGTTCGGCACGAAGCGGAGGTCGAAGAACGACGTGATCGTCTGCGAATCGCCAAGCGAATCGATCCCGAGCGGCTTGGTCACCGCCCATTTGCTGAGCTGGTCGGCGAGGAAGAGGGCGGCAGCGGCGGCGAACCCGGCCTTGGGCAGGTTACGCATCGGCCACCACCTCGTCGCATCGGTTGCAGAGCTCGCCATCGACGCTCACCTCGGGAAGGTGGCGCCAGCACCGGCCGCATTTGTGGAAGTCGGTGCGCGTTACGGTGACCGCGTCGCCCGGCGTGACCTTGGCGACGATGAACGCTTCGGCCAGTTCCGCAGCTTCAATCGGCGCGAGAGGCGACATCGATTTGATCGTGACCTCTGCCTCCAAACTCGAGCGCACGGTCTTTTCGCGACGCATGGGTTCGATCGCTTCGGTAACCGTTTCGCGAAGTGCACGGATTTGCGTCCACTTCTTCCCGACCTCGACGCCGTCCTCCACCTCGGGCAGCGACGGCCATTCGAGGTAGTGCACCGAGCTGTCGTCGTTGGGGAAGCGCGACTGCCACACTTCTTCCGCGGTGAAGCAGAGCACCGGCGCGGCGTAGCGGACGAGCGCGTGGAACAGCACGTCGAGGACGGTGCGGTACGACCGGCGCTTGATGTCGTCGGTCGCGTCGCAATAGAGCGAATCCTTGCGGATATCGAAGAAGAACGCGGACAGGTCCTCGTTCGCGAAGTCGGTCAGCAGGCGCGTGTAGCGGTTGAACTCGTACGCTTCGGCCGCCTGGCGCAGTTCGGTGTCGATCATGCCGAGGCGGTGGAGCACGTAGCGCTCGAGCTCGGGCATGTCGGATACGGCGACGCGCTCCGACTCGTCGAAGTCTTCGAGCGCGCCGAGCATGTACCGGAACGTGTTGCGCAGCTTCCGATACGCGTCGGAGGCGGTGGCGAGCACTTCCTTGCCGATCTTCACGTCGTCGAAATAGTCGGTCGAGGCGACCCACATGCGCAGGATGTCCGCGCCGGACTCGCCGATGATCTTGAGCGGATCGACGACGTTGCCGAGCGACTTCGACATCTTCCGGCCCTGGCCGTCGAGCGCGAAGCCGTGCGTGAGGACCGCGTCGTACGGTGCGCGACCGCGCGTGCCGCAGCTTTCGAGCAGCGACGACTGGAACCAGCCGCGATGCTGGTCCGAGCCTTCGAGATACAGGTTCGCGCGCGTTCCCTCGCCGTAGCGCGCCTCGACCGTGAAGACGTGCGTGCAGCCGGAGTCGAACCAGACGTCGAGGATGTCCTTCACGACCTCATAGTCCGCGAGGTCGTAGTCGGGACCGAGCAGCGCCTGGTGGCCGTCGGCATACCACGCGTCCGCGCCGTTCTGGCGGAAGGCTTCGACGATGCGCGCATTGACGGCGGGGTCGTTGAGGTATTGGCCGGTGGCGCGGTCGACGAACAGCGCGATCGGGACGCCCCAGGCGCGCTGGCGCGAGATGACCCAGTCGGGGCGGCCCTGCACCATCGACGTGATCCGGTTTTCCGCACGCGCGGGGATCCAGGTGGTCGCGGCGATCGCGTCGAGCGCGATTTCGCGGAGCGTGGCGCCGTTGCCTGCTTCCGACTCCCTCTCCCCTGCGGGGAGAGGGCTGGGGTGAGGGGCTGTTCCGGGCGCAGCATTGCTGGGCTGCCCCTCACCCCGACCCTCTCCCCGGAGGGGAGAGGGAGCAGAAGACGAGTCCATCGGGATGAACCATTGCGGGGTCGCGCGGAAGATCACTTTCGCCTTCGAGCGCCACGAATGCGGGTAGCTGTGCTTGAAGTCGTCGCTCGCCGCGAGCAACGCACCAGCCTCGCGCAGGTCCGAGCAGATCGGGCCGTCGGCGCTCACGAACTTTTTGTTGATGACGCTGCCCTGGCCACCGAGCCACGCCCAGTCCGCACGGTACATCCCGGCGCCGTCGATCGCGAAGACCGGGTCGATGCCGTATTGCTTGCAGAGTTCGAAATCGTCCTCGCCGTGGTCCGGCGCCATATGGACGAGCCCGGTACCCGCGTCGGTCGTGACGAACGCGCCGGGGAGGAACGGCCGCGGCTTCGCGAAGAACCCGCCGAGCGCGTGCATCGGGTGGAGCACGGTTGCGTCGGCGAGGTCGGAGCCCTTCCCGCGCCAAAGTATCGCAGCGCTGCCCTCCTCTCCGTCACCCCGGCGGAGGCCGCGGCCCACGTCACCGCGGTCTCCCCCGTTGGTAAGTGGGTCCCGGCCTCCGCCGGGATGACGGGAGGAGAGGGTGCGGGCAAAAAAGCTGTCGATCAGCGCGTCTGCGATCAGGAAGCGACGGTCGCCGTCCGCTACCACAACATACTCGATCTCAGGCCCATAGCTCAGCGCCTGGTTCACCGGGATCGTCCACGGCGTCGTCGTCCAGATTACCGCATAGGCACCGACCAGTTCGGGCGCATTCGGCGCAGAGTCGATCTCGAACGCGACGTCGATCTGCGTGGAGACGATGTCCTCATACTCGACCTCGGCCTCGGCGAGCGCGGTCTTTTCGACCGGCGACCACATCACCGGCTTGGCGCCGCGGTACAGCTGGCCGCTCTCGGCGAACTTCAGCAGCTCGCCGACGATCGCGGCCTCGGCCTCGTACTTCATCGTCAGGTACGGATAGGCCCAGTCGCCCATCACGCCGAGCCGCTCGAACTCGGCCTTCTGCACGGCCACCCATTTCTCGGCATAGGCGCGGCATTCGGCGCGGAACTGGTCGACCGGCACGTCATCCTTGTCGAGCTTTTTCGCGCGGTACGCTTCCTCGACCTTCCACTCGATCGGCAGGCCGTGGCAGTCCCAGCCGGGGACGTAGGGCGCGTCCTTGCCCATCAGCGATTGCGAGCGGACGATGATGTCCTTCAGGACCTTGTTCATCGCGTGGCCCATGTGGATGTCGCCGTTCGCGTAGGGCGGGCCATCGTGCAGGATGAACCGCTCGCGCCCGAGCCGCTGTTCGCGCAACCGGTCGTAGATGCCGAGCTTGGCCCAGCGCTCCAGGATCGCCGGCTCCTTGGCGGCGAGACCCGCCTTCATCGGGAAGTCGGTCTTCGGCAGGAAGACGGTATCGCGGTAATCGCGGGCGGGCGCAGGAGTATCGGTCATAAGTGGGCCGGGCTGTAGCCGGTAGCGGCTCACGTTGCCATCCCTCTCCCTCGCGGAGAGGGGCGCGGTTACGCCAGGATCGTCCGCGCGCGCGCGCAGTCGGCGTCCATCTGCGTGATGAGCGCATTGAGGTTGGCGAACTTCGCCTCGGGGCGGAGATATTCGATCAGCGAAACCTCGATCCGCTGGCCGTACAGGTCTTCGCCGAAATCGAAGAAATGCGGCTCGAGCAGTTCCTTGGGCGGATCGAAGCTCGGGCGGATGCCGAGGTTCGCGGCGCCCTTTAGCACGCGACCGTCCTCCAGCCGCCCGGTCACCGCGTAGATCCCGTAGGCGGGGCGCAGGTAATTGCCCATGTCGAGATTGGCGGTCGGATAGCCGATCGTGCGGCCGACCTTGTCGCCGTGCTGGACGAAGCCCTGGATCGCGAACGGGCGCGTCAGCAGGCGGGTGGCGGTGGCCATGTCGCCAGCGCGCAGCGCCTCGCGGATGCGGGTGGAGGACACGGTCTCGCCTTCCAGCTCGATCGCGCTCACCGTTTCCGCGCGAAATCCGTGCGCGGGGCCGCGCGAGGCGAGCGTGCGGACGGTGCCGGCCTTGCCCTTGCCGAAGGTGAAGTCCTCGCCGGTGACGATCCCGGCGACGCGCAGGTTGCGTTCGAGCCGTTCGGTGATGAAGCGTTCGGCGGTCAGCGCGGCGAGATCGCCGTCGAAATTGAACACGACCATCGCATCGGCGCCGGCCTTCTTGAAAAGCTGCTGGCGCTGATCGAGCGTGGTCAGGCGGAACGGCGCGGTATCGGGGCGGAAATGGCGGACAGGATGCGGATCGAACGTCGCCACCAGCGCCGGACGCCCCTCGGCACGCGCCCAGGCGACCGCGCGCGCGACCACCGCCTGGTGACCGAGGTGAAATCCATCAAAATTCCCCAGCGCGACGATCCCGTTCGCCAGATACGACGGGAGCACCGCACCGCCGTCGAGACGTTGCATGCGCGGGTCAGTAACCAGCCGTCGCGAAAGGCGATAGTCCTTCCGTGCGGTTGCCTGCTGCGCTTCCTTGTTCTCCCGCGAAGGCGGGGGACGGTCTGGCTCGCGCCCTCGCGGGAGAACAGTCTTTAGGGGCGGGTGAGCGTGACGAAGCTGTAGGCCGGGCGGTCGTTTTCGGCGGGGTGGTCTTCGCGCGCGATCTCGTGCCAGCCATCGAAGGCGGGGACGGTCGCGTCGCCTTCAGGTTCCGCATGCACTTCGGTCAGCTCGATGCGATCCGCGTGGGGAAGCAACTGCGCATATATCTGCGCGCCACCGATCACCGCGACGTCGTCGCCCGCCATCGCCAGCGCTTCCTCGACCGAATGCGCGACCTCTGCGCCGTCCGCAGTCCAGTTGCTGCGCGTGAGGACGATGTGGCGGCGACCGGGGAGGGGGCTCGGGAAGCTCTCGAACGTTTTCCGGCCCATCACCATCGGCTTGCCCATCGTGAGCGCCTTGAAGCGCTTCAGGTCGGCGGGGAGGCGCCAGGGGAGTTGCCCGTCACGGCCGATAACGCCGTTGGTGGCGCGGGCGAGGTAGAAGGTGATCATGCGGCGGTCATGCCGGAATGGGGGGCGGGGTTCTAGTCCGGGGATTGCTTCCGAACCAAACCCTAGCACCTCCCCGGCGGAGGCCGGGGTCCAGTTGGGAAACGTTGCTAACGGAGCGCTGCGTCCCGTCACCCCCACCTTTCCGACTGGGCCCCGGCCTTCGCCGGGGAGGTAGGGGTGGGATGGGCATGCACAACTTAGCTCGGCGCGTGTTCCTTCACATACGCCTCGGGATCCTTGTCGACGACCTTCACCCCGTTCAGGTGGTTGGCCTCGAACGCCGCGAACCGCACGCCAAGCTCATGCCGCTCTTCCAGCGTCGCATGCTTGCGGAAGTCGGTCAGGCCCTGGCGTTCTTCCTCCGCCAGATGATCGCTGTTCGCCTTGTTGCATTCGCCGACTGCCTCGAACCATGCGTCCGATCCGACCGGATGCTTGTCGACAGCTTCGCCGGTGTCGCGGATGTCGTTGTGATCCTCGATCGCGTCCTCGGTCTCTTCAGCGGCCGAGTCGGCGTCGTTGCCGCCGGTGCCGATCTTCATCAGCCGCGGGTAGAAGAAGCGCTCCTCCGCCTCGGCATGCGCGTCGAGCAGGTTCTTGAGGCGGGTCCAGAGCGCCGACAGCGCCTCGGTGTCCTTGGCGTCGATCGAATCGATCTGCGCGAACAGTGCGCGCTGCTGCGCGTGTTCGTCGAGAATGAGCTGTGTGATATCCATGCGCAACTGAACCGCACAGCGCACGGGCGGTTCCTATTGCGATTCGGTCGCGCGGCGCTGCCGCGGGGGCGCTCTCTGTTCAGACCGCGACGGGGGCCTTGATGTGCGCCTGCGCGACGTAATCGTGGAGGACGAAATCCTCATACTCGTACGCGTCGATCGAGTCCGGCCTCCGCAATATCTCAAGGCGAGGGAGAGGCCCCGGCGATCGGGTCAGTTGCAGTTGCGCCTGCTCGAGATGATTTGAATAGAGATGGCAATCGCCGCCCGTCCAAATAAACTCGCCGACCTGGAGCCCGCATTGCTGCGCGAGGATGTGCGTGAGCAGTGCATAGCTGGCGATGTTGAACGGCACGCCGAGGAAGATGTCGCCCGAGCGCTGGTAGAGCTGGAGCGAGAGCTTGCCGCCCGCGACATGCGTCTGGAAGAGGCAGTGGCACGGCGCGAGCGCCATCGCGTGGAGGTCGCCCGGGTTCCATGCGCTGACGATCTGGCGGCGCGAGGCGGGGTTGGTCTTGATCTGCGCGATCAGCTCGGCGATCTGGTCGATGTGGCGACCGTCCGCGGCGACCCAGTCGCGCCATTGCTTGCCGTAGACCGGGCCGAGATCGCCCGCTTCGTCCGCCCACTCGTCCCAGATCGCGACCTTTCGCTCCTGCAACCAGCGGACGTTGGTGTCGCCGCGGAGAAACCAGAGGAGCTCGACGATGATCGAGCGGAGGTGGAGCTTCTTGGTGGTCAGCACGGGGAAGCCCTGCGCGAGATCGAAGCGCATCTGCGCGCCGAACACGCTGAGCGTGCCGGTGCCGGTGCGGTCCATCGTCTCGACGCCGGTCGAGAGCACGCGGTCCATGAGATCTAGATATTGGCGCATGCTGGGGGCGTAGCGGCGCGGGGGCGGGGGCTCAAGCGGATGTAGTTGCGCGTGCGGTCGCCGGTGTCGCGGGGCAGGCGGGTATGTGCCGCCGTCGCCCGTGTCTTCGTGTCGTATCGCCGACCTCGCTGCGGCGCGCGCGCTGTTCGCGGGGCTGCGTGATGCCACGGTAGAGACGGTCGCGGTCGCGTATCTTGATCCGAATCGGAGGCTTCTCGGGATGCGGCATGTCGTCGGGGGGCGGGATCAGGTGGCGATCTCGATCCGGACGGTCGCGGTGGATGCACTGGCGTTTGGCGCGGTCGGCGTGGTGATGGCGCATAACCATCCGAGCGGGGATGCTACGCCGAGCACGCGGGACGTGGCATTCACCCAAGCGCTGGCTGCCGGGTTGCGGACGTTGGAGGTGGTTTTGCTCGATCACCTGGTGATCGCTGGAGAGCAGGTAATGAGCCTGCGCGCGATGGGCGTGGTGTAAGGAACGCTAACCCCAAACGCACCACCCCGGCGAAGGCCGGGGCCCAATTGGGGGACGTTGCCAACTACGCGCAGTTTGCAGTCACTTCGACCTTTCCAATTGGGCCCCGGCCTCCGCCGGGGTGGCGCAATTCGTTAAATTAGCGCCTCGGATCGCGACGCCAAAGCCGAACCCAAGTTACTTCAACCGACACGCCCGGATCGCTTCCGGCGCGGGCCGCGGCCCGGTCGCTCGGAACGTCGCGAGATACCCCCCGGCGGACGGCATGTCGTCCATGTCGACCTGCGTATACCCCACCGACGCGAACTCGCATTTCAGCAGCGCGGGCGGCGTGCCGTGGTTCTGCGTCGGGCGATTCGCATCCACCACCACCACCAGCCCGTCGGGCTTCAGCGACGGCCGCAGCCGCCACAGGAACTCGTAGGGCTGCTCGATCTCGTGATACATGTGGACCATCACGACCCGGTCGAAGCTCGCCTCCGGCAACTTGGGGTCGTTCGCCTCGCCGAGTTTCACGCTGACGTTCGCCAAATCCTCGCGCGCGACGCGTTCGGCCAGTTGATCGCGGACGGCGGGGAGAATGTCTTCGGCCAGCACGCGGCCGGTCTTGCCGACGCGGGCGGCCATGCGGATCGTGTAATAGCCTTCGCCCGCGCCGATGTCCGCGACCGTCATGCCCTTGCGGATCTCCGCCTTGTTCATCACCTCGCCAGCCTCGTTGAGCCGGTCGCGCGCTTCCTCGTTCGACCAGCGCGCCGAGACGATAGACGCGACCGGGCGATCGGCGGCGGGAAACACCGGCTCCTTGGTCTCGCGCTTGATCAGCGGCTTGCTCCCGTCGCACGCCGCCAGCGACAGCATCGGCAGGACCAGCAGGGCAAGGGCACCCCGCAAGCTCAATCGACGTCCTCCACCTCGACGGCCTCGCCGGTCACGCGCTGCGACAGCGCCGCCGCCATGAACATCTCGAGGTCGCCGTCGAGCACGTCCGACGGGCTGGTCGACACCACACCGGTGCGCAGATCCTTCACCATCTGGTAAGGCTGGAGCACGTAGCTGCGGATCTGGTGACCCCAGCCGATGTCGGTCTTGCCGGCATTCTCGGCGTTCGCGGCAGTCTCGCGGATCGCCAGTTCGCGCTCGTACAGACGCGCGCGGAGCTGGTTGTACGCCTCGGCCTTGTTCTTGTGCTGCGAGCGCTGGTTCTGGCACTGCACCACGATCCCGGTCGGGATGTGCGTGATGCGCACCGCAGAATCGGTCGTGTTGATGTGCTGACCACCCGCGCCCGACGCGCGGTACGTGTCGATGCGCAGGTCGCTCTCGTTGTATTCGACCTCGATATTGTCGTCGACGACCGGGTACACCCAGACGCTGGCGAACGACGTGTGCCGTCGCGCCGCCGAGTCGTACGGGCTGATCCGGACGAGCCGGTGCACGCCGCTCTCGGTCTTCGCATAGCCATAGGCGTTCTCGCCCTTGAGCAGCAGCGTGGCGGATTTGATGCCCGCCTGCTCGCCCGAATGCTGGTCGACCAGTTCGACCTTCAGACCGTGGCGTTCGCCCCAGCGCGAATACATCCGGCTGAGCATGCCGGCCCAGTCCTGGCTCTCGGTCCCGCCGGCGCCCGCGTTCACCTCGATATAGGTGTCGTTCGCGTCGGCTTCGCCCGCCAGCAACGCCTTGATCTTGTCCTTGTCGGCACGCGCGGCGAGTTCGGCGAGCGACGCAACGCCGTCCGCCTCCATCTCGGTATCGCCCTCGGCCTCGGCCATCTCGATCAGCTCGGCGGTGTCCGACAGCTCGCTCTGGATCGCGCGCGTCGCGCTGATCGCCTCGTCGAGACGACGACGCTCGCGCATCACCTCCTGCGCGGCCTTGGGATCGGACCAGAGCGCCTGATCCTCGACGCGCGCGTTCAACTCGTCGAGACGACGCAGCGCGCGGTCCCAGTCGAGGAAGCGGCGCAGCAGCGCCAGCGCGTCGTTGATGGTGTCTACGTGAGCCTGCGCTTCGGCGCGCATGATATTCTCCAAAAATTCCGCCGCCCCGGCGGAAGCCGGGGAATTTCGTCGCCCCAGCGGAGGCCGGGATCGCCGTCCCAAGCGATCGGGGCGGGTCTCCGGCGGGCGCCGGGATGACGTCTATATAAGCGCGCTAGTAGATTCCGCCTTGTCTTTGCAAGAAATCGCTGTCGCGCGGGGCTTCGGCCTTCTTCACCGCGGTCGTCGTCGTAGCAGCTGTGGGGGCGACATCCGAGCGTCGCGCGGCACGCCGTGGTTCGCTCTCGGGCTTGAACGCTTCCCAGATGACTGCGGGTTTCGGATCGCTGGTGTCGGGCCATGTGCCATAGACCGGCCGGCCGCTACCGCGATCGATCCGGACCATGCGGATCCCGGCGGGGGCGCGGAACGGCAGCTTGGGCAGATCCTCATACGCCTTGACCGCGAACTGCTTGAAGATCGGCGCGGCGAGCGTACCGCCCTGTGCCGCGCCACCGAGGTTCTTCGGCGTGTCGAACCCGATATACAGTCCGCCGACGAACTGCGGCGTACCCCCGACGAACCACACGTCGGTCGGGCCGTTGTTCGTGCCGGTCTTGCCGAACATCGGCCGGTCGAGATCGCGCAGCGTCACCGCAGTGCCGCGCTGGACCACGCCTTCGGTGATGTGGACCATCTGATAGGCGGTCATCGCGTCGAGCACCTGGCGCTGACGCGTGATCGGCCGCGGCATCGGCTTGCCGTCCCAGTCGGGCGCGTTGCAGCGATCGCAGGGCCGCCAGTTCTCCGGCCAGATCACCTTGCCGTGACGATCCTGGACGAAGTCGATCAGCGACGGCGGGCCGCCCTTGCCGTTGTTGGCGAGGATCGAATACGCGTTGACCATCCGTCCGACGGTCGTCTCGCCGGCGCCGAGCGCGTAGGACAGATAGGGCGCGTAATCGCCAACGCCCATCTTCTTGATCGTCGCGACGACCTTGGGCATGCCGGTCTGCGCGGCGGCGCGCACCGTCATCAGGTTGCGCGACTGCTCGATACCCCAGCGCATCGTGTGCGGGCCGGACCCGCGCGAATTGCCGAAGTTGCGGAAGCATTTCTGCCCCAGCCGCGCACCCTGATAGACGCAGAACGGCCCATCGACGATGATCGAGGCAGGCGTCATGCCGTTGTCGAGCGCGGCGGAATAGACGATCGGCTTGATCGTCGAACCCGGCTGGCGCATCGCCTGCGTCGCGCGGTTGAACGCCTGCAACCGGTCGTCGAAGCCACCCTGCATCGCCAGCACGCGGCCCGACGCAGGCTCCTCGACGACGAACGCGCCCGAGACTTTCGGGATCGCCCGCAGCGAGAATTCGCCACCGTCCGGCGCCACCGCGATGATATCGCCCGTCTTGATCGCCCCGAATGCGTTGCCGCCCTTGCCGCGCACCGGCATCTGCGCCGCGTAGCGCGGCAGCGTGCCGGTCTTGCCGGTGCGGAAGCCTAGGCTCCAGGCATTACCGTCCTTGCCCGTCACGATTGCCGCGACCCAATCGCGGTAATCGAGCGCGATATTGCTGTTGAGCAACGGCTGGAGCCAGTTTTCGTCCTCGATCTCGACATGACGAATGGGACCGTTCCAGCCGCGCCCGCTGTCGAACCGCACCAGACCATCACGCAGGGCTTGCTGCGCCAGATCCTGCAGCTTCGCGTCAAACGAGGTCCGCACCCACAGCCCGCCCGAATAGACGCTGTAGGGGCCGTCCTTCGCGTTCTCGCCGAATTTTGCCATCAGCTGGCGGCGGACTTCCTCGACGAAATAGCCGCCGACGCTCTCGAACTTCGGCGTCCGTCGCATCACCGCGCCGAGCGGCTCGGCATTCGCCTGGTCATGCTGTGCGCGCGTAATGAAACCGTTGTCGAGCATCCGGTTGAGCACATAATTGCGCCGCGTCATCGCCTTCTCGGTGTTGCGCACCGGATCGTAGTTCGACGGGCCCTTGGGCAGGATGGCGAGATACGCCATTTGCGCGAGATCGAGCTGGTCGAGCTCCTTGTCGAAATACGCATGGCTCGCCGCCTCGACGCCGAACGCGTTCCGCCCGAGCGCGATCTGGTTAAGGTACAGCTCGAGGATCTGCTCCTTGGTCAGCGTATCCTCGATCTTGTACGCCAACACCGCCTCGCGCAGTTTGCGCGATGGCGAATAGGCATTGCCGATCAACAGGTTCTTGGCGACCTGCTGCGTGATCGTCGAGCCGCCCTTGGCGCGCTTGCCGGTGCCGAGCTTGGTCGCATAGTCGTACACCGCGCCGGCGAGGCCGGGGTAATCGACGCCGTGATGTTCGAAGAACGACTTGTCCTCGGCGGCGAGGAACGCCTTGACGAGCAGCGGCGGATATTCGGCATAGCTGAGTTCCACGCGCCGTTCGCGCGCGTAGGAATGGATCGGCGCGCCATCGATCCCGCGGACGTTGGTCGGCAGCGGCGGCTCGTAGGTGCGCAGCGTGTCCACGGAAGGCAGGTCGCGCATGACCGCGAACCAGAACGCGAAGATCGCGACGAAGCCGAGCACCACCAGCACCAGCGCCGCCTTGGTCCACCGACTCGCCCACGCACGCGAGATCCTGCCGCGCAGCCGGTCGGAAGTGCGGCCTGTCGCCGTCGTCGAGGTGGGGGAGGGATCGGACGCCATGATTACTGGCGGAGCGTCTAGCAGGTTCGCGGGCGCTTGCCAGCCTTCGGTGGGATAGGGGCGGGGGTAGGCTGTCGCAACGCGTTCGTCAGCGACTTGCTATTCCAAGCTCGCCCGGTGCTGAGTCCTTCCGCCTATGTTCACCACCCCGGCGAAGGCCGGGGCCCAATTGGAGAGGTGGCAATAACGGAGCGCAACAGCAGTCAGCGCCGTTTCCCAGTTGGACCCCGGCGTTCGCCGGGGCGGTGCTGTTGGCGGGTAGGTAAGCCATCGACGTCCGTGAGCTTGAACGATCCTCCCCCGCCAGGGGGAGGTGGCACCGAAGGTGACGGAGCGGGAGGACACGGAGCTGAGGTCGTCGCTTACCGCCCCCTCCGTCAGGTAAGTGCCTGACACCTCCCCCTGGCGGGGGGGGGGCGAAGGCGCGCGATCATCGGTTGAACCCGCACCTTCCCAAGGGACCGCCCAAGCAAAACCTGTCGCCAACCCCGCTACTGTGGCAGCAGGCGTGCATGACGCCGCCGCCGCTCCCGATCCTAGCCGTCCTCCCCGACCTCCTCGCCACTCTCCGCGACCGCACCTCCGCGGTCCTCGTCGCCCCCCCGGGCGCCGGCAAGACCACCGCAGTAGCGCCGGCTATCCCCACCGAACCCTGGTGCACCGGCGAGATTCTCCTCCTATCCCCCCGGCGCCTGGCCGCCCGCGCGGCCGCCGAACGCATGGCCTCGACCGCTGGCGAGCCCGTCGGCCAGACCTTCGGCTATGCGACCCGAATGGACAGCAAGCGCTCCGCCGCCACCCGCGTGACGGTCATCACCGAGGGTATCTTCGTCGCCCGCATCCAAGCCGACCCCGAACTCGCCGGCGTGTCCGCGGTCCTGTTCGACGAAGTCCACGAGCGCAGCCTCGACGGCGATTTCGGCCTCGCGCTGGCGCTCGACGTCCAGGCCGGCTTCCGCCCCGACCTTCGTATCGTCGCGATGTCCGCAACCCTGGACGGCGCAAGGTTCGCCGCACTCATGGACGGCGCCCCCGTCATCGAGAGCGAAGGCCGAAGCTACCCGCTGACGCTCCGCCACATTGGGCGGCAGGCGGAACTGCGCATCGAGGACTCGGTCGCCGCCGCGATCCGCCGCGCACTCGGCGAAGCGGAGGGCGGCGTGCTCGCGTTCCTACCCGGCGTCGCGGAGATCGAACGGACCGCCGACCGCCTCGCCAATTTGCCCGACGACATCGTCCTGCACGAACTCCACGGCAGCCTCGACCCCGCCGCGCAACGCGCCGCGATCCTCCCCGAGCCCGATGGCCGCCGGAAGGTAGTCCTCGCCACCAGCATCGCCGAGACCAGCCTGACGCTCGACGGCATCCGCATCGTCGTCGACTCCGGGCTCGCGAGACGCCCGCGCTACGATCGCGCCGCCGGCATGACGCGCCTGGTCACCGAGCGCGCGAGCCAGGCGGCGGTCACGCAACGCGCCGGCCGCGCCGCGCGCCTCGGGCCGGGCATCGCGTATCGTTTGTGGGAAGAAGCGGCGACCGCCGGCCTGCCGCGCTACGACCCGCCCGAAATCCTGGAGGCGGACCTGTCCGCGCTGGTTCTAGCCTGCGCACTATGGGGTGTCGGCGATCCGCGAGACCTCCGATGGATCGACCCCCCCCCCGCCGCGGCTATCGACGAGGCGATGGCGCGGCTGACGACGCTGGAGGCGATCGAGGATGGCCGCCCAACCCCGCACGGCCGCGCGATAGCTAAACTCCCGATGCCGCCGAGACTGGCGCACATGCTGCTGAGGGCGAGGGAACGAGGCTTGGCGAACGTAGCGGCGCAAATCGCGGTTCTGCTCGGCGAGCGCGGCATCGGTGGACAGGACGTCGACCTAGAAACCCGCCTCCGCCGCTGGAAAACCGAACGCGGTTCAAAGGCGCAGGCGGCAAGAGCGATGGCTGAGAGGTGGGCGAAACTTACCCCCCTCCCGCTTGCGGGAGGGGTCGGGGGAGGGCACGACATACCCCAAGCGCGCGGCACTGCTGGGTCAGCCCCTCCCCCGACCCCTCCCGCAAGCGGGAGGGGAGCAGAAGTATGCGTTGCACTTGGCTTCCCCGACCGTGTCGCACGCCGCCGTGACGCGTCCGGCGAAACCTGGGCCTCGGTCGGCGGCCGCGGGTTCAAGCTCGACCCGACCTCCCCGCTCGCCCGCTCGGAATGGCTCGCCGTCGCCGACACGCAAGGCTCGGCCGCCGGCGCGCGCATTCTCTCGGCCGTGGCGATCGAGCAGGCCACCGTCGAAACGCTTTTCGCCGACCGCATCGACTCCCGCCGCACTGTGACGTTCGACCCCACGACCGGCGGCATCCAGGCGCTCCGCGAACGCCGCCTCGGCGCGATCCGCCTGTCGAGCGGCCCCGACAGTGGCGCCGATCCCGACGCGATCCTCGCCGCGCTCATCGACGGCGTCCGCGAGCACGGCCTCGCGATCTTACCGTGGAGCGACGGCGCCCAAGCCCTGCGCGATCGCGCCGCCTATGCGGGCGTACCGCTCGACGACGAAACCCTGCTCGACCGCGTGGACGAATGGCTCGTCCCGCTCCTGACCGGAAAACGCCGACTCGACGCGATCGCCCCCGGCGCGCTCGCCGACGCGCTGCGCAACCTGCTCGGCTGGGACGCGATGCAGACGATCAACCGCCTCGCGCCGCCCGATTTCACCAGCCCCGCTGGCAGCACGCACGCGATCGACTACGACGCGGAAGGCGGCCCTCGCGTCGAGCTCCGCGTGCAAGCCCTGTTCGGCCTCGCGGTCCACCCGACGATCGGCGAGACGCGCGTACCGCTGGTGCTGAGCCTCACATCCCCCGCCGGCCGCCCGATCCAGACGACGCGCGACCTCCCCGGTTTCTGGGCCGGCAGCTGGACCGCGGTGGCGAAGGAAATGCGCGGCCGCTACCCCAAGCATCCCTGGCCCGACGACCCCGCCGCGGCGTCCGCGACGCTGCGCACGAAAAAGGCGGATGCAAGGGCCGCCGGTTCGCGATAAGGAGGCATCATGCCAACCGCCCGTATCTTCCAGCGCCCCAAGAACGCCATGCAGTCCGGCAAGCACCGGACCGACGCCTGGCAGCTCGAATTCGAACCGTCGGAGCCCAAGCGCCCCGACCCGCTCACCGGCTGGGCCGGCAGCGGCGACACCCGCGACCAGCTCCGCCTGCTGTTCCCGACCGCCGAAGCGGCGATCGCCCACTGCGAGCGCGAGGGGTTCGGCTACACCGTCGTGCCGGCGCCGCAGAAGACGCTGAAGCTGCAGAGCTACGCGGATAATTTCAAGTAAGCTGGGGGAGCGGCGCTAGGCCATCTCGCACCTCCTTGTTCTCCCGCGAAGGCGGGAGCCCAGTCTGGGTCCCCGCCTTCGCGGGGAAACAGGTCTTGGTTAGAGGATCGACCCCGCCAGGATCAGCAGCATCTTGGTGTCGATCGCCACGCCAGCCTTCCGCCTCTCCGCCACGAACGCCGGCACGTCCGCCAGCGGCACCCGGTGCACGGTGATGTTCTCGTCGCCATCGCCGCCGCCGTCGCTCACCTTCGTCAGCCCGGTCGCGCGGACCAGCGTGAAGCATTCCGACGTCATCCCCGGCGACGAATAGAACACCCCCAGGTCTACGATCGCGTCCGCGCGGTAGCCGGTCTCTTCCTCCAGTTCGCGCCCGGCAGCGACAGCAACGCTCTCGCCCGCGGTTTCGTCACCGACCAACCCCGCTGGCAGCTCCAGGCACGCCCGCCCGAGCGGCACGCGGAACTGCTCCACCAGGATCACGTCGCCGTCGTCGATCGCGACGATCACCGCCGCCGCGATCTCGCCCTGACGCGCGGCGAATTCCCACGTGCCTTCGGTCTGCACGGTCAGGAATTTCCCAGCCCATACGGTCTTGCTCATAATTCGATCAGCCTGTCCGGAAGTTCGTTCACCGGCGCACCGGTGCGCGGGAAATGTTCGGCGAGCACCGCGCCGATCTGCGCGACGGCGTCCGCCATGCCGTCAGCGGGACGATCGTCGCGGACGCCGGCCAGCACCGCCGCCATCGCCGCGCCCCAAGTCTCGTTCGGCACGCGCGAGTGGATCGCGTCGTCGGCGATGATCTCCGCGCGGTGCTCGGCGAGCGACAGGTACAACAGTACGCCGGTCGAACCCTTGGTGCGCTTCTCGGCCCCCGCACGGAACAGGAGCAGAGCCCGCCGCCGGACACGCCGCGCCTTGGTCGCACCCGGGGTCAGCGCCAGCCGCGCGGGCGTCCACGCCAGCACCAGCCGCACGCCCAAGAACACCAAGGTCACCAGCACCAGCGCCACCACGTACAGCGCACCCTGCGGTGCCGACTGCCAGGGATTGATCAGCGCATAGATACGGTCCGCCGCGACCGGGTGATATGCCAGCAACGCCAGCGTCAGCAGCATCGCCAGCACGCCCCAGTGCATCGACACGTCGTGATAGGCATCCGACTGCCGCGCGACGATCGTGACGATCTCGCCGGTCGTCGCGGTCTCCGCCTGGGTGACTGCCGCCGTAACGCGGTCGTGGTCGGTGTCGCTCAACCGCATGTCACCATCCCCCCGATGCGCCGCCGCCGCCGCCGGATCCACCGCCGCCGCCGCCGAAACCACCGCCGCCCCAGCCGCCGCCGCTATCGTCACCGCCGCCCCAGCTTCCGCCGCCGCCACCGCCGCCGCCACGGGTCATCGCGTCGGCGATGCTCCACAACACGATCGGCAATGCGCCGCTGCCACCGCTCCGGCTGCCGCCATCGACGTAATGCTTGCCACCCGCGCGCCGCGAGATCATCGGAATGACGATCGCCGCCAGCACGATCCCGAAAAAGATCAGCCCGACCGGCACACCGCCGCCGCTGGTCTTGCGCGCGTGCGTCTTGTCGTACTCCGCCGCCGCCGCCGTAACCTTCGCGCGCGCCTCCGCATCGGGCAGCGCAAGCTGGTCCGCCACCGCGTTGGTCCCCGCAACGATGCCGCCGGGAATGTCGCCGGCCTTGAAGCGCGGCAGGATCTGCTGGTTGATGACCACGCTGGAGAACCCGTCGGTCAGCACGGGCTCAAGCCCGTAGCCGACCTCGATCCGCACCTTCCGGTCGTTCGGCGCGACCAGCAGGATCGCGCCGTTGTTCGCGTCCTTCAGCCCGACGCCCCAACTCCGCAGCAGGCTATTGCCGTAATCCTCGATCGGATAGCCTTCGAGATCGGGCACCGTCGCGACCACCAGCTGGTTGCCGGTCGTCTTCTGCAGGTCGTCGAGCCGCTTGGTCAGCGCCGCTTCCTGATCGGGCGGGATGACGTTCGCCGCATCGACGACGAAGCCGGTGAACTTCGGGAAGGTCTGCGCGGTTGCGGCGCCGCTTCCCAGCAGTACCGCGAACGCCAGCGTCAGGAGATGGCGGAGCATAATCCTCGGATCAGCTCGCGTTGCCGAAGTTCACCGTCGGTGCGGTCTCGGCACCCGGCGTTGTCGCCGCGAACGGTACCATCGGCTTAGCGCCGTAGAAGATCTTCGCGCCGACCGCGTCGGGGAAGGTGCGGATCTTGGTATTATACGCCTGCACCGCGCCGTTATAGTCGCGCCGCGCGATCGTGATGCGGTTCTCTGTGCCCTCGAGCTGGCTCATGAGCGTGGTGTAATTGGCCTGGCTCTTCAGTTCGGGATACGCCTCCTGCAAGCGCTGCAGCGACACGCCGACGGCACCCTGGACGCGCTGATACTGCTCCATCTTGGCAGGGTCGGAGAGATCGGCGGCCGATACCTGCACCGAGTTCGCGGCAGAGCGTGCCTGCGTCACCTGGACGAGGATATCCTTCTCCTGCGCGCCCGCGGCCTTCACGGTGGCGACGAGGTTGGGGATCAGGTCCGCGCGGCGTTGATAATTGTTCTGGACGTCGGCCCAGCGCGCCTTCGCGGTCTCTTCCGCGGTCGGAATGCTGTTGATCCCGCACCCGGCCAGCGCCGATGCGAGGAGGATCGCGGCGGTACCGCGGGCGATTGGGGCACGTGACATCGGGGCTCTCCTGAATACCTGTGTCACCCTCATAGGACAGTCGGCAGGGTTGGCGAAACCGAAATCGGTGGTTAGCGTCGGCCGGCAACAGAGGGGGCAAACATGCTCAAGGAATTCAAGGCGTTCATCATGCGCGGCAACGTGCTCGATCTCGCCATCGCGGTGATCATCGGCGCGGCGTTCGGCAAGATCGTCACGTCGCTGACCGACGACGTACTTATGCCGGTGATCGGCAAGATCTTCGGCGGGCTCGATTTCTCCAGCTATTTCTGGCGGATGGGGCCGGTGCCGGCGAACTATGCGGGCTCGCTCAGCGATTACGCGGCGTTGAAGAAGGCGGGCGTGCCGTTGCTCGGCTATGGTGCGTTCGCAACGCAGCTGGTCAATTTCGTGATCGTCGCTGGTATCATCTTCATGATCCTGCGCGTGGTGAACCGGACGGCGGCGCTGATCGAGCGCGAGACGGCGCGGCTGAAGCGCGAGGAAGAGGCGGTTGTCGTCGCACCTGCGCCGGAGCCCGTCGAGATCGCGCTGCTTCGCGAAATCCGCGATGAGTTGAAGGCGCGCGGGTAAACTCGGGTCCCTCTCCCCCTCGGGGAGAGGGAGGGAGGAGCCGTAGGCGACGGAAGGGTGAGGGGCTTGAGGCTCGGGATCGCATCCCAACTCCCCCTCATCCGACGCTGCCGCGCCACCTTCTCCCCGAGTGGAGAAGGGAAAGCCTAAGCCGCTACCAGTTCCTCGGCGTTCGCATCCGCCAGGCTGGTGCCATCGAGGATTCGCGCGGTCTCGTCGCGCACGCGCATCATCGCAAAGCGGATCGCGCAATCCGCCTCGCTCTTGCAGTCGAGGCACGGCCGGTACGCGGTGCGGCTTACGCACGGCACCAGCGCCAGCGGGCCCTCGATGATCCGGATGATCTCGCCCAGCGAAATCAGGTGGCTCGGCCGCGACAGGCGGTAGCCGCCCATCTTGCCGCGATGGCTGTGGAGCAGGCCGGACTCGCGCAGGTCGGCGAGAATCAGCTCGAGGAATTTGCGCGGCACGTTCGCCTCCGCGGCGATCCGCGTCATCGGGATGGGAGGGCCACCGACGGGGGCGCCGCCAAGGAAGATCATCGCGCGGAGCGCGTAGCGGGAGCGCTGCGTCAACATAATGCAGGTTGCTATGCACGCGCTTTGTGGCGAGCGGAAGGCGGTTTGGCACGCTGTGTGCCAACCCATCGGAGATTTATCCAGGGGAGGGCGCCCACCGCGCCAGTCTTTTCATTTGGCCGGGCTTTTCAGATCGATGCGGCCCCCCTATATCGGTCATGCCGTCGGGGGAATCTTCTCTTGGCGGCTATGGCGATAAACCGTGGCGTGTCATAGACACAGCGGACCCGGGGGCAGTACCCGGCGACTCCACCACCGCCCTCTTCGCAAGAGGGGGACGATGACGGGGTCGAACTAGGATCGACGTGTGTTCAACGACGCTATGTTTCGCTCGGAATGGGACCACCGCAACGGCCCATACACAAGTGCCAACGATAACGAAGCACTCGCAATTGCCGCATAACTGACGGTCTAACGACCTAAGTTATACGGACGAAAGCGCGGTACGGGCCACACCGGGCAACAGAAGTGGACACCGGCGGTACGGGGGGCACCGAGCAACAGAAGCTCCCCACTATCCCGATATTAGCGCCGACTACGCAGCCCGATCACGCGGCAAGGCGCTCGACCAGCTGCAGCACCGGCGGGCTGAAGCCGAGCGGACCGACCAGCACGTTGGTAACGACCAACACGCCGCCACCCCAGTAATAGGCCGGATGTATCTTCCCGCGCACGCGCAGGTCGAAGATTATGCCTGCGACGACGAACACTGCCATCGACGCGAACACCGCAAGCGGCGCGAACTTGCCCAGCTGCGGCATCGGCAGAAGCCGCCCGAGCGCTGGCGACATCACCAGAATCGTCCCGCACAGCATCAGGCGCTTGTGCCACGCAGCCTGCTTGCGCAGCGCGATCGCCCAAGCGGTGAGTATGCCGAACCCGATCACCCCCAGCACATCGAGCACCAGGAAAATGCCCGGCGGGAAGAACGGTGGCACGCGGTGCTGCTGGATCGCCATGACGGTAGTGACGATGCCGAGCACGACCATCGTCACCGCGATACCCGCGCCGAGCACCCCAACTGGCGATGGCGCGTGATGGAACCGCGCACGACCAGCCAGTTCTGGACGACGTAAAGTATGATCCATGATAGAAAAGCGGCGGCGTGAACATGAACCTGGAGGGGTAACGCAAAGAACGTCCAGTGCATTCGCGCGGCGTTCACCGTGAAGCCTAGGATCACCGTCGCCGCGATCGCTATCGCCATGCCGAGGAAGAAGCGACGCTCGCTGGCGACAGCGTTTCGCGGCGTTCCCGCCAAAGTGTTTGCCGTCGCCATCATACCGCCCCCACGAGTCGATGCTCAGGGAGCCGAGGGTGATCCCAATTATCGTCGGCGGCAATGACTATCGTCGGCGGCGTGTATTAAGGCCAGTAACCGGGACATCGCTATCAGGTCTATGCGCGCACTGTCTGTCCGTGCTGGAGCATCTGGCTCAGCTGCGTCTTCGTATAGGGCTTTTGCAGAAACTGCGCGGCCGCGGGGAGGGCGGACGACGCACCGTTGTCGGCGCCCGACGTGACCAGGATCGCGATGTCGGGACGTTGCGCGTGGACCGCGTGGGCTAGGTCGATGCCGTTTAGAGCTCCCGGCATGCGCACATCGGTGAACAAGGCGGCGATATCGGGCCGTTCCTTGAGCTTGACCAGAGCGTCGGCCGCATTGGTCGCTTCGACGACTTCGTAGCCGGCATCCTCCAGCGCGAGGTTGGAATGGACGCGGACGAGCGCGTCGTCGTCGACGATCAGTATGACAGATTTGCGAATGGCGTTCATATCGGTTCGAACTTCCGGCATGCCGCTCCGTTCCGACATTAATCGTCTTATCGGACCATAACGCGGCAAAGCGAGCCTGACATGAGAAAGGGGCCCGGTTTCCCGAGCCCCTCGATCATTTGCCGTTAGGCGGCAAAGGCTTAGTCGCGATCGCCGGTCAGGAAGGCCGGTGCGAACTCGGGGGCCTTGTCGCCGTCGGTGCGTGCAGCACGCTCGCCGCCGCCGTTTCCGCCGCCGTCGCGACGCGGACCACGGCCACCGCCGTTGCCACCTGCGTCACGGCCACCGTCGCCATCACGACGCGGGCCACGCGAGCCGCGGTCGCCCCCATCACGACCGCCGCCGCCTTCGCCGCGCGGACCACGACCACCGCCGTTGCCGCCAGCATCACGACCGCCATCGCCATCACGACGCGGACCGCGCGGACCACGATCACCGCCTTCGCGGGGCTCACGAGCAGGACGCGTGTCCTCCAGCTCTTCGCCGGTCGTCTGGTCGACGACACGCATCGACAGGCGAACCTTGCCACGCGGGTCGATCTCGAGAACCTTGACCTTGACCTCCTGGCCTTCGGTCAGCGCGTCGGAGACCTTCTCGACGCGCTCGTTCTTGATTTCGGACACGTGGACGAGACCGTCCTTGCCGCCCATGAAGTTCACGAACGCCCCGAAATCGACCAGGTTGACGACCTTGCCGTCATAGACCTTGCCGACTTCGGCTTCCTCGACGAGGCCCTTGATCCACTTGATCGCGGCGTCGATCTGCGCGGGGTCGGACGACGACACCTTGATCACGCCCTCGTCGTCGATGTCGACCTTGGCGCCGGTCTGCGCGACGATCTCGCGGATAACCTTGCCGCCGGTGCCGATGACTTCACGGATCTTCGACTTGTCGATCTGGAAGCTCTCGATGCGCGGTGCGTGGGCGCTGAGTTCCTCACGGGTGTGGTCGAGTGCCTTGGCCATTTCGCCCAGGATGTGTGCACGGCCTTCCTTGGCCTGCGCCAGTGCCTTGCCCATGATCTCCTCGGTGATGCCGGCGATCTTGATGTCCATCTGCATCGTGGTGATGCCCTCGGACGTGCCAGCCACCTTGAAGTCCATGTCGCCGAGGTGATCCTCGTCGCCAAGGATGTCCGACAGAACCGCGAAGTTCTTGCCCTCGAGGATCAGGCCCATCGCGATGCCCGAGACCGGACGCTTCAGCGGAACACCCGCATCCATCATGCTCAGCGAACCGCCGCAGACCGTCGCCATCGACGACGAACCGTTGCTCTCGGTGATGTCCGACAGAACGCGGATCGTGTACGGGAACTCTTCCTTGGTCGGCAGCACCGGGTGCAGCGCGCGCCATGCGAGCTTGCCGTGACCGACTTCGCGACGACCCGGCGCACCGAAGCGACCGACTTCACCGACCGAGTATGGCGGGAAGTTGTAGTGCAGCATGAAGTTTTCGTACGAAAGCCCGTTCAGGCCGTCGATCATCTGCTCCGCATCACGCGTACCAAGCGTGGTGGTGCAGATCGACTGCGTCTCGCCGCGCGTGAACAGGGCCGAGCCATGCGTACGCGGGAGGAAGTGGACCATCGCCTCGATCGGGCGGATCTGCGTGGTGGTGCGGCCGTCGATGCGGGTGCCGTCCTTGAGGATGGCGCCGCGGACGATCTCCGCCTCCAGCTTCTTCATCAGCTTGCCGGCTGCCATCTGGTCCTGCGGCGACGCGTCGGCAAACGCGGTCTTGCCCTTCGCACGAGCCACGTTGAGCAGGTCCGAACGCTTGGACTTGTCGGTCACCTTGTAGGCCGCCGCGATGTCCTTGCCGATCAGCTTCTTCAGCTTGTCCTTGGCGGTCGACAGGTCAGCCTGCTCGGCCATTTCCCAAGGATCCTTGGCAGCCTTCTCGGCCAGATCGATGATCAGGTTGGCGGCTTCACGGCAGGCCTTGTGGGCGAACTGCACGGCGCCGAGCATGATCTCTTCCGAAAGCTCCTTGGCTTCCGATTCGACCATCATCACGGCCTGGCCGGTGGCGGCGACGACGAGGTCGAGATCGCCAGCCTTGGCTTCTTCCAGCGTCGGGTTGAGGATGTACGCGCCATCGACGTAACCGACGCGTGCTGCGCCGATCGGGCCCATGAACGGCACGCCCGAGATCGTCAGCGCTGCGGAGGCCGCGACCATCGCGAGGACGTCTGGCTCGTTCTCGCCGTCATACGACAGAACCTGGCAGATCACGTTGATCTCGTTGTAGAAACCCTCTGGGAAGAGGGGACGGATCGGGCGATCGATGAGACGGCTGGTCAGCGTCTCCTTTTCGGTCGCGCCGCGCTCACGCTTGAAGAAGCCGCCGGGGATGCGGCCGCTGGCGGAGAACTTCTCCTGGTAATGGACGGTGAGCGGGAAGAAATCCTGCCCTTCCTTGACGGTCCGTGCAGCCGTCACGGCGCACAGAACGACGGTTTCGCCGAGAGTGGCGAGCACTGCGCCGTTGGCCTGGCGCGCAACGCGGCCGGTCTCGAGCGTCAGCGTCTTGCCGCCCCACTGGGCGCTTACGGTCTTGGTATCGAACATTCTTTTTCCTTCACTCCAAACGCCAGATGCGTTTGGGGCCTATGTGCGGGCTTAGCCGGCCCGCGGCGGTGTGGGATGAATTGTCATCCCAGGAGGGGTGGCCGAATTGCCGCCGCTCCAGTTCCTTGTTCCCCCGCGAAGGCGGGGGCCCAGTCTGGACTCCCGCCTTCGCGGGAGAACAACCCTATATACGAAAACGGCCCCCCGAGGGGAGCCGTCTAAGTTACTTGCGGAGACCGAGCTTCGCGATCAGATCCAGATAGCGCTGGCCGTCCTTGTGACGGAGATAATCCAGCAGCGTCCGGCGCTTGTTGACCATCATGAGAAGACCACGACGCGAGTGGTTGTCCTTCTTGTGGCCCTTGAAATGCTCGGTCAGGTTCTTGATGCGCTCGGTCAGGATCGCGACCTGGACTTCCGGCGAACCGGTGTCACCCTCGGCGCGCGAATGCTCCTTGACGAGCTCGGTCTTGCGTTCAGCGGTAATCGTCATGAATTCATGTCCTCGACATCACAGATTGAAACCGCGAACGACCCGGACGTCTCCGTCCTCGACCTCGACCAGCGCGACCGGGACAGCGTCCAGCTCGGCGAAGTATTGGCCATCGTCTGCGGCGATCCCGGCCAAGATACGCCCCTGTCGGAGCGCCCCTGCCTGGTCGGGGGTGAGGGAGAGAGCCGGGATGTCGTCCAGCGCCACCCTCAAGGGCAGAAGTACATCTTCAAGCGCGGAGGCCTTAGCGAGTTCGTCCAGTTTGTCCAGCGATATCGCGGACGTGAGGTCGAACGGACCGGCCTTGGTCCGGCGCAGCATGGTGACGTGGCCGACGGTGCCGAGGGCGATCGCGATGTCGCGGGCTAGGCTGCGGATGTAGGTGCCCTTTGACACATGCGCGGTGAGCGTAACCTCCTCCAGTGGAGAGTGGGGGAGGGGGGGCTGCAATTCCTCCCCGGCACGGGGAGGGGGACCGCCGTCCGCTTGGACGGGGGTGGAGGGGGGCTCGCCACCAACGGTACGCTTGCGGAAGCCCCCTTCCACCAACTGCGCTGGTCCCCCTCCCCGTACCGGGGAGGATAGCGAATGGATCGTAACATCCCGGCTCGCGAGCACCACTTCATGCCCGGCCCGCGCGAGGTCATAAGCGCGCTCGCCGTCCACCTTCAGTGCCGAATAGGCAGGCGGCACCTGAGAAATCGGCCCGGTAAGCTGCGCAAGCACAGCCTCCACCGCAGCGAGAGTCGGCCGCACGTCGGACGTAGCGATGCTCACACCCTCGGCATCCAACGTATCCGTCTGAACCCCAAACATCACCGTAAAATCATAGATCTTGTCGCTATCGAGCATCCGCCCGGCCAGCTTAGTCGCCTCCCCAACCGCAATCGGCAGCACGCCGGTAGCGAGCGGATCGAGCGTCCCCCCATGCCCCACCTTGAACTTCCCATACCCGCCGCTGCGCAAGGCACGCTTCACCGCCGACACCCCCTGCGTCGAGCCAAGCCCCAGCGGCTTGTCGAGAATGATCCAGCCATGCATGCGCGTAAGTCCTAGAATTCAATTGAGGCGGGAGCAGTCACCCATCTACGGGGAGGGGTGAAGCCTACCCCAAAGCCTCGCAAAAATGCCGCCGACACAGCGCGACATACAGGTCGTTCCCGCCAATCTCGGTCTGCTGCCCCTCGGCAATCGCCCGCCCGTTTCCATCGACCCGCAGGTTCATCGTAGCTTTCCGCCCACACCCGCAAACCGACTTGATCTCCACCAACGAGTCCGCCAGCGCCAGCAACCGCGCCGACCCCGGAAACAGCGCGCCCTGAAAATCGGTCCGCAACCCGTAAGCCAGCACCGGTATCCCAACCACGTCGCAGATATGCGCGAGCTGATCGACCTGCGCAGACGTCAAGAACTGCGCCTCATCCACCAGCACGCAGGAAATCGCGTCCTCGCCATGCTGCCGAACCACGCACGCCCCGATATCCGTCCCCGCATCGAACGCGATCGCCGGCGCCTCCAGCCCGATCCGCGACGTGATCGTCCCCGCCGCGAACCGGTCGTCGATCGCCGCGGTGAACAGCATCGTCCGCATCCCCCGCTCGCGGTAGTTGAAGTCCGCCTGCAACAGGTTCGTCGACTTCCCCGCGTTCATCGACGCGTAGTAGAAATACAGCTTGGCCATCAGATCAGTGTCTCGACAGGTACGGGCGATTGCCCTGCATGGGTCGCGATCCCCCGATCGAACGTAACGAAGCCGTCAGCAACGGAGCGTGCAGAGACGAGGTGGATCATGTCAGCCCAATCCGCTCCTTCGCGATAGCGCGTGACCGCCCAGGACAGGCCATCGCGATCCCCGGTATGGATAGTCCCCAGCTGGAGCAGCGTTTCAATCGCATCGGCAACCATCGCACGACCGAGCGCGGCGCGCTTCGATAGCACCCACCCGAGTTCGAGCCATACGGTAAGGCTCGCCCAGACCGGCGTGCCAAGTATTTCAGATGCCATTTCCGACTGATGCTCGTCATCTGCCAGGATGAAACGCGCGAGAATATTGGTATCGACGGCCTTCACGCGGAATGACCGTCCTCGTCGAAATCGGGCGACCAACTCAGTTGCTCGACAGGAATGGCCGGCCCCTCGTACCGAACGCGGGCACGCAGATCGGCTATTACCTCAGCGACGCTCTTTCCGGTCGTCCTACCCGTCGGTCGCAACACAATGTCACCACCCGCTTGCAGGACATCGAACTGCTGGCCAGGGTTCAAGCCCAGCGAGTCGCGCACATCCTTCGGGATGACGACTTGGCCTTTTTCCGACATTTTCGTCTGAGCATTCATCGCGGTAAGATACGTCTTACCGCGGTCAAAGTCAATCTTCAGCCAAATCCCGCGCGATGTGCGGGTCACGCAGCAGCGTGTCGATGTGCGTGCCCTCGTCGAAGCTCTCGTCCGCGAGGAACTTCAGCTTCGCCGCATATCGCATCTGCACCCGGTTCGCGACTTCGCGCTGGAGATAGGCAGTGTTGGTCCGCAGTGCCTTCAGCACCTTTTCCTCATCCTTGCCGAGCAACGGCTTCACGAAGACGGTAGCGTGGCGGAGATCCGGCGACATCCGGACTTCGGTGATCGTCACGAGGTGCTTTTCGAGCACCGGATCGTGGACGTCGCCACGTGCGAGGATGTCGGACAGCGCATGACGCGCCTGTTCGCCGACTCGCAACGAACGGACGGCTTTTGCTTCTGGGGTATCGGTCTTCATAAATTCTCCCCTCCCGCCTGCGGGAGGGGCCGGGGGTGGGCACCCGGCCTCAGCGTATCGTGCCGTGGATGGCGGGTGCCCACCCCCCAGCCCCCTCCCGCGAGCGGGAGGGGGAGCAGTAAGTTACAAAGTACGTTCGCGCATCTCGACTTCGAACGTCTCGAGGACGTCGCCGGCCTTGATGTCGACGAAGTTCGACGTGAACGTCACGCCGCACTCCAGACCTGCCCGGACCTCGGCGACATCATCCTTGAAGCGACGCAGCGATGCGATTTCGCCTTGGTAGATGATGACGTCGTTGCGTGTGATGCGTGCCTTGAGCGCCTTGCGGATGTTGCCCTCGGTGACGAGCAGACCCGCCGCCTTGCCGTGCTTGCCCGCCGAGAACACCTCGCGGATATCGGCACGACCGACGACCGTCTCGAACGCTTCCGGCCCAAGCTCGCCGGCCATCCCCGCCCGGATCTCGTCGATCAGGTCGTAGATCACGTCGTAATATTTGAACGCGACCTTCTGGCGCTCGGCGATCTCGCGTGCCTTGGCGTTCGGACGAACGTTGAAGCCGATGATCGGTGCGCCCGATGCGGCCGCCAGGGTGACGTCCGACTCGGTGATGCCGCCGACGCCCGAGCTCAGCACGCGCGCCTTGATCAGATCGGTGGAGATCTTGTTGATCGCCCCGACGATCGCCTCGACCGTGCCTTGCGTATCCGCCTTCACGACCAGCGGATATTCGATCGCCTGCTTTTCCTTCAGCGCCGAGAACATGCTCTCGAGGCTGGCAGGAACCGAGGCGGTCCGCTTGTCGGTCTTCACGCTGCGACGATATTCCGCGACTTCGCGGGCGCGTGCCTCGTTCTCGACGACCTGGAACGGATCGCCCGCCTGCGGAACACCCGATAGACCGAGGACCTCGACCGGCATCGCCGGACCCGCTTCCTTGATCTGCTTGCCCTTGTCATCGACCAGCGCACGGACCTTGCCGCTCTCGCCACCGACCACGAAGATGTCGCCGACCTTGAGCGTGCCGCGGTTGACGAGGATCGTCGCGACCGGACCACGACCCTTGTCGAGCTTGGCCTCGATCACCGTACCCTCGGCCGCGCGATCCGGATTAGCGCGCAGTTCGAGCAGTTCGGCCTGGAGCTGGATCTTCTCGATCAACGCATCGAGACCGATCTTCTTGGTCGCGGAGACTTCGACGTCCTGGACGTCGCCGCCCATGTCCTCGACCACGATCTCCTCGCTCAGCAGGCGCTCGCGCACCTTCTGGGCATTGGCGCCTTCCTTGTCGATCTTGTTGATCGCGACGATCATCGGCACGCCCGCCGCCTTGGTGTGGGCGATCGCCTCCACCGTCTGCGGCATCAGGCCGTCGTCCGCCGCCACCACCAGGATGACGATGTCGGTGACGTCCGCGCCACGCGCACGCATCTGCGTGAACGCCTCATGGCCTGGGGTGTCGAGGAAGGTGATCTTCGACTTGTCCTTCAGCGTGACCTGGTAGGCGCCGATATGCTGGGTGATGCCACCCGCTTCGCCGCGCACCACATCGGTGCCGCGCAGGGCATCGAGCAGCGACGTCTTGCCGTGATCGACGTGACCCATGATCGTGACGACGGGAGCGCGCGGCTTCAGCGTCTCCTCGGCATCGTCGATCGTGTCGTTGGCCAGATCCTGGTCGACATCGCTGACGCGCGTCAGGTTGTGGCCGAACTCGGTGACGAGCAACTCGGCGGTATCCTGGTCGATCGTCTGCGTCATGGTGACGGGCATGCCCATCTTGAACAGCGCCTTGACGAGGTCGGCACCCTTCTCGGCCATGCGGTTGGCGAGTTCCTGCACCGTGATCGCCTCGGGGACGACGACGTCGCGGATCTGCTTGGCCTGTGCCTCGCGCGGACCACCGGTGCCACGACGCTCCTTCTCGCGCGCACGCTTCAGTGCGGCGAGCGAGCGAGCGCGTGCACCATCACCATCGCCGAGCGCGCGGTTGACGGTGAGCTTGCCCGAAGTGCGACGATCGTCACCCTTGCGGTCACGCTGCTGCGGACGCGCTGGCACTGCGTCGCGACGAACGCCACCGGCCGGAGCATTGACGCCGGTCGCGCCAGGGCGCGCCGCGGTCGTGCCGGCATTCGCAGCCGTGGTCGGCGCTGCGGCAGCGGGTGCTGCGACAGGCTTTGGCGGCGGCGGAGGACGCTCGGGACGTGCCACCGGCGAGAACCGGCGCGGTGCCGGGAACGCCGGATCGCGGGTCAATTCGATGATGGGCGGCGGTGCCGGCGGAGCAACGGGGGCCGGTGCGGGCTTGGGAGCCGGCGCAGGAGCAGCCACTACCGGAGCGGGCTTCGGTGCAGGCGCAGGTGCCGCGGCAACCGGCGCCGGGGCAGGCGCCGCAACAACGGGCGCTTCGACCGGAGCCGGCGCAGGCGCTGGCGTCGGTGCCGCAACCGGAGCGGGAGCCGCTTCGACCACAGGTGCCGGTGCGGGCGCAGGGGCCTCGACGGGCTTCGGCGCCTTGGCTTCAGCCTCGGCACGCGCACGATCGGCGACGCGATTACGCTCGTCTTCGATCGCCTTGGCCCGTTCGGCTTCCTGGCGACGACGCCCTTCTTCCAGCGTGTTCATGCGCTGCTCTTCAGCCTCGCGGAGCAGCTTGGCCTGGCGCTCCTGCGGCGACAGATTGCTCTGCTGCTGACGCACGGGGGCGGGCGCAGGCTGCGGTGCACGCGCCTGCGGTGCCGGGGCTGCGGGGGCAGCCGCCGGGGCGGGCGCAGCAACCGGTGCGGCATCCGCGACCTGCACGTCGGGCTCGCCCGGACGGCGCAGGACGCGCGCGCGCTTGGTTTCCACGATCACCGTATTCGATCGGCCGTGGCTGAAGCTCTGCTTCACCTGGCCGGTCTCGACCGTGCGCTTCACACCCAAAGGTGCGCGCATGCCAAGTTTCGGCTTCTCGTTGTCCGTGTCGCTCACTCAAATTCCTCAGTCATGTCCACGGCCGGGCGTGTTCCGGTCGATCCGGACGCCTGTTGTATCGGTGGCGCCCCATTTTGTGGTGACGCCGATGCGCCCTGCGAGGCCGTTTCGCAAGACACGGAAGAAGGTTCGGGGCCGATAAAATGCAGCCAACGGTCGAGCGCTTCGCTCACCCGCTTTGCTGCAGCGCGGTCGGTCAGGCCAATGTGTACCACATTTTCCCGCCCCAGCGCCAACGCCAATATGGTGCGCGATACCGGGAGTGCCAACCCCCGCAAACCCGAGCCCTCGACATCGTTGCCGATCCGCCACGCCTGATCGAGCTTGCGGTTGCCATCCTCGGCAGCGTCGGACGCGTGATACAGCGCCTTCAGCTTGCCCTGCCGCGCGTTCTGCTCGATCCGGTCGGAGCCGATCAATACCGTGCCCGAGCGCGATTCGAGCCCGAGCCGGTCGAGCGCGTTACGCTCGAGCGCGGATTCGATCTTGGCCGGAAGCTCGGGATCGATGGTGAACTCGCCGGTCTTGAACGCACGGGAGAGAGCGCCCTTGAGCTTGCCCTTCTTGATCGCGGCTTCGAGCTCGACTCGCGTGACACCGATCCACGCTCCGCGGCCCGGAGCCTTGGCGCGCACGTCGGGAAGGATTTGGCCATCGGGCGACAACGCGAGTCGCACGAGATGCGGCCGTACGTCGCGCTCACCTGAGAGGATGCACTTGCGAATAGGCGCATCATCATCCCCCTCCCGCAAGCGGGAGGGGCTAGGGGTGGGCTCGCGCTCACCATTATGGCTGCCCTTAGCTTTCGCCTTGGAAGCGTGAGACTTGGCCGAAGCGTCGCCCTTGGCCGAAGCCGGGCGCCCACCCCTCGGTACCCTCCCGCTTGCGGGAGGGGAGGAAGGAGTAGTGTCGGTAGCGCCTAGCGCCTCATCGGGAGGGTTCCGCATGTGCGTCCTCCTGCGCTGGAGTCGTCTTCGGAGCGTCGCGGTCGACCAGGAGCTGGCCGCCCGCGCCATAATTCTCGGTCGAGACCTCTTCGATCACGATCTGCACCGCAGCCGGGTTCTTTCCCAGCCGCTGCACGAGCGACTGGGTAACGTCGGCGACGATGCCGGACTTCTGGTCCTTGGTAGCGGACCCCGAGATGCGGATGCTGACGAAGGGCATCAGGCCTTGTCGCCCTCGCTCTTCGTGTCGGTCTTGTCCGCCGCGTCTTCAACCGAAGCGTCCTCGACCGAAGCGTCGTCTGCCGAAGCGTCCTCAGCCACGGCTTCGTCGGCCGTCGTCTCTTCAGTCTCAGCGTCCTCGACCACAGCGTCATCGGCCGAAGCCTCTTCCACCGGAGCCTCGTCCGCCTCGACGTCGTCAGTCGAAGCCTCGGGAGCCTCGTCCTCGAACCAGTGCGCGCGGGCGGCCATGATGATTTCGTTGCCCTGCTCGTCGCTCAGGCCATATTCCGCGAGAATCCCGCCCTTCGGCTCGGGCCGCTTCGGCGCGTCCTCGTTGCGACGACGCGGCTCGACGCGCTTCTTCTCGACCAGTTCGTCGGTCGCAAGATCGGCAAGGTCGTCGAGCGTCTTGATGCCCGCCTTGCCAAGCGTGACCAGCATCGCCTCGTTCAAATACGGCATGCCGGCCAGTGCATCCTCGACGCCGAGCGCGGTACGCTCCTCGCGGCTCGCAGCGTCACGACGCTCCAAAGCTTCGGTCGCACGGTTCTGCAACTCGCCCGCCAGATCCTCGTCGAAGCCCTCGATGCCGGCGATCTCCTCGACCTCGACATACGCGACCTCCTCGAGGTTCGTGAACCCTTCGGCGACCAGCAGCTGTGCGAGCGTCTCGTCGACGTCGAGCTCCTTCTCGAACATCGCCGAGCGCTCGACGAAGTCCTTCTGGCGCTTCTCGGACGCATCGGCCTCGGTGAGGATGTCGATCGCCTTGCCGGTCAGCTGCGACGCAAGCCGCACGTTCTGGCCACGACGACCGATCGCGAGGCTGAGCTGGTCATCGGGAACGACCACCTCGATACGTTCTTCTTCCTCGTCGATCACGACGCGCGACACGGAGGCCGGCTGCAACGCGTTGACGACGAAGGTCGCGATGTCGGGCGACCAGGGGATGATGTCGATCTTCTCGCCCTGCATTTCCTGGACAACGGCCTGGACGCGCGAGCCCTTCATGCCGACGCACGCGCCGACCGGATCGATCGACGAGTCATGCGAGATGACGCCGATCTTCGCGCGCGAACCGGGATCGCGGGCTGCGGCCTTGATCTCGATGATGCCGTCGTAGATCTCGGGCACTTCCTGCGCGAACAGCTTCTTCATGAAGTCGGGGTGCGCGCGGCTGAGGAAGATCTGCGGCCCACGGTTCTCGCGGCGGACGTTGAGGATCAGCGAGCGGATGCGGTCGTTGACGCGCACCACTTCGCGCGGGATCTGCGCGTCGCGGCGGATCACGCCCTCGGCGCGGCCCAGGTCGACGACGACATGGCCGAACTCGACGCGCTTGACGACGCCGGTGATGATCTCGCCGGCGCGGTCCTTATACTCTTCGAACTGGCGTTCGCGCTCGGCGTCGCGGACCTTCTGGAAGATGACCTGCTTGGCGGCCTGTGCGGCGATGCGGCCGAACTCGATCGGGGGCAGCGGATCGACGATGAAGTCGCCGAGAGCGGCGTCCTTCTGAAGCTTCTGCGCGCCCTTGACGTCGACCTGCTTGAAATAATCGTCGACCGCCTCGACCACTTCGACGACGCGCCACAAGCGCAGATCGCCGGTGTTCGGATCGAGCTTCGCGCGGATGTCGTTCTCGGCGCCGTAGCGCGAGCGGGCGGCGCGCTGGATCGCGTCCTCCATCGCCTCGATCACGATCGCCTTGTCGATCATCTTCTCCGACGCGACCGAATTCGCGATCGCGATCAGTTCCGCGCGGTTTGCGGTGACTGCCGTGGCCATCAATGCTGTCCTTCTTCGGTGTCGGCCTCGTGAGCATCGGGCTCATCGGTGGGCGTATCTTGATAGAAAACCTCGTCCGCGCCTTCGGTGGAAAGCGGCGCGGTCGCGGCGATGAGACGGTCGGTCATGACGAGCTTGGCGTCGGCGACCTGCGAAAAGTCGATCGTCATGAGCTTGTGCTTGTTGACGTCGACGGTGATCTTCGTCCCCTCGACGCCCATCAGATTGCCCGAGATCTGCTTGCGGTCCTCGAACGGCTCGACGAGGCGAATACGTGCCTCCTGGCCTTCCCAGTCTGCGAAATCCTGCAACCGGGTCAGCGGACGATCGATACCGGGGCTCGACACCTCGAGACGATACGCGTCCTCGCCGACCGGGTCCTTGCCCTCGGCTTCGAGCGCATCGAACTTGTCCGAGATTCGGCGCGACAGCTCGGCGCAATCGTCGATCAGCAACTGGCGGGTGTCGGGGCGCTCGGCCATCACCTGCAACGTCGGATCGGACTTGCCGCCCTGCATGCGCACGCGCACGAGGCTGAGGCCGAGCGCGGTCGCCTCGGGTTCGATCAGGTCGGTCAGCAGGGCGATATTCGCCATCGAAATTCCAAACAGGGCCAAAGCACAGGTGATTGCCGCCGCGGAGCAAGCCCCGCAGCCTCTTCATCTGGCGATGTAGAGAAGTGGTGCCTCTATACGCGGGGTGGCGCTGCTCCGCAAGCGGGAGCAACCTTCGTTTAGTACGCTGCGTTAGCGCAGGGATTTCCGGGAGAAGATCATGATTCGCAAAACGCTGTTTGCCACTGGGTTGCTGTCCGCCACGCTGCTCGCTTCGACCGCTTGTTCCGCGCAACCGGCCGCGGCGGGGAAGCCGTTCAAGGAGACGGTGGTCGCCGACTTCGATTCACCCTGGGCGATGACGGTCCTGCCAACAGGTGGTGCGCTAATAACCGAAAAGGACGGCCGGATGGTCTTCCTTATGATTGGTTCGGGGACCGCAAAAGACAGTGTCGTTGCTACGATGCCGGTCGCCGGAATACCGAAAATCGACTCGGCCGGGCAGGGGGCACTAATGGACGTGGTTCTGGCACCCGATTATGCACGAAATCATCTCGTCTATTTTTCGGGATCGGTCGCCGGCGAAGGGGGCAAGGGCGTTGTGCTTTGGCGCGGCAAGCTTTTCTTGGATGCTCCCACTCCGCGGCTCGAAGGCGTCGAGGAGTTGTTTCGCGCGCGTCCGTTCGTTGAGGGCAACGGCCACTATTCCGGCCGCATCGCCTTCTCTCCCGATGGCAAATACCTGTTCTTCACCAATGGCGAGCGGCAGAAGTTCACCCCCGCACAGGACCCCAAGGTCACGCTCGGCAAGGTGCTGCGCCTCACGCTCGACGGCAAACCCGCCCCCGGCAACCCGCTCGTGGCAAAGGGCTTCGCACCCGAGATCTGGAGCTACGGCCACCGCAACCTGCTCGGCATCGCGTTCGACGCGCAGGGCAATCTCTGGGAGCAGGAGATGGGGCCAAAGGGCGGCGACGAGGTCAACCTCATCAAGCCCGGCCTCAACTATGGCTGGCCCAACGCCTCGAACGGCAGCAACTACGACGGCTCCGACATCCCCGATCACAAGCCCGGTGACGGCTATGAGCCGCCCAAGGTGTTCTGGAACCCGGTCATCTCCCCCGGCGGCCTGATGATCTATTCGGGCAGCATGTTCCCGCAATGGAAGGGCGACGCGTTCATAGGTGGGTTGTCTTCCAAGTCGCTGGTCCGCGTAGACCTGAACGGTACCAACGCCGCCAAGGGCGACCAATGGGACATGGGGGCAAGAATCCGCGATGTCGAACAAGGCCCCGACGGCGCGATCTGGGTCCTCGAAGACGGCGGCGACTCACAAGGCCGCCTGATCAAACTGACTGCGAAGTAAGCCAAATTCCCCTCCCGCTTGCGGGAGGGGTTAGGGGAGGGCGCGACGTACGTACTGGCGTCCGGTCTGTGAGGCACACCCCCCCCGACCCCTCCCGCAGGCGGAAGGGGAGCAGAAGCGGCTAGTCCCGCACGATCAGGTAGTTCATCCGGGCCGCGGCAATCGGTTTGTCGCGCTCGTCCTGCCAAGCGGTCGCCTCGACATTGGCCACCCGCGTGCCCAACCGGGTCACAACGCCCGCCGCCCGCGTAGGCTTGTCCCTGCCACCCCGCATGAAATCGACGGTAACGTTGACCGGCTTGATCCGCCCGCCGCCCTCAGCCTCCAACGCATGCTGCAAAGCCGCGATCGCCGCCATCTCCAGCAACCCCGAGATCGCACCCCCATGCAAAAACCCCGGCCGCCCGAGCACGTCATCCGCAAACGGCATCAGCAACACCGGTGGCGCGCCGTCCTCGGCTTCGACCGACACACGGAGAATCTCCGCATAGGGCGGCAGGCCGATCGTCATGCCTCGATCCTTCTGTTGAGACCCATGCCGGCGACGTCGCCCACCACCATGAACGTCCCCGCGACATGCGCGAGCGGATCGCCGGGGTCGCCGTCATGCGCCTGCCCGCGCACGAACGCGATCGAGCGCGTGATCCGGTAGCATTCGCCGCGCCCGATCACCGTCTTCCCCGGCGTCGCCGGCCGCAGATAATCCACCCGCAGGTCGAGCGTCGCATGCGGCACGAACGCGTTGCGCTTGATCCAGATCGCCAGGCTCGTCGCCATGTCCATCATCGTGATGATCGGCCCCGACGCAATTACGCCGCTCGCGCGGTCGCCGATCAGCCGCTCATCATAGGGCAGCGCAAGCTCCGCCCAGTCGTCGCCATGCGCGTGATAGCGCATCCCCAGCGCGGCACCGTGCCCGCCGAACCCGCGCGTCGCAAACCATTGTGGATCAAAACCAGCCATTGCCCGCCTCTACACGCCGGGTGGCCGCGCGCAACATTGCGGGCGGGCACAGGCGCGGTTAGCGTTCGCGCAAAGATCGAGAGGATCGCCACTATGAACGACCGGGTCACCATCACCGTCACGGACGGCATCGCCGACGTCCGCCTCGCGCGCGCCGACAAGATGAACGCGATCGACCCGGCGATGTTCGAGGGTATCGCCGCCGCGATCGACCGGCTCAAGGGAATGACCGAAGTCCGCTGCGTCGTCCTCTCCGGCGAAGGCAAGGCATTCTGCGCCGGCCTCGACATGGCCTCGATGGCGAACGGCGGCTCTGGACTGGCGCTAGGCGACCGCACCGACGAGGGCGCCAACCTCGTCCAGCAGGTCGCGTGGGGCTGGCGCACCTTGCCGATGCCGGTGATCGCCGCAGTCCACGGCGTCGCGTTCGGCGGCGGCTTCCAGATCATGTCCGGTGCCGACATCCGCATCGCCCACCCGCAAGCCCGCTTCGCGATCCGCGAGACGTACTGGGGCCTGGTCCCCGACATGGCCGGCATCGCGTTATGGCGCACGCTAGCCCGCGACGACGTGCTGCGCGAACTTACTTACACCGCCCGTGAGTTCGATGGCGCGGAGGCACTACGGCACGGCTTCGTCACGCGGCTGTCGGAGGACCCGCTCGGCGAGGCGATGATGCTCGCCCGCGAGATCGCGGGAAGGAATCCCCACGCGATCCGCGGATCGAAGGCACTCTACAACCTTGCTGCGGATGCCGATGCGGTAGCGGTGCTGCACGCGGAAACCGAAGAGCAGCTGAAGGTCATCCGCACGCCTAATCAGGTCGAGCAGGTCCGCGCGAATATGGAGAAGCGGGCGGCGGTATTCGAGGACTGAGCCCTCCGTTAGGATAAAGAAAGTCCAACCGTTGCCCGACTTCGCTACCACCCCGGCGAAGGCCGGGGCCTAATTGGAAAGGTCGATGTAACGCAGCGCCGTCGTCAGTCGGCACCGTCCCCCAATTGGGCCCCGGCCTTCGCCGGGGTGGTGCAACAAACGGGGGCGCGCATTAAGCCGGAACGAGCCCTACTTCACCTTGTCGTACGGCGTGAAATCCCGGAACCGGCAATATCCCGACGGAATCGACATCCCCCCGGACACCGTCCGAAACCGGTCGTTCCGACACAATTGCCCGCCATAAACGTCAACGATCAACGTATCGAACGGCCGCAATGAAGCACACTCGCCAACCGTCCCCGTCCTCCAGATTCGCTTGCCCGATTGCCGATACAGGATCGTCTGCGAATCGACGATCTCGGGCCCGTTGAGCTGCTGAAGGTCGATGCACCGTACGGGCGCCCCCGCAATGCGCCCCTCAAGCGGGTCCGATCGACCGGCGAGAAGAGGAAGCGCCAACGCCGCGAGGAGCAGCGCGCGCATCACGGCTTCCGATACGGCACGAAGTCGCCAAAGCTGCAACTCCCGGTCGGAAAGCGCGACGTCTGGTCGAACGTCTGCGCGATATCGCCCCGGCAAAGCTGCCCGCTAGGCGTCCGCGTCACCAGGATATCGCCGCGCGCAATCCCTTCGCACCCGCCGACGGTGTCGCTCCGATACACCAGCCCGCTATTCACCCGGTACAGGATCGTCGCGCCGTAGCCCGAGCTCTGTTTCTGCGGAAACTGGCTGATGCACGTCTCGGGCTTGCCCGGCACGAGCCCGGCGAGTTCCTTCGCCAGCTTCTCCTGCACGCCAGCCTCGCGGACCTGCGCGCGCTCGACCTCCGCCTGGGTCTGCGTACACGCACCGAGCATGACAGCCGGCAATATCAACAGTGGCAGGGTTCGCATCCGCATCGCAACGCTCCTCAAAATCCCCGCCACCCTCATGCGCCCTTTATCCGCGAAACGCATCCTTCGCCGCACGATAGCCCGCAAGCTGTTCGACCGACGTCGCCCGCAGGAACGGGTTGGTCGCCCGCTCGCGCCCGATCGTCGTCGGCACGGTAGGCTCACCCTTCGCCCGCGCCGCGTCGACCTCGACCATCCGCGCGACGATGTCCGCATTGTCCGGCTCGGCAACCAACGCATAGCGCCCGTTGCTCTGCGTATATTCATGCCCGCAGAACACTTCGGTCTCGTCCGACAGCTTGGCGTACCGCTGCATGTTCGCGAACATGTCCGCCGGCGTCCCCTCGAACAGCCGTCCACATCCCATCGCGAACAGCGTGTCGCCGGTGAAGATCGCCGCATCGTCGGCGAAGTGGAACGCGATATGCCCCTGCGTATGCCCCGGTACCGACATCACGGTCGCCTCGTGCGCACCGAGACGTACGATATCGCCTTCGCCGACCTGCTCGTCGAGCGTCGGGATCTTGTCCGCCTCTGCCGCCGGGCCGACGATCGTGGCGCCATACGCCTTCATCTCGGCATTGCCGCCGGTATGATCGGGATGCCAGTGCGTCGTCCACACCCGGTCGATCCGCCAGTCGCGCTTCTTGGCGGCGGCGATCACCGGCCCCGCCTCACCCGGATCGACCACCACCGTCTCGCCCGAGACTGTGTCGTGGATCAGCCAGGCGTAATTGTCGGCCAGCACCGGTACGCGGACGATATCGAGCATCAGCGTGTCACCACTTGCCGGTGTTCGACATCGACGCCCAAGGCTCGGCGGGGTCGAGCGCGCCGTCGGCCTGCAACAGCTCGATCGAGATGTTGTCGGGGGTCCGCACGAACGCCATGTGCCCGTCGCGCGGCGGCCGGTTGATCGTCACGCCCGAGTCCATCAGCCGCTGGCAGGTGTCGTAGATATTGTCGACGCGGTAGGCGAGGTGACCGAAGTTGCGACCCTCGCCATACTCCTCGGGATCCCAATTGTGCGTCAGCTCGACCTCGGCACCCTCGTCGCCGGGGACCGACAGGAAGATCAGCGTGAACCGACCCTTCTCGTTCTCCATCCGGCGGACCTCCTTCAGGCCCAGCGTCTCGAAGAACGCGATCGTCTTCGCCGGGTCGGTCACGCGGATCATCGTGTGGAGATATTTCATGCTTGCTCCGAGGGTTGTTCGGAAGCGCAGATAGGGATGGCTTGAGTGGCGTGAAAGGGTAGGGCTCCCAGGGAAGCTTGTTTCCCCGCGAAGGCGGGGACCCAGTCTGGGCTCCCGCCTTCGCGGGAGAACAAGGAAGCGGGCGCTAGCGTCCGATCGGCGCGCGGGGACGAGGCGCGCTAGCCTGCCCGTCGAACTGCTTCAACGCCGTCACCGCGCTCCGCCCGACGGGCGTATCCGGCGCCAGCCGAGCCGCCTGACCCCAAGCCGCCCGCGCGCCATCCTCGTCGCCCGCCAACGCGGCGATATTCCCCGCCTCCAACTGCACCGAAGCATCGTCCGCCGACCGCCGCAACGCCTCGCCGATATCCTTCTTCGCCCGCGCCGGATTGCCCTCGCGCCGCGCCAGCGTCGCCGACAACAGCCACGCGAGCGGATCGTCCGCCGCGTTGGTCAGCGCCAGATCGATATCGGTCCGCGCCGACTCCAGGTCCCCCGTCGCGACCAGCGCGCGCGCATGATCCAGCTGCGCCTCGCCCAGCGGCAAGCCGGTCAGCGTCCCCGCGGTCAGCGCCGAATCGAGCGCCACACGCGCCTTGGCCGGGTCGGCCGCCGCCAGCCACGCATTGCCCGCCTGCGCCCAATAGGTTGCCGCGCCGGCATTTTTGGCGAGCTGCGCCGCTCGCGCGGCCTCCTCGAATTCGCCCGCCGCCGCCGGCCAGGCTTTTTCCGCGGCAAACGCGAGCCCGGCACATTCGCGTGCGGCAAAGCGCCCGCCCGCGATCCGCCACCGCGCCGCCTCGGCCCGCGCCGCCGCCGGATCGGTCTGGACGAGCGCGATACAGCGCTGCAACCGGTCGGCCCGGATATCGAGCGGCCCGGCCTGAGCCGGTGCCAAGCCGGAGGTATGGCCAGTGGCTTGGCCAGCGGTCTGAGCGACGGCGAGGGCGAGCAAAATCGAGATCATAGCGCGGCGATCACATCCTCGACCGCCCGGATGATGAGGGAGATGTCGCTGTCGCGCGACAGGCGGTGATCGCCGTCCTTGACCAGCCACGTCTGCACGTCGGCTGAACGCAACAGCTCGGCAAGGCGCGCGGTGCGGTGCCACGGCACGTCCGGATCGCGCTGCCCCTGCACCAGCCGGACCGGCCCGTCGAACGCGATCTCGCCGAACATCAGCCGGTTCGCCTCACCCGACGACCAGAATGCGCGGGTATATACCGTCGGTTCGGGACCATAGGGGTTCTTGCGCTCGAGCCGCCCATTGCTGAGCAGCGTCATCTTCTCGTCGGTGGTGAAACCCCAGTCGGTGAAGTCGGGTGCCGGAGCGATCCCGACCAACCCCTTGACTAGGTCGGGGCGCAGCTTGGCCACCATCAACATAAGCCACCCGCCCAGCGACGAGCCGACCAGGATCGCGGAGCCCTCGGCCAGCGCGTCGATCATCGCCAGTACGTCGTCGCGCCAGTCGACCAGCGTCTGGTCCTCGAACTCCCCCTCGCTCTGCCCGCACCCGCCATAATCGAACCGCAGGAACGCGCGCCCCTCGGACTTCGCCCACGCCTCCAGCGTCACCGCCTTGGTCCCGTTCATGTCCGACGCATAGCCCGACAGGAACACCAGGGTCGGACCCGTTCCAGGCGTGTGATGATAGGCGAGGCGAGGGCGCTCCTTGACGGGAGGCGTGGGCGTGGATGGAAGCGTGTCGGTCATTGCCTCGCCTTAGCTCGGCTGCGCTGCTGTTGGTAGCCGAACCCATGAACTGCGCATCCAATGATATCCCCCAGGCGGATCGCACTTCTACATGCACGAATGATATGGAACATTACGAGACGGTTGGGGGTGTGGCATAAGTTTGGGTGATAAGGTTTGACCCAAATCCCAAACCTGTTACAACGACCCAAGAGGAGCGACCGATGGTGGATTCGTCATGGCTGGAGAAGGCGAGAGATTTGCGTCAGCAGGCCTATGAGGCACTGCAGGCTACGCCGGCATATGCGGCATTCAAAGCCTTCGATGACGCAGTTGTAGGTCTGGGCGGGGCACCATTCTTCGAGGCCAGCCCTCACGCGCAGCCAGTTAAGGTTGCAGCGGCACGCGCTTTGGACGCTGCGGTAAAGCGCACCGCAGATAGTCGTAAGCTATCTCAAGGCGATGCAGCCGAACTAGTGCTGATGCAGCATCAAGAGCCTCTGCCGATCGTCCGGTTGATGGAGGAAGTGCAGGCGAAAGGTGCAGAGATCGGTGGAACGGATCCGCTGAACAATTTTCGTTCGACGGTATCGAAGGATCCTCGGTTCCGCACCTCGAAGCGCAACAACATGTATTTCTGGTGGCTGACGGATCAACCGTTGCCGCCTCAATGGAATGAACCGACAGACCCAGATTTGCTTACCGCGTCTGTCGGATCATCATCGCACTCAGACCAGGAGACCGCCAATGCGGATCATAATACCTAGTTGAGCCTAAAGGCTACCGGGGGAAACAGGTCTGGACACCTGCCAACCTCGCAGCCCCGTTGGGGGTGAAATAACTATCATCAATCATTTCCGCCGGGCGTCGGGAAGACGCCCGGCCATTTCAGTTTATACGCCAAGCAAGGAAAAGCGCAACTGACCGTGTCTCACTTGCTGGGTGGGCGAGTTCGACGTTCGCAATCTTCACATCTTATTTTAGCGGCTGTCGACGGATAGCTTTTTTCAAGCGCTTTAAATGATGAACTCGACCGTCTTCATCTGCGTCTGATCGGCCGCCACCGCGCCGCGCTTCTCGACCATTTGCCGGTGCAGTTCGGCGACCGTGTCGCTCCCGCGCGTCTTGCACCACGCGGGCACGAACGCGTGGACCAGCGCACCGAGGCCGCCCTTGATCATCGTCATGCCGAACCGCCCGGCGACGCCGAAATGCTCGGTGTAACTCTCGCCGACGGTGTCGGGGTGGTCGAGGAACAGGCGGCGGAACATCATTGGTCTCCTAAGCGGTGATCGTATCACCGTGCGGCCAAAGCGTCGACCATGCCGCTGGCGAGCACGCTCAGCGTGTCGTCGCGCGCGCCCATCACGACGATGCGGTCGCCCGGACGCGCTTCCGCGACCAGCGCCGCGGCGGCTTCGGCGCGGTCGGCGATGTGCCGCGCGTCACGACGTCCCTCCATTATCTGCGCGACGATGTCGGCGCTGGTGACCTCGCGCGCGACCGTCCCGCCATAATAGGCCGGGTCGGGCAGGACGAGCACGTCGTCCTCTGCCATCCGTTCGACGAAGGTGGCGACGAGTTCGGGCCCCATCACCTTCAACGGGCCATAGCCGTGCGGCTGGAAGAACAGCAGCAGTCGCCCAGGGAACGCGTGGAGCGTATCGAGCGTCGCGGCGATCTTGTCGGGGTTGTGCCCGAAATCGTCGATCACCGCGATCCCACCCGCCTCTCCGACGAGATCGAAACGGCGGCGCAGGCCCGTGAACCCCGCGATCGCCTTGACCGCATCGGCCAGCGATACGTCCGCCGCCATCGCCGCACCGATCGCGGCGAGCGCATTCGACACGTTGTGTCGGCCGGGGACGGCAAGCTTCACCGGCGTCCGGACGCCGCGCGAGACGATGTCGAAGCGGATCGCGAACGGCTCGGGCTTCAAATTCTCGGCGCGCAGATCGGCCGACGCGTCGATCGCGAACGTCGTGACCTGACCACGTGGCAGGCGCGCCGCGAGCGCCGCCGCATCGGGATCGTTCGCGTTCACTATCGCCGTCTCGGCCTTGGCGATGAAGTCCCCGAACAGCACGCGCAGTTCCTCGAGCGACTTGTGGTCGAGGCTGACATTGTTCAGCACCGCGATCTTCGGCGCATAGCCCGCGATCGATCCGTCGCTCTCATCCACTTCGCTGACGAACGCTTCACCTTCTCCGACCAGCGCACTCGCGAACGGCGCGTCGGGGGTTGCGAAGTTCTTCATCACCGCGCCGTTCATCACCGTCGGATCGCGCCCGACGGCGTGGAGGATCCAGCCGATCATCCCGGTGACGGTCGACTTGCCGCTCGTGCCCGCGACACCGATCGACAGGCGGCTGTCGTTGAACAGCGACGCCAGCATGGCCGCGCGGGTTGAGCGCGTGCAGCCTAACGCGTCCGCGGCGATCATGTCCGGCACGGTCGCCTCGATCGCCGCGGAGGCAATGACGAGCTGGTCGGCCGTGACGATCCCGCTGCCGTCCTGCGGGAACAGCGCGACGCCCTTTGCAGCGAGGTCGTCGAACTTGGCGGGGACGCGGCCCTGGTCGAGGTTACGGTCCGAACCCGCGACGGTCGCGCCGCGGCCCGCGAGGATCATCGCGAGCGGCATCATGCCCGAGCCACCGATGCCAACGAAGAAACAGGGTTTGCTGATATCCATCGGCCCGCGATATGGGCGGTTTGGTAACGGGGCAAGGTCGGGAACAACAATGCGCATCGGTGTCCTCGCCGCGTCGAGCCGAACCAATCCCGCGGCGATCGCCAAGATCACCGCGTATGCGGCTAGCGCGTTCCCCGAGGTTGAACTCGTCTTTCACCCGCAGTGCCTGGAGACCGACGGCCATTTCGCCGGCTCGGACTTTCGGCGGGCGGGGGCGTTCCTCGAATACGCCAACGATCCGGCTTTCGATGCGCTCTGGTTCCTGCGCGGAGGCTATGGCGCCAACCGAATCCTCGCGATGGTCATGCCCGAGCTCGGCCGTGCGGCGCGGCACAAGACATATCTCGGCTATTCCGACGTGGGCTTCCTGCTCGGCGCGCTGTACGCACGGCGGATGGGGCGGCCGGTCCACGGGCCGATGGTCAGCGACATCAACCGGCATGACGGCGAGGCGACGGTCGCACGGTCGCTCGGCTGGATGGTGCGCGGCGATCGGGCGGGGCTGGAGCCGGGGCTCGACGGGCGGCCGTCTGCGGCGTTCAACCTCAGCATCCTGACCTCGCTGATCGGTACGCCGTGGCTGCCTGATCTTACCGATCACGTGCTGATCGTCGAGGAGGTGTCGGAGCCGCTGTATGCGATCGACCGGATGCTGTTCAAGGTCGCCAACGCCACGCAGTTGAAGGGGATTGCGGGGCTGCGGCTGGGTGCGGTGACGGCGGTGCAGGAGAATGATCCGCCCTGGGGCGAGACGCTAGACTACATGATGATCCGCTGGTCGCGGGACATGGGAGTGCCGTATCTGGGGCGGGCGGAGATCGGGCATACGCAGGCGAACCATGTGGTGCCGTTCGGGGTGGTCTGAGCGAGGCATCAGATAGTGTCTGACCTTGCTCCACCCCGGCGGAGGCCGGGGCCCAATTGGAAAGGCCGGAGTGACGGAGCGCAATCCTCCGTTAGCGACGTTCTCCCAAATGGGCCCCGGCCTTCGCCGGGGTGGTAGTCGCGGTACAATCGCCTGCTATTGTACCGCCGTCGGATCAATGACCTGCATTCCCCCGAACCGCTCCTTCGGCTGACCCGGTACCGTATAGCTCCCAGCCACCTGCTCCACAGCCCAGGCGCGCAGGTTCGCCACCACCTCCACCCGCTGCACGCGATCCCGCTCGCGCATGAACACCACCAGATCGTCGCGTCGGTTGCACTCGCGCGTGTCGGCGGTCGCGCACGGCGAATACAGGATCGCCAGCGCCACGATCTTTCCGGCCGGATCGAGCACCGTTGCCCCCTTCTCAGGACAACTATGCGCCCGGCACGCGGTGAAGCGGTACAGCGCCCCGATCCGCGTCGGTTCGTCGGGTGGGCCGTGTAGCACCTCGATCTGCTGATCCGCGACGTCGCCGTTCGCATAGAGATACGCCGCCTTGCGCTTACCGATGAAGCGTCGGACTGCCGCGGTGAACGCGGGCGCCATCACCAGCTGGTTCGTATCGTGGCACGCCGCCAACCTCGCTGGCGCGCATGTCGCAGCAACGCCCGGAGCAGGAGCGGCAGCGGCGGACAGCATCATCAGCAGACCCAGCATCGTACATCTCCCAAAACGCCCAGACACTCCCCAATCCGGCGCATGTCCGTCTGGAGTAGCCCTGCGCGCGTATCACCTTATATACACGCCGTGCGCGGATCGGTCCGCGCGCGTCATCCCGAGAGAAAGTCTCCCATGTCTGCAATGTTCCGAATCACGCTGCCCGACGGTTCCGTCCGCGAGGTTGCGCCCGGGACTACCCCCGCGGATGTCGCCGCGGCGATCGGCCCGGGCCTCGCCAAGGCCGCGCTCGCCGCGCGCATCGACGGACAGGTGCGCGACCTCAACCGGCCGTTCGAGGGCGATACCGCACTCGCGCTGGTGACCGCGCGCGACGAGGCGGATGCGCTCGAACTCGTCCGCCACGATCTCGCGCACGTCATGGCCGAAGCGGTGCAGCACCTCTTCCCGGGCACGCAGATCACCTTCGGTCCTGCGACCGACGACGGCTTCTATTACGACTTCGCGCCGAAGGACCGCCCGTTCACCGACGAGGACCTGCCCGCGATCGAGGCCGAGATGCGTGCGATCATCGCCCGGAACGAGCCGTTCCTGCGCGAGGTCTGGTCGCGGCAGCAGCTGATCGATCGCTGGACGCAGCAGGGCGAGAGCTTCAAGGCCGAATGGGCCGCCGAGCTCCCCGAGGGCGAAGAATTGACGATCTATCGCCAGGGCGAGTGGCTCGACATGTGCCGCGGGCCCCACATGGCGTCGACCGGCAAGCTCGACCCCGCCGCGTTCAAGCTGACGCGCGTCAGCGGCGCCTATTGGCGCGGCGACCAGAAGAACGCGATGCTGTCCCGCATCTACGGCACCGGCTGGCTCAACAAGAAGCAGCTCGACGCGCATCTGTTGCGGATCGAGGAGGCGGCCAAGCGCGACCATCGCCGCATCGCGCAGGAAATGGACCTCTTCCATCTCCAGTCCGAAGCGCAGGGCTCGGTGTTCTGGCATCCCAAGGGCTGGGTGATGTGGCGGCAGCTCGAGGCGTATATGCGCCGCAAGCTCGACGCGGCCGGCTATGCCGAGATCAAGACGCCGCAGCTGATGGACGCCAAGATGTGGGAGGCGTCGGGCCATTGGGGCAAGTTCCGCGAGAACATGTTCGTGGTCCCCGACGAGGTGCCCGGAATCGATCCGAACGCACCGGTGCTGACCGGCAAGGGCGATCTGATGGCACTGAAGCCGATGAACTGCCCGGCGCACGTCCAGGTCTTCCGCCAGGGGATTAAGTCGTACCGCGACCTGCCGCTGCGGCTCGCCGAGTTCGGCTGCTGCCATCGCAACGAGCCGCACGGCGCGCTGCACGGCATCATGCGCGTCCGCCAGTTCACGCAGGACGACGCACATATTTTCTGCACGCCCGAGCAGATCGTCGCCGAGACGCGCGCATTCTGCGAGTTGCTCGACGCGGTGTACCGCGACCTGGGTTTCGCCGACTACATGGTGAAGCTCGCGTTGCGGCCCGATAATCGCGCCGGCGACGACGCGCTGTGGGACCGCGCCGAGGGTGATCTGCGTGAGGCATTGACGCTTGCCGGGCTGATGGAGGATCGCTTCCAGTTCGAGGAGTTGCCGGGCGAGGGTGCGTTCTACGGTCCGAAGCTCGAATTCCACCTGACCGACGCGATCGGCCGGACGTGGCAGTGCGGGACATTGCAGCTCGATTACGTGCTGCCCGAGCGACTCGACGCGTCGTACGTGGGCGCGGACGGCGAGCGGCATCGCCCGGTCATGCTTCATCGCGCCATTCTTGGCACGTTCGAGCGCTTCTTGGGGATACTGATCGAGCATCATGCCGGGCGCTTTCCGCTCTGGCTCGCGCCGGTGCAGGCGGTCGTCGCGACGATCGTGTCGGATGCCGACGACTATGCCGCCGAGGTCGCGGCCAAGCTGAAGGCTGCCGGGATCCGCGTCGAAACCGATCTCCGCAACGAGAAGATCAACTACAAGGTGCGCGAGCACAGCCTCGCGAAGGTGCCGAACCTGCTGGTCGTCGGCAAGCGCGAGGCCGAGGAAGGCAAGGTCGCGTTGCGCACGCTCGGCAGCCAGGCACAAACCATCCTGACGCTCGACGAAGCGATCGCGCGTCTTGCGGTCGAGGCACGCGCACCCGATATGTGATCCAACGGGGCCGGCTATTCGCCATCTGTTCGGGCGCGCGTTTCTGCGCTATAGACCGGCCCAAATATTGTCTGAAACTTCAGGAGCAACCCCCATACGTCCTCCCACGATACGCCGGCCGATGCAGACGCCCGCAATGAACGGCCCGCGATTCAACGAATTCATCCAGAGCCAGAAGGTCCGCGTGATCGATCACGAGGGCGAGAATCTGGGCGTGATGTACACGCGCGAAGCGATCGAGCAGGCGGCCGAGCATGGCCTCGACCTAGTCGAGGTTTCGCCTAACGCCGATCCGCCCGTCGCCAAGTTCCTCGATGTCGGCAAGTTCAAGTACGAGGCGCAGAAGAAGGCGAACCTCGCACGCAAGTCGCAGAAGACGCAGGAGATCAAGGAGATCAAGATGCGTCCGAACATCGACGACCATGACTACGACACGAAGATGAAGAAGGTGAACGATTTCATCGGCGAGGGCGACAAGGTCAAGATCACGCTGCGCTTCCGCGGTCGCGAACTCAGCCATGGGCAGCTCGGCATGAATTTGTTGAAGCGCGTCCAGGACGACGTCGCGGAGATCGCCAAGATCGAGGCGTATCCGCGCATGGAAGGCCGCCAGATGCTGATGGTGCTCGCACCCAAGTAACTGCGCGGCGGCTTCTTGCCGCGACGATGTGAGCTTTGAAAGGCTGGTTGGTCCCAACGGACTGGCCGGCCTTTTTCTTGTCTGCAATTCTTCCGGGCACGCATCGGTCGGGCGACGGGAGCGTCCAGCTGGTCGCCGTCGCGGCGATCCGCAGGGCCGGCGTCACGGCCGCACCCATGTTTCGCTGCCAAACATATCGTGCGCTGTCTGTCACCTGCGGCGGGCTTGAGCCGGCGCGTCGGTCTGCTCCGAGGTCGCTAGGTAACGCCATGTAACGCCGCCGGACAAAACGTTGCAATTTGAAACTAGGGTTTGGCCGCTGCCACGGTGTGGCGGTTTGGAGACACGATCTTCGAAAATCTATTTCCGTATGCGGAAATCACTAGACGCGCAGGGCGTAATCTCTCTACCAATGCTCCAAACCATAAGTTCGAAAACATTCGAACACATCAGGAGAGAGTGCCGATGCGTATGATCGCATATCTGTTGTCCGCTGCTGCGACTGCGGCCATTGTAACACCGGCACTCGCGCAGCAGGCGACCTCAACCGTCGAGGCGCAGGCCACGCCATCGCAGGGAACGGCGAACGCATCGGTCGCAGGCCAGACCAACGCGGCGACGGATGCCGACACGACGCGTGCGGCCAGCGCGGCAACCGATGCCGACGCCGGCGTCAACGCGAGTGACATCGTCATTACCGCGACCCGCCGTTCCGAGCGCCTGTCGAACGTGCCGATCGCGGTCTCGGCAGTCGGTCAGGAAGCGCTGCAGAATTCAGGCGGCAGCGACATCCGCTCGCTCAACCAGCTTGCCCCATCGTTGCTCATCTCGTCGACCGGTAACGAATCGAACGCGTCCGCGCGTATTCGCGGAATCGGTACGGTCGGCGACAATCCCGGCCTCGAAAGCTCGGTCGCTGTCTTCATCGACGGCGTCTATCGCAGCCGCACCGGCGTCGGTCTCAACGAACTGGGCGAGATCGACCGCGTCGAGGTTCTGCGCGGTCCGCAAGGCACGCTGTTCGGTCGCAACGCCTCCGCGGGTCTCATCAACATCATCACCCGCTCGCCCGAGTTCGACTGGCACGGCAACGCCGAGGCGACCTATGGCAATTACGATCAGAAGCGCCTCGCCGGCGGCATCACCGGTCCGCTGATCGCTGACAAGCTCGCCTTCCGCGTCGACGGTGTCTTCGTGAAGCGTGACGGTTTCTACAAGAACGTCACGGCGGCGAACGGCAGCGAAAGCCGCGTCAACGACCGCGATCGCTATTTCGTCCGTGGGCAGCTGCTGTTCAAGCCGACCGAGACCTTGAGCTTCCGCCTGATTGGCGACTATTCGCACCGCAAGGAAAGCTGCTGCGGCGCGGTCTATTACAACCAGGTCGAAACGACCGATCCTACGCCGACCGCAGCCGGCGTCGCGCCGTTCTTCGGAACCGTCAACACCGACGGCGCGGTGGTCAACAACGCCACCAACCGCATCGTCGATATCCTGCGTCGGCAGGGCGCGGCGTTCCCGCTCGCCGGCAACAGGCCCGATCCGTTCAACCGCGATGTCGCGATCACGCCGGGTCAGACGTTCCGGAATACAACCAAGGATTATGGCGGCTCGTTGCAGGCCGATTGGGATCTCGGCGGCGCCACGCTGACGTCGATCACGTCGTATCGCCAATACAAGTCGGGCAATGCCGGCGATGTCGATTACACCAACGTCGACCTCACGCACCGCGCGGGCGACGGCAACGCGTACCGCCAGTTCAAGACCTTCACGCAGGAAGCGCGTCTGCAGGGCTCGCTGTTCAACGATAAGCTCGACTGGCTGGTCGGCGGCTTCTACTCGAACGAGAAGCTTAAGCTGGTCGATAACGTTGTCTTCGGCGCGCAATATGGGCAATTCGCTGCCTGCCGCCTCGTCGCGACGGTCAGCCCGGTTGCCGCGCTCCAGAACCAGAACAATCCGGGCTGCATGAGCGCCGCTGGACGCGCAACGATTGGCGGCGCCTTTGGCCCGGCAGGTGGCCTGATCACGTCGGCACTCGATCGTCTGACCGGCGGTCCAGGACTTGGCGGCGGCGTGAACAACGTTGGCGACTCGGGCTCGATCTATCGCCAGAAAAGCGAGAATTATGCGTTCTTCACGCACAACATCCTGCATCTGACCGATACGTTGTCGCTGACCGGCGGTCTTCGCTACACGCATGAAACCAAGAAGTTCAACGCGAAGTTCAACAACAACAACACGGTTTGCCCGATCCAGCAGGCGGCACTCGCGCCGCTGACACAGTCGCAGAGCGGCGCCACGGCGTTTGCGCAGGGTATCGTCACGTTGACGTGCACGGGTAACTCCAGCCCCGCACTCAACGCCCTGAACCTGAACGACAGCTTCGGCGACGGCGAATTCACCGGCACGGCGGTCCTGTCGTGGAAGCCGTTCACCAAGTTGCTGACCTATGCGTCCTACGCCAAGGGCTACAAGGCGGGTGGCTACAATCTCGATCGATCGGATCTTGGCGGTGTAAACGGTGTGCTGACACCACGCACCAACGCCGACGCGCCCGGCCTGCGTTTCAACGCCGAGAAGGTGAACAATTACGAGATCGGTGCGAAGTTCAACACGCGTGGGTTCACCTTTAACGTCGCCGCATTCCGTGAAGAGTTCACCGACTTCCAGCTCAACACCTTCAACGGCTCGATCTTCGTCGTTCAGAACATCGAGGCGTGTAAGGACAATCTCAATGGGCTCGACAGGGACAACGGCTTCAACCCCGTTACTGGTGCGCAGACCGGGACATGCCCGACGAACCGCTCGAAGAAGCCGGGCGTGATCTCGCAGGGCGTCGAGCTGGAAGCGACGATGTCGCCGATCAAGCAGGTTACGTTCACCGCAGGCTATACCTATGCCGACACGCACTTCCGTAAGAACCTGATCGGCAGCTCGACCACCGGCGAGGCACTCGACCGGGCACTCTTCCTGCTGCCGGGCAGCCAGCTGTCGAACGCACCCAAGAACGTCGTCACTACGTCGTTTGCCTGGACTCCGGATATCGGTGCCAACGGCATGTCGGGGCTGTTCTACGTCGATAGCCGCCTGTCGTCGGACTACAACACCGGCTCCGATCTGGCGCCCGAGAAGAAGCAGGATGGTTTTGCCGTCGTCAACGCGCGTGTCGGTCTGCGCGGCAAGGACCAGGTCTGGGCGCTCGAATTCTGGGCGCAGAACGTGTTCAACAAGAACTACATCCAGGTCGCGTTCAACACGCCGTTCCAGGGTGCGGGGTCTTCGGCCAACGTTGCAGCCTATGGCGGCACTGGCAACGCGCTTTACTCGGCGTTCCTCGCCGAGCCACGCACCTACGGCCTGACGCTGCGCTCGCGCTTCTGATCGCCTGACTGAATGAAAAGCCGGCCCGCAGTTCGCTGCGGGCCGGCTTTTCCGTGCTTGAGCTCCCTGAAAACCCTTTGTTCTCGTGCGTTCGCAGGAGAACCGGAAGCGCGCTAAGCCGCCAGATCGATCTCTTCGCCCGCCGCGGCTGCCAGTAGCCTTCGCTCCAGCGTCCTCAACCGCGCGGGCTGGGTGATCCGGTCGCCCGTCAGGTCGGTGATGTAGAACGTATCCACCGCGCGCTCGCCGTACGTCGCGACATGCGCGGAGTGGATCGTCACCTTCGACTGGAACAGCGCGTTCGCGAGCTGGTTGAGCAGTGCCGGGCGGTCTCGCGCATTGACCTCGACCACCGTGAACCGGTTCGATGCCTTATTGTCGACCAGCGCATTCGGGACGATGTCGAAGGCCTCCGCCCGCGTGCGGGGCAGGGGCTTCGCCACCAGCCGATCGGCGAGCTTGCCGCGGTTGGCGAGTGCATCCTCGATCGCGGTCTTCAGCCGCGAAAGCTGGCCGGATTCGTCGAACGGCCGTCCGAACGGATCTTGCACAAGGAAATTATCGATCGCCATTCCGTCACGGGTCGTGTGAATCCGTGCATCGATGATGTTGCCCCCAGCGACATGGATCGCACCGGCGATGCGGTAGAACAGCCCAGGGTGATCGGCCGCGTAGATCGTCACCAAGGTCGCGCCACGCCCCGGATAGACGTGTGCGTCGATCGCGAGTTGCGCATCGCCCGTGGTCGCAAGGAAGCGGGCGTTATGCGCCAGCACATCCTCGGGTTCGGCGATCCAATAGGCCTCTGGGAGGCGGTGCACGAGCGTCGCGAAAGTTTCCTCGCTCCAGCCGAGTTCGTCGCGAAGATGTGCCTGCTTGGCCGCGATCCGCTCGGCACGCCCCTTCTGCTTGTGGCCGAGCCGCAAGACCTCCTCCGCGGACTCGTACAGGTCGCCGAGCAACTGGCGCTTCCAGCCGTTCCACACCCCGGGCCCGACCGCCCGGATATCGACGATCGTCAACGTGAGCAGCAGGCGCAACCGCTCCGGGCTCTGCACCACATCGCAGAAATCGAGGATCGTCTTGAAGTCGCTGAGATCGCGCTTGAACGCGGTTGCGGACATCAGCAGGTGCCAGCGCACTAGCCAAGCTACGGTTTCGGTCTCCGCCGGGGTCAGCCCGAAGCGCGGGCACAGCCGCTGCGCCACCTCCGCGCCGAGGATCGAGTGATCGCCGCCGCGCCCCTTGGCGATGTCGTGTAGCAGCACCGCGACATATAGCGCCCGACGCGACACGATCTGCTCGAAGATCGCGCTCGCTAGCGGATGATCCTCCTTGAGCACGCCGCTCTCGATCCGCGCGAGCAGGCCGATCGCGCGAATGGTGTGCTCGTCGACGGTATAGTGATGATACATGTCGAACTGCATCTGCGCGACGACACGCGCGAAATCGGGCACGAAACGGCCGAACACGCCCGCCTCGTTCATCCAGCGCAGCACCAGTTCGGGATCGCGCGGCGAGGTCAGCACGTCGAGAAACAGCGCGTTCGCGGTCGGGCTGGTGCGCACATCGTCGACCAGCTTGGCATCCCGCGCCGCGGCGCGCATCGCCAGCGGGTGGATCTCGACGCCGTGCTTGTCGGCGAGCTGGAAGATCTCGATTAGCCGTTCGGGATCGGCCTGGAAGAAGTCGTCGCTAGGCAGCGCCAGCCGTCCGCGATCGAGCACAAAACCATTGAGCTTCCGCGGCGAACGGCGGATCGTCGGCAAGCCGAAGCGCCGGCCGCGCGCTGCGAACTTCTCGTCGAGATGCGCGAGGAAGACGCCGCTGAGCGTGCCGACGGTTTTTGCCTGCAGGAAGTAGAACTGCATGAAGCGCTCGACCTTCGACTTGCCGGGGCGGTCGGAGAACCGCATCCGGTCGGCGATCTCGCGTTGCAGGTCGAACGTCAGACGGTCCTCCGCGCGGCCGGTGATGCTGTGCAGATGGCAGCGCACCGCCTGGAAGAAATTGTCGGCGCGGTGGAACAGCCGGTATTCGGCCTTGGTGAACAGCCCGACCTCGACCAGTTCGGCGGCGCGCTGGACGTCGTAGATGTATTTGCCGATCCAAAACAAAGCGTGAAGATCGCGCAGGCCGCCCTTGCCCTCCTTGACGTTGGGTTCGACGACATAGCGCGTGTCGCCCATCTTGCGGTGGCGCGCGTCGCGCTCGGCGAGCTTGTCGGCGATGAAGGTGCGCGCAGTGTCCGCCTGAACCTCGGTCTTGAAGCGGTGCGACGCCTGCTCGTACAGTTCGGTATCGCCGCAAACATAGCGTGCTTCGAGAAGCGCGGTGCGGACGGTGACGTCGCTCTTGGCCTGGCGGACCATCTCGTCGAGCGAGCGGCTGGACTGGCCCAGCTTCAGCCCGAGATCCCACAGCGCGTACAGCATCGATTCGATCACGCGCTCGGCCCAGGGCGTCTGCTTGCCGGGGGTGAGGAAGCCGATATCGACGTCCGAATGCGGCGCCATTTCCGCGCGGCCGTAACCACCGACCGCGATCACCGTCAGGCGCTCGCCGATCGTCGGGTTGGGCAGCGGGTACAGCCGCTGCGTGGTGAAATCGAACAGGATGCGGAGCAGCGCGTCGATCAGATACGCTTGCGCCCCTGACGCTTCGAGCCCGCGGGATGGATGTTCGACGAGGCGGCGTTCGACCTCGACCCGGCCTTTATCAAGCGCGGCCTTCAGAAGCGTGGTCGCTTCGCGGCGTAGCGCGGTGGGGTCGACCCCCTCCAGCGCGGCAATCGTTTCGGCGACGGCGCGGCGATCGATGATCGTGCGACGGTTGGGGAGGTGATCGAAGCGGCCGGACATAGCGCCCAGATAGGGGCGCCGCGCGCGTGCGTCATCAGGATTGCGCAAACGCCCGCCGAAACGTAACCGGACGCGCGAGTGGAGGACGAAAATGAGCGAACCATTGCGCGTGGCCCTTGCGGGGCTGGGAACCGTCGGCGGCGGTGTGATCCGATTGCTGAATGCGAACCGCGAGTTGATTGCACGGCGGGCAGGTCGCGAGATTGAGATCGTCGCGGTTTCCGCGCGTGATCGCGGCAAGGATCGCGGCGTCGATCTGTCGCGGTTCGCGTGGGTCGATGACACGACCGCACTGGCGAAACAGCCGGGCGCGGATGTCGTGGTCGAACTGATCGGCGGATCGGACGGCCCCGCGTTGACCTTGGCGCGCAGCACGCTGGCGGCCGGGCGTAACTTCGTTACCGCGAACAAGGCGATGATCGCGCATCACGGGCTCGAACTCGCGCAGGCTGCCGAAGGGGCAGGCGTTGCGCTGAAGTTCGAGGCGGCGGTCGCGGGCGGCATTCCGGTCATCAAGGGGCTGCGGGAAGGTGCTGCGGCGAACGAAATCGCCCGCGTTTACGGGATCCTCAACGGTACCTGCAATTTCATCCTTTCGAAGATGGAATCGGAGGGCCGCGATTTCGCCGAGGTGCTGGCGGAAGCGCAGGCCTTGGGGTTTGCCGAGTCCGATCCGAGTTTCGACATCGACGGCGTTGATGCGGCGCACAAGCTGTCGATCCTCGCGGCGGTCGCGTTCGGGACTCAGCCGGCGTTCGACGACGTTGCGATCAGCGGCATTCGGCATCTGCTAGGCGCGGATATCGCCGAAGCAGCGGCGCTCGGGTATCGCGTGCGGCTGTTGGGGCTGGCCGAAGCGGGCGCGGAAGGCCTGTTTCAGCGCGTCCATCCGCATCTCGTACCGATCGATCACCCGCTCGCGCACGTTACCGGATCGCTGAACGCGGTGGTCGCAGAGGGCAATTTCGTCGGCCGCTTGCTGTTCCAGGGGGCCGGCGCGGGCGATGGCCCGACTGCGAGCGCAGTAGTGGCCGACCTCATCGACATCGCGCGTGGCGAGTTCGGGCCTCCGTTCGCGATGCCAGTGGTCTCGCTTACCGCCGCCCCTAAGGCGGACAGCGGCGAGCGGCGGGGGCGTGCGTATTTGCGGTTCACCGTGGCGGACCGGGTCGGCGTGCTGGCCGAGATCGCGGCCGCTATGCGCGACGCGGGCGTCTCGATCGAGAGCCTGATCCAGCGCGGCGCAATCGCCGATGGCAGCGTGCTGGTGGCGATCGTGACTCACGAGAGCCCGGAACGCTCGATCGCGCAGGCGCTGGAGAAACTGCGGGGGTCGCAGAGTCTCGTGGGCCAGCCGATGTGGATGCATATCCTAGATTGAGGGGAGGGGGCCGGTAATGACCGCCACGCCCGCCTAAAGGCTACCACCCCGGCGGAGGCTGGAGCCCAATCGGAAAGGTCGCAGTAGCGGCCATGCGCCTCGTTACTAACGTCCCCGAATTGGGCCCCGGCCTTCGCCGGGGTGGAGGACAGCTAGGCAACCTCCTCCTTGTCCTCCCGCGAAGGCGGGAGTCCAGACTGGGTCCACGCCTTCGCGGGGCAACATTCTGCTTTTGTCAGCGGAGGCGCCTTTACTTCACCGGCTCATCGAGCACGATCGGCACGCGGTTCGACGTGTCAGGCTTTTTCCGAAACTTTCGCGCGACGTCGCGCACCAGCGCCATCGCATCCTTCCCCTCGCCATTCTCGCAGCAGCTATGGGGATCGATCAGTGCGCCGATGCCGCGGATCAGCACCACCGGCACCGTCAGCAGATCGACCCCGGTGCACCCACCCGGTGGACACACCGGCCCCGCATTGTCGAGCGCGGCACGCGGATCGCCGGTCGGCTGGCGCGGTCGATCCTGCGGCGGGCGTTCTTCGGGTAGCGGCAGGCGTTGCTCGGCCGTCCCCTTGCCGCCGCAGACAATGATTTCGGTCGGGCTCGAACCCGGGCAGGCGGGCGGGTTCAGGATCGACCAGCGCTGCGGCGGGGGAGCGACGATCGGGATGGCAGGCACGGCGGTTTGCAGCAGGATCAGCAGCAGGATCACAGCGTCTCCAAAGCCTTAGTTGACGGTGCCGACGGGGCCGTCGAGGTCGATCGGCACGCGACCAAGCTTGTCCGGTTTCTTCGCCAATGCGCTCTTGATCAGTCCGACTGCCGCCTTTGCGATCGGGGCGATCGGTGGGCCAAAGCCAACCTGGCATCCGCGCTGGCTGGCCGCGCAGGGCGTGCCCTCCAGTTGCAGCGCACGAACGGCGCTGAGCTCGGGATTGGACGCGACCGCACGGTCGGGAGGGCCGCGTTCGTCCGGCAGCGGCAGGCGCGGGCTGTTCGCCGCGGGGCCGCCGCAGACGATGATCTCACTGCCATCCTTTGACGCCGCTGCACATGGATCGGCCAAAATCGAGAAGCGCTCTGGCAGAGGTGTTTGCGTAGACGCAGCCGTTGGTGCGGCTTGCGCGAGCATCGAGAGCAGGACGGTTATGATCATCGGGCCGTCACGGTGCTGTCGGACGCATGCCGCCGGCTTTCACGTCGCCGGAGCCCTCGCCGGGACCGAAGCCAACGGTTGCCCGCACGCCAGCGCTACCCCCGCCTACCAGAAATGGCCCCATATCTTCCATCGGCGTACGCGCATGGACCAACGCTGACCGCTGTTCTGTCACCATATCCCGACGTTCGACGATACGCGTCGCAAGCGGCACACGGAACCGGTCGGCATGTCGCATCCCGCAAACCGTGATATCGGTCTCGTCGGCACTCTGGATACACGGTTTCTCGGCGGCCGTGCGCGCCTTTGCGGTAGCGATCAGCGGGTCCTCGATCAGTATCGACAGCAGCATCGCGAGCATGAGCGCCTCCAACCAGATCCGCAGCCTGGCTGCGATCGGCCGGGGTAGCAAGCGTCATTCGCGGGTGGTTGCGTCAATCTTGGCGACACCAAGCCGTGGAATGTCGATTGCCGGACACCGATCCATCACCACCTTCAGTCCTGCGGCTTCGGCACGTGCGGCAGCGTCTTCGTTAACGACGCCAAGCTGCATCCACACCGCTTTTGCCCCCGCCGCGATGGCCTGGTCGACGGCCTCACCGGCGGCGGTCGAGTTGCGGAAGATGTCGACGATGTCGATCGGATCGCCGAGTTGCGACAGGTCGCGAAAGACGAACTCGCCGTGGATGTGCTCGCCGGTGATCTGCGGATTGATCGGGATCACACGGTAGCCATGCGCCTGGAGCTCGGCCATTACGCCGTAGGAGGGGCGATCGGGGCGGTCGGAGGCGCCGATCAACGCGATCGTGCGCGCGCTCTCGAGCAGGGCCTTGATGTCGGCATCGGCGGTCAACGGCATCGATGCCTCCTGCAAGAAGAAATCTGGTCCGCTCGTACCGCAACTCAACACGTCGGGTACGACCGGTAATCAGACAACGTAGATCAGGCCCGTGGGTTTCACAGTTTCCCGAGCCATGCGACGACCTGAGCCGCAATCGGCATGAACACCGTATCGTCCGGGCTCGAGGCCGGCGGCGTGCCCGCGTCGGAGGCCGTGCGGATCGAGATCGTCAGCGGTACGCGGCCGAGGAACGGGATGCCGAGTTCACGCGCCGCCGCTTCCGCGCCGCCATTGCCGAACGGGTCCGATGCCTCGCCGCAATGCGGGCAGATATAGCCCGCCATGTTCTCGACCAGTCCGATGATCGGGATGCCGGCCTTCTCGAACAGATCGATCGCGCGGCGCGCATCGATCAGCGCGAGATCCTGCGGGGTCGAGACGATCACCGCGCCCGCGGGCCGGTATTTCTGGACCATCGTCAGCTGGACATCGCCGGTACCGGGTGGGAGATCGAGCACGAGCGTATCGGTCACGCCCCAGTCGGCCTCGACCAGCTGGCCGAGTGCCCCCGCCGCCATCGGTCCGCGCCACGCGATAGCCTTGCCCGGCTCGACGAGCTGGCCCATCGACAGCAGCGGTACGCCGTACGGGGTCGGGACCGGATCGAGGATCTTGTCCTTCGCGGTCGGCCGGGTGCCCTCGACGTTCATCAGTCGCGGCTGCGACGGTCCGTAGATATCGGCGTCGACCAGCCCGACGCGGCGGCCCGCACGCGACATCGCGATGGCCAAGTTGGCGGCGAGCGTCGATTTGCCGACGCCACCCTTGCCGCTGGCGACCGCGATCAGCCGGCGGGTCGAGCGTTCCGCAGTGACGGCGATCCGCACCTCGGTCACGCCGGGCTGCGTCGCCGCCATCCGCACGGTGGCCTCCAGTGCATCGCGCGCCTGCGGGTCGAGCCCAGTCGCATCGATGATGATGCCCGCTCGCGTTCCTTCGAGCCGGACGGTCGCCCGCTTGCCCGCTACTGCGGCAACCGCCGCCTTTACGCCTTCGATGTCGATCATCCGCGCCAGATAGGGCCGCCCGGGCCGCTTGGCACTGTTTTTCCGCCAGCGCACACCTATAAAGGTTGGTATGACGATCTTCTCGCGCTGGTTCCGGCGCCCCGATATCCTCGCCACCGAAACACCGAAAGGCCCTTGGGGCGGCTCGGGCGACGACGGTAACAGCGGCCCGCGCAATCCCTGGGCGCAACCTCCAGGTGGCCGCAAGCCTGCCGCCAAGCCGACCGCGCTCGACGAGTTCCTGCGTAAAGCGCGCGGCTCGGGTGGTGGTGGCGGCGGTAATGGTGGCTTTGGCGGCCTGCCGTCGGGGGCCAACGCTCGCGCGCTCTGGGCGATCGGCGTCGCGATCATCGCGGTCGTGTGGATCCTGTTCACCTCGGTCCACCAGATCGGTCCGCAGCAGCGCGGCGTCGTCACCTATTTCGGCAAGTACGCCGGCACGCTCGATCCGGGCGTTCGCCTGACGATGCCCGCGCCGATTTCCGACGTGACGGTGGTCGACGTACAGAAGATCCGCACCGACAATTTCCCGACCGGGGACGGCGAGAATCTGACGCTGACCGGCGACCAGAACATCATCGACCTCGCATATTCGGTGCGCTGGGATATTTCCGATCCACGCGATTACGTGTTCCAGCTCGCGGAGCCGAACGAGACCGTCCGCGCTGCCGCCGAGAGCGCGATGCGCGCAGTGGTCGCGACGACGACGCTCGACCAGGCGATCGGCACCGGTCGTACCGTGATCGAGCAGCGTGTCGCCGACCTGACCCAGCAGATTCTCAATGACTACAAGTCGGGCGTCCGCATCCAGGGCGTCGCGATCAAGCAGGCCGCCGCACCCGCACGGATCGTCGAGGACTTCAACGCGGTCACCGCCGCGCAGCAGGAGGCGATCGCCAACCTCAACCAGTCGCGCTCCTATGCGCAACAGGTTGTCGCGCGCGCGCAGGGCGAGGCCGCGTCGTTCGACAAGGTCTACGAGCAGTACAAGCTCGCGCCTGAAGTGACGCGTCGCCGCATGTATTATGAGACGATGGAGGCGGTGCTCGCCAAGAGCGACAAGACGATCGTCGAGACGCCGGGCGGGGTGGTGCCGTATCTGCCGCTGTCGAACGCCAAGCGCCTACCGAATCCCGAGGTAGTCACGCCAGCGCCCGCCGCTGCCGCCGCGGCACCTCAAGCTCAGCCTGGAGCTGCCCAGTGAACGCCGTGAGTTTCCGTAACCCGATCGTCGCCGGGATCATCGCCCTGTTGCTGGTGATCCTCGCCGCATCAACCTTCGCGATCGTGCCCGAGACCAAGCAGGCGGTGATCCTGCGGTTCGGCCAGCCGATCCGCACCGTCAACGCGTGGCAGCCGAACACGCAGTTCGGCCAGACCGGTGCGGGCCTGATCGCGCGCATTCCGTTCGTCGATCGGATCGTCTGGATCGACAAGCGCGTGCAGGATCTTGAGCTGGACAATACGCTGGTGCTGTCGACCGACCAGCTCCGGCTCGAGGTCGACGCCTATGCGCGTTACCGGATCGTCGATCCGCGCAAGATGCGTAACGCGGTCGGTAGCGAGGACCGGATCCCCGATCAGCTTCGTCCGATCCTCGGCTCGGCGCTGCGCAACGAACTCGGCAAGCGGCGTTTCGTCGAACTGCTGAGTCCCGAACGTTCGGAACTGATGGACAATATCCAGAAGGGTCTCCAGCGCGTCGCCAGCCAGTACGGTGTCGAGATCGTCGACGTCCGCATCAAGCAGGCGAACCTGCCCGTCGGCTTGCCGCTCGAAAGCGCCTTGAAGCGCATGTCGAGCGCCCGTCAGCAGGAGGCGATCACGATCCGTGCCGAAGGCCAGAAGCAGGCGCAGATCGTCCGTGCTCAGGCCGACGCGGATTCGGCGAAGATCTATGCCGAGAGCTTCGGCAAGGACGCCGATTTCTACGACTTCTACCGAGCGATGCAGTCGTATCGCCACACGTTCGGCGCGGATGGCGGTCCGGCACCCGAAGGATCGACCTCGATCATTCTTTCGCCGAACAACAGCTATTTGCGGGAATTCGAGGGCCGCGGGCGTTGAGCCTGCGGAACCTTTGAACGCCCGTTCATATTCAAGCATCATTCAGAACGGTGTCCCTACGGGATACCTGTTTCGATTGATGAAACGAGAGGACAACATCTAGTGCGTTACGCCTACGCCATTACCAGTGCTCTTCTCCTCGGCGGCGCGACCGCGACGCTCGCGCTCCAGCCAAGCGGCGCGCAGGTCGCGCAGAACGAACCCGGTGCGATCCAGGCGGTCTCGCCGAAACCCGGCGCGCCGATGAGCTTCGCCGACATGGTCGCGCGTCTTCAGCCCGCGGTCGTCAACATCTCGACCAAGCAGACGATCGTCCAGAAGCAGCAGGCCAATCCATTTGCGGGCACACCGTTCGGGGACCTGTTCGGCGGCATGGGCGGCGGTGGCCAGGGCGGCGCGCCGGTGAAGCGCGAAGGCGCCTCGCTCGGTTCGGGCTTCCTGATCTCGCCGGACGGCTATATCGTCACGAACAACCACGTGATCTCGCCGGGCGCGCAGGGCGCGACAGTCGATTCGATCACCGTGACGCTCAGCGACAAGAAGGAATATGTCGCCAAGGTTATCGGCAAGGATCAGGATTCTGATCTCGCGCTGCTCAAGATCGACGCGGCGAACCTGCCGTTCGTGAAGTTCGGCGATTCGAACGGCGCACGCGTCGGCGATTGGGTGGTCGCGATCGGCGAGCCATTCGGCCTTGGCGGTACGGTCACGGCGGGCATTGTCTCGGCGATCAACCGCGTGACCGGTCAGGGCGGCGCGTATGACCGCTTCATCCAGACCGACGCGTCGATCAACCAGGGCAACTCGGGCGGCCCGATGTTCGATCTCAACGGCAACGTGATCGGCGTGAACTCGCAGATCTTCAGCCAGTCGGGCGGCAATATTGGCATCGGCTTCGCGATCCCCGCCGCCGTTGCCAAGCCGATCATCGCCACCTTCATGAAGGGCGGCACGATCGAACGCGGTTACATCGGCGTGCAATTGGGTCGCAGTGGCCCGATCGACGAGGATACGGCGGCAGCGCTCGGCATCGCCAAGAACTCGGGCGAGCTGATCAACGACGTGACCGCGGGCGGTCCTTCGGCGAAGGCTGGCGTACGTGCCGGTGACGTCGTGACCAAGGTCAACGGTACGCCGGTGACCGCCGAACAGTCGCTGTCCTACCTTGTCTCGAACGTGAAGCCGGGTCAGACCGCGCGTCTCGACGTCCTGCGTAATGGCAAGCCGGTGGTCGCGAACGTGATCGTGGTCCCGCGGCCGAGCGCAGACAAGCTGGCGGCTGTGGTCGGCGGCGATGCGCAGGGCTTCGGTACCGACGATGGCGACGATGGCGACGATTCCGCCACCCCCGCCGCACCCGTAGCCGGGGCCGCACTGGGGATCGGTGTCCAGCCGCTGACCCCGGCGATCGCGCAGGCGGTTGGCGTCGAGGCGGGCACGCAGGGTGTCGTGATCGCGGTGGTCGCGCAGACCAGCGATGCGTTCGGCAAGCTCAAACGCGGCGACGTCATCATCTCGGTCAACGGCACGCCCGTGCGCACCGCGGTCGACGTCCAGAACGCGGTCAACGTCGCCAAGTCCGCAGGTCGCCCGCAGGTCCTGTTGCAGGTCAAGCGTGGACGCACGCCTGCGCAGTTCCTGCCGGTCAAGATCAAGTAATCCACGACCGACACGACTGATCCAAAGGACCGTCGCTCGCCTGAGCGGCGGTCCTTTTTCTTTGCGGCGCGCGGGGTTAGGGTCGGCGCCGGATACAGAGGACGAGACCCATGACCGACGGCATCTTCATCGGCGCGAGCGTGGACGGGAAGCCGCAGACGCTCGAACTGAAGCGCGCCAACCGCCACGGTTTGATCGCGGGCGCGACCGGCACCGGCAAGACGGTGACGTTGCAGGGGATCATCGAGGGCTTCTCGGCGAACGGCGTGCCGTGCTTCGTCGCCGACGTGAAGGGCGACCTGTCCGGCCTCGCCATGGCCGGCTCGCCGACCGCGAAGACGCACGCGACCTTCGCCGAGCGCGCGAACGCGATCGGTGACGAGAACTGGGCCTATGCCGACAACCCGGTCCAGTTCTGGGACCTGTTCGGCGAGCAGGGTCATCCGATCCGCACCACGATCAGCGAGATGGGCCCGCTGCTGCTGTCGCGGCTGATGGACCTCAACGAGGTGCAGGAGGGCGTGCTGACGATCGCCTTCCACGTCGCCGACAAGGAGGGGCTCCTGCTGATCGATCTCGACGATCTCCAGGCGATGCTCACCGAATGTGCCGGCCGCGCGGACGAGCTGACGGTGACATACGGCAACGTGTCGAAGCAATCGATCGGCGCGACCCAGCGCTCGCTGCTCCAGCTGCGCACGCAGGGCGCGGAGAATTTCTTCGGTGAGCCGGCGCTCGAGATGAACGACTTCATCGGCGTCGACGACAAGGGGCGGGGGATTGTCAACATCCTCGCCGCGGACAAGCTGATGGCCTCGCCGAAACTGTACGCGACGTTTCTGCTGTGGCTGATGAGCGAACTGTTCGAGCATCTCCCCGAGATCGGCGATCCCAACAAGCCGGTGCTGTGCTTCTTCTTCGACGAGGCGCATCTGCTGTTCGATGAGGCGCCCAAGGCGCTGCTGGAGAAGATCGAACAGTTCGTCCGCCTGATCCGCTCGAAGGGCGTCGGCGTGTACTTCATCACGCAGAACCCGATCGATGTTCCCGACACGGTTGCGGGCCAGCTCGGCAACCGCGTCCAGCATGCGTTGCGCGCGTTCACCCCGCGTGATCAGGCCGCGGTGCGCTCGGCAGCGGAGACGTTCCGCGCGAATCCCGGCGTCGACGTCGCGACGATCATCACCGAGCTGAAGGTCGGCGAGGCACTGGTGTCGTTGCTTCAGGCGGATGGCGCACCGACCCCGGTCGAACGCACGCTGATCAAGCCGCCCGCCTCGCGCGTCGGGCCGATCACGCCGGCCGAGCGCAAGGTGATGATCGAGACCGATGCGGTCGGGGCGAAGTACGACACGCTGGTCGATCGGGAGTCAGCGGAGGAATTGCTGGCCGCGAAGACGCAGGAGGCAAGCGCCGCGGCGGCGGAGGCTAAGGCGACGACCGAGGCGGATAAGGCCGCGGCGGCGCAGGCGAAGCTCGATGCAAAGGCTGCGAAAGAAGCGGAACGCGCTCGCATTGCGGACCAACGCGAGGCGGACCGCCAGCAGCGCGAGGCCGACCGCGAGGCGGCGAACTCGCCCTGGACCAAGATGGCATCGTCGGCGACACGCGCGGCAAGTTCGTCGATTGGGCGGCAGGTAGCGAACGAGATCGGCAAGCAAGTCTTTGGCACCAAGTCCCGCCGGTCGTCGTCGAGCGGTGGTCTGGTCGGCACGGTACTGCGCGGGGTTTTAGGCGGGCTGTTCCGGGGGTAGACTGCCCTCATGATCAGGGGCCGAGCCGCCCCCCAAACAAACACACCACCCCGGCGGAGGCCGGGGCCCAATTGGGGAACGGAGGTAACGTCGCACGGCGCTTCGTTGCATCGACCTTTCCAATTGGGCCCCGGCCTTCGCCGGGGTGGAAGCCAGTTTTCAAGGAGTCAGACATGTCCCTCGATTTCGAATCCACTACCGACTGGGCCCCGACCGACTGGACCGCCATTGGCGAGGACAGCCTCGACGAAGCCATCACCCTTCGCCGTGCGATCCACGCGGACCCCGAAGTCGGCCTCCATTGCCCGCGCACCTCGGACAAGGTGAAGGCCGCGCTCGCTGGGCTCCCGCTCGAAATCCGAGAGGGCACCTCAACCACCGGCTTCGTCGCGATCCTGCGTGGCGGGCGCGCTGGCAATGCTGGTGGCAACGGGCGCACGGTACTCCTCCGCGGCGACATGGATGCGCTGCCGATGCAGGAGGAAACCGGCCTCCCGTTCGCCTCCAAGATCGACGGCGCGATGCACGCCTGCGGGCATGATTCGCATACCGCCATGCTCGTCGGCGCGGCCAAGGCGCTGTGCGCACGGCGGGACGAACTGCCTGGCACGGTCGTGTTCATGTTCCAGCCGGGCGAGGAGGGGCATCACGGCGCGCGCCACATGATCGCCGACGGCTTGCTCGACTCACCCCTGCCGGAGGCGGGCTTCGCGCTCCACATCTCGCCCAACATGCCGATGGGGCATGTCGTCAGCCGCGCAGGCACGCTGATGGCCTCTACCGATACGTTGCGTGCGACGATCACCGGCCGCGGCGGCCACGCCGCTATGCCGCACGACTGCCTCGATCCGCTGCCGATCGCCTGCGAAATCGTTACGGCCCTGCAGACCTATGTCGCGCGTCAGGTCGCGGTTACCGACCCCGCAGTGCTGTCGATCACCAAGCTTAACGCCGGCTCCGCACACAACGTCATCCCGTCGACCGTCGAGATGCTTGGCACGATGCGGACGCTGTCGGAGCGCACTCGCGAGCAGGTCCGCGCGGCGTTCATCCGCATGGTCGAGGGTATCGCCGCCGCACACGGCGCGGTCGGTGCGCCGACGATCGAGGAAGGCTATCCGGTCACCGTCAACGACGAACGCGCGACCGATCTGATGAAGGCGTGCGCGACCGCGATTGGCGGCGAGGGCGCGTATCAGGTGATGCCGCCGATGATGGGCGCGGAGGACTTCTCGTACGTCCTCCAGAAGCTGCCCGGGGCAATGGCGTTCATTGGTGCCGCGCCCGAGGGTAGCGATCCGCGTACCAACCCGCCGTTGCATAATACCAAGATGACGATCGACGAACGCGTCATGGCGCACGGCATTGCGATGCACTGCGCGGTGGCGGAGCGGTTCCTCGCAAACGGCTTCGACTGAGGCTCGCCGAAAAGGGGAAGTCGCCCTTCTTACGTCATCCTGACGAAAGTCAGGACCCAGAGCCAACTACGGTATCGCCCGTGATCCTGGGTCCTGACTTTCGTCAGGATGACGTAGATAATTGGGATGCGCTCAGAATATCTGCTTCAGTGCAGCGGGCGGGTGGTTCCGGCGTAGTGGGCGACTGCGGCTGCGGCCTGTTGGATCAGGCGCTGGCGTTCGGGCATTGGCCGGATCGTATCCCCGATCATTACCGCGATCGCATAGCGGCGTCCGTCCGGCGCGGTCAGCAGGCCGACATCGTTGAAGCCGGCGTTGCGGCGGCCGAGGTCCTGGCCGGTGCCGGTCTTGTGCGCGATCTCCCAGCCGCCGGGGAGCGCCGCGCGCAGACGAGCGCGGCCTGTCACCGAACGCCCCATCGTATCGAGGAGGATCTTGGTCGAGGTCTCGGACAGGATATCCCCCTTCGCCAGCCGCGCGATCGCGTCGGCAATCGCGATCGGTGCGGCGCCATCGGGTGGATTGCGGACATACGCATTCAGCGCCGCCTCGCGCGCGGCGGGCGACAGCCGATTGCGCGCAGTCAGGAAGCCGCCATTGACCGCGTAGGACGGCTGCCAGATCAGCCCCGCCGTACCACTCTGAAGCAGCCGTTCGCCCGGACCGAAGCGGATTGCACCAAGCTGTTTCCGTGCGATCATCGACCGTACCGCGGACGGCCCGCCGACCCGCGTGAGCAGCCGGTCGTTCGCCGTATTGTCGCTATGCGTCAGCGCGCGGGTGAGAAGGTCGCCAACAGTGGTGCGATAGCCGTCGCCCTTGACGAGCATCGCGATCGGCTGGTGAAATAGAGTCAGGTCCTGGGGGCGGACGACGATCGGTTCGTCGAGGCGCAGCTTGCCCTGATCGCGCAGGTCCATCACGGTCAGCGCCACCCAGAGCTTGCTGACCGATTGCTGCGGCAGGAGCTGGCGCCCGCCGGCTTCGACCGTCCAGCCATCGTCGACCGCGCGGATGGCGATGCCTGCCTTGCCCTGGAAACCGCTGTGCAGCTCGGAGATCGCGTTGACGAGGCTGAGCGGAGCGGGGCGCAGAGCGCGGGGCAGTGGCGGCGGCACCGGGATCGAGACGAACCCCTCGGACTGGTGCATCGGTCCGACCGCGGGAGGGCTTGGCCGCGAGGCCGATCCGCAACCGGCGAGCGCCGCGCCGAACAGCGAGGTTACCAGAAGACGCTTGAACGCACTCGCCGATGTCATGATGGAACGCCCTGCACTGAAGCACCGACCCTTATCCGTTGATCCGCCACGTGAAACTGCGGCAGCACGTCGCTGCGACGAAGCGCGCCGACGATGCGCCGAGCCGCCGTCATCCTATGGAACGAGAACCGTATCGACCGCCTCCGGCAGGGTTTCGGGGTAGTCGAGCGTGAAATGCAGCCCGCGGCTCTCGTGCCGATGCAGCGCGGATCGGACGATCAGTTCGGCGGTCTGGAGCAGGTTGCGCAGTTCGATCAGGTCGGGCGTGACGCGGAAATGCTGGTAATATTCGGCGACCTCGTCGTTGAGCAGTTCGATGCGGTGCTTGGCGCGTTCGAGCCGCTTGGTGGTGCGGACGATGCCAACGTAATTCCACATGAAGCGGCGGATCTCGGTCCAGGTCTGCTTGATCACGACCTCTTCATCGGAATCGGTGACGCGGCTTTCGTCCCACGGGCGGATCGGCGGGGGCGGGGGCAGCGAGTCCCACGCGGCTGCGATGCTGTCCGCCGCCGCCTCGCCGAACACGAAGCATTCGAGGAGCGAATTGGACGCGAGCCGGTTGGCACCGTGCAGGCCGGATTCGGTACATTCTCCCGCCGCGTACAGCCCGGGCAGATCGGTCTTGCCGTGCTCGTCGATGACGATGCCGCCGCAGGTGTAATGCTGCGCCGGGACAACCGGGATCGGCTGCGTGGTCATGTCGATGCCGAGACCGAGCAGCTTCTCGTGGATATTCGGGAAATGGTGTCGGATGAACTCGGCCGGCATGTGACTGATGTCGAGATGGACGTAGTCGAGCCCGTAGCGCTTGATCTCGGCGTCGATCGCGCGCGCGACGATATCGCGGGGGGCGAGCTCCATCCGCACAGGGTCGTAATAGGTCATGAAACGCTTGCCGGTCGACGGGTTGATCAGCCGCCCGCCTTCACCGCGGACCGCCTCGGTGATCAGGAAATTTTTGACCTCCAGATTGTAGAGGCAGGTCGGGTGGAACTGCATCATCTCCATGTTGGAGACGCGGGCGCCCGCGCGCCATGCCATCGCGATGCCGTCGCCGGTCGCGCCGCGGGGGGCGGTCGAGAACAGGTAGGTGCGTCCTGCGCCGCCCGTTGCGAGGATCGTCGCGCGCGCGGTGTAGAGGGCGACGCGCTCGGTCTTGCGGTCGACCGCGTAGACGCCCCAGACGTTGCCGGATCCCGAATAGCGTTCCTCGTGACGGCCGGTGGCGAGGTCGATCGCGATCTGGTCGGGGACGAGCGTGATGTTCGGATGTGCTTCGGCGGCCTTCTGGAGCGCTTCCTGCACCGCCCAGCCGGTCGCGTCGGCGACATGGACGATGCGGCGATGCGAGTGGCCGCCCTCGCGAGTCAGGTGGAGCGCGTTGCCCTCGGTCTCGAACGGCACGCCGAGATGCGTCAGGCGTTCGATCGCCGCGGGGGCGCCCTCGACGACCATCTCGACGATCGCGCGGTCATTGAGGCCTGCGCCGGCGACCATCGTGTCCTCGACATGGTTCTCGAACGTGTCACCGGGTTCGAGCACCGCGGCGATCCCCCCTTGCGCCCAGGCGGTCGAGCCTTCGTTGAGCGCACCCTTGGCGAGCACGGTGACCTTGAAGCGCTCCGCCAGGTTTAGCGCCGCGGTAAGCCCGGCGGCGCCCGAGCCGACGATCAGGACGTCGCTATTCATGGTGGCAGAGCCTCGACGTAAGTGGTGATAGGCGCGCGCGGCGGCGCGGCGCGAAAAGACGATCCTGCATTCGCCCGATGTGGCACAAAATACCGGGTTCAGGACAGCAGATAGGACGGGTCGTGCGAGAAAACTGTGACGCCTCAACCGATTGAGTCGACGGCAGCGAAACGCCAGTCCCGATCGACGGCGAAACCGACGATAGCCGGCTTTGACCCGCTGCGATTTGGGCGTCAGGCTGCGATCGGTATGGTCCGGGGATCGAATCTCCGCGCAACCGACCGGAACGGGCGAAGCATGTGACGAAGAACAAGGAACTGGGCTCGGGCGCGCCGGGAAAGTCGGCGGCGGTCGATCGCGGCGCGCGGCTTGGCGATCGCGGCGCGCGGCTTGGCATCAGTCTTTCGGGAACCAACCTCGAACGCGCGGGCGACTACAACCAGCGGACCGTGCTGCAGGTGATCCGCGTGAGCGGCGAGGCGAGCCGGACCGATCTCGCCACGATCACCGGGCTGACCGCGCCGACGATCGCCAACATCACGCGGCGGCTCCTCGAGGCGGGGCTGATCAGCGACGCGGGGCGGCGGCAGGGCGCGCGCGGTCAGCCCGCGGCGCAGCTCGTGATCAATCCGGCGGGCGGCTTTTCGGTCGGGATCAATATCGACCGTGACCACATCACGATCGTGTCGCTCGACCTCGCGGGGACGGTCCTGACGCGCGCGACGCGTGAAATCGCGTTCGCGATGCCCGAAGTGGTCTCGGCTTGGCTGCGCGACGAGATCGCCGCGATCCGAGCCTCCGACCTGATCGACGAGGCACGCCTGCTGGGAGTTGGCGTCGCGATGCCCGACGACTTGGGGCGGGTGCCGTTTCCGCATCGTCCCGCCGCGTATGAGGGGTGGGACGACGTCGACGTCGTCGCGCTCGTCGGGGCGATCGCGCCCTGGCCGGTCTATGTCGACAACGATGCCGCAGCGGCGGCGATCGGCGAGGCGCAATTCGGATCGGGGATGGTGCTACCGAGCTTCTTCTACGTCTTGGTCAGCGCGGGGCTGGGCGGCGGACTGGTGATCGACGGGAATTACTTCCGTGGCGCCGGCGCGCGCAGCGGCGAGATCGGTTTCATGCCCGACATGACCAAGCGTGCCCAAGGCCGTACGGTACAGGAAACGGTGTCGCTGTCCGCGCTCTACGACCGGCTGGAGGCGGGGGGCTGCGACATTGCGGGGGTCGGCGCGCTCACCGGTGACGATCCAGCCGTGACGGCAATCGTCGCCGACTGGGTCGAGGATGCGGCGCAATCGCTGATCGCGCCGCTGATCGCGGTGAGTTGCCTGGTCGATCCCGGTGCGGTCCTGATCGGGGGACGGTTGCCCGGGCCTTTGGTCGATGCGCTGGTCGAGCGGCTCAACGCGATGCTGGAAAAATCGGCGTTGCCATCGGCGGCGCGGGTGATGCGCGCCGCGATGTCGGACGATGCGCCCGCGATCGGCGCGGCGATCCTGCCGTTCCTCCACCATATCCTTCCGTCGGACGCCATCTTGATGCAGGCCGGCCGCTCCGGCTGAAACGATTAACGCAATTTAACTTTTTAATTCGATGGTGCTTGGCTAGATTGGTCTCACACGTGCCGCTGCGACTGGGCGACGGTGGGAGCGATTGGCATCGGCGGTTCTGATCGCAGCGAAGCCCCTGTGCCTCTTTTACCGAGAGACGCTGCACTCCCCCCTCCGGTTTCGACGTCGCCGACGGCGTTCGATGGGAGAGGCGATCGATGGTTCAGATTGGTATTGATTTCGGCGGGACGAAGATCGAGGCCGCGGCGCTCGACGAGGGCGGCCAGTTCCTCAGCCGTCTTCGCGTGCCCAACCCGGGCGATTACGATCGCGCGGTGCGCGACGTCCGCGAACTCGTTCTCGCAGTCGAGGCGGAAGCCGGCGCGCCGGGCACGATCGGGATCGGCACGCCAGGATCGATCTCGCCGCGCACCGGCCTGATGCGCAACGCCAATTCGCTCTATCTCAACGGCCGCACGTTCCGCGAAGACCTGGAAACCGCGATGGAGCGACCGGTGCGGATGGCGAACGATGCCAATTGCCTGGCGCTATCGGAGGCGGTCGATGGCGCCGCAGCGGGTGCGCGATCGGCGTTCGCGATCATCGTCGGGACCGGCTGCGGCGGCGGACTGGTGATCGACGGGCGGATCGTCGAGGGCGCGAACGGGATTGCCGGCGAATGGGGCCATGTCCCGCTGCCGTGGCCGACGGGAGTCGAGGTGCCGGGGCCTGCGTGCTGGTGCGGCCAGCATGGCTGCCTGGAAAGCTGGGTGTCGGGGACGGGGTTCCGTCGCGATTATGAGAGCGTCACGGGGCAGGCGCTCGACGGCGCGGCGATCATCGCTGCGGCGCGCGCCGGCGACGCGGGCGCGAGTGCGACGCTCGATCGCTACATCGACCGCCTGGGTCGCGCGCTCGCGCTGATCGCGAACCTGGTCGATCCGGATTGCTTCGTGCTCGGGGGCGGCATGTCGAACGTCGTGGAGATCTACGATCGGCTTCCCGCGGTGGTGCGCAGCCACACGTTCTCGGATGGCTGGGACGCGAAGATCGTCCAGGCGGTGTGGGGCGACAGCAGCGGGGTCCGCGGCGCCGCGCGGCTCTGGCCAGCCTGACGCCGTTCGACGTCAGGGCGCGGCGCGCAGTCCGCAGACCGCGCCGCGCAGATCGTTGCCGGGCTGCGGACCGCCGTTGACGAAACCGAGATACGTCTTGCTCGCCAGATCGTAGCGTTCCCAGGTCGGCAGTCCGGCTGCGTTCGGGGTGCCGGTGCGCGCGAAGGCGAGCCAATAGGCCTGCATCGGCGGCGCGCCCGGTTCGAGTTCGTCGCTGCCCGCCATCACGTAGCGGATCTCGCTGCCATGCGTCACCGGCTTGGCGTCGGGGGCGGTATAGTCGAACTGGTACTGCCAGACGGGCTGGCCTGCGCGGGTTCGCTCGGCTGCGATGGTTGTCACCGGGCAGCGGAAGGTGATGTCGTTCGACAGGATCAGGTCGAGATCGCCCATCCGCGGATCGGCGACCGGGATCGTGTCCACGCCATATGCTCGCCGCGCGAGGCCGGCGTTGCGCCCGAACGCGTCCGCGATCGCCTCGCTGGCGCGCGATACGCCGCCGTGGAGCGTCAGTTCGCGCGCATTGTTACCGACGATCAGCGGGGCGGGGTTGCCGCCTTTCGCCAGGGTCTCGGCCGGCGTTTCGGTGAGGACGCGGCCGTCGACGATCGCCTGGAGCCAGATGAAGCTCTTGTCAGCGAGACCGGGAACGTCGACCGTCTCGGTCGCGGCGATCAGGCGTGCGACGGGGAGCGCGCGGAGCGCGGCGGCGGTCTGCGCGATGCCGGCCTTTGCCGCGATCATGGTGCCGAGGCGTTCGTTCTCGGCGAGGCTGCGCGGCGGCGTGCCGAAGCCGGGCGTGCCGCTTTCTTCGATCGCCTTGGCGAACAGTCTGCGCGAGCCGGGGCTGAGTAAATGCAGGCCGACGTCCATCGCACCGGCGCTTTCGCCGAACAGCGTGACGTTGGCGGGATCGCCGCCGAAGGCTGCGATGTTGGCGCGGACCCAGCGGAGTGCCGCCTGCTGGTCCATCAGCCCGTAATTGCCCGAGGCGCCGCCGCCTTCGCGGGTGAGCGCAGGGTGCGACATAAAGCCGAGCGCGCCGAGCCGGTACTGGATGCTGACGAGCACGACGCCCTTGCGGACCATGCCCGACTGGATCGTGCCCGCGCCGCCGCCCGCATAGTTCGAGCCGCCGTGGATCCAGACCATCACAGGCAGCGGCCTGGCGGGTTTGGGATCGGGCGTCGCGATCTCGAGATAAAGGCAGTCCTCGCTCGCGAAACTGGCCGCCTGGGTGTTCCAGCCGCGATCGACCTGTGGGCAAGATGGCGCAGACGCGATGGCGTCGCGGGTAGTCTGCCAAGTGCGGACCGGCTGCGGTGGCTTCCAGCGGAGCGGCCCCGTCGGCGGCGCGGCGTAGGGAATGCCGCGGTAGAGCTGGCGACCATCCGCAGTCACCTCGCCGCGCACCGCGCCGCGGTCGGTGGAGACGATTGCGGTCGATAGGGCTAGCGCGGCGAGCAGCATCAGCGGGCGATCATCGCGCGGGTCGGGGCGGGGTGCGACAGCGCCGCCTTGAACGCGCGTTCGGCGACCGGTGCCATCACCGCATACCCGGCCACCGTCGGGTGGACGTGATCCGACGAGAGCCCCTCGCGCATCCCCAGCGTGCCGGGCGCGACCAGCGCGGACCAGTAATCGGCATAGGTCGAGCCGGTCGCCGCCGCATAGGATTTGAGCCACGCGTTCATCGCGACGATCTTGCTGCCGGTATCGAGCCCCGGCCGCCACGGATAGCGATCCGCGGGCGGGATCGAGGCAAGGATCACGCGGATGCCGTTGGCCTGTGCGAGTTCGGTCATCGCGCGGATGTTGGCCTTGCTCTCGTCGGGCGTCATCGGTCCGGTATTGAACGCGATGTCGTTGGTGCCGGCCATGATCTGCACCACGGCGGGCTTGAGCGCGATGACGTCGGCGGGGAAGCGGACCAGCATCTGCGGCGTGGTCTGCCCGCCGATGCCGCGGCCGATCCGGCCGGGCGTGAAGAACGTCGGAATGTGATCGAACCAGCCCTGCGTGATCGAGTCGCCGATCAGGACGATGCGGGGTTGCCCGGCGACGGGGGCGGGGAGAGCGGCGTTCGCGTCGCGGTAACGGCCGACCCACGCCCAGTCGGTGTGCAGCCGGTCCTCGGCTTCCTTCGCCGATTTCTGCTCGGGCGTCGGGTCGGCGGCGAAGACGGGGAACGCCACGGCGACGGCGAGCGCAGCGAGCAACAGATGGGTCGGTTTCATCGGGTCATCCTATCGGGTCGGCGGTCACCGGAGCGCATCGGGTGGTCCTGCGCCGCCGCCGCTGCCGGGGCTACAAGCAAGGCGAGGGCGGCGAGGATCTTTATCGGTTCAGCGGACTTTGACGGCGGTCTGCGTCACGTTCCAGCCGCGCAGCGCGACCGTCGTCCTGCCCTTGGTCGCGGAGGCGGGGTAGCGGATCTCGATCCGCCGCTTGGCACCCGGCAGCAGCGAGACATAGTTATCGGTGAAATAGGCGGGCAGGACCTGCGTCCCGTCGCCGTTCATCACCGTCAGCTTGGTCGCCAGCGCGGCGACGCTGCCCGGATTGGACAGGTCGAGCGTGGTCGCGATCTCGTCGCCATCGCGGCGGCTGGTCGCGGTCGAGGTCAGGCGGACCTTCGCCATCGTCGTCATGCCGCGATAGGCGTCGTCGTCGGCACCCTGCCAATAGACGTTCTGCGAGACGATCTTGCCGGCGGCATCTGTCACGTCGAGCGAGACCAGCACCATGCCCTGCGTCAGCAGCGGTGCCAGATCGAGCGTGAAGGCATCCGCGACCAGTCCGGCGCCTGCGCTGACCGTCGCGCGCTGTTCGGCGAGCACGCGGTTGTCCAGCGACGTCACCTTGGCATGAACCACCGCACCGGTCAGCGCGGGACCGTTGTTGACCAGCACGATCTTGTGATCGGGCAGGTTCATCTGGACGTGGACCGGCTCGGACGCCTTCTTGGTGCCGTAGAACGCGGCGTGCGTGTCATAGTCGGACGAGAAGATCTGCCACGCCGAGGACGGCCAGGCGGGCTGCGTCATCCACAGCATTCTCGCGGAGTTGGTGGTCCACAGCCCGGCGTTGAACCCTTCGAAGATCGCGCGATAGGAGTCGTACTCCATCATCTGCGCCTTGCGTTCGAAGTCGGGCAGGCTGGTGCCCGCACCATAGCGAGTCGCGAGCGCATCCATGTACGTCTTGACCGCGCCGTTCCCGGTCTGGTGCCAGTCGTGATACGCCCAGGTATCGCCGATCGGCCAGAGATCGGCCTTAGGCAGCGCACGCGTCCATGCCTCCAGCGTCGGGAAGCTGGGCGTGCCGAGTTCGACCGAGAAGCCCTTCGCGTGTTCGGTGAAGTAGGTGGACTCGGGCCGCCAGTTGTACGGGCCGCTGTTCTGCAGGTTCACGCGGTTCGACGAGCCCATGTAGAGGCGCGTGCCGTCGTCGCGGTTGATGATCCCCTGCAGCGCCTCGTTGAGGATCGGCTGCGGCACGCCCTCGTTGCGGCCGAACCAGACGACGATCGAGGGATGGTTGCGGAACCGCTTCACCACGTCTTCGGCATTGGCGGCGAACAGCGGCACGTCCTGCGCCTCGATGTTGTAATCCTGAGTCGATTCCCAGAAATCGTTGAGGATCATCAGCCCGTGTTCGTCGGCTAGATCGTAGAACGTTTCCTCGGTATTCTGGCCGACCCAGTTGCGGATGATGTTGAGGTTCGCGTCCTGATGCAGCCGGAAGAACGGCAGCAGGCGCTCGCGTTCGGTCCGCTTCATGAAGTCGTCCATGCCGATATTGCCGCCACGCGCGGCGATCCGCACGCCGTTGACCTTGATCAGGAGGTAGGGCGCGAGCCCGGCGTCGCCCGCGATCGGCGTCACCGCCGGCGAGGTTTCGGCGCCGGGGACGAGCGAGGCGGCCCAGCCATTGTCGGTCTTGCGGATACCCTGGTGCGTGCCGTCGACGATCTGCGTGTGGAGCGCGCGCGCCTTGGACAGGTCGATGCCGACGCGGCGCAGCGTATCGGTCTTGTCCATCAGCGAGATCTCGTACGTCACCTGCCGCATGCCGAAGCGCAGGGTCTTGGTGTCGGAGACGGCGTTGTTGGCGGCAGTCGTGAGCGTCAGGTCGTGCAGCGCGGGCGCGCCGTAGCCGTTCGGCCACCAGAGCTTCGGATTGCGGACTGCGAGCGCGGGAAACTCGGCGGGCGCCATCATCACGTCGGCGCTGGCATGGGGCGCGAGCGGTACCGACTTGCTGACCGTGACGGCGTCGAACTTCGCGGTGACCGTGGCGGTGGTCGGCTGGTCGGTCAGGTTGCGGACCGGCACGGTGATCTCGACGTTAGCGACGCTGTTGTCGGCGTACGGCAAGGTCGTCACCACGTGTGCATCGCCCAGCGCGGTATCACCGGTCGCGATCAAGTCGACGCCCTGCCACAGCCCGGTGTTGCGGTCGCGGATCGACGGGATCCAGTCCCAGCCCTCGCTCGCGACGAAGGTCGGGCCATCGAGCATCTGCATCCCGCCATTCTCGCCCACGCCCGCGGTCATCGACTCCTCGTGAGCAACGCCGGGATGGGGAGGCGGCGACACCTTGACCGCGATGACGTTGCGGCCCGCTGCAAGCTTGCCGGTGACGTCGAACCGGCCGCGGATGAACGCGCCCTTCATCGTGCCGAGACGCGCGCCGTTCAGCCAGATCTCGGCAGCGTAGTTCACACCTTTGAAGTTCAGTTCGAGATGCTTGCCGGTGGTTTCGGCGGGAACATCGATCTCGGTGCGATACCAGTAATCCTGCCGCGCCAAGCTCTCGGGGATCGTCAGGTTGTTCAGTCCGAACGCGGGATCGGCATAGACGCCGCGATCGACCAGCGTCGTCAGGACGGTGCCGGGAACGGTGGCGACATACCAGGATTTCGCGTCATAGCCCACGCGCGACAGGGCGGCACCATCCGCTTGAACCTTGGGGGCTTCGGCGAGACGCCAGCCGGCGACGGTCCACAGGCCGGGGGCGCGTCTGGCGAGTGCGGGACCCCGCGGGATCGGCTTGGCGACGGGCTTGGGCAACGGCGCGCGGGTCCGGGGGATGGTTGCGGGATCCTGGGGGGTGACCTGTCCGGCCATCTGGCGCACCTGGACCGGCCATTCGGACTTCACCGTGCCGCGATCGGCATAGCCGGCGGGCAGCGCCGCGGGTCCCGCCAGCGTCTGCGCCGACGCGGTCGATGCGAGCATCAGCCCAAACAGGGAAACGCCAAGCCCGGTGGCAGAACGGTCGGTCATCAGTCATCCCCCATATCGGCAGCCGGATCTGTGGCCGGGCTGCGCTATCAATCCATCAGAGCATGACCGACTGAGAAAGCCAATTGATTTGGCGAATTAGGTCTCATGAGGAAATTCGACGTCAGCCGAGCGGGCGGTGCGACCGCCCGCTCGGCCCGATCAATCGCCGCACTTCGTCATCGGCACGGGCGCGGAGTCGATCTTGACGTCGGAGATCGAGAGGCCAAGCTTGCCGTCGGTGGCGATCACGAACGGTGCGGTGACGTGCGCCATGTCGATGCCGCGCTTGGCGAAGCATTTCAGCGGAACGATCACCTGCTGCCAGTCGCCCGGCTTGCCGGCCGCGAGCGTCCTGGTGATCGGGACGGTGACCGACTTGCCGTCGTTGCTGACCATGCCGAGACCGACTGGTGCGCTGCCTGCGCGATCGACGCGGACGTCGACGACGAGGCTGAGTTCGCCGTTGCTCTCGCGCGTGAGATCAAGCGGACCCGACGCCTCGACCCGCGTTTCGGCGGGGCCGCCGGTCCAGACGAACGCGCGCGCGTCTTCCTGGCGGCGGCGGTCGACTGCGGAGGCGGTGAGGCGCTTGGTCGCGGTCGTCGCGTTGACGCCGAGGAGGCGGACCTTCGACTGGCCCTGCTCGACCAGCGCGAGCGACCAGCCTTCGGGAACGCGGCCCTTGCCGAAGATCGTGCCATTCGACGATGCGGCCATGCCGGCGGGGCGAGTTTCGTCGAGCTTCGGCACGCTGCCCGGCTTGGCGTAACTGAGGCCGTAGCCGAATGCGAACAGCGGGTCGTAGCCGGGGTCGGAACGGTTGAGGACATACTGGTCGGGGCGTTTGGGCCAGGAGAAACTGAGTTTGCCGCGGAAGTCGTTGGCGACGCTGCCGTCCTTCTGGCGGAACAGCACGTCGGCGACGCCGCCGCCTTCGCTGCCTGGCAGGAACGCCGCGACGAACGCGTCGGAGGCGTTGAGTTCGGCATTCACCCAGAGCGGGCGACCTGACAGGAACACCGCGACGACCGGCACGCCCGCGGCCTTCAGCTTGCGCAGGAGGTCGAGGTCGGACTTGTCGTCGGGGCTGAATTCGAGGTTGGGGCGATCGCCCTTGAACTCGGCATAGGGCTGTTCGCCGAACACGACGATCGCCGCGTCGGGCTTCTTCGCGAAGCTGCCGTCCGCCGACAGCGTCGCGGTGCCGCCGGCGTCCTTGACCGCGGTGCTGATCCCCGACCAGATCGTCTCGGCGTTGGGAAAGTTCGCGTTGGTGGTGCCGCCGCCCTGCCAGGTGAGCGACCAGCCGCCGGCCTGTTGCGGGATGTTGTCCGCACCGCCGCCTGCGACGAGGATGTTGGCGGAGGGCTTGAGCGGGAGGAGTTCGCCTTCGTTCTTGAGCAGCACCATCGACTCACGCGCGGCACGTCGCGCGATCGCGCGGTGGTCGGCGGCACCGATCAGGGTCATCTTGCCGGCGAGCGCGCGCGACGACGGGCGACCGCGATCGAACGTGCCGGCGCGGATTTTCACGCGCAGGATGCGGCGGACCGCGTCGTCTAGGCGCGCGGCGGGGATCTCTCCGGATTGCGCCTGTTTCAGCGTGTTGGCGTAGAGCGTCTTCCACCCGCTGCCCGAATACATGAACATGTCGAGGCCGGCGTTGATCGCCGCGGCGCAACTCTCGTTGCTGCACCCGTCGACCTGGCCGTGGCCGTTCCAGTCGCCGACCACGAAGCCGTCGAAGTGGAGGCGGTCCTTGAGCACGCCGGTCAGCAGGCTCTTGTTGCCGTGCATCTTGGCGCCGTTCCAGCTCGAGAAGCTGGCCATCACCGACTGCGTGCCCGCCTCGATCGCGGCGGGGTAGCCGCCAAGGTGGATGTCGCGCAGCGTCGTCTCTGGGATACGCGCGTCACCCTGGTCGCGTCCGCCGGTGCCGCCATCACCGAGGAAGTGCTTCGTCGTCGCGATGACGTGGTCGGGGGCGAGGAATTCCTTGGTGCCGACCTTGCCCTGGACGCCTTCGATCACCGCGCCGGCGTAATCGGCCTGGACCTGCGGTTCCTCGGAATAGCTCTCGTACGTCCGGCCCCAGCGGTCGTCGCGGACGACGGCGAGCGTCGGTGCGAAGGTCCAGTCGATGCCCGCGGCGGCGGTCTCGATCGCGGTGACGTGGCCGATCTCGCGCATCAGGTCGCGGTCGCGCGCTGCGCCGAGCCCGATATTGTGCGGGAAGAGCGTCGCGCCGGGTATGTTGTTGTTGCCGTGGACCGCGTCGGTGCCCCAGATCACCGGGATCGCGGGGCGGCCGTCGTTGCGCGCCATCGACGCGTCGTAGAAGTCGTCCGCGAGCTTCAGCCATTCGACCGGCGGCGCGAGATCGTTGCCGTGCGGGCCGGCGTTGCCGCCGTTGAGGATCGAGCCGAGCTTGTAGGTGCGCAGATCCGACGGCTCGATGCTGGCGATGTCGACCTGGATCAGCTGGCCGATCTTGTCCTCCACGGACATGCGTTTCAGGATCGCGTCGATCCGTGCCTCGGCCTTCGGATCGCGCGAGGGGCGGGCGTTCGCGGTAGGCCAGATCTCCGGGTGCGCGACCGCAGACAGGGTTGCGGTAGGGGTGGCGGTCGCTGTGGTAGTCGGGGCTGGTATCGGCGTTGCTGCCGATTGCAGCAGAAGCGCGATCGTGACCGTGGAAAAGCCTGCCGACATCATAGTCCCCCCGAGATGGCACGCGATTTGGTATCGGTACCTTATGGCCTCCTCGTACCGGTGCGGCGCGGTAGCATGCAAACGAATTGGTCGTGCGGTGGCGGGCGTTGTCGCGCGGGGGTCGCGTTGCTCAGAAGCCGATCGACAGGCTCAGCGTGATCGCGCGCGGTCGGACCGGGACGGTCTGCTTGATCGACGCGAGCGTGAACGGGTTGCCGAAGCCGAAACTGTTGCCGCGTCCGTTCAGGAGATTGTCGACCGCAAGCGACCAGTGGCGCGGACCGTCGTCGACCGTCGCACCGGCGGCGACCGTCGCATAATTGCCCGCCCGGCGATCGAGCGTCGGGTCGAAGCTCAACCGGGTCTGGCCGATATAGCGGGCGGTCAGATAGGCGCTGGCGGGCAGCGCGATCAGCGAGAATTTCCGCGTCAGGCCGAATCGCGCGGAAAAGTCGGGGACCACCGGCAGGCGGCGGTCGTCGTCGTTGCCTCGCTGGTATTCGCTGGGGGAGGTCAGTCTTGCGCGCTGGATGGTGGTACCGACATCGATCGTCAGCGGTCGCGCGTCCATCCGCGCGCCGAACTCGATGCCGTAATTGGTGGCGTTGCCGACGTCGATCGTGCCGAACAGTCCGTCCGAATCGACCACATCACTGCGCAGATGCTTCCAGACCGATCCGAAGACCGCGCCGGTGAGGCTGACCCGGTCGTCGAACGCGCGTATCCGCCAGCCGAGTTCGAGGCTTTGCAGTTCGTCGCCTGGAATCTTCTGGTCTTTACCGGGCAGATCGCGCGAGACCGCCGCGGGCCGGATCGCGCTGGCATAGCGTAGCCAGACCAAGCCAATGTCGTCGCGGTGCCAACTGAGCGTCGCGCTGGGGGTGACGCCGAGCTTGGTCGCGCTCTGCTCCTGCGGGCCCTGCTGTTCGATGTCGTTGGTCGTGACGAAGCCGCGCAGACCGAGCTTGAAGTCGAGCGCGGAGGACAGCCGCTCGGTGCCTTCGGCGAACAGCGCGGCCTCGAAGACCGCCTCCTTGTCGTCGCGGGCTTCGATCGCGTCGCCGGCCGCGACGAAGCTGCCCTTCAGCCGGGTGGTGCCATTCAGCAGCGACGCACCGATGATCCAGGGATGGCGCGCGGACGGATCGCTGACGCGAAACTCCTGCGTCAGCAGGCGGATCTCGCGACTCTCGTCATAGGCGAGCGGCGTGGCGGTATCGAGCAGGCTCGCCCTGCTGCTCGCGTCGTAGGTGCTGGTGAAATCGTGCGATACGACCGAACTGGTCGACTGTACGTCGAGCCGGCCGATAGATCCGCGGATGTCGAGCGATCCCGTCACGAAATCATTGTCCTGCGGCTCGGCGATCGAGGTCGCGCGCGTCAGCCCTCGCGTGGCGTATTGGCTGTCGCGCGTGTCGATCCACTGACCGACCCCGCTCGCGGTCGCGGTCCAGCCGTCGCCGATCGCCCAGCGCAGCGCCGCGCGGGCGCCGGTTCGCCCGGTGCGATTGACGTTGCGTTTGCCGCGTCCGCTGTCGTCGATCCAGCCGGGCATCGTCTCCGCCCATGCCGATGCGCGCAGCGCGACGCTGCCCGTCACGATCGGCAGGTTGACGGTCGCATCGAGCGCGCCGCCCAGAGCGCCGTCCTTGATCCCGGTGACCTCGGTCGAGAGCGTCTGGGACACGCTGTCGAGATCGGGCCGGGTTGTGACGATCCTGACCACACCGCCGAGCGCGCCGGTGCCGTACAGCGTTCCCTGTGGCCCGCGGAGGATCTCGACATGGTCGATATCGACCATCCTGAGGTCGGGATCGGGGGAGGAATAGCCGATCCGTGCATCGTCGAGATACAGGCTGACGAGCGACTGGCTGGTGCCGTTGAAGGCACTGTCGGCGACGCCGCGCAGGAACACCCGGTCCCGGCCCGGCCCGAGATTGGTCGAGAACGCGCCGTCGGTGGCGGCGAGGAGATCGACCAGCCCGCGCTTGCCGCTCAGGTGATCCAGCGCGGGCGCCCCGAAGATGCCGATCGAGGCGGGAAGGTCGGACAGACGTTCGTCGCGTTTGCTGGCGGTGACGATGATATCGCCGCCGGTGTCGGCCGGCGGCGCGATCTCGCGGTGTCGCTCGACCGGGTCGCGGTGCGATGCCGGTTCGATCCGCCAGGTCGTCGCATCGACGCGGACCGCGCGCAGATGCGTGCCGGCAAGCAGCTTGCGAAGCGCCCTGGCGATATCCGACACATGATCGATGCGTTTGACCTGCACGGCGGGCAGCGACCCGGCCATGCCGATCGAAATGCCCGTCTGCCGCGCGAGCGAATCGAGTGCGGTGCGCAGCGAGCCCTGGGCGATGCTGATCCCGCCCTGAGCCGGTTTATCCGCGTAGGCCGGCGCGCTCGATATGGACGACGCCATCAGCGCGACGCAACCGTACAGGCAGAACCGCGCGAAGCTGATCGAGGAGCCGCGATCCATCGCCAATCGTTAAAACCCCGGAAAAGCGCAGCCCAGCGGCGGACGGATCGACCACCAGCGGGGCGGTCGCATACCGCGATATGTCCGCGACAACCAGCGGTAACGGCGCACCGTCGTAGTTGAGCCGGCCATCGGTCCAGTCGGCGACCGAGGCGGGCGAAACCGAGCGCCGCTCGGCGATCCCGGTCGTCGTGTCGATGTCGAGCCGCTGCCCCGCGCTCACCGTCGCGGGAGGCGACCCGTCGCCGGTGTGCGGCGCGACGCTGACTTCGCCTTCGGCGACGGCGACCGACAGCGTTCGACCGGCGTTGACGACCGAAAAGCGCGTGCCGACGTCGCGGATGTCGTAGTCGCCGGCGCGGACGATCAGCGTTCGCGACGGATCGTGACGGACGGTAAAGCTCGCCGCGCCGTTCGCCAGCGTGATCAGCGGGGTGGTGCCGCCGGCGACCGAAACGCGCGATCCGCGATCGATCCGCATCGCACTGCCATCCGCCAGCGTCAGCGCGCGCGTATCGCCGGCGTTCGTCGCATAGACCTGTGCCCCCTCGCCACCGAGCTGTGGCGCGACGAATAGCAGCGCCAGCCCGGCCGCGAGCGCGCCGCCGGTGCCGGTCGCCGCCCAGCGCCAGCGCGATGCGCGAGGAGGCAGGGCGAGCGGTTGCGCTTCGACCACCGCGTCGTCGTTTGCCGGTAACAGCGCGGCGATCGAAGGAGCGGCCTCGCCGATCTCGGCATCGAGCAGCGCGATCGAATCATAGGCGGCGCGGTGCTCGGCGTCGTGGGCGAGCCAGTCGCCGAACCCCTCCCAATCCATGTCGGGCGCATCGATCCGGGCGTGCCAGACTGCCGCTGCGTCGATCGGGTCTTGGGTCGTCGCAGCCATCAAGGTGCCCTCGTTCCAAGCGGATGCCCCCCGCTCGTGCCATAGACGCCACCGTTCATCCCGCACCGCAGTCGGGCGTGACGATCAATCGTCGTTTCGATCATCGAGCGCCTTTCTGAGATGCCTGAGCGCGACGGCGATGTGCTTTTCGACCGCACTGCGGGTGATGCCGAACTCCGCGGCGACCTCGGCGTGCGACAGGCCATCGATCTTGTGGCGACGGAAAACTCGCATCGCCCCCTCGGGGGGGCCGGCGAGCGCGGTCGCCAGTTGCGCAATCCGCTGCCGCCCGGCGACCGCGTCGAAGGCGGAGGGCGTATCGTCGACCGCTTCGTCGCCCATGATCGTCGTCATGCTCTCCGCATAGCCGGTATCGCGGCGCGCGCGCCGTCCGGTCGCGCGCACCCGGTCGAGCACGATATTCAGGCCGATCCGGTGGAGATAGGCGAGCGGGTTGGCGATCGGCCCCGCGGCGGGTTCGGCGGTGCGCAACCAGATCTCCTGCACCACGTCTTCGGCTTCCGCAGCACTCCCCGTCCGCCCGGTGAAGAACCGGACGAGCTGCGGGCGATGCGCCGCAAGCACTGCCGAAAGCCCGGCAGGCTGAAAACTTTCCGCGTCGGCTACGGCATTGCTCCGAACTTCAGGAACCGGGACGGATACCGCGTATCGCGGCGTCTGTCGCTACCGAAGGACGGTGGGGCGTGTCACAGGCTGCGGGACCGCGTGACGACCCGCCACAGCAGCACGATTGCGACCGCGATCAGCAGGAAGATCGCGGCGATCGGGGCGAGGTAGAAGAGCGGCGCCCGCCACGGCGTCGCGGCGACGGGTGGCGATCGGGTCAGGTCGTCGCGGATCGATGGTCGCGCCACGGTGGTCGCGCCCGGCAGATCGTCCTCGCTGGTGTCCGGCATCGAGATCCGAGCCATGGCGGTCATCATGCCACGTCCTGCCGGCGTTCGGGCTGCGCAGCCATATTATCCTGGTACAAGGCGAGCAGCGCGTCGAAGTGATCGTCCATCGTCCGGACCGGGCGATCGAGAGGACCCGCCGCCGACGCCAGCCGCGTTCCGGCAAACGCCAGGATCGCATCGGCGACCGCCTGCGTGTCGCCGGATCGATAGAGCACGCCGTCGCTGGCGCGCGCGAGATCGGCGGCGCCGCCGCGGTCGGGGGCGATCAGCGTCAGTCCCGACGCGATCGCCTCGGCCGCGACGAAGCAGAAGGTCTCCGCTTCGCAGCCGTGGACCAGCGCATCGGCACTCGCCATCAGCCGGGCGATCGCGGTCCGGTCGCGGATCGGTTCGAGCAGGCGGACATGCGGGTTGTCGCCGATCGCATCCATCACGCGCCGTTGCCGCGAACCGCCGCCGATGATCAACAGCCCGACCGGGGTGTGCGTGCCCGCGACCGTCGCGGCCTGCGCGACCATGTCCCAGCGCTTCTCTGGCGCATGGCGACCCACCCCGATCAGCAGCAGTGCATCCTCGCCCAGTCCACACAGCGCCAGCATCTCGCGGCGCAGGTCGGCGTCGCGCAAGCGCGGCGAGAACTGGCCCGGATCGACACCCATCGGATCGGTCGTCACCTTGTTGAGACCGCCTTCGCGCAACCGTTGGGTCAGGCTGTCGCTGGCGCTGACGATATGGTCGAACTGCGCGTCGAGCCGGCGCAGATGCCGCCAATACCAGTCGAACGCACGATCGATCGCCTGGGTCGAGGCGACGTTGCCGAACCAGCGATAGGCGTAGGCGGACAGTGGATCGGCATGTGCGATCAGCGAAAGCCGCGCGCGCGACCCCGACTGCGTCCGCCAGTCCGCGACCATCGATGCACTTCGCCACGGCGACGACACCTCGACGACGTCGGCGTCCTCCTCGTCGAGCATCGCATGCAAGGCGGCGCGGTCGGCGAAGTAGCGATAGGAGCGGTCGAGCGGGAAGCGTGGCGATTTCAACCAGCGCACGCGGGCGTTGGGGCCGCGTTGTTCTTCACGGTTCTCCTCGCCGGGGGCGATGACGACGACCTCGTGCCCGCGCGCGGCGAGCGCGACGAGCTTGCGGTCGATATAGGTGCGCACGCCGCCGCCGGTCGGCGTGTAGAATGCGCAGACGTCGACGATCTTCATGCCGCGATCCTCTCGACCGGTGCAGCGGACATCTGGTCGGCGACCAGGTCGGCGTAGCGAGAGACCGTGCGGCGCTCGGCGAGCGTGCGCAGCGTGCGGTCGATGCTGGTCAGCAGCGATTCCTTGGTCACGTCGCCGGGATGGACCGCGACTCGCATCGTCGGCATCCAGTCGGGCATGACGCGCGCCGCGGCGGCGACCGCGAGCGAACTGGCGGTCCGCGCGCGCGTCCGGCTGGCCCAGGTCACGACCGGGCCGCGCGAGACGATCGCGCCGGTGGCAGGCTGCCATACGCGGAAATGATCTTCGGCCAGCGCGAAGTCGCAGGCCTTCAGCGCGGCATGCGCGCCCGGTCCGTAGAGCCAGGCCGGCGCGATGAAGCCCGCGACCGACCGACCGATCGCCTGCTCGACCATGTCGCGACCGGCGCGCATCCGGTGTTCGGCTTCGACCGCGTCGAGCCCGAGGAACTCGCCTTCGCCAGCGGTCATGTAGCGCGCCTTCAGAGCAGTGGCCGCATTGCGGTGATCGCTCGCGTCGCGGTGGAACCAGCCGTGCAGGAACATCTCGACGCCGGCATCGGACCATGCGCGCAGCCGCCGCTCGAACGCCGGGGCATGATCGAGCCGCGCGGCGCCCCAGTGATCGGGGACCACCAGCATCGCGAACTTCGGACCGCCCAGGATCGCATCGATCCGTTCGGCGAGCAGGTCGATCGGCGCGGCGAAGGCGGGCGAGACGTCGTGGATCGACACGACGAGGCGTCGCTGCGCCGCCGATTTGCGTGCCATCGACTTGGCGTCGGACGCTGGAGGACGCTGCCCCCCGCTGTGGTCGCCCCCGCTCTCGCTCTGGTCGCCCCCGCTCTGGTCGAATGTCGCCATGGTCTTGCCTTCATACGTCGCGCACTGATGACGGGACGGCGCCGCCTCGATGCTTCCGCAGTCCGCGCCGATCCCTACCGGCAAATTATTTCACTGATGGGACGGGCATCGCTGCGGCTCGGCGTTGCTGGCGGCGTCCTGTGGGCATGACCCGATCCGGATCACTCGCTTCGGCGTCGCTTGGCACCACACGCCTCTGCCGCCCGCCGTTGGCCAGGTCCCGTTACTACCGGAGCAATGTCGCATGACAGAGATGCCGCTGACGCTGACGCGCGCACAGGTTTTTCCCGCCCTGACACCGACCGTCGTCCGCAAGGGCTTCGTCGGCCGCTGGCTCGCGCCGCTGTTGTCCGCCGCGATCCTGATCGGCGCGCTGTGGCAGCTGCGCAGCCTCGACGTGCCGGGCATCCTGCACATGGTGCCGATGTCGCCGCTGTTCTGGGCGATCTTCGCGCTGGGCTATCTGGTGACGCCGTTCAGCGAATGGGTGATCTACCGGCGCCTCTGGCGATTGCCGGCGGGCGGCATTCTCGCGCTGCTGCGCAAGCGGATCAGCAACGAGATCATCCTCGGTTACTCGGGCGAACTGTATTTCTACGGCTGGGCGCGCAAGCACGCGACGATGGTCGGTACGCCGTTCGGCGCGATCAAGGACGTCGCGATCCTGTCCGCGGTCGTCGCCAACGTCTGCACGCTCGCGCTGGCGGCGGCGAGCTGGCACGCGCTCGCCGCGCTGCATCTCGGCACCAGCGCGAAGGTCATGATCGTGTCCGCGGCGAGCATGGCGATCCCGTCGCTCGTCACGCTGGTGCTGCGCAAGCGGCTGCTGACGCTGCCGCGCCCGGAACTGACCCGGATCGCGGTCATCCATTTCCTGCGGATCGTCGCCACCACCGTGCTGGCTGCGTTGCTGTGGGCAGCCGTGATGCCCGCCGCGCCGCTCGCCTGGTGGCTCGCGCTGGCGACGTTGCGGATGCTCGTCTCGCGCCTGCCGCTGTTGCCGAACAAGGACATCGTGTTCGCTGGGCTGGTCGCGTTCACCGTCGGGCGGACCTCCGAAGTGACCGCGGTGCTGACCATGATCGCCGGGCTGTGGCTGGTCACGCATCTTCTGCTCGGCGCGGCGCTGACCGCGGTCGAACTCGCCACCATGGAGCGTAACAAGTGATCCTGTTCTCGATACTGGCGCTCGCCGCTACGGCTATTCCCTCGACCCCGAGGCTCGGCACCGTCGAGGCGCGCTGCCGACCCAACGAACCGGGGCCCGCGCTGATCGTCGACGTCGATGGCCTGAAGGACCGCGTCGGCGTGCTCCGCGCCGAACTCTACCCGGCGCGCGACGGCGATTTCCTTGCCGACGACAACGTCCTGATCGGCGCCGGCAAGACCTTCCGGCGGTCGGTGATCACCGTGCCCGCGACCGGCGTGGTGTCGCTCTGCCTGCGCGTGCCGGCACCGGGGACCTATGCTCTCAGCGTCGTCCATGCGCGCGACGGCGGCCACGGCTTCAGTCTGCTCCACGATGGTATCGGCTTTGCCAGCAACCCCAAGCTCGGCCATTCCAAGCCGCATGCCGATCAGGCCAAGGTCGTGGTCCATGACGGCATCACCACCACGCACGTTGTCATGAACTATCGCAGCGGACTGTTCTCGTTCGCGCCGATCAAGCAATAGCCGAGGAGGATCCGGGCCCGCGGATCAGCGGGTCCTGTCCTTGACGGTTTCCATCGCCACGAAGGTCGACGTGCTCGCGACGTGCGGCAGGCTCGAGATCTTCTCGCCGAGCACCGCGCGGTAGCGGCGGATGTCGGCGGTGCGGACCTTCAGCAGATAATCGAAGCTGCTCGCGATCATGTGGCATTCCTCAACCTCGGGGATGCGGCGGACCGCGGCGTTGAACGCTTTCAGCGCCTGCTCGCGCGTGTCGTCGAGCTTCACCTCGGCGAACGCGACGTGATCGAGACCCATCTTCTCGGCATCGACGATGGCGCAGAAACCGCGGATCACGCCGCTTGCGATCAGTTTGCGCAGGCGAACCTGGCACGGCGTCTTCGACAGCCCGACGGCGGCCGCGAGGTCGGTGACCGACATGCGGCCGTCCTCCAGCAATGCGGCAACGATCTTGTGGTCGAAGCCATCCATTTCAACTGTTGCCGGCATCAAATCACTCCGATCGGTCCGCGAATGGCGCGTACAAAAGCGATATAGCCCGCCGGATGCCGATACATAAGTCGGATCGACTTTTGGAAGCGATCTATGGCGGTGGAATGACCAGCCAGCCCTTCGCCGCCTTCGCCCCCGCTATCCGCGAGGCTACCCCGTTGCGATCGGCGATCACCGCCGCGTATCGGCTGGACGAGGCCGAGGCGCTCGCACCTTTGATCAAGTCCGCGACGCTCGACCCCGAGACGCACGCTGCGGTGCGCGAGACGGCGCGCGATCTGGTGACGCGGATGCGCGCCGAACATCGCGGTACCGGTGTCGAGGGGCTGGTGCAGGAATATTCGTTGTCGAGCCAGGAGGGCGTCGCGCTTATGTGCCTTGCCGAGGCGCTGCTGCGGATTCCGGACGATGCGACGCGCGATGCGCTGATCCGCGACAAGATCGCCGGCGGCGACTGGACCGCGCATCTCGGCGGCGGCAAGTCGCTGTTCGTCAACGCCGCGACCTGGGGGTTGGTGGTCACCGGCAAGCTGGTCGGGAGCGCCGACGATCGCGGGCTCGGCGCGGCGTTGTCGCGGCTGGTCGCGCGGGTCGGCGAGCCGGTCATCCGCCGCGGCGTCGATCTCGCGATGCGGATGATGGGCGAGCAGTTCGTCACCGGCGAGACGATCAAGCAGGCGCTCAAGCGCGCACGTGAACTCGAGGCCAAGGGTTTCGGCTACAGCTACGACATGCTCGGCGAAGCGGCGACGACCGCCGCCGATGCCGCGCGCTATTATGCCGATTACGAGACCGCGATCCACGCGATCGGCAAAGCGTCGGCGGGGCGCGGTGTGTATGCGGGGCCGGGCATCTCGATCAAGCTGTCCGCCCTGCACCCGCGCTACGTCCGCGGGCAGGCGGCGCGTGTCATGGAGGAGTTGCTGCCGATGGTGGCGCGTCTCGCCGCGCTGGCGAAGCGCTACGACATCGGTTTCAACATCGATGCCGAGGAGGCCGACCGGCTCGAACTGTCGCTCGACCTGCTCGAGAGCCTCGCGCTCGATCCCGATCTGGCGGGCTGGAACGGGCTCGGGTTCGTCGTCCAGGGCTATGGCAAGCGGTGCCCGTTCGTGATCGACTGGATCGTCGATCTCGCGCGGCGATCGGAGCGGCGGATCATGGTCCGGCTGGTCAAGGGCGCGTATTGGGATGCCGAGATCAAGCGCGCGCAGGTCGATGGCCTCGCCGACTTCCCGGTCTACACGCGCAAGCTCCATACCGACATCGCGTACATCGCGTGCGCACGGAAACTGCTGGCCGCGCCGGATGCCGTCTTCCCGCAGTTCGCAACGCACAATGCGCAGACGCTGGCGACGATCTACCAGCTTGCCGGACCCGATTTCGCGATCGGCCAGTACGAGTTCCAGTGCCTGCACGGGATGGGCGAGCCGCTGTATCAACAGGTGGTCGGCAAGGATAAGCTCGACCGGCCGTGCCGGATCTACGCGCCGGTCGGCACGCATGAGACGTTGCTCGCGTATCTGGTTCGCCGGTTGCTCGAGAATGGCGCGAACTCGTCGTTCGTCAACCGGATCGCCGATCCTGCGATCTCGATCGACGCGATGATCGCCGACCCCGTCGATATCGTGTCGGCGATGCCCAATCCCGGCGCGCGCCATGACGAGATCGCGCTGCCGGGCGGACTGTTCCCCGATCGGCGCAACTCGGACGGCATCGATCTCAGCGACGAGACTGCGTTGACGGCGCTGGGCGACGATCTACGGGAAAGCGCGGCGATCGCGTGGTATGCCGGTTCCGAGGCCAGCGGCGAGACGCGTGCGGTACTCAACCCGGCCAACCACCGCGACGTCGTCGGTCACGTTGCCGAAGTCGCCGTCGAGGACGCGCGCGCTGTCGTGGCGCGGGCGGCCGCGAGCATTTGGTCCGCAACGCCGGTGGCCGATCGCGCTGCGGCGCTCGATCGTGCAGCCGACGCGATGCAGGCGCGGATGCCGATCCTGATCGGTCTGGTGATCCGCGAGGCGGGCAAGTCGGCGGCCAACGCGATCGGCGAGGTTCGTGAGGCGATCGATTTCCTGCGCTATTATGCAAAGCAGGCGCGGACTACGATGGGGCCCGCGCAGATAGCGCTGGGGCCGGTGGTGTGCATCAGCCCGTGGAATTTCCCGCTCGCGATTTTTGCGGGGCAGGTCGCCGCCGCGCTGGTCGCGGGCAATCCGGTGCTCGCCAAGCCTGCCGAGGAAACCCCGTTGATCGCTGCCGAAGCGGTGCGGTTGTTGCACGAGGCGGGGATCCCGGCGGATGCGTTGCACCTCGTTCCCGGCGACGGCGCGATCGGCGCGGCGCTGGTCGGTGCGCCCGAGACGGCTGCGGTGATGTTCACGGGGTCGACCGACGTAGCTCGGCTGATCCAGCGCCAGTTGGCGACGCGGCTGTCCGCCACCGGCGCGCCGATCCCGCTGATCGCAGAGACCGGTGGCCAGAACGCGATGATCGTCGATTCGTCGGCGCTCGCGGAACAGGTCGTGGCGGACGTGCTCGCCTCTGCTTTCGATAGCGCGGGACAGCGGTGCTCTGCACTGCGCATCCTGTGCCTGCAGGAGGAGGTTGCCGACCGGACGCTGGCGATGCTGAAGGGTGCGCTGCAGGAATTGCGGATCGGCCGTACCGACCGGCTGGCGATCGATATCGGTCCGGTCATCACCGCCGAGGCGAAGACGGGGATCGAGTCGCATATCGCCCGGATGCGCGCGGCGGGGTACCGGGTCGACCAGCAGGAGCTGCCGGCCGAGTGCGCGCATGGTACGTTCGTCGCGCCGACGATCATCGAGATCGGTCATATCGGCGACGTCGAACGCGAGGTGTTCGGGCCGGTGCTCCACGTCATCCGGTTCAAGCGCGATAAGCTCGACGCGCTGATCGATGCGATCAATGCGACTGGGTATGGGCTGACGTTCGGGCTGCACACGCGGCTCGACGGGACCGTCTCGGACATCACCGCGCGGGTGAAGGCGGGTAATATCTACGTCAATCGCAACGTCATCGGCGCGATCGTCGGCGTGCAGCCGTTCGGCGGGCGCGGGCTGTCGGGGACTGGTCCGAAGGCGGGCGGTCCGCTGTATCTCGGGCGGCTCGTGACCGAGGCCGCGAACGCGCAGATCGGGTCCGGTACGCCGATGCCGCTGCTCGACTCGTTCATCGCGTGGCTGGGGCAACGTGGCCATCGCGCCACCGCCACCGCCGCGCGTCTCTATCGCGACGGGTCGGCGCTGGGTGTCGAGACGCTGCTGCCGGGCCCGGTCGGCGAGCGCAACGTCTATGCATTGCATCCGCGCGGGCGTGTGCTGTTGAAGCCCGCCACGCCAGCGGGGTTGCTGGAGCAGATGGCGGTGGTGCTGGCGACGGGCAATCGCGCGCAGGTCGAGGGTATGGCGTTGCCCGAGGGGGTCCCTGCGGGGGTCGCTTCGGTGTTCGCAGATGACGGCGACGCGCCGTTCGCCGCGGTGCTGGTCGAGGGCGATGCGGCGGTGGTGGCGCAGATGGTCGAACGGGTAGCGGCGATGCCGGGGCCGATCGTTCTCGTCCATGCGGCCAAGCTTGGCGCGCCGCTCGCCTACACGCCCGACTGGCTGCTGGAGGAGGTATCGACCTCGATCAACACCACCGCTGCAGGGGGCAATGCGAGCTTAATGATGATCGGTTGAGGCGGCGGCCAGGGTAGGCCGGGCATGAAATTCATGCCGAAGACCGTATTAATTGTAAAAATGTCGCTCGAACACGCGACCGACATATCCCTGCAACATATCGGCGCGAAAGGGAGAGCGTCGCCGCTCCCTCTCCCCCTGTGGACGGCGACTTTGACCGGGTCCCCCCTGTCCCGGTCTTCTCCCTGAACTACGGGGCGACCTTCACGGTCGCCCCGCCTTTTTGTTTTCGGGAGCGCGCTGGGCTCGGCGCTAGACGCGCGACAATAACCTGAGATGTTTGAAGTCTATCGATCCTCCCCCGCCAGGGGGACGTGGCAGGCGCTTGCCTGACGGAGGGGGAGGTAAGGGGAACCTCTGTTCCGTGTCCTCCCCCTCCGTCGCCTTCGGCGCCACCTCCCCATGGCGGGGGAGGATCGTAGGGCAGTCTTACGCGGCCAGCTTGCGCAGGACGTAGTGGAGGATGCCACCGTTGAGGAAGTATTCCAGCTCGTTGACGGTATCGATCCGGCACTTGGTCTGGAACGTCTCGCTGGTGCCGTCGGCGCGGGTCATCTTGACCGTGACGTCCTGACGCGGGCGGATGCTGGCCACGTCTAGGATCGTGAACGTCTCCGAACCGTCGAGGCCGAGCGTCTTGCGATCGGTGCCTTCCGCGAACTGCAAGGGCAGCACACCCATGCCGACCAGGTTCGAGCGGTGGATGCGCTCGAAGCTCTCGGTGATGACCGCGCGGACGCCGAGCAGGTTGGTACCCTTCGCTGCCCAGTCGCGCGACGAGCCGGTGCCGTATTCCTTGCCCGCGACGATCACGAGCGGGGTGCCGTCCTGCTTGAAGCGCATGGCGGCGTCGTAGATCGCCATGACTTCGCCGTCGTACTTCGACATGCCGCCCTCGATGCCGGGGACCATCTCGTTCTTGATGCGGATGTTGGCGAAGGTACCGCGCATCATCACGTCATGGTTGCCGCGACGCGCGCCATAGCTGTTGAAGTCCGCCTTGCTGACTTGATGCTCCTGCAGGAAGCGGCCTGCGGGGCTGTCGGCCTTGATCGAACCGGCCGGCGAGATGTGATCGGTGGTGATCGAATCGCCGAGGATCGCGAGCGGCTTGGCGTCGATGATGTCCTGCACCGGCGACGGCGTCATGCTGAGGCCCTCGAAGTACGGCGGGTTGGCGACATAGGTCGAGCCTGCGCGCCATGCGTAGGTGTCCGAGCCGGTGACGTCGATCTCGCGCCACTTGGCGTCGCCCGCATAGACGTCGCCGTAGCGCGCGCCGAACATGCCGGCGTCGATGTTGGCGTCCATCGTCGTGCGGACTTCCTCGTTGGTCGGCCAGATATCGCGCAGATACACGTCCTGGCCGTCCGACCCCTGGCCCAGCGGCGTTTCGATCATGTCGGTCGTGACGGTGCCCTTGATCGCATAGGCAACGACCAGCGGGGGCGAGGCGAGGAAGTTGGCGCGGACGTCGGGCGAGACGCGGCCCTCGAAGTTGCGGTTGCCCGACAGGACCGACGCGGCGACGAGATCGTTCTCGTTGATCGCTGCCGAGATCGCAGGCGCCAGCGGCCCCGAGTTGCCGATGCAAGTCGTGCAGCCATAGCCGACGAGGTTGAAGCCGAGTGCGTTCAGATCCGCGGTAAGGCCAGCCTTGTCGAGATAGTCGGTGACGACCTGCGAACCGGGGGCGAGCGAGGTCTTCACCCACGGCTTCGACTTGAGGCCGAGTGCGTTCGCCTTGCGCGCGACGAGCCCTGCGGCAACCAGCACCGACGGGTTCGACGTGTTGGTGCAGCTGGTGATCGCGGCAATGACGACGTCGCCGTCGCCGATATCATGCTCGCGACCCTCGACCGCGACGCGGGCGGGCTGCTCCTTGTGGTACAGCTTGTGGAGGTCGCTGTTGAACACCTCGTCGACCTTGTTGAGGCTGACGCGGTCCTGCGGGCGCTTCGGGCCGGCGAGCGAGGCGACGACGGTGCCCATGTCGAGTTCGAGCGTGTCGGTGAACACCGGATCCTCGGCATTCTCGTCGCGCCAGAAGCCGTTCGCCTTGGCATAGGCCTCGACCAGCTCGACATTCTCATCCGAGCGTGCGGTGAGGCGCATGTAGTCTAGCGTCTTGTCGTCGATCGGGAAGAAGCCGCAGGTCGCGCCGTATTCGGGCGCCATGTTGGCGATCGTCGCGCGATCGGCGAGCGTCATCGACGACAGGCCGGGGCCGAAGAACTCGACGAAGCGACCGACCACACCCTTGGCGCGCAGCATCTGCGTGACGGTCAGCACCAGATCGGTGGCGGTGATGCCCTCGTTCAGCTTGCCGAGCAGCTTGAAGCCGACGACCTCGGGAATCAGCATCGAGACGGGCTGGCCGAGCATCGCGGCCTCGGCCTCGATCCCGCCGACGCCCCAGCCTAGCACGCCGAGACCGTTGATCATCGTCGTGTGGCTGTCGGTGCCGACCAGCGTATCCGGGTACGCGATCATCGTGCCGTCGCCGTGGTCACCCGAACTAGCCGACGACCAGACGGCCTGGCCGATATATTCGAGGTTCACCTGGTGGCAGATGCCGGTGCCGGGGGGGACGACCTGGAAATTGTCGAGCGCCTTGCTGCCCCACTTCAGGAACTCGTAGCGCTCGATGTTGCGCTCATATTCGAGGTCGACATTGTCGTGGAATGCCTGCGGCGTGCCGAACTCGTCGACCATCACCGAGTGATCGATGACGAGGTGGACGGGGACCTGCGGGTTGATCTTCTCGGGGTTGCCGCCGAGCTTGGTCATCGCGTCGCGCATCGCGGCGAGGTCGACCACGCAAGGGACACCGGTGAAGTCCTGCATCAGCACGCGCGCCGGGCGATACTGGATCTCGCGGTCGCTGCGACGCTCCTTCTGCCAGTCGACGATCGCCTGGATATCCTCGCGCGTGACAGTCACGCCGTCCTCGAAGCGGAGCAGGTTCTCGAGCAGCACCTTCATCGAGAAGGGCAGGCGGCTGATGTCGCCGAGCTGTTCCGATGCCTTGGCGAGGCTGTAATAGTCGTACGACTTGCCGCCGGTGGAGAGGCTGGTGCGGGTCTTGAGGGTGTCCTGGCCGATGGCAGTCATAGGGGTCCTTCCCGTGGGCGTCGGGCCGCCGGGCGCCGAGGGGAAAGCAGCCATATAGGCCACGCGGGCGCGTCGGGGACCGAGCGAAAAATGCTGTTACCGGAGGGGCCTTAGCAAGGGGGAGCGCATCGGGGAAGGGCACGGGTGCCGCGCTGCAAGGTATTCGGTGATCGCGGTATGCGCGATAGCGCTACCGGGCGTTAGCGGTCGCACGTGGCCATTTTGGTGCGCGCGTCCTGTCGGACCAGCCGAGACCACCGCGACGACGGTCGATCGGCCTGTGGCATATTTAACGCGTTTGTTACGAATAATTACAAAGGTGTGAAACTCGACGGATCATCGATTGCGTTCGCAAAATGGTCTGCATAGCTTCCCTTCATGGTGCACGTTTCCGAAAATGGACGGCACGAACAGGGGGTTATACAGATGACGATCGTTTCTGCGGACGCAACGAACTGTCTCACGCGTCGGTCACGGCTGAACCTGCTCGCGTCCACCGCGATCCTGATCGCGGCGGCCGTTCCGACGCTGGCGTCGGCCCAGGAGCGACCGACGAGCGTCGACGTGATGGCGTATGGCAGCACGCTCAACCCCGCCGATCTGGTCACCCAGCCGAGCATCGTCATTAGCGCTCCGGGTACGCCGACCACCGCACAGGACGTCGCGGGTGGCGTGAACGGTGTCGGCCAGATGACGATCGATGCGGGCGGTGGCGGCCTCGGAATCTGTACCGGGTCGCTGATCAACCCGCGCACGGTCATCTTCGCCGCGCATTGCGTCAACGAGAACGGCGCCGGCACCGGTGCGCAGGATCCGTGGCAATATGGATCGCAGGGCGGCGGCATCCCGATCGCGTTCGGGTTCGCGCAGAACAACCGCCCCGCGGTGATCGACTGGTTCCTGCCGACCACCGCGACCGGCGCGGTCAATGCTCAGCAGTACAAGACCAACACCGCCAACTTCCTGTATAACGTCAATCAGGTCGTCTATAATGCCGACTCGCTGAAGCTCGGCCTGTCGCAGAACTTCATCCAGGGTGACGTCGCGATCGCGACGCTCGATACGCCCGCCGCCAACGTGCCGACCTGGGCGCTGTTGCTGTCCGCGCTGCCGGCACCCGCGACGATCGGCGCGACCACCGGCACCGGCTATCACGTGACGATCACCGGCTATGGTCGCAGCGGGCAGGGTGGCACGCTGGTCGGCGATACCAACGGCATCGACTACCGCCGCCGCATCGCCGAGAACACGATCGGCATCCTCGGCTCGTTCGACGATCGCGATGCGTTCCTGTTCGGATCGACCAGCGGCCTGCCGCAGAATCTCTACCAGCTCGATTTCGACGATCCCCGCCGTGGCACCGCTGCAGCCAGCCCCTATGATTTCAACCTGTTCAAGGACGACGCGCTGCCCAACGAGGGTACGACCGCGGGCGGCGATTCGGGCGGTCCGCTGATCCTCGATCGCACCTTCGCCAAGCAGGTCGTGATCGGCGTCCTGTCGGGCGGTAACCGGTTCTATGGCGCGCAGCCGTTCGGTGCCTATGGCACGGCGAGCTTTTACCAGCCCCTCTATCTGTTCTCGGATTATATCACCGCGAACAATCCGTATCGCTATGCGCAGACCAGGGCGGGCGACGGTCAGTGGACCGACGCATCGCACTGGGTGACCGCGCTCGACCCGAACTACCAGATCATCGTCGACGGCAAGCTGGTCAACGGCGTGCCGACCAGCACCGGCGCGGGTATCGCCGGCGATGGCAGCAAGTTCGGCCAGGTATGTTTCCAGACCGATTGCGTCGACGTGAAGACGGGCGTCCAGACGGTCGACGGCGTTCCGGTGACGACGACCGCCGCCTCGCCGGCAGTCGTGACCAAGGTCGCGACGGGCGGTGTCGCCGCGGCCGGCATGATGCTGGAAACCGTGGCGCAGGGCGGCAAAGCCGACGCGTCGCTGCTGGCCAGCGCGGAGAACGTCGCGCAGGCCGGTAAGGACGTGACGGCGCTCGCGGTGCTGTCGCCGACGCTCGCCAACGGCCTGCCGGGCGCGACCAACTTCGTCCCCAACAACATTGATCCCGATCGCACCACGCAGCGTAGCGCACGCTATTACGACGTCACGCTGGCGGCGGCGGGCACCACCACGCTCGCATCGTCGGTCACGGTCGACAAGTTCACCGTCGCGGGCAGCATGGCCAAGCTGGCGGTGACGTCGGCCGGGTCGCTGACCAGCCTGATGACGATCAATCAGGTCACCGGCACGGTGCAGAACGACGGCGTGATCTCTACGCAGGGCGACTATTTTATGCTCGCCGGACTGCTGACCGGATCGGGGCGGATCAACACGCCGTTCTTCACCAGCGTCTCGGGCATGATCGCGCCCGGCACGATGGGGACGATCGGGACGCTGACCGTCGCAGGCAACGGCATCCTCGCTTCGGGCACCAACCTGCTCGTCGATCTCGGCGCCAACGGCACGTCGGACAAGCTTGCCTTCGTGGCGACGACGTTCAACGCCAGTGGCGCGGCGACCAACGGGATCGTCAATCTCGGCGGCAGCGTCGGGTTCGCGCCCGTCGCAGGGCAGACCATTCGATCGAACGATATCTACACGATCGTGACCGCGCAGGGCGGGGTCAGCGGGGCGTTCAATGCGGCGACGCCGCTCAGCGCGATCCTGACGCCTACCTATGTTTACAGCGCCAATGCGGTGCAGGTGCGGATTGCTGCGGGGCAATATAGCAATGTCGTTGCCGCGACGCCGATCCAGACAGCGTATGCCGGGCTGCTCGATCGCAACCGGTCAAACTATGCGGCGCTGAGCGGGCTGTACGGCACGCTCGATCTGCAGACCGCAGCGACGATCCGCTCGACGCTGGAGGGGCTCGCGCCCCGCGCGGAAACGCTGAAGTCGAGCCTCGGCGTGGCCTCGGTCGACACGATGTCGCGGTTCTACCGCGATCGCATCGCGCAGATCGATACGCGCCACGGGCTCGGGGGTACGCTCGCGCTGATCGGCAAGCCGTTCCAGGTGGCCTCGCTGATGGCGAGCGACCTGCCGGGCGGACAGGACATGATGAGCGACACCGGCGGCCCGGTCGTCCAGTCGGGCAAGCTTCCCGATGACATGGGTGGCTTCATCGCGGGCGGCTATATCGACGGCCGCAGCCGCTCGATGCCGACTGCGGTCCCGTTTGGCGGGCATGACAAGTTCGACGGTTATTTCATCGCCGGCGGTCTGGAGAAGCAGGCCGGCGAGGGCGCGGTGATCGGCCTGTCGGTCTCGTACACCGACACCGACGGCACCACCGGCGGGATCGCGCAGCGGGCCAAGGGCGCGCTGTACCAGGGGACGGTCTACGGCAAGCTGGAGACCGCGTCGGGGATTATCCTCGACACGCAACTCAGCGCGGGCGCGTTCGTCGCGAAGACCGATCGCACCGTCGGCTTCGTCGGCACCAGCTACCGGTTGCGCAGCACCGACAATGCGCTGACGCTGGTCGGCGAAGTCGGCCTCGGCAAGGCGTTCGACCTGTCGATGCTGAAGGTCGGCCCGCGCGTGTCTATCCGGGCCAGCCATATCGGCTTCGGCAAGTCGATCGAGACTGGCCGCCCGAACGGGAGCGGCCCGGCGTTGTACGTCGACCGCGACAGCTTCGACAGCGTGCAGGGGCGTGCCGGGCTGTTCCTAAGCGGCGGCGCGTCGCTCAAGCCGTACGTCGCAGCCAATTACGTCCACGACTTCAACTCGACGCCGGGTGTGTTCGGCGCGAACTTCGTCGGCGGGATCGGTCCGAACGCGCTGTTCGCGCTTGCCGGTCAGGACAAGAACTGGGGTGAAGTCAGCGGCGGCCTGACGCTGGTCGGCGACCGAGTCGACGTCTCGATCGGCGCCGATACCACGATCGAGCGCAGCGACGTGTCGAACCAGACCTACAAGGGATCGATCAGCATCCGCTTCTGACAGGGTACCTCGATTTGGCGATAGCGCCGATCCGGCAAGGGCCGTCCGCTTAGCGGATGGCCCTTTTCGTTGTGCGTTCCGATCCGAAGTGACATCCCGACTCGGGCGATACGTTCGGCATCTTTCGTCCGACCATCAATGCGGCCGCGTATTGTTGCCTGATGAAAGGATGATACTGATATTGGATAGTTCTTTCAGAACTAACAAATATTATGGTTTATTCGCGGGATAGCCATTGCTGGGCTGCCTAAAATCCCAACTATGCTTGATCGATGTCTTGGAATTATCAGGCTTGTTTTGAGATGTTGATCAATTACTATGACAAAGATAAGGTTTGGCGTGTCCGCTTCATTAACTCGCGTCCTATAATGTCGTGATCGACCGTCCTCGGCATTGCCGATCGGCACGGGGCGATGCTGAGCAAGTCCTGCGAGGGGAAGTGGCGGCTAAACGAGCGAAGGGTGCCGGTCCGGCACTCCTGACATAGGCAAGCGAATAGGGGGAAGTCCGATGCGAAGCGCAGATCAAGCTATCGAACGCCTGACGGCTATCAGCCGCCTTATCAACGAGTCGCGCGACATCGCCGACTCGGAGCAGGAATTCATGCTCGGCGCGAAGCTGGACGATTGCCTGCTGTGCGCGGAGGAACGGATCGCCACGCTCGCGGCGTAAGTCTGCGGTACGTCGGGGCCCGACGTCCTCGAGCGCAGTTCGCAATTGACTGCCGCGGCAATGGTTGTCATGGCAACCATATGGACTTTTTCACGCCCGCGGAATTCGGCCCGGAATGCTCGCTCGGCTATCTGTCGCGGCGCGTCCACCAGATCGGACAGAGTTTGATCGAACCGATCTTCGTCGACGAAGGCGTGTCCGGAACGCAGTGGTCTGCGCTCATGTCGCTTCTCGCCGGACGATCGTCGACCTGCGCGGATCTTGCGCGCGACCTGTCCTACGACAAGGGCGCCAGCACCCGGCTCGTCGATACGATGGAGCAGCGCGGATGGGTGACGCGGTCGCGCGCGAACGACGACCGGCGCGTGCTCAATCTCGAACTGACTCCCGACGGCGAAGCGATCGCGATCCGGTGTCGCGACCGGATCGTCGCCTATTGGAACGTCCTGCTCGCCCAGGGTTGGGCAGCGGACGAGATCGACACCTTGATCGGCCTCCTGCAGAAACTCCGCACGACGCTGGACGATGCTCTTACGGAGGGCCGCCGGCCATGACCGCTCGACACCGGATTTTTGCGACCACGCTGCTGACGGGGATGCTCGCGGGATGCGCGGCGCCTGCATCCGAGACCGTCGTGGCGCCAATCGCACCCTCGACGCTCGGTCTGTCCGTCGAGCCGGCGCCGTTCGTTGCGACGGACTGGTGGCGCGGGTTCGGCGATCCGCAGCTCGATCGCCTGGTGCACGATGCGGTGGCGGGCAATCCTACGCTCGACGCCGCGCTGGCGCGGGTCACGCAGGCGCAGGCGGTGCTGTCGACCAACCGCGCGGACAACGGCCCCGAGGTGGCGTTCGACGCGCAGGAGCAATATGCGCGGCTGAGTGGACGATACACCATTCCGCCGCCCTACGCTGGAACGACCCAGTTCGTCGGGACGGTCGCGGCGAACCTCAGCTGGAACCTCGATCTGTTCGGGCGTCAGAAGGCGGCGATCGCTGGTGCGCGTGCGTCGGTACGCGCCGCTGCGCTCGACGTCGCGGCGGCGCGGTTGGCGCTGTCGGGGGCGGTGGTGCAGACCTATATCGATCTCGAACGCGCCGAAGCGCAGGCGGCGATCGCGCAGCGGACGATCGCGACGCGGCAGAATACGCTGCGGTTGGTCAATGTGCGGATCCGCAACAAGCTCGGCAGCAAGCTCGATGCGCAGGCGGCGACGACGTTGCTGGCGCAGGCGCAGCAGGCGTTGCTGCGTGCGCAGGCGGCGCAGGTGCTGGCAAAGAACGCGCTGGCGGCGCTCGCCGGGCGCGGTGTCGATTACCCCGCGACGATCGGGGCGACGGCATTGAAGCTCGATGCGGTCCTGCCGTTGCCGAGGACGGTGCCGGCGGATCTGCTCGCACGGCGCGCCGACATCGCTGCCGCTCAGGCGCGGATCGACGCGGCGTCTGCGGGGCGTCAGGTCGCGCGGCGGGCCTTTTATCCGAACGTGAACCTGGCTGCGATGGCGGGGTTCCAGGCGGTCGGGCTCGGCAATCTGGTGTCGTTCGGTGCCGGGACGGTGGGCGCCGGTCCGGCGATCCATCTGCCGATCTTCGACAATGGTCGGCTGAAGGCGGGACTGGCGGGGGCGACCGCGGCGCTCGATCTGGCGACCGCGGATTACAACGATCGCGTGATCGGGGCGGTGCGCGAAGCCGCCGATGCGGTCGCGCGGATCGGCGCGCTGGAGGCCGACCGTGCACGCCAACGCGAGGTGGTGCGCGGCTATGCCGAGACCGGGCGGCTTAACGCGATCCGCGTCTCCAGCGGGCTCGATAATCGGCTCGACCTCGTCGACAACGATGTGCGCCTGCTCGTCGCGGAACAAGCCGATGCCGACCTCGCCGCGAATTCGGCGCAACAGCGTGTGCAACTCGTGCTGGCCTTGGGGGGCGGTTTCGATTTTCAGGAAGTGACACGATGACCGATACCGAAACGCACGCGGCTGCGGCTGCTCCTGCCGGCAATCCGCGGGGGCGCAAGCTCGGGCTGACGATCCTCGGCATCATCGTGCTGGTCGGCGTGATCGTGTGGGCGGTGTTCCACTTCCTGCTCGCGGCGCCCGAGCAGGAAACCGACGATGCGTATGTCGCGGGCGATGTCGTCTCGATCACCGCGCGCGATCCGGGGCAGGTGACCGCGATCCACGCCGACAACACGCAAATGGTGAAGGCGGGGCAGCCGCTGATCGATCTCGACGCAGCGACTGCCGATGTCGGGCTGGCATCCGCCGAAGCGGAGCTCGCGCGGGCGGTGCGTGCGACCCGGTCGGATTTCTCGAAGGTCAATGAAACCGGGGCAGCGGTGGTCCAGGCCGAAGCCGAACTGGCGCGCGCGCGGAACGACTTGGTGCGGCGTCGGGGGGCTGCCGCAGAAGGCGCGATCTCGGGTGAGGAATTGAGCCACGCCGCCGATCAGGTGAAGGTGGCGGCGGCGACACTGCAACTCGCGCACAGCCAGCAGGTGCAATCGCGCAGCGGCGTCGCGGGCACCACCGTGTCGACCAACCCCGCCGTGATGGCATCGATCGCGGCGTATCGACGCGCGGCGATCACGCGGAGCCACATGCATGTCGTCGCGCCGATCGACGGCGTCGTCGCGCAGCGGACCGTGCAGCTCGGACAGCAGGTGTCGGCGGGAATGCCGCTGATGGCTGTGGTGCCGCTCGACCGCGTGTGGGTCGATGCGAACTTCCGCGAGACGCAGTTGCGCGATCTGCGGATCGGCCAGCCGGCGACCGTGACCGCGGATATGTATGGCGATGACCTGGTCTATCACGGGCACGTCGTCGGGCTTGGCGCGGGCAGCGGCAACGCGTTCGCGCTGCTGCCGCCGCAGAACGCCAGCGGAAACTGGATCAAGATCACCCAGCGCGTGCCGGTCCGCATCGCGCTCGACAAGGGCGAGCTGCGGCGCAATCCACTGCGGGTCGGGCTGTCGGTGAACGCGACGGTATCGACCGCGGACACGTCGGGGACGATGGTCGGGCGGCCGGCGGCGGCTGCCTACAAGGGGTTGGCGACGGGCGGGGGCGACCCCGCGGTCGAGGCGAAGATCCGGCAGATCATTGCGGCTAACCGGTGATGTTGGGGCGTTTGTTTCGCAGCATAGATCATGTCCTCCTTGTTCTCCCGCGAAGGCGGGAGCCCAGTCTGGACTCCCGCCTTCGCGGGGAAACAGGGGGCTTGCGGGGAGCCCATTTACATTTTGCACCACCCCGGCGGAGGCCGGGGCCCAATTGGAGAGGTGGTCGTAACGGACCACCGTCCACCATTAGCAACGTTCCCCAATTGGGCCCCGGCCTTCGCCGGGGTGGTTGTAGTACGGCGTTTCGGTCTCAATCGCAGCAGAGCGCCGCATAATGGCCGCCCCCTCGGGCCCCGGTCCCGCGCCCCTCGTCGGTGGCTCGCTCGCCCTCACCGCGTTCGCGCTAGCGCTGGGAACGTTCATGCAGGTGCTCGACACCACCATCGCCAACGTGTCGCTGCCGACGATCGCCGGCAACCTCGGCGTCTCGAGCGACAATTCCACCTGGATCGTCACCGCGTTTGCGGTGGCTAACGGCGTCGCGGTGCCATTGACCGGGTGGCTGATGGGCCGGTTCGGCGTGGTGCGGACGTTCTGCGTCTCGGTGTTCCTGTTCACGATCGCGTCGTTCCTGTGCGGGATCGCGTGGGACCTGCCGTCGCTGATCGGCTTCCGCATCCTCCAGGGCGCGGTGTCCGGGCCGATGATCCCCGGTAGCCAGGCCCTGCTGATCGCGATCTTCCCGGCGCACAAGCGATCCACCGCGCTCGGCATCTGGTCGATGACGACGCTGGTCGCGCCGATCATGGGGCCGATCCTCGGCGGCTATATCTCCGACAATTATCACTGGAGCTGGATTTTCCTGATCAACGTGCCGTTCGGGATGTTCTGCGCGTTCGTGTGCTGGAACAAGCTCGGCAAGCGCGACACGCCGACGCGCAAACTGCCGATCGACCAGGTCGGGCTGATCATGCTGGTGGTGTGGGTCGGCGCGTTGCAGATCGTGCTCGATCTCGGCAAGAACGACGACTGGTTCGCCTCGGAGCGCATCGTGATCGCCGCGCTCGTCGCCGCGATCGGGTTCGTCGGCTGGCTGATCTGGGAACTGACCGACGCCAATCCGGCGGTGAACCTGACCCTGTTCAAGAGCCGCAATTTCGCGATTGGGACGATCGCGTTCTGCCTCGGTTACGCGGTGTTCTTCGCCAACACGCTGCTGCTGCCGCTCTGGTTGCAGACCCAGCTCGGCTATACCGCGACCTGGGCGGGGCTGGTCGCGGCGCCGTCGGGCGCGGTCGCGGTGATCCTGACGCCGTTCGTCGCGCGGCTGAGCGGCAAGATCGACGCGCGCATCCTGGCGACGGTCGCGTTCGCGTCGTTCGGCTATTCCTATTACCTGCGCTCGGGCTACACGACCTATGCGAGCTTCTACGATCTGATGCTGCCGATGCTGGTGCAGGGGATCGCGATGAGCACGTTCTTCCTCGCGATGCTGACGATCTCGTTCGACCGAATCCCGGCCGAGCGGCTGCCGTCGGCGACCGGCATCTCGAACTTCGCGCGGATTACCGCGGGCAGCTTCGCCGCGTCGCTGATCACGACCGCGTGGGATCGCCGCGAGACGCTGCATCAGTCGCATTTGTCCGAAGCGGTCGGGTCGGGATCGCCCTATCAGTTGGCGCGGGGTGCGCTCACGCGGATGGGGCTGACCGATGTCCAGGCTGCAGGGGCGATCACGCGGCAGATGGTTGGGCAGGCGTATCTGCTGGCGTCGACCGACATCTTCCGCGTTTCGGCATGGCTGTGCGTGGCGCTGATTGCGATCGTCTGGTTCACGCGCCGACCGACTCCGCAGGAAGGGCCGATCGCGGCGGACTGACGAACGATATTAAGCATGATCGAAACACAATCGAAACGAGTGTGTCCTATAAGACAGTTACGACTTCTGAAACGCCTGTGGGGGGCCAAACCAAATGACGATGAAATCAACCGCTTCGCGGCTCGCTGTCGCGTGCCTGCTGTTCGCCGGCGCACCGGCTTTGGCCGGCGAGCGCGTGTGCCTGACGACCGTGAGCAAGCCGCGACTGGTCTGCGACGAGGGCGCCTGCGTCCGCGTCTCGGTCCGCGACCTGTGCGACGCGGTGCAGGCATCCTATCCCGGCAAGCGCCGGATCGCGAAGCCCACGCCAGCGGTCGGGATCGATCCGGTCCGCAACGAACTGACGATGCTGATCGCCAGCGTCAGCTAACAAAGGCGTCAGCTGACGAAGGCGAACGCCGCGCCGGGAACGGTGACGGCGAGGTCGGTCGGGGCGAGGGTCCCGTCCGGCCGCACGTCGAGGATCGTGACGCGGTGATCGCGTTCGTGCGCGACGACCATTCGCCGGCCGTCGTCGAATATCGTGAAGAACCGCGGCGAGGCGCCGCCGCTCGAGACATGCTGGATGAGTGATGCGTCGCCGTTCGGATCGAGCGCGAAGACCGCGATGCTGTCATGGCCGCGGTTGGACACGTAGAGGCGATCGCCTGCGGCATTCGCGTCGATATGCGCGACGATGGTCGAACCCTGCCAGCCTGCGGGCAGCGTTGACAGTGTCGCTCGCGTGCGCAGATCTGCTCCGTCGACATCGAGGATCATCAGCGTGCTCGACAGCTCGCAGATCAGATACGCGGTTCCCGGATGGGTGGCGGTGAACAGCATGTGCCGTGGCCCTGATCCGGGCGGGGCGACGAAGGCGATGCGCGGTGGTCCGAGCGTCCCTAACGTCACGTCGACGGCGAACGCGCGCACGACGTCCGCGCCGAGATCGGCGACATACAGACACCAGTTGTCGAGACCGAAGCCGACCCAATGTGCGTGCGGCGATGTCTGGCGTTCGCGATCCGGGCCGTGGCCGACAGCTTTATGGATATCGGCTGGGAGGATCGGGAGCCCTGCTGCGTCCAGGCGGTACAGCGCGGTGGTGCCGCTGCCGTAATTGGCGATGGCGATACAGGATTGCGTCCGGTCGAGCGCGACGTGGCACGGTGCTGCGCCGCCGCTGCTCGACGAAGCCAGCATCAGCCACGCGTCGGTTGCCCCGTGATAGACTCCGAGTGCGCCGTCGTCCTGCTCGTCGACCAAATACTGCGTATCGAACCGCGACGAGTAGACGCCGAACGACACGTTGCGCGCTGCGGTATCCGCGGGACCGATTACCAGGCGATCGGCTTCGATCGAAAGCGGGTATAGGCCCACACCGCCGCCGCCGGCATAGGTTCCGATCCATAGCTGCCCTGATACGGAGGCGGCGGTGGAAGAGGGTTCGGGCCGGGCTTCAGCGAATGTCATGGCGATCGTCTATCGCGGTTTTGCCGTTGGGTCGCTTCGGATCGTCGCGCGGCCCGCGCGGATCAGATCGTCAGCAGAGCAACCAGCTGCTCGCGGTACAGCCTCGCAAGATCGCGGTGCATCTCTGCGATCAGCGTGTTCGGCGCGCGGCGGGCGAGGACGGATTGGTCGTCCATGCGGCGTTCGATGATCGAGGGATGCGCGAGAAGATCCATTGCCCCCCTGCTGGACCTGCGATGTTTCCGGCCAATGTCCCAAGACGGTTAACGCCCCGAAATGCGCGATATTCCGTGTCGTGGCAGGCTGGTATTGCTGATAGCGTTGTCCTACCGCGAGCCGATGGGCGATCTGGACAGACTGGTTCCTTCGGGGATCATCGAGCAATGGGTGTATCACCTGCGACGGCAGCGGTCGCGTGCGTCGGATGCGATCTGGCTGATCGATCAGGGGTTCACGCTGCATGACGGGATGGACGGCGTGCCGCAGAACGATGCGACCGCACGCTGGCGCGCCGAACAAGAAACCGTCGTCGAGGAAGTCACCGCGCTGCTCGCGCTGTACGACGGCATCAATCTCGGCAAGATCGACATCGACGCTATCGACGACCTCGCTTGAGGGGCGCCGCCACCATTATCGCTGCCGCCATCGTCCGAGGCGCTTATCCCGCCTCGCTGTAACTCTCGCGGATAAGCCTGCCGGTGTCGTGCAGCGACGTGCTGCGCGGCATTTCCGGGTCGGGCATATCCGTCACCAGTTCGGCGGACGCCGCCAGTTGCAGATGACGCTCGCTGAGCGCCTGATGCGCCGCACGTCCGGCATCCGTACGCGACCGGCTGGCCAGCCGCTGTTCCTGCTCGGCCCGGCTGCGATGATACGCAACCTGCGCCTGCCATGCCTGCGTGCGCGTCGCCGCGTGATCGTCGGTCATAATGTCTCCGCTTCGACCGCGGGTTTGCTGTCGGTTGCTTTACAGAGTGTTAACGTGCCGGTTTAATGCGGCACGGTGCGACGCGCATCAGACGGGGCGCGGGGTCGGTGCCTGCCAGCCGCCGCCCAGCGCGCGGAACAGGTCGACCTGCGCACCGGCGATGCGGGCGTCGGCGGCGGCGAGGTCCGTGTCCGTATCCGCCAAAGTCCGCTCGGCGTCGAGGACGTCGAGGAAGTCGATCTGGCCCTCACGCTGGCGGGCGCGGGTGATGCGGGCGGCGGTGGCGGCGTTGTCGTGCGCCGACTGTAGCTGCGTGCGGCGATCGAGTTCGCGGGCGTAGTTCGACAGCGCGGTCTCGGTTTCCTCGAGCGCGGTAAGGACGCTGCCATCGAAATTGGCGAGTGCGCCACGCGAGTCCGCTTCGGCGCCGGCGATCCGCGCGCGGGCTGCCGACTGGTTGAGCGACCAGTTCAGCAGCGGGCCGAGCAGCCAGCGAATAGGGCCGCCGGTGAAGATGTCGCCGACGCTGAGTGCGGTCGAGCCGATCGACCCACCGAGTGAGATCTGCGGGTAGAGCTGCGAGGTCTGGACGCCGATCCGTGCGGTGGCTGCGGCCAGTCGACGTTCGGCGGCGTGGACGTCGGGACGGCGGGCTAGCAGCGCCGCGCCGTCGCCGATCGGGATTGGCTGGTCGAGGCGCGGTGTGGTGGTGCGCGCGCCGGCGGTTGCGGGCAGGTCCTGCGGAGTGCGGCCGGTGAGCGTGGCGAGGCGGAACAGCGCGGCTTGGCGCTCGGCTTCGATCTGCGGGATGTTGGCGGCGCGCTGGTCGCGCAGTGCGGCGATGCGGACTTGGTCGAGGCGGGCTGCACGACCGGCGTCGACGCGCTTGCCGGTCAGCGTGTTCGACTTGTCGAGCAGGTCGACGATCCGCCTGGCGACCGCGAGGCGTTCGGCGGACGAGGCTGCATCGACATAGGCGCGGGTCGTTGCCGCGACGATCGAGACGCGCACGGCGTCCGCATCCGCCTGCGCCGCGCCGACGTCACCGCGGGCTGCTTCGACGTTGCGGCGGACTCGGCCGGCGAGATCAACCTCGTAGCTGACGTCTAGGCCTACGTCATAGGTGGCGCGCTCACGGTCGAGGCCGGGCAGGTTCTGGAGTTGCGACGTGCGCGCGTAATTGCCGCTCGCGCCCGCGTTAACCTGAGGTTCGCGGTCGGTCTTCGCGCCGCGCAGCGACGCGCGGGCGCTGTCGAGGCGAGCGACGGCGACGCGGAGGTCGGTGTTCGCTGCGAGCGCGTCCGTGACGAGGCCGTCGAGGACCGGGTCGCGGTACATCCGCCACCAGTCGTTATCCGGCGCCGTCGTGACGGTGGCTGCGTTCGCGGTGACGAACGACGCCGCCGCCTTGGGTGGGGTGATCGGCGCGACATAGTCGGGGCCGGCGGCACACGCGGCGAGCGTCAGCGCCGAGAGGCTCGCGAGGAGGGCGGACTTCATGATGCTGGTCCTATTCGGCTGGCTGAAGGGTCGCGGCGGGGGCAGGACGGCGGCGTTCGAACCGCAGCGCCAGCGCCCGTGCGACGACATAGAAGGTGGGGGTGAAGAGCAGCCCGAACCCGGTCACGCCGATCATCCCGAAGAACACCGCGGTCCCGAGCGCCTGGCGGAGTTCCGCACCGGCACCGGTCGCGATCACCAGCGGCACCGCGCCGAGGATGAACGCGAAGCTCGTCATCAGGATCGGCCGCAACCGGTCCTTCGCCGCGCGTACCGCGGCCTCGACCGGGGTGAGGCCGTCCTGTTCCTCTGCCTGTTTGGCGAACTCCACGACCAGGATCGCGTTCTTCGCGGCGAGAGCAATCAGCACGACCAAGCCGATCTGCGTGAGGACGTTGTTGTCCATCCCTCGCAGGTTCACGCCGGTCATCGCAGCGAGCAGACACATCGGCACGATCAGGATGATCGCGAGCGGCAACGTCAGGCTCTCATATTGCGCGGCGAGCACGAGGAAGACGAACACCACCGCCATGCCGAAGACGAGCGCGGCGGTGCTGCCCGCGGCCTTCTGCTGGTAGGCGATGCCGGTCCATTCATGCGCGTAGCCGGCAGGGAGCGACGCATCGGCGAGCTTCTCCATCGCAACCAGCGACTGGCCCGAGGAATAGCCTTTGGCGGTGTCGCCATCGACCTCGACCGCGGGGAAGAGGTTGTAGCGGACCACGCGGTACGGGCCGGTCTTGTCCTTGAACGTCGAGACCGAGCCGACCGGGACCATCTGGCCCGAGTTGGAGCGCGTCTTCAGGTTGGCGATGTCCGCGGTGGTGTTGCGGAACGGTGCGTCGGCCTGCGCGGTGACGCGGTAAGTCCGGCCCAGCAGGTTGAAGTCGTTGACGAAGGCCGAACCGAGATAGACCTGCAACGCCTCGAACACGCGCTCCGGGGGGACGCCCAAGAGGTTGGCCTTGGCGCGGTCGACGTCGGCGAAGATGCGCGGCGTCGCGGTGTCGAAGAACGTGTAGATCTGGGCGAGACCCTTGGTCTGGTTCGCCTGGCCGATCAGCGCGTAGCTCGTCTTGCCGAGGTCGGCGTACCCGTGCCCACCCTGGTCCTGTACCATCAGGCGGTAGCCGCCGGCCGAGCCGATGCCCTGGATCAGCGGTGGCGGGACGATCAGCAGACGCGCTTCGGTGATGTCGCCGGTCGCCTTCTGCGACTCCGCCATGATGCTGGCGAGGGTGACGCCGAGCTTCTTGCGCTCCTCGAAGCTCTTCAGCGGGATGTACGCGGCCGCCGAGTTGGGGGCGAGCGTCTGCGACGGACCGTCGAAGCCCGCGAGCATCACCGCGCCCTTGACACCGGCGAGCGGGAGGATGCGTTTCGCGACCTTCTGCATGACCGCGTCGGTGCGCTCGACCGACGAGCCGGGCGGAAGCTGGATGACGGTCAGGAAATAGCCCTGATCCTGCGCGGGGACGAAGCCCGACGGGGTGATCGTGAACACGCCAACGGTGACCGCGATCAGTGCGGCATAGGCGATCATCATGCGCTTCGGTGCGGTAACCAGGCGCGCGGTGAGGCGGGCATAGCTCTCGCTCATCCTCTCGAACCCGCGGTTGAAGGCATCGCCGGCGCGGCGGACCGTACGGGTCAGGCGGTTGCCGGAATCCGCGGGGGTGGTCGGCTTGAGCAGCATCGCGGCGAGTGCCGGCGACAGTGTCAGCGAGATCAGCAGCGAGATGATCGTCGCGGTCGAGATCGTCACCGCGAACTGGCGGTAGAACGCGCCCGAGAGGCCGGTGAGGAACACGGTCGGGATGAACACCGCGCACAGCACGAGCACGATCGCGACCAGCGCGCCCGACACTTCGTCCATCGACGTGCGCGCTGCCTCCAATGGGGAGAGCCCGTGCTCGAGGTTGCGCTCGACATTCTCGACCACGACGATCGCGTCATCGACGACGATGCCGATCGCGAGGACGAGGCCGAACAGAGAGAGGTTGTTGAGGCTGTACCCGGCGGCGGCGAGCACCGCGAAGGTGCCGATCAGCGAGACCGGGATCGCCACGATCGGAATGATCGCCGCGCGCCACTTCTGCAGGAAGACGAGGATGACGAGCACCACGAGGACCATCGCCTCGAAGAGCGTGTGCTTCACCGCGTCGATCGACTGCGCGATGAACTCGGTCGGGTTGTAGATGACCTTGTATTCGAGGCCCTTGGGGAAGCGCTTCGACATGCTCTCCATCTCGGCGGTGACGGCCTGCGCCGCGCCGAGTGCGTTCGAGCCGGGACGCTGAAAGACCGCGGCGATGACCGTGGGCTTGCCGCTGAGATAGGTATTCGCGCCGTAATCCTGCGCGCCGAGCTCGACCCGCGCGACGTCCGAGACGCGGACCTGGCGGCCTTGCGCGTCGGTGCGGATGACGACGTCGGCGAACTCCTTGGGATCGGTCAGGCGGCCCTGCGTCTCGACGTTGAGCTGGAACGCACTGTTGCCCTTGTCATAGGGCGGCTGGCCGAGCGTGCCGGCGGCGACCTGGACGTTCTGCGCACGCAACGCAGCGACGATCTCGCCGGCGGTGAGGTCGAGCGCGGCGGCGCGGCCGGGATCGATCCAGACGCGCATCGAATAGTCGCGCGCGCCGAACAGCTGCACGTCGCCGACGCCGTCGATGCGGCTGAGGCGATCGCGGACCTGCGTCAGCGCGTAGTTCGAGATGTAGCCGCGATCGAGCGAGTTGTCGGGCGAGACGAGGTTCACCACCATCAGGAAGTCGGGCGACGTCTTCCGCGTCACCACGCCGAGACGCTGGACGTCCTCGGGCAGGCGCGGGACGGCGACCGCAACACGGTTCTGGACGAGCACCTGCGCCGCGTCGAGGTTGGTGCCGATCTTGAAGGTGACGGTGATCGTGACCTTGCCGTCACCGGTCGATTGCGACGACTGGTACAGCATGTTGTCGACGCCGTTGATCTCCTGCTCGATCGGCGCGGCGACGGTTTCGGCGACCGTCTCGGCCGAGGCGCCGGGATAGGTCGCGCTGACGGTGACGGTGGGGGGGACGATGTCGGGATATTGCGACACCGGCAGCGTCATGTAGGCGATCGCACCGACGATCGTGATGATCACCGCGATCACGCCCGCGAAGATCGGCCGGGTGATGAAGAAGCGCGAGAAGCGCATGGGAATTTCCTCGGTAGAGGGGCGCGGGCACACACCAACACCACCCCGGCGGAGGCCGGGGCCCAATTGGGCGAACCGCAGTGATTAAGTCGAAACGCTATCCCAATTGGGCCCCGGCCTTCGCCGGGGTGGACGCCTATCTCGCGAGCGTGGCCTCACCCGAGATGGGCTGGACCGAGGCTGGGGCCGTCGTACCCGAGGCCACCACGATCCGGCCGACCTTCGGCGCCACGGTCGCGCCGGGCATCGCCATTTGCGTACCCTGGATGATGATCCGGTCGTTCGGCCCGATCCCCGAACGCACGATCCGCAGCCCATCGACCACCGGGCCGAGTTCGACCGGCTTCTGGCTCACGACGTTCTTCGCATCGATCGTCAGCAGGACCTTGCGCGCCTGATCGGTCTGCACCGCATCGTCGGGCACCAGCAGAGCCTGCCGCGTCCCCGCACTTGCGAGGCGCATGTTGCCGAACATGCCTGGTGTCAGGAAATACCCCGGGTTGGCGAGGACCGCACGACCACGGATCGTGCCCGATCGCTGGTCGAGGCCGTTGTCGGTGAAGTCGAGCTTGCCCTTCCAGCGATGCTCGGTCTCGTCCTGCAACTGGATCTCGACCGCCGCCGGGGTCGCACCCGGCTGACGCGCGCGCTGCGTCTTGAGATACAGAGCCTCGGAACCGTCGAACGTGAAGTAGATCGGGTCGAGTGCGTTGATCGTCGTCAGCACCGTGCCGCCGGTGCCTTCGCCGCCCGCGACCTGGTTGCCGGCATCGACACGGCGATCGGAAATCCGACCGCCGATCGGTGCGCGAACCTGCGTGAAGCCTACGTCCAGAGCGCGGGCGCGTTCGCGTGCCTGCGCTGCGGCGAGCGCGGCTTGGGCTGCTTCGAGCTTGCCACGCAAGGCGTCGACTTCGCCTGCCGAGACCGCTTCATCGGCGACTAGTCGCTGTGCGCGACCAAGATCGGTGCGGGCCAGCGACAAAGCGCTCTTAGCGCTCGCGACGTTGGCATGCGCCTCGGCCAGAGCAGCCGCAAACGGACGGGAGTCGATCGTGAAGAGCAACTGGCCCTTGCTGACGATCTCGCCGTCGCGGAAATGGATGCCGGTAACTTCGCCCGCGACGCGCGGGCGAATCTCGACGGTACGGCTCGGCGCGAATCGGCCGACATAATCGTCCCATTCGCTGACCTGCCGCACGAGCGGCGAGGCCACCGTGACGGAGGCAGGCGGGGGTGCCGCCATCGCCGCGTCGGGATGATCGAACATCTTCACGCCGACCGCGCCGAGCAGCGCGATCGGCACGAGCACCATCGCGCCGCGCTGCCAGGCCGGGCGTCGGTGACGGTCCGCGGGCGGCGACGCTACGACGTCGGCGTCGTTCGCAGCCGTGATCGTGGTAAGTTGGTTCACGCTGCGATGCTCCGCTTCTGCTGGATGCCGACGCGCATGCCGGTCACGCTCTCGACGAGCGTTTCGATCTGTGCCTCGGCAAAGCCGGCGGCGAGGAAGCCCTGGATCTCGGCCATCGGCAGCGCGAAGCCGCGACGCCAGGCGTACACCGCCATCCGCCGCAGCGCCTCGAGCCGGGGGTCGGCGAGCCGCGATGCGGTGCTGAGCCCGAACAGGCTGCCCATCGCGCGCGACATGCGGCTCGGGCCGGACAGGCTGCGTAGCGTGTCGCGCTTGGCGAGAGCGATGACGCTCCATTCCAATGCCGAGAAGCCGATCGGGGCAGGGGCTGCTGCGGCCTGCGTGCGGCTGGTGACGGGCGAAGCGAACATGTTGTCGAGATCGAGATAAGCCATGGGATTGTCCCCTTTTGATCTTGGGCAAGCGCTGGCCTTCGTCGGTGGACGGTCCACCGACGTCAGCTGGTCGCGAGGCGTGCGCGGTCGTTGCCGGCACATCACCGTGCCGCGCTTGCCCGCTTGGAATTTTCGAAAGTTCGGCCGAAGCCTAGGTTTTAACCGTGGTCATGGGTTGGTGTCCCCGGTTGCCCCATCCGAAGTAGGAGAGAGCTTCGATACCAGTCGGTATATAAACCTGACGTTCATCTAGTCAACAGACTTTTGTACCGCCCGGTATTTTTTCCGCGGCGCGGTAGAAACCGTGTCTATTTGGTCGGCCACATGAGCATGCTGGTCTCGACGAGCTGCTGGAGCTCGGTGCAGCTCGCGCCCGAGCCGGCCTGGATCGACAGCCCCTGCATGATCGCGAAGAGGTACCGCATCAGCGCGTGCGACTCGAGGCCATCGGGGAACTCGCCCGCCGCCTTGGCTTCGTCGAACCGCTTCATCAGCGCGGCTTCGGACGAGACGCGACGCTTGGCGACTTCGGCCTTGATAGGCTCGGCTTCCGCACTGCACGCGACGCTGCTGATGACGCTGAGACACCCCTTGGGATCGCAGGTGCTCATCTGCATCTGTAGTGCGCCGCTCAGCAGGTTTTCCGCTACGGCACGCGCGGTCGGCGCGTCGAGCGCTGACGTCATATAGGCCAGCTTCTCACGCTCGTAGAGATCGAGCGCCTTGTGGAACAGCGCCTCCTTGTTGCCGAACGCGGCGTAGAGGCTGGGCTTGGTGATCCCCATCTCGGCGGTCAGTTCCGCCATCGACGCGCCCTCATAGCCGTTACGCCAGAATACGCGCAGCGCACCCGCCAACGCCTGGTCGAGATCGAACTCGCGGGGGCGGCCCTTGGGGGCGGTGAGCGTGCAAAGCCTATTCATACCGGTCGGTATATAGGGCCGACACGTCAAAAGGTCCAGTTACCGCAAGATCATACTGGCGATCGGTGTTTCGTTTGTGCAACCATTGCGGCGCGCACCGGTTGAAAGAGCCGTGACCGGTGGAATCGAAAGGAACGAGATCATGGCCGACGAAGTCAAAAGCGCGATCGATCAGGGCGCGGACTATGCGAAAGCGACTGCCGACCGGATTCGCGAAAGCGCCGACACCGCGCGGGCCAGCTTTTCCGAGAAGGTCGCTGAGCCCGCCAAGCGTGCCGGCGAGGCCATGAAGCAATCGGGCGAGAAGATCGCCGAGGGCGGCGCGACGATCGGCAAGACGATGATCGACCAGGCCGAGCAGAACGCGCGCGAAGCGTTCACCGCGATGCGCGAGGCGGCAAGCGCCAAGGACCTTCAGCAGGTGATGAAGATTCAGGGGGACTATCTGCGCGAGCAGAGCCAGCGCAGCATGAGCCAGGCGCGCGAGATCGGCGAACTCATCATTCGCTTCGGCAAGGATGCGGTCGCGCCGCTGCGGAACGGCGACACGTAACGGTCGCCGTATGTCGGTCCGGGACGTCTTGTTGGGCAGGGTGTCCTGGTTCGGTCTTGAGCTGAATGGCTTCGGATCATCTCCCGCACTCCTGCAGACGTGAGCGATGCAACCTTCGACATTCCTTGGACGGGCGACGCGGACCAGCGTCATGTTGAGTGCGGATGTTTTTCAGGCCGGCCGAGCGGGTAGCACCGCTCACCGGGTGACCAACATCTCCGAGATGGGGATGTGCATCGTGCAACCCGTCAAAATGGCCGTGGGCGACGTGGTTGTGCTGGTGATCGGCAGGGTCGAGCATATGGCCGCCGATGTGATGTGGGTGAGGGCGGGCCTTGCCGGATTGCGGTTCCACGAGCCGATCGATCTCGCGCTTGCCAGAGCGCGACGGGTGGCAGGGCACGTCATTGCCCCACCCTCCGCCGGCTGGCTGGCGGCGTTGAACGATCCCTACGCCAAGTGACTCAAGGGGGATAAGGCCTCTCCCCGCACATGCCGTATTGTCCGCGGCCGACGGCGATGCACGGGTGCGGGGATTCTAGCGACCCTGTAGTTTGGCCAGGATGCTCATCGACTGTTCCGACCCCGACTGGGGAACGATTTCCCCGGCACGGTCGATGATCGCGTCCCAATGCGCGGCGACCCCTTCGACCGACAGATCGTCGCCGGTCAGCAATTTGCCCTGCGTCAGCGTCACGTACGCTGCCTGAAACACGCCCGCGCCGGCGCCGACGATCATGTTGGTGGGGGCGTCCTCCGACACGAGGAACACCGCGGCGGGCGCGACCTTGTCCGGCGAGAAGGCCTTGAACGCTTCCTCGGGGAAGATGTCCTGAGTCATGCGCGTGCCCGCAGTCGGCGCGATCGTGTTGACCTTGATGTTGTTCTTCGCGCCTTCGATCGCGAGCGTCTTGGTAAGGCCGGCAAGACCCAGCTTGGCGGCACCGTAGTTCGCCTGGCCGAAATTGCCGAAGAGACCGGTCGACGACGCGGTCATCAGGATTCGACCGTAGTTCTGCGCGCGCATCGTGTCCCAGACCGCCTTGGTGGCGTTGGCCGAGCCGTTCAGGTGGACGTCGACGACGAACTTGAAGTCGGCGGGCTCCATCTTGGCGAAGCTCTTGTCGCGCAGCACGCCGGCGTTGTTGATGAGGATGTGGACGCCGCCCCATTTCTCCGAGGCGCGCGCGACCATCTCGACCATCTGCTCGTAGTCGGTGACGCTTCCGCCGTTCGACATCGCCTCGCCGCCGGCCGCTTCGATTTCCTCGACGACTTTGAGCGCTGCGTCGGAATGGCCGGTGCCGTCGCGCGAGGCACCGAGATCGTTTACGACGACCTTCGCACCACGACTGGCCAGTTCGAGCGCGTATTCGCGACCTAGGCCGCCGCCCGCGCCGGTGACGATCGCGACTCGATTTTCAAAGCTGATAGACATGGAAAAGGCGCCCCTCTCTTATAGTTGGAGCGCCTTTCCTAGAACGTAAAGCCAGCTAGGCAAGCGGCAGGATCACCCGCCGCTTGCCGCCGGACTTACTTGCCGCCGCGGTTGCGGCAGCCGTCCTTGACCGTCTTAGAGCAGACCGGATAGTCGGCCGGTGCGGGCGTCGGCGGCGTCACGGTCGGCTGACCGAAGACGATTTTGCCTGCACCTGCTGGTGGTGCGGGAGGCGCCATCGGCGCGGCTGCCGGTGCGGCGGCATCGGCGGGTGCTGCCGCTGCCGGATCGGCAGGTGCCGGCGCCGGCTGGTCGGCGGGTGCGGCCTGCGCTGCGGGATCGGCGGGTGCCGTCTGCGCTGCGGGATCGGCCGGAGCCGTCTGGGCGATCACGGGCGTCGCGAGAAGAGCGGCGGCGGCGAGAAGAATGGACTTCATACGAATCTCCTAAATGGGTGCACCATTTTGGTAGCGCGACGGTTGAACGCACTAAGTCGCGCTTGGGTCCTTCGTTTCGCAACCGATTCCATTCGGCCCGCCGCTAGACCCATATCGGGACAGCGGTTCAGCCGCCCGTATCGAGCGAATAGCCTGCCGAGCGGACGGTCCGGATGATGTCCGGACGCTCGCCGACGTTGATCGCCTTGCGCAGTCGCCGAATATGCACGTCGACCGTGCGGCTCTCGATATCGCTGTCATGTCCCCAGACCGCATCGAGCAGGCGTTCGCGCGAGAACACCCAGCCCGGATGTTCGAGGAAATGCTTCAGCAGTCGGAACTCGGTCGGTCCGAGCGACACGACTTCGCCCGAACGGCGGACCTTGTGGCCGACCGTGTCCATCTCGATGTCGGCGTAGCTGAGCGCTTCACCGGCGAGGGCAGGGCGGACCCGGCGCAACACAGCCCCCACGCGTGCGACGAGTTCGCGCGGCGAGAAAGGCTTAGTCACGTAATCGTCGGCGCCGGTTTCGAGGCCGCGAACGCGATCCTCTTCTTCACCGCGTGCGGTCAGCATGATGATCGGCACGTTCTGCGTTTCGGGCGCACGGCGCAGGCGGCGGCAAACCTCGATCCCCGACAACCCCTCGACCATCCAGTCGAGCAGGACGATATCGGGCACCTTCTCCTTGGCGAGCAGCAACGCTTCCTCGCCATCGGGGGTATGCGCGATCTCGAAATCCTCGCGCTTGAAATGCCAGACCAGCAATTCGGCTAGGGCGGCGTCGTCCTCGACCAGCAGCATCTTTGCGCGTGCCATTATGCCTGCTCCTTCTTTATGCCGCGTTCGCGATCGACCATCTGCGTGCCGGTTGCGGCGAAATAGACCATCTCGGCGACGTTGGTGGCGTGGTCGCCGATCCGCTCGAGGTTCTTGGCGACGAACAGCAGATGCGCGACCTGGCCGATCGTCCTGGGGTTCTCGACCATGTAGGTGACCAGCGTGCGAAATATGCTGTCGTAGAAATCGTCGAGCGCATTGTCGCATTCGACGACGCGGACGGCTTCCTCGGGATCGCGCGCGGCGAACGCGTCGAGCACGTCGTGGACCATCTCGCTCGCCATCCGGCCCATCGCCGGCAGGATCGAGATCGGCTCGATCCGGTGCTCGCTCTCGATCATCGGCACGCGCTTGGCGATGTTCTTGGCGTAGTCGCCGATCCGCTCGACGACGCCCGCGATCTTCAGCGCGGCGACGACCTCGCGAAGATCGACCGCCATCGGCGCGCGGAGCGCGATGATCCGCACCGCGAGCCGTTCGACCTCCGCCTCGATGACGTCGATCTGCTTGTCGGCGACGCGCACCTGTTCCGCGAGCGCGAGGTCGTTGCGTTGCAGCGCCTGCATCGCCTTGTCGATCGCGTCCTCGGCGAGCCCGCCCATCTGCGAGATCAACCCGCGGAGCTCGCCGATGTCGTTGTCGAAGGCCTTGACCGTATGCGTGTTCATGGTCGTTTCCCGACTCAGCCGTAACGGCCGGTGATGTAATCCTTGGTCCGCTCTTCGCGGGGATTGGTGAAGATGTCCGAGGTGTTGCCGTATTCGACCAGCGTGCCGAGGTGGAAGAACGCGGTCTTCTGGCTGACGCGCGCCGCCTGCTGCATGTTGTGCGTGACGATCACCATCGCATAGCGCCCGCGCAGTTCGTGGATCAGCTCCTCGATCTTGGCGGTCGCGATCGGATCGAGTGCCGAGCATGGCTCGTCCATCAGGATGACCTCGGGATCAACCGCGATCGCGCGTGCGATGCACAGCCGCTGCTGCTGGCCGCCCGACAAGGCCGTGCCGCTGTCCGAGAGGCGATCCTTGACCTCGTCCCAGAGGCCCGCACGGCGCAGCGACTTCTCGACGATCCGGTCGAGATCCGCCTTGGCGCCTGCGAGCCCATGGATGCGCGGGCCGTAGGCGACGTTCTCGTAGATCGATTTCGGGAACGGGTTCGGCTTCTGGAACACCATGCCGACGCGGGCGCGGAGCTGCACCACGTCCATGTCCGGCGAATAGATGTCCTGGCCGTCGAGCTTGATCTCGCCGGTCACGCGCGCGCTGGCGACGGTGTCGTTCATGCGGTTGAGCGTGCGCAGGAAGGTCGACTTGCCGCAGCCCGACGGGCCGATGAACGCGACCACCTCGTCCTGGTCGACGTCGATCGAGACGTCGTTGATCGCGATCTTGCTGCCATAGGCGACGGAGACGTTGCGCGCCGTCATCTTGAGGACGGGAGGCTTGAAAGGTTTTGGCATCACCAGCGGGTCTCGAATCGGTTGCGGAGGTAGATCGCGACGCCGTTCATCGCGAGCAGGAACACGAGCAGGACGATGATCGCGGCGGAGGTCTTCTCGACGAAGCCGCGGCTGACCTGATCGGACCATAGGAAGATCTGGACGGGCAGGACGGTCGCGGGATCGCTTAGCCCGGACGGTGGGGCTGCAATGAACGCACGCATGCCGATCATCAGCAGCGGCGCGGTCTCGCCGAGCGCGCGCGCCATGCCGATGATCGTGCCGGTGAGGATACCGGGCAAAGCGAGCGGCAGGACGTGGTGGAAGACGACCTGCACCGGCGATGCGCCGATCCCGAGCGCGGCGTCGCGGATCGACGGCGGGACGGCCTTGATCGCGTTGCGCCCGGCGATGACGATGACGGGCATCGTCATCAGCGCGAGCGTCAGGCCGCCCACTATAGGTGCGGAGCGCGGCATGCCGAACGTGCCGAGGAACACGGCCAACCCGAGCAGCCCGAAGATGATCGACGGCACCGCGGCGAGGTTGTTGATCGACACCTCGATCAAGTCGGTCCAGCGGTTCTTCGGCGCATATTCCTCGAGATACAGTGCGGACAGCACGCCGATCGGGAACGCCAGCAGCAGCGTGACGATCATCGTCAGCAACGACCCCTTGAATGCCCCCCAGATCCCGACGCGCGTCGCATCGGTCGAGTCCGCCGAGGTGAGGAAGCCCGCGTTGAACCCACGGGTCAGCGCGCCGCTCGCCTTCAGCCGCGCGACGATCGCTTCGGCGTCGCGCGTGCCATTGCCCTTGGCGGCGACGTCGATCGGGCTGGAGACGGGGACCTCGAACACGGTCTTGCGCTGGAGCAGCGACGGGTCGGCCTTGATCGCGTCGCGGACCACCGCCCAGGCGCCGTCGGAGAGCAGGTCGGTGCCGTCCTTACCGAACGCCTTGGTCGCGGCAGAGTCTACCGTGCCTTCGAGGCCGGCGCCGGCGAGCGCGAGATCGGCGCCGCGCCCGACGAGGCGGGCGGGTTCGATCGGCAGTTTGGCGGCGGCGAGATCAATCGGGAGCGACACGCGTGTCTCGACGAATCCGCTCGCGCCCTGCATCACCATCGTGATCAGCAAATAGGCGAGGAACGCCGCCGACAGCCATACCGCGGCGAGCCCGGCGAAGCGGAAGCGGCGCTCGGACGCATAGCGGCGGCGGATGCGCGACTGCATCGCCTGCGTCGTCCAGTCGGTCGGGACGCGCCGCACCGGCTCCGCATTCGTTACAGGAATCTGGGGCACGAGCGTGTCACTCATAGGCTTCGCGGTACCGTTTGACGACGCGCAGCGCGACGATGTTGAGAAGGAGCGTGACCACGAACAGCGTCAGCCCCAGCGCGAACGCGGCGAGCGTCTTGGGGCTGTCGAACTCGGCCTCGCCGGTCAGCAGGTCGACGATCTGCTTGGTGACGGTGGTGGTGCTGGCGAACGGGTTGAGCGTCAGCGTGGCGACACCGGAGGCGGCCATGACGACGATCATCGTCTCGCCGATCGCGCGCGACACGGCCAGCAATACGCCGCCAACGACACCGGGGAGCGCGGCCGGCAGCAGCACGCGGCGGATCGTCTCGGACGAAGTCGCACCCATCGCGAGGCTCCCGTCGCGCATCGACGAGGGGACCGCGGCGATCGAGTCGTCCGCCATCGACGACACGAACGGAATGATCATGATGCCCATCACGAGGCCCGCGGCGAGCGCGCTTTCCGACGACGCCCAGCTGATCCCGACCGACACGGCGAGGTCACGCACCGCGGGCGCGACGGTCAGCGCGGCGAAATAGCCGTAGACGACGGTCGGCACGCCCGCGAGCACCTCGAGGATCGGCTTCATCCACTTGCGCGTGTTCGGCGCGGCATATTGCGTGAGGTAGATCGCGCTCATCAGTCCGAACGGAATCGCGACGATCATCGCGATCACCGCGCCGATGAAGAACGTCCCCCAGAACAGCGGCACCGCGCCGAGCGACGCGCCCGGATCGCGGCTGTCGATAACCTGCGGGCTCCAATGCGTGCCGAACAGGAAATCGGTGATCGGCACCACGGAAAAGAACCGCGCGGACTCGTACAGCAGCGACGCGACGATGCCGACCGTGGTCAGGATCGCGATCAGCGATGCGCCGAGCAGCATCAACATCACCACCCGCTCGACCTGAGTCCGCGCGCCGAAGCCGGGTTTGACGCGGGTGAAGGCGAACGCGCCGCCTGCGAATGCGAGCAGCAGGGCGGCGGCGGTGGCGATCCAGTCGTAGCGCGATTGTGCCGCGGCGTAGGAGGGGGCGAGCGTACGGGCGAGCCCATGGAACGCGCCGAAGCTGCGACCTTCCGCAAGGCTGCGCGCTTCGGACAGGATCGAGGCGCGGTCGAAGCCGGGCGGGGGGAGCTGGATCGCGGCCGGGGTCGCAAGCACCGCATCGGTGACGAGCGCCGGCGCAGTCATCGACCAGACCACGAGGAAGACGAGCGGCGGGATCGCGGTCCACAACGCGACGTACCAGCCGTGGTGCGACGGCAGCGAACTGAACCGCACGGTGCTGCCAGCGCGGAATCGCGTGGCGCGGACGCGCGCGGTGAGCCAGCCGATGAGGCCCAGGCCGAGGACGAGGAAGAGGAGGGCGATGGGGGACATTATAGTTCTCGCCCGGAGCGTTTGGTCACGCGCGCACGCGCCATCCCACCAGCCACCACCCCGGCGAAGGCCGGGGCCCAGTTGGAAAGGTTGAGGTAACGCAGCGCAGTGCTCGCCAATGCAACGGTGCCCAACTGGGCCCCGGCCTCCGCCGGGGTGGTGGCGCTATAATTTGGGGCTATCACCGCCAAAGTATCGTTCCCCCGCGGACGCGGGGGCCCAGCTAAGTTCCGTTGGCGAGCTTGGCCCCTGGGCTCCCGCGTTCGCGAGGGAACTAGGAGGGGCGAGCGATTGCGTGGGCCAAACATCACGACAACACCGCCGGATCCAGCACAGTCTCGTTCGCGATAATCGCCGCCGACCGAGCCTGAATCTCAGCCGGAGACGCAATCAACCCCCGCTTAACCAACGGCCCCGTCGCCCCCCAGTTCGCCGCATACAGCTTCAACAAGCTCCGCAACCCCGGGATCGCGGTCAGATGCGCCTTCTTCACATAGATATACAGCGGCCGAGACCCCGGATACGCATTGTCCGCGATCGTCGCATAGGTCGGCGCGACGCCCGAGATCGATACCCCGTTCACGTCGTCCTTATTCTCTTCGAGATAGCTGTACCCGAACACGCCGATCGCGTTGGGGTTCGACTGCAATTTCTGGACGATCAGATTGTCGTTCTCGCCGGCATCGACATAAACCCCGTCCTCGCGCACCCGCGTGCACAGCGCCTTGTGCGCCTCGGCATCCGACTTCGCGAGCGCCTTGGCCGTCGGATCGCTCGCCTCGCACCCCTTGGTCAGGATCAGCTCGGCCAGCGCATCCCGCGTGCCACTCGTCGCCGGTGGCCCGTAAACCTGGATCGGCACCGCGGGCAGCGCAGGATTAACGTCGCGCCACACCCGCGCCGTATTCACCTTGCCCCCCGGGTTGGCGGCGAGCGCTTTGTAGAGATCGGTCGGCGTCAGCTGCATCTTCGGGCCGTTCTTTGCCTCGGCAAAGGCGATGCCGTCGATCCCGACCTGGATCTCGATCACGTCGCGCACGCCGTTCTTCGCGCAGGTCGCGTATTCGCTCGCCTTCATCCGCCGCGATGCATCCTCGATATCGGGATGCGCCGCGCCGACGCCCGCACAGAACAGCTTCATCCCCGCGCCGGTCCCGGTCGATTCGATCACCGGCGCCTTTGCGTCAGGATCGTTGGCGACGAGTTGCTCGGCGATCATCGTCGTGAACGGATAGACGGTGGAGGACCCGACCGCGGTGATCTGGTCGCGCGAACCCGCCCCACCGCCGTTCGCCTGATCGACGCACGCGGCCAGAGCACCCAACACCCCAAGTAGAACGAACCGCTGCACCAGAATTCCCGTCATGCACCGGCCTTAGCGGTACTTAAGACGATCCTGTGTGACAGTTGGGTTACCCTTTTATGACAGCGCCTTTGGCCGCGCCGCCGCTCGGGGGCAGGATGACCGAAACGACCGTCCCGACACCGACTTGGCTGGCGATATCGAGCCGCCCGCGGTGGCGCTCGACGATGTGCTTGACGATTGCCAGACCTAGCCCCGTGCCGCCCAGCGACCGGCTTCGCCCCGCGTCCGCACGATAGAAGCGCTCGGTCAACCGCGGAATGTGCACCGCCGCGATCCCGTCGCCCTCGTCGCGGATCGACAGGCGGATCATGCTCAGATCGTCGCGTTTCAGATCGATCGAGACCGGCGTTCCCGCGCGACCGTATTTCATCGCATTTCCGATCAGATTGTGGAGCATCTGCGACAGCTGGGCCTTGTCGCCGGATACCGGTGCGAGGCGGGGATCGATCGTCGCGACCAGATCGAGCCCGCGATCGCCCGCGGCATCGACCACCTCGGCGCAGACGTCGGTGACCAATTGCGCGAGGTTGACCGCCTGATCGGGCAGGCGGAACTTCTCCGCCTCGATCCGGCTCAGCGAGATCAGATCCTCCACCAGCCGCTGCATCCGCCGCGCCTCGTCGTCCATCACCTTCAGGAACCGCGCACGGACCTCGGCATCCTCCCCCGCCTCGTCACGCAACGTCTCGATGAAGCCGAGGATCGACGCTAGCGGCGTGCGCAATTCGTGGCTGGCATTGGCGACGAAATCGATCCGCATCCGTTCCGCGGCGTAATTGCCGGTCTGGTCGACGAGATGGACGATCCGCTGGCCGTCCGACGCTTCGCCCAATCGCATCTCCCAACGCTGGTCACGCGTCCCGAGACCGACCAGTTCGATCGGCCGCTCGCCGTCGATCGGCCCGGGGGTGCCGAGTCGCTCGGCCGCGGCGGGGTGGCGGATCGCGACGCGCGCATCCTCGCCGAGGATGTGCGCGCCGAGCAGCGTCCGCGCCGCGCTGTTGGCCAGCGTAACCCGCCCGTCCTGGACCAGCATCACCGGCGCGACGATCGCGTCGAGCACTTCGTCCATCACCGAGGGCACGGCGGACAGGGTGTCGTCCGGGGCGGGCGTCTCGTCGCCGGTCCCGGCGGCCACCAGCGCGGCGGCGACGCCACCGACCACCGCGACGATCGCACCCTGGATGTCGCGGGTGATAACGAATACCGCGACCGAGGCGACGATGACGACGACGATCGCCCAGAAGGTACGCAGGCCAAATCCGGAAAGCATGGTGATCTCCAAGGCGCGCGGACGGGGCGCGCACCCGTCCTAGTTCGGTACGATCGGTGCGGCTATATTGTCAGCGCTTCAGGATTGTGAAAGGGCTTGGGAATAACAGGGGCATCATGAGCGACGATACGCGACCAGAGCAGGATCCGGCCATGATCCCGGAGCACCGCGAGGACGGCGTGCCGACGCGTCGTCGCGTCCTGGCGCTCGGTGCGGTGACGGCGGGTGCGGTCGTGTCGATCCGGCCCGCGCTCGCGCAGACGGCCGGTTCGGTACTGAATTGCGAAATCCCGGTGCCCGATCCGGGCCGCGCCGGCAGCTATATCGATGCGAACGGCAGGGTCGTTCCGGCCCGCACCAAGGGCGCATTCCCCTCGTCACCGCGGCCGTTCAAGGGCGAAGAGGTCAAGCGATCGATGGCGACCGGCAGGAGCCTGCCCGGGACCGATTCCGAGCGTAGCCGAGCATATGTCAATTATATCCGCCGGTTGCAGCGCGGCCAGGGCGGCTTCACCTGCTTTGCGTCGTTGCAGATGCCGCGCGCCTGAGACCGTGGACGACGCGGTCTATCGAGCGCCGCCGACCGACGGAGTGCTGATCGCGCCGCTCGACGAATTCACCGCGGTCTATCACCGCGCGTCGGGGATCACGCATCTGCTGACCGAACCCGCGCCGCAGATCCTGGCCGTGCTGGGTGAGGGCGGACTATCGCTCGATGCGCTGCTCGATCGGCTAGGGCAGAACTATGACCTGACCGACGGGACGCGCGAGGCGTTGGCGGCGCGGCTCGACGAGCTGATCGAAGCCGGACTGGTCGAGGCGGCGTGAGGCACGCGTTTGCCGTGCGCATCGGCCCGATCGGGTTCCGCATCGGCTCCGACTGGCGGTCCCCGATCGCGCAGCTGGAGACGCTGTACCGCGACTACCCAAAACCGAACGACGGCGTGCCGGACTTCACCGTACGGCTTTTTGCGCGCCGACCCTGGCGCCGGTTCATCCGCCCCTCGGTCGAGATCGGCGGCGACTATATGCTGCCGGAAGCGGCGCCGTTGCCGCTGCGCCAAGGTCTGCTCGCGGCCGAGATGGCGATGAACCTCCAGATGGCGCTCGGTGCCCGGCGGTATCTATTGCTCCACGCATCGGCGGTCGAGCGCGACGGGCGGGCGCTGTTGATGACGGGGATTTCGGGGGCGGGGAAGTCGACGCTGGCGACGCTGCTCGCGGCGAAGGGTTGGCGGTTCATGGGGGACGAGTTCGCGCTGCTCGATCCGGCGACTGGACTGGTCCACGCGTTCCCGCGACTGATCAGCCTGAAGAACGAAGCGATCGCCGCCGCCGAAGCAGCATGGCCCGACGCGCGGATGGGGCCGCTGATGCCGGCAACGCCGAAGGGCGACATCCGCCATATGGTTCCGGATGCGGGCGCGATCGCAGCGATGGATGTTCCAGCGCGCCCGGCACTGCTGGTATTCCCTCGGTACGGGTTCGAGGCCGAAACGCGACCGGTGCCGCCGGCCGAGGGGTTCGTGCGGATGACGCAGGCGTCGACCAATTACGTGGCACTGGGCGAGGCCGGGTTCCGCGCGCTGACCGGTCTGATCGCGGGGGTTCCCTCAGTGGCGATCGACTATCCGGACGGGGCGAGCGCGATCGAGCAGGTCGAGGCGCTGTGGTCCGCACTGTGACCGATGCCCGCATGCTCGCGCGCGCGCTCGCCGATCCGGCCAGCGTCGTCGGGCTCGATGCGGATGGCTGGACCGCATTGCTGGCGATGGCGCGCGCGGAGCAGTTGATCGGGACGCTGGCGACCCGCCTTGATGGCCTGCCAATGCCTGTCGCGGTGAAGACGATCCTGGCGGACGCGCGCGCCGCCGCCGAGCAGGGTCGCCGCGCCGCGCTCTGGGAGGCGGAGATGGCGCGGCGGGCGCTCGCCGCGGTCGGCTGCCCGGTCGTGCTGTTGAAGGGGACCGCGTTCGTCGCGGCGGGACTGTCGGCGGGGCAGGGGCGCTCGATCGGCGATCTCGACATCCTGGTGCCGCGCGCGTCGCTCGATGCGGTCGAGGCGGCGTTGCTCGCGGCGGGCTGGGAATGGGTGAAGCCCGATCCGTATGACGACGTCTATTATCGGCGCTGGATGCACGAACTGCCGCCGCTGATCCACCGCGAGCGCGACCGGATGATCGACGTGCACCACACGATCCTGCCGCTCACCGCGCGGGTCACGCCCGATCCGGCGACGCTGATCGCGGGCAGCGTGGCGTTGGAGAACGGGCTGCGCACGCTGTCGCCGAACGGGATGATCGTCCATGCCGCGGCGCATCTGTTCGCGGACGGCGATCTGGCAGGCGGCTTGCGCAACCTGTGGGACATCCGGTGCCTGGTCGACGAGTTCGGGACCGATGGACTCGATGCGGATGCGCGACGGCACGGCCTGCACGAACAGGTGGCGCGGTCGCTACGGCTGGTCTATGCGATGTTCGGCATCGGCAACGCGCGAGGTGTCGATCGCCTCTATGTCCGTCGGCTTACCGCTCGCGACGGCTGGGGCAGACCGACGCGACCGGTCACGCGGCTCGCCTTCTACATCCGCTCGCACTGGTTGCGGATGCCGCCGGCGATGCTCGCACGGCATCTCTGGACCAAGTACCGCAAGGGTTAGGACGCCGGACTTACGGTAACCGCGCGCCACGCTGGCGCCGCACCGACCAGACGATCAGCAGCACGACCGTGATCGCCAGCGTATCCGCGATCCAGTCGTGGATGTCGCAATCGCGGTGCAGCGACGGGATCGACTGCAGCACCTCGATCAGCGCGCCCAGAAACGAGAACCGCTCGCCGATCCGCGACAGCTTGGCGGTCGGATACGCGAACGCCGCCAGCAGCGACATCGTCGCGAACGCGAGCATATGCTCGAACTTGTCGCCGAACTGGTCGATCGGCATGTGCGGCGGCTTGGGCAGCAGCGCCATCGTCACCGCGAACACGATCGCCAACACCAGCGCGATGCGGAGAAACAGCGGCCGGTTCATGCGCCGAGCCTTTCGAGCGTCGGCAGCAATTCGGCATAGCCGTCGATCACCGCGTCGGCGCCGAGTTCCGCGACCGGCTGCATCAGGAAGCCGAAGCTGCACGCGATCGTCGGCAGCCCCGCGGCCTGTCCCGCCTGGATATCGAAGATCGAATCGCCGACGAACGCGGCGCGTCCTCCGCCGCTCCCGCTTTCCCGGCAAAGTCGGACCATCTTAAGGATCGGCATCGGCGACGGCTTCGATTCGGCCAGCGTATCGCCGCCGAGGATGCAGGCGAACCGATCGGTCAGGCCGAGCTGGTCGAGCACGGTCCGCGCAAAGCGCTCGATCTTGTTGGTGACGATCCCGAGCGTCACGCCGTTCGCCGCCAGCGCATCGAGCGCCTCGATGGCGCCGGGGTACGGCTTGGTCAGCACGCAGATGTTCGCCTCGTAATAGGCGAGCAGCTTGGCATGCAGCGTGTCGAGCATCGCCTCGTCATAGCCGCCGGTCGCGGTCAGGCCCTGCTTGAGCATATGCCGCGCGCCGCCACCGATCATCGGCTTGACCTGCTCGACGCTCAATTCCGGGCGACCAGCCGTAATCAGCGCGTGGTTGACCGCGGCGGCTAGGTCGCCGCTGGTATCGAGAAGCGTACCGTCGAGGTCGAACCCGACGATATCGAAAGAAAAATACGTCATTGCAGCTACGCCTGCCAGCGGCGCTATGGAATTGGCAAGGCTTTCGTGGCAGCGATCCTTCCATGATGACGCATTCCAACGACCAACCGTTTTCGGCGCCTTCCCCCGCACACCCGATTGCGGTCGTTATTCTTGCCGCTGGCAAGGGCACGCGGATGAAATCGGACCTGCACAAGGTCCTCCACCCGATCGCCGGGCGGCCGATGCTGTTGCATCTGGTCGCAAGCGCAGCCGCGCTGCATCCGGCAAAAACCGTCGTCGTGACCGGCGCAGGGCGCGAGCAGGTCGAGGCGGCGGTCGCACCGCTCGGTATTTCCACTGCACTCCAGGCGGAGCAGCTCGGCACCGGCCACGCGGTTGCGCAGGCTCGCGACACGCTGGCGGGATTCGAGGGCGATGTCCTGATCCTCTACGGCGACGTGCCGCTCGTCACCGCGGCGACGATGCAGCGGATGATCGACCGGTTGCACGGTGACGACAACCCCGCCGTCGTCGTGCTCGGCTTTCGCCCCGCAGACCCCGGCGCCTATGGTCGCGTCATCGCCGACGCCGCGGGCCTGATGGACCGGATCGTCGAGTATAAGGACGCGTCGGAGGCGGAGCGCGCGGTGACGCTGTGCAATTCCGGGCTGATGGCGGTGCGCTCGACCGACCTGTTCGCGCTGCTCGACAGGCTCGGCAACGACAATGCGGCAGGCGAATATTACCTCACCGATATCGTCGGGCTGGCAGGTGCCGCCGGCCGCTCGTCCGCTGTCATCGAGACCGGCGCGGACGAAGTCGCCGGCGTCAACAGCCGCGGTGAACTCGCCGGTGTCGAGGGCGCCTGGCAGGCGACGCGGCGCGCGCAGGCGATGACGGACGGCGCGACATTGATCGCGCCCGACACCGTCTGGTTCTCACATGACACGCAGATCGGCCGCGATGTTGTGATCGAGCCCAACGTCGTGTTCGGCCCCGGCGCGCGCATCGCGGACGGCGCGACGATCCACGCGTTCAGCCATGTCGAGGGTGCCTCGGTCGGCAAGGGCGCCAACGTAGGGCCTTTCGCGCGCCTCCGCCCCGGCGCGGACTTGCAGGCGGACGCCAAGGTCGGCAATTTCGTCGAGATCAAGAAGGCTATCATCGGCGAGGGCGCGAAGGTCAGCCACCTCACCTATATCGGCGACGCGGACATCGGCGCGGGCGCGAACATCGGCGCAGGCACGATCACCTGCAACTATGACGGCTATTTCAAATATCGCACGGTCGTCGGCGAGGGCGCGTTCATCGGCTCGAACTCGGCACTGGTCGCGCCGGTCACGATCGGCGCAGGCGCGATCGTCGCAGCCGGGTCGGTGGTGACGCAGGACGTGGAGGCCGATGCGCTGGCGCTGGTGCGTCCGCCGCAGACCTCGAAGCCAGGTTGGGCATCGCGCTTTCGCGAGAAGATGATCGCACGCAAGGCTGCTCGATGAAGTTCGCAAGCGAAATCCTGTTTCCCCGGAGTATGATCTGATGTGCGGCATCGTTGGAATTTTGAGCGGCGAAGACGTCGCGGGTCGGTTGCTCGACGGCCTGAAACGGCTCGAATATCGGGGCTATGATTCGGCGGGTATCGCCACCGACAATGACGGCGCGATCGAGCGCCGGCGGGCGTCGGGCAAGCTGGTCAATCTCGCCAACGAACTCGCCGCGCATCCGCTGCCGGGCAAGACCGGCATCGCGCACACCCGCTGGGCGACGCATGGCGGCCCGACCACCAACAACGCGCATCCGCACGCCACCGGCGAAGTCGCGGTCGTCCACAACGGCATCATCGAGAACTTCAAGCCGCTGCGCGACGAACTGATCGCGCGCGGCCGGACGTTCACCAGCGAAACCGACACCGAAGTCGTCGCGCACCTGATCAGCGAGAAGGTCGAGGCGGGCATGGACCCGGTTTCGGCCGTCCGCGAGATCCTGCCGCGCCTCCACGGCGCGTTCGCGCTCGCGATCCTGTTCCGCCAGCATCCCGACCTGCTGATTGGCGCGCGCCTCGGTTCGCCGTTGGTGGTCGGTCACGGCGAGGGCGAGATGTATCTCGGCTCGGACGCGCTCGCGCTCGCCCCGTTGACGCAGCGAATCGCATATCTCGACGAGGGCGACTGGGTCGTGCTGACCCGCGACGGCGCGCAGGTCTATGACCGCGAGAACACTCCCGTCGAGCGCGCGATCACGCTCTCGGGGATCACTGGCGAGGTGATCTCGAAGGGCAACCACAAGCATTACATGCTCAAGGAGATCTACGAGCAGCCGATCGTCGTCGCGCAGACGCTCCGCTCGTACCTCAAGCGGATGGAAGGCGAGGTCTCGCTGCCGATCCCCGAGTTCGACCTGTCCACGATCAAGCGGGTGACGATCGTCGCGTGCGGAACGAGCTTCTATGCCGGCATGGTCGCCAAATACTGGTTCGAGCAGTTCGCACGCGTGCCCGTCGATCTCGATGTCGCGTCGGAGTTCCGCTACCGCGCGCCAGTGATGGAGGATGGCGGGCTCGCGCTCTTCATTTCGCAGTCGGGCGAAACCGCGGACACGCTCGCCGCGCTGCGTCATGCGAAGGCCGAGGGCCAGAAGATCGCGGTCGTCGTCAACGTGCCGACCAGTTCGATGGCGCGTGAGGCGGATCTGTTGCTTCCGACGCATGCCGGCCCCGAGATCGGCGTGGCCTCGACCAAGGCGTTCACCTGCCAACTCGCTGTGCTGGCCGCACTCGCCGCGAACCTGGCGCGCGCGAAGGGTTTGCTGACGAGGGACCAGGAACGCGAGATCGTCCGCCACCTCGCCGAGGCGCCCGCCGCGCTCAACGGCGCGCTGGCGTATGACGAAGCGATCGAGGCGATGGCGCACAACATCGCCGGCGCGCGCGACGTGCTGTATCTCGGGCGCGGGACGGATTACCCGCTGGCACTCGAAGGCGCGTTGAAGCTGAAGGAAATCAGCTACATCCATGCCGAGGGCTATGCCGCCGGGGAGATGAAGCACGGCCCGATCGCGCTGATCGACGAGCACGTCCCGGTCATCGTCATCGCGCCGTCTGGGCCGTTGTTCGACAAGACCGTCAGCAACATGCAGGAGGTCATGGCGCGCGGCGGCAAGGTCGTGCTGATCTCGGATTACGACGGCATCCAGGCGGCGGGCGAGGGCTGCATGGCGACGATCACCATGCCCAAGGTCCACCCGCTGATCGCGCCGCTGGTGTATGCGGTACCGGTGCAGTTGCTGGCGTATCATGTCGCGGTGCTCAAGGGCACGGATGTCGACCAGCCGCGTAATCTCGCGAAGAGCGTGACGGTCGAATAGCGGTCCGCTTTCCGTCGGTTCGTACACCTAGAGATAAGTCCACCACCCCGGCGAATGCCGGGGCCCAGTTGGGGGACGGTAGTAACGACGGATTGTCCGCTGTTACGATAACCTTTCCAACTGGGCCCCGGCCTTCGCCGGGGTGGTGCTTTCCTCTTAGGCCGAGCGAGCGTTTTCTCCCCGAATCCCAAACCCTCGATTGACTAAGATTGTGCGCCGCGTCACAACTCGCGGCGTCGATGTCGGGCAACCGGCATGGCACCGCGCGGGAGAGCGTTTCCGGTCCTTTGAGGGCCAACGGAACCGCCGAAGGAGCAACCACCCCGGAATCTCTCAGGCACCAGAGACCGCGCGAGGCTGATCGACACTCTGGAAAGCGTCCTGACGTGAGTCGAGGGCCACCGAAGGGGTAAGCGCTGGACAACTCCCGCGCGAAAGCTCTCAGGTCCCGTGACAGAGGGGGTTTGGATCGTTGCACCCATTGGTGCCGCGCGCCCCTTCGACGGAGACGACCATGAGCGACCCAGAACTGCGCGATTACGCCAGCATCATCGACCAGGCCGACGATTACGTCGAGCCCGAGATCCTGCCATTGCCGCTCGACGCATGGCACCGGGCGCAGGGCGCGCGGATGGTAGAGTTCGCCGGCTACGAGATGCCGATCCAGTATGAAGGCATCATGGCCGAACACGCCTGGACGCGCGACTCGGCCGGCCTGTTCGACGTCAGCCACATGGGCCAGCTCGTCTTCTCCGGCGAAGGCGTCGCGCACGCGCTCGAAACCGTCCTGCCGGGCGACATCGCAGGGCTCGGCGAGGGCAAGATGCGCTACTCGCTGCTGCTCGCGCAGGACGGCGGCATCCTCGACGACCTGATGGCCACGCGCCTGCCCGACGACCAGCCGTCGCCGTTCTCCGCGGCCGACGTCGAGCCCGAGGCGTACGACCCGCTCCACCCATCGCCCACCGCGAGCGGTAGTTTCTACGTCGTCGTCAACGGCGCCACCAAGTACGACGACATCAGCTACCTGATCGAGCATCTGCCCGACGACGTCACGATCAACATCCTCGAGGACCAGGCGCTGCTCGCGGTGCAGGGTCCCAAGGCGGTCGAGGCGGTCGCGCGGATCGTCCCCGGTGTCGACGCGCTCGTGTTCATGACCGCTGGCGCGTTCCACTGGAACGACGTGCCGCTCTGGATCAGCCGCTCGGGCTACACCGGCGAAGACGGCGTCGAGATCTCGCTCCCCGCCGAACACGCCGTAGCGTTTGCCGACGCATTGCTCGCGCTCCCCGAGATCAAGCCGATCGGCCTCGGCGCGCGCGATTCGCTGCGTCTCGAAGCCGGCCTGCCGCTCTACGGCCACGACCTCGATCCCGAGATCACGCCGGTCATGGCCGACCTCGGCTTCGCGCTGTCGAAGCGCCGCCGCGAGGCCGCCGATTTCCCTGGTGCCGAGCGCATCCTCACCCAGCGCGAGCACGGCCCCGCCACCAAGCGTGTCGGCCTGATCGTCGAGGGCCGCCAGCCCGCGCGCGAAGGTGCCGAGGTGATCGACGACACCGGCGCGACGATCGGCCGCCTCACCAGCGGTGGTTTCGCACCCACCCTCGGGAAGCCGATCGCGATGGCCTATGTGCCGCTCGCGCTGTCGACGCCCGGCACCCGTATCGAAATCGCGCAACGCGGCAAGGTCCACACCGCCACCGTCACCGCGATGCCCTTCATTCCCCACCGCTACGTCCGCGCAGGAGCCAAGTGATATGAGCCGTTACTTCACGCAGGATCATGAATGGGTCGACGTCGATGGTGACATCGGCACCGTCGGCATTTCCGAATACGCGCAGAGCCAGCTCGGCGACGTCGTGTTCGTCGACGTTCCCGAAGCCGGCAAGACCCTGTCGAAGGGCGGCGAAGCTGCGGTCGTCGAGTCGGTCAAGGCCGCGTCCGACGTGTACTCCCCGGTCTCGGGCACCGTCACCGAGGGCAACGCTGCTTTGACCGACGACTCCAGCCTGGTGAACTCGGATGCCGAAGCGGCGGGCTGGTTCTTCAAGCTGACGCTCAGCGACCCGAGCGAACTCGACAGCCTGATGGACGAAGCCGCCTACGCAGCCTTCGTCGAAGGGCTGTAAGTCCTAGAACCCCCTCCCGCTAGCGGGAGGGGCAGGGGGTGGGCACGCGCTCTCCTCCAGCGTTTCGCCCGTTTGATGCCGGGCGCCCACCCCCGACCCCTCCCGCATGCGGGAGGGGGGAGTCGATGCCGATGCGCTACCTTCCCCTGACCCAGCCCGACCGTGCGGAAATGCTCGCCGTCATCGGCGCCTCGACCATCGACGACCTCTTCGTCGACGTCCCCGAAGCTGCCCGCCTCGACGGCCCGGTCCGCGACCTGCCGATGCACGCCTCCGAAATGGCTGTCGAACGCCACATGTCGGCGCTGGCCAAGAAGAACCTCACCGCCGGCGAAGCGCCGTTCTTCCTCGGCTGCGGTGCGTACAAGCACCACGTCCCGGCGTCGGTCGACCACCTGATCCAGCGCGGCGAGTTCCTCACCGCCTACACGCCGTACCAGCCCGAAATCGCGCAGGGCACGCTGCAGATGCTGTTCGAGTTCCAGACTCAGGTCGCGCGGCTGCTCGGCACCGACGTCGCCAACGCTTCGATGTACGACGGCTCGACCGCGTGCTGGGAAGCGATCGTGATGGCGCGCCGCATCACCAAGCGTGGGCGTGCGATCCTCTCGTCGGGCCTCCACCCGCATTACGTCTCGGTCGCGAATACGATGGCCAAGTTCACCGGCGACGTGCTCGACACGACCGCGCCCGAACTGGTCGCCGAGATGGACCTCGACCAGCTGATCGCGAAGATCGACGACGATACGTCGTGCGTCGTCGTCCAATACCCGGACATCCTCGGCCGCATCGCCGACCTGCGTCCGCTCGCGGATGCGTGCCACGCGAAGAAGGCGCTGCTGATCGCGGTCGTCACCGAGCCCGTCGCACTCGGGGCAATCACCTCGCCGGGCGAGATGGATGCGGACATCGTCGTCGGCGAAGGCCAGTCGCTCGGCGTCGGCCTGCAGTTCGGCGGGCCTTATGTCGGCCTGTTCGGCTGCAAGGACAAATACGTCCGCCAGATGCCCGGTCGCCTCTGCGGCGAGACCGTCGACGCCGACGGCCGCCGCGGTTTCGTCCTCACGCTGTCGACCCGCGAGCAGCACATCCGCCGCGAAAAGGCGACGTCGAACATCTGCACCAACTCCGGCCTCTGCGCGCTGGCCTTCTCGATCCACATGACGCTGCTCGGTGAAGCCGGTTTGCGCCAGTTGGCCGAAGTGAACCACGCAGGCGCGGTATCCGCCGCCGAACGCCTGTCACAGATCCCCGGTGTGGAACTGGTCAACGAGAGCTTCTTCAACGAGTTCACGCTGAAGCTTCCGACCGAAGCCCGCCCCGTCGTCCGCACGCTGGCCGATCGCGGCATCCTCGCCGGCGTGTCGCTTGGGCGCTTGTACCCCGGCCAGGACGCCCTCGCGAACGGCCTCGTCGTCGCCGTGACGGAAACGACCACCGCGGAGGACGTCGAAACGCTTGCGTCCGCACTATCCACCGTCCTTGGGGAGATACTGGCATGAGCATCAACCAGAGCGGCTGGCGCCCGACCTCGCCCGAGGCGAACACGGGTAACGTCCCCGCATCGGTAACCGGCAACAAGGCGCTGATGCTGGAAGAAGCCTTGATCTTCGAGATTGGCGACAGCCAAACCACCGGCGTAGATTTCGCTGCTCCCTCTCCCCTCCGGGGAGAGGGTCGGGGTGAGGGGCAGCCCAGCAATGCTGCACCCGGAATAGCCCCTCACCCAACCCTCTCCCTTGAGGGGAGAGGGCTATCGCGCCTCGGCAACCTGTCGCGCACCGCACCCATCGGCCTCCCCGGTCTCTCCGAGCCCGAAACCGTCCGCCACTACACCCGCCTCTCACGCCAGAACTACGGCATCGACCTCGGCTTCTTCCCGCTCGGCTCGTGCACCATGAAGCACAACCCGCGCCTCAACGAGAAGATGGCGCGGCTGCCTGGGTTCTCCGACGTCCACCCGCTCCAGCCGGTCGACACGGTCCAGGGCGCACTCGAAGTCATCCACCAGCTCGCGCACTGGCTCGTCACGCTCACCGGCATGACCTCGGTCGCGATGAGCCCCAAGGCCGGCGCGCACGGCGAACTCTGCGGCATCCTCGCGATCCGCGCCGCACTCGAAGCCAAAGGCGAAGGCGCGCGGAAGATCATCCTCGTCCCCGAGAGCGCACACGGCACCAACCCCGCCACCGCAGCGTTCGCCGGCTACAGCGTCGAAGACATCCCCGCCACCGCCGAAGGCCGCGTCGACACCGCCGCGCTGAAGTCCCGGCTCGGCCCCGACGTCGCGGGCGTGATGATCACCAACCCCAACACGTGCGGCCTGTTCGAGCGCGACATGCGCGAGATCTCCGACGCGGTCCACGCGGCGGGCGGCTTCGTCTATTGCGACGGCGCGAACTTCAACGCGATCGTCGGTCGCGTCCGGCCGGGCGATCTCGGCATCGACGCGATGCACATCAACCTGCACAAGACCTTCTCGACTCCCCACGGCGGCGGCGGTCCAGGTTCGGGTCCGGTCGTGTTCTCGGAGGCTTTGACCCCCTACGCACCGCTCCCGTTCGTCGAGAACCAGGACGGCCAGTTCGTCCTCGTCGAGGAAGAAACCGCAGGCGAACATCACGCCGGCAGCTTCGGCCGCATGGTCGCGTTCCACGGCCAGATGGGCATGTTCACGCGCGCACTGACCTACATCCTCAGCCACGGCGCGGACGGCCTGCGCCAGGTGTCCGAGGATGCGGTGCTTAATGCGAACTACATCCTCCGCAGCCTCGACGACACGCTCGACGCGCCGTTCGGGCCCTCGGGTCCGTGCATGCACGAGGCGCTGTTCTCGGACTCGGGCCTCGCCGCCGGCTTCTCGACGATCGACATCGCGAAGGGCCTGATCGACGAGGGCTTCCACCCGATGACGATGTACTTCCCGCTCGTCGTCCACGGCGCGATGCTGGTCGAGCCGACCGAGACCGAATCGAAGGCGGCACTCGACCAGTTCATCGCCGCGCTCCGCTCGGTCGCCGAACGCGCCAAAGCTGGCGACCCGAGCCTCAAGACCGCGCCCCATTTCGCCCCCCGCGCGCGCCTCGACGAGACGCTCGCGGCACGGAAACCGGTCCTGGTCTGGAAGGACCCCGCTCCGCTAGCGCAGGCGGCGGAGTAAACCTCGCAGTTCTCCTGCGAACGCAGGAGCCCAGGGTCACGAACGCAACAGCCCGTAACCCTGGATTCCTGCATACGCAGGAAAACGGATTGCCCAGAACACCGCAACCGATCTAGCCTCCGCCCCAACCGGGGTGGGGGCCAGGATCGATGCAGGCGCACGAAGCACAAGGCTGGATCAGCTACGCGATCACCGCGGTCGTCATCGGCATAGTCTTCGCGGTCCGCTGGCGCCGTATGAGTATCGTAAAGCCGCTCAAGCTCGAACGTCTCTGGATCTTCCCCGTGCTCTACGCCGTCGTCGCGCTGTACATGTTCGCGATGTACCCGCCGCACGGCCTCGCCTGGCTGTTCTGCGCGCTGGCCCTGATCATGGGCGCAGCACTAGGCTGGCAACGCGGCAAGCTCATGCGGATCACGATCGATCCCGACAGCCACGCACTCAACACGACGTCCTCCCCCGCCGCGGTCCTGTTCATCGTCGCGATCGTCGCAGTCCGCACCGGCGCGCGCGCCGTCATCGGCGACGGCCAAGCCCTCCACCTCGACGCCTTCGCCATCACCGACATGCTGGTCGCGTTGGCGCTAGGCCTGTTCACCACCCAACGCATCGAAATGTACCTTCGCGCCAAACGGATGCTCGAAACGGCACGCGTCCGCTAACCCGCCGCTACCGTATGATCCTCCCCCGCAAGGGGGAGGTGGCTGGCCCCTTGCCAGACGGAGGGGGAGGAAAGGGCAACCTCCGTTCCGTGTCCTCCCCCTCCGACGCCTTCGGCGCCACCTCCCCCTAGCGGGGGAGGATTACAGGTCTCGCCATCAAGCGATCGCCCGATCCGTCTCTTCCCGCCGCCGCACATGCTCCCGCCAAACGATATACAACCCGCTCGCGACGATAACCGGCGCCCCGACCCAGGTCGCCTCCGCCGGCAGCGTGTCGAACACCAGCCACCCCAGCAACGTCGCCCACAACAGGCTCGAATAATCCATCGGCACCACCACCGACACGGGCCCGAGCCGCAACGACGTCGTCATCGCAATCTGCGCCAGCCCGCCGAAGATCCCGACGCTCGCCAGGCAAATCCACGCGACCAGATCATGCGACTGTGCCGCCCGCCCGTAAAACACCGACAACGGGATCAGCGACAGCGCCGAGAACCAGAACACCGTCGTCAGCGCACTCTCGGTCTTGCCAATCTGCCGCAACAGGATCGACACGCTCGCCGTGCCGAACGCCCCCGCCAGCGCACACCCCGCACCCCACAACGGAAAGTGGTCGCCGCTTCCGGGCTGTGCGACGATCAACACACCCGCGAACCCGGTCGCGACCGCCGCCCAGCGATGCCACCCGGTCGGCTCGCGCAACACCAGCGCCCCCAGGATCGTCGCGAACACCGGCACCGTGAACCCGATCGTCGTCGCCTCCGCGAGCGGCAGCGCGACGATCCCGTTGAAGGTGAACGCCATCGCCGACAGCCCGACGATCGCGCGAACGATGTGCGCGGGCAGCCGCCTGGTCTTGACCGAAGGCAGGCCCGGCCCTGCGACGATCACCGCCGACACCAGCAGGCACGCGCCGAACTGACGAAAGAACAGGATCTCCGACACGCTCGCGCCGTGCCGCTCGGCCAACTTGATCGCGGTATTCATCAGCGCGAAGATCACGACCGACAGCAACCGCATGCCGATGGCGGGAAGGATGCGGTCGGTGGGCATGCGCGACCCTACGCAAACCACCGCCGCGTCGCCATCCCGCAACTCACACGTGACGAACCCCCGCGCACCCGCTATCCGCACCCCATGATAAAGCGCGCACTCCCCGTCACCCGCGAGGCGGATTTCTCCGCCTGGTACCAGGCCGTCATCTCCGAGGCCGATCTCGCCGAGGAATCCGGCGTCCGCGGCTGCATGGTCATCCGCCCGTGGGGCTACGGCATCTGGGAGCGCATCCAGCGCCTGCTCGACGACCGGATCAAGGCGACGGGCCATGAGAACTGCTATTTCCCGCTGTTCATCCCGCTCTCCTACTTCGAGAAGGAGGCCGAGCACGTCGACGGCTTCGCCAAGGAAATGGCCGTGGTCACGCACCACCGCCTCAAGGCCGACGGTTACGGCCGCCTGATCCCCGATCCCGACGCAAAGCTCGAGGAGCCGCTGGTCGTCCGTCCGACCTCCGAGATGGTCATCGGCGCCGCGTTCGCACGCTGGGTCCAGTCGTGGCGCGACCTGCCCGTGCTGATCAACCAATGGGCGAACGTCGTCCGCTGGGAAATGCGCACCCGCATGTTCCTGCGCACCAGCGAGTTCCTCTGGCAGGAGGGCCACACCGCGCATGCGACCGCCGACGAAGCGCGCGACGAGACGCTGAAGATGCTCGAAGTCTATCGCGATTTCGCGGAGGAGTGCCTCGGCGTCCACGTCATCGCCGGCGAGAAGCCCGAGAACGAGCGCTTCCCCGGCGCCGTCGCGACCTATTCGATCGAGGCGATGATGCAGGACGGCAAGGCGCTCCAGGCGGGCACCTCGCATTACCTCGGCACCAACTTCGCGTCGGCGCAGAACATCCGCTTCCAGAACGCTGGCGGCGAGTTCGAGCTGTGCAACACCACCAGCTGGGGCGTGTCGACGCGGATGATCGGCGCGGTCATCATGGTCCACGGCGACGACGACGGCCTGCGCGTGCCGCCGATGATCGCCCCGTGGCAGGTCGTGATCGTGCCGATGCTGCGCGACGTCCCCGAGGACGCGGCGATCGTCGAATACTGCAAGTCGCTCCAGGCCGAACTCGCCAAGCAGTCCGCGCTTGGCGAACCGGTCCGCGCGCTGCTCGACCTCAAGCCCGCCAAGGCTGCGACCAAGCGCTGGGGCTGGGTCAAGAAGGGCGCCCCGATCGTGATCGAGGTCGGCGGCCGCGACATGGCCGGCGGCAACGTCACCGTGATCCGCCGCGACCGCCTGTACCGCGAGGATGGCAAGCTCGACAGCATCGCCACGCCGCGCGACGCGTTCGTTGCAGATGTCTCGGGCATGCTGGCCGAAGTGCAGGCGACGCTCCACGTCGAATCGATGAACCGCGTGAAGGGCAACATCGTCCCCGCCAACGACTTCGCCGCGGTCGAAGCGCATTTCGCCGACGGCGTGAAGAACCCCGGCTGGGTCGACGTCCGCTGGTCCAAGCCGACCGGCGCGGCACTCGACAAGGTCGTCGAACGGTTGAAGGCGCTGAAGCTGACGATCCGCAACGCGCCGATGGGACAGACCGGGTGCGATGACGGCGCCTGCATCTTCACCGGCGACCCCGCGGTGGAGCGCATCCTGATCGGCCGCGCCTACTAGGCATGCCGATCGGCCGCTACCGGCGTCGCGTCCAAGGCTCAGCATTGGGGCGGAGCGTGGCGACCGCCTGGAAACCCGAGGCAAGGAGCAACCAAAACCGTCCGGTCTGTCCGCTGCATCGTGGCGCTCGTCTGGTATCGTCGCATTGGCTTTGGCGATGCGACCTTAGGGGGCAGGCATGGGCGTGACGGGGGTCGGTGGTTTCTTCTTCCGGGCAAAGGACCCGGAGGCGATACGCGCCTGGTATGTCGAGCATCTCGGCGTCGGGTCGGTGCCGTATGGATCGTGGGAGACTCAGGCAGGCCCCAGCGTCTTCGCGCCGTTCGCCGTCGCCGCCGACTATTTCGCCGCGGATCGCCCCTGGATGCTCAATCTGCGCGTCGACGACCTCGACGGTATGATCGCGAGCCTTCGTGCGGCAGGAATCGCCGTAATCACCGATCCCGAATGGGATATGCCCGGTTTCGGTCGCTTCGCGCGCATCCATGATCCGGAAGGCAACCCGGTTGAGCTTTGGCAACCCGAGGACCCAGAAGGTTGAGGAAGTGCCCGTGTTTGATATGACGATCAGCGGTAGATCGGGATAGGGCGCCTTTGGTCTCGACCATGCCGACGTGGAGACTTCTCCCCTCCCTGGAAGGGAGGGGCCGGGGGTGGGTTGGCCTGCTTGAGCCATGGGGTTCGGGTGTGCGGAAGCCGACCCACCCCCACCCCTCCCTTCCAGGGAGGGGAGTAAGTTAGTCGCCCTTTATCTGATGGGGGGCGACAGAGTGGTCAGCCAAGCTACCTCCCTCATTGTCAGAACAACTCCCCCTGCGGCCCCCTCGGCGCCCGGAACAGATCGTTCCGCAAAGCCACCCGCTCGCGGTTCAGCCCATGCTTCGCACACGCAATCCGGAACCGGGTCCCGAGCAGATCCGCCCAAGGCCCTTGCCCCTGCATTCGCGTGAAGAAGTTCGGATCATTGTCCTTGCCGCCACGCAGCGACGCGATCGTCGCCATTACTTTCCCCGCGCGATCCGGAAAATGCTCGTCGAGCCAAGCCCGGAACAGCGGTGCCACCTCATGCGGCAATCGCACCGGAATGAAGAACGCGCGCGTCGCGCCTGCCTCCGCCGCGCGCGCGATCAAATGCTCGATCTCATGATCGGTGATCGCCGGGATGACGGGCGCGATCGACACGTACACCGGCACCCCCGCATCCGCGAGCTTGCGCACCGCCGCCAGCCGTCGCTCGGGATGTGGCGCGCGCGGCTCGACCGTCGACGCGACCTTCGGATCGAGCGAGGTGATCGACATCGCCACCGCCGCTAGGCCCTTGGCTGCCATCGGCGCGAGCAAATCGATATCGCGCACCACCCGGTCCGACTTCGTGGTGATCGTCAATGGATGATCGGTCTCCGCCAGAACCTCGATGATGCCGCGCGTGATCCGCCAGTCGCTCTCGATCGGCTGGTAAGGATCGGTGTTCGTCCCCAGCGCCATCGGTGCGACGACATAGCCAGGCTTCGACAGTTCAGCGCGCAACAGCGTCGCGGCGGACGGTTTCGCGAACAGCTTGCTCTCGAAATCGAGCCCCGGCGACAGATCATGAAACGCATGGCTCGGCCGCGCGAAACAATAGATGCAGCCGTGTTCGCACCCCCGATACGGATTGATCGAGCGGTCGAACGGCACGTCGGGCGACGCGTTGCGGCTGATGATCGTGCGCGGGGTCTCGACGGTCACCGTCGTCCGAAGCTTTGGGGCGATCCCGTCGATCCCCTCGCGCATGTCGAGCCAGTCGCCGTCCGCCTCGGTCTGCGGCAGATTGAACCGCCGGCTTTCGTCATTGCGGGTAGCACCACGAACCGGGCGGGCCTGTTTCATCGGGTGAAACTAGACATCGCCACGGAACATAGCAAGAACGATATTAGAAGCGGAAGCCGATCCCGGCGACGACCTGGTGACGGCTGAAATCGAGGCTCGCCTTGTCCGACCCGTCGACGACTTCATAGCCGTTGTAATCGGTGTAGACGTATTCGAGCTTGCCGTAGAAATTGCGCCCGAACCCGGCCTGTACGCCTGCACCGACGTGGAAGCCGCTCAGGTTGTCCGAAAGGCGGAAATTGTCCTCAGGGAAGGTCGGATCGGTGTAGTTGAGGCGGATCTGGCCGTTCGAATAGCCGCCCTTGATATAGGCTACCGTCGTCGGGTTGATCAGAAAGCCACCGCGCACGCCGGCGGTCAGGTTGCGGCCGGGCTTCAGGCAGGTGTCGACACCGTCGCCACCGTCGAAGCACTGCTTGGCGCTCGATCCCTCGATACCGCCATAGACGCCGAGCATGGTGCCGCCGTTGACGACCATATCGTAGCCGACCTCGCCGCCATAGGTGACGCCGCTCTTGCCTTCGCTCAGGCGGCCCGAGTTTTCACCGGCTTCGACGTTCAGTTCGGTGATGACGCGGTCGTAGCCGATCCGCGGCTCGACGCGCAGGCCGCTGACGCCATCTGACTGGCCATACGCGGTCGCAGCGTCGCTGGCGCCATTCGGACCCACGTCGGACTGTGCGAAAGCTGGCGCGGCCGGTGCGGCGGCGAGTGCCGCGATAAGCAGGTACTTGTACATTCGATAGGTCCCCTGTGAACCAGCCCCCTGGCTGATCCCACGGTCGTCTCTCTCCCCGCCACGTGGTTTCGACAAGGTTAACCCAGCACGGTTGCGTCCATTTCCGATCCATCGGTCGGGCTTCGAATGAGCGCTCGCGAAGGGGCGACAGAACGCCTAGGGCGGTAGCATGACGGAACAGATCACCACCGTGGAGCGCGCATTCGAACTGGCACGATCCGGCACTTGCAGCTCGGTCAACGACCTGCGGCAGCGCTTGCGTCGCGAGGGCTATGATGCGGTGCATCTTCACCTGCACGGCGCATCGATCAACAAACAATTGGTCGACCTGATGCACGCCGCAAAAGGATCGTCGGGCGCAGAGTGATGCGTGCCGCTGGCGAGTAAACTGCGTCGCCGCAGTGGCGTCGCTGGCGTCGATCGATGGACAGGCCCATTGGGCAGGATGGTGCGGGCGGGGGGACTCGAACCCCCACGGGCCTAGGCCCAACGGATTTTCGTACCAGCTACGGTTTTCACCGCCGCCCGAGGGCGTTTGTGGTCTGGACTATCCCTTCACCATGTCCCGGCAGGCCGGGATACAGGTGCTGCCCGTCTAGTCTCTACACCTTCCCGAGATCGCTCTCGGGCTTGGCTCGGGATTCCCATTTTACAGGCTTCCCCGAATTTGAGCAGTTCTACGCCGCGGGTTTCCCCGTGGGCACTCAAGCATGTCTAAGTCCGGTGCGTCTACCATTCCGCCACGCCCGCATCCGAGGCGGTCTTAAGACGCTTCGGTGCCGCCGCCAAGACCTCACACGTTGAGGCGGGCGCGCATTTCCTTGCCGGGTTTGAAATACGGCACGCGCTTGGCGTCGACCGCGACGACCTCGCCGGTACGCGGGTTGCGACCGGTACGCGCATCGCGCGCGCGCGTCGAAAATGCGCCGAACCCGCGCAGTTCGACACGGCCATCGCCGGCGAGCCGCTTCGAAATTTCGTCGAAGAACGTACTGACGATCAGCTCGACTTCGTTCGGTTGCAAGTCCGGATGCGCTTCGGCGATCTTCAAGACTAGTTCAGATCGAATCATTCGATTTCCCGCTCATGTGGCAGTTCCGCTCGTTGATGTAAGTCAACATACAAAGCGTTAGCACTAATCCGGACGCAGTCAAAAACCAAAATGGGGTAGATAAGAAAAAGCCCGGCATGTTCGCGACATGCCGGGCCAAATCTTGGTTAAGCCGTTGAGCTTACTTCTTCTCGGCTTCCGTACGGGCCTTGAGAGCCTCGCCCAGGATGTTGCCCAGAGTCGCGCCGGAGTCCGACGAACCGTACTGAGCGACAGCCTGCTTCTCTTCCGAGATCTGCATAGCCTTGATCGAGAAGGTCGGCTTCTTCGAACGATCGAAGCCGGTGACCATCGCGTCGAACTTCTGGCCGACCTGGAAACGCTCCGGACGCTGCTCGTCGCGATCGCGACCCAGATCCGTGCGCTTGATGAAGCCGGTCGCGCCATCGTCGCCCTGCTGCACTTCGAGGCCCGCGTCGCGGACTTCGAGAACGGTCACGGTAACGATCGCGTTCTTGTTCAGCTTGTCGCCTGCTGCTGCGATGCCGCCAGCCGATGGCCCGCCGCGCTCGAGCTGCTTCATGCCGAGCGAAATACGCTCCTTCTCGGCGTCGATGTCGAGCACGACGGCCTCGACCGTCTCACCCTTGCGATGCAGGTTGAGCGCGTCCTCGCCCGAAACACCCCAGGCGATGTCCGACATGTGGACCATGCCGTCGACGTCATTGTCGAGGCCGATGAACAGACCGAACTCGGTTGCGTTCTTGACTTCGCCTTCGACGGTCGAACCGATCGGATGAGCGGCAGCGAATGCCTCCCAAGGATTGGCCTGAGCCTGCTTGAGGCCGAGCGAGATGCGACGCTTCTCGGAATCGACTTCGAGGACCATGACGTCGACTTCCTGCGAGGTCGACACGATCTTGCCCGGATGGACGTTCTTCTTGGTCCAGGACATTTCCGACACGTGGACGAGGCCTTCGATGCCCGCTTCCAGCTCGACGAACGCACCATATTCGGTGATGTTCGTGACGCGGCCGGTGAGCTTCGCGCCGACCGGGTACTTGACCATCGCGCCATCCCAGGGATCGCTCTCCAGCTGCTTCATGCCGAGGCTGATGCGCTGGGTGTCCTTGTTGATGCGGATGATCTGCACCTTGACGGTGTCGCCGATGTTCAGGACTTCGCTCGGGTGACCGACGCGCTTGTAGCTGAGATCGGTGACGTGCAGCAGGCCATCGATGCCGCCGAGGTCAACGAACGCACCGTAATCGGTGATGTTCTTGACGACGCCGTCGATGATCTGGCCCTCGGCCAGGCTGAGGATCAGGCCCGAACGCTGCTCTGCGCGCGTCTCTTCGAGAACGGCGCGACGCGACACGACGATGTTGCCGCGCTTGCGGTCCATCTTCAGGATCTGGAACGGCTGGGGGATATCCATCAGCGGGGTGACATCGCGCACGGGGCGGATATCGACCTGCGAACCGGGCAGGAAGGCAACGGCGCCGTTCAGGTCGACGGTGAAGCCACCCTTCACGCGGCCGAAGATGACGCCTTCGACGCGGGTTGTCTTGGAGAATTCGGTTTCCAGCTTGTCCCATGCGGCTTCGCGACGGGCGCGATCGCGGCTGAGCATCGCTTCGCCGTGGACGTTCTCGACGCGGTCGACATAGACTTCGACTTCGTCGCCGACCTTGAGGTCAGCCTTCTGGCCCGGCGCTGCGAATTCGCGAAGCGGCACGCGGCCTTCCGACTTCAGACCGACGTCGATGACGGCCATGTCGTTCTCGATGCCGGTCACGGTGCCATGCACCACGCGGCCCTCGAAGCTGTCGGCGTCGCCGAGCGTTTCGTTCAGCATCGCCGCGAAATCGTCGCGGGTCGGCATTACCTGGGTTGCCATAGAATTCAGTAATCCTAGTCTGTTTCCGGCCAAGCGGTTGGGTCCGCTGGTCTTGGCCTTCGTTGCCGCGACGACCGAACGTCGAACGCAGCATCCGGACTGCACGAGGCGCAGAGGACGTAGACGCTGAATGCGAAAACGGCGCGTGAGACTCGAGGGTCTCCGCGCCTTCCTCCACGAGCATCGCTCGCCGGACGGTTCCGTATAGCCGAAACCGGGTCTCGGAGCAAGTTCGGCTCGGCTTCGTTAAGGGCGCTTCACAACAGGAGCGAAGATTTGAACGAACGCGGCATTCTCGTGCTGGGCTGGGTCGCCACCGTGACGGCGATCGTGATGTACCTGTCGTACATCGACCAGATCATGCTGAACCTTTCAGGGCAGAAGGGATCGGTGGTCCAGCCGTTCGCGACGATGGTGAACTGCGCGCTGTGGGTCGGGTATGGGTTTTTGAAGGACAAGCGGGACTGGCCGATCGTCGTGGCTAATGCGCCGGGGGTGGTGTTCGGGGCGGTGGCGCTGGTTACTGCGATTTAGGGGAGCGTGGGTCGCGTCGCTGTGAGCGGGGCTTGGGAGTATGACGGGCGGCGCCCCCGCTTCCTTGTTCTCCCGCGAAGGCGGGAGCCCAGTCTGGGTCCCCGCCTTCGCGGGAAAACAATATTGGGTTGCGGTAGCTCCCCCCAACAGAGCAACCACCCCGGCGGAGGCCGGGGCCCAATTGGGGGACGGTACTAACTGAGGACCGCGCTTCGTTACCGCGGACGTTCCAATTGGGCCCCGGCCTTCGCCGGGGTGGTTGCCGCTGCTGAGAGGGGATGGCTTAAACCGAAGCCGCCTTCTTCGCACGCTGCGCCTCAACCAACGCAACCGCCCTCTGCACCGAAGCCTCGATCGACAGAAAACTCGTATCCAGCAAAGCAGCATCCGCCGCCATCACCAACGGCGCCGTAGACCGCCCACTATCCCGAGCATCCCGAGCCCGAATGTCCGCCAGAACCCGATCCTTGCTCGCAGTCCCCCCCCGAGCCTGCAACTCCGCATGCCGCCGCTGCGCCCGGATATTCGGCGTGGCCTTCACGAACAGCTTCGCATCCGCATCCGGCGCGATCACCGTGCCGATATCGCGCCCATCCAAAATCGCGCCACCCTCCTGCGCCGCAAACCGCTTCTGCCGATGCAACAATGCCGCGCGGACCAGCGGATGCGCCGACACCACCGACGCCAGCGCGCCGATATCGTCGTCGCGCAGCGCCGGGTCGCTCAACAGCGCATCGTTGAAATCGCACGCCGCGACCGCGTCGGCCTCGGTCTCCGGATCGAGCCCCATCCGCGCCACGCTCAACGCGACCGCGCGGTACAGCAGCCCGGTATCGAGATACGGCAACTTGTAATGCTTGGCCAAGGCACGCGCGATGGTGCCCTTGCCCGATGCCGCCGGACCGTCGACTGCGATGATCATCTTAATTCCCCCGGCCGGTAAGCGCGTCGAGCGACCGGAAGAACACGGGATAGCTCGTCGCCACCGGCGATACATCATCGATCGTGACGGGCTGAACGGCGCCAAGTCCAGCCACGACCATGCTCATTGCGATGCGGTGGTCGAGTTTCGAGGCCACCCGAGCGCCACCGCGAATCGCCGCGCCGCCCGAGCCGGTGATCGCCATGCCGTCTTCGAACTCCTCGCAAAGAACCCCGCAGGCTTCGAGCGCGATCCGCATCGTCGTGATCCGGTCCGATTCCTTGACGCGCAACTCATGAGCGCCGCGCGCGACGGTCGTGCCGGTCGCGAACGCCGCCGCCACGAACAGCACGGGATATTCGTCGATCATGCTCGGCGCGAGATCGGCCGGCACCTCGATCGCGGTCAGCGGCGCGTGGCGAACGCGCAGGTCCGCGACCGGTTCGCCCCCAACGACGCGCGGGTCGAGCTCGGTAATATCCGCGCCCATCATCCGCAGAGCCGTAACGATCCCGATCCGCGTCGGGTTCAGCCCGACGTTGCGCACGACGATATCCGACCCCGGTACGATAGACGCCGCGACCAGCCAGAACGCCGACGACGATGGGTCGCCCGGCACGACGATATCCTGCGGCTTCAGGTCCGCTTCGCCGGTGATCGAGATGACGCGGCCCTGGTTCGTCTCCTCGACGGTCAGCTTCGCGCCGAACCCGGTCAGCATTCGCTCGCTATGATCGCGCGTCGCGACCGGCTCGATGACTCGCGTGATCCCCGGCGTGTTGAGCCCAGCCAGCAAAATCGCCGACTTCACCTGCGCCGACGCGACCGGCAGCGTGTATTCGATCGGCACCGCCGGACACATCCCGCGTACCATCAGCGGCAGCCGCCCGCCTGGCGAGGACGTGATGTCCGCCCCCATCTGCGACAGCGGCTCGATCACGCGCCCCATCGGCCGCCCCGACAGCGACGCATCACCGGTGAAGGTGCAGGTAATCGGATGGCTCGACACCAGCCCCATCAGCAGGCGCGTCGATGTCCCCGAATTCCCCATCTCCAGCGCGGTCTCTGGCTGGAGCAGTCCGCCGACCCCAACGCCGTCCACCACCCAGATCCCGTCCTCGCTACGCTCGATCGTCGCGCCCATCGCGCGCATCGCCGCCGCGGTCGCGAGCACGTCCTCACCCTCCAGCAACCCCTCGATCCGGCTGGTGCCGACCGCGAGGCTCGCGAACATCAGCGCGCGGTGGCTGATCGACTTGTCGCCGGGGACCGCGATCGAACCGGTCAAAGGACCGCGCGCGACGACGTCCATCGAAGTGGGGAGGGGGTGTGCCATGGGGCCGGGCTTTTGACAGTGGCCTTGCGCTATGGCAAGGCGCGCCCACTTTGCGAGGGTATCCCCCCGCAATCCATTCATCCGAAAGGTTCTATCGGCATGATCAAGCCGGAATGGGGCACGAAGCGTTCGTGCCCGAAATGCGCGACGCGTTTCTACGACCTCGAAAAAGCCGACCCCGTGACCTGCATCGAATGCGGGTATGCGTGGGAGCCCGAGCCCATCCTGAAGTCGAAGCAGCCGCTGCCGTTCGAGGTCGCCAAGCCCGACACCAAGAAGCCCGACGCGGATCTCGAGGGTGACGAGGAAGAGGACATCGCCTCGATCACCGGCGAGGACGAAGAGCCGTCGGCGGACGACGAAGTCGATCTCGGCGGCGACGACGACCTCGGCGTCGAGACGCCGCAGGACGAGCACGAGCGTTAATTGGAATAAATTTGGCAGGCGGCATTTACGCCGCTTGCCAACCCGGGCGGGTCCGGTTAGTGACCCGCCTCCCAACGGGAATGGGGCCGTAGCTCAGCTGGGAGAGCGTTCGCATGGCATGCGAAAGGTCAGGGGTTCGATCCCCCTCGGCTCCACCATTTCCGTTGATGACCGGTCGATTGGACCGTTTTTTCAGATAGCGCGATCGAGCCGGACGGCAACGTCCTAGGCATGTTGCCTCAGCCCGCCTCGAACGGTGTTCGGGACGCGGAGCCTCCACATCCCGAACACGGTCGCCACGCAGCTAGAACGCGGCGGATAGCCCCATGAATGCCGACACGCTGTCGCGGTCGTCGCGCAACGCGTAGCCGGCGACACCAGCGCGGAGCGACAACTGCCCTGCGACATTGCCGTCCACCCCCATCGCATAGCTCATATAGCTGCGATCGGCGCGTTCGACCGTGCTCGTGAAGCTGATTGGGGCACCCGTTGGCGTCATCGTCAGCGTGCGGGGATCGTCGTCGAATTCGCGCTCGTACCCGGCGCGTGCGAAGAACCGCACGGGTTCTCCGGGAACGGTGCGAAGGACAGCGCCGAAGCGGCCCGTCAGGCTTTCGATCTCCTGCTTGCCGAAGCTCGCCGCAGTCGAAAGCCCGCCGGTTTCCGCATAGCCGGCGATACGAACCCGGTCATACTGCGCCGCGAGGTCTGGGCCGAAGGCGAGCCCGCCGAACTTGACGAGGTCGACCGCGGCAGTCACTCGCCCAGCGACGTAGGTGCCGTCGGTCTCGCCCTCATGCGATCGGATCGCCGGGCGGAGCTGGACGGTGCGCCGAATGTGGCGGTAATCGATCTCGCCATAGGTCCCGTCCGCAAGCAGGCGGACCGGGCCGAGGTCACCCCGCGCGTAGCCGCTGACCGACCAGGCGCGGGGCTTGTAGCTGCCAGCGCCGGTCTTGAAGTCGCCGGTGCCGTCCGAATAGCCACCGGCGAGACCGACCCCCGATGCATTGCCGATCGCGAGGTCGGCGCCTGCGGTGCCGCTGAAGCCGCGCTCGGTAATGCCGACGCGCTGGGCGGACGTGCCGCTCGAATAATAATGATAGCCGGCGCCGCCGAACACCGACAGCGCGTGTCCGTCGCGTTGCGCGCCGCCACGCTCGGCGGCTTCGAACAGGTCGCGCTGTCCGCGGAACATCGCCTGCGCCGCATAACCGAGTCCGGCGATCTGGTCGGGGGCCTGGACCAGGCTGGCCAATGCCTGCCCCTGGATACGCTGCGTGATGCCGGCTGGGTGGACGCTGTCGGCCTGGATATACGTCTCGTTGGCGTTCGGTGACACGAGCGTCGCGCGCGTGCAGGCGAGCGACGAGGGGACGGTGCAGGCGACTCCGGTGATGTTGGTGTAGCCATAGGTCGCGGGACTGGCGACGAGTTCGCCGAACAGCCGGTCGGTATCGAAATACAGCGCGTTGACGTTCGCCGCCGCCAATGCCGCGGCATAGGTCCGGTTGAACAGCTGGAGCCCGGCCGCGCCGCCGGTCTGAACCGCGAGCGTGACGATCCGCGTGGCACCGGCGGCCTGGAGCCGGCCGACCTGCGCGGCAAGCTGCGTGGCAGCCGTCGTCACGATCGCAGTGTTGGTGCTGCCGGCCGCCTGGAACGCGAAATAATCGTTGCCGCCGCCCTGGATGTAGACGAGGTCGCGCGGCCCGAAACTGCCGCCGGCGGCGAGGAAATTGCTGATCTGGGTCGCGACCGGGATCGATAGCGCGTTCGCGGCGGTCACGCGGGCGCCGCCGACCGCATAGTTGGTGCCGCCCTTGCCGTAGACCGGGTCAAGCGACAGCCCGAGTCGCGCCGCGAGGACCTCGGGTGCGACCGGGTCGGGGTTGGTCGTGAAGCTGCCCGCGTCGCGCGGCAGGCGTGGGTCGAGCGTCAGGTAATAGCCGCCGTCGGCGAGGCTGTCACCGAACACGACCATGCGGTTATAGGTCTCGGTGCTCGCGACGCTGGTCAGGCTGGCGGTCTGTGCGTGGCCCGGACTCGCGACGCTCAGCGCGCTCCCGAACAGCAACGCCGTGTAGGTCGTCTTCATGATACCCTCTCCCTGGCGGCGAAGGATCATTGTCCTTCGCTCGACAGGGAGTGTCGGAGCCGCTTACGTCCGCGTCAATAGAGTGCCGATTGGGCGCGGGAGGTGGTCGTTCAGACGAACAGGCCGACGAGCAGGTACGTTCCCGCGCCGATCAATCCGGCGGCGGGCAGGGTGAGCGTCCAGGCGACGACGATGTTGCTGGCGACGTTCCAGCGAACAGCGGAGAGGCGCCGGGCGGCACCGACGCCGACGATCGAGCCGGTAATGGTGTGCGTCGACGATACCGGGATGCCCCAGAAGGTCGCGGCGAACAGCGTGATCGCGCCGCCGGTCTCCGCACAGAACCCCTGCGCCGGGGTTAGCCGCGTGATCTTCGAGCCCATCGTGTGGACGATCCGCCAGCCACCCGACAGCGTGCCGAGCGCCATCGCCGCCTGGCAGGACAGGACGACCCAGAGCGGCACGTGGAATTCGCCGCCGAGCAGGCCCTGCGAATACAGCAGCACGGCGATGATCCCCATCGTCTTCTGCGCGTCGTTGCCGCCGTGGCCGAGCGAATAGAGCGCGGCGGATATCAGCTGAAGTTTGCGGAAACGCTTGTCGACACCGAGCGGGGTGAGCTTCAGGCTCGTCCACGCGACGATCAGCACCAGCACGAGTGCGAGCATCAGGCCGATCGCGGGCGAGGCGAAGATCGCTAGGACGGTCTTGATGACGCCGCTCCAAACGATCGCGCCGAAACCGATCTTGGCGATACCCGCGCCGAGCAGCCCGCCGATCAATGCGTGGCTGCTGCTCGACGGGATGCCGAGCACCCAGGTGATGACGTTCCACGCGATCGCCCCCATCAGCGCGGCGAAGATCACCTGCGCGTCGATCACGTGCGCCTGGACGATCCCGGTGCCGACGGTCTGCGCGACGTGGAGGCCGAAGACGGCGAACGCGATGAAGTTGAAGAACGCCGCCCAGAGAACGGCGTATTGAGGCTTCAGCACGCGCGTCGAGACGACGGTGGCGATCGAGTTCGCCGCGTCGTGGAGGCCGTTCAGGAAGTCGAACAGCAGCGCTATGCCGATGAGGCCGATGAGGAGGGGGAGGGAGAGGATCATGCCGCCGCTCCGGACGCCGTCGGACTCCCCTCCCTGGAAGGGAGGGGCAGGGGGTGGGTCGGTATGGGGCGGGTGTCACGATTCGTCTCGGGCCGACCCACCCCCAACCCCTCCCTTCCAGGGAGGGGAGAGGACAATGTCGACACATCAAGCATGGTCGATGACCAGCCCCTGGATCTCGTTCGCCACATCCTCGAAGCGGTCGACGATCTTTTCCAGGCTGCTGTAGATCTCGCGGTTGATGATGAACGTCATCGGGTCCGCACTGATCTTCGACGCCTGGAACAGCGCGCGCAGGCCCGTGTCGTGGATGTCGTCGGCATGCCCCTCGATCTGGATCAGCCGCGCGGTCAGGTCGTGCAGACGCCCTGCATTGGTGCCGAGCGAGCGGAGCAGCGGAATCGCCTCCGCGGTGATCCGTGCGGCCTCGACGATGATGCCGGCCATGTCGCGCATCTGCGGCGAGAATTCGGTGACCTCGTACAGCGCGATCGCGTTGGCGGTGCCGTTCATCTGGTCGATCGCGTCGTCCATGACGCCAATCAGATCGGTGATCGCGCTGCGGTCGAACGGCGTGACGAACACGCGGCGAACGTCCTGAAGGACCTCGCGCGTGATGTCGTCGGCCTCGTGCTCGCGCTTGACGATCTCGGCGATCTGACCCTCGATCGAGCCTTCGCCGTGGAGAAGCCGTGCAAGCGCATTGGCGCCGGCGACCAGGGTCGCGGCATGCGCGTCGAACAGTTCGAAGAACCGTCCCTGCTTCGGCATCAGCGACTGGAACCAGCCCAGCATCGGAATTCTCCTTTTCGCGCTTCCGCGCACGACGGGTAAGATACGTTGCGCGAGCGACGCCGGGATCGGCGGCTCACGGAAAGCAGCGATCAGCGCCTTCAGGCCGGGCTCATTGACAGCCTCCGCCGCACGATCAAGCGTAAACCAGCGTGTGTCGCGCTGATGACGCTCGGGCCAGTCCTCCACCTGCTCGACGAACGCGAGTGGAAACACGGTGACGATCATGTCGCGGTAACGGCCGGTGCGGCGGCGTTTGCGATAGGCGAATTGCCCGACGGGCGAGGGGCAGGGGATGCCGCGGATGCCGGCTTCCTCATAGGCTTCTTGGGCTGCGGCCTCGTGGCTGGCGAGCCCGGTGATGGGATTGCCCTTGGGAATCACCCAGCGGCCGGTATCGCGCGACGTGATCAGCATCACGCGCGCATGTCCGGCCTCGTCGATCACATAGGGAAGTGCGCCGATCTGCTCGATGGTCCGGGTCCTCGCGCCCGCAGAATCACGGGGAAAGACTGGAGCTTATACGCGGTTTTTACGCAAGGATAGCGGATCGGCGGCGGCTTTATGGGCCGTCAGCTGGGGCCCATTTCTGTCCCATTGCCGGACGCCGCCAGTTTAACCACTTTTGCCACTGGTCGAATTGGTAAACGCGACGTTAACGTTTTCATCATGACCAGACGCCTAGTCCTTACCAACGAAGCCGCCCGCCATCCGCTGCGCCGATCGTTGCCGCCGCCGGTAGTCGCCAGCGCGAAGAACGACGATCACGACGTGAAGCTGTTTCTGCTGAGCTTCGCGGCGTTTTTCACGTGCTTTTACAGCTTCATTTTCTGAGGCTCACGCACCCCTTTTTCCGTTCGTGCTGAGCGCAGTCGAAGCACCTGCTTTTGGGACTCACCCTTCGACTTCGCTCAGGGCGAACGGACTCAGGAGTGAGGCTACCCCCTCAGCGTCGGCAAACACCCGATCGCGTCGTCGTCGCAGGCCCGGTGCAGCTTCTGCGCCAGCCATGCCGAGACGAGGCACATCGCTGCGACGAGAAACAGCATGTCCTCGGGCGTCACGCCCATCGCGGTGATGCCGATGACGAGGATCGAACCGACCGTCATCGCGCCCGAGTTAACCACGTTGTTCGCCGCCACGGTCCGCGCGGTCTGGTCCTTCTCGACGGTCGTCGTCAGGAATGCGTATAGCGGCACCACGAACATTCCGCCGGTGATCGCGATCGCCAGCAGCGTCGCCAGCACGGGGATCGCACCCGGCTGATGGATGAAGCCCGCCCAGTCGTAATAATGCCCCGGTGGCGCCGGCGTCCAGGTCCGCGCGAGGAACGAGAATAGCACGACGAACCCGCCCATCGCGATCACCGACGCGGGCGAGAACTTCGCCGAGATACGCCCTCGCAGCATCGTGTTGATGACCACCGAGCCGATCGCGACCCCGACCGAGAACACCGCGATCACGAAGCTCGCGACTCGCTCGTCGGCGGTGAGCACGTTCTTCACTAGCGGCGGGAAGACGATGATCAGCACCGCGCCGATCGTCCAGAAGAAGCTGATCGCGATGATTGCGAGGAATAGCCGTGGGATGTGCAGCGTCGCGCTGATCAGTCGCCACGACGCCGTGAACGGGTTGTAGTCGAGCTTCAGCGGCGGGCCTTCGCGTGGCGCCGGCGGCACCTGGCGTCCTGCAAACCAGCCGATCGCGGCGACGACCAGCACGCTGGCAGCGGCGCCCTCGATCGGGATCCAGCCTGCGGTCACGGTGCCCAGCAGGATCGCGAGATACGTTCCCGCCTCAACGAGTCCAGTGCCGCCGAGCACGTCGCACGGCTTCAGATGCTGCGGCAGAATCGCGTATTTGATCGGCCCGAAGAAGGTCGAATGCACGCCCAGGCACAGCACCGCGCCGAGCATGAGCCCGATTCCGAGCGACGGATGCCCCGCACGCGCGACCATCAGCCCGGTCGCACCCAGAAGCATGATGCCGATCTCGACCGTCTTGACGATCCGGATGATCCGCGCCTTGTCGTGGCTGTCCGCCAATTGCCCGGCAAGCGCGGACAGCAGGAAGAACGGCAGGATGCCGAGTCCCGTCGCCAGCGCGTTGAAATTGGCCTCCATCTTCGGGTCGTTGAAGACCGCATAGGTCGCGAACAGGACCATCGAGGTCTTGAACAGATTGTCGTTGAACGCGCCGAGAAACTGGGTCGTGAACAGCGGGAGGAAGCGACGTTGCTTCAGCAACCCAAGGGCATTGAGCATGACGGGAAATAGCCCTGATCGTTGCGGTAATATGTCCAACCCTTAGCCGAGCGTCATCCGCGCGCCAACGCTTAAACCGGTTTCGCCGCGCGACCGACCGGTATAGGGGTGGTGGGTGTTGAGCTTGCCTAACCTCCTGACATTGTCGCGGATCGTCGCGGTGCCCCTGCTGGTCTGGTTCCTGTGGTGGCCCGACTGGGAGGCGGGGTACGGTATCGCCTTCGTGCTGTATTGCCTGATGGGTATTACCGATTATTTCGACGGGTACCTCGCGCGGTCGAGCGGTGCGGTGTCGCGGCTGGGGATCTTCCTCGATCCGATCGCGGACAAGATCATGGTCGCGGCGGTGATCCTGATCCTGGTCGGTACGCGCGATATTCCGGGCGTCCACGTGATCGCCGCGCTTGTCATCCTGCTGCGCGAGATCGCGGTGTCGGGCCTGCGCGAATTTCTTGCACAGGTGCAGGTCTCCGTACCGGTTTCGCAGCTGGCGAAATGGAAGACGACGTTGCAGCTCGTGTCACTCGGCGGCATCATCCTCGGCGGCGCGGTGCCCGACATGGTCTGGGTGCACACCGTCGGCATCGTCGCGTTGTGGGGCGCAGCCGTCCTTACGCTGATGACCGGATGGGATTATCTCCGCGTCGGCCTGAAGCACATGGACTGAATAGGCATTACGGGCATGACGATACGGATGGTGTATTTCGCCTGGGTGCGCGAGCGCATCGGCACGGGTGAAGAGTCGGTCGAGCCTCCGACGAGCGTCGTGACGGTGGCCGATCTGGTCGATTGGCTGGCGGAGACGAGCGCCGCCCATGCGGGTGCGTTCGAGAACCGCTCGCGACTACGCGCGGCGATCGATCAGGATTTCGTGCCGCTCGATACGCCGATCGGTCGCGCACAGGAAATCGCGATCTTCCCACCGGTGACCGGCGGATGATCCATATCTCGGTCCAGCAATTGCCGATCGATATCGCCGCCGAGATGACGCGCGCGGAGGCGGCTGGCGCCGGCGCGGTGGCGACGTTCACCGGACTGGTGCGTGCGGACGACGGCGTGGGAACGCTCGAGCTCGAACATTATCCCGACGCGACCGAGGCTGCGTTGCTCAAGGTTGCCGAGGGTGCGATCGAGCGCTGGTCGCTGAGCGCCGCGATCATCGTGCACCGCGTCGGGCCGATGCATCCGGGCGAGCGCATCGTGTTCGTCGCGGCGGCGGCGGCACACCGGGGTGCGGCGCTGGAAGCCTGCGCGTATCTGATCGATCGGCTGAAGACCGACGCGCCATTCTGGAAGCGAGAGACGCGCGGAGTTGAAGCTAGCTGGGTAGAGGCGCGTGATCACGATCACGCCGCCGCTGCCCGGTGGAATACGCCGAGCAGCTAGCGCAAAGCTTGCTCCACCGCGAAAGCGGGAGCCCAGACTGGATTCCCGCCTTCGTGGTAAGCAAGGCAGTGCAGGCCGCGCTCTCCGATGAGACCGCGGCCCGCACTCAAATCAGCCGAGCTTCGGAACGCTCATGCCGTTGGTGAGATGAACGACGCCGTTCGTCTCCTTGATGTCCGCCGTATCGACGAACGACTTGATCCCGGCGGTATCGGTCAGCGCGATATTGCCGTTGGCTTCGAGCGACGCGATCAGCGGCTGACCGGCGAGCGTGGTCAGCGTGGCCTTGCCACCGCCCGCGGTGATCTGCGCCTTCAGCTGCTCCGACGTCAGCGCACCGGCGACGACGTGATACTTGATGATCGTCGCCAGCGTCGGCACCGACTCAGGCTTCAGCAGCGTGTCGAGCGCACCCGCGGGCAGACGCGTGAACGCTTCGTCGCTCGGCGCGAACAGCGTGTACGGGCCGGGGCCTGCGAGCGTCGTCTGCAACTTCGCTGCGGTGACCAGCTTGGTCAGCGTCGCACGGTTCGGCAGCGTCGGGAGAGCGGCCGCGATCGTCGTGGTCGCTGCGGCCGTCGACGCAGCGGGCGCACCGGCAGCCTGAGGCGCTGCGGTCGTCGCGCCCGGCGCCGCTGCCGTCGGAGCAGCCGTCGTGGGCGCGCCCGTCCGCGGCGCAGCAGGTGCGGTGGTCTGCGCGGTCGCGCCGGTGGCGAGGAGCAGGCTCGATGCGGCTGCGATCATCAGGTTGGTCTTAACAGTCATCTGCAACTCCAGAGATTGTGGAAGGGACGTGTGAAACTCGAACGGAAAAACTTGGGTTAGGTATCGGTCGGACTCAATGATTTTGCCGACAAGCCGCAGCATCGGCGCGATGAATCGAGCCTAATTGCACTCAGATCAACTCAGCTTGGGCACGATCACGCCGTTGACGACATGAACGATGCCGTTCGACTGGCGGACATCTGCGGTCTCGACATAGCTCTTGTTGCCGTTGACATCGGTGAGCGTGATCACCGCGCCGACCAGCGTCGCGGTGATCGAGTCGCCCTCGACCGTGGTCAGCGTCGCGGTACCGCCGCCTGTCGTGATGCGGCGGCGCAGATCGTCGGCGGTCACGACGCCGGGCACGACGTGATAGGTCAGCACCTTGGTCAGCGAGGCCTTGTTCTCCGGCTTCAGCAACGTGTCGACCATGCCGGGGGCAAGCCGCCCGAACGCGTCGTTGGTGGGTGCGAACACCGTGAACGGCCCCGGCCCAGACAAGGTCGGCACCAAGCCAGCTGCCTTCACCGCGGCAACCAGCGTCGAGAGATTGGGCGCCGCCGACGCGTTGTCGACGATCGTCTGCGTCGCCATCATCGGCACGCCGCCGACGGTCGGATTGGCCACCGCGGGCGGCCCGTTCGGGACGGCGAGCGCGGGATTGATCGGCGTGGTCGACGCACTGGCGACGTCGTCCTTCGATTTGCCACTGCACGCCGCAAGCGCCAGCGCACCCGTGATCAGCAGTAGCGGAAGCGTCTTCGACATCGTTGGATCTCCAGCGGGAACTGCGAAACATACGATCGAACGCCGAGTTGGTTGCGCACCCGTGCCAATCTCGGGTCAAGGTGAAGACCGAGCGCGCTCAATTCGCAACGGTCTCCCATCCCTGAAAGGGAGGGGCAGGGGGTGGGTCGGCCAGCTTGTGTCGTGAGATTGCCTGATACGGGCGCCGACCCACCCCCAACCCCTCCCTTCCAGGGAGGGGCACAGAAGGAGAGGGCGACTACTGAACGTCGGCGAGCGCCTTCGCCATCAACCGGAAATCCTTCTCGCGCGGGCTCGCCCGCCGCCAGACCAGCGCGATCTTCCGCACGGCATTGATCTCGTCGAGCGGGCGTGCGGTGATGTTGGTGTTGTCGAGTATCCCGGCCTTGAGCGCCATCTCCGGCAGCATCGTGATGCCGAGCCTATTGTCGACCATCTGCACGATCGTGTGCAGCGACGTGCCGAGCATAGTCGCCTCCGCGCGCAACTCCGGCCGGTTGCACGCGCCGAGCGCATGATCCTTCAGGCAGTGTCCGTCCTCGAGCAGCAGCAGCCGCGTCTCGTCGATCGCCGACGCCGGGATCGCAGGCAGCGCGGTCGGCTCTTCGCCCGACGGATAGGCCACGAACAGCCGATCCTCGAACAGCGTCTCCGACGTCACCTCGCCACACGCATAGGGGAGCGCGAGGAGCACGCAGTCAGTGCGGCCGTTGTGCAGCCCCTCGCAGGCCGGACCGCTCGGCTCCTCGCGCAAAAACAGCTTGAGGTCGGGATAATCCTTCCGCAACCGTGGCAGGATCCTCGGCAGCATGAACGGCGCGATCGTCGGGATGACGCTCATCCGCATGTCGCCCGAAAGCGGCTGGCCGGCGGCACGCGCCATGTCGCCCAGTTCCTCCGCCTCGCGCAGCACGCGCCGCGCCTTGTCGGCGATCCCGTCGCCCAGCGGCGTGAACCGCACGACTCGACGGGTCCGCTCGACAAGCACCACGCCGATCAGCGTTTCGAGCTCGCGCAGGCCCGCCGACAGCGTCGATTGCGTCACGAAACACGCCTCCGCGGCACGTCCGAAATGGCCGTGGTCCTTCAGCGCAACAAGATATTGCAACTGTTTCAACGTGGGTAGGTAGGTCGCCGCCATTAATCGCCTCTATCGATCATCAGATGATAAATAGAGCGTTGGATCGATTACACCAGCCCCCATATACCGCATTGCACAACGACCGAGCGGGCCAACCGCTGCCTTTGAGGATGCCTGGAGCCGAGTTTATTTCCAGGAGGCTTCCATCATGTTGACCATCGGCGACCAGTTCCCATCGATGACCATTCCCGTCCAGCAGGGCACCGCAGCGCTGCCCGCCGGCGAGACGCTCGACCTGACGACGGCATATCCCGGCAAGTGGAAGGTGCTGTTCTACTGGCCGAAGGACTTCACGTTCGTGTGCCCGACCGAGATCGTCGGCTACAGCGACATCCGCGGCGATTTCGAGGACCGCGACGCCGTGCTGATCGGCGCGTCGACCGATACCGCGCACGTCCACCTCGCCTGGCGCAAGTCGGACGCGGACCTTGCCGCCGCAGACTTCCCGTGGCTCGCGGATAACGGCGCGAAGCTCGCCGACGCGCTCGGCATCGTCGACAAGAACGAGCATGTGGCGTTCCGTGCGACCTTCATCATCGATCCGGACAACGTCATTCAGGCGGTCCAGGTCAACGGCCTGAACGTCGGCCGCAACCCCGCCGAGACGCTCCGCGTGCTCGACGCGCTGCAGACCGACGAGCTCTGCCCGTGCAACTGGAACAAGGGCGACGACGTCCTCCAGCTCGCTGCGTAACTAAAACTCCCCTCCCGTTCACGGGAGGGGTTGGGGGAGGGCGTGTCCATACGGGCCGCCCTCTCTTTTTGTCTCCAGTCCCTCCCCCGACCCCTCCCGCAGGCGGAAGGGGAGCAGAAGGAATTATCATGTCGCTCAAGGAATTCGCAGGGCAACTGCCCGACTACGCCAAGGACATCCGTCTCAACGTCGGCTCGCTGCTGAACGAGACGCATCTGTCCGACCAGCGCAAATACGGCCTGCTGCTCACCTGCGCACACGGCTCGGGCTACAAGCCGCTGGTCGAGGCCGCCGAAGCCGAATGCGTGCCGAAGCTCTCGCCCGAGGCCGCGAACGCAGCGCGCGCGGCGGCTGCGGTGATGGCGATGAACAACGTCTATTACCGGTTCACGCATCTCGCCGGGAACCAGGAATATCGCAACATGCCGGCCAAGCTGCGGATGAACGTGATCGGCCAGCCGGGTATCGACAAGGTCGATTTCGAGCTGTTCAGCCTGGCCGTGTCGGCGATGAACGGCTGCGGCATGTGCATCGACAGCCACGAGCAGATTTTGAAGAAGGCAGGCGTTACGGCAGAAGCGATCCAGACCTCGGTCCGCATCGGCGCCGTGATGGCGGCGGTCGCGACGGTCCACGCAACGTTGTGAAGTAATCCCCCTCCCAAACCGCTTCCGTCATCCTGACGAAAGTCAGGATCCAGAGCCAATATCGTAGCGCCCGATACTCTGGATCCTGGCGTTCGCCAGGATGACGGGAGCGAGTTTGGCGGGGGAAGGACTTAGTGCCAGATCGCGCGGTATAGTCCGAACAAGCTGGTGATGGTCAGGATCACGCCGACCAGCACCATCAGCGTCTTCGCCGGCACGCGCTTCGCCAGCATCGCCCCGAACGGAGCGGCCAGCACGCCGCCGATCAGCAACCCCACCGTCGCCTGCGTGAACGCCGCCCAGCCGAGCTGCGTGATGAACGTCGCCGAGATCGTCGCGGTCAGGAAGAACTCCGCGGTATTCACCGTCCCGATCGTGGTCCGCGGCGATGCGCCCTGGACCAGCAGGTTCGACGTCACCACCGGGCCCCAGCCGCCACCGCCCGCCGCATCGAGAAACCCGCCGACCAGCCCGAGCGGCTCGACGATCTTCGGCTCCTTCTGCTTCGGCGGATAACGAAGCCCGCGGTACAGCAGGTACACGCCGATCGACGTCAGATACGCGAGGATGAACGGTTTCGCCGTGCTCGCATCGATGTTCGACAGCACGTACGCGCCCAGCACGCCGCCGATAACGCCCGGGATCATCAGCCGCAGGAACAGCGTCCAGTTGACGTTCTTGTGCAGCACATGGCTGATCCCCGACACCGCGGTGGTGAAGGTCTCGACGGTATGCACGCCCGCCGACGCCGCGGCCGGCGGCACGCCGACCCACAGCAGCAGCGTGTTCGAAATCACCCCGAACGCCATCCCCAGCGCGCCATCGACGATCTGCGCGGCGAACCCGACCAGGATGAAGGGCAGGAGCGTTTCGAAGCTCAAGGTCGTCAGGTCGAACATCGGCATCCCCTCAATATTCCGCCCAGACTGCAACGCGCCGGCTTATCCCACAACAAAGATAGGCTTTACCCCGATCCCTATAGCGTGAGGCGACCCACACGCGCGGTTCTGGAAATCGATCGTTCGATACCCTAGATACGGAAATCGCGAAGGGGACTGCGGATGTCGAGCGGATTACTGGCCTATCTGGATTCGATCCGCGCCCGCGATCCCGCCCCGCATTCGCGCGCCGAAATCATGCTGTATCCCGGCGTCTGGGCGCTCGGCTATCACCGCATCGCGCACCGCCTGTACAAGGCGAAACTCTATTTCCTCGCGCGCTGCGTCAATCACTGGTCGCGCTTTACGACGGCGATCGACATCCATCCGGGCGCGACGATCGGCCGCAATTTCTTTATCGACCACGGCTTCGTCGTGATTGGCGAGACCGCGGAGATCGGCGACGACGTGACGATCTACCAGTGCGTCACGCTCGGCGGCACCAGCCCCGACAACGGCGTCCAGGGCAAGCGCCACCCGACCATCTCCGATGGCGCGATCATCGGTTCGGGCGCGCAGGTGCTGGGCCCGATCACGCTCGGCAAGCGCTCGCGTGTCGGCGCCAACGCGGTCGTCACGCGCGACGTGCCGGCGGGGACGACGGTCGTCGGCATCCCCGCGCGCGCGACCACGATCGAGGGCGGCAACGCGCCCGAGGTGCCGCGCTTCGTGCCCTACGGGACGCCGTGCAGCGAGATGTTCGATCCCGCGACGCAGAAGATGGAGATCATGCGCTGCGAGCTGGAGACGATGCGCAAGCGGCTCGACGCGCTGCTCGCCGACGAGCATCCAGAGGACCGTCGCGACCGCGCATGATGGTGGATAACTGATGGGCGTCGTACCTTTCCCCACACCGTCCAAGGCGACGCAGGTCGGCTTCGAACGCCTCGAACTGAACCGGATCCTGGACCTCTACGGCCGGATGGTCGCAGCGGGGCACTGGCGCGACTATGCGATCGATCTCGGCAAGGATGCCGCGGTGTTCGCCGCCTTCCGCCGCGCCGCCGAACGGCCGGAGTTCCGGATCGAGAAACGCCCGTCGCTGCGTAACAAGCAGGGGATGTGGGCGCTGATCGGCGAGGCCGGCGCGGTGGTGAAGCGAGGTCATGAACTCGGGCCGGTGCTGGCGCCAGTCGAGCGGCGGTTCATGAAACTGGTCGAGGACTAACTTAATTCTGCCCCCCTCCCTGAAAGGGAGGGGCTGGGGGGTGGGTAGGCCTGCTCGTGTCATAACGTTGCCTGATACGGACACCGACCCACCCCCGACCCTCCCTTCCAGGGAGGGGGGTAATGGGCCGTGTTACACCAGCACCGGCGCCGTCTCGCGGTCCGCTTCGCCGAACACTCGCAGATATCGCGCGATCTCCGCAGGTTCACCGGTCGCCTTGGCGGGATTATCCGACAGCTTCACCGCAGGCCGCCCGTTCGCCGCGATCACCTTGCAGACCAGCGAGATCGGCTCCAGCGCGGCCGCCCCATCGGGATCGCAGCCGCGGAAGTCGTTCGTCAGGTTCGTCCCCCAGCCAAAGCTCATCCGCACCCGCCCATGGAAATGCCGATACGTCTGCTCGATCGTGTCGATGTCCATCCCGTCGGAGAAGATCAGCAGTTTGGTCTTCGGATCGACGCCTTGTTCCTCCCACCAGCGGATGATCTGCTCGCCGCCCGCGATCGGCGGCGCGCTGTCGGGGCGAAAGCCGGTCCACTCCGCCAGCCAGTGCGGCGCGTTGCGCAGGAACGCGGTCGTCCCGAACGCGTCGGGGAGGGCAATCAGCAGATTGCCGTTATAATGTTGCCGCCAATGCTGGAGCACGCGGTACGGCGCCTCGGCAAGCTCGGCGTCGCTCTCGGCCAGCGCGGCGGTCACCATCGGCAGTTCGTGCGCGTTCGTGCCGATCGCCTCGAGGTCGGCATCCATAGCCAACAGCACGTTGGACGTACCGATGAACCGGTCGCCGAGCCCTTCCTTCAGCGCCTCGACGCACCAGCGCTGCCACAGGAATCCATGCCGGCGCCGCGTGCCGAAGTCCGACAGCACGAGATCGGGCAGTTCGCGCAGCCGCTCGACCTTCTCCCACAGCTTGGCCTTGGCGCGCGCGTAGACGATGTCGAGCGCGAACCGCCCGCGATCGCGCAGGGCTGCGCGCGACTTCAGTTCGTTGATGATCGTCAGCGCGGGGATTTCCCACATCGTCGTGTGCGTCCACGGGCCCTCGAAATGCAGCTCGTACTGCCCGTCGACCTTGCGCAGATCATAGGCGGGCAACTGGAACTCGGCGAGCCACGCGAGGAACTCCGGCCCGAACATCTTCTGCTTCCCATAGAAGCTGTTGCCCGCGAGCCAGATCAGCTCCTTCTTCGCGAACCGCAGCGTCCGCGCATGATCAAGCTGCGCGCGCAGTTCGTCCTCGTCGACGATCTCCGCCAGCCGCACCGTCTTGGTCCGGTTGATCAGCGCGAAAGTGGCGCTGACGTCGGGATACACCTGCCGGATCATCTGCAACATCAACAGCTTGTAGAAATCGGTATCGAGCAGGCTGCGCACGATCGGATCGAGCCGGAAATTGTGATTGTACGTCCGGGTGGCGATATCGGTCACGGCCATGCGCGCGGGCTCCTGCGTTTGCGTGGGCTGCGGGTGTCCGAGAAGACGCGTTTGTGTCAAGCAGCGGGCAAAGGAGACGGGCGATGGCGCGGTTCGTGGTCGTGGTGGATACGCAGTGGGATTTCATGGCGGAGGGCGGCGCGCTGAGCGTGGCCGGGGCGGACGCGCTGGTCGCGCCGATGCAGGCGTGGCTGTCGGCACTGCCCGCCGCCGGCACTGCCGGAGTCCTGTTCACGTTCGATACGCATTTCCGCGAAACCTATGCCGCGTCGCCCGAGGCGGCGATGTTCCCGATCCACTGCGTCCGGGGCACGAAAGGGTGGGGCAACATCCTCGACGTCGCGCTGGTCGACCCGGCGATCCCGGCGTGGCGGATCGAGAAGGGCGTGTTCGACATGTGGGCCGAACCGGGGCTGGCGATCGAGGACGCGCGCGACGAAGGGCAGCCAACGGTGTCGCGGGAGGACTTCTTCGCAGGCCTCGCCGCGAGGGGCGTTACCGACGTTACGGTCATCGGCGTTGCGGCGGACTATTGCGTTCGCTGGGCGGTCGAAGGCCTGATCGCACGTGGCTTCGCGGTAACCGTGCCGGCAGGGCTCACGCGCGGGATCGAACGGCAGATCGATGCGGTTGCGGCGGAGGATTTCGCCGGCGCGCGGTTGATCGTCCAACCAACGGAACGCATCGCGTAAGCCGGTTCGGGCAGCAGTTCGCACTCTCTATTGCTCTCCCGCGGGAGCCCAGGTTGGACCCCCGCCCTCGCGGGGGAACATGCTTTCACGCTGCCGGCGTTCATGCCATCGCCGCGAGCAACCGCCCGACATCCACCGTCGCGAACGAGGCGAAATTGTCGGCCACGCCGAACGGCAGCAGCAACGTGCGGCCATGTACGATCCCGCCACAGCTATAGACGACGTTGGGCACATACCCGTCGCGCTCCTTGGGGCTCGGCACGATCAGCGGGTCGGTCATCCGCGCGAGCAGCTTGGTCGGGTCGGCCTTGTCGAGCAGGCACGCGCCGACGCAGTAATTGCGGACGCTGCCGACCCCGTGGGTCAGCACCAGCCAGCCCTCGTCGATCTCGATCGGCGAGCCGCAATTGCCCATCTGGATGAACTCCCACGGCCATTTCGGCTCGACGATCCTAATGCCCCCGTCCCAGGTCAGCAGGTCGTCCGAGGTCAGGTACCAGATATTCTCGTTGTCCTGTCGCCCGAGCATCGCATAGCGCCCGTGGATCTTCCGCGGGAACAGCGCCATACCCTTGGTGCCCGCGACCGCGCCGCGCATCGGCTGCATCTCGAACGTCTTGAAATCCTCGCCGCGCAGCAGTTCGCAGCGTGTCTCGGAGCCGCTGAACGCGGTATAGGTGCCGAGATACTGGACCTCGCCGGCATCCTCGAACCGGACGAGCCGCAGATCCTCGATCCCCTGGCGCTGGCTCGGCAGGATCGGGAAGATCACGGTTTCGGACAGCTCGCGACTATTGCCGCATTGCAGCCGGGTGGGGCCGCCATCGGTCGCGCCCTGATCCGACGGTTCGATCCGCGGCGGCACAGCTGTCCGGCTGGCGGGATCGACCGAGAAGCCGTCCTGCGGCGACCAACTCCCCGTGCGGAACGTCACCGACGAGACATGACCCTCGCCGATCCCGCGCAGCGACAGGATGAAGCGGAGACCATCGTCGGGCGCGCCGGTCTGATCCGGGTGCAGCACCATGCTCGGGTTGAACAGCGCAGCGGCCTCGAACGAATATTCCTCGCTGAGATACGCGCCGATCAGCACCTGCTGGTCGCGCGTGATGGTGCGGGCGTCCGGCGTCCTCGCCATGACTTCGCCGAAGCGGTGGAGCAGCAGGTCGTCAACGTCGCGGTGGCGCTCGTCGAGCGACGCCGTGACGCGTTCGCGTTCGGCATGCAGCTCGTCGGGGGTCAGCGACAGCACGCGGTCGATCACGCGCTCGACGCGAGGATGACCCTCGACTTTGAACGGACCCGGATAGTCGACGTTGAACGGGCGGATCACGGTCCGCGACGGATCGGGGCGCAGCTGGATGTTCGAGAAGGTGACGAGGTCCGTTACGGCCATGATCGGCTCCCTTGTGCGCCGACCGGCGCGGTGCGGTATCGACTGCAAACGCCGGAGCACCCGGATCGCCGCATGACAAACCCTTCACCGCACAGACAACAGACATACGCGGGAAAACATGGCGCGTCATGACCGACGTTCGATCTTGGGGTGGAGGCGGCATGCGCGGACTATCGACACACGCCAGCGACTGCGCGCTGGGGTTGCACGCACCGCGGTCACGCCACCGCGACCGTGAGGACCAGCCGGTCCAGCGTTCCGCCTGTCGACGCTGTGGCGCAGCGATCGTCAAATCCGCGGTCAGCCGCCGCTGGATCGTCTCGGGCGTGCTCGGCTGACCCGGTCGCGATATTGGTAAAAGGGGCGTCCGATCCGCCGCCGTCGCCACGATTATGGCGTATCGCGATCCGGCGGCGGGGCAGGGTGATCTGATCCGTTCCGCCACGTTTCGGCGCCGGCCTTCGGCAATTCGCCGCGGGTCAGCGCACCATCGCGATTGCGGTCGAGTGCGGCGAACCGGGTCGCGGCGGCCATCGCGAATTCGGATCGATCGACGCCGCGGTTCAGGTTGCGATCGGCCGCGATGACCGGTTCGGGGAAATCGAAGAACCCGAATTTCGCGGCACCGAGCCGTTCATGGACGGTGGCATCGGTCTTCTTGCCGTCGTCGCTGTCCCTGTGCATCCTCTGACCGCCGCCGCCGCCGCCGCCGCCGCCGCCGCCCTGCCTTCGTCCACCACCGGCGCCGCGACCACCACGCCCCCCAGGGCCGCGTGCTCCCGATGAAATCCCGCCGCCGCCCGACGCGACACGGATCTCGGGAACCAGGACGTTTTCGTAATAGGCGATGTCGTCGGGATCGATCTCGCCGTCGTTCCCGCGATCGAGCACCGCGAAGAACCGCATCGCATCGCGCTGGAATTCCGCTTCGGTGATACGACCATCGCCGTCGGCGTCGGCACCCGCGAACCAGAGCGCCTCCGCCGCGCCGGGGTGTTGCGACGCCCTGAACGGTTCGCCCATCGGACTGACGAACAACTGCCCGTGACCGTGGTCGGCCCCCGCGTCGGCAAGGCGATGTGCGGCATCATCGTGCGCGCTCGATCCGCGTTGTCTCGGCAGGTCGCCAGCGCACCCCGCCAGCGCGCCAGCCAGGCCGATAAGAAATACTGTGCGCATGACGCCTCCTCGATACCGTGACGGCCAACTGGCACGCGAAACGTTGCCCCGATATGTCGGGCCGCGCCGGTACCGACGTATCGCTCAGGTCATACGGGCAACGTCACCCGCACCAGCAGGCCACCGTCGGCGCGGTTTTTGATCGTCGCCTCGCCGCCATGTCCGCGGGCGACCGCGCGCACGCTGGCGAGGCCCAGCCCGCTGCCGCCGGTATCGCGGTTGCGCGAGTGTTCGGCGCGAAAGAACGGCTCGAACGCGCGCGCCAGGTCGGCGGGTGCCATGCCGCTACCGGAGTCGAACACTTCGAGCACGGCCATCCCGCCGGCGCGGTGGAGCAGGACTTCGGCATGCCCGGCATAATTGACGGCATTGCCCACCAGATTCGCGAGCAGCGCCTTCAGCGACGGCGTGTCGCCTTCGATGATCAGTGGCGATCCGGGGTGCAGCACCACCTGATCGCCGCGATCCGCAAAATCGTCGGTCACGCTTTCGGCGAGCGATCTAAGGTCAAGCTTCTGGCGGCGGACATGGCGGGTCATGTCGCGGACGAATGCCATCGCCGAGCCGATCCGCTGGCTCATCTCCTGGATATCGCCTTCGCTTGCGATCCGAATATCTTCCGGCGCCTTTTCGAGCCGCAGCGACAGCCGCATCAGCGGCGTCCGCAGATCGTGCGCGACCGCTGCGATCAGCGTGGTACGATCCTCGACGTACCGGTTGAGCCGTTCCTGCATCAGGTTGAACGCGCTGGCGGCTTCGGCGATCTCGGGCGGACCGGTGACGGGCAGGGGGGCGGCCCGCGGATCGCGGCCGAGCCGTTCGGCGGCGGCGGCAAACCGCCCGATCGGAGTCGCGACGCGGCGGGCCAACAGCAGGGCGATCGGCGCGACGACCGCCATCGCCGCCAGGAACCACAGGACGATGCGCGCGCGCCAGGGCCCGATCGTGCCGTTGGTTGGCCGGATCACGAGCCACCGCCCGTCCGGCCGCTCTATCGACACAACGAACGGTCCGAACAAGGCGTTCTCGAAGAGGTGATGACGGGATCTGACCATGCCCATCGGCACCGGGGGGCGAAGCGCTCCCGCCAGCATCGGCATCGCGGAGGGTTCGGTCTCGACGGTCACGCGCTCTGCCGGCAGCGCAAGGTCGTTGGCGATCAGTTTGGCGAGGCGTGCATCGCGCGAACTGTCGGACGGTCGAGGGGGGCCGCCCGTGATTCTCATGGTGAGCAATTTTGCCGGGTCGCTGCCTGAGCGGACCACGCCGGCAACGCGCGCCGTCGTGTAGATCACGGGCATCGGCGGCGGCATCAACAGCACGATCGCGAAGTTCAGGATCTGGACCAGCAGCACCGTCGTCAGCAGCAACGCGAGGATCCGGACGAACAGCGTCCACGGACGCAGCCTGCCGAGTTTCGACGGCGTGTACATCGTGGCAGGTTGCGTCACTGTCGGGCCACGCGCGGTACGAAGAAATAGCCCTCGTTGCGGATCGTGCGGATGATCTCGTCGCCGCGCGAGCGAAGCTTGCGGCGCAACCGGCTGACCTGCACGTCGATCGCGCGATCGAACGCGTCGGTGTCGGGTCCGCGCGCCGCCTCCAGCAGCGCATCGCGCGCCAGCACGCGTCTCGGCCGCTCGACGAACGCGCGCAGAACCGCGAACTCGCCGTCGGTCAGGTCGATCAGTGTGCCGTCCGGATCGAACAGCTCGTGCGCCGCGAAATCGACACGCCAGCCGAGGAATGCGAACGACCGGCTTTCACCGGCATCCTGGATTTCGCGCGCGCGCAGTGCGGCACGGACGGTCGCCAGGATCTCCCTCGGGCTGCACGGCTTGGACAGATAGTGGCTCGCGCCGATTTCGAGGCCGAGGATCCGATCGGGTTCATCGCCCAGCGCGCTGAGCATCACGATCGGCGGTGCGCCGACCCGCGCGAGCCGGCGGCAGACGGACACGCCATCTTCGCCGGGCATCATCACGTCGAGCAGGATCAGCGATACCGGGCACCGCGCCAGGACGGCGTCCATCTCCTGCGCATTGGTGGCCGTCTCGACCTGAAACCCATGCATGCCGAGGCTCTGCGCCAACAGCGTCCGGATCATGTGGTCGTCGTCGACCACCAGCAGCACGGGCTTGGCCGACTCTTGAACAGGCGTTGAATTCATCGGTCTTTCTTAGGTCGGCGATGTGTTCGCGATGTTTCTGCGCCGATCATCATCGGGATATCAGGCCATATAGTCGGCGAATAGCAGGGAACGGTCTTCGTGATCTCAGTACAACGGGCCGGCGTCCCACCAGAATAGCGATTGTGTTACATACTATCGTCAGCGTGCTGTAAGGTCGGGTCGGCACGATGTGCGGCATGACGCCGTCGAGTCTTCCTGCGCTTGCCATCGGGGTCGTGCGGATCGTCGCAACCGCCGCGGTCTGCGCGCTGCTCGCATTTGCCGGTACGGCGGCGGACGATCCGTGGCGGCCTTACCGCATCGAGATCGGCAGGCAGTGCCCGGCGAAGCATCTGGAATGGCTGTCCCCCGCCGATCTCCGTGACGTGCTCGAGACGTACGAGGCCAGTGCCGCGCCCCGCACACACGCCGCGATGTCGGTTGCCGAAGCCGGCCGATGCGCCACCACGATGGCCGGGGCGACCTGCGGCAATTTGGCCGAGATCGACGCCGTGCGCAGCGCGAGAGAGTTGCCCGCGTTCGCTAAGTCGGTGTGCGCCGCCTTCTTCAAGTGTCACGGCCAGTCCGACTGCATCGCCGCCGAACCCCCACGTACCGCGCGCAAACACTAAAAAGCCGCCGCCCGGTATCCCGGACGACGGCCTCTTATTTCAGTCAGCGCGGAAGGCGTCTGACGAAACCGATTACTCGGTCTCGTTCAGATACTCGCCGGCATCCGCATCGGTGCCGGTGCCCGAGGTGACGACCGCTGCGAGCGGATCCTCACCCGTGCCGCCTGCGTCACGCGGCGAACGTGCCAGCTCGGCAGCATGCTCGTCGGCAGCCGACATCGGTGCCACGATCGACACCTCCGCCATCTTGCGCTGCTGGACGCGCATCGCGGCGTCGCGGCTGTTGGCCACGACACGCAGGCGGTTGAGACCTGCGCCGGTGCCTGCCGGGATAAGCCGGCCGACGATCACGTTCTCCTTCAGGCCCATCAGCATGTCCTGCTTGCCCTGCACGGCTGCTTCGGTGAGCACTCGCGTAGTCTCCTGGAACGATGCCGCCGAGATGAAGCTGCGGGTCTGCAGCGACGCCTTGGTGATGCCGAGCAGGATGGGCTTGCCCTGTGCGCGGGTCTGCTTCTTCTCGAGCTTCTCGTTGGTCGCGTCCATTTCCTCGCGATCGACCTGCTCGCCCTTCAGCAGCGTGGTGTCGCCGCCGTCGGTGATCTCGACCTTCTGCAGCATCTGACGAACGATCGTCTCGATGTGCTTGTCGTTGATCTTCACGCCCTGGAGACGATACACCTCCTGGATTTCCGACACGAGATACTCGGCGAGGGGTTCGATGCCCATCGTCTCGAGGATGTCGTGCGGATCGGGCGAACCGCCGATCAAATTGTCGCCGCGCTTGACGTAATCGCCTTCCTGCACGTCGATCACCTTCGACTTCGGCACCAGATACTCGACGACGTCGCCGCCATCCTCGGGCTGGATGCCGATCTTGCGCTTCGCCTTGTAGTCCTTGCCGAACACGACGCGGCCCGAGATCTTGGCGATGATCGCCGAGTCCTTGGGGATGCGTGCCTCGAACAGCTCGGCAACACGCGGCAGACCACCGGTGATGTCGCGCGTCTTGGCGCTCTCGCGGCTGACGCGGGCCACGACGTCGCCGCCGAACACCTGTGCGCCATCCTCGACCGACAACGTAGCGCCGATCGCCAGCATGTAACGACCGGTCTCGCCCGACGTCTCGTCGAGCAGGGTCATGCGCGGACGCAGATCCTCCTTCGACTTGGTCGCCGCACGATATTCGATCACGACGCGCTGGGCGATGCCCGTGGCTTCGTCGGTCTGCTCGGTGAGCGTCTTGCCCTCGATCAGGTCGACATACTTGATCGTGCCCGGGTTCTCCGTGATCACCGGCATGGTGAACGGATCCCACTCGGCCATCCGGTCGCCGCGCGACACGATGTGACCATCGTCGAACAGCACGTACGCACCGTAGGGGATGCGATCGACCGAGAGCTCGCGGCCGTCCATGTCGACGATCGCGATTTCACCCGAGCGGCTGAGCACCACGCGACGGCCACGCTGGTCGACGATGATACGCAGATCGCGGAACTGCACCGTACCGTCGGCATGCGCCTCAAGGTTCGACGTTTCGTTGAGCTGCGCCGCACCACCGATGTGGAACGTACGCATCGTCAGCTGCGTGCCCGGCTCACCGATCGACTGCGCGGCGATGACGCCGACAGCTTCACCGATGTTGACCGGCGTACCGCGGGCGAGATCACGCCCGTAGCACTTGCCGCAGACGCCAATCTTCGACTCGCAGACCAGCGGGCTGCGGATCTTGCACGACTGCGTGCCGAGACCCTCGATCGTCGTGATCATCGGCTCGTCGAGCAGCGTGCCCGACGGGATGACGACCTTGCCGGTCTTCGGATCGACGATGTCCTCCGCGGTCGTACGACCGAGGATGCGCTCGCCGAGGCTTGCGATCGTCGAACCACCCTGAAGAATGGCCTTCATCTCCAGCGCGCGGGTCGTGCCGCAATCCGGTTCGATGATGACGCAATCCTGCGACACGTCGACCAGACGACGCGTCAGGTAGCCCGAGTTCGCCGTCTTCAACGCCGTATCCGCGAGGCCCTTGCGAGCGCCGTGGGTCGAGTTGAAGTATTCGAGGACGGTCAGGCCTTCCTTGAAGTTCGAGATGATCGGCGTTTCAATGATCTCGCCCGACGGCTTGGCCATCAGGCCACGCATACCGGCAAGCTGCTTGATCTGCGCCTGCGAACCACGAGCACCCGAGTGGGCCATCATGTAGATCGAGTTGATCGGCTTTTCACGACCGGTCTCCTCGTCGACCTTCACCGCACGGATCTCGTCCATCATGGCGTTCGCGACCTGGTCGCCGCAACGGCTCCAGGCGTCGATCACCTTGTTGTACTTCTCCTGCTGCGTGATCAGGCCGTCCTGATACTGCTGCTCGAAGTCCTTCACGAGCGCCTTGGTGTCGTCGACCAGACCAACCTTGGCGTCCGGAATGATCATGTCGTCCTTGCCGAACGAGATGCCGGCGCGGAACGCGTGGCGGAAGCCGAGCGACATGATCGCGTCGGCGAACAGCACGGTCTCCTTCTGGCCGGTGTGACGATAGACCTCGTCGATCACGTCGCCCACGTCCTTCTTGGTGAGGAGGCGGTTGACGGTGTCGAACGGCACCTTGTGGCTGTGCGGCAGGCACTCGCCCAGCAGCATGCGGCCCGGGGTCGTCTCGTACCGCTTGAGGTACTGCTTGCCCTTCTCGTCGGTCTGCGGAACGCGGCTGATGACCTTGGTGTGCAGCGTGACCGCCTGGGCGTTCAGCGCCTGGTGCACTTCGGCCATGTCACCGAGCAGCATCCCCTGGCCCGGCTCGTTCTCCTTCATCATCGACAGATAATAGAGACCGAGGACCATGTCCTGCGACGGGACGATGATCGGCTTGCCGTTGGCAGGCGACAGGATGTTGTTCGTCGACATCATCAGGACGCGCGCTTCAAGCTGGGCCTCGAGGCTCAGCGGGACGTGCACGGCCATCTGATCGCCGTCGAAATCGGCGTTGAACGCGGAGCAGACCAGCGGGTGAAGCTGGATCGCCTTGCCCTCGATCAGAACCGGCTCGAACGCCTGGATGCCGAGACGGTGAAGCGTCGGCGCACGGTTCAGCATGACCGGATGCTCGCGGATCACCTCGTCCAGGATATCCCAGACTTCCTTGCGCTCCTTCTCGACCCACTTCTTCGCCTGCTTCAGGGTCATCGACAGACCCTTCGCATCGAGACGCGCGTAGATGAACGGCTTGAACAGCTCGAGCGCCATCTTCTTCGGCAGGCCGCACTGGTGCAGCTTCAGCTCAGGACCGGTCACGATGACCGAACGACCCGAATAGTCGACGCGCTTGCCGAGCAGATTCTGACGGAAGCGGCCCTGCTTGCCCTTGAGCATGTCGGACAGCGACTTCAGCGGACGCTTGTTCGCGCCCGTGATCGTGCGACCGCGGCGACCGTTGTCGAACAGTGCGTCGACGGCCTCCTGGAGCATGCGCTTCTCGTTGCGGACGATGATGTCCGGCGCGCGGAGCTCCATCAGGCGCTTCAGGCGGTTGTTGCGGTTGATCACGCGGCGATACAGATCGTTTAGATCCGACGTCGCGAAACGACCACCGTCCAGCGGCACCAGCGGGCGCAGCTCGGGCGGGATGACCGGAACGACCTCGAGGATCATCCACTCGGGGCGGTTGCCCGAATCGATGAAGCTCTCGACGACCTTCAGGCGCTTGATGATCTTCTTGGGCTTCAGCTCGGACTTGGTGACCGCGAGCTCTTCGAGCAGCGCGGTACGCTCACCGACGAGATCGAGCGATTCGAGCATGATGCGGACCGCTTCGGCACCGATACCGGCCGAGAACGCGTCCTCGCCATACTGGTCCTGCGCGTCGAGGAGCTCGTCCTCGGTCATCAGCTGGTACTTTTCGAGCGGGGTCAGGCCCGGCTCGATCACGATGTACGCCTCGAAGTACAGCACGCGCTCGAGCTGCTTCAGCTGCATGTCGAGCAGCAGGCCGATGCGCGACGGCAGCGACTTCAGGAACCAGATGTGTGCGACCGGGGCGGCAAGCTCGATATGGCCCATCCGCTCGCGGCGAACCTTCGAGACGGTAACCTCGACGCCGCACTTCTCGCAGACGATGCCCTTGTACTTCATGCGCTTGTACTTGCCGCACAGGCACTCGTAGTCCTTGATCGGACCGAAGATGCGCGCGCAGAACAGGCCGTCACGCTCGGGCTTGAACGTGCGATAGTTGATGGTCTCGGGCTTCTTGATCTCGCCGAACGACCACGAACGTATCTTGTCCGGGGACGCGATGCCGATCTGGATCTGGTCGAACGTCTCGGTCTTGGCGACCGGATTGGCGAAGGGGGTCATCTCGTTCATTTTATTCTCCATTCCCCTTCCGCATGGCGGGAGGGGCTAGGGGAGGGGATGTCGTAGCCTCTCGGGGTGGCGCCTGCGGGGACAGGCCCTCCCCCGACCCCTCCTGCTAGGGCCCCGTCAAAGTATTACTTTGATGGGAACCCGTCGCGGGAGGGGAGGAGTTGAGGCTTACTCCGCCGCGATCTGGATACCGTCGCTGTCGAAGCCGGGCTCCGACTGCTTCAGGTCCACATTCAGGCCGAGCGAGCGCATTTCCTTGACGAGCACGTTGAAGCTCTCCGGAATGCCGGCCTCGAACGTGTCGTCGCCCTTGACGATCGCCTCGTAGACCTTGGTGCGGCCGACGACGTCATCGGACTTTACCGTCAGCATTTCCTGCAAGGTGTACGCCGCGCCGTAGGCCTGGAGTGCCCAGACCTCCATCTCGCCGAAGCGCTGCCCACCGAACTGCGCCTTACCACCCAGCGGCTGCTGAGTGACGAGGCTGTACGGCCCGATCGACCGTGCGTGGATCTTGTCGTCGACCAGATGGTGGAGCTTCAGCATGTAGATGTAGCCCACCGTCACCTTGCGATCGAACTGATCGCCGGTGCGGCCGTCGAACAGGTCCGACTGACCCGACGTGTCGAGGCCCGCCAGCGCCAGCATCGCCGAGACATCGGCTTCGCGGGCACCATCGAACACCGGCGTCGCCATCGGCACGCCGCCCTTCAGGTTCTTGGCCAGCTCGACGATCTCGTCACCCGTGCGGGCATCGATCTCGGCGTGATACTGTTCGCCGTACACCGTCTTGAGGCGATCGCGGACTGCCTCCGGCATCGCACCCGGCTTGGCGTCCGGATTCTCTTCACGCCACGTCTCGAGAGCCGCGGTGATCGACTGGCCCAGGCCACGTGCGGCCCAGCCCAGATGCGTCTCGAAGATCTGCCCGACGTTCATGCGCGACGGCACGCCCAGCGGGTTGAGCACGATATCGACCGGCGTACCGTCGGCGAGGAACGGCATGTCCTCCGCCGGCAGGATGCGGCTTATGACGCCCTTGTTGCCGTGACGGCCGGCCATCTTGTCGCCCGGCTGCAGCTTGCGCTTCACCGCGACGAACACCTTGACCATCTTCAGCACGCCCGGCGACAGCTCGTCACCACGCTCCAGCTTCTCGCGGCGATCGTGGAACTTGTCCGTGATCAGCTTGGCCGCATCGTCATACTGGATCTTGACCGCTTCCAGATCGCTCTGGACCTTGTCGTCGGCGACCGCGAACTTCCACCACTCGTGGCGGTCGACGCTGTCGAGCAGATCCATGTCGATCACGACGCCCTTCTTGACGCCCTTCGGCGCCGAGGTGGCGGTCTGGTCGAGCAGCATCTCGCGAAGACGCGACCAGGTCGCACGGTTCAGGATCGAACGCTCGTCGTCCGAATCCTTCTTCAGGCGCTCGATCTCCTCGCGCTCGATCGCCATCGCGCGCTCGTCCTTGTCGATGCCGTGACGGTTGAAGACGCGAACGTCGACGACCGTACCCGACACGCCCGGCGGCAGGCGAAGCGACGTATCGCGCACGTCGCTGGCCTTCTCGCCGAAGATCGCACGGAGAAGCTTCTCCTCCGGCGTCATCGGCGATTCACCCTTCGGCGTGATCTTGCCGGCGAGAATATCGCCCGGCTCGACCTCTGCACCGATGTAGACGATGCCCGCTTCGTCGAGGTTGCGAAGCGCTTCCTCGCCGACGTTCGGGATGTCGCGCGTGATGTCCTCTGGCCCAAGCTTCGTGTCGCGAGCCATCACCTCGAACTCGTCGATATGGATCGACGTGAACACGTCGTCCTTAACGATCCGCTCGGAGATCAGGATCGAATCCTCGTAGTTGTAGCCGTTCCACGGCATGAACGCGACGAGGCTGTTGCGACCCAGCGCCAGCTCGCCGAACTCGGTCGACGGGCCGTCGGCGAGCACGTCGCCGGCACGAACCGCATCGCCCACCTTCACCAGCGGACGCTGGTTGATGCAGGTCGACTGGTTCGAACGCTGGAACTTCATCAGCGTGTAGATGTCGACGCCCGACTTGCCGGCATCGATCTCGCCGGTTGCCCGGATCACGATACGCGCCGCGTCGACCTGGTCGACGATGCCCGCACGCTTTGCCGAGATCGCGGCGCCAGAGTCACGTGCCACGGTCTCTTCCATGCCGGTGCCGACGAACGGCGCCTCGGCCTGGACGAGCGGCACGGCCTGACGCTGCATGTTCGAGCCCATCAGCGCACGGTTGGCGTCATCGTTTTCCAGGAACGGAATGAGCGATGCGGCGACCGAGACGAGCTGCTTGGGGCTGACGTCCATCAACGTGATGTTGTCGGGCAGCGCCATCAGGAATTCGCCAGCCTGACGCGACGACACCAGCTCCTCGACGAAGCCGTTCGACGAATCGAGCTCGGCGTTGGCCTGCGCGATCGTGTGCTTGGCCTCTTCCATTGCCGACAGGTACACGACGTCGTCGGTGACCTTGTGGTCGACGACCTTGCGGTACGGAGTCTCGATGAAGCCGTACTTGTTCACCCGCGAGAAGCTCGCGAGCGAGTTGATCAGACCGATGTTCGGGCCTTCCGGCGTCTCGATCGGGCAGATGCGGCCATAGTGCGTCGGATGAACGTCGCGGACTTCGAAGCCAGCGCGCTCACGCGTCAGACCACCTGGTCCAAGTGCCGACACGCGACGCTTGTGGGTGACTTCCGACAGTGGATTGGTCTGATCCATGAACTGCGACAGCTGCGACGAGCCGAAGAATTCGCGGACCGCGGCAACCGCAGGCTTCGCGTTGATCAGGTCGTTCGGCATGACCGTCGAGACGTCGACCGACGACATGCGCTCCTTAACGGCACGCTCCATGCGGAGCAGGCCGACGCGGTACTGGTTCTCGAGCAACTCGCCGACCGAACGGACACGACGGTTACCGAGGTTGTCGATATCGTCGATTTCGCCCTTGCCGTCCTTGAGGTTCACGAGCGTCTTGATGACCTCGAGAATGTCCTCGGTGCGCAGCGTCGTCACGGTGTCCTCAACGTCGAGGTCGAGGCGCATGTTGAGCTTCACGCGGCCGACGGCCGACAGGTCGTAGCGATCCGGATCGAAGAACAGGCCCGAGAACAATGCCTCTGCAGTCTCCAGCGTCGGCGGCTCGCCGGGGCGCATCACGCGGTAGATGTCGGACAGCGCCTGCTCGCGCTCCTCGGCCTTGTCGACCTTGAGCGTGTTGCGGATCCACGGACCCGTCGCGACGTGATCGATGTCGAGCAGGTCGAGACGCTCGATGCCTGCCTGGTCGAGCAGTTCGAGGTTCTCGGCGGTCACTTCGTCACCGGCTTCGATGTAGATGCGACCGGTCGACTCGTCGATCAGGTCGTATGCCGAATAGCGGCCGAAGATCTCCTCGGTCGGGATCAGCAGGTCGGTCAGGCCGTCCTTGAACGCCTTGTTCGCAGCACGGGGACTGATCTTCTGGCCGTTCGGGAACACGACTTCGCCGGTCTTCGCATCGACGATGTCGAACATCGGCTTCTGGCCGCGCCAGTTCTCGACCTGGAACGGAACGATCCAGCCACCCTGGCCGCGGACGAACGTCACGCGGTTGTAGAAATAGTTGAGGATCTCTTCCGATGTCATGCCGAGCGCGTAGAGCAGCGCCGTGACGGGCAGCTTGCGCTTGCGATCGATGCGGACGTTGACGATGTCCTTCGCGTCGAACTCGAAATCGAGCCACGAACCGCGATACGGGATCACGCGCGCCGCGAACAGATACTTGCCCGATGCGTGCGTCTTGCCACGATCGTGATCGAACAGGACGCCCGGCGAACGGTGCATCTGGCTGACGATGACGCGCTCGGTGCCGTTGATGAAGAACGTGCCGTTCTCGGTCATGAGCGGCATGTCGCCCATGTACACGTCCTGCTCCTTGATATCGATGACCGACTTGGCCTCGGTATCGGGATCGACCTCGAACGCGGTCAGACGCAGCGTGACGCGCATCGGCGCGGCGTAGGTGATGCCGCGCTGGCGGCATTCCTCGACGTCGAACTTCGGCGGCTCAAGGACGTAATCGTCGAAATCGAGATAGGCGGTGCCGGCGAAATCCTGGATCGGGAACACGCTGCGCAGCGTCTTCTCGAGACCCGAGACGTGGCCGATCGACTTGTCGGAGCGCAGGAACTGCTCGTAGCTCTCGCGCTGGACTTCGATCAGGTTCGGCATCTGCACGACTTCGTGGATGTTGCCGAAAACCTTGCGGATACGGCGCTTTGCAGTGCCGTGTTCGATCGCCTTGGAAGCCATAGGTTTTGTTTCGCCCTATAAAAACTGACGGATCAGTCGTAATTTCGTGCTTGGGAACCCCCAAGCGGGACGCACGTTCACGCAAAAAGGCCGCGCGCATCAGGTGCGGCGGCTCTCAGCGTATGAAACCTCGGTATCCAATACGATCGACACGCTGCGCGACGGCATGTCATTTCCCGGATGCTGTGGTGAGATGCGGATATAGGCGCGCCGCGGCGTCATGTCAAAGGGTGGTCGCGACACGGTCGTTTCGACACGGCCGCACTGCCGGAAATACTATAGCTATGGTCAAACGCCTGACGCTATTGCATCTTTGGTAATATTTGACGCGTATATTCAGTGTTACCGTTTGGCATTCGCAGGGGAGTAGCGACGTCATGAACGCGAAGATCGCAGAGCGAGAAGTATCCGATCAGGACCGTGCGAATTGGATTCGGTTGATCGAAGATCACGAGAATATTGCCCGGCAGTGTTCGGAACTCGTTAATTTATCACGAGAATCTAATACGCAAAGCGCAATCGCGTCGCGCAAGCTGATCGAGCTGGCAGTGACCGTCGCCGATCATCTCGGCGTCGAGGACGAGGTCATCGATCGGACCGTCGTGGCGATGGAAGCGCGCTGCTCGGCCGATACGATCGCGATGATGGAGGAGGACCTCGACATCCTCCGCTCGGACTGGAAGGCGTTTATCGGCCACTGGCTGCCGACGATTTCCCCCGACGACTGGGCTGCGTTCGGCGTGCAGGCCGAGTCGATGCTCGACCGGCTGTCGCTCCAGGTGAAGCTGGAGACCGAATTGCTGTACGATCACGCGTTACAGGACGGTGTCGTGCGTACGGGCGGACTGGTGCTGCACTGATTGGGTAGAGTGGGGCATCCAATGGGCGCGTCACTCACAGGTGCCCCTCCAAAAAAACTACCACCCCGGCGAAGGCCGGGGCCCAGTTGGAAAGGTGGCAGTAACGAAGCGCTGCCCGTCGTCAGCAACGTTCCCCAACTGGGCCCCGGCCTCCGCCGGGGTGGTACTGCTCTCAGAGGCACATAGCCCCGATCAAACCAGTCTTTGTTCTACCGCCGCTTCTTCTTCGACGGCACCACCACGACCGGAGCCACCGGCACCGGCGGTTGCGCCGACACCTTCACCACCAGCGGCAGCACCGCGGGATCCGCCGGATACAACCGCCGGGCCCGCGCGAACACGAACCGCGCCTTCGCCGCCCCGGGCGCACTGCCGCTCGTGCCAACCCAGCGCCAGTGCCAGGGCTCCCATTTCACGTTCTGCTTGTTGCTACCGGGAAAGCTCTGCTCGAACCCGAACCGCGGCGCGTTCAGCCGCAGCCAGCGCGCGGCGGGCGTCGCGGCCATGCACGCCTCCGCATCGGGACACCCGTTCGCGGGCCGGACCGCGAAGTCGAGCGCATAGCCGGTCGAATGCTCGCTATACCCAGGCGGCGCGACCGAGATCGCCCGATCGGCCGCGGTGCTGATTTCGCCGCGGCAGAACACGCTGCGCTGGCGCGCGATCGACCGTTGACACGAGAGCGCGCGGAGCTGGCCCATCACGGAAGGATCGCCCTGCGCGGCTGCGAACAGCCGCAACAGATCGGGCAGGATATCCGCGCGTACGACGCACGGATTGCCCACCGAATATTCGGACGGCAGCGTGACCAGTTCGGTTTCGGCGGCGTCACCATACGGCAGATGCCCGAACGCGCGACCATCGGGCGCGATCGCCGCGCTCTGGCCTTCGCACAATTGGGCCTCCGCGACGGTCGGGGCGAAGAGGAGCGCGAGGGCGAGCGTGCGGTGCAACATCGACGCGGGCTCTGGCACGCAGACGCTAATGATGGCAAGGGCGGCGCCATGCATGGTGAACGCGTACTCTTCCTCGACGGCGAGGCCCTGGTGATCGACAAGCCCGCAGGGCTGCCGGTCGATCCGCCCCGCGATGGCTCGCTGAGCCTCGAAAATCATCTCGAAAGCCTGAAGTTCGGCTTCCAGCGCTGGCCGAAGGCGGTGCACCGGCTCGACCGCGACACGAGTGGCTGCCTGCTTTTGTCGCGCAATCCGAAGGCGCATGCCCGGTTGCAGCAGGCGTTCGAGCAGGGCCTCGTCTCGAAACGCTACGTCGCCCTCCTCGACGGTGAGGTTGACGGTGAATCGGGCCTAATCGAAATGCCCCTCGGCAAGGTCAGCACCGCCGAAACCGGCTGGCGGATGGTGGAGGACCCTAACGGCAAGAAGTCGCGCACCAAGTGGCGCGTGCTCGAGATCAGGGACGGACGCTCGCTGGTCGAGTTCCTCCCCGAGACGGGCCGCACGCATCAGATCCGCGTCCACGCCGCGAGTGGCCTCGGCGCGCCGGTTGTCGGCGATGGCGTCTACGGCAAGGCGGACGGCCTCGGCATGATGCTCCACGCGCAACGCCTGATAGTCCCGCGCCCGGGCAAGCCCGACGTGCTCGCCGAAGCGCCGTTGCCCGAGCGCTTCGCCAAGGCCGGGTTCGCCGACGAGGCTGCTCCGGTTGCCGTCGCTCCGGTTGCTGAAGTTACGACGCCCGACTCCACCGACGACTGAGCGGGCTGAGGGCAGGGGCTGATGGTCGCGATCCCGATCACCCGATCGATCTCGATCGACGATAGTGAACTGATCGAGAGCACCGCGCGCTCGGGCGGTCCCGGCGGTCAGCACGTCAACACCACCGACAGCGCGGTGATCCTGCGGTTCGACGTCGGCCTCTCGCCCGGCCTTCCGCTGGCAGTTAAGAACCGTATCGCCGTGCTGGCCGGATCGCGCCTGACGCGCGACGGCGTGCTGGTGTTGCGTAGCGAGGGCTCGCGCTCGCAACTGCTCAACCGCCAGGAAGTCCGTGAGCGTCTCGTCGCGCTGATCAAGGAGGCGACGATCGTCCCGAAAGCACGCCGCGCGACCAAGCCGTCCAAGGCGGCAAAGGCTCGGCGGGTCGATACGAAGAAGGTGCGGAGCGGCGTGAAGGCGGGCCGGGGCAAGGTGCGCGACGATTGAGCAGGTGTGATCGGGTGGCTCAAGCACGCTCTCTTCCAGCGAACCCCGGGCGGGCCCGGCAAAAACCTGATCCCTAGAGCGCCTCCCTACCGTTCCCCCGCACAGGCTAGGGTCCAGTATTTCAAACGGTCGCGCTCGCGACCCTGGGCTCCCGCCTAAGTTTGGTTTTGCGAGGTTGCACGTCGTAAGCCCCCTCCGGCACCCCGGCGAAAGCTGGGGTATGCTTGAGGAATGGGCTTTCGAAGCCAATATGGCAGCCCTCAGTGTGCGCTAGGATGACGGATGGAACTTCCGGCCTATCGCCGCCGCCGATCAAGGAAGATCACATGTACCAGTTCGATATCTCCGCAGGCACTAAGGCCGACCTCTACCGCGACCTGCTCGCCGCGCTAGACGCGCTGACGGCGGACGAGGCCGATCCGATCGCCAACATGGCCAATGCGGCGGCGCTGGTGTGGGAATATCTGCCCGATCTCAATTGGGCAGGCTTCTACCGGCTGGTGCCCGAAGCGGAGGGTAGCGAACTCGTCCTCGGGCCATTCCAGGGCAAGGTTGCGTGCATTCGCATCCCGGTCGGCAAGGGCGTATGCGGGGCCGCCGCCGCGACGCTGACCACGCAGTTGGTCGAGGACGTGCACGCATTCCCAGGACACATCGCCTGCGACGCGGCAAGCCGGTCGGAGCTGGTGGTACCGGTGATCAAGGACGGCACGCTGATCGCCGTGCTCGATCTCGACAGCCCGGAGCCGGCGCGGTTCGACGCTGAGGATGCGGCAGGGTGCGAGGCGCTCGCCGCATTGTTGAGCCAGCGGCTCTAGGCGCTGCTCCGTTTCGGGACGGTACGCTTGCTGGTGACTCGCTCCCGGCTTTGGTAAGCAACCACTCAAGACATCCGGCGTTTGCGCGGGATAGGGTGGCGGAACCAGGGAGATGAACATGCGGAGCCTTATTCTCGCGAGCGCAGGGCTCGCCTTGGTCGGCGGCGGCGCGGCGCACGCGCAGCAGCGGCCCGGCGCCAGCTACGGCATGCCGGGCGCGACGATGCAGGCACCGATGGCAAATCCCCGCCGGCCCGGTCCGATCGCCGCCAATCCTCCCGCCCCCAATCCTTCCATCGGGCAGACCGCGTCGCGACAGGCGGGACCGCACCGCCAGCCGCGTTGGGGCAGCAAGATCGGCGGTCGCTGGTGGGCAGGTGCGAACGCGCCGGGCGGCTGGACCGGCTACCGCCGCCCGCATCGCGGCTGGGCGGTGCCCGGCTATTGGAATGCGCCGCGCTTCTACGTGGGCGACTGGTCGACCTACGGTCTTCCCCAACCGCCGCAGGGGTATAACTGGGCGCGCTACTACGACGACGCCGTCCTGATCGACCCGCGAGGATCGGTTTACGACACCGTCGGCGACGTCGATTGGGACCGCTATGATTCGAGCAGTTCGGTGACGATAAGTCCGCGAGACTATGCGGCAAACGACACGGTGTACGCCGGGCCGAGCGAACGCGGGTATGCGCCGCCTTATGATGATGGTCGCACGCCGCGGTCGGACGATGGTCGCTACGGTCGGCGCGACACGGGTCTGGGCGGTGCCGCGATCGGTGCCGTAGCCGGTGGCGTCGCGGGCAACGTCATCGCCGGACGTGGCAACCGTCTCGGCGGTACGCTGATCGGTGCCGGCGTCGGCGCAGCGGCGGGTTACGCGATCGACAAGGCCGAGGATCGTGGCCGTGGCACGCCGCCACCACTCCGTGCGGGATACGGCGCAGGCTATCCGCCGCCCGCGCCGTATGCGGACGACTACGCGGCGCCCTATGGCGCCGGCTATCAGCCGCCGCGTACCTACGCGAGCGCGCCGGGCGAAACCTGGGTTTCGCGCGATGGCGCCACCACGGTCACGACCACCAGCGGCCCGGCCTATCCGGCAGGCTCGACGACGGTGGTCGTTCAGTCCGTCCCGGTGACGACGACAACGACGACCACCGAATATTACGAGACGGTGCCCTATCCGCGGCGCAAGCTACGCCGGCGCTAGGGGCGCTGCCGGCGGCTTACCCCAGCATGCCTGCATAGGACTGGGGCGGGAGGGGTAGCGTCATGCGCGCTGCCAGCCCGCTGCAAATCACGATCGTCAGCGCGGTTGCGCCGATCATCAGGACCCGCCGCGGCGGTGCGCGATCGGCGAGCAGGACAACGGAGACTGCCGTCGCGATCATCGGCCACAGGTGATAGCGCAGGTCGGACGCGATGCTCAGCACCGCGAAGCTGACCTCCAGCGCGAGGGCGGATACCAGCAACGCGGTGGCAAGTTCGCGAACAGGATCGCGCGGGCGTGACAGGCTTGCGGCAAGCGCGGTGATCGCGACGACGATCCAGGCGATCGGCCAGCCAAGCGGGGTCTCGACGATCATCGCGGTCAGCACCTCCCACGCGCGGGCTCCTGCACTTGGGTTGGCGAGCCCGATCGTGTTCGGCTCCGACGCGACGGGCGGCGCCGCGCTCGGCCAGTGGAACGGGACCAGCCACCGGTCGGTCGAGTTCAGATGCGCGAAGCGGTGCCCGGCATAGGCGATCGGATGATGCAGCGCTGCTGACGCGAGCGTGACGTACAGCGTCGCGGTTGGCAGCGCGCGCAGCCGTGCCATTGTCGTTCCGCAATGCGCATCGTCGCCGAGCGGATCCCAGAAGAACGGCTTCGCGCACCGCCGCTGGATCACGGTTGCTGTCTCTTGCCGGGTAAGGCCGATGGTGTTGCCGTCCGGTGTACGCGCGGCGATCCCCGCGATGTCGTAAAGCGCTTGGGTCGCCTCGACTCCACTGGGTTGCGCGCGGAGCAGTTGATGGTTCACGATCGGCGCGACGCCGAGCACGGCGACCACCGCGACGAGACCGGCGACGAGCTTGGCGAGGGGGTGTGCCGGGCGCGGGGCGAGCGTCACGATCAGCGGAACGACGATGAACACAGCGTTGGCGCGGACCAGCACGGCGTAGGCGAGCAGCAGTGCGACCGGGATATACATCGCGCGGGGCAGCGGGCGCTGCACGAGTCGCCACCAGCCTATGATTCCGACTGCGGCGAGAAGCGCGCCAGCGAGTTGCGCATCCTTGAGCACCACGCCTTGCCAGCCGAGAAAGGGCGGGAGCAGCCCGATCGCGAGGATCGCGGCGGCGCCGCGGGCGCGACCGATCCGGGCTAGCGCGGCGGCGATCAAACCGAGCCCGAGCCAATAGGTGACGAGTTGCAGGACCAGCATCGGCGTCGCGCCGGGCCCGAGCGGCGCAAGCAGCGCCCAGACTCGCGCCATCGCCGGTGGGTGCCAATCGTCGTACACGCCCGACAGGACCTGCTGATATTGCGTGACGGTGTCGTACATCGCGGTGCCCGGCCAGAAGAGCGCGAGCGAGGCGATGCATAGTGCGACCGCCGTTATCGTGATGTGGCGGTGCGTGAGGCGGGAGTCTGGTTCGATCGACATTCGCGGTTCCCGCACCGGTGGCTTATGCGCCGCGAAATCCTGAAAGCAGGACGTCGTGGCCGGCGCGACCCTTTGACGCGTCGCGCACGAGGGTCAAGAGAGATAGGGCCGAAACGGGATGGTTCGCTCGGATCGGTCGTCGGCCGGATATCAGACTGGTCTCGACTTCGTGCCTGACAAGAACAATGCCGCCCCACTCGCCTCCGTCATCCTGACGAAAGTCAGGATCCAGAGCGATAAAGCGCCGCGGGCGGTACCCTGGGTCCTGACTTTCGTCAGGATGACGGAGAAGGAGTACCAACCTCAAGTCCTCCCCCGCTATAGAGTGGCTGGCGCTTGCCAGACGGAGGGGGCGGAAAGGAAGGACCTCGGTTCCGTGTCCTCCCGCTCCGACGTCTTCGGCGTCACCTCCCCCTTGCGGGGGGAGGATCGGTTGCTCAGTAGTGGATCGCCCGGCCGTACGCGGCGAGAACGCTCTCATGCATCATCTCGGACAACGTCGGATGCGCGAACACCGTCTCCATCAGCTCGGCTTCGGTCGTCTCAAGCTGGCGCGCGACGACATAGCCCTGGATCAGCTCGGTGACTTCCGCGCCGACCATGTGCGCGCCGAGCAGTTCGCCGGTCTTGGCGTCGAACACCGTCTTCACGAAGCCTTCCGCCTCACCGAGCGCAATCGCCTTGCCGTTGCCGATGAAGGGGAATTTGCCGACCTTCAGCTCGTAGCCGGCTTCCTTCGCCTTCGCCTCGGTCATGCCTACGCTCGCCACCTGCGGGCGCGAATAGGTGCAGCCGGGGATGTTGGCCTTATCCATCTGGTGCGGCGAGCCGCCGGCGATCTTCTCGACCGCGATGATGCCCTCATGGCTCGCCTTGTGCGCCAGCCACGGCGCGCCGGTGACGTCGCCGATCGCCCAGATGCCGTCGACGTTGGTGCGGCCGTAACCGTCGGTCTTGATGTGGCCGCGGTCGGTCTCGATGCCCAAAGCCTCGAGCCCGATATTCTCGGTGTTGGGGACGATGCCGATCGCGATGATCGCGTGGCTGAAGGTCTCTTGCGAAACCTTGCCGTCCTTCGCCTTGATCTTCGCCGTGACGCCGTTCGCCGAAGGGGTCAGCCCTTCGAGACCGGTCTGGGTCAGCAGCTTGATGCCCTGCTTGGTCAGCGCCTTGTCCATGAACGCGGAGACTTCCTCGTCCTCGACGGGAAGGATCCGCGGGAGCATCTCGACGATCGTCACGTCGGCGCCCATGTCGTTGTAGAAGCTGGCGAACTCGACGCCGATCGCGCCCGAGCCGATGACCAGCAGCTTGGTCGGCATCTCGGTCGGGACCATCGCGTGGCGATAGGTCCAGATCCGCTCGCCGTCGGCCTTGGCGAACGGCAGGTCGCGCGCGCGGGCGCCGGTCGCGACGATGATGTTCTTGGCTTCGAGCTCGACGGTCTTGTCGCCCTGCTTGACGCTGAGCTTGCCCTTGGCCGTGACGGTGCCGACGCCTTCGACGACGGTCACCTTGTTCTTCTTCATCAGGCCTTTGACGCCCGCGTTCAGCTGACCCGCAACTTTCCGCGAACGATCGACGATCTTGGCGAGGTCGAAGCCGACATTGTCCGCCTTGAGCCCGTAGCTCTCGGCGTTCTGCATGTAGTGATAGATTTCCGACGTGCGGAGCAGCGCCTTGGTCGGGATGCAGCCCCAGTTGAGGCAGATGCCGCCCAGCCGCTCGCGCTCGACGATCGCGACCTTCAGGCCGAGTTGCGACGCACGGATCGCGGCGACGTAGCCGCCGGGGCCCGAGCCGAGGATGACGAGATCATAGGTATCAGCCACGGTAAGTCCTTCGATTCAGTTGGTTTCGGGCGGCACGGGCCGCGGTTTGCGGTCGTCGCCGACCGCCACGAAGATGAAGCGCGCCTGAGTGACCTTGCAGCTGTCGTTGCTGTGGCGCGCGCGGCGCCACGCCTCGACTTCGATCGTCATCGAGGTGCGGCCGACCGCGATCAGATGCGCGTAGACCGACACCTCGTCGCCGACGACGACGGGCATGTGGAATTTCATCGCGTCCGCCGCGATCGTGACCGCACGGCCGCCGCTGCGGCGCGAGGCGACCGAGCCGGCGGCTAGATCCATCTGCCCCATCAGCCAGCCGCCGAAGATGTCGCCATACGGGTTGGCGTCGGCGGGCATCGCAGTAACGCGGATCGTCGGAGCGTTTTCAGGCGGTAATTCGGTCATGCTGTTTTCTCACGTGCAAGGCGATCCTGGCGCTGGGCACGGCGCAGCGGCCGCAGACCCATCGCCACGGTAGCAACCATCGCCGCCGCCCCGCACCACCAGATGACGTCCCATCCCAACGGATAGGACCACGCCGCCGCCCAGGTCATCGCCACAGCCGCCACGAGCCCCGCGACGATATGCAGGATCTCGATGGTGGTGCCCGAAAGCGACCTGAACGACGACACCAGGCCCATCTCAGGCGAGCATGCCCAGCGGGTTCTCAACCAGATGCTTGAACGCCTTCATGAACTGCGCGCCGTCGGCACCGTCGATCGCGCGGTGATCGAAGCTGCCGGTCGCCGACATGACGGTCGCCACGGTCAGTTCGTCGCCGACGACGTACGGACGCTTCTCGCCCGCGCCGACCGCGAGGATCATCGCCTGCGGCGGGTTGATGACCGCATCGAACTGCGTGATGCCGAACATGCCCATGTTGCTGATCGAGGCGGTACCGCCCTGATATTCTTCGGGCTTCAGCTTGCCGTCGCGAGCCCGTGCCGCGAGGTCCTTCATCTGCGTCGAGATCGACGACAGCGAGGCGGTATCCGCCCCGACGATGATCGGCGTGATCAGCCCCGACGGCGTGCTCACCGCGACCGAGATGTCGGCGCGCTGGAAGGTGATGAGCTGGTCGGGCGTGAACATCACGTTGCAGGTCGGGACCTGCATGAGCGCGACGGCCTGCGCCTTGATCAGCAGGTCGTTGACCGACAGCTTCACGCCGCGCGATTCGAGACTCTTGTTCAGCTCGCCACGCAGCTTGAGCAGCGCGTCGAGGCGGATGTTCACGGTCAGGTAGATGTGCGGGACGGTCTGCTTCGACTCGGTCAGGCGACGTGCAATCGTCTTGCGCACGTTGCTGAGCTTGGTCGCCTCGTGCGGGATGTCCGGCACGGTAGCTGGCTTTGCGGCAGGCGCGGGGGCTGCAGCGGCAGTCGGCGCAGCAGCTTCGGTCTTCGCAGCAGCGGGGGCGGCACCCGGCTTGGCGCTGTCGACGTCGGCCTTGACGATGCGACCCTTCGGTCCCGAACCCGACACGGCGCCGAGATCGATACCCTTGTCGGCGGCGAGACGGCGCGCGAGCGGGCTCGCCTTGACGCGGTCACCGCTGGCGGCGGGCTTGGCCGCACCGGCATCGTCGGGACGACCATGGTCCTCGGCCGACGCCTCGGTGCGCTCGACCGGCTTGGCCTCGCTGCCGGTGTCGTTGGGATCCTTCGGATCGGGCTGGGCTTCCGATTCCTTCGCGGCGGGCGCGGGCGTCTCGCTCTTGGTGGGTGCAGACGAAACCGACGACGCGTCCTCACCCTCTTCGGCGATGATCGCGATGACGGTGCCGACCTTCACGTTGTCGGTACCCTCGGCGACGAGGATCTTGACCACGGTGCCTTCGTCGACGGCTTCGAATTCCATCGTCGCCTTGTCGGTCTCGATCTCGGCCATCAGGTCGCCGGATTTCACGACGTCGCCCTCCTTGATCAACCATTTGGCGAGGGTACCCTCCTCCATGGTCGGGGACAGCGCAGGCATCTTGATCTCGATCGACATGGATTTCCCCAGGGCGTGACGTAACGGCATGCCTACTCGCGCCCTCGTCCGCTCGGGTCAACCCCGGCGCACTTGCGTATCGACCCGCCTCGGCCCAATTACCGGCAATAACGGGGGCTAAAATGCGCATTTATCTGGTGGTTATCGACGATAGTCCGGAAGCTGGCATCGCGCTGCGGTTCGCGGCCCGGCGCGCGGTAAAGACCGGCGGCGGCGTCGAGATCCTCACCGTGATCCCGCCGCAGGAGTTCATTGCGTTCGGCGGCGTCCAGGCGACGATCGAGGAGGAAGCGCGGTTGCACGCCGAGGGGTTGGTCGCCGGCGCCGCGGGCACGTTGCTGGAGGAATCCGGTCTGCGTCCGTCGATCACGGTCCGCGAAGGCGAAGCGCCCAAGATCATCCGCGAGATGATCGCGGCGAACCCGGAGATCGCTGCACTGGTGCTGGGCGCGGCCGCGATCGGCGCGCCGGGCGAACTGATCGCGCATTTCGCGGGAACCGACGCGGGTGCGCTGCCGGTCCCCGTCATGATCATCCCCGGGTCGCTGACGCGCGAGGCGATCGATCGTCTTAGCTGACGTCCACCAGCGATCGGGTCGACAAAAGCCGTTCGACATCGTCGATGCCGGAGCGGGTCAGCTGGAGTGCTTCGCGCATGCTATCGGGCGGATCGACCAGCGATTTGGCCTCCAGCACACGAATCCAGCGATCCAAGGTCGCGCGATTCAGACCGAGCTGGCTGGCGACCGAGTCGACCGTGGCGATCCGGCTCTCGGCCTCCGCCACATAGATGCTCAACAGCAGTGCCCAGGCATGATCGGCGAACAGATCGCCGCCCAGCGTCTTATCGCGTGCCTGCATGACCGCGAGCAGATCCTTTGCGCGGCGCCAAAGACTATGTGGCAGGCGGTCGTCGTGACGCGGACCTGCAATCATCGAGCCGAGTGGGGCGGCGGCCGACATCGTACCGACGAGATGGCCGCTCTCGTCGCTGCCGATACGCAAAACCTGGACAGTGAGCGTGATGATACTGCCATCGCCGCCAAGATATCGCTTGCGGATCGATTGCGACTGACCATTCGGACGAAGAGCCTGGACCTGCGATACGTTGCGAGCGATATCCTCAGGGTGCGTGATTGACGTATACGACATGCCGATCAGCTCTGTGCGCGTACGTTTCAGCACACGAGCCACCGGTTCATCGATGGCTTGTATGATACCGTCCATATTCGAGATTGAATGGCCTATAATCACTATCGGTCCCGGATTTCGATAAGTACCTCTACGCATTTGATTAAAAAGTATCAAATCTGAATCATGTTCGTGCGATTTATCAATTCCGCCGAAAGTGATCTTCAGCTGAATTCCAGTTTCAGTTGGTTCGTCTCGGCGATATTAAACACTTGAGGCGTGCCTGCGATCCGGGCACGATCATTCCATGTCGACCCTTATCGTTCCACTGCTTCTCGCAGCCGCCGCCCCGCTCGCGCCCCCACCTGCGACCCAATCCCCGACCTCGGCGAAGCCCTCTGCGACCCGATTGAAGGCGGACGTCGCAACGATGGTCGATTTCGGCACACGCCATACAGCGTCGATAACGACCGACCCCAAACGCGGTATCGGCGCCGCCCGGACCTGGGCAGCGCGCCGCTTTACGGAGATCGGTGCATCGTGCGGCGGGTGCATCACGGTCGACCGGATTTCGCGACGTTTCACCGGTCCGCGGGCACCGACCGGCGTGGTGGTAGAAGACGTCCTGGGGATCCAGAAGGGCCGCGATCCGAACCGGGTGGTGATCGTCGGCGCACATATCGACAGCCGCGTGACCGATGTCATGAATGCGACCTCCGATGCGCCGGGCGCGAACGACAATGCCTCGGGCGTGGCGCTGGTCCTCGAGGCTGCGCGGTTGCTGTCGCAACGTCAGTTCGACGCGACGATCGTCTACGCGGTGTTCTCGGGCGAAGAACAGGGCTTGTGGGGCGCCGAACTGCTCGCCGATACGGCGAAGGCGCGCGGCTGGCAGGTCTCGGCGATGCTCAACAACGACATCGTCGGCAACACGGTCGGTCAGGGCGGCATCCGGGTCGCGGACAAGGTGCGCGTGTTTTCGGAAGGCATTCGCGCATCGGAAGACATGGTTGCGCAACAGGGACGGCGTGCGGAGGGCGGCGAGGACGATGGCCCGAGTCGCGCGCTGGCCAAGGCGATCGATGGGATCGCCGGCGGCATTCCGGGCGGGCTCGACGTGATGATCGATCGGCGGCCGGATCGGTTCGGTCGCGGTGGCGATCACGAACCGTTTCTTAAGCTCGGCTATCCCGCGGTACGGTTCTCGGTCGCGGCCGAGAACTGGGATCGCCAGCATCAGGATCTGCGCACCGAAAAAGGTGTCGTCTATGGCGACACGATCGAGGGCATGGACTTTCCGTATCTGGCCAAGGTGACGGCGATCAACGTGGCGACGATCGCGCAGATTGCCGCCGCGCCGGCGGCGCCTGAAGACGTATCGATCGCGGGTGCCTTGTCGCGCGATACGACGGTCAAATGGACTGCCGTGCCGGGCGCCGCACGCTACCGCGTCCGGTGGCGCCGCAACGACGCGCAGGGCTGGACGGACGTCCGCGACGTGACGGGTACGCAGGCGGTGCTGGTCCAAGTGCCGGTCGACGACACGTTCGTCGGCGTGTCGGCGCTATCGGCGGATGGCGCCGAGAGCCTGGTCAGTTTCGGTGGGCGTGAGCGCCGGCGATAGTCGCGGCTGGAGATTACGGTCGGTATCGGGGTTGGCAGTCGATGGCGGCTGTCGGATCAGGCGGCCGCCGACTTTTGCCAACCGCGGTTGGCCAGCGCGCGGGCTTCCTCGACCGGAAGCGGGCGACCGAAATAATAGCCCTGAACCTTGGTGCAGCCGAATTGCCGGACCATCCGATGTTCGGCCTCGGTCTCGACGCCCTCGGCGGTGGTCGCCATGCCGAGGCTCTCGGCCAGCGCGACGACCGCACGGATGATCGCGATCGCCTCGCGCATCCCCTTGGCCGCGTCCTGGACGAAGCTGCGATCGATCTTGATCGAAGAGAACCGGGTCCGGCTGAGATAGCCGAGCGACGAATAGCCGGTCCCGAAATCGTCGAGGCTGAGCCGCACGCCGAGATCGAGGACGCGCTCGAGGACCTTGGCGACGCCCAGCCCTTCATGCATGAACACGCTCTCGGTCACTTCGAGCTCGAGCCGTTCGGCGGACAGGCCGGAGCTGGCGAGCGCGCCGGTGACGGTCGTCACGAACCCGGGGTTCTGCAGCTGGTCGGGCGATACGTTGACCGCGATCCGGATCACCGATGGCCAGCGCGCAGCTTCCTCGCACGCGGTGCGCAATACCCAGGCGCCGATGTTGGCGATCAGCCGGGTTTCCTCGGCAAGCGGGATGAACTTGTCGGGCGACACGATGCCGAATTCCGGGCTGTTCCAGCGCAGCAACGCCTCGAAACCCAGTAGGACGCCGGTTTCGGCGTCGACGACGGGCTGGTAGACGAGATGCATCTCGCCATTCTCGACCGCGGTGCGCAGCGCGATCTCGAGGACGCGGCGCTCTTCGGCCTGAACGTGAAGCGCCGGTTCGTAGCTGCGGTAGACGCCGCGACCGGCATCCTTGGCGCGGTACAAGGCGAGATCGGCCGAACGGATGAGCATTTCCGCGGTCCGGCCATCGCGCGGACCGACCGCGAGACCGATGCTCGCGCCGATGTAGAGCGTGTGCGCATCCATTTCATAGGGGAGCGACAGCGAGTTGATGATCCGCTGGGCGAGCGATTCGAGCGCGACCTGATCGCTGGCGTCGCGGACGATGACCGCGAACTCGTCGCCGCCGAGCCGGCCGCACAGTTCGTTGTCGGTCATCAACTGGCTCAGCCGTTCGGAGACGCGGCTCAGCAAGCGATCGCCGAACGGATGGCCAAGCGTGTCGTTGACCGCCTTGAACCGGTCGAGGTCGAGCATCATGAACGCGTACCGGCCACCCCACTGGCCGGCCTCGCCGATCGTCCGGATCAGTGTTTCGTTGACCATCAGCCGGTTGGGCAGCCCGGTGAGCGTGTCGAAGCGCGCCATCCGGTTGATCTTGTCGACCGACTTGCGCTGTTCGGTAATATCGGAGCCGACCCCGCGGAACCCGCTGAACACGCCGCGGTCGTCGAACCGCGGCGAGGCAGCGATCTCCCACCAGCGGTCTTCGCCCTTGATCTGCACGGGCAGGCGCAGGTCGCGAAAACTCTCGCGTTTCTTCACCTTGTCGGCGAGCGTGCGCAATCCGGTGGCAAAATCACCGGTCTCCCAGGTCGGCCCGGCGAGCAGCTGGAGCAACGGCATGCCGTCGATGCTGGCTGGATCGAGGCCCGCCGCGAACGCGAAACGTGGCGAGGCGCGGACGATGCGGCGTGCGGCATCGGTCTCCCACAGCCAGTCGGCGCCGGTCTCCTCGAACTCGCGCAGCAGCAGGCTGACGGTCTCGTCGCGCTCGTCGAGCGCCATCTCGCTGGCGTGGAGCAGCATCAGCGTCCGCGCGCGGCTGACGCAGACCAGCATCAGCAACAGGGTGAAGACGAACACGCCGACCGAGGCCGCGATCGTGCCTGCCATCGCTAGCTGGAGCGTGACAGCACTGCCAAGATATCCGAGGAAGACCAAGGTTCCGAGCGTCAGCGGCGCCATCGCGAACGCCGCGCCGGTCATTAGTGCGCACAGGGTCAGCCCCAGACCCGCGGTCGTCCCGGACGGCGCATGGGTACAGAACAGCACGGGTACGGTCGACCATGCCAGCGCCAGCAGCAAGCCTTCCCAGCCGGTGTTGCGGACATCGCGCAGCGCGATGTGGCTATCGCCAAGTTGTGGCGCCCTGAGGCGCCGGGCCGCGATGCCGACGACGACGAGCAGCAGCACGCCGAGCCAGCTGGCGATCTGCCATTGCGGCGACGTGTCGTCGACCAGCAGCGCCGTGGCCGTCGCGGCGATACCGTTCGCCGCGAGCATCACCAGCGCCATCCTGCGCCCGCCGTGCAGTTGCGCAGTCCGGATTCGGCTCCATTCGACCGGATCGGAGCCGTCGCGCAGACCTAACAACAAGGGAAGCGTGACTGCGATCCCGCGCAACGGTGAAGGGGTTTTGATGCTCACGGAGCGAACCCTAATAAGCTTTAGTTAGCAGACTGTTGGCGTACCGTCGCCGGTACGACGATTCATCGCAGATCTCGGTCTGACCGGCGCGTTCTGCCAAACTTCGAGCCGTTGAGCATCGTCCGTCGAGGCGATATCTCAGGCTGCGATATCGTATGGTTTGATATCGCCGCTGAGGTACAGGTTGCGTGCCTTCGCACGGCTGAGCTTGCCCGACGAGGTGCGCGGCAGGGTGCGCGGCGGGATCAGTTCGATCAGGCAGTTCATGCCCGTCACCGAACGGACGCGCTCGCGGATCTCGTCGCGCAGGCGCAGGCGTTCGGCTTCGTCGGAGCTGCGGCACTGGACCAATACGGCGGGGGTTTCCTCGCCGCCGGGCGTCGTGATCGCGAACGCGGCGATGTCGCCGGCCTTGAAGCCGGGAAGCTGTTCCACCGCCCATTCGATGTCCTGCGGCCAGTGGTTCTTGCCGTTGACGATGATCATGTCCTTGGCGCGGCCGACGATGTAGATGTAGCCGTCCGACATATAGCCCATGTCGCCGGTATCGAGCCAACCGTCCGCCATGCACGCCTCGGTCGCGGCGTCGTCGCGGAAATAGCCGACCATCACCGACTTGCCGCTGCACCAGACTTTGCCGATCGCGCGCTCGGGGAGGGGGGTACCGTCCTCTTCGCGGATCTCGATCTTCATGTCGCGGACCGGTTTGCCGCAGTTGACGATCGCGCGATACCGCTGCGGGCGGTCGCCGCCGCGCGAGCCGCCCGACAGCTGTGTTTCCTCGACGAGTTCGACGCGGATGCCTTCGCCCGGCGGCATCAGCGAAACGGCGAGCGTCGCCTCGGCCAAGCCGTAGCTCGGCAGGAACGCGCTGGCCTTGAAGCCGGCATCGGCGAACGCGTCGACGAACGATTGCATCACGTCGGGGCGGATCATGTCGGCGCCGTTGCCCGCGACACGCCAGCGCGATAGGTCGAAGCGGTCGCTGGCCTTGGTTTGCGAGGACATGCGGCGCGCGCAGATATCGTAGCCGAAAGTCGGCGAATAGCTGAGCGTCGTGCCTTCGTTCCGGCTGATGAGATCGAGCCAGGCGAGCGGACGGCGCGCGAAATCCTCGGTCTTGAGGTAGTCGGTCGAGACCTGGTTGGCGATCGGCGACAGGAAGCAGCCGACCAGCCCCATGTCGTGATACCAGGGCAGCCAGGAAACGCAGCGATCGGTGTCGCACACTTCCATGCCGTGGCTGTGCGCGGCGAGGTTGTTGAGCAGCGCGGCATGCGTGATGACGACGCCGTGCGGGAAGCGCGTCGAGCCGCTCGAATATTGCAGATATGCGATGTCGTCCGGCTTCGCTTCGGGGAGCGTTGCAGCAGGCGCCTCGCGCGTCGCGAACTCGGACCAGTCGATCCCGATGGTGCCAGACAGGCGCGCGGCCTCGCCCGCCATCTGCGCGAGTTCGGGCGGGAAGATCAGCATTTTTGGGTCGCAGCTTTCAAGCTGGACGCGAAGCTGTTCGATGTACGAATCGCGGCCGCCGAACGAGGTCGGCAACGGCAACGGCACGGGCCATGCGCCGGCATAGACGACGCCGAAGAACAATGCGGCGAACTCGGGGCCGGTCTCCGCGACCAGCGCGATGCGATCGGCGGGGGCAACACCGGCGGCGATCAGGCGATCCGCCATCGCACGCGCGTCGGTACGGAGCTGGCTGTAAGGATAAGGTTGCGACAAAGTGCCACGCGCGTCGTGAAAATTAAGACCACGGTTACCGCTCGCGGCGTAGTCGAGGGCTTCGCCCAGCGTGCCGAAATCGGCGAAGCGGCGCGGCAGGGCGTCTGCGGTCGGCGTGGCGACAGGGGCCGCTACGGTCTGGCCGTGCTTGCCGTCGGTGGTGGCCGTGTCGGTCGTTACCGTTTCGGTCGTCATCGCAGTTCCTGCCTTGCTCCGTCGCGGCGATCGAACACACCACGCCTATCTCTAGTCTAGCCGTTCAACTTCGGGTGTCAGTGTGGCACAATGATGGCGTGGACGACGATGACGATGCCCTCGACCCCCAACGCGACGCTAGCGACTCCGACAACAGTCGCTCGACGGATGGTCTTGGCACGGCGAAACGCGGCGGGTGGGGCAAAGGCCAGGACAAGAGCCGATCGCGCGAACGGCCCGCGCCCAAACCACTCGATGCCGCCGCGCTCGAACGTTTGGCGCTCCGCTACGTCGAACGGTTCGCGACGACGCGGGGGCGGCTGACCGATTACCTCAACCGCAAGATCCGCGAACGTGGCTGGGCCGACGAGGCTGCCGGCGCCGCCGCCGACCCTGCCGAGTTGGCGCAACGTATGGCCGAGCTCGGCTATGTCGACGACCGGGCCTTTGCCGAGCAGCGCGCGGCGGCGATGCAGCGGCGAGGCCTGGGGGCGCGACGTGTCGCGGGCGCATTTCGCGAAGCGGGCATCGACGAAAGCGACGCGGACTCGGTCGCGCCGGCGATTGCCGACCGCGCGGTCGAATCGGCGCTGGCGTTCGCACGTCGCAAGCGGATCGGCCCATACGGCAGCGGGGACGGCGATGGGCACGGGGACCGAAAACTGCACGAGAAGCAACTTGCGGCAATGCTTCGCGCCGGTCACCGTTTCGATCTGGCACGCCGGATCGTCGCCGCCCCGCCGTCGGCTGTTGTAGAAGCATCAGATTTCGAGTGATGTCCGTCATGGATTCGTTGCGATTGCGACGAAGCGTGCTAGCTAGGCGGCTAGGGGTGTAATGATGCGTATAGTGACGCAAACAGGGGCGGAAATGCCGATCGAAACTGCGATCGAAGCCACCATCGACAACGGGGGACTATTGGCCGGACTTGTCGGCGGCGTCGATGTGCGTGCGATCGGCGGCGTCATCAAGTGGTTCGACGTGACCCGTGGGTTCGGCTTCGCCGTCGCGGACGACGATAGCGTTGGCGATATCCTAGTCCATTTTTCCGTCCTGCAGCCTCATGGCCGCCGCAGTCTGCCCGAGGGCGCACGAATCGAGACCCTGTCGGTTCAGCGCGGTCGAGGCTTCCAGGCGCGCGAGATCGTCTCGATAGACATGACCAACGCCGTCGCCGAGGTGGAGCGGACGTCGACATCGTCGCCGGACCGGGTCGATCCGATCGCGATGATCGATGCCGCTGGCCCGTTCGAGCCGGTCGTCGTCAAATGGTTCAACCGCCTCAAGGGCTATGGCTTTCTTGTCCGTAGCGCAGACGGCTGCGATATATTCGTCCATATGGAGACGCTGCGTCGCGCAGGGATCGAATCGGTCGAGCCCGACCAGCCGCTCCGCGCGCGGGTCGTCGCAGGACGGAAGGGGCCGCTGGCGGTCGTGGTCGAAGAGGGTTTGTAATGAGCGTACTTGCCAAGGCCGGTCTGGCCGCGGTCCTGATTGGCGGAGCTGGAGCGGGCGGGATCGCGTATATGCATGCCGATACCAAGACCGAGAATGCCCCGGTGCTCACGCTCACGATCAAAAGCGCGAACGGCCCGCATGTGTTCGTCGTCGAGCGCGCGAAGACGGCGGCGGAACAAGAACGTGGGCTGATGTACCGGACCGATCTCAAACCCGATGGCGGGATGTTGTTCTGGCCCTATCCGGCGGACGGCGGCGCTCCGGTGAACGCGAACTTCTGGATGAAGAACACGCCGAGTCCGCTCGACATTCTCTACATCCGTGCAGACCGGACGATCGCCCGGATCGCGGACAACACCGTACCGTTTTCCGAGGCGCCGATCCCGTCGGGCGAACCGGTCGGCGCGGTGCTGGAACTGATGGGTGGACGGTCTGCGGAATTGGGGATCGCCGAGGGTGATCGCGTAACCTGGGACGAGAGCGCGAAGTAGCGCGGTAGGGGCTGCCGGATCGCCGAGCCGGGCTGTGATGGGGAAGGCTGCGTCTCTACGCGGGTAACACGTTTCCCCGCAAAGGCGGGGACCAGACTGGGTTCCCTCTTTTGCGGGAGAACAAGGGGGAGCGGCATGCCGGTCGAACGCCGGCACATCCCTTCTGCAAAAGGTAAGCACCGGCACGCCTCTCGAATTACACAGGAAGCGAGGCTTCGCCTGACCTCGGCCATCATCATGGTTGAAGCCCGCCCTCACTCGGGTTAAGCGCACCGGCATGGGCTTTCTCGCATCGACTTTCACGTGGTGGAACGGCGCCACCCTCGGCACCAAATTCGGCTTGCGCAGCATGGCGAAGAAGGGCGAGGACGCGCTTGGCAACGTCTATTACGAGGGCGGCAAGGATACCGCCGGCAACCCGCGTCGCTGGGTGATCTATCAGGGCGCGACTGACGCCAGCCGAGTCCCGCCCGCGTGGTTCAGCTGGTTGCATCATCAGGTCGACGACGTTCCCGAGCGCGCTTTGCCGCCGGTTCGCGCCTGGCAGAAGCCGGCGATCCCCAACATGACCGGCACCGCACTCGCCTATCGGCCTTCGGGTGCGCTTGAAAAGGGCGGAACGCGTGCCGCGGCCACCGGTGACTACGAAGCCTGGGTCCCCGAAGGGTGAATTTGCGCTGGCTTGCCGCGGCCGTGCTGGTCGTGGTGCTGGGGGTAGGCGGCTGGTTCGGCTATCGCGCGTTGCAGACGCCGAATAAGCCTGCCGGGGTCGTCCAGCAGGATCTGCCGATGGCGGATGAGTCGGCGAGTTCCTCCGTCGAAACGATCGATACCGGGGCGGCGGCGATCGCGAATGGCGGAACGCCGATGGCGCAACGCGTTGCGGTGATCGGCATCCTGAACAAGCGGAATGGCGAAACGCACGACGTTACGCTGAAGCCCGGTCAGGCGACGCGGATGGGCGATGTGGTGCTGCGGCTGCGCGCCTGCGAACAGACCGCGCCGTGGGAGCAGGAGCAGCTGACCGGCGCCTTCGTCCAGGTGCTGGTGCGCGGCGTCGACACGCACTGGCGCCGGACGTTTTCAGGCTGGCTCTACAAGGAACGCCCCGCGCTGAACGCGGTGCAGCATCCGGTCTATGACGTCTGGACCAAGAGTTGCGCGATGACGTTCCCCGCGACCGGGCCCGATACCGCGCCCGATGCGGAGGCCTTGCCGGCCAAGCGATCGAGCGCGCGAAAGTCGCCGGCCGACGCCACGCCCGCAGCAACGGATGCGCCGAGCGCACCGTCGAGCGACGCGGCCAGCAACGCGACGTAATCCGCGCGATCGATTTCGACCGCGCCGAGCGAGGCGAGGTGCGAGGTCTGAAACTGACAATCGAGCAGCGTGAACCCACCGACGCGTAGCCGCGCGACCAGATGCGCGAGCGCGACCTTCGACGCGTCGGTCGCGCGGCTGACCATGCTCTCGCCGAAGAACGCACGGCCGAGCGCGAGTCCATAGAGTCCGCCGACCAGCTTGCCACCGTCCCAGCATTCGACCGAATGTGCGAAGCCCATCGCGTGCAGCGTCGTGAAGACGCGTTCGATGCTCGCGTTGATCCAGGTTTCGGGCCGGCCAGCGACGCTTTCGGCGCAGAGCCGGAGGATCGGCTCGAACGCGGTATCGACGGTGACCCGGAACCGGTCGGCGACGATCGTCTTGCGCAGCGACCGCGAGAGCCGGAACGAATCGAGCGGCAGCACGGCGCGGCGGCGCGGCTCCACCCAGTAGACGCTGGCGGCATCGCGGCTGTCGGCCATCGGAAAGACGCCGACCGAGTAGGCGCCCAGGACGAGCTGCGGGTCGAGTCCATTTTTCGGATCGAGACCCTCGCTCACGCGGCCAGCCGTTGTTCGATCCGCCGCCACAGATCAGCGAACGCGCGGGCCGCCGACGACTTTGGCAAGAAGACGCCGACCGGTGCTCGCCGCGATGCCATCGCCTCGATCCCGCTTGCCATCGGGATCACCGGCCAGTCGGGATGCATGGCCAGCGCCTCGGCATGGAGCGCGCGGCGCTTGTCGACCATGACATGGACCGGCAGCAGCGGCGTCCGGCCGCCGAGATGCGCGACGACGGCATCATAGGCACGAGTCGACAACGGCGAGGGAATGACCGGGATAACGATCAGGTCGGCGGCGCGCATGACCTGGTCGGCGGTCTCGGTCAGGCCCGGCGGGCAGTCGAGGACGACGCGGTCGTAGCCGGCGAGGTCGGACACCAGTTTGGCGAGGCGCTTCTTCTTGTCGAGATCGTGGAACAGCTGGTCGAGCCCGCGGAGCGACGCATCGGCGGCGATCAGGTCGAGCTGCGGATATGCGGTCGGCCGTGCCTGCTTGGCGACGGCGATATCCTTCGAGAACATCGCCTGCGCCTGGTCGACCTTGCCCGGCCCCCCGAGCACCCAGGTCGCGGCGGCCTGCGGGTCGAGATCCCACAGCAGTGTACGTCTGGCCGACAGCGCGGCGGCGCACCAGGCGAGGTTCACGGCGAGCGTCGTCTTACCGACGCCGCCCTTCAGGCTGTATATCGCTAGTGTTGCCATGGATCATACGGTGCCGGGCCGGCGGCGTCCGGGCAAGGGTGCACGACACAAAGAAAAACGGCCGGCGGAAAAACCGCCGGCCGTTTCTGGAACCGTTCACGCCAAAATATTGGCCGATCGAGCCTTATGCGTGGCAGATCTGCGCCGACTTGCCCGGACGGGTCAACGTGACGCTGTCCTCGTTGCCGGTCATCGACCAGCCGCCCTCGGCGGTCTTCGGCGAACCGGCGACGTCCGACTTCAGCGTGGTCGGCGTGCCGTCCTGCTTGGTGCGGACCACGGCCTGCTTGTCGCCCTGGAAGAACGTCACGTACAACAGGCTGTTGTCCTTGCAACGCAACGTCTTTTCCGACTTGATCGCGGGCGGCAGTTCGACCGGCGCGGCGTTTGCGAGCGTGTTCGCCATCGGATCGGGATTGGTGTCGACCACCTCTGGCGAGGCTGGCTTGGAGTTGCAGGCAGCCAGCACGAGCAGCGCGGCAACGGCGGTGATGGGGATGATCTTCATAGCGGAACCTCGCTTCGCGCATGCAGCATAGGGCGTCAAGGTTTAAGCGCTACCATCGCATCTCCGGACGACAAACAGGTCAGTCTTGCTGACGGGCTGCGCAGGGCGCGCGGCATGTTGAGCGCGTGCCGGACGAGGATCAGGGCTTCTGCATACCACGCAACGCGGTGAGACGCGTTTCGATGACGTCGATCGGTGTCGCGATGTGCGCGGCGACCAGCGTGTCGCCGACAGCGAGCATGATCCGCGTTGCTTCCTCCAGCAACGACAGCGCATGTTCGTAGTTTTTCATGACCGATAGCCCCTTTCTTGGGCACGACTTGGACAGGAGGCAAGGCTAACATGGATCAATCCACCCTGAAAGCACGTTATGGATTCGCGCAAGAGGCGTTCGGCGCGACCTGTCGGCGTGGCGTATCGTGTTTAGCACGCAAAACTTTCGATGGGTTGCCCGCGGCGGATGGCAGCGCCATTTGTCGGCGATGCACACGACATCTGATACGCTCGCCCTGATCGGCAATACCCCGCTCGTTCGACTGAAGGGGCCGAGCGACGCAACGGGCTGCGATATCTTCGGAAAGTGCGAATTCGCCAACCCCGGCGCGTCGGTCAAGGATCGCGCGGCGCTGTTCATCGTCGAGGATGCGGAGGAGCGGGGTCTGCTCCAGCCTGGCGGCACGATCGTCGAGGGGACCGCGGGCAACACCGGTATCGGTCTAGCGCTGGTCGCCAACGCCAAGGGCTACAAGACGATCATCGTCATGCCGGAGACGCAGAGCCGGGAGAAGATGGACACGCTCAGGGCTCTGGGGGCCGAGCTGGTGCTGGTGCCTGCGGCGGCGTTCTCGTCGCCGTGCCATTTCGTCCATACCTCGCGCCGGATCGCCGACGAGACGCCGGGCGCGATCTGGGCGAACCAGTTCGACAATATCGCCAACCGCCGCGCGCATATCGTCGGCACCGCCGAGGAAATCTGGGCGCAGATGGAGGGCCGGGTCGATGGCTTTACCTGTGCAGCCGGCACCGGCGGGACGATCGCCGGCGTCGGGCTCGGGCTGAAGGCCAAGGACGAGGCGGTCTGCATCGCGCTCAGCGACCCGCATGGCGCGGCCCTCTACAATTACTACGCGCACGGCGAACTGAAGTCCGAGGGATCGTCGGTCGCCGAGGGGATCGGGCAGGGGCGAATCACCGCCAACCTCGAAGGCGCGCCGATCGACACCCAGTTCCGGATCTCGGACCAGGAGGGGTATGCCTGGGTGCGCCGGCTGCTCGACGACGAAGGACTCTGCCTTGGCTTGTCGTCGGGTATCAACGTTGCGGGAGCGGTCGCGCTGGCACGACATCTGGGGCCGGGAAAGCGCATCGCGACGATCCTGTGCGATACCGGATTCCGGTATCTTTCGACGCTGTACGATCCCGAATGGCGCACAGCCAAGGGCCTGACTTGATCCGGCCTGCGTCGAGAATCGACAGCGGGACGATGGTCGGGTATCGGAACGCGACAAGATGAAGTCGCCCAACGATCCCTATCAGCGCATGCAGCGCATCAAGGTCGGCCTGATCGGCCTTGCGGCCGTGGTGCTTTTGATCGGGCTGGCCAGCGCGATCATCGGCTCTGCAAGCCGCGAGCGGCCGGTCGCGGCGGTAGGGGCTGCCCAGCCAGACGTGGTGGCCAACATGGGTGTGACGAACAGCGTGGACGCCGCCGATCCCACCGAACCCCTGGCCGAAATGGGCGTAGCTCCCAGTGCAAATGGTCAATCCGCGACTCGCTGAGGCTGATTGCTGCCGTTGATTGCACATCGATGATTGCACACCGCCGGGCACGATCCATGCCGCGTTGAACATTCGCGCGTGCCCATCGAGGCTGCCCGTTCGAACCGCCGATTGTGCCTGATCCCCGGAATTCCCCAGCCTAACGTCCCTAATGGCGTGTTAATCCGCGTTGTGGGGTGCAATTTTCCCCGATTTGGTCGACGAAACCTGTCGTGGATTCCGTCCAATCCCCAAAAATCCCGTTGCGTCCCCAGTCCGCTATGGTAGATGGAGATTAATACAGGGGCATGTTTCACCGTCGGCGATTGCTGCGGTCGAGGCGCGACGAGGGTCGCGGCTCGGGACGGTGAATCATGTGCGCCATTTCGAAGGGTTTTGGCGTGTCGGTGCGGGGTCGCTATCAAGGAGACGGTATCGGCCTTGTCGACGACAAGGGCCGGGTAGCCATCCCCTCGGCGCTCCGCACCACGCTCTCGGCAAATGCGCCCAAGGCGAACGGCAAGGACGGCGGGACCATCATCATCGGCGCGCATCAGAAGAATCGCTGTCTGGTCGCGTATGATCCCGGTTACGTCGACATCCTCGCCGAGCGCCTCGATCGCCGCGAATCCGAGAACACGTCCGAGAATGGCGAATACGACTACAACATCAAGCGCGCCGCCGCGTCGGGCGAAGCGGTGCCGTTCGACGGCTCCGGTCGTTTCATCATGCCCGCGTTCCCGCGCTTCTATGCGGGCATCAAGGGCCATGCGTTCTTCTATGGCGTGCTCGATTATATCGAGATCTGGGATCCCGCGACGCTGATCGCCACCGACGGCATGCCCCCCGTCGTCAAGGAGATGGCGCGCTTCTACATGGCCGAGAAGGGAGTGCAGCTGTGAGCAGTCCCGACGCGCCGCATATCCCCGTCCTGCTCGACGAAGTCCTGGCCGCGCTTTCCCCGGAGCCCGGCGAGACGATGGTCGACGGCACGTTCGGTGCGGGCGGCTACACGCTGGCGTTGCTCAAGTCGGGCGCGCGGATCGTCGCGTTCGACCGCGATCCAGACGCGATCGCCAATGGTCGCGCGATGGAAGAGGCCGAAGAAGGCCTGACCCTGATCGCCGCGGACTTCTCGGCGATGGCGTCCGAACTCGAATCGCGCGGCCTTGCCCCGGTGGACGGCGTGACGCTCGATATCGGCGTGTCGTCGATGCAGCTCGACCAGGCCGAGCGCGGCTTCTCGTTCCAGTCGGACGGTCCGCTCGACATGCGGATGGCGCAGGCCGGCATGTCGGCGGCGGACTTCGTCAACGAGGCGGACGAGAACGAGATCGCCGACGTGCTGTATCAGTACGGCGACGAGCCCAAGTCGCGTCGCGTGGCCCGCGCGATCGTCGCGGCGCGCCCGCTGACGCGCACCGGCGAGCTGGCGCACATCGTCCGCCGCGCGCTCGGCTACAAGGCGCACGACAAGAAGGACCCCGCGACGCGCGCGTTCCAGGCGATCCGGATCCATGTGAACCGCGAACTCGGTGAGCTGGCCGACGGGTTGCTTGCGGCCGAGCGCGTGCTGAAGCCCGGTGGTCGCCTCGCGATCGTGACGTTCCACAGCCTCGAAGACCGGATGGTGAAGCGCTTCCTGCGCACGCGGTCCGGTGGCTCGCCTTCAGGTTCGCGTCATCTTCCGCAGGTGAAAGCCGTTGCGGAACCTAGTTTTTCTCATGTCGGCCGCGGTGTTCGCGCCGGCGAGGCCGAGATCGCACGCAACCCGCGGGCGCGCTCGGCGACATTACGGACGGCGCGGCGGACCTCCGCGCAACCCTGGACGGAAGAGGTGACGACATGACGGCGGCGTATCGGATGAAGGGTGTGGGCTGGTTCGGGGGCTGCGTGGCCGTCGTGCTCGGTTTCTACCTCGTGTCGCTGCAGGTCGCCGCCGAGCGCAAGAAGCTGGAGGCGGTCAATGGTCAGATCCGCTCCGCGCAGCGCGACATCCGTGCGCTGGAAACCGAGTTCGATACGCGGGGCAATCTGGCGCAGCTCGAGCGCTGGAATGGTGATACGCTGGCACTGTCGGCGCCGACCGCGGGCCAGTTCGTCGTGAGCGAGGCCGCGCTCGCGGCGCTCGACGTCAACAGCCTGCGCGCGGACGGGGTCCAGACCGCCGCGCTGCTGGTGCCGTCGGGTGCTGGCTCGGCTGTCACGGTGCCGATCGTCCCGGTCACCGCCGCGCCGGCAGTCGTTAAGCTTGCCCCCGTCCAGATGGCGCAGGTTACCGCACCGCGCGCGATGAACGTCGCGATCCAGGCTGCTTCGAAGACCGCGCTCAAGCCGGTCGTGATCCGCGCGTCGGTGTCGACGCCGCGCTCCGCCGAGGCCGCACTCGTTCGCGCCGCCAAGACCGAACGCCTTGCGGCAGTGGCCAAGGTCCGGCCGCAGGCGGTTGCGATGCTCGACCGCAAGCTCCTGTCCGACACGACGCTGGGTGACATCATGAGCGGCGCCCGCTCCGAAAGCCGTAAGCGGCGGTGACCGCCTTGGTCGCCCGGCCCGTCTCGCAGCAACGTAGCGCCAACCAGCGTCATGCACTGGTGGCGACGGCGCACACGCGCCTGATGATGCTGATGTTCCTGTTCGGAGCAGCGGTGCTGGTGGTGGTCGGGCGACTCGGGATGCTGGCGGTGCAGGCATCGCTTGCCGATCCGCAGGCGCGATCGGCGGCGATCGCGGCACGCGGCGACATCGTCGATCGCAACGGTGCGCCGCTCGCGCGGACGATCGATGCGTGGACGATCGCGGTGCACCCGAAGAAGCTGATCGGCGATCCGACCGAGATCGCCAGCAAGCTTGCCGCGCTGATGCCCGAGGCGGGTGACCAGGCGCATTATTATGCGCTGCTGACGTCGGGCAAGAGCTTCATCTATCTCCAGCGGCGCGCGTCGCCGGCACTGGTCGAGCAGGTCAATGCGATCGGCGAGCCCGCGATCGTGTTCGACCGCGATACGCAGCGGCTCTACCCGCAATCGACGATGGCGGCGCATGCGCTCGGCTTCCTGTCGACCGCAGGCCACGGCATGAGCGGGATGGAGCGCGTGCTCGACGAGCGGCTGACCAACCCGGCGCTCAACGGCACGCCGGTCGCGCTGTCGCTCGACAATCGCGTCCAGGCGGCGATGGAGAGCGAACTCGGCCGCGCGATGACGACCTTCTCGGCACGCGGCGCTGGCGGCATCGTCCTCGACGTCGCGACTGGCGAAGTGATCGCGATGGTCTCGTTGCCGACCTTCAACCCCAACCGCGTCGGCATGTCGGGCAGCGAACAGCTCCGCAACATCACGACGCAGAGCGTGTTCGAGCTCGGCTCGACGTTCAAGCCGATCACGATGGCGACCGCGATGGACACGGGTGTCGTCACATCGTTCGCGCGGCGCTTCGATGCGACGCACCCGCTCCAGGTCGGGCGCTTCACGATCCATGACGAGCGCGGTGATCCGAAGCGATGGCTCAACATGGCCGAGACGCTGATCTACTCGTCGAACATCGCCACCGCACGTGTGGCCGACGAGGTCGGGCCCGCGAAGATGCAGGCGATGTTCAAGAAGCTTGGCTTCGATACCAAGCCCGATATCGAACTGCGCGAGAAGGGCCGTCCGTTGTGGCCGAAATACTGGGCGCGGACGACGACGATGACCACCGCTTACGGCCACGGTATTGCGGTGACTCCGCTGCATCTGGCGAGCGCCTATGCGGCGCTGGTCAATGGCGGGATCTGGCGGCCGGCGACGTTGCTGAAGGTCGCGCCGGGGCATGCGGTTGCCGGTCGTCGCGTCATCAGCGAGCAGACCAGCGCGCGGATGCGGCAGATGCTGCGGCTGATCGTGCAGCGCGGTACGGGGCGTAAGGGCGATGCACCGGGCTACCGCGTCGGTGGCAAGACCGGGACGGCCGAGGCGGCTGTCTCGGGTGGCTACGATCATTCGCGCAACGTGGCGACGTTTGCCGCGGCGTTCCCGATGGATGCGCCACGCTATGTCGTGCTGGCGATGCTCGATTCGCCACTCGGGACGAAGGAAACCGCCGGGTGGAAGACCGCGGCGTGGAATACCGCGCCGGTGGTCGGCCGGACGATCTCGCGCGTCGGGGCGATCCTGGGCGTGGTGCCCGACGCGCACCGCGATATCGACGAGTCTGACATCCTGCCGACTTTGTGGCAGGACCCGTCGCGTACACAGCCGACCGGGCAATGAGGACTATTGCATGAAACTCGCAGCGCTGACCGACGGGACGGAAGAGGCGCAGGTGACGGGGTTCGCGATCGATCACCGCAAAGTCGCGCCGGGCACGGTGTTCGGCGCGTTCGAAGGCGCGCGCGTCAACGGCGAGGATTTCGTGGCCGATGCGATCCGCTCGGGCGCGATCGCAGTCGTGGCGCGGCCTGGGCTGACGGTCGAGGGCGCGACCTACATCGCCGACGACAATCCTCGCGAGCGGTTCGCGCAACTGGCGGCGAAGTTCTTCGCGCCGTTTCCCGAGACGTCGGTGGCGATTACCGGGACGAACGGGAAAACGTCGTGTGTCGAGATGACCCGCCAGCTCTGGCGGATGGCGGGGTTCCATGCGGCGTCGATCGGGACGCTGGGGGTTACGACGGCCGACGAGCGGGTGACGACCGGGCTGACCACGCCGGATGTGGTGACGTTCCTGTCGAACGTGGCTGGGCTTGCGCGTGAAGGCGTGACGCATCTGGCGTTCGAAGCGTCGAGCCACGGCCTGACGCAGTATCGGACCGAGGGGCTGAAGGTGGCTGCCGCGGCGTTCACCAATCTCAGCCGCGACCATCTCGACTATCACGGCGACATGGCGGCGTATTTTACCGCCAAAATCCGGCTGTTCTCCGAAGTGCTTTCGACGGACGGCGCTGCGGTGGTGTGGGCGGACGATCCGCAATCGGCGCGGGTGATCGATCTGGCACGCGAGCGTGGCAACAAGCTGATCACGGTCGGGACGCAGGGCGAGACGTTGCGGCTCGTGGGCCGTGATCCGACTTTGCTCGGGCAGGGGCTGACGATCGAGGCTGACGGCCAGACGTACAAGGTCACCTTGCCGCTGATCGGCGCCTACCAGGCGGCGAATGCGCTGGTATCGGCCGGACTGGTGATCGCGACCGGGGGCGATGTGGCCGCTACGATCGCGAACCTCGCGCGCCTGCAGCCGGTGCGCGGGCGGCTGGAGCGGGCGGTGATCGCGAAGTCTGGCGCGCCGGTTTATGTCGACTATGCACATACGCCCGACGCTTTGGAGGCCGCAATCGCCGCGCTCAAACCGCACGCTGGTGGCAAGCTGATCGTGGTGTTTGGCGCCGGCGGTGATCGCGATACCGGCAAGCGCGAGACGATGGGGCAGGTCGCGGTGCAACACGCCGACCGCGTGATCGTCACCGACGACAACCCCCGGACCGAGGACGCGCGCGCGATCCGGTGCGATGTGCTGAAGGGTGCGCGCGGCGCTGAGGAAATCGGTGATCGGCGCGCGGCGATCGGCGCGGCGGTACGCGAGGCAGGACCAGAGGATATCGTGCTGATCGCCGGCAAGGGGCATGAGCAAGGCCAGATCGTCGGCGACATGGTCTTGCCGTTCGACGACGTGACCGTCGCGCGGGAGTGCGCGGCGTGAACGCAACTCTCTTCTTCCCCCCTCCCGCAAGCGGGAGGGGCCGGGGGTGGGCTCGCGGGTTCGGCAGGCGCTGCGCTTCGTGGATGGCGCGCGCCGACCCCCTCCCGCTCGCGGGAGGGGGGAAGTGAGCCTCTGGACTTCGGCCGAGATCGCGGCCGCTACCGGTGGTGTGGCGTCTGGCGACTTCGCCGTCACCGGCGTTGCGTTCGACTCGCGTGAAGTTGGCCCGGGCGATTTGTTCGTCGCGATGAAGGGGGAGGCCAGCGATGGCCACCTGTTCCTCGACCAGGCATTCGCACAAGGAGCGGCGGGGGCGATCGTGTCCGAGCCCTGCGACCACCCGCACGTGCTCGTGACGGACAGTTTTGCCGCCTTAAACGCGCTTGGCGCCGCCAGCCGCGTGCGCTCCGCTGCCAAGATCATTGGTGTCACCGGGTCGGTCGGCAAGACCAGCGCGAAGGAGGCTTTGTTTGCCTGTCTCGACCGTGCAGCCCCCGGCGAGGTCCATCGGTCGGTCAAGAGTTACAACAACCATACCGGCGTACCGCTCAGCCTTGCCCGCATGCCGCGCGACGCTAAGTTCGGCGTGTTCGAGATGGGGATGAACCATGCCGGCGAACTCGCCGGGCTGACGCTGCTCGTGCGGCCGCATATCGCGATGATCACCGCGATCGCGCCTGCGCATACCGCGTTCTTTCCCGACGAAAGCGCGATCGCGGATGCGAAGGGGGAGATCTTTGCCGGGCTCGAACCGGACGGGACCGCGATCGTGCCCTATGACAGCCCGCACCGCGACCGGCTGCTCGGACACGCCGCGCCCCATGCTGCGCACATCGTGACGTTCGGCAGCGAGAAGGGCGCCGATGTCCGCGCGATCGAGGCGATGCGGCTGCCGACGGGCGGGACGTTCGTCACCGCGCGGATGGGGCAGGGGGCCGAGCACGAGCTGAGCTTCACGATCGCGCAGCCCGGCGCGCACTGGGTGTCCAATGCGCTCGGCGTGCTGGCCTGCGTGCAGGCGGCCGGCAGTGATCTTGGACTCGCCGGCCTCGCGCTTGCGGAACTCGGCGGGCTGCAAGGTCGCGGTGCGCGGTCTCTGGTGACCGTCGGCGAAGGCCAGGCGCTTGTGATCGACGAGAGCTACAACGCCAACCCAGCCTCGATGCGCGCGACGCTCAGTGTCCTCGGGCATGAACCTGGCCGCCACATCGCGGTGCTCGGCGAGATGCGCGAACTGGGCGAAGGCTCCGACGACTATCACGCCGGCCTCGCCGAGCCCATTCTCGCCGCGCGCGTCGAAATGGCGCTGCTCGTCGGTGAAGCGATGGCGCCATTAGCGCAGGTGCTTGAGGGACAGATCGAAACCGTCCATGTGGGCGACGCTGCGGCCGCGCTCGCGTCGTTACGGACGATCCTGGCGCCGGGCGATGTCGTGCTCGTCAAGGGATCGAACGGGGTGGGCCTCGCCCGCATAGTGGCTGGCCTCAAAGGCGGGATTATCTGAATGTTGTACTGGCTCGCCGAGCATCTGGGGTTTCCCGGCCTGCTGAACCTCATCCGGTATCAGACGGTGCGGACGGGCGGTGCCGTCGCGACCGCCTTGATCATCGGCCTGATCATCGGGCCGAAGTTCATCGGCTGGTTGCGCGTGCGGCAGGGCAAGGGCCAGCCGATCCGCGCCGACGGCCCGCAGTCGCACCTGTCGAAGCGCGGCACGCCGACGATGGGCGGGCTGATGATCCTGACCTCGATGTGCCTCGCGATCTTCCTGTGGATGGACCTGAGCAACCCGTATGTCTGGGCGTGCCTGTTCGTGACGCTCGGCTTCGGGACGATCGGGTTCCTCGACGACTACGACAAGGTGCGTAAAGCGAGCACCGCGGGGATCAGCGGGCGCACGCGACTGTTGCTCGAGTTCATCATCGCTGGCGTCGCCGCGACGATCATCATGTCGCAGAACGGGCCACATCTGTATTTGCCGTTCACGTCTCGCATGTATCTCGATCTCGGCTGGTTCTTCCCGGTGTTCGCGGCGTTCACGATCGTGTCGTTCGGCAATGCGGTGAACCTCACGGACGGGCTCGACGGGTTGGCAACGATGCCGGTGATCATCGCCAGCGTCGCGTTCATGGTGATCGTGTACCTCGTCGGGAACGTGAAGTTCGCCGATTACCTCGGTATTCCGCATGTCCCTCGCGCGGGTGAACTTGCGATCTTCTGCGGGGCGATCGTCGGCGCGGGGCTTGCGTTCCTGTGGTTCAATGCGCCGCCGGCCGCGGTGTTCATGGGCGATACCGGGTCGCTGGCTCTGGGCGGTGCGCTGGGGACGATCGCAGTCGTCGCGCATCACGAGATCGTGCTGGGGATCATCGGCGGCCTGTTCGTGATCGAGGCGCTGTCGGTGATCATCCAGGTGTTCTTCTACAAGCGTACCGGCAAGCGCGTGTTCCGGATGGCGCCGATCCACCATCATTTCGAACAGCTCGGGTGGGCCGAGGCGACGGTGGTGATCCGCTTCTGGATCATCGCGCTGGTGCTGGCGCTGGTCGGTCTTTCGACGTTGAAGTTGCGGTGATCGTTGCGAAGGCCTGGCGCGGGAAACGCTATGCGGTGCTGGGGTTGGCGCGGTCGGGGGCTGCGACTGTACGGGCGTTGGTGGCTGGTGGGGCGCAGGTCGTCGCGTGGGATTCCGACGAGTCGAAGCGTGCCGTCTTTGCTCCCTCTCCCCTGCGGGGAGAGGGTTGGGGTGAGGGGCAGCCCAGCAATGCTGCGCCTGGGACAGCCCCTCACCCAACCCTCTCCCCGGAGGGGAGAGGGCTTTTAGAAGTCGCACCGCTCGATGATCTCTCGGGGTTCGACGCTTTGGTCGTGTCGCCGGGGGTGCCGCTGAACACGCACCCGCTTGCCGCCGCGGCGCGCGTGGCCGGCGTGCCTGTCATCGGCGACATCGAACTCTTCGCGCAGGCCCGCGCAGACCTCCCGCCACACAAGGTCGTCGGCATCACCGGCACCAATGGCAAGTCCACCACCACCGCACTCGTCCACCACATCCTCAAGACCGCCGGCATCCCCACACTGATGGGCGGCAACATCGGCCTGCCGATCCTCGAGCAGGAAGCGCTCCCCGAGGGTGGCGTCTACGTGCTCGAACTGTCGAGCTACCAGATCGACCTGACGCAGACGTTCGATTGCGACGTCGCGGTGCTGCTTAATATCACGCCGGATCATCTCGACCGGTATGACGGGTTCGAAGGCTATGCGGCCTCCAAGGCGCGGCTGTTCGCGATGCAGTCGGCCGAGCATGACGCGGTCATCGGCATAGGCGACGCACCGTCCGCGCAGATCGCGCGCGGGCTGTCGGCGAAGGGCGAGCACCTCACCAAGATCGCGCCCGGCGTGTGCATGGATCAGAGTAACTGGCCGACGCTCCAGGGCCCGCACAACGCCCAGAACGCACTCGCCGCGATCGCCGTGGTCAAGGCGTTGGGTGTAAGCGAGGTCGATATCGACCGCGGCCTCACGAGTTTTACCGGCCTGCCGCACCGCATGGAGCAGATCGCCTCGTACGCCGGCGTCGCCTATGTCGACGACAGCAAGGCGACCAATCCCGAAAGCACTGCGCCGGCTTTGGCCGCGTTCGACCGGGTCCACTGGATCGTCGGTGGGCGCGCGAAGGGCGACGATCTCGACGCCTGCAAGTCCGCCTTCGGCCACGTCGTCCACGCCTACACGATCGGCGAGGCTGGCCCGAAATTCGCCGAAATACTGAAGGACTCCATGTCCGTCGATAACGTCGGCACGCTCGACGCAGCGGTCCGCACTGCCGCCGCAAACGCCAAGCCCGGCGACACTGTTTTGTTATCCCCCGCCTGTGCTAGCTTCGACCAGTTTCGCGATTACGAAGCGCGCGGGGCCGCGTTCCGCGCCGCGGTGGACTCGCTGGCATGACCGATATCCGCGCTGGAAGGATCGACGTTAGGGGCGATATGGGCACACCGAAGACCAGCATCGTCGCCAAGATGAAGCGGCGCGGCGGGCGGGGCGATCAGTCGCCGCTCGGCACGTGGTTCTGGGATATCGACCGGATGCTGCTGCTGCTGACGCTGTTCCTGATCGCGATCGGCCTGATCGCGGTCGCCGCGGCATCGCCGGCGAGTGCGGTCCGCTATTCGGGCGAGCATCACAAGATCGCGCCGCTCTACTATTTCTGGCGACAGTTGATGTGGGTCGGCGTGTCGCTCCCGGTGCTGTTCGGCGTGTCGATGATGCCGGTCTCGATGGCGCGGCGGATGGCGATCGGCGGGTGCGCGCTGTTCGTGCTGATGCTGATGGTGACGCCGTTCATCGGCGTCGAGGCGAATGGCGCGCGGCGCTGGCTCGGCGTCGGGTTCGCGCAGTTCCAGCCTTCCGAGTTCCTGAAGCCGCTATTCATCGTCACGGTCGCGTGGCTGTTGTCGCTGCGCGCGAAGGATGCCGAGCTGCCGACCGTGCTGATCACCGGCGCGATGACCGCGGGCGTCGCGGTGCTGCTGATGCTGCAACCCGATTTCGGCCAGACGATCATCTTCTGCTCGGTGTGGATGGCGCTGCTGATGATTGCGGGGACGCCGGCCAAGGTGATGCTCGGCCTCGTCGCGATGGCGCCGGCCGGGCTGATTGCCGCCTATGTGTTCTACGGCGTGGCGCGGTCGCGGATCGATGCGTTCCTGTTTCCGGGTGTCGAGGGCGAGGGCGCGGGCGACCATTTCCAGACGAACGCGGCGCATAATACGCTGACCGCGGGCGGCTGGACCGGGACGGGGCCGGGCGCGGGTGCGGCGAAGTTCGGGCTGCCCGAGGCACATACCGACTATATCTTCTCGGTGATCGGCGAGGAATTCGGGCTGATCGCGTGTTCGGTGATCGCGGTGATCTTCCTGGCGATCGTGGTGCGCGTGTTCGTCAAGCTGCTGGACGAGCAGGACGAATTCAAGCTGCTCGCCTCCGCGGGCCTCGCGACGCAGTTCGGCGCGCAGGCGCTGGTGAGCATGGCGGTGAACACGGGGCTCGCGCCGTCGAAGGGTATGACGCTGCCGTTCATCAGCTATGGCGGGTCGTCGATGATTGCGTTGTCGGTCGGCATGGGGTTGCTGCTGGCGTTTACCCGGCGCAATCCGTTTCTCACGCGGAGCCCCTATGTCGTCCGCTGGAGTGGTGAATGAACGTTAATCAGTCTCGGCATTACGTCCTCGCAGCCGGTGGGACCGGGGGACACATGGTCCCGGCAGCGGCGCTCGCGGCCGAACTGACCAAGCGCGGCCACCGTGTCGCGTTGGTCAGCGATGCGCGCGGCGTGCGGTTTCCGGGGCTGTTCGAGGATATCCAGACGCATGTCCTGCCGGCGGGGCGCTTTACCGGTGGACCGCTCGGTTGGGCTCGGGCCACGCGGGAGATGTGGCGCGGGCGAGCAATGGCGCGCGAGCTGTACCGGACGTTCAAGCCGGCCGCGGTGATCGGCTTTGGCGGCTATCCTGCACTGCCGGCGTTGCTGGCGGCGTTCGCGGACAAGATCCCGACCGCGGTGCATGAGCAGAACGCGGTGCTGGGGCGCGTGAACCGTTTCGTCGCGGGGCGCGTGGACGCGATCGCGACCTCGTCCGAGCCGACCGAGCGCCTCGCGCCGAAGCTGCTGGGCAAGGCGCATTTGGTCGGCAACCCGGTGCGCGAGGCGGTGCTGGCGCTGCGCTCGCGGCCGTATCCGCTGCTGGAGGAGGATGGCATCTTCCGTGTGCTCGTGACCGGCGGGAGCCAGGGGGCGAGCATCCTGTCGCAGGTCGTGCCTGATGGTCTGGCGATGCTGCCGGTGACGTTTCGGCGGCGGTTGCAGGTGACTCACCAGGCGCGGATCGAGGATATCGATGCGGTCCGCGCGAAGTATGCCGAGCATCATATCCCGGCCGAGCTGGCGACGTATCTGCCGGATATGCCCGAGCAACTGGCGTGGGCGCACCTGGTGATCGCACGCGCCGGGGCGTCGACGATTTCGGAACTGACCGCGGCGGGGCGTCCGGCAATCCTGGTGCCGCTGCCGGGTGCGACCGACGATCACCAGACGGTGAACGCGCGCGAGATCACGCGGGCGGGCGGGGCGCGGACGATCGCGCAGGGAGACTTTACCGCAGTGGAACTGGCCAAGCAGATGCAGAAACTCGGGCTCGATCCGGCGGCGTTGCAGAATGCGGCGGGGCGTGCGCGCAGTTGCGGGCGGCCGAATGCGGCAAGCGATCTGGCCGATCTGGTCGAGAGCCTCGACGCACCATTGTCGCGCATTCCGGTCGGTGCGCCCTCCAAGCCGAAGGCGCAGTTCGCATGAAGGGCGTCGCAACGGATATCGGCACGATCCATTTCGTCGGCATCGGCGGGATCGGCATGTCGGGCATCGCCGAGGTGATGAAGAACCTCGGCTACCGCGTGCAGGGCTCGGACGTGGCCGAGGGCTATGTCGTGCAGGGGTTGCGCGACAAGGGCATCCCGGTGGCGATCGGCCATGCCGCGTCGAACATCGGCGACGCCGCGGTGGTGGTGGTGTCGACCGCGATCGTGCGCTCGAACCCCGAGGTCGAGGCGGCGTTGAATGCTCGCGTGCCGGTCGTGCGGCGCGCGGAAATGCTGGCCGAACTGATGCGGTTGAAGTCGACTGTCGCGGTGGCTGGCACGCACGGGAAGACCACGACCACGTCGATGGTCGCGGCGTTGCTCGATGCGGGCGGGGTCGATCCGACGGTCATCAATGGCGGGATCATCAACTCGTACGGCTCGAATGCGCGACTGGGCGCGAGCGACTGGATGGTGGTCGAGGCGGACGAGAGCGACGGCAGCTTCCTGCGGCTCGACGGGACGATCGCGGTCGTCACCAACATCGATCCCGAGCATCTCGACCATTACGGCTCGTTCGACGCGGTGAAAGATGCCTTCGTCGAGTTCGTCGAGAACGTGCCGTTCTACGGCGCGGCCTTGCTGTGCCTCGATCATCCGGAGGTGCAGGGGATCCTGCCGCGGGTGCGCGATCGTCGGGTCGTAACGTACGGTTTCTCGGCGCAGGCTGATGTGCGCGGGGTGGAGGTCACGCCTATCCCGGGCGGCAACCGCTTCGATTGCGTGGTGCGCGAGCGTGACGGCGCGACGCGGACGATTTCGGGAATCGAGATGCCGATGCCGGGGCGGCACAACGTGCAGAACGCGCTGGCGGCGATCGGCGTGGCGCTGGAGCTCGGGATCGCGGATGCGACGATCCAGCAGGGGTTTGCCAAGTTCGGCGGCGTGAAGCGGCGCTTCACCAAGGTCGGTGAAGTGGCTGGCGTCACGATCATCGACGACTACGGCCATCACCCGGTCGAGATCCGTGCCGTGCTCGCGGCGGCGCGCGAGGGCGTGAAGGGCCGCGTGATCGCGGTGGTGCAGCCGCATCGCTATTCGCGGCTTGGCAATCTGATGGAGGATTTCCAGACCGCGTTCAACGACGCGGATCGCGTGTTGGTGACGCCGGTTTATGCGGCGGGCGAGGCGCCTGTCGAGGGTGTCGATGCGGCGGCTCTGGTCGAGGGGTTGAAGCGGCGCGGGCACCGGTTTGCGGGTGTGGTGGCGGATGCGGACGCGCTGGCGGTGGAACTGGCGGCGACGATTGAGGCGGACGACATGGTCGTTTGCCTTGGCGCTGGCGACATCACGAAGTGGGCGGCCGGGTTGGCCGATGCGATCGCTGCCGAACGCGCGAAGGTGATGGCGTGAGTGGTGTGTCGCAAATCCTCCCCGGTACGGGGAGGGGGACCATGCAGGGCATGGTGGAGGGGGGCGTCCACGAGCGTAACGCTTCTGGCAGCGCCCCCTCCACCGCCTTTGGCGGTCCCCCTCCCCGTGCCGGGGAGGATCTGCGTGGTACTCTGACGGCCAATGGCAGTCTGGCGGACTTTATCTGGTTTCGTACCGGTGGCTCGGCGGAGTGGCTGGTGCGACCCTCGGATGTCGAGGATCTGGCGGGGTTGCTGAAGACTCTCGATCCATCCACTCCAGTGCTACCGGTCGGCGTAGGCTCGAACCTGATCGTGCGCGATGGCGGCGTGCCGGGGGTCGTTGTGCGGCTTCCCAAGGCCATGGCCAAGGTTTCTGTGCAGGACGGTCGCGTTCGTGCGGGCGCGGGGGCGATGGGGATTACCGTTGCCAGTGCCGCGCGGGATGCTGGGATTGCCGGGCTTGAGTTTCTGCGTGGGATACCGGGTACTGTCGGCGGAGCGGTTCGGATGAACGCGGGGGCTTATGGTCGCGATGTCAGCGATATTCTGGTCGAGGCTACCGTGGTTACGCGGGAGGGTTCGGTCGAGATTTGGCCTGCCGAGAAGCTCGGGTTCACCTATCGTCATTCGGACCTGCCCGCGGGAGCCGTCGTGGTCGAAGCGGTTTTCTCTGGTACGCCGGGCGAGCCAGCTGTGATTGGTGCGGAGATGGACCGGATCGCGGCGGAGCGCGAGGCGTCTCAGCCTCTCCGTTCGCGCACCGGGGGCTCTACGTTCAAGAACCCCGAGGGGCACAAGGCTTGGGCGTTGATCGACGCGGCCGGGTGTCGGGGGCTGACTCGCGGTGATGCGCAGGTCAGCGAGAAGCATTGTAATTTCCTGCTGAACCTCGGGTCCGCGTCGAGCGCGGAGATCGAGGCGCTGGGTGAAGAGGTACGTGATAGAGTGAAGGCGCATTCGGGGGTGACGTTGGAGTGGGAAATCCAGCGGGTCGGCATCGCTGCTCCCTCTCCCCTGTGGGGAGAGGGTCGGGGTGAGGGGCAGCCAAGCAGTGCTGCGCCCGCGCTTTCCACCAGCGATGCGGCCGGTGATGGCGGGCGCCCACCCCTCGGTCCCCTCCCGCATGCGGGAGGGGAGGCATGACGGGTCCACTTCACATCGCAGTCCTCATGGGTGGCTGGTCGGCGGAGCGTGAGGTTTCGCTGATGTCGGGTAATGGCTGTGCCGATGCGCTGGAGTCGCTGGGGCACCGGGTTACGCGGATCGATATGGGGCGGGATGTTGCGGCCAAGCTCGCCGAGGCTCAGCCCGACCTCGTGTTCAACGCGCTCCACGGCACCCCCGGCGAGGACGGTTCGGTGCAGGGGCTGCTGGACCTGATGGGCCTCCGCTACACCCATTCGGGTCTCGCGACGTCAGTAATCGCGATCGACAAGGTGCTGACCAAGCTGTTGCTTGTCCCGGCGGGCGTGCCGATGCCAGGTGGGCGGATCGTCAAGTCGGCGGACTTGTTCGAGAGCGATCCGATGGCGCGGCCCTATGTGTTGAAGCCGGTCAACGAAGGCTCGTCGGTCGGCGTGGCGATCGTCACTGACTCCGGCAATTACGGTAATCCGATCGCGCGCGACAGCGTCGGGCCGTGGGGCGAGTTCGAGGAACTGCTTGCCGAGCCGTATATCCGTGGGCGCGAGCTGACGACTGCGGTGCTGGGCGGCAAGGCGCTCGGCGTGACCGAGTTGAAGCCCAAGAGCGGCTGGTACGATTACGACGCGAAATACACCGACGGGATGACGGTCCATGTCTGCCCGGCAGAGATCCCCGACGAGATCACCGATGCCTGCAAGAGCCTCGCGCTCGAGGCGCACCGGTTGCTAGGCTGCAAGGGCGCGTCGCGGTCCGATTTCCGCTGGGATGACGAGCGTGGCGTCGATGGGCTTTTCCTTCTCGAGGTGAACACGCAGCCGGGGATGACGCCGCTGAGCCTCGTCCCCGAACAGGCGCGGCATATCGGCATGAGCTATGCCGAGCTGGTCCAGGCGATCGTCGACGAGGCGCTTCAGGATCAGCCTTCCCCATGAGCCGCACGATCAAGCGCGGTCCGCCGCCCAAGCGGCCCGCCCCGCGCCGTAAGGTCGCGGTCAAGAAGGTGTCGGTCATGGACCGGCTGGTCGGGATGCTCCCGGTCAGCGAGGACACGCTTCGGAAAATCGCGACCTGGTCGATCCTCGGCGCGGGCGGCGCGGTGGCGATCGCGGCGGCGACGTGGGTCGGCATCCCGGGGATGATCGGCGCGGCGGTGGCCGAGGGTGCCGGGCGCGCGGGCTTCAAGGTCGAGCAGATCGAGGTCACCGGCCTCAAGCGGATGGACCGGATGTCGGTCTATGCGGTCGCGCTGGAGGACAAGCAGAACCAGACGTCGATGCTGTCGGTCGACCTGGAGGCGGTGCGACAGAAACTGCTGCGCTATGGCTGGATCGCGGACGCGCACGTGTCGCGGCGGCTGCCGAATACGATGCTGGTCGATATCGTCGAGCGCACGCCGGCGGCGGTGTGGCAGGACAATGGCCAGCTCACGCTGATCGATTCGTCGGGCGTGCTGCTGGAGCCGGTCCAGCCCGATGCGATCCCGAATTTGCCGCTGGTGATCGGGCCGGGCGCGGATCGGCAGGAGGCGTCGTACCAGACGCTGCTCGCCGCCGCGCCAGCGCTGAAGCCGCGCGTGAAGGCGGCGACCTGGGTCGGCAATCGGCGCTGGGACCTGACGTTCGAGAGCGGCGAGACGCTGGCACTGCCGGAAGACGGTGCACCTCGTGCGCTGGTGAAGTTCGCCGAACTGGATGGGGCGAGGCCGCTGCTGGGGCGCGGCTGGATCCGGTTCGACATGCGCGATCCGACCAAGCTGGTCGCGCGCAAACCGGGCGCGAGCCTGGCGCACAGCGTCGACGTGCCGGCACCTGCCAGCGCGGGGGCAAGCGCACCGGCAACGGGCGAAACTACGAATACTCCGTCGCAAACGGCGGGCGCGAACGTAACGGGCGGGGAGGGATGACATGGCGAAGGTGGCACCGGAAGGGCTGATCACGGCGCTCGATATCGGGTCGTCGAAGGTTTCGGCGATGATCGCGCAGAAGGGGGACGGCGGCGAGCTGATCGTGCTCGGCACCGGCCAGCGCGAGAGCCGCGGCGTCAAGCGCGGCTATATCGCCGACATGGCGACGACCGAGGCGGCGGTGCGCGAGGCGGTCGAGCAGGCGGAGCGGATCGCGGGGATCAACATCGAGAACGTCTGGGTCGGGTTCTCGGCCGGCGGGCTCGTGTCCGACGTCGCCGAAGTCGAGTTCGAGCTTGGCGGCCACCGCGTCGAGCAGCAGGATATCGACGCTCTGCTCGCCGCCGGGCGCAACTCGATCGATCCGCAGGGCCGCATGGTACTCCACGCGCAGCCGGCGCTCTATACGCTCGACGGGCTGACGGGGGTGAAGACGCCGCTCGGTCTGCATGCCGATCGGCTCGGGGTGCATATCCATGTCGTCGCCGCTGATGGCTCGCCGGTGCGGAACCTCGATCTCTGCGTGCGGTCCGCGCATCTCGAGGTGAAGTCGATCATCGCCTCGCCGGTCGCGACGGGCTTGGCCTGCCTCAGCGACGAGGAGCGCGAGCTTGGCGTCGCGTTGGTCGAGATGGGGGCGGGGATCACCAACGTGTCGCTGTTCGCGGGGGGCATGCTGGTCGGGCTGACCTCGATCCCGATCGGCGCGCAGGACATTACGGATGATATCGCCAGCGCGTTCGGTACGCGGCGGCAGAATGCCGAGCGGATGAAGTGCTTCCATGGCTCGGCCAACGCCAGCCCCCGCGACAATCACGACATGATCCCGGTCATGCCGATCTCCGCCGAGGACGGCGCGGGCGAGGGCGCTCAGATCACCAAGGCGCAACTGATCGGCGTGATCCGCCAGCGGCTCGAGCATCAGATGGGTGAAGTGCGCAACGCGCTCACCAAGCTGAAGTTTGAGGGGCCGGTCGGGCGTCAGGTCGTGCTGACCGGCGGTGGTGCCGAGCTGAAGGGCATCGCCGACTATGCGCAACAGGCGCTCGGGCGGTCGGTGCGGATCGGTCGACCGCGTGGTCTGACCGCGCTGCCGGAAGCGCATGGCGGACCGGCGTTCGCGACGCTAGCGGGGTTGGCCTTCTACGCGGCGACCAACCCGATCGACCTTCGCGGGCTCGCGCCGCAGCGGACGACGGTGCATCGGCCAAAGGGTATGGGCATGATGCGCAAGTTGATTCAGGCGGCACGCGCGAATTATTAAGAGTTTCGAGGGCGCTGGCGTTATTTCGGCTGGAACAGGCCGTGACGTTGGTGCACACAGATTAATCAGGGGCCCGGCCGTAGCGTATCTACCGGGTTGTGCGGAGAACGGCGATGAGCATCGAATTCCTTAGTCCCGAAGTGGACGATCTGGCCCCCCGCATCGCGGTGATCGGCGTCGGCGGCGCGGGCGGCAACGCGATCGCCAACATGATGAGGGCCGACGTCCAGGGCGTCGACTTCCTCGTGGCGAACACCGACGCGCAGGCGTTGAAGCAGTCGACCGCACCGCAGCGAATCCAGCTCGGCACCAAGATCACGCAGGGTCTCGGCGCCGGTAGCCGTCCCGAGATCGGCCGCGCGGCCGCCGAAGAGACGATCGACCAGCTCGCCAAGATGCTCGAAGGCGCGCACATGTGCTTCATCACCGCCGGCATGGGCGGCGGCACGGGAACGGGCGCAGCGCCGGTCATCGCCAAGGCGGCGCGCGACATGGGCATCCTGACCGTCGGCGTCGTGACCAAGCCGTTCGCATTCGAGGGCAACCGTCGCGCCAAGTCGGCCGAGGGCGGCATCGACGAACTGCAGAAGTATGTCGACACGCTGATCGTCATCCCGAACCAGAACCTGTTCCTCATCGCCAACGCGAATACGACCTTCAAGGAAGCGTTCACGATGGCGGACGAGGTGCTCCAGCAGGGCGTCCGCAGCATCACCGACCTGATGGTGATGCCGGGCCTCATCAACCTCGATTTTGCCGACGTCCGCTCGGTGATGCAGGAGATGGGCAAGGCGATGATGGGCACCGGCGAGGCAAGCGGCGACAACCGCGCGCTCGAGGCTGCACAGAAGGCGATATCGAACCCGCTGCTCGAAGGCGTCAGCATGCGCGGCGCGAAGGGCGTTATCATCTCGATCACCGGCGGCGACGACATGCGCCTGCTCGAAGTCGACGAGGCCGCGAATCACATCCGCGACCTGGTCGATCCCGATGCGAACATCATCTGGGGTTCGGCGTTCAACCAGGAGCTCGAAGGCAAGATCCGCGTCTCGGTCGTCGCGACCGGTATCGATGCCGACGCGCGTCCTCCGGAAGTCGCGCCCGAGCCGACCCGCTCGTTCAGCTTCGGATCGCGCAAGACCGACGAGAACACCTCGTTCCGTCCGAGCGAGCCTGCCGCTTCGTCGGCCGCGCCTGCTGCGTCGTCCGCCGATGAAGAGCCGCTCGACCTGAACGCGTCGTCGGAAGTCGAGCCATCGGCGTCGAAGTCCGATGACGAGCTGGTGCTCGGTGCCGAGACGATGGTGCCGCAGGCCGCGCCTGCGCCGGTTGCTGCTCCTCAGCCTGCTCCCGCGCCGCGCACGTATGGCGACGAGCCTTACGGTCGTGGTCCGATCGCGCGTCCGGCTTCGGCATCGTCGGTGCCGCCCGCTCGCGCGCCGATCGCGCCGGCTGTTCCGGTGCCGACGCCGGCTGCCGATGAAGGTGGCGCACGTCGTCGCTGGCTCGCTCCGGGTGCCGAGGCTGCCCCCGAGGCGGTGCCGGCCGCACCGCGCGTGAAGCTCGGCGGTACGCTGTTCGAGCGCATGTCGAACGCGGCACGCGGTGCTGCGAAGGAAGACGGCGAAGCGGCCCCTCAGGACCCGCTCGACATCCCCCGCTTCCTGCATCGCCAGAACAACCAGTAAGCCGGGAATCATCCTGTCGGCGGGAAGTCGACTGACGGGTTTGAGTTTCAAGCACGCCTCGAAAGCTCCGTTATGCCAGGCTTGTTCCGGCATCCACGGCACCGCAGCTCGCCGATCAGCGATACGCGGCACGGTGGACCCCGGAACAAGTCCGGGGTGACGGAGCATCTCGGAGGAAGGCGTGTCACAAGCTGATAGATACTGCTCTTGAGCGAATGACGCTGCCCAACGCATCGTTCGTCGCCACCGCGCCTCGGTTCGCCGCGACCCGTGTACGCAAACATTGCCGGTTCGGTCGGGCTGGCGTCTAGACAGATGATCCTCATGACTCGCTCGTCCCATCATTTCCTGACCGCTGCGCTGGCACTCGTGCTCGCGACCGCGACGTCCGCCGCGTCAGCGCAAGGCGTCGTCCAGGCGCTTCCGGGCACGACCGATGCGGACAAGCTCGGCGACGTGATGCGCCAGCTGGCAAGTAATCCGCGCGACATCGATGCGCTGATAAAAGCCGGCGATCTGTCGATGGGCCTCGGCGATCTCAGCGGTGCCGCGGCGCTGTTCGCGCGCGCCGAGAAGGTGAACCCGCGTGACGGTCGTGCAAAGGCGGGGATGGCGTCGATTCTCGTCCGATCCGAGCGTCCGGGCGAGGCGCTGCGTTATTACGCGCAGGCGGAAGGCCTCGGCCTCGATCCGCGCAAGTTCGCCGCCGACCGCGGCCTCGCCTATGACCTCATCGGCCAGCAGGATCGGGCGCAGCGCGATTATCGCGTGGCACTCCGCGATGCGCCCGATGACGAGACGATCAGGCGCTACGCGTTATCGCTCGGCATTTCGGGCAAGCCCGAACTTGCGATCCAGCAGCTCAATCCATTGCTGCTCAAGAGCGATCGTGGCGCATGGCGCTCGCGTGCGTTCATCATAGCGATGAACGGCGACGTCGCCGGTGCCGAGAAGATCGCGACGACGATGATGCCGGCTGGCACCGCACAAGGTCTGCAACCGTTCTTCCAGCGCCTGCCAAGCCTGCCAGCGAGCGACCGCGCTTTCGCTGTGCATTTTGGGGAGGTCCATGCGACGCCCACGCGTTTAGCAGACGCCCGGATGACGCCACCGCTGGGCATGCTGGCGCCCGATCCGACCGCGCCGGTTATGGTGGCCGCTGTGCCGCGACCGGTGGTCGTCGCGACTTCTGGCAAGACTAAGCGCAACCGGCGCGGCAAGCCGGATCGGACCGAAATGGCCGCGGTTACCAAGCGTGCCGCTGCGGCAACGCCTGTTGCGGCGACACCCACCCCGACTATTCCCGCTGCAATCGCGCCGCCGGTCCAGCTGGCGTCGTCGTCGGTCCAGACGATCCAGGCCGCGCCCGTGCAAACAGGAGGGCGCATCGTAACGCCACGGCCTACCTATCGCGCGCCGCAAGTCGCGCAGCCAGCGGCTGGAGGGCAGCAAATCCCGTCGCCGGTTTCGGTGGCGCGGGTCGCGCCGACGCCGGTCGGGGCTTTGTCGGCGACCACCGTAACGCAGATGGCCGCCCTGCCTGCCGGGCGCATACAGTCGGAAAGCAACACGCGGGTGGCCAATTCGGTCGCTGCCGCAGCGACGCGCACGCCCACCCAACAGGTCACGGCGAGCCCCGTGCAACCCGCGCCGGCCCAACAGGCCTCGGTTCAGTCGCGATCTGTTCAGCAGGCGCGGATACAGCCTGAGCCCATCCAGCAAGCGGCGGTGCAACCGACCCCCGTACAGCCGGAACCCCTACGGCAGGCCAGCGCCGCGCCGCTGCCGAGCCCCGGTTTCTCCGCTGGTGCGACACCCTCGACGCCGCCGGTCGAGGTGGCCGCTGCGATCCCGCCGCGCGCGGTCGCGTCGAGCGAGGATTCGATCCTCGCGCGGATCGTCGCGGGGCTGTCGATACCCGCTTCCGAACTCGGTGTCGCACCGATGCATCCCGCGCCGGTCGTGACGCAGGCTGCGGTGCCGATGCCCGACGATGCCGAACGCGTCCTCGCGGAGGCCAAGGCCAAGACCGAGCGTGACGCCGCGGCCAAGAAGATCGCCGCCGAGCAGCTCGCCGCCGACAAGAAGGCTGCTCTCGATAAGAAGGCGGCCGCGCGAAAAGCCATCGCGGACAAGAAGGCGCTCGCCGAGAAAAAGGCCGCCGCCGCCGAGAAGCTTGCTGCCGACAAGGCTGCGGCCGAGGAAAAGCGGATTGCCCGTGCCAACCCCGCACGGACCTGGGTGCAGGTGTCGACCGGCGCGACCGAGGGCGACCTGCCCAAGGCGTGGAAGAAGGCGAAGGCCAAGGCACCGACCGTGTTCGGCAGCCGCGGCGGCTGGACCGCGCCGTGGAAGGCGACCAACCGCGTGCTCGCCGGCCCGTTCAAGACCGATGCCGAGGCACGCACCTTCGTCAATCAGCTCGCCAAGGAAGGCGTCTCGACGTTCACCTTCACCAGCGATCCCGGCGAGATCATCACGAAGCTCCCTTCGAAATGAGCGCGTTCGCACTCGGGCAGCCCAAATGAGCTACCGCGCGCCCTGGGCATCGGACCCGGCGCGCAGCAAAGGACGGCTTCACGAGGAACAGAACGGGTCCGTCCGTGGCCCGCGCGATGCCTTCCAGCGTGATCGCGACCGGATCATTCACTCGATCAGCTTCCGTCGCCTCCGCCACAAGACGCAAGTGTTCATGGCGCCCGACGGCGATCATTTTCGCGTCCGCCTGACGCACAGTCTCGAGGTCGCGCAGATCGGCCGGACGATCGCGCGGACGCTCGAACTGAACGAGGACCTGACCGAGGCGCTGTGTCTCGCGCACGACATCGGTCATCCGCCGTTCGGCCATGCCGGCGAGGATGCGCTGAAGGCGGCGCTGAAGGGGCAGGGCGGGTTCGATCACAACGGCCACACGCTGCGCACGCTGATGACGATCGAGCGGCCGTATCCGTTGTGGAACGGGCTCAACCTGACATGGGAAACGCTCGAAGGCCTCGCCAAGCATAACGGCCCGGTGCGGTATCCGGGCTGGGCGCTCGCGGTCGCCGATGCGGAATATCCGCTCGCACTGACTAGCTTTTCGTCGCTGGAGGCGCAGGTTGCGGCAATCGCTGACGATATCGCCTACGACAATCACGACATCGACGACGGCCTGCGCGCAGGGTTGCTGACGCTCGACCAGATGCTCGCCGTGCCGCTGGTCGCGCGGGGCTGGAACGACGTGCGGCGGCGCTTTCCCGACATCGAGCCTAAGCGCCTGGTCGGCGAGCTCGTCCGCACGCAGATCGGGATAATGGTCAACGATCTCATCGCCGAAACCCGCCAGCGGATCGCGGCGAGCGGCGTCACCAGCGTCGACGACGTCCGCGATGCGGGCCAGTGCCTGGTCGGCTTCTCGCCCGAGATGCGAGAGGCCGAGCGCGACCTGAAGCGGTTCATGTACGCCAATCTCTATCATCATCCGCGGCAACTGGCGGCGGCGGATGCGGCGCATGGCATCGTGTCGGGGCTGTTCGCGGTATACCGCGCCGATCCGCGGACGATGCCCGAGGAATGGCGCGAGCGGCTGCCGGCGGAGGATCCTGACCGCAGCCGGCATATCGCGGATTTCATCGCGGGCATGACGGACCGGTATGCCGTATCGCGCTACCGCGAACTAGTCGGCCCGATCGACCTGCCCGAAGGGTTTTGAGGCAGGGACATCGTTCGTCCGTCATCCTGACGAAAGTCAGGATCCAGAGCCGCTAAGGACATCGTTCGTTACCCTGGATCCTGACTTACGTCAGGATGACGGGGGTGTCTGAAACCAAACGCAAAACGGCAGCCAGACCTAAGTCCGACCGCCGTCATGCCGTCTTAGGAAAAACTCAGCTCAGCGCGTAACCGCAGCGATGCCACCAGCCGCGCCATTAGCCTCGTTAGTCTTGAACGCGACCGGTACGCCGCCCGACACACCCGACACGCGATCGCCGCGGACGATCAGGTGGAACTTCTGCCCCGACGGATAGCGGTGGCCGTCGATCACCTGGCGGCTGCCGTCCTGCGTCGAGGTATAGACATAGGTACTGCCCTCGTGGACGAAGCTCTGCTTGGTGTCGGCGGCCATGCCGATCGTCGAGGTGAGGGCTGCCGCTGCTGCTGCGATGATCTTGATAGCGTTGCGCATGATCGTATCTCCCGCGTGGTGCATCGAGCCGGATCGAGTCTCCACCCAACTCTCGATCCAGTGAAATATTGCGGCGCAGCATTAGTTGCAATTGCAAACCTATCCGTCGCGATTGCGTACCGTGCAACGACGAATTGCGGCGCGGATGCGACGAGCGGCGCGCGTGACATACTTGCACGACATTTGACGCGTACGCCGGGTGACGAAGGAGAAGCGTCGTGTCTGCTTCCAGTATCGCGCTCAATCGGTTTGGCCTCGGCGCAAGGCCCGGTGATACCATTGCCGGCGATCCGGCGAAGTGGGTGTTAGCACAGTGCGACCGGTTCGAGCCACGGCCAGCGGTGATCGCAACCGCGCCCTCGACTGCCGGGATTTCGGTCGGGCTTGTCGCCTATTACGCGCAGGAAAAGGCGCTCAAGGCGCAGTTCGGGCCCCGCACGCCGAAAGCTGCGATTGGCATGGATGGGAAGCCCGCGGTCTCCGGTCTCACAATGTCCGGCGCAATGAGTCCCGCCCCCGTGTCCCCGGGCGTTGCCCTCCCACCGATGGCGCAGCCTCTTGGCATGCCGGGCAAGATCGATCCCGGAACGGCGGCGCGGCAGGAGGCGCGACAAGTCATCGGGAAGCAAAGTCGCAACGATTACGGTGCGGCGGTCGCGGCGCGGACGATGGCCGCGCTGACCGGCGAGGCACCGTTCGTCGAGCGACTCGTGCATTTCTGGGCGAACCATTTCGCGGTCTCGACCGAGAAATTCGAGGTGATGGCGCTCGCCGGGCCAATGGAGTTCGAGGCGATCCGCCCGCATGTGCTGGGCAACTTCGCCGACATGCTGAACGCGGTCGAGCGGCATCCGGCGATGCTGCTGTATCTCGATCAGGCGGTATCGATCGGTCCAGACAGTCCCTTTGCAGTGCGGAAGACCAAGCGACGCACCGGGTTGAACGAGAATCTCGCGCGCGAGATCATGGAGTTGCACACGCTCGGCGTCCGCAGCGGCTACAGTCAGGCCGACGTCACCGAATTCGCGCGCGCGATGACCGGCTGGACGGTCGCGGGCATCGGTCGTGGCCCCGGCGCGCGCGTCCAGGACGATTCGCGCGCGGGCGCCTTCCTGTTCCTCGACGACGTTCATCAACCCGGCGATCGAACGGTGATGGGCAAGCTCTATCCCGCGGCGGGGGAAGCGCAGGCACAGGCGGTGCTGTCCGATCTTGCGGTCCACCCCGCGACGGCGACGCACATCGCGACGAAGCTCGCCCGGCACTTTGCGGGCGATACGCCACCGCCCGCGATGATCGCGCGGTTGAAGACGGCATTCCTGAAATCCGGCGGTGATCTTCCGACGGTCTATCGCGCGCTCGTCGCGTCGCCCGAAGCGTGGGTGCCGCAGCCGGTGAAGTTCAAGTCGCCGTGGGAATGGTATCTCTCGACGCAGCGCGCTCTTGGCACGACCATTGTCCAGCCCGGAGTCACGGTCGGAATGATGAACCAGCTCGGCCAGCCGATATGGCAACCGGGGCAGCCGGTTGGGTACGACGATATCGCCGGAGCCTGGGCCGGTCCCGACGCGATCCTGCGGCGTGTGGAGGCGGCGGAGCGGTTTGCGGCACGTGCCGGGCCGGTCGATGCGCGGGCGTTGGCGCCGACGCTGTACCCCGCCTCGCTCAGTCCCACCACTGCGCAGGGCCTGTCGCGCGCGGAAAGCCCCGCGCAGGCGCTCGCACTGTTGCTCGTCGCCCCCGAATCGCTGCGGAGATAGTCATGCTCGACCGTCGTTCCTTCCTCACCACCGGGTCGCTTGGCGTGCTGGCGTCCGCCTTCGCGCCTCGCATCGCCTTTGCGCGCGCGGCGACCGACAAGCGGTTCGTCTTCATCATCCAGCGCGGCGCGGCCGATGGTCTCGGCACGATCGGCGCGGTCGGCGATCCTGCGTTTGCGGGCGCACGGGGCGATCTCGCGGCGGACTTCGCCACGGGCGCAAAGCTCGACGGCATGTTCACGCTGCACCCGGCGATGACCGCGAGTGCCGGGCTTTACAAACAAGGTCAGGCGCTGTTCGCGCATGCGATCGCCTCGCCCTACCGCGATCGCTCGCATTTCGATGGCCAGAACGTCCTCGAGACCGGCGGCGCGAGCGCATACCAGGTCCGCGACGGCTGGCTCAACCGGCTGCTCGGCGTGCTGCCGGCCGACGAGGCACGCGCGATTGCGGTCGCGGCGACCGTGCCGATGGCACTGCGGGGGCGGCGCGAGGTAGCATCCTATGCGCCGTCGAGCCTGCCGGACGCGTCCGACGATCTGCTGCAACGCGTCGCGATGCTGTACGAGGGCGACCAGCAACTCCACGGCTTGTGGAGCGAGGCGATGGCCACGCGGCAACTCACCAGCGATCTCGCGCAGGATGGCGGGCGCAATGCAGCGGCGACCGGCGCGCTCGCCGCGCGCTTGCTCAAGCCCGACACCGGCGCGCGGATCGCGATGATCGAGACCGGCGGCTGGGATACGCACACTGGCCAACGCGGCCGACTGACCGCGCAATTGAAGGGCCTCGACGCGATGGTCGCATCGCTACAGGCGGGGCTGGGACCGCTATGGGCCGACACGATGGTGCTGGTCGCGACAGAGTTCGGGCGGACCGTCGCGGTCAACGGCACCGGCGGCACCGATCACGGCACGGGCACGTCTGCGATGCTGTTCGGCGGCGGCGTGAAAGGGGGCAGGGTAGTGTCCGACTGGCCGGGCCTGGCTCCCGCCGCGCTGTACGAGGCACGCGATTTGAAGCCGACGATGCAGCTCGATGCGTTCATCGGCGGCGCGGTGTCGTCGCATTTCGGCGTCGAGCCGGCCCGCGCGATGGCCGCGTTGTTTCCTGCGAGCGCAAGGACGGCGGTGGTTGAGGGGCTGGTGCGGGTCTGAGTGTAGGGGGGGCTGTAGATGCGCCCGGCCGAGTCGCCGCTCGCCCGCGCTTCTTTACCGGAAGAGCCGCAACCTTCACCAAGTCCGTCATCCTGACGAAAGTCAGGACCCAGAGTACCACATGTCGCCCTTTATAACCCTGGCTCCTGACTTTCGTCAGGATGACGGGGGGGGCTAAACATGTGCCCCATCCCATCCGTCGTCCCCGCGGAGGCGGGGACTTATATTCTTGGGACGGCAGCTATACCTCGCCTGGCTAGCCAGTATGGCGTCCCGCCTTCGCGGGAATGACGGTGGGACTGGTCGACACGTATCACCCGTCCCTCCAACGGGATTAAAATTGAGCGCAAAGCCGTGATGGTCTAGAGCGCGCGTTTCCTTGACGTACCGGGACTGCCATGACGCTCTACACCCGTTTCGCCGCGCATATCGATGCGGCGCTCGACACGCTGACCGCGGCGGGGACGTTGCCGGCTGGGCTCGACCGCAAGAACGTCACGGTCGAGCCGCCGCGCGACACCAGCCACGGCGATCTCGCGACCAACGCCGCGATGGTCCTTGCCAAGCCCGCCAAGACCAATCCGCGCGTGCTGGCCGATGCACTGGTCGCCGAACTGTCCAAGCTCGAGGACGTCGCCTCGGCGAGCGTCGCAGGCCCCGGCTTCATCAACATGAAGCTCACGGACGACGCCTGGCGTGCCGAATTGGCCGCGATTCCCAAGGCCGGCGCGGACTACGGCCGCTCGAAGCAGGGCGACGGGATCACCGTCAACATCGAGTATGTGTCGGCCAACCCGACCGGCCCGATGCACATGGGCCATTGCCGCGGTGCGGTGGTCGGCGATGCGCTTGCCAGCCTGCTCGAGTTCGCCGGGCACAAGGTGATCCGCGAATATTACGTCAACGATGCCGGCGGCCAGGTCGATGTGCTCGCGCGCTCCGTCCACCTCCGTTACCGCGAAGCGCTCGGCGAGACCGTCGAGATCCCCGAGGGCCTGTATCCCGGCGACTATCTCGTCCCCGTCGGCCAGTCGCTCGCGAAGGAGTTCGGTGACCGCTACGTCGGCGCGCCCGAGACCGAATGGCTGGTCATCTTCCGCACGCAGGCAGTCGCCGCGATGATGGTGATGATCCGTGCCGATCTGGCCTTGCTCGGGATCGAGCACGAGGTGTTCGCGTCGGAGGCAGAACTTCAGGCTGCGAAGAAGCCCGAAGCGGCCGAGGCGGAACTGCGCGCGCGCGATCTCGTCTATGACGGCGTGCTCGAAGCGCCGAAGGGCGAGACGCCCGACGATTGGGAGCCGGTCGAGCTGCCGCTGTTCCGCTCGTCGCAGTTCGGCGACGACCAGGATCGCCCGATCAAGAAGTCGAACGGGTCGTGGACCTATTTCGGCGCCGATCTCGCCTATCATTTCCAGAAGAGCCAGAGCGCCGATCAGCTGATCGACATCTGGGGCGCGGATCATGGCGGCACGGTCAAGCGGATCGTCGCGGCGGTGGCGGCGCTGACGGGCGGCAAGACGCGGTTCGACGTCAAGCTCGTCCAGATGGTCCGGCTGTTGCGCAACGGCGAGCCGGTCAAGATGTCGAAGCGGTCGGGCAATTTCGTCACGCTGGCCGATGTCGTGCGCGAGGTCGGCAAGGATGTCGTCCGCTTCACGATGCTCACGCGGCGGTCCGATGCGCAGATGGATTTCGACTTCGCCAAGGTGGTCGAGGCGTCGAAGGACAACCCGGTTTTCTATGTCCAGTACGCGCATGCTCGTATCGCATCGCTACATCGGCGCGCGGAAGAGGCGGGAATCACGCCTATTTCTGCGGATTTGTCCCGTCTTGATACGGACGAACTTGCTCTCGTACAGCTCGCAGCGCAGTTTCCGCGGCTAATCGAGATCGCCTCGACCGCGCGCGAACCACACAGAATTGCGTTCTATCTCTACGACTTGGCTGCAGCGTTCCATGCGCTATGGAATGTCGGAAACGACCGGCCCGACCGTCGTTTCCTGGTGATCGAGGATCCACAGGCGACCGCGGCACGGCTTTTCTTGGCGTCCGCTATAGGGCAGATTATTCATAACGGCCTCGCCATCATGGGTGTCGAAGCGGTTTCGGAGATGAAGTGATGGCCGAAGATATGGATCTGCGCGAGGAAGACCGGCTCCCCTGGCTCGAAACCGTCGAGCCGGACGAGCAGGAAACCGTTGGCATCGGCCGCGTCATTGCGCTCGTCGTGCTCGGTCTCGCGGTGCTCGCGGCGATCATCTTCGGCATCTACAAGCTGCAACAGCGCGCGCCGACCGGCGACGGCCAGATGATCGCCGCGCAGGAAGGCGACTACAAGGTCAAGCCCGACGACGCCGGCGGCCTGAAGGTCAAGGGCGAGGGCGATTCGGCGATCGCGACCAGTGCGGGGAAGTCGGGTAACGGCGCGATCGATCTGCGCGGCGTGCCGGAAGCGCCTGTCGACGGCAAGCGTGCGGTCGCGGCCAAGGCTGACGACGCAGCGGGTCGCAACGCGGTCGCACAGGTTCCTGCCTCGGGTGGTCGGCTGGTCGCCACGGCACCGCTGTCAGCGTCGAAGCCGAGTGGCGCCGGCGCGGCTACCGGCGGTTCGCTGGTCCAGCTCGGTGCGTATCCGAGCGAAGCAGTCGCCAACGCGGCCTGGACGAACTTCTCGAAGCGGTTCGCGTATGTCGGCGCGCTCGGCAAGTCGGTCCAGCCGGTCGCGACGGGCGGTCGGACCCTGTATCGTCTGCGCGTGAACGCAGGCAGCGCGAACCAGGCGGCGGATATCTGTGGCCGGTTGCGGGTCGCTGGCGAGACTTGCTTCGTCGCCAGCTAAGAGCTGTGGCGATCGGCGGGAGCTTACTGTTTGCCGCAGACCTTGGCTGAACGCCGGTTGTCATAGATCTATTTGTTGCGCGCGGTTTCGGTGGCGTGATGACACCGCCAAGGTGCGGCCGGCCTCGCGCACGGCGCTCTGCTTGAGGTTGTGCGCGTCGCGCTACGGTCGCGCGACGCTATCGCACAGTCGATCGTCTTCGCCTGGCTTGACGACCCGCTAGGGCATCACACCACGCGACGATGCTTTCCACCGTATTTGCGCCCGATATAATCGCCGATCTGTGCGACTTCGGTGGCTGCGGCGAGCGCGCCGTTCATCTGGCAAGGGAGTGGATCGCTATCGTGATTGGCGACCCGTGCCTGAACCTTGTCGCACAACTCCTCGATATCCGCGCGAGAGAGAACGTTCTTCTCTCGCAGCAGGCAGATGAGGCTTTGCAGGATGACCAGGTTTTTGTCCTCGGGGTCCGCTTCGAGCTTCAGGGGCGTTGCCATCATGCCTCTCCTTCAATGTTTTCAGTAGACTATGCCGATCTGGACCCGTTGCAAGCCCTAAAGCCAAAATTGGCGTACCGATTGCTCGAAATTGGAGGACTATCCTTCTGGTCCTCAGGCGTTTCGAGCGTCAATCCCGTACCGCATAAGCTATCTGCCATTCCTTCCGGATGCTGTCGGTCCGAGTGAAGCCGGGGTGACGGAACGGGTTGGCGTGCTTATCTGTGTGCGATGTACAAACCAAAAGCCGGTCTTCCGACGCGCGAGCAGATCCTCGACTTCATCGCCACGTCCGACGTGCCCGCGGGCAAACGCGAGATCGCCAAGGGCTTCGGGCTCAGCGCGCAGGACAAGATCGGGCTTAAAGCGTTGTTGAAGGATATGGCCGACGAGGGGCTGATCGATAGCGCGCCCGGTCGCGCGTTCCACAAAATGGGCGGCATTCCGAAGGTGACGGTGCTGCGGATCACGGACGTCGACGACGGCGGCAACGTCTGGGCGGTGCCCGAGCGTTGGGAGGCGGAGGGCGTGCCGCCGCCGCGGCTGCGCGTGCGCGAACGGAAACGCGGGGCGCTGGGCGTTGGCGAGCGGATCCTCGCGCGGACCGAGGAGGCCGGGAATGGCTGGATCGCGCATCCGATGAAGGTGCTCGCGCCGGCGTCCGAGCAAGTGTTGGGCGTGCTGCGCGAGGATGGCGGGCGGCTCTGGCTGACGGGGGTCGACAAGCGCGAGCGGCGTGAGTTCGCGGTCGCGGACGCGGGCGGCGCGGCACCGGGCGACCTCGTGCTGGCGGAACTTGCGGGCAAGCCGCCCAAGATCGCCGCCCGTGTCGTGCAGAAGCTCGGCGATCCGTTCGCGGCACGGAGTTTCTCCCTGATCGCAATCCACAAGCTCGGTATTCCCGACGTTTTCTCGCAGGAAGCGCTCGACGAAGCGGAGCGGGTCTCGAAGCTGCCGTTGGGTGAGGGGCGTGAGGATCTGCGCGATTTGCCGATCGTCGCGATCGATCCCGAGGATGCGCGCGATCACGACGATGCTGTCTGGGCCGAGGCGGACGAGGATCCCTCCAATGCGGGCGGCTGGAAGGCGATCGTCGCAATCGCGGACGTCAGTTTCTATGTGCGGCCGAAGTCCGAGGTCGACCGCGAGGCGCGGCGGCGCGGGAACTCGGTGTATTTCCCCGACCGGGTCGTGCCGATGCTGCCCGAGATCCTGTCGGCGGAGGTGTGTTCGCTGAAGGAAGGTGCCGACCGTGCCGCGCTCGCGTGCCATTTGCGGATCGGCAAGGATGGCTCGCTCAAGTCGTGGCGGTTCACGCGCGCGGTGGTGCGGATCGCCGCGAACCTTGCGTATGAAGAGGCGCAGGCGATCATCGACGCCGCATCGCCGGTGGTGGACGAGCGCGGCGATATGCTGAGCGCATTGCAGCCGCTCTGGGCTTGCTGGCATGCTCTGGCCAAGGCGCGGGATGCCCGCGCGCCGCTCGATCTCGACCTGCCGGAACGCCGTGTCGTGCTCGACGAGCAGGGCCGCATCATGTCGGTGTCCCCGCGCGAACGGCTCGACGCGCACCGGTTGATCGAGGACTACATGATCGCCGCCAATGTCGCGGCCGCCAAGGCGCTGGAGGCGAAGAAGGCGCCGGTCATGTACCGCATCCACGAGCCGCCGAGCCGCGAGAAACTGGCGGCGTTGAAGGAGTATCTGGAGACGTTCGACGTGCCGTTCGCGCTCGGGCAGGTCGTGCGGCCGGCGACGTTCAACCACATCATCGAGCGGATCGGCGACGCGGATTTCCGGCCGCAGGTGATGGAGCAGATCCTCCGCACCCAGACCCAGGCCTATTACGCGCCCGGCAATCACGGGCATTTCGGGCTTAGTCTCGGCAGCTACGCGCATTTCACCTCGCCGATCCGGCGCTATGCCGATCTGCTCGTTCATAGGTCGCTGGTGTCCGCCTATGGGCTCGGCGAGGGCGGGTTGCCGGCGGACGATGCGGCCAACATGGAGTCGGTCGGCGAGATCATCAGCCGGCTCGAACGCCGCGCAATGGAGGCCGAGCGCGATACCACCGATCGCTACGTCGCGGCGTTCCTGTCGGAGCGCGTCGGCCAGGTGATGGATGTGCGGATCACCGGCGTGACCAATTTCGGCTTCTTCGCGACGGTCGAGGGGATCGGCGGCGACGGCCTGATGCCGGTGCGCGATCTCGGCGGCGAATATTTCCGCTTCGACGAGGGCGCGCGGACGCTGACCGGCGAGCATAGCGGTGACGTCTTCGCGCAGGGCCAGACGATGGAATTGCGGCTTGCGGAGGCAAACCCCGTGTCGGGCGCTCTGCGCTTCGAGATGCCCGAGGGGAAGGGCGCGGCCCAGCCTCCACGGGGTGGGCGCAAGCCGGTGCGCGAGATCAAGCGGCGTGGGCGGCCTGCGAACATCCGCCATCAGGGCAAGCGGCGTTAGGAATTGCGCAAACCCCCCGCGCTATGCGAGATCGGCGCGGGGGGAAGAGTATGCGGGGACTTATTCTAGGCCGATCGCGTCGACGGATCGTCAAGGATTTCGTCGCGGCACGGGCCACGTCGGCTGATCGTGCGATCCCCTATGTGGCGAACGACGCGCGAATATTCCGCCAACTTCGAGTCTATGGCGCGATCGTCGACGACGGGGCCGGGCGTTACCATCTCGACGCCCGCAAACTTGGCGCATTTCGCGCTTCGGTACGACTTCGAGCCGCAGCGATCGTCGGGGTATCGGGCGTCGCTGCAAGCGTTGCGGCGGCGGCGACGGTCTTCGCGCTTGCCGAATAAGCTCTCGCCGGTAAATCCGAGCCCATCCGGCATGCCGATGGCGTTGCGTCCGCATCGGATCCGCGGAGCCATCCCGGCGCTGTTTCTAACGCGCCACGCGATCGGACCCGACGATGCGATCGCCTTCCTACCGCGTGATGCTCGGGAGCAGGCGGCGTTCGATCGGCTGCGCGCCAACGGCATCGTCCGCGAAACCGCACCAGGCCGCTTTTATTTCGATCTCGACGCGCATTATGCTGCGATCGAGCGACGCCGACGTCTCGCCGTACCGATCGCCATCATCGTGTCGGTGCTGATCGCCTGGATCGCCACGCGGTTCTTCCGCGGTTGATCACCCGACCGTGAAAGTAAGCCCCGCCTTCGCCACCAGCCGATCGCGCAACTTCGCCCCCATCAGCGCACCCGGTGTCCAGATCCCGCCATCGCCCTCCACGTCCTGGACGAGGCACAACGCCGCCTCGGCGATCATCTTGCTGGTCGAGCCATAGCCGGGATCGCGGTCGCCTGTGACGACCGCGTCGATCCGTTCGCCGCCTGGCATGATGCCGGCGAACAACAGGTCGTAATGCCCGGCGTCGCGCTCTTCCTTCGATGGTCCTTCACCTGGCTTCGGCCCCTTGTCGCCCGAGAATGGATTGAACTTCGCGATCGCCTCCGCCGCGACCTTGCCGATATCGCCCAGCCCCGCGACCATCATTTCGTCATAGACGAAGTCCGCGCCATAGGCCTCGCCGAGCAGGAAATTGGTGCGGTGGACGTTCTTGGTGTTGATAGGCGCCATCACGAACGGCGCGACCCAGGCCGAGAGGGTCGTGTCGTATTCGGGGAGCAGCCCGGTCGGCTGATGCGGTCCGCTGAAGCCCGGCGTGAGCGCGAACGGGCTGGTCAGCAGCTTGACGATGCCGGGATCGCGCGCTGCGGCGGCGAGCGTCGCCTTTAGGCTGGCCGCGGTGCCGCCGGAGAACGTCCCTTGCATCTTCCGCACGCGGCCTTTCACGCGGGGCGCTGGGATGCCGTATTTCGCCTTCGCCGCTTCCTGCAAGGTGAGCACGCCGAGATCGAAAGGGATCGAGTCGAAGCCGCAGGAGAACACGATCCGCGCACCGGTGCGCGTCGCTTCGCCCTCATGCGCGTCGATCATGTGGCGCATCCAGGCTGGCTCGCCGCACAGGTCGACATAACCAGTGCCGGTTGCAGCGCAGGCGGCGACGAGGTTGGAGCCGTACAGCTGGTACGGTCCGACCGTCGAGATGACCACGGTGGCACTCTGGGCCATTGCACGCAGGCTGGTGGGATCGTCGGAGTCGGCAGCGATAAGCGCCGTCTCGGCAGGCGCTCCGATCAGGTCGCGGACCTCCTGCAGTTTCGTGAGCGAGCGCCCCGCCATCGCCCATCTAACGCCGGTGGGATAGGTCTGGACGAGATACTCCGCCACGAGCCGGCCGGTGAACCCGGTCGCGCCGTAGATGACGATGTCGAAGTCGCGCATATCCATCTCCTGTTTTGCCAAGTTTGCGCGCGCGCGCATGGCATCGCAAGTGAAACGCCGTCGTCGGCATCGCTCGCCAAGGCCGCGGCGATCTGCGAGGATTGCTTGATGGCATCCGATCGCAAGACCGTCGCATTCATCGTCGACCAGCTCGCCGCGGCGGGGGAGGTCTCCGCAAAGCCGATGTTCGGCGAATACGGCGTCTATTGCGACGGCAAAATGGTCGCGCTGATCTGCGACGACCAGCTGTTCGTGAAGCCGACACCGGGCGGCCGCGCGTTCGCGGGGGCGATCGAGGAAGCGCCGCCCTATCCGGGCGCGAAACCGTGCCTGCTGGTCGACGCGGACCGCTGGGACGATGCCGAGTGGCTGGCGGAACTCGTCCGTATCTCGACCGCGGAACTGCCGATGCCGAAACCGAAGAAGCCCAAGCCCACGAAGGTTTAGGCGGCCTCGTTGAACTGCAGGCTCGCCAGCCGCGCATACAGCCCGCTGTTGGTCATCAGCGACGCGTGCGAGCCTTCCTCGACGATCTGACCATCGCTCATCACAATGATCCGCTCGGCCGCGCGTACGGTCGCTAGGCGGTGCGCAATGACTAGCGTGGTGCGGTTCGCCATGAGCCGTTCGAGCGCTTCCTGCACCAGTCGCTCGCTTTCGGCATCGAGCGCACTGGTGGCCTCGTCGAGCAGCAGGATCGGCGCATCGCGGAGGAGCGCGCGCGCGATCGTGACGCGCTGGCGTTGGCCGCCGGAAAGGCGTGCGCCGCCCTCGCCGAGGAACGTGTCGAGGCCTTCGGGGAGTTTGCGTAGGAATTCGGCGGCGTTGGCGGCTTCAGCGGCGGCCCAGAGTTGGTCGTCGGTTGCGGACCAGTCGCCGTAGCGGAGATTGTCGCGGGCCGAGGCGCCGAAGATGATCGTCTCCTGCGGCACCATCGCGATGCGTGCACGGACGTCGGCGGGGTCGGCATCGCGCAGGTCGATGCCGTCGAGCGTCACGCGGCCGGCGTCAGGGTCGTAGAAGCGCTGGACCAGCTGGAACAACGTGGTCTTGCCCGCGCCCGACGGGCCGACGACGGCGACCGTCTCGCCCGGCTTCACGTCGAGCGAGAAGCCGTTGAGCGCGGCGACGTCGCGGCGCGTCGGGTAGTGGAACTGCACCCCCTCGAACGCGAGCGCGCCGCGTGGCGGTTGGGGCAGGGCGACCGGGTTGGCGGGCGCGGCGATCTCGGGCTTTTCGCGGAGCAACTCGGACAGGCGTCCGGCCGCACCGGCGCCGCGCAACAGGTCGCCATAGACTTCGGTCAGCGCGCCGAACGCGCCTGCGACGATGCCTCCGGTCAGTACGAACGCGGCGATCGCGCCGCCGCTGATGCGGCCGGCGGCTACGTCGATTGCGCCTTCCCACAGGACCAATGTGATCGATCCGAAGACGAGGCCGATTACGATCGCGGTCATCACCGCACGCAGCATGATCCGCGCGCGAGCCGCGGCAAACGTCGCGCCGACCGCGTCCGCGAACCGCGCGGCCTCGCGGTCTTCTTGCCCGAATGCCTGCACGACCTTCATCGCGCCGAGCGTCTCGGTCGCGATCGAGCCGACGTCGGCGACTCGGTCCTGCGACGTGCGCGAGTAATTGCGGACGCGCTTGCCGAGCAGCGCGATCGGCAGGATGATCAGCGGGATGCCGATCATCAGCATGCCCGCGAGCTTCGGCGAGATCGCGAACAGGTAGATCAGCCCGCCGATGCCGGTGAAGGTGTTGCGGAGCGCTATCGACACCGTGCTGCCGACGACTTGTTCGATCAGCGCAGTATCCGACGTGAGGCGCGAGGCAATCTCGGACGGGCGGTTCTCTTCGAAGAAGCGCGGTGTCAGGCGGAGCAGGTGGCGCTGCACGTTGGTGCGGATGTCCGCGACGACGCGCTCGCCGAGCCACGAGACGTAATAGAAGCGCACCGCGGTCGCGAGCGCGAGCACCACGACGATCATCAGCAAATAGTGGAACGAGTTGGCGACCGACCCGCCCGCGCCGGGGCCGAAGCCGCGGTCGATGACGCGCTTGAACCCGTACGGAATGCCGATCGTCGCCGCCGACGTCATCATCAGCGCAAGCCCCGCGAACGCGATCTGGCGAGGATATTGGGAGGCGTGACGCCACACCATCGCGAGATCGCCGATCCGGCGGGACGTCTTCTCTTCGGGTATCGGCTTGGCCATGCGCGGTGCCTAGCAGTGGCGGGGGTAGCGCTCAACGAGAACCGGGCGTCGCAGCGAGCGGTGATCCGGTCGCGCGGGACGGAGCGGCGGTCGATCGCGCGTTGCACTGCGGCAAAATTGCGTTACCACCGTGCAAAGCCCGATGAGGCGAGAGGATACCGCATGCTCTACGATGCCTATGAATTCCAGCGTTCGATGATGGCCGGCGCCAGCAAGATGGCGAGCTTCGGCGCGGATATGCTGAACAATCCGGCAAACCCGTTCGCCTATTTGGGCGGCGGCACGGTGGTCGCATCGGCGCTCGAAGTGTTCGCACACGCGAATGCGACGCGGGGAAAGCCTGCCTTTGGTCTCGACACGACGACGATCGACGGGCGCGAGGTCGCGGTGCGCGAGGAGATCGTGCTGCGGAAGGGCTTCGGGCAGCTGAAGCGCTTCGTGCGCGCCGATGACAATGGGGTCGTCGAGGGCGGTCCGAAGCTGCTGATCGTGGCGCCGATGTCCGGCCATTACGCGACATTGCTGCGCGGCACCGTCGAGCGGATGCTGCCGTTCGCCGACGTCTACATCACCGACTGGCGCGATGCGCGCAGCGTGCCGCTGTCGGCGGGGCGGTTCGATCTCGACAACTACATCGATTATCTGATCGCCTTCCTGGAAAAGATCGGTCCCAACGAGGGGCAGGGGGGCACGCACATGCTCGCCGTCTGCCAGCCCTCGGTGCCATGTTATGCCGCGGTCGCGTTGATGAGTGCGGACAAGAACCCGTGTCGTCCCAAGACGCTGACGATGATGGGCGGACCGGTCGATACGCGCGAGGCGCCGACGTCGGTCAACACGCTGGCGACCGAGCGGCCGCATGCGTGGTTCGAGCAGAACGTCATCGCGACCGTGCCGGGCAATTATCCCGGTGCGGGGCGGAAGGTGTATCCCGGCTTCCTCCAGCTTGCCGGGTTCATGTCGATGAATTTGGGCAACCATATGGTCTCGCATTGGGAGATGTATAAGCATCTCGTCCAGGGCGACGGCGAGAGCGCGTCGCAAAGCCAGGATTTCTACGAGGAATACCGGTCGGTCTGCGACATGACCGCGGAATTCTATCTCCAGACGATCGACGTCGTGTTCCAGAACCATGCGCTGCCGCGTGGGATCATGACGCATCGGGGTCGGCTGGTTGATCCGGCGGCGATCACTGACGTGGGTCTGCTCGCGGTCGAGGGCGAGCGTGATGATATTTCGGGGTTGGGGCAGACCAAGGCTGCGCTGACGCTGGCGACTGCGCTACCCGACGAGAAGAAGCGCTATCTGATGGCGGAAGGGGCCGGTCATTACGGCATCTTCAACGGCACGCGCTGGCGGGAGAAGATCGCGCCGGTGGTGGAGGAGTTCATCACCGCGCATGGGTAAGAAAAACGGGCAGCCCTCGCAGGCTGCCCGCAGTCGTTACGCGATCGAGTTTACCACCGCGTGGCTGCTCGACTCGTCCGAACGGATCGTGCCGCCGAACAGCATCTTGAGGCGGCCGCCGATCGAGATATCGGTTTCCCACAGCTCGGCGCTGTCGATGTCGAAGCGCAGCAGCGTCAGGTTGGGGTCTTCCTTGCCGCCCGGAAACCATGCCTCGACCTGGTTGTTCCAAAGCTTGTCGATCTGCGTGCGGTCGTTCGACGTCGAGACGTCGCCAGCCATGCACGCGAAGAAATCATGGCCCTTGCCGACGAACTGCGCCATCGCGGCGCCGCCCTTGGCGATGCGGTTGTCGCGACCGGCGAAGAAGAACAGCGTGTTGGGCTGATCGTCGTCGATCTGCGCGGTCATCGGCTCGGAATGCTGGCCATCGTTGAGGCCGATCATCACGAACGGGCTCGACTTCAGCTTCTCGATGAACTTCGCTGCGACTTCCTGCGGGGTATCCTTGTCGGCCATCGTCATTCTCCTATTGGCTTGGATTGCCACTGAGAACGGGCGGGGCGGAGGTTGGTTGCGCGGGGGCGGCCGATCGGCGCACGCGATGCCGCTTGGTGAAAGTGCGTGCGACGCGCCATGGTGGCGACGGCAGCAGTCCTGCTGCTGAACACGAAAGGATCGAGAATGTCTCTTGTCGATCTGTGTCTGATACTGGGCGTGCTCGTCGCCTTCGCAACCTTGGTTGTGAAGATCATCGAAGTTGCACGTAGAGGAGTAAGCACACGGGCGAGGCTCGATCTAGCAGTCGAGTCCCAAACGTATTGAGCCCCAGCCGCTAGCACGACCGGGGCTCACACAGAAAGGCGAGAATGTCCTTCGCCGAACTCTAAATATCCCTTTGCCGGATACCTTGCAAGGTCACAGCACTTCGAACAACCCGGCTGCGCCCATGCCGCCGCCGACGCACATCGTGACGACGACATACTTCGCGCCGCGACGCTTGCCTTCGATCAGCGCGTGGCCGGTCGCGCGGGCGCCGGTCATGCCGTAGGGGTGGCCGATTGAGATCGCGCCGCCGCTGACGTTGAGCAGCTCGTCGGGGATGCCGAGATTGTCGCGGCAATACAGGACCTGCACCGCGAACGCCTCGTTGAGTTCCCACAGGCCGATATCGTCCATCTTGAGGCCGAAGCGCTTGAGCAGCTTGGGGATCGCCACCACGGGGCCGATGCCCATCTCGTCGGGCTCGGTGCCGCCGACCGCCATGCCGACATAGCGACCGAGCGGCTGGAGACCGCGCTGCGAGGCGATCTTCTCTTCCATCAGGACCGATGACGACGAGCCGTCCGACAACTGCGACGCGTTGCCCGCGGTGATCGTGAAGTCGGGGCCCATAACCGGCTTCAGCGACTGGAGACCTTCCAACGTGGTGTCGGCGCGGTTGCCCTCGTCCTTGGTGATCGTCACGTCCTTGTACGTAACTTCCTTGGTCGCCTTGTCGACGATCGCCATGTTGGCGTCGACGGGAATGATCTCCGCGTCGAAATAGCCCGCGGCCTGCGCGGCGGCGGTGCGCTGCTGCGACTGGAGCGCGTAGGCGTCCATCGCGTCGCGGCTGATGCCATAGCGCTTGGCGACGACCTCGGCGGTCTGCAGCATCGGCATGTAGACGTCCTTGTGCATCGCGATCAGCTGGGGATCGGGCGCGACGCGCATCTGCGGGGTCTGGACGAGGCTGATGCTCTCGACGCCGCCGCCGATCGTGATGTCCATGTTGTCGGTGATGATCTGCTTGGCGGCGGTGGCGATCGCCATCAGGCCCGACGCGCACTGGCGGTCGACCGACATGCCCGAGACGGTGACGGGGAGCCCGGCGCGCAGCAACGACGTGCGGGCGATGTTGCCGGCCTGGTGACCTTGCTGGAGCGCGCAGCCGAAAACGACGTCGTCGACTTCCGCGCCGTCGATGCCGGCCCGCTCGACCGCGGCCTTGATCGAATGCGAGGCTAACGTGGGGGCGGGGGTGTTGTTGAAGCCGCCGCGATAGGCGCGGCCGATGGGGGTGCGGGCGGTGGAGACGATGACGGCTGAACGCATGGGTATATCCTTATCTGCTCCCTTCCCGCTTGCGGGAGGGGTTGGGGGAGGGGGTGGCCAAAGCAACCGGCGCAATCGCGGCTATCTCGGACCCTCCCCTGACCCCTCCCGCAAGCGGGAGGGGAATGAGTGTTCAAACGAAGACCTGGCTGATCCATTCGGCGATCAGGGCAGGCTTTTCCTGCCCTTCGATCTCGACGGAGAAGGCGTTGGTCTGCTGCCACTGGCCGGGGCGCTTTTCGTCGAACGAGAGCAGCTTGAACCGGCCGCGGACCTTCGAGCCGGAGCGGACGGGGGTCAGGAAGCGGACCGAATTTCCGCCGTAATTGACGCCCATCTTGGCACCCTCGATGGTCGGCGCATCGGGCACCTTCGACGACAGCAACGGCATCAGCGACAGCGTTAGGAAGCCGTGTGCGATCGTGCCGCCGAACGGGGTCTGCGCCGCGCGTTCAGGATCGATGTGGATAAACTGGTGGTCGCCCGTCGCGTCGGCGAACTTGTCGATCATGGCCTGCGTGACCTCAACCCAGTCGGACACCGTTTCGGTGCCGACGCGGCCCTGCATCTCGGCGGTGGTGATCGTGGCCACGGGGTTCCTCTCAGGTTGGCGCTGAACGCTAATGCGTCTCTAACCGCGGCAGCAAGGCTCCTGCAAGCCTCGACCAACCTAAAAGAGGAAAAACCCGTATTTGCTCAGGTGGAAGCGCGAACCCGATGTTCTAAACGTTGTCGCTGGCCGCTGTGGGTTTGGGGTAGGGCATCACCACCGAGCCATCGGGTGCGGCCATCATGTTCACCTGCGTCGGGAAGGCGATCTCGATCTTCTCGTCGTTGAAGCGCTTCAGGATGGCGATGCCGACCGCCGTGCGGCCGTCGTAGAAGCTCGCGTAATCGGGCCCCTTGCTGTCGAACTGGACCTCGAAATCGAGGCTCGACGCGCCGAAGCCGGTGAAGCCGGCGCGGGTGAAGATCTTGTCGTTGGCTTCGACGATCTCCTTCAGCATCGCGGGGATGCGCGAGCAGACTTCGGGGGGTGTCGAATAGGTGACGCCAATGACGAACTTCGCGCGGCGGTGGTTGCGCTGCGTGTTGTTGAGGATCTCCTTGTTGAGGAGGTTCTTGTTCGAGATCACGCGCTCCTCGCCGTCGATGCCGCGGATGCGTGTCGATTTGAGGCCGATCGCCTCGACGCTGCCCGAGGCGGTGTCGTAGCTGATCGAGTCGCCGCGGCGGAACGGGCGGTCGAAGATGATCGCGAGCGCGGCGAACAGGTCGGCGAAGATGCCCTGCGCCGCCAGGCCGATCGCGATGCCGCCGACGCCCAACCCCGCGACGAGGCCGGTGACGTTGACCCCGAGATTGTCGAGCACCACCACCAGCGCGACGGCGAACACGACGAACGTGACGAGCAGGCGGATCAGGCCCATCGCCGAGAGCAGCGCTTCGCCCGAATAATGTTCGGACTGCGTGCGGTGCTCTATCGCGCCGAGGATGATCTCGCGGACCCAGACGGCGGCCTGGAACACGGCGGCGACGGTGAAGAGGAAATTAATCGTCGTCGCGACCTCGCCGGGGGCGGCGGAATAGCCGGCGACCAACTTGGCGGCGAGCATGACGATGAAGAAATTGCCGGTGCGGGCGACCGCCTTGCCGACGACGATGCCCCAGCCGTTGAGCGCGCGCGGGCGTTCGCAGAGTTTGCTGCCGAAGCGGCGTGCGGTGTGGAGCGCGACGACGATCACCGCGCCGATTCCGAACGCGATCAGGATCTGGAGCCAATAGGCTTGCACCCACGCGAAGCTGGCGGTGACAAAGCCCTGCGCCTGGTCGCCGACGTCGCTCGCGTCGAAGACCGGCTTTTTGGGGACGGCGGTTGTGTTGGACATGGAAATACTCGTCAGGCCGCTTTTGCGAGGGTTGCGGTCGCGGGCGTGCCGGCTTCGAGAAACGTGATGAGTCCACATTCCTCGCGGCTCATGTAGCGCTTGGCGCGGGGGAGGCGGAGCGCCTTGCGGAAGGTCGACTGACCGGTCTTCACCAGCGCGATCAGCGACGGGTGGACATAGCTTTTGCGCGCGATCGCGTGCGTGTTGCCGAGCCGCGCGACGACGGGCTCGAGCATCGACTTGAGGCTGAGGTCGCGTTCGGCCGACGCGAGTGCCTCGAACGCGGCGACGCTGGCGGCCCAAGTCCGAAAATTCTTGGCGGTGAAATCGGTGCCGGTGACGTCGCGGATGTAGCAGTTGACGTCGGTCGAGGTGACGGGGTGCGCGACGCCGGCATCGTCGAGCCATGCGAACAGGTGCTGTTCGTCGAGGTCCTGGCATTTCTTGACGAAGCTGCTGAGCGAGCGGTCGGTGATCTTGAGCGTCCGCATCTTGCCGGACTTGCCCTTGTACTGGAGCTTCAGCGTCGCGCCCTTCACTTCACCGTGGCGTTTGCGCAACGTGGTGGCGCCGAAGCTCTCGTTCCCCTCCGCGTAAGCCTCATTGCCGATGCGGATATGGCCGCCGTCGAGCAGGCGGATGACCGCGGCGACCGCGCGTTCGCGGGTGAGCGAGCGTTTGCGGAGATCGGCTTCGACCGCCTTGCGGATCTTGGGGAGCGCATGGCCGAAGTCGGCGCAGCGTTCGTATTTGGCGGCCTCCTGTGCTTCGCGAAAACCCAGATGATAGCGGTATTGTTTGCGCCCCTTCTCGTCCCAGCCGACCGCCTGGATATGGCCGTTGGGCTTGGGGCAGAACCAGGCGTCGCGGTAGGCGGGGGGCAGGCCGACCGCGTTCAGCCGGTCGATCTCGTCGCGGTCGGTGATGCGTTCGCCCTTGGCATCCCAATAGCCCCAGCCGTTCCGCATCTTCTTGCGGGTGATGCCGGGCTTGGAGTCGTCGGAATACACGATCTTGGTGGGCAATGTGGTGGTCCCTTGGGGGCGTCTGATTCTGACTATCTCTGCAAATGTTCGGGAAGGCGCATCGTTCCGGAACGAGGCGGGCTGCGCTTGGTTGAGGGGGCACGGGATTTCACTGGAGACATGACATGGCCGATCTTTCCCAAGCTCGCGTATTGATGCTCGCTGCCGATGGTTTCGAGACCGTCGAACTGTTCGAACCGCGGAAAGCGCTGGAGGCGGCGGGCGCGAAGGTGACGCTCGCGTCGATAAAGACCGACCCGATCCAGGGCATGAAGGGCGACATCAACAAGGCCGAGACGGCGACGCCCGACCTGACGCTCGATGAGGTCGATACCGACGATTACGACGCGCTGGTGCTGCCGGGCGGCGTCGCCAACCCGGACACGATGCGTCAGGAAGAGCGCGCGATCGAGATCATCACCGAGTTCATGGAAGACGGCAAGATCATCGCCGCGATCTGCCATGCGCCGTGGTTGCTGGCCGAGGCGGACGTGATCGATGGACGCCGCGTGACGAGCTTCCCGTCGATCCGCACGGACCTGGAGAATGCGGGTGCGGACGTGGTGGACGAGGAGGTCGTAGTCGACGGCAATCTGATCACGAGCCGCAAGCCGGATGATATTCCTGCGTTCAACAAGGCGATCATCGACGCGCTGGAGGAAGAACTGGCCGACGAACCGGTCGACTGATCCGAAAAGTCTGCCCGCGCTTCCTTGTTCTCCCGCGAAGGCGGGAGCCCAGACTGGGTCCCCGCCTTCGCGGGGAAACAGGGGGCGGTCTAGCGGGCGTTGAGCCAGCGTTGCGCCGGGCGTTCGATCAGGTGGTAGAGCGCGATCGAGGCCAGCAGTACCAGGCTTAGGTACAGTGCGATCAGCACCGGCGGGACAGCCGCCGCGTTGCTGACGAACAGCAGCTTGAACACCACCCACAGCATGAAATGGCCGAGATACGTGGCGTAGCTGATCTCGCCGAGATAGTGGATCGCCCGGCTGGAGAGCGGATTGTGATTTGCCGCGGTTGTGAGCGCCAATACAAGTAGCAGGCAAGCGAACGCAGCCGGGACCATCAGCGTTTCGGCTGCTCCAGCCGCCCAGGCTGCGAGAAGCGTGATGCCTGCGGTTGACGCAGCGATAACGATCGGCCTTTTCCTAGCATCACGCCACCGCAGCCAGAGCGCGCTCACGATCGTACCGGTCGCGAACTCGGTCAGGCATCGCAGCAATCCGTAGCGCGGGATATCGGTATCGAGCGTCGGGGCGGCCGTCGTGAGGTAGAGCAGCACGAGGATCGCCAGTGCGACGACCAGCAAGACCGGGCTGGCTAGCCGCCGCCAGTCGACCGTCGCAATCAGCAGCGGAAACAGCAGATAGGCGCCGAGTTCGGCGCTGATCGACCAGCTCGGATCGTTCCAGGCCAGGCGGTCCGTGAACCCCCAATTCTGCAAGAGCAGTATGTCGAGCGGGAGTCGTGCGAAGGGATAATCGACCGGGTCGGCGCGGCCGGTCGCGACGAACACCAGCGCGAGCGCCACCGCACCCGCCAGCACGACGACGTGCAGCGGCCAGATCCGCGCGATCCGCTTGCGCAGGAACGGGGCGATCCCGGCGACGCCTTGCGCGCGCAGGCGCTCATGCCAGGTCAGCCAGATCACGAAGCCGGACAACAAGAAGAAGAAGTCGACTGCTAGATAGCCCTTGGCGAGGATATCGAGCGCCGCCTGCGGAAGCCCGGCGATCGACAGCCGGATGTGGTAGAGGACGACCAGCCACGCGGCGAGACCGCGCGCGCCGGTCAGCGCCCGAAGCTCGGTCTTCACGTGCGAGTCTTCACAGGGGTGCGGGTCGCGATTGCGGTACGCGGCGCATCGGCCGGAACGTCTGCTCGCTGCGCTTGCGACCGAGATACGTGTCGAGGCCAATCTGCGCCCCGATCAGCATGTAGATGAACGGCTGGAATGCGATCGCGATGAACGTGGCGCCCAGCAGATAGACGATATGCGCGCTCTGCAACGCGGCGGCGAGCGGTCCGGCCCAGGCGAGTTCGTCGTCGGGATCGCGGTAGCGGCGACGCAGCACCTCCATCCGGACGATGCCGATCAGGTTGATCGCCAGCCAGAGCGCCAGTCCCGGATAGCCCTGTTCGCCGAGCATCTCGAAATAGGCGCTATGATACGCGCGCGCCTTGTCGACCTCGACCTTCGACCCGCCGGTGATCGCGCCACCCTCGGCGGTCTTCAGGTCGTAGCGGATCCGGTTGCCGAGGAAGGCGTTGAACCCGCCGCCGAACGGATGATCCTTCGCATAGTCGATCGTCCATTTCCACACCGCCAGCCGGGTCGAGGCGGACTCGTCCGCCTGATAGGTCTTGATGGTGTTCATCCGGTTGGTGAAGGTCGACGGGAGGAACGGCACGGCGGCAACCCCGAGCGCGGCGATCGCCGCCAGATACAAACCCTTGCGCTTGACCGCGCGCAACGACAGCAGCGCCAGCAGGCCGATGCACAACAGCCCGGTACGGGTCGATGTGCCGACCGGGATCAGCAGGCACGCGAAAACCAGCGCGAGGCAGAAGCCCTTCAGCCGCCAGTCGCGCTTGAAGATCGTGCCATACCCCATGAACCAGAAGATCACCGGGATGATCGCGATCGCGACGGTGCTGATCGTGCTGCCCTCGTACAGGCCGGAATTATTGTCGACCATCAGGTTCAACTGGCCATAGCCGCCGCCGCCGCTGGCGATCGTCTTGATCCCGCCGACGATAATGATCGACGAGGCGGACAGGACCATGAACACCAGCAGCGCCTCGATCCGCAACCGCGTCCGCAGCGTCAGCGGCAGGAACGCGGCGAAGATCAGCGCCTTCCACACCCAGTCCCACTTTTCTAGCGCCTCGACCGGGAAGTCGGCGGCGAGCGTGGTGGCCCAGCAATAGAGCATCAGCACGACGATCAGGATCGACCGCGCGCCGACCCGCGTATCGCGCTTGTCGTCGGCGAGCACCCAGCCGCCGACCGCGAGCGCAACCGCAATCAATGAGATCGGGATGGTGTTGAGCAGCAGGTAGGTGAGGCGCTGCGGCGAGACGATATCGATATAGACGTACACGAGCACCAGCAGGAACGGCCGCCGGAAGCCCATCCCGAAAAACGCCAGCAGGAACGCGATGAAGGCGAGATCACGCACTCGGGCCGCGCCTCGTGTCGGGTTTGTCGGGCGTATCGTGCGGGCTTGGCTCGCGATCGAGGTCGGGGCGCTTGAGCAACAGGAACGCGGCGAGCATCATCAGGCCGTGGCTGAGGCCGAGTGCGAGATTGTCGATCATGATGCGGCCTCCTTCCGGCAACGATGCTATGACCGACAGCTTTAGGTCGGGTCGGTTGACGCGCCGTTAAGCGATGTGGTGGCAAGCGGATAGCACGATGCGCATTCTTCATATCCTCGATCACGGCCTTCCGTTGCAGAGCGGCTATACGTTCCGCACGCGGGCGATCCTAAAGGCGCAGGAGGGGCTGGGGTGGACCGTCGCGGCGGTGACCGGGCCGCGGCACGGCGACGCGCCGGCGTCGGTGGAGTCGGTCGACGGGCTGACCTTTCATCGCACGCCGGCGGCGCTGACGTCCGGTCCGATCGGCGAGGTCGCTGGGATCGCCGCGTTTGCCCGGCGCATCGAGGCCGCGGTCGATGCCTTCAAGCCCGACATCCTTCACGCGCATTCACCGGTGATCGATGCGCTCGCTGCCCTGATCGTCGCGCGCAAGCGGAAACTGCCGCTGGTGTACGAGATCCGTGCGTTCTGGGAGGATGCGGCGGTCGGCAACGGCACGGGCACGGCGACGTCGCTGCGCTACCGGGCGACGCGCGCGCTCGAGACGTGGGCGGTGCGGCGCGCGGATGCGGTGGCGGTGATCTGCGAGGGCCTGCGCGGCGACTTGGTCGCGCGCGGGATCGCGGCGGACAAGATCATCGTGTCGCCCAATGGCGTCGATCTCGACCTGTTCGGGACCGCCCCGCCACGCGACGATGCGCTGGGCGCGGAACTGGGGCTCGATGGCGCGGACGTGATTGGGTTCATCGGCAGCTTCTACGATTACGAGGGACTGGACGACCTGATCGCGGCGATGCCGATGCTGGTGGCGCGGCGTCCGAACGCACGCCTGTTGATGGTCGGCGGTGGCCCGATGGAGGCTGCGTTGCGCGCGCAGGCGGGGGCATCGCCGGTCGCCGACGCGATCCGCTTTATCGGCCGCGTCCCGCACGACGCGGTCGAGCGCTATTACGGGCTGGTCGACATCCTCGCCTATCCACGCAAACGGATGCGGCTGACCGACCTGGTCACGCCGTTGAAACCACTCGAGGCGATGGCGCAGGGGCGGCTGGTCGCGGCGTCGGATGTCGGCGGTCACCGCGAACTGATCCGCGCCGAGGGCAAGGCGAGCGATACCGGCACGTTGTTCGCGCCCGACGATCCCGCCGCGATCGCCGCGGCACTGGGTGCGATGTTCGACGATCGCACGGGTTGGGACGCGCGGCGAGCACAGGGCCGCGCCTTCGTGCAGGCGGAGCGTAACTGGTCGTCAAACATTCTACGCTATGTACCTGTCTATCAGCGGCTCGTTTCAGCCGCGGCACGGGAAAATTGATGGTCGCATTCCTCCGCCAACGCCTGATCCGTTCGGTCCCCGTCTACGGCGCGGTCGTCGGCGCGGTGATCGTCGCGGGCGGCGTCTTCCTGTCGCCGACCACCACCCTCGAAGGCTTGGTCTGGACCACCGGGGTTGCGTCGTTGATCCCGGCGGCGGCACCGCCGCTCGGCATGACGGCGCGCCTGTTGCTGGCGTTGGGCGGCGGCATGCTGGCCGCGGCGCTGCTGTGGTCGTCGCTGTTCCTGTTGGTAGGGCCTGGCGGTTTGCTCGTCCGGCGCCCACGTCGCGATGACGATCTGCCCGTGGTCCGTCGCGCCGATGCGCATCCCGACGCGCCGCCGCGCAAACCGATGTCGGCCGCCGATCTCGGGACGCCGATGATGGAGGTCGGCGTCGGCAAGGTGCGTGACGAGCGTGGCATTCCGGTCGATCTCGATCTTCCGCTGGCGGCGTTCGATCCGACGGCGATCCTGCCGACACCGATGGCACCGGCTCGACCGGTGTCGTCGCTGATCCACATCTCGCTGAACGCGACAGAGAGCGTCGCCCTCAACAGAAGGGCGGCAGGCGGCAACGCCGATCCCGTGGCGATGCTCGAGCCGTGGGACGTGCCTGAGGCGAAGGGGCACGCCGATACCGAACTGCCGGTGTCGGAGCCGACCGTCGTCGCGCCGACAACGCCCCCGGCCGAGCCGACCACGCCCCCTAAGGAGGCGGCGCAACCGCAAACGATCGAGGCCTTGTTACGCCGGCTTGAGAAGGGCGCGAGCCGTCGGCGGCGGCTTGGAGTACACTGAGGGCCGGACGTACCCGATAGGGTCGAAACCGCTTTTTCTATCTGGTAAGCTCTGATACCCAAGCTTCGAAAACATCGAGGAGGGATCATGGCGGCGACTATAGACGAGCTTGCTGACCGATCGGGCGATAGCTCGGACGTCGTCCCGCCCTCCGAACAGGGCGCATCGCGCTACGCCTGGTATGTGCTGTCGGTCCTGTTCCTGGTCTATGTGCTGAACTTCGTGGACCGGCAGATCATCTCGATCCTGGCGGAGGACATCAAGCGCGACCTGGGGCTGAAGGATCAGGATCTCGGCTTCCTGTATGGCACTGCGTTCGGCGTGTTCTATTCGCTGTTCGGTATTCCGCTGGGGCGGCTGGCGGACAATTGGCACCGCGTCAGGCTGATGACGATCGGGCTGTCGCTGTGGTCGGTGATGACCGCGCTGTCGGGCTTTTCGAAGACCGGCGGGCATCTTGCCGCGGCGCGGATCGGCGTCGGGATCGGCGAGGCGACCGCCAGTCCTTCGGCATACTCGATCATCTCCGACTATTTTCCGAAGCGGCTGCGCGCGACGGCGTTGTCGATCTACTCCGCTGGATTGTACGTGGGCGGCGGCTGTTCGTTGTTCATCGGCGGGCTGATCGTACAGGGCTGGAACAAGGCCTATCCCGGCGGCGGACCGCTCGGGCTGGTCGGCTGGCAGGCGGCGTTCATGGCGGTCGGCGTGCCGGGGCTGTTGCTCGCCGTCTGGATCGCGACGTTGAAGGAGCCGATCCGTGGGCTGGTTGAGGGGCTGCCCGAGCCGGAAAAGCATCCGGCGCCGTTCCGCGCGTTCGGGGCCGAGCTGGTGACGATCGTGCCGCCGCTGACCTTGATCGGCGCTGCGATGGGTGGCGCGCGGGCGCTCGGGTATAACCTCGTTGCGCTCGCGCTGGTGGTCGCGGCGGTGTCGGGGCTGGTGGCGGCGGGCGAGCCCTGGCCGCAATGGGTGGCGATCGGGATCGGCGTGTATGCGGTGTTCTCGTGGGCGTCGGCGCTGAAGCGGCGCGATCCGCCGACCTTCGCGTTGATCGTGGGCACACCGGCGTTCCTGTGCACGGTCGTGGCGTATGGGCTGAATGCATTTTTGAGTTACGCGGCGAGTTTTTGGGCGGCGCCCTATGCGTTGCGCGAGCTTGGCGCGACGCCGGCGTCGGCGGGGTTCATGATCGGCAGCCTCGGCGCGACCGCTGGCTTCCTGGGGCTGACGATCGGCGGCGTGGTGTCGGATCGGTTGCGGCAGCGCAATCCGGCGGGGCGGTTGTGGGTGGTGATCTTCGGCGCGGTGGTGCCGGTGCCGTTCCTGATCCTCGCCTTCACCGCGTCGTCGCCGGCAGCGTTCTACACGGGGATCTTCCTCGCGCAGTTGACCGCGTCGTGCGCGCTGGGGGCGGCTGCTGCGACGACGCAAGACATGGTGTTGCCGCGGATGCGGGGCACGGCGACGGCGACGTTCTTCATCGGGACGACGCTGATCGGGCTGGCGCTTGGGCCATATATGGCGGGGCGGGTGTCGACGCTGACCGGGAGCCTATCGATCGGGATGCTGTCATTGCTGGTGGTGACGCCGATCACGCTGGCGTGTGCGGTTGCTGCGTACCGGCTTGCGCCGGGGGCCGAGGCTACGCGGGAGGCTAGGGCGCGGGCGGCGGGGGAGGCGGTTTAAACGCTCCTGGCGAACCTTATCTCGGCCACCCTCTTCCGTTCGTGTTGAGCGAAGTCGAGCCACCTACGCCTGGGGCATGCCCTTCGACTTCGCTCAGGGCGAACGGGGAGGGGGCGGGTCAGTGCGCGAGACAGGTGCTTCGAGACGAGCCGTCGATACGCCGCCTTCCGCGACTACTCGGTCTCTACTCAGCACGAACGAACGTTGCGCGGGCGAATGTGCCCCTCCTGAAGATTAGGAGGGGCCACGCACTCACCCCGCCTGGAACACCCCGCAGGCGATCCGCCCGCCGCTGTTGCCGGCCGGGTCGGTCATCATGTCGTCGGGACCCGCATGCACCACGAAGGCCGAGCCGTCCGTGTCCATCAGGCCGGCCATCGTCGCACCCGGGATCGTGATGCCGATCGTGCCGCGTCCATCGGTGCCGATGATCAGGTTGGGCAGGTCGCCTTCATGCGGGCCTTGCGGGTTCATGCTGCCGTGCTTCATGCCGGTCGGGTTCCAGTGGCCGCCCGCGGTCGTGAAGTCGGGGGCGTCGCAGCGGCCGACCATGTGGATGTGTGCGCCGTGCGTGCCGGGGGGCATCGCCTTGGCGTCGAGCGTGAAGCGGAGCCCGCCCGCGACTTCGGTGGCGGTGGCGCGGCCGACGTCGGTGCCGGTCGCGGTCTGGAGCATCGCGGTGGCGCGCTGGCCGCCGGACACAGGTGCGCCGGTCTCCATGCCGGTCTTTTCGCAGGCGGTGAGTCCAATCGTCGCCGCGCCGAGCAGTGCCAGTGTCGCAATCCGCATAGTGTCTCTCCCTGTTGTCTCTTGGCGAACCCTTCGCCGTGGCTCAGGTTCCACCCCCGGTATCGAGCGCCCAGCGCGCGACCGGTTCGTACGTCGCGCCGTCGCGGCCGAGATGGCTCTGGTACAGCACGAGATGGGGTAGCGGGAAGGGCGCGCTTGACAGTGCGGCATGCGTCGCGAGCCAGTCCTCGATCGCGAACCCGACACCCGCCGACCGTGCCAGCCGCGCGACGGTGATGTGCGGGAGATACGCGCGGTGTTCGGGCGGGAGGCCGGCGCGAACGCACGCCTGGTCGACCTTGCGGTGGAGCGCGGCGAGCGCCTCGTGCGGCGTCACGCCGGCCCAAAGCGTATCGGTCCGTCCGCGCTTCTCGAAGCGGCCGACTCCGGTGAGCGTTACACTCGAGATCGGCGCGACGATCTGGCTCAACGCGACCGCGACGTCCTCCGCGACCGGCCGTTCGACCTCGCCGATGAAGCGCAGCGTCACGTGCAGTTGCTCCTCGTCCTGCCATCGTGCGGACGGAACGCCCTCCATTATGTCGAGCAAGCTCTGACGGATAGCGGGCGGAGGGCGAAGGGCGACGAAAAGGCGAATCATGGATTGCGGCAGGTTAACCGCGAACCACCATGCCGATGCAACCACTCTGCTTGAAAAGCGTCCTGTAAAAGACGATATTCACCGTAACCGGCACCATGCCGGACAAAGGAGCTAATTTCACAATGGCTAATTGGTCTGACCCCCGGCCCCGCGCCGCGCCGTTCGGAACGACGGCCACGGGCCAGCGTACCGAGGCCTATGACGCTGGTCTCCGGTCGTACATGCTGTCCGTGTATAACTACATGGGCTCGGCTGTCCTGCTGACGGGCATCGTCGCGATGCTGTTCGCATGGGGCGGCGCAGAGTCGCCCGCCGCACAGGTGTTCATGAGCGGTGGCATCCTGAAGTACGTCATCATGTTCTCGCCGCTCGCGATCGTGTTCGGCATGAGCTACGGCCAGAACAAGATGTCGACCGGCACGATGCAGATGCTCTTCTGGGGCTTTGCCGTCCTGATGGGTCTGTCGATGTCGACCATCTTCCTGGTCTATAGCGGCACGTCGATCGCGGGTGCGTTCTTCGCCACTGCAGCCGGTTTCGCGGCGCTCAGCCTGTACGGCTACACCACCAAGCGCGACCTGTCGGCGTTCGGGACGTTCCTGATCATCGGTGTCGTCGGCCTGCTGGTCGCGAGCCTGATCAACATGTTCCTGCAGTCGGGCGTCATGCAGCTGGTCATCAGCGGCGTTGGTGTGCTCTTGTTCGCAGGCCTCACCGCCTACGACACGCAGCGTACCAAGAGCCTGTATGCGCAGGTCGCCGGCACGGACATGGTCGGCAAGGTCGTCATCATGTCGGCGCTGAGCCTGTACCTCGATTTCATCAACATGTTCATGTTCGTGCTGCGTCTGTTTGGTAGCAGCCGCAACTAACTCCCGCTAAGGGTGTGACGAACGCAGGGCTCGGCGGGACACCGCCGGGCCCTTTTCTTTTGGCCTCGGGACAGGAATGGGACGCGCAATGCGGCTCTCGATCGACGTGCGTCTGGATTACGGGATTACGGGGGACGCCGATGTGCTCCTCCAGATCGAGGCCGCGGCGATGGCCGACCAGACGATCGAGTCCGAATCCCTTACCCTGTGGTCCGACAGTCCGATCCGGGCGGTGCGCGGCGAGGACGGGATCGGCCAGCGTTGCTGGTCGCGCGGGCATGGCCGGTTCACGGCCGAGTATAAGGCCATCGTCGCCGTAAATCGCGAGCGGGTGCAGCTCGAGCTGTATCCGGCAACGCCGCCGCGAATGCTCGATGGCGAGCTGACGCCGTATCTGATGCCGAGCCGCTATTGTCCGTCGGACCGATTCGAGGGCTTCGTCGCGCGCGAGTTCGGGGGTCTGGAGGGCGGACCGCTGGCGGCGGCGCTGACCGAGTGGGTGTACCAGTCGCTCGACTATCGCTGCGGGTCGAGCAGCGGCGAGACGACCGCGCTCGATACGTTCGCGTCGCGCTCGGGGGTGTGTCGGGATTATTCGCATCTGCTCGTGTCGCTCGCGCGGGCGGGTGGGATTCCGGCGCGGTGCGTGTCGGCCTATGCACCGGGTGTCGATCCGCCCGACTTCCATGCGGTCGCGGAGCTGTGGCTGGCAGGCGACTGGCGGCTGATCGATGCGACGAAGATGGCGACGTGCAGCGATATCGCGCGGGTCTGCGTCGGGCGCGATGCGACCGATATCGCGTTCATGACGGTGTTCGGGCAGGCATATCTGTGGGAGCAGACGGTGAAGGTGACGCCGCTGGATTGAGCCGCCCCGCGGAGCCCATCGCCGGGAAACAAACTTCGCTTCGACCGTTGGTCATCGCCAAGATTAAAAAGGGACGTCGCAATGACCGACATAGACAAGAGCGCGCTGGATAGCCTGTCCGTAGCGCCCGACGACAAGGATGCCGAGGGCAAGAGCTCGGGTCGCGATCCGCGCCAGGAAGCGGGCCAGGACAAGTCGATCGGCAAGCGCCTGCAGAAGAACCCGGACAGCGCCGACGCGCGTCTCGACAACGGGCTCGACGAGTCGATGGACGGCAGCGATCCGATTTCGGCGACGCAGCCGGGGTCTGGCACCGAGCCGGCGAAGTCGTCGGGCTATGACGAGGATGCCGAGCGGGCGCTGCGCGAAAAGCAGGCGTAACCCTCGCATCTGCTCAACGAACGGGCGTCGGTCGGCAACGACCGGCGCTTTTTTGTTGCCCAAACGCCGCGCAAGACGATCAAATCGCTTAGTTTCGTTCGGTTCGTCGCAGCGTTGTTGCAGCGCAACAGCTTTCATGGTCGCTTGGTGTTACGGAAAGATGACGCGCGATAGGGTCGTTGTTAACCATCCGAGCGCATAGTCTGCCGGTTCCTTGACGAGAGCGGGGTGACGACATGGCTTCCAGAATGAAACCGGCACAGGGGTCGATGACCCTCGCCGAGATGAAGGAATTCGCGGCTTTTCCGAGCGCTGCGCAGCGTTACATCCGACGGTCTCTGGATGTCGGGCTGGACCGCGACGACGCGACCGAGCGGTGGTCCCGCGATGTCGTCGAGGCGGCAAGCATCCGCGCCCAAGCGAGACTCTACAATGCGCTGCCCGATCTTCGCGTCATGGTGCCCGACGACAGCGGTCTCGACGCGATCGAGCCGTTCCTCGCGCCGCTGATGACCCTCGTCGCGTTCGATCTAGGACAGGGGCGGTTGACCAGCTTTTCCGCGTTGCGCTTCCTGTACGAGCGGCTGATCGGGGCGGAGGTTCGGCCGTGGCTGCCGTCCGCCTTCTGCGCCGCCGCTGCGCTGCCGCATCTGCATCCCGAACTCCGGCGAAAATTGCTCCAGTCGATCAGCGAAGCCGCGGCGATCGCGTCGGGCTGGTCGAACCGTCAACCGGCGTTCTTTCCTTATTGGGTGGAGAAGGTCGATTCGGGGACGACGCTGGCGAACTGATCGAAGACTTAATGACACGCGCGCCAGCCGATCGATCCGCGTTCGGCCTGGTCGAGGTGGAGATGGTCGGCATGTGCGGCATTGTAATCGGGTGACAATGTCGTCGCGAACAGCGTGCATGCGCCGTCGCGCACGTCGTGGAGAAACGCCGCTTTCGCCGTGTCGCCCCGCCAGTCGCGCGCGATCGTGATGCGCGTGCCGTTGCTGAGCCGAAACCCCGCGATGTCGACGGCGTCGGCTGTCGAATGCTCGCTCCAGCCGGTCGCGCCGCTGCCCGCGATGCGGCGGCAACTATAGCTGCCGAGATGATCGATCCGCGCGACTTGGGCGCCAAAATGCCGCTGTGCGGCAGGCTGCACGACATTCCACTCCCACAACGCTAGCGCCGCCGCGACCGGGCAGGATAGGCCCAATCCCGCTGGGCTGAACGCGATCCGCCGAACCTTGCCATCTGCCGTGCGGGGATCTTCGACCAGGCGAACCCCATCGGCATAGCCGCATCGGTCCCCGTCCCGACGGGGCGGCAGGACCGTATAGGACACGCCGGCCTGGTCGAGCATCGCCCGGCATGCTGGAAAATCTCGGGTCAGCGCCGTTAGCTTGCGGCCGGTGAACGCGCCGATCGGTTGGCCGAGATTGAGCGGGGGCCACGGCAAGTCCTGCGGTCGCGCGCGCAGGTTGACCCACAGAACGAGGCTGAGCGCGACCAGCAATGCGAGCCCTGTAAGCCCGCCGATCGTACGACGAAGCGCGCGCACGCGATTAGCCGCGAACCGCGTCGCTGAGCCGCTCCACGGTCACGGGATAGCCGAGATCGTCGGGAATGCAGAGATGATCGACGCCGTCGCGCGTCTCGATCCACGGCGTGATCGTGCGAACCGGGTGCCTCCGCGCCTGCGCAATTGCCGCCTCGACATCGGCGAATTGCGCCAGCCGTTCGAGATTGCGACGGGTCGGGAAGATGATCGTGGCCCGGCCTGCATCGGCATCCGCCAACACGTCGGCGGCGGTGGACCAAAACAGGCGGACATTCTCCGTTGCGTCGACGCGGGGTGCGGGCGCACCGGCGGGCAGGCGGGCCAGATAGAAGCGCGTGTCGAAGATCCGCACGGCGGCGTGCGCGGGCAGCCATCGAGCGAAATACTCGAGCGCATCGACGTCGACCTGCGTTTTTGCCTCCGCCAGCACCTGCGCGAAGGGGAACCCCGCGTGCAAGGCGGCCCTGAGCGTCGCGAGCGTCGATGCCGATGGTGCCGGCGACAGGCCGATCGCCAGTCCGACTTCCTCGATAGTCTCGCGAATCGCGGCGATCCGCGCGGCGGTATCGGCGTCGGAACGCCCCAGCAACGCCGCCAGCGCATGATCGCCGGGATCGACCCGCCCGCCCGGAAACACGAGTGCACCCCCCGCGAACGCCATCGCCTTCGCGCGCTCGACCATCAGGATCTGGGGTGGCCCTACCGATGCTTCGCGGAACACGATCAACGTCGCTGCAGGGATCGGGGGCGTCGGGTCTGATTCGCGCATGGCCCGCGATACTCCGCGAACGGCCGGTCCGGTAGCGCATGCGCGAAGTCTGCCGATCGTTCTCGATCGGCGGGGTTCAGGACATTGAAGGCTCGAACGTCTGTAAATCTCGGGCGGATCTCCGTTCAGCGGGGCGCGCCCATAGCGTTATCGAAGCCACCGCCGATAGCCCGCTTCAGTTCGGCTGAGCTTTGATCCAGAGACGCAGCGTGCGTCACGCGAAAGAGAAAACGACGGTCAGTCTCGGGCATACAATCCTGTCGCCGATTTCTGTCATCGAGGGCGAAGTGCCGCGGTGCTTTTCCTCACCACGAGTTCGTGATGGAGCGTGACTTGCTGCGGAGGGCCGTCGACGCCGCGCAGGATGTCGACGAGCAGTTCGACCGTGCGGCGCCCGATCATGCCCTTGGGCTGGGCGATGGTGGTCAGCGGAGGCTGAAAATAACGCGCGAGCGGCAGGTCGTCGAAGCCGATCACCGAGATGTCGGTGGGGCATGAGAGCCCCGCATCGCCGATCGCGCTGAGCGCGCCCATCGCCATCTCGTCGCTGAAGCAGAAGAGCGCGGTGACGTCGTGCGCGAGCAGGTCGCGCGTGTGGTCGACCGCGGATCCGGCGGAATAGTCGCCGATGCGGATGTGCAGGCTGTCGCGCATGCCGGCGCGGGTCGCGGCGACGATCGCGCCGGCGAGGCGGTCGCGGCTGATCGGGCTTATCTCGGGGCCAGTGATGACGCCGATGGTGCGGTGGCCGAGATCGATCAGATGGTCGATCGCGTCGGCGCTGGCGGCCGCATTGTCGATGTGGACGCTGGGGACGCCCAGGTCCGGGCTGTATTCGCAGCCGTTGACGATCGGCGCAGCGGTCCCCTTGCGCGCCAGCAGCGGGGCAAGGCTGGCGGGCAGGCGGTGGCCGAGGAAGATCAGCCCGTCGACTTCGCGGCGTGAGAGCATATCAGCGTACTGATCCTCGACGTCTGGATCGTGCCGCGTGTCGCCGACGACGACCGAATACCCCGCGTCTCGCGCAGCCTCTTCCGCGCCGCGGATGACGCTGGCGAAGAACGCGTTCGAGATGTCGGGGACCGTCAGCAGGATCTTCGCCGCGCGCAAAGTCCGCAGGCTGCGCGCGGCGACATTGGGCGCATACCCCGACTCGCGGACGACCGCGAGCACCCGCCGCCGTGTTTCCTCGGACACCTGTTCGGGGCGGCTCAGTACGCGCGACACGGTGGCGGTGGAGACGCCCGCGAGTGCGGCCACTTCGATGATCGTCGGCATCCGTTCGTCATGGATCCGGTTTGGGGCAGTGTCGATATATATCCGATGTAATCCTTTACATTCGTTTCACGCCTCCGTAGCCTCGTGTCCGACAAGCAGGAAAACTGCGATCGGAGAGGTGGCGAATGGCCGTGACGAACGATGGATTTCAGGCCGCGCCCGCGGTCGGTGGAATGCTGACCGGCCGCCTCAGCGTGATGATGTTCCTGCAGTTCTTCGTCTGGGGCGCCTGGACCGTCACGCTCGGCCTCGTCATGCAGACCGTCGGCATCGGCAACCTCATCGGCAACGCCTTTTCGGTCGGGCCGATCGCGTCGATCGTCGGCTCGTTCCTGCTCGGCATGGCGGCGGCGCGCTACGTCGCCCCGCGGATGCTGATGGTGATCCTGCACCTGATCGGCGGCGTGCTGCTGTTCCTGCTCCCGGCGCTGGTCACACCCGAGAATGGCCGGACCTTCGTCTGGCTGCTGCTCTGCTACATGATCCTCTACATGCCGACGGTGGGCCTAGCGAACACGATCGCGCTGAAGAGCTTCGGCGAGCGGACCGACAAGTTCCCGTTCGTCCGCGCGTTCGGCACGCTCGGCTGGATCACCGCTGGCCTCCTCATCGGCTGGGCGGGCCTGTCCGCTAGCCCGGAGATTTTCCGCGTCGCAGGCGTGGTGTCGATCGTTCTCGGCCTCTACAGCTTCACGCTGCCGAACGTCACGGCGGATGCGCCGCGCGACGAGAGCGTTCTCCGCCAGGTGTTCTGCGTCGAGGCGTTCGGGTTGCTCCGCCAGCGCTCGTTCCTGATCTTCATGACCTGCGCGACGCTGATCTCGATCCCGCTCGCGATGTATTACGCCTATGCCTCGCCCTATGTCGGCGCGACGGGCATCAGCAACGTCGGCGGCACGCTCGCGATCGGGCAGATGTCCGAGCTCGTCTTCATGTTCTCGATGCCGTGGCTGTACCGCCGGTTCGGCGTGAAGCCGCTGCTGCTGGTCGGCATGGCGGCATGGGCACTGCGCTACGCCTTGTTCGCGATCGGCGATGGCGGATCGTCGATCTGGGCGGTGTATCTCGGCGTCGCGCTGCACGGCGTGTGCTATGATTTCTTCTTCGTCGCCGGCGCGATCTACACCGGCACGATCGCGACGCCGAAGGGTGTGAACGCGCAGGCGCAGGGCATGCTGACGCTGTTCACCTACGGCGTCGGCATGCTGCTCGGCTCGCAGATCGGCGCGCTGCTGTACGCGCAGCTGCCCGCATCGCCGACCATCGCCGACTGGCAGCATATGTGGTGGTATCCCGCCATCGCCGCCGCAGTGATCGCGCTGCTGTTCCAGTTCACGTTCCGCGACGACACCAGAAAGAGTGCAGCATGACCGGTATGAAGGGCCCCGGGATATTCCTCGCCCAGTTCCTTGGCGACGAAGCGCTGTTCGACACGCTCGACGGTCTGGCGGAATGGGCGGCGGGGCTCGGCTATGTCGGCGTCCAGATCCCCTGCAACGCGCAGTTGATCGACCTGAAGCTTGCCGCGGAAAGCAAGGCGTATTGCGACGATCTTCGCGGGCGGCTGGCGAAGCACGGCATCGAAGTGACCGAATTGTCGACGCATCTGCAAGGCCAGCTCGTTGCCGTCCATCCGGCGTACGACACGCTGTTCGACGGCTTCGCCCCCCCCGAGGTCCACGGCAAACCCGCCGAGCGTCAGCTTTGGGCGGTTGAGCAGGTGAAACTGGCGGCGAAGGCGAGCGCCAACCTTGGCCTGTCGGCGCATGCGACATTCTCGGGCGCTCTGGCATGGCCGTACGTCTATCCATGGCCGCAACGTCCCGCCGGGCTGATCGGGGAAGCGTTCGCCGAACTCGCGCGTCGCTGGACTCCGATCCTCGACGTGTTCGAGGATTTGGGCGTCGATTGTGCGTTCGAGGTGCATCCCGGCGAGGACGTCCATGACGGCGCGACCTGGGAGCGGTTCCTGGCGGCCGTCGACAACCATCCTCGTGCGCGCCTGCTGTTCGATCCGTCGCATTTCGTGCTGCAGCAGCTCGACTATCTCGACTTCATCGACCGCTATCACGATCGGATTTCGTGCTTCCACGTCAAGGATGCCGAGTTCAACCCGAACGGTCGCACCGGCGTGTACGGCGGCTACGAGAACTGGGTCGATCGCGCTGGCCGCTTCCGCTCACTCGGCGACGGGCAAGTCGATTTCTCCGGCATCTTCAGCAAGATGGCGCAATATGGCTATGACGGCTGGGCGGTGCTCGAATGGGAGTGCGCGCTGAAACGGTCCGATGACGGCGCCCGCGAAGGTGCACCGTTCATCCGCGACCACATCATCCGCCTGACCGAGCGCCCGTTCGACGACTTCGCCGCTAGCGGCATCGATCGCACCGCGATTCGCAAGCTACTCGGACTGTCCGAGGGGCAGGCATGAGCCGGCTTCGTCTCGGCATGGCCGGCGGCGGGGAGGGGGCCTTTATCGGCGCCGTCCACCGGATGGCGGCGGCGCTCGACGGCGATTGGGACCTGGTGGCGGGTGCGTTCAGCACCGATGGCGGGCGCAACACGCGCACCGGCGAGCGGCTCGGACTGGACCCGCAGCGGGTCTACCCATCGCTCGACGCCTTGATCGCGCACGAACGCACATTGCCCGTGGACGAACGAATCGAGGCGCTCGCGATCGTCACGCCGAACTACCTTCACGCGCCAATGGCGATCGCGGCACTGGACGCCGGATTCCACGTATTCTGCGAAAAGCCGATGGCGATGAGCGTTGTCGAGGCCGAGGCGATCGCCGCTGCCGCCAAGGCCAGCGGCCGCCAGTTTGCGCTGGCGTTCACCTATAGCGGCTACCCCATGATCGAAGAGGCGCGCGCGCGGGTCGAACGCGGCGATCTCGGGGCGATCCGTCTGGTCCAGGTCGAATATCTGCAAGGCTGGCTCAGCCAACCGATCGACACCAATGGCAACAAGCAGGCCGAATGGCGCACCGATCCTGCGCGCGCCGGTCTCGGCGGCTGTCTCGGCGACATCGGCACGCATGCGTTCCAGCTTGCCGAGCATGTCTCCGGCCTGTCGGTGGAGTCGGTCTCGGTGGACCTCACCACGCATGTCGAAGGCAGGCGGCTTGACGACGACGTCAGCGCACTGCTCCGCTTTGAGGGCGGCGCACGCGGCGTGCTCAAGGCGAGCCAGGTCGCGGCGGGCGAGGAGAACGGGCTTCGACTGCGTATCCACGGCGAACACGGCGGGCTCGACTGGTCACAGATGGAGCCCAACACGCTGACGCTCCGCTGGCTCGACCGCCCGGCGGAGATCGTGCGTACCGGCGGCCCGGGCATGCTCGACGCGACCACCACGCTGGTGCGGACTCCGGCGGGGCATCCCGAGGGGTATATCGAGGCGTTCGCCAACCTCTACCGCGCATTCGCCTCGGCAATCCGCGGTGATGGCGACAAACGCTGGGTTCCGGGCGTGACCGATGGCCTGCGCACGATGCGCTTTATCGAGGCGGTCATCGCTAACGCCGGGTCGGACCGGAAATGGACATCAATGGATTCGGGAGACTCTGAATGAAGTTGCTCATGGCCTTGGTCGCGGGAAGCATCGCGGCGGTTGCGGCGGTCACGATATCCGTGCCGACCACCGCACAATCGACTGCAGCGTCGCCGCCGGCGTTCGCGGCCTGCCGCGCGTGCCATACCGTGGTGAAGGGCGGCCGCAACGGCATCGGCCCGAACCTGTACGGCGTGGTTGGTCGTGCCGCCGCAGCGACGCCCGGCTTCAATTATTCCGCTGCGATGAAGGCGTCGAAACTGCGCTGGGACGAGCAGACGCTGAACGAGTATCTCGCAGCTCCCCAGAAGAAGGTGCCGGGCACGCGAATGCTGATCGCGACGCCCGATGCCGCCAAGCGCGGGGCGATCATCGCGTATCTCAAGGCGGAGGGCGCGAAGTGATCGCGCCGCGCGCATGACGCTCTCGCGCCGCACCCTGCTTGCCGCCGGTGCCGCCGCCTCGCTGATCCCCGCCGGGATCGCCGCCCAGCGTCGTAGCACGAATGCCGCACGCTTCTCGCTCGGCTACGCCCCGCACGAAGGCAGCTTCGCCAGCCGCGGCGGACGGATCGAGCAGATCGCCTACGCCGCCGACCAGGGCTTCACCGCCTGGGAGGACAACGAGGCGGCAACGCGGTCGGTGGCCGAGCAGGAGCAGATGGCCAAGGCGCTCACGCAGCGCGGCATGACGATGGGCGTGTTCGTCGCCAGCATGCCGAAATGGTCGCAGTCGCGGCCGCTCCTCGGCGCGAACGACGGCGCCGAGCGCGAGGCATTCCTCGCCGACATCCGCGCGTCGCTCGACGTCGCCAAGCGACTGAACGCGAAGCACATGACCGTCGTCACCGGCTTCATGGACCCGAAGGTGCCCGTGGATATCCAGACCGCCCGCGTGATCGACGTAATGCGCCGCGCGGGCGATATCGTCGCGTCGTCGGGCACGGCGATGGTGATGGAGCCGCTCAACACGCGGACCAACCATCCCGGCGTCTACATGCAGACGATCTCGCAGGGCTATGCGGTCGCGCGCGGTGCCAACAGCCCCGCGGTGAAGATCCTCGCCGACCTGTATCACGAGCAGATCCAGTCGGGGAATCTGATCCCGACGCTGGCGACCTGCTGGAGCGAGATCGGCTATATCCAGTTCGGCGACAATCCGGGCCGCAACGAGCCGTCGACCGGCGAGATCAACTTCGCCTCGATCGTGAAATGGCTGAAGGCGAAACGCTACACCGGCGTGATCGGTATGGAACACGGCAATTCGATCGCCGGCCGCGCAGGCGAGGATCGCCTGATCGCCGCCTATCGCGAGATCGACGCAGCATGAAGGGGATGGGGATGAAGACGGTGGTGATGGCGAGTGTCATCGTGGCGATGGCGTTGACGACGGTGGGCCCGGTCGCGGCGCAGGACAAGCCTGGCTTCAAGGACACGCCGATGCTGCCCGGCGGCCAGTGGCACGTCCACGACGCTGACCGCCCCGCGCCGATCGTGGTCGCGCCGGCCACTACCCCCGGTGGTCCGCCCGCCGACGCCGTGGTGCTGTTCGACGGGCGTTCGCTCGACGCATGGAAGCCTGACCGCATCGCTTGGCCGATCGCCAACGGTGCGCTGACGATCCCGTCACGCGCGAAAAGCGGCGGCGAGAACAACCTCGTCTCGAAACAGAGCTTTGGCGACGTGCAGATGCATCTCGAATTCCGCTCGCCCAACCCGCCGACGAAAAGCTCGCAGGATCGCGGCAACAGCGGCATCTGGTTCATGCAGCGCTACGAACTGCAGATCCTCGATGGCTCGCAAAACCCGACCTATGCCGATGGCACCGTCGGCGCGGTCTATGGCTGGAAGCCGCCGCTGGTGAACGCCGCGCGCCGTCCCGGCGAGTGGCAGACCTACGACATCGTGTTTGAGCACCCGCGCTTCGCCGCCGACGGTAGCCTGCTTCGCCCCGCCTACGTTACCGCGCTATTGAACGGCGTGCTCGTCCAGAACCACCAGGCGATGCTCGGCACCACCATCTGGCGCAAGGTCGCCAGTTACATCGCGCACGCCGACGCCGCGCCGATCCAGTTGCAGGATCACGACTCGCCGGTGTCGTTCCGCAACATCTGGGTCCGTCCGCTGACCGAAGCGGCAATCGCGCAGGACCTGAAGAAGGACGGTAAATGATCGACCGCAGAACAGCACTCGCCGGTGTCGTCGCCATGTTCGGCACGGCTTTATATGCGCCGATCGCACGCGCAGCCGGGGTCGCGGCAACACCGGGCGCGGCGGCGGGCATCCCCGTCATCAGCGAAGGTCCGCCGAGCGTCGCGGTCTTCACAGCCCCCCAGCGCGCGCTGATGACCGCACTCAGCGAACGTGTCCTGCCGACCACCGACACGCCGGGCGCGATTGCCGCGGGCGTCCCCGCGTTTATCGAAAAGTTGCTCGCCGACTGGGCCGCACCCGCCGATCGCGTCCCGATCCTCGCCGGCCTCGACGCGATCGAAGCGCGAAGCTTGGCGGACTACAAGGTCCCCGGCGCAAAGGCGACCGCGGCACAGCACGACGCGCTGCTCACGCTCGCGATGAACGACCAGATCCCGTCGGGCGGCGTCTTCTTCGAGGCGTTCCGCCAGCTCGTCGTCACCGGCTATTACACGTCGGAAATCGGCATGACGCAGGAGCGCGAATATCTGCCGGTGCCGGGCGAGTATAACGGCGCTTTCCCCTATTCTCAGGTCAACAAGGTGTATTCCGCATGATCCTCAGCCGTAGAAACCTGCTCGCCGGCTCCGGCGCGGTTGCAGCGCTCGCATTCGTGCCGACCGCCTCCGCGGCACAGTTGAAGGCGATCGGCCTGCAACTCTACACCATCCGCGACATCTTCTCGAAGGACCCGTTCGGTACGCTCGGGCAGGTCGCCAAGATCGGCTACCGCGAGGTCGAATTTGGCGGTGGCGGCTACGAGGGCATGGACCACGCGCAGCTGCGCCGGACGATGGACAAGCTCGGCCTGACCGCGCCCTCGGTGCATATCGGCTACGACGCGCTGCTCCAGCGGTTCGACCAGTCGGTGACGATGGCCAAGACGCTCGGTGCGACCACGGTCGTGCTGCCGTACATGACCGACGAGCATCGCAACGAAGCGGGCTGGACCGCGGCACTGCCGAACTTCAACCGGTTCGCCACCGACCTGAAAAAGGCCGGGCTGGGCTTTGCGTATCACAATCACGATTTCGAGTTCACCACTAAGCCGGGCGGCGTCAGCCTGTACGAGCGGCTGCTGAAGGAGACCGACCCCGCGCTCGTGAAGCTCGAACTCGATCTATACTGGGCGCTGCATGCGGGCGAGAACCTGACGACGCTGATCGAACGCCTGTCGCAGCGGATCTATGCCTACCACGTCAAGGATATGCGCCCCGATCGCAGCATGGCGGCGGTCGGCGCAGGCACAGTCGATTTCGCCGCGCTGTTCAAGCTGAAGGGCAGCGCCGGCGTCCGGCATTTCTACGTCGAGAACGACCAGGCCCCGGCACCATACCTGCCCGACATCACCACGAGTTTCCGGACGTTGCGCGCGCTTCGTTTCTGATCGGGCGCGTTCTTACAAGAGATTAGGAGAGGAAGATCATGGCCGAGACCAACAGGTTCGACGCGATCGTAATCGGTTCGGGCGTCAGCGGCGGTTTCGCTGCGAAGGAATTGACCGAGAAGGGCCTCCGCGTCCTGATGCTCGATCGCGGCAAGATGGTCGAGCATGGCGAAGGCTACACCTATGACGGCAAGCCCGCATACGAGGTGCCCGCGCGCAACATCATGCCCAAGCCATTGGTGGAGAGCGACTATTTCATCGCCAAGCACGGCTATGTCCAGCCCAGTAACCGCGAGTTCCACAATGACGACCGGCTGAACCCGTACGCCTATGACGAGGGCAGCAAGTTCTACTGGATCCGGCCGGGCGCGGTCGGCGGCAAGTCGCTGATATGGGGCCGTTGGTGCTTCCGCTGGAGCCCGCAAGACTTCGAGGCGAACAAGCGCGACGGCATCGATGGCGAATGGCCGATCGGCTATGATGACGTCGCGCCGTGGTACAGCTATGTCGAGAAATACATCGGCGTGTCCGGCTCGCGCGAGAACCTCGCCTATTTGCCCGACAGCGAATTCCAGCCGCCGATGCCAATGAACGTCGCCGAGAAGTGGTTGAAGCAAGGTCTCGAATCCAAGTTCCCCGGCCGCAAACTGATCAACACGCGGCTGTCGAACATGACCGAGGACAAGCCCGACCAGAACCGCACGAAATGCCAGTTCCGCAACCAGTGCGGCAATGGTTGCTCGTTCGGCGCCTATTTCTCGACTCAGGCCGTTACCCTGCCAGCCGCCCGCGCGACCGGTCGCCTGACGCTCAAGTCGGACTCGGTCGTCACCAACCTTGTGTACGACGCGGCACGGAAAAAGGTTACCGGCGTCCGCTATATCGACGCCAAGACCGGCCAGGCGCAAACCGTCAACGCCGACCTCGTCTTCCTCTGCGCGTCGGCGATCGCCTCGACGCAGATCCTGCTGAACTCGCGCGCGCCGGGCAGTGACCGCAGCTATTTCGACGAGAGCGGCACGCTGGGCCGCTATGTGATGGACCACATCTTCCGCGTCGGGATCGAAGGCGACATCCCCGGCATGGAGGAGTTCATCGAATTCGGTCGCCGGCCCGGCGGCGTCTACATCCCGCGCTTTCGCAACATCGGCGGCAACGAGGGCGTCGGCTTCAAGCGCGGCTATGGCTATCAGGGCAGCGCCTATCGCAACCCCGCCGCCCCGGTCGGCTTCGGCGCATCTATGAAGCAGGGCATGCGGAAATACGCGCCGTGGCGGTTCAGCATGGGCGCGTTCGGCGAGTGCCTTCCCTATGCCGACAACAAGGTTTCGCTGCACGCTACCAAGGTCGACCGGTTCGGCGTGCCGCTGGTCCGTTTCGACGTGCGCTTCCGCGACAACGAACTGAAGATGATGACCGACGCACGGGCGCAGGGCGAGGCGATGCTGAAAGGTGCAGGGCTCACCAACGTCAAGAGTTCGGAGAGCGAGCACGTCCCCGGCGACGCGATCCATGAGATGGGCGGTGCCCGCATGGGCCGCGATCCGCGCACCTCGGTGCTCAACGAATGGAGCCAGGCGCACGCGGCGTCCAACCTGTATGTGACCGACGGGGCGCAAATGGCCTCGATCTCGTGCGTAAACCCGTCACTGACTTTTATGGCGCTGACCGCCCGTGCTGCCGATCATGCGGTTCGTCAGAAAAAGTCGCGCGCCTAGCGACGGTGGGTTACGCCGCCGACCAGAAAATAGGCGGCGTGGAGTGGCGTTACGGCGCGGCCGTTTTGGCCAGCTAATTATGTACTTTGGGATGTTGAAAGACTGCGCATATTCCAGCGCTACGTGTTTTCAATGACAGCTGGTGACCCCTACGAGAATCGAACTCGTGCTTACGCCGTGAGAGGGCGTCGTCCTAACCGCTAGACGAAGGGGCCGTTAGCAGATGCGGGCGTCTACGGAATGGGGTGGCAGGCGTCAAGACGCTTGCCGATAATTCCTTAGACGCCCGCCCGTTTCGTCAGGCGCCCGTTTTGTCAGGCGGCAGCCTTCTTGCGCTCGGCCATTTCCTCGTTGAGCATCTCGGCCAGCAGGAACGCGAGCTCGAGGCTCTGGCTGGCGTTGAGGCGGGGGTCGCAATGGGTGTGATAGCGGTCGGCTAGCGACTGCTCGGTCACGTCGACCGCACCGCCCGTGCACTCGGTCACGTTCTGCCCGGTCATCTCGGCATGGATGCCGCCAGCGTGCGTGCCTTCCGCGCGGTGGACCGCGAAAAAGCCGCGGACTTCGGCGAGGATGCGATCGAACGGCCGCGTCTTGTAGCCGTTGGCGGCCTTGACGACGTTGCCGTGCATCGGGTCGCAGCTCCACACCACCGGATGGCCCTCGCGCGTGACGGCTCGGACCAGGCGGGGCAGGTTGGCCTCGATCTTGTCATAGCCATAGCGCGTGATCAGCGTCATCCGGCCGGGGACGCGGCCTGGGTTGAGCGTGTCGAGCATGCGCAACAAGGCGTCGGGCTCGAGGCTCGGGCCGCACTTGATGCCGATCGGGTTGCCGATGCCGCGGAGGTATTCGACGTGGCTCGAACCCTCGAAGCGCGTGCGATCGCCGATCCACAGGAAATGCGCGCTGGTATCGTACCAGTCACCGGTCAGCGAATCCTGCCGGGTCAGCGCCTGCTCGTACTGGAGCAGAAGCGCCTCGTGGCTGGTGTAGAAATGCGTCTGCGCGAGCTGCGGCACGGTCTCGGGATCGATCCCGCAGGCGGCCATGAACTCGAGCGCCTCGCCGATCCGGTCCGCGGTCTCGGCGTATTTCTTCGACCAGGGGCTGCGGCCCATGAAGTCGTGCGTCCAGCGGTGAACCTGATGCAGGTTCGCGTAGCCGCCCTGTGCGAACGCTCGCAGCAGGTTGAGCGTCGCCGCCGACTGCGAATAGGCGCGGATCATCCGCTGAGGGTCGGGCGCGCGCGATTCCGCGGTGAAGGCGATATCGTTGACGTTGTCGCCGCGGTACGAGGGCAGCTCGACGCCGCCGATCGTCTCGGTATCGGTCGAGCGCGGCTTGGCGAACTGTCCCGCCATGCGGCCGAGCTTCACGACCGGCAGCTTCGACGCGTAAGTGAGCACGACGGCCATCTGGAGGATGACGCGGAACGTGTCGCGGATATTGTTGGCGCTATGCTCAGCGAAGCTCTCAGCGCAATCGCCGCCCTGGAGCAGGAACGCCTTGCCGGCGGCGACTTCGGCAAGCGACGCGGTAAGGTTGCGCGCTTCGCCGGCGAACACGAGCGGCGGGAACGTGGCCAGCTGGTCGGTCGCCGCGGTCAGCGCGGCGGCGTCGGGATAGGTGGGGAGCTGTCGTGCTTCGTGACGCGTCCAGCTGTCGGGGGCCCAGTTCGCGGCCATATCATGTCGTCCGATTGATGAATTGTGGGGCTGGCCATGCGGGAAAATGCCTTTTCGCGCAATGAAGTAAAGCTTTGGGGCGGGTGTGTCGGCTGGTTTCAATAGCCCGCGTTGAGGTCGGCGACGTTCCTCATCGGTTTGTTCGCTAGGAACGCGGCAAGGTTGTCGAGGAATAGCGCGGCGCCGCGCGCGAACATGGTCGTCTGGCTGCGGCCCGACAGATGCATCGTCACGATTGCGTTGGGCGTCGACCACAGCGGGTGCTCAGGGGGCAGCGGCTCGGGGCTGGTCGGGTCGAGCACCGCACCCGCAATGCCGCCCGCGGTGAGCGCGGCGATCAGTGCGTCGTCGTCGATCATGTCGCCGCGGGCGATATTGATCAGCCATGCGGACGGTTTCATCGCCGCGAGTTCGTCGCGGCCGATCATCGCGTGCGTGGCGCCGGTCGAGGGGGCGGCCAGGATGATCCAGTCGAAGTCTCCGAGCCGATCGCGCCACGCGTCGGGTGTGAGCGTGCCGTCGCGGCCGGTGCGCGTGACGCCGGTGACGTCGACGCCGAACGCGCTCAGGCGATCGCCGATCATCTTGCCGATCGTGCCGTAGCCGATGACGAGGGCCTTGGTGCCGGCGAGTTCGATCTTGCCGGGCGCGTCCTTGAGCCATTCGTGGCGGTCCTGCGCGCGAACGACGGTGTCGAAGCGCTTGGCGGCGACGAGCACGGCCATCACGGCGTATTCGGCGACCGCGACGGCGTTGATGCCCGCACCGTTGGTCAGCGTGACGCCGTTCTCGCGCAGCGTGCCGAGCGGGAACGCGTCGAGCCCGGCGTAGATCGTCGAGACCCATCTGAGGGTCGGCCCGGCGTGGCGGATCGCGTCGGCGACGAGCTCGGTCGGCTGCATGTCGACCCAGGCTATGTCCGCATCGGCGATCATCGCGTTCGCCTCGGCGGGCTTGGTGAACCAGGCGATGTCGAGGTCCGCGGGGAGGTGCGGTTCGAGGAGCGGGCGGGCGGCGGCGGGGAGGACGGCTTTCATTGGGAGAGCATCGGCGCGCGGCGAGGCATGTCAAGTTGTGGCGGGATAGGAACGAGTTGGTTCGCGTACGACTTCTCCATCCTCCCCCGCCAGGGGGAGGTGGCGCCGCATGCGACGGAGGGGGAGGGCACGCATAAAGGTTGCCTTTTCCTCCCCCTCCGTCTGGCAAGGGCCAGCCACCTCCCCCCTGGCGGGGGAGGATCGGATAGCGCCGAAGCTGGTGAGCGTTACTTAGAGCGCGATCTTCCAGTCCCAGCCGAGCGAGTCGCCGTCCATCACCTCGACTCCGGCGGCGGCGAGTTCGTCGCGGATCGCATCCGACCGTTCGAAATCCTTTGCGGCGCGGGCGTCGCGGCGGTCCGAGAGACGCGCGGCGATGGTGGCTTCGTCGATCGTTGCCGTTACCGGGCGGATCCGCAGGTCCTCGCGGCTGATCGTCGCGAGATCGAGTCCCAGCACCGCGTCGAAATCGTCCAGCGCGGCGATCCGGTCCGCTGGAGCGACTCGCTTGTCCGCGAGCAGTTCGTCGAGGATCGGCAGCGCGCGAGGCGTCGCGAGATCGTCCGATACGGCCTCTTCCAGCCGATCGGCATAGGCATGCGCGCTGCCCGACGGGCCGCCGGGCTCGCGGGCACGCAACGTCTCGACCGCCTGCACCATCCGCTTCAGGCGGATCGCTGCCGCCGCGAGGTTCTCCCAAGAGAATTCAAGCTCGCTGCGATAGTGCGCCTGAAGGCACATCAGGCGGTAGGCGAGGGGGTGGAAGCCGCGATCGACGATCGTCTGCATCGTCGTGAACTGGCCGGTCGACTTCGACATCTTGCCCGCGCGTTCGACCAAGAAGTTGTTGTGCATCCAGACGCTCGCACCGGTATCGCCGCACTCGCAATGCGCCTGGTTCTGCGCGATCTCGTTGGGATGATGAATCTCGCGGTGATCGATCCCGCCGGTGTGGATGTCGAAATGCGCGCCGAGGTAATGCTTGCTCATCACCGAGCATTCGAGATGCCAGCCGGGAGCGCCGCGGCCCCAGGGTGAATCCCATTCCATCTGGCGGTTTTCGCCCGGAGTCGAGGTGCGCCAGATCGCGAAGTCCTGCGGGTTGCGCTTGCCGGCGACGGGTTCGATTCGGCTTTCGATGTCGTCGTTCCCGGCACGTGCGAGGCGGCCATAGTCCGGGACCGTCGCCACATCGAAATACAGCCCGCTGTCGAGCATATAGCAGTGCTTCGGTGCGATCTGTTCGGCGAACGCGACCATCTCGGCGATATGATCCGTCGCGACCGCCCAGCGTGCTGGCGAAACGATGTTGAGGCGCGCGACATCGCGTTTGAACACGTCGGTGTAATAGGCCGCGATCTCCCAGATCGAACGTCCTTGTGCGGCAGCGGCCTTCTCCATCTTGTCGTCGCCGACATCGGCGTCGGAGGTCAGGTGCCCGACATCGGTGATGTTGATGACGTGAGTCGTCGGCCATCCCTTCCACCGCAGCACGCGGCCCAGCGTGTCGGCAAACAGGAAGGCACGCATGTTGCCGATGTGCTGGTAATTATAGACGGTCGGCCCGCAGGTGTAGAGCCCGACATCGGTTGGGTCGATCGGCTGGAACGTCTCGAGCTGGCGCGTGAGGCTGTTATACAGGGTCAGGGGAATGCGGGTCATGCGGCTGCTCTTAGCGATGCATTGGTGCGGCCGCAAAGGCAGCAAAGTGGCGTGCCGATATACGGGGAAGCGCGGTTTGGCTTGAAACCCCCGCACTCCCCTGATAGGCCCCAGTTCATGCGGCGCGGACCTATTCGCGACGGCAAAAATCTATTCGACCGGAGCTTAACGGGTTTATGCAGATCATCGTACGCGACAACAACGTCGACCAGGCCCTTCGCGCGCTCAAGAAGAAGCTGCAGCGCGAAGGCGTGTATCGCGAGATGAAGCTGCGCCGGCACTATGAGAAGCCGTCGGAGAAGCGTGCACGTGAGCGTGCAGCGGCGATTCGTCGCTCGCGCAAGCTCGACCGCAAGCGCGCAGAGCGCGACGGCGCACGGTAAGATTTGGTCGGCCAGGCCCGGCGAACGGGCAGGCCGATAGTTTCGGGGGGTGTCGTGATCGGCGCCCCCGTTTGCTTTCCAACGGCACGCACGGCGCTCCGGCGTGACCAGATGACCGGGGCCTGATCCGATGTCGACCGTCACCGCAGTGCCGCTGCAGCCCACCAAGCGCAGCTACCTTGTCTATCTCTGGGTCGGTATCGCGCTCGCGCTGATCGCCGCAGTAGCGCTTGCGCGGCAGGGCGACGACCCCTTGGCGCGAAATGCGCGTGCCCGCGGCGTGGTCGTCACCGCGTCCGGGTTGCAGTACAAGGTGATCGCGCCCGGCAAGCCCGGTGCGGCAAAGCCCACCGATGCGGACGTCGCGCTGGTGAACTACGAGGGCAAGCTGCTTAACGGGACGACCTTCGACAAGTCGCAGCAGCCGATGCCGATGCCGGTAACCGGCGTCGTCCCGGGCTTCTCCGAAGCGCTGAAGCTGATGCCGAAGGGGTCGAAGTACCGGTTCTGGATGAAGCCGTCGCTTGGCTATGGCGACAAGGCCGCCGGCCCGATCCCGGCCAACTCGACGCTGGTGTTCGATGTCGAGCTGCTCGACTTCCTGCCGCAGAGCGTAGTGCAGCAGATGCAGGCACAGGCGCAGATGGGTCGTGGCGCCCCGGGTGGCATGCCAGGCGGCGCACAGATGCAGCCGCAGGGTCAGCCCCAGGGTCAGCCTCAGCCGTAATCGTCGTCAGCCGGACGATCGTCCGGCTGCATTCGGCACGGCCGAGATACTAAAACGCGCCCGTGGCCTTGCCGTCGGGCGCGTTTTAGTATGCGCGGCGATTAGTGATAGTGATCAGCGGCGGGGCGGGGCGGGGGGACCGGACGGGGCTGGTCCGGCCAGATGCCGCGCGTATCGAGCACGGTCTTGTCGGCGCGCTCTTCCAGCGGGATCGACTTGAAGACGTCGTGATCGACCAGCACGACCATGATCGCGCACGTCTCGATCGCGCTATCGACGTCGATCAGTGTCGCCCCCGTCTCGGCTAACGCGATCGGCAGCGACTTGGCATAGGGCTCGACGATCCGCACGCGGTCGCCGAACGCGTCCGCCACCGCCTGTGCGACTTTCAGCGCCGGACTTTCGCGGAAGTCGTCGATGTTCGCCTTGAACGCGAGGCCTAGGCAGGCGACCACCGCATCGGGCATCGAGTCGACCAGCGCCGAGACCTGCCCGATGACATGGTCGGTCTTGCCGTCGTTCACTTCGCGCGCGGTGCGGATCAGCGGGGTCTGGTCGGGGGCGGCGTGGACGAGGAACCACGGGTCGACCGCGATGCAATGCCCGCCGACGCCGGGCCCGGGCTGGAGGATGTTGACGCGGGGATGGCGGTTGGCGAGGCGGATCACCTCCCACACGTCAACGCCCATCGTGTCAGCGATCAGCGACAATTCGTTGGCGAACGCGATGTTAACGTCGCGAAACGCGTTCTCGGTGAGCTTGGTCATCTCCGCCGCGCGCGCGGTCGTGGTGACGCAGGCGCCGCGGACGAAGCGGCGATAGAAGGTCAGCGCTTTCCGCGCACACCTAGGTGTGATTCCGCCGATCACGCGGTCGTTGTCGATCAGCTCGACCAGAATGCGGCCGGGCAGCACGCGTTCGGGGCAATAGGCGATCGCGATGTCGGCCTGTTCGCCCGCGCGTCCGGGCACCCGGATATCGGGACGCAGCTTGGCCAATACGTCGCGCACCTGTTCGGTGGTGCCGACGGGGGACGTCGATTCGAGGATGATCGTATCGCCGGCTTTCAGCACTGTCGCGATGGTCGTCGCGGCGTCGAGGACATAGCCGATGTTGGGCGCGTGGTCGGTGTCGAATGGCGTCGGGACCGCGATCACGAACACATCGGCCGGCTCGATCGTCATCGACGCACGTAACGTACCGCGCGCGACGACGCCCGAGACGAGGCCGTCGAGATCGACCTCTTCGATATGCACGCGACCCGAGTTCACCGTTTCGACGACCGATTCGGTCACGTCGACGCCGAGCACGCGCGCGCCGGTGCGGGCGATCACCGCCGCGGTCGGGAGGCCGATATAGCCGAGACCCATGACGACGACGGAGAGTTCGGGATCAGAGAGCATGCGCGGCGGCGTCCTTCGGGGCGGGAATTCGGGCGAGAGTTCGGGCAATGACGTCGGCGATCCGCGCGGCGGCGTGACCGTCGCCGAACGGATTGTGCGCGCGCGCCATTGCGGCATGGGCGGTGGGGTCGTCGAGCAGTGTAAAGATCTCGGTTACGATGCGGTCCTCGTCTGTGCCGATCAGCTTGGCGGTGCCGGCGGCGATTCCCTCGGGTCGCTCGGTCGTCTCGCGCATTACCAGGACGGGTTTGCCGAGCGCGGGCGCCTCCTCCTGCACGCCGCCCGAGTCGGTCAGGACGATGTCGGCCATCCCGAGCGCGCGGACGAAATGCGGGTAATCGAGCGGCGCGATCCGCGCGACGTTGGCGCGGTCGCCGAGGACCGCGTCCATCACCGAGACGACGTTCGGGTTGGGATGGACCGGAAACAGGACCGCGACATCCTCGCGCGCCGCGATTCGCCCGATCGCGCGCGCGATCGCCGCCATGCCGTCGCCGAAATTCTCGCGGCGATGCGTCGTCACCAGGATCAGGCGTTTCCCCGCGAACCGCATCGCGATGTCGTCGAGCCCGGCAGCCAGCGAAGGATCGGCGGCGACCCGGTCGGCGGTCCAGTGCAACGCGTCGATGACCGTGTTGCCGGTCACGTGGATCGTCTCGGCGGCGATCGTCTCGCGGCGCAGCGCCTCGGCCGCAGTGTCGGTCGGCGCGAAGTGGAGCGCGGCGATCGGCGCGACGATCCGGCGGTTCACTTCCTCGGGCCAGGGTTGGTAGATGTCGCCCGAGCGCAGCCCCGCCTCGACATGCGCGACCGGCACCTTTCGGTAATAGGCGGCGAGCGCGCCGGTCATCGCGGTGGCGGTGTCGCCCTGGACGACGACCAGATCGGGGCGTTCGGCATCCATCACCTCGCCGAGCCCCGTCAGCAGGCGCGCGGTCAGGCGGTCGAGCGTCTGCCCCGGCTCCATCAGGTCGAGATCGATGTCGGGAGCGAGGTCGGCGATCGCGAGCACCTGATCGAGCAACCCGCGATGTTGGGCGGTCACGCAGGTTCGCACCGTGAGCCCAGATATCGCCGCCAGCGCGCGGATCACCGGAAAGAGTTTGATCGCTTCGGGGCGCGTTCCGAAAATGACGAGGATCTTGGACATGGAACCTCTCTAGCCCAGGATATTTAAGGACGCGCTAACCGGTTACAGCGTTTCTTTGGTCGGCTGTTCGGAATTGCGCGGGTGCGTAACGATCGGTAAATGGTGCACCGCAACTAAACGACCTCGACGACATAATTGGAGCTCCGAATGACGATCAAGCCGCTTCGCAAGGCCGTATTTCCCGTCGCCGGACTCGGCACGCGCTTCCTGCCGGCGACCAAGTCGATGCCCAAGGAAATGCTCACCGTCGTCGACAAGCCGCTGATCCAGTACGCGGTCGAGGAAGCGCTGGAAGCGGGGATCGAGCAGATCATCTTCGTGACCGGCCGCGGCAAGGGCGCGCTCGAGGATCATTTCGATATCTCGTACGAGCTCGAAGCGACGATGAAGGCGCGGGGCAAGTCGCTCGATGCGATCAGCCATATCCGGATGAAGCCGGGTTCGCCCGTCTATGTCCGCCAGCAGGAGCCGCTGGGCCTCGGCCATGCCGTCTGGTGCGCGCGCGAGATCGTCGGCGACGAGCCGTTCGCGGTGCTGCTGCCGGACGAGCTGATGGTAGGCAAGCCGGGCTTCATGAAGCAGATGGTCGAGGCGTATAACCGGGTCGGCGGCAACGTGATCGGTGCGCTCGAAGTCGCCGATTCGGAAACGGACAAGTACGGCATCATCTCGCCCGGCGCGATCGATGGCCGGCTGACCGAAGTGAAGGCGCTCGTCGAAAAGCCCAAACAGGGTTCTGCGCCGTCGAACCTGATGATCCCCGGCCGCTACATCCTGCAGCCCGACGTGATGCGGATCCTCGAGACGCAGGAAAAGGGTGCGGGCGGCGAGATCCAGCTGACCGACGCGATGGCGCAGCTGATCGGCAACCAGCCGTTCCACGGCTTCACTTTCGATGGTCAGCGCTACGATTGCGGCGACAAGGCTGGGTACATCCAGGCCAATCTCGCGATTGCGCTGTCGCGCGCCGATATCGGTCCGGCGGTTCGCGACTTCGCCAAGGGCCTGCTTCAGGGCTGAGCCGAACCGGCCCGCCCAGTCTCTTTCAGCGAGGACGGGGCGGGCCGATCAGCTAACTTCGTTGGGGGGCTGCGAGGCATTTCGCCCGCAGCCGCGGCATCCGGGGTCTTTGGGCAATCTGATCGTGCGGAATCGCAGGCCGAGCAAGTCGATCAGCAGCAACTTGCCCGCCTGATCGTCGCCGAACGGTGCGATCGCGCGCAGGACTTCGAGCGCGGCGAGGCTGCCAAGCACGCCGGTGACCGGGCCCAGCACGCCGTCTTCCGCGCAGCTCGTCTCGGCGCGCTCGGGATCGTCGCCGACGAAACAGCGGTAACATGGCTTGTCGAGTTCCCACCCCCGGTAGGTCGCGAACTGTCCTTCGAACTGGCCGACGGCGGCCGACACGAGCGGGATGCGTAGCGCGTAGGCGGCATCCGCGACGCAAAACCGCGTAGCGAAATTGTCGCATCCGTCGAGCACGACGTCGGCGCCCGCCAACAGTGCAGCGGCATTGGTCGGGTCGATGCGTGTGCGGTGCACGTCGACTGTCACGTAAGGATTGATTCGCCCGACCGCCGCCGCCGCCGCGTCGACCTTGGCGACGCCGGTGTCGGCGGTCGTGAAGATCGTCTGGCGCTGCAGGTTCGACGGTTCGACCGAATCGTCGTCGATCAGGATCAGTCGACCGACTCCGGCAGCCCCAAGATATTGGAGTGCGGGCGAGCCGATGCCGCCGGCCCCTACGATAGCGACGGTCGCGGCCTTCAGTCGCGCCTGGCCGGTGCCGCCGAATTCCTTGAGGACGATATGCCGCGCATACCGGGTGAGTTCGTCGTCGGAGAGGATCATGCGCCCCAGGCGAACGTCAGGCTGGTGCGATACCAAGTGTCGGTATCGGTATCGACCACGTCGATCGCATCGCGCGCGCCGAGGATGACGCCGGCCGCATATTGCTCGACCGTCGGGCAGTCGATCGCACGCGGGGTGATCCGCCGGACGCGACCATCGGGGGTCATCAGCACCGCAAGGTCGATGCTGAGCGTCCAGCCCTGTGTCGTCCGGATCGCCCTTGCGCACCGCCCGGCCATGACTTCGCCGTGCACATAGGCCGACGTGTTGGCCAGCGTCGTCGAGCGTTGGCGGATGCGCAGGACCGGCAAGGCACTCCAATCCTGCGGCGCCAGCGGTACGCCAGCAGAGGCCCCGCCGCTCGACGGCGTGCTGGGCGATGTCTGTGCAGCCGGAGGCGTGGGTATGATCGCACCGGGTGGGGCGACGACCTGGAGGAGGGCGAGCAGGGCGCCGATCATCGTCCGGTCGATCCGAATCCGCCTGCGCCACGCGTCGTGTCGTCGAGCGTCGCGACTTCGATCAGCGTTGCACGCAGGACGATCGCGGGAACGAGCTGCGCGATGCGGTCGCCGCGCGCGATCGCGAACGGCTCGCGGCCGAGATTGGCGAGGATCACCTTCACTTCGCCGCGATAGTCGCTGTCGATCGTGCCGGGCGTGTTGAGGCAGGTGACGCCGTGTTTCAGCGCAAGGCCCGAGCGCGGGCGGACCTGGACTTCGTGACCGGGCGGGATCGCGATCGCGAACCCCGTCGCGACCGCAGCGCGGTCACCGGGCGCGAGAGTCAGCGCTTCGGCGGCGACCACGTCCATCCCGGCGGCGCCATCGGTCGCATAGGCGGGCAGCGGCAGGCCTTCGCCGTGCGGCAGGCGTTTGAGTTCGATCCCGATCATGACTCGGGTTCTAGCGCATCGGCGATGCGGTCCGCCAGTCGTGCCGCGACCGTATCCTTCGGCAGCCGCTCCCAGCTTTCAATGCCGGTCGCGGTGACCAGGTGGACGCTGTTGTCGGCGCCGCCCATCACGTCGCCCGATACGTCGTTCGCGACGATCCAGTCGGCCGACTTGCGGAGGCGCTTCGCGGTCGCGTGTTCGATCACGTTTTCGGTCTCCGCCGCGAAGCCGATCACCAGCGCCGGCCGCTGCGGACCGTGCGCGAGCGTGGCGAGGATGTCCGGGTTCTCCGCGAGCGAGAGCAGCGGGGTCGCACCGTTTTTCTTGATCTTCTGCGGAGCGGCGTCGACGTGCCAGTCGGCGACCGCCGCGACCATCACGGCGGCGTCGACCGGCAACGCAGCGTCGACTGCGCTCGCCATCTGCCGCGCGGTCTCGACGTCGATCCGGTCGACTCCGGCAGGCGCGGGAAGCGTGACCGGGCCGGCGACCAGCGTGACGCGCGCGCCGAGATCGGCCAGCGCCGCGGCGATCGCGAACCCCTGTTTGCCGGAGGATCGGTTGGCGATGTAGCGAACCGGGTCGATCGGCTCATGCGTCGGGCCGGCGGTGACGAGGATATGACGACCGCGCAGCCTGAGAGGGCGGGGCGGGGCCAGCATCGCTTCGACCGCCGCCATGATCGCCGGTGGTTCGGGCAGGCGGCCGGGGCCGAATTCCCCGCAGGCCATCATCCCCTCGTCGGGTTGCAGGACCGTGATCCCGTCGGCCCGAAGCTGCGCGACGTTGCGGACGGTCGCGGCGTGCTGCCACATGCGGACGTTCATCGCCGGCGCGACCAGCACGCGCGTGTCGGTCGCCAGCAGCAGCGTCGTCGCGAGATCGTTCGCCATGCCGTTCGCCATACGCGCGATCAGATCCGCGGTCGCCGGGGCGACGACGATCAGGTCGGCTTCCCGGCTGAGCTGGATATGACCCATTTCCGCCTCGTCCTTCAGGTCCCAGAGCGTCGTGTAAACCTTGTCCTCGCTGAGCGCGGCGAGCGTCATCGGCGTCACGAAATGATGCGCCGCCTCGGTCATCACGCAGCGCACCGCGTGGCCGCTGGTCTTGAGCAGGCGGATCAGTTCGGCGGCCTTGTAGGCCGCGATCCCGCCGCCGACGATCAGGAGGATGCGTTTCATCTGCGCAGTTCTAGCGGATAACGCGCGTCACCGTAATGCGTCGCGTATCGCGTGCGGCGGCGATCATGTCGCGCAAGCCGTCGACCGCGAACACCAGCCCGACCAGCAGCACCGGCGTGGTCATCAGCGCCCAGTAGAAATTGTCGCTGCGCGCGAACAGCGAAATCAGCGCGGCATAGGCGGCGAACACGACCAGCGCGCGCGTCGCGACCGCATCGCGCCACGCGAGCCAGCCGAACAGCGCCATGCCGAGGACCAGCGAAGCGAGCCATTGCGGCAGGATATCGAGGCCCGACGAGATGGTCGCGAGCCGGACGTAGAACCCGAACCCTTCGAGCCCGTTCCAGCCTTGCGACACGCGGTCGAGCGGCCCGCCGACCAGCGACACCGCGTGCGCGTGGGCGGCAAGGACGACCGCGAAGATTGCGATAGCACCGAGCCAGCCCAGCGTCTCGCGGCGCTCGCCTTCGAGCCACGCGAACACCGCCATGATCGCGACGTACAGCAACGCGGTCTCGCGGATCAGCATCGCCGACAGCCCGAACGCGACCGCGGGCAACCAGTGGCCGGGACGGCGCAGCGCGAGCGACACTGCGATCAGCGGGCCCGCCCACACCTCGTGGAACACCACGAAACTCGGATCGAGGTTTACGAAGAGCCCCGCGACGGCGAGCAAGCCCGCCGCCCCGAGCGGCACCAAGCCGGTCATCGCCGGACGAAGCCGCGCGACCCAGGCGAGGATCGTTCCGACGCACAACCCCAGCAGCAGCAGGTTCACCAGCATCGGGGGCAGAGCCGCCTCGACGACCGCCAGCGTCGGCAGGCGGACCGCGAAGAAGGGTTTCAGGGGGTAATGCCCCATGCGCTGCGCCTCGGCGGCGGCGGTGTAGTAGGGCGAGCCGCCGCGGATTCCGGCAACGATCGACTGATACAGCAGGAGGTCGGTCTGGCCCGGCGGCGGCGGGTCGGCAGCCACCGAACCGGCGGCGATCCCGGACGCGCTGCTCGGTCGCGGGCCGGGTGAGGTGATCGCGCCGAGGCACGCCGCCAGGAACACCAGCAACACCACGATACCGATCCGCGCGTGCGCCGACGGCATGCCCGCGAACCGGGTCGCGCCGGTCGTCCATACCGGAGCGCCGCGGCGCGTCTTCATGCTCTCAACCAAGAAGCAGCGTCGTCGCGACCCCGGCAGCGGCGGCGAGCACCGCGACCAGACCGTAACGCCAGCCGCCACCGATCCGGATCACCTCGATCTCGCGCAGCGGCATCGTCGGGGGAGCGCCACCGGGGGCGGGGTAGTGCGCCTCGATCCGGCGGACCAGTTCGGGGAGCCGGGTCAGCGTCTGGACGTCGGCGATCAGGCGTTCGGCGATCATCGCCTCGGGGCCGAGCTCGCCGCGGATCCAGTCGCGGACGAACGGCTCGGCGGTTTCCCACAGGTTGATGTCGGGGTTGAGGCTGGTCGCGACGCCCTCGACCATCACCATCGTCTTCTGGAGCAGCAGCAGATGCGGCTGCGTCACCATGTCGAAATCGCGCGTGATCGAGAACAGGCTGTCGAGCATCATGCCGATCGACATGTCCTTGACCGGCAACCCGCGCATCGGCTCGCCGACAGCCCTGAGTGCGGTCGCGAACTCGGCGACGTCGTGATGCGCGGGGACGTAGCCGGCTTCGAAATGGATCTCGGCGACACGTTTGTAGTTGCCGGTGATCAGGCCGTAGAGAATCTCGGCGAGCCAGACGCGCGCGCGCCGGTCGATCCGGCCCATGATGCCGAAGTCGATCGCGGCGATGCGGTTGCCAGGCAGCGCGAACAGGTTTCCCTGGTGCATGTCGGCATGGAAGAAGCCGTCGGCGATCGCCTGGCGGAGGAACGCGCGGACCAATGTCTGCGCGAGCGCGGGGAGGTCGTAGCCGGCGGCGACCAGCGCGGGGCGGTCGGACAGCTTGATGCCGTCGATCCACTCGATCGTCATGACCTTGGCGGTCGAGCGCGCCCAGTCGATCGCGGGGATGACGAAATCGGGCTCAGCGGTCATGCCTTCCGCGAGTTCGGACGCGGACGCGGCTTCGCGGCGGAAGTTGAGTTCGCGCAGGGTCCAGCGCTTGAACGTCTCGATCGTCAGGCGCGGGCGCAGGCGCATCGCTTCGGGGCTGAGTGCCTCGAGTTGTGCTGCAGCCCAGCTATAGGTGTCGATCGCGCGCGCGAAATCGTCCTCGACGCCGGGGCGGAGAACTTTCACCGCGACCTGGCGGCCGTCGGTGGTGACGGCGCGGTGGACCTGCGCGATCGATGCGGCGCCGACCGGGATCGGTTCGATGCGCGAGAACAGCGTTTCCAGCGGCTTGCCGAAGCTCGCCAGCATCGCCGCCTCGATCGTCTCGTAGGGGACGGGGGAGAGCTGGTCCTGGAGCCTGAGCAGGTCATGCGCGGCGTCCTCGCCGACGAGATCCGGCCGCGTGGCGAGCGTCTGCCCGAGCTTGATCGCCGCCGGCCCGATCGCCTGGAACGCATCCGCATAGCGCGGCACTGCCGGCACGCGCGCTCCGAACCGCGCGATCCGCGCGAGGCGACGGACAGGGGCGGGGGTGTTCGGGTCGCGCTCGATCCCGCGCAGGGCGCCGTGACGGGCGAGGATGCGGCCCCATTTGAGGAGGCGCCAGACGTGGGTTGTGGACGCGGTCACTGGGCGAGGGCGCCTTGAGAAGGGTTTTGTTCGCGCGGAGACGCGGAGACGCGAAGAGAAGAGATTGGTTCACGCGGAGACGCGGAGACGCGGAGAGAAGGAAGAACTGGTTCGCGCAGAGGCGCAGAGGCGCGGGGGTGTTGTTCTTCGCCGCGGATGCGGCTTTTAATAACCAACGTCAGGGCGTCATAGCGCTGATGCGCAAGAGCCGCCTTGGCGCCCTCGCGCCCACTTACTCTCCGCGCCTTTGCGCCTCTGCGCGAACAAATCTTCGCGCGCCTTCGCGTGATCACTAGATCTTCCACCCGCTGTGAATCGCGACTAGGCCGCCCAGCAGCGGTTCGACCTTGGTCTGCACGAAGCCGGCGTCGGCAATCATGCCCTTGAACTTGGGCATGTCGGGGAAGCGGCGGATCGATTCGATCAGGTAGCGGTAGCTGTCGGCGTCCTGCGCCAGGAGCTGGCCGAGCTTGGGGACCATCTTGTGCGAATAGGCGTCGTATACCTCGGCGAACCCGGGCCATACGGTGGTCGAGAATTCGAGGCAGTAGAACCGCCCGCCACGGCGCAGGACGCGGTGGGCTTCGCGCAAGGCCTTGGGTATGTCGGTCACGTTACGGATACCGAACGCGATCGTGTAGGCGTCGAAGAACTTGTCGGGGAAGGTCAGCGTTTCCGCGTTGGCTTCGGTCCAGACGAGGCCGTCGATCCCGCGCTTCTGCGCGCGCTGCATGCCGACTTCGAGCATCTGCGGGTTGATGTCGGCGACCGTAATCGACGCGCCCGACGGCTCCATGCGGAAGGCGATGTCGCCCGTGCCGCCGGCCATATCGAGAATCTGCTCGCCTTCGCGCGGTTTCACGCGGCGGACGAAGCGGTCCTTCCACAGGCGGTGCATGCCGCCCGACATCGCATCGTTCATCAGGTCGTATTTCCCTGCGACGTTCGAGAAGACGCCGCCGACGCGGGCGGTCTTCTCGGTGGCGGGGATGTCTTCGTAGCCGAAGGAGACGGTATCGGGCGTGAGTGCGGGCGCGGGCGCGATCAAGTCGTTCATATCCTGCGCTCTAGCCGCGCCTTGTGGCGCGAGCAAACGCAACCTAGCTGCAAACCGTGCCAGAATTACCAGAAGTCGAAACCACCGTGCGCGGGCTGGAGCCCGTGCTGAAGGGCCAGCGCCTGACCTCGGTCGAGCCGCGCCGCGCCGACCTGCGCAAAGCGATCCCGGTCGACCTGCGCCAGCGCATGACCGGGGCGACCGTCACGACGCTGGGGCGGCGCGCCAAATACGGGCTGATCGATACCGATCGCGGCGATACGCTCGTCTTCCACCTCGGCATGTCGGGGCGCTGGCGAGTCGATCCGAGCGAATTGCTTGCGCACGATCATGTGCTGATCGGCACCGAGGCGGGGCGGACGGTCGCGCTCAACGATCCGCGGCGATTCGGTTTTCTCGATCTGTGGGCGACCGACGACATCGCGAATTACCCGCCATTCCTCAGCATGGGGCCGGAGCCGCTCGGGCCGGACCTGACCGCCGCGTATCTGCTCCAGGCGCTCGAAGGGCGGGGGGCGTCGATCAAGGCGATGCTGCTCGACCAGCGAATCGTCGCGGGTCTCGGCAACATCTATGTGTGCGAGGCGCTGCACATGGCGAAGATCGCGCCGTCACGCGCGGCGGGGCGGATCTCGCTGTTTCGACTCGAGCGGCTCGTCGAGGTGATTCGGACGGTGCTGACGGCGGCGATCCTGGCTGGTGGTTCGTCTCTGCGCGATTACGTCCGGCCGGACGGCGAACTCGGCTATTTCTCGAAGCAATGGCGCGTCTATGGGCGCGAGGGCGAGCCGTGCGAATGTGGTGCTACCGTGAAGCGGCGGACCGAGGGCGGGCGCTCGACGTTCTGGTGTCCGAAGTGCCAACGCGGTTGACGATCTAGGACAAAGTGGCTAGGGCCGCGGCTTCGAGAGGGCGTAGGAGCAATCCGGCGCCCCTTTTTATTCATTCGAACATCCAGAGGGCTTCATGGCGAACACGCCGCAGGCGAAAAAGCGTATCCGTCGCAACGACCGTCGCGCGGAAGTGAACGGCAACCGCGTCGGCCGTATCCGTACCTTCATCAAGAAGGTCGAGGCCGCACTGGCATCGGGCGACAAGGGCGCAGCGACCACCGCACTCGCGGCCGCACAGCCTGAGCTGCAGCGTGGCGTCGCCAAGGGCGTGCTGCACAAGAACACCGCGAGCCGCAAGTTCGCGCGTCTGACCAAGGCCGTGACCGGGCTCGCCTAAGCGACCGATCACTGTCGAAAGCGGATCACCCGTCGGGACATTCCCGGCGGGTTTTTTGCGTCTGCGAAAGGAACCAAGTGCGACGGTGCGTAACCCACGGATTCCCCGCGATTCGAGTGGTCCGAAGTCAAGTCATGGAATGATTGAATTCGCAAAAAATACGTAAACACAGCCACTTATAAAAATATCGACGCATTTCCGCGGCTTGATCAAGTCAACCCGCTTTATTTCGAAAATGTGACGCGTCGGGGTCTTGCCCGGATCGCCGATCGCTTCATAACGGGGCTCACAGCGACGGTGGTTTCCACCGCTGCATCAAACACACAGGGCGAAGATGCCGGATGACCCTTGGGGTCGTCGGGGGACCATTTTCTGTCGGGACTATATCACCCGCGCGAGCAATCTCGCGGGGTCGGAGAAGCGTGCGCGTGACGAAGTGGCAAGGATCAATGACGCACGCGACCGAGGCCGAGAAGGCCTGGGCCCGCGTGCGTGCATCCTTGCGCGAGTCGGCGGGGGCACGCCTGTTCGAGCAGTGGCTGAAACCGATCGAACTCGTTCCGGGTGACGATCGCGATACGATCCGGCTGGCGCTGCCCTCGGCGTTCATGACGAACTGGGTCCGCAATCACTATGCCGACCGACTCGTGCTCGAATTCAAGCAGATCCTGCCCCACGTCCGCACCGTTCAGATCGAGACCCGGGCGCCGGGTCGCGCGCCCGTCGTGCTCGCGATCGAGCCGGTCGCCGACGCCATTCCAGCCAAGCCCGTCGCCGATCCGGTACCGGTCGAGGCCAAGCCGGCTCCCAAGCCGGTCGCGGAGCCTGCGCAGGTCTCGATGAAGTTCGGTGTCGATCCTTCGCTGAAGCCTGCGCCGGCGCCGGTCGTGGCCTCCGCGCCCGTTGGCGTGCCGGCCGAGCGGCCGCCGCTCGATCCGCGCTATACGTTCGCGCGATTCGTCGTCGATCCGTCGAACAAGGTCGCGTTCAACGCGGCCAAGGTGCTCGCCGAGCCGGGCCCGGTCCGGTTCAGCCCGTTGTTCCTTCACAGCGGCACGGGGCAGGGCAAGACCCACCTCATGCACGCGATCGGTCACGCGTTCCTCGAGCATAACCCGCACGCGATCGTGCTGTGCATGTCCGCCGAGCGGTTCATGTACGATTTCGTCGCGTCGATGCGCGCGCGCGATACGCATGCCTTCAAGCAGCGGCTGCGCGGTGCCGATCTGCTGCTGATCGACGATCTCCAGTTCATCGCCGGCAAGGACGCGACGCAGGAAGAATTCTTCCATACGGTCAACGAGATCATGGCGGCGGGCAAGCGGCTGGTGATCTCCGCCGACCGCTGCCCGCAAGCGCTCGAAGGCGTCGAGGCGCGGATCGTCAGCCGGATGTCGGTTGGCCTGGTCGCGGATATAAAGGCGCCTGATCTTACTTTGCGCCGGACGATCCTCGACCGGAAACTCGTCGACCTGCCCGACATGCGGGTGCCGACCGACGTGCTCGACCTGCTCGCGGCGCGCATCCATGCGAATATCCGCGAGCTGGAGGGCGCGCTGAATCGGGTGGTGGCGTATGCGCAGCTGACCGGCGACACGATCGACCTCGACTTCGCGGTGGCGACGTTGGGCGAAGTGTTGCGCGGCGCGCAGAAGCGCGTGACGATCGACGAGATCCAGAAGCTGGTGTCGGCGCATTTCGAACTGAAGCCGCTTGATCTGATTTCCGCGCGGCGCGCCCGGGCTGTCGCGCGGCCGCGGCAGATCGCGATGTACCTGGCTAAGCGGCTGACGACGCGGTCGCTGCCGGAGATCGGGCGGAAATTCGGGGGACGTGACCACTCGACGGTGATCCATGCGGTGCGGAAGATCGAGGAGCTGCGTGATTCGGACCGCGATATCGATGCCGCGGTGCGCGTGCTGATGCGCGAACTCGAAGGCTAGGCTAGCCCGTACTTCCTTGTTCTCCCGCGAAGGCGGGAGCCCAGACTGGGACCCCCGCCTTCGCGGGGGAACATGCTGATGTCCGTACTAATTTCTGCTCCCCTCCCTGGAAGGGAGGGGCTGGGGGTGGGTTGGTCGGTTTGAGGCACACCGGTTCCACACTGCGGAAGCCGACCCACCCCCAACCCCTCCCTTCCAGGGAGGGGGGCAGGTCGGTTCGGGTTAAACCTGTAGCCCCATTGCGTCCTGCGTCTGCTTCAGCACCGGAGCGGCCAACGCACGTGCCTTTTCCGCACCCGCCTGCAATACCGCCGTCACCGCGCTGCGGTCATCGAGCAGCCGCACCATCTCGTCACGGATCGGGCCCAGTTTTGCCACCGCAAGATCCGCCAGCGCTGGCTTGAACGCGCCGAAGCCCTTGCCGCCGAACTCGCCTAGCACGGTCGCGACATCGCTATCCGCCAGCGCCGCGTATATCGTCAGCAGGTTGCGCGCCTCGGCACGGTCGCCGAGCTCCTCGACCGTCGCGGGCAACACGTCCGGATCGGTCTTCGCCTTGCGGAACTTGTCGGCGATCGTGTCGTCGCTGTCGATCAGCTTGACCACCGACTGCTCGGACGGATTCGACTTCGACATCTTCGCCGACGCATCGCGCAAGCTCATGATCCGCGGCGCGGCCTTGCTGATCAGCGGCGCGGGGAGCGTGAACAGGTCGACGCCGTAGTCGCCGTTGAACTTGGTGGCGATGTCGCGCGCGAGTTCGAGATGCTGCTTCTGGTCCTCGCCGACCGGCACATGCGTCGCGTTGTAGAGCAGCACATCGGCGGCCATCAGCACCGGGTAATCGTACAGCCCGACGCTCGCGCCCTCGCGGTTCTTGCCCGCCTTGTCCTTGAACTGCGTCATCCGGTTGAGCCAGCCGACGCGGGCGACGGTGTTGAGCAGCCATGCCATTTCGCTGTGTGCGGGGACGCGCGCCTGGTTGAACAGGATCGACTTTGCCGGATCGATCCCCGCTGCGATCATCGTCGCGGCGACCTCGATCGTGTGCGACGAGAGCTCGGCGGGCGCGATCCATTCGGTCGGCGCGTGGAGATCGGCGATGAAGAACATCGACTCGCCACCCTGCGCCGCGACGTCGTCCTGCAGCGTCACCCACTGCTTCACCGCCCCCAGGTAATTGCCGAGATGGAGATTACCGGTGGGCTTGATGCCGGACAGGACGCGCATGGAGAAACCTTACTTGGAACGACGCAGAAGCGTGGAGATGTCGCCCAGCCGGAACGCGCCGGTGAGCAGGGTCGCGATCGCATAGACGACACCGCCGGTCGTCACCAGCACGAGCATCGCCCCCCAGCGCTGGATGCTGATGCCCGTCACGAACGGCTGGAACAGGTCGTTGAGGAAATACATCACGACGCCCATGATCAGTGCGGCGACCAGCAGCCGCCACGTCCGCCGCCGCAGCCGCGCGTCGGGCGTGAAGTGCCCGCGACGGACCAGCGTCCGGTACAGCATGGCGACGTTGACCGTGCTGGCGATCGCGGTGGCGAGCGGCGGGCCCATGTGGCCGAGCGGCTTGATGAACGCGAGGTTGAGCACGAGGTTCACGACCATCGACATCGTCGCATAACGCACCGGCGTCTTCGTGTCGGAGCGCGCGTAATAGCCCGGCGTCAGGACCTTCACGAGGATGTACGACGGCAACCCGATCGAGAACGCGGCGAGCGCCTGCGCGGTCGGCAGCGTCTGCGCGGCGGTGAACTTGCCGTGCTGGAAGAGCGCGGCGATGATCGGCCCGCCGCACACGATCAGCGCGACCGTCGCGGGCAGGGTCAGGAACAGCGCCAGTTCCATCCCGCGGTTCTGCGTGGTCATCGCCTCGGCGTCCTCGCCGCGGCCGAGCTGGCGCGAGATGGTCGGCAGCAGGACGGTGCCGAGCCCGATCCCGATCAGCCCGAGTGGAAGCTGGTTCAGTCGGTCGGCGAAATAGATGTACGACACCGAGCCCGCAGGCAGCAGTGCGGCCGCCAGCGCGGTCGAGACGACGAGGTTGATCTGTACCGCGCCCGCGCCGGCTGCGGCGGGCCAGATCAGCGACATGAGCTTCTTCACGTCGGGGTTGAGCTGCGGACGCTTGAGCCGGAGCTTCACCCCGGACGCGCGACACGCGTAGATCAGCCAGAGCAGCTGGAGCGCGCCCGAGACGGTGACCGCGATCGCCTGGTTGCGGGCGGTCAGCAGCGGCTGGTGTTCGTGGAACAGCAGCAGTGCGGCGATCAGCGTCGCGTTCAGCAGGATCGGCGCCGCGGCGTTGATCCAGAACTTGTGCAGCGAATTGAGGATGCCACCGAGCAGCGACACCAGGCTGATCAGCGGCAGATAGGGGAGCATGATCCGCGAAAGATGGACGACATAGTCGAACCGCTCCGCGCTCGCGCCGTTGAAGCCGAAGGTGAGCAGCCACGTCAGCGGCCATGCCGCGATCTCGAAGAGCACGGTCATCAGGATCAGCGTCGGCAGCAGCACCGACAGCGCATCCTCGGCGAACGCGATCCCGTCGGGCAGCCCGCGGCCGGACTTGTCGCCGACCTTCCGGTTGAACATCGGGATGAACGCGGCGGAGAACGCACCCTCGGCAAAGAGGGCGCGGAACATGTTGGGAAGGCGGAACGCGATCAGGTACGCGTCCGACGCGAACCCTGCGCCGACGAACCGCGCGAACAGCGAGTCGCGTACCAGCCCCAGGATCCGGCTGGCGAGCGTCAGCCCGCCGACCGATCCCAGCGCCTTGGTAAGGTTCATGTATTCCGCCTCCGGTCGCTCAGGCCTGGCCGAAATCGCCGACGTTCGGCTGGACGCCCTGCTGCTCCGACTGCGTCAGGTACAGCTGGCCGAAGTCGATCGGCTCGAGCAGCAGCGGCGGGAAGCCACCGTCACGCACCGCATCCGACAGCACGCGGCGCGCGAACGGGAACAGCAGGCGCGGCGCCTCGCCCAGCAGGAACGGCTGGACATGCTCGGCCGGGATGTTGCGCAGCCCGAACAGGCCCGCATACGAAAGGTCGACGATGAACGCGACCTGGCCCTCGCTCTCGGCGCGGACATCGATCTTGAGCACGACCTCGTGCACCTCGTCGCCGACCTGCGCCGCGCCGATGTTGAACTGCACGTCGATCGCCGGGGGCGTCTGGTTCTGGTAGACGGCAGGGGCGTTCGGGTTCTCGAACGACAGGTCCTTGACGTATTGCGAGATCAGCCCGGCGGCGGGGATCGTGTCCTCGCCGTTCGCCAGCATCTGGTCGGGCGTCGTCACGCCGTTATCCTGGTCATCCATTCGTCATGTCCTTGAAGCTATGGCTAGGCCGTAAAATCGGGACCGAACCGGATCGCTGGCGCGTTCCCATCGGTCGAGCCGGTGCGATTAGCAGTGCCGGGGGGGTGTTTCAACGGGCGCGGGTTTGAATAACCACAGCTTTGGCCTATGTTGGACGCAAGATCGGAGGCACCGTTGTTTTACGTAGTTCTTCTCGCGATGGTGGCCGGGTTCCTCGCCATGCGTCTTTACAGCGTGCTTGGTAAGCGAACCGGGCATGAACAGCCGTTGCCGCGTGCGGCCGAAGAGCGTCCGGTACCGGTGTCGGTACCGCGGACGATCGATGCCGTCGCCGAGCCGCGCGACGTCGCCAACCGCAATATCGAGCCGCAGGCGGAAGCCGGGCTTCGCGCGATCGTCGCGGGCGAGCCGGGTTTCGACGTCGGCCGCTTCCTCGAAGGGTCGCAGGCCGCGTACCGCATGATCCTCGAAGCGTTCTGGAAGGGTGACGAGGATGCGTTGGCCGATCTCGCGATCGACGACGTCCGCGCCGCCTTCGTAGAGGCGATCGCCGCGCGTCGCGAGGCGGGCGAAGTGCTCGACAACCGGCTGGTGTCGATCGAGCGCGCGGTGATCGCTGATGCGAGCGTTTCAGGGCGCGACGCCCAGATCACGGTACGCTTCGATGCGGACATTGCAGCGGTCACGCGGGACGCGGAGGGCGTCGTCCTCGCCGGCTCGCTGACCGACGCCGTCGAGACGCATGACGTCTGGACGTTCGCGCGGACGCTGAAGAGCAGCGATCCGAACTGGAAGCTCGCGGACACCGACGAAGCCTGATGCGCGATTTCAGGGGGGGCGGGCTCGCGAGCCTGGGACTGGCGCTGCTGTTGAGCGCGTGCGTCGGCGGCGTCGAACCGCCCCGATCCGGGCCGGGGCCGATCGACCGTCCGACTGGGCGGCCAGCGGAGCGACCGAGCGAACCGGTCCGCGTCCATCCCTCGCGTGATACCGGGGCTTCACCGAACATTCGCGGGATTCAAACGCCGGCGCGGATCGTCGGTGCGGTACCTATGCTGGCAGCACCGGTCGTGCCTGCGATCGAGCCTTTGAACGCTGCTGCGGCCGGCGCGGTGCCGGGACCGGCGGTCGCCACGTTGCCGTTCGACGACGTACAGGCGCAGGCCGCGCTGGCCGCGTTCGTCACGAGTTGTCCGTCGCTGATGCGCCGAAACGATGCCTCGGGTCTGACGCGCGGTACGGATTGGCAACCGGCGTGCACCGCGGCGGCGTCGACCGATCGTCGCGATGCGCGGGCGTTCTTCGCGCAATGGTTCGAGGCGGCGCAGATCGGCGACGGCAAGGCGTTCGCGACGGGCTATTACGAACCCGAGATCGCCGGGTCGCTCGAGCGCCGCGATGGCTATGCGCCGATCTACGGGCGGCCGAACGATCTGATCGATGTCGATCTCGGCGCGTTTTCGACCGCGCTCAAGGGCAAGAAGGTTCGCGGTCGCGTCGATGGCAGCAACCTCGTCCCCTATTACGACCGGACTGCGATCGAGCAGGGCGCGATATCGGGGCGTGCGCCGATTCTCGCTTGGGCGCGCGATCCCGTCGAACTGTTCTTCCTCCAGATCCAGGGGTCCGGGCGGTTGCGGCTGCCCGACGGCGAAATCCTGCGGATCGGCTATGCAACGCAGAACGGCCGTGATTATACCGGCATCGGCGCGCTGATGAAGTCGCGCGGGCTGCTCCAGCCGGGCCAGACCTCGATGCAGGGCATCGTCGCGTGGCTCCACGCGCATCCCGCCGACGGGCAGGCGATCATGCGCGAGAACAAGAGCTTCGTGTTCTTCCGCGAATTGGAGGGGGCACCGCTGGGGGCACTCGGTTTGCCGGTCACGGGTCAGGTGAGCGCCGCCGCCGACGTCAAGTTCGTGCCGCTCGGTGCGCCCGTGTTCCTGTCGCTCGATCGTCAGGACGCGAGCGGCCTGTGGATTGCGCAGGATACCGGCGGCGCGATCAAGGGCAGCAATCGTTTCGACACCTTCTGGGGTGCGGGCGCGGCGGCAGAGGCGACGGCGGGCGGCATGGCCGGACGTGGCACGGCGTATCTGCTGCTGCCGATCGGGACGGTCGCGCGGCTGAACGCTCAGGGTAATGGGGCGCGATATGGCGGGCCGATCACTCAACCCTGACGAAGCCCAGCTTTGGGCAAGGGTGATGGAGACCGTGCGACCGATGCGCGTGGTCGCCGTACTGATTCCCGAGCGCGCGCCGCCTTTGCCGCCCCCGCCCAAGCCGATCATCGGTCCCAACGGCAAGATCGTGCCCGCGCCGCCTGCGCCGATGGGGCGCGTGAAGCCGCTCGTCCGTACGGTCGTCACGCCGTACGCGGCAAGGGCGGGGGGCGGTGCGGGGGCCAAGCCTGTCGTCGCGCGGCCCGCGGCCAAACCGATCACCGCCAACACGCTCGATGGTGGCTGGGACAAGCGCCTCACGCGAGGCGTGGTGAGTCCCGACAGTTCGATCGATCTGCACGGGCATACGCTGGCGTCCGCGCATGCGCTGCTCGATGTCGGGCTGGGGCGGGCGATCGCCCGTGGCGACCGCGTGTTGCTGCTGGTCACGGGAAAGCCGCCCCGACCCGAAAGCGAACGCCCGCACGCCAGAGGTGCTATCCGGTCCGCGGTCGCCGACTGGCTGGCAGGTTCGCGTCACGCAGATTCGATCGCGGCGGTCCGCGGCGCGCATCCGCGACACGGTGGGCAGGGCGCGCTGTATATCGTCCTGCGCCGCGGCCGGGAGTAGACGAGTGCATTGATCCTTCCCTGGCGGGAAGGATCGAACGGGAATATCCGACTCAGGCCAGTGCGCGCGCGATCACGGCCGCGTATATATCCGTCAGCGTCCGCAAATCCTCGACCGCGACCGCCTCGTCGACCTTGTGCATCGTCGCGTTGATCAGCCCGAACTCGACGACCGGACAGAGTTTCGACAGGAAGCGCGCATCGGATGTGCCGCCGGTGGTCGACAGTTCCGGGGTGATCCCGGTCGCACCCGCAATGGCCTCCGACAACAGCGTCGAGAACGCCCCCGGCGCGGTCAAAAACGCTTCGCCCGAAAGCTTGCCCGTCACCACGACGCCGTGCGCGTGACGCTCGGCGATCGCGCGGATACGGTCGATCAGATCCGCCCCGCGGTGGCGATCGTTGAACCGGATGCTGAGCCGCGCGGACGCCTTGGCGGGAATGACGTTGTGCGCGGGGTTGCCGACGGTGATGTCGGTGACTTCGATGTTCGACGGCTGGAACCACTCGGTCCCCTCGTCGAGCACCACGGCATCGATCTCCGCGAGGATCGCGATCAGCCGCGGGATCGGATTGTCGGCGAGATGCGGGTAGGCGACATGCCCCTGACGTCCCGGCACGTCGATCCAGATGTTGACCGAGCCGCGCCGGCCGATCTTGATGATGTCACCGAGGCGCGCGGTCGAGGTGGGTTCGCCGACCAGACACAAGTCCGGCACGATCCCACGCGCTGCCATCCGCTCCAGCAATGCCACGGTGCCGTAGGTGGCGGGGCCTTCCTCGTCGCCGGTGATGATCATCGACAGCGTTCCGGCCTCGCTCCGGCTCGCCGCCGCGACGAAGGCGGCGACCGCGCCCTTCATGTCGACCGCGCCGCGTCCGTACAGCAGACCGCCGCGAACCTCGCCGGACCAGGGCGACCCGGTCCAGCCTTCGCCGGGCGGGACGACGTCGACATGACCGGCGAAGGCGAGATGGCGGGGCCCGTCGCCGCGTACCGCGAGCAAATTCTCGACCGGACCGTCGGGCGCCTCGCCGCTCATGAAGCGATCGACCGCGAAACCGAGTGGGGCGAGCGCGGCTTCCAGTATATCGAAGACGGTGCCGCGCGCGGGCGTGACGCTATCCGCGCGGAGCAACGCCTGTGTCAGCGCGACCGGGTCGATCGGGCCGCTCATGCAGGCGTCGGCACCGGCTGCTCGAATTGCTCGAGGACCCATTCCTCTTCCTGCGCGGCGGCGATCCAGTCCTGCATGAACGGGTGTTCGAACATCGCCTGCATGTAGCCCGCCGCAAAGCGCGCGATCGGCAGTTGATAGGTGACGATCCGCGTCACGAGCGGCGCGAACATGATGTCCGCCGCGCCGAACTGGCCGAACAGGAAATCGCCGCCGCCACCGAAGCGCGCGCGCGCCTGCGCCCATAATTCCATGACCCGCTGCAATTCGACCAGCACGTCGTCGTCGGGTTGCTGCGCGGGGAATATCTGGCGGACGTTCATGCTGTGCTTGCGACGCAGCGCGGCAAAGCTCGAATGCATCTCGGCCGCCATCGACCGTGCCATCGCGCGTGCGGCGTCGTCCTCGGGCCAGAAGCGGTCGCGGCCGACCTTGTCCGCGAGATAGTCGACGATCGCCAGGCTGTCCCACACCACCGCGTCGCCGTCCCACAGGATCGGCACCTTGCCCGACGATGGTGCGAACTCGTCGCCCGAGCGGCGCTTTTCCCAATCGGCGTCGTACATTGGCACGACCACCTCTTCGAAGAGCAGCCCGGATTGTTTGCAGGCGAGCCAGCCGCGAAGCGACCAGGACGAATAGGCCTTGTTGCCGATGATCAGTTTCATGGCAGCGGTGCTAGCCGCGTCGGCGGGCGGGGGCAACGTCGGGCATAGCCGCGACACCCGCGCGTTCACGCGGCATGATCCGGTGGAGCACACCGATGGCGGCCAGCGCCACGACCGTGCCGAGGATGATATCGATCAGATAATGTGTGCCTTCGACCGGCGTCGACAGCAGCATAGCGGCGTTGAGCGCGACGACCGGCCAACGCAGCCGCGGCAACCGCCATGCCGCGTTGATGTAGAGCGTCGCGGCGGCAGCGTGGAAGCTCGGCGCCGACACGATGCCGCGCAGGTGACCGAGATCGACCACGCGCACGCTGTGATCGCGGAGCGCCGGGATCAGCCCCTGCTGCCATTGCTCGCTCTCCGGCATATAGGCGATCGGGCCGTGCCACAGATACGAGAACGGACCGATCGCCGGCATGAACGCGTAGAGGATCAGCGTGCCGATCGCGGTCAGCCAGAACGTTGCGAGAAAACGGTGCGCGGCAACGCGGTCTCCGGTGATGGCGAAGGTCGCGAACAGGATGACGGGCGTCAGGTAGATGCTGCGATACGCGGCGAGACCGAGCGATTGCAGGATCGGCGTCGCCGCGACGAGCCGATACCAGGCGAGCCAGTCGAACTGCAGCAGCGCGTCGATCCGCTGCAGCGCGGCGTCGTGGAAACCGTGGGTCATCGCCGCGACCGGATAGCTCGCGACCGCGCCCATCAGTGCCAGCAGCGTGAAGAAACCGTAATATTCGGCGCAGTCGGCGACCGCGCGGGCATGGCGCCAGGGCCGGTCGCGAAGGCCGAAGCGCACGCCAAACAGGCCAATGCCGCTGACGTAGAACGGCATGTTGTCCGCGTCGTACGGATCGATCGAGAGACCGGCGATGCGCATCATCGCCGTCAACAGCGCCAGGCTGAGGATCATGCCGCCGCCGACCCACCACCCGTAGTCGGGCAGGCTGGCGTTCGCGGGCGCGGTGGTACGGTACTCGGCGGCGCGCGGCCGGGTGGCTGTAATGGAAACGTCACTCATGGTCGGCGAACGCGTATCACATCGGGAAGAACAAGCGACCCCCGTCGGCCGGACTGGCTTTCGCTTGGCTGAACGGGATCGAGCGGACCTCGGTTCACCGGCGGGACGTCGCCTGTTGCTGTGCGGGCGACGTCCCCGGTATGCGCCCCCGTGTTAGAACGACCCGGGGACCATCCGTTGCGCGGTGGTCGGGGCGGCGGGGATCAGCAGGTCCTTCCGCGTGCTCGCGGTGGTCCGTGCCGATTGCGCGCTGACATCGCTGGTGATCGCCGAGCAGGTGCGGCCTGCGAGGAAGTCGAGCGCGCGCCGCGTGGAGGCTTCACGCGAGTCGCCGAGCGGATAGCCGATGTCGTCGTCCGCTCGGCAGGTCGCCTCGACGGTCGACGCCAGACCATCGAAGTAATTGCCGTTGCGCGCGGAATTCTGCGTCGCGAACGCGATCACGCGGAGGCGATCGTCGCAGGCCGGTTTGTCGAGCGCGACCTGGCCGACCGGCTTGCCGTAGGTGTTAGTGCCGATCAGCGCGGAATTGCCGTGGAGATAGGGGGTGAAGGCGTTGATGACGAGTTCGCTCGCCGACGCCGTCCCCCCGCTGCCGATGAACGCGATCCGTGTCGGGGCGATCGATTCGGGCTGGGGTGCGAAAAAGCGCGTCGTGTTGTTCGACGCCTTCTCGGTGCGGAACGTCGTGTAGTCGAACACTTCCGACGTCGATCGACCGCCGCCCAGCAGGTCGCCGAGATATTCGGCGGTCCCGACCAGCCCGCCGCCATTGTAGCGCAGATCGACGATGACGTTGGTCACGCCCTTGGCGCGGAAGTCGGCGAACGCAGCCTTCAGCGCGGGTTCGGCGGTCGAGATGAACGTGCGGAGGTTGATGTAGCCGACGCGTTGGCCGTTATCGTCGATGATCTTCGCGCCGTACCGCGTCGACACCGGCAGCAAGGTGAAGTCGGCCTTGGCAACCGTCACGTTCCGGGCTCCCGCAGCATCGGACACGCGGAACACGCGCGCCGTGCCGGTGGTGTCGGGACCCAAGGCCGTGGTCAGTCCTGCGGTGCCTTCGGCGGCGATGATCGCGCTGACCGTGCGCAGATTAGCCGCCGTCGTGCCGATCGCCAGGATCTCCGTGCCGCGATCGATCCCGGCCGCGAGTGCGGGCGCCCCCTCGAACGACTCGGTCGCGAACAGCCGCTGGCCGGTCTGGTCGAGCGCGAACCGAATGCCGAACCCCGCACTCGAGCCCGACGTATAATAGGCGGTCTCTTCCTTGATCGACGTCAGATAGGTGAAATACCGGTCCTTGCGCTGCGCCCGCGCGGTGGCGGTCAACGCATCGATGTAATCGTCGACCGTGCTGTACGCCGCGGGGCTCAGCGTTGCGGGCAACGTGTCCGGGAAGAGATACCATTCGCGCAATTGTGCGGCGGCCCAGTCCTGGCGCTCCCGTAACGAGCAGCCCGCAGTCGCGGTTGGCGTCGGAGTTGCGGATGTGCTGCCCCCCGTCGAGACCGACCCGCTGTCGCTACCCCCACAGCCCGACAGCATAGCCGCCATCGCCAGCATCGCCCCTGCACGCATACGCATCCCGCATTCTCCCCTTTGACGGGGCGTTACGGAGTTTGACGAACGGTGTCAGGCGGAATCAGGCGATCGATCCGCAATCGTTCTTTTAGCTGACCGCTTCGACCACCGCGGCGCGGAGTTCGGGGATGCCCATGCCGTATTCGCTCGACGTCACGAGGATGTCGGGATGCGCGGCAGGGCGCTTCCGCGCCTCGATCGCCGTGCGCTCGGTGACCTCGACCAGTTCCGAGGCCTTGATCTTGTCCGCCTTGGTCAGGACCATGCGGTAGCTGACCGCGGCCTTGTCGAGCATCTCGAGGATCTCGCGGTCGACGTCCTTGATGCCGTGGCGTGAGTCGATCAGCACGAGCGCACGCTTCAACACGTCACGCCCGCGCAGGAAGTCGTTGATCAGGAAACGCCATTTCTTGACGACGTCCTTGGGGGCCTTGGCAAACCCGTAGCCGGGCATGTCGACGAGGCGAAACGCGAGTGGCGCTCCGACGTCGAAGAAGTTCAGCTCCTGCGTGCGGCCCGGCGTGTTCGAAGTGCGCGCCATCGAGTTGCGACCGGTCAGCGCGTTCAACAGCGACGACTTGCCGACGTTCGAGCGACCCGCGAACGCCACTTCCGGCACCGATGCATCGGGCAGGAACTCGAGCGTCGGCGCCGACTTCAGGAAGCCGACATGCCCGGCAAACAATTTGCGCGCATGCTCCAGCATCTCGGGGGTGAACGGTGCGTCGGTCTGCTCAAGGTCAGGACCTAAGTTGGGAACGTCGTTCACTTGGTCACCGGCACTTTCAGGCCCGGATGGCGGGCGTAGAGCAGCTTCTGCTGAATGATCGTCAGGCAGTTCGACGTGATCCAGTACACCTGAAGGCCGACCGCGAACGGCGCCATCACGAACATCAGCACCCATGGCAGCAGCGCGAAGACCTGCTTCTGCGTGTCGTCCATCGGCGTCGGGTTCAGCTTGAACTGGAAGTACATGCTGATGCCGAGGATGATCGGCACGACGCCGATCGCGATCATGTGCGGCGGCGTGAAGGCGAGCAGGCCGAACAGGTTGAGCGGCGTCAGCGGATCGGGTGCGGACAGATCCTTGATCCACAGCACGAAATGCTGATGACGCATTTCGATCGTCAGCATCAGCACCTTGTACAGCGCGTACATGATCGGGATCTGCAGCAGCGTCGGGGCACAACCGGCGAGCGGGTTGACGCCCTCGGCCTTGTAGAGCGCCATCGTCTCCTGCTGCAGCCGGACCTTGTCGTCCTTGTGCTTTTCCTGCAGCGCCTTGGCCTTGGGCTGGACGGCGCGCATCGCGGCCATCGACTTGAACTGACGCTGCGCGATCGGGAACAACAGGCCGCGGATCGTCACGGTCAGCAGGATGATCGCGACACCGAAGTTGCCGATCGTGCGGAACAACAGGTCCAAGTAATAGAAGATCGGCTTCTCGACGATCCGGAACCAGCCCCAGTCGATCGCGTAGTCGAGCTTCGCGACGCCTTCCTTGTCGGTGTAGCGATCGAGCAGCCGGACTTCCTTGGCGCCCGCGAAGAAGCGCGAGGTCTGCGTGATCGCCTGGCCGGGTGCGAGCTGCTTGGGCTGGAGCGCGTAATCGGCCTGGTACGCCTTGTTGGCGCCGGCGCGGAACTGGCCGTCGAACGACTGACCCTGGTCGGGGATGATCGCGGTCAGCCAGTATTTGTCTGTGAAGCCGAGCCAGCCGCCGGTCGTCGTGAACTTCTGCGCGGCGGCGTCGATGTCCTTGTAGTTCGGGCGGTAATGCGCGCCGCCATTGTCGACCGACATCGGCCCGACATGGATCGTCATCGACGACGGATCCTTCGAGATCCCGACGCGGTTGACGAGGCCATAGGTGGCGACGGGGACGGGCGCGGTGCCGGCGTTGAGGACGGTCTGGCGGACCGTGAACATGTAATCCTGGTCGACCGCGATCTGGATACGGAAGCGTTGCCCGGTGGCGTTGGTCGCGTCGAGCGTGACCGGCGTGGTCGGCGTCAGCGTGGTCGCGCCCGAGGGCGTCCAGACCGCGTCGGCGGCGGGCGGGGTCAGGCCTTGCGCGCGCCAGCCGAAGCTTGCGAAATACGCGTCTGGTGCGCCGGCGGGCGAGAGCAGGCGGATCGGCGGCGAGTTCTTCGCGACGGTCTCGTCATAGCCCTTGAGCACGAGATCATCGATACGCGCGCCCTTCAGGTTGATCGAGCCGGACACGCGGGGGGTTTCGATGCGGATGCGCGGCGTTTCGGCGATCACGGCGGCGCGATCGCGGACTGCGGCGGCACCGTCCGCGGCCGGGTCGGCGGCGGGATTGGCGACGGCCTTGGTCTTGCCGCTCTCGATCTTCGTGACCGGCGGATTCGCGGTCGGGAAGAACTTGCCCTGGATCATCGGCCATCCGAACAGGATCAGCGCCGCGATCACCGCGAACAGCACGAAATTCTGCTTGTCGTCTTTCACAGGGCGGCGTCTTTCAGTTTCTTGTCGTTATCGGCGACTGGGTCAGGGACCGGGTCAGGTCCGTACCCGCCCCACGGATGGCAACGCGCGATACGCTTCGCCGCCAACCAGCCCCCCTTGAGCGCGCCATAGCGCCCAACGGCCTCGATTGCATAGGCGGAACACGAAGGATCGTAGCGGCAACTCGACGGCAGGACGAGCGAAGGGCCGAGTTGCCATGCGCGGGAAACGAGGATGAGGAGGCGGGCTAGCATGTCAAAACCGACGCTCGCGCACGCTGCAAGATTGTTTCCCCGCGAAGGCGGGGACCCAGTCTGGGCTCCCGCCTTCGCGGGAGAACAAGGAAGCGGGGGTGACGGTAAGTTGGAACTCGCAACCGCGCTGTCCCACGCCTGCTACCACCCCGGCGGAGGCCGGGGCCGAGTTGGGGGGCGTAGCTAACGAAGGGCGGTGCTGCATCACAGGCGCTTTCCCACCTGGGCCCCGGCCTTCGCCGGGGTGGTGGTGTTCGCGGGAGTGGCCACCTTACCTGCTGACGTGTCGGCAGCTTGCGGCGTCACCTTGCGAAACGCCTTGCCGAGCTCGGTCCGCAACAGCGCGAAGTCCCGCTCGACGCCGCCGTTACGACCGATCAACACGTGATCGGCCCCAGCAACGCCGCGCTCCGGCAACAGCTCACGCGCCAACGCCCGCAACCGCCGTTTCATGCGGTTCCGAACGACGGCGTTGCCGATCTTCTTGGTGACGGTGAAGCCGATTCGCATCGTCGCATCACCGTCATCGCGGGGGCGCATGAGCAGGACGAATCCCGGCATCGGTGCGCGCTTCCCCGCGTTCGCCGCGAGAAAATCGCGGCGCTTATCTAGAATGGTTAGGCCGACAGCTTCTTGCGACCGCGGGCGCGGCGTGCGTGGATCACTGCCCGGCCGCCGACCGTCGCCATCCGTGCGCGGAAGCCGTGACGGCGTGCGCGTACCAGGTTGCTCGGCTGAAAGGTCCGCTTCATTGGTCATTCCCTAGGTCATCAAATAGAAAACGGCCGCCACGGGGACGGCCTTGATGGCTGGGCGCTTACGGAAAGGGCGGCGGTAAGTCAATTCACACCGACCTTGGCAGCCGAGCTTTTCAACGCCTTCGCCCGCTCGTGCCGGCGCATCGCGCTCTGCCGACGCATCATCCGATCGACGAAATGCCCGGTCTTGGGCCAGCGCCGCTTCAGCCGCGCCCATTTCAGCCGCGCCCAGCGCGAATTGCGCAGCACCAGCACCATCCCACCCGCGAACAGGAACATCCCCGCCGGTCCCGGCAGCGGCGCGAGAATCGGCGCACTCAGGATCAACAGTATTCCGAGCAGCAACTGGCCGAAGCGGAGAACGGGGGAGCGGACTGCTTTCACGGAAGGCATGTGGGTCCGGTGTATTAGGATGGCAAGACGGTGGGGCGATCGGTGCGACCCGTCCTTGCAGACATGGCAAATCGGGTATGAATAAGGCGTGACGTCGTGTCGCGGGGGAGCGGGCATGGCGGCGATCGTAGCGACGGTGGCGTATCTCGGGCTGGAAGCACGCGCCGTCGAGGTGCAAGTCCAACTGATTCCAGGACTTCCTGCGTTCAACGTCGTGGGCTTGGCCGATAAGGCGGTCGGCGAAAGTCGCGAGCGGGTACGGGGTGCGATCGCCGGGATGGGACTGTCGCTGCCGCCGAAACGCATTGCGGTGAACCTGTCGCCCGCCGATCTCCCGAAAGAAGGATCGCATTTCGATCTTCCTATCGCGCTCGCTTTGCTCGCGGCGATGGGCGTGGTCGATGCCGAAGCGCTGGCGGACTATGTTGTGGTCGGGGAGCTCGGGCTCGATGCGCGGATCACCGCGTCGCCGGGCGTGCTGCTCGCGGCGCTGCACGCGTCGGAAGTGGGTAAGGGGCTCGTCTGTCCCGCGGCGCAGGGCTCGGAGGCGGCGTGGGCCGGCGAGATCGAGGTGATCGCCGCGCCCGACCTGCTGGCGCTGCTGAATCACTTCAAGGGCCACGGCCTGCTCAGCCCACCCAAGCCCGGCATCGCGGAACAGTCCGACCGTGGTCCAGACCTGCGGCAGGTGAAGGGGCAGGAGACCGCCAAGCGCGCGCTGGAGATCGCTGCTGCCGGATCGCATAATCTGCTGATGGTTGGCCCGCCGGGTTCCGGCAAGTCGCTGATGGCTTCCTGCCTCCCCGGTATCCTGCCGCCGCTCGACCCTGCCGAGGCGCTCGAGGTGTCGATGGTGCAATCCGTAGCGGGCACGCTGTCTGGTGGACGCCTGACCCGCACGCGGCCTTTCCGCGCGCCGCACCATTCCGCATCGATGGCGGCACTCACCGGGGGCGGGCTGAAGGTAAAGCCGGGCGAGGTCAGCCTTGCGCATCTCGGCGTCCTGTTCCTCGATGAACTCCCCGAGTTCCAGCGCGCCGTCCTCGATTCGCTGCGCCAGCCGCTGGAGACCGGCACGGTCAGCGTCGCTCGGGCCAACGCGCACGTTACGTTCCCGGCCCGCGTACAATTGATCGCCGCGATGAACCCGTGCCGGTGCGGGCATCTCGGTGACGCGAGCCTCGCCTGCGCGCGAGCGCCGAAGTGCGCGGCGGACTATCAGGCAAATGTCTCCGGCCCTTTGCTGGACCGAATCGATCTGCATATCGACGTCCAGGCGGTCAGCGCCGCCGACCTGATCCTCCCGCCGCCCACCGAAGGTTCGGCGGAGTTTTCGGCTCGTGTCGCCGCCGCCCGCGCAATTCAGACTGAGCGCTACCGCGCCCACCCGGTTCGAACGAACGCAGAGGCGGATGGCGCGCTGCTCGACTCTGTTGCCACGCCTGACGAAGCCGGTCGCAAACTCCTCGCCCAGGCTGCCGAAGCGATGCGTTTGACCGCGCGCGGCTACACCCGCATCCTCCGGGTCGCTCGCACCATCGCCGATCTCGCCGGCAGCGAAACAGTCGGCCGCATCCACATTGCCGAAGCGCTAAGCTACCGCCGCCAGCCGCCCCGCAACTAAAGGCGCAACTAAACCCGCTTGCGGCGGACGAAAGCTTCGTCTAGCCAACCCGCCGCTGCCCCTGTGGCGAAATTGGTAGACGCGACCGACTCAAAATCGGTTGCCGCAAGGCATGCTGGTTCGATTCCGGCCAGGGGCACCAACCACGAATTCCAACGCATCCCAAACCGTCCCGCAAGGGGCGGTTTGTGGTGTTGGTACAGGGTTGTGCGGTGTCCCACTCCATCCCACTGTCACCATGCAGCGACTATCATTTGGGGGCACTTTGGGGGCACCAATTCCTTTGGGTGGGGGCACCGAATGCTGACCGACACGGCCATCAAAAAGGCCAAGTCGAAGGACAAGGCTTACAATCTCGGCGACTCAGGCGGCTTATATTTATACATCATGCCCAGCGGATATCGCAGCTGGCGCATGAAGTTCCGATACGGGGGCAGGGAGAAGCGCCTGGTCTTCGGTTCGTACCCGGACAAGACTTTGCTTCACGCGCGCGCCATGCGGGAGAACGCGGCCAAGCTACTGCGGGACGGGGTCGACCCCTCGATCCACAAAGTGCAACAGGCGGCAGCGCAGGTCGCTCGCGTGGGCGCAACGTTCAAGACGATCGCGGAGGACTGGCTGGTCAGCCAAGAAGCGACCTGCTCCAAGCGGTATGCGCAGAACGTGAAGAACAGCTTCGTGCAGGACGTGTATCCGAAGCTCGGCCACTTGCCGATCGACGCGATCACCACGCCGTTGGTGCTGAAGGTTCTACGTCCGGTCGAGGAGCGCGGCGCGATCGAGACGGCGCATCGTATCCGGCAGCGGATTTCGGAGGTGTTCGCGCGAGCGATCGGCAGCGGCATCGTGGCGGCGGATCCGGCCGGGGTGGCGCAACGTGCGCTGTCGCCGATCAAGCGGGGCAAACAGCCCGCGGTGCGGACGGTGGAAGCCGCACGGATCGTCCTGCGGAAGGTCGAGGAACAGCCGGCGCATCCGCTTACCAAGCTCGCGTCGCGCTTCCTTTCGCTGACGGCCGTGCGATCGGGCGTGTTGCGCATGGCCGAGCCAAAGGAATTCGAGGGACTGGGCGGGCCGGAGCCGATCTGGCGTATCCCGGCAGCCAAGATGAAACTGGTTATCGACCAGAAGGAAGATGCAGCCTTCGAATTCATCGTCCCGCTCTCCCGGCAGGCCGTCGACACAGTGAGGGTCGCAATGGAGTTCGCTGGGAAGGGGCCGTTGATCTTTCGCAGCGTGCGCCATCCGCGCCGCCCGTTGAGCGACAGTACGTTGAGCAAGGCATATCGCGAGGCCGGGTTTACCGGACTTCACGTCCCGCACGGTTGGCGATCGACCTTCTCGACCGTTATGAACGAACTGGCAGGGGTAGAGAGCAGGGTAGGGGATCGTGCGATCATCGACCTCATGCTGGCACACGTGCCGAGCAACAGCGTCGAGGCCGCTTACAACCGTGCCGCATACATGCCGCGTCGGCGCGAGCTGGCGCAGGAATGGGCGGATATGCTGGTGCAGGACCTTGCACCGCTAGAATCATTGCTGACGGGGCTACGGCAACACGCCTGACCCGTCAGGGAGCAGTGGCATGACCGCGCGCTCCCTCTTCAAGATCGTCGGCGGCAAAGCCTCAAAGGGCCATCGGACCGGGCAGCCGGTCCGCCGTAGCAGCTATCGTGCAGGCGAGCGCGAGCAGCGGTATTGGCGGCCGTTCAACAAGGCTGAACGCAACGCGCGCATGCGTGCTGCGGAAACCTACGACCGGAAGCACAAGATCGCAGGCAAGCGTAACGGGCCGCTTGGCGCGATCGGCGTAGACGTGCTGCGCGAGCTGATGCGAATGATCGACTTCAAGACGGGCAGGCTCGAACCCGCCATCGCGACGTTGGCGACGCGGCTAAGCCGTTCGCGCGGCGCGATCGTCAAGGCGCTCGCGCGTCTGAAGGAGCATGGCTTCCTCAACTGGATTCGGCGGTTCGAACCGATCGAGGATCCCGACGCCTTCGGTCCCCAGGTGAAGCAGGTGACGAACGCGTATTGGTTCGGCTTGCCAAAGGAAGCGGCCGACATGGTCCGCCGCATGATGGGCAAGGGGCCGATGCCAGACGACGAGGTAACCCGCAGGAAGGCCAACGAAGAGGAAACCGCGGCTATGCTGGCGACGATCTCGGCCGAGGATCTGGCGGCGTTCCGTGCCGGCGACGAGTCCCCTCTCGCGAAAGCTCTCGCTTCGCTAGGCCGTCGCGTAGATCTTTGTAACGCGAATTCACCGGGTGGTCAGAACCCGACCCTACAAGGTTAAATATAAAAGGAACGCCGTTGGCGTGCGCAGATTTGCTGCTCCACCAAGCCTCCGAGGCCCCTAACCCGACGGGTTCAACATCCAGCGACCGCGGGTGAGCGAGCCGGCTTGCGCCGTCCCGTGCATCCTGGGGAGGATGCGCAAATTCGGTGCCATTTCAGCCGCGGACGTCCATGCTCGCGGATATCCTCGGTTAGAGGGCGTTTGGCCTGGGCGCGCGCCATAGCAGTTAGGGGACCGGGTAGCGGCTGAGGCATCGCGATTGAGGTTGTCAAAGTGCCAGAAGCCAAACGTGATTTACTGCCAACAGGCCATTCGCATTTCGCGGAATTGGTGGGGTGTGGTCGTCGCGCGGCGCTGGACTTCGATGCGGCGTCGCGTAAGTTAGACTACGTAGGGGAGATGCCAAACGCGGCATGGATTTAGGAAAGCGGCATGAGTGACCAACACTGGCCGGATGCGCTGGGGCGGATAAATACTAGCAACAGCGCAGGCGTATATTACAACAATTACTCCGATACGGCAGGCGCGAACAGGATCGGCGAGCGAGCTCCCGGTTATAAGGCCAGCCTAAGCGTCATGGCTTCGTCCAGAAGAAAGGTTCTGGTCACTCTGAACTTCTTCGCCTTATCTGGCTACGGCTTTTCTTCGACTGCGGGCGAGATGCAGAGAGCCAAGGATACGCTGGTTGATCAGGTCCGGTCGCTGTGGAACCAGCGCAGGTTGAGACTGATATTGTTCGTGCTGGACGAGCGAGGACGGTCCACCGACGTCTCACGCAGCCTGGATGTCGAGTTTCGGATCAGATGGACTCGGTCGATGGCGAGCGCCGACTACGTCTTGTGCGTGTACCCAACACAGAACGATCTTCCCATGGTCCCAGGTAGGACCGACCGGCCGCCGTTCGTCACGTCAGGCGCCTGGACTCAATCGCACAGGATCGAGATGCACATCGCGGCGACCGAACAGGCGTGGACATTCAGTCATGAATTCGGTCACTGCATCGGGCTACCCGACGAATACAGCCACCCCGGTGTCGGCTATTTCAAGCCGGACGGGCGCGAGGGCCTGTTGCTTCAGCGGCCGGACGCTTTCATCCCCGCCAACCGGCAAGGCGGGGTTACGTCTGGCCGCCGCAATTCGGATCTCAGGACGGAGATGAGTACGAACCCCAACAGCAACCTCTTGCCAAGACATTTGTGGCCGACCGCGATCGAAGTCAGAAGGCTGGTCAATCGGTTATCGAAAAGCACCAAATTTGGTGTCGATGTGAACTTTTCTCGATGAAGGACGCACCGGCGATGAAGGCCTTCCTGCTGTGCTTGATCGCGCTGACCGCGTGTGGCTCAACTAAGGATCGATCCGACGTGGACCTTCCCACCAACGCGGCAAGCCCTGATGCGGCTAGTTCGCAACCGGGCAAGGACACGATCCGAACGTCGGCTGTGGCCAGCAAGAACCTGCCGGCGAAATACGTGAAGGCACTATCGTGCGACTTCGACGAGAAGCTCACCACTGCCGTGCAGACCTATCATAAGACGGAGGCGGGGCGAGCCGAGCGCGCACGCGACGTGACGCTGCTCAAGTCGCTCGGCTTCACGCGGGAAGGGCGCGACGGCGATCTTGAGAGCGTGGGGGGCAAGATCGCGGCACCCTCCGGCCTAACCGTTCTCGGCTTGCCTGTCCGATCGGTGGAGTTAAACGGCATGATCGGCGATGCGAACGCGATGTACGTCACTGTCTTCGACAACGGCGTGACCGTGAACCAGGCCGTCAATGCCGCCCGTCTGCAGATAGATTTTCAATCCTACAAGAAGTACAAGATCCGCCACTACAGTAGGGGACTTGCTAGCAACCCCTATGCGCAACTTTATCTGGACGACAGAGGTGGTGGTAATGCCACGCTTGTATGCCAGATCAAGGGTACTCCGGACTGACCCCCAAAGGATTCTCACCAGATGCCGATCAGCACTGGTTCGCAACATGGTCCCGCGGTATTCTCTCGCGCCTAAAGACAGTCGCCATCGTGATGCTTAAGACCGCCTTCGTATCGAACGGGAAGATCTAGTTCATCAACGGTAAGGACGCCGTACCGACGACGTTAGAGGTTCAAGGGAACACGACCATTAACAGGATTGGCACACCCGAAGTGCCGGCTTCGTTTGAGGTCGAGTTCAGGGTGTACTCAACCTTCGATGTCGATGGTCGGGAATGTGAACCGTACATCTCGATCACAGTCCCGGTCTCAACCAAGGACAAAAAAGCTGAATTTGTTGAGATCAAGGATTAATCTGTCGCAGCATAAGCGCCGATGTTGCGTGAATTGCCGACGCGCTCGACAAGCAAATGGAAGAGCTAAATTCGGCTCCGGGGGGATCTGACATCGGCTCTCCGGAATAAGCCTGTAGCTGCAGCAATCTGCATCCAACCGATGCGCTCGAAACAGCCCCTAAAGGCGTGGTTTTCTGCGAGTCTGCGGCAGATGCGCAGACTGCATCCAAAGCCGCCTAAAAAGCTCGCAGGCGAGGCGGGGGTTCTTGCGCCGTATTTCGGGTAACGAGACGAAAGAGCCACGAGGCGGGCTACGACAGGGCGGCCGGTGTGAGGGGATCGATCCGACACGCGGGGCCGGGGTGCCAGTGCGGCTGGGTGCCGGGGCCTTCCCAAACGCCCCTCGACTGCCACTCCCCACAGGCTGCACCTGGCACCCCCGGAAGTGCACCAAACTGCACCCACGCCGCGCCAGTTCTAAACGCCGCGCGGCCTAGGACATGGGCCGGCTTCCGGGCGGTCTGGGATTGCACCTTTTGCGACACAGAAAGTACGCGGGCGAGGCGGGGGGATAAGCGTGTTAAATGGGGTTGCGGGTGCATCGGTTCGCATCACCGGAGGATGAATCATGGCGGCGTGGGGGCCAAGTGATTATGCGCGCCGCGCATCAGATTCCCCGATTGCATCAAAAGGCACATGGGAAGCTAACGGGCGAGGCGGGGGTTCTTTCGCCGTATTAGGGTGTGCAACTTTGAACCGACGAAATTGGTGGATAACGGTCTGTCCGCTTTCGGGCGGCGATCGGCGTAAGCGGACGTTCGTTCAGGCTGAGGGGCGGGGGGCCACGCAGCCGCCTCGTCGGGTGAATTACGGCTCAGATTTCTTCGAGCGCCAAATCGGCAAAACTTGCCATTCGTTCACGCTCAATTGGTTGTCAGCTATGTGCTTCACCTTCAGTAGTTTGGATGAATCACAGCGGTCCCGAAAGCCGTTATCTATGTGAAAGCGTGCCGGACACACGCTCTCAGACGAGTTCATACGATATCGGCAGGTCACCTTTGTATTGAAGGCAGAGCTCGATAATCGAGCGTGATGGTAATCGCTTCTTTCCTTGTTTCGTGCTGCACGATACCACCTGAGTATAGCGGCATGATTGGTCGCATCGTCGATGAAAAGGCGGGTTGGGGAGGAATGGTTATCAGTAGGGTCGGTCAAGCCGCGTCCGCATTTGCGGCTTGCGACCGACAGAGTGCGTCGCTGAGCGTAATCGTTCCGGTCATTGATCGGATCGCTCGATTTCCGACCACCCGGTATTATGGCAGTAAACGCAAGCTTCTGCGCTGGATGTACGGCCACTTCGGCGCGCTACGGTTCAACACGGTTCTGGATGCGTTCGGGGGGACGGGATCGGTCTCCTTACTGTTTCAAGCCATGAATAAGCACGTGACCTACCATGATGGCTTTCGTTTTAATGAAGATGTCGCACGGACTGTCCTTTCATCCAAGCCCGCGCTTACGCGATCTCAGGTCGAAATAGCGCTGGCAGCTGTTGAGCCGATTGCGGGGGTCATTGCGTGCTACTTCGAAGGAATATTCTATAAACCAGAAGAAAATGCGTGGCTCGATGGCTTCAGCGCCATGCTTGGTGGCGCGGAACTTGCGCCGCCAGCGCGTTCGTTGCTGCGGTATTTGATCTATCAGGCGTGCCTTAAGAAGAGGCCGTTCAACCTCTTTCACCGAGCAAATTTGAATCTTCGAACGAAGGACGGCGTCGAACGCAGTTTCGGCAATGCGGCAACTTGGGAGCGGAGCTTCGGTCACCATGCGCTGCAGGCATTTGACGAGCTAGCCAAGGCGGACATCGGAACTCGCCAGCCTGCGATTATCCTTCCCGCGGGCGATGCCTCGGACATCAGGCCAGGCTATGATCTGGTATACATGGACCCACCCTACATCAATTGCGAAGACCGCTACAACCGGGACGATTACTGGCGTCGTTATCATTTTCTCGAGGGCCTAGCCGGCTACGAGAGTTGGGCAACGGCAATCGATCTGACGTCGGACATAAGGTTGGCACCTCCCTCGAGTTGGTTTGCAGACTGGAGCCGAAAGGCCAAATTTAAGGATCGATTGTTTGGCTTTATCGATGCGCATCGAAGCTCGATCGTGGCGCTTTCATATGTTTCCGGTGCTATCCCCAGCGAAGCCGAACTTTTCGCTTATTTTGAGTCTCGTTTCGACCAAGTGTCGGTCCACTCGGCCGCGCATAACCACGCGCTCAGCAAGACAAAAAAGCGAGAGCTCTTGTTAATCGGATTGCCCAAATGAACTTCGAGATTGATCGCTTCCGCGTTCCGCTTTGGATGATTCTCACGATAGTCCTCTCTGTCATCACAATCGGCATTGGCTATTGGTATTACAGAATCGATGCGGCAGACGGGAAGCTGCTGGGACTCGCCGGTGGCCTGCTGACCGGCTTGATTGTTTACCTGTTCACCTACATCACGCTGCTGCGTCCAATCATTGAACTCGACCGGTTCCATCGGATGGGAATTAAAGCACTCCTCTCAAACAGACACGATAAAGACTATTATCGGAAGCTATTGAAAACTAGCCGCTACAAGGTCGATGTCCTCGGCGCGTCATGCAACCGGTTCGTTCGCGATTTTCTTGATCCGGATGACGATGACGCCATCCTAATCAACGCGCTCAACAGGCGTCGACAACTTCGCATTCGGCTTCTCATTCCAACTGACACACATATGAGCCAAGAAGTTAGGAATGCGACGGCAGCGACCATGAAGACGCTTGCCGCGCTTACGACGTCGGTCGGTAATCGCGTTGAACTGCGGCGCTTCGACGATCAAGCCCGGCATAGCTTTGTGATCGCCGACGACGACTTGGTCGCAGGGCCGATTTTCGAGGAAGACAAGAGCCGTCATGCGCCCGCAGTTCACGTGCTGACGCGCACCCTGTTCGGCCAGAAATACAGTGCCTATTTCGAGGGTCTGTGGGACAGTGCGAACATTGTCTGACATAGAAATAGCCGTCTACCCCCGGCTGCACCTCGGTCTCTTGTCGATGCATGCAGACGCTCCGCGAATGAACGGCGGTATCGGCTTCGCGATAGACGGGCCTCAGGCAACCGTCATCGGCAAGCCGGCAGCCAGCGTCACGGTTGAAGATCATCGACGATGGCCAATGGGTGCGGCGGAGCTCGATCAACTTCGCGCAGCCCTGACTATTTTTGCCGACCGCCTTTGCATGCGGGGCGGTGTCTCGATCCAGTTGGAGGGTGAGATGCGCACGCATGTTGGGATGGGTTCGGCAACTGCCATCCGATTGGCGGCGCTCGAAGCCTTCGCGTTGGCAAATGGGAGAGAGGCGGACCGAGCGGTGTTGGTCGCATCATCGGGTCGTGGTGGCACGTCCGGCATCGGCGTGAACAGCTACTTCGATGGCGGACTAGTCTGCGACCTCGGCCGGAAAAGCGGTGGTCCCTTTGCTCCGTCCTCGCAGGTGAGGACAGCGCCGTTAGCCCTCGCGCTGCCTTCGGTGCGGATGCCCGATTGGCCTATCCTCCTATGCCTGCCGAAACGCCTTCAATCGAAGACGCAGGGCGATGAAATTGCTTTTTTCGCACGAACCACGCCCCTTCCGGCGTACGCGAGCTACAAAGCCAGTTACGTCGCGCTATTCGAGCTTTATGCAGCGGCTGCTGAAGTCGATTTTGCAGCATTTTGTCGCGGCGTCGAGAGGATGCAGCTTTCGTCTTGGAAAGGGGCCGAGCGCGCCGAATATGGCGTGGCACTGGCAACCATTAGCGAAGGTCTGCTCGACGCAGGCGCCCGCTGCGTCGGCATGTCGAGCTTGGGACCGCTGTTATTCTGCCTTGCCGATGCCGGAGACGTTGCGCGCTTATCGCAGGTCGCGCAAAGTCTAGATTGTGAGGTTAGAGAGGTCCGTCCGGTCAATCGGGGGCGTGTGCTGAGATCCTTGAATGCGTGAGCTGACCTTCTTCACGACGAATCAGACGAAGCTCGCCCACGCCCGCTATGTGGCCGAAGGACGTCAGATTCAGATCAAGGGGTTTCGCCAACGCACTTACCATGCCGATTATGTGGAGCCTCGGCTGGCAACGCGCGACGCCATCCTGCAAGCGAGCTATGAGAGTGCCAAAGAGCAGCTGGCAAAAGCTGGATATTCGGAAACCAGCCATCCCTTCATCCTCGAAGACACGTCGGTTCGAATTGAAGCGCTAAGCAGCCTGGACGCTGAAATTCCTGGTGTCGATGTCAAATACTGGATGGAAGATCAGGCGTTCACCAGCTTGGACGAGAAGCTTCGCAACGCCGGGAACGATCGTCGAGCGCTAGTCCGATCCGATATACTGCTGCACGTTCCGCAAAGCTTTAAATCGAGCTGGGGTTTCAAAGGCGACTTTGTCCTGTTCACGGGAGAGCAGACCGGTAGGATCGTCGAAGTCGAGCACAAATTCTCAGCAAATCTTGTTTATCCGTGGCTCGACAACCGTTCGTTCAACAAATGGTTCGTTCCCGACGGCGCGGCGCTGCCACTGGGTGCGCTTTCGATTGAAGTTGCTGACCGGCTAGACTTCAGGCGAAAGTCGCTCGAGCAATTATTCGATTTTCTGGAGGCGCGCTTTTATTTTTCTGTCCCACGGACCCAGTTCGAGCTAGCGCTCGACCGGCGGACAAATATCATATTGTGCGGATATACGTGCTCTGGAAAGACGACCGCGAGCCAACACCTCGCTCGCGGCTTTGGGTATCTCCACATCGAAGCCAGCGACTTCATGCACTTGGCCTACTATTATCGGCATGGTTATCAGGGGCCGACCGCGATTGGCGACTTCGCCGAAATGGCTCTCGTAGAGAAGCCGACGATCGCAGCGGAGAAGATCGTTGAATACATGCGTCTTCATCCGGAGTCTCCGATCGTCGTTTCCGGTTTTCGTTCTCCGGACGAGGTCGCCTACCTCGAGGGAGCGATGAAAAGCATGGGCAAAGCGTTCAGCCGGCGTTTCGTTCGGGCGGGTGAGGATGTGCGCTTTCGTCGCCTGAAAGGCCGCGGCCGTCCTGGGGATGGCATCTCGCTAAAAGATTTTCGACATCGCGACCTGCAACAGCGGAGAATGGGACTTGATGCGATCGAACACGCTGCTGACACCTTGCCAATCGGTAACGAGCAGGGTCTCGAGGCTTATCTGAGCGACATCAATGTTTTGGCAGAAAATAGTCAAGGCATCGATATCGACGTTGCGACCGGGCTTGCGAGGCTGGACCAAGTCACCGAAGTCGGATTGCAGGAAGCAGTTCTGATCGCGTTGCTGTGCGTCTGGGAGAGCGACGAGGCTCGTCAATTTTATACCACAACTGAGATCGCCGGTTTAATTAACAAGGCGCTTCCGTCGGTTCGGCCAAAGCACAAGGACAATGTCAGCCGTTATTTTAATCAGAACTTTTACGCCTTCTACGAAATAGCGTCAACTAAGAATGGCATCCGGACCTACCGGCTTTCGAACACTGGTTACGGGATGGCGATACGGACACTTCAGGCACTCTTGAAGTTACGATGAGATTCACCGCGGCCAAGCCGTCGCCGCTGTTCTCCCTCGCTCGTCAGTAAAGACTATGAGCAAACTTGTCTTGGTCGAGGCGATGGCGCTCGGCATGATAGCCTGCCGCGACAACACCCGCGAGCTTATCGCCGAAGCCGATATTCTAACAGAGCACGGGCGGCATGCGCGCGCCTATGCCTTGCTGCACACTGCCTGCAGGGAGCTCAGCAAGTTCGCGGTGCTGGAAATCTGCGCGAAAGGATTGATTGAGGGTCCAGCGTCAAAGTGAAAACGTTTCTGGCAGCGCTTTCGCTTACATGGCTCCAAGTCGGCCCAGCTCGTTCAGCTCATGATGCTCGCCGCTTCTACGGACCAAGACGGCCATCTCGCGAAGCTTGCGAGGACACCGCTAGATTTCGGGCTATTCGTGCGCAGTGCCGCGCTTTATGTCGATCAAGGTCCTGATGGCGCTTTCCGCAAGCCAAGTTCGATCGACCTCAGCGTGCCGACGCCAGCCCTTCGGGCGGTGGAAGAGCAAGTACTGGCCGCCGCGCAAGAGCGCGGGACCAGCCCCGCCGATATCCACGTCCATTTGCGCCGACCGGCCACAGTCGAAGTAGCCAAGCAAGCGCGTACCCTCGCCGTCCAGACCTTCGAGTGAATGAGGGATCTTGGTATAAAAAAGGAGAAAGCGGAGCAGCTCAGTTTTCAAATCACGGGCGATCAAAAATCCTAGCATGCGTTCGAGAAGTCAGCGTTGATTTTCGCTGCCTACTGTAACCGATTAGAATTGCCGTCGATGTGGTCAGACTTCCGAACCGTATGGCGCTGATGACGCAATACGAGTCTTCAGAGCGTCCGGACCGTCGATGGCGGCCAGCTCGACCAGTTCCTCGAACGCCTTCTCGTTAGCTAGCAAGGCCATGCATGTTCGCCCAAGGCCCGACGGCTTCACCCCTTTGGCGAACTGCGACGCCCAATCATAGCGCGCCTCGCCGGCGCGCACCGCATTATAGTGAGCCGCGAAATGCTCGCCGTAGAAGGTCGCGAGTAGGTTGGCTGCCCGGTCGACGGGCGCGGGGTGGGAAGGCGAGGCTGCGGGCGATGCCAGCTCCAGTATCTCGAAAAACTCGCAGATCGAGGCAATCCGGACCGTTTCGCGGTGCGTCGGCGTCTGGCGCTTCGGCACAAAATTGATATTGTCAGTCGTCTGCGGAGTCATGCCGGGCGCGCTGTCGCTGGTGGTGCGGCTCTTCCAAATTGGGTCCGGCGCCAGGAGAGTATCGGTCAGCGACCGCCGCAGGGTAAGCGCGAATCCAATCATATCGGCGCAATATTCGGCTCGGTGGTCCGCTGATCCGAAACTTTCATGGAGTGTATTGGCCAGCATCGAACGCAGTAGATAGTCGGACAGGAGATGACCGATCTCATGGGCGACGAGAAAGGCTTCCTGAATGTCCAGCATGACGGTGACCGCAGCAGCGCGGTCTAGATCGAGTAGCAGTAAGGGGCCGCGGGGATCGCCATGCCTGAAGGCCTCGACTACCTCGTCGCGCATACCGCGTACAATGTCGGGAGTCAGATCGGCGGCAGGCATGCGGTTGCAATACTCAACCACGCTCGGGTCTGTTTCGGCGAACAGCAGCTTCTTCATCTTGTTGAGGAAAGTCATGAACGCGGTCGTGACGATTACGGCGTAACTGCCATGGCCGGAAGCGTAGACCGCGCCCTCGATTGTGAAGGAGGGTACGCCGCGGACACTAACATGCGCCGCGCAGAAGCGCTGAAATGCCGTCGGCGTATGCGTCAATAATTCGCCGTAGAAGCGCTCAACGAGCTGTATGAGGCCCTGTCCGCCGCCGCTTTGCTCGAAGCCGTCGGCATCGAGCGGATAGCCATAACGCGCCTGCCGCTCGACCAGTAAATCGCGCACGCCCATCGGGTCGGTGTCGTCGAGCGGTCCGCGCCAAAAGCCTCGGGCGATGCGGTCGGCAAACTGGTCGGGCGTCTCAGGCGCGTCTGACAATGCCCCACCCTCCGAAGCACCGGTGGCCCGTGAAGCGTCCGGCGCTGTCATCGAAAGGAACTCCACGCTGGCCATATGAGTGGAAGACGCCTGCGCTGCGCACGCTGCGCAGGAATGAAGGCTGGTCGAAGTTCATGCCGGTTGCAGGTCGAGCTGATCGGCGTCGGAGATTATGAGGCGCTCGATCAGTTGGTAGCGCCTGATGCCGGCGCCCTTGATCATCCCGATCGCTTCGAGTTTGTTGAGCGCGTTCGTCAGTTTCGCTGGGCTGAAACCGGCATTGCCGTAGGTCGCTTCGACGTCGACGATCCGCGCAACGAGCGCATCGACCTCGACCAGCCGAAAGTTATGTTCGAGCTTCGCTTCGCGCCATGCCAAGTCGAGCGTGACGGCTTCGTCGAGCCCAAAAGACGTAACCAGCGGTTTCGCCCGGCCGGTCAGTGCGAGCATGATGGCCACCAGTGCACCCGCGCCAGCCCAGCTAGGCAACGCTCCGGCGGCGACGAGCCCGGCGAGCGTCCCGCCACTCGTAAGGACCGCGCCGCTAAGGCCAAGCGCGCCCAATCTGTCGCGCGTGAAATTGCCTAGCTTGACGCTGTAGAAGCGTTGCTCGTTAAAGCGCAGGATACCGAAACCGCGCCGGTGGGCATCGCACATTCCGATATGATCTGACATCTGCTTGCGAGCGATGCTGACGCAGAGGGCCAGACCTTGGCTAATCGTATCAAGCTGCTCCTCGCGGAGCGAATTAGTCTCCAAGCCCGCCATGTCGGCGAGCATCAGCGCCAGTTCGTGGTGAGTCACGCGGTTCCCCTTCTTGCCAATCTAACGCGCAACACCGACCAAGGGAACGTCGGCCTGTCTCGAGCGAGGACTTCGCTGGCCACGAAGATTAAAAACGAACAGATGGTAGAACGGCCGTTCGCCACCGTCCCCGGGAACGACCGCTTCGTCCCACTTGACGACCGTCCGCTTGTCGACCTGCTTGCCTGGTCGACGCTTGCGGCGTCGATTAATATAGGACGCGGCTTGCCCGGTTCGTTGAACCCTGGCTAACTACGACGATGAGCGTTTTCGACCACTTAGAGGAAAGGCTGCGTGAAAATCGCAGCGGCGTTCAGAAGAAGCTGACCGATCGCGTAAAGACGCTGGAGCGCGGGCGACCTTGGTTGATCGGCATCGGCGTGATTGCTGCCGGCGTCGCCGCCCTGTCGAGGCTTTTTCCGGGCTCGGCCGGGACGGTTATGGCGATCGTGGGAGCAATGGTCGCTGGATTGAGCGGATTGGCGGTGGCTGCATTCGACTTCAAGAAGCTGGAGCTTTCCGCCGATCTGACCAAGGTTGAAGGCCTCGCGGAGGCGGCCATCGCCGAGGGGCGGGATTCAATGGCGAGGCTGGCGGCTTGCGAGTTGAATCAGCGGCAACTCGATAAGCGTCGCGTGCACCGGCTAACTGCCGTCGCCGACATGCGCGAGATGACCGAGCAGTGTCTGGCGAGCGGGTTGGGAGCAAGCACGTCGGCCGAGGCGGTCCTCAAGGTTGCGGCTCGCAACATCGACGGCGCGATTGGCTTCGATTCTGCCGAGTACTGGACGTTGTCTGTGTTCGAAGTTCAGGACGACGAACTGGTCCGGATAGCGGCGGCATGGGCCGACCGGGCGGGAGAACAAACGGCCGGTCGGTCCTGGACGAGGGGTGAGGGTTACTCCGGAGTCGCATGGCGTGACGGTGCCGAGGTGATCGAGGAAGACACCTCCGATCCTCGTGCAACGCGGCGGTATCCGGTCGCGGGCGAGAGATTGCGGGAATACGACGCCGAACGGTATCGTTCCGTGGCAGCAGTCCCGATCTTCGCGGGTCCCGATCAGCGGATCTGGGGCGTGGCCACGGCTACTAGCGACAGGCTTGGTCGATTCAAGGATGAGCCTCCGCAGGGCGAAGTCCAGGCAGTCGACATGATCCGGGACGTGGCTGGGATTATGGCGCTTCTGGCGGTCGCGGATGCGCAGAGGGGGTCCGAGGGCGTTTCAGTCGACTTTTCTGAAAGCGAGAGAAATTCGGTTTGAAGGTGCTTTTCGTGCAGCAACGCGTTATATGATGATCATGACCAAGCAAGCTCGCCTCGCATTGATTGATCGAGAGAAGAGTTCGTTAATGGCGAACATCGCTCGTGCCCGCCGTGATGGTCGTATCGACGATGCCGCCCTGCGGAAGCTGGAGACGCTTTCGAATGAGCGAGTCGAGTTGGCTAGGGCTTAACTGGCTGTCGTACCGTGTGTCGGGTGCAGGTTCCCACGTGTCTTTTACCGTATCGAGACGGGGCGCGCGCATATAGCAGCGATCCGAAGCGGCATTGAAGCGGTCATTCGTGACTAGTCCCGAGCAATTAATCAGGCAAAGCCTGTTTAGCCCGCTCGGGCTGTGCTGTGCCATCGTGCCGGTGGGAGGGTTGCCGACAAGTATGCCGGTTCTAATAAATTTCCCTGTCACTCTTGGACTTTGAACAGGCAAAACGTACACACCCGTCAAGCTGAAACGATGCCGCTCTGTTTGTGGAGAAGGCGGAACGTCGGCATTTCACCCGGGGCGGATATTCACTTACCTGGCGTAGCGATGCATGACACTTCATTTGCAAGATGAACGAACGGCAGAATCTGGGAAGCGAGCAGAGGGCTTTGAACAACGAGTTGTGGGTCGATCGCGGCGCTGACGCTCGATGACCTCAAGGTCTTCATGGCCCGCACTTGTTTGCCCAAGACCGCGTGGGTTCGCGGTGCCGGCGAGGTCATCCGGCGATCCGTAGAGCTGGCCGTGCCGCTCATTTGGCCTATAGGTGTCGTACCACTTCCTGCGGGGGCAGCCAAATTGCCGGCACTTACGCCCAATATCGAAAATCGCGTTCGCAAGCTTCCGAAGCCGTCGAACGCAACCCAGAGCCTGCAGCCATTGTTCGAGGCCGTGAGCAATGCGATGTTCGCCATCGAAGATGCCTATGGCGACTATGTCTCGAAAGGCCGGATCGATATTACCGTCTCGAAGCTGTCGGACGCGGACGGGATCCAGATCATGATCGCGGACGATGTCCTTCGGCTCGATGCGCGAGATGCAGCGCGGCCGCGTGGGACGAAATGTAGGTGTTCACCTCCTGCTGATACCGGGCGTCAAGGTCCAGCGCCTCCATCTGCCCGCTGAGCCGATCCGCATATCCCGCCGGCAAGGCCTAGCGGAGGGCCGCGCGCCGCTGGGCGTGCAAGTCCTCCAACCCGCCGAGGTCGACGGCGAAGTCTGAGGGGGCATTGCCGATGAAGTGGATTCTCGCCCCGGCATCCTGATGGTGACGGGCAAGTCGTGGGGGGCGCACGAAGCCACTCGTTCCGAAACATACTTGCCTAAGCGGCCGCGTTTGATGTCAGGGCAGCGCCCTGATATCGGCCATCGAGACTGAAGTGGCGACATCCTGAAAGCGGTGGTTCGTTCATCCAGCGGCGAGCCTTCCAGAACCGATTCTAAGAAGCGCGCGCTCGGTGTCGTTGAAATCGCCGGCTGCGCCGCACGTATCGGCAGGTTGCCACTCATGACCGGTTCCAGGGCGCGGAGCCGGGCGTCGGGCGCTCGACCTTCGCGCCGAGCGCCGCGCGAATCTCGCGCAACCGCCCGAGCAGCTCGTCGAATGTAATCACCGTAACCCCGGTCATCGTGCCACGGATCAGTTCGAGCGATCGCCGCTGCGGTCCGCTGTCCGGTGTCCGGCCAGCGACGATGATGCAGCGGATGCCGTTATCCTGGATGTCGCCGCGACCCGGCTCATCTTTTAGCATCGGCAGGTCGCGTTGCAGCTTCACGCGCTGGTCGAGAACCTGCGCGATCGTGCCGGACAGCCCGGATGATGCCGCGAACACCTCCGGGCGATAGGGCTTCGCCCCGAGCAGCTCCGTTGACGGGCGCTTGATCTCTACGATCGCCAGGTTGCCGGTCGAGGCCGACGCGACGAGGAAATCGACGACCGATCCGCCGCGACCGTTCAGGCGCTTGCCGCCGACATAGGCCTGTTCCGCGACCACGATCGCCGGCACCGCGAAGGCCAGGCTGAGGATGAACGGGTTCTGCGTCAGGAAGCTCTGCCATTTCGCTTCGGGCAGGGATTTGTCGAGCAATTCCGCAAATCGCGCGATCAGCTGTTCGAGCGTGACCTCCTCGATGTCGGTCTTGAGCGACAGGAGCGCCTCGGGCTCGGACGCGGCCAGTGCCTCGAGGTTTGACCGCACGAGCCCAACGCTCGCTCGGCGGTCGCGCTTCGACAGGGTCACAGTGTCGCGGCCGCCGCTCGTGGCATCGGAGATCGCGTCGGGGCGCAGCGTCTTCCTCTGCCGGGGGAACAGGACCGGGTCGGCAGCGTGAAGAAGCTCGTGATAGGCATGGAGTTGCTTGTCGCGCCGCGCGTCGCGCTGATAGCGGTTGGTGATCCGGTTGATCTCCTTGCGCATGTCATGGAAACGGCGGAGGCCCAGCACGAATATCGACCCGTCCAATGTCGCCTCGGTCGTCTGATGCCCGCCATGCACGATGAGCAGTTCGATATGGCCCTGCGCTCCAAGCGCCTCGCAGATCGAACGATATTCCCAGAGCAGTCCGAGTCCCAACCGGAAGTCCTTGGCGAAGCCGTCGGGCAGTATTTCGAGCAGCGCTTCCACCTCCTCCGTAGTCGTCGGGATCGGGTAAGGGGCGTTGACACGCCGGTTCAGCGCGAACGTCGTGAGCGTGCCATAGCGGGGCTTCAGATAGTCCGGGCGGTCGGGCCTGACGTTGAGCGGGTAGATCCGCAACACGTCCGGCGACACGGTGAGAATCCGCTCGCACGGATAGTCGCCGGTCCGCTCCGCGGGGGGCGTGTCTGTAAAGATCACATCGACGCTGAAGCCCTCATGCTCTTCATTGGGCTCGATGATCAGGAAGGGGCCACCGTCCGCGCGCTCGCGCTGGTTGAAGACCGAAGGGCGGACCGACGGCATCCTATCGGACCTCCTGTCCGGGCTGGCTGCCTCGACCGTTACGCACCGCGTGCGATCCCATAGACCGCGGCACGCCGATCGAACGCCTCGCGCGATCCCTCAAGGATGTTGCAGGCGGCCTCGCATCTCGGAGGATGGTCGATCGAACCAGGGGGGCGGCTTTCGCCATTCATTGTCTCCAGGGTCTTTGCGCCCTGCCGGGCGCGGATGATATTTTATGCGTCCAGGGTCAGACCACCGTTTCCCAACCGCTTGAACAGCTGCCCTGCCTCACCCCGCGCAATTTTCCTGGCGGCCAGCGTAAGGCTGACTGGCGAGTGCATATTGGTGGTCGCCATAAGTTGCGGCGGCAAGGTCACTCGATTGATGCTGCCAGCGAGCAGGTCCTGCGCCGCAGCGGCGACCATACCGTAAACCTCTTCCACGTCGTCGGGGCGCCCCGCCGCGTGGCAGGCAGCGACATACTCGCGGTGAAACGCTGCAAGGGCGGTATCGTTCGGGGCGTGTCGGCTGCTGTTGACCAGCAGGCGGGCGAGAAGGTTCCCGACGCTGGCACGATCAATCTCGGGACCGGTCATCACGCGCGCAAAGCTCTTCAGGCGATCGTTGATGGCCCAGCCGGACTCAAGAAGCTCGGCGAGCACCTCCACGTTTCCGATCTGGGTGAAGCGATGATGCCGTTCCAGCAACGCGGCCAAGACCTGCCGGTATTCCGGATGGGAGATCCCGCCCGGACGATGTCCGGCCTGCACGAACGCCTGCGTCCAGGTGCCTGCCGCGCCCGCCTCCTGCGCGATGGCCCGGATGCCGAGATCGTCGGTGAGAAACGCGCGCTTGGGCTGGAGTGAGGCGAGCAAAGTGTCGTGATAGGCCGGGTCCATGCCCTTGAGCATGTCGAGTATCTCTTCGGTCAGGGCATGGTCGGATTCCGCCGGCACAAGCATCAGCGACCCGGCAAAGTGCAGGGCTGCGGTGGCATCTGCGATCTGCTGCTCGATCGCCTCCTCGGATAGTTCGATGAGGTGATAGCGCTCGCCGTCCCAGCCGAACGTACCCAGCCTTTTGCCACGCTGCGCCTCACGCTCCTCGACGAGTTCACGCAGCACGTCGATCGTCGCCTGCACCACCGCGAGGCGATCGGGCGATTTGGCCAGGATTGCCGTGACCCCCATGCGCGTCCAGCCATAGAGCGTCAGGGGATCGACCACCGTTATGCCTGCGATCGACGCAGTGCGCCCCACATCGAACTCGCCGGGAACCCCGAGCGCGCATTTGAGGCCGAGCGTCGGGTTCTCCGAAAACGCATCCCAGATATCGAACACCGTGGCGCCGCCAAATTTCGCCGCCATCGGCAACGGCAGGATATTCTCCCGATAGAGGGTCTCGATTTCTTGGCCCTGTGCCGCCCGGTCCCTGGCGAGCGCGAACATCTGTTCGAATTTCTCGTCGCCCTTGCTCTCGTCGATCTCGAACGATCCGAACGCAGGATGCCCGGGAAACAGCCCGGGGAAGTCGCGAAGCGTGCGGTGGTGCGCGAACAGATATCGGCTCTGTAGCTCTATCACCTTATGCGACTGGGGGCCGACGCCGACTTTGGCGATCTCGATCGTGTCGTCTAGCTTGAGCCCGATGAGCCGCTTGGCAAAGGGATCCGAAGGCGCGACTTCGCCCCGCTCGACAACCGGGTCCGGAGCCGTCTCGATAACCCGATAGATCACCTCGCCGGTCGCCTCGTTGCGGAGCGTGACACCTGCGCCGGGCCCGATCTCGGCAGGTGCCGCCAGCGCAGCCTGATTCGGCCGGCCGTTGATGATCAGTCCGAGCGCATACCCCAGATGGATCTGCGGATGCTTGTAGCCCGCACGCAGCGCCCGGTAGCCGATGGCGAGCGCCTTGGGGTCATCGCCGAGATACCGGTCGATGACCCTGGCGAAGCTCAACAGTTCACGCGGCTCGCCCGCGATGCCCTCGGGCACCGCCTTGAGCCAGGTCTGGAAGGCGTCGTGGCGCCCCGAACGGGCCAGCAGCTGCATCCAGCCGAGGCGATTCGTGAGATTGTCGTCACGCTTCAGGGCGCGATCGAGAAGGTCGATCGCCGGCTTGAGGAGCCCGACGCGCTCGTAAATGTTCACACCAGCAGAGACGTAGCTCGGTGCCGACCGCAGCGCGGGCGAAAGCGATTCGAAGAGCCGACGCGCGTCCGCGCGCCGGTCCGCGTGGAGGAGTGCGTTGAGCCGCCGGCGTAGCGCCTGACTGTCGGACGTGTCGTGGAGCGGTTCGAACAGGTCCGCCGCCAGCGAGAAATGACCGGCCTCGTACAATGTCTCCGCCGCGTGGATGCGCTCGCGAAGGGACAGGTCGGCAACGGAGAGCGCGCGGATCTCATCGACTATCCGGAGCCGCAGGGGATCCTCTTCGCCCAGATCGTCGAACAAAACCGATCGCAACACGATCGCGTTGGGACTGGCCTCGATTGCTGCTTCAAAGGCCATGCTTTGGTCGGCACCGGCGAGGATCGCCGCTCTCACGCGCAGCGCCTCGATCAGCTGGTCGCGTTCCGAAATCAGCGGCTCTGTGACGGCCTTTGCCGCCAGCCGTTCGCAAAACGCCGCAGCGGACACCGCGTCCTTCAGGATCAGGGCCGCCTGCGTCCGCATGAGCAAGGCATCGAACGACATCTCCGCCTCGGAGACCTGGTCGAGTGCGTCCGCGGCGCTCTTCCAATCCCCGTTCGACGCGAAGCGCTGCGCCGCCCGGAACACGAGGGGATCATAGGTCGGGTTAGTGGCGAGCGCCTGCTCAAGAACGACCATCGCCTCCTCGTCTCGGCCCAACAGGGAGAGCAGACTGACGAGGTTCGCGGCGACGTGCCGGCCCTGGAAGCTGGCATCCCGCTGCGCGAGGATCTCCCACGCCTTGCCATTCAGCTCTGTCGCCTTCTCGACATCTGCCCGAATATCGACTGGTATGACGTGCGTGAGCGCGCGCCCATCCATCGCGACGAGGGGTTGCGAGAGAGCCTCCGCGACCGCGGACAAGGCCCGCCAGTCTTCCGGTGCAAGCGCCAGCGCCTCTTCCGCGAACCGGCGGTGAGACACTTTATCACCGTGCTCGTGCGCCCTGATCGCAAGATGCAGTTTGATCTCGAGATCGTCGAGCAGATCCGGCTGAAGAAGCGCGGTCAGCGCGTCAAGCGATATGTCCTTTGGCGCGGTATCGAGCACGATGCCGGCGGTCCGCGCCGATGTCGGATCCTCCGCGAGCGCGGCACTGGCCAACGCGAACGCTTTCTCGCGATCGCCCTCAAACAAATGGACCACCGCCATCGTTGCGCGCGCGTTGGGGAACTCGGGATAAGCGTCATAGGCCTCGCGAAAAAACGAGATCGCGGTGGTCTCGTCTCCCAGCGCGTAATGGGCATTGCCCTTGCTTGCGAGCAGCCGATACTGGGCGAGCGGGCTCGCCGAAGCGCCTTCCTCCGCGACCAGGGCGTCCAGTCGTTTCAACGCCGCTTTGGGCGAGCCATCGGCGATCAGCTTGCTGACCTCGTTGACGCGCACGGCGAGCTCGTCGGTCCCCGCCTTGTCGTCCCGCAGGCCGGTCACCATCCGCTGGGTCGACTGGAGCATCCGGCTCAACTGCGCGATGTCCTGGCGCTGCTCGACCTTCGAGGACTCAAACGCTCCCACCACATCGACCGGCGCGAAATCCCGGAAATATTTGAGCAGCAGATCCTGATGGTCGGCGACGTAATGACGAAACGTATCCCAGCCCGTAACCCGAACCTCGAACAAGCCTTTTCTGGCATGCTCGGCGGTAATCTCTCTGGCGATCCTTTGGATTGCGACGTCATTGGGTGCCGTCGTCAGAACGATATAGACGTCCAGAGGCGGCTGGAACATGAGCGCTTTTGCGACCTCGTCACGTAGCTCGGCCTCGGTCAGGGCACCGCCGTAATCGGCGTCCTTGCCCTTGCACTGGACACCGGTGAACTGCTTCTCGAGCCGGTTCGTACCAAAGACATCGACCCCAGCCTGAGGTTGGCCGGTCCGCCCGTGGAGGTCCGCATCCGTCGTCTGCCAAAGCCGACGATAGACGTCGAAGGCCAAGCTCTCGAGTTCTTGCCATCGTTTCGGGGCGGGGAGGGCACGCGACAGGACATCGGACATTCCCACTCCATAGATGTTCGCGCTTTGATCTGAAAGGTTGGGGCGTGAATTCGAATCGCAACCGAACTGTCACCGCCAAAAGGTGTTTGGGAATGGCAGCTATCCTGCGTCGGCTGCCCAAAACCTTCCAGGCCGCAACCGGCCCAGCGTCAGTCGTAACGCCAGGCCGCGTCGACAGCTGCCGAACGTCGGCTTGTGAAAAGAGCAGAGGTTCGACCTGTGTGGTGGGGATGACGGGTTTGTCCCAAACTCGGTCATATCACGGGCCGCTCAGCCGAGGACGAACAGACGGCAGCTCTAGGGTTTCGCAAAGCCGTACCTAACAACCGATTCTGGGGGGCGTAGCCGACCGGCCGTTCCCGACCCAGAATACCTCGTCCGCCGGTCCGCACCAGAACGGCCATTCTTGCGGACACCCGCCACTTTTCCTCCGTCAAGCAGACCGGCAGCAGTGTGCCTAGTTGCGGCCGCTAAATTCAACTGGTCGCACGCTAGAAACCAGATGTACCTCGGTATCCATGGTTGGGAGGCGGTGGCACATTGAGTGCGTTGGGGTCGGGCCGTTAGAGAGTGACTCGAAAACAGGTCGCGAGAAGTTATTATGCCGAGTTCCTACCCTCCGCCGTCTCAACTGTGGCAGATGGCGCCACCTGAATTTAACGCGTGGCGTGCGGCAAACGACATTCCCCGGCTGTTTGCCTGGTTCTGGACGATGCTCCCCGGCTTTGAGGACTGGGTCGCGACGTTGCCCTTCGAAGCGGGAGTTCTACACAGGGTCGTTCCGACTGGCGATCTCTTTAAAGGCGAGGTGAGAAAGGTCATTCTGAAGCGCCCCGACGACAATCCCTTGGTCGAGGTTATCGAATGCTTCGATGGATCAGCCGACGAGGCGATCCGCTGGTGGGGCATTCTGCATCGGAAGATAGAGGTCTTGGGATCTTTCGAGCCCTATCTCAAATGGGCCAAGCGGACACTTAAGCGTCACCGGTTCATCCAGTACGACATAGTCAATAATCAGAGGTCGGACGATCTCGTATATACCCGCTGGGAGTCGGGCTTGAACCACGCCAAGGCCTTCCTCCTTGGCTCGTTCGAAGTGTTGAATCTTGGACAGATGCAGCTGGTCGAACGGGTGACGATTGGATCCAGGAATCTCGACTTCTGCAATCTGGACGGACTGATCGTCACCGGCGCCGCGCATGGATCCTATTGGACACATGTCAACTTCAGTTCCTGCAGAGATATGTTGTTCCGGAACGCAGAAATCGCCTTCGTGACGTTCTTTCACTGCAGCATGGAGAAGATCGACGTCCTCCGATCAACGCTGCAGGATTTTTACTTTGATGGTGGAAGCCCCGTGAGGATCGAAGCGCAGGACTCTTTTATATACCGCATGAGCTTCGATCAATGCGGCGTCCAGCCGTTCTTCCGCAATACGGAGGCGAGGGAGTTGGGATTTAAGCCGGCGCGCGCAATGCAACCGGAGATTGTGGCGGGAACCTATCGTCTTCTGCGTGCGATCTTTCAATCAAGCGCCCTGCGCCAAGAGGCTTCCGAAGCCTACTATAACGAGCGCGTCTTCGAGCGGAAATCCTATTCTCATCCATATGGCCGCGACCGGCGGCTCTTTGCCAACGTCCCATACGGCGGGCGCTCATCCGAGGTGATCGCGATGTACCGGAGAGGCTGGCTTTCCGCCCGTCAGATTCCCCGGGAGATTGGACGGACTTACGTCGCAAAGCTCTTGTTGCTGATCTCGCCCAGGGGCCTGCTCGGCTTGGCGAAATACAAGGCGCGATGGCTCGCGTCGTGTCTTGAGTGGGCGGTGTGGGGGTATGGCGAGCGACCATCGCGGATATTTCTGGCGTCGCTCACCGCCATTCTCGGCTACGCGACTTATTACCATCGCTACGGTCTGTTCACGAGAGCTGTAGGGGGCGCTCGGCTGGACTGGTGGGACAGTATATACTTCTCGATGGTGACGTTCACGACCCTCGGGTACGGCGACATATACCCAAGTGTCGCCACACTGAAAATCGCCGCCGCATCCGAGGCTCTCCTCGGAGCCTTTGCCGTCGGCCTCAGCGTCGCAGGTTTTTCCAATCGCTCACGCTATTGAGATGCAGGCTTGCGTCCTGCGTCGAAGCGCCAGAGGTGGACTGCCGGTCAGCTAATTCAATTTGGATGATAACCGTTTGGAACAGACGATCGCACCTGAGGGGCCAAAGGAGTGTTGTGAACGTCCGGGTCTGGGCTATTCCGGACTTTCGAGCACCGCAAAACGGTTGTCTGCGAAGGCTGTGTCTAGCCAAAAGCAATCAGTCGGCTTTGGGCTCAGTCAATCTCGTTCTGTGATGCTGGTCGGACGGGCGCTGATTGACGGCTTTTCATGAGAGCAGCCGTTCGCCATGGCGCATACAATGGCAGATATGTCTCAATTTTCGCCATTCCCGCGGCGCGGCAGGTCGGTCGCGAACCGATGAATGAATGTCGGAAGTTGGGAACGCGGAAAAGCGCCGGGAACGGCGACTTATGGGTCTGCCCGGAAGCCGTAGGGCGAGGCGCGTTCGAAGACACACTCTCTGACGTCTAGCGTGACGATCTAAGCGTCCAATGACTGCAATGGTAAGCGCGAGTATTCCCGTCTCTCCGTCTCAGACAGGCCATATCGGGAGAGAGTAATAGGGGAAAGATTTTACGAAATGGGGTGCCTGCCTGGGACGGATCTCGGTGCGAGCACCCTGACGACTGCACCGCTACAGGTTCGATACCGGGAACTCGCTGATCGTCCTGACCGCCGTTCCCGATCGAGATCGGCCAAAAAACACGCTTGCGTCCGACAAGAATTCAGACGCTAAACTGGCATCCAGCAATCAAAAGTCTGACACGTTCTTCTTGTTTTCGGCGAAATTCGGCTATAGCTTAAATCTTTCCGGACGGGTGTGCGCCGTAATAACGTCAGCGCACGTACAGGGGTGCCCCGATCTGATCTCGCCGTCCGTCTTCGTAGCTGTTTTGCAAACGCTATTTGCAGCGTTGCTGAGCTTAAGCTCGTTCGGCGATCCTGGCTCGACTCACGGGCGCGGGCAGGGTCTGGCCGTCCGCGAGGCTGCGGCGCGGCCTTTCACGCTCAGTGACCGCGCGATCGCCCTCAACGAAGAAGCCGATCGCCCTGACCCCCGGCAGAGCGGTGGTAACGCATTACCGCCCGCCGAGCTGGCGCGTGCCGCAAATCCAAAACCGTCGCGCCTTTCCCCCATTCAGCTCGCTGTACTAGCCTTCGCTGAACGTTCGGTCCGCGCTCACCCCGCTACAGGCCCTCCCGCAGCCTGAAGATGCCTTGCCGCGCCTGAAACGCGCGGCCGGATAGTGCGCCTGTGCCGGCGCACTTGTTTCTTCACGACTACGAACGAGGGTCGAAAATGCTCAATTTCTCCCGTCTGAAGGCGGGGGCGGTTCTGTGCGTGTGCCTTATTGGCATCATGCTCGGGATCCCCAGCCTTATTCCAACTGGTCATCTGCCAGCCTGGTATCCGCAATCCCATGTGAACCTCGGGCTTGATCTCAATGGTGGGAGTTATCTACTCCTCGAAGGTGATACCGCTGATTTGGCGAAGACGCGGATCGAGGCGATGCGTGACAGCGTATCGGGCGCAATGCATAACGGAACGCCGCGTATTGAAATCGGCGACATTTCGACGCGTGGGGGGCAACTCACCTTCGCTGTCAGCAAGCCATCTCAGATTGCCCTCGCTCGCCAGCGTCTGTCGACGATTACCGGCTCTGCGGTTGGAATAACCGGTCAAAGTCAGTGGGACGTCAATGTGCTCGGCACAAACCGCTTCTCGCTCAAGCCGACCGAGGCCGGACTAACCCAGGCCATCGACACGGCCATGAAGGATGCGACCGAAGTCGTTCGTCGCCGCATCGATGAATTAGGGACCAAGGAACCGACGATCGTCCGCCAAGGCGCGACACGAATTGTCGTTCAGGTTCCGGGTTTGGAGGACCCACAGGCGCTAAAGAAGCTTGTCGGGACAACTGCCAAGCTTGAGTTCAAGCTGGTCGACCAAACTGCGAACCCCGCTGATCTCGCTAAGGGCATCGCCCCGGTTGGTAGCCAGGTTCTGCCATATCCCGACAATCCGCAAGGTGTGCCCTTTGTAGCGTTAAAGCGCCCGGTGGTGATCTCAGGCGAGCAGGTTGCGGATGCGAGACAGGAGTTCGATCCACAGACCAATGCCCCCAACATTGCGATCACGTTCGACGCGGAGGGAGGCCGGCGATTTGCGAAGGTGACATCCGAAAACGTCAACAAGCCGTTCGCGATCATCCTCGATAACAAGGTAATCTCGGTTGCCAACATCAACGAGCCGATTCTTGGTGGCCGGGCATCGATCGCGGGCAACTACACGGTTCAGACTGCAAACGACCTCGCGATCGCGCTGCGATCTGGCAAACTTGCAGTGAACTTGAAGATCGTCGCTGAAAGCACTGTTAGTCCCGACCTTGGACATGACTCGGTCCGTGCAGGCGTAATCGCAAGCGTTGTTGCGGCGGTTGCCGTAATCCTGTTTATGCTCGCTACGTACGGTCGGTTTGGTTTGTATGCGAACATTGCCGTAGTCATCAACGTCTTCGTTATCCTGGCGGTAATGGCATTTCTAAAAGCGACGCTGACCTTGCCCGGCATCGCTGGCTTTGTGCTGACGATCGGCACTGCGGTTGATGCAAACGTGCTGATCAACGAACGCATTCGTGAAGAGCGGCGACGCGGGCGTAGCGTAATCCAGTCGGTCGAGCTGGGCTACAAGGAGGCAAGCCGGACCATCTTCGAGGCGAACGTGACGCATGCCATTACCGGCGTGATCATGCTGCTACTCGGCTCGGGTCCGGTGAAGGGCTTCGCGGTCGTGCTGCTGATCGGCATCTGCTCGTCGGTGTTCACCGCCGTCACGTTCACGCGGATGATGGTCGCGCTGTGGCTGCGGAAGAACCGCCCCACCACAATCAATATCTGAGGCGGGAGAATATCATGCGCCTACTGAAACTTGTACCTGACAACACCAACCTGAAGTTCGTCTCGCTTCGTAAATGGGCGTTCGGATTAACGCTCATGCTGTCGCTTATCGCTGTCGGCCTCGTCACCTTTCGGGGCCTTAACATGGGCGTCGATTTCGTCGGGGGCGTCCTGATGGAGCAGAACTTCAAGACTGCACCATCGATCGAGGCCGTCCGTTCCGAAGTCGACAGCCTTGGGGTTGGCGAAGCATCGATCCAGTCGTTCAGTGATCCCAAAACGCTTTCGATCCGTCTGCCGCTACCGAATAGCGGCGGCGAGGAAGCGACAAACCGGCTCGTAAAGAAGGTGTCAGACGATCTGGCGATCAAATTTCCTGGTGCGACATTCTCCAAATATGACACGATTACAGGCAAGGTTTCCGATGAGTTGATTACCCGAGGTGTTCTGGCCGTTGGTCTTGCGATCCTAGGCATCGCGCTGTTCACTGTGGTGCGGTTCGAGTGGCAATTCGGCGTCTCGACCGTCGTCGCGATCGTCCACGATCTATTGATGACACTCGGCTTCTTCGCGCTCATGCGGAATGATTTTGAGGTCGACCTTAACATCGTCGCGGCGGTGCTGACGATCATCTCGTACTCGATCAACGACAAGATCGTGATCGACGATCGTATCCGCGAAAACATGCGCCGCTATCGGAAGATGGATATGCGCGATATTATCGACCTGTCAGTGAACGAGACGCTGCCGCGCACCGTAATGACATCGGTGACCATCCTGCTGGCCTTGGTTGCCATGCTGATCCTGGGAGGGCACGTGCTGCGAGGGTTCACCGCGGCAATGATCCTAGGCATCGTTGTGGGGACGTACTCGTCAATCTACGTGTCGTCGTCGCTCCTGATTACGCTGGGGCTGCGGGCCGATCCTGCACCGCGCAAGGGTGGCCTGCCGGATGGCGCGGAACGGGTTGGTCCAAAGGTAGAGCGCGAATTCGATTGAACGCACAATTCTGAGCAGTGTGAAGCTCGAGAACCCCTCGGATGCCGTCTAGGATGGGTTTCTCGGGCCACTGCGGCTTAGAGACGTCATCGTATGCGGTCTTGGTATCGGAGGCGCAGGTAGCCTTTCCGACGGGGATCGCCATTCCAAATCGCCATCGTTTGCGAGCAACCTTGCTTTAGCGGACCCTAGTGATCCGCTGCATGAACGAGCGTCCGAAGTAAGGGTGCGGAAAGGGCCGGCTGAACGTCCACTAGTGGGTCTGGCCGGAAGCCGTAGGGCAGGGCGTGTTCGCCCAAAGCCTGAAGCCCAGCAGCGTTGAGCCGCAACCCGAACCCGGCCGCTCGTTCCTGCGAGTGACGTACGTTTCGGCGAACTCAGCCAGCCGCTATGGATGGCGTGAATCGAGAATATGCCGGTTTCTACATATGGGTCGATACCTACGCAAACCGTCTACGGGAGTACGGAACGATGGGCAGCACATCAAAGAGCGTTAGCAGCCTTGCAGCCGGCGGAGTACTGATCGCACTGGCGTCCATCGCGGGCTGCGACTCGTCTAGAGACGCCCGTGCAGCTGCTAAAGAACCTAGCGCAGCGCGGGCTGCAACGCCAACGGTAGGGATGGTTCCGGTTACGGCCAGCGCGGCTGTCGCAGAGGCTGCCGCCCACCCGACGCAGGCCGTCCCCGCCGCCAGCAAATTGGCGGACGACACGCTGTGCGACGCCGGCGAGACGCCCTTCTTCTTTTGCGATCTCGGTGCCAAGCGCGTGTCGGTGTGCGGCGGCGGATCGGGTGCGGTCTATCGCTACGGAACGCCCGGCAAGGTGGAGTTGACCTCGCGCAATCTGACATTCGCCAACCGTGGCTATTCGGGGGGTGGTGAGTCGCAGATCACCGCCAAGAATGGTGAGTACACCTACACCGTATACGATAGTACTGTTCGCACCAGGTTCGGGGACAGCGGCAACGATCCGGAACTTTCCAGCGGGCTAGTGGTCTCGCGCGGGAAGCGCCCGATTTCGTCTAAGGTGTGCAAAGGCAAGTCGTCGATAACCGGGGATGCGGCACACGTGATTGCGGCGGGCAACTTCGCCGATAACTAAGCCGAGCGGCATACGGTGCTTCGGAGTGCTGGCGCTCACCTTGACGAGACTCGCCTGCGCGTCTGGTGACGCCCAATGCCGGACGCTTGGGCCACAAATCAGGGTTCCCGAACGCGGTCATTCGTCAAGGTTGATTTTCGCATCGGTCACTCGTGATGCGAAAATCAAAAGGTTTGCATCAACTATCGGCTCAAGCTGACGGTCGGCAGCCGCACAACAACGGAAATCTCGAAGGCTTTCAGTTGATCGCGAAGGCGGGCATAGTAGAATGATGTTCATTCTAGCCGCCCTTCTTGCCGCTCAGGTAAGCAGTCCAATGCTAGGCGCCTATGACCAGATAACGCCGAAAGTGGCGGCAACACGAATTGTGCGGTGTGGGGTCGGTCCTGTGACGGTCAGGTCGGACGAGGCGATCGAGGAGGATGTTCTCGTGGTGGTTGCAAAAGGCGCAATCACCGATGAACAGATTGCCTGTATTGCAAAAGCAGCCAGCTTCTATGACGTCGAGCTCCCGCGCGATGCTCAACCGCGACTGGAAGCGATCACAAAGGCGAAATCTTTGGCGCTCGTGAAAGCTGAGGGGAGGAGATGGCTGACCACGCACCACCTCCTTGGCAAGCTGCCCCAGTATGAAGCTGGGGTCACGGACGACGACAGCTTTGCCCGCAGTGTAGAGGAGCTCTGCGGTGCAAGCGGCGCACTGCACTCACAATTTGGCGTCCACGCACTCAACCCCGCGTGGGCAAATCAGCAGCAAGGTCCGCCTAAGGAGGATGGGCCACTCGCTTGCGTAATCAACGCCGCGTGGGCCTCGGGTTTTGAGTTTGCCTTCATCGGAAACGAGCAAGCGAAGCCGTAGCGACTGAGCAAAACCCCGCTTTGCCGGGCAAAGCGGATAAACGGCAAACCACAGTTTTTCGTCGTGCGTCTCCTTTCCAGCGCATCGTCCCGAAAGCGGCTGTTCCGCTTTCCTTTCCAAACCGGACATTAGGAGGGCGCCGCGGAGTTGAGGTGGCATCAGGCCCTCTGAGTGGGGTCGCGTTCGATTCGGCGGCATGGTCGTTACGCCAACTGGCGATCAACCGGGTTTACCTAGCCTCATGCCAAGGGGGGGCGAGAGCAATGCTCTCGCCCAGAATGTCAGAGCTTCAGTTCACTGGCTCCGCTCTTTTTCGAAGCCGCAGCACTGAGAGCTTTGCCCGACTGTACCCGCTTGAAGCTTTCTGCATCAGCCATCGTAATCTTAGCGATGTTCGACGTGACGCCGACGCGAAGGTACACATGCTCGTTGAGATCGGCTGGGGTGGTGTACTGTGGGATCGGGCCGTTCATCGCCTTAAACATGCCTTTTGAGGCACCATACTTTTTCCGCATAACGGCATTTAGATCAGCGGCGCTTCCTGAGTATGGCATGGTGTATTCGACGCTATTAAGCAAATAGCCCGAGGATTGCAGCGTGAAGGTGACCATTGCGTAGCGGCCAGCTTTGTCCTCGTACCGCTGGGTACACGACATCCCGCTTCCAGAGGTAAAACGATTTCGAACCATCTCAGCTACCGCGGCGTCGAAAGTGCCAGCATTCGTGCACTGGTCCCATGCCTTAACCAAGGCAAAGCCTTCACCGGCCATAGAACGCTGAGCAACCGCCGGCGTATCATTCACTTTTAAACCAAGTACGCTGAGGCGGGCATCAGTACCGCCGTCAGCGGGGGCAGCCTGCGCTGCATAGTCACCCACTCCTGCGGAAGAGCAGGCAGCAAGAGCTGCGAATACACCGAGAGCAAACAAACGACTCACTTAATCACTCCTCTGAAAGACAAGGTGTAATTAAACGCACACGACTAACGAATGGTAAGAGCTTCAAGCGGTACGAGAGGAACGCAAGCGTATCCAAAATCGCGTGCTTTCCCATCAATCTGCCCGTTGATCCGCGGCATTGAGCTAAGGCAGCGGCAAATTTGACAACGACCCTGCCGCAACCCGCCCGTCCGCTAACCTTCCCATTCCGGCCATTCCGCTTTTGCCCAATCCTAGTCATTTGAGGAGGCTCAGGGATTGCCCGAACCTAGCGGTTCGTTCATTACAGCAGATGTTGCGAGACGGCAAATAGCGGGGGTGGAATGGATTTTACATACCACAAGAAGCTTAGCCCGATCGTTGGAGTGATATTGGCGCTTGCCTTTGTCGAGACCATTGTACTTCATGTCATTGCGATGGCATTATGGGGTTGGAAGGTTGCGATCGTGATCGGCCTGCTCGATCTGTCACTAGTAGTCATGCTGTATCGAATGATTCGATCGTTCCGACTGAATCCTATCACTATACGGGACAACATTGTCACGATGAGAAGAGGTCGCACAATGGGCGTTCCCATTGTCATAGATGAAATCAAACACTTTAGAACGACATGGAGCGGCGACGACTTGAAGGCTCACTATGTCTTGAGCATGGCGTTAGCGGCATGGCCAACCGTTATGTTCGACTTAAAAAACCCGATTATACGGCGTGGCAAGAGCATCACAGCGATTGCCCATTGCGTGGATGACCCCGAAAGGTTTCAGTTAGCCGTAAGGCAGATAAATCAGGCCCGCGTCTAATTGCGGTCGTTCGCGGTGACCACCCAGACCCGGCCATTCCCGAAAATACGATCCTTTTTGGGAAAGCCGGCAGCTGCCCAATGTCTGCTATTGCCACCCGCCTTCCCGAAAGCAGCCTGTCCGCTTTCCTCTCCATCACGACATTCGCGAGCGGATAGTCGGGCTTCAAAATCGGTTTTCGCAAAGATGAACCAGCGTCCGAAGTTGGGAAGCGAGGGAAGGGGCGTGAGCGTCCGCAATTCGGTCTCGCCGGCCCCAACCGGCCGGGCCATCAAGGACCGATTGCCGACGTTCGCGGCTGGCTGATCCAGAGGAATTTGTATCGCCGCAGAAAACTCATGCCAATCGGGCGGAACCAGTGATGCTCTGGGCGAATTTGCATAGCCGATTTGGACGACCCCGTTCAGGAACAACAGCCCTAAAGGCGGCCCAGTCTGTGCGGATTATGCAAAATTCGAATCTGGATCAGTCGGCTGTGGCGAGCTGTGCCATCATGAGTTGGCGCACTGCCTCGGGACGAGACAGTGGGCTCGTCTGGCGGTCGATCCATGCATCCAGCGTGGCGAGTTGATCAGGAGCCAAGCGCAAGTTGATGGGTGTCGAACCCACTGGCGGCCTTCCGCGACCTCTTTTGTTGGCGCCAACAATTGACATGGTTAATAGTTGGTGCCAGATATGACGAGCTGACGCAAGGCTTAGGACCCTCGCGCCAGCTCTGACCACAACCGATCGAGTGGAGATCGAACATGGCTGCTGAAGCCCCTTATAGGGGTGTGCGAATCCGTGCACCTGAAATTCATGCTGCCGACGTCCCTTTGGTGGACATGGCCGACCGCGACATAGTCATGAGCGGTTCCAGCGACGTCCAAGAGGGCGGCGAATCGATCGACGCGCTGATACTTGGCGTCGAGGTTTTGATCGAGCGGCAGCGTGGAATGATGCGTCATCAGCACGCCGACGCCTTCCTGATCGATACGAGTTTTGGGGTGCGATTGCGTCGTTGCTTACGATGGTCCGGACCAAGGCAACCGAGATCGTCGACGTCGGCGGGGCAATGGAGAAGGCCGGCCAGCGCTTGCCAAAGGTCACGGCAGCGTGAGGGCCGCGTCGCAACGGAAGGCCGCAGATAGCTTGGTGAGGCAGGGCGAAGTGTTCGCCCTCGCTAAGTCGGTTGCGCCGGCTGCGCTCGATCGCGTCGACGGCATCCGGATTGGCAATCTGATCAAGGCGTTGTTTGGATTGCTGAACCAAGCCGCAGGCGATCCGGACTTGGAAGACGGGGACCTAGACCGCGGCACGGCGGACGAAGACGGCCCAATAGCAGACGCGCGGATCGATATCCTTTGGCAGAACGCAGCGTGACAGGCACCGGCTTTCCAAATCGTCGCTTGCGGAGTGATCTTTGGTCACTTAGAAGTGAGAGCCAGTCGAATACAAGGATGGCCGATGCCAACCAAAGAGCCGATTCTACGCGGCGATATCATGGCCAAGGCTGAAATCCCTCGGGACGTCATGACGTTCTGGGTTCGGGGCGGCGTGCTGCGCCCGATCGAGGCTCCGAAAACGGGCACCGGCTTTAAGTTGCGGTTCGAATGGTACGAGGCGAACATCGCCGCGATCATGAACCAGCTCCGCATCCTTGGCGTCAGCATCAAAGGGATGCTGTCGGTCTGCAAGGTCTATCGCGACGCTATTGCGTTCTTCGACGGTCGCGGCGCGACTCGCGACGAAGTTCACGCCATGTGGTCGCTCGACATGATCGAGCGCAACGTGATCGCCCGCAGGGTGAAGCGCTGGGGGTATCGCGACATAGTTGAAGCCCCCGGCTTCGACCCAGAGACGAACCCACTGATTGCCGCAGAAGCGGCCGATAATATCTCGATGGAAGACGAGCTTTGGGCCGAGATCGTGCCGTGGACCGCTGAAATCCACGGCGCGCAGAAGGTAACCGTGCGCGTCATGGAGTTGTGGGAAGGGATGCCGCGCGAGGAATTTCGCCGCCACCTCGATCCCTATGTGAACATCACCGAGCAGGCCGAGGTGAGCTATGCGCCCGACGGCGTTGCATCCCCCGAGGAATTGACCTTTTTCTGGCGGGTTGGAGAGACTGACGACTACCGCTTCAGATGGGGTCCCGACGCAGGCAAATTGGCGCGCGCGGATGGCGCAAAGTCCATGATCGCGATCGACGTCTCCGCGGTTCTGCGATCGGTCTGGCACACACCAGAAGGCGGAGCTTCCGCATGATCGTGAAGCCTCGCGAACCGGCCGACCTCTACGCTCCGTTGGAGACGGTGCCGAGGCCCCGTCCGATCGGCGAGGTTTTCCAGGTCATATTGGTCCGCTGGTGGCTGACGCTACTGGTCGAGGCGTACCGCGTGACCAGTAAGCCGCGCCTGCGACCGCCCAAGGCCAAGCACACCCGCTAATTTCGACACGTCCGCCCTACCCCATCGCTCGGAACGCGCTTCCGAGAACGCCACCGCCTTGCCGGAACGCATCTGATGATAAACGCCAAGCCTGTAGCCGCTCCCGCAGCGGCTTCCATGGCAGCCAACGACAACCGGCAGGCTCCGCGTATCGGACCGCCGCGCATGATCGCGCAGCCAATCCCTCACGACGTCGGGATCGCTCTGTTCATGAGGGGGGGGCGGCGTGTCGATCGGTGTGATCGCCGCGACGATCGCTCCGCAATGGCAGCCGAATCTCCACCAGTGGGAAATTCATGATGAGCATTGCAGCGACCGTTGAAACCCACGTGAATGAACCATCGAAGCAGCTAGCTGCCTGTTCCCCAATTCGGGAACAGGGCCGCACTCCAACTGGGAGTGCCTTAAAGCGGGAACAGGTAGCATTGCCTATCGAGGTCGTGCCGATGATGGGCCTGGATACCGCAGTGGGGTTGATGGGCAAGGGCCGCCGTGCAGACGAACTCTGCATCACCGTTCGCGCACTCAATTACAAAATCAGCGGCGAGCGTGGCGCGTCCGATGCCGACATCAGGTCCGCAGCGGCCGCCCGCGAGGGAAGGGGCGAACGGCTCCTCGCCCATGCACGCAGTCTTCGCACCGTACTCGCCCGCCTATTTGAACACGATTGCCTCAAGGAAGCCGCATGACCGCTATGACCCTCGCTACCGCCAGACAACGCGGCGCGGCCAGCTCCGGCGGTCGCTTCCTGCGCGTACCTGACGTGATGAAGACCACAGGCCTTGGTCGATCGACGATCTACCGCATGGTCGCGGCCGGTACGTTCCCTCAGCAAGTGAAGCTGACCGTGCAAGCCAGCGGCTGGTGGCAGGCCGACATCGATGATTGGATGCGCGAACGGCTAGCAGCGTGCCCCCTACGCCCCTGAGGATGGGGGCACTTAAGGGGGCACCTCCCAAATCAATCAACTATGAAAACGCAGGAACAACAATATCATGATCGGCGAAAACCGGCAGAGGCCAGGGGCACCATCTCTTTCCGACGATCACGCTTCGACCCTCCGGCGAGCGTCATACCCACCGTTCCCTTGCGAAAATTTCGCCGGTAAGGACGCGGGATGGCGAAGCGACCGGTCCGATATGTCTCGTCGCGACGGCGCAAGCGATCCGGGCTGAGGCCATCGTCCGAGCATTGGCTGCTCCTGCTTGGTGCGGTTGTCGCGTTCGCGGTCGTCATCGGCTGGCTGACCGATGTGCCCTGGCCGACCGAAACCACGACGCGTAACCGAAAACCGCGGCTGACGATGGCGCAGGCGCGCGCATCGAACGCCCTGGTCCCGGTCGCGACCGCCAAGCGCCGGGCGGCGACGCCGTTCCGCTTCCGTGGCGGTCCGGCCGCGCGGTTGCAGGCGACCGAATGCCTCGCGACCGTCGCGCTGTACGAGGCGGGCGACGACCGCGACGCGCAGCGCGCGGTGATCCAGGTCGTGCTCAACCGCGTCGGCGCGGCGGGATTTCCCAAGACGGTGTGCGGCGTCGTCTATCAGGGTGCGAACCGGACGACCGGGTGCCAGTTCTCGTTCAGCTGTGACGGGTCGCGCACGCGGCGGCCCGAACATGACGGCTGGGAGCAGGCGCGTCGCGCCGCCCGCCGTGCGCTGCGCGGCTATGTCTACGCGCCGGTCGGTCGCGCGACGCACTATCATACCGACTGGATGGTGCCGTATTGGCGAAGCTCGCTCGTCAAGGTGGCGACCGTCGAGTCCCATATCTTTTATCAACGGCGATGACGTCTATGCTTACACTTTCGAGACCGCTGGCGAGGGTCGCCTGCCTCGCCGTGTTCCTCGTGACGGGGTGCGCGGGCGGATCGTACCGTCCGGTCAGCGACGCGCAGGTCAAGCTTGGCGGGCCGTATCGGGTGCGCGGCACGACCTATGTCCCGGCGGCGGACCCGAGCTACGACGTGCTCGGCTATGCGAGCTGGTACGGCAGCGAATCGGGCAACCGGACCGCCAATGGCGAGCGCTTCCGTGCCGAGTGGCCGACCGCAGCGCATACCACGCTGCCGCTGCCGACCTATGTCGAGGTCACCGCGCTCGACACCGGTCGGCGGATCATCGTCCGGATCAACGATCGCGGGCCGTTCGCCGGGCATGCGCGGATCCTGGACCTGTCGCGCGGCGCCGCCGAACTGCTCGGCATACGCGCCGGCGGGCTGGCTGCGGTGCGGGTGCGCCGCGTCGAACCGTCCGAAAAGGATCGCGCGCGGTTGCGCAAGGGGAAGGCCGCAGGGGCATTGCCACCGATCTCCGAGCACGATCGGCTGAGCTTCCGGTCGCAGCTTTCGGCCGCGGGCTTCTGAGGCGCGCGCCCTACATCGCCAGCGCGCGATCGTAGCCGGTGAGTTCGAGATACCCCCGGCCGCCACGCGTGCGCACCGCACCCTCCCAATAGACCGGTAGTCCGCTGCGGCGCGCGTCGAGTTCCTGCGCGGCGAACATCGGCGTCAGGCGCCAGCGCTGAATCCGATTGGCGATCCGCACGCTGAGCTCCTGCGCCACCGGATAGGTCGCGCCGGTCGCCTTGCTCCGCCACGTCGCGAGCGGGCGGAACGCGACGTCGTCGGGCCCGAACACCGTCGTCGTGCCATCGGCGCGGCGCAGCGACCCGCCCGTCCACAGGATACCGCCCCCCTTGCGGCGGATCCGGAACGCCATCAGTGCCGAGCCGTCGTCGAAGTTGAGCCCCGTCCAGTCCCAGCCTTGCGCGGTCGGCGCGAGATAGTTGGACGACCATTCGCGATCGAGCCACGCCTCGCCGCGCACCGCGACCGCTCGCCCGCCGCGCATCACCCGCCCGGTCACGTGCAGATGCGGGATCGAGTAATAATAGCTCGCTTCCTCGGGCCGAGGCCCCTTCTGGCTATAGCCGCCACGGCCCTGCGGCAGCGGCGGCTGCGTCGGCTGGAGATCGAGCGCCAGACCGAACCCATCGGCGGTCACGCGCGTCGTCCAATGCCCCTCCTTCGCGCGCAGCATCCGCCAGTCGCGGATCGCGATATCGGCATCGCCGGTACGCGCCTGCGCCAGGCCGAACCCGGCGCGCGCGGCGCGCTCGCCGTGGAGCAATCTTCCAGTCGCGGGATCGGACAGCGCGGCGTGCGCGAACAGCACCTGGTTCGGCGCGAACCGGCTCGGATTGCGCGCCTCGCCCGGCGGCCGCGTGCGGAAGAAGGTGACCTGAAAGCCGAGATCCTCGCCCGCATCGGTCTTCAGCCAGCCGGTGACGTACCACCATTCGGTGCGGAACTGCGGATGCGCACCGTGATCGGCGGGGAAACGCAGCACGATACCGGGCTGGACGACGGGGTAGGGCGTCGCGGCGGGCGCGGCGACGCCGACCGTTGCGATGAAGCCGAGCAACAACGGCAGCGTGCGGCGCATCACCAATCCTCCCGTACCGATTGCACCGCGCTGTTCGCGGTCGCGCGGCGTCCTGCGAGCACGGCGGTGATCGCGGCCGCCCCGGTCAGCGCCGCGGCTACCCCGAGCAGCGTCTCGTAGGGAATTCGCGTCGTCATCGTCCAGTTGAACGACTGGGGATTGATGACGTGGATCAGCACCTGCGACAGGATCAGTCCCAGCCCGATCCCGGCGAGCGCGCCCGTCAGTCCGACGATCGCGCCTTCGATCCCTAGCATTGCGGTCAACTGGCGCCGCGTCAGCCCGAGATGCCGCAGCATCCCGAACTCGCGTTCGCGCGCAATCGTCTGCGCCGACATCGTGGCCGCGACGCCGGCCAGCCCCACCAGGATCGCGACGGCTTCGAGCAGATAGGTCACCGCGAAACTGCGGTCGAAGAGCGTCAGCGCGAGTTTCCTCAGCGTTGCCGGGCGACCGACCTCGACCTGATCGCGCAGGCTTGCAGGCAAGCGCGCGGTCATCGCGTCGGCGAGCTTGCCGATATCCTCGCCGGGCCTGACCATCGCCGAAATCTCGTCGCGGCCCTCGTCGCCGGTGAGCCGCTGGTAATCGCCCTCGTCGATCAGCACCGCGCCCGCTTGCCGTCCGTAATCGCGCCAGACGCCCGCGACCACGAACCGGGTCCGTCCGGCGATCGGCAGCGTGATGGTCTCATCCGGATCCCAGCCGTATAGCCGTTGCGCGGGTTCGGAGACCCAGACGGGTAGCGTGTTGGCGGGCAAGGCCGACCCCTTCGCGATCAGGACCAGCAGCGGATCGCGACCGCCGCGTTCGGGACGCGCGATCAGGCTGATCGGCGGACGATCGGGCGTGATGGTCAGCGGGATCTGGCGGCTGAAGGCGAGCCGCACGACGCCGGGCGTGGTGGCGAGACGAGTCCGCGTTGCCGGATCGAAACTCGCGCCCGCGGTCGTGCGCAGATACAGATCGGCGCCCAGCACCTGCCCGAGCCATTCGTCGACCGCGCCGCGAAAGCTGGTCACCATCGTCGCCATCGCGATCATCAGCGCGGTCGACGCGACGATCCCGCACAGCGCGGTCGCCGACTCACCGGGGGCACCGTGGAGATGGCGGATCGCCAACATCCCGGGCACGCTACCGCGCGTTCGCTTCGCCATCGGCGCGAGCAGCGTCCGGGCGAACCACGGCACGCCGGCGACTCCGCCCGCGAGCATCGCCGCCATCCCGGCAAAGCCGAACAGCGGGAGCCCGTTTATCGCTGGCAGCATCGCCACGCCGCCACCGACCAGCAACAGCGCGGCGGCGGGCCACCACGGCACGGCACGGCGCGGGTCGAGGACGTCGCCTGCGTTCTTCAACGCGGCGGCGGGCGCGGCGCGGGCGGCGGCGCGCGCGGGCAGCGCGCTACCCAGAACCGCGGCGAGTAGCCCGAGCGCGAAGAAGCCGAGCGCCGCGGCGGGCTGAAACACGACATGCGCCGCGCCGCCACCGAAATAGCCCGCGCCTAGATCGCCGCCGAACCAGTGCAGCGCCGCCCAGGCGAGGCCATAGCCTGCGGCGAGGCCCGCCGATGCGCCGACCAGGCCGATCGCCAGCCCTTCGACGACGACCGCCGCGACGATCCCGCCACGCGGCATGCCAAGCGTCCGCAGCAACGCGAACGCGCGCTGGCGACGGACCACCGACAGCGACTGCGCGGAATAGACGAGGAAACCGCCGGTCAGCAGCGCCACCAGCGCCAGCATGTCGAGGTTGACCCGGTACGCGCGCGACAGCGAGTCGCCCTGCGCGTTCTGCGTCTGCGCGGTGGAGAGGATCGCATCGGCGGGAAGGATCGCGCGCAATGCCGACTCCGCGGCGGGCCGATCCGCCAGCGCCAGGTCGATCCGGTCGACCCGGCCGAGACGCCCGAACCGCCACTGCGCGGCGGCGATGTCGATCACCGCGATCGCGGTTGCGGCGTCGGACGCGGGCAGCGTGCCGGCGATACGCAGCGGCACCGACCGGCCGTTCGCGGTCACCACGATGCGTCGCCCGACCGCGGTCCTGGCCTGCGTCAGCGCGGCCCGCGACAGGAACACCGAGTCCTCGTTGAACGGGGTGTCGTTGGACTCGTCCTGTCCCAGACCCGGAGGACGCACGCCGATCAGCGACGGCGTTACCATCGCCGCACGGATCACGTCGACCCCGAGCAGCGTCAGCCGGGTCTTGCCGATCCGCGCATCCAACGTGACCACCGGGCTCGCATCGGCGACGCCGTCGGCGCGTGCCACGCGCGCATAGAGCCGTTCGTCGATGCCGAGCGGGCTGGTCGCGCGGACCGACAGTTCGGCCGCACCGCTGACGCCGCGCATCGCTCCGTCGAACGCCGCCAGCGCCGATCCGTTGACCAAATGCACCGCGAAGCCGAGCGCCACGCCGACCAGGATCGCGACCGCGGTCAGCAGGAAGCGGGCAGGGTGGAACCGCCACTCGCCGCCGATCAGCCAGCCGAGCGCCAGGCGGCTCGAGCGCAGGCCTGGTTCACCCCGTTCGCCTGGCTTAAACGCCACGGTGCTCCACCAGCCCGTCGCGTCCGAGCGTCAGCACGCGGTCGGCGATCGCCGCGGTCGCTGCCGAATGCGTCACCATGATCCCCGCCGCGCCGTTGCCGCGCACCGCGTCGGCGAACAACGCGAGCACGCGCGCCGCCGTCTCGGGGTCGAGATTGCCGGTCGGTTCGTCGGCGAGGATCAGCGCAGGCCGATGCACGAGCGCGCGGGCGATCGCGACGCGCTGCAATTCGCCGCCCGACAGATCGCGCGCATAGCCGTCGCCGCGGCCACCAAGACCGACCGCATCGAGCATCGCTTCCGCGCGCGCCTTGGCCGCACCGGCATCGGGCGCAATCAACGCGAGTGGCAGCGCGACGTTCTGCTGCAACGTCAGATAGGGCAGGATGTGGAAGGCCTGGAACACGAAGCCGATCCGCTCGCGCCGCAGCCGCGTCCGCGCGGTTTCGTCGAGCGGACCTAGCTCCACGCCGTCGATCGCGACGCTGCCTTCATCGGCGTCGTCGAGCCCGGCGAGGATGTTGAGCAAGGTCGACTTGCCGACCCCGGATTCGCCGATGATCGCGACCAACTCGCCGCCTGCGACCTCGAGATCGAGATGCTCGAACAGCCGCCGCGGTCCCGGCACCGATTTGCCGAGCGCCTTGACCGACAACAGGGGCGCGGATTCGCTCATGTCCCAAGCCGTGCAGGAGGAGGGCGGGGTGGGCAAGTCCGATTTAGCGGATATCGCTGGATCCTGTTCATCGATGTTACTGCCCCGGTATTTCATGCCGGTATTCCGCCGCTTGCCCGCGCGGCTCCGCTCCTGCACGATCGCCGTAACGAGAAACGCGAGAGGGTCCGATGGCGCAGTACGGTGATTTCCAGAACGCGATCTATGGCGCGGGCCTGCGCGGTGTCGTGCCGAAGCTGCCGGTCGATTTCGCAACGCTCGAACGGCGCGCCAGCGCGGCGCTGCCGCCCGCGGTGCTGTCGTATCTCCAGGGTGGGTGCGGCGACGAGTTCACGCAGGACGAGAATGCGCGCGCCTTTAGCCATTGGGGCCTAGTGCCGCGGATGATGGTCGACTGCCGGACTCGCGACCTGTCGGTCGAGCTGTTCGGGATGGCGCTGCCGACGCCGCTGTTCATGGCCCCGGTCGGGATCAACGGCATTTGCACGCAGGACCAGCACGGCGATCTCGCCGCCGCGCGCGCTTCGGCGATGACCGGCGTGCCGCTGATGGCGTCGACGCTGTCGAACGATCCGCTCGAAACCGTGGCGCAAGCATTGGGCGACACGCCCGGGTTCTTCCAGCTCTACACGCCGAAGGACGTCGGCGTCGCCGAGAGCCTGGTGCACCGCGCGGAGGCGGCGGGGTACAAGGCGATCGTCGTGACGCTCGACACCTGGGTGACCGGCTGGCGACCGCGCGACCTGAATGCGGCGAACTTCCCGCAGCTTCGCGGCCATGTGCTGATGAATTACTTCTCCGACCCCGCCTTCCGCAAACTGCTCGCTAAATCGCCCGAGGAAGATTCCGCGGCGGCGATCGGCGCGTGGGCGGCGACGTTCGGACGCGTGCTGACCTGGGCGGACATGCCGTGGCTGCGATCGCTCACCAAACTGCCGATCGTGCTGAAAGGCATTTGCCACCCCGACGATGCGCGCCGCGCGGTCGACGAGGGCGCGGACGGGATCTACTGCTCCAACCACGGCGGACGCCAGGCGAATGGCGGGATCGCCGCGATCGACATGCTCGCCGATGTCGTCTCCGCCTCGGGCTCGACGCCGGTGCTGTTCGATTCGGGCGTGCGGTCCGGCACCGATGTCGTGAAGGCACTCGCGCTCGGTGCCACCGCGGTCGGGGTCGGCCGCCCTTATACCTACGGTCTGGCGCTTGATGGCGCGGACGGCGCGGCGCACGTCCTGAAGTGCCTGCTCGCTGAGGCCGACCTGCTGATGGCGGTCAACGGATACCAGAGCATCGCCGACGTGCGTAAGGCCGGCGCGGTTCGCCAGCCGCGCTGAGGCTCAGTCGATGCGGTACTGGATCGGCTTGAAACTGCCGCCGTTCGATTGCAGTGCGGAGCAGGCGGTCATGCCGATCACGAGGTCCATCGCCGCGCGGAAGACGATCGTGTCGCCGGCCTTGCTCAGCGGCGGTTCGACCGTGAACGTGCCCGTTTCGCCATTGATCGGCACGTTCATGAAGCAGTTGAACGCCACCGGGATCTGGTCGGGCTCGATATCCCAGGGCGCGAGCGCCTCGGCCAGGTTGCCGAAACAGCCGCGATGCGGATCGGTATCGCCATAGATGATCGCGAAGGTTTCCTTCGAACACGGCGTCAGCAGGAAATCATGCCGGCCCACATCGTCAGAAACGATCTCCAGCATCACGTTGCTGCGGTTCGAATAGAGCAAGTCGCCGGTCGTAAGGTACAACCGGCTAGCATAATCGAGCGTCCGCCCCGACGAGATCGCCTCGCGAACGTCCGCGCGGTTGTAGGCGAGCAAGTCCGATACCTGGCGGCCTTCCGGATCGATCACGGTCAGAGTCTGCCCCTTGTCGAGCGTGAACCCTGCCCCAGAACGCGGGGGGATCGTCTTGATGTCAGCCACGGGCTTCGCCTCGCTTGAAAGGGCATTTCCAGGATTCGTCGACGACGCGTCCGCTATACTGCCGTGCCTCGCTCGATTCGCCGTGCCGCGCCAGCATCGGGTTCATAGAACCGGCATATTCGAGGTCGCGCGCGAGGATCGACGAGCGCAACTTGTCGTAGCGCTGCTGGTCACGCAGCACCTCGAACTGGTCATGCAGATTGAACACCATCGCGGGCGATTCGAACTTTCGCGCCGGACGGCTCGCATTGGGATGCAGGCCGACCACGAAGAACGCCTCGCCGGCAAAGCTGAGTGAAAAATGCGGATCGTCGGGATCGCTGCTAACCGACGGGTCGGGACGATAGCCAAGCCACTCGTCCTTGTCGCTAAGCGACTGGGCCCGCGCCCAAAGATGCGCTTCGAACTCTTCTTCCGACAGTAGGGCAGGCGCCTCGAACAGGATAATGAGCGTTCGGAAGATCGCGCGATCTTCGCGGTATTTCCGCACCGTTTCACCCAGCGCGGGAGAAATTCTCATGTCATCCCAAGCGGATCGCACGTCGCGGGCGACCAGGATATCCATTTGGCCCTTGGCGAGCGCCGATTTGGCGCCGACGCACGGAAACTGCGGCGCCTGCACCGTTTCGATGAACTTGCGCGCGAGCGGATGATCGTTCTGGAAGATTGGCTGGTACATGGTCGGGGAGGAACCCGCGAACCGCCGCAATGTTTCGCATCCGGCACAACCTTTGATATTGATCAGTACGAATCCCGATCTGTTCTTCTATCGCGCGGGGCGGTACGAGGCCGGGCGGTACGGGACCGGGTGATGAAGGGGTGTCGATGATCTCGGAAAAGTTTCTCATGGGGCGCGGCCGCCATGAGCTGAGCAGCGAAGAAAAGCAGGTGCTGGAGGACGGCATCGAATCCGTGCGGCAGGTGCCCGCGCGCAAACAGATCGTCCGCGCGGGCGATCTGATCGAGACGAGCACGCTCCTGATCGAGGGCTTCGTGTGCCGGTATATGGACGATCGCGAAGGCCAGCGTCAGCTGGTCGCGGTGCACGTGCCGGGCGATTTCGTCGACCTCCACGCCTTCCCGATGAAGCGGCTCGATCACGACATCGCCACGCTGGGGCCGGTGAAGATCGCCTGCTTCGAACACCGCACGCTCCAGATGATCACCGAGCGCTATCCGCATCTGACGAAAAAGCTGTGGTTCAGCACGCTGCTCGATGCGGCGATGCACCGCGAGTGGATCTTCCGGCTCGGGCGGCTCGGCGCCGAAGGGCGGATCGCGCATCTGTTCTGCGAACTGAATGCGCGGCTCGAGATGATCGGGATGGCCGAGGACGGACAGTTCATGCTGCCGATGACGCAGCCGGATCTGGCGGAGGCGACGGGGTTGACGGGAGTCCACGTCAACCGCGTGCTGCGGGTGCTGCGCGAGCGTGAATTGCTGACGTTCAAGGGCGGGCAGGTCTGTATTCTCGACCAGCAGAAACTCGCCAAGCTGGCCGAGTTCGAACCGCAATATCTGTACGGCACGCACACGGACGGGTGAACCGGAATAGTGTCGCGGATCGGCGAAGATCACGCTGGATCCTGCGGCAGGGTTCCGCATTGTGACTTTATCACTATGCTACCCGGGACATCGACCGGGAGATCCATGTGCAATTTCTATACTTCGCCGCCAGTGCCGTTGCGCTGATGGCGTCTACCTCCGTCGTCGCGCAGCTCGCGCCCGCCGCCCAGCCACCGACGACGCCTGCCACGAACCCCTTGCTCGCGGACTGGACCGGTCCGCTGGGCGGAGTGCCGCCCTGGGACAAGGTTCGCCCCGAACTGTTCCCGCAGGCGTTCGAGACGACGCTCGCCGAACGGACCGCGGACTACCGCAAGATCGCCGACAATCCGGCCAAGCCGACCTTCGCCAACACGATCGCGCCGATGCAGTTGGCTGGCAAACGCTACGGTCAGGTGATGACGCTGTTCGGCGTGATGACCGGCAACATGAACACCCCGGCGTATCAGAAGCTCGACCGCGAATGGTCGCCCAAATTCTCCGCGGCGTCGGACGCGATCACGTTCGACAAGCCGCTGTTCGCGCGGATCCAGGCGATCTATGCAGGCCGCAACTCCAGTGGGTTGAACGCGCAGCAGATCCGGCTCGTGACGCGGATCTACGACAGCTATGTGCGCCAGGGCGCCAAGCTGACCGATGCGCAGAAGACTCAGCTTTCGCAGTATAACCAGCAGCTCGCGACCGCGTTCTCGACGTTCGGCGAGAAGCTGCTCGCCGACGAGAGCACCGCCATCGCGGTCGGCGATGAAGCACAGCTCGCCGGGCTTCCCGATAGCGTGAAGGCGGTCGCCAAGGCCGCTGCGACCGAGCGGAAGCTGCCGGGCTTCGCGATCGTCAACACGCGGTCGGCGGTCGATCCCGTGCTGACCTACGCCACCGATCGTGCGCTCCGCGAGAAGGTCTGGCGCGCGTTCGTCAACCGCGGCGACAATGGCGATGCGAACGACACGAACGCGACGATCGCGCAGATCGTCAAGCTCCGCGCCGACCGTGCGCACCTCCTCGGGTTCAAGACGCATGCCGACTGGCGGATGCAGGACACGATGGCGAAGACGCCCGCCGCGGCGATGGACCTGATGATGCGCGTCTGGCCCGCGGCGAAGGCACGCGTGGCCGAGGAAGTCGCGGACATGCAGAAGGTCGCCGGCACATCGCTGACGATCGAGCCGTGGGATTACCGCTTCTATCAGGAGAAGGTGCGTAAAGCCCGGTACGACCTCGATCAGGCACAGCTGAAGCCGTATTTCGAGCTCGGCAACATCATTCAGGGATCGCTCTACGCCGCCAACCGGCTGTACGGGCTGAACTTCAAGGAAATCACCGGCACCGTCCCCGTGTTTGAACCGAACATGCGGGTGTGGAGCGTCACCGACAAGACCGGCAAGGACGTCGGGCTGTTCTACCGCGACGACTTCGCGCGGACCGGCAAGCGATCGGGCGCGTGGGCGAACACGTATCGTGGGCAGCGTGGTCTTGCCCCGGCGCAGCTTGTGCTGTCGTCGAACAACAACAATTTCGCCAAGGGTGCGCCCGGCGAGCCGATCCTGATCAGCCTCGACGATGCGCAGACGCTGTTCCACGAGTTCGGCCACGCGATCCACGCGATGCTCCAGAACGTCTATTATCCGGGACTCGCCGGCACGCCGCGCGACTTCGTGGAATATCCGAGCCAGGTGAACGAGCATTGGCTGCTGACCCGCGACGTGCTCGACAAATATGCGCGGCATTATCAGACCAAGGCAGCGATGCCGCAGGCGTTGCTCGACAAGATCGAGCAGTCGAGCAAGTTCAACGAAGGCTTCAAGACCGCGGAATATCTGTCGTCGGCGATCGTCGACATGAAGATCCACACCGTGTCCGACGGCGTGATCGACCCCGGCACGTTCGAGGCCGCGACGCTCGCCGAGATCGGCATGCCGAAGCAGCTGGTGATGCGCCACCGCGTGCCGCAGTTCCAGCATCTGTTCGCGTCGGACAGCTATTCGGCGGGCTATTACAGCTATCTGTGGTCCGAGACGATGGACGCGGACACGTTCGCGGTGTTCGAGGAGGCGGGCAGCCCGTGGGACAAGGCGACGGCGGACAAGTTCGCCAGGATCCTCCTGTCGACCGGCAACGAGACCGATCGCGCCGAGGCGTATCGTGCGTTCCGGGGACGTGATCCCGATGTGAACGCGCTGCTCAAGAAGCGCGGCTTCCCGACACAAGCTCCGCAGGGGACGAAGTAATGGCACCCGATCAGAAAACGCGCCTCAAGGCGATCATCGGTGGATCGACCGGCAACCTTGTCGAATGGTTCGACTGGTACGTCTATTCCGCCTTCACCCTGTATTTCGCACCGCATTTCTTCCCGTCGACCGATCGCACCGCGCAGTTGCTCAGCACGGCGGCGGTCTTCGCGGTCGGCTTCCTTATGCGGCCGATCGGCGCGTGGATCATGGGCATCTATGCGGATCGCCATGGTCGCAAGGCGGGGCTGACGGTGTCGGTCACGCTGATGTGCGCCGGCTCGCTGATCATCGCCTGCACGCCGGGGTATGAGACGATCGGCGTCTTCGCACCGACGATGCTGGTGATCGCGCGGCTGATGCAGGGTCTGTCGGTCGGCGGCGAATACGGCGCGTCGGCGACGTACCTGACCGAGATGGCGGGCAAGAACCGCCGCGGGTTCTTCTCGTCGTTTCAGTACGTCACGCTGATCTCGGGCCAGTTGCTCGCGATCTGTGTGCTGCTGATCCTGCAGTCGACGATGAGCGAGGCGGCGCTCGATTCCTGGGGCTGGCGCATTCCGTTCGCGATCGGTGCGGTGCTCGCCGTGGTCGTGTTCTACATCCGCCGTGGCCTTGCCGAGACGCAGAGCTTCGAGAATGCCAAGGCCGATGCGGGCGACGGCAAGCCGAAGTCGGGCTTCATCCAACTGATCACCAAGCATCCGCGTGAGACGATCACGGTGATGCTGCTGACCGCTGGCGGTACGCTCGCCTTCTATGCCTACTCGATCTACATGCAGAAGTTCCTGGTCAATACCAGTGGGTTCAGCCGTGAAGTGGCGAGCCAGATTAACGCCGCGACGCTGTTCGTGTTCATGCTGTTGCAGCCGATCGCGGGCGGGCTTTCGGACAAGATCGGGCGGAAGCCGCTGATGGTCGGGTTCGGCATTGCCGGCGTGCTGTTCACCTATCCGATCTTCGCCGCGCTGGAGACCGCGACCAACCCGATCTATGCCGGGTTGCTGGTGATGGCGGCGCTGGTGATCGTGACGGGCTACACGTCGATCAACGCGGTCGTGAAGGCGGAACTGTTCCCGGCGCATATCCGCGCGCTGGGTGTCGCCTTGCCTTACGCGCTGGCCAATACGCTGTTCGGCGGGACCGCCGAGTTCGTCGCGCTCAAGTTCAAGGGCGCAGGCTTCGAACGCGGCTTCTACTGGTATGTGACGGCGATGATCGCGGTGTCGCTGGTCGTGTATCTGCGCATGAAGGACACGCGGACGAACAGCCAGATCGTCGAGGATTGACCTTACTGCTCCCTCTCCCTTTCGGGGAGAGGGCTGGGGTGAGGGGCTGTTCCGGGCGGACCGCTGCTTGGCTGCCCCTCACCCCGACCCTCTCCCCGGAGGGGAGAGGGAGCAGAACTATCGCGGCAGTTCGATGATCGCGTCGAGGCCGCCGCCAGCCTGATCTGATGGAGCACGGTTCACCAAACGGATCTCGCCGCCAGCCTCGCGAACGATCGCGCGTGCTAAGGCCAGCCCAAGCCCGATCCCCCCCGTCTCCCGGTTGCGCGAACTCTCCAACCGCGTGAAGGCATCGAACACGTCGCCCATACGGTCCTCCGGAATCCCCGGCCCCTGGTCCGCCACCACGATGGCGACGGTCTTCGCCCCAGCCTCGACCCGTACCTCCGCCGAGACGCCATACTTCACCGCATTCTCGATCAGGTTGCGCACCGCGCGGCGCATCAGCGACGGCCGCAATCGCATCCGCAACCGGTCCGCCTCGACGAAGCTCACATCGCTGCCGATGTCGCGGAAATCCTCGACCACCGCATCGACCAGCGCCGCGAGGTCGACGTCGGTCGGCGGCTCGCTAGGTCGTCCCAGCCGCGCCAGCGACAGGATATCGTCGAGCGTCCGGTTCATCTCCGCCACGGTGTCGATCATCTTCGCGCGATCGGTGTCGTCCTCGACCGACTCGATCCGCACCCGCAAAGCCGCCAAAGGTGTCCGCAGATCATGCCCGATCGCGCCGAGCATGCGGTCCTTCTCGTCGAGCATGCCTGTCACGCGCAGCCTGAGCGCGTTGAACGCGGTGATCAGTGCGGCGACGTCGTCGGGTCCTTCCGCCGGCATCGGCGCGCCGGGTTCGCCGGGTCGGAACCGCTCCGCTGCAACGCGCAGGTCGCGCAACGGTCGCGACAGCCGCCGGACGATCCACAGCACCGGCAAAAGGACGATGATGTAGAGGATCGCGGTCTGGCTCAGCAACGCGAACAGCAGGCGCGCGCCGGGTTGCGGCCACGGCGCGGTGATCGTCAGCCAGCCGCGGCCGGGTTGTTCGACCGCGATCAACAGCGTCGCGCCATCGCGCTCGCCACGGCGTATCCCCGCACGGCGACGATTATCGCGGTCGCTGTCGTCGTCGAGCGTCGAGGGCTGAAGCCCGGTATCGATCCGCCCGACCGTCACGCCCTGATCCGCGAGCTGGCGGCGAAGTTCGGCGGCGACTTCGGGATGGCCCTCGTTTCCGGCGTTTCCGGTCCGTCGGATCGGATCGGCGGGAAGACGGCGGACGCGGCCGCGGTCCGCGGTCAGGGGACGCCCGCCATGCGCCTCGCGGTCGAGCGCATCGGCGATCCGGGTCGCGACGGGGCGGGTCGCCTGTGAAAGACGGAACTCGATCCGATCGCGCAGGACCAGACCGAAGTTGATCGCCTGCGCGACGAACAGCGCGAGCGCGATCAGCAAGGCCATCTGCCCGGCCAGATTTCGCGGCCAGGGGCGGGTCATGAGCGTAGGATCACGGGCGGGTAATCACAGGCGGGCGATCACAGACGGGTCACTTCGGCGGCCAGCGTATAGCCGCCACCCCAGACCGTCTTGATCAACTCGGGCGTCTTGGCATCGGTCTCGATCTTGCGCCGCAACCGGCTGACCTGGTTGTCGACCGCGCGATCGAACGCCGCGGCCTCGCGTCCCTGAGTCAGGTCGAGCAACTGGTCGCGGGTCAGCACTTGGCGTGGCCGCGTGACGAGCGCCAGCAGCAGATTATACTCGCCCGTCGACAGTGGCACCGACACGCCCTCGCGGTCGACCAGCGCGCGTTCGCCCGATTTCAGCACCCAGCCGGCAAAGGCATAGGCGTTCGCCTCGGGCGCGTGCTGGCGCGCACCGCCCGCGCTCGCACGCCGCAGGATGACCTTGACCCGCGTCGCCAGCTCACGCGGCGAGAACGGCTTCACCACGTAATCGTCCGCGCCCATTTCGAGCCCGATGATCCGGTCGGTCTCCTCGGTGCGCGCGGTCAGCAGGATCACCGGCACGTCGCTGGTCGCGGCGATATGGCGGCACAGCGACAGCCCGTCCTCGCCCGGCATCATGATGTCGAGGATGACGAGATCGATCGCATACGCCGTCAGCCGCGTCCGCGCGCTCTCCGCATCGCCCGCCTGCGTGACGCGAAACCCCTGTTTGGTGAGGTACGCGGCCAGCGGCTCGCGGATCGAGCGCTCGTCGTCGACGAGCAGCAGATGCGGCATATCTCCCATCGGGGCAGTGTCTAGCATGGCAGCTGTCCAGGGGAAGCACCGGCGCGTGGTACTTCCCCATATCGAGTTATTGAGCAGGTGCTGGCGCGGGCGGGGTCACGCCTTCCCGGCGTTCGCGACGATCGACGTGGCGCATCTCGGCGGCGTTGGCGCGTTCGGTCGCGTCGATCGTGCCGTCGTGATTGGCATCCATCCGGTCGAACCGTTTAAGCGCGCGCGCCTCGAACTCCTCGCGGGTGACGCTGCCATCGCCGTTCGTATCCATCCGTCGACCCATGCCGTCATGCTTGCGACCACCCGGCGGGGGCACGGGCACGTCGCGGCCGCTGGCCACCATCCGGTCGTGCATCGCCTCGCGATAGGCGCGCATCTCGCCTGCGGTCACCCGGCCGTCATGGTCGGTGTCCATCTGCGCGAACCGCGCGTCGGCCTGCGCGATCGCTTCCGTGCGTGTGGCGACGCCGTCGTGGTTTGCATCCTGCCGCATCGGCGGGCGCGGGGTTGCAGGCGCCGTCTGCGCGCTGGCAGCGGACGTGATCGCGCTGGCGGCGAGCATCAGGGTGAGGACGGTCTTGCGCATGTCGGACTCCGGCTGTGTGGGACGAATTCCCATCGAATAACGCCGGTCTAAACCCCGGTTGTCGCAGGCTTTTGCCGCCGGGCCGCCAATGTGTCGCAAGATGTGCCGGCGTCAGGCGAAGATCGCGACGCTCTGCATCTGTTCGGCGACCGGCGTGCCGTCGGCGTTCCAGATCGCCATCTGCTGGCTCGAACTCCCTTCCCGCGTGTAGTCGGTGGTCGCGCGGAGCAACCACCAGCCGTCGCGCGTCACCGGCTGAGGCCCCAGGATGTTGAGCAGCCACGTCATCGAACTGAGCGGGGCGGGGCCGCCGAGCAGCTTCAGCGCGGCGGGTGGCAGGCAGTCCGCGATCGCGATCAGCTCGACCATCGGATCGAGCCCCTCGCGCTCGACCAGCCGCGCCCAGCGCAGCCACTCGGCGGGCCCTACGCTGTCGTCGCGGCGGTCGAGCAGGTCGAAGTTGCGCGAGAACGCGACCGCGCTGTGGCCGCGGAAGGTCTGCGTGTCCGGCCCCGGCATCGGGAAGTCGGGCGCGCTGCCGGTCTGGTGATCGACGCGCGACTCGACCGCGCGCATGAACACGAACGTCGCGCGCAACCCAAGCCCGGCCTCGCTCTCGACGTCGGCCTGGACGAACGCCGCGTTGCGACCCCGGCGCAGGCGACGCGCCCGGATCGTGATATCGCCCGACAGCGGCCCGATGAACGACACCTGCGCGGACCGCAGCGGCGGCAGGTCGACATCGGAGTTCTGCGCGGCGTGGAGTGCCAGCGCGGCGGAGAAGCCGCCATAGGCCGTGCGGCCTTGCGTCCAGTTCTCCGGCACGGTGCCGCACCAGCCGCCCTCGATTGGCTCCAAGGCATCGATCGCCTGTTTGAGACTGGTCATTCTAGCCCTTTCATCCTTCGTCATCCTGGGCTCGACCCAGGATCCAGAGCCAAGCATCGGAGCATTCGTGGCTCTGGATCCTGACGTTCGTCAGGATGACGGGAGGGAGGCTGCCAGCCGGTCGCGGAGCTCGCGCTTCAGGACTTTGCCGATCGCGCTGCGGGGGAGTTCGTCCGTAGCGAAGAGCGCCGACAGTCGCTGTGTCTTGCCGAGTTGTTTGTTCACCCACGCCAAGATCGCGGATGTATCATCGCGCGCTCCATCGCGCGGCACGTAGAACCCTACCGGAGTCTCACCCCAGGCCTCCGACGGAACGCCGATCACTGCGCAGTCCGCCACCGCGGGATGATGGGCCAACACCGCCTCCAGGTCCGACGGATAGATGTTGAACCCGCCCGAGATGATCAGGTCCTTCTTCCGATCCATCAGCGTCAGGAAACCGTCCTCGTCGAACCGGCCGACATCGCCGTGGCGGATGTAGCGGTTGCCGTCCGCATCATGCCATTCGGCGTCGCGGGTCGCCTCCGATCGGCCGTGATAGCCGTTCATCATCGCCGGGCTGCGACCGACCACTTCGCCCATCTCGCCCGGCGCGACCTCGATGCCGTCGTCGTCGATCAGGCGGATCTCGTGGCCCGGCATCGGCTGGCCGACGGTGTGGAGCTTGGTCGGATTGGCGGTGGCGTTCAGCGCGCAGCTCGCGCCGCCCTCGGTCATGCCGTAGAATTCGACGAGTACGCCCGGCCAGCGCGCGACGACATCGGCTTTCAGCGTCGCGGAGAACGGCGCGCTGGTGCTGGTCTTGAAGCGGAATGCCGAGAGGTCGAAGTCGTCGAAATCGGGCAGCGCCATGATCCGCTGATATTGTACCGGGACCAGCATGGTATGTGTCGCACGATAGCGCTGCGCGAGTTCGAGATAGGCGCGGGCGTCGAACTTGCCCATCAGCACCACAGTGCCGCCCCAGCCGAGCGTCGGCAGGAAGCTGACCAGCGTGGTGTTCGAATAGAGCGGGGTGGCGATCATCGTCACCGCGGTGTCGAACCCCGCGGCATTGTTGCGCGAGATATGCGCCCATCGCATCGCGTGGCTCTGGACGATGCCCTTCGGGGTGCCGGTGGTGCCGGAGGAATATATGATGTTGAACGGGTCTTCGGGTCCGATCGCGACGGGGATTGGTTTGGTCTCTGGAGGAGTGAGCCATTCATCAAAAGATTGTTCTCCCGCGAAGGCGGGAGCCCAGCCTGGGCCCCCGCCTTCGCGGGGGAACAATACTATGCGGGCCGTTAGGAGTTGCCCTTCCAACGCCCGCGCATTTTCCGCATCGAGGAACACCAACGGCGCACCACTGTCCGCAATCATCGCAGCAATCGCCGCCGGCGTGGCTGACGGCGCGATTGGCGTTGCGACACACCCTGCGCGTACCGAACCAAGGAAAGCCGCCGCATAGTCGGTCGACGCCGCAGCGACGATGGCGACCGCCTGACCCGATGTCACGCCATCGCGCTGCAACGCCGCCGCAATCCGGTCCATCATCGCGTCCAGCGTCCGATAGTCGATGCTGCCCTGTGCGTCGGCGACGGCGGTACGATTCCCCCGTTCGAGCGCGTGCGCACGGATCAGATCGGGCAGGGTGGCAAAGCCGGTGGCGAGCATGTCTGCGGCGGTCGTCATCCGCGCATCGCTAGGCGAACGCGTCCGGCAATGCCATACGGTATATTCGAAAACCGGACTCGAGGAGACGCCGTTGCTGTTCTACGATAGCGCACTGCCAGCGCCCAACCCGCGCCGCGTCCGCATATTCCTCGCTGAAAAGCATATCCGCGTGCCGATGGCGCAGATCTCGATCCCCAAGGCGGAGCACAAGGCGGAAGCGTTCCTGTCGGTCAATGCGCTCGGCCAGACCCCTGCGCTCGCGTTGGACGATGGCCGCGTGCTGACGGAGAGCGTCGCGATCTGCCGCTATTTCGAGTTGCTGCACCCCGAACCGCCGATGTTCGGGCACGGTGCGCACAACATCGCCGAGATCGACATGTGGACGCGGCGGATCGAACTCCGGCTGATGACCCCGCTGTCGATGGTCTGGCTGCACACGCATCCCTGGACCGCGCGGATCGTCCAGCCGCAATATACCGAGTTTGGCGAGAGCCAGCGTCCACGCGTGCTGGCGGCAATGGCGGAGTTCGATCACGCGCTCGACGGCCGCGACTGGCTCGACGGCGAACGCTATACGATCGCCGATATCGTTCTGCTGACGACGATCGACTTCGCCAAGTTCGTCGGCATCGCGATGCCCGACGAACTGGCGCACCTGAAGGTCTGGCATGCGCGTGCGTCGGCGCGCCCCAGTGCGAGTGCGTAGAGCTATCTTGATGCGAACAGGCTGGATTAACCAACTCGTTTGACGAGATCGCAGTCATCGCGACCTAAAACCCCCGGCAGGCTGATTGCACAGTTCGGGGAGCATCGATGAAAGCGGCGTTACTAATCGGAGCGATCTGCGCGCTGCCGACGGCGGCATTGGCCGAAGATGGGCGGCCCGGTGTCGCGTCTGTGGCGGTCGCCCCGGTTTCACAGATCGTCGTGCCCGCACATACCGAGATGATGTTGCGGCTGGACGAGGAAATCGGCTCCGACCGTGCCCGCGTCGGCCAGCCGGTCGCCGTCTCGGTGGCGCGCGATGTCGTCGTCGACGGTCTGGTGGTGATCCCACGCGGCACCGCGGGAACGGGCGCCGTGACCTATCGCACCGGCAAGGGCGCGTTCGGCAAATCGGGCAAGGTCGACATCGAGCTAAGGTCGGTCGACGTCGGGGGGCGCATGGTCCCGGTGGTCGGCCGCTATCATGCCGCAGGCGACGGCCGGACCGGCGAGACTATCGGTACGATCCTGATCGGCGGGGTCGTCGCCGGCGCCTTCGTCACGGGTCATCACGCGATCTTCGAGGAAGGCCGCGAGTTCACCGCCTTTACCGGCGCCGCGACTCCGATCGCCCGCCCGACCGTTCGGATGGCGCGGTTCGTTCCGCCCGTCAGGACGCCCGACATGCGCAACGCGATGTTCGAGCGCGTGGGGTCGAACGGACCGCTATTCGGGGATGCTGCTCCTAAAGTCGCGCCCGCCTACGTCGCCTATGGAACCTTGGCGCAGCGGCTCGCTGCCGCGCAACCCGTCCGTGGCGGTGATCCGCGTCTGGGGTGGACGATCAGCGACTGACGAGCCGGCAGGCGTCGACACGGCGCGATCGGTCTAGCGCATGTACGAAAAGACCCTTTGCAATCCCGGTTTTCTGTGCGAGGGAGCCGCATACCCGGTATTCAGATTGCCCGGACGCTCCGCTCCATCGCCGATGGACCGACGAGCCCGGCCACGAGGTTGGAGAGGGGATAAGGCGGAAGAGCGACCTACGGAGGTCGCATCTTCCGCCGTCCTTCTTCGCATCCCATAGTTTCAAGCCAGACGCGTCAAAACCCCCGCCCGCGGCGCGCGTTTCAGCCGATCTGCGCGTGCCGTGGTCGTCGCTAGCCGCGCTATAATGCAGGTTTAACTTGTCTGGTACGCGACCAATGCCTTAGCCTCGGGCAATATTCGATGTCGAGGTATCGTAATGGCAGTAGCGTATCAGTCCCATCCCGAGATCGCCGACGCGTTGGCGATGAAGCGACGGGGCCTGACGCTCGCGCTCCTCACCTTCACCTATTTCTTCAGCTACATGGACCGCCAGATCCTCGCGATCCTGCTCGAGCGGATCAAGGCGGACCTGCTGCTGACCGATACGCAGCTCGGGTTGCTGTCCGGACTCGTCTTCGCGATCTTCTATGCGACGCTCGGCATTCCGGTCGCGCGACTCGCGGATCGGACCAGCCGCCGCAACATCATCGCCGCCAGCCTGACGATCTGGAGCGCGATGACCGCGCTGTGCGGGCTCGCGCAGAACTTCACGCAGCTGATGCTCTTCCGGATCGGCGTCGGCATCGGCGAGGCGGGGTCGAGCCCGCCCAGTCATTCGATCATCGCCGATCTCTACCCGCCCGAGAAACGCGCGAGTGCGATGGCGGTGTATTCGCTCGGCGTGGTGCTCGGCGCAGGGTTCGGGACGCTGATTGGCGGGGTCGTCGCGCACTCGTACGGCTGGCGGATCGCGATGATGACCGTTGGCCTGCCGGGAATCGCGCTCGCCATCCTCGTCCGCCTGTTCATGGTCGAGCCGCGTCGCGGACTGTCCGACGCTGCCCGCGCGGTGGCGACGCCGATGCCGAGCGTCGCGCAAGGGTTCGCGTCGATGTGGGCGAGTGCCCCCGCGCGGCATCTGGTGGTCGGCGTGACGCTGACGTCGATGATCGGTTACGCGCTGACCGGCTGGGGGCCGAGCTATATCCAGCGGTCGCTGGGCATCTCGATGCTCGACATCTCGCGGTATATCGCGCTGCCGGGGGCGCTGTTTGGTGCGGTCTCTGCGCTGGCGGGCGGCAAGATCGCCGACATGCTCGCCAAGCGTCATGGGCTCCATGTCCAGGCCTGGGTGGTGCTGGTGATGAAGGGCCTGTCGCTCCCGTTCGCGCTCGCCTTCTACCTGATCGATGCGCCGGTGATCGCGATCGGCAGCTATTTCGTCTCGCTGATCTTCGCCAATTCGTATCTCGGGCCGAGCTTCGCGCTGATCCAGCACCTCGCGCCGTTGCAGATCCGTGCGATGTGGGCGGCGATCACGCTGCTGGTGATCAATCTGGTCGGACTGGGGCTTGGGCCGACGATGGTGGGCTGGCTCAGCGACCTGCTCAAGCCGGGGTTCGGCGAGGATTCGTTGCGGTATGCGCTGATCATCATCGTGCTGATGACGCCGTGGGCGCTGTTCCACTATTGGCGCGCCGGGGTCCTGCTGAAGCGCGCGGAGGATGCCGCGAGGTAACCGCCTCTTCATCAGGCCGGCGGAGAGGCGGCGGCCGCGGCAGGGTGGGCCAACGCATCCGCCAACAACCATGTCATCGCGCTTGTCCGGTCGTCGAACACCGCCATGTCGTCGCGCACCGCGACGATCCGCTTCACCTGCAGTCGCGCGAGTTTACCATCCGTGAACAACGCAACTTTGCGCGACTTCAGCGGGATGGTCAAAGCCACGCGCTGGAGCATCGCCACCACTTCCTGAGGCTGGATCGCGGACCGCGAGAAATTGCCCAGCAGCATGTGACGCTTGCCGGTTGCCAGCACGCGCCGCGCCTCGCCGTCCAGATCGCGTAGAAAGCCCTCGACATGCGGGATCGTCCAGAATCCCGATGCCTCGACCTCGATGATGCCGGTGTCGAGATCGGTCGTGATCGTGTGCATGACGCCCTCCGTGGAGGTGTCGGGATCGGCCGCTCGGCGTTAACGGCGCGTAACCAAACCGTTACGAGTGCGATTGTCGCCCCGCCTGTGTCGTCGTGCCGACTGGCGTCAGGCCTTCGCCATCCGATCGTCGAACAGGCCGAACATCAGCGTCGAGGCGTACATCGCGATCGCCCGCTCGCGCGGCATCGTCGACGCCCATTTGCGCATGTCGAACGCGGCGTTCTGGAGCGCCATCAACGCCTGCGCCGCGATCAGCGCATCGACCGCGCGGATCGAGCCTTCGCCGATCCCGTCCATCATCATGCCCGCATAGCGCCGTGCGATGCCGTTCGAGCGATCGACCATCGCGTTGCGCACGCCGACCGGCAATCCGCTGAGTGCGGTAGTGCGGAGCAGCGGGCCACGCTCGGCAAACTGCACGTCGAGCAGCGTAGCGACGGTGCTCGACAGCTTGTGCCAATAACTGCCGCCCTCGGCCTCGCCGCGGCTCTGCGCATCGGCGATCGTGTCGAAGCTGCGGCGGTAGCACGCGATGACGAGATCGTCCTTCGCATCGAGATGGTGGTAGAAACTGCCCTTGGTCACGTTCAGCTCGGACGCGATCTTCTGCACCGAGGCGCCGCGATAGCCGAGTTCGTTGATCAGGCGCGTCGCGGCGAGCAGGAACGCCTCTCGGCCCGGCTCCGCCTCGTCATGGCTGAGATCGAGCAGGGTAGGCGACCATTTGGCGTCCTTGCCCGCGATGCCGTGCGCGAACACATCCATCAGCCGCTCTTCCACCCGGCCGTACTGGTCGGGCTCGTACCGCGTCAGCCAGATCGGCAGCCAGAACGTATTCTCCAGCAGCACGTGCGCGCGTGCGCCGTTGAGATCGGTCTGCGCGCGCGACGAGGTCGGCCCCCACAACAGCCGCGTCCGGCGGAACACCTCGCGCCAGCCCGCCATCAGCCGCCCACGCATCGGCTCCTCGGTCGCGCGCAGATCGGAGAGGACGGCGAACGCCTTCTCCTCGCCGCGCTGGATCCGCCCGAGCCGGTCCATGTTGAGCGCGAGATAGCGCCGAACGCGGTCCTCCGGCGTCGCTTCTTCGGCCGCGACGTCGAGCATCGCGATCAGCGATTCGAGCGTGTTCTCGAACGCCGCCGCCGCAAGGTCTTCCTTGCGCTTGAAATAATAGGTAACGCTCGTCGTGTTGAGCCCGACGCGCCGCGCGACGTCCGCGAACGTCATGCCCTTGGCACTCTGTTCGTTGATCGCTTCTGCCGCCGCGGCGAGGATCGCGTCACGCTTCGCACGGAAGCGCTTGGTCCCCTGTTCGCTCTCGTCGCTGGCCTCTGCCGGAACCTTCATCGAAACACCCTAACAGCTTCGATTTGAAGATACAGTGCTTTTTAGGCGCTTTCAGGGCGGACTTGAAAACATGCTTTCCGGGGCCCTCCACACGCTTTACCGAATGTGCGGTATGGTCTACCTCGCCTTCAAAGCGATGACGATTGGAGAGCCCGCATGGATTTCAGCTTTAGCGAACGAGAGACGTATTTCCGGGATCGGGTCCGGGATTTCATCGACCAGAATATCCGCCCGCGCCAAGCCGATTACGACCAGCAGGCGCATGAGGGCGAGCGCTGGAAGGTGATTCCGGTGATCGAGGAGATGAAGGAGAAGGCCAAGGCAGCCGGGCTCTGGAATTTCTTCATGCCACCGCATTCGGGCCAGACGCATGTCGACGATTCGTTCGCGTTCGAGGGCACGCAGCTGACCAATCTCGAATATGCGTTATGCGCGGAGGAGATGGGGAAGATCAGTTGGGCGAGCGAGTGCTTCAACTGTTCGGCGCCCGATACCGGCAACATGGAGGTGTTTCACCGTTATGGCACGCGCGAGCAGAAGGAGGCCTATCTCGGGCCGTTGATGCGCGGCGAGATTCGCTCGGCGTTCCTGATGACCGAGCCCGCGGTGGCGTCGTCGGATGCGACCAACATCGAGACGTCGATGGTGCGCGATGGCGATCACTACGTCATCAACGGCACGAAATGGTGGTCGAGCGGCGTCGGTGATCCGCGCTGCAAGATCGCGATCGTGATGGGCAAGACGTCGTTCGAGGGTTCGCGGCACCAGCAGCAGAGCCAGATCCTCGTGCCGATGGATACGCCCGGCGTGACGATCAAGCGGATGCTCTCCGTCTATGGCTATGACCACGCGCCGCACGGCCATGGCGAAGTGGTGCTGGAAAATGTCCGCGTGCCCGTCGAGAACGTGCTGCTCGGCGAAGGGCGCGGGTTCGAGATCGCGCAGGGGCGGCTTGGGCCGGGGCGTATCCACCACTGCATGCGCACCATCGGTGTCGCCGAGACCGCGATCGAGGCGATGGCGCGGCGGCTGCTCGACCGGGTCGCGTTCGGCAAGCGGATCGCGGATTTTTCGGTGTGGGAGGAGCGGATCGCGACCGCGCGGATCGATATCGAGATGACTCGTTTGCTCTGCCTCAAGGCGGCGGACATGATGGACAAGGCGGGCAACAAGTCTGCACAGATCGAGATCTCGATGATCAAGGTGGCGGCGCCGAATATGGCGTTGCGCATTCTGGACGACGCGATTCAGGCGCATGGCGGCGGCGGCGTGTCGGGCGATTTCCGGTTGGCGCACGACTGGGCGGCGATGCGGACGCTGCGGTTCGCGGATGGCCCGGACGAGGTCCACAACCGCTCGATCGCGCGCAACGAGTTCGGGAAGTACGGTGATTTCCGCAAGGGCGGGGTGTCCAGCGGTGACGTCGGGGTGAGCCGGTAAACCTATCCCCCCGTTCGTCCTGAGCGAAGTCGAAGGACCGGCTCGCTTGGGGCAATGTCCTTCGACTGCGCTCAGGACGAACGGAATTTTTGATTGTCCGCCCGCCAGTTTTCGGAGCCTGACTACCCATGAAAGCCGCAGTCCTTTTCGAAGCCAACACCCCGCTCAGCATCGAGGATGTCACCATCTCGAAGCCGACGGCACACGAAGTGCTGATCCGCACGGTCGCGGTCGGCGTGTGCCGGTCCGACCTGCATTTCGTCGACGGGGCTTATCCGCATGCGATGCCGACCATTCCCGGCCATGAAGCGTGCGGCGTGGTCGAGGCGGTGGGCGACGAAGTGCGCGGCGTGAAGGTCGGCGACCATGTCGTGACGTGTCTGTCGGCATTCTGTGGTCAGTGCGAGTTTTGCGTCACCGGCCGGATGTCGCTGTGCATCGATGCCAGCGTGCGCCGTCCCAAGGGCGCCGCGCCGCGCCTCATGCTCGGCGACCGACCTATCGCGCAGATGCTCAACCTGTCGGCCTATGCCGAGATGATGCTGGTCCACGAGCATGCGTGCGTCGCGATCGACCGCGACATGCCTATGGATCGTGCCGCGCTGCTCGGGTGCGCGATCACCACCGGGGCGGGCGCTGTTTTCAATACGACCGACGTTACGCCGGGCGAGACGGTGTGCGTGGTCGGCTGCGGCGGCATCGGGCTCGCGGCGGTCAACGCGGCCAAGATCGCGGGCGCGGGGAAGATCATTGCGCTCGATCCCGTCCCGGAAAAGCGTGCGATGGCCGAAAAGCTCGGTGCGACGCACAGCATCGATGCATTGTCCGAGACCGCAGCGGACGAGGTCGTCGCGATCACAAAGGGCGGCGTGCACCACGCGATCGAGGCGGTCGGGCGCGCGCAATCGGCGGCAACCGCCGTGAAAGTGCTTCGACGCGGCGGCACCGCGACGATCCTCGGCATGATGCCGCTCGGCGAGAAGGTCGGGCTGTCGGCGATGGACCTGCTGTCGGGCAAGCGTCTGCAGGGTGGATTCATGGGATCGAACCGGTTCCCGGTCGACATCCCGCGGCTGGTCGATTTCTACATGCGCGGGCTGCTCGATCTCGACACCATCATCGCCGACAGGATGCCGCTCGAGCGGATCAACGACGCGTTCGACGAACTCCGCCGCGGCGACACGACCCGTAGCGTGATCACCTTCTCGTGAACGACGCATCGACCAGCATGGTCGGCACGATCGCGGTCGGCGACAAGGACCGTCTCGACCTCGACACGCTTGGCGCGTGGATGACCGCCAACGTGCCCGGCCATGCCGGCCCGCTGACCTACGCGAAGTTCGCCGGCGGCCAGTCGAACCCGACCTACCGCCTCGACACGCCGGAGCGCGCGTACGTGCTGCGCCGGAAACCGTTCGGCCCGATCCTGCCGAGCGCGCACGCCGTCGACCGCGAATACCGCGTCATCGCGGGGCTCCACCCGACCGGCTTCCCGGTGCCTCAACCCTATGGTCTCTGCGAGGACGCGGCGGTCATCGGTTCGGCCTTCTACGTCATGGAAATGGTCGAAGGGCGGACGATCTGGGACGGCGCGATGCCCGGCGCGACTCCGCCCGAGCGCACCGCGCATTACGAGGCGATGGTCGACACGCTCGCCGCGCTCCACAACACCGATTACGCGGCGGCAGGGCTTGAGGAGTACGGCAAGCCCGGCAATTATTTCGAGCGCCAGGTCGGCCGCTGGACCAAGCAATACCGCGCCGCCGAGACCGAGCATATGGAGTCGGTCGAACGCCTGATCGAGTGGCTCCCGCGCACGCTGCCCGAGCAGACGCGGACCGCGATCGTCCACGGCGACTACCGGATCGACAACATGATCTTCGCGCCGTTCGAGCCCAAGGTCATCGCCGTCCTCGACTGGGAATTGTCGACGCTCGGCGATCCGCTGGCGGACTTCTCGTATCTGCTGATGAGTTGGGTGACCGAGCCCGAGGGGCGTTCGGGCGTGCTTGGCATGACCGGACCGAGGACGGGCATTCCGACGATCGAGCAGGTCGTGGAGCGCTATTGCGCCGCCACCGGTCGCGATGGCGTCCCCGATCTCAACTGGTATTTCGCCTACAACCTCTTCCGGCTGACCGGCATCGTGCAGGGCATCAAGAAGCGCATCATCGACGGCACTGCGTCGAGTGCTCAGGCGGAGAAGACGGTCGCCAAGATCCACGGGTTGGCGGATGCTGCGTGGGGCTTTGCGGTGAAGGCGGGGGCGTAATTCCCCTCTCGCTTGCGGGAGGGGTTAGGGGAGGGGCTGACCTTCCCCGGCATGAAACGTTGCGGAAAGATCGGGCCCTCCCCCGACCCCTCCCGCAAGCGGGAGGGAGAAGTCAGTGTCGCAATTTGATCTCACAGGGCAGGTCGCCATCGTCACCGGCTCCTCGCGTGGCATCGGCTTGGCCTCCGCGCGAGAGCTGGCCGAGCACGGCGCGAAGATCGTGATCTCCAGCCGCAAGCAGGACGCTTGCGACACGGTCGCCGCCGAACTCAACGCCAGGCACGGAGACGGCACCGCGATCGCGATCGCTGCCAACATCTCCGACAAGGCGGGCCTGCAAAACCTCGTCGACCAGACCCGCGCCCAGCTCGGCCGGATCGACATCCTCGTCTGCAACGCCGCCTCGAACCCCTATTACGGCCCGCAAGCCGGCATCGCCGACGACCAGTTCCGGAAGATCCTCGACAACAACATCGTGTCCAACCACTGGCTGATCCAGATGGTCGCGCCCGAGATGCTGGAGCGCCGCAGTGGCAGCATAATCATCATTTCCTCGATCGGCGGTCTGCGCGGCTCGCCGGTGATCGGCGCGTACTGCATCAGCAAGGCCGCCGACATGCAGCTCGCGCGCAACCTCGCCGTCGAGTTCGGCCCGTCCAACGTCCGCGTGAATTGCATCGCGCCGGGCCTGATCAAGACCGACTTCGCGCGCGCCTTGTTGGAAGACCCGCAGCGGATCGAGGCGGCGAACACCAGCGTGCCGCTCCGCCGGATCGGCGAGCCGGAAGAAATCGCGGGCGCGGTCGTCTTTCTGGCGTCGTCGGCAAGCAATTTCATGACCGGCCAGACGATGGTCATCGACGGGGGCGTCACGATCTAACCGAAGGACCATGCGATGCGTTTCACGGACAAATCCATCATCGTCACCGGCGCAGGCTCCGGCATAGGCCGCGCCGCCGCGCTCCTGTTCGCGAGCGAAGGGGGCAGGGTCGTCGTCGCCGACAAGACCGAGGGCGCGGACGAAACCGCGCACTTGATCACGCAGGCCGGCGGCACGGCGAAGGCGATCCGCATCGACGCCGGGCTCGAAGAGGACGTGATCCGCACGATCGCGCTCGCCTGCGACAGCTTCGGCGGGCTCGACGTGATGTTCGCCAATGCGGGGATCTCGGGCGGCATGGCCAACCTGTTCGACACCGACGTCGCGCTCATCACCGAAGTGCTGCGCGTCAACCTGATCGGCCCGTTCCTCGCGATCAAGCACGCCGCGCCGCGCATCGCCGAGCGGGGGAAAGGCGCGATCGTCCTTACCGCCAGCGTCGCGGGGATCCGCTCGGGCGCCGGCTCGCCCGCCTATTCCGCGTCGAAGGCCGGCGTCATCAACCTTGCCGCCGTCTCCGCCCAACAACTTACGGGCTCCAACGTCCGCGTCAACGCGATCTGCCCCGGCCTGACCGAGACCGGCATGACCAAGCCCGTCTTCGACTACGCGCGCGAGGCGAACAAGATGGACCGCGTCGGCCGCCTCAACCCGCTCCACCGCGGCGCGCAGCCCGAGGAACTCGCCAAGGTCGCGCTGTTCCTCGCCTCCGACGACGCCAGCTATGTCAACGGGCAGGCGATCGCGGTCGACGGGGGCCTCTCGTCCAGCCACCCCGTCACGCGACAGGAATACGGCAAGACCGCCGCCTGACCGATGATGCTGTCGGGTCGCGGCGTTTCGGCCGCTGGATACGCTTGCGCAACGACTTTTGCGGGACCATTTGCGACGTGCGGACGTTGAGCGTCCGACCCCATAAAGGAGAACCCCCATGGCTTTCGAACTCCCACCGTTGCCGTATGCCTATGACGCGCTCGAGCCGGTGATCGACCAGGAAACGATGAAGTTTCATCACGACAAGCATCATGCGGCGTACACCGCGAAGCTGAACGAAGGCGTCGAGAAGGATTCCGCGCTGGCGGGCAAGTCGATCGAGGACATCCTCGGCATGATCTCGTCGCAGCCGCCGCTGGTCCGCAACAATGGCGGCGGTTTCTGGAACCACGACTTCTTCTGGAAGACGATGGCGGCCAAGAATGGCCAGGCACCGTCCGGCAAGCTCGCCGAGGCGATCGATCGCGACTTCGGCGGCCTCGACAAGCTGAAGGAAGAGTTCAACACCAAGGGTGCAGGGCAGTTCGGCTCGGGCTGGGCATGGCTGATCGCGGATGCGAGCGGCAAGCTGAAGGTGACGAGCACGCCGAACCAGGACAACCCGCTTATGGACGACGCCAAGGAGCCCGGCACGCCGCTGCTCGGTAACGACGTGTGGGAGCACGCCTATTACCTGACGTACAAGAACGATCGTCCGGGCTATCTGAAGGCCTGGTGGGACATCGTGAACTGGGACGTCGTCGGTGAGCGCTACGCGAAGATCGCGGGCTGACCTGAATTCCCCTCCCGCTTGCGGGAGGGGCTAGGGGAGGGCGCGACGTACGTACCGGCGTCCGGTTTGTTTGGTCAGGCCCTCCCCCGACCCCTCCCGCAGGCGGGAGGGGAGCAATAGATTACCCTTCGGGCGGCAGGTCGGTCACGGCTTTGTCGCCCGTTTGCAATCCGTGCTTCAGTAGCATCGGAATGTTGGCGAACGCGAAGAGCAGCGTCAGCGGGATCGCGCCCCAGAGCTTGAAGCCGACCCAGAAATCCCAGGTCGTGTTGCGCCACACGGCCTCGTTCAGCACTGCCATGAACACGAAGAACACCGCCCAGTTGCGCGTGAGCTTGCGCCAGCCATCGGCGGACAGACCGGGGTAAGCGGTTGCGAGCAGCGACTGGAGCAGTGGGCGCCCGGTGACGAGACCGAACGTCAGGATCGCCGCGAACATCGCGTAGATGATCGTCGGCTTCATCTGGATGAAGCGCTGGTCGTGGAAATAGATCGTCAGCCCGCCGAACACGACGATCAGCGCACCCGAGAGCCACAGCATCGGCGAGATATGGCCGGTCTTGAGCTTCGACACGATCATCGCGGCGACCGTGGCGATGATGAACGCGGTGGTGGCGGCGACGACGCGGACGATCGGCAGGCCGGGGGTGAGGAAGTTCACCGCGAAGAAGATCGCGAGCGGGCCGTAGTCGACCGCCATGCGGAGGCCGGGGGAAAGGGGGGGCTTGGTTGGGGTCACGAGATCAATCCAGAATACCGTTCGTCCTGAGCGTAGTCGAAGGACATTGCCACAAACGGGCCGGTCCTTCGACTACGCTCAGGACGAACGGAAAAAGAGGGCTCAAGGCGAACGGAAAACGAGGTGCGCTGAGCGAACGGGCCAAGCGTTACTTCCGGACGCTCTCCACACCGGCGATGATCCGGCTCACTTCGTTGGCATCGAACGGGCGCAGATCCGTCATGCCCTCGCCGATGCCGATCGCGTGGATCGGCAGGCCGTATTTCTCGGCCGCCGCGACCAGCACGCCGCCGCGCGCGGTGCCGTCGAGCTTGGTCATCACGAGACCGGTGACGCCCGCCACCTCCTTGAAGACCTCGATCTGCTGGAGTGCGTTCTGGCCGGTGGTGGCGTCGAGTACCAGGACGATGTCGTGCGGGCTCTCCGGGTTGATGCGACCCAGCACACGGCGGATCTTGGCCAGTTCGTCCATCAGTTCGCGCTTGTTCTGCAGGCGGCCGGCGGTGTCGACGATCAGTACGTCGATACCGGTCTCGGTCGCTTTCTTGACCGCGTCCCATACCACGCCGGCTGCATCCCCGCCCTCGGGGCCGGTGACGATCGGCACGCCGACTCGCTCGGCCCAGGTGCGGAGCTGGCCGATCGCGGCGGCGCGGAAGGTGTCGCCGGCGGCGAGCATCACGCCGTAATCCTGCTCCATCAGCAGATGCGCGAGCTTGGCGATGGTCGTCGTTTTGCCCGAGCCGTTGACGCCGATGACGAGGATCACCTGCGGGCGCGGGAAGGCGTCGATCTCGATCGGCTTGGCGACCGTGGCGAGGACCTTCTCGACCTCCTCCGCGACGATCACGCGGATGCCGAGCTCCTCCATGTTGCGTTCGAAGCTGCCTTCGGACAGGCGGCGGCGGATGCGGCCGGCGGTCTCGGGACCGAGATCGGAGGCAATCAGCGCCTCCTCGATGTCGTCGAGCGTCGAATCGTCGAGCCGTGCGCCGCCAAGGCCGGCGAGGTTGCCGACGAGCCGGTCGGAGGTGCGCTTGAAGCCGCCGATCAGCTTGTCGTGCCAGGTTGGGGTGGTGCTCATGATGGTTCTCGTGTTGCGCTGAGGCGTTCGGCCGTGGCGCCGGTGATCGTGATGCGGACGATGTCGCCGGGTATGGCGGGTTCGTCCAGCAGGGCTTCTGCGAAATTGCCGATATGCCCGCGATCGCCGGGGCGTTCGACGAGCAGATCCTGCGACGTGCCTACCAGCGTTTGCAGCCAGTTCGCTCGCGACGTTTCGCCAGCCTCGCGGAGGAGGGCGGCGCGCTGGCGGCGGACTTCGGGCTCGACCTGCGGCATGCGCGCGGCGGGGGTGCCGGCGCGGGGCGAATAGGGGAAGATGTGCGGGTGGACGATGTGGCAGTCGCCGATCAGAGCGCGCGTGTTGGCGAACATCGCCGCGTCCTCGGTCGGGAAGCCGGCGATCAGGTCCGCGCCGATCGCGATGTCGGAGCGGGCGGTCTTGAGGCGATCGACCAGCGCGACGCTTTCGGCGCGCGAATGGCGGCGCTTCATGCGCTTGAGGATCAGGTCGTCGCCGGCCTGCAACGACAGGTGTACGTGCGGCATGATCCGGCGCTCGGTCGTCAGCAGCGCGAAGAGGCGGTCGTCGATCTCGATGCCGTCTAGCGAGGATAGGCGCAGGCGTTCGAGCGCGGGCACGTGATGCAGAATGCGTTCGACGAGGTGGCCGAGTGTCGGCGTGCCGGGGAGGTCGGGGCCGTAGCTGGTGAGGTCCACACCGGTGAGGACGATCTCGCGATGGCCTGCGTCGACGAGACCGGCGATCCGGTCGACGACCGCGCCCGCGGGGACCGAGCGGCTCGGGCCGCGGCCGAACGGGATCGCGCAGAAGGTGCAGCGGTGATCGCAGCCGTTCTGGACTTCGACGAACGCTCTAGCGTGGGCGGAAAAGCTCGCGGCGAGGTGCGGCGCGGTCTCGCGGACCTGCATAATGTCAGAGACGACGACTGCGGCGTCGGTCTGCCAGGACTGAGCCGTGAGCTTGTCCGCATTGCCGATGACGCGGTCGACCTCGGGCATCGCGGCGAAGCTGGCAGGGTCGATCTGAGCGGCGCAGCCGGTGACGACGATCTGCGCGTCCGGCCGATCGCGTTTAGCCCGGCGGATCGCGACCCGCGTCGCCTTCACCGCCGCGTTGGTGACCGCGCAGCTGTTGACCACGACCATGTCCCGCCCGGCGACGAGCGCGCGGATGGTCTCGCTTTCGGCGATATTGAGGCGGCAGCCGAGGCTGATGACCTCTGGCGCGGGGGCGGGTGACATGCGCGCGATTTAGGAGCCGTAAGGGGCGAAGTCCACGCTTTGTGGCTCGGGTCGGGCCCGGCTGCCGTCGATCAGCCCGCCAACCTTGGCGCGATGCCGCGCTGAGGCGGCGCGCTGATGTCCGGTCGTTGCGCCAGCAGCCGCTTTTCCGCGAGCAGCCGGCGCACTTGCGCAGCGCACAGCGGCCGCCCGTACAAATAGCCCTGGCCCTTCGCGCATCCCATGCCGCGCAGTCGCTCTTCGATTGCGGCGTTCTCGATTCCCTCGGCGGTGGTCGGCAGGTTCAGACTATCGCCGAGCCGGACGATCGTGTTGACGATCGCCATGCTGTCGGGATTGTCGAGCATCGAGCCGACGAAGCTCTTGTCGACCTTGATCCGGTCGAACGGCAGCGCGCGTAGATGCGCGAGGCTCGAATAGCCGGTGCCGAAGTCGTCGAGGGCGATGCTGATGCCCTGGTTCTTCAGGCTGCCGACGATCGACTGGGCGAGCGGCAGATTGTCGAACAGCGCGCTCTCGGTGATCTCGATCTCGAGCCGGCTGGCGGGAAAACCGGTCTCGACGAGCGTCTTGATGATCTTCTGCGCCAGCCACGCGTCGCGCAACTGCACCGGCGAGATGTTGATCGACAGCGACAGGCCTGCATCCCAGTCGCGCGCCGCGGTGAACGCCTGACGCATGACCGACAGCGACAGATCGCCGATCAGGCCGATCCCCTCCGCGATCGGAATGAAAACTTCCGGCCCGATCGCGCCGCGCGTCGGATGCTCCCACCGCGCGAGCACCTCGAACCCGGTGATGCAGCCGGTCGTCAGATCGACCTGCTGTTCGAAGAACGGCACGATCGCATCGTTGGGGACGGCCACGCGCAACCCGGCCTCGAGTTCGCCGCGCAACTGGACGGATCGCTCCATCGCGCCATCGAACCAGGCATGACGATTGCGCCCGGCGACCTTGGCAGCATGCAACGCCATGTCCGACGTCCGCAGCAGCGCGTCCATCGACGTGCAATCGATGTCCGAGCGGGCGATGCCGATCGAGGTGCTGACGTGGACTTCGGTCTCGCCGATGAGGAACGGTTTCGACAGGTCCGCGATCAGTCGGTCGGCGATCCGGTCGACGACCCCGGGATAGGCGGCATCGAATACCACTGCGCAGGCGAACTCGTCGGCGTTGAGGCGCGCGAGCAGGCTCGATCCGGGGACCAATGCGCTGATCTTTTCGGCAACCAGCGTGAGCAGCGCATCGCCGATGGCATAACCGTGCACGTCGTTGACCGTCTTGAAGTGATCGAGATCGATGGTCAGCAGGGCCAAGGCCTTGCCCCGGCGAAGCGATCCGGTGAACAGCGCTGCACCTTCCTCGATCAGGCTTCGGCGGTTCAGGAAGCCGGTCAGCGGATCATATTGCGACAGCAGCTTCGCGCGCTGATCCGCGTCCGACAGTTGCGACAGTTCTTCGGCGAGGCCGCGATACCGGAACCAGCCGAACAGGATCAGCGCGACGTTGAGAAACATCGCCGCGATCAGCGTGCGATCGATGACGGCGTTGCCGCCCTTCAAATGCTCGATCGCTTCCAGCAATACGCCCCCGCCGGTGCCGATGAACAGCAGCAGTGCGGCGCCCGTGAGCGCGCCGGTCATGAATTCCCGGCTGATGAGGCGAAGCGAACGGGTCGTCGCCGGCGGTAAAATCATCGATAAAACGGCCTGTAGGGTCCTTGGTCCATCCGATGTGCTCCGTGAGATATGTAGGACAGGTTAAGGTCCGCCGCGTTGCGCCGGGGCGTTGATATGCTGCGGTGAAGGGAACACGCAGGACCCCGTACGCCGTCGGCGGGCCTCCGGGATCATGCCTGCCTTGCACTTCGCGCGCGTTTCCCGTAGGTGGCGGCCCACGTTCCGTTACGGGGCGCATTGGACGAGCATCCAAGGATGCACGCTGGCCGGCGAGGTTTCGCCCGCCGGCGCTTTTGCGTTTGGTAACGGTGTATGGGAGTATTTCGATGTTCGAAAGCCTGAGCGATCGACTTGGCGGCGTCTTCGACCGCCTTCGCGGCCGGGGTGCGCTGACCGAAGCGGACGTGCGCGCGGCGATGCGCGAGGTGCGCGTCGCGCTGCTCGAAGCCGACGTCGCGTTGCCCGTCGCGCGTGAGTTCGTCGAGAAGGCGACCGAGAAGGCGATCGGCCAGAACGTCCTGCGCTCGGTCACGCCGGGGCAGCAGGTCGTCAAGATCGTCAGCGATGCGCTGGTCGAGATGCTCGGCTCGGATGCCGTCGAGCTCGAACTGGGCGTTACGCCGCCCGCCGTCATCATGATGGTCGGCCTTCAGGGGTCCGGCAAGACGACCACGACCGCCAAGATCGCCAAGCGGCTGGCGGCGGGGCAGGCCAATTTCGGACAGGCCGGTCGCGAGCGCAAAAAGGTGTTGATGGCGTCGCTCGACGTCAATCGCCCGAACGCGCAGGAGCAGCTGGCCACGCTCGGTACGCAGATCGATGTCGCGACCTTGCCGATCGTGCAGGGTCAGCAGCCGGTCGATATCGCCCGGCGCGCGATGCAGGCGGCCAAGCTCCAGGGCTATGACGTCCTGATGCTCGATACCGCGGGTCGTCTCCATGTCGACCAGGCGTTGATGGATGAGATGAAGGCGGTCGCCGACGTCGCGAACCCGGCAGAGATCCTGCTCGTTGTCGACTCGCTGACCGGCCAGGATGCGGTCAACGTCGCACAGAACTTCAGCGACCAGGTGCCGCTGACGGGTATCGTGCTGACCCGCATGGACGGCGATGCCCGCGGCGGCGCGGCGCTGTCGATGCGCGCGGTCACCGGCAAGCCGATCAAGTTTGCGGGCACCGGCGAGAAGCTCGATGCGCTCGAGGCGTTCCACCCGGAGCGCGTCGCCGGCCGCATCCTCGGCATGGGCGACGTCGTCAGCCTGGTCGAGCGCGCTGCGGAGTCGATCCAGGCCGAAGACGCCGAGCGCATGGCCGCCAAGATGGCCAAGGGTCAGTTCGACATGAACGACCTGCGTGCCCAGCTGGCGCAGATGCAGCGGATGGGCGGGCTCGGCGCGCTGGCGGGGATGATTCCCGGCATGAAGAAGGCGCAGGGCGCGGTCGCGTCGGTCGGTGGCGAGAAGGTGCTGGTGCACATGGACGCGATGATCGGTTCGATGACGATCAAGGAGCGCAACAAGCCCGAACTGATCAACGCCAAGCGCAAGATCCGCATCGCCAAGGGCTCCGGGACGACCGTCCAGGAGGTCAACAAGCTGCTGAAGATGCACCTCGAAATGTCGACCGCCATGAAGAAGATCAAGAAGATGGGCGGCATGAAGGGCATGATGGCGATGCTCGGCAAGGGCGGCATGGGCGGTGGTCTTGGCGGCATCGGCAACGCGATCGGCGGGCCGCAGATGGGCGACATGCTCAACAAGGCTGGCGCTGGTGGCCTGCCGGGGCTTGGTGGCCCCAAGATGCCGCAGATGTCGGCCGGTTTCGACGATTTTCTGAAGAAGAAATAACCCTCCTTATCCAACCACGACACCTCGGCGTTCGCTCGGGGATCTATCTAGAAAACGAAGGAAAATATCATGGCAATCAACATTCGCCTCGCGCGCGGTGGCTCCAAGAAGCGTCCTTACTACAAGATCGTCGTTGCCGATGCGCGTTCGCCGCGTGACGGCCGCTTCATCGAGAAGATCGGCAACTACAACCCGCTCCTCGCCAAGGACAACGAGCAGCGCGTGCAGCTCGACGCCGACCGCGCGAAGCATTGGCTGAGCGTCGGCGCACAGCCGACCGACCGCGTCGCGCGCTTCCTCGACCAGGCTGGCGTGCTTGAGCGTTCGGCGCGCAACAACCCGAACAAGGGCAAGCCCGGCGAGAAGGCCACCGAGCGCGCCGAAGAGCGTGCGACCAAGGCGGCTGAAGCTGCCGAGGCCGAGGCTGCTGCAAAGGCGGCACCTGCTGCCGAGGCAGAGGCACCTGCCGCTGCCGAGACCGAAGAAGCCGCTTCGTAAGACGGCGGACGGATCGGTTCTGATTGGACCGATCCATCCTTTTCCTCGTCATCCCGGCGAAAGCTGGGATCCAGAGCCACGGACGAAAGCGTTCCGTTGCTCTGGATCCTGGGTCGAGCCCAGGATGACGGTGAGGGAGCGGGGCCTGAGTGTCCCCTCCACCGACGCGTGCGTAAGCGCACCCGAACCGGACTTCATGCGTTCTCTCAATCGGTAACCCCGAACAGGAGCGCATGATGGCCCCCCAATCCGACCCCCGCACAGCCCCCGCACCCGAGGACATCGAAGATGCCACCAACCAAGGCGTCTCCGCCGACGACCCCGCCGAAGGCTCCGACGACACCCCCGGCCGCGATGGAGGCTCCGCGCAAGGCTGACGTGACGCTCGCCGTCGTCATCGGTGCGCACGGCATCGGTGGCGAAGTGCGGCTGAAGGTCTTCGCCGAGAATTTCGGAAGCTATAAGAGCTTCAACAATGGCGCGCTGTCGCTGAAGTCCGCCCGCAGCGGCAACAACGGCATGATCGCGCGCTTCGCCGAGGTCGCCGATCGCAACGCTGCCGAGGCGATGCGCGGAACCGAGCTGACGGTGCCCCGGTCGTCGCTGCCGCCGCTGGAAGATGGTGAGTATTATCACACGGATGTGATCGGGCTCGATGTCGTCTCGACCGATGGGGAGGCGATCGGACGGGTCGTTGCTATCGATAATTTCGGTGCGGGCGATGTGATCGAGATCGAGCGGCCGTCCGTGGACGACAAGCCCGGCAAGCGGTTCATGATACCGATGCGACCCGAGGCCGTTCCTGAGTGGGACGCCGACCGGCTCATTGTCGAGGCTTCGTTCGCGGCCGAATAATAGGCTTTAACTACCGCTTCCTTGTTCTCCCGCGAAGGCGGGAGTCCAGTCTGGGTCCCCGCCTTCGCGGGGAAACAATCTTCTTTAAGCGTGCGCTCACCGCCGCAGCGGTTGCTGCTCGGCGAGCAGATTGCGGATCGTTGTTGCGGCGACGCCGGCTTCTCCCATGGCGTGGCTGATCTGGTCGAGCCCCTTCACGACGTCGCCGGCTGCGAACAGGCCGGGGATCGAGGTGCGCTGGTGCGGGTCGACCTCCAGGCACCCGTCCTCGGATGCGCGTGCGCCTGCGGCGACGGCCAGTTCCGAACGGATGACCGATCCGAGCGCTGGATAGATGCTGTCGAACGACAACCGTCCCTCGACCGTGTCCAAAGCCAATTTGTCTCCCTCGATCGCATAGTTGCCGCAACGGCCTCCGACGCGGACGATCCCGGCATCGTCTAGCGCCGCTTCGCATGCCGGATCGAGGTCGTGGCCACCCTCTGGGGCGATCAGCGTCACGTCTTTCGTGTAGCCGCGCAGGAACAGCGCCTCGCGCATGCCGTGGTCGCCGGTGCCGATGATGCCGACGCGCTTGTCGGTGACCTCGTAGCCGTCGCAGATCGGGCAGTAGCGGAGCAGCCCCGCCTCCAGCGCTTCGTCGTGGATCGCGTCGGGCATGTTTGGACGGTTGTTCACGACGCCGGTGGCGAGCAGCACGCTGCGAGCCCGCGCCCGACGATCGCCGAGCCGTACGGTGAAGCCGTCGTCGTCGACTTCGATCGCGTCGACCCGCACGCCCTCGCGGACTGCACCATAGGTTTCTGCCTGCGCCAGCATCCGCCCGAGCAGGTCCGTGCCGCGGATGCCTTCGGGATAACCGGCATGGTTGTGCGTGCACGGGATCAGCGCGGCGCGGCTGCTGCCGCAATCGAACAGGCGGATCGAGAGGTGGAACCGCGCGAGGTAGATGGCCGCGGTCAGGCCTGCCGGGCCGGCGCCGATGATGATGCAATCGTCCATTCGCCGCGAGCGTTTCGCCAGCGTAATTGTTCCACCGCGGCGATCCGTATAGGTGCTGGACGCATTCGGCGCCGCACACTGGCGCAAACGCTTAGAGAATTGGACGCTGTGACTTTCGCTGCCACGATATTGACGCTGTATCCGGAGATGTTTCCGGGGCCGCTGGGGACTTCGCTTGCGGGCCGTGCGCTGGGGGAGGGGCGGTGGTCTTGCTCGCCGGTGCAGATCCGGGACTTTGCGACGGACAAGCACAAGTCGGTGGACGATACGCCGGCGGGGGGCGGGGCTGGGATGGTGCTCCGGGCCGACGTGGTGGCCTCGGCGATCGACAGCGTGGCCGATGGGCGGCCGGTGCTGGCGATGACGCCTCGGGGTAAGCCGCTGACCCAGGAGCGGGTGCGCCAGCTCGCGCAGGGCCCCGGCGTCACCATTCTTTGTGGCCGGTTCGAGGGGTTCGACGAACGGCTGTTCGAGGCGCGGGAGATCGAGGAGGTCTCGATCGGCGACTACATCCTGTCGGGCGGCGAGATGGGCGCGCTGGTGCTGCTCGATGCTTGCATTCGGCTGCTGCCCGGCGTAATGGGCGCAGCTTCTAGTGGGGATGACGAGAGCTTCGAAGCGGGGCTGCTCGAATATCCGCACTATACCCGACCTCAGATATGGGAAGGGCGCACGATCCCGCAGGTGCTGCGATCGGGGGATCATGCGAAGATCGCTGCATGGCGCAAACGCCGCGCGGAGATCGATACACGGTCACGGCGACCGGACCTTTGGGAGCGCCATGAGGGCGTTCGGGTCCAGTCGCCCTCTGGCGCGCAGCGACACGAGGACGAGACATGAACCTGTTGCAGACGATCGAAGCCGAGAACATCGCGAAGTTCCTGGCCAACAAGACGATCCCCGATTTCCGCCCCGGCGACACGCTGAAGGTCGGCGTGAAGGTCGTCGAAGGCGAGCGCACGCGTATTCAGAACTACGAGGGCGTGTGCATCGCGCGCTCGAACAAGGGCATGGGTTCGAACTTCACCGTGCGTAAGATGAGCTTCGGCGAGGGCGTCGAGCGCGTCTTCCCGCTCTACTCGCCGAACGTCGATTCGATCGAAGTCGTCCGCAAGGGCGCCGTGCGTCGCGCCAAGCTGTATTACCTGCGTGGCCGCACCGGCAAGGCAGCGCGTATCGCCGAGCGTCGCGACATGCGCCCCGCAAAGGGCACCGCAGCCGCCGAGTAATCGGAGCCTGCTAGAGTTGAAAAAGGGCGCGGGGGCGATGGTCCCCGCGCCCTTTTTCGTTGTGCGCGGGGTGGGGGCTGGTTGGCGCAGCAAGCTGTTGGAAAGGCTGCCGTTTGTTGGTGTTTCGTGTTTATGCTGCAGCACGGAAGTATAGGAAGTGTAGACGCTGGGAAGCATTTTCGATGTGGGCGTGGTGTCGGGGTGTAAGGGCGGTGTCGCGGTTAAGGGGGTCGGCGCGGGCATCTGATGACGGTGCGCTTCTCCGGGCATGTAGGACAGCCGATTAGCCGCCGGCCAGCGGTGGTTGTGGGGCTGCACGCTTCGTCTGTCCATCGGGGCGTGGGAGGCGGTTATCCGGTCGGACAGGGACGCGCGGTCCTTCGCAGGCCGACTTGCGCTTCCTTGTTCTCCCGCGAAGGCGGGAGCCCAGTCTGGGTCCCCGCCTTCGCGGGGAAACACGTCTTGCTGGCGGATTGGGATGGCTGCTCGTTTGAGGCGTGAGGGGCTTTGCCACGCTGAGCACGCTCGCGTGGACATGCCCCACCCCGACCCTCCCCTGAAGGGGAGGGAGTTTTCGTCGTGCCACCATGCAATTTCGGCGCGTCACGCAACGCACTCCCCGCGCGGGCGGGGAACCCTATCCTCGGGACTTATGATCACATTGCGCCACGGAGCGCAGCTCAAGGACTGGATTCACGCGAAGGCGCTAAGGCGCGAAGAGAAGACTGGGCAAGTGCGCTAAATGAGCTTCTCTTCGCGCCTTAGCGCCTTCGCGTGAACATGCCCTTCTCCGTCATCCTGACGAAAGTCAGGACCCAGGATCACGAACGCCGCGCTGCTTGGCTCTGGGTCCTGACTTTCGTCAGGATGACGGCGTGGGTGGGGAGGCGTTCCGCTTGCAATCACGAACGCTGCCGTCTGTAGGTCGTGCCCGTGGAGCGTACCCGCCTCCGGTGGCCCCCACGCACCCGTCAGCCCGCCTCAAGCACCCGTCAGGCCTCGCGCCACGCGCCGGGCTCCAGACCCGCCACGGTCCAGTCGCCGATGCTCCACCGGACCAGCCGCAGCGTGGGGTGGTCGATCGCGGCGGTCATGCGGCGGACTTGGCGGTTGCGGCCTTCGCGGATCGTTATCTTCAGCCAGCAATCGGGGATGCTCGCGCGGACCCGGATCGGCGGGACGCGCGGCCAAAGGTCGGGCGCGGCGATCCGCTCGACGTCGGCGCGGGCAGGGCCGTCCTTCAGCAGGACGCCGCCCCGCAACCGATCGAGCGCGTCCTCGCCGGCATCGCCCTCGACCTGCACGAGATAGGTCTTGGCCAGCTTGAACTTCGGGTCCGCGATCCGCGCCTGGAGGCGGCCGTCGTCGGTCAGCAGCAACAGCCCTTCGCTATCGCGGTCGAGCCGCCCCGCCGGATAGACGCCCGGCACCTCGACGAACTGCGACAGCGTCGCGCGCGGGGTCGGACTGTTCACGTCGGTGAACTGGCTGAGCACGTCGTACGGTTTGTTGAACAGGATTACCCGGGGCATGGCGCTGTCTTAGGGGAAGACCATTAAGAGGGTCGAGGGGTAACGCCAAACCGGCGACATAAAAGACTCGTTGATGCCGCCACGCATGGAAGCACGCCAAGTAAGGTGGCGCCCAAAAGCTACCATTTTTGGCTGTATCAAACGATTAATTACATTTATCATCAACGACTGGTGGTTTGACTTGGAGGTTGAGCGATGGCCGAGAAAGTGATCCGCATCGATCGTAAGACCTTTCGTCTCGTCGCTACGGTGAACGAGGGTGGCAGTCTGTATTTTTCCGCGGGTGCTGTAATCGCGGTCGAGAAATATGACATGAGAATCGGTAAGAGCGAGTTCGATTTTCAGGTGAACTCACGTCGTTTTCGCGGGCGTGTTCCTGAGCCGATAGCAGCCTCGCAGGCTGGCTTAGATCGCGAGTTTATGGAAAGTCGCGTTAAGTCGAACTTGATGGGGCTACCGGTCAGTGTTGGCAATGCTGTAGCGATGGCGCGCGACCGTCGTATCGAACTTACCTATGGTGAAGTACGTCCTCAAGTGTTCCGTAGCTCGGTTCCCACGCAACCGGTTGCGTGGCGTATTTGGTTCAAGCAGACTTGGTATAGCGGGCAAGCGAGCGGACGAAGCATGCTCGGCAAAGCCAAGGCATCTGACGGTCTCAAGGCATCCGCCTCCGCTGCAGGAAGCGCCGCCATAGGAGGTGCTTCGGGGAGGTCCATCACAACTTTCGCCCCCAATGCGATTGGGCCGCTGACCAACGATGCCGGAATTCTACGAGTATATGTCCCGACGGAGGATCCCTTCACTCTCTTCCGCCGTCCGTTTGATAGCCATGATCTGATAGGACGCGCGCCAACCTTGGCGGATCATGTAGGTTCTTTTATTCGGGGACGTGGCTGGTGAGGACGCGAGTATTTTTGATCGCACTACTTGTTACGGCATGTAGTCCGGACCGGGGGCGATCGCCAGATGACGTCGAGCATGGCTATATCGTATTTAATCCGAAAACACAGGACAGTGGTTGGGCGATTATAGATGCGATGAACCACGAACTCCCAGCTACCGAAAAGGTTAAAGTTCGGACCGCTGGACTCGTTGCGAGTGATAAACCAACCATGTTTGTCGACTTTACTGGTAGCTGTACGCGTGATCGAGACTTTCTCAGTCTTGTTCGCCAAATAGCTGCACGACTTGATCAAGCTGGGTTGGAATGCAGCGCAAAACCTCCGACGGCGCTCTGAGCAGGGGGATCTGGCCTACATGGGAGCAGGTCATTTTCGAGCTGGGCCGCGACATGGACTTGGGTCTGATTAGAAGGTGCCTAGCGCGTGGTGTTAGTGGGTATGAGCGGGCGCCGCTGCGTATATTGTTGGGTTCCGAAGCCGCTGGCCCGATCGACGATTTGCTTGTTCGTGCCGTTGCTTGGATCGTAATCCGACTTGCTGGAATCAAGCGCGTAGAATGGCGATCGCCGCCTATGCCGCCCCCTGCCTACTCTGGCTGGCGAGGAAATTTGTTATTTGTTGTTTTTTGGGGAAGTGCGATCGTCATCACAGGAACGGTGCTACGACGATACGCGCACGGCTGAGTTAGTCAGGTCCAGAACCTCAGGCTGATAAAAAAGGGGCCGCAGCTTGCCGAAAGCTGCGGCCCCTAATTTGCGAAAACCCCAACCCTTACTGGTCGAGGAAGCTCCGCATCTTCCGGCTACGCGACGGATGCTTCAGCTTCCGCAGCGCCTTCGCCTCGATCTGGCGGATGCGCTCGCGGGTCACCGAGAACTGCTGGCCGACTTCCTCGAGCGTGTGATCGGTGTTCATGCCGATGCCGAAGCGCATGCGCAGCACGCGCTCTTCGCGCGGGGTGAGCGACGCCAGCACGCGCGTGACCGTCTCCTTCAAGTTCGCCTGGATCGCGGCATCCACCGGGATGATCGCGTTCTTGTCCTCGATGAAGTCGCCGAGGTGCGAATCCTCCTCGTCGCCGATCGGCGTTTCGAGGCTGATCGGCTCCTTGGCGATCTTCATCACCTTGCGCACCTTCTCCAGCGGCATGGAGAGGCGCTCGGCCATTTCCTCCGGGGTCGGTTCGCGGCCCTGCTCGTGGAGGAACTGGCGGCTGGTGCGGACCAGCTTGTTGATCGTCTCGATCATGTGGACCGGGATGCGGATGGTCCGCGCCTGGTCGGCGATCGAGCGGGTGATCGCCTGGCGGATCCACCACGTCGCATAGGTGCTGAACTTGTAGCCGCGACGATACTCGAACTTGTCGACCGCCTTCATCAAGCCGATATTACCCTCCTGGATGAGATCCAGGAACTGCAGGCCGCGGTTCGTGTATTTCTTGGCGATCGAGATCACCAGCCGCAGGTTCGCCTCGACCATCTCCTTCTTGGCGATACGCGCCTCGCGCTCGCCCTTCTGGACCATGTTGACGATCCGGCGGAACTCGGTGAGCGCCATGCCGGTCTGCTGCGTGATGTCGGCGATCTCGGCGCGGATGCGCTCGACCGCCTCGCCCTCGTTAAGGACGAACGCGGTCCACTTCTTGTCGACCTTGTTGACCGTCGTCAGCCAGTTCTCGTCGATCTCGTGACCGATATAGCGATCGAGGAAGTCCTTGCGCGGCACCTTGTGGCGCTCGGCGAGGCGCAGCATCTGGCCGCCCAGCGCGGTCAGGCGACGGTTATAGGCATAGAGCTGATCGACCAGATATTCGATCTTGGCGTTGTGGAACTGGACGCTCTCGACTTCCGCCGTGAGTTCCTCGCGCAGCTTCTGGTATTTGCGCTCGTCGGCCGCGGAGAAATCGCCGCCGATGCCCATCGCGTCGACGCGCGACTGCTGGATCTTGCTGAACTTCTTGTAGAGCGCGGTGATGCTGGCGAACCGCTCGAGCGCGATCGGCTTGAGCTGCTCTTCCATCTGCGCGAGGCTGAGGGTGTTGTCCTCCTCCTCGTCGTCCGATGCGCGCGGGGCACGACGCTCGCCGTCCTCGTCCTCGTCGGCGGACGGCTCTTCGGGCTCGGCCTCTTCCTTGAACGAAGGTCCGGCGTTCTTCTCGCTGATCTCGCCGTCGTCGGCTTCGCCGTCCTCGGCCATCGCCTCGGGGGCGGGGTCCTTCGACAGCATCGCGTCGAGATCCATGATCTCACGCAGCTGCATCGTGCCCTCGTTCAGCGCGGTCGACCAGTCGATGATCGCGTTGAAGGTGATCGGCGATTCGCAGAGACCGAGGATCATCGTGTCGCGACCCGCCTCAATGCGCTTGGCGATCGCGATCTCGCCCTCGCGGCTGAGGAGCTCGACCGCGCCCATCTCGCGCAGGTACATGCGGACCGGATCGTCGGTGCGATCGATCGTCTCTTTCTTCTTCTCGATCGCGGGGCCTGTGTCGGCGTCCGCGTCGGCGGCCTCCGGCTCGTCCTCGTCGTCCTTGGCGGGCTCGGTCTCGCCGTCCTCGCCGGCTTCGTCGTTCTCGACGATGTTGATGCCCATCTCGCTCAGCGCGGCGCTGATGTCCTCGATCTGGTCGGACGACATCTCGCCCTGCGGCAGCGCTTCGTTGAGCTGCTCATAGGTGATGTAGCCGCGCTTCTTGGCGCGCGCGATGACCTTCTTGATCGACGCATCGTTCATGTCGATCAGCGGCGCATCGCCGGTTTCGTTCGTCTCGGCGGGTTCCGCCATGTTCGCCTTAGCCATCAATCGCCCTCGGTACCCAACGCTCGGGCGTCTTCGTTCGACTGTACAAGATTTGCAAGTCGGACTTCCAACGCCTGTTTCTCTCTTACCATAGCCACTTGTCGTTCGAACGCATCTTCGGTGAAGTGCGTCTGCATCGCCGCGGTCGCCTGCTTGAGTGCCGCGTCTACCTCAGGGCGGGCGACCATGATCGCGATCGCCTCGTCGAGGTCGGCACGGACGCGGGCTGGATCGGCCGTGGTCTGCGTGAACGAATAGGGCATCGTATCGGCTCTCAACAGGTCACTCGCGACTGAATTGAAACCGGACCTCGCCAATATGGTGAGCAAGCGCCCGCTATCAAGCTTCTGGTCCTCAAGTGCAACATCTACGACCGCTTCGAACAATCGGCCGAGCGCGCCGTCGATCATTTGCAGCGAGCCGAGCACCTCCATGTGGCGCGCGATCTCGACCGGGTGGCGGATCAGGCCGGCGAGCACCGCCTTGGCCAAGACGCGGTCGATGCCGGTGGCGAGGAAGGCCTTCGCGTCTTCGGTGACGGGCGCGGGGGGGGGCTTCCAGCCGCCTTTCGGTTTCTCGCCTCTGGGCACGAAGGGCGCGCGGACGGGTTTGAAATGCTCGTAGAAGCGGTTCTTGAACTCGGCGTGATATTGCTGCTTCACCGACGGGTCGGCGATGCCTTCCGCAAGTTCGTGGAGGCGGCGTTTGAGGCCGGCGCGCTGTTCGGGGGTGTCGAGCGCCTCGGCGGCGACTTCGGACGCCCAGAGCCGGTCGACGAGCTGTTCGGGGGTTTTCAGCAACGCCTCGAACGCACCGGGGCCGCCGGCGCGGACAAGGTCGTCGGGGTCCTGGCCTTGCGGGAGCGTGACGAAGGCGAGGCTGCGGCCGGGTGCCAGTAGCGGGAGCGCGCGGTGGGCGGCGCGGAGCGACGCCTTCTGGCCGGCGCCGTCGCCGTCGAAGCAGAGCAGGGGCACGTCGACCATCCGCCATAGTCGTTCGAGCTGCGCTTCGGTGAGCGCGGTGCCGAGTGGGGCGACCGCTTCGCCGAAGCCGGCCTGGGCGAGCGCGATGACGTCCATATAGCCCTCGACCACGAGTACGCGGCCGGATTTGCGCGAGGCGGGGGCGGCCTTGTCGAGGTTGTAGAGCGTGCGGCCCTTGTCGAAGAGCGGCGTGTCGGGGGAGTTGAGGTACTTCGGCTCGCCGCCGTCGAGCACGCGCCCGCCGAACGCGATCGTGCGCCCGCGGGGATCGCGGATCGGGATCATCAGGCGGCCGCGGAACCGGTCGTACGGGTCCTTGCCCTCGACATTGATGAGCATGCCGGACTCGACCAGCATCGGGTCGCCGTAGTCCTTCAGCGCGGTCTTGAGCTTGCCGCGGCTGTCGGGGGCGAACCCCATGCCGAACGCGCGCGCCGTCTCGGGCCTGATCCCGCGGCGGTCGAGCAGGGCGCGCGCTTCGGTGCCGGGGAGGCCGTTGAGTTGTTCGGTGAACCAGTCGGCGGCGTCGGACATCACCTCGTGCAGGCCCTTGGCGCGCTCGGCCTTGGCGGCGGACTGGCGGTCCATCGCGGGCATGTCCATCCCGGCGGCCTGGGCGAGTTCCTTGACCGCGTCCATGAAGGGGAGGCCGCGCTGGTCGGTCATCCACTTGATCGCGTCGCCGTGCGCGGAGCAACCGAAGCAATGGTAGAAGCCCTTGTCGTCGTTGACGTAGAAGCTGGGGGTCTTCTCGTTGTGGAACGGGCAGCAGCCCTTGTGCTCGCGACCGGCCTTGGTGAGCTTGGTGGTCTTGCCGACGAGCGCCGAGAGCGAGGTGCGGGCGCGGAGCTCGTCGAGGAATTGTGGGGTTAGGGCCATGGGGTGAGCGGTTTCTCGACTTCGCTCGAAACGAACGGTTTAGGTGTGTCAGCGGTAGCTAAGGCCGACGGAACGGTCGTATCACCCACCCCACCGTTCGTTTCGAGCGAAGTCGAGAAAGCCCTCTCCTTGGGGGGACGCGCGAGATGGGAGACCAGCGACCAGTTCCCCGCGATCAGCGCCTCCTTCTTGCCGCGCGACCAGCCGCCGACGATGCGCTCGGCCTCCAGCGCTTCGAGGCGTGATGGGAAGTATTCGCTCCAGACCAAGTTTACCGGACGCCTTGACGAGGTGAAACCGCAATGGCCGCCTGCGTCGTGCTGACCGATACGCCGCTCCAGATTATCGGTGTGGCCCGTGTAATACAGGCCGTCGGCGCATCGCAGCATGTATGTCCAGAAGACCATCTGTCGTCGTACCAAAATTGGGGGTGGTGGTCGACCGGTATCAGAGGGTTGGAACGAGTGATCCGCCCGTTTTCAGGGTTTCTCGACTTCGCTCGAAACGAACGGGAAAAGAAGAGGCCGGTTGCGAGCGGGAGCGGCGCAGAAGGTGCCCACCCGTCGGTCCCCTCCCGCTTGCGGGAGGGGAAGAAGAAGGGGCTCGCCCTTATCCATTTACGACAGCGCTGCCTTTACCAGGCCGCTTGCCTTGCTCATGTCCAGCTCGCTCGCGTGGCGCGCCTTCAGTTCGGCCATCACGCGGCCCATGTCCTTCATGCCGGTCGCGCCGAGTTCTGCCTTGATCGTCTCGATCGCCGCTGACGTTTCCGCCTCGCTCATCTGCTGCGGGAGGAAGCGTTCGATCACCGCGACCTCGGCGGTCTCCGCATCGGCGAGCTCTTGGCGGCCGCCCTTCGCGAACATCTCGATCGACTCGCGGCGTTGCTTGACCATCTTCTGGAGCACCTCGACCACCAGCGCGTCGTCGCTCTCGGGGGCTTTGCCGGTCCGCGCCTCGATGTCGCGGTTCTTGATCGCGGCCTGGATCAACGAGATAGCGTTGCGGCTCTGCTTGTCGCCGGCCTTCATGGCGGTCAGCTGCGCAGCCTTGATGTCGTCGCGAATCATGTACTGGTCTTTCAGGCGGTTCGGGATAGCCCGACGGGATAGCGCGTCCGCCGTCCGTTTAACAGATTGACGCTGCGGCACGCCGGCCTTAGCGGACACCACTTAGCGACATCGTCAACGTAAAGAGAGTGCCCAGCCTGATGGCCGACACCAATCCTACACCCATGTCTTTGGCAATGCCTGCTGGCGCCACCGGCGTGTTGGTCCTCGCCAATGGCGACGTGATCTGGGGTCGCGGGTTCGGCGCAGAGGGCAGTGCGGTCGGCGAAGTGTGCTTCCACACCGCGATGACCGGCTATCAGGAGGTGCTGACCGACCCGTCCTTCGCCGGGCAGATGATCTGCTTCACCTTCCCGCATATCGGCAATGTCGGCGCGAACCCCGACGACGTCGAGGCAGACGACCCGCACGCGCTCGGCATCATTGTCCGCGAGGACGTGACGCAGCCTTCGAGCTTTCGTGCGGTCGAGGGGCTGGATGGCTGGATGAAGCGGCATGCGCGGATCGGGCTGTCGGGGGTGGACACGCGCGCGCTGACGCGGCGGATCCGGGTTGCGGGCGCGCCTAACGGCGTGATCGCGCATTCGGCGAGCGGCGAGTTCGACGTGGCGGCGTTGCTGGCGATGGCGCGGGCATGGCCGGGGCTGGAGGGCATGGACCTCGCCAAGGACGTGTCGACCGAGATGCATTATGGCTGGGGTGAGGATGCGCCCGGCGGTGTCTGGAAGCTTGGCTTCGGCTACGGGGACAGCGCGCAAGCAGGAGAGGGTGCTTCTGCTCCCCTCCCGCTTGCGGGAGGGGGCGGGGGAGGGGCTGACCAACCAGCGCCGACCCCGCCGGAGGCCATGCCCTCCCCCAACCCCTCCCGCTCCGCGGAAGGGGAGCAGAAGGCTCGCCCGCACGTCGTCGCGATCGATTACGGTTCGAAGCGCAACATCTTCCGCAACCTCGTCGAGGCGGGCGCGAGGGTTTCCGTCGTAAGCGCCACCGCCAGCTTCGACGACGTGATGGCGCTCGCCCCCGACGGCATCTTCCTGTCGAACGGCCCCGGCGACCCTGCCGCGACTGCCGACTACGCCGTCCCGGTGATCCGCAAGCTGCTGGAGACGGGCAAGCCGCTGTTCGGCATCTGCCTCGGCCATCAGTTGCTCGGCCTCGCGGTCGGCGCGACCACGACCAAGATGTTCCAGGGCCACCGCGGCGCCAACCACCCGGTCAAGCGCCTGTCCGACGGCGCGGTCGAGATCACCAGCATGAACCACGGCTTCGCGGTCGAGCGCGACAGCCTGCCGGCCAACGTCCGCGAGACGCATGTGTCGCTGTTCGACGGGTCGAACGCAGGGCTGGAACTGACCGATCGGAACGCGTTCAGCGTGCAGTATCACCCGGAAGCTAGCCCGGGGCCGCAGGACAGCCTGTATCTGTTTGCGCGATTTGTAGGCGGCTTGCGCAGTGAGTAGCAGATCGCCGCATCAAACTCAGCGTGACGTTTTGCATGTGCTATTTGATCGCGCAACAAAAGGTCATCGGACTGATCCCAGTTTAACGCGCCCGAGAATAAGCGAGCTTCTTAGCGATGTCAGCAAGGTAAAGCTTTCTCCTGCCGTGCTTCAAATTCATCTCGATGACCTTCTCTCTCAGGGACTAGTTGGTGCACCAAAGAGAGGAGTGCGCGACAGGTTTCAGATAACCTCGCAGGGCATCCAGATTATGGATGCGGAAATTGCGGCGACGCCAAGCTCGATCAACTCCGAGTCATGGACCGGGTCGCTTGATAGAACGAGCATCACCGACTCCAAGCGCGTCGAAATTATCAAAAGAATAAAGAACTTGCAGGCTGTGGTCGAGGATTCCGATCTTACGAACTCAGAAAAATCTCAGGCAGGTGCCTTGATTGCTGCATCGATAACGATGGCCGAAGCGCCAAGCCCTCCTTGGGAATCAATCAAAGAGCTGATGATATTAATCGCAAGTATATCGACGGTTCTTACGCTTGCTCTCGAAATTGCAAAGATGATTAGTTAGATGCCAAAACGCACCGACATCTCCTCGATCCTCGTCATCGGCGCAGGACCCATCGTCATCGGCCAGGCGTGCGAGTTCGATTATTCGGGCACGCAGGCGATCAAGGCGTTGAAGGAGGAGGGCTATCGTATCGTCCTCGTCAATTCGAACCCCGCCACGATCATGACCGATCCCGAGCTGGCCGACGCGACCTATGTCGAGCCGATCACGCCCGCGATCGTCGCCAAGATCATCGAGAAGGAGCGGCCTGACGCGATCCTGCCGACGATGGGCGGGCAGACCGCGCTGAATACTGCGCTCGCGCTGTTCCATGACGGGACGCTGGAGAAGTTCGGCGTGACGATGATCGGCGCGGATGCCGATGCGATCGACATGGCGGAGGACCGGCTGAAGTTCCGCGACGCGATGGACCGGATCGGGCTGGAAAGCGCGCGCTCGGCGATCGCCCACACTGTCGAGGAAGCCTTGGAAGGCCTTGAGAAGACGGGGCTTCCGTCGATCATCCGGCCGAGCTTCACGATGGGCGGCTCGGGCGGCGGCATCGCGTATAACCGCGAGGAATTCATCGCGATCGTCCGCAACGGGCTCGATCTGTCGCCGACCACCGAGGTGCTGATCGAGGAATCGCTGCTCGGCTGGAAAGAATACGAGATGGAGGTGGTGCGCGATCGCAACGACAACGCGATCATCATCTGCTCGATCGAGAACGTCGATCCGATGGGCGTCCACACCGGCGACTCGATCACGGTCGCGCCGGCGCTGACGCTGACCGACAAGGAATACCAGATCATGCGCAACGCATCGATCGCGGTGTTGCGCGAAATCGGTGTCGAAACAGGCGGTTCGAACGTCCAGTTCGCGGTCAATCCGAAGGACGGCCGGCTGGTCGTCATCGAGATGAATCCGCGTGTTTCGCGCTCGTCCGCGCTGGCGTCGAAGGCGACCGGCTTCCCGATCGCGAAGGTCGCGGCGAAGCTGGCGGTTGGCTATACGCTCGACGAGATCGAGAACGACATCACCGGGGCTACGCCCGCCGCGTTCGAGCCGACGATCGATTACGTCGTGACCAAGATCCCGCGGTTCGCGTTCGAGAAGTTCAAGGGCGCGTCGAATACGCTCGGCACCGCGATGAAGTCGGTCGGCGAAGTGATGGCGATCGGTCGCAACATCCACGAATCGATGCAGAAGGCATTGCGTGGGCTCGAGACGGGCTTGTCGGGCTTCAACCAGGTCGATCATCTGGTCGGTGCACCGCGCGCGGAAATCGAGGCGGCGCTGGCCGTCGCGACGCCGGACCGGTTGCTGGTGGCGGCGCAGGCGTTGCGCGAGGGCTTCACGGTCGCCGAGGTGCATGCGATCGCCAAGTATGATCCGTGGTTCCTGGAGCGGATCGCCGAGATCATCGCGGCCGAGGCCGAGGTGATGAAGGACGGCCTGCCGATCGACGCGCCTGGTATGCGCCGCCTCAAGAGCATGGGGTTCAGCGACAAGCGGCTCGCGTGGCTGGCGCTGCAATCCGCCAATCTGCGCGGCATGAACCGCGGGATCGCGCGCGGCTCGGGGCTGATCCACGAGGTCGTGAAGGCGATGACCGGTGGCGTGACCGAGGAGGAGGTGCGCCAGCATCGCCTGAAGCTCGGCGTGCGGCCGGTGTTCAAGCGGATCGATACGTGCGCGGCCGAATTCGATGCGAAGACGCCGTATATGTATTCGACCTACGAGGCGCCGAGCTTTGGCGATCCCGAGAACGAGTCCGAGCCGACCGATCGCAAGAAGATCGTGATCCTGGGCGGCGGGCCGAACCGGATCGGGCAGGGGATCGAGTTCGATTATTGCTGCTGCCACGCGTGCTTCGCGCTGGCGGATGCGGGCTATGAGACGATCATGGTCAACTGCAACCCGGAGACGGTGTCGACCGATTACGACACTAGCGACCGGCTGTATTTCGAGCCGCTGACCGCCGAGGACGTGCTGGAGATCCTGCATGTCGAGCAGCAGAACGGCACGCTGGTGGGCGTGATCGTGCAGTTCGGTGGGCAGACGCCGCTGAACCTTGCGCGTGCGCTGGAGGCTGCGGGCATTCCGATCTTGGGGACGACGCCGGACGCGATCGATCTGGCGGAGGACCGCGAGCGGTTCGCGGCGCTGATCACCAAGCTCGGGTTGCTGCAGCCGGCGAATGGCCTGGCGCGGAGCCGGGACGAGGCGGTCGCGGCGGCAGAGCGGATCGGCTATCCGGTGCTGATGCGGCCTTCGTATGTGCTCGGCGGGCGGGCGATGGAGATCGTCGATACGATCGGGCAGCTCGAGCATTATATCGCGACCGCGGTGCAGGTGTCGGGCGACTCGCCGGTGCTGATCGACCAGTATCTGCGCGATGCGATCGAGGTCGATGTCGACGCGATCTGCGACGGCACCGACGTGGTGGTCGCGGGCGTGTTGCAGCATATCGAGGAGGCGGGCGTCCATTCGGGCGACTCGGCTTGCTCGATCCCGCCTTACTCGCTGTCGGCGGAGATCATCGCCGAGATCGAGCGGCAGACGGTGGCGCTCGCGCATGCCTTGTCGGTCGTCGGCCTGATGAACATCCAGTTCGCGGTGAAGGACGGCCTGGTCTACCTCATCGAGGTCAACCCGCGTGCATCGCGCACCGTGCCGTTCGTCGCCAAGGCGATCGGTGCGCCGATCGCCAAGATCGCCGCGCGTGTCATGGCGGGCGAGAAGCTGGTCAATTTGCCAAAGATCGACCGGCATATCGACTATTATGCGGTGAAGGAGGCGGTGTTCCCCTTCAACAAATTCCCCGGCGTCGATCCGGTGCTGTCACCGGAAATGAAGTCGACCGGCGAAGTCATGGGAATCGATCCCGATTTCACCATCGCGTTTGCGAAGGCTCAGCTTGGCGCGGGGACGATCCTGCCGACCAAGGGCAATGTCTTCGTCAGCGTGAAGGACGGGGACAAGGCGATGATCGTCGAGGCGGTGAAGGCGTTGGTCGACACCGGTTTCTCGATCGTCGCGACGGGTGGGACGGCGGATCATCTCGCACTTGCCGGCTTGCCGGTCGAGAAGGTCAACAAGGTGGCCCAGGGTCGGCCGCATATCGTCGACCGGATCAAGGACGGCGATATCGCGCTGATCTTCAACACCACCGAGGGGTGGCAGAGCCTGAAGGACTCGCAGCCGATCCGCGCTTCCGCGCTGGGACAACGCATTCCGTACTTCACGACCGCGCCCGCTTCGCTCGAAGCGGCGAAGGCGATTGCCAAGCTTTCGACGCACAGCCTTGAAGTACGGCCGCTGCAATCCTATTATTCTCAGTCGCACGACTGATCCCGACATGAGAATGATGTGTGGGCGGGGCTGGTACAGGGCCTCGCGCGGGGAAATGGATTTGGGGACGAGATGATGGCGACCGTCGAAAAGATGCCGATGCTGCAGGAAGGCTATGAGACGCTGAGCGCGGATCTGAAGCGCCTGAAAGCCGAACGTCCGACGATCGTCGACGCGATCGAAGAGGCGCGCGCGCACGGCGACCTGAGCGAGAACGCGGAATATCATGCCGCGAAGGAGCGTCAGGGCCAGGTCGAGGCATCGATCTCGGACATCGAGGACAAGCTGAGCCGCGCGCAGATCATCGACCCGAAGGACCTGTCGGGCGACAAGGTCGTGTTCGGCGCGACGGTGACGTTGCTCGACGAGAACGACAAGCCGGTGAAGTATCAGATCGTCGGCCAGACCGAGGCTAACGCCAAGACCGGGCGGATCTCGTACAACTCGCCGCTGGGACGCGGGCTGATCGGGCGGAAACTCGACGAAGAGGTTGAGGTCACGGTGCCGGCCGGCGAGCGTTACTACGTCGTCTCCAAGATCGAGTTCATCTGAGCCTTATGCAATTCTTCGAGACGCGGGCGACGGCGATCATCACGATCGTGACTGTCATCGTCTCGGGATTTCTGGTGCTGAGCGGGTCGCTTGGCTACTGGGCGGTGAACGCCGGGTTCATTCCGTTGCGGATGACCGATCTCGGTATTCCGAGCGAGCATATGTTCGTGGTGCCGTCTTGGGCGACTCCGCTGACCGCGACGTTGATCCACGGCGGGTGGGCGCACATCGCGCTTAACCTCGTGATGCTGGTGTATTGCGGGCAGTTCGTCGAGAAGGCGCTGGGGACGGTCGGGTTGGTCGTTTTGTACGTGCTGGGCGCGTATGCGGCGGCGGCGGGGCATTGGGCGTTCGGGCCTGAGTCTACTGCGCCGATGATCGGCGCTTCGGGCGCGATTTCTGCTGTCGTTGGGGCTTATGCGCTGTTGTATGGCGAGCGGCGGGCGCAGGCGATCGGGCCGGTGCCGGCTGGGGTCGTGCATGTCGTTTGGCTGGCCGCGGCGTGGATCGGGATCCAGTTGCTGATGGGGCTGGCCGGGTTTGGGGCTTCTGTTGGGGCTAGTGGACCGATTGCGATTGGCGCACATATCGGTGGGTTTTTGGCGGGGCTGGTGCTGGCCCGGCCGTTGTTGCTTTGGCATTACCGGGCTGCTTGAAGGGCCTGTCCCTCACAGGCGTGTGCGCCGCGCCACGCGGATCCACGCCCACGCCCCCGTCCACACCGTTCGTCCCGAGTAGCTGCTGAGCTTGTCGAAGCGGCGTATCGAAGGACAGTTTGGTGGGCGGAACCTGTGCTTCGATACGAGCCCTCGATACGGCTCTTCGAGCCTACTCGGTCTCTACTCAGCACGAACGGAAAGGGGTGCGGCGCCTTTGGCGGCTTTCCTTCTCCCGATCGGGAGAAGGACGGAGCCCGTGACCTTACTAGAACCTGATTGTCGGCCAGGTATCGCCAAGCCGTCATCCCCGCGAAGGCGGAGATCCATGAACTGTATCGCTGCGATCAGGTCGCTACGTTAGCCAGTATGGGTTCCCGCCTCCGCGGGAATGACGGTGGGTGGCGGCTGTTATGCTAGAGTCGCACCCAAGTTCGGTTCGAGCATGCGGTGCAGGTGCACGACAACGAACTTCATCTCGGCATCGTCGACTGTACGCTGCGCCGCAGCACGCCAGGCCTTCTCCGCGCTCGCATAGTCGGGGAATACGCCGACGAACTCGATCTTGCTCAGATCGTTGAAATCCAGGGTGCGCGGGTCGCTGACGCGGCCGCCGAATACGAGGTGGAGCTTGCTCATGCGCTTGCTTTCCTAGGGAGGTGGTTGCCGCCTCCCTAGCGTGTTCGACCCGCGGTTTGAACCCTTAGACGGTAGGCTTTTGCGAAACCGCCTTCGCACCTGCGGTACCGGCCGTCGTGACCGCCTTGACGATACCCTCGAGCAAGCCCTTGGCCTGGTCGCGGGCATTGTCCTTGGTCAGGCCGAGTTCGCCAAGTTCCGAACGACCGGCGTCCTTCGCAGCGGCAGTCGCCGCCACGAGGGTTTCGCTGAGACGCTTGCCGACCGGGGCGAGCAGTTCCTTCTCACGCGCGGAACGCGGGAGCAGCGCGCCAGCGAGTGCGCCGACGGCCAGGCCGCCGACGAGGATGCCGAGCGGGTTGGATTCGAGGTTGTTGACGACGCGCTTGGTCTTCTCGCGCGAGACTTCGAGAACCTCGGAGGCCTTGTCGCCGGCATCGTGATAGACCTTCGATGCGGTCTCGCGGACGGTGTCGAGGCCTTCGCGCAGACGGCTCTCGGTCTCGTGGGCGGCTTCGTTGACAGTGGTCTTTGCGTCGGTCATGGAAATGTCCTTCTGGTGGCAAGCTGCTCGCCGTTCAATGCAATGAGGGTTCAACGCGAGCCGGGACTTCTAGGTTTCAATACGGAGACGCGGTCAGTTCGGTCACCGCCCGCGGCGGAAGAGTCCGACGATCCGGTGGCGCGCGAGGAACAGCCCGGCGACTGCGGCGAACCCCGCGGTCGGCCCTGGATTGCGCTTCACGGTCTCGACGCTGGCGCTGAGCGCGGCGGTGCCGGCATCGGCAACGTCGCGGCTGGCGTTCAGCGCGAGCTTCCGCGGATTGAGCCGGTCCTGCAACTGCCCGATCGTCATCATGACGCGCTGGCGGGCGAGGGCCGATTCGATCTCTGCGGCGGCGACTTTGGCGGATGTCATGATACGGGCTCGCTCTTCGTCTGAAGCTTCGACTTGCCGATCATCGCCAGGATCGCCGCCACTGCAAGGACGGCCACCACGACGATGGCGGTCGCCCATCCTGGCCCCACCAGCGTCGCCACCGTCAAGATCGCACCGACCAGCAGTGCGATCAGCGCGGCGAGAGCCAGTACGCCGGCGACCGCGAAGAACATCGCGGCCGACTTGTACGCGCTGGCGGTCTCACCGAACTTCGCCTTGTAGACAGCGACTTCCGCGGTCGCGAGGCTCTTCGTCTCGGTCGCCAGGCGACCGACGATCGACGCGATGCTCTCGTCCTCGCCGGTCGCGAACGTCAGTGGATCGACCAAGACGTCAGACCTTCGAGTTGGCATCGACGCCCGACTGCACCAGTCGCGCGACGACGAAGCCGATGGCGGCTGCTGCACCCACCGCAATGGCAGGCGATTTCCGCACGAGTTCGCGCGCGTCGTCGAACAGCTCGTCGATGTCCTTCGCCTTCACCTGGTCGGCGAAACCCGAGACGCTGTCGGCGGCGCTGCGGGCATAGCCGCCATACTGAGACCCGAGCTTCTCATCGACCTGGCCGGCGGCGTCGGTCAGCAACTGGGCGACCTGCTCCAGGGCGCCGCTGGCACGTGCCTTGCCGTCCTCGGCGAAGGTGCGGACCTTGTCGGTCGCCTGCGCGGTGTACTTGTTCGCACCGTCCTTGATCGCCTGCTTGGCATCGCCGGCCTTGGCCGAGACATCGCCGTTATCGATCGTCTTGCTGAGCTCGGTCCCGACCTCGTTCGCGGTCGTTTTCAGGTCGTTGACGGTGTCGTTTACGCTGGAGTCGGCCATGACGGTCCCTTTCAGAATTGTTACGCCCTCAACACCGTCGTTGGAGCGCGGTTCCCGAACCGTCGCGCGATTGCACGACACTATTCTCGGATGTCCGCGCGATTGCCCGATATGGCGTGAGACGATAGAGGCGGCGCGAACGACCCGGCACCGGGATTTGTAGGAGCATCGTTACGTGACCGCAATCATCGACCTTCATGCACGCCAGATCCTCGACAGCCGCGGCAATCCGACCGTCGAAGTCGACGTGCTGCTCGAAGACGGCAGCTTCGGCCGCGCCGCCGTGCCGTCGGGCGCCTCGACCGGCGCGCACGAGGCGGTCGAGCGTCGTGACGGCGACAAGACCCGCTGGGGCGGCAAGGGCGTCGATGGCGCGGTCGACGCGGTCAACGACGAGATCACCGATACCGTGCTCGGCATGGACGCGGAGGACCAGTCGGACCTCGATCGCGCGATGATCGAACTTGACGGCACCGAGAACAAGGGCCGGCTGGGCGCGAACGCGATCCTCGGCGTAAGCCTCGCCGTCGCCAAGGCGGCGGCCGAAGCACGTGGGCTGCCACTGTACCGCTATGTCGGCGGCGTGCAGGCGCATCTGCTGCCGGTGCCGATGATGAACATCATCAACGGCGGCGAGCATGCCGACAACCCGATCGACTTCCAGGAGTTCATGGTCGTGCCGGTCGGCGCGTCGAATATCCTCGAAGCGGTCCGTTGCGGCTCGGAGATCTTTCACACGCTGAAGAAGGGCCTGAGCGAGAAGGGCCTGTCGACCAGCGTCGGCGACGAGGGCGGCTTCGCGCCGAACATCGGCAGCACCACCGAAGCTTTGGACTTCATCATGTCGAGCATCGAGAAGGCTGGGTACAAGCCCGGCGAGGACGTGATGCTCGCGCTCGATTGCGCGGCGACCGAGTTCTACAAGAACGGCAAGTACGACATCTCGGGCGAGGGCCGGATCCTCGAAAGCGCCGAGATGGCGGAATATCTCGCGGACCTGACGCGCCGCTATCCGATCTTCTCGATCGAGGACGGCATGGGCGAGGACGATTGGGAGGGCTGGAAGACGCTCACCGACCTGATCGGCGACAAGGTCCAGCTGGTCGGCGACGATCTGTTCGTGACCAACCCGAAGCGTCTCAAGCGTGGCATCGACCAGGGCATCGCGAACTCGCTGCTGGTGAAGGTCAACCAGATCGGCACGCTGACCGAGACGCTGGAGGCGGTGTCGATGGCACAGCGCGCGAAGTACACCGCGGTGATGTCGCATCGTTCGGGCGAGACCGAGGACTCGACGATTGCCGATCTGGCGGTCGCGACCAACTGCGGTCAGATCAAGACGGGCAGCCTTGCCCGGTCGGACCGGTTGGCGAAGTACAACCAGCTGATCCGGATCGAGGAAGAGCTGGGCGACGCGGCGCGTTATGCTGGGCGCGACATCCTGATTGGGGGCTGATAGGTTCGGAAACCGGAGGTTCGACATGGCACGCGTGACGACGAAGACCAGCAAGCTGCGGAAGACGATGCGCAAGGCCGCGTGGCCGGCGCTGGGGCTGACGCTGATGGCGTTCTTCGGCGCGTATGCCGTGCTCGGGCCGAACGGCATGTTCGCGTATGGCGATTACAAGCGCCAGCTTGCGAAGCGCGAGCAGGACTATGCCGCGCTCGATCGCAAGCGTGAGGTGTTGAAGAACCGCGTGGCGTTGCTGAACCCGGATCATGCGAACCCGGATATGGTCGACGAGATGGTCCGGAAAGAGCTGAACGTCGCGCATCCGGATGAAGTTATCGTCCCACTGGGGAATTAGACTTCGGCCCCCTTCTTTAAAAGGAGGGATCTTCTGCTCCCCTCCCTGGAAGGGAGGGGCTGGGGGTGGGTTGGCCAACTTGAGCCGCCATCGATGGGACATGGGGAAGCCGACCCACCCCTGACCCCTCCCTTCCAGGGAGGGGCAAGAAGTGTGATCGTCCGGAGGTTACCGACCCAGGAAGGTCAGCAGGTCGTTGGTGAAGCGATCGCTCTCGGTGATCGTCAGGCCGTGCGGGGCGCCGTCATATTCGACCAGTTGCGAGTCCGCGATGCCCTTGGCGGCGGCGCGGCCGGTGGCGTCGATCGGGACCGTCTTGTCGCTTGTACCATGGACGACCAGCGTTGGTACGCCGAAGGCCGCCAAATCGCCGCGGAAGTCGGTGTGGCCGAACGCCTTGGCGCATTCCAGCGTCGGGTGCAGGCCCGCCTGCATCGCCAAGCTCCAGGCCCAGTCGACGACCTCGTCGCTGACCGGCGAGGTGATGAACCCGACGCCGAGGAATTGCTGGAGGAAGGTCTTGAAGAACGCCGGGCGATCGTCCTCGATGTTCGCGCCGATGCTGGCGAGCGTTTCCTCGTCGACGCCGTCGGGATTGTCGTCGGTCTTGAGCATGTACGGCACGACCGACGAGATCAGCCCGGCGGCGACCACGCCCTTGCCCTCGTAGCGGCTCATGTAGCGCGCGATCTCGCCGCCGCCCATCGAGAAGCCGACGATCGTCGCGTCGGTGTTCGCGCCGGTGGCTTCCATCACGTCGGCCAGATCGTCGGTGAGCGTGTCGTAGTCGTAGCCGGTCCAGGGCTGGCCCGAGCGACCGAACCCGCGGCGGTCATACGCGATCGCGCGGAAGCCGGCGTGCGCGAGCGCCATCGCCTGTGCGTCCCAGCTGTCGGCGTTGAGCGGCCAGCCGTGCGTCAGGATCACTGGGCGTCCCGTGCCCCAGTCCTTGACGTAAATATCGGTACCGTCACGGGTTTTTACGTAGGGCATCAAGCTATCCAGTCTCTCTAGGGAGGTGTGCGCTCAACGGCTCATCGCGCCCACCGTTCCGCACGCTGGCGTACCGAAGCTTCGACTGGCAGCATGGTCCCAGACGAATCGGAATTGGAGACAGGATGCGGATCGGACTTTTGACGACGGCGCTCGGCGCGGTCCTCGCCTTGAGCGCGTGCGGCCCTGCGCAGACGACCGCGAACACGCAGGCTTCTGCCGCGCCGACGACCGCTGCGAAGGGCGACTGGGCGGGGTTTCGCGATGGCTTCATCGACGGCTGGTTCAAGATCGATCCGGCGAATGCGGTCTATCAGGGCAAGCACGAATATGACGGCGGCTTGGGCGACTGGAGCGCGGCGGGGCTGAAGCGGCAGGCGGACTTCCTGCATGGCGCGATCGACAAGGCAGGGGCGTTCAAGGATCTGAAGCCCGCCGAGGCGTTCGAGCGCGACTATCTGGTGCAGGTCGCCAAGGGAAAGCTGTTCTGGCTGGAGGATGCCGACCAGCCGCATCACAATCCGGCGTGGTATGTGAGCGCGGGGCTCGATCCGAACACGTATATCGCGCGCAACTATGCCGATGCGCCGACCCGGATGAAGGCGCTGACCGCGTTCCTGCAGAAGATCCCGGCGGCGGCGGGTAACATCAAGGCGAACCTCAAGGCGCCGATGCCGCTGAGCTACGTCAATTACGGGACGGCGGCGTTCAACGGGTTTGCGGATTATTACGCGGGCGACGCGGTGAGGGCGTTTGCGAGCGTGAAGGATGCGGCGGCGCAGAAGCAGCTGACCAACGCAGCGCAGGCGGCGTCGAAGGCGATGCGCGATCTGGGGACGTGGACCGAGGGCCAGCGCGCGACCGCGACGCAGGATTTTGCGCTCGGGGCGGACAAGTTCTCGCGGATGGTGGCGATGACCGAGGGTGTCGATACGCCGCTCGACCAGCTCGAGGCGGCGGGTGTCGCGGATCTGAAGCGCAACCAGGCGGCGCTGGCGCAGGCGTGCGGGCTGTTCGCCAAGGGGCAGACGATCCTCGCGTGCATGGACAAGATGAATGCGAACAAGCCGGTCGGCGGCCCGGTCGCCGAAGCACGGCGGCAAATCCCGACCTTGCGCAAGTTCGTGGTGGATCACGACCTGGTGACGATCCCGGGGACCGAGCAGGCGCTGGTCGAGGAATCGCCGCCGTATAACCGGCAGAACTCGGCGTATATCGATCCGCCGGGGCCGTTCGATAAGGGCGTGCCGTCGATCTATTACATCTCGCCGCCCGACCCGAGCTGGACCAAGGCGGTGCAGGACGCGTTCGTGCCGGGCAAGAACGACCTGCTGTTCACCTCGGTGCACGAGGTAATGCCGGGGCATTTCGTCCAGTTCCTGCATGCGAACCGCTCGCCGTCGCTCTTTGGGCGGTTGTTCGTGGGGTATGCGTTTGCCGAGGGGTGGGCGCATTATGCCGAGGAGATGATGTGGGAGGCCGGGCTCAACAACGGCGATCCTGAGACGCATGTTGGGCAGATCTCGAACGCTCTGCTGCGGGATTGCCGGTATCTTTCGGCGATCCGGATGCATGCGAAGGGGATGACGCAGGAGCAGTCGTTCCGGATGTTCGTCGACGAGTGTTACCAGGACGAGGGGAACGCCAAGCAGCAGGCGGCGCGGGGGACGTATGATCCGGCATATCTGAACTATACGATGGGTAAGTTGATGATCCGGAAACTGCGGGCGGACTGGACTGCGACGCGCGGTGGGCGGAAGGCCTGGAAGGCGTTCCATGACCAATTCTTGAGTTATGGGGGGCCGCCGATTCCTTTGGTGCGGGCTGCGATGATGGGGGAGGCCAAGGCGACGGCTGCGTTTTGATCTGAGAGGGGTTGCATCACCTTCCGTCCACCCCGGCGAAGGCCGGGGCCCAATTGGGGAGCGTCGCTAACGAAGCGCAGTCCTCCGTTACGCCGACCTTTCCAATTGGGCCCCGGCCTCCGCCGGGGTGGTAGCTCTCGGTGTTAGGGCGTCCCAAACCAAAGCATGTGTCCCCGCGAAGGCGGGAACACAGACTGGGCACCCGCCTTCGCGGATGAACATTCTTCTTCTTCTTCTTTCTGCTCCCTCTCCCCCTTCCGGGGAGAGGGCTGGGGTGAGGGGGAGCCAAGTAGTGCGGCGTTTGGGGCTGCCCCTCACCCCCGACCCTCTCCCCGGGGGGGAGAGGGAGCAGGAGTCACCGCGTTTGTTGCGCGGGTTGTACGTCTTGGGTTTCTTCGGTCGGTGGGTTGCGGATCGAGGGGCGGAGGCGGCTTAGGCTGCATAGGCCTGCTACTAGCGCTAGGCCGGCGGCCACGAGCGGCGGGGTCATGCCGGCGCCTACGCCCATCGCCAACAACGCCGCAACCAGGGTGGCACCGGTGGTCTGGCCTACCAGCCGCACCGTCGAGACCAGGCCGCCTGCCGCTGCGGCGCGTTCGCGGGGGGCGGATCCGATGATGAGGCGCGCATTCGGCGCCATGAACATGCCGAAGCCCGATCCGCACAGCGCCATCCGCCACGCGATATCGAAATACCCCGGGTCCGCCGGCATGTATGCGATCAGCAAGAGCGCGCAGATCGATACCCCCATGCCGATCCCGCCGAGCAGCCCCGCCGGGTAGCGATCCGACAACCACCCAGACAGTGGCGCGACGAACATGTTGGCGAGCGGCCATGGTGCGATCGCCGCGCCAACCTCCGCCGCGCTAAAGCCGTAGGCATGCGTCAGGCGGAACGGGGTCGAGAGCAGCAGCGTCATCTGCGCGATGAACGCGGTGTAGGCGCCGATCGCCGACAGCGCGAGCACGGGCCGGGCGAGCAGGTCGATCGGCAGGATCGGCTTGGTCTCGCCCTGCTCGCGCTTCACGAAGAACCAGCCGATCACCGCGCCGGTCAGCACGATCGCGGCGGAGACGATCGGGCTGTCGCCGTGGACCGCGCTTTCCGCGCCGCCGATGACGAGGCCGATCATCGCTGCGCACATGACTGCGCCGAGCACGTCGAAGGGTTCGTCGTGTTTGCGCGGTTCGGGCAGCGCTCGGCCTAGTACCAGCGACGCGATCGCGAATGGTACGGCGCTGGCGAACACCCAGGGCCAAGGGGCGATGGCGAGGACGAGACCGCCGATCGTCGGGGCGAGTGCCGCGGAACTGGAGACGACGACCGAGTTGATACCGAGCCCGCGGCCGAGTTGCTTGGTCGGGTAGATCGAGCGGATCAGCGCCGACGAGACGCTCAGTGCCGCCGCCGCACCCAGGGCCTGCGCGGCGCGGACGACGAGCAGGAACGGCAGGCTCTTGGCAAAGAAGCAGAGCAACGTCGCGACGGTGAAGATCAGCTGGCCGTATTGGTACATCCGCTTCAGGCCGATGCGGTCGCCGAGCCCGGAGAACGGGAGCAGCGCCATCGCCAGGATCAGCTGGTACACGGTGACGACGGTGACCACCGCGCTGCTGCCGACGTGCAGGTCGCGCGCGATCGTCGGGAGCGCGACGGTGGCGATGCCGCCGTCGATGATCGTCAGCGCGGTCCCTGCCGAGATTGCGGCGATCGCGACGAAGCGACGAGGCTTGGGCAGGCCGTCCTGCATTTTCTTGAACTCGCTTCGTTACCCCGGATCCTTCAACTTTCCTCAGGAGAGCCTTGTTCCGGGGACCACCGTGCCGCACACTCGACAGGATTTGTTATGCGGATCGGTGGACCCCGGAACAAGGCTCTCCTGAGCGAAGTCGAAGGGTCGGGGTGACGATAGGGAGTTGTATATGCGTGGTATCTTGTTTGCGACGGCGGCGACACTGCTTGCGGGGACGGCAGCCACCGCCCAAGTCGCACCGATGACCAAAACGAACACCGCCGCCGACCCGTATATCTGGCTCGAGGACAAGGATGGCGCGAAGCCGCTGGCTTGGGTCGAGGCGGAGAATGCGAAGACGTTGCCGCGGCTCCAGAACGATCCGCGCTACAAGACCTTCTACGCCGAGGCGCTGGCGATCGCGTCGGCGAAGGATCGCATCCCGATGCCGAACCAGATGTTCGGGCGGATCTATAATTTCTGGCGCGATGCCGATCATCCGCACGGGCTCTGGCGCTGGACCAGCGCGGCGGATTACGCGAGCGCGACGCCGAAATGGACGACCGCGCTCGATCTCGATGCGCTGGGCAAGGCCGAGGGCAAGCAGTGGGTCTGGAAGGGCTCGACCTGCCTCGAGCCCGAGCAGCGGCTGTGCCTGGTCGCGCTATCGGAGGGTGGCGAGGATGCGGTGACGTATCGCGAGTTCGACCTGTCGACCGGACAGTTCGTCGAGGGCGGCTTCCTGCTGCCGCGGTCGAAGCAGGATGCGGCATGGGTCGACAAGGACACGCTGCTGGTCGCGCGCGACTGGGGGGCGGGGACGACCACCCAGTCGGGCTATGCGTTCGTAATGAAGACGCTCAAGCGCGGCCAGCCGCTGACCGCCGCGACTGAAGTCTATCGCGGGGCGGCGACCGACCAGGGCAGCACCGCGACCAATGTGCTGACCGACGAGAGGGGCAACCGCCTGATCGTGATCCAGCGGCGCAAGACGTTCTTCGGCGCGGACAAGCTGGTGTGGACGCCGACGGGTACGCGGCCTCTCGCGCTGCCCGATCGGACGTTTCCGGCGGGGATGATCGACGGGCAGGTGATCTTCTCGACCAGCGACCCGTGGGGCAAGATTCCCGAGGGGGCGGTCGCTTCTGCACCGCTTGCCGAGGTCGAGAAGGGCACGATCAACCCGACGATCGTGTTCGCACCGGGGCCGCGTCAGTCGGTCGACGGGATGGGGCTGACCAGGTCGAAGCTGTTGCTGGTCGTGTCGGACAACGTCCGCGGTCGCGCGTCGGTCTATTCGCACGGCGCGAACGGCTGGACCGCCAAGCCGATCGCGTTACCGGACAATGCCTCGATCGATGTCGTGAGCACGACCGATCGCAGCGACGACGCGTACCTGACGGTGACCGGGTTCCTGACGCCGACGTCGCTCTATTCGCTGGATGCGGCGACGGGCGCTGCGCCGAAGCCGATCAAGACTCTGCCGGCGAAGTTCGATGCGTCGAACGATGTCGTCGAGCAGTTCGAGGCGACCTCGACCGACGGGACGAAGGTGCCGTATTTCGTGGTGCACAAGAAGGGCATCGTGCTCGACGGGACGACGCCGACGATCATGACCGCCTATGGCGGGTTCGAGGTGTCGATGACTCCGAGCTATTCGGGGAGCACCGGCAAGCTTTGGCTGGAGCGGGGCGGGTCGTATGTTCTCGCCAACATCCGCGGCGGCGGCGAGTTCGGGCCGAAATGGCATGACGCCGGGCGCAAGACCAAGCGGCAGGTGATCTATGACGACTTTGCCGCAGTGGCGAAGGACCTGTTTGCGCGGAAGCTGACCAGCCCTGCCAAGCTGGGAATCTATGGTGGGTCGAATGGCGGGTTGCTGATGGGAGTCGAGTTCAACCAGCATCCCGATCTGTGGAAGGCGGTGACGATCCAGGTGCCGTTGCTTGACATGATCCGGTACGAGGGGATCGCGGCAGGGGCGTCGTGGGTCGACGAATATGGCTCGGTCACGGTGCCGGCGGAGAAGGCGTTCCTCGAGACGATCTCGCCGTATCAGAACATCAAGAAGGGCGTCGCGTATCCGGAGCCGTATATCTGGACGACGACCAAGGATGACCGGGTCGGGCCGCAGCATGCGCGCAAGTTTGCGGCGCGGTTGAAGGAATATGGACTGCCATATCTGTATTATGAGGACACGGCGGGCGGGCATTCGGGCGATGCGGATATCGAGCAGGGGGCTCGGTTGCAGGCTTTGCAGATGACGTACTTCACGCAGAAGCTGGTCGGGCCGGTGAAGTAGGGGTGGCCGTCCCGTCATCCTGGACTTGATCCAGGATCCAGAGCCACGACGCGTTATGCTCGTGGCTCTGGATCCTGACTTCTGTCAGGATGACGGAGGTTCGTCAGGATGACGGGATGGGGGTGCGGCTCAGCGGCAGCGGACCTGGCTGTTGTTCTGGTCGACTGCACGCCCGGCGAGGCCGCCGACCGCTGCACCCAGCAGCGTACCCACGGTCCGCGAACGACCGCCGTCGATCACGTTGCCGAGGATACCGCCGCCCGCTGCGCCGATGATCAGCCCGGTCGTGCCGTCGCTGCGCTTGCAATAATATTTGCCGTCTTGGCCCGCATAGACGCGATCGTTGGTCGACAGCGTCCGCTCCTGATAGTTCGGGCCCGCGCGGTAATAGCGCGAGGGGTCGTAATTGCCCTCGTCGCGCTCGTCGGGATAGGCTTCCTGATAGCCACGGTCGGGTGCGGTGCGATAGCCGCCCTGTGGCGCATAGCCGCCGCGATTGCGGACCGACTGGTAGCGATCGAATTCCTGGCGGAAGATCTGCAATTCGCTGTCGAGGCGCGACTGGGCGGCGGCGAAACGCGCGTCGTCGGCGCTGCTCTGCGCGAGCGCCGGTGTCGCAACGGAAAGGCACGTCGCCGCAATCACTGCAACCGTACCGAACAAACGCTTCATGACTGAAATCCTTATCGAGGGTCGAACGCGACGGCGAACGGCAGCATGATACCACCGTCCACCTTTCCCGGCGCGCGATTTCACGCACCGGATCGCCTTACATCAGCGGCAGATCTGCACGCGACGATGGTTGCGCCATTCGGTGCGGCAGCGGCGATTGTTGTTCCAGTTGCGACGATCATGGTCGCGACCACGATAGCGCCGGCCGTCGTGACGATCGCCGCGGTGATCGTTCCGGCGGAAATCACGACGGTCGCCGCGATGGTCGCCACGGTGATCGTTGTCGCGATACTGTTCGCTATGCCCGCGATCGCGCTGCGCCTCGGCCGGTGCGGCGGCGCCGAGACCGAGCGTTGCGAAGGCCAGCCCGGCGGCGATGAGATGGGTAAACTTCATGAGATGTCCTCTCGAACCCGACAATCGGGATGTGCCGGTGATACGGCTGTCGAGTGACATCGTTCCTGAACGGGGTTGTCGGCTGCGGTACAGGTTTGGGGGGCACGACGCCCCCGATTGAAGTGCGTGATCGGAAAGCGACAAGCGACGGTTGACGATCTGCGTCGAATGGCGCACGCTTTATCATGGTGATCGAAAGCATTCGGCATAAGGCGTTGCGGTCGTTCGCCGAGACCGGCCGGTCGAGGGGATTACCGGGCAATCTCGTTGATCGATTGCGAAATATGCTGGCGTATCTCGTCGCTGTCGAAGCCGCGGACGAACTGACGGTGCCACCCAATTTCGGCGCGCATCGCCTGGCGGGTGATCGGGCAGGCCTATGGTCGCTGACGGTGACGAAGAATTGGCGGATGACGTTTTGGATCAACGATGCGGGTGGCATCGAGGATCTCGATTTGGAGGATTATCACTGATGGCGATCAAGCTTCATGCGAGTTTTGCGGTTCACCCAGGCGCTTGGTTGCGGGCTGAAGTTGTCGCGCCGCATGGGTTGAGCGTGACCGACGTCGCCGCCAAACTGCGCGTGACGCGGCAGGCGATGAGCAACCTGCTTGGCAGTCGGGCCGGGCTGTCGGCTGAGATGGCGATCCGGTTCGAGAAGGCGTTCGGTCTGCAGGCTGAAACGCTGATGCGGATGCAGGCGGCGTATGATCTGGCAGAAGCGCGGACGCGTGAGGGCGAGATCGAGGTAGAGCGAGTGGCGGCCTAACCGCCTCAACATCGATCACCTCAGGATCGTTTTACATCTGGCGGGTCAACGCCTCGGATACTCGTCCCGGATTTACGTTGAATTTCTGTGCCACGTCACGTTGATGTAGCTTTGGATATCTGGCAACGAATGCCCGGATATCCTCCGCGAGTTCTGGCGTGAAATGTGCGCTTCGCACCGAAGCATGCGTAACGGGCGAATTTCGATACGTTTCGTCGGCTAGATCGTGAAGTTCTTCGATTCCGGACTCGTCCGCAATCTCGCGAAGTCGAGAACGGATCTGCGGAATCGTTCGCTTGTTACCCGACATGCATCTGTCCTCGACTCGAAGTCTTGGGGGGATGATCTCAAACTTGACCGAAAGTTGCAAGTTTACGGGAATGGGGGGAAATGATCCGTCCAGTTTGGCATCGAGCGCATCTCGACGCTTTACCTCATCCCAGTGTAACGAAGCTGTCCATCACCCGCTTGCGCCCGGACTGCTCGAAGTCGATCTCCAGCTTGTTGCCTTCGATCTCCGCGATCGTGCCGTAGCCGAATTTCTGGTGAAAGACGCGCATGCCGAGCGAGAGGTCGTCGCGGCCCTTGTTGCCGAGGCTGATCGCGCTGGACCGGCTTTCGACGACGCGGGCGGGTTTGGTGGAGAAGGTGCTGCCGGTGCCCGACGCACGCTGCCAGCCGGGACCGCGACCCGTGCCTCTCGCGACGTCCGCAAACGGATCGGCGCGGTCGGACCAGTTGGCCTGCCAGAGGCTCGCGCCGCCGGACATCGTGGTTTCGGTGTCGATATGTTCGGCGGGGAGTTCGGCGACGAAGCGCGACGGGATCGACGAGTTCCACTGACCGTAGATGCGGCGGTTGGCGGCGTGGATGATCACTGCAAGTCGCCGAGCGCGGGTGATCGCGACATAGGCGAGGCGACGTTCCTCCTCGAGGCTCTTCACGCCGCCTTCGTCGAGCGAGCGCTGCGACGGGAACAGGCCTTCCTCCCAGCCGACCAGGAACACCGTATCGTATTCGAGGCCCTTGGCGGCGTGGATGGTCATGATCGTGACCTGCGGATCCTGCGCGCCGCCCTCGTTGTCCATCACCAGCGACACGTGTTCGAGGAATGCGCCGAGCGAGTCGTATTCCTCCATCGCGCGGACGAGTTCGCTGAGGTTCTCCAGGCGGCCGGTCGCCTCGACCGATTTCTCGGCCTGGTACATCGCGGTGTAGCCGCTTTCGTCGAGCAACTGGCGGGCCAGTTCGGCGTGCGGCAGGCTGGTCGCCATGTCGCGCCAGCGGGCGATGTCGCCGACCAGGCGTCCGAGTGACTTCTTCGCGGCGCCGGTCAGTTCGTCGGTGTCGAGAATGCGCGCGGCGGCGGTGGTCAGCGGCGTGCCGGTGGCGCGCGCGAGCTGGTGGATGCGCGCGACAGCCTTGTCGCCGAGGCCGCGCTTGGGGACGTTGACGATGCGTTCGAAGGCGAGGTCGTCCGCCGGCTGGTTGACCACGCGGAGATAGGCGAGCGCGTCGCGAATTTCGGCGCGTTCGTAGAAGCGGAAGCCGCCGACGATCTTGTACGGCATGCCGATCGCGATGAAGCGGTCCTCGAACTCGCGCGTCTGGTGCTGCGCGCGGACCAGGATCGCCACTTCGTCGAGGCTCTTGCCGGAGCGCCTGACGATGTCGATCTCCTCGCCGACGCGGCGCGCTTCCTCGGGGCCGTCCCAGACGCCGATGACCTTGACCTTCTCGCCGACGTCGCGTTCGGTCCACAGCTGCTTGCCGAGGCGTCCACCATTGTTGGCGATCACGCCCGACGCGGCACCGAGGATGTGCGGCGTGCTGCGGTAGTTCTGCTCCAGCCGGATGACCTTCGCGCCGGGGAAGTCGCGCTCGAACTTCAGGATGTTCTCGACCTGTGCGCCGCGCCACGAATAGATCGACTGGTCGTCGTCGCCGACGCAGGCGATGTTCTTGCGCTCCTGCGCGAGCAGCCGCAGCCAGAGATATTGCGACGAATTGGTGTCCTGATACTCGTCGACCATGATGTATTTGAAGCGTTGCTGATACTGCGCGAGCACGTCGCGGTGCGTCTTCAGGATGACCAGCATGTGCAGCAGCAGGTCGCCGAAATCGCAGGCGTTGAGCGCAATCAGCCGCGCCTGGTATTGTTGGTACAGCTCGCCGCCGCGGCCGTTGGCATAGCGCTCGCTTTCGCCCGCATCGATGTCGGCAGGGACGAGGCCCTTGTTCTTCCACTGGTCGATCAGCCCGGCGAGGCTCCGCGTCGGAAAGCGCTTCTCGTCGATGTCGGCGGCGAGAATGAGCTGCTTCAGCAACCGCAACTGGTCGTCGGTATCGAGGATCGTGAAGTTCGATTGCAGGCCGACCAGTTCGGCGTGACGTCGCAGCATCTTCGCAGCGATCGCGTGGAACGTGCCGAGCCACGGCATCCCCTCGACCGCATCGCCGACCAGACGACCGACGCGCTCGCGCATCTCGCGCGCGGCCTTGTTAGTGAAGGTGACGCTGAGGATTTCGGACGGCCACGCCTTCTTCGTGAAGATCAGGTGCGCGAGCCGGGCGGTGAGCGCCGCGGTCTTGCCGGTGCCGGCGCCGGCGATGATCAGCACCGGGCCGTCGGTGGTCAGCACCGCCTCGCGCTGCGGCGGATTGAGGCCGCGCAGATAGGGAGGCTCTGCTTGCGGCGCGGACGTTTGGGCGATCTGGTTCACCGGTGAACAGGTAGGGAACGCGGCGCGATCGGGCAACCTTTGAAACGTCGCCGAATCGTCGCGCGGGCGTCATGAAGCGCGCCTAGAGACGGCGCAGCGACGTGGTTCGTGGTCGGAGTAGCCCCATGCAGAAAGGCTGCCCGACGCACTGGCGCCGTCGTCCCGCAGGCAGCGCCCTGCGGACCGCAGGACCATTTGAGGACCATCATCATGAAGCTTTTCAACAGCGTCGTTTCGGCGGCGATCCTTGGCGCGTGCCTGTTCTCGGCGGGGGCATCGGCCAGCGCGGTGCGCGAGCCAGTGTCGGTGCGCGTGTCGCATCGCGGACTCGACCTGACCAGCGACGCCGGGCGCACCGCGTTCCAGCGCCGCCTGCGCTCGGCGATCGCCAGCGCCTGCCAGCCGCGTACCAACGGTCTCGATGCGCTCGCCGACGCGCGCCAGTGCCGTCAGGAGATGACCGACGATGCGCGCGTCAAGTTCGCCGCGATCCTCGGCCGCAACGGGACGCAGCTCGCCAGCATCGGCGCGGGGCGGTGAGCTGTAGCGCTCGGTGAGAAGGTCGGCGCCGAACGTCCTCCCCCACGAGGGGAAGTGGCTAGCGCTTGCCAGACGAAGGGGGAGGTAAGGCGACACATCTGTTGCATGTCTTCCCCCTCCGTCGCCTTTGGCTCCACCCCCCTGGCGGGGGAGGATCGGTGACGGCCTCGTCCCAAATCAGGGCGGATCGTCGCTTGATTTACATCTGTCATAAGATTGTCATCGTTAGGGCCGACTGCACATCCTCATGGCAACCTCCACATTTGCACCCGATGCGATGACGGCTGATTCGAGCGCTGCGGCGTCGGCCCCGCGCACCGGTCCCAAACTCGATCATGCGATTCATCCGTCTGGCCGCTGGATTTTCCTCGCAGTCCTGATCGGCGGGCTCGCCTATGCCGGGTTCAGCATCGCGATCGATACCGCGCAAGTCGGCGAATCGCTGGCGGGCGGCGCGTTCGCGTTCCTCGCGCTCGCGTTGCTGATCGCACTGGGGTTCGAGTTCGTGAACGGGTTTCACGATACCGCCAACGCGGTCGCCACCGTCATCTACACGCATTCGATGCCCGCGCCGCTCGCGGTGGTGTGGTCGGGGTTCTTCAACTTCCTCGGCGTGATGCTGTCGTCGGGGGCGGTCGCCTATGCGGTGATCACCTTGTTGCCCGTCGACCTGATCCTCAACGTCGGCAGCGTCGGCGGGTTCGCGATGATCTTCGCACTGCTGCTCGCCGCGATCGTCTGGAACCTCGCGACCTGGGCGGCTGGACTGCCCAATTCGTCGAGCCATGCGCTGATCGGCTCGATCCTCGGCGTCGGCCTGGCCAACCAGATGATCAAGGGCGGCGCGGACGGCACGTCGGGCGTCGACATGGCGCAGGTGTGGAAAGTGTTGTCCGCACTCGCGTTCAGCCCGGTCGTCGGCTTCGTCGGCGCGCTGCTGATGCTGCTGGTGATGAAGCGGTTCCTGCGCGATCGCGCGCTGTACGAGGCACCCAAGAGCGATACGCCGCCGCCGCGCGGCATCCGGGCGCTGTTGATCGGGACGTGCACCGCGGTCAGCTTCGCGCACGGCAGCAACGACGGGCAGAAGGGGATGGGGCTGATCATGCTCATCCTGATCGGCTGCGCGCCGACCGCCTATGCGCTCAACCGGACGATGCCCGAGAGCGCGACGCCGGCGTTCGTGCGGGCCGCGCACGACGCGTCGACCGCGTTCGTGGCGCATGCGAATGGCGCGCCCGGAGACGTCGCCGCCGCGCGGATCGACGTGACGCGCGCGCTGAAGACGAAGCAGGTCGCCGATCCGGTCGTTTATGGCGCGTTGGCGACGCTGTCGGATGACGTGTCGACGCGGATCGCGGGCTATGGCTCGCTCGGCAAGGTGCCCGCCGCGGCGACGCCGAACCTGCGCAACGACATGTATCTGCTGCTCGATACGACCAAGCTGATCACCGCCGATACGGCCGCGCAAAGCCGCTTCACCGCGCAGGAGGTCACGACGCTCAAAAGCTATAGCGGGCAGCTCGAGCAGGGGACGCGCTACATCCCGACCTGGGTCAAGATCTCGGTCGCGCTGGCGCTTGGGCTCGGGACGATGGTCGGATGGAAGCGGATCGTCGTCACGGTCGGCGAGAAGATCGGCAAGTCGCATCTGACCTACGGGATGGGCGCATCGGCCGAGCTGGTCGCGGCGGCGACGATCCTGCTGGCGGTCCGCTACGGCTTGCCGGTGTCGACGACGCACATCCTGTCGTCGGGCGTTGCGGGGGCCAGCGTCGCCAACGGCGCCGGGTTGCAGCGGCGTACGGTGATGAACATGGCGCTGGCCTGGGTGATGACGCTGCCGGTGGCGATGCTGCTGTCGGGGGGGCTGTACTGGCTGCTGCTGACGCTGGCGCACGCGCTGGGATATTGATCGAGGACGGCAAAACCACGATCGTTCGACTGTAGCGCACCGCCATGCCGGCACCCGTCCGGCATCAGCAGACCGATCGCCGCAGACCGACCCGCGCTAGGCGGTGACGGGGCGCCCTTCGTCGGCAAAGGCTGCGGCGACGGCGGCGGCGCTCGCGAGGACCCCATCGACGCGACGCACGCCGAGCAGATCGGCCATCAGCAGGCGGGCGGTCTCGGGCGCGGTCTCGATACGCGCGAGGATCGACAGCATCGCTGCCTCGGCCGGCGTCATCCGCGCGCAGCAGCACGGCGCGATCGCGATCGTTCCCGCGGACGTGCCCGCAAGATCCGCCATCAACGCGCGCAGCAGGACGAGCGGCCGGCGGAAGCTCTGGCCGAACGCGGTGAACAGGGTGTGCGCGGCGCGTGCGTCGGCAAGGCCGTTCGCGCCCATCCGCCGCATCGCGAACAGCGCGATCCGCGCGTTTTCACATTCGGGCAACGCGTGCGGAAGCAGGGCAGTGGCGGTTCGAACATCGGTCATTCACGCGACTCCGTGGTGGTCGCGCCAAACTCGCCTGTTGGTTATTGATAGTCAATAGCAATAAGAGATCAGTCCGGCGGCTGGTCGTTTCCGACGAGCGCTTCGCCTGCAATGTACAGCGATCCTGCGATCAGCACGACTGATGGACCCTGCGTGGACAGGCGATCGAGCGCGTCCGCAATGCCCGGAGCGACGTCGCCCTGGACGCCGTACAGGGCTGCGATCTCGACCAGTGCCTGGGGGGCGTGGTGCGCGTGCCCTTCGACAGGGATGGCGATGATCCGGGCCAGCGACGGCGACAGGATGCGGAGGACGGCGTCGGCATCCTTGTTCGCCAGCATCCCCATGACGAGCGTGACGGGGCGACCTTGCGCGATCCGGCGCAATGTCCTTTCGACCGGCTTGGCGGCGTTGGGGTTGTGTGCGCCATCGAGCCATAGTTCGCTGCCGGCGGGGAGGTGCGCTAGGAGCGGGCCGTCCGAGAGCCGCTGCATGCGCGCCGGCCATTGCGCCCAGTCGGCGGCGGCGCGCATCGCGGCTTCGGGGATATGCAATGCGCCTTGGTGCCGCAGCATGGCGATCGCCAGCGCGAGGTTGCGCGACTGGTGCGCGCCGACGAGGCGGGGGCGATTGGTGACGACCGAAAAGCCTTCGTCCTCGTAGCGGACGGTCGCGCGCGCGGTCTCGCTGGTCCAGGCAGTGCCGCGGGCGACGACGGGTGCGCCGGCCGCTGCGGCGATGGCTGCGATCTTCGCGCGGAGGGCCTTGGGATAGTCCATCGTGACGAGGGGAACACCGGGCTTGGCGATGCCCGCTTTCTCGGCGGCGATCTCCAGCAGCGTGTCGCCGAGGAATGACTGGTGGTCGATACCGAGCGCGGCGATGCCAGTGACGACCGGGTTGGGGATGACGTTGGTCGCGTCGAGCCGACCGCCGAGGCCGACTTCGACGATCGTCGCTGCCGCTGGCGTGCGGGCGAAGGCGAGGAAGGCGGCGGCGGTGGTGACTTCGAAGAAGCTCGCCTGGAGGTCGGCAGCGTGGTCGAGCACTTCCGCCAGCAGGGCGGCGAGCAGGTCGTCTTCGATCAGAGATCCCGCGAGGCGGATGCGTTCGTTGAAGCGGACGAGGTGGGGGGAAGAATAGACGTGGACGCTGTGCCCGGCAGCCTCGATCGCGGCGCGGAGGAACGCGCAGGTCGAGCCCTTGCCGTTGGTGCCAGCGACGTGGAACAGCGGCGGGAGGTTGAGGTGGGGGTCGCCGAGGCGGCTTAGGAGCGCGCTGATGCGCTCAAGGCCGAGGATGTCGGCGCCGGGCGACAGCGCGGTGAGGCGGTCGAGTTGGGCCTGAACTGCGGGCGAGGAAGACGTCGCGTGGTCGGGCATTCTTCTAGGCTCCCTCTCCCCTCCGGGGAGAGGGCTGGGGTGAGGGGCAGTTCCGAGCGCCGCGTCTGTGGCTGCCCCTCACCCCGACCCTCTCCCCGGAGGGGAGAGGGAGTGCGTTACGCGGCCTCGCGCGCGCTGAGATACCCGATCACCGTGCCGAGCTGCTCGCGCAGGTCCTTCCGGTGGACGACCATGTCGATCATCCCGTGTTCGAGATAATATTCCGACGTCTGGAAATCCTCGGGCAGCTTCTCGCGGATCGTGCTCTCGATCACGCGCCGGCCGGTGAACGCCAGCGTCGCCTTGGGTTCGGCGATCTGGACGTCGCCGAGCATCGCATACGCCGCCATCACACCGCCCGACGTCGGATCGGTCAGCACGACGATGTACGGCAGGCCGGCGTCGTGCAGCATCTGGATCGCGACCGTGCTGCGCGGCATCTGCATGAGGCTGAGGATACCTTCCTGCATGCGCGCGCCGCCGCTCGCGGTGAAGATCACGTAGGGCACGCGGTCCTCGATCGCTGCCTCGACGCCGCGCACGAACGCCTCGCCGACGGCCAGGCCCATCGACCCGCCCATGAAGCCGAAATCCTGCACGCCCACGACGACGCGGTGGCCGTTGATCGCGCCGCGTGCGTTGATCAGCGCGTCCTGTTCGCTGCTGTCGGTGCGTGCCGCTTTCAGGCGATCGGTGTAGCGCTTCTGATCGCGGAACTTGAGCGGATCCTCGGGCACTTTGGGTGCGGGGAGTTCGCTGCAGCTGCCCTCGTCGAACAGTTGCGCAAAACGGATCTTCGGCCCGATGCGGTCGTGGTGATCGCATTTCGGACAGACGTAGAGATTGTCCTCGAGCTCCTTGGTGAAGATCATCTGCCCGCAGCCCTTGCACTTGTGCCAGAGATTCTCGGGCGTCTCGCGCTTCGCGACGAAGGGCAGGACGTTGCGGACGCTGTTGAGCCAGCTCATGCGCCAATCTCCATAGGGGCGACCTTCCGTGCGGACGCGACGGCGTCGGCGAGAGACTTGATATAGGCGCGGACCGGTTCGGCCGCAGCGGTACCATGCTGCGCGACCAGTTCGACGATCGCCGAGCCGACGACGACGCCGTCCGCGACGCGCGCGACGTTGGCGGCCTGCTCGGGGGTGCGGATGCCGAAGCCGACCGCGATCGGGATGTCGGTCTGTGCCTTCAGGCGGCCGACGGCGTCCTCGATCGAGGACTGCTGCGCCTGCTGGAGCCCGGTGATCCCCGCGACCGAGACGTAATACAGGAACCCGCTGGCGCCATCGAGTACGGTCGGCAGGCGGGCGGCGTCGGTCGTGGGGGTAGCGAGGCGGATGAGGTCGATTCCGGCGGCGCGCAACTGAGGGCCGAGCGCATCGTCTTCCTCGGGCGGCACGTCGACGCAGATCACGCCGTCCACACCGGCATTGGCCGCGGCCTGCGCGAACCAGTCAGCGCCGCGCCGGAGCATCGGGTTGCCATAGCCCATCAGCACCAGCGGCACGTCCGGATGCCGCGCGCGGAACGCGGTGGCGGTGGCGAGGATGTCCGCAGTGCGGGTCCCTTGCGCGAGGCTGCGGATGTTCGCTGCCTGGATCGCGGGGCCGTCGGCCATCGGATCGGTGAACGGCATGCCGAGTTCGATCGCGTCCGCGCCGCCCGCGACGAGCGCGTCGAGGATCGGGCCGGTAGCCTCGGTGGTGGGATCGCCCGCGGTGACGAACGCGACGAGCGCGGCGCGCCCGGCAGCGGCGGTGCGCGCGAAGGTGGCGGCGAGGCGGCTCATTGCTTGTCACTCACGACGAGGCGCGACGCGCCGATGCCCAAACCGATCGCGAGCACAGACACGGAGTGACCGTTGTCGACCACGCGGCTGGCAAGCCAACTCACCACGCCCGCGGTACATCCGCCAACCACGACGCTCGTCATTCCCTGGCGCCAGTCCAGTTTCATATCGCCACCCCTAGTGCTTCGGCGACGGTGAAGATGTCCTTGTCGCCGCGGCCGCAGAGGTTGGCCAGGATGATCTGGTCCTGCCGCATCTCGCGCGCCTTCTTCGTCACCGTGGCGATCGCGTGGCTTGGTTCCAGCGCGGGGATGATGCCTTCGGTGCGGCACAGCAGCTGGAAGGCGTCGAGCGCTTCGGTGTCGGTCGCGCTGTCATACTGGACGCGGCCGATGTCGCGCAGCCAGGCATGCTCGGGGCCGATGCCGGGATAGTCGAGCCCGGCCGAGATCGAGTGCGCCTCGGTGATCTGGCCGTCCTCGTCCTGCAACAGATAGGTCTTGTTGCCGTGGAGCACGCCGGGGAAGCCGCCCGCGAGGCTGGCGGCATGTTCCTTGTCGAGACCATGCCCCGCCGCCTCGACGCCGAGCATCTGCACGTCGGCATCGTCGAGGAACGGATGGAACAGTCCGATGGCGTTCGAGCCGCCACCGATCGCCGCGACCAGCATGTCGGGCAGGCGACCGACGCGCTCGAGCATCTGTGCGCGTGCCTCGGTGCCGATCACGCTCTGGAAATCGCGGACCATCTCGGGATACGGGTGCGGGCCGGCGGCGGTGCCGATGATGTAGAAGGTGTCGTGGACGTTGGCGACCCAGTCGCGCATCCCCTCGTTCATCGCGTCCTTCAGCGTGTGCGCGCCGCTGGTCACGGGGCGGACTTCGGCGCCGAGCAGCTTCATGCGGAACACGTTGGGTGCCTGACGCTCGACGTCCTTGGCACCCATGTAGATCACGCACGGCAGGCCAAAGCGCGCGCAGACCGTGGCGGTCGCAACGCCGTGCTGGCCCGCGCCGGTCTCAGCGATGATCCGCGTCTTGCCCATCCGCATCGCGAGCAGGATCTGGCCGATGCAGTTGTTGATCTTGTGCGCACCGGTGTGGTTCAGCTCGTCGCGCTTGAACCAGACCTGCGCACCCATGCCCTCGGGGGCGGACTCGCGGAGTGCCTCGGTGAGGCGTTCGGCGTAGTAGAGCGGGCTCGGGCGGCCGACATAATGTTCGAGCAGGTCGTCGAACTGCGCCTTGAAAGCGGGGTCGGCCTTGGCCGCGCGGTACGCTTCGTCGAGTTCGAGGACGAGCGGCATCAGCGTCTCGGCGACATAGCGGCCGCCGAAGTCGCCGAAATGGCCGCGCTCGTCTGGCTGTGCGCGGTAGGAGTTGGGGGCGAGGGGAGCGTTCATGCAGGGGCGTTTAGCACTTCGTAAATCGCTGTCACCCCTTCCGTTTCCGCTAAAGACCACCCCGGCGGAGGCCGGGGCCCAATTGGGAAAGGCTTTTTGGCGGGTCGGATGCTCCGTTACCTCGACCTTTCCAATTGGGCCCCGGCCTTCGCCGGGGTGGTGCTAGCGCGTGGCGACCGCCCTCAGAAACGCCGCGATCTTGGTTTCGTCCTTGGTACCGGGTTCGCTTTCGACGCCTGATGAGACATCGACCAGTTCCGCGCCGGTGCGGCGGATCGCCTCCGCCACGTTCGTCGGATCGAGCCCGCCCGACAGCGCCCAGGGCAGCGGATGCCGGAAGCCGTCGAGCAGGTCCCAGTCGAACCGCAAGCCCATCCCGCCGGGCAGCGCTGCCGAGTCCGGCGTCTTCGCGTCGTAGAGAATGCGGTCGGCGACTCCGACAAAGCCGTGCGCCGCGTCGAGATCGCCGCGCGTGCGAACCGCGACCGCGACCCAGGTCTCGATCCCGAACTTCGCGCGGATCGCGGCGACGCGGGGCGGGGTCGCCTTGTGGAGTTGGAGCACATCAAGGGTGGCAGATCCGACCGCCTGTTCGAGCATCTCGTCCTCGGGATCGACGAACACGCCTACTTTGGCAACATGGCCCGGCACGCGCGCGGCGAGTTCGGCGGCCTTGGCGAACGTCACGTGGCGCGGCGAGGCGGGGAAGAACACGAACCCGACATGACTCGCGCCGTGGCGGATCGCGGAGTCGAGTGTCGCGGGGGTGGAGAGGCCGCAGATCTTGGCGGTGGTCATGGTCTTCTCTCGGCCTTTGCAACGGTAGCGGATGTCCGGGACGGAGCAGCGATCGATTAATACGTAGCGCTCTAGCGCCCGTCATCCTGACGAAAGTCAGGATCCAGAGTAACGAACGCTGTCGATCTTGGCACTGGATCCTGACTTTCGTCAGGATGACGACGTGAGTTTAGAGCGTCGCGCCGATCGCGCGGGCGGCGGTGTCGGGGTCCTCGGCCTGCGTGATCGGGCGGCCTACGACCAGGATCGACGCGCCGGCGTCCATCGCCTGGCGCGGCGTGACGACTCGCTTCTGGTCGCCGATATGGCCATCCGGCAGGCGTACGCCCGGCACGACGAAGAACCCCTTCGGCCAGATCTTCTTCGCCGCCGCGACCTCGGCCCCCGAGCAGACGATGCCGTCGACCCCCGCCTGGCACGCCAGTTCGGTCAGCCGCGATACCTGGTCGTGCGCGCTGCCGACGACGCCCGTTGCGGCAAGATCGGACGCGTCGAGGCTGGTGAGCATCGTCACCGCGATCACCTTGGTGCCGATCGGCGCGGCTGCCTTGGCATCCTCGAGCATCGCCCGGCCGCCGCTTGCGTGGACGGTAAGGATCGCGGGTTCGAGCGCGCCGAGCGCCTGCACCGCCTTGGCGACGGTGTTGGGAATGTCATGAAGCTTCAGGTCGAGGAAGATCGGCAGCCCGAGTTCCGCCATCGCATGGACGCCGGCCTGACCGTGTGCGGAGAAGAATTCGAGTCCCAGCTTGATGCCGCCGACGTGATGGCGGACGCGCGATGCGATCGCCTTGGCCTTGGCGAGATCGGGCGTGTCGAGCGCGACGTAGATGCGGTTGCTCACAGCAGCGAGCCCGGCGGGGTGGCGGTCGACATGTCCGTGGCTGGGCCAACGGGGGTGATCGGCGCAACCGGTGTCTCGGCGTGCGCGAAGGCCACCGGTTCGGGCCGCGGCGTCCGCAGTTCGACCAACTCGCGTTCGCACGTCGCAAGCCGCTGGCGCAGCCGCCACCGGATCGCGTGATTGTACAGCATCGTCGGTACGAACCCGATCAGGAACGTGACGAACAGCAGCAGCGGCAGGTTCACGTCGGCGATCAGCCCACCCCAAAGCTGGATCTGGACGGCGTTCCAGTTCGAGATCGTGAAGACTGCGGCGATGAACGCCAACAGACACCAGAACAGGATTTTCAGGAACTGCATGCGGCCACCTCTATCGCGTCCCTCCGCGCCGAAGCGCCGATGGGTGTGCCAGAGCTACCGCCAAGCGGCCGGTTTGGCCAGTCTTGTGCCGAACAAGCCGGGTTTCAGCCGATTTCGGTCCTGATCTGCGCGATCAGCGGCAGGATCGCGGTGAGCCGGGGTTCCTCCTCGTCGAGGATCGCGACGAACGCGGCGCGCTTGATCGCGGCGACCCGACCGGGCTTCATCCGCACCGTCTTCGGCAGCGTCGAGACGGTGATGTCGATCATCCGCTCGGCGCCGTGCAGGCGGCCCCAGAGATAGTCATTCTCGCGGTAGGCGCGGCTGAAGAATGCGCCGAACGTGCCGAACTGGATCCCCTTCAACGTCGCGTCGGCCCCGCCCGAACGGATCGCGGTGGCATCGTCGGGGGCGATGCGGTCGACCTTGATCGGATCGAACTCGTCGAGTCCTTCGCCCTGCAACAACGGCAGCGTGGCGGTGTCGAAATACGGAAAGCCGAGATAGGCGAGCAACATCGTGCGCCGTGCGGGCTTGGCGAGTTGCGCGAACGCCCCGGCGAGGCGCTGGTCGGTCTCCGCGTCGAGCCGACCGAGGTCGAACGTCCGGCCGAGCGTCGCCAGCACCTCGGTCGCATCGCCGCGCATCGCGCGGACCGCGTCATGCTGTCCGGCATGCATCTCGCCGCGCATCCGATCGAGATACGGCGACAGCGATTCGTAGATCGCGTCGCGCATCGGCGCGAGTTCGGGCTCGTCGGCCTGCGTCTCCACCTCCGCCAACCGGCGCGCCATCAACCGCAACCGGCGGATGCGAAAGCCGATGTCGAAGGTGCGCAGGAACGCGATCGACGCGGGGCTGGCGCCGCCGGGATAGTTCGAGCCGAGCTGATCGGCGCTGGTCGCGACGACGCTCGCCACGATCGCCGACCTGATCTGGGCGAGGCGGCGTGGGCGATGATGACGGCCCGCGTGAAACAGCAGGCTGGCCATCGTCTCGATCACCGCGCTGCGCTTGACGTGTCCGTAGGCGACGAAGCCGTACCCTGCCTTCGACGCGGCCGCCTTTTGCGCGCGCCGTCGCCAAGCGATCAGCCGGGGGGCGGTCGGGCGGTCGAGAAACAGCGTGTGGCCGAACAGCGATTCGACATCGGCCTCGACATCGGGGCGGATCGCGGTGACGATCCCGCGCATCCGATCGATCCGCGCAGAGCGTTCGGCGATCGCCTCCAGATTGTCGCGGATCGGCTGCTGGCGCGGGATGTCGCTGATCGCGGCGATGATCGTCTGGAAGAAACCAGGCGTGCCTTCGCCACGATTGAGCCGCAGCTTGATGCCCGGCGAGGGGTCGATATAGATAAAGCGACGGTCGATCTGGCGCCGTGCCGGCCGTTCCTTGAGCGCATCGAGCGCGGGTCGGAACGGGGCGTTGGCGAGCACCGATCCATCGATCAGCACCGCGGTCTCCGCCGCCTTCGCCGCAGCATGGCGTGGCAGGACGCGCTTGAGGAAGGCGCCACGCCCCGGCCATGCGATCTGGCGGGTCTGGAGCACGGTATCGAGTTCCGCGACGGTGAACGGCGGGAACGCGCCGGGGAAGCTCGATGTCGCGCGGGCCGCGAACGCGAGTTCCGCACGCGGTGCGAGCGTATCGGTCGCGCCGCCATTGTCGGTGAAGTCGACCACCAGCCGATGCTCGGTCTCGACCACCTCGGCGGGCGAGTTGAGCTGCAACCGCTCGGGATGGCCCGAGAAATCGGTGACGGTCACGAACAGGTCGAGCGGTTGCCCAGGCGGCAACAGGCGGGGGCCGCGCGTGCTTGCCGCCATCGCGTCGAACGCGTCAAGCAGCAGGTTGGTGAAGGTCTTCCCCCCGAACGGCGGCTCGAACCAGCGCGAGCGGATGAAGTGCGACAGCTTGGTCCGCACCTCTTCGCGCGTCGGTTCGTCGAGTTCCTCGACCTTGTCGGTGCTGCGCCCCGCCGCCATCCACGCGAGCGGCATCGCCCAGACCTTCGACAGCCGCGATTTCGGCGCCGCCTCGGTATCGATCAGCGCCTCGACATCGGCCGACGTCATCCAGAGGTCGGTCAGCGGATCGAGGCTCTGGCCGGTGGCGATCGCCTGCGCGAGGAAGATGCCGTTGATCCCGCCCGCACTCGCGCCGGCGATGATGTCGGCGAGCACGCGGACACGGATCGACGCATGCTCTTCGATTTCCTGGAGCAGCGCGTGATAGATGCCCTGGCTGCCGCCGACCGGGGTTTCGCCGTCGTGGAACGCGCGGCTGGCGCAGACGAGGCGCCAGATCTCCTTGGTGATGCCGTGCATGTAGACCGCCAGGCTGATCCCGCCATAGCAGACGAGCGCCAGCCGCAGTTCCTTCTCGCGCATCCTAGATCCCGTCCCGCATCGTCGTTCGTACCGCGCTTATGTCGGCTGCAGAATAGCCCAGATCGGCAGATGATCCGATGCCTTCCGCGCTGCCGGGCTTGCATGCACGCCGCAGTCGGCGACGTGCAAGTCGCGCGAGACCATGATCCGGTCGAGCCGTGCGATCGCCCGTCTGGAATGGAAACTCGCGCCGGTCTCGGCAAACGCATAGTCGCGCCCGAAATCGCGCAGGCACCCCGCACCTGCACTCCATTCGTTGAGATCGCCCATCATCACGGTCGGATGGCGGTGCGCGCAGGCGTCGACGTGGTTCATGATCGCGGCAGCCTGCTTGCGGCGCCAGAGCCCCGACAGGTCGAGGTGCATGCCGAGCACGCGTAGCGTCGCGCCGGCGAGTTCGATGTCCGCCATCACCGCGCCGCGAGGCTCGAGCGCGGGCAGATGCAGCGGTTCGCTTGCCACGATGCGCGCCGATTTGCGGACGAGGATGACGTTGCCGTGCCAGCCCATGCTGAGCGCGCGCAGGCCGAAATCGACCGGTTTCCAGTCGCTATGTTCGTCGAGAAGGTGGTGCGGGAGGACGCAGGCCTTGGCGCCGAAGCGTCGATCCGCCTCCTGGAGCGCGATCACGTCGGCATCGATTTCGCGCAACACCTCGACCACGCGCTCGGGATTGCGCCGACGGTCGAGCCCGATGCCCTTGTGGATATTGTAGCTGGCAACCTTGATCATGCGTGAGGGCTTAACGCGGCGTCCGGGAAATGGGTTGCGGCGTCATGCCTGCGAAACGACAAAGCGATCGGAACGCCGACGCGGGATCGACCCGCGTCGGCATGCGCATTCAGCCTTGCGCGACGTCGCTCGCGTCGAACTCGGCGAACGCGGCCTTGACCTTGGCGGCCTTGGCCTCGTCCGCGATGTCGACCGACACGACGATCTTGTCCTCGAGCGCCGCGTCGTCGCGCGATGCGGGCGAGGGGTCCTGGCCTTCGGTGTCCGCGCCCGCCGTCTCGCTGCCGGCACTGTTGGCGGGGCCGTCGGTGGTGATGAAGATGTCGGTGCGCTCGATATGCTGCTCCTGGACGAGGCGCTCGACGGTCATCTCGGCTTCGCGGCGGGTGTCGAACTTGGCTTTGAGGGTCGTGGGCATGGGAACTCCTTGGGTTAGGCGGGAAGGGGGGTGGGGTGATCCGAACGATCGGCGCTCGTCGCGGCGACGAAATGATCGAGGAAGTTGGTCAGCTCGATCCGCCGACTTGCTTCCTGCGCGAACTCCTTGTCGACGCCGAGCGCCCAGAGGATCGATCGGCGACCGGGGTCGTCGTGCAGCGCGTCGAGTTGCGCGGCGCGGCGTTCGACGTCCTCGGGCGTATCGGCAAGACCCGCCTCGATCAGATCGTCGGACTGTCGGCGTAGCGCCACCGCGATCTCGCCGGGCGCCAGTTCGGGATGATATTGCACGCCCCAGAAGATCCCGCCGTCGTGACGAATTTCCGCCGCCTGGATGGTCGTGACAGCGTTGCTCGCGAGCAGGGTGGCATCGTCGGGGAGGTGCTCGACCTCGTCGCCGTGAATCGCGGGCGCGTCCCAGCTGGGTGCCCGGCCCGCGAGCAACGGATGGCTGCGCCCCGCATCGGTCGGCGTGATCCGGCGCGCGAGCCCGGCCTCGAGCTTGCCGGGCATTTTCCGCACCGAGCCGCCCGCTGCGGCCACCGCGAGTTGCAGGCCGGCGCACGATCCGAACGACGGGGTGCGCGATGCGAAGACGTTGCGCATGAAGCTCAGTTGGCGGCGGACTTCGGGGGTGTCGTCGTAGACGTGGAGCGGCGAGCCGGTGACGAACACCGCATCGAACGCCGCGATTTCGGTCGCGTCGTAGACCTCCGCGTCGTCGTCCGCCGGGGCGACGATCGTGATCCTGGCATCGGGACGAAGCTGTTCGAGCGTGGCGGCGTAGCTTTCGCCCGAACTCTTGCCGGTATGCTGGCGGCGCGCGTCACGCTCGTCGGCGGTTTCGCTCTCGGCGACGAGAAAATGCGGCACGCTGCGTCCTTCGTCCAGTATCAGACATCCCCCAACGCATGGCCCGGCGTTTGGTCCGCGCGCCCGCGAACAAATATGGATCGCGTTACTTCTGCGGTGCCGCGGGTTTGGCGGACAGCCAGCCGCTGTCGGCGAGCCAGTCGTTCAGCCGGTCGGGCCAGTGGAGAATCGAGATGCGGTCGGACTCGTCGAGATTGAACGCGTGGTCGCTGTCCGCATACATGTGCAGCTCGGCCGAGACGCCCGCCTTGCGCAATTGTTCGTAGAGCGCGACCGGCGGTGCGGCGCAGCAGGCGTCGCGGCTGCCGGCGATTAGGAAGGCGGGTGGCGCGCTGCCGATCGCCTTTGCCGGTATGCCGCGCGGTCCGGGGAACACCAGGACCTGGAAATCGGGGCGCGCGGACTGGCGGTCGATCGCGTCCACCGCGGGCCGGGCGGGCGGCTCTGGATTGTCGGCGATCAGCGACACGAGTTCGCCGCCTGCGGAAAAGCCCATCGCGCCGACGCGGTGCGGATCGACGCCGTAGTCGGCGGCGTGGGCGCGGACCCAGCGCACGGCGCGCCGCGCATCGTCGGCGGCGTCGCCCTCGACCGAATAGGGCGAACCCGGTTCGTTCGCCAACCGGTACTTCAGGACGAACGCGGTGACGCCCATGCGGTTGAGCGCGGTGGCGACCTTCGTCCCCTCGTTGGTCCAGACGAGTAGCTTGTGTCCGCCGCCGGGTATGACGACCATCGCCGCGCCGTTGCGGTGCGCAGGCGCGGCAGGGAAGGCGACCAGCGACGGATCGTGGATGTTGCGGACCCAATAGTCGCGGCCGACCTCCGCCTCCTTGCGGCGTCCCGTCGAACCGGGCGCGCCGTTCGGCCAGAGCGGGATCGACGTGTAGGTCGGGGCCGGCACCGGCGCGGGGTCCTGTGCCGCCGCGGGCCCCGCCATGACCAGCGCCGCGATCGCCCAGAGGGCGCGCATCACTTGGCTTCCGCCGCGGCCGCCATCGCCGCGCGCGCGGCGAGGATATAGGCCGAGGTCGTGCTGACGGTGTATTCGTTCTCGAACCACAGGAACGGCCAATCGGTCTTCAACTCGGGAAAGTCGGGTTTGACGATCAGCACGCCCGGCACCATCCCGCCCGGGATGAAGCTGTAGTCGGCACGGTTGTGACCATAGCCGATCAGCTTCGAGTCGGTGCCGACGGTCGACACCAGCGACAGGTTGTTGGCGGGGTGGCGCCCGAGCACATAGTCGAGCGCGTCGAGCGTATAGCCCGTGCCGATCAACTCGGGGAACGCCTTGTGCATGAGGTACATCGAGGTGCCGAAGCTCACGACCTGGTTCGATCCGGCCCAGGAGCCGTCGCTGATCGGCACCCCGAACGGATTGCGTGCCCGGTCGCCATCGGCCTTCGCCTTGAACTGCTGGACCAGCGGCGCGAGCTGCGCGCGATAGTCGGCGTCCATGAACGGGATCGCCCGCACCGCGACGCCGCCGATCCAGCCGAAATTCTGGTGGATCACGGGCAGCAACTGGCGGAGGCGATCGGCATAAACCTTGTCGCCCTTGCTGGTGATCAGCAGTTCGATCGTCGCCGCGACGTTGGCCGCCTCGGCCGAGCGCGGCGACGACGAGTCATCGCGACCGTCGCCCGACTTGGCGATGCCGCGCTGCTGTTTGCCCCACATCGCCGTCGCGGCGGTCAGCGCGTCCTTCGCCATCGCCGGATCGCTGGTGGCCAGTGCGCGCGACGAGGCGGCGAGCGCGGCGGCGACGAGCAAATTGTTGGCGGGCAGGTCGGTGGTGAACGCCCAGCGATCGTCGGGAGCGCCCGACGTGCCGCCCTTGCGCTCGGCCGGCTTCAGCGCGGCGTCGTATAGCAGGCTATCGGTCTGCGATCCCGCTTCGCCGAGATGCGCGTATTGGCGCAGCGCCGGGTCGACGATGCCGACGATCGCGTGCCCGAACACCTTGTACTGCGCGAGCAGCTGGAGCGTACCGTGGCGGATCTGCTGGACCGCATCCTCGACGCCGTCGGGCTTGCGGATTTCCACCGCTCGCGCGGCCTCGTCGACGCTGGTCTCGTCCCAGTCGAGCCCGAACAACTCGCGCGCCCAGACGAGATCGCGCACGACCGCGGCGTTCTCGGGAGTCTGGATGTCGTAATCGCCGGCATCCTGGAAACCGCCGACCGCAAGGCCTGGGATGTGCTCGCCCGCCTTGAACGGCGAGTCGAGGTTCGCGCCCATTTTGTAGCCGTCGAAATGGGTGATGTTCGGCGGCGCCTGGCGCGCATCGTCGAGATGCGACGGCGCCGACCACACGCGGTACTGCTCCCTGATCCCGACATGATCCATCTGCTCGGCGATGAAGGTGTCGAGCGAGGTCTGCCAGATCCGGTCATACGCGTCGGTGGCGATCCGGAACGGGTTGGTCGTCTTGCCCGCATAAGAGATCGCGTAGATGCCGGGTTCGCGTACCGTCGAGAAATCGAACGCCGCGTAATCGTAGCGCGTCCAACGGCCGCGCGATTGCGTCCGGGCGCGCAGCACGGTCTGCTGGCCGCCATCGGCGGTAAGCCTGACGAGCGCGGCGTCGGTGGGCGCCTTGAACTTGGGATCGAGTTCGATCAGCGCGATCTTGGGCCGGTTGGGCGTATAGCCCGCTTGGTTGAACGACACGATCGGCTCGCGCACCCAGTTCTTCACGACATTGGGCCGGACATGCCAGACGACCGCATTCTCCTTCGCACCCGCAGCGATCATCGAGCGGACGACGAACCAGCCGTTCTGCGCACGATTACGCGCATCGTAGAGCGACAGCGGCCCCTGATCCGAGGTGATCGTCACGCGGGTCAGCGGATCCTCGGGCGACAGCGTGACCGACTTGCCACCGCTCGCCATCGGCAGCGGATCGCCGGAGCCGTCCTTCGCCATCGGTCCGGTCGGATGGCGCGGGAACAGGCCCGGCGCGGCATCCATCAGGTAGGTCTTGCCGAAATAGGCGGTCGGCAGGAAATCGAGGTTGAAGCCCGCCTTGCCCGCGAGGCTGGCGGGTAGCGGCTGATCGAGATCGACCGCGATCCGGAAGCCGTCGCCTTCCGCGGTCACCTTCACTGCATAAGCGAGGTTCATGTCCTTGTAGGTCGAGCGGACGACGATCTGGTTGGGTTCGCTGCCCTTGGTACGGCTGACGAACGCGGGCACGCGCGCCCATTGTTCGGGGGTGGGATCAAGCCGGACGGCGCCGTCGGTCGCGAGGCGATTGCCGTGCAGGACGATCTGGATACCCGCGTTCTTCTCGTCGAAGAAGATCGGGCTGAACTGGTTCTGGTCGATGATCACCGACAGCCCCTGCGTTTCCAGCGTCCCGGCGGGCGTCGCGGTGAGCGATTGGGCGGAGGCCGTTCCGGCGCCTCCGGAAAATGCTGGAACGACGCACGCACCGACGGATGCGAGCAAAGCGATAAACGCCGATCTTGGCACAGGCCTCTCCCTGATGATGTCTGCAAGTTCGTCCGGCGGCGGCGCTTCTATCGAGCGCTCGCGGGGCCGCTGGGTAGTCAAGGTCTTGGTGGGGTTACTTCGCGGGCTTGAGCAGGTCGTGCATCGCCATCCAGCGGGTGAACTCGTCGAACCAGCCGGTGCTGGTGGTGGTCTTGGGGTACATGCCGAAGCCGTGGCCGCCTTGTTCGAACAGGTGGAACTCGACCGGACGCTTGGCCGCGTGCCAGCTCTCGATCAGCCCGAACCCGCTATTGCCGAAGAACGGATCGTCCGCGGCGAGCGCGACGAACAGCGGCGGGGCGCCGGCGGGAACGGTCATCGCCGCAAGCGGCCCATAGATGTTGCCGATGAATGCGGGCTTCGCATCGCCGCCCGCGACGGTGGTCGCCATCGTCAGCATCGCGCCGGCGGAGAACCCGACCATGCCGATGCGAGTCGGGTCGACATGCCATTCGGCTGAGCGTTTGCGGACAAGTGCGAAGGCGGCGCGCGCGTCCGCGATCTGCGGCGCGAGCCCCGCCATCATCGCATCGGGCTTCGGACGCGGCGCCCGCGCGATCGACGAGAACATCGCGGTCATCGACTTTTCGAACGCCGGCATCGCCTCCGGCGTCGGGTTGAGGCGATATTTGAGCACGAACGCGGCGACGCCCTTGGCGGCCAGCGCGCGCGCGACGTCATAGCCTTCGTTTTCCATCGACAGCGTCTTGAAGCCGCCGCCCGGCGCGACGATCACCGCGGTGCCGGTCGCCTTGGACGGATCGGGCAGGAACGGGGTCAGCGTGGCGATCGTGACGTTGCGCGCGAACACGCTGCCATATTGGCTGTGCCAGGCTTCGGGGGCGGTTGCGCCAGGCAGCTTGCCGGTGCCGAGGACGATCGCATCGGTCTGCGCGGGAATCGCGATCGGGGTCATCTGGTCGGACTGCGCGTGGACGGGAGTCGCGAGGATCATGGCTGCGGCGAAACCGAGTCGTGCCAGTCCGAATCCCGAACGGCGGCGGCGCATGCCCCCACCCGCCGCGTTGTTGCTCATCACGTGTACCATGATCGCTCTCCCCTGTTTTATCGTTATTGGTCACCACGATAAAGAGAGCGCTACCATTGCGCAATTTATACTTTCGATCCCGCGCGTTGCCAGCGAACATATTGAGTTATCGGGAAGCGCCGGTGATGCCCGCCCAAGACTCCTGCGTGTATTCAATGCCATCATGGTCATTCCCGCCCCTGTCGAACGGCCTATTCGTAGGTGTAGCGTGGCGCCGTATTCCAATATCGACGGGAACGGTCTGGACTAGCGCTCCCGAATCCCTATTCTGCCGGCGGGGAGAGCGGGGATGCGATTTGCTAGACTGTGGGCGGCGCTAGCGATCGTCGTCGCGCCGGTTGCCGCGTTCGGGGGCGATACGCCGCACGTCACGCTTGCCACGCCCGCCATCTCGGATGGCGCGATCACGCGCTTCACCGTGCGGTTCAGCGACGCGATCGTCCCGCTCGGCGATCCGCGCGCCGCCTCGCCGCTGAAGGTCGAGTGCGCGGTGTCGGGCGAAGGGCGCTGGGTCGATCAGCAAACCTATGTCTGGGACTTCGCGCAAGGCCTGCCCGGCGGAACGCGCTGCACGCTTGCGACGCGCGAAGGACTCAAGAGCGCGGCGGGCTACGGCGTCGATGCGGAGAGCTTCACCGTCGACGCCGGCGGTCCGGTCGCCCGCGCGGTACTGCCCGGCGAGGGCGATATCGAGGAGGACCAGGTGTTCCTGGTCGCCGCGAACATGCTTGCGACCCGTGAATCGATCGCCGCCAACGCCTATTGTGCGGTCGACGGGATCGGCGAGAAGATCGCGGTCGACGTGCTCGCGCCAGATTTGCCGGGCAAGCTGCTCGCCGGGTTGGGAAGCAACTACTCGGTCACCAATTTCCTCGAGAGTGCCGGACGGCCCAAGGCGATCCCCGCCGATGCCGCGTCGCGCAAGCGCGCGCTGGCCGGCATTACCGCGCTGAAATGCCGACGCCCCTTGCCGCCGGGCCGCGACATGGCGCTGGTCTGGGGTAGCAACATCGCCAGTGCAGGCGGCAAGCTCGCCGGCGCCGATCAGCGGTTCGACTTCACCGTTCGGAAACCCTTCACCGCGCGGTTCGAATGCTCGCGCGTCAACACCGCGGCGGGATGCAGCCCGGTCGAGAAGGCGTATCTCCGGTTCTCCGCGCCGGTCCCGATGAGCGCGGCGACGCAGGTCCGCGTGACGCTCGCCGACGGCAAATCGATCGCGCCCGTGTTCAGCGATGAAGAAAAGAACCGCGCGACGATCGAGCAGGTCACGTTCGCCGCGCCCTTGCCAGTCGCGACGCGCGGCAACGTGTCGATTCCGGCGGACCTCAAGGACGAGAGCGGCCGGATCCTCGCCAACCGCGAACGCTTCCCGCTTGAGGTGAAGTTCGACGAAGCCCCGCCGCTCGTCAAGTTCGCGGCCGATTTCGGTATCCTCGAGGCGAAACAGGGCGGCGTGCTGCCCGTCACCGTCCGCAACGTCGAGCCTTCGCTGCAAGGCCAGACCGCGGGTATCGGCGGCCAGCGGCTGCGCGTGGGCGGCACCGACGGCGAGATCGCCGCGTGGCTGCGGCGCGTCGAGGAGGCGGGCAAGACCGACTATCAGACGATCGAGCGCAAGGGGGCCGAGCCGCTCCAGATCAACCATACCGGCGAGAAGCCGCTGCTGTTCGGGAGCGGGGGCGGCGGTGAAGGCGATCCCTTCAAGCTCGACCTGCCGGGCAAAGGCAAGGACTTCGAGGTCGTCGGCCTGCCGCTCGGCAAGCCCGGTTTCTACGTCGTCGAACTCGCCAGCCCGACGCTCGGCCGTGCGCTGCTCGGCCGCGACGTGCCGCGCTACGTCGCGAGCGCCGCGCTCGTCACCGATCTTGCCGTGCACTTCGAATGGGGGCGCGATCGCTCGCTCGCCTGGGTCACGCGGCTGTCGACCGGCAAGCCGGTGGCGAATGCGGTGGTGCAGGTCAGCGACAGCTGCACCGGCAAGCCGCTCGCGCGCGGCGCGACCGACAAGAGCGGCGGGCTGATGGTGGCGCGCGGTCTTCCCGAACCCGAGACCTATGGCAGTTGTAAAGGCGAGGGTTCACCGCATCCGCTGATGATCTCGGCGCGTACCGGCGACGATTTCAGCTTCACGCTGACCGACTGGGGGGAGGGCATCCGGCCGTTCGATTTCGACCTGTCCTATGGTTATTCGGCGGCGACCGACATCATCCACACCGTGTTTGATCGCGCGCTGGTTCGCCAGGGCGAGACGATCCATATGAAGCATATCCTGCGCCGCCCCGACGCGCGTGGCTTCAGCCTCGCGCCGGGCTTTACCGGCACGCTCCGGCTTTCGCACCGCGGCTCGGACACGCAGTTCGAGATGCCCGTGACGATCGGCGCGAATGGGACCGGCGAGACGGTCTGGACCGCCCCCAAGGGCGCGCCGATGGGGGATTACGACCTCGTCTTCGTCGTCGGCGACACCACCACCGAATCCACGCAGTCGTTCAAGGTCGACGAATACCGCCTGCCGACGATGCGCGCGAGCGTGACCGGGCCCAAGACCGCGCTCGTCAAGCCGCGCACCGCGCAACTCGATCTGTTCGCCGGCTATCTCTCGGGCGGCGGTGCCCCCGGCTTGCCGGTCGACGTCCGCATCGGCTGGTTCGCGCACAGTGCGACGCCTGTCGGCTACGACAAATTCAGCTTCGGCGGCGAACCGATCAGCGAAGGCGTCAAGCCGCTCGATGGCGAGGGCGAGGATGCGAAGACGCCGTTGCCGCCGACGCAGATGCTGCCCGCGACGCTCGGCAGCGACGGCACGCGGCGGATGACGGTCGACATGCCGCAAACGCTGCCCGGCACGACCGATATGCAGGTCGAGATGGATTACCGCGATGCCAATGGCGAGACGCTGACCGCCTCGAAATCGATCCCGATCTACGCCTCGGGCGTCCAGCTCGGCGTCGCCACCGATGGCTGGATGATGCGCGCGGACGATCTGCGCCTGCGCTTCGTCGCGCTGGATACCGACGGCAAGCCGATCAAGGGGCAGAAGCTGTCGGTCGCGCTCTACAGCCGCCAGATCCTGACCGCGCGGCGGCGGTTGATCGGCGGGTTCTACGCCTATGACAACCGGATGCGGACGACCAAGCTGTCGGCCTCGTGCAGCGCCACCACCGACGCGCAGGGGCTTGCGCAGTGCAAGGCGGATCCGGGCGTCTCGGGCGAGATCTACGCGGTCGTCACCACCACCGACGCGGACGGCAACGTCGCGCGCGCGGTGAAGTCGGTGTGGCTCGCGGGGAACGACGATTGGTGGTTCGGCGGCGACAATGGCGACCGGATGGACGTCGTGCCAGAAAAGCTCACCTATGCGTCGGGCGAGACCGCGCGGTTCCAGGTCCGCATGCCGTTCCGCTCGGCGACCGCTTTGGTCAGCGTCGAGCGCGAGGGCGTGTTGTCGAGCTTCGTCACCGAATTGTCGGGCAAGGACCCGGTGATCGAGGTGCCGATGGACGCGGCCTATGCGCCCGACGTCTATGTCTCGGTGCTGGTCGTGCGCGGTCGTGTCGAGAGCGGCTTCTGGAGCTGGATCCACCGCATCGCGCGGACGCTCGGGCTGTCGGATACGCCGGAGGACGCCGCCGAGCCGACCGCGTTGGTCGATCTCGCTAAACCCGCCTACCGCCTGGGCATCGCCAAGGTGAAGGTCGGCTGGGAAGGCCATACGCTCGCCGTCGCGGTCAAGGCGGACCGCGAGCGTTACGCGCCGCGGGGCACGGCCAACGTCGCGATCCAGGTGCGGAAGCCCGATGGCAGCCCGGCGCGTGAGGCCGACGTTGCGTTCGCCGCGGTCGACCAGGCGTTGCTGCAACTCGCACCGAACGACAGCTGGAACATCCTCGACGCGATGATGGGCGATCGCCCGCTGTCCGTCCTGACCGCGACCGCGCAGATGCAGGTCGTCGGCAAACGGCATTATGGCCGCAAGGCGCTCGAAGCGGGTGGCGGCGGTGGCGGCGGCGACCTGTCGGGTCTCAACCGCGAGAATTTCCAGCCGGTATTGCTGTGGAAGGGCCATGTCCCGCTCGATGCGCAAGGGCGTGCGCGCGTGTCCGTGCCGCTGTCCGATGCGCTGTCGTCGTTCAAGCTCGTCGCGATCGCCACCGACGGCGCGCAGGCGTTCGGTACCGGCAGCACCGACATCCGTACCGCGCAGGACCTGTCGCTCTATGCGGGCATGCCGCCGCTGGTCCGCTCGGGCGATTTCTACGGTGCGCGGTTCACGCTCAGGAACGGATCGGACCGCGCGATGACGGTCACCGCGAACATCGACGTCTTCCCGCGGATTGCACAAGGCAAACCGCTGACGGTCACCATTCCCGCCGGCGGTGCGGCACCGGTGGCGTGGAACCTCACCGCGCCGTCCGGAGTCGATACGCTGCGCTGGACGGTGCGGGCGAAGAGCAACGACGGCCGTGCGACCGATCAGGTTACGGTGACGCAGGACGTCATCCCGGCGGTGCCGACCGAGATCTGGGCGGCGACGCTCGCGCAGGTCGGTGAGAATACGCTGATTCCGATCGCGCCGCCGATGGGCGCGCTGCCGGGTCGCGGCAGCGTCGACATCCGCCTTGCCGATACGCTGGCGCCGTCGCTCGTCGGGGTGCGCGACTATATGACGCGCTATCCGTTCAACTGTTTCGAACAGCGGCTGTCGCGGATCGTCGTGCTCGGCGACATGGCGGGCTGGGCGACGCTGGCCGGCGAGATCCCGACCTATCAGGCGCCCGACGGACTGCTCCGGTATTTTCCCGGCGACAGCCTGCAGGGGTCGGAGGCGCTGACCGCCTATGTCCTGTCGATGACGGGCGCGGCGAACCTGTCGCTGCCGCCGGTCCAGCGCGCGCGGATGATCGAGGCGATGAAGGCGGTGCTCGACGGACGCTTGCGACACGAGGATTACGGCGATGTCCGCCTGACCAAGGTCGCGGCGCTGGCGGCCTTGGCGCGGCAGGGCGAGGCGACGGCAGCGATGCTCGGCCAGATCGGCATGACGCCCGCCGACATGCCAACCGCGAGCCTTGCCGACTATATCACCGCACTGACGGCGATCCCTGGTGCGTCGACCGAGGCCAAGGCGCAGGCCGAGGCGGTGTTGCGCACGCGCCTCGTGTTCGAGGGCACGCGGCTCGATCTGTCGGACTCGGCCAACGCGTCGTGGTGGCTGATGTCGTCGGCGGACGAGGCGGCGAACAAGGCGACCGCGGCGGTGCTCGGGCGGCCGGGTTGGCAGGACGCCGCGCCGCGGCTGATGGTCGGCACGGCATTGCGCCAGTCGCGCGGGCATTGGGATACGACCACCGCCAACGCCTGGGGTGCGATCGCCGCGCGGCGGTTCGCGCAGGTCTATCCGGCGCAGGCTGTCACGGGCACGACGATGCTGTCCTATGCCGGGCGTAGCGTTGCGCGCGGCTGGCCGCTGGCGGAACCGGCGCGGACTGTGTCGTTCCCGCTCGCTGCCGCCGGACCGCTGCGGTTGGCGCAAGGCGGCGGGGCAGGGCCGTGGGCGACCGTGTCGATCTCGGCGGCGGTGCCGCTACGGCAGCCGCTGTTCGCGGGCTATCGCCTGACGCGGAAGGTCGACGTCGTGCAGGCGCGCAACCCAGGGCGGCTGACGACGGGCGACGTGCTCCGCGTGACGCTGTCGGTCGAGGCGACCGCCGAGCGCAACTGGGTCGCGATCAGCGATCCCGTGCCCGCCGGCGCGACCGTGATCGGCGATCTCGGTGGCCAGTCACAACTGCTCCAGCAGGGCGGCGCGGCAGATGGTGAGGGCGGCGGGCCGAGCTATGTCGAACGCGGCCGCGATACGTGGCGCGCCTATTTCGCCTGGCTGCCCAAGGGGACCACCACCGTATCGTACACGCTGCGGCTCAACGGTGCCGGCCGGTTCCAGATGCCGCCTAGCCGGGTCGAGGCGATGTATTCGCCCGCAATTCGCGCCGCGGTGCCGAACCAGACGATGGTCGTCGCGGATCGATGAGGCAGCGCGCGGCGCTTGCCGGACTGCTGGTGCTGATCCTCGCCGCGGTCGGGTTCGACTGGGCGACGTTCCCGCCGCCGCTGCCGGGCTATGCGCAGGTGCGCGCTGCGTGGAAGCCGTCGGAGGCGTGGCTCTACGATCGCCACGGCGTGCTGATCGACAGCGCACGCGTCAATTTCGCCGCGCGTCGGCTGGCGTGGGTACCGCTCGACCAGATCGCCCCGGTCGTGCCCACCACCGTCGTCGCGGCGGAGGACGCCCGCTTCCGCAGCCACGGCGGCGTCGACTGGCTGGCGATCCTCGGCTCGATCCGCGCCCGAACGAAGGGCGAGCGGGGCAGGGGTGCCAGTACGCTCTCGATGCAGGTCGCCGCGTTCCTGTCGCCGACACTGGCGATGCCCGGCGCGCGCGGCTGGCGCGACAAGCTCCGCCAGATGCGCGCGGCCCGATCGCTGGAGATGACGTGGAGCAAGGACCAGATCCTCGAGACGTATCTCAACCTCGCGCCGTTCCGCGGCGAGGCGCAGGGGATCGGTGCGGCGGCGCTGTCGCTGTTCGGCAAGACCCCCGCGGCGATGGCACGCGACGACGCGCTGCTGCTGACCGCGCTGCTCCCCGATCCCCAGGCGCCCGCCCCTCGCATCGCCGCGCGGGCGTGTCGCCTGGGTGGCACAGGGGACTGCGCGCGGTTCGCCAGCGAGGCCGCGTCGATGCTCGGCCCGGTGCGGACGCTGGCGCTCGATCCGGGGCTCGCGCCGCATCTCGCTGATCGCCTGCTGACCAAGCCCGGCCTGCGGATCACGACCACGCTCGACGCCGCGCTCCAGCGCACGGTCGCCGCCGCGCTGCGTCGCCAGTTGCTCGGGCTCGGTGGATCGCGCGCGCGCGACGGTGCCGCGGTCGTGATCGACAATGCGAGCGGTGACGTCCTCGCCTATGTCGGCGGGATCGGCGGTGCCTCGACCGCGCCATCCGTCGATGCCGCCGACGCCTATCGCCAGGCCGGGTCGACGCTGAAACCGTTCCTTTACGCGCAAGCGATCGAGCGCGGATACCTGACCCCGGCGTCGGTGCTGGACGATTCTCCCGTGCAGCTCGACACGGCGTCGGGGCTCTACGTACCGCAGAACTACGATCGCGGGTTCAAGGGGCGCGTGTCGGTGCGCAGCGCGCTGGCGGGGTCGCTCAACGTGCCCGCAGTGCGGACGTTGCTGCTGGTCGGGGTCGAGCCGTTCCGTGATCGGCTCTGGGATACGGGCTATCGTGGGCTCGTCGAGGACGGCGATTATTACGGGTTCAGCCTTGCGCTCGGATCGGCCGAGGTGACCCTGCTCGAACAGGCCGATGCGTACCGGTCGCTGGCGAATGGCGGGCGCTGGTCCCCGCTGCGGCTCACCGCCGACGCTCCCCACGTTGCCGCTCGTCCGGTCACGACGCCCGCGGCCGCGTGGATCGTCGCCGACATGATGGCCGACCCCAACGCCCGCGCCGCCACCTTCGGTCTGGACTCGGCACTGCGGCTGCCGTTCTGGACCGCGGTGAAGACGGGCACCTCGAAAGGCATGCGCGACAATTGGTGCGTAGGCTTCTCACGCCGCTACACCGTCGCCGTGTGGGTCGGGAACGTCGAGGGCGATCCGATGCGCGCGGTCTCGGGCACCAGCGGCGCGGCGCCGGTGTGGCGCGACGTCATGCTCGCGCTCGGACGCGACGACGAACGCGGGCCCCCCATGCCCGCCGGCGTCGAACGTCGCCGCATCGCGTTTGCCGATGCGATCGAGCAGCCACGGATCGAGTATTTCCTCCGCGGTACCGGCCAGTCGCTGATCGCCGCGGCGCCAGCCACCGCCCGCCGCGCGCGGATCGTCAACCCCGCCTCGGGCAGCGTCTACGCGATCGACCCCGACATCCCTGCCGACCGCCAGCGCCTCGCGATCGAGACGACCGGCGACGTCCGCGCGCACCACGTGTTCCTCGACAATCGCGACCTCGGCCCCGCCGCGCAACAACTGCTGTTCTTCGCTCCGCCGGGCCGGCACCGATTACGGCTCGTCGACGCAGCCGGTCGCGCCGCCGACCAGGTGATCGTCACGATCCGCTGAGCAGGCTGCATTTGCGGACGGGCTGGCGCGCAGGGATCAAGCGCGAAGCCTGCCGTTCGCCGTTCACAGGGCCCGTTTGCTCGCCGTGTGCGATCCTCGCGTCGGTCCGACGTCGATCACCCGCAACCGATAGCGTCCTGCCGGCAGCATCAGCGCGACATCATCGCCCGCGCGGATCGCGATCCGGTCCAGCGGCACGGAGGCGGCGGGCTCGCCGACCGGGCGGGCCTCGACGACGCGCCAGCCGCTTGCCGGATACAGCCCGCGCGGGATGCTGACGGGCAGGTCGCCGGCCCGCTGCCGCCATAGGGGGCGGCCGCGGACAAAGCGCGCGGTGGGGTGATCGACGACCAGGTCGAACGTGCCGGGCGGCTCGTCGTTCGGCAGCGCGGACAGCCGCACCTCGCCGCCGCCGCCGCGACACGTCGTCTGCGAGATGGTGAGCGGATCGATTCCGGTCGTCGCCTTGAGCCGCGCGGCCATCCACCGGGTGCCGTCGGCGCGAGGCACCTCCGCGGCGTGCGAGTAGCCGACATGGACCAGCAGCTTGGCACCGGGATGATCGTGTACGTAGGCGGCGAGGTTGCGCGCCTGTCCTTCCTCGCGCGTTGCGATCCGCTGCTCCATCGTCGCGTCCGCCGCCGGATGTTCGTCGATGAACTCGTAGGCCAGGAGATGATAGCCGAGTGCCTTGGCACGTCGACCGAGCCGCCCGTATCCCGCCTCCGAGAGATAATGGCCGTCGCCGTCCTCGAAATACGGCAGCGCCGGCTGCCGGACGAACGCCGGCAGATATCGCGCCGGCGTGCCGGGCAGCGACGCAGACAGCGTTTCCAGTGCCAGCGTGTCGTACCCGAGCGGCCGCAACCGGGTCGCGACCGCGGCGCTGAATCCGCGATGGTCGGTGCGCTCGTGGCTCTCGGTGACGATGACGATCGAGGTCCTCCGCGCGCGTCGCGCGATCTCGGTCAGGACGTCCGTTGCGGCCGCGACCGGCGCGCATGCCTTCGCCCGATAATCATTGCTGCTCGCTGCGATCAGGTCTTCCCGACCAAACAGGCTCAGCGTCTGTGCGGTGCTGCCGTCGCCGAGCGGATGCGTCGGTTCGATCGCTGCCAGCCGGGCCAGACTAGAGGACAAGTCGGGGAGGCTGGCGGCGGTAACCCGCTCGACCGGTCCCACGAAGCGGACGCTCCGCACCGGACGGTCTTCCTTGGCCATGACCGATGCGCCGAGCGTCGTGAGCACCAGCAGGGAAGCGATGCGCGGGGCAGGAGATATAGGCATTGCCGAGGCTATCAAGCCGGGCCCCGGTGTTCCACACCCTAGTCGCCGTTTCGCGATCCTGGTGGATGGGTCGAGCGGCGCGGCACGGTCTCAGGCATCGTCCCGAACGCCGGCATATTGCGCATCCGTGACGGGTTCGAGCCATTCGACGTTCTTGCCGTCGAGCGCCTCCTGGACGGCGATGTGAGCCATGGCCGTCGTCGGGGTCGCACCATGCCAGTGCTTGTGGCCGGGAGGACACCAGATCACGTCGCCGGCGCGGATTTCGACGACCTTTTCGCCCTCGCACTGCGTCCAGCCGCAGCCGGCGGTGACGATCAGCGTCTGGCCGAGCGGATGGGTGTGCCAGTGCGATCGCGCGCCGGGCTCGAACGTCACCGCCGCGCAGGAATGACGGGCGGGAGCGGGCGGCACGTTCAGCGGGTCGATACGTACGCTGCCGGTGAAATAGCCGGCTGGGCCGGGTTGCGACGGCTGTGATCCTGCGCGCTTGAGGTGCATCGAACGACTCCTTGTGGGTGATTTAGGCGAGATATCGCCGCATGTTTGCGGGCTTCGGTGGGTTCGTCGGCCGTGATAGATAGTGCGCGTACGGCGCGAGGGCGTGCGGGACGCGGTCAGGCGGCGGCGCGTTCGGTGCCGCAGAACAGCGCGACCGCTGCTGCCGCGCCGAGGATCGCCGCGCAGCCGAGAAACTCCGTGCTCGGTCCGGCGGCATCATACGCCAGGCCGCCGATGGTCGCCCCGGACATGATCGCGAACTGGACCACCGCGACCATCAGCCCGCCACCGGCTTCGGGATGGTCGGGGGCGGCGCGGGTCAACCAGGTCCACCATCCGACCGGTGCCGCGGTGGCGACGAAGCCCCACACGGCGAGCAGGACCGCGACGATGGCGACCGACCTCCCGAAGATCGCCAGGCCGACCGCGACGAGGGCCATGATCGCCGGGATGGCCGCGAGCAGGAGGTGAAGCCGGCGGCCGATCAGGCGACCGATCAGCGTCGTGCCGACGAACCCCGCGACGCCGACCACGAGCAGCAGCGTCGACAACGTGCCCAGCCCGACCCGCGTCACCTGTTCGAGGAAAGGACGCAGATAGGTGTAGAGCGCGAACTGGCCCATGAAGAGCAGGACCGCACCGGCCAGCCCGAGCAGGACCATCCTGCGCTGCAACAGGACCAGCATGCCGCTGCCCCCGACGCGTCGTTCGGCGGGTAGCGACGGCAGCGCAAAGGCCTGCCACGCGGTCGCGGCGATCGCGATCGGCACCACGCAGAAGAAAGCGCCACGCCAGCCGATCAGGCCACCGAGAAAGCTGCCTAGCGGCGCGCCGATCACCGTGGCGAGCGCGTTGCCGCCGTTGAGCATGGCGAGCGCCTTGGGCACCGCCTCCGCCGGCACCAGCCGCATCGCGATCGCCGCGGACATCGACCAGAAGCCGCCGATGGCGATCCCGAGCACCGCGCGTCCGAGCATCAGCATCGCGTAGGTCGGCGCGCAGGCCACCACGGCGCCGGACACGATCAGCAGGGCGGTCAACCCGAGCAGCACCAGGCGGCGATCGATGCCGTTGATCACCCGGCCGAGCGTCAGGCTGGCGATCATCGCGAACAGGCCCGAGATCGCGATCGCCTGGCCCGTCTGGCCTGTGGTGAGCCGGAGATCGGCGGCAATGGGGCTGAGCAGGCTGACCGGCATGAATTCGGACGCCACCAGCACGAAGGTGCAGAGCGTCATCGCGTACACGGCGCTCCATGCGGGCGCTTGCGACGCGTGGCCGTGCTCGGCGTCGATCAGGGTTGCGGTGGTCAGCGAAGCTCTCCTCGGAACGCGGCGGCGTATTTCTCCGGCGAGATAGGCCTGTTCGGCGACGACGATTAGCCCCGATGCGCTCCCAGGACCTGTGAGCAGCGCTCAACGTTTCGCATCACCGCCCGAGCGGCTGCAACTCCTTGATCAAGTCGATCAACGCCCGGAGGCCGGTCGGCACATGGCGGCGGCTCGGGTAATATAACTCGTAGCCGGGGCCGGTCGTCGACCAGGACTCCAGCACCAGCGAGAGCGCACCGGATGCGACATGGGGCTCAAAGATCGGCGCGATGCCATAAACTAGTCCCGCGCCGCCGAGCGCCATCGCCAGCATGGCGCGGCCATCGTCGGCGGTGATCCGGCTCGCGACCGGCACCGCGAACTCCCCGTCCGGTCCCTCGAACTCCCAACGATAGATGCGATCGTCCCCCAGCCGCACGCCGATGCAGCGATGCCGAACGAGATCGGCGGGGGTCGTCGGCGTACCGAACCGCGCGAGATACGAAGGCGCCGCCGCGACCACCCAGCGCAGGTCGGCGGACAGCCGCTGCGCGATCATGTCCTCCGGCACCGTGCCGCCATGACGGATGCCCGCGTCGAACCCGGAATCGACCACATCGATCATCCGGTTGCTGGCGACGATGTCGACCTCGACGTCGGGATAGCGGTCGGCGAACGCCGACATCACCGGCCCGAGCAGCAAGGTCGCAGCGTCGGCGACGACGTTGAGGCGTATCCGCCCGGCCGGCGTGTCGCGAAAGCGGTTGAGGCCTTCCACGGCCAAGGCGATCTCGGCGAACGGTCCTTCGACCGCATCGCGCAACGCCTCCCCGGCCGCGGTGAGCGTGACGCTGCGGCTGGTGCGGTTGAGCAGACGCACGCCGAGCCGTCCTTCCAGCCCCTTCAGCGCATGGCTCAGGCCCGAAGCGGTGACGCTGAGTTCGAGCCCCGCGCGACTGAAACTGCGGTGTCGCGCGATCGCCAGAAAATAGGTGAAATCGGCCATGTCGGGTCGGCTGGAAGGCATGACTTACGGTGTGGAGCGTCCCCCCGGCGAAGACAATACGCACCGGGGGCAGAGGGACCAGGTATGCGGCGTGACCTGTGGCTGGCCGAGCCGCGTGGGCGCGCATGTCTGGTTCCGAGTCAGGCCGCTGACGACAAGATGCAATACACCAGCACCGGCACGCCGATCAAAAGGATCAAAAGCAGAAGGTTCAGCTCCATAAGTCTACCGAGCCAGTTCCGCTTTCCCTCCGGCCCGCCCGCCGCATCGGCTTTCGAATAGTCCTCGACGATTTCCATGTCGAATTTGTTCGAGAAGAAGTGTTTGGGTCGCATTCTCAGAAAAGGCTGAGGCGACGGGCTGCGAACCTGTGGCTTATGGTCGTTCGCAGAAGGGTCATCGGATTTCGAGATATTGTCTGCCATTTTACGGTTTCCGCACATTCGAGATCATGGGCGCGCAGCACGCGTCCCAAAGGTCAGATCGAATAAAGCCCGAACTCGAGCGGCATTGGCCGCGAGCTCGGGCTAACCGCGTGCGGCGAGTTGGCCAGCGTGGTCGCGAAAACGCTTATGTGTCGCAGGTGCGTACATGCGAATACCATCGTGGACCCACGCCGTAATGTCAACGCGCGCAAGATTCCGGTGCAACCATATTGCCCTCGACGGGCGAAACCTTGGTTCGAAGAGGCGGGGAGGGCGCTTTGGCGCTCGGCTTCAGGACGTCGAGACAGGGGCCGTGTCCGTCGAAGAAGAGTTTCGACTTCCCGTGGTGGTGAAAAGTGGTGCCGGTTGCAGGAATCGAACCCGCGACATCCAGTTTACAAAACTGGCGCTCTACCAACTGAGCTAAACCGGCCCACGTGCGCAGCGGCAAGGCGTCCGCGACGTTGCGCTCCAATGCTTCAAGAAACGCCGAAGGTCCAGCCCTCGGTGCGGGCGATATCGCGCGTCATGGCTGCCGGCGCCCAGAGATCGGCGCGATCCGCGTTCGCGCGCAGCCACGCCGCGGTCAGGATCGCGTCGGTGGCGTGATCGTCGTAGCGCGGCAGCGGCGTATGCGGATCGCTGCCGAGACCTGCCAGCGCCGTATCGAGCGCGGCGGCGTCACGCATCTTGCTCAGGCCCTTGCGGATCCCGGCGGCGCGCGCGGCGATCGTCGTGTAGATTTCAACGATCGCCGGACCGTGATCGGGCAGCGGATCGAACGGCCATACCGGGATGCGGCCCGCCAGCCGGTGCAGCACGCGCATCCCCGTCAGGCTCGATTTGCCGACCTGCGCCGCGCCGACCAGGTTGAAGCAGCTCGTCGGCGCAAAGCCCATCGCGCGCTGGCCCAGCTCGCAGACGCGCATCCGGCCCGCGCCGCCCGCGAACAGATCGCCGCAATCGCGGTGCTGGCGGAAATGGCGGCGGATGTCGGGATCGCGCAGGACCGTGTCGACCGCAAGATGCGGGTCGTTCGCCGACAGCGTTTCGACCAGATCCCACAACGCACGCGCGTCGCCCGGGCTTTGCTGCCAGCCGGGGAAATAGCCGCCCTGATCGACAAACGGGAACGCCGGCGAGAGATCGAGCCCGATGAGCATCGCCGAACCGCGCTGATCCAGCAGCCAGTCGAGCACGTCCACGCGTGACCAAGTCGCCGAGTCGGGGGACGACACCAGCACCGGCGCCGCATCGCCGACCCCGCAGGTCGCCACCGCGATACCCTTGTGGCGATGCCCTTGCGCGCCAGACCAGTCGATCGCGGTGAACCGGGTAAACCGCGTCGCCTTGCCGGGTTCGGAATTCACAGGCGGCGGGCTCGGCATCGCAGCTCAGGTGGCGCGGCGTTCCGACGGGTACAAGGGCTTGAGCAGCACCAGGACGACGATCGCGATCACCAGCGCCGCGGAAGCATAGGGGCGGCTGAACGCGAGCCCGCCATGATCGACCGGCTTGTCGAGAAAATCGCCGACTGCGGCGCCGAGCGGGCGGGTGAGAATGAACGCGCTCCAGAACAGGAGAACCCGGTCGACCGCGGTCCACAGATACAGGCCTGCGATCCCCGCGAGCACGATGCCGAACAGGATCGCGGCACCGCCGTAGCCAAGCCCGCCGGTATCCGCGGTCCAGTCGCCGAGCGCGGTGCCCAGCGTCTGCGAGAACGTGATCGTCAGCCAGTAGAACAGTTCCGCGCGCGGCTCGTGCACGGTCGCGACCGACACCGAGCCGAGCCGGTTGTGCCACAGCGCCAGCGACGCGACGACGCAGCCGAGCAGCAGTAGCGATCCGCCTGGATAGCCGATCCCGAGCGAGCGGGTGGCGAAGTCCGCGAGCGTCGTGCCCGCGGTCGTCGAGGCGATGATCGTCGCCCAATAGAGCGCCGGGCGATAGCGGTCCGCCGCGACCTGTCGCCACACCAGCAGCAGCAGGATCGCGACGAAGACGATGGTGGCGGTGAGGTAGCCGAGGTTGAGCGACATGCTGACCGTGTCGCCCGCGGTCTCGCCGAGCGTGGTGGCGAGGATCTTGATGATCCAGAACGCCGTCGTCACCGCCGGCACCTTGGCGGCAACCTTGGCGAGCGTGGCGCGATCGCGAACCGTCATGATGTTCTCCCCTCGTTGCTTGGGAGACGCCGACGAGGCGATCGATCCGCAGTATCGCACACCGGAAATCGCGGAAGTTTTACTCGGGACATGTGGAACCGATGCGGCGGCGGCGTCTCGTCGTCGAAGCAAGAGCAGGGAGATCGCACGGTGTCGGTACGGATCGCGAGTTTGGGTGTCGGTATCGCCGCGCTGGTCGGAAGCGCAGCGCCCGCCGCCGTGGCGCCCTCCGCTGTGATGACCGCGCCCGGCACGAGCGTGTCGGTGATGACCTACAACGTCCACGGCGTGCCCTGGCCGGTCGCGGAAGACCGATCGAGCGCGTTGTCGGCGATCGCCGCGCAGCTTCGCACGATGCGCGCCGAGGGGCGGCAACCCGGAATCGTCGCGTTGCAGGAATCGTTTGTGCCGGAGGCCAAGGCGATCGGTGCCTCGGCAGGCTATCGCTACGTCGCGTTCGGTGCGCCGGCCGAGGCGACCGCGGACCCCGCAACCGCACAGGACCGGCAGTTCGCCGCGGATGGCAGCATGCTGCGCGGCGAGCGGGTCGGCAAGCATGTCGGCAGCGGTCTCGCGATCTTCTCCGACTATCCGATCCTGGCGGTGCGGCGGATCAGCTATCCGGTCTGCGCAGGGTATGACTGCCTTGCGAACAAGGGGGCGATGGCGGCGCTGATCGCGGTCCCCGGTGTCGCGGGGCCGGTCACGGTGATCGACACGCATCTCAACTCGAACGGCGCGACCGGCGTATCCGAGCCGCGCGCGCTGTATGCGTATCGGCGCCAGATCGACGTGCTCAGCGGGTTCATCGGTTCGATGGCCCGGCCCGGCGGGACGATGCTGGTGGCGGGCGACTTCAACGTCGGCCGCGACATCGCGCGGCGCGCCTATTTCGCGCAGCATATGTTCGGGGGCGCGACCGCGCTGTCCGGCGGGTCGCTGAAGTGCCGGGAGTCGCGGACCTGTCTGGTGACGCAGCCCGCCGACATCGCCTACTCGACCGGGCGCGCCAAGGACTTCCTGCTGTACCGTCCGTCGAACGGCGCCGCCATCCAGCCGCTCGCGCTCAGCGCGCCGTTCGGTCGCGGTCCCGACAACGCGATGCTGTCGGATCATATCGGCGTGATGGTGCGCTATCGGATCGACGGCTCGGCCGGGCGTTCGGTGCCCGGCAGCGCGCTGGCGAGCCGCCGGGCAAAGGGTGCCGCGACCCGCGCCTAGTCCTCGAGGTTGCCCGTGAAGAGCAGGTGGCGGGCGTCGTCGGCGACCTGGTTGGCGGCGCCGAGCCGTTCGATCAGCTGCGCGGGGCGGCTGCCGCGCAGACCCGCGACCGTCAGCGCGCCGTCGCGGACATAGGTGTAGACCCCGCTGACCGCGAACGCCGAGGTGTGGGCGATATGCGCCTTCTGACCCTCGGTGGTGCGCTGGAATGCGTCGGACGCGTAGAACGCGCGGCGCGTCATCGGCGTGGCAAAGGCGATGTCGAGGATCGCCACCAGCGCGCGTTCGGGCGGCACGCTGTGATCGACGTTGGGCGCGGGCGGGGCGGGGTCCGCATTATCGTAGCGCTCGGGCAAATGGAGCCGCACCTTCAGCACCGCCGGATCGCCCGCCAGCGTCTCGGCGAACTGCGTCATGAACGCGGCGAACCCGGCCGCGTCGTCGTGACGCGCGCCGAAATGCACGTGGAGGCGGTCGAGACCGTCATCGCCGTTCGGGATCGGGTCCGGGGCGCGGTCGACCAGCGTCCGCGACCCCTTCGGCAGCGCATAGGCGACGGTCGCCGCGAACATGTTCTGTTCGTCCGCGAACAGGATCGCGCAGGACTCGTTGAAAATGTCCTGATCCGCTTCGGAGGCGAAGCCGATCTCGACGCCGCCATCCAAGACATAGTCGTCGAACGGCGCGATGCCGTCGATCGCCGGCCACAGATGCGCGTCCTGCTCGCGGTTCAGATGCGTCTGGACATACCAGCCGAGCCCCGGGATGCGCGAGCACAGCGGGCCGTGGACGTCGCGCCAATAGCTCGCGAACACCTCGTGCGGAACCCCGGGGCGGCGGAGCACGGTGGTGTAGCTGTTGACGACGATGCTGGCGTCGCGCGTCGCATAGTCGCGCGCGGGGTCGATGATGGACATGAGGATCTCACGGCTTGGGGATGGCAGGACGAGCACCCCCAACGCATCGCCACGCAGATCGGCGCGCGCCGCTGTCCAATCGCACGTCAGTCCTTGGCCTCGGGCGCCTGTTTGCGGCGGCGGTTCCAGAATTCGAGGCGCTTCTTCACGTCGCGTTCGAAGCCGCGCTCGTTGGGTTCGTAGAGCACGGGATGATCGTGCCCGCCGAGTTCGTCGGGAAAGAAGCTCTGCCCCGCGAACGCATCGGGGTGATCGTGGTCGTATTGATACCCATCGTGATAGCCGAGCTCCTTCATCAGCTTGGTCGGCGCGTTGAGGATGCGTTTGGGCGGCGCAATCGACCCGGTCGATTTCGCCAGCGCGCTGGCCTTGTCGAACGCGCGGTACGAGGCGTTCGATTTCGGCGCGGTCGCGACATAGTTGATCGCCTGCGCGAGGAACAACCGCGCCTCGGGCAGGCCGACCCGCTCGAACGCCTGCCACGCGGTCATCACCTGGACCAGCGCCTGCGGATCGGCCATCCCGACATCCTCCGACGCCGCGCAGCACAGCCGGCGGAATACGACCGACGGGTCCTCGCCGCCTGCGATCATCCGTGCCGCCCAGTATAAGGCAGCATCGGGATCGCTGCCGCGCAGACTCTTGTGGAAGCAACTGAGCAGGTTAAAATGCTCTTCCTGCCCCTTGTCGTAGAGCGGCGCGCGTTGCTGCACCAAGGTGGCCAGCGCGATGGTATCGAGATCGGACGGGTGATCGGTCGCGACGATATCCTCGCACAGCCCGAGCAGATAGCGCGCATCGCCATCCGCCATCGCCACCAGCGCGTCGCGCGCATCGTCGGTGAGCGGCAGCGGGCGTTCGAAATGCGCTTCCGCCCGCGCGATCACGCGGTGCAGGTCGGCGGCAGCGAGGCGGTTGAGCGTGTAGACCTTCGCGCGCGACAACAGCGCGGATACCAGGCTGAAGCTCGGATTCTCGGTGGTCGCGCCGATCAGCACGATCGTCCCGTCCTCGACTGCGGGGAGCAGCGCGTCCTGCACCGGCCGCGAGAACCGGTGAAGCTCGTCGACGAACGCGACGGTCGGTTTCGACGCCGATTCGCGCAATCGGGTCGCCTCGGCGAGCGCCTTGCGCAGGTCGGCGATACCGGTCGACACCGCCGAGAGCTGAATGAAGTTGTAGCCGACCTCGTCCGCCATCAGCCGCGCGATCGTCGTCTTGCCAACCCCGGGCGGGCCCCAGAGGATGAACGAGGACAGCCGCTTGGCGGCGATCATCCGCGCGAGCGCGCCCTCGGGTCCGACGAGGTGCTCCTGGCCGATGATGTCCGAAAACCGGCGCGGGCGCAGGATTTCCGCGAGCGGTCGCGGTGCGTTGGCGCTGAAGAGCGTGTCGGACATCGGGTCTCGGGTTCCACGGATCGAGGGAGCGCAGCGGGCGATACCGCGGCGCACGGCAATCGCCGACATCGCTGCGGCGGGTCTTTCGCCTGAGAGAACATAAGGGGTGTGGCGCCGACATTGAACCCTTGGCGATGAGGTGCGGGCTCAGGACTGCTGCAGGCGAGATCGAACAAAATTCAGTGCATCCCTTGAATTCGGAATATTCTGCGATATATCTCATACCATTCTAGAAATATCGGAGAACACTCAAATGCGTAACGAAATGGGATTTGGACCGTGGAGCGGTGGCCCCCGGCATGGTGGCCACGGCCGTCGCGAGCATGGTGAGGACCATGCCCATTGGAGGTCGGGCGGGGGACCACGCGGTCGCGGCCGCCGGGTCTTCGACGGCGGCGAGATGAAGCTCGTGCTGTTGAAGCTGATCGCGGATGCGCCGCGGCACGGCTACGACCTGATCCGCGAGATCGAAGGACTGGCGGGCGGCAGTTATGCGCCGAGCCCGGGCGTGATCTATCCCACGCTCAGCACGCTCGACGACATGGGGCTGATCGACGAGCAGAAGTCGGAAGGTGCCAAGAAACGCTTCGCGGTCACCGACGAAGGGCGTCAGTTGCTGAAGGACAATGCCGAGATCGTCGAGGCGCTGTTCGCCCGGCTGGCGGCCGTCGGCGCCGAGTCCGAGCGGACCGACGGCGCACCGATCCGCCGCGCGATGGGCAATCTGCGACAGGTGCTCCAGACGCGGCTGATGCGCGAGGACGTGAACGAGGACACGCTGCACGCGGTCGCCGGGTTGCTCGACGAGGCGGCGCAGAAGATCGAGCGGCTCAAGTGAGCGTCTCGCCCATCATTTCGGTCGCGCGCGTGCCGACGCAGTCCGCGAGCAAGTATCTCCAGCAGCTCGCCAAGCACTGGAGCCACAAGATGGAGGTGACGTTCTCGGAAGAGGAGGGGCGCATCGCCTTTCCGAACGGCGCGGTGCTCGACATGCGCGTCGACACCGCCACGCTGGACATCGCGCTGACGGTCCCGGCGGACGAGGACGTCGACCGCATGCGCGGCGTGGTCTCAAGCCACCTCGACCGGTTCGCCTTCCGCGAAGCGCCGCTGACGTTCGACTGGACGGAGGCGGTTTAAACCGATCCTCCTACCCTCTAGGGTAGGGGCGTCCGGTCCGCCCAGGGGAAGTCTCAAGCGTGAGCGGATTGGCCGGTTTGGAGAGGAAAGCGGAACGCCCGCTTCCGGGCGGGGGTATCGCGATCGCCACCATCGCGCGACGCTGCCGCCTTTTTCGATAACGCCCGTCAACTGCGGTTACGGTCTGCTTCTCGATACCAATTTATCAGGTCGGCAGGCTAAAGTCGCATGCGAGCATAGCCTGCTCACGCTCGATCGGGTCACGCAGTGGAAGCCGCCATAGGGAAGATCAGCAAGGTCGATGTCGCCGATGCGCATAGTCGTCCCTGTACATCCAGCAGTCGAGCTTCGGAAAAAGCGGCACGGCGCCCTAACGACACAACCTTGCCCTCGGCACGCACTGGTCCGCTCGTCTCGCTCAGCGCGCGATGATACGACACCTTGAGTTCCAATGTCGTAAAACCCTGACCCGCGGGCAGGCTGGAATGGACCGCGGCGCCGCAGGCGCTGTCGGGCAACGTCGCCGCATAGCCGCCATGCACCGATCCGATCGGGTTGTAGACCTTGCGCGACGGCGAACCCTCGAACACCACACGACCACGCTCGAGTTCGACCAAAACGATATCCAGCGTCTCGTGGATCGGCGGGTGAACATTGGCTGCCATCAAGGCTGCGAGCTGGTCATGGCCATCGAGTTCGGCGTGATCGGTCAAGACGTTCATACGCGGACATCCTCGTTTCGAGCTTGGAGGCAGCTTTTGAATAATCGCAATCTGTACGGATGCGGTGCTTCTACAGGGTAATCACACCGCTCGCATCTGGCCGAATCGGTACCTTATCGCGAAGTTCGGCCGCCTGGGCACGCACGACGCGCGCATGGCCGTTGCAGAACCCCCAAAAGAATCGCGGTGGAGGCGGAGGGGATATCCGGCGAATGGCGGATGACGTGGGTAGCAGACGGGCGGCTTTCGCGCGGTCCCGGCTGTGGCCATTCGCCCATCATTGCGAACCGCTAGCTCTGTCGATGTTCGCTCATTCGGGGCTCGCGAGCCAGTCGAACCGGTCGAACGCTACGATAAAGTACCGATTCGGCCAGATGCGGCCAACGGGATTGCCCTTTAGAAGCGTGCTTCGTGCTCCGGCTCCAGCCCAATCCGTCTTCTCCCGCAGCGATCGAAAGAAGTGCTTCCGAAATGACCGGCATTCTCCAGAAAATCGAGGCTAACAAGGGTCGGAAAATCGAACCAGCAGTGGCATCAGAGTCGCCCCACCTCGATAAGCCGTTCTTCGAGCTATTGGTCGGTAGTTACCGCCGCATCGTGGGCGATGCCTTATTTCCTGAAAACTGCGATGAATATTGGCTTTATCATCAAGCGCCGTTCGCTGTTGTCGCTCACAACGCCGATCCCGATCCCGTTTTCATTTACGCCAATATCGCGGCTCAGCGCTGTTTCGGTTACGGATGGAGCGAGTTTACATCGCTACCATCACGTCTATCCGCGGAGCCGATCAATCGTGCGGATCGACAGATCCTGCTGGATAAGGTCAAAAAAGACGGACATTACTCTGGATATTGCGGCGTGAGGATAACGAAGTCCGGTCGCCGATTCTCGATTGATGACGGTTGCATTTGGCAGTTAACCGACCGCGATGGGTCAACGCATGGACAAGCTGCAACCTTTTCGCCCCTGGCTGAGTGAGCCAAACCTACCTCGCGACCACACGCTACCAACCAGATTGCTTTCGCTCTCTGACCTGTGGCTGGAGGTGCCGGCTAAACCATGCCCGATCTCGACCTGGACCCCATAGCGGGACATTCAATTCGCTGATCGTGCTGAACGAACCGCCGTTCTCGGGAGTCTGGATCGCCATCCTGAGCGTCCAGGTCTGAGCGACCTACGCCCCCCGCCGGGCCATGACCTGCAGATACGTGTCGAGCACCGTCTGGTTGATCGTATCCCACAGATAGCCCGCGGCCTTGTCGTGGCCGGCCCAGCCCATCGTCTCGCGCAGGCCCGGTTCGGTGACGATCCGGCCGATCGCGTCGGCATAGCCGGTGATGTCGGTCGGCGGCACGAGAAAGCCGGTGACGCCGTCGTCGACCAGGCCGACCGCGCCCGAGGCGCGCGCCGCCACGACGGGTACGCCCGAGGCCATCGCCTCCAGCGTGACGTTGCCGAACGTCTCGGTGACGCTGGGGTTGAAGAACACATCCATCGACGCGACCGCGCGGCCGAGATCGTCGCCCGACTGGAACCCGGCGAAGACCGCCCCGGGCACGCGCTCGGCGAACCAGTTGCGCGCCGGACCTTCGCCGATCACCAGCACCTTGTGCGCTATGCCGCGCGTCTCGAGCGTGCGGATCACGTCGGCAAAGACGTCGAGACCCTTTTCCTTTACGAGCCGGCCGAGAAATCCGACCGCGACCTCGCCGTCGGCGATCCCGTGTTCGCGACGCCAGGCGAGATCGCGGCGGGTCGGCGTGAAGCGGTCGTGATTGACGCCGCGCGACCAGATCGCGGTCGGCGTCGTCACGCCCCAGTCGCGGACGATCTCGGCCATGCCGCGCCCCGGCACCAGCACTTCGTCGACACGGTTGTAGAAGCGAGTCAGGATCTTGATCATGACGGGCTCGAAGAACGCCATCCTGTAATAGCGGAAATACGTCTCGAACCGCGTGTGCAGCGACGCGACCGTGTCGAGCCCGTGGCGCTGGCCATACGTGATCGCGCGGTGGCCGAGGAAATCGGGTGCCGAGACGTGGATCAGGTTGGGCGCGAACGCGTCGAGATCGCGGCGGATCGCGGCGGGCAACCCGCGCGCCATCTTGTATTCGCCGCGTCCGGCGGGCAGCGGCAGCGATGGGACAGCGACCAGGTCGCCGGTCGGCGGGAAGGCGGGCTTGGCGTTGGTCGGCGAATAGATACGCACTTTTGCGCCCTGCGACAGCAAATGGCCGACGAGCAGGTTCAGCGCCTGGTTGGCGCCGTCGCGAACATAATTATAATTGCCGCTGAACAGGGCAATACGCAGGTCGGTGGCGTCCATCGCCGCGCGGATAACGCCGGGTGCGGTGAAGCGCCACTAAATCCGCACGATAGCTTCGCCACCGTGCAGGACGGCGCCCATTGATGTTCCCGTATCGTTCTCGTACATCGTCGATATGGCGAAACCCCAGAAGCGTTATGTGTGTCAGGCCTGCGGATCGGTGTCGCACCGCTGGGCGGGGCAATGCGCCGATTGCAACGAATGGAACACGCTGGTCGAGGAGGCGAACACTGCCGCTACGCCGTTCCATTCGAAGCATAATCTTCAGACCGGCGGGCGGGCGATCCAGCTCGTCGGGCTCGATGCGGAGATCAAGTTGCCCGATCGGATGGCGACCGGGATCGCCGAACTCGATCGGGCGCTGGGCGGCGGGTTCGTCGAGGGCTCGGCGACGCTGATTGGTGGTGATCCGGGCATCGGCAAGTCGACGCTGTTGTTGCAGGCGGCGGCGAAGATGGCGCTGGCGGGGCAGTCGGTCGCGTATGTCTCGGGCGAGGAGGCGGCCGATCAGGTGCGGTTGCGTGCACGGCGGTTGGGGCTCGGCAATGCGCCGGTGCAACTGGCGGCGGCAACCTCGACGCGCGACATCCTGACGACCTTGCAGACGCGGCCTCCCGCGATGTTGGTGATCGATTCGATCCAGACGATGCATTCCGATTTGATCGAGGGCGCGCCCGGCACGGTCAGCCAGGTGCGCGCGTCGGCGCAGGAACTGATCCGCTTCGCAAAGGAGCGCGGCACGGCCGTCGTTCTGGTCGGGCATGTGACGAAGGACGGCTCGATCGCCGGCCCGCGGGTGCTGGAGCATATGGTGGACACGGTGCTGTCGTTCGAAGGCGAGCGCAGCCACCAGTATCGCATCCTCCGCGCGATCAAGAACCGATTCGGTGGAACCGACGAGATCGGCGTGTTCTCGATGCAGACCGAGGGACTGGCGGAGGTCGGCAATCCGTCGTCGCTGTTCCTGACGCACCGCGATGATGCGATGACGGGGGCGACGGTGTTTCCGGCGCTGGAGGGGACGCGGCCGGTGCTCGTCGAGATCCAGGCGCTGACCGTGCGGCTCGCATCGGGCGCGACGCCCCGGCGTGCGGTGGTCGGCTGGGATTCGGGACGTCTCGCGATGATCCTGGCGGTGCTGGAAGCGCGGTGCGGGCTGAGTTTCTCCAACGCCGAAGTATATCTGAATATCGCCGGCGGTTACCGGGTGCAGGACCCGGCGGCGGATCTCGCGGTAGCGGCGGCGCTGATCTCGGCAATGTCGGAGCGGCCGGTGCCGGTCGACGCGGTAGCGTTCGGCGAGGTCGCGCTGTCGGGCGAGATCAGGCCGGTCGCGCATGGGCCGCTGCGGTTGAAGGAAGCGAGCAAGCTTGGCTTCGAACGCGCGTTGGTGCCGGCGTCGATGACGGGAGAAAAGAGCGGGATGAAGCTGTCAGGGTTCAAGACGCTGGCGTCGTTCGTCGATCACATGATGGGGCGGGGTTAGGCGTTCCAAACCTTGTTTCCCCGCGAAGGCGGGGACCCAGACTGGGCTCCCGCCTTCGCGGGAGAACAAGGTAGCGTTAGTGACGCTGTTGGGTCAAACGTACCTTTACGACGGGGATAGCTCCGGTTCGTTATTAACGTCCCGAATGGTCTCCTCCCCGGCGGAGGCCGGGGCCCAATTGGGAAACGCGACTGGCGACCGCTGCGCTTCGTTACCACGACCTCTCCAATTGGGCCCGGCCTCCGCCGGGGTGGGGTGGTGAGGGCCGTTGTCGGTCATCGATCGATCGAGCTGCACACGACGTCATCGTGGCGGGCAGGTTCGGCCAAGCGGCGAACGCATGGCCTCTCGCGACAGCCATGCTATGGCCGCCAGCATGGCGAACACTAAAAGCAATACCGGTACCCTCGAGGTCGACGGCATCCGATACGACTGGAACCTGGAGCGCGAGCCGCAACACACGGATGCCGAGGGCTGGAAGGGCATGACGATCTCGCTGTTGCAGGACGATGCGCAGCGCGAAGCCCTGCTCGAATTCCCCGCGCCCAAACGGCTGTTGAAGGGCTTGCCGCGTGGGCGTCTTCAGATCGACGACGCGACGATCGCGCGCGGCGTACGGGCGGCGTTGGCCGCGGGATGGGAGCCGATGTCGCGCGGCAAACCTATGGTCTTCACGGTGGATTCCGAAGGAAACTGAGCCGTGGATCGGCGTGACACCCCGACCCCGACGGACGCTCGCACGCAGATGCAGCCCCAAGCCGACGTGGAAACCACGTTGCTGGGGCCGATCCTGCCTGATCGAGAGTGCGGCGATTGCACCGCGTGCTGCACCGAGCTGACGGTCAACACGCCTGAGTTCGCCAAACCCGCGGGAATTCCGTGCATCCACCTCTCAGGCGAGGGGTGCGACATCCATGCGGTCCGCCCCCGGATCTGCCGGACGTGGTTCTGCGCGTGGCGCCGTGTGGCCAGCCTGCCCGACGAAGCGCGGCCCGACCGGTCCGGGCTTCTCGTCTCGCTCAATTTCGTCGACAGGCCGCAGAACTGCCTTGAGGGCGTCTCGATTCATGTACGCATGCTCACCGGCAGCGACGCGATCGGCAACGGTATGGCGGCCACCGTGTTGGACGTCTTGTGCGACCAGTTGGTCCCGGTCTGGTTCAGCGACGGCTCGAAGAAGATGCTGATGCATCCCGATAACGACGTTGCGCGCTTTGTTCTCTCGGAAGATGCGGCACCCAACCATTTGCAGGACGAGGTCGCCGCATGGCGCGAACGCTACGCTGTTTTCGGAGCGAACCGCTAAGCCTCGGTTTCCGCGTGCACTAGCGGTTCGCGCGCCGCGTCCCTATTCCAGAGACCATGAACCTGACCGCCCTAGACATCGTCGTCCTGATCGCCGTCGCCGGGTCCGCGGTGCTGGGGCTCGTGCGCGGGTTCGTGACCGAAGTGCTGTCGATGTTCGCCTGGGTGGCGATGGTGGCGATGTTGAAGCTGTTCCACATCCCGCTCGCCGCTGCGTTGTCGCCGATGATTGGCACGGTCGGTGGGGCGGCCGTACTCGCCTTCGCGATCATCACCGGCGTCACCTATATCGGCGGTAGGCTGGTCGCCAACGCGATCGGCGCGCGGACGCGGACCTCGATCCTGGGGCCGGTCGACCGTGCGCTCGGCTTCGGGTTCGGCGCGTTGAAGGGCCTGATCCTCGCCAGCCTCGTCTTCCTGCTCGCGACGCTCGTGATCGATACGATGAGCGGCGGACCGTCGCGCCGGCCCGAATGGATGACCCGGTCGCGCACCTATCCGCTGCTCAACGCGACCAGCGCCGGCATCGCCGATTTCGTCGATCGTCGCCGCCGTGGTCAGCCCGTCTTCGGCGCCCGCACGCCGCCTTCCCATTCCGACAACGCAAGCGACCCGAAATCATGAGCGCGCCCCTCTACAACGCCGAGATCCTCCGCCTTGCCGCCACGATCCCGCACCATGAACGCCTTCCCGAGCCGATGGCGACCGCGGAGAGACGGTCGCCGATCTGCGGCAGCCGCGTGACGATCGACGTCGCGGTCGACGACGAAGGCCGGGTCAGCGAGGTCGGCCTGCTGGTCCGTGCCTGTGCGCTCGGCCAGGCTTCGTCGTCGCTGCTGGCGTCGAATATCCTCGGCCGCACGCCCGCCGAACTCGCCGCCGCGCGCGACGCGCTGACGGCATGGCTTGCGCGTGAGGGCGATGCGCCCGATTGGCCCGGGATGGATATCTTCACCCCCGCGCTCGACTATACCGCGCGGCACCCGTCGATCCGGCTCGCGTTCGAAGCCGCGGCCGAGGCTGCCGACACCGCTGCAAAGGCGAAGGTCTGATGGCGGAGGGGACGGCACCGTCGCTGCTCCGCGATGGCGTCGTGCTGCTCGGGTTCGGTCTCATGTTCGTGTTGCTGTTCCGGCGGCTCGGGCTCGGCGCGACGCTGGGGTATCTGGTCGCGGGCGCGGTCGTCGGGCCGCATGTGCTCGGCCTGGTCGGCGATGCGGAATCGAAGCTCGGGTTCGCCGAACTCGGCATCACGTTGCTGCTGTTCATCGTCGGGCTCGAACTGAACCCCTCACGGCTTTGGAAGATGAAGGAGGAAATCTTCGGATTGGGGCTTCTTCAGGTCGCGATCTGCGGTCTCGCGATCACCGCGATCGTCTGGGTCGGGGCGAAGTTCTCGCTCCCCGCCGCGCTCGCGCTCGGCCTCCCGCTCGCGCTGTCGTCGACCGCGCAGGTGCTGCCGATGCTGCGCTCCTCGGGGCGGATGCGCACGCCGTTCGGCGAACGCGCGTTCTCGATCCTGTTGTTCCAGGACCTGTCGATCGTGCCGCTCATCACGATCGTCGCCGCGATGAGCCGCAACCCGGCCGACGCCAACGCGCCTCCCGGCTGGCTGCTGGCGATCTACACCGTGCTCGCCGTCGTCGGGCTGGTTGTCGCGGGACGCTTCCTGTTGCGCCCGTTCTTCCGCCTGATCGGCAATCTCGGCGAGCGCGAGATGTTCGTGTTCGCCGGCCTGTTCACCGTGATCGCCAGCGCGGCGATCATGGAATGGCTCGGGCTGTCCACCGCGCTCGGGGCGTTCATCGCCGGCGTGATGTTGGCGGATAGTCCCTATCGCCACGAACTTGAGGCCGATGTCGAGCCGTTCCGCTCGATCCTGCTCGGGCTGTTCTTCCTCGCGGTCGGCATGGTGCTCGACCTCAACGCGATCGCCGAGCGACCGGTGTTCGTCATGGCGATGGCTGCCGCACTGATCGCGACCAAGACCAGCGTCATCATGCTGATCGGCATGGCGTTCAAGATGACATGGCGGCAGGCGTTCGCGCTTGGGCTGTTGCTCAGCCAGGGCGGCGAGTTCGGCTTCGTGCTGTTCGCGCAGGCGCAGGCGGGGCTGCTGATCGAACCGCAGGCGGCGAGCCTGTTCGGCGCGATCATCACGCTGTCGATGGCGACGACGCCGTTCCTGATGGGGATTACCCGGCGTTTCCGCACCGAACCGCTGGCGAAGAACCAGGAACGCGACGGCCCCAAGGTCGACGGCGCGAATGCGATCATCGTCGGCTATGGGCGGTTCGGCCAGACGGTCGGCCAGATGCTGCTCGCGCAGGATATCCCGGTGACGCTGATCGACACCGATATCGAGATGATCGACATCGCCGGCGAGTTCGGTGCGAAGGTCTATTACGGCGACGGCACGCGGCTCGACCTGTTGCGGCAGGCGGGGGCGGCGGAGGCCGAACTGATCTGCTTCTGCATGGATGGCGATCAGCTCGAACCCGACACGATCGAGGGCGTGCACGAGGCGTTCCCGAACGCCGCGATCTATGTCCGCGCGTTCGATCGCCGCGCGCTGGTCAAGCTGAAGAACACGTCGGCGCAGTATGTCATCCGCGAGGTGCTCGAATCGGCGGTGAAGATGGCGCGGCTGGCGATGGACGGGCTCGGCGTCGCGAGCGCGGATATCGACCGTGCGGAGGACATGTACCGCGCGCGTGACAAGGAGCGGTTGCAGCTCCAGATCGATTCGGGCGACATGCGCGCGGCGCGTGCCGAAACCGCCGAACGCTTTCCGTGGGGGAACGACGCGACATGATCATTGCCATACTGGCCGCCTTGTCGGGGGCGATCGCGGTCGCGGCGGGAGCGTTCGGCGCGCACGGCGCGAGTGGCTCGGCGGCGGAGTGGCTCAAGACCGGTGCGCAGTACCAGCTCGTCCACGTCGTGGCGGCGCTGGTTGCGGTGCGGATGGAGGCGCGCGGGCCGGCGTGGCTGTTCGTGGTCGGCGCTGCGATTTTCGCGTTGACGCTCTACGCGATGGCGCTGGGCGCGCCACGCTGGTTCGGCGCGATCACGCCGATCGGCGGCGCGCTGCTGATCGGCGGGTGGTTGTGGCTGGCTTGGAGCGCCCGGGGATAACTGACAAAGCTTGTTTCCCGCGAAGGCGGGGACCCAGTCTGGGCACCCGCCTTCGCGGGTGAACAAGGTTCTTGGTGACCTTCGGGTGCTACCGCTTCTTCCGGCACGCGTCCGAACAATAGATTACGCTGTCCCAGTCGCGCGCCCATTTCTTCCGCCACGCGAAGGGCCGCTCGCACGCGGGGCACATCTTCGTCGGCAAATTCTGCTTGGCGACACCGTTGGGCATCAGCGGGGCTGCGCGTCGAGGAAGGTCTCGACGTTAGCTAGGTCGACCGTCTTGTCGAGATACGTCTGGCCGATCCCGCGCGCGAGCAGGAAGGGGAGGGTGCCCGCCGCCATCTTCTTGTCGTGGCGCATGTGATCGACCAGCCGCGCACCGCTCGCGCCGATCTTCGCCGCCGCGAGACCGTCGGGAAGCCCTACGTCGCGCCAGTGAGCGGCAACGCGCGCGGCGTCCTGCCCCGAGCAGATCCCCTGCGATGCCGAGAACCCGAACGCAAGCGAACAGCCCGCCGCGACGCCCTCGCCGTGGATCAAAGCCTGCGAGAACCCGGTCTCCGCCTCCAGCGCATGGCCGAACGTATGCCCGAGATTGAGCAACGCCCGGATGCCGTTCGTCTCATGCTCGTCCGCCGCGACGATCCGCGCCTTCGCCGAAACGCTGTGCGCGATCGCGTATTCGCGCAGGCCGATGTCGCCACCTAGCAACGCGGCACCGTTGGCTTCGCACCATTCGAAGAACGCGAAGTCGTCGATCAGGCCGTATTTCACGACCTCGGCGTAACCCGCGCGCAGTTCCCGGATCGGCAGCGTGTCGAGCACCTGCGGATCGATCAGCACCATCACCGGCTGGTGAAACGCGCCGATCAGATTCTTGCCGGCCTTCGTGTTGATCGCGGTCTTGCCGCCGACCGAGCTGTCGACCTGCGCCAGCAGCGACGTCGGGATCTGCACGAACTTGCACCCGCGCTTCAGGATCGAGCAGGCGAACCCGACCAAATCCCCCATCACGCCGCCACCCAGCGCGACGACGTGATCGCCGCGCTCGACACCGAGTTCGAGCAGCCGGTCGCACAGCATCTCCAGCGTCGCCCAGCTCTTGCTGCCCTCGCCGGGTGCCAGAACGATCGCCTCGGATGCAATCCCCGCCGCAGTCAGCGAAGCCTGCAACGTCGCGAGGTGAATCGACAAATTCTCGTCGGTGACGATCGCCACGCGCCGCCCTTTTGCAAGCGGCGCAAGGAACTCACCCGCCCGCGCGAGCAACCCGGCTTCGATGTGGATCGGATAGGTCCGCGCACCCAGTTCAACGATAACGGTCTTCATCGGCCAAGCGCTCTCAGGATAGCGGCGACGGTCGCTTCGTGCGGCGTCTTGTTGCTGACAATATGGATGTGCGCCTGCGCGTAGATCGGGTTCCGCACGCGCGCCAGTTCGGTGAGCACCTTCCCCGCATCGCGGTTGCGGAGCAGCGGGCGGCTGTCGCGGCGGCCGACGCGCTCGACCAGGATGTCGGGATGCGCGCTGAGCCACACCGACACCGTATCGCGCAGGATCAGCGCGCGCGTGTCGTCGTTGATGAACGCGCCGCCGCCGGTTGCGATGACCTTGGGCGTGCCGTCGATCAGCCGCGCGATCACGCGGCGCTCGCCATCGCGGAAATACTCTTCGCCGTATTTGGCGAAGATCTCGGCGACGGTCATCCCCGACGCAGCCTCGATCTCGTGGTCGGCATCGACGAACGGCAGGTTCATGCGCAGTGCGAGGCGGCGGCCGACGGTGGTCTTGCCGACGCCCATCAGCCCGACGAGCACGATCGGGCGATCGATCGGGGCAGGGCGGCGACTGCCCGAGGGGCCGCCTGAAGGGTTGTGGCTTTGCAACATCGTAGCCCGCGCTATACAGCGGCTCCGCGTGAGGGCAAAAGCTCTTGGCGTGCGATCTGTCATTGCCCGTTCACTACCCCCGTTCACTACAAGGTTACGTCGTATGTCCCGTTTCATCGTCTCGGTCGTCGTCGTTCTTGTGGTCGTGGTCGGCGGCCTGTTCCTACTGGCGGGCCGCGCGACCGAGCGTCCGCAGAGCCACGTCGAGAAGGCCGTGACGCTTGCGAACCTCTCTTAAGGCAACGCTGGCGGCGGCCGTCGCCGTTGGGGCGCTCGTCGCGCTGGCACCCGCGATCGGTCAGGATCGCCCCGAATCGATCCTGCCGCCGGGCTTCGGCGATACGACCCCGTCGCCGGCCCCCGCGCAGCGACCGAACGCGCCTGCGAACGCACCGCAGCCGACGCGCCCGATCACGGCGGCGCAATCATCGCCGCCCTCATCGACACCCCCATCGCCCTCCAGCGCGATGATCCAGCCGCTGCCGTCGACGACGCCGGACGGGCTGCCGGTTCTACCGCCCGTCGCCACGCCCTCGCCGGTCGATCCGAGCGTGCTCGCGCGCTACGAGATGCCCGAATCCGCGCGGCGTTCGCTCGAGACGGTAGGCCCGCTTACGGCGAGCGAGGGCGGGCTGGAGACGGATGCGTTCGGCGATGCCGATGGCCAGTATGTCGAGACGCTGATGCGCCGGCTGACCGCGCCGCTGCCGTCGCGGTGGATGTCGATCCTGCTGCGGCGCGCGCTGGTGTCGCATGTCGATACGCCGAGCCATACCAACGGCGCGGACTTCGCCGCCGAGCGGGCGTGGCTGCTGTTGCGGATGGGCGAATCGGTCGCGGCGCGGGCGGTCACGCAGAACGTCGATACCTTCAACTACACGCCGAAGCTGTATCAGGTCGCGATGAACGCGTCGCTGGCGACCGGCGATCCTGCCGGGTTCTGCCCGCTGGTTCCCGGCGCGATGCGCTATGCCCCGTCGCGCGGCTGGACGATGGCGCAGGCGATATGCGCCGGGCTGTCGGGCAATCCTGCGCAGGCGACCCCGCTGATCGCGACCGCCAAGCGCCGCAACGTCGCCAGCGGCGTCGACATGCTGCTGGCGCAGAAGGTCGTCGGTGCCGGCGCGCAAGGGCGTCAGGCGGTGACGATCGAATGGGACGGCGTCGATCAGCTGACCGCTTGGCGGTTCGGCCTGGCGATGGCGACCGGCGTCACCGTGCCCGACGAGCTCTATGCGAGCGCCGGGCCGCAGGTGCGATACTGGCAGGCACTCTCGCCGTCGGTCGCGCTGGGTGACCGACTGGCGCCTGCCGAGGCGGCGGCGGGGCAGGGCGTGCTGTCCAGCGCCGCGCTGGTCGACCTGTATGCGGCGACCGCGACCGACGACGACGCGCAGAGTGGCGCAAGCGCGACGGCGAACGATCTCCAGACCGCCTATGCCGATCGCAATGCCGAGACGCGACTGACCGCGCTGCGCCAGTTGTGGGGCGGCAAGGAGGCGGAACCTGCCTATGCGCGGCTGGTGCTGACCGCGCGGGCGGCAGCGCGGATCGATCCGGCCTCGGGCAAGGCGGACGCCGATCATCTGGTCGCGTCGATGCTGACCGCCGGGCTCGACCGGACCGCGGCGCGCTGGCTCGGTACGGTGCCGAGCGGTAGCGACGCCTGGGCGATGATCGTGCTGAGCGATCCCGATGCGTATCGCCGGCTGAGTTATGGCGACCTCGCCTCCTATTCGGGCGGCGCGGGCGATTCGGCGTTGAAGCAACGGATGCTGTTCGCGGGCCTCGCCGGGATGGGCCGGCTTTCGCAAAGCGACATCGAGCGTGCCGCGCAGACGCTCGGTGTGCGGATCGGTGCCGCCAATGCCTGGACGCGCGCGCTGGATCGAGCCGCGCGCGACGGTCAGGCAGGGACCGTCGTCCTGCTCGCGGCGATCGGCATGCAGGCGCCCAACTGGAAGGGTATCCCGCCCGAGGCGCTGTACCGGATCGTCGGTGCGCTGCGCGCGGTCGGGCTCGACGGCGAAGCGCGGATGATCGCGGCCGAGGCGATCGCGCGGGCGTGACGCACGGCCGGGATCGCGCGCTGATCGATCGCTTCCTGGAAATGATGACGGCGGAGGCCGGCGCGGCGGCGAACACCGTCGCGGCCTATCGCAGCGACCTGTCGCTCGCGTCGCAGGCACTTGAAGGCGGCCTAGTCGACGCAAATGCGGATGCGCTGGCGACGCTCGCGGGCGAATGGTCCGCGCTGTCCAATGCGACGGTCGGGCGGAAGTCTGCGTCGCTCCGGCGTTTCTTCGCGTTCCTTGCCGACGAGGGTCACCGTCCCGACGATCCCGGCAATGCGCTCCCTCGTCCCGGCACCGTCCGCGCGTTGCCCAGGATATTGAGCCACGCCGATGTCGACCGGCTGTTCGCGGCGATCGCCGAACGGGCAGCGCGAGATCCGCTCGACCCCAACGACCTGCGCCTGTCCGCGCTGTTCGAGCTGCTCTACGGCTCCGGACTGCGCGCGACCGAACTGGTCAGCCTGCCGCGCAACGCGGTCCATCCCGATCGGCCGTTCCTGATCCTGCGCGGCAAGGGCGGGCGCGAGCGGCTGGTGCCGATCTCCGACCGTGCGCGCGCCGCCGTGGCGCTGTGGCGGACATATGTCGCGACCGATCGCGCCTGGCTGTTCCCGTCGGGCAAGGGGCACCTCTCGCGCATTCGGCTGTACCAGATCGTAAAGGCGCTCGCCGCCGAAGCCGGCATCCCCCCCGACCGGGTCAGCCCCCATGTCCTGCGCCATGCGTTCGCGACGCACCTGCTTGCCGGCGGTGCCGACCTGCGCGCGCTGCAGTCGATGCTCGGTCATGCCGATATCGCGACGACGGAGATCTACACGCACGTCGATTCGAGCCGCCTCGTCGAGCTCGTCAACACGCATCACCCCCTCGCGGATCTGCCCCCGCGCTGACGCGAACGGGGCGGCGCGTTGACGCGGACGGCGCCGCGCCGTAACCGCCGCACATGCCTAGCTTCCTCGACTTCGAGAAACCGATCGCCGAACTCCAGGGCCGGATCGACGAACTCCGCGACACCGCCGCCGAAGGCAGCGTCGACCTGTCGGTCGATATCGCCCGTCTGCAAGCCAAGTCCGACAAGCTGCTGAAGGACACCTTCGCGCGGCTGACGCCGTGGCAGAAGACGCAGGTCGCGCGTCATCCCGAGCGCCCGCACTTCAGGGATTACGTCGCCGCGTTGTTCGACGAGTTCGTGCCGCTCGCGGGCGACCGCGCGTTCGGCGACGACCAGGCGATCATTGGCGGCTTCGCCACGTTCCGCGGTCGGAAGATCATGGTGCTCGGCCACGAGAAGGGCGACGACACCGCCAGCCGCCTCCGCCACAATTTCGGCATGGGCAAGCCCGAGGGCTACCGGAAAGCGATCCGTCTGGTCGAACTCGCCAACCGATTCGGCCTGCCGATCGTCACGTTGGTCGACACCTCGGGCGCGTTCCCCGGTATCCAGGCCGAAGAGCGCGGCCAGGCCGAGGCGATCGCCCGCTCGACCGAAGCGTGCCTCAACGCCGGCGTGCCGATCGTCGCAGTGATCGTCGGGGAGGGCGGTTCGGGCGGCGCGGTCGCACTCGCCGCGGGCAACCGCGTGCTGATGTTCGAACATGCGGTCTATTCAGTGATCAGCCCCGAAGGCTGCGCGTCGATCCTGTGGCGCACCTCCGACAAGGCCCCCGAGGCCGCCGAAGCAATGCGGATCACCGCGCAGGACCTCAAGGCGTTCGGCGTGATCGACGAGATCGTCGCAGAACCGCTCGGTGGCGCACACCGCGACTCGGTGGTGGCGATCGAGTCGCTCGGCAATGCGGTGTCGTCTGCGCTGGCCGAGCTGGCGCCGCTCTCGCCTGCCGACCTCCGCACGGATCGCCAGGCGAAGTTCCTCAAGATGGGTCGCCTCTGACGCGGTCGTTCGCCCGGCGGCACTTCGCCGAACAGCGCAACGAAAAAGGGCGGCGAAACCGAAGTTTCGCCGCCCTTTTTCGTACGCTACTGGTAACTCGATTACGTGGTCGAGGTGTTCAGCTTGGTCGAAACGTTGTTGAACGTCTTGTTCAGGCTGTTGCCCAGGCCCTGCATCGCGGCGATGGCGGCGACGGCGATCAGCGCGGCGATCAGGCCGTACTCGATTGCGGTTGCGCCCTTGGAGTTCTTGAAAAACTTGCGGATCGTCTTCATTCCGGTCTCCATTGTTGGATTGCTTCAGTGTCACCCGGCTGGCCGGATGGACCGGAACAGCGCATCGACAGATACAAGTGTCTGGTTGAGAAAGGTTTAAGGCCGCGATCGATAGTTTTGGCGGTGCCGATACAGGGGGGCCGCGATGGCGCTCCGCAGGTCAGCGCGCCTGCGAAACCTTGGCGTCGACGGTGTTCCACATGCCGATCGTCGAGCCCGCCATGGCGGACAGCCCGACGATCATCGCGATCACCACGAGACCGAGGATCAGGCCATATTCGATCGCCGTCGCGCCGCGTGAATCGCGGACGATGCTAACGATGGTGCGGGGCACCCGGTTCGATCTGGACGTCAGGAAACGCATGCTCGCACGTGTAGGCGCAGGAGATTAAAGAATGACCAACGACGACAGTGTTCCCGCGCGATTGCTGCCTGTGGTGGCCGCGGCGCTGGTCGATCTGGAGGGGCGGGTGCTGCTCCAGCAACGGCCGGAGGGAAAGTCGCTCGCGGGACTCTGGGAATTTCCCGGCGGTAAGGTCGAACCGGGGGAGACGCCCGAAGCGGCGTTGATTCGCGAACTCGAGGAGGAACTCGGAATCGCGGTCCCGCACGCCTGCCTCGCCCCGGCGACGTTCGCGAGTGCACCGCTGGGCGATCGCCACCTGCTGTTGCTGCTGTACGTGACGCGCAAGTGGAGCGGTGTCCCGCGCGCGCTCGAAGCGACCGCGTTGCGCTGGGTCAGGCCGGTCGAGATGCACGCGCTGGCGATGCCCCCCGCAGACCGTCCGCTGATCGGCCTGCTCGACGCGCTGATCTGACTCGGCGAGCCGGTACGTCAGCCGCAACTGCGATCGCGGCTGCGACCGCCAGACAAACGTCACTGCCGTCGTATGGCATCTGACCGACCCGGAGGACGTCTAGGGAGACGACCTGCAGAAACTTGGCCCTTTGCGGCGTTGCGGCCCTGGCCGAAGCGCTTGTGCCAAAGCCCGGTGATAATCGGCACTATGATCGATGTCATGATCACGCAGATGGCGACCAACGTCGTGGCATCTTTGGCGACCGGCATGAATTCCGGTGCGACGGCGGCGATTGCCAGAGGGTTGGCCACTGCGGCGCCGGCGGTAGACGATGCGGCGATGCCAGCAGTGCCGGTGCCTCCGCCGACCAGAATGTCCGCGATGATCAGCGGCACGCCAGTCGCGACGATTACAAAAAGCGCGAAAACGATCCCAAGCGCAGCCAATGGTGACAGCAACGTATGCAGATCGATCGTATTGCCTAGCGCGAACGCGAAGAAGGGGATCAAGATCTTGCATCCCGGCGAAAAGAAATCGCGTAGCTTCGGATCGAGGTTCCCAAGAGCAAAGCCCGCCACAAATGGCAATACGGCGCCGATAAACACCGCGAATTTGAAATGCGCTACGCCAGTTGCGCCGAGTATGAGCATGCTCATCAGCGGACCGGACTCGATCGAGAGCAGGACGAAAGCCCCGGATTCCTCGCTGCTCCCGAAACTTTGCATCAGCGACGCGTACAGTCCGCCATTGGTCATATCGACTGCGCACACGATCGCGAGAAGCGACATGCCGGCAAAAAATCCTGTCTGAACACCGTCCGGTGGAATGTACCGGGACGCGATGGCAACGATCACCCAAGCCGTAAGAAGCTTGGTCAGCAACAGAGAACCGGATTTGCGGAGCACCGTCGTGGTCGTGCTGAGGTGGACGGATGCGCCGATGCAAAAGAACCAGACCGCAAGGATGGGGATGATCCCGGTCATGAGCCCCTGGGTAAAGCCGCTGAAATACGGCGGCGCGCCTGGGGCCAGCGTTCGGCACAATGCGCCAATGAACAGTGGCACTATCATCATGCCACCCGGAATGCGGTCGACGCGGTCCTTGATATTCATCGGGGCACTACCACCGTGGCCTCGGCTGGCTTGATTTCCAGACGCTCGTGAGTCTCGAATATCTTGAGAATGCTGGTCATGTCGGGAGCACCTCGTTCGGTCGCCGCGGGAGAAAATGGCTCCGGCGGCGAGCAGAGCGCGGAGCAAGCTTCTACAAGGCAACTACCCTGGCCGCATCTGGCCGAATCGGTACTTTATCGCGAAGTCCAACCGTTTCGACCGGCCTAGCCGATCCTGCATGAGCCGAAGGTCCAAGGCTGTGGCAGCCAGTAAGGGTGATCGATCAGCACTGCGAGAAAGGCGGCCCCGCCGCGCAGTGGCAGCGATCGCCGCTGACGTGTTCGAAAGCGGCCCTTCCGCTTACTTCCCACACCGGCCATTCCGCTTAAGGAACGCCCACTTGCAGACATTCGAGAGACGTTCGATGATGCTCGAATGGCCTCTACGGAAAGAAGCGACCTAATCCCTACTCTACGAGCGCGGCACAGGGATGCGGCGGAGCAACTCAAAAAGGCCCGTGACGATGGCGATCGTGCGCAAACACGAGCTTGGGAAGCCGCGTTCAAACGGATTAGCACGTTGAGATATGAGGCCGGAGACGATTTGAATGCACCGATCTGGTAATGTGCGCTTTCCCCACACCCGGTCGTTCCATACTTATGGCCGGGGCGTGCGGGCTTGGTGGGCAAAGTACTCGCCGTAGTCGCCTCGACCTTCGAATGCCTCTGCGTGAAAGCCAGTTGGTTGCAGAACCAGTGATCGTGTCTCCATCGCTTTGGCAAGATTTTTCGAAACGGCGTCATCTTCGAAGATCCACGGTGTTATCGCGACCATGATAGCTCCCACAAACAGGAACTCCGCGTCCGATGAGGCTTCACCCCCGAAGTGGTCGAACACATCCCGCCATAGTTTGGGAGCGGCCGGATCATGAGAGAGTCCGGTAAGAAAATCGGGCTCCGCCCAATGCCACCAAGTCAGGAATAGCAGATGCAGGGCTGATCCTCGATCGCGATCGCCCGCGTCCCATCCCGCGCGAAGGCGTTGATACGTCTCTTCCATGGCTTGTCCGCACCCCAAACTAAGGGTGCGTTATGGCCGAAGGTAGTTATGTCCGCTATCCTCCCCATTCCGGCCGTCCGCTTTTCGCCCACAAGCGGACGTTGCGCGAGGCGGGGGGCGGTGGCAGTCTAACCCGATGCTGGCCGTAACAATCCTCATCGTTTGTGTCGCAGTCTTCTCGGCTGCCGCGATCAATGCCGTCGTTCAACAGCGGCTTCTGGAACAAGGCGGACGCTGGTTCCCTAGCACGGTTAAGTCAGGCCTATCTGGGATTGCCGTTATGGTCGGCGTCTTGGCTCTTTATTTCGGGATAGGCAGCATCATCGTTCGCCTGGCGGCCTAACGTCCGCTTTCCTTCCCATTTCGGACATTCCAGCCGACCAGCAGTCGACGAAATTCGCGATTAGACGTAGTTGGCCAGCGCTAAGTGACTGAAAATCACGGTTAGACAATTTGGAGGCCCGACCGGGAATCGAACCCGGGTGCGAGGATTTGCAGTCCTCTACGTCACCACTCCGCCATCGGGCCCCGATGCGTGAAGGCGGCGCAAATGCTTCGTTTTGCGCGGCGGGTCAACCGGGAGTTTGCCGATCGCGTCGAATTGTCGCGATCGGCGTGGCGGGGGCGTGCAAACCGACCGGCCGTTCCTGGGAGCGCGGTCTGGTCACGACGGGCGCGGGGCAGTGGATGCGGTGAGCCGTAGCGCGGACAGGCGATTTGCGCGGGACGACGGTCGGTTTGCTTGCTAGGGGAGCCACAGAGGTGTTGCCGTGGACTTCCGCATGCGCCCTCGACGTCCCGCCCGCGGCATCTCGGTGTCACACGGGCGGGCGGGGCGTCACCCTCCCAGCATCGGTCCTCTTCCGCACTTCGTCGCGTCGGGCGGGGGCTTCCGCCTGTTTTGAACCAAACGCGTGCTTGGCGTAGCGCGGGGCGCGCGATATCAGGTCATCACGACAACTAGTGTATTGCACATGTAAAACAGCTGTGCGACAGGATAAGCCATGACGACGATGAGCATCGACACCGCCCCCCTCGCAAGCCAGCCCGCCACGCGCCCGATCGGCGGCGCAGACACCGGCCCCACCGGATCGGCATACGACGGCATGCGCCACGCGATGGTCGCCAGCCAGTTGCGCACCAACGCGGTCAACGACCAGCGCGTGGTCGCGGCTATGGCGCGGGTGCCGCGCGAGACGTTCATGCCCGACGCCGTCCGGTCGATCGCGTACCGCGACACCGCGATCCCGCTCGGCGGCGGTCGCTATGCCAACCTGCCGATGGCGACCGGCCGGCTGCTGACCGAAGCGTATCTCACAGCCAGCGACCGCGTGCTGCTGATCGGTGCGGCGAGCGGCTACACCGCCGCGGTGTTGTCCGAGATCGTCGCCTCGGTGGTCGCGGTGGAGAGCGATCCGGCGTTGGTCGCGACCGCACGCACGGCGCTGGCCGGGGTCGGCAACGTCGAGCTCGTCGAGGGGCCGATGACGGACGGTAGCGCTGCCGGGGCACCCTATGACGTGCTGATCGTCGACGGCGCGGTCGAATCGGTGCCCGAGGCGCTGATCGCGCAGGTTCATCCGGGCGGCCGTGTCGTCTCCGGGATCGCCGAGCGCGGGCTGACCCGGTTGGCGGCAGGACGAAAGACCGACGGCGGTTTCGCGCTGGTGGCCTTCGTCGACGTCGAATGCGTCACGCTACCCGGCTTCGATACGCCCAAATCCTTCAAGTTCTGAGGCAGACCATGCCGCGCACCGCTCATATTCGTCGTTTGTTTCTGGGTGTTGCGCTGGTTTACGGCGCTGCACCGGTTGGCGCCGAAACGCTGCGCGAGGCGCTGGTCAAGGCGTACAACACCAACCCGACGATCACCGGTCAGCGCGCCGCCCTGCGCGCGAGCGACGAGAACGTGCCGATCGCGCGCGCGACCGGACTGCCGTCGGTGAATGCGACCGGCGACTATACCGAGTTCGTGGTGACCGCGCAGAACAGCTTCATCGCGCCCCCTCGGCAGGCGGTGGCGCGCGCGAACGTGTCGATCCCGCTGTATCTGGGCGGTCAGGTCCGCAATTCGGTCGCCGCCGCCAAGACGCGCGTCGAGGGCGGTCGCGCGACGCTGCGCGGGACCGAGGCGGATCTCTTCACCAACGTCGTCAGCGCGTACATGAACGTGATCCGCGACGAATCGATCGTCGGGCTCAACACGCAGAACGTCCGCGTGCTCGACGTCAATCTGCAGGCCAGCCGTGATCGGTTCCAGGTCGGCGACCTGACGCGTACCGACGTCGCGCAGTCCGAGGCCCGTCTCGCGCTCGCCCGCGCGCAGCTCCAGTCCGCACAGGCGCAGCTGATCTCGAGCCGGGAAAATTACATCCAGCTAGTCGGCACGCCGCCCGGCACGCTCGAGCCACCGCCGGTGTTGCCGCATCTGCCCGACAGCCCGGCATCGGCGGTGACGGTGGCGATCGACAATAATCCGACCCTGCTCGCCGCCGCCAAGGAGCGCGATGCGACCCGCTACGATATTGGCGTGGCGCGCGCGACTCGCTTGCCGCAGATCAGCGCGACGGGCGGTGCGGGCTACACCAATTATCTCGGGTCGATCGGCAAGACCAACGGCGTCGCCGCGTTTCCCAACGCGAACAAGACGGTGCAGGGCGGGCTGTCACTGACCCTGCCGCTGTTCCAGGGCGGGCGTCCCGCGGCGCAGGTGCGGCAGGCCGAGGCGCTGAGCTCGCGCGCGATCGAGAACGTGACCGCGACCGAGCGCAACGTCATCTCGCAGGCGCGCTCGGCCTATGCGGTCTGGCGGTCGTCGGAGCAGGTGATCCAGTCGTCGGAGACCGCGGTCAACGCAAACAAGCTGAGCCTCGAAGGCGTCCGTGCCGAGAACAGCGTCGGGACTCGGACGATCCTCGATATCCTCAACGCGGAGCAGGAATTGCTCAACAGCCAGGTCACGCTCGTGACGGCGCGGCGCGATGCGTATGTCGCGGGCTTCGCGTTGCTCGCCGCGATGGGGCAGGCGGAGGCGCGCGACCTGGGGCTCGACGGCGGCGTGCTCTACGATCCGGTCGCCAATTACACGCGGGTCAGCCACAAGATCTGGGACTTCGGCGGCGACGGCGAACCTGCTGCGGTCGCGACCAGCACCGCGCAATCGCCCGCGCAGGACGCGCATGTCCAGCCGCAAAGCGATCCGTTGCTCGCAACGCCAGTTGACAGGAACCCGGCATTGACGACAGGTATGGACGCGCCGAGCCGCCGATAGGGGCGTCGCGCGGCCATGGGGTTTGGGATGGTCCGGATGGGGGATATCAGTGCGGAGCCGTCGATGGAGGAAATCCTCTCGTCGATCAAACGGATCATTGCCGAAGAGGGCGATACGATGCCCGGTCGTAACCGCCGTCCGTCGCGGCCGATGCCGTCGCCGGTCGATCGCGACGCCTATCTGGACGGCAGCGCCGATGCCGACGACGACGAAATCCTCGAACTGAGCGATCCCATGCCGATAGTCGACCGTACGCCCCGCACCCCGAAGTCCCCGGTGCTGTCTTCCGTCGATGCAGTCCCCGAGTCGCGTCAGTCCGCGCCGAAGCCGCAGCCTGCCGATTCGCCCTCGGCGACCGTCGCACCGACCGATCGCCCGATCGTGTCGCGCGAAACCGCCGCTGCAACGCGTGCGCCGCTCGAAGCGTTGACGCGGATGATGGTGAAACCCGATGCCAACAGCGACGGCACGCTCGAAGGCCTCGTCCGCGAAATGCTACGGCCGATGCTGCGCGAATGGATGGACGCGAACCTGCCCGGCCTCGTCGAGGACATGGTCGCGCGCGAGATCGCCAAGATCATGAACCAGCAGCCCTGATCGGAGCGGCGGACGCGCGCGTCTGCCGTTCATATCGCTCGACACCTCAAGTGGGTTGCCGACGCGGTCGATCTGGTTTTATCGCTGCGGAACAACGCCGTGCGATGCGGTGTTTGACTAACTATGTCCGATACCGAGACCGTTAGCCCCGTCGAAAAACCGGCAGTTCCTGCGTCGCACGGCGGGCAGAACGACTTTTCGTCCGCGGACGCCAACAGCGATATCTTCTTCGCCGCGGTGAAGACCACGCGGATGCCGATGGTCGTCACCGACCCACACCGCGACGACAACCCGATCATCTTCTGCAACGAGGCGTTCTCGTTCATGAGCGGCTATTCGCAGGACGAGATCCTCGGCCGCAACTGCCGCTTCCTGCAAGGCCCCGAGACCGACCGCACCGCCGTCGCCGAAGTCCGCGCGGCGATCGAGAACCGCGAGGAAGTCGCGGTCGAGATCCTCAACTACCGCAAGAACGGCTCGACCTTCTGGAACGCGTTGTTCGTCTCGCCGGTGTTCGGCGAGGACGGTACGCTTAAATATTTCTTCGCCAGCCAGCTCGACATCTCGCGTCGGCGCGAGGCCGAGGAGGCGCTCCACGAAGCGCAGCGGATGGAGGCGGTTGGCAAGCTGACCGGCGGGATCGCGCACGACTTCAACAATCTGTTGCAGGTCATACAAGGCTATGCCGACATCCTCGACGCGCGGATCGATCCCGACGACAAGTCGGCACGCCGCGCGGTCGACGCGATCTCGACCTCGGCGACGCGCGCCGCGACGCTGACGCAGCAGCTGCTCGCGTTCGCGCGGAAACAGGAATTGCGCGATCGGTTGATGAACCTCAACCAGCTGATCGGCGACTTCCGTGTGATCCTCGAACGTAGCGTCGGCAGCGGCATCACGCTCAAGCGCGATCTGGCAGAGGATCTGTGGAACTGCCGGGTCGACCCGGTCCAAGCCGAGATGGCGTTGCTCAACATCATCGCCAACGCGCGCGACGCTACCGGCGGCGCCGGCAAGGTCACGATCGTGACGCGCAACGCGGTGCTGCCCGAGGATGCCAGCCTCGCCAAGCTCGAACCCGGCGAATATGTCGTGGTCAGCATCTGCGACGACGGCCCGGGCGTTGATCTGACGACCGCCGACAAGCTGTTCGAACCGTTCTACACCACCAAGGAAATGGGCAAGGGCGCCGGGCTCGGCCTAGCGATGGTGTACGGCTTCATGCGCCAGTCGGGCGGCCTTGCGACCGTCCGCAACGGCGCTGGCGGCGGCGCGGAATTCTCGCTGTATTTCCCGCGCGCCAGTGGTGCTGTCGAGCGCAAGCCTGCCGCTCCGCTCGCGCCGCGCACCGGTGGCGCCGAACGCGTGCTGATGGTCGAGGACCAGATCGAAGTCGGCGAACTCGGCCGGACGATTCTCGAGGATCTCGGCTATGAGGTCGTGCTGGTGAACAGCGCGCGCGGTGCCCTCGACACGCTGGCGGGCGATTCCGATTTCAAGCTGCTGTTCACCGATATCCTCATGCCCGGTGGGATGAACGGCGTCGCGCTCGCGCAGTCGGTGCGCCGCGATTATCCGCATACCGCGGTGCTGCTGACCACGGGGTTTGCCGACGAGGCGATCGACGAAGGCAGCCGGTCGTTCGAGCTGATCCGCAAGCCGTACCGCCGCAACGAACTGAACGAGCGGATCCGTCAGGTGCTCGACAAGCCCGGCGCCCGTACCTGACGTTGACGTACCGGAGGCTGGCCTAGCGCGGGCACGCTCGCTAAGGCTCGGCGCATGAGCGAGCTTCCCAAAACCTTCGACCCGGCCTCCATCGAATCGCGCTGGTATGCGCATTGGGAGGCGAGCGGCCAGTTCCGCCCCGACCGGCCGAACGCCGAGCCCTGGACGATCGTCAACCCGCCGCCCAACGTCACCGGCTCGCTGCACATCGGCCACGCGCTCGACAACACGTTGCAGGACATCCTCACGCGTCACGCCCGCCTGAAGGGCAAGGATGCGTTGTGGGTGGTCGGCACCGATCACGCCGGCATCGCAACGCAGATGGTGGTCGAGCGCCAGATGGGCGCGCTCGATCCCCCGCAGAAACGCACGGACATGTCGCGCGAGGAATTCGTCGCGAAGGTCTGGTCGTGGAAGGAAGAGAGCGGCGGCGAGATCACGCAGCAGCTCCGCCGTCTCGGCTGCTCGATGGACTGGGCGAACGAGCGCTTCACGATGGACGAGGGCTTCTCGAAGGCCGTCCTGAAAGTGTTCGTCGACCTCCACAAGCAGGGCCTGCTCTACCGTGACAAGCGCCTGGTGAACTGGGATCCGGGCCTGGGCACCGCGATTAGCGACCTCGAGGTCGAGACGCGCGAGATCAAGGGCAGCTTCTGGCACCTGCGCTATCCGCTCGAAGACGGATCGGGCTTCATCGAAGTCGCGACCACGCGGCCCGAGACGATGCTCGCCGACATGGCGGTGGCGGTGAATGGCGCGGACGAGCGCTACACCGCGCTGATCGGCAAGCAGGTGAAGCTGCCGATCACCGGCCGTCTGATCCCGATCATCGCCGACGACCATGCCGATCCGGAGCTCGGGTCGGGCGCGGTGAAGATCACCCCGGGGCACGACTTCAACGATTTCGAGGTCGGCAAGCGGGCAGGGATGGCCGCGGGGTCGATGCTCAACATGCTCGATGCGAAGGCGCGCGTCGTGCAGGTTTCCGACGGGTTGATCCCGGCCGAGCTGCTCGGTCTGACCACTGCCGAGGCGCGGAAAGCCGTCGTCGCGCGTCTGAAGGACGAAGGCTTCCTGATCGCGCATGTCGACAAGGACGGCGAAGAGCACGACGCCGAGCCGCGCACGATCCAGACGCCGTATGGCGACCGTTCGGGCGTGGTGATCGAGCCGTGGCTGACCGACCAATGGTATGTCGACGCGAAGACACTCGCGCAGCCCGCGATCGAGGCGGTGCGCGTCGGCGCGATCGATATCGTCCCTAAGACCTGGGAGAAGACGTTCTTCAACTGGATGGACAACATCCAGCCCTGGTGCGTGTCGCGTCAGCTTTGGTGGGGGCATCGCATTCCGGCGTGGTTCGGGCCGACGCTTGCAACCAACGACCCTGACACTTCCGACTTGACGGCAGCTATTTCGGATAGAGCGTTCGTCGCACTGGACGAAGAAGAACTGAAACAGCAGCTCGCGGAATACTATGGGCCAGATCGAGAATTCGTTTTTCTCGAGACGGAGGACGATTATCTCGATTGGGATACTGCACTTTCCAGCAACTTTGCCCTTGCCGAGCAAAACCGGGGAAAGGTGCCAATTTACCGCGACCCCGATGTGCTCGATACCTGGTTCTCCTCCGCCCTCTGGCCCTTCGCCACGCTCGGCTGGCCTGAGGAAGGTGCCGTTCCCTCTCCCTTCCGGGGAGAGGGCCAGGGTGAGGGGCAGCCAAGCAGCGCAACGCCCGGTACCACCCCTCACCCCGACCCTCTCCCCGCAGGGGAGAGGGAGCAGAAGCAGTTAGGCGGGCGCTACCCCAACGACGTCCTCATTTCCGGCTTCGACATCCTGTTCTTCTGGAACGCGCGGATGATGATGCAGGGGCTGCACTTCATGAAGGACGTGCCGTTCCGCACGCTCTACCTCCACGGACTCGTCCGTGCGGCGGACGGCGCGAAGATGTCGAAGTCGAAGGGCAACGTCGTCAACCCGCTCGGCCTGATCGACACCTACGGCGCCGACGCGCTGCGCTTCTTCATGGCGGCGATGGAAAGCCAGGGCCGCGACATCAAGATGGATGAGAAGCGCGTCGAGGGCTATCGCAACTTCGCCACCAAGCTGTGGAACGCAGCCCGGTTCGCGCAGGCCAATGGCATCGTCGCCAGCACGAATCTGGAGGCACCGCGCGCGGAACTGGCGGTCAACAAGTGGATCATCGCCGAGACGATCGCGACGGTCCAGACGGTCGACCTCGCGCTCGCCGACTACCGCTTCGACGGCGCCGCCAACGCGATCTACCAGTTCGCGTGGAGCCGCTTCTGCGACTGGTATCTCGAACTCATCAAGCCGCAGATGGTCGGCGACGAGCGCGGTGTCATCGACGATGAGTCTAAGGCCGTAGCAGGCTGGGTGCTCGACCAAATCCTGGTCCTGCTCCACCCGTTCATGCCGTTCATCACCGAGGAACTGTGGCACGCGATGGGCCCGCGCGATCACGACCTGATCGTCGCGAAATGGCCCATGGCGGACGCGCGCGCGCTCGATCCCGAGGCGAGCAAGGAAGTCGACTGGCTGATCCGCCTGGTTCAGGAAATCCGTACCGCGCGCAACGAACTGAACGTCCCGCCAGGCGCGCGCCTGCCGCTCCACGTCCGCGATGCGAATGCAGCAACCTTGGCGCGGCTCGAACGCCAGGCGCCGGCGCTCGCGCGTCTCGCCCGCGTCACGCATGCCGACGGCGAAGCCACCGGCGGCGCGGCGCAGGTCGTGGTCGACGAAGCAACGTTCGTCCTGCCTTTAGAAGGCGTCATCGACCTCGACTCCGAACGCGCCCGCCTGACCAAGGCGATCGCGGCGGCGGAGAAGGAGCGCGACGCGCTGTCGGGCCGCTTGGGCAACGCCAGCTTCGTCGAACGCGCCAAGCCCGAAGCGGTGGAGAAGGCGAAGGCCGACCACGCCGACAAGGCCGCCGAAGCCGCGCGATTGCAGGCGGCACTGGGACGCCTGGGGTGAACTAGCTCCCCTCCCGCTTGCGGGAGGGGTTGGGGGAGGGCGTGCCCCAAGAGGCCGGACGCCAGTACGTACGTCGCGCCCTCCCCTGACCCCTCCCGCAAGCGGGAGGGGAACAAGTGCTTGAAGACCTCGTCGCTCCTACCAAGGTCCGCCCCCAGGTTCCGCCGGGATGGCGAATCGGGGGGGCATGGGCGAGGGAGTCTTCGACCCTCAAATCAGCACCGCCGTTTCCCCCGCTTCCCCCCCCCCGGCGAAGGCCGGGGTCCAATCGGGTGACGTGGCTGACTGTGACAGCGCTGCGTTACTACGACCTTCGCAATTGGGCACCGGCCTTCGCCGGGGCGGCATAGTTATTCGGGGCAGGGGACCTACCGTCTTGTTCCGGAGTTCACTCCGCGGCTAGGCAGTCGACATGACAGAGCGCCTGACCGTTCGCCGGGGGTTGCCGGACCGGGTTCGGCCTAACGGAGAGACTGTGTGAGCGACCTTCCACCCGACGTCGAAACCACCGCCGTTTCCAAAGACCCATTTAGCACAAAGTCCGACCGCCCCCGCGGCAAGCCAGGCCAGCGCGATCTCACCACCGGCCACATCGGCCGCACGCTCCTAGCGTTCGCCCTCCCGACACTCGGCTCGAACATCCTCCAGTCGCTCAACGGCTCGATCAACGCGATCTGGGTCGGCCGCTACCTCGGCGAAGGCGCACTCGCGGCCACCTCGAACGCCAACATCATCATGTTCCTCACCTTCGGCGCGGTGTTCGGCTTCGGCATGGCAGCGACGATCCTGGTCGGCCAGAGCTTCGGCCGTCACGATCTGGAGGGCGCACGCCGCGCGTTCGGGTCCGCGGTCGGTCTGGTCCTCGGCGGCGCGATCGTGATCGCCGCGCTCGGCTGGGTGTTCGCGCCCGAGATCCTCCACCTGCTCGCCACCCCCGGCGACGCCATGCCGCTCGCGCTCGCGTATTTGCGGGTGATCTTCCTCGGGCTGCCCGCGTCGATGATGATGGTCCTCCTCATGATGGGCCTGCGCGGCACCGGCGATTCGATGACGCCGCTCTGGTTCATGCTGCTCAGCGCAATCCTCGACAGCGCCCTCAACCCGTTGCTGATCGCCGGTATCGGACCGTTCCCGCAGATGGGGATCGCCGGCTCGGCGATGGCGACGTTGGTCGCCAGCCACGTCTCGTTGCTCGGGTTGATCGCCTACATTTACAAGCGCGACCTGCCGCTGAGGCTGCGCGGCAACGAACTCCGCTACCTCATTCCAGAGCGCGCGCTGACCGGCACGATCGTGCGGAAAGGCCTGCCGATGGGCGCGCAGATGCTCGTCATGTCGACCGCCGGCCTCGCGATGGTCGGGCTGGTCAACCGGCTCGGCGTCGAGAGCGCGGCCGCATATGCCGTGTCGCAGCAGCTCTGGACTTATATACAGATGCCCGCGCTGGCGATCGGCGCCGCGGTCAGTTCGATGGCGGCGCAGAATATCGGCGCGGGCCGTTGGGACCGGGTGGGCGACATCACGAAGTACGGCCTGCTCTTCAACATCGCGCTGACCGGCGCGATGGTTGGCGTGGTGATCCTGTTCGATCGCCCGGTGATGACGTTGTTCATCGGCGCGGCCAGCCCCGCGCTGCCAATCGCACGGCATATCCAGTTGATCGCGAGCTGGAATTTCATCCTGTTCGGGATGACGATGGTGCTGTTCTCGACCGTCCGCGCGAACGGCGCGGTGATCGCGCCGCTGATCGCGCTGATCGTCGCGCTGTATCCGGTGCGGATCGGCTTCGCGCTGCTCGCCAAGCCGTGGCTCGGGGCGGATGCGTTGTGGTGGAGCTTCCCGCTGGGGTCGCTGGCGACGCTGGCGATTGCCGCGTGGTATTATCGCTACGGGAACTGGCGGAAGGGCGCGCTGGTGGTGCCTGACGACAGTGAGGAACAGGCGCACGGAATGAGTGAGCCAGGCGGGCGGTTGCAGCCTACGGGGTGAGGCCGAAATCTGGCCCCGCTAGATCAAAGCTACCTCCCCGGCGGAGGCCGGGGTCCAGTTGGAAAGGTTGCAATAACTAAGTGCCACGCTCGGTTCGCAACGTTCCCCAACTGGGCCCCGGCCTCCGCCGGGGAGGTTCACCTTTAGTCAGGCTTGAACTGCCTACCGCAGCCGTTTCACGAACGAACGCCCACCTTCGCGGCGCTCGTGCTGGAAGTTCGGGATAGTCTCGATCAGGTCCGACAATCGGTTGAACCCGTAGTTCCGCGCATCGAAGCTCGACCGGTTTCCCGCGAGCTGGCCGAGTTCGGCGACGCTGGCGTAACCCTTCTCGTCGCGCTTCACCGCATTGTACGCGTCGATCAGCAGCTTGATCACTTGCTCGTCGATCGGTTGAGCGGTCTTCGGCCGAGCGACCGGCGTCGGGGCAGCGGGCTTCTCGCCAGCCACCGGAGCAGGCGCTGGCGCGGGCATAGCCTGCGACGTCTCGTTCAGCGCCCCCACGTCGATGAACCGCGTGCAAGCCTGGCGGAACCCTTCGGGCGTGCGGCTGGTGCCGAAGCCGTAGACCGGTATCCCGTCCTGCCGGATACGCGTGGCAAGCGGCATGAAGTCGCTGTCCGACGACATGATGCCGAAGCCGTCGATGCGGCCGCGGAACAGCAGGTCCATCGCGTCGATCGTCATCTTCATGTCGGTCGCGTTCTTGCCCTTGGTCAGGTCGAACTGCTGCTGCGGCTCGATGCCGTGCTTGATCGACATGTCGCTCCACGCCTTCAGCGCAGGCTTCGACCAATTGCCATAGACCCGCCGGACGTTGACCGTGCCGAGCTCGGCAAGGACGGTCAGCACCGGGTCGAGGGTCGCCGCGGACGCATTGTCCGCGTCGATCAGGAGGGCGACGTTGCGCGTTGTGGTATCGATCATGCGTTAGAGGTTAGCCGCGCCCGCGCTGCGCGTCCACGCTCCAGACGCCGCCACCGGCCGCGGCGAGGTACAGGAAGACGAAGCAGTAGAGCACCGCCGCCTCGCCGCCATTGGCGATCGGGAAGGGGCCCTTCGGCATGTGCGCCATGAAATACGCGACCGCGGACATGCCCGACAGCACGAACGCGACAGGCCGCGTGAACAGGCCGACGATCAGTAAGCCACCGCCAACGACTTCGAGCACGCCGGCGACCGTCAGCAGCGGGTTCATCGGCATCGGGAAGGGGGGCAAGCCGAAGAATTTCGAGATGCCGTGACTGAAGAACACCAGCGCGACGACGATGCGCATGACGCTGAGCAGGCGGGTGGACCAGGTGGCGGGTATCGGCATGGGGTATCCTCGGAGTCGTTGCGTGAGCGAAATGTCCCACGGGCACGGGCGGAGGTCAATTCGCGTAAATCGAAACGGATCGTTCGCAGGCAACTCACGATCCTCCCCCGCCAGGGGGAGGTGGCACCGCAGGTGACGGAGGGGGAGGACACGGAACAGCGGTTTTCCCTTACCTCCCCCTCCGTCTGGCAAGCGCCAGCCACCTCCCCCTGGCAGGGGAGGATCGTAAATTACGGATACTCGATCGATGTTACCTCATATTCGCGCTCGCCTGCCGGCAGGTCCACGCGGCGCACATCGCCCATAGCAGCGCCGCGCAAGGCGCGTGCGAACGGCGAGTTCCAGCCGATCCGCCCGTTGCTCGCATCGGTCTCGTCGTCGCCGACCAACGTCAGCACACGCTCGACATCATCCTCGTCGGCGACCGTAACGCACGCGCCGAACCACACGCGCGAGCGATCTTCCTGCGCGGCGGGGTCGACGACCTTGGCCGCCTTCATCCGCTTCGACAGCCAGCCGAGCCGGCGATCGATCTCGCGCAGGCGCTTGCGGCCGTAAATGTAATCGCCGTTCTCGGACCGGTCGCCGTTGCCTGCCGCCCACGAGATGACTTCAACCAACGCCGGGCGCTCGGTCGACAGGAGTTGCTCGTATTCGGTACGAAGTACGGCGTAGCCGACAGGGGTTATGTAGTTGGGGCGATCCATGCGGGACACTTTAGCCTCAACCGTCACCCCAGCGAAAGCTGGGGTCTCCCGCGGCTCCAGTCCGACCGACAGCCGGGATACCCCAGCTTTCGCTGGGGTGACGGGAACAGCTCAACCCGGCCGGTTCTTCCCCAGATACCACGACAGCCGAGCCGCCCCCCGGCTCTTCGCCCGCGCGGGGTTCATCAGGTCGTACACCACCGCATTTTCCAGCACGCGCTGCACATAGTTGCGCGTTTCCTGGTACGGGATCGCCTCGACCCAATCGACCATGTCGACAGCCCCGGTCCGCGGATCGCCGTTCGCGCGGAGCCATTTGTTCACGTTGCCGCCGCCCGCATTATACGCCGCCACCGCCAGCGGATAACTGCCGTAATTGGCGTAGACCCGCTGGAAATAGCTCGAGCCCAGCATGATCGACATGTTCGGATCGGTCGTCAGCGCCGCCTGGTTGTACGCCAGCCCGATCTTCCCCGACTGCTCGCGCGCGGTCGCCGGCATCAGCTGCATCAGCCCGCGCGCACCGGCGTGGCTCACCGCGGCACGATCGAACTGGCTCTCCTGCCGCGAGATCGCGTGGATGATCGTCCAGTTGTCCTCATACCCCGCCGGCACCGCCACCATCGGGAAGCCGACCGCGGAATAATCGCTGAGCCCATTCGCCAGCGCACTCCGCCCGACCATCACGCCGAGGTCCGGCCGGTTGATCGTCTTGGACAGCTCGGCTGCGAGCAGGTGATCGGTATCGGTGGTCGCGTCCGCCGCGATCTGACGGACGAATGCGGTCTGGTCCTGCCAGTCGCCGATCTGCCCGAGGAACTTCACCGCGCGCACAACTTCGCGCCGATCGAACGCCGCGCGCGTCGCCGGATCGATCGCCACCGAAGCAACCGAAGGCGGCGCGACCAGCGCTCGTCCGGTCCGCTCGTTAGCCAACTGTCCGTAATATTGATCGCGGTACCCCGCCGCCTGCCCGTAGAACGCAGCCGCCTGAGGCGCGAGCCCAGCCGCCTCCGCCGCACGCCCCGCCCAGTAATAGCCCTTCGACCGCACCTGCGGCGAACGTGAGCCGCGCGCGTACCGGTCGAACAGCGTCATCGCATCCGCCGGCCGGCCAAGCTGCTTCATCGCCACCCGCCCGCCGAGCCAGGCGAGGTTGGTATATTCGTCACGCTCGGCATAGGATTTCGTCGAGACGTCCGCCCCGTAAGGATACGCATCGTCGATCTGCCGCGCGATATCGTAGGCGGTCTGATATTGCCCGTCGTTCGCCGCGCCGTTCGCGTTAGTGACGAGCACCTCGTACCATTCCGCCGCATTGCCCGGCCGCGCCACCAGCGACCGAGGCCGCGCCAGCCACGACCGCGCCGACGGGCTCGCCCCAGAATTGCGCAACCACTGCGCCCGGTCCGCGACATAGCCCGCATCGTTCGCATACAGCGTCTGCGTCGAGGCCGAGATATCCGACGCGTTCGGCGCATTCGTCCGGAACGCCAGCCGCGCCTCGAAGATCGGCCGCCGCGCCGGGCTCGTCCATGCCAGTTGCCGTTGCGCCGTGCCTGTCTGGCCCGCCCACAGCAGCGCATCCATCCGCGCATCCTGATCGTCCGGCGTCAGCGCACCCGGAAAGCCCGACAGCACCATCGCCTCGTCTGTCGGCGTCAGCCCGCTGCTCCGCCACGCCGTCCGCACCGCCGCATACGCCTGATCGCGCGCACCCGTCGCCATCAACGCCCGCGCGTAACCGACCCCGCCCGACGCCGACTGCGGCGGATAGCGACGGAAAAACGCGACGACGCTCGTTGGCGATCCGGTGGCCGCCTTGCGCTCGGCTGCCCGCCGGTTCGCGGCTTCGTTCGGCCAGCCCGGATGCGCCATCAGGAAGCCGGCATAGCTGTCGAACGGCAACGCATCGGTCTGCTGTAACGCGCGCCACTGCGCGATGGTCGAGGCGATCGCGCCGTCGCTCATCGTCGGGTTCGCGACCGGCTGAGCCTGTGGCCCCATATTGGCGAGCTGCGTGCTGTAGCGATCCAGCGTCTGCTCGCCGCCCTGGCCCAACACGCCGGACGAAACCGCCGTCCCCGCGACCACGGCTAGAAGAAGGCTCGTTTTGAACATCGATGCTACCATGTGGACAGCATACGCATCGAACCCGTATCTGTCCTGAACGAAATCCAGATATGTACCAAGATCTGGCGCAATAGGACCGCAGGCCACCGCATGTTTTCAGGATCCATTCCCGCGCTCGTCACGCCGTTCGCCGCCGATGGCAGCTTCGACGAACCCGCCTATCGCGACTTCATCGAATGGCAGATCGTCGAGGGCTCGTCGGGTTTGGTCGCGTGCGGCACCACCGGCGAGGCGGCGACCTTGTCGTACGACGAACATTTCCACGTGGTCCGCGTCTGCGTCGACCAGGCGAAGGGCCGCGTCCCCGTGATCGCTGGCGCGGGCTCGAACGATACGCGCGTCGCGTCGGCAAACCTGCGCGCGGCGAAGGACGCCGGCGCCGACGCCGCGTTGATGGTCCCGCCGTATTATAACCGGCCCGGGCAGGAGGGCATCTTTCGCCATTTCGAAGCGCTGGCGCAGACGACGCCGCTGCCGATCATCCTCTACAACGTCCCCGCGCGCACGGTGACGGATATCCAGCCGGCGACGCTGGCGCGGATCGTCACGGCGTTCCCGGACATGTTCGTCGGCGTGAAGGATGCCAGCGGCGTCCTCGCCCGCGTCTCGCAGCACCGCGCGTCATGCGGCGCGGATTTCTGCCAGCTTTCGGGCAATGACGACCTTGCGCTGGCGTTCAACGTGATGGGCGGCACCGGCTGCATCTCGGTCAGCGCCAACGTCGCACCGAAGCTCTGCGCGGAATTCCAGGCGGCGTGCCAGGCGGGCGATTTCGTCAAGGCGCTGGCGTATCAGGATCAACTCTATCCGCTGCACGAGGCGCTGTTCACCGACGCCTCGCCGGGGCCGGTGAAGTACGCGATGACCAAAGTGCGGGCCGGCTTCCCGGAAACCCTTCGCCTGCCGATGACCCCCGCCGGCGAAGCCTCGCGCGCGGCGGTTGATGCGGCGCTCGCACACGCCCGGCTGGTCTGAAGCCTGCTGCTACAAGGCGAGGTCGACGGGCCGGGTCGCCGCATGGTTGCCGTCGAAGGCGAACGCGGCGTTGGGCCCACCGCGCTCGACCCAGTGCAGAAACAGGTGCGCGGACCACGCATTGGGATTGGGCGTGATCCGGCCGTGCCGACGGTGCACGCCTTGGTACAGGACGCCATCGCCGGGCTCCATGCTGACCGAGGCGAACCCCGCCGAACCGAAATCTTCCTCGACCACGGGTTTCGGCACGGCGATGTGGTCGGTGCCGATTTCCAGATCCCACGCCACGCCGTCGCTGTAATCCAGCGTCAGCGACAGGCTGTGCTCGCACGACGGCCGATCGCTGTGCACGCGACAGATATCGCCTTCCTGGTAGATCCGGAAATAGCTGTACGCCGGCAGCAGGTCGCGCCCGATCGCATTCGCGACGAACGGCGTCAGGCCCCACAGCAGCCCCAGCATCGGCGGATAATGGAACCCGTAGACCTCGATCGCGTCGCGCCGCAGCAACGCCGAGCCGTTTTTCTGCGCGGTTAGCGGCGTGCCCCGAGCCTCCATGTCGGTGATGAGTTGGCGGAGGAAGGCGTTGGCGACCGACGGCGCGATCAAGCGCGGAACGGCGGCATAGCCGTCTTGGTCGTAGCGTTCGGTGACGTTCATGGCATGAGCTAACCCAATGGTTGGGGGGCGGCAATCATGTGCTTTTGGTTGCAGAACGAGTTGCGACGCAGTCGACGCCGCCCCGGCGAACGCGAACCTCGTTTGAACCAACCACAACAGTCTCCCCTCCCTGGAAGGGAGGGGCAGGGGGTGGGTAGGCCAGCTTGAGCCGCCACGGTTCGGATATGCGGAAGCCGACCCACCCCCAACCCCTCCCTTCCAGGGAGGGGCAGAGAAGAGGAGGGGGCAGTTAATAACGACCACGACCGCTTCCCCTAAGCCCTCCGACCTCCTACATCGCGCGTCCCATGGCACGTCCCAAACCCCCGACCTTCGAGAAGACCAAGATCGTCGCCGAGAACCGGCGCGCGCGGTACGACTATTACATCGAGCAGGTGTTCGAGGCGGGTATCGCGCTCACCGGCACCGAGGTGAAGGCGTTGCGCGGCGGCGAGGGCTCGATCGCCGAGGCCTATGCCGAGGTGAAGGGCAAGAACGTCGTTCTGGTGAATTCGAACATCCCCGAATTCAGCCACGGCAACCGTTTCAACCACGAGCCCAAGCGCCCCCGCAAACTGCTGCTCCACGAGCGCGAGATCAACAAGATGTTCGGTGCGGTCGCGCGCCAGGGCATGACGCTCGTGCCACTGATGATCTACTTCAATTCGAAGGGCCGCGCGAAGATCGAACTGGCGCTCGCCAAGGGCAAGCAGAACCACGACAAGCGCGACTCGGTGAAGGAACAGGACTGGAAGCGCGAGCAGGGCCGGATCATGCGGGATCGCGGATAACCGACGTGGCGCCGGTGTCGATGACCCTATCGTCTTGAGCATATTCGGGCGTCTCGCGGCGTGGTCGCGTCGTAATCTGCCGACCCGCGAATCGATGGAGCGGAACCGCTTGCTGCGGCCCGTCGCGCACCGCGTGCTCGCGCCCGAACTGTGGCGTTTCACGCGCCGCTCTGTCCCGCGTGGCGTCGCGCTCGGAATGGTCGCGGGTATCCTGATCCCGGTCGCGCAAACCCCGGTCGCCGCGATCTTCGCGCTGCCGTTTCGCGCCAACGTGCCGACCGCGGCGCTGACCACTTTCATCACCAACCCGCTGACCACGCCGCCGCTCTGGATCGCCGCCTATTGGATTGGCACGTCTCTGCTCCGCCTCGACGCGCACGTCCCCGGCCAGCCCGTCGCAGATGCTGCGGCGCGCACCGAATGGATCCCGTGGCTGATGCAGGCTGGCCCCGCCACCGCGCTCGGCCTGCTGGTCATAACGGTCGTGTGTTCGATCGGCGGCTATGCGCTCAGTGCGCTTGGCTGGCGGTTGTGGATCGCGCGCAAGTGGCGGCACCGGCATGATAATCGCCACGGTCATATTTCGTAACATTTGACACCGGTTGGAATTGACGGACCGTCCTATCGGCGTAGAACACACCGCATCCTGACGATCTTTCTCCGAGGTTCTTGATGCGCAAGTCGATTGTTACCGTGATCCTGCTCGCGTCCGCGGCGTCGGCTTTCGCCCAGACGAAACCCAGCACCAACCGCCCATCGCCTGTGCTGGCGAAGGCCGCGAAAGGCCCCGTCGCCGCCAAGGATGCGAACAAGCCCCAGATCGGCGATTTCGGCTTTGATATGGCAGGCCGCGATACCAGCGTGACGCCGGGCACCGACTTCTTCGACTACGCGAACGGCGGCTGGGTGAAGACCACGCCGATCCCCGCCGATCGCTCGTCCTACGGGATGTTCCACGTCCTCCAGGACCTGTCGCTCGCTCGTACCCGTACGATCCTCGATGCCGCAGCGACCAAGCCCGGCGACAAGGTCGGCGATTTCTACTCGAGCTTCATGGACGAGGCCGCGGTCAACGCGAAGGGCGCGGGCCCGGTCAAGCCGATGCTCGCCGCGCTTAAGGCGTCCAAGGACAAGACCGCGCTCGTCACCGAGATCGCCAGGCTCCAGCGTCAGGGCGTCGGTGGCCTCGTCGGCGTAGGCGTGTCGCAGGACGACAAGGACCCGACCACCTATGTCGTCCAGTTCGGGCAGAGCGGCCTCGGCCTCCCCGACCGCGACTATTACCTGAAGGACGACGCCAAGCTCGCGACCGTCCGCACCGCGTACCAAGCGTATCTGGCGCGGATGCTGACGCTAGCCGGCGAGCCAAACGCCGCCGCCCGCGCCGCCGCCGTCTTCAACATGGAAAAGGGCCTCGCGACGGCGCACTGGACTCGGATCGAGAGCCGCGACGCCGACAAGACCTACAACAAATGGACCGCCGCCGACTTCGCCGCGAAAGCGCCGGGCTTCCCCTGGGCGCAGTACATGACCGCAATGGGCGTCACCGGCCGTCCGTTCTACCTCGTCGCACAGCCCAGCGCAGTGACCGGCGAGGCCAAGGTCTTTGCCGACACGCCGGTCAACGTCCTCCAGGACTATGCGATGCTCAAGGTGCTGCGCGCCTACGCGCCGTATCTGTCGAGCGATTTCGACAAGACCAACTTCGCGTTCTACGGCACCACGCTGTCCGGCACGCCCGAGCAGCAGGTCCGCTGGAAGCGCGGTGTCACGACCGTGTCGGGCGCGATGGGCGAGGCGATCGGCCAGCAGTACGTGGCCAAGTATTTCCCGCCCGCGTCGAAAGCTGCGGCGGATGATCTCGTCAAGAACGTCATCGCAGCGATGGGCGAGCGTCTCAAGAACCTCGAATGGATGGCGCCCGAAACCAAGACCAAGGCGCTCGCCAAGCTCGCCGCGTTCACCCCGAAAATCGGCTATCCGGACAAGTGGCGCGATTACTCCGCGCTCCAGATCCAGCGGGGCGATCTCGTCGGTAACGTCGCGCGCGCCAACGCGTTCGAATACGACCGCGACCTCAGGAAGCTGGGCCAGCCGATCGATCGCGGCGAGTGGTTCATGACGCCGATGACGATCAACGCCTACGCCAACCCGACGATGAACGAGGTCGTTTTCCCGGCTGCGATCCTCCAGCCGCCGTTCTTCGATCCGAAGGCGGACCCGGCGGTCAATTACGGCGGCATCGGCGCGGTAATCGGCCACGAGATCAGCCATCATTTCGACGACCAGGGCCGCAAATACGACCTCAACGGCAAGCTCACCGACTGGTGGACGCCGCAGGACGTCGCCCGCTTCAAGGTGTTCACCGATGCGCTCGTGAAGCAGTACGACGCGTACGAACCGCTCCCTGGCCAGCACATCCAGGGCGGCCTGACGCTCGGCGAGAACATCGCCGATCTCGCCGGCCTCACGGTCGCCTACGACGCGTACCACAAGTCGCTCGGCGGCAAGCAGGCGCCGATCATCGACGGCACGACCGGCGACCAGCGCTTCTATTATGGCTGGGCGGGCGTCTGGCGCACCAAGTTCCGCGACGCAGCGCTCCAGCAGACGTTGCTGTCCGACCCGCATTCGCCGGGTCACCAGCGCGTCCTGACGGTCCGCAACCTCGATCCCTGGTACGCGGCATTTGGCGCCAAGCCGGGTGAGAAGAGCTACCTCGCCCCCGCCAACCGCGTCCGCATCTGGTAACTGACCCCGTTCCATAGAGCCCCGTCATCCTGGGCTCGACTCAGGATCCAGAGCCACGCAGATAACGCGGTTGGCTCTGGATCCTGACTTTCGTCAGGATGACGAAGTCTGGAGAGAAACATGAAGTCGTTCATCGTCGCCGGCCTGCTCGCCGCAACCGCCATCACCGGTGTCACCGCCGCCATCTCGCAAACGGCTGAGCCGACCCCGCCCGCACCCGCCTCGACCGGCGCGCAATACGGGACCTTCGGCTTCGACGAGAAGGGCATGGACAAGACCGTCCAGCCCGGCGACGATTTCTACAGCTACGCCAACGGCACCTGGGCGAAGACCACGCCGATCCCGGCCGACAAGGCGGCGTATGGCGCGTTCAATTTCCTGTCCGACCTGTCCGAGAGCCGAACCCGCGGCATCCTCGACACCGCCGCGAAGGACCCGAAGTCGAAGATCGGCCGCGCCTACGCGACCTATCTCGACACCGGCACGATCGAGGCCAAGGGCCTCGCGCCGATCCGTCCGTGGCTGAAGACAATCGCCGCGCTGAACGACCGCGCGGGCTATCCGGCCCTCCTCGCCGAGGCGGACCGCGCCGGGATCGGCGGCCCGTTCGGCGGCGGCGTCGGCCAGGACGACAAGTCGCCTGAGCAATACGCGCTCTCGCTCGGCCAGTCCGGCCTCGGCCTCCCCGATCGTGATTACTACCTCAGCACCGACGCCAAGCTGGTCGAGGCCCGCAACGCGTACCGCGCGCACATCGTCAAGATGCTCACCCTCGCCGGCGAACCCAATGCCGAGGCGCGCGCCACCGCGTTGCTCGCGTTCGAGACCGAGATCGCCAAGGTCAGCTGGACCCGCGTCGACAGCCGCGACGCCACCAAGACCTACAACAAGATGACCGTCGCCGATCTCGCCAAGCGCGCACCCGGCTTCGATTTCGCCGCGTATTTCAAGGGCATCGGCACGCCCGTCCCAACCGTCATCGTCGCGCAGCCATCGGCGATCACCGGCATCGCCAAGCTCGTCGCGACTGCACCGATCGGCGTGCTCAAGGACCAGCTGATCCTCCGCTCGCTCGACGGTTACGCGGACGTCCTGCCCAAGGCGTTCGACGCGGAGCAGTTCGCGTTCTTCGGCACCGTCCTCGGCGGCACGCCCGAGCAGGAAGCGCGCTGGAAGCGTGGCGTCCAGTTCACCTCCGGCGCGCTCGATGACGAGGTCAGCAAGCTCTACGTCGCACAGTATTTCCCGCCCGAGACCAAGGCCGCAGCCGACAAGCTCGTCAAGAACGTGCTCGCCGCGATGGGCCGCCGGATCGACAAGCTCGAATGGATGGCGCCCGAGACCAAGGTCAAGGCGCACGCCAAGCTCGCCGCGTTCACGCCGAAGATCGGCTATCCGAGCCAGTGGAAGGATTTTTCCGGGCTGACGGTCACGAGCGGCGACGCGTTCGGCAACGAATGGCGGTCGAACGAATGGCAGCACCAGGACAACATCGCCAAGCTCGGCAAGCCGCTCCAGCGCTGGGAATGGGGCATGACGCCGATGGAGGTGAACGCCTATGCCAATTTCGGCATGGTCGAGATCGTCTTCCCCGCGGCGATCCTGCAACCGCCGTTCTTCGATCCGAAGGCTGACGACGCGGTCAATTACGGCGGCATCGGCGCGGTGATCGGCCACGAGCTGAGCCATCATTTCGACGATCAGGGCTCGAAGTATGACGCCAAGGGCCAACTCACCGACTGGTGGACGCCGCAGGACGTCTCGCGCTTCAAGGCGCTGACGGGCAAGCTCGGCGCGCAGTACGACGCGTACGAACCGCTCCCCGGCATGCACGTGAAGGGTCAACTCACGATGGGCGAGAATATCGCCGATCTTGCCGGCCTGACGGTGGCATATGATGCGTACCACACCGCGCTCGGCGGCAAGACGGCGCCGGTGCTCGACGGGTTTACTGGCGATCAGCGCTTCTATCTCGGCTGGGCGCAGGTCTGGCGTCGCAACTACCGTGAGGCGAACCTTCGCAACCGCTTGCTGACCGATCCTCACTCGCCGTCGCAGCAGCGCGCATGGGTCGTGCGCAACCTCGACCCCTGGTACGCGGCATACAAGCCGACGCCGGGCCAGAAGCTGTACCTGACGCCGGAACAGCGCGTTCGGATCTGGTAAGGGTTTCCCTTGGAATAGCGGGGGGAGCGTAAACTGGGCGTGTCTTTCGGAGGAAAGCGCTCAAGTCAGCCTAACCCCCAACGGTCTCCCCTCCCTGAAAGGGAGGGGCAGGGGGTGGGTAGGCCGCTGGGAAACGCACGACGTCCGCCAACGGGCCGACCCACCCCCAACCCCTCCCTTCCAGGGAGGGGAGCAGGATCAACCTTACCCTAGGCACAACAACCACCCCGGCGAAGGCCGGGGTCCAGTTGGGGGACGTTGCTGACGACGGTCCGCGCATCGTTATTACCACCTCTCCAACTGGGCCCCGGCCTCCGCCGGGGTGGCGATTTCTTGTGGGGAACGTCGCCTGTGATACGAGTAACCACGGCAATACCCCCGCAACCCGCTTGACGCCCAGCCCCGCTTGAGCGGATGACCCACCCGATGGCATCGTTCGCTTTACCCACTCCCGCCCGCAACGCCGCGCTCGTCGCCATCGCGTCCGGCATCGCCGCCGCGGCGATCGTTCTCCTGCTTGTCGGCAGCTGGATCGCCGCCGCGGGGTTCTTCGCCGCGGCCGTCATCGTCATCGGTGCACTGATAGCGTGGCGTCTGCTGAACCCGGTCGCGAAGGACGCGTCGCGCCCGGTCGACTGGGACCTCACCCGCACCGTCGCCGAAGCCGGCACCGACGCGATCGCGATCACCGACCGCGCCGGCCGACTGGTCTGCGCCAACGACGCATACGATGCGCTGTTCGCAGGCTTTCCGACACCCCCGGGATTGCCGCTCGACGATGTCGGCACGGCGGCGCTTGCTGATGCCGGCCGAACCGCCTGGCGCGATGGGATTGCGCGGGTCGAGCGCCTCAACGCCCGCGGAGTCTGCCTGTCCGCGCACATCGCACGCGCCGGGGATGAAGCGGACATGCTCGTCTGGCGATTCGTCACTGCGCAGGATCACGATCTCGCCGAGACGCTGGCGGCGTTGCTGCCCGGCCCGACCGGCGACCGGCTCGGCGGCAGTGGCATCATGGCGGCGCTGCTCTCCACCGACGGCCGCGTGCGGACCGCCAACCGCGTGCTGCGCGCGCGGGCCAGCGGCAACGATCACGAATCGATCGACGGACGCGATTTCGCGAGCTTTCTCATCACCGACAGCCGCGGCTTCGTCCGCTTCGAACGCGAGGGTCTTGAAGGCACGCCGCTTCGCGTCCTCCAGGTGCCGTTTCTCGAGGGCGACGATGCGCCGGTTCTCGTAGCGCTGCTGGACGACGAGGAGGCCGCTCCGCCGGTCGGTGCGAGTGCGTCGGCGCACGTCCGCAGCCTCGTCAGCCTGATGCCGTTCGGGATGGCGTTGGTCGACCGTGACGGCCGGTTTCTTCAGATGAACACGTCGTTCCTGCGCGCGGCCGGCGTCAATCCGGTCGCCCCGCCGCTGTATCCGGGCGATCTGGTCGTCCGCGAGGACAAGGCCGCGGTCGCCGACGCGATCCGCAAGTTTGCGAACGGCGCGACGCACTCCGCCGACATGGCGGTCCGCCTCAAGGATCACCCCGACGAGCCGGTCGCGCTGACCATCGCCGGCGCGCGCGGGCTCGGGGACGCGGCCGTGCTGCTCAGCCTCAAGGACAATAGCGAGGAGAGCCGCCTCAAGCGCGAGGTCGCGCAGGCCACCAAGATGCAGGCGGTCGGCCAGCTCGCGGGCGGCGTCGCGCATGATTTCAACAATATCCTGACCGCGATCATCGGCCACTGCGACCTGATGCTGATGCGCCATTCGCCCGGCGACAGCGATTACGACGACATCCAGCAGGTTCGCACCAACTCGAACCGCGCCGCCAGCCTGACGCGCCAGCTGCTCGCCTTCTCGCGCCAGCAAACGCTGAGGCCGCAGATCCTGCAACTCCCCGATGTCGTTTCCGAAGTCTCGAACCTGCTCAAGCGGCTCATGGGCGAGAACGTCCGCCTCGATATGACGCATGGCCGCAACCTCGGCCCGGTGCGCGCGGATCCCGGCCAGCTCGAGCAGGTCGTCGTCAACCTCGCGGTCAATGCGCGCGACGCGATCGTCTCGGCGAACGCACGCGGTGGCGGCGTGCTGACCATAACCACCCGCGCGGTGTATGCGTCCGAAGTCCGCGCGATGGCCTCCGATATCCTGCCCGTCGCCGACTACACCGCGCTGATCGTCCAGGACACCGGCACTGGCATCCCGCCCGACGTGCTGCCCAAGATCTTCGAACCGTTCTTCACGACCAAGGAATTCGGCAAGGGCACCGGCCTCGGCCTTTCCACCGTCTACGGGATCGTCAAGCAATCGGGCGGCTATATCTTCGCCGACAGCAAGCTGGGGCAGGGCGCCACCTTCACGATGTATCTGCCGGTCCATTCGGCCCCCGCCGCGACGCGGCCCGCGATCGTGAAGCCGGCGCCGAAGCCCGTCGATCTCTGGGGCACCGGCACGATCCTGCTGGTCGAGGACGAGGACATGGTCCGGGCGGTCGCCGAGCGCGCGCTCTCGCGGCAGGGCTATACGGTACTGACCGCGGAGAACGGCGAGGTCGCGCTCGAAGTGCTGGAGAAGCATGGCCGCCCCGATCTGCTCATCAGCGATGTCGTCATGCCGCAGATGGACGGCCCGACGATGGTCCGGCACGTGCGCGAGAAATATCCCGACCTGCCGATCCTGTTCATGTCGGGTTATGCGGAGGAGCAGCTGCGCAAGTCGATCGATCTGGACAACGTCTCGTTCCTACCAAAACCCTTCTCGGTGCAGGAACTCGCCGAAGCGGCGCGGGACGTGCTCGCCACGCGGTGAAACGAAACCGGAATGAATTGAACAAGATGTTGGCAAGTCGTAACAATCCCGACTATGCGCATGGCATGACCGCTTCCCAGCAGATCCTCCCGCAGCAGATTCTGATCGTCGAGGACGAACCGTTGATCGCCATGATGCTCGAGGATTTCCTCGAGGTGCTGGACAAGGGAGTCGCAGGCTCGGTCGATACCGTCGCCGACGCGCTCAAGCGGATCGAAGAGGGCGGCGTCGATGGCGCCATCCTCGACGTCAACCTCCGCGGCGGCGAAAAGAGCACCGCGGTCGCCGAGGCCCTGGCCGCGCGCGGCGTCCCGTTCGTCTTCGCCACCGGCGGCGGTGACGACGGCGTGGCCCCAGAATTCCGCGACCGCCCCCGCTTGCAAAAGCCCTTCACGATGGACGGCGTAGCCAAGGCCCTTGAAGGCCTCTGACTCCTTCTCCTCCTTGAAAAGGGGAGGCCGGGGGGCGCTTGGTGAGAGCAACCTCCATCTAGACCGTCATCCCGGACGAGGGTCAGGACCGAGAGCCAAGTGGCGCATCGTCAGTAACCTTGGATTCTGACCTCGTCGGAATGACTCCCGTTGGCGACTCGATGCCACCGTATTGCACAAACACTGTCCCAGCCTCACGCGGCGTTCCTATGTATTTGCTACATCAGACCTGATGCGACTTTCGCGAGCCCGGACGGTAACGCTGTCGTGCACGCTGGTAGCACTGGTCGCAGGGTATGGTTTCGGCGGCAGCAGCGTCGCGATAGCCGTCGTGATACTCGCGCTCCCCCCGGTCGCTTGGGCGTTCGACAACGACAGCGGCACGTTTCTGATCCTCGCACCGCTCTTCGTCGTGGTGATCGGGGTCATGGTCCTGCTGATCGCGCTGATGGCGCTCGTCCACTAAATTGCCCGTTCGGCCTCGCAACTCTCTTGCGTAAATACCCTCTCCCGCGACATAGGCGTTCGCCATGACCCGCACATTCGATAAATCGCGCCTGCCGAGCCGTCACGTCTCCCTCGGCCCAGAGCGCGCCCCGCACCGCAGCTATTACTACGCGATGGGCCTCGACGAGGAGCAGATTGCCCGCCCGTTCGTCGCGCTCGCTTCGGCCGGCAACAACTCCGCGCCCTGCAACACCACGCTCGATGCGCAGGCCGATGCCGCGCAGGCCGGTGTCATCCAGGGCGGCGGCATGCCGCGCCGCTTCAACACGATCACCGTCACCGACGGCATTGCGATGGGCCATCAGGGCATGAAGGCCAGCCTCGTGAGCCGCGAAGTCATTGCCGACTCGGTCGAGCTCTCCGTACGCGGCCATTGCTACGACGCGCTGGTCGGGTTCGCCGGTTGCGACAAGTCGCTTCCGGGCATGATGATGGCGATGCTACGCCTCAATATCCCCTCCGTCTTCGTCTATGGCGGCTCGATCCTGCCCGGCCGCTATCAGGACCGCGACGTCACCGTCGTCGACGTGTTCGAGATCGTCGGCAAATACGCCGCCGGTGCGTGCCCGCTCTCCGAAGTCCACGCGATCGAAAAGGTCGCGTGCCCCGGCCACGGTGCGTGCGGCGGCCAGTACACCGCCAACACGATGGCCTGCGTTGCGGAAGCGATCGGTTTGTCGATCCCGAACAGCAACATGGTGCCCGCACCTTACACCACGCGCGAACAGATCGCCGTGGCGGCCGGTGCGCAGGTTATGGACTGTCTCGCCGACAATATCCGGCCCCGCGACATCTGCACGCGCGAGGCGTTCATCAACGCCGCCCGCGTCGTCGCCGCGACCGGTGGCTCGACCAACGCCGCGCTGCATCTCCCCGCAATGGCGTCCGAAGCCGGCATCGAATTCGACCTGTTCGACGTCGCCGAGATCTTCAAGACAACGCCGTACATCGCGGACCTCAAACCCGGTGGCAAGTATGTGGCGAAAGACATGTATGAAGCCGGCGGCGTCTACATGCTGATGAAGACGATGCTCGCTGGCGGGTTCCTCGACGGGAATTGCCTGACGGTGACGGGCAAGTCGCTCGGCGAGAACATCGACCAGGTGACGTGGAACCCCGACCAGAAGGTCATCTACGACATCAAGACTCCGCTGACCCCGACCGGCGGCGTCGTGGGCTTACGCGGCAGCCTCGCCCCCGACGGCGCGATCGTGAAGGTCGCCGGCATGCACCGCCTTCAGTTCTCGGGCCCGGCGCGCGTATTCGATTGCGAGGAAGACACCTTTGCCGCGGTCGAGAAGCGCGAGATCAACGAAGGCGAAGTCATCGTCATCCGCTACGAAGGCCCCAAGGGCGGCCCCGGCATGCGCGAGATGCTGTCGACCACCGCCGCGCTCTACGGCCTCGGCATGGGCGAGAGCGTGGCGCTGATCACTGACGGCCGCTTCTCGGGCGGCACGCGTGGCTTCTGCATCGGCCATGTCGGTCCCGAAGCCGCGGACGGCGGCCCGATCGCGCTGGTCGAGAACGGCGACATCATCCACATCGACGCCGAGGCTGGCACGATCGACCTCGACGTTCCCGAGGACGTGATGGCGGAGCGCAGCGCCGCGTGGGTGCCGCGCACGAACGATTACGGCTCGGGCGCACTCTGGCGCTATGCGAAGACCGTCGGCCCCGCCTACAAGGGTGCCGTCACGCACCCTGGAGCGGCAGCCGAAACCCATGTCTACGCGGATATCTAAGCAAATACTGGCGGTTGCCGCGCTTCTCTCGCTCCCGCTCTCAGCGTGCGGGCGGGGGCAGCCGAGCAGCGAACAGGTCGCGGCAAAGCAGCGCACCGAAACCGCTGGGGACAGCCGTATCGCCTGCGCGCAGGGTGACGCCGCGTTCGCGTCGACCTGCACGATCGAGCAGGCGCAAGGCAAGGATGGCCTGATCCTGACGATCCGCCACCCCGACGGAGCCTTCCGCCGGTTGCTGGTAACGCAGGACGGCCGCGGCGTGATAGCCGCGGACGGCGCCGAGGTCGCGAAGGTCACGATCACGGGCACGGACGGCATCGAGGTCGCGCTCGGCGGCAACCGCTATCGCCTCCCGGCTACCGTCAAGGGTACGACGAACCCCTCATGATCCGAATCGAAGGCCAGCCGGTCCTTACCGCCGCCGAAATGCGCGCGGCGGAAGACGCGGTTATCGCTACCGGCGTCTCGGTTGAAACGCTGATGGAGCGCGCCGGCATGGCGATCGCTGAGGCAGTCCGCCGGCTCGCGGGTACGAACGAAGTCCTGATCCTCTGCGGCCCCGGCAACAACGGCGGCGACGGCTATGTCGCAGCCCGCGTGCTGGCCGAAATGGGCATTGCGGTGAGGGTCGCGGCGCTGTCGGAGCCCAAGACCGACGCGGCGAAGTCGGCGAGGGCAGGGTGGCCAGGCCCGGTCGAAACGCTGGCGGAGGCAAAACCCGCGCCCATCCTGGTCGACGCGCTGTTCGGCACGGGCCTCACGCGCCCGCTCGACGCCAGTACACCACCGACCCCCAACCGTTCCCCCGCGGACGCGGGGGCCCAGCTAAATCCCGAGGGCTCACCTAGCGGCCTATCCTGGGCCCCCGCGTCCGCGGGGGAACGGTCTGTGGTCGAGTGTCTCCATTCCCTCGCGAACGCCGCGGAGCTAAGCATCGCGGTCGACCTGCCCAGTGGCCTAGCCACCGACTCAGGGGAGGCGCTGAGCACGCCCCCCGTCTTCGACCTCACCTTCGCGCTCGGTGCGGTGAAACCAGCACACCTCCTTCAACCCGCCGCGCGCTACTGCGGCCAGATCCGCCTCCTCGACATCGGCGTTCCTACCGTCAGCCACGCCGAAGTCCTCAAGGCCCCAATCCTTCCAACCCCCGGCCCGGACTCGCACAAATACACCCGAGGCATGATCGCGATCATCGCCGGCACCATGTCCGGCGCTTCCGATCTTGCAGCCCTAGCTGCAATGCGCGTCGGCGCCGGCTACGTAACCCTGCTCGGCGACAGCCAAGGCCCCCCGCACGCGCTCGTCCGCACGTGGTTCTCGGACCACGCGCTCGCCAACGACCGGATCGGTGCGCTCGTCATCGGTCCCGGCCTCGGGCGCGACGATGTCGCCAAGGCGCGTCTCGAAGCCGCGCTGACCTCAGGTCATCCCCTCATCATCGACGGGGACGCGCTCCGCCTGCTCGACCTCGACCGGATCAAAGCGCTGCAAGTCCCCGTGATCCTCACCCCGCATTCAGGCGAATTCGACGCGCTTTTCGGCAAGTCCGACGCGGACAAGATCACCCGAGCCCGCGACGCCGCTACCCGCGCCAACGCGATCGTCGTCTTCAAAGGCGCCGACACCGTCATCGCCGCCCCCGACGGCCGCGTCCGCATCGCACAAGACGCCAGCGACTGGCTGTCCACCGCCGGCACCGGCGACGTGCTAGCCGGCGCGATCGGCGCAATGCTCGCCGCCAGGCTCGATCCGCTCGACGCAGCCTGCGCCGGAGTGTGGCTCCACGGTGACGCTGCCCGCCGATTGGGCGCGGCTTTCATCGCCGACGACTTGGCGGAAGCGCTCCGGTCGGCCAGAGCGGCCCCATGACCACTGACTCGACCTCTGAAACGAATATCGACACGATCATCCGCGTCGCGGCGCGCGGCGACGGCATGACCGCCGACGGCCGCCACGCCGCCTTCTCGGCGCCCGGCGACACGCTCGCCGCCGACGGCACCGTGATCCCCGGCCCGCACCACCAGACGCCCCCCTGCGTGCATTTCCCGACCTGCGGCGGCTGCCAACTCCAGCATCTCGACGACCAGGCCTATGCCGAGTTCGTCACCGACCGCATCGCCTCCGCGCTCGACGGTCAGGACCTGTCCGCGCCGATCCGCACCCCGCACATCTCCCCCGAACGCAGCCGCCGCCGCGCGACGCTCCACGCCGAGGCCAAGGGCGGCAAGATCACGCTCGGCTTTACCGCCGAGAAGGCGCACACGATCGTTGACATCAAGGAATGCTGGATCCTCGATCCGCGCCTGTTCGCGCTCGTCCAGCCCTTGCGCCAACTGCTCAAGCGCCTCAACTTCCGCCGCCGCGCGGATATCCACCTGACGCTCGCCGACCAGGGCGCGGACATCCTGATCACCGGCTTCGCCCCCGAAGGCCTCCCCGCCGCCGAAGCGCTCACCAAATTCTGCGAAGACCACAAGATCGCCCGCGTGGCGTTCGACGACGGTCTCGGCCCCGAGACGCGCTGGGAGCCCGACGCGGTCACGATCACGCTCGGCGGCGTCCCCGTGCCGCTCCCGCCCGCGTCGTTCCTCCAGGCCACGCCCGACGGCGAGGCCGCACTCACCGCCGCCGTCCTCGAAGCGATCGGCAAGCCCGGCACTGTGGCCGACCTGTTCGCCGGCCTCGGCACCTTCACACTAGCAATCCCGGCGAAGGTCTATGCGGCAGAAGGCGCGCGCGACGCACTCGGCTCGCTCAAGGCCGCCGCACACCGCACCCAGCGGCCCGTCTATCCGGAGCACCGTGACCTCTACCGCCGACCGCTGACGGTGGCCGAACTCGATCGCTTCGATGCGGTGGTGATCGATCCGCCCCGCTCCGGCGCGCGCGAGCAGGCGACCGCGCTGGCGGAGTGCAAGACGCCGGTGATCGCTTACGTCTCATGCAATCCGGCGAGCTTCGCGCGCGACGCGAAAGAGCTGTGCGACGCGGGTTGGCGGATCGACTGGGTCCAGCCGGTCGGCCAGTTCCGCTGGTCGACGCATGTCGAGCTAGCCGCCAAGTTCATCCGCTAAGCCCTTGTTCCCCCGCGAAGGCGGGGGCCCAGTCTGGCCCCCCGCCTTCGCGGGGGAACAAGCTTGTCAGGGGTAGACGGCCGTAACGAAGAACAACCCATCGGGCGGTGCATTCAGCCCCAGCATCGCCCGGTCCTTCGCCGCGAGCGCAGCCGCAACATCGCCAACCGCCCAGCGCCCCATACCAACCAGCGCCAGACACCCGACCATCGACCGCACCTGATGGTGCAGGAACGACCGCGCCGCCGCATAGACGAACAACCGCTCCCCTTCGCGCACCACCTCAAGCCGGTCCAAAGTCCGCACCGGACTATCCGCCTGGCAATGCGCCGACCGAAACGTCGTGAAGTCATGCCGCCCGACCAGCGCCCCCGCAGCCTCCGCCATCGCGTCCGCCTCCAGCAACTGAGGCACCTGCCAAGCCAGCCCCGCCTCGAACGTCAGCGGCGATCGCCGATTGACGATCCGGTACTCGTACGACCGCCCGACACACGAAAACCGCGCATGCCAATCGTCGTCGACCACCTCACACGCCAGTACCGACACCGGCGCGGGCTTCACCAGCGCGTTCAACCCCTCCATCAACCGAAACGCCGCGAGCGGCTTCGCGATGTCGACATGCGCGCGCATCGCCATCCCGTGGACCCCCGCATCGGTCCGCCCCGCCGCCTGCACCGACGCGGTCTCGCCGGTCATCTTCAGCACCGCGGCCTCCAGCGCCGCCTGCACGCTCGGCCCATGCTTCTGCCGCTGCCAGCCCATGAACGGCCGCCCGTCGAACTCCACCGTCAACGCGAACCGCGTCAAAGCTGCGTCCCCGACCGGATCGGAAACCCGCGCAGCATTTCCTCCGCAGACGTCACGCCGCGCCCAGCGCGCTGCACCAGGGTGGGCCGGATCGCCCCGTCGCCGCACCCGATCGTCAGCTCGGCATTGACCGTCAGCCCCTCGCAGCCAAGGAACGAGAACGGCAACACGTCCGCCGCCAGCACCTTCACCCGCTCGCCGGCAACCTCGAACCACGCCCCCGGCGCCGGATTCATCGCCCGCACCAGCCGCTCGACCTCGACCGCCGACCGCTCGAAATCGATCCGCGCCTCCGCCTTGTCGATCTTGGCGGCATAGGTGACGCCCTCCTCGGGCTGGGGCCGGGCAGGGTAGGCGTCGAGATCGCCCAGCACCTCGACCATCAACCGCGCCCCCATCGCCGACAGCTCGGACGTCAGGTCCCCCGCGGTCTTGCCGACGATCGGCGTCCGACCCTCGAGCCTTACCGCCCCGGTATCCAGACCCGCCTCCATCTGCATGATCCCGACGCCCGTCTCGGCATCGCCCGCGAGGATAGCGCGCTGCACCGGCGCCGCCCCGCGCCACCGCGGCAACAGCGATCCATGCACGTTGAGGCACCCAAACCGTGGCGCCTCCAGCACCGCGCGCGGCAGAATAAGACCATACGCCGCGACCACCGCAACATCCGCGCCTAAAGCCGCAAACGCCTCGCGAGCCTCCAGCCCCTCCGGCAACGACGCCTTGAACGACACCGGAGTCCGCACCTCGATGCCCAGCGCCTCCGCCCGAACCTGCACCGGCGACGGCACCAGTTCGCGCCCACGCCGCCCGCCCGGTCGCGCCGGCTGGCAATACGCCGCCACCACGTCATGCCCCGCCGCGACGAGGGCCTCCAGCACCGGCACTGCGAAGTCCGGCGTTCCCATGAAGATGATCCGCATGCCCCTCTCGAACACGCTGGCGGGGAGCCGCGCAACCCCCTATCTGTTCCCTATGGCTTCCCCCGAGATCGAGGCGCTGACGCAGGCGCTGGCCCGGCTCCCCGGCCTCGGCCCCCGGTCCGCACGTCGCGCCGTGCTGCATCTGCTCAAGAAGCGCGACGCGGCGCTGGGTCCCTTGCGCGAGGCGCTGACCGCGGTCGACGAGCGGCTGGAGAACTGCTCGACCTGCGGCAACGTCGACACCACCAACCCGTGTGCGATCTGCGCCGACCCGCGCCGCGACCAGCGTTCGCTGTGCGTCGTCGAGGAAGTCGCCGACCTCTGGGCGCTAGATCGCTCCCGCCTGTTCCCCGGCCGCTTCCACGTCCTCGGTGGGCGCCTGTCGGCACTCGAAGGCATCCGCCCCGAGGATCTCAGCATAGACAGCCTCGTCCGCCGCATCGAAGCCGGCGGCATCGACGAAGTCGTCCTCGCGATGAACGCCACGCTCGAAGGCCAGACCACCGCGCACTACATCGCCGAGCGCATCGAACGCTTCCCCGTCCGCGTCACCCAACTCGCGCACGGCCTGCCGGTCGGCGGCGAACTCGACTATCTCGACGAGGGGACGTTGGCGCAGGCATTAAGGGCCAGAAGGCCAATGGCTTGACGCCCATCGGCTTGACGTGATGCCCACGCGTACCTTAGCGGACGCGCTATGACCGTCATGACCGTTCTCGAAGTCCCCGATCCCCGCCTGCGCCTCGTCGCCGAGCCGGTGGAGACGGTCGACGACTCCACCCGCACGCTCGTCGCCGACATGATCGAGACGATGTACGACTTCAACGGCATCGGCCTCGCGGCGACCCAGGTCGGCGTCCAGCTGCGCGTCCTCGTCATCGATCTCCAGGAGGAGAAGGACGAGGAGGACAAGCCGATCAAGAACCCCAAGGCGTACATCAACGCCGAAATCCTGTCGGTCAGCGACGAGGTCTCCACGTACAACGAGGGCTGCCTCTCGATCCCCGAGCAATATGCCGAAGTGGCGCGCCCGGCGCGGTGCCGCGTCAAGTGGCTCGACGAGACCGGTGCTGCGCACGAGGAGGATTTCGACGGGCTGCTCTCGACCTGCATGCAGCATGAGATCGACCACCTCGACGGGGTGTTGTTCATCGACCACATCAGCCGGCTGAAGCGGGACATGGTGCTGAAGAAGCTGGCGAAGCAGCGGAAGCTGGGCTGAGGCGCGGGGGGTGTCCGTGCTCTCTGTGTTGAGAGTGCGTCCCTGAGAGCGCGGCTTACTCACCCAACACGCAACCACCCCGGCGGAGGCCGGGGCCCAATTGGGGGACATCGCCAACTGAGCGCAGTCCCTCGTTATTGAAACCTTTCCAATTGGACCCCGGCCTCCGCCGGGGTGGTACTGTTCGGCGAGGGTGTCGGAGCGCCCCCTTTCTAGTTCCCCCGCGAAGGCGGGGGCCCAGGACCACGAGCGCCACCGCCCGTAACCCTGGGCTCTCGCCTCCGCGGAAGAACAACATATTCCGATTGTCCTACATCAACCGTTCGACGTATGTTCCACGCATGACGTCTCCATCTCCTTCCCAAACCCGCTCGGCGATGCGCACATTCTCCCCTGAGAAAATGCTGCGCCAGTGTCTGCACTTTGTGCACTTCCAGCTAAATTCGCCGGTGCAAAATGGCTGAGTTCGCCATCATCGCCGTCCTCGCGCTAGCCGCGGGCATCCTCCTGGGCTGGTTGCTAGCCTCCCGCCGAGCCGCCACTCTCGCCAGCGAACTCGCCGTCGCCCAAACCAAGGTCGCCGACGCCGACCTTATCCGCACCGCGCGCGACGCCGTCGAGCGCGAACGCAACGCCGCGATGCAGGACCTCGCTACCCTCCGCGCGCAGAACGCCGAGCGCGCCACCGACACCGACCGCCTGCGCCTCGACCTCGCAACGATCCGCACCGACCGCGACGCGGCCCGCACCGAAATCGCCACGCTGAAAGCACAAGGCGAAGCGTTCGAAGCGCGCCTGCTCGAACTTCGCGAGGCGAAGGACGTCATGGCCGCGCAGTTCGGCGACGTCGCCAACAAGCTGCTCAGCGACGCGCAGAAGACCTTCCTCGAACGCGCCGACGCCCGCTTCCGCCAGTCCGAAGAATCCGCCGGCCTCAACCTCAAGTCGATGCTACAACCCGTCAGCGATCGCCTGCAACGCTATGAAGAGGGCGTCGCCAAGGTCGAGGCCGAGCGCCGCGACGCGTTCGGCGACCTCAAGGGCCAGATCGAGCAGATGCGCCTCGGCCAGGAAAAGGTCTCGACCGAAGCTGCCAAACTCGTCAACTCGCTCCGCAACGCCCCCAAGTCCCGCGGCCGCTGGGGCGAGCAGCAGCTCAAGAACGTCCTCGAAACCTGCGGGCTCAGCGAGCACACGGATTTCCAGACGGAAGTCTCAGTCGCGGTCGGTGACGACGGGGCAAGGTTGCGCCCCGACGCGATCATCCGCGTCCCCGGCGGTCGAGCACTGGTCATCGACGCGAAGGTCTCGCTCAACGCCTACCAGGACGCCTTCGGCGCGGTCGACGACGCCGAACGCCTGATCGGACTCGCTGCTCACGCAGCCTCGATGCGCGCGCACGTCAACGGCCTCGGCAACAAGGCGTATTGGAGCCAGTTCGCCGACACCCCCGACTACGTCATCATGTTCGTTCCCGGCGAACACTTCCTCTCCGCCGCGCTCGAACACGACCCGACGCTCTGGGACTTCGCCTTCGAAAAGCGCGTGCTGCTCGCCACCCCCACGAACCTGATCGCGATCGCCCGCACCGTCGCGGCGGTCTGGCGCCAGGAAAAACTCGCCAACGAAGCACGCAAGATCGGCGAACTCGGCAAGGAGATGCACGATCGCCTCGCCAAGGTGGCGGACGACCTGCGGAAGGTCGGCGTCGGCCTCAACAGCGCGGTGAAGAACTTCAACGGCTTCACAAACTCGTTCAACGGCCGCCTGATGGTGACGGGGCGCAAGTTCCGCGACCTGAACATCGAGACCGGCGCGCGGGATCTGGAGGACGTGTCCTCGGTCGACGCACTGGCGCTAGGCGAGGGCCCCGCGCTGATCGAGAAGCCGGAGAATGTCGAAAGCTGACACCTTTAGTTTTGAACCACCCCGGCGAAGGCCGGGGCCCAATTGGAGGACGCGAATGATGGACGCTGCGATCCGTTACTCCAGCTTTCCCAATCGGGCCCCGGCCTCCGCCGGGGTGGTAAGCCAGTAAAGTTCTCGCACCGAAAACCGATCGGTACAAAATTCGTTCACCTCCCGGCAACCTTTCCAGACCTTGTGCATTAACCGGATAACACCCCCCAAGAGTCACCCGGTCATGAAACACCTAGTCCCCATCCTCTGCGCCCTCATCCCCTTCGCGGCAATGATCGGCGCCTGCGTAACCTGCCCCTGACACCCCCGCAAAAGCACAAAAGAAAAGGCCCGCCCGGATCACTCCGGGCGGGCCTTTCTGTATCGGCTAGAAGGAAGCGGAGGGATCAACCCTGCGCTTCGTCCTCCTGGTCGCGCGGTGCTTCGGCGGTCGCGCCGGGCTCTGCGTTCGGATCGTAATCCTCGACGAAGCCAGCCTCGTCGCGCTCGAACATCGACGACATCACGTCGACGCCCGAAGCCTGCATCTCGGCCTCTTCAGGCGAGCGGGCGACGTTGACCTTGACGGCCACCGACACCTCGGGGTGCAGGGATACCTTGACGGTATACACACCGATCGCCTTGATCGGCTTGTCGAGCACGATCGCCGACTTGCCGACCTTGTGACCGTCGGCCACCAGCGCATCGACCAGATCGCGAACCGCGACCGAACCGTAGAGCTGACCGGTGTTCGACGCCTGACGGATCAGGGTCACGGTCGCGTCGTTGAAGGTCTTCGCTTCGGTCTCGGCATCGCTGCGACGCGATGCGTTGTCCGATTCGATCTTCGCACGGTTCGACTCGAACACCTTGCGGTTGGCTTCGTTCGAACGAAGCGCCTTCTTGTTGGGAAGCAGGAAGTTACGCGCGTAACCGTCCTTGACCTTCACCACGTCGCCGATAGCACCAAGCTTTTCGACGCGCTCAAGCAGAATGACGTCCATGTGGGCGCTCCTTACTTAACGATGTAGGGCAGCAAGCCCAGATGACGCGCACGCTTGATGGCCTGAGCCAGTTCGCGCTGCTTCTTTGCGGCCACCGAAGTGATACGCGACGGGACGATCTTGCCACGCTCGGACACGAAGCCCTGCAGCAACCGGACGTCCTTATAGTCGATCCGGGGAGCGTCTTTGGCGGAGAACGGGCAGCTCTTGCGGCGGCGGAAGAATGGACGTGCCATGATTATTCAGCTCCCTCTTCGCGGTCACGACGGGGACCCCGGTCCGGACGATCGCCACGATCGGGACGGCCCTCACGGCCACCTTCACGGTCGCCACGACGCTCGCGGTCACGATCCTGCTTGCGCATCATCACGGTCGGGCCCTCTTCAAGGGTGTCGACCTTGACCGTCATGTAACGGATGATGTCTTCGTTGATCTGGGTCTGGCGCTCCAGCTCTGCGATCACGCTGCCCGGGGCATCGATCTCGAGCATGACATAGTGCGCCTTGCGGTTCTTGGCGATCTTGTACGCCAGCGAACGCAGGCCCCAGTTCTCGGTCTTTACGACCCGACCTTCGTTGTCGTTCACGATCTTGGTGGCGATTTCCGCCAGTGCGTCCACCTGCGCTTGTGCCAGATCCTGGCGCGCAAGGAACACGTGCTCGTAAAGAGCCATGTCTTGTCCTTCGTCTTGGCCGATCGCTGATACACGCCCCATGCGTGCACCCCTCCGGCTGTCGTCTAGAATGCAAACAGGGGCGAGAGACGCGAATCTCTCACCCCGGTTGCAGAGGGCCTTACCCGTTTATCGGGGAAAGGCAAGGTGTTCAGGTTTACCGGAACGCGCCGCCACGAACCTGCACCACGTTGCCGCGACCGTTGATTAGCAGCGCGTCGTTGCCCGAGCGGACCCACTGGCTGCCACGCGGCGGGGCGGCAAGGCGATAGTTGCGGTACGTCGTGATGACCCGGTAGTTCTGCGCCTGGCGACGATCGAAGCGCTGGCCGGCGCGCCAGTTGCGATACTGCGGCGTGCGGACGACGGTGCGCTTGGTGACGACGGTGCGGCCGTTGTCGTTGTGGCGCACGGTAGTGACTTCGCGGCGCTGCTGCGCTTCGGCCGGCGCTGCGGCGAGCAGCGGACTGGCGACGAGGGTGGCGGCAAGCGCGCTGAGGATGAACTTCTTCATGATAATCTCCCGTTTGAAACACGGCGCCGTTGCTGCGGCGTCCTCCATAATCTGGGAGCCGATTGTCGCAGGCGATTGTCGCAAGGTCGGCGAAATGGTCGCATATTGTCGCAAGGCCGCAAGGTTCGTTCAGGTTGCAACTCGACGCGCACCTTTATAGGCCCCGCGTTCAAACGAAGACCGAACACAGAGGAGAGGCCATGCGCGCGTTCATCTTCCCCGGCCAGGGGAGCCAGTCTGTCGGCATGGGCAAGGCGCTCGCCGACGCTAGTGCCACCGCCCGCGAGGTCTTCGCCGAAGTCGACGAGGCGCTCGGCCAGCACCTGTTCCGCCTGATGAGCGAAGGTCCCGCGGACGACCTGCTCCTCACCGAGAACGCGCAGCCCGCGATCATGGCGAACGCGATCGCCACCTTGCGCGTCGCCGAGAAGGAAGGCGGCATCCGCCTCGCTGACAAGGCGGACTATGTCGCTGGCCACAGCCTAGGCGAATATACCGCCTTGTGCGCTGCCGGTGCGCTCGACCTGTCGACCACCGCCCGCCTCCTGAAACTCCGCGGCCGCGCGATGCAGGCGGCGGTTCCGGTAGGCGAGGGCGCGATGGCCGCGCTGCTCGGCACCGACCTCGAAAAGGCCCAGGTGATCGCCGGCGCCGCGGTCGACGCGATCCTCGCGGAGGGCGGCCCCGAGCTGATCTGCACCGTCGCCAACGACAATGATCCGTCACAGGTCGTCATCTCCGGTCACCGCCTCGCCATCGAAAAGGCGATCGCGCTGGCGAAGGACCTCGGCGCCAAGCGTGCGGTATTGTTGCCCGTATCCGCCCCCTTCCACTGCCCCCTGATGCAACCCGCCGCCGAAGCGATGGAAGCCGCGCTCCTCGACGCCGACCTCCGCGCGCCTTTGGTCCCGGTCTTCGCCAACGTAGACGCAACCGCCGTCGCCGACCCCGGCGCAATCCGTCACCTGTTGGTCCAGCAGGTCACCGGCATGGTCCGCTGGCGCGAATCGGTGTTGGCAATGCATGCGGCGGGGGTCGACCACTTCGTCGAATTCGGCGGCAAGGTGCTCAGCCCCATGGTCAAGCGCATCACCCCCGACGCCGAAACGACGAGCGTCATCACGATGGACGACATCGAGGCGTTGATTAAGGTACTGTAGATTTTCGCGCAGAGGCGCAGAGGACGCAGAGCCCATGAAAGATATCGATGTGGTCAGTGGCGACGTCCTGGATGTTGCTCTGCGATTGCATCGAGATTTAGGGCCGGGACTGCTCGAAAGCGTTTACGAAGCGGTCCTTGCCGGTCGATTGGTTGCCATGGGCTATATGGTCGCCCGGCAGCGGCCAATCGATATCGAGTTCGAAGGCTTGCGTTTCGAAGCAGCGTTTCGGATCGATCTCCTTGTTGACGACCGCTTGGTCGTCGAGATCAAATCGGTCGAGTGCCTTCTCCCTGTCCATGCCAAGCAGCTGCTGACCTATCTAAGGCTCACCAAACAGCCCGTCGGGCTGCTCATAAACTTCGGCGGCGCCACCCTGAAAGAAGGCGTCCGCCGCCTCGTCAATAACTACCGCCCCTCCGCGTCCTCCGCGCCTCTGCGCGAACAAATTTCTTGAATTTGGAGACCAAAATGTTCGACCTCACAGGCATGACCGCCCTCGTCACCGGAGCATCCGGCGGGATCGGGTCCGAGATCGCCAAGGCCCTCGCCGCGCAAGGCGCCCGCCTCGCCGTATCCGGCTCCAACGCCGACAAGCTCGAAGCCTTCCGCGCCACCCTCGGCGGCGACCACGTCGCGCTTCCCTGCAACCTCTCCGACGCCGCTGCCGTCGACGCGCTCGTCCCACAGGCAGTGGAGAAGCTCGGCAAGCTAGACATCCTCGTCAACAACGCCGGTGTCACCCGCGACAATCTCGCGATGCGGATGAAGGATGACGAGTGGGACAGCGTCATCCGCGTCAACCTCGAAGCCGCGTTCCGCCTCATGCGCGCCGCCGCCAAGCCGATGATGAAAGCGCGCTTCGGCCGGATGATCTCGGTGACCTCGATCGTCGGCGTCACCGGCAACCCCGGCCAGGCCAATTACGCCGCGTCGAAGGCCGGCCTGATCGGCATGTCCAAATCGATGGCGCAGGAACTCGCCAGCCGCGGCATCACCGTCAACTGCGTCGCCCCCGGTTTCATCACATCGCCGATGACCGACGCGCTGCCCGATGCGCAGAAGACAGCGCTCACCGCAAAGATTCCTGCCGGTCGCCTCGGCGAAGGCGCAGACATTGGCGCCGCGATCGTGTACCTTGCAAGCCGTGAAGCCGGTTACGTCACGGGACAAACCGTGCACGTGAACGGCGGGATGGCGATGATCTGAACTTGCGCGCTGAACTACCGCGTTCTAGGTGCGTTCAGGAAATACCGAAAACCCCCAGATTTGAAGAGGGAACTACCATGAGCGAGACCGCTGACCGCGTGAAGAAGATCGTCGTCGAGCATCTCGGCGTCGAAGCCGACAAGGTGACCGAGGACGCGAGCTTCATCGACGACCTGGGCGCAGACAGCCTCGACATCGTCGAACTCGTCATGGCGTTCGAGGAAGAATTCGGTGTCGAGATCCCCGATGATGCCGCCGAGAAGATTGCGACCGTCAAGGACGCGATCACCTATATCGACGAGCACAAGGCCTGATCAGGGTCTAGGGTTCAAAACTTTGGACCTGCCCTGAAGGGTGTGATTTGAGCGGCTCCCCGTCCTTGGGCAAAGAGGGCGGGGAGCCGTTTCGTTTTGAGAGCAGACGGAGTTTGAAGCCATGCGGCGTGTCGTCGTAACCGGGCTAGGCCTGGTCACCCCCCTGGGGGCGGATGTTGAAACGGCCTGGGCGAATATCCTCGCCGGCAAGTCGGGCGCGGGCCCAATCACGCGCTTCGACGCGTCGGATCAGGTGTGCCGCATCGCCTGCGAGGTGAAACCGGCCGACCACGAATATGGCTTTGATCCCGGCAAGCGCGTCGACCACAAGGTCCAGCGTCAGGTCGATCCGTTCATCATCTACGGCATCGACGCGGCTGGTCAGGCGCTTGAGGATGCCGGTCTGCTCGACATGACGCTCGAGGAAAGCTGGCGCGCCGGCGTCTCGATCGGTTCGGGTATCGGTGGCCTGCCGGGTATCGAGAGCGAGGCGATCGTGCTCCATACAAAGGGCCCGCGTCGCGTTTCGCCACACTTCGTCCACGGCCGCCTGATCAACCTGATCTCGGGCCAGGTTTCGATCAAATACGGCCTGCGCGGTCCGAATCACGCGGTCGTCACCGCCTGCTCGACCGGCGCGCATGCGATCGGCGACGCCGCGCGGATGATCGCGATGGACGACGCCGACGTGATGCTCGCGGGTGGCGCGGAGGGCACCGTCTGCCCGCTAGGCATCGCCGGGTTCGCACAGGCCCGCGCGCTGTCGACCAACTTCAACGATTCGCCCGAAAAGGCCTCGCGCCCTTACGACAAGGACCGCGACGGCTTCGTCATGGGCGAGGGCGCGGGCGTCTTGGTGCTCGAAGAGTACGAGCACGCCAAGGCGCGCGGCGCGAAGATGTATGCCGAGGTGATCGGCTACGGCCTGTCGGGCGACGCATACCACGTGACCGCGCCGCATCCGGAAGGCGACGGTGCGTTCCGCTCGATGCAGATGGCGATCAAGAAGTCGGGCCTAAAGCTCGAGGACATCGACTACATCAACGCACACGGCACCTCGACGCCGCTGGGCGACGAACTCGAACTCGGCGCGGTCCGCCGACTGTTCGGCGACGCGATCTCGGGTCTGTCGATGTCGTCGACAAAGTCCGCGATCGGCCATCTGCTTGGCGGCGCCGGCGCGGTGGAGAGCATCTTCTGCATCCTCGCGCTGCGCGACCAGATCGTCCCGCCGACGCTGAACCTCGACAACCCGAGCGACAGCTGCGTGGGCGTCGACCTCGTCCCGCACGTGGCCAAGAAGCGTGAAGTCCGCGCGGTGCTGAACAACTCGTTCGGCTTCGGCGGCACCAACGCGTCGCTGGTGATGACGAAGGTCCAGTAACGAAGTTGTTCCCCCGCGAAGGCGGGGGCCCAGACTGGGTCCCCGCCTTCGCGGGGATCCAAGGAGTACCAATGCGTAAGGTCGGCTGTCTCGGATTGATTATCGGCCTGGTGGCAGTCGTCGCGCTGTTCTTTGTCGTCCAAGGCTGGGGCGGCGCCGGCCCAGCGGCCCGCACGCTGACCGTGCAGATCGGCGAAGGCAGCACGCTGGCCGGCGCTGCCGCTGAACTCGAAAAGGCCGGCGCGATCCCCTCGGCGCGACACTTCCGTCTGTACGCCCGCGTGTTCGGCTCGGGCGATCCGATCAAGGCCGGCGAATACCGCATCGCGCCGCACACCAGCCAGTCCGACATCCTCAAGCTGATGCAGGGCGGCAAGGTCGTCCAGCGGCTCATCGTCGTCCCCGAAGGCTATCCCTCGGTCCTCATCCACGAAGCGCTGGCGAAGGTGGACGGCCTGACTGGCACCGTACCAGTCCCGGCTGAAGGCTCGATTCTCCCCGACAGCTACGCCTTCCAGGCCGGCGACACCCGCGTATCGGTCGTCGCGAGGATGCAGGCGGCGATGAAGACCTACCTCGCTACCGCCTGGGCCGCGCGCAAGCCTGGCATCGCGGTGACGACGCCCGAACAGGCGATCATCCTCGCCTCGATCGTCGAGAAGGAAACCGGCAAGCCCTCCGAACGGCGCACCGTCGCTGCCGTCTACGGCAATCGCCTGCGCAACGGCATGCCGCTTCAGGCGGACCCCACGGTGATCTACCCGATCACCAAGGGCCGCCCGCTAGGCCGCCGTATCCTGCGGTCGGAACTGCATGCGAAGAACGGCTACAACACCTACGCCGAAGCCGGCCTCCCGGTCGGCCCGATCGCCAACCCCGGCCGCGCCTCGATCGACGCGGTAATCGATCCGGCGCAGACCCAGGCGCTGTATTTCGTCGCAGACGGCACCGGCGGCCACGTGTTCGCGAACACGCTGGCCGAACACAACGCCAACGTGAAGAAATGGTACGCAATCCGAAAAGCCCGCGGCGAAATGTAATCCTCCCCGGAACGGGGAGGGGGACCATCCGCAGGATGGTGGAGGGGGCTCACCGCGCGCGTACCGTCAGTGGCGGGGTACGGCAGGTGGTACGCTCGCGGCGCTCCCCCTCCACCCCGCCGCTGCGCGTCGCGGTCCCCCTCCCCGTGCCGGGGAGGAGCTACCCCCGCAAAGCGTTAGCCGCGCGCGCCTTGATCTCGATCTCGGCCATCGTCCCGCCGGTCACCCAGCTTCCGCCCACGCAGAGCACCGGCTTGAACGCCAGCCAATCGGGCGCGCTTGCCTCGGTGATACCGCCGGTCGGGCAGAAGCTGCACTGATAGAACGGCGCGGCCAGAGCCTTTAGCGCCTTCAACCCGCCATTCGCCTCGGCCGGGAAGAACTTGAAGTGCGTCAGCCCCAGGTCGAGCCCGGTCATGATATCCGCCGCATTGGCGATTCCCGGCAGGAACGGAATGCCGCTCTCGATGATCGGCGTAGCAAGGCGTTCGGTCAGCCCCGGCGAGACGATGAATTCCGCGCCCGCATCGCGGACCTGCGCGAACTGCTGCGTGTTGACGACGGTTCCCGCGCCGACGATCGCGCCCGGCACCTTTTTCATCTCGGCGATCGCCTCCAGCGCGGCGCCGGTGCGCAGCGTCACCTCGAGCACGCGCAGGCCGCCGGCGACCAGCGCTTCCGCGAGCGGGCGAGCAAGCGCCGCGTCCTCGATCACCAGCACCGGGATGACGGCGCTGGTCTGCATGATGTCTGCGATAGTGGGCGAGGGGGTTGCGGTCATTGGGTGTGTTCCTGTGCAAAGGCGGCCGCGGCGCCGAACAGGCCGGGCTGGGGATGAGTGATGAGCTTGACGGGCATCGCCGCCATCATGCCCTGGAAGCGGCCCTTGGCGACGAAGCGCTGGTCGAAGCCTGAGCGGATGAGCCGATCCTTGATCCGGAAGCCCAAGCCGCCCGCGATCACGACCGCCTTCGCGCCTTGCGCTAACGCCAGATCGCCAGCGACCGCGCCGAGCGCGAGGCAGAACCGGTCCAGCGCGGCGAGCGCGATCGAATCGGTGCCGTCGATCGCCTCGGTCCAGATCGTCTTGTCGTCATGGCTCGGCACTGCGCGCCCCTCCAGCGCGGCAAGCGTCTCGTAGATCGCGACGATGCCCGGCCCGGCCACGACGCGCTCGGCGGAGACACGTGTGAAAGTCTTCCGCAGTCGCTTCAGTAACGCGTCTTCGATCCCGTCGAGCGGGGCGAAGTCCATGTGGCCACCCTCGGTTTCGAGCACCTGATACCCGTCTTTGCGCCGCAGCAACTGCGCGACGCCAAGCCCAGTACCGGGGCCGCAGATCGTCGTGATGCCCATCGACGGCAGCGGCGTATCGGGGCCGCAGAGGTGGATGAAGTCGCTGCTCGGCACCTGCGCGACGGCATGGCCGACCGCGCCGAAATCGTTGACGACCACCCACTGGTCGGCCTTCAAGCGCTCGGTGATCAGCGACTTGCGGATGATCCACGGGTTGTTGGTCAGCCGGATGACGTCGTTCGCGACCGGCGACGCGACCGCGATCGCGAGCGCACGGGGGAGGGGGCGCCCGAGCCCCGCCTCGAACGCCTGGTACGCGGTCTGGAGCGATGCGTGGTCTGCGGTCTTCAGCGTCGCCGGCTCGCCAAGCGACACGACGCGACCGTTCTCGACCTCGGCGATCGCGAAGCGGGCGTGCGTTCCGCCGATATCTGCCGCTACGATTTCCATTCGTCTCTCCCGCTCCTCGATATCTTTATACGCGTTCGTCCTGAGCGAAGTCGAAGGACATGGCCCCAAGCGGGCGGTTCTTCGACTTCGCTCAGGACGAACGGTAGGTAGGGATCCTAAAGCCCAGCCCCCGCCAGCATCGCCGACGCGCCCTTTTCAGCCTCGTCGGCAAGCCCGCGGAACATCCCGAACAGCTCGCGCCCCATGCCGCTAACCGGCGGTGGAACCGCGACCATTTCGCGCGTCGCCCACACGTCCGCGTCGACCAGCGCGTCCAGCGTACCGTTGACCGCATCCACCCGGATCATGTCGCCATCGCGAATCAACCCGATCGCACCATCGAGCAGCGCCTCGGGTGAGCAGTGGATCGCGCACGGCACTTTACCGCTCGCACCCGACATGCGGCCGTCGGTAACCAGCGCGACCTTGAACCCGCGGTTCTGCAACACCCCCAGCGGCGGCGTCAGCTTGTGCAACTCCGGCATGCCGTTCGCGCGCGGCCCCTGGAAGCGGACGACGACGACGACGTCCTTCTCCAACTCGCCGCGCTTGAACGCCTCGATCACGTCGAGCTGGTCGTCGAACACCATCGCGGGCGCCTCGACGATCCAGCGCTCGCGCTCGACCGCGGACACCTTGATGCACGCGCGGCCGATATTGCCCGCGAGAATCCGCATCCCGCCATCGGGCGAGAACGGAGCTGTCGCAGGACGCAGAATCGTCTCGTCGCCGCTATCCGGCGTATCGCGCCAGGCTAGCGTATCGCCTTCGACCACCGCGGTCTTCGCATACGCCGACAGGTCCTCGCCGCCGATCGTCATGATGTCGCCGTGCAGCAGGCCTTCGCCGAGCAGTTCGCGGATCACATAGGGCATGCCCCCGGCAGCCTCGAACGCGTTCACGTCCGCCGAGCCGTTGGGATAGACGCGTGCGATCAGCGGGACTGCGCAGGAAAGGCGGTCGAAATCCTCCCAGTCGATGATGATCCCCGCTGCGCGAGCGATCGCCGGAACGTGGAGCAGATGATTGGTCGAGCCGCCGGTCGCGAGCAGGCCGACCGCGGCGTTCACGATCGCCTTCTCGTCGACGCAGTGCCCGAGCGGCCGATACGAATCGCCGCGCGCACCGATCTTCGCCAAGCGGTGCACTGCGGCCCGCGTGAGTTCCTGGCGCAGCTTGGTGCCCGGATTGACGAACGCCGCCCCGGGCATGTGGAGGCCCATCACCTCCATCATCATCTGGTTGGTGTTCGCCGTGCCGTAGAAGGTGCACGTGCCCTTCGAGTGATACGCGCCGATCTCGGCTTCGAGCAGCTCGTCGCGCCCAACTAGGCCTTCCGCGAATTTCTCGCGGACCGCCGCCTTCGCCTTGTTCGGCAAGCCGGTCGGCATTGGCCCACCTGGGATCAGCACCATCGGCAGATGCCCGAAGCGCAACGCGCCCATCAGCAGCCCCGGCACGATCTTGTCGCAGATGCCGAGCAGCGCCGCGCCCTCGAACGTCCCATGCGACAACGCGATCGCCGTGCTCAGCGCGATCGTGTCGCGGCTGAACAGCGACAGCTCCATGCCGGGATAGCCTTGCGTCACGCCGTCGCACATCGCCGGCACGCCACCCGCGACCTGCGCCGTCGCACCCGCCTCGCGCGCCCAGATCTTCATCAGCTCCGGGTAGCGATAGTAGACAGCGTGCGCGGAAAGCATGTCGTTATACGCAGTGACGATGCCGATGTTCATGCCGGCATCGGCCTTCATCGCGTCGCGATCTTCCTCGGTGCCGGCATAAGCATGCGCGAGGTTCGCGCAGCCGAGGCCGGGACGACGGACTTGCGCCGCTGCCTCGCGCTCGATCAGCGCGAGATAGGCGGCGCGGCTGTCGCGCGAGCGTTCGATGATCCGATCGGTGACCGCGGAGACGACGGCGTTCAACATCGTCACGGTGCCCAGTGCACGTCGACCGGCAGCTCGACTTCGGCCAGCACGCGGCCGATCGGATAGGACGACGACGGACCCTGTTCGATCGCCTGCTCGAGCACCTTCTTCTTCGCGTCGCCGGTGATCATGATCATCAGCGCCTTCGATGATGCGATCGCCGCAGCCGACAACGTCACGCGGGCCAGAGGTGCTTCGGGCGGGAGCGGATCGGGCATCACGCCGAGCGCACGACGCTCCTTCGGTCCGCTCAGCGCCTCGTCGTAATCGGGGCCGGGGAAGATCGACGCGGTATGACCGTCGCCGCCCATGCCGAGCAGACAGAAGTCGAGCGGCCAGTGCAGGTCCTGCATCAGAGCATCCGCCGAACGCCCGGCAGCTTTGTAGTCCGACATCGCCTCGGGAACGATCGGCTTCACGCGCGCGCCCTTGGGGAGGAAGATTTTCGCCAGCGCCGTCACGTTGGACAGCGGATCGCCGAGCTTCACGATCCGCTCGTCGCCGGGGATGATCGTGACCTTCTTCCAGTCGAGCTTCGCCTGGGCGAGCTTCTCATACGCGGCCATCGGCGTCTTGCCGCCCGCCAGCGCGATCACCGCCGAGCCGCGCGCGTCCAGTGCGCTCTCGATGACGAACTGGATATCGCCCGCGACCGCATTGGCGAGCTCGCCCGCGTCGTCATATTCCCACCATTCGATTTCGGTCATAAACTTGAACTCACTCAGAAAATTGCTGTCAAAAAATGCCGTTCGTGCCGAGTAGGGATCGAGCGAAGCCGAGAGCCCGTATCGAGGTACAATGCCACAATCGGGCCGATCCCTCGATACGCCTTCTCAACTTTGCTCGAAGGCTACTCGGGACGAACGGACGAAACCAAACTCAGTCGTCCTGCCAGGTCACGCCGTCGCGTTCGGTCAGCGCGATCGCGGCCGACGGACCCCAGCTGCCCGAGGCATAGCTCTTGGGCTTCATCGCGTTGGCCTTCCAGCCCTCGCGGATCGCGTCGATCCAGGTCCATTGCGCCTCGACTTCGTCACGGCGCACGAACAAGGTCTGGTCGCCCTCGATCAGGTCGAGCAGCAACCGCTCATACGCGATCCGCCGACGCGAGCCGGCGAACTCGGCATCCATGCTCAGGTTCAGCGGCACTTCGCGTAGGCGGACGCCCTCGCGGTCGAGACCCGGCTCCTTCGCCATCACGAGCAGCTGGATATATTCCTCCGGCTGCAGGCGGATGATCAGCATGTTAGGCTGGAGCAGCCCGCCACGCCCCGCGAACATCGAGTGCGGGACCGCCTTGAACTGGATCGCGATCTCGCTGCGCCGCGTCGCCATGCGCTTGCCGGTGCGCAGATAGAACGGCACGCCCTGCCAGCGCCAGTTATCGACATGCGCCTTGATCGCGACGAACGTCTCGGTGGTCGAAGATTGGCCCAACTCTTCGGAGTAGCTCTTGACGAACTTCCCCTTCACCGCGCCTTCGCCATACTGCCCGGTGACCGTGACGTTAGGCACTTCTTCCGGCTTGATCATGCGCAGCGAACGGAACACCTTCGACTTCTCGTCGCGGACGTCGGTGCCCTCGAACCGCGCCGGTGGCTCCATCGCGATCAGCGCGAGCAGCTGGAGCATGTGGTTGGCGACCATGTCACGCAACGCACCCGCCGTCTCGTAATAGCCTGCGCGCTCTTCGAGCCCAACCGTCTCCGAGATCGTGATCTGGACGTTGTCGATGCCTTGCGCGTTCCACACCGGCTCGAAGAACGAGTTGCCGAAGCGCAGCGCAAGGATGTTCTGGACGGTTTCCTTGCCGAGATAATGATCGATCCGGTAGGTCCGCTCTTCGGGGAAAGCCTTCGCCACCGCATCGTTGATCTCGCGGCTCGTCTCCAGATCGTAGCCGAGTGGCTTCTCCAGCCCGACGCGCACGGTCTCGCCAGCAAGCCCGACCTTGTGCAGCCCCTCGATCGCAGCCTCGAACAACGAGGGCGCGGTCGACAGATAGATCGCCAGCCCGCCGGAGATATCGCCGATCTTGTCCGCCAGCGGCTGGAAACTCGCCGGATCCGACAGGTCGGTCGGCTGATAGAAGATCCGGTCGAGGAACGTCCCGATCGCACTCTCGTCCTTGCGATCCTCGGGCAGGAACTCGTCGAGCGCCTTCTTGGCGAACTTGCGGTAATCCTTGTCGTCATGCTCGTGACGCGCGGCACCGGTGATCGTCAGTTCTTCGGGCAGCAACCCGTCGGCATGCAGGCCATAGAGCGATGGCAGCAGCATGCGCTGCGCGAGATCGCCGGTCGCGCCGAACAGAAGCAGCTTGGCTACGGGATTACGGTGCATGGAAGCTCCTGGATGTGGCGATGGACCTGGCGAAAAACGCCGGTCCTAGAAAACGAGACCGGCTACGGGATCGACCCCGGCCATGATGTTGAGGTTCTGGACCGCGGCACCGCCGGCGCCCTTGCCCAGATTGTCGAGCGTCGCGACCAACCGCGCATGACCGACCGCGTCGTTACCGCAGATCCGCAGCATCAGACGATCGGTCCCTGCATTCTCCTCGATATCGACCGATCCGATATCGCTGGGGGCAACCGAGACGAGCTTCGAGCCATCGAACGCAGCGCGCAGCACGTCTTCGATCGCTGCGAGCGACGGGCGGCCGGGCAGGGCGTGGAGATGTAACGGCACTTCGACGACCATGCCGCGATACGTATTCGCCACCGCAGGCGCGAAGATCGGCGCGTGCGTGAGGCCCGCATGCTGCGTCATCTCTGCGATATGCTTGTGCGCAAGGTCGAGCGCGTAGGCGCGGAACGCCGTCGCAGGCTCGCCATTCTCGAACGCCGCGATCATTGCCTTGCCACCGCCCGAGTAACCAGAGGTCGCATTGACACTCAGCGGGAGGTCGGCGGGGATGAGACCGGCCGCGACCAGAGGCGCGACGAGCGCAAGGAAGCCAGTGGGATAGCAGCCGGGGTTTGACACGCGCATCGCGGTCGCGACCTTCCCGGCCTGGCCCGGCAACTCGGGGAATCCGTAGGTCCAGCCGACAGCGACACGGTGTGCGCTCGATGCGTCGATCACGCGGGTACGCGCATTGTCGATCAGCGTGACGGCTTCGCGCGATGCGTCGTCCGGCAGGCAAAGGATGACGAAATCGGCATCGTTCAGCGCCTCGCGCCGTGCCGCCGGATCCTTGCGACGATCCTCAGGCAGCAGCGCCAGTGTGATGTCGGTCCGCCCGGCGAGCCGCTCGCGGATCTCGAGGCCGGTGGTGCCGACGGCGCCGTCGATGAAGACCGTGGTCATGCCGCGTCCGTCGTCGAAAGGTCGAGCGCAGCGGCCTCGACATAGCCGACCAGCCCGCTCGGGCGCGCAACGCCCCATGCCGAAACGCCGGCAATTTCCAGCACTTCGAAACTGTCGCCGGGGTTGAGGTCGACCATCGTATCGCTCGCTTCGTCTCGTCCGCTGCGCAACAAAGCTGTGCGCGCGACGGGCCGTATCATCGGCACAGCATAGTGTGGAGCGAATACGTATTCGGCGAGGCGAATGTCGGCGATATCGCGGCGAACCGCGTGGGTACGCGGGTCGAGGTCGACCGAGCGGCCCGTCAGCGAAAAGCTCGTGCGGGCCTGGTCGTCGAACGGCTCAAGCGTGAGCGGCTGTGCGCCCATTGGAGCCGGCTGGGGCGGGGCCGTCGCCGATGAATTGCCCGAACTCTTCAAGAAAATCTGCCCCTTCGGTCGTGCGCGCGACGAAGATGTTGCGCTTGTCGCTATCGTCGCGTTGCCGGCGCAGATAGCCGAGGGCACCCAATCTGTTCAAGGCGCGCGTGACGACCGGCTTCGATACGTTCAGCGCACGGGCCAGGCCGCGCACCGTATGCGGCCCCGGTTTGAGATAAACGAGCAGAAGAAGCGCCATCTGCCGATTGGTCAGATCGGGTTCACCCGAGCGGACATAATCCACCAGAGCGGTCATCCAGGTCGATAAGGTATTGGCTGCCATTGATGCCACAGCGTTGATCCGCCATCTGAATTTATATGCACGATACCCAGTCATGAGCGTCATTACGGGTTCACAACGCCCCCCGGACGTCATGTTTCCGTCGTTTTGCGATTGGCTTGCGATATGCGGAGCCCGTGTTGCGGTTGATCGAAACCGCGACGTCGCCTATGTGCGCGCCTTCGCAAAAGTTCCGGGGTTTTCCGCGCAATGTTCGCCTTTCTGCTCGTCATCCACGCGATCATCGCGGCCGCCCTCGTCACGGTGATCCTCATGCAGCGCTCGGAAGGCGGCGGTCTGGGCATGGGCGGCAGTCCGTCGGGCCTGATGTCGGCGCGCGGCGCGGCCGATTTCCTGACCCGCGCGACCGGCGTCCTGGCGACGATGTTCGTGCTGTTCTCGATCCTGCTCGCGGTTCTCGCGGCGAATCACCGGACGACCACGATCGACACGTCGCTCGCCCGCACCCCGGCGGCGGCAACGGCCGTTCCGACTGCGCAGCCCAAGGGTGATGCGGCGCCGTTCGCCGGTGGCGCCGAGAACGCTGGCGTTCCCGCCGGCACCACCACGCCCGCCGACAATTCTGCGGTCCCACTCGCCCGCTAAACACTCCATTCGCCGATAAAAGGCCCCTGCGTGATCCGCGGGGCTCTTGTCGTTCGTCCCCAACACACGCTACGAGACTCTTCCCATGGCTCGGTACATTTTCATCACCGGGGGCGTGGTTTCGTCGCTCGGTAAAGGTCTCATGGCGGCATCGCTTGCCGCTCTCCTCCAGGCACGCGGGTATACCGTCAGGATTCGGAAGTTCGATCCGTATCTGAACGTCGATCCCGGCACGATGTCGCCGTATCAGCACGGCGAGGTCTACGTCACCGACGACGGCGCCGAGACCGATCTCGATCTCGGCCATTACGAGCGCTTCACCGGCGTTCCCTCGCGCCAGTCGGACAACGTCACGTCGGGCCGCATCTATCAGCAGATCATCACCCGCGAGCGTCGCGGCGATTATCTCGGCGCCACCGTGCAGGTCATCCCGCACGTCACCGACGCGATCAAGGCGTTCGCGCGCGCCGAGACCGACGGTATCGACTTCGTCCTCTGCGAGATCGGCGGCACCGTCGGCGATATCGAATCGCTGCCGTTCATCGAGGCGATTCGCCAGCTCAAGAACGAGGAGGGCCGCGGCAACGCGATCAGCATCCACGTGACCTTGGTGCCGTACATCGCCGCCGCCGGCGAGCTGAAGACCAAGCCGACGCAGCATTCGGTCCGCGAACTCGCCGCCTTGGGCGTCCAGCCCGATGTGCTCGTCTGCCGCTGCGAACATCCGCTGCCGCCGTCGGAGCGCGCCAAGATCGCGCTGTTCTGCAACGTTCCCGCCAGCGCCGTCATCCCCGCGCTCGACGCGAAGAGCATCTACGCGGTGCCGCTCCAGTATCACGGCGAAGGCCTCGACATCGAAGTGCTGCGCGCATTCGGGATCGAACCTGCCGAGGCACCCGACCTGTCGCGCTGGACCGAGATCATGGACCGCCTGACCAATCCCCAAGGCGAAGTCACGATCGGCGTGGTCGGCAAATATGTCGGGCTCCAGGATGCGTACAAGTCGCTCAACGAGGCGCTGGTCCACGGCGGCATCGCGAATCGCGTGAAGGTCAACGTCCGCTGGATCGACGCCGAGCTTTTCGAGAACGCCGAGAGTGACATCGCCGGCCAGCTCGAGCCGTGCGACGCGATCCTAGTCCCCGGCGCGTTCGGCGAGCGTGGCGCGGAAGGCAAGATCGCGTCCGTAAAGTTCGCGCGTGAGCGTAAGATCCCGTATTTCGGGATCTGCTTCGGCATGCAGATGGCTTGCGTCGAGGGCGCGCGCGATCTCGCCGGCATTCCCAATGCGTCGTCGACCGAATTCGGCCCGACCGACGAGCCGGTGGTCGGCATGATCACCGAATGGATGGGCCGCGAAGGTCTCGAAACCCGTGCGGCCGAAGGCGACATGGGCGGCACGATGCGGCTCGGCGCGTATGATGCGAAGCTCGACGGCAACAGCGTGGTGGCGTCGATCTACGGCGGCACCGACATTTCGGAGCGCCATCGTCATCGCTACGAAGTCAACACCGGCTACAAGGAAGCGTTGGAGCAGGGCGGTCTAGTTTTCTCCGGCATGTCACCGGACGGCACGCTGCCCGAGATCGTCGAACGTCCCGATCACCCCTGGTTCGTCGGCGTTCAGTTCCACCCCGAACTGAAGTCCAAGCCGTTCGACCCGCATCCGCTGTTCGCAAGCTTCATCGAAGCCGCCGTCAAGCAAAGCCGACTAGTCTGACTGGTCGATACGCCTTCGCGGTAGTGGAGGCGTCCCCAGAGAATGCGTCCGCTTGAGTAGGTGCCGAGCCCACTCAGCGCAGGTTCATACGCCGCATCGCACGTTCCTAATGCGACGCCGGGAAGAGTTGCAGTCGGAAGCTCCCGCTCTTCCCGGTCCGAAACGCGACCGCGGGTCCGCTGAAATTTCGGCGGCTGGGCTAGCCCACCGACAATCGCTAGAACGCCCGCATGTCCACGACCTACACGCTCGACACCGCGACGAGTCGCGCCAATCCAACGCCTGCGCCGCTGAAGCGCCTCACCGTGCCCGCGATTCGTCGCCAGAAGGGCGCAACGCCGCTCGTTATGCTGACCGCCTACACCGTGCGGACCGCGCAGTTGCTCGATCCGCATTGCGACATGCTGCTGGTCGGCGACAGCCTGGGGCAGGTGATCTACGGGCTGCCGTCGACCGTCCCCGTGACGCTCGAGATGATGGCGGCGCACGGCGCGGCGGTCGTGCGTGGTAGCTATCATGCGGTCGTGGTGATCGACATGCCGTTCGGCAGCTATGAGGCGTCGCCCGAGAAGGCGTTCGAAAGCGCGGCGTATCTGTTGAAACGGACCGGCGCGGCGGCGGTGAAGCTCGAGGGCGGCACGGCGATGGCGCCGACGGTCAAGTTCCTGACCGAGCGCGGCATTCCGGTGATGGGGCATGTCGGGCTGACCCCGCAGGCGGTGAACGTGCTCGGCGGCTATGGTGCCCGCGGTCGCACGCCGGAGGAGGCCGCCAAGATCGTTGCCGACGCGCAGGACATCGCCGAGGCGGGGGCGTTCGCGCTGGTGATCGAGGGCGTGGTCGAGCCGATCGCGATCGAGATCACCAACAGTATCGCGTGCCCGACGATCGGCATCGGTGCGTCGGCGCAGTGCGACGGGCAGGTCCTGGTCGCCGAGGACATGCTCGGGATGTTCGATCGCACCGCCAAGTTCGTAAAGCGGTTCGCCGACGTCGCCGACACGATCTCGTCGGCGGCGCAGACCTATGCCGACGACGTTCGGAGCCGCGCATTTCCGGGGCCGGAGCAGGTCTACGCGCCCAAGGATTGATCCGCTTCCGTTTCGGTTCCCGCGCGGCTAAGGTCCGCGCCGTCCATCCCCAATATTCCGGAGCTGTCCTTGGCCCTCCCGCCGAAAACCGATGAAGCATTTTTGCGCGAGGTCGACGAAGAACTCCGCCGCGACCAACTCGCCGGGTTCTGGACGAACTGGGGCGTCTGGGTCGCGATCGGCGTCGTCGCCGCGCTCGCCGCACTCGCCGGATTCCTGTACTGGCAGCACCATAATGGTGAAGCGGCAGGCGTCGAGGGCGAAGAGCTTCAGGTGGCATATGATGCGCTCGGTGCGAACAACGCTGCGGCCGCGGCAAAGCCGTTGGCCGAACTCGCCAAGTCGAACCGCGACGGCTACCGCGCGCTCGCCCAGTTCACGCAGGCTGACGTGCTGCTGCAGAAGGACGATCTGAAGGGCGCCGCTGCCAAGCTCGGTGCGATCGCCGCGGATACTTCGCTGGCCAAGCCCTTCCGCGATCTCGCGCTGGTTCGCCAGACGTCGGCCGAGTTCGACACGCTGAAGCCGCAGGTCGTGGTCGAGCGGCTGCGGCCGCTGGCGGTACCGGGTGGCGCATGGCTGGGCAGCGCTGGCGAGATGGTCGCGATCGCCTATCTCCGCATGAACCAGCGTCAGCAGGCCGGCACGATGTTCGGGCAGATCGCGCGTGACGCGACCGTGCCCGACACGATCCGTCAACGCGCGGTTCAGATGGCCGGCGTACTGGGTGTCGACGCTGTTGCGAGCACTGAGGCGCGGGCCGGAACGATCAAGACGGCTGCATCAAACGAGGATACCAAGGCGCAATGATGAAGACATATCGGGTGACGGTCGCCGTCGCCGCGCTGGTGGCCTTGAGCGGGTGTGGTATCTTCAAGGGCGGCGGCAAGAAGACCCCTACGGTGGGCGACCGCGTATCGATCCTGGTCTCCGAGAACCAAGTCGAGACCGACAAGGCGATCGCCGACGTCCAGGTTCTGCTGCCCGCGCCGGCAGTCAACGACGCTTGGGCGCAGCCCGGCGGCAACCCCGCCAAGTCGATGGGGCAGCTCGCGCTGGGCGACCAGCCCAAGCGCGCCTGGCAGGCGTCGATCGACGGTGGCTCGAACCGCGAGCGCCTGGGTGCGCCACCGGTCGTCGCCGACGGCATGCTGTTCGTGAGCGACGTCACCGCGACGATCCATGCGTTCAAGGCCGATACGGGCGCGGCGCTGTGGAGCGCGGCGATCACCGAAGGCAAGATCAACCGCGCGGCCCGCTTCGGCGGCGGTGTCAGCTATGACGATGGCAAGCTCTACGCCACCGACGGCGTCGGCGATGTCGTCGCGATGAGCGCGGCGGACGGCAAGATCCTGTGGCGGGCCAAGCCCGGCGCGCCGTTGCGCGGGTCGCCGACCGTCGCCAACGGCGCGGTCTATGTCCTGACTCAGGACAACCAGGTGTTCTCGCTTAACCAGACCGACGGCAAGGTCCAGTGGGTACAGTCCGGTACGCTCGAAACGCAGGGCGTGTTCGGCGTCGCGGCGCCTGCGGTCAGCCAGGGCACCGTCGTCGCCGGCTTCTCGAGCGGCGAACTCAGCGCATACCGCTACGAGAACGGCCGTATCCTGTGGCAGGACGCGCTGTCGCGCACGTCGATCACGACCTCGGTGTCGAGCCTGTCGGACATCGACGCGGCGCCGGTGATCGACGGCGGTCGCGTCTATGCGGTGGGACAGGGTGGCCGGATGGTCGCGCTCGAACTGGCGACCGGCCAGCGGCTGTGGGAGCAGAACTTCGCAGGTATCTCGACTCCGTGGATCGCGGGCGAGTGGCTGTTCGTGGTGACCGACGACGCCAAGCTCGTCTGCCTCTCGCGCTCGAACGGCAAGGCCCGCTGGATTTCCCAGCTGCCGCGGTTCCAGAACGAGAAGAAGCGCAGCAATGCGATCACGTGGTTCGGTCCGGTCCTCGCCGGCAATCACCTCGTGCTCACCAACTCGCGCGGCGAGATCAATTTCGTCTCGCCGACCGATGGTTCGGTAAGCTCGACGATCGAGACCAAGACGCCGTTCTCGTTGTCGCCGATCGTCGCCAACTCGACGCTCTACACGCTCGACCAGAAGGGCAAGGTCACCGCGTACCGGTGACCTGAACTCCCTCTCCCCGTCGGGGAGAGGGAAGGGGCCCGCACGGCGAAGCCGGGTGGGAAGGGTGAGGGGGATGAGGCTCGGAACGCTCTCCCAAATTCCCCGCACCCTTCCGTCGCTTCGCTCCTCCCTCCCTCTCCCCGGAGGGGGTGAGGGACTAGGTGACGCCAGCGCGTTCCCGCGCTAAGGGCACGCCATGTCCAAACTCCCCGTGGTCGCAATCGTCGGCCGCCCCAATGTCGGCAAGTCGACCCTGTTCAACCGCCTCGTCGGCAAGAAGCTCGCGTTGGTCGATGACCGGCCCGGGGTCACGCGTGACCGCCGCGAAGGCGACGCGTCGCTGATCGGCCTCGAATTCCGCATCATCGACACCGCCGGCTATGAAGACCACGACGCGCAGACTCTGCCCGGCCGCATGCGTCAGCAGACCGAAGCTGCCGTCGAGCAAGCCGACGTCGCGCTGTTCCTGTTCGACGCGCGCGCCGGTATCGTCCCGCTCGACGAAGAGATCGCGCGCTGGCTGCGCACCGCCGACGTCCCCGTGATTCTCGTCGCCAACAAGGCCGAGGGCCGCGCGGGCGAAGACGGCATCCTCGAATCACTAGCACTCGGTTTCGGCGATCCGGTCCAGCTGTCGGCCGAGCACGGCGAAGGCCTAGGCGACCTGTTCGAAGGCCTGCTCCCGCTGCTCGAAGGCAAGGAAGAGCCGCCCGAGGAGCAACCCGACAACGAATATGAGGGCCCGCTGAAGCTCGCGATCGTCGGCCGCCCGAACGCAGGCAAATCTACGCTCGTCAACCGCATCCTTGGCGAGGACCGCATGATCACCGGTCCCGAGGCGGGCATCACGCGCGATTCGATCAGTGTCGATTACGATTGGCATCCGACCGGTGGCGAAGCGCGCAAGGTTCGGCTGATCGACACAGCGGGCATGCGCAAGCGCGCCAAAGTGCAGGACAAGCTCGAGAAGATGTCGGTCGAGGACGCGCTTCACGCGGTCGACTTCGCCGAGGTCGTCGTGCTGCTGCTCGATGCCACGCTCGGTCTCGAGGCGCAGGATCTCCGCATCGCCGACAAGGTGCTGCAGGAGGGCCGTGCGCTCGTCATCGCGCTCAACAAATGGGATATCGCCGAAAGCGCCTCGTCGCTGTTCAACGGCGTCAAGCGGGCGCTCGAAGACGGCCTGAGCCAGGTCAAGGGCGTCACCGTGATGACCGTGTCGGGTGCGACCGGCAAGGGCATCGACCAGTTGCTCCAAGCGTGCTTCGATACGCGCGACGCATGGTCGAAGCGCGTCGGCACCGGCGAACTCAACCGCTGGTTCGAGCGCGCGATCGAGGCGACGCCGCCACCGGCCCCCGGCGGCAAGCGAATCAAGATGCGCTACGTCACGCAGGTCAAGACGCGTCCGCCTAGCTTCGTCATCTTCGGCACGCGCGTCGATCAGCTCCCGGCGAGCTACGAGCGCTATCTCGTCAATTCGATGCGCAAGGATCTGGGGTTCGGTGCGGTACCGGTGCGTCTGATGTTCCGTGCGCCGAAGAATCCGTATGACGACAACGGCAGGGGCGGCGGCGGCAGCTAAGGCGGTGGTGTCCGGCATGGTCCGCATCGACGCCCGGGGTATGCGCTGCCCCTGGCCGGCGGTGCGGCTTGCCCGCGGGCTGCGTGATGGCGCGCGGATCGCCGAGATCCTTGCCGACGATCCGCAGGCGTCGACCGAACTTGCGGCGGTTGCCGAAGCGAACGATGCGACGATCGAGATCATTTTGGATGAAACTTACCGGACGTATGTCGTAACTTGTCGGTAGTATGAGAACATTGTATTTACCAGAACCGGGTAAGATGCGGTTCTGATCTTCATGGCGCTATTGCTCAACGGGAGAAGGCGACAGTGTCGTTCGAAGGAAGCACCGTGATCAACTGGCCGGCGTTTTCGCAGGCGCGCAGTGAGCTGGGTGCGGGATTTGGCCGTATTCTCGGTTATTTCCGCGAGGACGGCGTGAAGTCGGTCGCGGCGATCGAAGCGGCGATGCGATCGCTCAATGCGGCGGCAATGGTGATTCCGGCGCACACGCTCAAGGGCGAAGCGCTGCAGTTCGGGGCCGAGCCGCTCGCCGATCTGGCCGAAGCGATCGAGGTCATCGCGCGCGAATGTGTCGAAATGCAGGATACGCCGGACGAGGCGCTGGAGCATATCGTTCGGTTGCGGCCGTTGTTCAGGGAGACGCTGACGTTGTTGGAGCGCGAAGCCAACCCGATCGTCGCGCGCAAGCCCACCGCTGTCGGCTTCGGTCGCCGAGCCGTCCCGACCGGCTTCGGCGAAGAATAACGCCGTCGGTTCGTGTCTCATCGAAGCCCTCGACAAGAAGACAATGAACCAAATCCGTCATCCCTGCGAAAGCTGGGATCCAGAGCCGCAAGGATACGCACCTTCGGCTCTCGATCCTGGCTTTCGTCAGGACGACGGGGACTAGATCACCCCTTCAGATACGGAGCCGCGCCCGCCTTAGGCGAATCATGCTCCGAGATCGAGTTGAGCTGAATGTAGTTGTGGATGCCCATCCGCGCGATCATCTCGAACTGGCGCTCGAGCGTGTCGACATGCTCTTCCTCGCTGGCGAGGATGCGCGCGAACAGGTCGCGGCTGATGTAATCCTTGACCTCTTCGCAGTACGCGATCGCGCCCTTGAGCTGGACGGTCGCCTCGACTTCGAGCGCCAGATCCGACTTCAGGACCTCCTCGACAGTCTCGCCGATGCGAAGGCGGCCGAGCAGCTGGAAGTTCGGCAGGCCGTCGAGGAACAGGATGCGCTCCGACAGCCAGTCGGCGTGCTTCATCTCGTCGATCGATTCCATCCGCTCGTACTGGGCGAGCTTGTAGACGCCCCAATGCTCGAGCATCCGGTAATGGAGCCAATATTGATTGACCGCGGTCAGCTCGTTCTTGAGCGCCTCGTTCAGGAATTCGATTACTTGTGGGTCGCCGCGCATGGCCATATCTCCGTCACCTCTGAGGAGCATGTAGCGGGCTGACACAGATTAGCACAACCCCCAAAAATGGCGGTTTTCCGGGCTTTCTTAGCTGTTGCGACGCTTATGCAGCGGCGCGTTCCTCGTCGATAATCGCTCGCGCTATCGATGTGCACTGCCCGCATTTGGGTTTGCGGCCCATCGAACGGAAGGCCTGGCACGGTGTAGTGCAACCGCCGCGTGCGCAGTTGCGAACGTCGGATTCTCGTATGGCATTGCAAACGCAGACGACCATGGGAACTCCCTAGCTGTAAGCACGGGATACGGATAATGCGAACCACTCGCAAGCTGTTTTGCGTCTTATTCGCAACTAGTCCGATCGGTTCGTCGTGAACGCCGAACCGCGCATCGGCTGCCACGCGAATCGCGACAGGCTGCGCCACAGCCATTCGAGCGGACCATAGCGGAACCGATCGAGCCATGGCTTCGACCAGAGGAGCATCAGCAGGCAGATCGGTGCGACGACCAGGTAGAGCTGGGCGCGGGAGAGGTCGCCGTACAGTCCGAAACCATAGCCGTAGAACAGGGTGGTGCAGAGGACGGTCGTGCCGAGATAGTTGGAGAACGCCATTCGACCTGCCGCCGCGGCTCGGGTCGTCAGCCAGCCGCCGGGCCGTGCGAGCAGGATGATTGCCGCGGCGTACCCCATGATCGTCAGTGGCCGAAGCGGGGTTGCGAGCGCGAGCCACGACAGCGCGACATAGCGTGCGTCGAACCCGTGGGCGATGTCGAACGCCGCAATGGTCGCATAGCAGATCCAGCCGAGTCCGATCCCGACGACCGCAATCACGGTGTAGCGTCGCCGCGACCATTCCCCCGTCAGGAACCCCGATCGCAGCCCCGCCATGCCGAACAGCATGAAGCCTAGCGTTTCCGGACCAGTGGCGGTCAGCGACGTGATCGGCCCAGCGGCGTGCGTCCAGCGCCACGCGACCAGATCGCGCCATCCGCCACGACCGATGGCGAGTTCGCGGGTGACGGAGGCGGGGGAGGGCTGGCCGAATTGATCCGCCAACAGCTGCCAGTTCGTGATGACTCGCGCCGTTGCGCCCGGCCGGAGCGCGGCGCCGTGGAGGTCGAACGTGTAGGCGACGAGCGTCGTCAGCTCTACTGTCTGGAACGCGATACAGGCGAGCCCGACGCCGATCAGCCAGCGCACCGGCAACCGCGCGAACATGTACGCGATCGCGCCGACCAGCGCGTAGTGCGCGAGGATGTCGCCCCACCACAGCAGGTACAGATGCGCGATGCCGAACACGAACAGCCACGCCATGCGGCGCAGGTGGACGGTCGCCGGGTCCTCGCCATTTGCCTCGGCCCGGTCGATGACCAGCAACATCGACGCGCCGAACAGGAACGAGAACAACCCGCGCATCTTGCCGTCGATGACGATGAAGGTCGTGGTCCAGGCGATGAGGTCTGTCGTGCTTGGCCAGCCCATCGAGGCGGGGGTCATGTAGGCGAACTCGGGGAAGCCGAATGCGGCGATGTTTGATGCGAGAATGCCCATGACGGCGACGCCTCGGATGAGGTCTAGCGTCGCGATTCTGATGGGGGCGGGGGTCATGCGGGCAGAGTGAAGTATAGGAAGTGTAGACGCTCGCGCAGCATCTCACGGGAGCGGCGCATCGCCTGGGAGGAGGCAATTTCGACTGCTAGCGTACTGGCGACGGTGACGCCACGGATGGGGTCGAGCGTGGCGGTTCTGGCGGGGGCAGAGGGCTTGCGGGAAAAGTGAAGTATAGGAAGTGTAGACGCTCGCGCAGCATTTCCGTGAGGCCGTAGCACACGCTGGCAGGCGGCATGATCGCGCTCGGCGGCGTTGCAAGAGTGGCGGACTCGGCTGGGCCGGCCCAACGCAGGTGGTGCTCGATCGACGCTCGGATCCGGTCGACGTGTATTGGTAGCGCTGTAGGCTTGGAATGCTTCTGTCATGGTTCGACGCTGGCATATCGGGGTGGTGTAGGACAGGCCGCTTTGAGGGGCATCTCGGCGTCAGAAGCCTCGCGGCTTGGTGCGTCGGCCAGTCGGTCGGTCATCTGCTTGACCTGTCGTTCCTGCGCAATACCCCGCCGTACCTCGCCTGTTGTCCTCCTCGGCTGTCGCACCCGAAGCCGATCCACCCCCGTCACCCCAGCGAACGCTGGGGTATCCCCGTTTGCTAGCGCTGCGGCCCGGTGCGGGAGATCCCAGCTTCCGCTGGGATGACGGAGAGGGGGAGGTAGTCAAACCCGACGTGAGCTTGATCGAACGACACCTCTCCGCTCCTTGTTCTCCCGCGAAGGCGGGAGCCCAGACTGGGTCCCCGCCTTCGCGGGGAAACATGCTGCGTTTAAGGCTATCCCCGCTCTCAATCCACCACCCCGGCGGAGGCCGGGGCCCAGTTGGGAAACGGTGATGATGAGCGCGGTGCTCAATTACCTCGGCCTTCCCAACTGGGCCCCGGCCTCCGCCGGGGTGGTGCGTGTGAGGGCGGGCAGTGGCAATCAGCGGTCGCCGGCAGCGGACTGCGTTTCAGTTCGCCCGCCGCCGCGTTGCCTTAAGCCAGTGCCGCGTCGACCCCCATCAGCTTCGGGAAGAACCCCTCGTGCGCCGTGCGCAACGTATCAAGTGCGATGACGTCGTCGCGGTCGGGGCGTTCGAAGATCAGGCGCTTGCCGCCGGTGCGACCCAGGGGTTCGGCCTCGACGTCGGCAGCGTGCGCCGCGCCGAGGAAGTCGAGCAGCGAATGGTCGTCGACCGTGACGATATAGACGCCCTGGTCCTCGGCGAAGAACGAGCGTGCGCAGTCGAACGGTTGCTTGCGGTCGATCATCGCGCCGATACCGCCGGCGAGCGCCATCTCGGCAAGCGTCACGGCGATGCCGCCGTCGGACACGTCGTGAACCGCGGTCAGCTGGCCCAGCGCGATCGCTTCGCGGATCAGGTCGCCGACACGGCGTTCGGCGGCGAGATCGACGGGTGGGGGCGGGCCGGCGTCGAGCTGTTCGCGGCCGTGGCATTCGCGCAGCCAGAGCGACTGGCCGAGATGGCCGCCGCGCGTGCCGACCGCGAGGATGATGTCGCCCGAGCCCTTGAACGCGATCGTCGCATTCTTCTGCCAGTCCGCCAGCAACCCGATCGCGCCGATCGCCGGCGTCGGCAGGATCGCCGAGCCACCGCCCGTTGCCTTCGATTCATTGTAGAGCGAGACGTTGCCCGACACGATCGGGAAGTCGAGCGCGATACAGGCGTCGCTCATGCCTTCGAGGCAGCCGACGATTTGCCCCATGATCTCGGGGCGCTGCGGGTTGGCGAAGTTGAGGCAGTTGGTCACCGCCAAGGGCAGCGCGCCGACCGCGGTCAGGTTGCGCCACGCTTCGGCGACGGCCTGCTTGCCGCCCTCGACCGGGTCGGCGAAACAGTAACGCGGCGTGCAGTCGGTGGTCATCGCCAGCGCCTTCTGCGTGCCGTGGACGCGGACGACCGCGGCGTCGCCACCGGGGCGCTGCACCGTGTCGGCGCCGACCATGTGATCGTACTGCTCCCAGATCCAGCGGCGCGAGGCGATGTCGGGGGAGCCCATCAGCGTTAGCAGGTCGGCGGCGATGTCGCTGCTGTGCGGTGCGTTTTCAAGCGGCGCGGGCTTGGGCGTCGGGACGTGCGGGCGATCGTAGAGCGGGGCTTCGTCAGCCAAAGGTCCGAGCGGGATGTCGCAGACGGTCTCGCCCTTGAACGTCAGCACCATCCGGCCGGTGTCGGTAACGCGGCCGATGACCGCGAAATCGAGCTCCCACTTCTTGAAGATGGCCTCGGCCTCGGCTTCGCGACCGGGCTTCAGGACCATCAGCATGCGTTCCTGCGATTCCGAGAGCATCATCTCGTACGGCGTCATGCCGGTCTCGCGCTGCGGCACGTCGTCCATCGTCAGTTCGATGCCGACGCCGCCCTTCGACGCCATCTCGACCGCGGACGAGGTGAGGCCGGCGGCGCCCATGTCCTGGATCGCGACGATCACGTCGGTGGCCATCAGTTCGAGGCAGGCTTCGATCAGCAGCTTCTCGGTGAAGGGATCGCCGACCTGGACGGTCGGACGCTTGGCGTCCGAATCCTCGCCGAAATCGGCCGAGGCCATCGTCGCGCCGTGGATGCCGTCGCGGCCGGTCTTGCTGCCGACATAGACGATCGGATTGCCGATGCCGCTCGCGGCGGAATAAAAGATCTTGTCCTGATCGGCGATCCCGACGGTCATCGCGTTGACCAGGATGTTGCCGTCATAGGCCGAGTGGAAGTTCACTTCGCCGCCGACGGTCGGGACGCCGACGCAATTGCCGTAGCCGCCGATGCCGTGGACCACGCCCGAGATCAGGTGGCGCATCTTGGGGTGATCGGGGCGGCCGAAGCGGAGCGCGTTGAGGTTGGCGATCGGTCGCGCGCCCATCGTGAAGACGTCGCGCAGGATGCCGCCGACGCCGGTCGCAGCACCCTGGTACGGCTCGATGTAGGACGGGTGGTTGTGGCTCTCCATCTTGAAGATCGCCGCCTGATTGTCGCCGATATCGACGACGCCGGCATTCTCGCCCGGGCCGCAGATAACGCGCGGACCCTTGGTGGGCAGCTTCATCAGGTGGATCTTGCTGGATTTGTAGCTGCAATGCTCGGACCACATGACCGAGAAGATGCCGAGCTCGACCATGTTCGGCTCGCGGCCGATGGCGCGCAGGACGCGCTCATATTCTTCGGGGGACAGGCCGTGGTCGGCGACGATCTGCGGTGTGATCTCGGTCATGGGGCGGGCTTTAGCGGGGGTAGCCCGGCGTTGCCAGCAGATGTTCCCTGTCGAGTGGGACCGAATGGGGAGAGGGACGGACGCTCTGTATCGGCGATTGCAATTATCCGTTGCCCTCCACCCACGGAATGATAAAAGATTTCATGGAAAAGGTAAAAGGCGTCGTCTTCCTGCTCGTCGGTCTTTTGCTGCTGGCTAGCGCGGCAACTGCGACGGTCAGTATCGCACGCTTCGTTCGCGGCAGCGTGGTTGCCGATGGGCGGGTAGCTCGATTGAACGCCGGTGGGAGCCATCCCGAGATAGCGTTCGTCACACGGACCGGTGTCCCGGTGAGCTATCCGCAAGGTGGCTTGATCTGGGGATACGCCGTCGGCGACAAGGTTAGAGTGCGATACGATGAAGCCAATCCTGCGGGATCAGCGTCCATTGATCGATTTGGCGCGCTGTATGCCGTGCCGCTGCTACTGGCTTTCATTGGTGGCGGTCTAGCCGTCCTTGGTGCAGTTCAATGGTTGTCCAGCCGGAAAGGGTAACCGAATGTTCTTCGAGCCGAGCAAATGGACTTATGAAACCGGAGCAACAGGCGGCATCGGTATAGCCATCGTCGCCGTCTCGGGTGGAGCGATTTTTCTGAAGTCGCCGAAGGGCAACGTCGAGCGTTTTGTCTTTGGCGGACTAGGCGCAGGATGGTCGGCAGGGTTCAAGATACCTAAAATGCCCAAAGTGGCGATCCGAGGCAAAAACGTTGCGGGCGCCGTGTCGACCAAGGACTTCCCGAGCGTCGGCTGGGTTTTTCGTTCGGCCAAGCTGGGGAACCGAGATCTGACAGCGGATGACATTCGGGGCGCAGTTGTATTTGTCGAAGGCGGCCTGGGATTGATTGGTGGCGCCGCCGTCGACGGCATGCTGTTCGGCATAAACCCGGTTATGCTTCTTGCCGGTATTACAAACCCGGCGCTCTCGATGTTGACTAGCCGTGCGATCGCCGATGCTGCGGGGGCCGTAATTTTTGGCGGCCTGAATGTTGGTGTTCAGGCCGGCGGCGGCATAGCCGGGCTCGTGGGGTATATGCGGTAGACCATTTGCCGGCCTGATCAGCCGTAAGGCGGCTGCGTGTACCCCTTGGGGCTCAGCGTGAAGATCTCGCAGCCGTCTTCCGTTATGCCGATCGAATGCTCGAACTGCGCGGACAACGAGCGGTCGCGCGTCACCGCGGTCCAGCCGTCGTCGAGCAGCTTTACGTCGGGGCGGCCGATGTTGATCATCGGCTCGATCGTGAAGATCATGCCGGAGCGAAGCTCGGGGCCGGTGCCGGGCTTGCCGACATGGACAACTTCGGGGGCGTCGTGGAACAGCCGGCCGACGCCGTGGCCGCAGAAATCGCGGACCACGCCGTAGCGGTGCTTCTCCGCGTGACGCTGGATCGCGTTGGCGACGTCGCCCATGCGGTTGCCGGGCTTGGCGTGCTCGATGCCGATCATCAGGCATTCGTAGGTGACTTCGACGAGGCGCCGCGCCTTGATTGGGACGTCGCCGATCAGGTACATCCGGCTCGTGTCGCCGTGCCAGCCGTCGAGCAAAGGCGTGACGTCGACGTTGACGATGTCGCCCGATTTCAGCGTCTTCTCGCTCGGGATGCCGTGGCAGACGACATGGTTGATCGAGATGCAGACGCTGTGCGTGTAGCCGCGATAGCCGAGCGTCGCGGGGACGCCGCCGCCGGCGACGATGAAGTCGTAGATCAGCCGGTCGATCTCGGCGGTGGTCACGCCGGGCACCATGTGCGGTACGATCATGTCGAGCGTTTCGGCGGCGAGCCTGCCCGCCTTCATCATGCCTTCGAAGGCGGCGGGGCCGTGCAGCTTGATCGCGCCGGTGCGCGCGTCGGGCTGGTCCGAGGTGACGGTTACATATTCGGTCATGACGCGCGATATAGCGTGGCGGGCGCGGTTTTGCGAGGCTATGCGAGGGGCATGGTAGAGGAACGCATCTGGACGGCCGCGCTGACGATCATCGGCGACGAGATCCTGTCGGGCCGCACGCAGGACAAGAACGTCGCGCAGATCGCGGCCTGGCTCAACGTGCAGGGCATCCGCCTCGCCGAGGTGCGCGTGGTCGCCGACAAGACCGAGGCGATCGTCGAGGCGGTCGACATCCTGCGCGCGCGCAACGATTACCTGTTCACGACCGGCGGGATCGGGCCGACGCACGACGACATCACGGTGGACGCGATCGCCGAGGCGCTGGGCGTCGCGGTCGAGCATCATCCGCGTGCGATGGCCGTGCTGGAGGCGTATTACGCGACGCGCGGCGGGCTTACCGAGGCGCGCGCACGGATGGCGCGGGTGCCGGTCGGGGCGGACCTGATCGACAACAAGGTGTCGGGCGCACCGGGGATCAAGATCGGCAACATCTTCATCATGGCGGGCGTGCCGCACATTACCGCGGGGATGCTCGACGCATTGACGGGGACGCTTGAGGGCGGACGCCCGGTTGTGTCGAAGACGATCGGGTGCTGGGTCGCGGAGAGTGAGGTCGCCGATATCCTGCGCGACGCCGAGAAGACACACGAGGGCGTCGCGATCGGCAGCTATCCGTTCTTTCGCGATGGCAGGACGGGCGCGAACTTCGTCGTGCGGAGTTCGGACGAGGCGCTGGTCGACCGCTGCCTCGCCGACCTGACGCGCGATCTCGAAGCGACCGGGCGGACGGTCAGCGGGCAGGCGATCTAAGGCTATTCGAGTATCTTCCCCCGCTAGGGGGAGGTGGCGCGTTAGCGACGGAGGGGGGCGATGACCTCCGTTGCGTGGCCGCCCCCTCCGTCCGGCAAGCGCCGGCCACCTCCCCCTGGCGGGGGAGGGTCAGAGGTTTGCGGTCATGCGCCCCATTCGGGTCCTTCGGGATCGGGGTAGAAGGCGTCGGGGTCGAACGTAGCCGCGCGAGATCTTGCAGGCGTGGGCGCTTCTGGATTCGGCAAGCTTGGGGCGCCGCCGCCGAATCGAATGCGGACGTAGCCCATGCTGCCCGTCAGTGCCTGGAACACCGCGACATGCTCCTCCTGCTGCATCCGTCGGCCGATCAGCGGTGCGCGCTCGGCAGAAAGATAGCCCATCTGGATACCGCGTGCGCTGAACACCGCCACCGCGTTGGCGTCGTGCGGGTTCTTGGGCTCGCTGCGGAGGTCGACCGGTTCGCCGGGCGCGCAGAGCAGCAGTTCCATGCGCCGGTTGCTCTTGCTCCGGTCCGCATTGGGAAAGTCGATGCCGACCACGCTGAGCGTCAGTTCGTCCATGCTCTCACCGTAACAGGAAAGCGCAGCGCCGCATGCGCAAAAGGGACTCTTGCGCCGGTCACGGGCAGCGGATAGAGGCGGGGCATCGGCGTGCTGCACAGCAACCGCCGGTGCCTGACATTACGCGGTAATCTCAAGGCTATGCGGGTGTAGCTCAATGGTAGAGCTTTTGCTTCCCAAGCAAGTGACGAGGGTTCGATTCCCTTCACCCGCTCCACATCATGCCAGCATCAGCGTTTCGTTGCGGTCCGTTCGTCGGATTCCGGGGCGGTCTCGCCGTTCGACGATTTCGCGAACAGCTTCCAGCCGAGCAGTCCGGCGACGAGCACCCCGACGATGACCCAGGTGAGGTTGCCGAGCAGGCTCGCGATCGTCTGAACCTGATCGCTGAACGCGCGGCCGAGCGACACGTAGATCAGCAGCCACAGGAATTCGCCCGCGACATCGAGCGCGATGAACCGCATCCACGGATATTCGGTAAGGCCGCTGGTGACGTTGATCCACGGTCCGAGCGGCCCGATCAGCCAGCGGCTGAAGAAGATGCCCCAGCCTGCCCATTTGCGCGAATAGGCCTCAGCCTGCTCGACCTTGTCCGCGCCGCCGATCCGCCGCGTCACCGCCGCGAGGAGCGGGCGGCCGCCGTAGCGACCGAACGCATAGCCGATCTGGTCGCCGACGATCGCGCCGGTAGCGCCAGCGAACACCACGGGCCAGAATGACAGCTCGCCCTGCGCAACGAACGATCCCATCGCGACCAGCGTGAGCGAACTCGGGAACGGCATGCCCGCGGCGGCGAGCACCATCGCGCCGAACAGCGCGGGCAGGCCGTAGGTGGTCAGCAGTTCGAGAAGCTGTTCCGTCACGGTTTGGGCGACGGCGCAGGCTGGAACGGTCGTGGCGGCGGGCCGGGCGGCGGGTAGGGCGGGCGCGCATGGACGATCGCGTAGGTGAGCTTGGCCTCGACCTGCGTCATCGACCGGCCGCTCTGCCGCGCGATCCGGCCGAGCGTACGGTGGTCGGGGGCGGGTTGCAGGTTCAGCGCCTGATGCAGGATGTGCGGGGGCACGTGATAGGAATGCGCGACATAGCCGATCGTCATCCAGCGTTCGATCGGCTCGTCACGGTGCGCGTTCCAGTAGATCGCGTCGCTGACGGTGCGGACCGCGTGATAGCCGGTAAACGCCACGACGGCGACGAACAGCGCGATCAGGACTTTGCGCCAGGGGCGGGTGCGGGTCATCCGAGCGCGATACGCGTGCCGAGCGCGGCGAGCAACGCAAGCGGCATCGCGACCGCGCCGACCTTCAGGAACCGCCAGAAGCCGACATCCTCGCCCTCGCGACGAATCGCCTGCAACCACAGGATCGTCGCGAGGCTGCCGGTGATTGACAGGTTAGGGCCGAGGTCTACGCCGATCAGAAGGCCGTCGACGATCAGCCGCGGCGGATGCGCCTGCGCGACTGCGGTGCTCGCGACGAGGCCGGCGGGGAGATTGTTCATCAGGTTCGACCCGAAGGCGAGGATCGTCCCCGAGATTGCCGCACCGTGGGCGGGATCGACCGACAGCGTTCGCAGGAATTGTGCGACCTCTGCAATCACGCCGGTCAGGTCGAGCGCCTCGACCAGCACGAACAGGCCGGCGACGAGCGGCAGTACGCTCCACGAGATCTCGCGCGCGAGTTTCAGCGGCGACGACTTGGCGATCGCCGACACCGCCAGCGTCGTGACGATCCCGGCGATCGCGGTCGGCAGGCCCAGTTCCATGTCGAGCGCGGAGACGACCAACAGCACGACTGCGGTCGCGACGATCCCGACGAACGCGGCCTTGCCGCCGGCGGTCAGCGGCGTGCGCTCGACATCGCTGACGCACTCGCCCGCCAGTCGCTTGCGCTCGAGCCAGCGCAGGACGAGGAAGGTGACGAGGATCGAGGCGAGCGACGGCAGCGCGAACGAGGCGAACCACTGGCCGAGCGGCGGCATCTTGCCCCCGTAGAGCACGAGGTTGGCGGGGTTGGAGATCGGCAGCACGAAGCTCGCCGCGTTGGCGATCAGCGCGCACGCGAACAACAGCGGCAGCGGGTCCGCCTTCGCCTTCTTCGCCGCCGCATACACCGCCGGGGTCAGCACGACCGCGGTCGCATCGTTGGACAGGAACGTCGTGGTGACGATCCCGGTGACGTAGACCAGCGCGAACAGGCGCGCGCGCGATCCCTTGGCGTGGATCGCCGCGGTGGCCGCAACCCAGTCGAACAGCCCTTCGGCGCGCGCGGTCTCGCTCAGCAGCATCATGCCGATCAGGAACAGATAGACGTCCATGCCCTTTTCGACCGCATGCAGCGCCGCGGGGAAGGGCATCAGGCCGAACAGCAGCAACAGCGCGGCACCGGCGACCGCCCAGATCGCCTCAGGCCAGCGGAACGGTCGCGCGATCACCGCGGCGGTCGAGGCGGCGCAAATCCCCCAAGTCGCGCCCGTCGCCAGTATCACCAATGCTTTCCGTTCTTGTTGGGGCCGAGCCTGGACGCTTCGATACCGTGTTCGGGCCAGGGTCCGATACTGTGGATATCGCGTCCCGGCGCGATCGGCATGCCGCGACGGGGAATGTCCTTTTCGCCGCGGACGAGAATGTCGATCACGTCGCGATCCGTGCCGACGGAAACTCCCACTCGGTGTAGTCCGGCGTCCAGCGGGACTCGGGCCGTCCAGAATGCAGTGCCGGGCGTCGCGATCATCGCGTGCGCGGTGCCATCGACCGACAGCGTGACAGTCTCGGACGTGGCGCCGAACAGCTTGGCGACGATCTCGACCTCGCCGGGGCGCGGAACCTGCGTCGGATCGGCGGGACGCGTGACCAGGCGGAGGTCGGCGGGTGCGACGATCTGGACGAACGGCCAATCGCCGCCGGTTTCCTTGAACCGCCAGCTCGGGACGCGACCATGGATCGTCGTGATCGAGAAGCCGGGCTTGCCGCCGCCCTCCTCGATCTCGCCGGTCGAGCGGGTCGCGCCGTAGATCACGCGGCCGTCGTTGAGCAGTTCGTTGTAATGCGTGTGGCCGGTGTCGACGAACGCGACTCGCGCGTCGGCCAGTGTGCGGGCGATGTCCTCGCCATCGGCGGCGAGATCGCCGGGATAGGCGTGCATGAAGACGACCGGGGTCTGGCCCTCGGCTTCGGCGCGCGCGAGTTCTTCGAGCAGGCGGTTGCGATGGTGCATCGTCAGCCGGAAATCGGGACCGCCCGCGCCGGCCGAAATGATGTCGAGAAAGATGCAGCGATGGCCGGCAATGACCTCCGCTTCGGGCCGGTTCGCCTTGGGGAAAGCGGCCTCGTAATTCGCGAGATCGCCGAGCTCGAAATCATGATCGCCGGGGATGACGCGGTAGGGGAGCGACAGCGGCGCGAGCGTGCCGGTGATGACGCGGTATTGCTCGGCGGTCGCGTGGTTCGCGTTGTCGCCGGGCAAATAGACGAAATCAGCGGCGTCGCCGATATGCGCGTTGATCTCGGCGACGATCGCGGCGAGCCGGTCGCGGCTCTGCCAGCCGTTCGCCTCGTCCATGTGGAGATCGCCGATATGGACCCAGGTGAGCGAGGGCGTCATGCGATTTGTTCCTTATGCTGCGACCGCGACCCCGAACAGGCGGGGCGCAGGGTTCCCGCGAACCCGACCCACAGCGCGACGCTGACGATCGCGAAGCTGCCGAGGATATAGAAGGCAATATTGTAGCCGAGTTCCTGCGCGAGCCAGCCGCCGATCGCCGGGCTGAGCGAGGCGCCGACGCCCTGCACGGTCATCACGGCCCCCTGGCCGACGTTCACGCGGCCGGTACCGTCTAGCAGGCACGCGACAAGTCCCGGCACCGCGACGCTCTGCAATCCCGCGCCGATCCCGTCGAGCGCCTGGACCGGCCAGACGCCCCAATGTTCGATGAAGGTGCCGGCAAGGAACCCGCGCAACGGCAGCGCGGCGAACGAGATCAGCAGCACCAGCCAATAGCCCTTGCCTGCCGACATCCGCATCGCCAGCAACGACGCGACGATCATCACCGCCTGCGCGACGACGACGGTCTCCGCAGTGAAGAGCGCGGCGTTGCCCTTGCCCGCGCCGACCACCGCCAGTCCGTAGAGCGGCAGCATCGCACCATTGCCGAGATGGAAACAGGCGAGGGCGGCGGCCAGGATCAGCATGGGCTTGTTGCGGAGCAGCGCCTTGAAGCCTTCAACCTTGCCGCTTTCTCCCTCGCTACCGGTATCGTCGTCGGCGGCTTCGAGACCGCGTGCGACGCGGTGGTCGATCGCCTTTTCGGGGATCATCAGCACGCTGGTAATCGCGAGGACGCCGAACACTGCGGCGAGATAGAAGATCGCCGGCATGCCGAATTTCCAGCCCAGATAGCCGGACAGTCCCGCGCCGATCATGTTGCCGGCGTGGTTCCAGGCCTGGTTGCGGCCGTTCTGCGCGTTGAAGCCGCGCTGGCGGACGACGCCGAGCGTCATGCCCGCGACCGCGGGGCCGATCGCGGCGCCGGCGATCGCGGTCGCGACCTGGCTGACGGTGACGACCCAGGCGGATTGCGACAGCAGGATCAGGAACGACGCCATCACCGTGCAGATGCCCGTGACGATCACGACCATCCGCTTCTTCTCGGTATGGTCGATGAACGCGCCGGCCGGGACCGTCATGATCATCCCGGCGACGCCGCCCGCGGTCATCACCGTGCCGATCGGACCGGTCGACCAGCCGCGCTGCTGAAGGAACACGCCGAGGAACGGGCCGATGCCCGCCTGCATGTCCGCCATGAAGAAATTGAGCGATTGGAGCGCCGTCTTCGCGCGACTGGCATCGCTTTGCCGTTCGCCGGAGGGCGTCAGCGCCTTGCTTGCCATGTGTGCACGTCCTCGCATCGCTTCAGTCGGGGTCGGAAAGACGATTTGAAGACGGTAAGTTCCAGCGTGAACATCTTTTCATCAAACCGTACCGAGCTGAATGGCTTGGTAGAGTTCGGCATACCGGAGTGATGGCACGCAAGGCTGAATGTGTTCGTTCAGGTTGGGTTTAATTTTATTAATACTGTAAGATAAAATCTATAAGAGCCGATAAATGGTACAAATGCTGGAGGATATCGTAGTGCTTGACATGAAGTTGTATTTGTAGACTCTAGGTTATCTTCAGAACTGACCACGTGGCAAACAGAGATCGGCGTGCGTCGCTGCTTTGGCGGGGTCCCCATACGACTACGCCGCTGCACGAGGTAATCGGCAGCGGCGCAGGATATCCTCGTCATATTGTCGATCGAACGAGGGCGGTATCAGTCTGGCGGATACCGTCCTCATCGATATCAAGTGTCGAAATCAGACTCGGCGGCGCGTGGCGGCCGTCGCCCCGAAGCCCGCTGCGGCGGCGCCGATTAGCAGCGCGATCACGACCATGAACGAGGTTCCGGCGGCGGCACCGGCGGCCTTGTCGGTCGCGGACTTGGCGGTCTGGATCGCGTTGTCCTTGGTCTTGACGAACTGCGCCTTGGCGCGCGTCACCTGAGCCTGTGCCTCCGGACGGCTAATCTTGCGCTGCGCGGCGACGATGTCGACGATCTGGCTTTCAGCCTGCGCGCCGTCCTGACCACCGCGGGCAAGGGCGGGCAGTTCCTTGGCGATTTCCTTTTGCGCCTGCTCGGGAGTCATCTGGGCGGGATCCGACGGTGCCGTCGACAGATAGGCCGACGCCTCGTCGCGGACATCGCCGGTGTCGACGCCAGCGACGTCGGCGACCTTGGGGGCTGCGGCACCGATGCCGCTACCGGCGGCGGTCGCGACCGAACCGACGGTGCGGAAGGCACCGCCGATAATGCCACCGACTGCCGAGGTGAGGAGGTACAGCGTCAGGATCAGCGTCACGCCCCACACGACCAGCCCGTGGACCAGGCCGTCGAAGCGGTCATGGACACCGGCGAGACGGGCGGCGGAATAGCCGCCGGCGCCGAGCGCGATGATCGTCGTGATGATCCAGTAGATCCCTGCGCCGATCCCGAAGCCGGCTGCGCCGGGCGTGGTGCCCTCGACCGGATCGACCATGGTGAGCCCGATGCCCGTACCGAGGATGCCGAGGACGAGTTGCACCGCGATCGCGATCACCACGCCGGCAAAGATCGCGCCCCACGAGATGCGGGAGGGCGTTTTCACAAAGCGCGCGTCATGCTCCGGCAAAATGCCGGTTGTCGTATCGATAGCCATAGTCACTCCTGTTGATTCTAAGTTTCGACGAACGCTTAGGTCTTGTCGTTCGGATCGATGGGGGTCTCGGCGTCCGCTTGCTTCGCGCCGGCCTTGCTCTCGCGTGAGCCCTGCTTTTCCACAGCGACGTCGCCGATGATCTTGCCGATGGCTTCCTGGACGGACCCCTTGGTCTGGCGGACCACGGCCTCGTCTTTCTTGCTGGTCATGCTGCCATCTCCTTGGCGGGCGCGACGGGGCGCTGCGGCGGCGGCATCGAGTCGCCGTCGAACCCGCGCGCGCGCGCCCAGGCGGCGGCCGCGTTGCGACGGTTGACGCCGATCTTCGAATAGATCCGTGCGACGTGATTGCGCACCGTGTTGCCCGAGACGTCGAGCGTACGGGCGATCGACTTGTCGTCGAGACCGCGACAGATCAGCGCCAGCACCTCGCGCTCGCGCGGTGTCAGTTCGTCGAGCCCGACGCCCAGCGGTGTCGCTTCCGGGGTTCTGATCCGGGCGAGCTTTTCCATGATCGACCGGCTCAGCCAGCTCGTGTCCTTCATCACCGCTTCGATCGCGTTGACCAGCTCGCGTTCGGACGCCTTGCGCGTGCTGATGTCGCGCATCGCCCACAGCACGCAGGGTTCGTCGCCGAGATGGATCGGCTCTGCCGAGATCATGCAGTCGAGGACGTCGCCGTCCTTCTCGCGGATGCGGGTCTCGCGGTCGCGGATCGCCACGCCCGCGTCGATGTCCGCCTCGATCGCGGTCCGGAGCGCAGGCGTTTCCCACAGTCCGACCTCGCCGAGCGGGCGGCCGATGATCTCCTGCGACGCATAGCCGGTGAGGGCGGTGAACGCCTCGTTGACGTCGCACAGGCGGTGGCCGTCGAGCGAACCGATCGCCAGCGCCACGGGAGCGAGCGAGAAGGTCCGCATGAACCGCTCTTCGCTCTGGCGCAGCGCGGTCTCGGCCTTGCGACGCGGTTCGAGGTCCGCGAAGGTGAACAGCATGCAGGGCTGATCGCCCATGTCGATCGGCTGGCCCCCGACGATGACGAGCTTGGTCGTGCCGTCCGGCAGGTCGAGTTCGGCCTCCATCTGCGGGATGGTGCGGCCTTCGGACAGCCGCTGTTTGGCGAGGTCGCGCTTTTCGGCGCGTTCGAGCACGTCGATGTCGTAGACGGTGCGCGACAGCACATTGGCCTTGTCGTGGCCCGTCATCTCGACGAACCCCTGGTTGACCTTCACGAACCTGAGATCGCTGAGGCGACAGATCACCGCGGGCGCGGGGTTCGCGTTGAACGACTGTTCGAACCGGTCTTCCGCCTCGAACTGCGCCGACACGTCCTGAATGATCAGGACGAGACATTCGGGCGCGTCATCGTCGTCGGTCAGGACGAGGCTGCGGACCTGGTGGACCCAGCGAGGGTCGTCCTCTCCGGCAACCGCGACCTCGACCACGACCTGTGAGAACGCCTCGCCCGACACGACGCGTTCGATCGGGTAGTCGGCACCACTCAGTCGGTGGTTGTTGCGATACCGCAGTTGAAACCGTCCGCGATAATCGTCGACATCGGCCCCGATATCCTCGACTGACTCCACCCCGTGCATCGCAAGCGCCGCAGCGTTCGCCCACAGGATCGACTGATCGGGATCGATCAGGATCACGCCTTCGTCGAGCCCCGCGATGATCTGGCGCAAATGACGCAGATCCGCGGAGTCGCGAAGCGATTTGAGGACCGGGACCAACGTCACAGGCTTAGTCGCGCTGGCCGTGAACGAGCCAGGCGAGGCCGTAGCCGATCGCCGCCGCACCCAGTGCCCAGAGCAAAGGTGCGTCCTTGGCCGAATCCTGCGCGGTCCGTGCGCCCTGGCGGGCAACCTCGGCGGTGCGATCGGCGGCCTGACGGGCCTCGCTGCCAAGCTTGTCGGCGAGTTCGGGCGCTCCGTCGACGATGTCCTCGACCGCCGACTTTGCGCGGCCGTACAAATTCTGCGCGCCGCCCGCGACCTGGTCGACGACGCCGTCGACCTGCCAGTCGCGGCTGCTCACCGTATCGCCGATGGCCTTTTCGACCTTGCCGCCGACATAGCGTGCACCGCCCTGGAATTCGTCCTTGTTCATGCTGGTGTCCTTTGTTGGAATAAGTCGCGAGCGGCTCTGACGAGCACGCCGCGGTGAGACGGAGATGTCGAAGCGGAGAGGGGGCGGATCCTGAAACAGGATGCCGCCGTCACCCGGCTGCGGCGTCGCGACCAGGGAGCAGTGCGGCGGGCGACGGTCCGCGCGAGGTCGAGACCTCGGCGATTTCGAACAGGCGCTTCATCGGCAACGCTCCAGCGATCGTCCGAAAGCGATGTGCCATCGGATCAGGCGGATAAACCCGAGCCTAACCGATTGGTTCCTGGTACTTTTCTCACAAATACTAAGCGGGATGTACCACGTCAGGAGAGCGAACGCGCTTCATACAGCGTCGCAAATTTCTGATGGAGGTTGCGTGTTGGCGAGTCCAGCGCGACCGAGGCGCGGGCACGATGCCATGCCGCGCGCGTGCGAAAATACGCCGCGTCGTCTTCGATAAAGTCGTCAGGCGCGGCCGTTGCGCCGCCGTCGTGCAGATCCGTCATGGCTACCACCCGTGGTTTAGACGGGCGTGCCTACGGCTGTTTCCGACGCTGCGAGCGATCGGAAACTACTAATGTCACGGGTATAAATGTCGGCGCGGACGCGCCGACGCGGCGGCGATCCTCGCAGGATCAGCGTGCCAGCGGAGCGTGGTCGATACGCGGCAGGACGTGGCGCGCGAACAGGTCGGCCTCCGCGGCATGCGGGTAGCCGGACAGGATGAAGGCCTCGATCCCCATGTCCTGGTACATGCGCAGCTTGGCAAGCACCTGATCGGGATCGCCGACGATCGCTGCGCCGCAGCCCGAGCGTGCGCGACCGACGCCGGTCCACAGATTCTCCTCGGCATAGCCGTCGTCGGCGGCGGTTTCGCGGAGCGCGGCCTGCGCGGCGACACCGGCCGAGTTGGAGTCGAGCGACTTCGCGCGAATTTCGGCGCCCTGTTGCGCGTCGAGTTTCGACAGCAGGCGGTCGGCATAGGTGCGCGCCTCGGCCTCGGTATCGCGGACGATGACGTGTGCGCGGTAGCCGAAGCGGAGCGTGCGGCCGTGTGCGGCCGCGCGCGCGGTCATGTCGGCGATGATCGCTGCGATCGTCTCCTTCTTGTCGGGCCACATCAGGAAGACGTCGCAGCCCTTGGCCGCCGCCTCGCGCGCGTCGGGCGACAGGCCGCCGAAATAGAGCAGGGGCGCCTTGCCCGAGACCGTGCGGATGCGTGGCGGATCGACCTTCAGCTGCCAGAATTCGCCCTGGTGATCGAGCGCCTCGCCGTTGAGCAGCGTCTTGAGGATGTGCATCGCCTCGACCGTGCGGGCGTAGCGCGGCGCCGAGGCGAGCGTTTCGCCGGGCAGGTCGGAGGAGATGATGTTGATCGTCAGGCGGCCGCCGGTCATCTGGTCGAGCGTCGCGATCTGGCGCGCGAGCTGGGGCGGCCAGGATTCACCGACGCGTACCGCCATCAGCAGCTTGATCCGCTTGGTCAACGCGGCGATCCCCGCGGCGAACGCGGTCGTGTCGATCCCGAGCGCATAACCCGACGGCAGCAGGATATTGTCGAACCCGCCGGTTTCGGCCTGCATCACGATATCGCGGCAATGCTCCCAGCTGGACGCCAACGCGGGGTCGGGCTGGCCAAGGAATTCGTAATCGTCATCGCAGAGCGCCGAGAACCATGAAACCTCGCAAGGGCCGGTCGTCATGGCAGTGGCTCTCCGCGCGCGGCGGTCAGAACCGCGTACCAGTCGTCGCGCGACCAGACGACCTTGAAGACGTCGCGCAGTTCGGCGATCCGGCCGGCGTTCTGCGTGCCGACGATCGGGATCACGCGCGCTGGATGTGCCATGATCCAGCTGTAGGTGACAACCGATCGACTGACGCCGAACTTCGCCGCGACCGCGTCAAGCGCATCCGCGACCGCGGTTTCGTGCGGGGTCGTCGGCTTGGCGATCCTGCCGCCGCCGAGCGGCGACCAGGCAAGAACGGCGATGTCGTTCACGATCGCCTGATCGAACAGTCCGTTGGTCATCGGATCGAGGAACAGCGGAGAAAATTCGGGTTGCTGCGTCGCGATCGGCACGTTCGTCAGGAACGATGCGAGCGTCGCGGTCTGCGCCGACGTGTAGTTCGACACGCCGATGCTGCGCACCTTGCCCGACGTCACCATGTCCTCGAGCGTGCGCGCCACTTCGTGCGGATGCGTCAGGATATCGGGGCGGTGGATCTGGTAGAGATCGACCTGCTCGACCTGCATCCGCTTGAGCGACGCATCGAGCGCGGACATCAGATAGTCGCGGCTGGAGTCATAGGGCACGGGTGGGGTGATGCCGCCCTTGGTCGTGAGCACCATGCGATCGCGCAAACCCGGCGATGCGGCAAAGATGCGGCCGAGCAGCGCCTCGGCATCGCCGAACCCGCCGCTGCCGTCGAACCCGTAGATATCGGCGGTGTCGAACAGCGTCACGCCGGCCTCGAACGCCGCGTCGATCAGCGCACGGCCTTCGCTCTCGGTGTTGCCGGCGAACCGCCACATGCCCCAGGCGACCGGTGAGACGAGGATTCCGCTCTTGCCGAGGGGACGCGAATCAGGTGTAACATGAAGGTCAGACATCGTTGTCATGATAGGGGGGCGAATGCCGGTTGAGCAAGTCCGTTACGGGTTGGTAGGCACGGGGATGATGGGCGTGGAGCATCTCGCCAACCTCGCGGTCACGCCCGGCGCGGTCGTGACCGCGATCGCCGATCCGACCGAGGCGTCGCTTGGCTGGGCCCGCGAAGCACTGGGCGCGCGGGCGGATGGCGTGACTGCTTTTGCCGACTCCAGCGCGCTGGCTAAAAGCGGTCTGGTCGATGCGGTGATTGTCGCAAGCCCCAACAACACGCACCGCGACGTGCTGACGCCGCTGTTCGGCGAGGGCATCGCGATCCTCTGCGAAAAGCCGCTCGCGACGACGATCGACGATGCGCGCTGGATCGTCGAACAGGCAGAGGCGAGCGAAGCGCCGTTCTGGACCGCGATGGAATATCGCTACATGCCGCCCGCCGCCGCGTTCATCGACGAGATCCACGGTGGCGCGATCGGTGCGCTGAAGATGCTGTCGATCCGCGAGCACCGCTTTCCCTTCCTGGCCAAGGTCGGCGACTGGAACCGGTTCGCGCGCAACACCGGCGGCACGATGGTCGAGAAATGCTGCCATTTCTTCGATCTGATGCGGTTGATCACGCGGTCGGAAGCGGTGCGCGTCTATTGCTCGGGGGCGATGGACGTGAACCATCTCGACGAGCGCTATGACGGCGCGCGGCCCGACATCATCGACAACAGCTACACGACGATCGATTTCGCCAATGGCGTGCGTGCGATGCTCGACCTGTCGATGTTCGCCGACGGCGCGGAGAACCAGGAGGAGATCGCCGCGGTCGGCGATGCAGCGCGGCTGGAAGTGCTGATCCCCGAGGGGGCGTTGATCCATTCGCCGCGCGTCGGCTTTCGCAATCCCAAGCGGGCGACGCGCCGCGTCGTCGCGGTCGATCCGGTCGCACTCGATGCGGGCAGCCATCACGGGTCGACCTTCTACGAACACCAGAAATTCATTGCGGCGGTGCGCGGCGAGGGGGCCGTCGAAGTGACGGCGCGCGACGGGCTGATGGCGGTCGCGATCGGCACCGCGGCCGAGATCAGCGCGCGCGAACACCGCGTCGTGGAAATGCGCGAACTGGACTTCTGACGGCGGGTTCGACGCCCGGTTTGACGTCGGGTTCGACGATAGCAGGCCTTGCCCGGACCAAAGACGAACCGCCGACGACAAGGCGGCGTTAGAAATATAACCTACCGGTCAGGTAGGAAAAGGGAGAGCCGATTTGAACACGGGATTGTTGACGGGCGTCGCCCTGGCCGCGCTGGCGATTGCCGCCCCCGCATTTGCGCAACAGGCGCCGGCGGCACCGCCGACCGATGCGGCCCCGCCTGCGCCGGCTGTAGCTTCCGAGGCGCTGGCTACGGGCGCGCAGAACCAGCCCGGCGACATCGTCGTCACCGCGCAGAAGCGATCCGAGCGTCTCCAGGACGTGCCGGTCGCGGTGTCGGTGATCTCGGGCGATGCGATCAGCGCCAAGGGCGGCACCAACCTCGAAAGCGCGCAATACCTCGTGCCGACGCTGAACTTCCGGAAGTCGGGCACCGCGATCAACCAGTCGCTGTTCCTGCGCGGGGTCGGCACCTCGACCTTCTCGATCGCCGGCGAGCCGTCGATCTCCACGGTGGTCGACGGCGTGGTCTACAGCCGTGCCGGGGAAGCGTTCAGCGACCTGATCGACGTCGACCGGATCGAGGTGCTGCGCGGACCGCAGGGCACGTTGTTCGGCAAGAACACCAGCGCGGGCGTCATCAACATCGTCACCAAGCGGCCCGGCAACGACTTCGGCGGTTATGTCGAGGGCGGGTATTACAGCAACGGCAGCGAGTATCGTGTGCGCGGCGCGGTCGATCTGCCGATCTCGGGGATCATCAAGAGCCGGATCACGGGCTTTTACGGGCATTACGACGGCAACATCCGCAACCTCGCGCAGGGCAATGATCGCGTCAACGGCTACAAGCATTACGGCGTGCGCGGGATCGTCGTCGCCGATCCGACGCCCAACCTGACGATCACGCTGATCGCCGACTATCGCCGAAGCAAGGACAATTGCTGCGCCGAGGTGATCGGTACCGTGCCTAACACCCTGTCCGCCACCGTCCTGCCGACGCCGCGAGGCGACAAGTCGCGGGTGATCAACCAGGATCTGGTCACGCGCTCGAACGAGAAGAGTTGGGGGGCTTCGGGTCAGGTCGACTGGACGCTCGGCAACCAGACGCTGACCTATATCGGCTCGTACCGCGAGTACGACAACGAGGAGATCCGCGATGGCGACTGGCTGCCGCGGGCCTATGTCGGGCTGAACCAGCTGCATGATTTCGGGCCGCAGGTGAGCAATACGCTGACGCAGGAACTGCGGCTGACGTCGCCGTCGAACCAGTTCTTCAGCTATGTGCTGGGCGCCTATTATTCGCGCGCCGAGACCGACCGCACGTTCACCCGCAACGATATCGCCTGCACCGGGGCGACCTCGACGACCGTACTGATCCCGTGCGGAACGACCGGCACGGTCACGACGCGGCCGACCGGGACTGCGGAGTTCGGTTCGGTCTTCAAGAACTTCGCGCTGTTCGGGCAAGGGACGCTGCGGCTCACCGATCGCCTGCGCCTGATCGGCGGGATCCGCTACACCACCGACCAGCTCGACGTGTCGCATATCCGGCGCACGACGCTGACCGGCCCCGGCATCAACCCCAATTTCGACCAGGGCGTGAACGACGCGTATGTCCGGCTGGTCGGGCAGGGCATCCGCCCCGACCTTGCCGCGACGCAGGCCGTCGCGTCCTCGAACGGCGTGCCGTTCACCGCCAAGACCACCAACGACAATTGGTCGGGCAAGGGCGGCGTGCAGTTCGACATCGTCCGGCAGTCGACCGCCTACGCCACCTATTCACGCGGCTATAAGGGGCCGGCGTTCAACATCTTCTACAACCTGACCGCGACCGGCACCAACGTGATCGCGCCGGAGACCGCCGACAGCTACGAACTCGGCCTGAAGAACACGCTGTTCGGCGGCAAGCTGGTCGTCAACCTCGCGGCGTTCTACGCGAAATATCATAATTTCCAGGCGAACAACCCCGATATCGTCGCAGGCGTGCTGGTGACCCGGTTCACCAATGCGGGCGAGATCTCGACGCGCGGCGGCGAACTGGATCTGGTGTTCCAGCCGGTCCGCGACCTCAGCTTTTCGGGTGGGCTCGCGTATACCGACGCGCATATCGACCAGTTCAAGGTGCCGACCAACGGCGTGACGACGGGCGTGGTGCCGTCTGGCACACCGCTCGGCTATGCGCCGAAATGGAAGGGGTCGCTGGGCGCGGACTATCGCTATCGCACCGGCGGGCGGATCGACTTCGCGCTGGGTGCCCAGAGCAGCTACCAGTCGAAGCAGATCTCGCAGCTCGACGCGAGCGCCGCGGTCCGCGAGGCGACGACGATCAAGGGGTATGGCCTGCTCGACCTGTCGGCGGGGATCGTCGAGCGCGACGACCGGTTCCGCCTGACCTTCGCGGTCAAGAACGTGTTCGACACGAGCTTCGCCTCGGCGATCACGAGCGGCGGGCCGGGCGGTGCCTATCGCTACATCATCCCGCGCGAGGCGGATCGCTATTACGGGGTGACCGGCCGGATCAACTTCTGACCTTGAGGTCGGACGTCAGTGCGCCATCACTACGACGTCCGACCCATCGTCCGGCACCGCGACGATGGTCGGGATGATGAGCTGCACCAGCCCCAGCGCGAGCAAATAGGACACCGAGCAGACGCCGAGCAGCGGGCCATAGCCATAGCCCGCTGCGAGCGACACCGCGGCCAGCTGGATCAGCACGATTGACCACATGTTGCCGCAGAACGCCGCGATCCCGATCGTCGAACCGACCGCGCGCGCGGGAACGATATCGGTCGCGAGCGCGAAGACGTTGGTCGAAAACCCCTGATGCGCGAACAGCCCGAGGCCGAGCAGCAGCGCCGCCGACCAGGCATCGTCGACCACCAGCACCAACGTCACCGGCAGGACGAGCAGCGCGTAGAGCAGCATCGTGCCCTTGCGCGCGCGATCGACGCTCCAGCCGCGCGCCATCAGCCTGGTCGGCAGCCAGCCGCCGGTCAACGCGCCCGCCGCCGCCATCGCATAGGCGAGCGCGACGGGGAGCCCGACGGTGCCCTGCGGCAGCCCGAACATCCGATGGAACAGGTCGGGCAGCCACGCGAGCATGAAGAACCAGACCTGGTCGGACAGCACTTTGGCGATCGCGATCGCGGCGGTTTCGCGGCGCTTGAACAGATCGGACCAGCGGATCGGCGCGGGCCGCACGCTGCTTTCTGCGACCGCGGGAATCCGCACAGAGAACCAGACCACGACCCAGACCAGCCCGAGTGCACCGGCCGCGAGGAACGCTGCGCGCCAGCCATAGGCGACGGCGAGCGCTGGGACGATCAGCGGGGTGATGACCGCGCCGATATTGGGGGCGGTGTTGCCGATGCCGAGCGCGATCGAGCGTTCGCGTTGCGTGAAATAGGTCGCGGCCGACTTGACCGCGGCGGGCGTGCCGATCGACTCTGCGCCGCCGAGCACGACGCGCGCGGCGATGAAGCCGCCAACGCTGCTGACCACCGCGTGTGCCATCCCCGCAAGGCTCCACACCGCGACCCCGAGCGCGAACCCGAGCTTCAGCCCGACGCGATCGATGAACCAGCCGGTGCCGAGGAACGCGACCGCAGCCGCGACCTGGAACGCCGACAGCATGTTGGCGTAATCCTGGTCCGACCAGTGGAATTCGGCCTCCAGCGTCGGCTTCAACAGCGAGAGGATCTGGCGGTCGACATAGTTCAGCATGATCGCCACGAAGACGAGCGCGACGATGATCCAGCGCCGACGATCGGTGGACATAGGCTCTCCTGATTTCGACAGTCCGATAGCGATGGCATAGCGCGTTCGATCGCGCTCGACCCTTGTCGCATGCGCCCTCATGCCGCCCCCGGCGTCAGTCCGCAACGTCGCCCGGCATGCGAAGCGCCCCCGCGGCTGATCGGTCAGGTCGAGGCGCGGACTATCAGCGCGTGCGCGACCTCGCGGAGTTCGTCGGGGGCGGCACGGCTCAGCAGCAGATCCGCTGCCTGCCAGGCGAGGTCGCGGACCGGTTGGCGGACCGTCGTTAGCGGAGGCCAGACATAGCTCGCCAGGGCATCGTCGCCGAACCCGGCGATCGCGATGTCGGTGGGAATGCGCAGGCCACGGCGGTGCGCGACCATCAGCGCACCCGCCGCCATCTCGTCCGAGCCCGCGAAGATCGCGGTCGGCGGGGAGGGGAGCGCGAGCAATGCTTCCGCGGCCTCCGCACCGCTGGCGAAGTCGTAGCGCCCCTCGACGATCAGTTCGGTCTCGCGCGCGATGCCGGCCGCCAGTAGCGCGGCTTCGTAGCCGGCACGCCGTTGCGCACTCGTCGCATAGTCGCGTGGGCCGGCGATGTGCGCGATCCGGCGGTGGCCACGCTCGAGCAAATGCGCGGTCAGTTCGTGCGCGGCGGTGACGTTGTCGATGAACGTCGCCGGCGCGAGGCCGGCTCGCGTTCCGGGCGACACGCGGACGAAGGGTATCGCGCGCGCCGCGAGCAGCGCCAGTACTTCGTCGTTGTCCGACAGCGGCGGCGTCAGGATGATCCCGTCGGGGCCGCTGGTCGCGATCAGCGCGTCGAGATCGGCGAGCAGACGCGGCGAGCCCCGGTCGTAGGGCTGGGTGAGGACGCGGACGCCATCGACTTCGCACCGGTCGCGGATGCCCTGCTGCATCGCATAGACATAGGCAGGGCTGGGGTTGTCGCAGACCAGAGCGACCTGGAAGGACCGATGCCCGGCGAGCGTCCGCGCAGCGAAACTGGGGCGGAAGTTCAGGTCGGCCACCGCGCGCTCGACCCTCTCGCGCGTTTCGCCGCCGACATAGCGCTCCTTGTTGAGGACGCGGCTGACGGTCTTGATCGACGTTCCGCTGGCGGTCGCGACGTCGCGTATCGTGACCCGTTTCACCGTCGATGCTGTCCGTGCGTCATGGCATTGTTTCGCATCGACGACTGCGTTGGGCAATCGGTTAGATTGGGCGGGGCGTTGGGTGTGGGGGCCAGAAGCCTCGGGTCGCGGGAATTGTAGCGTTACGACATCCCGCGGACCTATCCCCGGGCGGTACAGGCTCCCCTCCCTGGAAGGGAGGGGCTGGGGGTGGGTAGGCCCGCTTGTGCTGCCGACGTTCGATAATGCGTAAGCCGACCCACCCCCGACCCCTCCCTTTCAGGGAGGGGGGAAGAGGCGTGGGCGCGACGTACCGCGATCAGTGGTTGTCGCGGGGGAGGCCCATGGTCTGCGCGATGCGCTGGTACTTCTCGGCGCCTTCGAGGATCGCGCCGGTCTGCAACTGGCCGACGGTGGCGCGCTGGATTTCCTGCCACGGGGTCTGTGAGCCGGGATACGCATAGCCGCCCGCTGCGGTCAGTGTCCGGCGGCGTTCTGCGAGTTCGTCGGCCGAGATCAGCACGTCGGCGGTACCCTTGCCGAGATCGATGCGGACGCGGTCGCCGGTGCGGATCAGCGCGAGGCCGCCCATCGCCGCCGCTTCAGGGCTGGCGTTGAGGATCGATGGCGACCCCGACGTTCCCGACTGGCGCCCGTCGCCGATGCACGGCAGCGCATGGACGCCTTCGCGGATCAGATACGCGGGCGGTCGCATGTTGACGACCTCGGCCGCACCCGGATAGCCGATTGGGCCCGCGCCGCGCATGAACAGCAACGTGTCGGTGGTGATCCCGAGCGAGGGATCGTCGATCCGGTGGTGATAATCCTCCGGCCCGTCGAAAACGACCGCAGGGCCTTCGAACGCCTCGGGATCATCGGGATTGCTGAGATAGCGTGCACGGAATTCCGGCGAGATCACGCTGGTCTTCATGATTGCGCTGTCGAACAGATTGCCGCGCAGCACGATGAAGCCAGCGTCCTGGAGGAGCGGCGTCGCGAACGGGCGGATGACGCGCTCGTCCTCGATCGTCGCGTTGCGGCAATTGTCGCCCATCGTCTTGCCGTTGGCGGTCATCGCGTCTTCGTGGATCAAGCCCTGCTTCATCAGCTCGGCCACCACCGCGGGTACGCCGCCGGCATGATAATAATCCTCGCCGAGATATTCGCCGGCGGGCTGGAGGTTGACCATCAGCGGCACCTTGTGGCCGTGCGTCTGCCAGTCGTCGATCGGCAGGTCGACGCCGATATGGCGCGCGATCGCGGCCAGATGGATCGGTGCGTTGGTCGAACCGCCGATCGCGGAATTGACGACGATCGCGTTGTGGAACGCCTCCTTGGTCAGGATGTCGCTGGGCTTCAGGTCCTCGGCGACCATGTCAACGATGCGCTTGCCGGTGCGATAGGCGACCTCCTGGCGATCACGGTACGGCGCAGGGATCGCGGCCGAACCGGGCAACTGCATGCCGAGCGCCTCGGCGAGCGAGTTCATCGTCGTCGCGGTGCCCATCGTGTTGCAATAGCCGGTCGATGGCGCCGACGACGCGACGAGCTTGATGAAGCCCTCATCGTCGATCGCGCCGGTCGCGAGCAGTTCGCGCGCCTTCCACACGATCGTGCCCGAGCCGGTCCGCTCGCCCTTGTGCCATCCGTTGAGCATCGGCCCGACCGACAACGCGATCGCCGGAATGTTCACGGTCGCCGCCGCCATCAGGCAGGCCGGCGTGGTCTTGTCGCAGCCGATCGTCAGCACGACGCCGTCGAGCGGATAGCCGTAGAGCACCTCGACCAGCGCCAGATAGGCGAGGTTGCGGTCGAGCCCGGCGGTCGGGCGCTTGCCGGTTTCTTGGATCGGGTGGACAGGGAATTCGAGCGCGATGCCGCCGGCTTCACGGATGCCCTCCCGCAGACGTTCGGCGAGCACGAGATGGTGGCGGTTGCACGGCGACAGGTCGCTGCCGGTCTGCGCGATACCGATGATCGGCTTGCCCGAACGCAGTTCCTCGAGGCTAAGCCCGAAGTTCAGATAGCGCTCCAGATAGAGCGCGGTCATGTCGATGTTCTCGGGGTTGTCGAACCACGCGCGGCTCCGGAGCTTCTGGAGAGGGTTGGGCATGTCGGTCATCGGGGGCTTTCTGGAGATCGGGTGTCAGCGGGCGACGGAAAGGCGGTAGATCATCGCGTGGTGATACGGCTTGCCCGGATCGACGCGCGCGGAGACGAAGTTCGGTTTGTTCGGGGCGTCCGGGAATTTCTGCGGTTCGAGCGCGATCCCGTCACCCATCCGGTAGAGATGGCCGTGCTTGCCGACGAACGTGCCGTCAAGGAAATTGCCGGTGTAGAACTGCACGCCGGGCTCCGTGGTGAGCACTTCGAGAACGCGGCCCGACGCCGGATCCTCGAGCCGCGCGGCCAGTTCCGGCTTGGCGGTCAGGCCCTTGTCCAGCGCGAAATTATGATCGTAGCCGTGGCCGTAGCGGATCTGCTGGTCGCGGCCGTCGCGGATGCCATCGCCGACGATGCGGCCGGCGCGGAAGTCGAACACCGTGCCGTCGACGGGTTGCAGGACGCCGGTCGGGATCAGCTTGTCGTCGACCGGCGTGATCGCCTTGGCGGGGATCGTCAGGCGGTGGCCGTAAGTGCCGATCCGCGAGCCTTCGCCGCCGAGATCGAAGATCCCGTGGTTGGTCATGTTGACGATCGTCGGCTTGTCGGTCTTCGCGTCATAGGCGATGCCGAGATTGCCGGCTTCGTCGAGCGTGTAGGTGACGGTGACATCGAGGTTGCCGGGATAGCCGGAGTCGCCATCGGGGCTGCGATAGCCGAGCACGAGGGTCGCGGTCGGGCCGCTCTTCAACGAGAGCACTTTCCAAGCGACCTTGTCGAACCCCTTGCCGCCCCCGTGCAGCGAGTTGACCTTGTCGTTGAGCGGCAATTGATAGGCTTTGCCGTCGAGCGTGAAGCGGCCGCCGGCGATGCGGTTGGCGAAACGGCCGACGGTCACGCCGAAGAAATTGGGATGATCGACATAGGAGGCCAGGTCGTCATAGCCCAGCATGACGTCGGCGATCTTGCCGCTGCGGTCCGGGCCCATCAGCGATTGCAGCGTCGCGCCGTAGGACAGGACGCGCGCCGAGACGCCGTGCGCGTTGCTGAGCGTGATCGCCTCGATCGCGGTGCCGTCCTGCAGCGTGCCCGCAGGCGAACGCTTCGCCTCCGCGGCGAACGCGGCCTGTGTCGGCATGATCGCCAGTAACGTTGCCACGATGATCCCCGTCGTCCCCAATGCGCGCATTTCGGTTCCCATCCTTAATCGTCCGACGCCGTTGACGCGCCTTGTCGGGGTATATAGTCCGACAATATATTTCTGAGCAAGCCATGCGGTAAAAGACTGTCGATCGGTCGCCGACATGGCACGGAGGATGGACGATCATGGCGATGCCGATACAACCGACACACGCACGACCTGCCGGGCAGGCTACCGCGCAGGCCGCGGGAGCGGGGGCGCAGGGCGCGGGGCCGAGTTATCGCTCGGCGCTGACGTTGCTCGCCAGCCTGTTCTTCATGTGGGGCTTCATCACGGTCATCAACAACACGCTGCTGCCGCACCTGCGCAGCGTGTTCGACCTGAGCTATACGCAGACCACGCTGATCGAGAGCGTCTGGTTCATCGCCTATTTCTTCGCGTCGATCCCGTCGGCCAAGCTGATCGAGCGGATCGGCTATCAGAAGTCGATGGTGTTCGGCCTCGCGCTGATGGCGGGCGGTGCGCTGTTGATGGTGCCGGCCGCGCGGATCCCGTCCTATGGCGTTACCCTCGTTGCTTTGTTCATCATCGCCAGCGGGATCACGCTGCTGCAGGTCGCCGCCAACCCCTATGTCGCGGTCGTCGGTCCGCCCGAGACCGCGTCGTCGCGGTTGAACCTGGTGCAGGCGTTCAACTCGGCGGGTGCGACGCTGGCACCGCTGTTCGGCGGCTATCTCATCCTCGGCCGTTCCACATCGGGCACGGCTGCGGCCGGATCGACCACGACGCTGACCGCCGCCGAGCGACTCGCGGATGCGCAGTCGGTGGTGTTGCCGTATCTGATCGTCGCGGGCTTCCTCGTCGTGCTCGCGGTGGTGATCGCGCGGTTCCCGTTGCCGGCGATGGGATCGTCGACGCAGCGCTCCGCCAAGGAGGCGCGCAAGGGCCTGTCGCTGTGGTCGCACCGCAACCTGGTGTTCGGCATCCCGGCGATCTTCATCTACCTGATCGCCGAGATCGGCGTCGCCAACCTGTTCATCAACTTCGTCAGCCAGCCGCAGATCGGCAATCTGAGCCACGAACAGGCGTCGCATTACCTGTTCATCCTGTGGGGCGGAATGATGGTCGGCCGACTCGTCGGCAGCTATGTCATGCGCACGGTGCCCGCCGAACGCGTGCTCGCGATCGCCAGCATCGGCGCGTGCGTCGTCATGCTGATCGCCACCTTCACCACCGGCCATGTCGCGATGTGGGCGCTGATCTCGGTCGGGCTGTTCCACTCGATCATGTTCCCGACAATCTTCACGCTCGGCATCAAGGGCCTGGGACCGCTGACCGAGGAGGGCTCGGGGCTGTTGATCATGGCGATCGCCGGCGGTGCGCTGGTGATCGTGCAGGGCTGGCTGGCGGACACTTACGGCCTGCAGTCGTCGTTCCTACTGACCGCGGCGTGCGAACTCTATGTGCTGTTCTACGCGGTATGGGGCTCCAAGGTCACCGATCCGCTGCCCGATCAGACCGTCGCATAATCGGCCGCATGACGACGCGGGCAGGGGGTACCGTTGCTCGCCGTCATGTCGGACTATTCTGCCGGATGCACTTATACGATATATACGCCTCGATCGTGCTTCCGGCTGGTCGAGGCGTTGGTGTATCTGACGACGAAATCGCGCCCTGGGTCGGTGCAATCCGTAACCGCCGGGTCCGTTAGGAGAGAATGATGACGTTACGTTTGCTGCAGCATGTCGGCGTCGATGGGACGCGCTCGGTAATCGCCGCGACCGCCGACGGGGCGGCTATCGTGAAGGGCGTCGACAGCGTCCGCGCGCTGGCCACCAAGGCGATCGCCGACGGCAGCGACCTCGCGGCGGCCGTGGCATCGTGCGGTACCGGTGCGACCATCGACATCGTGGCCGAACTGGCGGCTGGACGGATCATGTCGCCAATCGACCATGTCGATCCGGCGCATCTGATCATGACCGGCACCGGCCTGACGCATCTCGGCTCGGCCGAGGGGCGCGACAAGATGCACCGCGCGGCGGCGGACGCGGTCAAGCAGACCGATTCGATGCGAATGTTCCTGGAAGGCGTCGAGGGCGGCAAGCCTGCACCCGGCCAGCGTGGCCAGCAGCCCGAATGGTTCTACAAGGGCGACGGCTCGGGGTTGGTCGCGCCGGGGGCCGCGCTGACGATGCCCGACTTCGCCGAGGATGGCGGTGAGGAGCCCGAGCTTGCCGGGATCTACCTGATCGGTCCCGACGGTACGCCGTTCCGGCTCGGGCTGTGCCTCGCCAACGAGTTCAGCGACCATGTGACCGAGCGGCACAATTATCTGTGGCTCGCGCATTCGAAGCTGCGGCAGGCGTCGCTCGGGCCCGAACTGCTGGTCGGCACGCCGCCCGAGCATATCGAGGGCGCGAGCCGCATCCACCGCGACGGCGCGCTGCTGTGGGAAAAGCCGTTCCTGTCGGGCGAGGCGAACATGTCGCACACGATCGCCAACCTTGAGGCGCATCATTTCAAATACGACCTGTTCCGCCGTCCCGGCGACGTCCACGTCCATTTCTTCGGCACCGCGACGCTGTCGTTCGCGGACGGCGTGACGACGCGCGAGGGCGACGTCTTCGAGATCGAGGCGGCACCGTTCACGCTGCCGCTGCGCAACACGCTGACCAAGGCCGCCGCACGGTCGCTGTCGGTCGTCACTCTCTAAGCTGCGTCCCACTACCCACGCTACGGTGCCCGGCTGACCGCGCATCGTAGCGTCAGTCGCGCATGTGGCTTTGCGTGGCCCGTGGATCGGTCTTGTCTGGCGGATCGACAGTCATGGGACAACGAGTGCGTCGGATGGCCGTCACGCGCCGCGCACGTAGCGTCCTGACGCGTTCGAGACGGTTGCGCCACACGAGTGGGCCATACACCATTGCCGGTATTTTCGCATATTGCGAGGCCGTGGAATCCTATTGCCTCGCGCTCGGCGCAGGCATGCTCTCGCCCGACCGATAGCGACGGCTGGAAATTCGTATCACCGGTAATAACGGCACAGCACAACATGTATGTGCTTGTTATGGCTTGCGTTATCAGGTTTGGGCGAATATTGCGCCGACCAGTTAAAAACGAAGAACTACTTGGCATAAAAATTGGAGGCGACGGTTCGGCATGCTTTGCCGGTTCGTCCGGCAGGAGACAATCCGGCGCGTTTCATCGTGCGATCGGTGATGATTTCGGCTGTCGGCGGAACGCGTCGTCTGCAGGTGCGAACCTTCCGTCAGGATCGGGCTTCGAACACATTTTGCGGCGATCGAAAAGACCCGGTTGCAGCCGAACACAGGACAGGCAGGCCATCGTGCCAAGGACGAGAGAGGCTGGGCATGCAGAACATTGACAAGGCGACTGTCGAGGGATTCGGCGAGGAGTGGGCGGCGTTCGATCAGACGGCCATGTCGCACGAGGAATGGCAGCACCATTTCGATGGCTATTTCTCGCTGCTCGACTTTTCGCGTCTGCCTGCGAAGGCCGAGGGCTTCGATCTCGGGTGCGGCTCGGGCCGATGGGCGGCCGGAGTCGTGCCCAAAGTCGGTAAGCTGCACTGCATCGACCCCGCCGCCGCCGCGCTCGACGTCGCCCGGCGCCGCCTGAAAGACAGCACGAACTTCCAGTTCCATCTCGCGGATGCTGCAGCCATACCGCTCGCCGACGGGAGCCAGGATTTCGGGTACTCGCTGGGCGTGCTTCACCATATTCCCGATACGGCACAGGCCCTGAGGGACGCGGTTACCAAGCTGAAGCCCGGAGCGCCTTTCCTCACCTATTTATACTACGCGTTCGATCAGCGACCCGCATGGTTCCGCGCGACCTGGAAAGCGTCGGATACGGTCCGGCGCGGCATATCGAAGCTTCCGATCGGTCCGCGCAAAGCCATCACCTCGATGATCGCCGCCACCGTGTATTGGCCTGCCGCAAAAGTCGCGACCGTCGTCGACCGTCTGGGCGGGAACGTCGATGCGATTCCGCTGAGTTCCTATCGAAAATACAGCTTCTATACCATGCGGACCGACGCGCTCGATCGCTTCGGAACGCGACTGGAGCAGCGATTCTCCAAGGCCCAGATCCAGGCGATGATGGAGGCCGCCGGCCTGGAAGATGTACGGTTCCGTGACGGCGTGCCGTACTGGGTAGCGATCGGTACCAAGAAGCACGTGTGACTAGCGCCGTCGTGAGCATGGACGATTATTCTCGCCGACCGTGTCGTCGTATCCGCGAACTCATTACGCATGCTCGTCATGGGTGCGTAGGGCGGCGGCAAGAGCGCTCTTGCCGCCGCCCAGAGGATCGGGGCGCGACGAGGGACGTCTAACTGTACGTTTCGGCTGGAGGTGCACGGCATCCGCAGGAAAATTGGTAAGCCCGCCGACTACATCATCGATCCAATTAGCCCCAGCGGGAAGCGCTGACGAAACTGCGCCGATCAGGACGTGCGGGAATTCCGTTTGCCTGCCCCGGTCAGCCGCTTTGGTAAACGCAGATTTTTCGCCGCCGGTTCGGGTGAGCATCGCCGCATTACCGTGCCCTAACCATTACCGTACCCCTTACGTGGGGGTATTGCCGCCGCTGTTGATGAGAATACCCCCAAAGGTTACCCCATCTATGGCAAGCTTGCTGGTTCCGGCGTGAGACAAAGACAGCAGCCGCAAGGAGGCGACACGAGCGCCTATATCATAGCGTGTGCAGCGCGGGATTGGAGTTGGTGGGCCCGGCAGGAATCGAACCCGCAACCTAGCCGTTATGAGCGGCCAGCTCTAACCGTTGAGCTACAGGCCCCACCGGTGCCTGCGTTAGCGCAAGCGTCCAGCCCGCAAAAGAGCGCAAAGCAACAGACACAAAGAAAAAGGGCGCTCCCGAAGGAACGCCCTTTCCGACACCAAAACTCTATCGAGCGCGAACGCCCGACAGGGTCTTAGTTCATGTTGTCGGTCTTTGCGTCGGCAGCGTCACGCACGTTGTCGGCCGCAGCGTTCATGTTGTCGGCTGCGTTCTCGAGAACGTCGGTTGCGACGCCGTTCGAGGTGTTGTCCGCCATGGCGTCCATGTTGTCAGCCTGCATTTCCATGTTGTCAGCCAGCATGTCCGCGTTGTTCTCAACGGCGGCGGCTTCTGGCGACTTGCTGCAGGCTGCGACGGACATCAGGCCGGCGGCAGCAGCGATCAGAACGATCTTCTTCATTCGAATGCTCCCAAGCATAGTTTCACTCGCGGCCGACCCGATTGCCGTCGCGAAGTCACGTCAAATAGCGGACCCCGGCGGGGGGTCAATCCGCTAAATTCATCTCTCCGCAAGGTTTGCGGCAGAACGATGACGTTTCGGTTGCAGCGACTGATCACTTTCCGGGCACGATCGGGCCGATTTCCTCGGGCGCATTGGCCACCGTCGCGATCATCGCGGTCCACGCCGCGACGTTCTGGCGAAGCTGTTCGGGGTCGATCCGCTCCAGCGTATCTTCGGGCGTGTGGTGGTAATCGAAATAGCGCTGACCCGACTGGTTGAGGTCGATCCCGGCCACCCCGGTCGCGATCGTCGGGCCGACATCGGTGCCGCCATGCGGAGCATCGGCCCCGCGGATGATCCCGAGCGGGGCGAGTGCGACGGCCAGGCGATCCTCGATGGGCTTGGCGGCGGGCGGCAGGCTGCTTTCGAACCGCCAGACGCGATCGGCGCCGAAATCCGATTCGGCGGCGGTCGCATGGCGCTCGCCCGCATGTGCCTTGGCGTAGGCGAGCCCGCCGAAGCCGCCGCTCTCCTCGTCGCCGAACCAGACGACGCGGATCGTCCGACGTGGGCGCTCGCCGCCGTCCATCACGATCTTGGCGGCCGCCGCGGTGATCGCGATGCCCGCGCCGTCGTCGATCGCACCGGTGCCGAGATCCCAGCTGTCGAGATGGCCCCCGACGAGGACGATCCCTGCCTTGGAATCGGTGCCGGGAACTTCGGCGACGACGTTGCCCGACTCGCGCATGCCGACCTGGTGATCGTCGAGGATCAGCCGCATCGTCACCGGCTTGCCGAGCTTGATCATCCGTTCGAGGTTCGCCGCGTCGGAGACCGACAGCGCCGCCGCCGGGATCGGGGTGACGCCGGGTTCGAAATTGGTCGTGCCGGCATGCGGCCCGCGGCCCTGGTCGGTGCCGATCGAGCGGATCACGATCGCCGCCGCGCCCTTCTTGGCCGCGACATTGGGACCGATGAACCGCGCGGTGCCCTGGCTGCCGTAGCTCGACCCGTCCTGAGTCGGCTGCATCGAATTCGAGACGAAGGCGATCCGGCCCTTCAGGCTACCCTCTGGCGCCAGCGCAAGATCGTTGTAGCTCGCGAAATACGTCACCGGCAGCGTCAGCCCGGCGGGCGGCGTCGCGCCCGAATTGCCGAGCCCGACCAGCCGCAGCTTCTGCGGGTAGGGCGAGACGATCTCGGCACTTTCGGCGCCACGCTGCCAGATTGGCAGCTGGTAGGTCTCGATCCGCACGTTCTTGAACCCGAGCGCCTTCAGCTTGGCGACCGACCAGACGCGCGCACGCGCTTCCGCCTCGGTGCCGGTCATCCGCGGGCCAACCTCGGTCGTGATCCCCTCGACGATCTTGTACGCGGTGTCGTCGGTCAGCGCCTGGTCGCGCAGCGCGGCGACCTTCGCGTCGACCGCGGTCGCAGGCGCAGCGGCGCGCTGCGCCACGACGGGAACGGCGGTGATGACGGCACAGGCCGCCAGAAATGGTGCGATACGCGTCATCGGCTATTCCCCTTGGTGTCGACCCACCGTTAGGTCCGAGCGCGCGCGTTGCCAACCTTCGCGCCTGCCCTTACATGCGCAGATCAATCCCGCCCTCACGAACACCCGAACGGAGACCCCCGTGGCCGGCCAATATGCCTATGTCATGAAGGACATGACGAAGACCTTCCCCGGCGCGCCCAAGCCGGTGCTGTCGAACATCAACCTGCAATTCTATCATGGCGCCAAGATCGGCATCGTCGGCCCCAACGGTGCGGGCAAGTCGACGCTGATCAAGATCATGGCCGGCATCGACAAGGATTATACCGGCGAGGCATGGCCGGGCGAGAACGTCACGGTCGGCTATCTGGAGCAGGAGCCGCAGCTCGACGCCTCGAAGACCGTGCTGGAGAACGTCAAGGACGGCGCGCGCGGCGTTGCGGACATGGTCGACCGTTTCAACGCGATTTCGGCCGAGATGGGCGATCCCCAGGACGACACCGACTTCGACGCGCTGCTCGAAGAGATGGGCACGCTCCAGGAAAAGATCGACGCGGTCGACGGCTGGACGCTCGACAACCAGCTCGAGGTCGCGATGGAAGCGCTTCGCTGCCCGCCGGGCGACTGGCCGGTCGACAAGCTGTCGGGTGGTGAGAAGCGCCGCGTCGCGCTGACCCGCCTGCTGATCCAGAAGCCGGGTATCCTTCTGCTTGACGAGCCCACCAACCATCTCGATGCGGAGAGCGTCCAGTGGCTGGAGAATCATCTGAAGGATTACGCGGGCGCGGTGCTGATGATCACCCATGACCGCTATTTCCTCGACAACGTCGTTGGCTGGGTGCTCGAACTCGATCGCGGCAAGTATTTCCCGTATGAGGGCAATTACTCGACGTATCTCGAGAAGAAGGCCAAGCGCCTTGAGCAGGAGGATCGTGAGGAGTCCGGTCGTCAGACCGCGATCAAGAACGAGCTCGAATGGATTCGTCAGGGTGCCAAGGCGCGCCAGACCAAGTCCAAGGCGCGTATCGCCAACTTCGAACGCCTCGTCTCCGCACAGGAGAACCGCTCGCCGGGCAAGGCGCAGATCGTCATCCAGGTGCCCGAGCGTCTCGGCGGCAAGGTCATCGAGCTCGAGAACGTTTCCAAGGCTTACGGCGACAAGCTGCTGTTCGAGAACCTCTCGTTCACGCTGCCCGCGGGAGGTATCGTTGGCGTCATCGGTCCCAACGGCGCCGGCAAGTCGACGCTGTTCAAGCTGATCACTGGGCAGGAGACGCCGGACAGCGGCACGATCGACAAGGGTTCGACCGTGCGGCTCGGCTATGTCGACCAGAGCCGCGATCATCTCGACGACAAGAAGAACGTCTGGGAGGAGATTTCCGACGGCCTCGACTCGATGAAGGTCAACGGGTTCGACCAGTCGACGCGCGCCTATGTCGGCGCGTTCAACTTCAAGGGCCAGGACCAGCAGAAGAACGTCGGCAAGCTGTCGGGCGGCGAGCGCAACCGCGTCAACATCGCCAAGATGTTGAAGCGCGGCGGCAACGTGCTGCTACTCGACGAACCGACCAACGATCTCGATGTCGAGACCCTGGGCGCGCTCGAGGAAGCGATCGAGAACTTCGCCGGGTGCGCGGTGGTGATCAGCCACGACCGCTTCTTCCTGGATCGTCTCGCCACGCACATCCTGGCGTTCGAGGGCAACAGCCATGTCGAATGGTTCGAAGGCAATTTCGAATCCTACGAAGAGGACAAGCGCCGCCGTCTGGGCGATGCGGCGGATCGTCCGACCGCGCTGTCCTACAAGAAGCTGACTCGCTGATCATGGCGGGCTGAGAGGTCTCGACGAGGAACTGGCGGCTCACAAATACTCGCATGTCGAGCGTGAGCGGCGGTTCCTCGTCGATCCTCTGAAGCGGCCATCGCTGTACGGTTGCCGGTCGATCCTGATCGAGGATCTCTACATCACGGATACGCGGTGCCGGCTGCGGCGGATGACCGACAGTGTCGGCGGGCGCGTGGTGCTCAAGCTGTCGAAGAAATACGATGTCCCCGATCCGCTCACGCGGCCGCTGGTGACGACGTATCTGACGCCGGAGGAAGACGCGCTGTTTGCGGCGCTGCCTGGGCACTGGCTCCGCAAGCAGCGGCATGCGGTTTCGAGCGCTTCGGGCGAGTTCGGGATCGATTTGTTCGAAGGGGCGCTCGCCGGGCTTGAGCTAGCCGAGATAGAGCAGCCGGACGCTGCGTCGCTAGCGGCCGTGCAGCCACCCGAATGGGCTCGGTCCGAGGTTGCGTATCATCCTGACTTTAAGGGCGGCACGTTGGCGTTGCTCGATCGATCAAGCGCACAGCTATTCGTCCACCAAGCGATGAGCTGATTAAAGCGTCGCGGTGTCGACTGTCAGGTTCGGGATGGTCGTCGACTCTATGCCCGCATCGAAGGGCGCGTCGCGCGATTGGGTGAAGCGATCGCCGACCGGCGCCCACATCTCATGGATCACGCGGGCACGGACGTTGACGACCCAATATTCGGCGATGCCTTCGCGCGCATAGATCTTGCGCTTTCGGCCAAGGTCGTTGCGCAGTGTCGTGTCGGCAACCTCGATCACTATTGCTAGCGATGCGAGCGGGATCAGGCCTTCGCCCTCCGGCTCTGCGGTCACGGCGATATCCGGTTCCGGCACGTTGTACGGCGGCATCGAAACCGACCCCTCGACCAGCGCCTCCAGACTTCCACCGAGGTCGCGCAACGCTGCTGCAACAAGGAGGTACAGCCGCGACTTGATCCGCGCGTGCGGCCGGTGCTGCGAATTCATGTAGACGATTTCCCCGTCCAGCAACTCGGTCTTGCCATACGCCTCGAACGCGCCGGCGGCGTCGAGCATCAGATAGTCCTCGACCCGAAGCTTTACGGGGAGCGGCACGGTGGTAAGAGGCACCATCTCGGTCATCGCGCGAGCCTAGCATGATCGGCAAGCGTCCCCAAGACGCGTGAAACAGAGCGGAGTATACATTGCCTATCGTCGAACCTTCTCCCGGCGGGGATAGTCCTCCGGGTGCGGGCGAGCTTGAGTATCGCCTGCGTCAGCAATCGATCCTGGCCGATTTCGGGATCGAGGCTCTGCGCGCGCGGGATCTGCAGCCGATGTTGCAGCGTGCGACCGAGTTGTGCGGCGAGGGGATGCGCTCGAAATACTGCAAGTTTCTCGAATATCGCCCCGAGCAGGATACGCTGCTGGTGCGTGCCGGCATCGGTTGGGAGCCGGGCGTGGTCGGGTCTACCGAGATGCGCACCGATCTCGGCTCGCCCGCGGGGTTTGCGCTGGAGACGGGTCTGCCGGTGATTTCGAACCACCTCGAGAACGAGCAGCGGTTCCGGACGCCCGAGTTCATGGCACGGCACAATATCCGGCGCGCGATCAACGTGCTGGTGGAGACGTCGGGCAAGCGCTTCGGCGTGCTCGAGGTCGACAGCCCCGATGAAGGGCAGTTCGAGCCGGCGGACTTTGCGTTCATGCAGGGCTTCGCCAACCTCATCGGCGTCGCGATCGAGCGGCAGCAGGCGGAGCAGCGGCTGAGCGAGGCGATGGAGCATCAGGAGCTTCTCACGCGGGAGGCTAGCCACCGGGTCAAGAACAGCCTCGCTTTGGTCTCGGCGATGCTCAATCTCCAGATGCAGGAGGACGACGATCCGCGAATCCGGCGGCTGCTGGGTGACGCGCAGGCGAGGATCACCGCGATCGCGCAGACGCACGACCAGTTGTGGCGAGGCGATCAGGTGGGGATCGTCGCGCTCAACGATCTGGTTTGCGGGATCGCGACCGGGCTGGGCGAGCAGTCGCCCAACCACCAGATCGAGTGCGATATCGAGGCGATCCTGATCAGTGCGGACGTGGCGATCCCAATGGGGTTGCTCGTCACCGAACTGGTCACCAACGCGATCAAATATGCCTATGGCGACGACGGCGGCGTGATCCTGGTCACGGTGCGGAGCGCCGAGGGGCGGATCGTGCTGACCGTGTCGGACGAGGGCGATGGGTTGCCGGCGGACTTCGACCTGAAGACGGCGTCGCGCAAGAGTCTCGGGATGCGGATGATCGGCAGTCTCGCGCGGCAGTTGCGTGGGGCGGTGACGATCGAGAACGCTGCGGTCGGGACGTGCGCGACACTGGACTTGCCCGACCCTCGGGTCGAGGAAGCCTCGGCGTCCTGACGACATCCCGTCATCCTTACGAAAGTCGGGATCCAGAGCTCAAAGGGCACCACTCGTAACTCTGGATCCTGACTTTCGTCAGGATGACGGGTTTTATCGTTCTCCTGCGAACGCAGGAGTCCAGGGTAATGAAGCGTGACGATCGCAACCCTGGGCTCCTGCTTGCGCAGGAGAACGGCGGCTTAAGCCGCTACGGCATCCGCCTTGGTCGCCATCCAAGCTTCGGCCTTGGCCAGCGCGGGGGCGTCGTCGACGTCGATCCAGTCGATGTCGCTGCAATCCACGATCCGGGCGAGGCCCTGTGCGGCCAGCAGGCGGACGCCCTCCGTCAAAGACGGGCTTGCCAAGGTGGAGAGCGCGTCCGACAGCGCAGGGCCGATCGCGAACACGCCGGTGTCGTAGCAGTCGTGTGGTTCGAGGCCCTTGCCGATCGCGACGATGCGGTCGCCTTCGGTCGCGACGCAGGTGACGTCGTCGGGGTCGACCCAGTCATGCCCGAGGCGCCGGTCGATGCCGAGCCGGAGCCCGCCGCCAGCGCCGGCCTTCGCCATGCGCGCATAAAGTTCGGGACTGACGAGGTGGTCGCACATCGCGAGGATTGCTTCGCTACCGGCCAGCGCATCGCGCGCTGCCAATACCGAGACGCCGTTGGGTTCGCGGTGATCCGCCAGAACCGTCTCGACGGCCAGCGGCCAGCGACGGCTCGCGAGATACGCTTCGATCGCCTCACGCCCGTAGCTCACCGTCACGATCGCCCGCGCAAAGCCAGCCTCGGCCAGTCCTTCGAGCGCGTGAGCAATCAACGGCCGCCCCGCAACCGAGCAGAGCGGCTTGTACGGGGCGGACGAACGAAGGCGGCTGCCTTCCCCGGCGGCGAGGATGACAGCCGTCTCGATCATGTCAGGCGGCCTTGATGAACCGCTCGACTTCGATCTGCGCGAGATCGTCGGTCATCTGCGTGCGCGGGTGCTTGCAGAAATAGGCCGAGGCTGGGTCGATCACGCCGGCGATGCCGCGATCCTTGGCGATCTTGGCGCAGCGGATCATGTCGATCGCGACACCCGCCGAGTTGGGGCTGTCCTCGACCGAGAGACGCAGCTCGATGTTCATCGGCACGCCGCCGAACAGCTGGCCTTCCATGCGCAGGAAGCAGACCTTGTTGTCGTTCTGCCAGGGCACGTAATCCGACGGACCGATATGGACGTTGTCGTCGTCCATCCGCTCGGCCGCGACCGACTGGACGGCTTCGGTCTTCGAGATCTTCTTCGACTCGAGACGGCGATGGTTCGACATGTTGAGGAAGTCGGTGTTGCCGCCGGTGTTGAGCTGGTACGTACGATCCAGCTTCACGCCGCGCTTGGCGAACAGGTCGGTCAGCACGCGGTGGACGATCGTCGCGCCGAGCTGCGCCTTTATGTCGTCGCCGATGATCGCGACGCCGGCGTCCTCGAACTTCTTCGCCCAGACCGGGTTCGAGGCGATGAAGACGGGGATGTTGTTGACGAACGCAACGCCGGCTTCGATCGCGCATTCGGCGTAGAATTCGGTGGCTTCCTGCGAACCGACCGGCAAATAGTTCATCAGCACGTCGGCGCCCGATGCCTTCAGCTCGGCGATGACCTCTTCACGCGTCGGCTCGGCTGCGTCGGAGACGAGGAACGTGCGGTCGTCCTTGAAGTCGGCCATGTGGTCGGCGACGCCGTCCAGCTTCTTCCCCATCTTCACGATCGTGCCGGTATTGCCGACGTTCGGTGCGAACACCGCGGTGCAATTCGGCTTGGCGAAGATCGCCTCGGCGACGTCCTTGCCGACCTTGCGGCGATCGACGTCCCAGGCCGCAACGACCTTGATGTCGCTCGGCTTGTAGCCGCCCATGTCGAAATGCATCAGGCCAACCTGGTCGTTTGCCCCCTCGCGATAATGCTCGAGGCCCTGGACGAGCGAGCTCGCGCAGTTGCCGATGCCGACCACGGCGATCCGAATGCTATTCATTACTGACCCTGTTCCTTACGAAAGATGCATGCGCGACGCGGTCTTTGGTCGCGTTGCGGAAGTACGACGAACGAAGGCGCGTTCGACACGACGGTGCCAGACGAGCCCGACGATGGCGACGAGCGTCAAAGGGACGATCTCGAACCACCAGAAGATGCGTGGGTTGCCCGCGAAGCAGGCGACGAAGATCGCCCATACCCGGACATTCGCGGTAAGCAAGGCCATGAAGCGCAACGGCGCGACGGCACGGGCACCGTAGAGCGTGCCAAGCGCGACCGGATCGCTCGACTGGCCGAGCGTGCGTTCGAAGGGCATGGCGATCCGGTCGATGCTGCCGGCGACCCCGTCATAGAAGCGGACAAGCGCGTTACCGGTCGGCACGGGAGGGGCTTCGAGCGCGACGCCCTTGATGCGACGATGGAAGCGCGACCGCTCGCCTTCGTACATGTTCGACTGCACCGCATGCGCACCGCCCGCGGCGAACGCCAGGACCCAGCCCTCGGGGGTGTTAATCGTCAGTGCCAGCGCGGTGTAGATCAGCGCGAAGACGCCGTGATCGCACAGCCCGTCGAGCATCCGCCCGAGCGGGCTCGCGGTCTTGGTCGCGCGCGCGACCATGCCGTCGAGTCCGTCGGCGATCAGCCAGCCGATCGACAGCACCAAACCGACCAGCGCGAGCGCCCAGCTATGCCACTGTGCATAGGCAAAAGCCGCAGCGCCGCCGAGGCAAAGCCCCGCCACCGACACCGCATTCGCCGAAATACCACGCGCAAGCGCGACCGGAAGCAGCGCGCGGCCCGCCGGATGAATCAGCCAAAGGTTAGATGGGATCTCGATCCGGCGATCGCGCGATCCATCCGGTGGAGCCACTGTCATAGGATTTTCATAATGCGCCGCGCGGGCGATTTATGCAAGGTAGTGCAACGAACCTTACGGAACGCTTGACCGCAATTCTTCGATCCAAGTGGTTGCGATCCCGTCCGAGGGCGCGCGCCAATCGCCGCGCGGCGACAATGCGCCGCCCGCCGAGACCTTCGGTCCGTTGGGCATCGCCGATCGTTTGAACTGGCTCGTCGTGAAGAACCGGGCCAGGAATTTCTCCAGCCAATGCCGGATCGTCGGCAGGTCGTAGGCGACGTGAGCGTCCGCCGGCAGGTCCTCCGGCCACGCGCCGACGCTCGCATCGCGCCACGCGTGCCAGGCGAGAAACGCGATCTTCGACGGCGCGAGTCCGTAGCGGATCACGTAATGCGCGAAGAAATCGTTCAGCGCATAGGGCCCGATCATCGACTCGGTGCTCTGCAACGCACCGTCCGCCCCCGCCGGAACGAGCTCCGGTGAAATCTCCTGCGCGAGGATCGTCGACAGGATCGCATCGGTCGCCGCGTCATACTGGTCGGTGCGGATACACCAGCGGATCAGGAACTGGATCAGCGTCTTCGGCACGCCGCTGTTCACCGCGTAATGGCTCATCTGGTCGCCGACGCCGTAGGTGCACCAGCCGAGCGCCATCTCGCTGAGATCGCCGGTGCCGAGCACGATCCCGCGGCGCTGGTTGGCGAGGCGGAAGAGATAGTCTGTCCGCAGGCCAGCCTGCACGTTCTCGAAGGTGATGTCGTAGACGGGCTCGCCTTCGCTGAACGGGTGGCCGATGTCCTGCAACATTCGCGTGGCGGCGGGGCGGATGTCGATCTCTTCCGCGGTGATGCCGAGCGCGCGCATCAGCGCCCACGCGTTTGCCTTGGTGCCTTCGCCGGTCGCGAAGCCGGGCATGGTGAATCCAAGAATGTTAGTCCGCGGGCGTCCAAGCCGATCCATCGCCTTGGCCGCAACGATCAGCGCGTGCGTCGAGTCGAGGCCGCCCGATACGCCGATCACGATCGTCTCGGCATGCGCGGAGACGAGGCGCTTCGACAGCGCCTCCACCTGGATGTTGAACGCCTCGTAGCAATCGTCGTCTCGACGTGCCGGATCGTTCGGGACGAACGGGAACCGGCGGATCGCGCGTTCGAGGCCGCTGTCGGCGAGCACCGGCGCGTGATCGAACGCGATCCGCCGGAAGCGCGTTTCCGGGTTACCGGCGAACACGGCCGCATCGTTGAAGGTGCCGGTCCGCAGGCGCTCCTGCGTGATCCGTTCGCAGTCGACGTCGGCAACGACCAGTTCGGGCTCCGTCGAGAACCGCGCCGACTCCGCCAGCTGTTCGCCGAGTTCGTGGATCAAGCCCTGACCATCCCAGGCGACTTCGGTGGTGCTCTCGCCTGGTCCCGCGGCGGAGTAGACATACGCACAGACCGCGCGGGCCGATTGCGCCGCCGCCAGCATTGCCCGATCGCGTGCCTTGCCGATGACGATGTTGGAGGCGGACAGGTTGCAGCATATCAGTGCCCCGGCCAGCGCGCCCGCGGTCGAGGGCGGGGTAGGGGCCCAGTAATCCTCGCAGATCTCGGTATGGAAGACGAAGCCGGGCAGGTCGCGCGCGGCGAAGATCAGGTCGGTCCCGAACGGCACCTCTTCGCCATTGAGGTCGATCGTCAGTCCGGTCATCCCGGCGCCACTCGCGAACCAGCGCTTTTCGTAGAACTCGCGGTAATTCGGCAGGAACGTCTTCGGGACCACGCCGAGCACGCGCCCGCGCGCGATCGCCAGCGCGCAGTTATACAGCCGCCCGTTCCGCACCAGCGCCGCGCCGACCAGCAGCACCGGCCGCATCTCGGTGCTGGCCGCCACCACGGTCGCGATCGCCGCCAGCGTCGCGCGTTGCTGCGCGGTCTGGAGATGCAGGTCGTCGATCGCATAGGACGTGAGGTTCAGTTCGGGGAACACCACGAGGTCGACGCCCCGCGCGTCGGCCTCCTTCGCCAACGCGATCGTCGCGTCTGCGTTGGCGGCGGTATCCCCCACCGACGCGCGCGGCGTGGCGGCGGCAACCCGGATCAGGCCGTGGCGATGGATCGCGAAGAACGGATGCGTCATACCCGTACCGATAAACGCCAAGCCCGCGTCACGCCACCGGCTTGCGTCGTCGGCGCGCAAAAGGAGTTGCAGGTGTGAACAATATCGTAGCCCTGGTCTCCGCATCGGTCTCGGCATCGCTGCTAACGATCGGCGCGGTCGCGATCGCGTCAGCCCAGACCAAACCGACCGCCGATCCGCCGACAGAGATCCCGAAGGTCGCGAGGGTAGGGGTGTGGCAACCGGGACTGGGCGGTACGCAGGTGCCGCTGTGGCCGAAGGATCTTGCGATCCTGAAGCCCGACACTGGCGATCACCCTGAGGAAACCGGCAACGGCTCGCCGCTCGTCGGGGGGCGGGCGTGGCATTGGGCAAGCTACGTCTCGCGACCGACCATGTCGGTCTATCGACCGAAACGGAAGACTGGCGGAGCGACGATCCTGGTCCCGCCGGGCGGCGGGTTTTCAGCGGTGGCGATCGATCTCGAAGGCACCGAAATCTGCGACTGGGTCGTCCGGCAGGGCATGACCTGCGTGATCCTGAAATATCGCGCACCCCAGGAATGGATCGTCGACAAGAAGACGGGCTTCGGTCGACGGCCCGAAATTCTGCTGGCCTTGCAGGATGCCCAGCGCGCGATCGGGCTGCTGCGCTATGGGGCGGCCGGCTACGGCATCGATCCGCACAAGATCGGCGTCATGGGGTTTTCCGCAGGCGCGTACGTGGCGGCCTCGCTGAGCAATGCCGAGCGACGGACCTATCCGACGGTCGATGCAGCCGACCGCGAGCCGTCGCGCCCCGACTTCGCCGTGCTGGCCTATACCGGGCGACTCTGGGATCGGAGCAACGCCAAGACCGATCTCGGGTTGGCGCCGTGGGTGACGATCAGCGCGAAGGCGCCACCGACGCTGCTGATCCATGCGATGAACGATCCGACCGACAATGTCCGGCATGCGATGGCGTATGCGCTCGCGTTGAACGAGGCCGGCGTACCGGTCGATCTGCGCCTCTATGCGAAGGGACGCCACGCTTTCGGCATGCGGCCGACGACGGACCCGGTCACCCGCGAATGGCCGGGGCAGGTATGGCAATGGTTGCAGGATCTCGGCATGCTGTGACGGGCGCGATACTGGAGATTCCGATCTCGACGGCCCCGGCCGCTCGCAGGCGCTTGCGGGGACATCGGTCGCAATCTACCCCCGTGTCGTCGTATTCGAAGGAACGCCTGTTGACCGTCAAATTGGTGATTGCCGCGCTGTTGTCCACCACGCTCACCGTTGCCGCTGCGACGGCGCAGGCGTTGCCCCCGCCCACCGCGCAAGCCGGCGAGAGCGCGGACGATGCGCGGCTCAAGCGGCTGTTCTACGACAGCGACGAGGCGAGCCTGAAGCGCAACCCGATCGAGGCGATTTTCCGCGGCGACCTGCGCTACGCCGACCGGCTCGGCGACTATCTGACCGACGCGTATCTCGCCGCCGAACGCGCGGCGATCGAGCATGATCTCGCCTCGTTGAAGGCGATCGACCGGACCAAGCTGACGCCGACCGACCAGATCGCCTACGACGTGTTCAAGACGCGTAACGAGACCGATCTCGCCGGCTACGCGCCCGCCATCCTCAAGGTCCAGCGCGACCTGCCGATCGACCATTTCGGCGGCTTCCAGACCTTCTATCCGGACTTCGCGTCGGGCAAGGGCGCGGCGCCGTTCAAGACGCTTGCGGACTATGACAACAACCTGAAGCGCAACGCACAATATGCGGTGGTGCTCGACCGTGCGATCGGACTGTTCCGCCAGGGCATGAAGGACAAGATCGTCCAGCCCAAGCTGGTCGTCACCAACATGATCCAGGAGTTCGACAATCTGATCGCGGAAGGCGTCGAGGGCTCGACCTTCTACGGCCCGGTAAAGACGTTCCCCGCGACGATCTCTGCCGCCGACCAGACGCGGTTGAAGGCAGCCTATGCGAAGCAGATCCGCGACGTCATCACGCCCGCGCACCAGCGGATGCGCGACTTCCTCGCCAAGACGTATCTGCCGGTCGCGCGCGATACGGTCGGGCTATCCGCGCTGCCCGGTGGCGATGCCTATTATGCCTATCTGATCCAGCAGCGCACCACGTTGCCGATGACCGCCGAGCAGGTCCACCAGCTCGGGCTGTCCGAGGTCACGCGGATCCTGAAGGGGATGGAGGCGCAGAAGCAGGCGGTCGGGTTCAAGGGCGATCTGCCCGCGTTCTTCACCTTCCTGCGCACCGACAAGCAGTTCCAGCCGAGTTCGGTCGCGCAGCTTCGCGACGGCTATCAGGCGATCGAGAAGCGCATCTATCAGCGGATTCCCGAGCAATTCTCGCTGACGCCGAAGACCGCGCTCGAAATCCGGCCGGTGCCCGCGTTCAAGGAGAAGACCGCGGCGGGTGGCTCGTACGAAGGCGGTACGCCCGACGGATCGCGGCCGGGCGTGTTCTACTACAACAGCTACGACCTGCCCTCGCGCTACATGTGGGAGATGGAGACGCTGTTCCTCCACGAGGGCGTGCCGGGGCATCATTTCCAGATCAGTCTCGCGCAGGAGAACACCGCTCTCCCCGCCTTCATGCGGTTCGGCGGCAACACCGCGTATGTCGAGGGCTGGGCGCTGTACGCCGAGAGCCTGTGGAAGGAGCTTGGCATGGAGACCGATCCGTACCAGCGGATGGGCGGGCTGAACGACGAGATGCTGCGCGCGATGCGGCTGGTGGTCGACAGCGGCATCCATGCCAAGGGTTGGACGCGTGACCAGGCGATCGCGTACATGCTCGCCAACTCACCGATGGCGCGGACCGATGCGACTGCCGAGGTCGAGCGCTACATCGCTATTCCGGGCCAGGCGCTAGCCTACAAGATCGGCCAGCTGACGATCGCGCGGACCAAGGCGAAGGCGCAGGCTGCGCTCGGCGTGAAGTTCGATCCGCGCGATTTCCACGCGCAGGTGCTCGATACCGGATCGCTGCCGATGCCGGTGCTCGAACGCAAGATCGACGCCTGGATCGCTGCTGGCGGCGGGGCGGCGAAGTGATCGCGCGCCTCGCCATCGCGCTGGCCGCAACCAGCCTGCTCGCCGCGCCGATTGCGGCGCAGGACAAGAAGGAGACCTCGACCGTCGAGAAGAAGGTCGACGACGAGGTCAAGTTCCCGGCGCTCCCCGCCGACAAGACGGTGCGCCAGTCCGCTTCGATCGGCGGCCGGTCGATTGCGTACGACGCGACGATCGGCACGATCTCGGTGCGCGACGACAAGGGTAAGAAGATCGGTCAGGTCGTCTACACGTCCTATGTCGCGACCGGTGGAGCCGCCAACCGCCCGGTGACGTTCGCGTTCAACGGCGGCCCCGGTGCATCGTCGGTCTATCTCAACCTCGGCGCGGTCGGACCCAAGCGCGTCCAGTTCGGCGCACAGGGCAATGCCCCGTCCGACGCGCCGGTCACGACCGACAACCCGAACAGCTGGCTCGACTTCACCGATCTCGTCTTCATCGATCCGGTCGGCACGGGGTTCAGCCGCAGCCTGGTCGACGAGGAGAAGACCAAGAAGGCGTTCTACGCCAACGATCCCGACATCAAATACCTGTCGAAGGTCGTCTACGACTGGCTGGTAAAAGCCGGCCGTTTGCGCTCGCCGAAATACGTGATGGGCGAAAGCTATGGCGGCTACCGCGCGCCGCGCATCGCCTACGAACTCCAGTCGCAGATCGGCGTCGGGGTCAACGGGATCGTCATGGTCTCGCCGTATCTCGATCCCGCCTCGGGCGACGGCGCGACGGCGTTGTCGCCGCTGCCGTGGATGATCGACCTGCCGTCGATGGCGGCGGCGCATCTCGAGCAACAGCATCAACTCACCCCCGCGGCGATGGTCGACGTCGAAGCGTACACGCGAGGGGCCTTCGCGACCGATCTGCTGCGCGGACGGACCGATCCGCAGGCGGTCTCGCGGCTCGTCACCAACGTCAGCCGGCTGACGGGGCTCGATCCGGCGCTGGTGCAGAAGATGGGCGGCCGTGTCGATTCCGCGACGTTCCTCCGAGAGATTCACCGCGCCGACGGGACGATCGGCAGCGTGTACGATTCGAACGTCACCGCGTTCGATCCGTTTCCGTGGTCCGCGCAGCGCCAGTCGAACGACCCGATCCTCGACGCGCTGATCGCGCCGACGACCAGCGCGATGGTCGACTTCGTCACCCGCGTCGTCGGCTGGAAGACCGACGCGCGCTACCACGCGCTGTCCTACGCGGTGAATTCGGCGTGGGATCGCGGCAAGCCCGACGACACGCCGGTCACCGATTTGCGGAAAGCGATCGCCAACGATCCCAAGATGGCGGTGATGATCGTGCATGGCTGGGACGACCTGTCCTGCCCGTTCTTCGCCTCGCGGCTGATCGTCGACCAGATGCCGAGCTTCGGCGCGACCGAGCGCGTGAAGCTCAACGTCTATCCGGGCGGGCACATGTTCTACAGCCGCGAGGACAGCGGCGCCGCATTCAAGCGCGACGCGCGCGCGATCTACGCGGGCAAGGCCGAGTAGAATCGGTCGCGATCACGGAGGATACGATTTTGACGATCACGATGTTCGGGATCAAGAACTGCGACACGATCAAGAAGGCGCGGACCTGGCTCGACGAGCACCAAGTTCCCTACGCGTTTCACGACTATAAGACGGCGGGAATCGACGCTGCGCATCTGCACGACTGGATCGACCGGGTCGGTTGGGAAGTGTTGCTCAACCGTGCGGGGACGACGTTTCGGAAGCTTTCCGAAGCCGACCGGACGGGTCTTGATGCGGCGAAGGCCACTGGGCTGATGCTGGCGCAACCGTCGATGATCAAGCGACCCGTGTTGGATACCGGCGAGACGCTGCTGGTCGGGTTCAAGCCCGAGGCGTATGAGGGGGCGGGGCTGGGGCGCGCTTGAAGGAGACGAGAATGCCTGTCGCTACATGGAACGGCCACGAGATCGCACGATCGGACGATACCGTCGTCGTCGAGGGCAATCATTACTTCCCCGCGGACAGCGTCGATCCGGCCTTGCTGGAGGACAGCACGACGCACTCGAACTGCCCGTGGAAGGGCGTGGCGAGCTACAAGACGCTTGTCATCGACGGGAAACGCAACGTCGATGCGGTCTGGTATTATCCCGAACCGAAGTCGGCGGCGGCGGAAATCAAGGACCGGTATGCGTTCTGGAAGGGCGTGACGGTCGGCTGATTCGCAGCTGCCGCCCCGCGCTTTGTTCTCCCGCGAAGGCGGGAGTCCAGGGTCAAGCAGGACGGCGTTGGCGGCTCCTGGACCCCCGCTTTCGCGGGGGAACGGGAGTGGGTCGGACCGATCCGGCGTCAGATCGCGCCCGAGAACGTATCGCACTGCTGCGGATCGCCGCTATCGAGCCCGCGCTTCAGCCACGACTGGCGCTGTGCCGACGTGCCGTGCGTGAAGCTGTCGGGTACCACGCGACCCTGCGTCTCCTTCTGCAGCGTATCGTCGCCGATCGCCTGCGCCGCGGTCATGCCCTCCTGGATATCGCCCGCTTCGAGCCGCGACTTGTTCGCCGCTGCCCATACCCCTGCATAGCAGTCCGCCTGAAGCTCGAGCCGCACCGACAGCGCATTGCCTTCGGTCTCGCTCGCCTGACGCTGCGCCTGCTGGACCTGCGCGTTGGTGCCGAGCAGCTTCTGGATGTGGTGACCGAACTCATGCGCGATCACGTAATCCTGCGCGAAGTCGCCCTGCGCGTGGAAGCGGTTGGCGAGTTCGGAAAAGAAGCTCGTGTCCAGATAGATGCCTTGGTCGGTCGGGCAATAGAACGGCCCCATCGCCGACTGCGCCGCGCCGCAACCCGAGCGACCGTTACCCGAATAGAAGACGAGCTTGGGCGCTTCGAATTTCTGGCCGTTCTTCTGGAAGATCGCCTCCCAGGTGTTGTCGGCCGAACTGAACGCGTTGCATGCCGCCTTGCTCTCGGGGGTCAGGTTGCAGCTTGACGCCGTGCTGGTCCCCGCGCGTGGTCCGCTCTGGGTGGTCGGCGCCGACGACTGCCCGCCGCCGAGCAGGCCGCCAAGCCCGCCCATGCCGCCGAACACCGCCATCAGGATCAGCACGACGACGATCCCGCCGCAGCCGAAACGGCTGCCGATCATCGGCAACAGCCCCATCAGCAGGCCGCCGCCACCGCCGCCAAAACCGCCACCGCCGCCGCCCGAGCCGCGCTGGTCCTCGACGTTGATGTTCGGATCGTAATCGTCGAGCCGCATGAATATGCCCCTTTTCGTTTCTGCTTGGGACCGAAATGCGCAAGGTGGCGCTAGGGTTGCACGGCCATCGTATCGGCCGAATGCGAGAAGCGAGGAGTGCGTATGTTCCTGAAGGGCAAGACCGCGGTCATCACCGGATCGACCTCGGGTATCGGGCTCGCCTACGCCAAGGCGTTTGCAGCCGAGGGCGCCGCGATCGTTCTCAACGGCTTCGGCGATGCGGATGCGATCGAGCGCGAGCGCGCGGCGTTGGCGCAGACCAGCGGTGCCCCGGCGCTGTACGATGCGGCGGACATGACCAGACCCGACGAGATCGCAGCGATGGTCGCGCGTGCTGCGGCGGAAACGGGCAGCGTCGATATCGTCGTCAACAACGCCGGTATCCAGCATGTCGCGGGGATTGCCGACTTCCCGGTCGACAAGTTCGACGCAATCATCGCGATCAACCTGTCCTCGGCGTGGCACATGATGCGCGCCGCGGTCCCGTTGATGCGCGCGAAGGGCTGGGGGCGGATCATCTCGACCGCGTCCGCGCATTCCCTGGTCGCGAGCCCGAACAAGTCGGCCTACGTCATGGCCAAGCACGCGATCGCCGGGCTCACCAAGACGATCGCGCTGGAGACCGCGACCGATGGCATCACCGTCAACTGCATCTCGCCGGGCTATGTCTGGACGCCGCTGGTCGAGAACCAGATCCCCGACACGATGGCGGCACGCGGGCTGACGCGCGATCAGGTGATGAACGACGTGCTGTTGGCGGCGCAACCGACCAAGGAGTTCGTCACGCCCGAACAGGTCGCGGCATTCGCACTGTTCCTGTGTCGCGACGAGGCGAAGGCGATCACCGGCGCGAACCTGTCGATGGATGGCGGCTGGACCGCGGCGTGAACGTTAGTCGCGGGGGCGTTCGAAAAACCATTGCCGTTCAAGGGGATGCGCGGGTAGCCTCGGTTAAGCCATGGGGACACCAGACGATGCGGACTTGGTTCGGAACTGCCTCGTGCGTGATGATCGCGGTCTGCGGGTCGACCGGTATCGGCGTGGGAACGGCGGGGGCCTCTCCGTCCCGCCCGAGCCTCGACTGGCGCCGGGTCGCCACCACCGCGGACCGCGCGCGGCTGCGGAGCTGGCGCGAAGCATGGGTCAACGCGCTCGCGCAGGTCGATCCCCGCGAAGTGACGGGCGATCCCGTCCTGTTCGATCCCGATCGTTCGTTGGTCGACCCGTTGCCACCCTCGGGCGCGTATCGGTGCCGGACCTACAAGCTCGGCGCGCGCGCGGGGATTGGTCCGACCTTTACGCGGTCAGGCTGGTTCGCCTGCCGGTTCGGCGCCAGCGATGATGATGGCGACGACTCCGACGACGATGGCGAGAGCGTGGTCAGCCTCGTCAAGCTCGACGGATCGCAGCGCCCGGTCGGCACGGTCTTCGCCGACACCGATTTTCGCGCCGTCTTTCTCGGGACTATGGAACTTGGCGATGAAAAGCGCCCGATGCGCTATGGTCGCGACGCCAACCGCGACATGGCTGGGCTGATCGAACGGATCGGCACGGAGCGCTGGCGCGTGGTGCTGCCCTATCCCCGGTTTGAATCGGTGCTCGACGTCGTCGAACTGGTGCCCGCCAGCTAGCGCGGGGCCGCCGGCCCCGTGGTTCGGTCTGACGTCCGCTAGCGACGCGTCGCAGTTCAGGCAGAGTTTGGGGTAGCGGTCGATACCGGCGCGAGTGTCGCGTTCTCGCGCTTTTCCGGCCGGATATAGATCGAGGAGAGCGTCGGCACCGCCGCACGTAATTCGGTTTCGATCGCCTCGATCAGCGTCTCGCCGTCGCCCATCGTCACCGAATCGTCGAAGTCGGCGCTGATCGCCGCGAAGATGCTCTCGGGCGCGGTGTGGATCGTGCGAACGTGGTTGACCGAGACGATCGCCGGATGCGCGGACACGATCTTGCGGATCGTCGCGATCACCGCCGGGTCGGCACGCTCGCCGATCAGCAAGCCCTTCGATTCGCGCGCGAGCAGTACCGCGACCAGCGCGAGGATCACCCCGATCGCGATCGAGGCGGCGCCGTCGATCCGCGGATCGTTGAATGCATGGCTCGCCCAGATACCGATCCCGGCGATGACGAGTCCCGCCAGTGCCGCGGAATCCTCGAACAGCACGATGAAGCCGGCCGGGTCCTTCGAGCGGTGGATCGTCTGCCACCAGCCCATGTCGCCCTTCGACTTGGAGAATTCGCGCACCGCAATCGTCCAGCTACTGCCCTCGAGCGCGAACGAGATCGCGAGGACGACGTAGTTGATGGTCGGGCTGGTAAGCGGTTCGGGCTGCCGGATATGCCGCCAGCCCTCGAAGATCGACACGCCCGCGCCGATCGCAAAGATCAGGATCGCGACGACGAACGCCCAGAAATACAGCTCGCGGCCATAGCCGAACGGGTGCGCTTCGTCGGCGGGGCGCTTGGCTTTTTTCTGACCGTAGAGCAGCAAGACCTGGTTGCCGCTGTCGACCACCGAGTGGAAGCCCTCGGTCAACATCGACGACGATCCGGTCATCCCGGCGGCGACGAATTTCGCCACGCCGATCCCGAGATTGGCGGCGAGGGCGCCGTAGAGGACGATGTCGTCCTTGATGCGAGCGGTCAGTGTCTTGGCCATCCCGCCGTCCTACACGAGGGGGCGGGGTTGGAAAGGGCGGCCTTCGCAACGGGATGCGTAGTCGAGCGTGAGATCGACAGTGCTCTGGTAGGCGGACGTACCCGGCATCCCCACTCCGTCATCCTGACGAAGGTCAGGATCCAGAGCCTCAAGCTCCAGCGCCCGTTACCCTGGATCCTGACTTTCGTCAGGATGACGGGCTTCGGGAGCGCACCGTCCTTCTAAACAGGAATACCCGCCGATGGACGAGCCATCGGCGGGATCCTTTCCTCCCCAGGAAACTGTGTGAAGCCGGTTTAGCCGAGCCGGCCGAGGCGGTGGTACAGCGCACTCATCCGCGTCAGCCGTTCGTCGTCGATCGAGGTCTTACTGATCATCTCGCCGAGCACTTCCTTCATCAGCGCGAAATCGTTGGTCGAGAAGACGGCGCGGGCGCGGGGTTGTTCGGTAGTCGTCTGCATGGCTTGCCTCCTTCGATGATCGTCTTGTCTCTCTCTTTACACCGATCGTGTGCCGAGAGAGGCGATGCACAGGCAATAGCGTTCGAGGTCGGTACGTTGGAAGACGGTCCCGCGCCGCCGCAACGTCGCGGTGTCCGCCCAGCTTGTGGGACACGTGTCGTTCTGTAAACATCGTGACAGGAGGGTTTGCGATGGCGGAACGGAAATTGCTGGCGGGGCATGCGATCCGTCGCTTGCGGCGCGGGGCGGGGCTCACACAGGCGGCGATGGCCGACATGCTCGCGATCAGCCCGAGCTATCTCAACCTCGTCGAGCGCAACCAGCGACCGATCTCCGCGACGCTGCTGATCAAGCTCGCCGAGAGCTTCGACTTCGATCCGCGATCGCTCGCGGCGGGCGAACCGGGAGGCGGTGCGGATGCGATCCGGCGACGGCTGGCCGACCCGATGTTCGCCGACCTCGAGATCGACCGCAACGAAGTCGAGGAATGGCTTGCTAGCGCCCCCGGCGGTGCGGCGGCATTCGCCCGCGTGTTCGACCGGATCGGCGGCGGCGCAGTGGTCGAAGCGGGCGACGATCCGGTCACGCTCGTCCGCCGCGAGATCGAGCGTTGGCGCAATCACTTCGCCGACCTCGACGCCGCGGCCGAAGCGCTGGCCGACGAATTGCGGCTCGGCGCAGGCGATCTCTACGGCGCGATCGCCGAGCGGTTGCGCGCCAAGCACGGCCTGACGATCCGCGTTCTGCCCGCCGACGTGCTGCCGGACACGCTCCGCCGCCTCGACCTGCACGCGCGCCAGTTGCAGTTAAGCGAGATGCTCGACCCCGCCTCGCGCACGTTCGCAGTCGCGTTCCAGCTCGGCCAGATCGAGGCGAAGGCGGAGATCGATGCGCTGGCGAAAGGCGCCGGGTTCACCGATCGTGCCGCGGAACGGCTCTATCGCCGCCACCTTCTCGGCTATTTCGCCGCCGCGCTGATGATGCCCTACGCCCGGTTCCTCCGTGGATGCGAGACGACGGGGTATGACATCGAACTGCTGCAGCGCCGGTTCGGCGCTGGCTTCGAACAGGTGGCGCACCGGCTGACGACGTTGCAACGGGTCGGCGCACGCGGCTTGCCCTTCTTCATGATCCGGATCGACCGCGCGGGGCAGGCATCGAAGCGCTATCCCGGCGCCAGCGGCGCGGCACTCGTCGAGGCCGACGGGCGCTGTCCGTTGTGGCGGCTGCATCATGCGTTCGACCGACCGGGCAGCCTGATGGTCCAGCTAGTCGAACTGGAGGACGGCGCGCGCTGGCTGACGATGGCGCGCACCGTGACGCCGCAGGGCAGCCGATTTGGCGCAGTGCACGCCGAGTTCGCCATCGGTCTCGGCGTCGCGGCGGCGCAGGCGGGTGTGCTAGCGGCGGCGAGCGGCTTCGATCTGGCGGGGAGGGCGATGCCGATCGGGCTCGGTTGCCGCGCCTGTTTCCGCAACGATTGCCCGCAGCGTTCGGTCGCGCCGGCCGGCCGTGCGCTGCTGATCAACGAACGAGAGCGGCGGACGTCCGCGCTGACGTTTGCGGGGGACTGAGGGGGGGGCGCCCTCTCGATCCTCCCCCGCCAGGGGGAGGTGTCGCCGAAGGTGACGGAGGGGGAGGACACAGCACAGAAGTTTGCGCATGCCGCCCCCTCCGTCTGGCAAGTGCCAGCCACCTCCCCCTGGCGGGGGAGGATTAAGGGTCAGGCGCCAGCGACCATCAGCGCGTCCAACTGGTCCTTTGACAATTCCAGCGTCATCGCTGGCAGCAGGTCCTCGACCTGCTTCACGCTGGTGGCGCTCGCAATCGGCGCGGTGACGCCCGGCTGCGCGATCAGCCACGCCAGCGCTACCTGCGCGTGGGTCGCGCCAGTAGCTTCGACGACCGAGTCCATCGCATCGAGTACAGCCTTGCCGGTACCTTCGAGCAACTCGCCCATCCGACCGCCGCGAACGCTCTGGCCCAGATCGTCCTTCGTCCGGTACTTGCCGGTGAGGAAGCCCGAGGCGAGCCCGTAATAGGGCAGCACGCCGATGTTCTCGGTGACGCAGTAATCCTGCAATTCGCCCTCGAACTTGGTGCGGCTGACGAGGTTATATTCGGGCTGGAGCACGTGATAGCGCGGCAGGTCCGACGTCTTGGCAGCCTCGACCGCGGACTTCAGGCGCGCGGCGTGGAAGTTCGACGCACCGATCACGCGGACTTTCCCCGCATCGACGAGCTTGCCGAACGCTTCGAGGACAGCCTCCTGCGTCTGTGAATCGTCGTCCTGGTGCGCATAATACAGGTCGATGCGATCGGTACCGAGGCGCTTCAGCGAGGCTTCGGCAGCTGCGGCGATGCGCGCAGGGGCAAGCTTCTCGCCGCCGTCGCCGGGGAGCATGCCGACCTTGGTCGCGATCAGGACGTCGTCGCGCTTGCCGCTCGCCTTCAGCCATTCGCCGATCATGCTCTCGGACTCGCCGCCCGTGTGGCCGTCGACCCAGGCAGAATAAACGTCGGCGGTATCGATCATCGTGCCGCCGCCCGCGACGAACGCATCGAGCACGGCGAAGCTGGCGGCGCGGTCGGCAGTCCAGCCGAACACGTTGCCGCCGAGGACAAGCGGGGCGATCTTCAGATCGGTCGAGCCGAGGCGGCGGAGAGTCATCGGGTCTGATCGCTTTGATTCGAGGGGAGTTCAGTATCTTCAGGAGCGGCGGCGACCGCGTTCAGATCGACGCTGTTCGCATCGAGCATCGCGGCGGCTTCGTTCAACTGGTGTGCTTCGTCGGCGGTGACCGCGCCGGGTTCGCTCGCAGGCGAGCAGGCCGCGAGCAAAGCGGGGAAAAGGGCCGCCGCCAAACCTAGCCCGTCATGCCAGCGAACGCTGGCATCTTTCCGTTTGGGTCGCTGGGACCCGAACAAGGAGATCCCAGCTTTCGCTGGGATGACGGGAGTGGGTGGGCGGCGGTCCATGCAGAGATCAGTCCTTGATCGCGTTGCCGGCGCGGGTCAGCGCGTTGCCGGTGGCGTCGGCGGCGCGGTCTGCACCGTTGCTGATCGCAGCACCCGCACGGTCTGCACCGGCCTCGATCCGGTCACCGGCGCGGTCGGCCTTGGCGTCGAGATGATCGGTGGAGTTGTCGATCTTGGCACCGGCGTTGTCGAGCGAACGCTCGGCCGAACCCAGCGCGCGATCGCTGGCGGCGCTGACGTCGTCGACGGCATTGGCGGTGGTTGCGCTGGCATCGGCGGCGATCGCGTTGGCCGCCTGTGCGGTCTGGTCCTGCGCGTTGTTGCTGCAGGCTGCGAGGCCGGCGGTGAGCGCCAGGGCGGGGATCAGGAACTTCTTCATAGGTATCTACTCCCGTGGATGTCGTCTTGTGGACCGGGTAATGCCCAGCCCATAGCGCAATCGAACGCGGATAAAGCGTTTCCGATCCGTCACGATCGGCCGCGATGCGATAAGTCGCGGGCGGATATGGCCAATGTCGAAGACGCGCACGCCTGCGTTGACCTCATATAAAGAATTCTTTATATGTCTGTGCATGACGATGGCGCTCGAAATCTTCCGTGCTTTGGCGGACGCGACCCGGTTGCGGATTCTCGCGCTGTTGCGGCGGATGGAGCTGTCGGTCGGCGAGCTGGCGCAGGTGCTCGGTCAGAGCCAGCCACGCGTGTCGCGCCATGTGAAGATCCTGTGCGATGCCGGGCTTGCGGAACGCCGCAAGGAAGGCAGCTGGGTGTTCGTCGCGCTGGGGTCTGCGGACGTGGTCGAGCCGGTCGCGGGAGCACTCGACGTCTGGGCGAAGGCCGAGCCGGATCACTGGGCGGTGGCTGACGCAGCGCGGCTTGCGGCGGTGCGCGCGGATCGGGCGGCGTCGGCAGCGGCGTGGTTCGAGGGGCACGCCGACGAGTGGGACGCGATCCGGTCGCTGCATGTTGCCGACAGCGAGGTCGAGGCGGCTATGGCCGCCGTGCTTGGCGATGCGCCGGTCGGGACATTGATCGATATCGGCACGGGCACGGGGCGGATGCTCGAACTGTTCGGCGGACGGGCGGCGGTCGCGCTCGGGATCGATCGCAGTTCGGAGATGCTGCGGCTCGCGCGCGCCAAGCTGCACGACATGACGCATGCCGAACTGCGCCAGGCGGACCTGTACGCGCTGCCGATGGCGGATGCCGCAGCGGACGTCGCGATCCTGCATCACGTGTTGCACTTCGCGCAGCAGCCGGGTGCGGCGGTGAGTGAAGCGGCGCGAGTGCTGGCTCCTGGCGGACGGTTGCTGATCGCCGACTTTGCCAGCCACGACCGCGAGGAACTGCGGTTGCGCGATGCGCATACGCGTCTCGGGTTCGCGGACGAGCAGATGGCGGCGTGGTTCGAGGCGGCGGGCCTGCAGACGGCGCGCGTCGAGACGCTCGAGGGCGGTGAGTTGACGGTGAAATTATGGCTCGGTCGGAAGATCGGCGCGAGCTTGCGTGAGGTGAAGGCGGCATGACGAACATTTCGATCCCCCAACTGGCCGAAGCGCGCCGCGCGCTCGAAGAACCGCTGTTCGCGGATCTTGCGGGTGATGTCGGCTTAAGCTTCGAGTTCTTCCCTCCGAAGAGCGAGAAAATGGAGACGCAGCTCTGGGAGGCAATCCGCACGCTAGAGCCGCTCGGCCCGGATTTCGTGTCGGTGACGTATGGCGCGGGCGGGTCCACGCGCGAGCGGACGCATGCGACGGTGGCGCGGATCCAGCGCGAGACGTCGATGAACGCCGCCGCGCATCTGACCTGCGTCGAGGCGACCAAGGCCGAGATCGACCAGGTGGCCGAGGAATATTGGGCAGCGGGCGTGCGCCATATCGTCGCGCTGCGCGGCGACATGCCCACTTTGGGCCAGCCGTATCAGGCGCATCCGGGCGGGTATGAAAACGCCGCGGCTTTGGTCGCCGGTCTGCGGAAGCTGCACCCGTTCGAGATCTCGGTCGCAGCGTATCCTGAATGCCATCCGGAATCGGGCGGTCACGACGCCGACATCGACAATCTGAAGCGCAAGATCGATGCCGGTGCGACCCGCGCGATCACACAGTTCTTCTTCTCGCCCGAAGCGTATTTCCGGTTTCGCGACCGGGTTGCGGCGGCGGGGATCACCGCGCAGATCTTGCCGGGAATCCTGCCGGTCTCGAACGTCGCGCAGACGCGGAAATTCGCGGGGCTGTGTGGCGCTGAGATCCCGGCGTGGATGGACCGGCTGTTCGAGGGGCTCGACGATCATCCCTCGGCTCGGCAACTCGTCGCGGCGACGATCGCGGCCGAGATGTGCCGGCGGCTCTACGCGGGCGGCGTGAAGGATTTCCACTTCTACACGCTCAACCGCGCGGAGCTGGCCTATGCGATCTGCCACATGCTCGGCGTGCGCGCGAAGCCGGTCGACAAGGTCGCCGCGGCATAATTCCCCTCCCGCCTGCGGGAGGGGTTAGGGGAGGGGCTGGCCCAACCCGACCGTCTCGCTTGCGGCACTTCCCTCCCCCGACCCCTCCCGCCAGCGGGAGGGGAGGAGATCGACGATGACACCACGTGAACGTTTCAACGCGGAAGCCGCCAAGCGCATCCTGATCACCGACGGCGCGTTCGGTACCGAGATCCAGAACTGGAAGCTCGACGAGGCGGCCTATGCGGGCACTCTCGGCTTGTCGCACGACCAGAAGGGCAACAACGACATCCTGGCGATCACCAAGCCGGACGTCCCCGAGACGATCACGCGCGAATATCTCGAAGCCGGCTCGGACATCGTCTCGACCAACACGTTCAGCGCGAACGTCATCTCGCAGGCGGACTACGGCGCCGAACATCTGGTGCGCGAGATCAACGTCGAGTCCGCGCGGATCGCCCGCCGGCTTGCGAACGAATACGAGGCGAAGGACGGCCGTCCGCGCTTCGTCGCTGGCGCGATCGGGCCGACCAACAAGACGCTGTCGCTGTCGCCCGACGTCAACGATCCCGGCTTCCGCGAGATCGACTTCGATTATCTGAAGGGCGTGTACCGTGAGCAGATCGACGCGCTGCTCGAAGGCGGCGAGGGGGTCGGCGTCGACTTCATCCTGATCGAGACGGTGTTCGATACGCTCAATGCCAAGGCCGGGATCATGGCGGCGATCGAGGCGGGCGACGCGCTCGGACGCGACGTGCCGATCATGATGTCGATGACGCTGACCGATCTTAGCGGGCGCAACCTCTCGGGGCATACGGTCGAGGCGTTCTGGCACGCGGTGCGGCACGCCAAGCCGATCACGATCGGGCTGAACTGCTCGTTCGGCGCGGAGCAGTTGCGGCCGCACGTGAAGACGCTGTCGGCGATCGCCGATACGCTGATCATGGTCTATCCGAACGCGGGGCTTCCGAACGAACTCGGCGAGTATGACGAGCAGCCCGAGACAACGGCGGGGCTGGTCGGCGAGTGGGCGATGGCCAAGCAGGTCAACGTGCTCGGCGGCTGCTGCGGCTCGACGCCGGCGCATATCAAGGCGATGGCGGATGTCGTCCGCGGGCTCGAGCCACGGGCTGTGGCTCGGCCCGAGGTGCGGACCAAGCTCGCCGGCCTCGAACCGTTCACGATGGCGGCGTAAATCCTCCCCGGCACGGGGAGGGGGACCGCGCCTGAAAGGCGTGGTGGAGGGGGCTCTCCACCAGGCGTAACGTTCGTGGAGAGCCCCCTCCACCGCTCTGCGAGCGGTCCCCCTCCCCGTACCGGGGAGGAATTGGAAAACCGATGACCACGACAACCTCCTCCACCTCCTTCGTCAACATCGGCGAGCGTACCAACGTCACCGGCTCGGCGCGCTTCAAGAAGCTGATCATGGCGGGCGATTACCCGGCAGCGGTCGAGGTCGCGCGCCAGCAGGTCGAGAGCGGCGCGCAGGTGCTCGACGTCAACATGGACGAGGGGCTGCTCGACGCGCATCACGCGATGACGACGTTCCTGAAGCTGATCGCCGCCGAGCCCGACATCGCGCGGATCCCGTTCATGGTCGACAGCTCGAAATGGAGCGTGATCGAGGCCGGGCTGAAGTGCGTCAGCGGCAAGCCGATCGTCAATTCGATCAGCATGAAGGAAGGCGAGGAGCAGTTCCTCGCCCAGGCGCGGAAATGCATGGCGTACGGCGCGGCCGTCGTCGTGATGGCGTTCGACGAGGTCGGTCAGGCGGACACCAAGGAGCGCAAGGTCGAGATCTGCGAGCGCGCGTACAAGCTGCTCGTCGGGATCGGCTTCCCGCCCGAGGACATCATCTTCGATCCCAACGTGTTCGCGGTCGCCACGGGAATCGAGGAGCACAACAACTACGGCGTCGACTTCATCGAGGCGTGCAGGGAGATCAAGGCGCGCTGCCCGCATTGCCACATCTCGGGCGGGCTCTCGAACTTCAGCTTCTCGTTCCGCGGCAACGAGCCGGTGCGCCGCGCGATGCACAGCGTCTTCCTGTATTACGCGATCCCGGCGGGCATGGACATGGCGATCGTCAACGCCGGCCAGCTCGACATCTATGATGACATCGATCCCGAGCTGCGCCAGGCGGTCGAGGACGTCGTGCTCAACACCGATCCCGAGGCTGGCGACCGGCTCGTCGCGCTCGCCGAACGCTATCGCGGCACCGACGTGGTCGCGGAGAAGGCGGCGGCGGAATGGCGCTCGCTCGGCGTCAACAAGCGGCTCGAATATGCGCTGGTCAAGGGTATCGACCTCCACGTCGTCGAGGATACGGAAGAGGCACGGTTGATCATCGCCGGCAATGGCGGACGGCCGATCGAGGTCATCGAAGGCCCGCTGATGGACGGCATGAACGTCGTCGGCGACCTGTTCGGATCGGGCAAGATGTTCCTGCCGCAGGTCGTGAAGTCGGCGCGCGTGATGAAGAAGGCGGTCGCGCATCTGCTGCCATATATCGAGGCGGCCAAGGAGCCCGGCGCGCGCGGCAAGGGCAAGATCATCATGGCGACCGTCAAGGGCGACGTGCACGATATCGGCAAGAACATCGTCGGCGTGGTGCTGCAGTGCAACGGCTTCGACGTGGTCGATCTCGGCGTAATGGTGCCTTGGTCGAAGATCCTGGAGTCGGCGAACGAGAACGATGCGGACATGATCGGGCTCTCGGGGCTGATCACGCCGTCGCTCGACGAGATGGTGACGGTCGCCGAGGAGATGAAGCGCGCCGGCATGACGATGCCGCTGCTGATCGGCGGCGCGACGACCTCGAAGGTGCACACCGCGCTGCGGATCGCGCCGGCCTATGATGGCCCGGTGGTGCATGTGCTCGATGCCAGCCGGGCGGTGGGTGTCGCGTCGACGTTGGTGTCGGACACGATCCGCGACGAGTTCGTGACGAAGACCGCGGACGAGTATGAGGCGGTACGGATCTCGCGCGTTAACAAGGGGCAGAGCGAGCTTTTGCCGTTGGAGACGGCTCGCGCGCGCGGGTTCGTGGCGGACTTTGCGATGAAGCCGCCTGCGCCGGTGAAGCCGGGCGTGCATGTGTTCGCGGACTGGGATCTGTCGGACCTGCGCGACTATATCGACTGGACGCCGTTCTTCCGCGCGTGGGAACTGGCGGGGAATTTCCCGGCGATCCTGACTGATGAAGTGGTCGGCGAGAGCGCGACTTCGCTGTATGCGGATGCGCAGGCGATGCTCGATACGATCGTTGCGGAGAAGTGGCTGACCCCGCGTGGAGTCGCGGGGCTGTGGCCGGCACGGCGTGAAGGGGATGACATACTTGTATCCTCCCCGGCACGGGGAGGGGGACCGCGCAGCGGTGGAGGGGGCGTGCCACACAGCGTCCCGCTCGCGGAGGCTCCCCTCCACCATCCTGCGGATGGTCCCCCTCCCCGTGCCAGGGAGGAATATAGATTGCCCATGCTTCGCCAGCAGATCGCCAAGCGCGAAGGCCGCGCCAACATGTGTCTCGCCGATTTCGTCGACACCCAGGACGACTGGTTCGGCGGTTTCGCGGTCGGCATCCACGGCATCGACGACCACATCGCCCGCTTCAAGGCGGACAACGACGACTATAACGACATCCTGCTGAAGGCGCTCGCCGACCGCTTCGCCGAAGCCTTCGCCGAACGCCTCCACAAGCACGTCCGCACCGACCTGTGGGGCTATGCGCCGGACGAACAGCTCACCAACGAAGCGATGATCAAGGAACAATATCGCGGCATTCGCCCGGCGCCGGGCTACCCTGCGTGCCCCGACCACAGCCTCAAGCCGATCCTGTTCGACCTGCTCGACGCGGAGACCGCGACCGGGCTGGAACTGACCGAGAGCTTCGCGATGTTCCCGACCGCCGCCGTCTCGGGCTTCTATTTTGGCCACCCGCAGGCGGAGTATTTCGGGGTAGCCCGCGTCGGCCGCGACCAGCTCGAGGACTATGCCAAACGCCGTGGCGCCGACCTGAAAACTGCGGAACGCTGGCTTCGTCCAAACCTCGACTAGGCTGAAACGTTCGTCACCCCGTCCGTCATCCTGACGAAAGTCAGGATCCAGGGTTACGACAGGCAGCTTTCATGGCTCTGGATCCTGACTTTCGTCAGGATGACGGGGGGGCTCGTGCCTGACGAGCTCCCCACAAGAAGCGAGCGTAACCCTTAAGCGCCCGCTTCGGCTGGTTTGCCCTGACGCACGTCACCGGGCAGGCCGGTGATCGTCTTCACCTCCATGAAGTCGGTCAGCCCATAGCGCCCGTTCTCACGACCATTGCCCGACTGCTTGTACCCGCCGAACGGCGCGCCGATGTCCGGGCTCCACGAGTTGATCGTCACCAGCCCCGCACGTAACTTCGGTGCGACCTTCGCCGCCGCCGCTGGGTCACCCGAGATCGTCGCCGACAGGCCGTATTCGGTCGCGTTGGCGATGCGGATGCCCTCGTCCTGATCGGCGTACGACGTGATCGTCGCGACCGGACCGAACGTCTCCTCCTGCGCGATCCGCATGTCCGGCCGCACGTCGGTAAACAGTGTCGGCTGGATGTAATACCCCGCATTGCGCCCGTCCGGCCGACCCACGCCGCCGGTGACCAGCGTCGCACCTTCGTCGATCGCCGACTGGATCAGCCCCTGGATCTTGTTGAACTGCGCCTTGTTGACGACCGGGCCGATGTGCTGGCCCATCTCGGCGGGATCGCCGACCTTGGTCTGCTCCATCATCGACTTCACGATCGCGGTCGCCTCCGCGACCTGGCTCGCATGCACCAGCAAACGGGTCGGCGCGATGCAGCTCTGGCCCGAATTGGCGAGCACCCCCGCGACCGTCGGCGGCAGGACGGCCGCGAGATCGGAGCCCTCCAGCACGAGGTTGGCCGCCTTGCCGCCAAGCTCCTGATGCACGCGCTTCACGGTCGGCGCGGCCGCCAAGGCGACCGCGACGCCGGCCCGCGTCGAGCCGGTAAAGCTGACCATGTCGATGTCGCGGTGCGTGCACAGCGCCGCGCCAACGCCTGGACCGTCACCGTTGACGAGATTAAACACGCCCGCCGGCACGCCCGCCGCATCCATGATTTCGGCCAGGATCACCGCGCACGAGGGCGCTTCCTCGGACGGCTTCAGGATCATCGTGTCACCGGCGGCCAGCGCAGGCGCGACCTTCGCGCAGATCTGGTTCAGCGGCCAGTTCCACGGCGTGATCATCGCGACGACGCCGAGCGGCTCGTGCACGACGGTCGCCTTGCCGATCGTCTCGGAGAACTCGAACGCCGCCAGCGCCTTCGCGGTCGCCGAGAAATGCGCGAGGCCGGTCGGCGCCTGCGCCATCGAGGCGAGCGCCATCGGGGCGCCCATCTCCTGCGACATCGCCTTGGCGAGATCGGGCATCCGCGCCTTGTATTCGGTCATGATCCGGCCGAGCACGTCGAGCCGCTCCTGTACGCTCGTCTGGCTCCAGCTTTCGAACGCGTTGCGCGCTGCGGCTACGGCCTTGTCGACGTCGGCGGCGGTGCCCAGCGTAATCTCGGTGCAGGCTTGCTCGGTCGACGGATCGATCACCTGATAGACAATGCCGCCCTCGCTCTCGACCCATGCGCCGTCAATATACTGCTTCAAATAGCTTTTCATCGTGCCTCTCCGCATCTTGTCTCGCCAAGGAATGGGCTCTGCGGAGATCGGTTGCAACCCGAAACGCGTCGGCTAGGGTGACCGCCAGACGTATCAGGAGGCCGGCATGGCGAGAGTGGCATTCATCGAGAAGACCGGCGGCCCCGAGGTCATCCAGTGGCACGATATCCAACTGCCGCCACCGGCCAGGGGTGAGGTCTGGATGCGCAACACCGCGGTCGGGCTGAACTATATCGACACGTATCACCGCAGTGGCGTGTACCCGGTCGACCTGCCGTCAGGGCTTGGCAGCGAGGCGGTGGGCGTAGTGATGGCGGTCGGCGAGGGCGTGACCGAGTTCGCGCCCGGCGACCGGGTCGGGACGTTCGGCCCCTCGCGCGGCGCCTATGCGACGGAGCGCAACGTACCTGCGAACCAGCTGTTCAAGCTCCCCGACACGCTCGACGACCGGACCGCCGCGGCGATCCTGCTCAAGGGCACCACCGCCGAGTTCCTGGTCGAGCGTTGCGCCAAGGTGCAGGCGGGCCAGACCGTGCTCGTCCATGCGGCGGCGGGCGGTGTTGGCCATATCCTGGTCGGCTGGCTGAAGGCGATCGGCGCGACCGTCATCGCCAGCGTCGGCAGCGAGGACAAGGCGGCGCGGACGCGGAAAGCCGGCGCCGATCACGTCATCCTCCACAAGTCCGAGGACATCGCCGCGCGCGTTCGCGAGATCACCGACGGTGAGGGCGTGCCCGTCGTGCTCGACGGCGTCGGCGGTGCGACGTGGAACGCCTCGCTCGACAGCGCGGCCAGGCGCGGGCTGATCGTCAGCTACGGCAATGCCGGCGGCGTGGTCGACGGCGTCAACATCGGTGTGCTCGCACGGAAGGGATCGCTGTTCGTCACCCGCCCGACGCTGTTCGATTACTACGCCACGCCCGAGGAGAAGCAGGCCGGCATCGCGCGCCTGTTCGCGATGCTCGACAGCGGCGCGGTCACCCCGGAGATCGGCCAGACCTTCGCGCTCGAAGACGCCGCCGACGCGCACCGCGCGGTCGAGAGCGGCAAGACTTGGGGCAGCACGCTCCTGCTCCCCGAATAAGCCGGTGGTTTGCCTCGGGGGCGAATCGCGGTACGGCGAACGCCCCCTTTCGGCGAGATGACGATGAGCTTGAATCTGTTGCTGGTCGAGGACGATGCGGTGTTCGCGCAGACCTTGGCGGAGGAATTGCGTGGGCTCGATCACTGCGTGACGGTCGCGGTCGATGGCCGCGAGGCGCTGGCGGCGGTCGACAGCGCGCCGTTCGATGCGGTGGTGCTCGATCGGATGCTGCCCAAGGTCGACGGCATGGCGGTGCTCGAGCGGTTGCGTGGCGGCAACATGACGCTGCCGGTGATCATGCTCACCGCACTCGGCCGCTCGGTGGAGAAGGTCGAGGGTCTCGAGGCGGGCGCCGACGATTACGTGGTGAAGCCGGTCGCCGCGGCCGAACTCAGCGCACGTCTTGCCGCGGTCGTCCGAGGGCGCGGCTGGACCGGGGGCAGTGCCGATACGATCAGAGCGGGCGATATCGTCGTCAGCCCGACCAAGTTCCGTGCATGGCGCGACGGGATCGCGCTCGATCTAGGCAAGCTCGAGTTCAAGCTGCTCAGCGAGTTCGTCGCCAATGCCGATGCGGTATTGACCCGGGCGATGCTGGTCGAGCGGGTCTGGGGATACGACTTCGCGCCGACCACCAACATCGTCGACGTCTATGTTCGTCACCTGCGCGTCAAGCTGACCGCGGCGGGGGGCCGCGACCCGATCCTCACGGTACGCGGCGTCGGATATATGCTGCGCGGATGATGCGGTTCCGGTCGCTGCGCGCACTGACGCTGGCGTTCGTGCTGGCGTTCCTCGTTGCGACGATCGGTACCGGGTTCGCGATCCACACGGTAACGCAGCAAACGATCGAACGGCTGGTCGATCGTCGGATCGAAGCCGTGAGCGACGAGGTCGCCGGCACGTTCGGCGATCGCAGCCCCGAGGAACTCGTCCGCCGGATCAACGCGGCGACGCAGGAACGCGATACCGGCGATATCGGCTTCCTGCTGCTCGACATGGACGGCCGGCGGCTGGGTGGCAACATCGCCAAGCTGCGCCGCCTTCCGCTCGGTTTCTCGACGGTCGCGGTGAAGGATCGGATCGCGGGTCTCTCGGCGGGGCGCGCGTTGGTCCGTGATGTCGGCCGCGGCATGACGCTTACGACGATCGCCGAAACCGAGCCGTTCGACGACTATAATGCGGCGCGCGTGCGAATCTACCTCCTCGGGTTCGGCTCGATCGTGCTGATCGTGATCGCCGGCATGCTGGTCTTCGTCGTCACGATCCGGCGACGCATCGGCGAGATGCGGCGGACGGTGGAGGCGATCATCGACGGCGACATGGCACGCCGCGTGCCGATCCACCCGTCGGGCGGCGAGTTCGCGCAGCAGGCAATGGCGTTCAACCGGATGCTCGACCGGATATCCGAGCTGATGGCGAGCATCAGCAACGTCTCCAACGACATCGCGCACGACCTGCGCACGCCGCTCGCCCGGCTGAAGAGCCAGTTGGCGCTGGCGTTGCATCGCGCCGAGACGGACGCGCAGCGCGACGATCTCGAAGCGGCGATCGCGATGAGCGACGAACTGCTCGAGATGTTCGCGGCGATGCTGCGGATCGCGGAGGTCGAGGGTGGCGATCGTCGTGCGGCGTTCGCAGCGCTCGATCTGGCGGCGCTGGCCGACGAGGTCGCGACGATGATGCAGCCGGTGGTCGCCGATGGCGATCGAACGCTGGTTCTCGATGCCGCGGCGCCGGCAGAAATCCTCGGGGATCGGCACCTGCTCGGCCAGATGCTCGTGAACCTCATCGAGAACGCGCTTCGCCATACGCCGCCCGGGACGCGCATCGAGATCGGCGTCACGACCACCGGCAGGACCGCCATGCTTACGGTGACCGATACCGGCCCCGGTATCCCGGTGGATCAGCGCAAGCTGGCGTTGCGGCGGTTCGGACGGCTCGACGCCAGCCGCCACGACGAAGGTCACGGCCTCGGCCTGCCGCTGATCCAGGCGATCGTCCGGCTTCATCGTGGCACGATCGTACTCGAAGATGCGGCCCCCGGACTGCGCGTCGTCATTGCGCTGCCCTAGGGCTGAAACGACGAAACCCGGACAGGCTGAGCGCCTGCCCGAGTTTCCATTTCTACGCGGTAAGCCCGATCAGAACTTGACCGAAGCCTCCATGCCGTAGGTGCGCGGCGCGTTGAAGTTGCCGTAGTCGCCGAGGACGTTGCTGATGCTGCCCGAGGCGGTGCTCGTCGTCGGGGCACCCGGCAGGCTGTTCGACGGATCGCGGCGGAAAACATACTGCTTGTCGAACAGGTTGCGGACCCAGGCCGAGATGGTCACCGCGTTGCTGCCGCCGACCTGGATGTTCGCCAGGGCGAGGCGGGCGTTGGCGATGAACGCCGGATCGTTCTTGGTCGCGAACTGATCGAAGGTCTGCGTCGCCTGCGAATAGTTGCCGTCGAGGTGGAACTTCAGGTCCATGTCGCCAACCGGCATCGTGTAGTCGATCGAGCCGTTGGCGGCGTTGCGCGGCGTGAACACGATGTAGAAGTTCTGGTACACGCCGGTCGACGCGATCAGCACGGGCGGGATCTTGGTGTAGGTGTACGCATACCCCGCGGTCAGCGTCAGCCCGGTGACCGGCTGCACGGTGAGGTCCGCCTCGATCCCGCGGATCTTGGTGATGCCGGGCGCATTGATCGTCACGAGGTTGTTGAAGCTGCCCGACGCGGTCGTCTGGATCGAGCTGATGTCGACCTGGCTGTTCTTGCGGTCCATGATGTAGCCGGCAAGGTTCAGGCGCGCGCGGTGGTTCCAGAAATCGGTCTTCGCGCCGATCTCGTACGACTTCACGTCCTCCGGGTTGAACGTCTGGTAGTTCGACGTGCGCGAGCTGGCACCGCCGGCACGGTAGCCGGTCGCGTATTTGGCGTAGAGGTGCACCGAGTCGCTGGCGTCATAGGCGAGCGTCGCCATCGGATTGAACCGGTTCCAGCTGGCGTCGAGCGGCTTGTAGCCCGCCGCGGTCAGCTGGGCCGCGGTCGCCGTGTCATAGTTCAGGTTGCGCGAATAATGCAGCACACCCTGTTTTTCGTCGCGCGTGTAGCGGCCGCCGGCGGTCAGATGGATCGCGTCGGTCGCGTTCCACGTCACCTGGCCATAGCCTGCATAGCTCTTGGAGAAGACTTCCGACGCACGATCGATCGAGCGGCAGCCCGGCTGCGATCCGAAACCGCCCGAACCGGTGCAGGGATCGAGAACCGAAATCGTCGACAGCGTCGAATTGAACGCCAGCGAATTCGGCGTGGCGGCGTCGTCGCTGATGTGTTCGTTGAAATAGTACAGCCCGGCGACGTAGTCGAACTGGCCGACCGTGCCGACAGCCTGGAATTCCTGGCTGAACTGGTTCTGGTGGAGATCGGCGAGGCTGTAGCGGCTGAAGTTGCACGCGGTGCCGGTGCAGCCCGCGGCGACGACGGGGACGCGGTGATAGCCGCCGCTGTTATCGTACTGCGTCGCGTTCACGCCGCGCCATGCGGTGATCGACCGGAGTTCGATCTCGGGCGCGACATCCCAGCGGATGTTCGACGTGAAGCCGTGCGTCTTGTCGATGCTCGGCTGCTGCGGGACGCCGATGTCGGCGACCTTCGCGCGGCTGTTGCCGTTGATGACGACCTGGCTTGGCAACGGCTTCACGCTGCCGGTGAGCGTCGCGTAGTTGGTGCCGGGCAGGGCACAAGCGGGAGACGCCGCCTGCGCGCCGGCTTTGCACGCATTCGGGTTGAAGTTCAGCAGCTGGCTGTAGAACGGGCTGTTCGAGTCGTAGCCGTTGTCATAGCTGAAATCGGCGGTCATGCCCGAGATCGGATGGACTCGCGCGGTCGCCTTGAAGCCGCGGCGATCATAATAATTGAAGCCGGTCTGGCCGACGAGCGGGTTCTTGGTGGTCGCACCCTGATACTGGACGACGCCGTCGAGCTTCAGCGACACGCCGTAGACTTCGGGAAGGTCGAGTCGCAATGCGCCGTTATAGCCGCCATAGTTGGCGATGCCCGCGGTTGCGCTGCCGCCCCATTTGCCGCTCGGGCCCTTGGTGACGATGCTTAGCGCGCCGCCTTCGGTGTTGCGACCGAACAGCGTTCCCTGCGGGCCCTTGAGGACTTCGATCCGGTCGACGTCGAACAGCGCGGCGTTCAGGCCGTGCTGGCGACCCAGATATACGCCGTCGATATAGATACCGACGCCCTGCTCGCGCGCGGGCTGGTTGGCGTCGAGCGGTACGATGCCGCGGATGCCGATCGTCAGCGCGGACTGGCGCGCCTCGAACGTCGCGACGCGCAACGACGGCACCGCGCCGTCGGCGAGGTCGTACAGGCTCTGGACGTGACGGTCGGTCAGCGCCTGGCTGTTGAGCACGTTGATCGCGATCGGCGTCTTCTGCAGGTTCGTCTCGCGCTTGGTCGCGGTGACGACGATCTCGCCCAGACCGGTCTGGTCGGCGGGATCGGCGGCGGGCGCAGCTGCCGGATCGGCTGGATCGGTCGGCGTGGCGGCAGGCGCGGTCGCGGCGGCGTCCTTGGCGATTGCCGGGTCGGCATGCGCGAGAGCTGGCGAGGCGATCGCCATCGTCAGCCCGGCGGTCAGCGCGGCGCCGGCCAGCAACCGCACGCGCAGGCTTGCTGCATTCAACATCGAGATTTCCCTTTTCAGACACCTTTGCCTTGATGGGCGCGATAAGGGGCAGTCGTGGCGCGCCGGTTACGGATTTAAGAATCGCGTGTAGGGCGCTTTTAATGCTGGCTTAATGTTGCGATGCGGCGAGCAGGAAGTCGCGTGCTAGCGTCTCGCCATGCAGTGACGCGCGACGGTGTCGGCATGCGCTGGAAGCGCGCGGGCCGTAGCGGCATGCCGGTCACGGATGTCGGCGAGGAACCCGGCGAGCTGATCCGGCGACAGCGCCTCGGCAAGTGGCGACCACGTGACGGGATTTATGCCCTGACCGATCATAACCTGGAGCCAGGCCGGTTCGGTAAACAAATCCGCGACGTCCTGCGTCAGGATCGCGGCGGCGCGGAACTGCGCGATCTTTTCGGCCAGCCGATCGGGCAGCGGCATGTCGCGGCACCGCTGCCAGAACGGCTCCGGGCGGCGATTGGCGTGATAGTGGAGGATCAGGAAGTCGCGGACGGTGTCATATTCGACATGCGTCTGATGGTTGTACGCGGTCCGCGCGGCGGCATTGTCGCCGGCCGACGGGAACAGCGACAACAGCCGCGCCACCGCTGATTGCACCATGTGGATGCTGGTCGATTCGAGCGGCTCCATGAACCCGGAGGCGAGGCCCAGCGCGACGACGTTTCGCTTCCAGAAGGTCGCGCGTTTGCCGGTGGCAAAGCGCAACGGGCGGGGATCGCCGATCGCCGCGCCGTCGAGGTTGGCCAGCAGGCGCGCCGTCGCTTCGTCGTCGGACAGGTGTGCGGCGGCGTAGACCAGGCCGTTGCCGGTGCGATGCTGGAGCGGGATCCGCCACTGCCAGCCGACCGGCCGTGCGGTCGCTCGCGTGTAGGGGAGCAGCGGCGCGGTCGTCTCGCAGGCCACCGCCATCGCGCGGTCGCAGGGTAGCCAGTGCGACCAGTCCTCGAACGCGACGCCCTGCGCCTCGCCGAGCAGGAGCGAGCGGAACCCCGAGCAGTCGAGGAAGAAGTCGCCTTCGACTGCGCGGCCGTCGTCCAGCGTGACGCCGGTCAGGTCCCCGGTCTCGCCATCGCGCTGTGCGGTGACGATCCGCCCTTCGATTCGTTCGACGCCGCTGGCTTCGGCTAGGCCGCGCAGCCAGCGGGCCAGCATCGTGGCGTCGAAGTGATAGGCGTAGGCGAGATCGGGATGGCGATCGAACCGCGCATCCGCCGCCGCCTGCGCACTCGCGATATACTCGCCGAGCGGTGCTGCAGTCCCGGATGCCCGCGCGCGCAACCAGTGGTGGTGGAACGGTACGACGCCCAGGCCGCGCCCGACCGCGCCGAACGCGTGCATGTAGCGGCTGCCGGGACCGGTCCAGTCGACGAACTCGATGCCGAGCTTGAACGTGCCCTGCGTGGCGGCGAGCATCGCATTCTCGTCGATGCCGAGTGCGGCGGTGAGCAGGCGGATCTGCGGGATCGTCGCCTCGCCGACGCCGACCGTGCCGATCGCGTCGGATTCGATCAGCCGGATCTTCGTCGTGCGGGGCACGAACCGCGCGAGCATTGCGGCGGCGATCCAGCCCGCGGTGCCGCCGCCGACTATGACGATGGTCTTGAGTGACACGGGCGCGGTCGGACTGGTCATGCCGCCTTATACGGGAGGATCGGTGGCGGCCTAGAGCGTTGCTTCGCCGAAGGAATGCTGGATCAACGCGCGGACGTCGACTCGGGCCTTGAGGCGGGCGGCGAGCAGCGCGGTGCCGCTGATCTTGCGCTGGACGAACAGCGTGTCGATCGGCGGCAGGTGCCAGGTATCGCGGTCGCGCGCGATCTCGGTGCCCTGTTCGCGGAGCACGCCGACGAACGCACGGTCGCCGAAGTCGAACGGGCCGGGCTTGGCGAGTTCGACGAGGATCACGTCGATCATCCGGTCGACGAGTGCGCGGTGCTGGAGCACGGCGGCTTCGCCGAGGAAACCGGCGGCGATAGCGGCCTCGCGTACCGCGTCGCGGTCGCCCGCCAGTGCTGCGGTAAGCAGGCGGCGATACCCTTCACCGGTCTCGGCGGGAAGGGGGCGGGCGGCGCCGAAATCGAGCAGGACCAGCTTTTCCGTCTCGGACTGCCAGCGATAGTTGGCGAAGTTTGGATCGGTCTGCATCAGCCGCCAGTCGAACAACTCGCGCAGCACGAGCGAGATCAGGTCGTGCATCACGCGGTCGCGGACATCCTGCGACGCGGTCTCCAGCGTCTCGACGGGGACGCCGGTGACGAAGCTCATCGCGAGGACGCGTGGCGTGGTGAGCTCGGAATAGAGCGCGGGCACGACGAACTGCGACTGGTCGGCGAGCAGATCGCCGTAACGCGCCAGCATTTGCGCCTCGCGAAGGTAATCGGCCTCCTCGTGGAGCTGCTTCTTCGCCTCGTCGAGCAACGGCGCGATGTCGAGCGACTTGGGGAGCATGCCCGACACGCGCAGCAGCGTCGCGACGTTGTCGACGTCGGCGTCGATGCTCTCCATCACGCCGGGATACTGGACCTTGATCGCCAGTTCGGTTCCGTCTGGCAGGCGCGCACGGTGGACCTGACCGATCGAGGCGGCGGCGACCGGGTGCGCCTGGAAATGTGCAAATTTGCGACGCCAATCCTTGCCCCATTCGGCGGCAAGCACGCGATCGAGCTGCTGCGGCGGCATGTGGTTCGCGTTGTTGCGCAGGCGGGCGAGGATGGTCGCGAGTTCGGGCGGGAGCATGTCGCCCGCGTCCATCGAGATCATCTGCCCCAGCTTCATCGCGGCGCCGCGGAGGTGCGAGAGTTGGTCGGCGACGCGGGTGGCGTTGGCGGGGGTCAGGAGTAGGTCGCCGATCTTGGGGCGTTCGCCGTTTGCGAGGCGGCGTGCGCCTTCCGCGACGACTCCCCCGGCGACACCGCCTGCGAGTTTGCCGAAGACGCCGAGGCGGGCGAGGCGGCCGCTGGGGATCGCGCGTCCGGCGCTGTTGCCGCTGTCTTCGGTCACAGATGTTCCTTGGTTTCTTCGGGAGAGCTCTCGGGAAAGATATGGGTGGCGGTCACGGTCGATCAATCCGAGCCCACCCTCGAAGTTAACCAAGGCTACCCATGTTGCTCCCGCAAAGTTTGTTCTCCCGCGAAGGCGGGAGCCCAGACTGGGTCCCCGCCTTCGCGGGGAAACGAGCTCCGCGCGGCCGCACTTCGGCCTACACCGCATCGTCATCCCCGCGCAGGCGGGGATCCATAAACTCGACCACTCGCGCTTCGATCGCGCCGTCAGCCAGTATGGGTTCCCGCCTCCGCGGGAATGACGAAGGGGGCATTGTTCTGATCTCCCTCCCGTCTGAACTTGCCAGGACGAAGAGAAGGGATCTCGTTTGGCCTGACAGAAAAAGGGCGCCCGGATTGCTCCGGACGCCCTCTTCCAATTCAGCGACGTGGCAAAGCCACGCCGTCGGTCGTCGCGGTTCGCGACGCCGGCCGGGCTTCGGCGTCTCTCGGTCAGCTTGCGCTGGCCGCGTGCGCCGTGCGCCTTATCCGCTGTAGTACATATCATATTCAACCGGGCTAGGCGTCATCTCCCAGCGCGCGACCTCGGCGTACTTGATCTCGACATAGCTCTCGATCTGATCCTTCGAGAACACGTCGCCCTTTAGCAGGAAGTCGTGATCCGCGAGCAGGCATTCGAGCGCCTCGCGGAGCGAACCCGCGACGGTCGGGACCTGCGCGAGCTCTGCCGGCGGCAGGTCGTACAGGTTCTTGTCCATCGCTTCGCCCGGATGGATCTTGTTGAGGATGCCGTCCATGCCGGCCATCATCAGCGCCGCATACGCAAGGTACGGGTTGGCCAGCGCGTCCGGGAAGCGCACTTCGACGCGCTTCGCCTTGGGGCCGGTGCCGTACGGAATGCGGCACGATGCCGAGCGGTTGCGTGCCGAATAGGCGAGCAGCACCGGCGCTTCGTAGCCGGGGACGAGGCGCTTGTAGCTGTTGGTCGACGGGTTGGTGAACGCGTTGACCGCCTTGGCGTGCTTGATGATGCCGCCGATGAAATACAGGCACATGTCGCTGAGGCCCGCATAGCCGTTGCCGGCGAACAGCGGGGTCTTGCCTTCCCAGATCGAGAAATGCGTGTGCATCCCCGAACCGTTGTCCTCCTTGATCGGCTTCGGCATGAACGTCGCGGTCTTGCCGTACGCATGCGCGACCTGATGGACGACGTACTTATAGATCTGCATGCGATCCGCGGTCTGCGTCAGCGTACCGAAGGTCAGGCCCAGCTCATGCTGTGCGGCCGCGACTTCGTGGTGATGCTTGTCGCAGGGCAGGCCCATCTCGATCATCGTCGAGACCATCTCGCCGCGGATGTCGACGGCGCTGTCGACCGGTGCGACCGGGAAGTACCCCCCCTTGGCGCGGGGACGGTGGCCGAGATTGCCGCCCTCATATTCGCGACCCGAATTGCCCGGCAGCTCGATGTCGTCGATCTTGTAGTAGCTGGTCGAATAGCTGTTCTCGAAGCGGACGTCGTCGAACATGAAGAATTCGGCTTCGGGGCCGACATAGACGGTGTCGCCGACGCCGGTGGTCAGCAGATACGCCTCGGCGCGCTTGGCGGTCGAGCGCGGATCGCGCGAATACAGTTCCCCGGTCGACGGATCGGCAATGTCGCAGATCAGGATCATCATCGGCGTCGCCGAGAACGGATCGACATAGACCGCGTCGAGATCGGGCTTGAGCGTCATGTCGCTCTCGTTGATCGCCTTCCAGCCCTCGATCGACGAGCCGTCGAACATCAGGCCGTCGGTCAGCTCGTCTTCGCCGATCAGGCTGGCGACCATCGTCAGATGCTGCCACTTGCCCTTGGGATCGGTGAACCGCAGATCGACCCACTCGATCTCCTGGTCCTTGATCATATTGAGAACGTCGGAGGCCGAATTCGCCATGATGCTTGCCCTTCGTTTTTGAGATTTCCGCCGCATCATGCGGGGAATCTAATTGCGGTATGGAACAGAATTTCCACACAATGTTGCGTCGCGTCAAATGACGATGTCGTCACTCGTCGTCAACGCAATATGCGTGGTTCGAAACTAGATTGCGTCGTCGTCGCGCTCGCCGGTGCGGATGCGAAGCGCGCTCTCGACCGGGATGACGAAGATCTTGCCGTCGCCGATCCGGCCGGTCTGCGCGGCTGCCGCGATCGCCTCGACGACTCGTTGCGCGAGCCCGTCCTCGACGACGACCTCGAGCTTCACCTTGGGCAGGAAGTCGACGACATATTCCGCGCCGCGATACAGCTCGGTGTGGCCCTTCTGGCGGCCGAAGCCCTTGGCCTCGGTCACGGTGATGCCGCTCACGCCGATCTCGTGCAGCGCTTCCTTCACCTCATCCAGCTTGAACGGCTTGATGATGGCTTCGATCTTTTTCACAGGTACGCCCCCGATTGTTGAAACCCTCGCCCTTGCGAGCGAGCTGTACGCCCTGAAGGGCGCATTGCACCAAGCGTGCCAGCCGCAGCGCCCTCGGGCAACCGCGGAATATCGTTGATTTCACTGCCCGAAATTGCGGCACCTGGGCGGTGCGTGCGCAATCCAAGGGCAGGGGAGCCAATCACAGGATCTCGTGCAGCCGCGCGATCGGGCGGCCGAGCCGGACGCCCTTGTCGGTCTCGACCAGCGGGCGCTCGATCAGTAGCGGATCGATCATCATCGCGTCGAGGATCGCCTCGGCGTCGCCATGCTTGACCGCCTTGGCGCCATCCTCGGCCATGCGCAGGCCCTGGCGCGGCGTCATGCTGGCGCGGTCGTAGAGGCGGACGAGCTCCGCGCGGGAGGGCGGGTTCTTAAGATATTCGACGATCGTGACGTCCGCTCCGGCTTCTTGCAGTAGCGCGAGCGCCTCGCGGGACTTGGAGCAACGCGGGTTGTGGTAGATCGTCGCCTTCACGATGTCGGCTTCCCCGTCCGCCATTCCGTCATAGCACGCCGATATTGCTCGGATGCCTTGAGACGCGGCATGTACCGGATCGGGCGGCGGCTCGCGAACGGCACGCTCATGTTCGTCAGGCTGCCCCGTGCGCCGCAATAGGTACTGCATCCCCGATTGCCGTCGTCGAGCTTGAGCGAAGACCCAGCTTGCGAGACGGTAAGCACGCACGCCGGTTCTCCGGGTAACGGCGTGTCGAGGTCGCGATAGACGAGTGTCGCCCCGCGGGAAGTCGCGATGCCAGCGATGTCGCACTGATGACCGTTGAAGAAATCGAGATGCGCGCGGACATAGGCTGCGTTCGCAGCTACGGGCACGATCTCGACGACATTCTCGCCGGTGTATTTTTCGCCGGTCACCGTGCCGTTGGCAAACTGAGCGTAATAGCGCCCGGCCAATCCCTCGACCGGATCGGGGGATGCCGGTCCCGCAGCCAGCAGGACCGGAACGGCAAGCAACATCCACCGCGACATCGAACCTACGCCCCCTGCTTGGCCAACCACTCTTCCAGCCACTTGATCGTGTACGCGCCTTCCTGGAACTCGGGATCGTCGAGCAGCGCGCGGTGCAGCGGGATCGTCGTCGTCACACCCTCGATCACCATTTCCTCGAGCGCACGCCGCAACCGGCGCAGCGCACCCTGCCGGGTCGTCCCGTAGACGATCAGCTTGGCGATCATCGAGTCGTAGTAAGGCGGCACGCGATAGCCCGCATACAGCCCGCTATCGACGCGGACATGCATCCCGCCCGGCGCGTGATACACCTTCACCAGCCCCGGCGACGGCGCGAACGTGCGCGGATCCTCGGCGTTGATGCGGCATTCGATCGCGTGACCGCGGAACTGGACGTCTTCCTGACGGAGCGTCAGCGGATGACCCTCGGCCACACGGATCTGCTCGCGCACCAGGTCCAGCCCGGTGATCATCTCGGTCACCGGATGCTCGACCTGGAGCCGGGTGTTCATCTCGATGAAGTAGAATTCGCCCGCTTCCCACAGGAACTCGATCGTCCCCGCGCCGCGATAGCCCATGTCGGCCATCGCCTTGGCGACGATCCCGCCCATCCGCTCGCGCTCTTCGGCGGTGATGATCGGCGAGGGCGCTTCCTCGAGCACCTTCTGGTGGCGGCGCTGCAACGAGCAGTCGCGCTCGCCCAGGTGGATCGCGTTGCCGTTGCCGTCACCGAAGATCTGGAATTCGATATGCCGCGGATTGCCGAGGTATTTTTCCATGTAGACGGTGGCGTCGCCGAACGCGGCCTTCGCCTCGCTGCCGGCCTGCTGCATCTGCGTTTCGAGATCGTCGGGATCGTTGACGACCTTCATCCCGCGACCACCGCCGCCCGACGCCGCCTTGATGATCACCGGATAGCCGATCGAGTCGGCGATCCGCTTCGCTTCGGCGATGTCGCTGATCGCGCCGTCAGACCCGGGGACGAGCGGCAGCCCGAGCGCGCCCGCGGTGCGCTTTGCCTGGACCTTGTCGCCCATCGTGCGGATGTGCTCGGGCTTGGGCCCGACGAACAGGATGTTGTGGAGTTCGACGATCTCGGCGAACTGCGCGTTCTCGCTGAGGAAGCCGTAGCCGGGATGGATCGCATCCGCGCCCGAGATTTCGGCGGCCGAGATGATGTTCGGGATGTTCAGATAGCTGTCCGCGGCGGACGGCGGTCCGATGCAGATCGCCTCGTCCGCGAGCCGGACGTGCATCGCGTCGGCGTCGGCAGTCGAGTGCACCGCCACCGTCTTGATGCCCATCTCGTGGCAGGCACGGTGAATCCGCAGCGCGATCTCGCCGCGATTCGCAATGAGCAGCTTCTTGATTTGCGGCATTATTCCACCACGACCAGCGGCTGGTCGAACTCGACCGGCTGGCCGTTCTCGACCAGGATCGCGGTCACCGTGCCGGCCGACGGCGCGACGATCGTGTTCATGACCTTCATCGCCTCGATGATAAGCAGCGTGTCGCCCGCATTGACCTTCTGACCGACCGTCGAGAACGGCTTCGCCTCGGGGTTGGCGGCGAGATAGACGGTGCCGACCATCGGCGACTTGACCGCGCTCGCGCTGATCGCGGGGGCGGACGCGCCGACCTCGGCCTGCGGCATCGACAGCGGCGCCGAGACGGGGGCCGGAGCGGGCGCCGGCGCGTAATGCGCGACGGGTGCTGCTTGGGCGGCCTTGCGCGCGACGCGGATGCGGCGCGAGCCGTCCTCGACCTCGATCTCGGTCAGCTGCGTGGTGTCGAGCAGTTCGGCGAGCTGGCGCACCAGGGTCACGTCGACCTGCATCGCACTGGTGTTTTCGGTTGTATCGTTCATGGCGGGGCCTCCTGTCAGAACCGTGCGACGGCTTCAAGCGCGAGCAGATACGAAAGCGCGCCGAAACCCGCTATCGTACCCTTCGCCGCCTGACCGACCAGGCTCACATGCCTGAACGATTCACGCGTATGGGGATTGGAAAGATGCACTTCGATCACTGGCGTCTTCACGCCCTTGATCGCGTCGTGCACCGCGACCGAGGTATGCGTGAACGCACCGGCGTTGAGGATCACGGCCTTCGCGCCGCGCGCCTGTGCCTCCTGGATCCAGTCGACGAGGTGGCCCTCGTGATTCGACTGGCGCATGTCGATCTCCAGGTCGAGCTCGCGAGCGCGGTCCTCCAGCATCCCGGCGATATCGTCGAGCGTCTCGTCGCCATAGATTTCCGGCTCGCGCGTTCCCAGCAGGTTGAGGTTGGGGCCGTTCAGGACGAACACTGTCGCAGTGACGGTATCGGGCAAGGGCAGCTCCTGGTTGCGGGGGCTGCGAACGACCCCCTATATGCGTCGTTCCACCCTTACCCGTTCGTGTCGAGCGAAGTCGAGACATGAGACCGGCAGCGGACGGGTGGTTTCTCGATCAGCCTGTCCCGAGCCATGTCGAGGGGCTCGAAACGAACGGAAAGTTTTGCATGCCCCACTCCGATGGTACCGTCTCCATTACCGTCAACGGCGAACACAAGCGCGTCACTGCCGGGTTGAGCCTCGCGGGACTCGCGACCGAACTCGGCCTCGTGCCGGAGAAGATCGCGGTCGAGCGGAACATGGAGGTCGTGCCGCGCTCGACCTTGGCGGACGTGATGGTCGAGGACGGCGACGACCTCGAGATCGTGCATTTCGTCGGCGGTGGCGACCATGAGGATAGCGGGCATGAGGATAGCTGGACCGTCGCGGGCCAGACCTTCAAGTCGCGGCTGATCGTCGGCACCGGCAAGTACAAGGACTTCGCGCAGAACGCCGCCGCGGTCGAGGCATCGGGCGCGGAGATCGTCACGGTCGCCGTCCGCCGCGTCAACGTGTCGGATCGCAACGCGCCGATGCTGACCGACTTCATCGACCCCAAGAAGATCACCTACCTCCCTAACACCGCCGGCTGCTTCGACGCCGAATCGGCGATTCGCACGCTGCGACTGGCACGCGAGGCGGGCGGCTGGGAGCTGGTGAAGCTCGAAGTGCTCGGCGAGGCGAAGACGCTCTATCCCGACATGGTCGAGACGCTCCGCGCGACCGAGATACTCGCCAACGAGGGCTTCAAGCCGATGGTGTATTGCGTCGACGATCCGATCGCCACCAAGCGCCTGGAGAACGCCGGCGCGGTCGCGATCATGCCGCTGGGCGCACCGATCGGCTCGGGGCTCGGTATCCAGAACCGCGTGACGATCCGGCTGATCGTCGAGGGGGCAGGGGTGCCCGTGCTGGTCGACGCCGGCGTCGGCACCGCGTCCGATGCGGCGGTGGCGATGGAGCTCGGCTGCGACGGCGTGCTGATGAATACCGCGATCGCTGAGGCGAAGGACCCGTTGATGATGGCCGCGGCGATGAAGGCGGCGGTCGAATCGGGCCGGCTCGCCTACCGCGCCGGACGGATGGGCCAGCGTCGCTATGCCGATCCGTCGAGCCCGCTAGCGGGACTGATCTGAAACATAGGTCATGACGCAAACGTCACGGAACCCACGGTAAAGACGGCCGTTATACCTTCGCAAGTTCAAGCGGCCCGGTTGGCGGGTTCGCACAGCAAGTGGAGGCTCTGATGGGCGAGTTCACCGACAAGGTCGCAGCAGCAGGCAACAAGGTTGCAGGCAACGTCAAGGAAGCCGTCGGCAAGGCGACCGACAACGAGAAGCTGGTAGCCGAAGGCGAGGCGCAGCAGGCCAAGGGCACTGCGCAGAACGTCAAGGGCAGCGTCAAAGGCGCACTCGGCGACGACATCTAAGCTTCGGCTTGGTGCAGGAATACAGGCCGCTTCGGGAAACCGGAGCGGCCTTTTCTTTGGGTGGTCGATTGAGGCTGCACCGCTACCCACAACCACGACCACTCCGGCAAAGGCCGGGGCCCAAGTGGGGGACGATTCTGATTAAGGGCGCCGCGCCGTTACCTCGGACATGCCAATTGGGCCCCGGCCTTCGCCGGGGTGGTGCAGAGAGCCGAACCAAACCGCCTTGCCCAACCCGCCAAACCCCCTCACGAGCACTCGCATGACTCTCCCCACCCGCAGCTACGCCGCCTTCCTGTTCGATATGGACGGCACGATCCTCACCTCGATTGCGTCGGCCGAGCGCACCTGGACCAAATGGGCGATCGCACACGGCCTCGACGCCGCGACGTTCGTGCCGACGATCCACGGCGTGCAATCCGTAGAGACGGTCCGACGGCTGAACCTCCCCGGCGTCGACCCGGTCGCCGAAGCCGCAGCGATCACCGCGGCCGAGATGCTGGACGTCGGCGACATCGAACCAATCCCCGGTGCGGCCGCGTTCCTGGCCAGCCTGCCGCCTGAACGCTGGACGATCGTGACGTCCGCCCCGCGCGCGCTCGCCGAGGTGCGGTTGAAGGCTGCCGGGCTGCCGATGCCTGCCACCATGATCGCCGCCGACGACATTCCGAACGGCAAACCTGCGCCGGACTGCTTCCTGGTCGCGGCCGAGCGGCTGGGCGTCGCGGCGGCTGATTGCCTGGTGTTCGAGGATGCCGCCGCCGGGATTGCCGCGGGCGAAGCGGCGGGGGCGGATGTTCTCGTGATTACGGCCACACACTCGCATGGTGTCGCGACGTCGCATCCTACGATCGTCGATTATCGCCGCGTGGTGGTGGTGACCGGAGCGGACGGGCTTACCTTAACCCACGTTTGATACGCCCCATCCGTCATCCTGACGAAAGTCAAAATCCAGAGTAACAGTCCGCATCGTTCGTGGCTCTGGATCCTGACTTTCGTCAGGATGACGGGCGTGGGTCAGGAGCGCGGACAGAACGCCTCAGAACAGTCCCTCGATCAGCCCTTCGTCGTTCAGGTGGATCGCCTCTGCGGCGGGCACGCGCGGCAGGCCCGGCATCGTCATGATCTCGCCGCAGATCGCGACGACGAACCCCGCACCCGCCGCAAGGCGGACTTCGCGGACCGGCACGATGTGGCCGGTCGGCGCGCCCAACAGAGCGGGATCGGTCGAGAAGCTATACTGCGTCTTGGCGAGGCAAACGGGGAGATGCCCATACCCCGCGTCCTCCCAGCGCTTGAGTTGCGCCAACACGCTCGGCTCGGCGACGGCATGCTCCGCGCGGTAGATCCGCCGCGCGACGGTATCGATCTTGTCGAACAGCGACAGTTCGTCGCCATAGATCGGTGCGAATCCGCCGCCATGCGTCTCGCAGATCTCGGCGACCGCGTCGGCCAGTTCGACCGCGCCCGCGCCGCCCTCAGCCCAATGCCGGCACAGGATCGCGCGCGAACCGTGTTGTGCCGCAGCCTCGACGATCGCGGTGATCTCCGCGTCGCCGTCGGTGTAGAAATGGTTGATCGCGACGATCGCGGGGACGCCGAACTGGCGGATGTTCTCGATGTGACGGACGAGGTTGACCGCGCCCTTGCGGACCGCCTCGACATTCTCGTGCGCGAGGTCGGCCTTGGCCACGCCGCCGTTCATCTTTAACGCGCGCGCGGTGGCGACGATCACGACCGCGTCGGGCGCGAGACCCGCTTGGCGGCACTTGATGTCGAAGAACTTCTCTGCGCCCAGGTCCGCGCCGAAGCCGGCTTCGGTGACGACGTAATCGCCGAGCGATAGGGCGGCTCGCGTCGCAATCACCGAGTTGCAACCATGCGCGATGTTGGCGAACGGCCCGCCGTGGAGGAACGCGGGCGTGCCTTCGAGCGACTGGACGAGGTTGGGCTTGATTGCCTCCGCCAGCAGCACCGCCATCGCGCCGTCGGCCTTGAGGTCGCGCGCGGTAACGGGCGTGCGGTCGCGCGTGTAGGCAACGACGATATCGCCGAGCCGGCGTTCCATGTCCGCAAGGTCGTTGGCCAAGCACAGAATGGCCATCACTTCGGAGGCGACGGTGATGTCGAAGCCCGATTCGCGCGGATAACCGTTAGCGACGCCACCGATCGACTGGACGATATCGCGGAGCGCGCGGTCGTTCATGTCGAGCACGCGGCGCCAGACCACGCGGCGGACGTCGATCTGGAGCGCGTTGCCCCAGTGGATGTGGTTGTCGATCATCGCCGCGAGCAGGTTGTGCGCGGCGGTGATGGCGTGGAAATCGCCGGTGAAATGGAGGTTGATGTCCTCCATCGGCGCGACCTGTGAACGGCCGCCACCGGTCGCTCCGCCCTTGGTGCCGAAACACGGCCCGAGCGAGGGTTCGCGGAGCGCCAGCACGGCCTTGCGGCCGGTATGGCGGAGTGCGTCGGCAAGGCCGATCGAGGTGGTGGTCTTGCCTTCGCCCGCCGGAGTCGGGTTGATCGCGGTGACGAGGATCAGCCGGCCTTTTGCGCCGTTTTTACGCGTCTCGAGCCAGTCGAGCGCGATCTTCGCCTTGTAGCGGCCGTAGGGCTCGATCGCCGCATCGGGGATGCCGAGGCCGTCCGCGATGGCGGCGATGGGGCGCAGCGCGACGCTGCGGGCGATGGCGATATCGGTGTCCATGCGGGGACGCCTAGCGGGGGATCGGGTGGGTTGCCAGACTTGGGTGTAGAGTACGTCGTGAAACACCTGCACCTCCCCGGCGAAGGCCGGGGTCCAATTGGCAAGGCTGATGGGGCAAAGCGCCGCACCTCGTTACTCTGAACTTTCCAATTGGGCCCCGGCCTTCGCCGGGGAGGTGCTGATGGTGTTCATTAAACCAAATGTTCAGCGCGCCGCGGCAAAGCCGCCCTTCGACTGCCTGCGAAGGCAGGCAAGCCGCGGCTAAGCCGCGTCGTCGGACGGGGCTTTTGGCCCCGCCGGCCGGGCGTGATGCCGGGTCCGCGCCGGAGCTTGCGCTCCGGCTTGGGCATCACGCCGCGAACTGGTTCATCGTATTGTGCGCTCCCCCAGCCTTCAGCGCAGCCTCGCCCGCGAAATACTCCTTGTGATCGTCGCCAAGATCAGAGCCGGACATGTTCTGGTGCTTGACGCAGGCGATGCCCTCGCGGATTTCCTTACGCTGGACGCCCTTCACATAGCCGAGCATGCCGGCGTCGCCGAAATACTCCTTGGCGAGATTATCCGTCGAGAGCGCGGCCGTGTGATAGGTCGGCAGCGTGATCAGGTGGTGGAAGATGCCCGCCCGCTTGGCCGAATCCGCCTGGAAAGTACGGATGCGTTCGTCTGCTTCGTCGGCGAGCGTGGTGCCGTCGTAATCGACACTCATCAGGCGCGCGCGGTCGTAGGCGGAGACGTCCTGACCGGCTTCAGTCCAGGCATCGAACACCTGCTGGCGGAAGTTCAGCGTCCAGTTGAAGCTCGGCGAGTTGTTGTAGACGAGCTTGGCGTTCGGCACGACTGCGCGGATGCGGTCGACCATGCCGGCGATCTGTTCGATATGCGGCTTCTCCGTCTCGATCCAGAGCAGGTCGGCGCCGTTCTGTAGCGACGCGATGCAGTCCATCACGCAGCGATCTTCGCCCGAGCCGGCGCGGAACTGGAACAGGTTCGAGGGCAGGCGCTTCGGGCGGAGCAGCTTGCCGTCGCGGTTGAGGATGACGTCGCCGTTCTGCGCGGTCGCCGGGTCGATCTCCTCGCAATCCAGGTACGAGTTATACTGGTCGCCGAGGTCGCCCGCTTCCTTGCTGACGGCGATCTGCTTGGTCAGGCCGGCGCCGAGCGAGTCGGTGCGCGTGACGATGATGCCGTCCTCGACGCCGAGTTCGAGGAACGCGTAGCGGCACGCGCGGACCTTCGCGAGGAAGTCCTCGTGCGGCACGGTGACCTTGCCGTCCTGGTGTCCGCACTGCTTCTCGTCGCTGACCTGGTTCTCGATCTGGAGCGCGCACGCCCCCGCCTCGATCATCTTCCGCGCGAGCAAATAGGTCGCTTCCGCGTTGCCGAAGCCCGCGTCGATGTCGGCGATGATCGGCACGACGTGCGTCTGGTGGTTTTCCATCGCGTTGAGCAGGCGCTGTTCCTCGATCGCGTTGCCCGCGGCGCGCGCGGCATCGACCTCGCGGAACATCATGCCGAGCTCGCGCGCATCGGCCTGGCGGAGGAAGGTGTAGAGTTCCTCGATCAGCGCGGGGACGCTGGTCTTCTCGTGCATCGACTGGTCGGGCAGCGGACCGAATTCGCTCCGCATCGCTGCGACCATCCAGCCCGAGAGGTACAGATACCGGCGATCGGTCGTGCCGAAATGCTTCTTGATGCTGATCATCTTCTGCTGCGCGATGAACCCGTGCCAGCAGCCGAGCGACTGCGTGTAGTGCGCCGGGTCCGCGTCGTAGGCGGCCATGTCCTTGCGCATGATCGCCGCAGTGTAGCGCGCGATGTCGAGGCCGGTGGTGAACCGGTTCTGGAGCCGCATCCGCGCGACGGACTCGGGCGAGATCGCGTCCCACGTGCCGTTCTGGTCGGCGATGAGGTTGGTCAACTGGGCGATGTGAGTCTGGTAGGTCACGGGCGATCCTTCGCTGCTGCGTTGATCGTCGTGTACGGTTGTTGACAGGATTTGACCGGGCAATACGGCGCGGCGACGGGTGTTGGTGTCGGTTGCGCTCGTTCGCCCTCTGTAGGGTTGTGAAGAACGTTACAGGGCCGCCCGTCATGCCGGGCTCGTCCGGCATCCACCGTTCCCCACGCTCGCCAATGATAAGCGCGCGGAACGGTGGATGCCGGAACAGGTCCGGGGTGACGAAGGATGCGTCAGTCGGCTTTGGTAACCCGGTCGGAGTTGGCTGGCGACGTGAGAGGATCGGCCAATGCCGTTTCGCCGAGCGATGCCAGCACAGCCGCGGCCAGTGCGTCGAGCCCGTACGGCTTCTCCAGCATGATCGCATCGGTCTCGTCTGCAACCGAAGCCGTATCTCCGGTCGCGAAGACGATGCCCACGCCGGGCCGCAACGTCCGCGCCGTCCGCGCAAAGTCCGGCCCGGACACGCCGGGCAGATTCACGTCGGTCACCAGCGCGTCGATCGGCACGGTCTGGAGTGCGGTCATCGCGTCCTCCGCGCTTGCCGCATCGACGACGACGAAACCGCTGCCCTGCAACATCTCGGCGGTGTTGGCGCGGATCAGCGCATCGTCCTCGACCAGCAGTACGGTGCGGCGGGCGGGCGTGTCGAGGCGGCGGTCCGCGTCGATCCGGGAGTCGCGCGCGGCCTTGGCCGCCGGGCTACCCGAACGCTGGCGGTTGGCGAGCACCTGGCGGAATTTCCGCGCGAGCGCCTCGCGCGTGTACGGCTTCGATAGCAGGTCGACACCCGCATCGAGCTTGCCGCCATGGACGATCGAGTTCTCGGTATAGCCTGAGGTGAACAGTACCGCGAGATCGGGCAGGCGTTCCTTCGCTTTCCGTGCGAGTTCGGGACTCTTCAGCGTACCGGGCATCACGACGTCCGTGAACAGGATGTCGATCGGCACGCCGCTCTCGACCACATTGAGCGCGCTGGCCGCGTCGACGGCCTTCAAGACGCTGTAGCCGAGATCGGTGAGCAATTCGACGACGGTACCCCGAACCTCGTCGTCGTCCTCGACCACAAGCACGGTCTCGGTGCCGCCACAGATCGGGCTCGCATCCGCGACGACTTCGACGTCCTCGCTTTCCATCGCGCGCGGCAGATAGAGCTTGATCGTCGTGCCTTCGCCGACCTCGGAATAGATCTTCACATGGCCGCCGGACTGTTTGACGAAGCCGTAGACCATCGACAGGCCAAGGCCCGATCCCTTGCCTTCGCTCTTGGTCGAGAAGAACGGTTCGAAGACCTTCTCGATGATCTCGGGAGTCATGCCGGTGCCGGTGTCGGACACGGCGAGCATCACATATTGTCCGGCCTCGACCTCGTCATGACCCTGTGCATAGGCGTCGTCGAGGTGCGCATTGCCGAGTTCGATGGTGAGCTTGCCCTGGCCCTCCATCGCGTCGCGCGCGTTGATCGCGAGGTTGAGCAGCGCGTTCTCGATCTGCGCGGGGTCGATGAAGGTGTTCCACAGGCCACCACCGACAACGGTCTCGATCTCGATGCCTTCGCCTATCGCGCGGCGCAGCATGTCGTCCATCCCGCGCACGAACCGCGTGACGTTGACGACCTTCGGCTCGAGCGCCTGGCGGCGGCCGAAGGCTAGCAGTTGGGCTGCGAGCTTCGACCCGCGCGAGACGCCGGCCATCGCGTTTTCGACCCAGCGCTCGGCGCGCGCATTGCCCGCAAGGTTCTTGCCGAGCAGCTGGAGATTGCCCGAGACGACCTGGAGCAAATTGTTGAAGTCATGCGCGACGCCGCCGGTGAGCTTGCCGACGGTTTCCATCTTCTGCGACTGGGCCAGCTTGGCTTCCGCCTGGCGGCGTTCGTCGATTTCGCGGATGACGCGTGCTTCGAGCGTCTCGTTGAGCTGCCGGAGCTGGTCCTCGGCGCGTTCGCGGTGACGGACTTGCCGCGCGAGCGCCTCGGCCTGTTCGCGCAACGCGGCTTCGGCGGCGCGCTGGTGCGTGATGTCGGTATGGACGCCGACCCATTCGCGGACCTCGCCGGCCTCGTCGAGGATCGGCAAGCCACGGACGGCAAACGTGCGCCATGTGCCGCAGTGGCGGCGGACGCGGTGTTCGAACACGAACATCGACTTGCTGAGGACAGCGGCGGTCCAGGCCTTGATCGTCGAGGCGACGTCGTCGGGGTGGATCGCGTCGGCCCAGCCGAAATTCTGGTATTCGTCGATCGACTGGCCGGTGAGCGCGGCCCAACCGGGCTGTTCGCCGATCATCCGGCCGTCCGGGCTGTTGGTCCAGAGCACGCCGTGGACCGCGTCCATCGCGGTGCGGAAGCGGCCGTTGCTGATGCCGACCGCGGCCTCGCGTTCGGCGCGCTCCTCGACGTCGATGCCGAGAATGTAGATGCCGGGGATCGAGCCATCTGCTGCGACATGCGGCACGTAGCGGAATTCGGACCGGCGCGGGCGGCCGTCGAGATGGGGGAAGATCGCTTCGGTGGTGAAGCTCTCGCCGGCAAACGCGCGATCGAACGATGGGCGGCGATCCTCGTAGGCCGCTTCGCCGAGGACCTCACGAACCGGTTTGCCGATCATCGCCTCGGGATCGATCCCGAGCCATTCGTCATATTGCGCGTTGGCGAGACGATAGACATGGTCGCGGTCGACGTACGAGATGAGCATCGGCACGGCGTCGGTGACGCGGCGCAGTTCGGCCTCGCTGGCGGCGAGGCGGTGTTCGGCCTCGGCCCGGCCGGTGTTGTCGACCATCGTGCACAGCACGCCGCCGACGGTGGTCGCAGCGGTGCCACCAGTGGGGCCGTCGGCGCAGTAGACGGGCGTGTAGAACAGATCGAGCGTCAGCGTCTCGGGGCCGTCGGCGCGCTGGAACAGGATCGGCTGATCGCGGTACGCCACGATCTCGCCGCGCAGGCCTGCATCGAGGACGGCGCGGTTCCAGTCCCAGACTTCGGGGAACGCGGTCGCGACCGGGCTGCCGAGCGCGGCGGGGTGGCGGTCGCCCGCGACGGCACGATAGCTGTCGTTGTAGAGCATGATGTGCTCAGGCCCCCACATCACGACCTTGGCGACCGGCGAGTTGAGGATGTTGGCGAGCGTGACGCGCAACTCGGCGGGCCACGAGTCGATCGGGCCGAGCGACGTCGCGCTCCAATCGCGCTGGCGCACCAGCATGCCGCATTCGCCGCCGCCGATCAGGATTTCGGCAGGACTTGGCGGGGCGTCGCGCTCACGCATCCGTTCGAGCGCGGTACGGACGATCGCGGTGGCATCGCCATGCCTTGCGGCGGCGAGGTCGTCGATGTAGCTGCCGAGGTCGGAGGGCAGGATAACGGTGCGCGACGAGACTTGCGACGAGTCTGGAGTTGTCATGCCGGACTAGTGGGTTTGTGGCGCACGCGTGTCAATAAATACGGATGGTTAGCGTGACGGAGAGGATGCATCCCCCTGACGCCACCCCGGCGTAGGCCGGGGCCCAATTGGAAAGGTGGGAATAACGAAGGACGGCTTTCCGTTCAGCGACGTCCCCCAATTGGGCCCCGGCCTTCGCCGGGGTGGTGCGCGATTCAAGGTGCGCGGCGCTTAGCGGCTCACACTTAACGGAGCTACACATGTTTCCCCGCGAAGGCGGGGACCCAGTCTGGGCTCCCGCCTTCGCGGGAGAACAAGGGGGCGGGGGCTGTCAGCCGATACCCCCGCCATCTTTCACGTCTGGGTCAGCCCTCGGTGCGCGGCAGGCCGAGCGGGTTGCCGTGCTTGACCGCCTTGGGCAGCAGTGCATCCGGCAGGTCCTGATAGCAGACCGGGCGCAGGAAGCGCTCGATCGCCGCGGTGCCGACCGAGGTCGTGCGCGGGTCCGACGTTGCCGGGAACGGCCCGCCATGGACCATCGCCGGCGCGACCTCGACACCCGTCGGCCAGCCGTTGGCGAGGATACGCCCGGCCTTGCGTTCGAGCGTCGGCACGAGCGCAGCGGCGTCGGCATAATCGCCTTCATCGATCTGGAGCGTGATCGTCAGCTGGCCCTCGATCTTTTCGAGCACGCTGTGGACCTCGGCGAGGTCGGTGCAGCGGACGATGATCGAAGCCGCCCCGAACACTTCGTGCGACAGCGCCGGATCGGCGACGAACGCCTTGCCGGTGGTCGAGAACAACGCCGCACGACCGCGGTTCGCACCCTCGGCCTCGGTGCCGCGCGCGAGCGTCTCGACCGCGTCGTGACCGGCAAGCGCGGCGACGCCCTTGTCGTAGCTGGCGTGGATGCCGGGAGTCAGCATGACCTGTGGCGCAGCTTCGCCAAGCGCAGCGGCGGCGGCTTCGACGAAGGTGTCGAGGTCAGGACCATCGACCGCGACGACGATGCCGGGGTTGGTGCAGAACTGGCCCGAGCCCATCGTCAGCGATCCGACATAGGCCTTGCCGAGCGCTTCGCCGCGCGCGGCGAGCGCCGCCGGGAACAGGATGACCGGGTTGATGCTGCTCATCTCGGCATAGACCGGGATCGGCTCGGGACGCGTCGCGGCGAGCGCGACCAATGCGAGGCCACCGCCACGCGAACCGGTGAAGCCGACCGCCTTGATCCGCGCGTCCTTGACCAGCGCGGCGCCGAGTTCGTTCGCCGGACCCTGGACCAGCGAGAACACGCCTTCGGGCAGGCCGCACTTGGCGACCGCGGCCTGGATCGCCTTGCCGACCATCACCGACGTGCCGGGATGCGCGGGGTGGCCCTTGACGACGACTGGGCAACCGGCAGCGAGTGCCGAAGCAGTGTCGCCGCCTGCGACCGAGAAGGCGAGCGGGAAGTTCGACGCGCCGAACACCGCGACCGGGCCGACCGCGATGCGGCGCTGGCGCAGATCGGAGCGCGGCATCGGCTTGCGGTCGGGCTGCGCCTGGTCGATCACGACCGAGGCCCAGGTGCCGGCGCGGAGATGCTTGGCGAACAGGCGGAGCTGGCCGGTGGTGCGACCGCGCTCACCCTCTAGGCGAGGCCGGGGCAGGCCGCTCTCCTGGATCGCGCGCGCGACGAGCGGCTCGTGGATCGCCTCGATCTCGTCGGCGATCGTCTCGAGAAATGTCGCGCGAGCTTCGGGGTCGATCTCGCGGAAAATGTCGAAGGCGGCCTCGGCGAGCTTGCAGGCTTCGGCGACGTCCGCCTCGCTCGACACGGCGAAGGCGGGCTCGATCTTCGCGTCGGTCGACGGGTCGATCGCTAGGAAGGTGACGTCGCTGCTTACGGCGCGCGCGCCGATCGGGAAGGTGCCGTCCATTTCAATTCTCCAGGTCGGTCGTGACGCGCATCGGCCGCGTCGCGACATTTTGGTAGCGGATCGCTTGGTGTCGCAGGCGAAATAAGGGTGTGACCGATAACACGCAAGCCAAGGACTGCCGGCGGGGTACGCGATTGCGGCACGATACGCGGGGCAAACCTAAGATCCGACGTATCCCGGTTACTCCTGCATAACAGTTAGTCGTCGTATCGGCTCACGGCGAATGGCGTTTCGCAGATCGTTGCCAACATGCCTGCAATGGGCATCGGGCGCGTGCGGTGCGCGCGGAGGAGCGGGGCGGACGCTGTGTGCTGCCCGACAAATATCTGGTATGCGATCAATCGGATGCCGCACCGGGGCGGCGTTTGCGCGGGTGCGTCCACGCTTGACCGCAAGGCGGCCGCCGCGGTAGCGCTCCCATCTAAGAATGGCGTTCAGGAGAGTTTGCAGTGGACCGTGTACCGGTAAGGCCGTTCCGATCGCGCGACTGGTTCGCCGATCCCGCCCGCTCCGACATGACCGCGCTCTATCTCGAACGGTTCATGAATTACGGGCTGACCCCGGCGGAACTCCGGTCGGGTCGGCCGATCATCGGCATCGCTCAGTCGGGTAGCGACCTGAGCCCGTGCAACCGGATCCATCTCGAACTCGCCAAGCGCACGCGTGACGGCATCCGTGATGCGGGCGGTATCGCGATGGAGTTTCCGGTTCACCCCATCTTCGAGAATTGCCGGCGTCCGACCGCGGCGCTCGATCGCAACCTGGCGTATCTGGGGTTGGTCGAGACGCTGTACGGTTATCCGATCGATGCGGTCGTTCTGACCACCGGCTGCGACAAGACCACGCCAAGCGGCATCATGGCGGCGTCGACCGTCGATATCCCCGCGATCGTGCTGTCGGGCGGGCCGATGCTCGATGGCTGGCATGACGGCGAACTGGTCGGGTCGGGCACCGTGATCTGGCGCAGCCGGCGCAAGCTCGCGGCAGGCGAGATCGACGAGGAGGAGTTCCTCAACCGCGCCACCGACAGCGCGCCGTCGGCGGGGCATTGCAACACGATGGGCACCGCGTCGACGATGAACGCGGTCGCCGAGGCGCTCGGACTGTCGCTCACCGGATGCGCGGCGATTCCTGCGCCCTACCGCGAGCGCGGGCAGATGGCCTACGAGACCGGACGGCGGATCGTCGAGATGGCGTATGAGGATCTGCGCCCGTCGAAGATTCTCACGCGCGACAGTTTCCTCAACGCGATCCGCGTGGTCAGCGCGATCGGCGGATCGAGCAACGCGCAGCCGCACATCATGGCGATGGCGCAGCATGCCGGCGTGACGCTGTATCCGGAGGACTGGTCGGATCACGGCTACGACCTGCCGTTGCTGGTCAACATGCAGCCGGCGGGCAAGTATCTCGGCGAGCGCTTCCACCGCGCCGGCGGCGTGCCCGCTGTGCTGCACGAACTGATCGCCGGCGGAAAGCTCGACACGTCGTGCCTGACCGTCACCGGCCGGTCGATCGGCGAGAACATCGCGGGCCGCGAGACGCGCGACCGCGAGATGATCAAGCCGTTCGATGCGCCGATGATGGAGCGCGCGGGCTTCCTGGTGCTGAAGGGCAATCTGTTCGACTTCGGGATCATGAAGACCTCGGTGATCTCGCCGGCGTTCCGCGAGCGGTACCTCTCGACACCGGGGACCGAGGATCGGTTCGAGGCGCGGGCGATCGTGTTCGAGGGTTCGGACGATTATCACCACCGGATCAACGATCCTGCGCTCGACATCGACGAGGGCTGTATCCTGGTGATCCGCGGCGCGGGGCCGATCGGCTGGCCGGGCTCGGCGGAAGTCGTCAACATGCAGCCGCCCGACGCGCTGATCCAGCGCGGCGTGCTGGCGCTGCCGACGCTCGGCGACGGGCGGCAGTCGGGAACGTCGGACAGTCCGTCGATCCTGAACGTCTCGCCCGAGAGTGCTGTCGGCGGCGGACTGTCGTGGATCCGGACGGGCGACGTGGTGCGGATCGATCTGGTCGCGGGGACGTGCAACGCGCTGGTCGAGCCGGACGAGATCGCGCGACGCAAGGGCGAGGGGCTGCCACCGGTGCCCGAGAGCAATACGCCGTGGGAGGAATTGTACCGCGAAAAGACGGGGCAGCTCGCCGAGGGCGGCGTGCTCGACTTCGCGGTGAAGTATCGTGGGATTTCCGCCAAAACGCCGCGGCATAACCACTGAAGGCAGTATGGCCATCCCGTTCGCCGGGATGGCCAGACTGGGTTCTAGAGCGTGACCGGCTCGACCGGAACGCCGGGGACGTCGACGCGGAAAGTGAACAGGTTGCCGGCGAGCGGCTGTTCCGCAAGCGCTGCGGCGTCTAGGCCCTTCGCCGCGGTCGTCGCATAGGCGGTCCGGCCGTCCGCGCCACCGAGCGCGATCTTGGTGATGTTGGCGACCGGGAAGCGCACCACGTCGGTGCAGGTGCCGTCCGGCGCATAGCGGCGCGCCGCCCAGCCGCCGAAGAAGCCGACCCAGACGCCGCCTTCGGAATCGCAGATCGCACCGTCGGGATGGCCATCGTCGGGGCCCACGACGATGAACGGACGGCGATCGTCGAGCGTGCCATCGGCACCAACCGTCCACGCGTCGATCTGCTTGCCGAGCGTATCGACGGTGTAGAGCGTGCGGCCGTCGGGCGAGATCGCCGGACCGTTGGTGATCGCGACGGGCGGCACGTCGGTCTGCGTCACCGCGCCGTTATGCCAGTGGTAGACATGCCCGGACATCGCGGTCTCGGCATTGTCCATCGTGCCGAACCAGACCCGGCCATCGGGCGCGCGTGCCGCGTCGTTCAGGCGGTTGCCGGGCGTCTCGACGTGAACGGGTGCGAGCAGATCGAACGACCCCGTTGCTGGGTCGAACCGGTGCAGCCCGCCGCGGACCCCGGCGAGAAAACCACCACCGGTTTCCGGGATCACCCAGCCGACCTGATCGGGTGCTTCCCAAGAATCCAGCGATGCCGAGTCGGGATCGAACCGGTAGACGCAGGGCGCCTTGATATCGACGAACCAGAGCGCGCTGTCGCGAGCGACCCAGATCGGGCCTTCGCCGAGCGTCGCGCCGACGTCGCAGATGCTGGTCGCTACGACCGTGTCGTTCGGCATCTCAGCGCCACCCCGCATCGACGAAATAGTCGTGACCGGTGCACATGCGCGCATCGTCGGAGGCGAGGAACAGCACCAGCGCCGCGACGTCGGCGGGCTGGACGCGGGTTTTCAGGCACTGCGCGGCGATGATCTCGGCTTCGCCCTCGGGCGTGTACCATTTCAGCTGGCGCGGCGTCTCGACATTGCCGGGGACGATCGTGTTCACCCGGATACCGTCGCCGCCCAGATCGCGCGCCATCGCCCGCGTCATGCCCTCGATACCGGCCTTTGCGGTCTGATAGAGCATCAGTTCAGGCAGCGCGAGATGCCACGAGATCGACCCGAAGTTCAAGATCACGCCGCCGCCCGCACGCTTCATCGACGGCACCACCGCCTGGCCTGCGAAGAACAGATGGCGCAAATTGGTCGCCATCCGCTCGTCCCAATATTCGGGCGTGATCTCCTCGATCGTATGGCGATCGTCGTTGGCGGCGTTGTTGATCAGGATGTCGATCCCGCCGAGTTGGCTCTCGATCGTCGCCACCGTCGTCTTCAGCGCATCGATATCGCGCAGGTCGAGCGGCAGGAAGATCGGCGCGGTCGCGACGGCAGGCGTCAGCGTGGCGATCAGATCGTGCGCGGCATCCTCGGCCATGTCGACGAACGCGACGTGCGCGCCCTGCCGCGCGAACGCCTCGACCAGGCCAGCGCCAATCCCCGACGCGCCGCCGGTGATCAGGACGCGTTTGCCCTTGAGGCTGGGATAGATCGCCGTCTGGTCGGCGGCTTGGGTCTTCTGCAGCACGGGGTTACGCTCCCTGGTTCTTGGTTTGCGCGAGCAGGCCACGGCCTGCCAGATTGCGCATGAGATCGCCGATCCCGTAATCCCACGGAGCGGCGTCCTTCGATGTCGTCACCGGATTGACCAGCGCGCCGAGCTTCGGGTTCGAGATCGTGACGACATCGCCGGCCGCATGCGTGAAGCCACGGCCGGGCTCGTCGCGATCCTGCGTCGGCGCGAACAGCGTGCCGAGGAACAGCACGAAGCCGTCGGGATATTGATGCTCGCTCATCGCCTGGCGGACGAGGTCCTCGGGATCGCGGCTGATCTGGTCCATCGAACTGCTGCCTTCGAGCCGGTAGCCGTCGGCGCCGTCGATCGTCAGCGCGATCTCCGACGCGCGGACGTCGTCCATCCCGAAGTTTTCGTCGAACAGGCGGATGAACGGCCCGAGCGAGCAGGACGCGTTATTGTCCTTCGCCTTGCCGAGCAGCAGTGCGCTGCGGCCTTCGAAATCGCGCAGATTGACGTCGTTGCCGAGCGTCGCACCGATCGTCTTGCCATGGCGGTCGACGACCAGCACGACCTCTGGCTCGGGGTTGTTCCAGGTCGAGTCGGAACGGATGCCGACCTCGCCGCCCCAGCCGATCGTCGACAGCGTCGGGCTCTTGGTGAAGATCTCCGCATCCGGACCGATCGCGACCTCGAGATATTGCGACCACATCCCGTCCTCGATCAACGCCGCTTTCAGCGCGGCCGCTTCAGGCGATCCGGGCACGACCGAGCGGATGCTGCCGCCGACGCGTTCCTCGAGACGGGTGCGGACCGCTGCCGCCGCCGAGGCATCGCCGCGGGCGCGTTCTTCGATGACGCGTTCGAGCGCGGAGACCGCGAACGTCACGCCGGACGCCTTGACGCAGTGCAGGTCGATCGGGCTCAGCAGGCGCGGCGTCGCATCCGCATCGACCGAGAGTGCCAGATCGTCGAGATGGCCGAGATCGGTGCCGGCCGCCGTATCGAAACTGCCGGTCTCGATCAGCGCCGCGACGGTCGGCGCCACGTACGACATGTCGTACACGCGTCCCCCGCGGACGATGACCGGGGTCGGTCCGTCGCCCAGGTCGATCCGACCGAGCAAGGCGGCCTGTTCCCAATCGGCAGGCAACGCCCGCGCCGATGCGAATGCGATGTCCACGATGTCATCCTCTCCGAAATTGTTAGCGTTACCGTATGCTGCTTGGCGGAGTCGTCAAGCTCATGTTGGCCGTCGCGGACGCTATGCTATCTCCGGGCCATCCCGCGCAACCGCGATTATACGATCTTTGCGGTATACAGACATTGTGATGGATGTTCGAAGGGCCACAGCAGGTGGCCGAGGATCGTCCGCAGCGCATACCTTCGGGATATATCGTACCAGCGAGGTATAATAGCGGTCGCCTCAGAGCGCGGTCGCACAGGCACGGTAACGATATCATCCGTGCGAGATACGGGACCGGCGGCGGAAATTGGCGCGCCCGGAGGGCCTTTAATAATGCAACGATTACAACGGCTTTGTATGTCTAACTTTGTCGAAACCGCTGACGAGTATCCCTCCTGTCCCGCGGACGGTGGCTAACCGTTCTTCGTGGTTATGCACGGCCGTTATCGCCCAAATACGGACGTTCCGGGTGGCGACGCGCTTGCCCGACAGCGGTCATTCGTTCAGCTGTTCTCGTATTCTGCCCGCTCGTCCGACCAGCAGTCAGCGGCGCCCAGGTTCGCCCTTATGCGCGCATCAAACTCGCCAAAGGCGACTTCATGGGGATGAAGTGGCAGCATGTGACTCGTTGAAGTCAAGATTTTCAATGCAGGTCCTGTGGATAGTAATCCCCGGCGGCCATGAATTGTTCCCTTTTCGCTATATAGATAGAGCGTCCATTATGAGATATCAGTCCGTCGTCTACTAACGACTTAAGCATACGATTTACGTGTACTGCAGTCAGGCCGGTCGCGTTGCCAATTTGTGCTTGTGTGAGCGGCATATCAAACGAGTCGTTGCTCATTAGCCCGCGGGCACCCATACGTTCCGCGTGATGGCATAAAAAGTGCGCTATTCTGGTTCGTGCATCCCTGCGAGCCAGATTGAGAAGCTGCCCGCGAACAAGGCACGCGTCCACTAGCGTCATTCGAAATAATGCGTATGCAATCGCTGGCCGTTTTCTGAATAACGTCAAAAATTCTAATTTTGGGATAAATGTTATTTCAGAGTTCTTTAAGGCCACCACATCTGAGTCAAATTTTGCCAAAAACAGCGAAGGAAGATTTAGTAAGTCGCCTCGCACATTCAGCGCAGAAATCTGTCGGTTGCCATTGCCCGCATTTTTTTGCTGCAGGGCATATCCGCTCGTTAGCAGCAGCAGAGAGTCTCCCACGTCACCCTGTTGGGCTAGGTGAACAACCTTTTTTACTCGATGCACCATTGTCGGAAGCATAAGGATCGATTCACGGTCCTCGTTGTCCAGCGCACCGTAAAGCGATAGCTCATCAATAAATATTTCGAGATTATGTGGCACAACGCGTCCTTAACGAAGCTATGCCACAGATATGGCGATACCGCTTTGCGTATATGACATCTTTGACCTTATCAAGAAAACTAATCTATGTTGGCTTAGGAAAGGGAGACTCTATTATACTCCATGATGTTTGAAAGCACGATTAGACGCGATTCGCTAAAGGCCTTTTAACCAAGGGTTACGCTGTTCGATGGTTAGGAATTTGCCCGGCCAAGGTTGCGTGGTCTTGGCTAGCCGCCCTGCTGCGACCCGCCTTCTTATAAATTCGGGGATTGCTGCAACTTAGATTAAGTTTTATGACAGGTGATCGACACGTTTAGCCTGGAGCACGGTGCCGAGAGAGGCATCAAGGTGTCTTTGCTCATCATGGAGCGAGACCATGTCAGAAGTAATCGGGCGAGCTTTTTATAATGCTCGCGGCGCTCGGGCGCTTGAGTTAGCGAAAAAAGCGAAAAACACAGAAATAGCAGGCATTCATCAACGGATGGCCAAGAGCTATTTTGAGCTCGCGGAACTCACGCCAGAAGATAGTGGACCGCAGTCTCCCCCTGACGAGGGGCGAGGTCAATCGAAGTGAAGTTGGATAAACAGTCAAATTCCGTAGGCGTCCTCTCTCAGGCTAATGTAACAAAGGGCGCCCGGAATTTGTTGCGCGAAACATTCTCGCGATCGGTCGAGCGCGGCGATTATCCCACCGCGTGGTCACTTCGAGTAGGATTCGTGGAGCTCATACAACAAGACACGTATCGAGTACTTGGATACAAAGCCGACAGAATAGACAGTTTTCTGGGGCTGCCGATAACTATGTGTCCTTCCGGTTCGCGGAACCAGCTCATAACGGCGACCGGCAGTATATCTATTCCAGAACTCGAAGCCATTTGGCGGACCCAATCGTATGCCAACGATTGACGAGCAAAACCACGAGACGCTTCGAACTTCGATCGCTCGATCTCTGCAACTTGCAGATGATCTTCACGAGAGTTTGATCGCAGCCCATCTCGCAGCAGCGCTGAATATCGCGGAAAAAGTATTGGACCAGGGCAAAAATTCTCCCTGATATTGACGTCGCGAGAACGTCCGCTTCCTCTCCATTCCGGACATTGGGAGCACTGAGGAGTTGAGGTGGCACCAGGCCCACCGAGTGGGGGTCGCGTTCGATTCATCGGGATGGGCGTTACCACAACTGGATAGCCGACGGTTGTTTACGCCCAATTGTTGCCGCTTGAAAGGCCGTGTAGCGTACCCAAGACCAGTCATTCGTTCATAGGCGCGATGATAGTGATAGAGGAATATCGGTATGCCGCTGCTCTGGCTCTTAGGCCTTCAGGCTGCGGCAACCTGGAGTCCTCCCGTTCAAGCAGCATGGGCAGGGGAAAAGCCCTCTATCGAGGTTCGCTTGCATGCGGCTACCGTGTCCATGCGTGGGGAAGCGCCCATTGAAGTCGACCTTACCGCAAAGGACAATACCTTTGCCGTATCGCCGTTTCTGCAACCCACACGGGGCATTGCGTTTGAAGTCATCTCGGAAGACGGGCAACCAGTCGCGCCTGCCGCGCCAATGGCAGGCTCACCGCCCCCGCCGCCTCTAGAGGTAGAAGAGCTGATTGCGATATCAACAACAGCGCCTTACCGCGTCCTCACTCACGAAAGCACAAGAACGATCTTCCCAGGGGCAGGTCGATACAAGGTGAGAGCCCGGGTATTCCTCTTCAACTTCCCGTCCAAACCAGTCCGCTATGCCCAAGTGGTATCAGATACAATCACGGTAAACGTCACTGAGTAAGACACAGCCGTGCCGCTCGCGACGGCGCCCTTTTGTTCTGTGGCGTCTGAAAGCCGCCCGTCCGCTTTCCTCCCCAAACCGGACATTGAGGTCACCGCGGAGTTGCGGTGGCATCACGCTCACCGGGTGGGGTTCGCGTTCGACCGGGCCTTAAATGATCGAGCAAATTCAATGCATTGGAATGGCTAACCCAGTTTAGTCGGGTCACGGCGTCCTGCGGCGCCCTGCGGGTAATGGCTAACCAAATCCGCTAAGCCATGAACGCGCGTTCGCCTTGCCAGCTAGCCCAATAAAAAACGCTCACCCCTTAGCTCGAGCTTTCTATCAAGGAACGCCACGAGGCAGCGAGGGTCGTTTGTTCAAAGTCGAAAACTGGCCCCGTAACGGTGACGCCAGGTCTCAGCAGCGAGTTAGGAAAAGCGGGAGAAGGCCTTCCTAGGTCGACAACGAACGCCATCCCGCCGCCTTGAAACGACCACCGTTTATAACCGTCCACCACCATACTCGCCGGCATGCTGCCAAGATGGCGGAAGTCGAGGGCTGCGCTCACCGCCGAGTATATGTAGACATCCGGGGCTTTGCTGAGATCGCTATCAAACACCACTCGGGAGAGGATCTCCGCATCCGGCCCTAGGTTAATCAGGCGAGCTTCGTCTCGGCGGGAGAGGTGGCACCGGAGCAGTATCGAGCAAGCGAAGCGTATCAAGGTACTGGTTTCGAATCCGGTCACTTCAAAAGCGGTGCCGGCCCGCAGTGGCGGACCCGCATATACCGCGCGACAGAAGTTTACTGCGACGCTGTCGAGAACCCCCGTCACAGCCTCGTGCTGGTCGCAAAATATGTCAGCAGAATAGGTTCCGCCTTGGACGAACCTGCTTCTCGAACGGTCGCGGTCCGTGAGAAGCACGTATTTATCATCACCGCGAATATCTCGGATGAATGCCTGAGGCATAAGGTGCGATCGGACGGTCGGCTTACCGCCGCAGATCGAACAGCTTGGAACGGCGTTACTCATTTCTAATGAGTAACGCGCTACTATCTACTTTAATACCGGTTCGTGCCGGGGACAGGAATCGTTCGTTATCGGACAACCGGATCGGGGATCGACCGGGCCTGAAACAATTGAGCAAAAATAAACCGCTACTTCGTCTCACCCGATCTATGAGGTTACGGCGTTCTGCGATGGCCCGCGTATAATAACTAACCGAGGACCACGCGTTATTGACGGGGCTGTATTCCTCAAAACCACTCACTTGTACGATAAGGCATTAAGCAATGAGCCTGGCTGACACTGCGTTTACTAACAACCCGACGATAAACGCGACGATCACAGCTCCACTTACAAAGGTTAAAGATCCGCGCGCCGCTTTACGGCGTTTGATCAGATCTGCATGCGCGTCGCGGTCGCCCTTGGTGAAATCAAGGCGTGATGCCGGCGCTAAAAGGCGACAAGTATCGGATATCTTCTCAGAAATTAGCCCACCGCCTATGGCTGCCACGACGGCAAGTGCGACCACTACTAAAAGATATCTCATCGGAGTAATTAAATTATGATAGTTCGGTATCTCAAAGTATATGCCACCTAGCAAAGCTGCAATCATCATAACAGGTATCAGGTAACCCGCGTATTTACTGACGCGACCACATGCTTTCAGGGAAGAAGTATCATCATCTGCCTTCGTAATCCGGCCAATCCATTCATCTGCTATGAGTTGCAAAGTTCTGGCCACTGCAAAGTCAGAGTACTCAATGGACAAGGCAGCCGAAATCATACTTTTACGACGTGAAGAAGAAAATGGTCCGAAAATAATACCGGCTTCCTGTTCGTAGCTAAACTCATGGCGAACGGGTAAAAAAGCCAAGATAAATTTAAACCTCTGGCCTATGTCACCAACTTCAGCCCGCGTCATAGGAAGTATAATTAAAAAGTCGTATTCTATCCGAATTACTTGGGTTTTTGCAGCGAAGCTAGCCCAATTAATCGTGGAAGACTTTTCAACGGAAGAGATCGAATGGTTTTCACCATTTTCTAATGACATTGTTACGCCCGACGTACTGGCTTTAACGTTGTACTGAGAGACTGACTGGGTGAAATGGTGATGCAGGTCTTCAACGGCTTGCGGGGTAAGTACCACTATCTCCGAGTACCGCTTTTGAAGGCTCTCTGTGCGCTCCGTCAGCTTGTGATATATTGCTTGAAACGCCTCAACTGGGACCATCTCGATTGGAATTACGAGGTCACCTACCCCGCGATCATCATCAGTCATCTGCTGCATATTAAACCCCGAATAGCGGCACTCGTTGCGCGCGTTGGCACCGGTGTCGCGGGCTTTCAGCGCAGAAGCAACATGACAAACTGCGAAGACGAGGTTCGACGGGGGAGTTCTGCAGTGCGATTGCTCCCAATGCTGCACTTTTCTCCCGCTTACGAGGGGAAGGTGCAGCGATACTGCTAGGTGCGAGGGGCGCTACGGGTGGTTTGCGATACCAGCGCGATACCAGCACCACGGCCCGCTCGTGAGGCGTGCCATGGCAGCGCCGTCATTGGAACAAGCTGGGTAATGACGGCCAGCAGGACCACACCGCAGCACCCAACGAATGTAAGCCGGCCACAACGAACATGACAGTAGGCACGCCTACGCCAATCCAGCCAGTTTCCGCTTGGTGAGTAAAACGCGAAAATCGCAGACTGCGCCTATACCGTTCAATTTGGCGTGAAAGCCTCTTCACATTAGAAGATGCTGCATTCAAGTTATCTTTAGCTTCATATCCCAGCCGCGAAATTGAAGGCCCATCCCATGAGGGGTTCGTCGACGTGATCAGCTGGTTCGATACACCTCCAAGATAACCGCCGATGTTAGCACCGATAGCTTCTTCCAATTCAAACTTTATCCATTTGATAGAATCTGAAGAGGTTGGTGGACCCGAAAGAAGAAATGTTTCCCGGTTGAGAATCCTATTGAAGGCGCTATCGACCAAATCCTGGGGATGAATGGTCATGAGGCTGTTTATGTATTTTTCGTTAAGCTGTACGGGGCCGGCCGCGATAGATGAGCGAAGTTCATCACTTTTTAGTAGGCTTTCGATCTGAATCGCGGCTAAATTTATATGATCTAACGAAGTCTGAATAGCTTCTATTGATGGAAGCGGACTCTTATTATCGTCAAGTCTTTCCTTTGCGTTTCTGAGATACGATAATCCTTCGTTCCAGAAGGCCAGCCAAAGTGAAACTAAACTTATAAATGCCGCAAGAGTCAGTGCCGCAAGCAAAAAGTTTCTATTGAGTGCTCCAACCGCCACCTCAAAGATTTTAAGGTCTGCAAGCTTACGTCGATCAATCACACTCACGACGAAAGCGAGAGAGGACATGACCATTGAAGTAAGGCGCGATCGGTGAAAATGCTCGGAAAGGGCTTTTGTCTGTTCCATCCCGGCTAAGGAACGCAATGTGCGACGAATTGCAAGTCGACTGGATTGAATAGCTGAATGGGTGATGCCTCTCGATTCGATTCTATTTGGTATCGAAAGGTGGAGCGGCCCGACGGGGTTGCACCATCCTCGCACCCCCTGGTCGGGGGCTCGTCCGCTGGACGGGCCGCATAAGACGCAGTTGCTGCTATCGACCGCGAAATCAACAGCAGCAGCCACGATTATTGTTTAGGATATTTCGCTGTAATCCGGCTTCGGAAAAGGCCGCACTGTATGGCAGCACGCTTTGGCAAACCGTCGCTGGAGGAACTTCAGATAGCGGAACTGGCGAAGATCGTGACGAACCGCTCGATCGCGGTTCGCACGCAGTTTCGACGCTCGGGGTGACATCGCCGTGCGGCCGTTCGTCATCAGCGAGTTATGGTAGAACTCGCCGTCCAACTCCCAAAAGATCCCGCGATGCTCACCATGATAGGTGAACCCGGCCGCTTGATAGACGGTGCCGAACAGCCCGCACCGCTCATCCGCGAAGCTTTGAATCCACTTTACCGCCGGACGAACCCTGCGGATCAGACGGATCGAGAACGCCAGCGCTCGGCTTTCACTGTTGCGCGGAGCAACGTCGGCAAGCCACATTCGATTTAGCTCGAGGTATTCGCTCATAAGCGTGCCGGTGACGACGCTGCCGGCAGATGCGGGGTTCATTGCGAAACCGTACTGTAGAACCCCGACCATCTCACCAGCGATGAAGACGCCCAGGTGCAGCGTCGAAGCACCGTAGACCCGGCCGCTGTAGTGGTTCGCGACAATGACCGCGTTAGCGATTTCGCGGTCGATCAGACGAACGTGGAATTCAGCTTCACCGAAGCCGATCGCCTCGCGTCGGCCGAACAGATCCGCGTTCGGCTCGAAAAGATAGCCGGACGCTTCGCCGGCAGCGCCGCCAACGAACGCGAGCGACGAATTATTGGTTGGTAACGACTCCATAGGGAATGATGCTCACAAGAGCCCAGCCTGTTGCGCAGGTGCGGGGCGTTGCGACTGGCCAGTCGCGCGTGACGGATCTTAGGTCCGCCGGTTGCCGTGTTACAGCACGGCACCCCCGCTTGGCCGGTCCCTCAATGAGAGAAGGGTCAGCCAGCGGACGTGTTCGAATTCAATGATTTCGGTAACGGACAGGACGCTTTAGCCGTGGAGCCGTAAAGTCTTTTGTTATCAATACCGTTTGCCCGATAGCCGCTCGATTACGGCGTGAGGGATATCAATGACTTGTACGGTCGGGGGCATCGGGACCGCCGGATGGATCGCGGTGATGCAGGAAGCGATGTAGGAAAAGTTGTCCGCTATCGCCCAACGTCGGACGTAACATGCCGGGATGAGTGTGCCAGTAAGCTGCCGTTCCTTAATGCCGGAAGCGTTTCCACAACTTCGTCGCGAGCGAGACGATCAGCTCAGCAGGAATGCCGCCAACGACGCAACCGGCCGCAACCCAAAGCGCGAGCATTACGAGCATAATCGCGAACGTGCCGAGTTCTTGCCATACCGCGATCTTCCATGGCTCCATGAAGATCACGCCAAAGCCGTAGGATAGGAGAAATGGCGCTCGAAAGCCCGGACCATTCTTTGACAGGACTGCCGCGCCAACGATCCAGCAGGCAGTGATTAGCGCAGCGAGCGGAAGCACGATGAGGCCGGAAAAGTCCATCGGGTAGAGTTAGCGGCAGCTTTGACTATGATCCAGCCGCAAACCCGCCCGTCCGCTATCCTCCCAAGTGGTCGTCAGGTAACGATAACGATGGCCACGCCTGCGATCGACAGGATGACGCTCAGCGTTGTGAGCCATCGAACTTTTCGCTTGTCCACGGCGGTGCTGGCGAAGTGCACCGCCCCGAGCAGCAGGGCCGTGCTGAGAAGCACGATAACGCTGCCTAGGAGATCGCCTTGGGCTTCGGTCATCTGGTCATCCAAGACGCTGTCCTGATGATCGGCCAGCAGCGCGATCGGCTAGCAGCGCTTCCCTATCAGAGATGTGACAGGCGGGTGAAAACGCCCAGTTGCGGACATTGACGCGGTACCCGATGGTGGCGGGATGGACTCCAAAACGACAACGAAGCGCCGCAGGTGGATTTGGGTCGCCATAGCGTTCGCTGCCGCAATATGCCTGTTCTCTGCGGGTGTAATCTATGGGCGCTGGCTGACCGTGAGTGGAGCTTGTGTGCCGAGCGGTTGCCGATGGCCTTAGTCCGCTTTCGCCCAATAGCTGACGTTGAGCCGCGTTTCGCCTGATCGATGGCGGCGGCTTCCCTTCAACTGCGGGCCTGGATAGCGTCAGCGCAGGTGGCGGAGGATTGGCTGGGTGCAGATAAATTGGGGGATGCTACCTTTCGTTCTCACCGGCGTCGCTATAACGATTGGCGTTTTCCGATCGACTCGAGCCGAGCAGCCGCCTCCCATTGGGCGAGAGTTTTTCAGGCCGCATTGGGAGTGGGAGCGAAACAATCCGCTAGTACGCCGTCTTCGTGCAGCAAGTGCATGGCTCACCATCTTTATTGGAGCTTTCGCTACCCTCGTACTCCTGCTGATATTCTGCGGGGTCGGCCTGCCATTCGATTGATCGGCGAATTTCGCCAACGTCCGCCGTTCATCAGCTCTTTTAAGTTTCTAAAAGCGGCCTCGACAGAAAACTTGGCGCTATCGGCGCTAAGGCCCTTTGCTCGCGATGCGATACTGCAAAATCATCGCAACCAGTATTGAGGCGACAAACAAGGCTGTGCCTATCCAATATCCGTATGACCACCACCCCGCATTGCTGATATGCCTGAAAAAGTATTTCAAGCTTATGAAAGCAGACGTGGTCGAGCTTTCAGCTAGCGCCGCTTTAGCACACAGCATGCATATACCTGATATTGCTGCGAGCAAAAGCATGAAGTTCTGAAGTGGATCTGACTTATATTGCGCTGGATGGTATCTCATTGTTTCATCCGATCCATTCTACCACGCCGTCGACATCGCCGTGCGAACTTGGCCTGGTGGCGCCCATGAGATCCATCCAAAAGATAAACAATGTCCGCTATTCGGTCCCAAGGCACAATAGCGGACTGACCGCTTTCCTCTCATTCCGGACATCGCTTATACTGACGGCGGCATTGATCGGAGGCTTTCCGCATGACACGGATCGAACGCGCCGCGCGCGCCCTATGCAGATTTCATAAGCTGCCCGAGAATACGAAGTTTGAGGGGCGGCCGATGTGGGAGAGCTACGTCGACGAAGCCATCGCGGTAATCGCGGCGATCGACGACGAGCCCAAACCAGGCAAACCGATTGAGAACAAACGCGGAACAATGTAGCGTCGGGCGCATCTCGAGTCGACGTGAGGATGCGTACCGATGGCAATATTGCAGAACCCGCGCGTGCGGCTTCCCCAGCTGGCGAACGAGCAGGGCAGGAGCCTTGCCAGTCTATCTGCGACGATCGGCCGCAACCCGGCATACCTTCGACAGTTCGTCACGCGGGGATCTCCGCGGCGCCTGCCAGAGGAGGAACGCCGGCATCTTGCAATCGTGCTCAACGTCGACGAGCGCGAGCTTGGCGCACGCGATCCTTGGTCACCCGTTGGCGCCGATCGTGTCTAAGCCAAACCGGACGACGTTCATCGCCTTGGTCGTGCTGGACGAAGCGATCCAGAGGCTTCGGTATGGTGGACCACTCAAACCTCCGGAGCACGGCGTCCGCCTAGCGCTCGCCTATCTCTACTCGATCACGCTGACCAAGAACCGCGATTCATTCGACGAGCTATGGCGAACGCTAATGGGGCAAGGTCAGGCGAATAAAGAGAGCTTCCGATCAACATGGGCCGGCACGCAGTTCGCAGGCATCTGTCGCGAAGTCGGCGTGGCTCAGGACATCGACCTCGGTGCTGCGCTAGCACACGCGACAAGCGACCATGCTTCGCGCCGTTAGCCTATTTGCTGGATTTGCATCAGCGCGCCCTGCATCATTGCCGCCTTAGCGCCGGAGCCTGTGAAGGCCGGGTGGATGCTGTCACTGTACCAGCCCTTTGCGCTTGCCAACGCGTAAGACCCCCACGCTCCCCGGATATCTATCAGCGGGACATCCTGCTCGATCGCGACTTCGAACAGCATCGCAGCGTAACTGTCCTGCTGAGCAGACAGGCCCAACGTCCCGTTATCCCAAAGCGGCGTGATCAGCACGGGATCCACGTTCGCGGCTTTGACCTTCTGCACCCAAGCGGTGGCATTGGCCTTGGACGCTGCAACAGAAACGCCGTTACGCCAGTCGTTGATCGGAGCGTCGTCGTAGAAGGCCGCGTCGAACTGGTAAGCAGCGAGGGTCGCGGTCAATCCGACTGCGGCATCGGTCTCATCGTTGAACCTCGCTGACATGGCACCCGCGATGCCGCCATTGAGGAAGCTGATTTCCTTACGCCCGTTCGCGTCGTTGTAAGAGTGGCACCCGACGATCGTGACGTTGCCAGCGACCCAATCAAAATTGATCGTGTGCATGCCAATCGGCACGGCCGGCAAAAGCGTACGGCGAAGCGCGGCAACGCCAGTGGTAGTGACCAAAGCGGCGGGGCCGGCGTCGATCGTGGCGTTGAAGCTGCGGACGCTGGCGTTGTCGCGCCACGCTACCTCAAAACGCGTTACCGGGTTTTGAGGCGTGAATGACAGCCGAGCAGGGACAGCAGGAAATAAGAACGCGTTGCCGCCAAACGCTTGCGTGCCCCCTACGGTCGTCCCATCGGTGATCGACAGACGGTAATCACCAGCCAACACCGAAGTGATTGACTGTACGCCCCCCCAATTGCCCTTGTCGCCGAAGAACCCGTTGGCGCCAGCGTTGATGCCTGCGGCCTGCAATCGGCTGGCAAGCTGCATCGGCCACGCGTTGACCGCCTGAGACGTCCCGCCGCCCGTCGACTGCCCCGCGCCGGTGGATGGCGTCCATATGCCGATCAGACAGTTCCGCACCCCCGCCGCCGCTGCCGCGATGCCGGTGCGAAGCCTGACGGTGTTTGACGCCTTCAAGTTATAGATATTTGGAGATGTCAGAGAACTGCGCCCGCTGGTCGACGCGCTCGCAGTCACCGCGCGAGCAACGCCAAGCGGTATCGCGAGAGCCGGCCCCGAAGGCACGCCGCCAATCATGGGAATGGAACTCATAGCACTTCCTTCAGAAAATTGGATCAGAACACCTGCGTCAGCGAGGCCAGCCATCGACGGCCAGAGCGCGGCGCGCATCGCACCGCGCGAGGTCTGCGCGGGCATCGCGGAGCGACCATTCGGCGTCCGCGCTGTTGGCCGCCCCGTCAGCTTGCCGGCGGACTGCCGTTGGCAGACATGGCTTGGTCGCCTCCGCGGGAACGGGCGGGATCACCGGTGAATAGCTCAGCGTCGAGTGCGTCGATCCCGCGCACGCGGTCAGCAGGAAGGCAGGCAGCACGGCCAGCGTCAGTTTGCGCATAGGTCCTCACGGTTTCGGTTGATCGAAGGATGATCGGCTCGCGCGCGGCGAGGCGATCGGCGTAGGTGGTCAGCGCTGCCGCCTGTTGGCTCGCGAACCGCTTCTCGGCATCGAGGCGCAGCTGCTCGGCTTTCGCAATCTCGGCCGTCCACGCCGCGCGTTCCGTGCGCAGTGTGGCGGTGCGATCGGCGACCGTCGTACGCGTGAAGTGAAGCGCGGCGAGCAGGCCAATCATCGGCACCGTCCACCAGAAGCGGCGCAGCAGCGCGCCGGCTGCCGCCCACGTCACGCTTCGTTGCTCGATACGGCGATGCCGGCGGTCGCGGTCATCAGTACCGGCTTGCCGACGACCGCTCGCCCTACCGGCCAGCGCCGCGCGACGCAGCGCGACTTTTCGAGGCGCATGATGCTGACCCGGTCGCCCTGGTTGCCGCCGAGGACGTGATAGTGGGTCTTGTCCTCGCCGACATAGAAGCCGACGTGTCCGCCGCCGGTGCGCTCGAACACCAGGACCGCACCCGGCGCGAGGCGTTCTGTAGCGAGGTTAGCGCCCCAAGTGGCCCACGCCTTTGCGCGAACGGCGATCGGGGCGGGGGGGATGCTATCCTCCGCGACGCACGATGCGACGAACAGGCCGCACCACGGCACGCTGTCCGCGTTGTAGACCATGCCGAGCACCTTCGTGCCGAGCTTCTTCGCCCAGCCGAGTATGGTCGGACTGTTGGCCGCGCCGGGTGCTTCGCGCGTGCCAATAAGGGACCGGGCGCGGCGAAGCCACGCCGGCTCTGAAGCCGTCGTCATGGTAATTCCTTCCAATTTTGAGTCTTTGAGGGTGCGGAGCCGTTCCTGTGAGTCCGCGGCGCGGTTTGCTCCCACGCTGATCCGTCGCGAGGCTTGACGCGCAAGCTATCGAGGCAGTCGGCCTATCCGTTTTTCTCAGCAGTTTTGCGGATAGGCTGGCTGCTGCGTCACCAGACGCGAATGAACCACTGCTTTGGCCCGGCTAGATTTGTTCGATTGAGCCGATTTATTGCGTCGGTAGTTTGGAGTGATGTCGGGTGTGCCTCATCATTCGCCCGGCCGGCCCGCTTCTCGTTCTCACCCGGCGCTTGAGGCGGGCCGTTATCATGAAACCGAGCGGGCAATGCCGCGTTAAAGCGGGACCAGGTAGCTCCGGAAAGTGACTGGTCGGCCCGCCCTCGGTAGACCTTAGGGCGGGCCGTTACCTAGTCAGTCGACCTTTGCGGCCGACAACTGCCCGGCGATCGACTTCGCCAGCACGAGAACAAATCGCATGGTGCCGAAGCCAACCCAGCCGGCGCTGGTGCCTGCGACGAGTATCGACCACGCAGGCCACCCGAAGTGGACCGCAGCCGCGCCCGCCATCGACTCGAATGCGGGCATCAGCGAGCACATGACGAAGATGTCCCGCCAACTGATCGGCTTGCCAGCCTCGATCTTCTGCCCGACCCTTAGGATCTGACCGGCAAAGACCGCGAACGCCGCGAGTGCGTATGCCTGCCATTCCTTCATAGCGTTACCACCCCGATACCGATGCCCGTCCCGATCAGGGCGGCAGAAACAAGAAAGCTGGCGGTGCGGCGCTGAGCCGTTGCCGCCAGAACGAAGGACATGCCGGTGATCGAGAGAACCGCCGCGACGGCGTCGGTTGCGACATCGAAGGCGGCCCATGCCGATGGATTGCGCGACACCAACTGTGCAGCGTCTCCGCACGAGCCAAAGGCATAGCCGAGTCCGATCAGCGCAGATCCGACGAACAAGAGCGGCGCTGACCACGGGGTCACAATTGCACGCTTAAAATCGATGTGGAGCCGCACCACGGACCGTACGAAATGCCGCGCACTGGCAACGCGCGCCGCCTTGCCGCATCGCAGCAGCTTCCCGAACGAGGCCGCCACTGGCAACATCCATTCCGCGGCAGCTATCGCAAAGCGAAGGCCGAACAACATCATCGCCCAGATAGCGACGACGCTGACAATATGGCCGAGCGGGGTCATCTCGCGACGGCCTGGGCCGCGAAGCTGCTATTTGCGGTCGCAGTCATGCGTCATCCTTTCTTGCGACCATTTCGGTCGCGACGCTGGTGGTGGTTGGCGCGATCGTCACGCCACCAGAAAGCCAGGTCTGCACCGGCTTCGCCGGGAAAACCTGAAACCGCTCGAGCGCGCTCAGATCGCGATCGTCGAGACACCGGACGTTGACGAGATAGCCCACCAGCTGTGTGGCTTCGCCGGTACCGCGCTTGGGCGCGATCATGCCGACGACGTCGATTTCGAGCAGACCGGGTTCGCGATTGATCCCGAGCGCCGCCCACGCGGCCTCGCCCTCGAACCGCAGGTTGAGGTCTCGCATATCCGTTCCTGTCATTTATCTGGCGGCCGTCATGCCTTCGACGGTCAGCGAGCAGTAGCTGATCGTCTCGAGCGCCAGATCGACCGAGAATTCCTTGAAGAACCCGTAGACGATGAGGCTGTTGTACCCGTCCTCACCGATCCACACCGCCGGTACCGCCCGGATGCTCGCGACGCGCAGCTGGATGGCGTCGACCACTGCCGTGTCGACCTTGGTCTTGGCGGTCATTCGCTTGGCCCAGCCGCGCTCGACGACCGTGGTGACGCCGAAATCATCGGTCGACCGCTTGCTGAAATCGGTAATCCCGATCGATGCGCCCGCCTCGGTCAGGCCGAGGTCGACCATGTTGCCGATCACGAGCGCGCCGGCCGTCACCAGCGTCGACAGCGTCGCTCCTGCGATCGTGACGGTGATCGATGCGTTCGCGGGGTTGGGCAGGCCAAGGAAGATGAGCGATGCCGGATCGATCCCGTTGGTCGCCTGCGTCTGGTCATACACACTCGCACCGTTCGAAGTGATCTGCACGCGGACACTCGCCGCGGTCAGTTCGAGCACGGCGAGGGAGTCGACCGGAATATCTGGACGCAGGGTGAGGCTTATCTGGCCATTGGCTTTCGCCAGCGATCCGATCGCCCCGTCGAACAGCGCCCAGCGGTTCGTGGGCGCGATATCCAGCCACCATGTGCCATCGGTCAGCGAGTGCGCCAGATTGTCGGCTTGCAGGCTTTCGTAGATCCGCGTCCCATCGGGAACCTCGATGAGCCGAACCTGCGCGATGACGTTGCGGTTGAGCGATGCGGTCGGCACCACCGCTTTGCCACCCTCGACCTTGGTCGGCAGATCCTGCGTCGTGCCGTCGGCGAAGGTATAGCGCGCGGTGTACGCACCGTCGCCGACGCCCTTGGCGGCCCAATTGAGCGTGAGGACGTCGGCCGCGCGGGTCGTCGCGGCCCCCGTCGTCGGGATGTACGAACTGGCGGAGGATCCGCGCTCCATCTGCGCACCGAAGATGTCGGCCGTCTTGTTCGGAACGCCGTCGAGGCCGGGAACGCCCGACACCGCGAGAACCGAGCAGTTGCCGGAATTGTCGGCCGCCATGATGCGGACGATCTGCTGCCGGGTCCAGGTAGCGGGCGTCGTCACGACGGTGCCGGCGTTGTTGGCGCCGTTGGTCAGTCCGCGAACAGCCAGGCCGAGATCGGCCGGGGCACCGATCGCCTTGCGGTAGACCGAGAAGACCCACATCTCACCGGCCAAGGTCGCAACGTTGTGCGGTTGCCAGCGGCCGAACCCGGTGGAGACGGTCACCCTGGTCGACGTCGTACCGTCCGGCGCGAGACTCCCGGCGACCGAGGTGGCACCGTCGCTGTTCCATCCCGTGCTGACGTCACCCGACGACTTCAGATAGTTGGTGGCCTGCGGCTCGACCCAGAGGCCGACGCACACCCCGTTGACGCACTCGAACCGCGGCTGGTCGACCCCGACCGTCGTCAGCAGGCCATTGAACGCGGTGTAGGTGCCCGACGAGGCACGGGTGAGCGTCGCGTCGACGAGCGTGCCGATCGTGAAGTCGAACGAGATCAACCCGCGGGCGCGGGCACCTTTCGCGAAGCTCGTGCCGGGCTTCCACGGCGTGCTGTCCGTCTCGGCCAGGCTCGAGGCGAACAGCATCGCGTTCGTGATGGCGCGGGGTGCGATCACCTTCATGCCGCCAGCACCGTAACCGCGTTGCCACCGTTTTCCTGCGTGACGTTGTCGAGGATGCGGTTGGTCCTTTTGCCCTCGCCCGCAATCGCCGCGTTGCCCGTATTATTCTCGCTACGCATCTGCCGTACCTCTTCCCGGAGCATCGCGAGCTCGTTGATCATTTCGGCGTTGTTGGCGGCCGACGTGCTGGCGGACTGGTTCGTCGCAGCCACGGCGAGGAGCGCAGCCGTGCTGATCTTCTCGCTCGGCGCCTGTCCGAGCTTCTCGTTGGTCGCTTCGAGGCTCGCCGCGGTCATGGCCTGCACGCGAGCCAGTTCCTGTCGGCTTGTCGCGGCGTCGGCCGCGGCGGTCAGCAGCGACTGCGACAGACCGGGCAGCAGCTTGGCGGCCTCGATATCGCCGCCCCGCGCGGCATTGGTCGCCGCGTTGAACTGCCCCTGCAAGGTCGCGAAGCTGTTGGCGGTGCCGGTGTCGGCCAGGCCGCGGATCCGCTTGATCTCGTCGCTGATGCTCGTGCCGACGGCGCCCCATGCGTCCGCGAGGGCCTGCGCCGCCTGCGCCGCTGCCTCCGCGGCCGTTTGCGCATCCTGAAGCGCGTAGATCTGCTCCTGGAGCGCCCGGTTGCTGGCATCGAGGCCAGCCAGATCGAGCGCGCGGATCGCCGCGGTATCGCCCTGCAGCTGGAGCAACTGCCGGTTGAGCCCGTCGCGCTGCTGCGCAGTCGCATCCGCCAGCGCCTTCGCCGAGGCTGCCGCTTCGTCCTGCGCGGTTTTCTGTGCGGCGAGCGCGGCATTCTGGTCGGTGATCGCCCAGATATTCATCTGAAGCGCGCGGTTGCTCTCGTCCAGCTTGTCGAGATCGAGCGCGCGGATCGCCGCAGTATCGCCCTGCAACTGGAGCAGCTGCCGGTTGAGCCCGTCGCGTTGTGCGGCAATCGCGGACTCGGCGTCCGCTGCCGCCTTAGCTGCGGCGGTCGCCGCGTCCTGGGCAACCTTCTGATCGGCAAGCGCCCAGATATTCAGCTGGAGCGCGCGATTGGTCTCGTCGAGCTTGGCGAGATCCAGCGCACGAAGCGCCGCGGTGTTGCCCTGCTGCTCGAGCAGCTGGCGCTCGAGGTCCTGCCGCTCGCTGAGGATGTCGGCCGCGCTCTTCGCGCCGGCCATCGACGTTTGCAGCTCGGCGAACGCCGGCGCGAGTTTGAGCAGCGTCGCATAGGTGGATTGCCCCGCCGACGTCGTCAGATCCTGCGCCTCGACCAGTGCGCGGAACGCCGACAGCGTCGCCGGCATCGCCACGCCGAGGCTGGCGAACACGCCGGACATCTGCGCGGTCTTGGCGGCCGCCTGCTCTTCCTTGGAATAATAGGTCTGGAAATACGCGCTGGCCGCATCGGTCAGCGCCGAGACGCTTTCGAACTGATCGGCCAGCGCGAGCTTCACGCCGATCCCCATCGTCTGCGCGTTGGTGCCGAGCATGTCGAGCGATGCGCCAACCGCCTCAACGGTCGACGCGACGCGCACCAGCGTCTCGAACACGCCTTCGCCGACCTTCTGGAACTGCTCGAGGCCCGGGAATGCTGCCGCTGCCATGCCATCGGCCGCGGCGCCGAACACGGCGGACAGCTTCTCCTGGATCTCCTGACCGGTGAGGCCCTTCAGATCGATCTTGCCGATGTTCACGACGAACCCGTTGAGGCGCGCCTGCACGTCGCCGGTGGCAACGCCGAGCGGACCGGCCGCTGCGGCAATCGCGTCGTTGAAGGACTTCAGGATCAGCGTGAGCTGGTTCGACAGACCGGGATCAGCAGCGCTGTATTGCGTCGAGGTTTTCGTGCTGGTCGTGATGCCGAACAGCTTCTTCTTCTTCTCGATGTCCGAATAGTAGGACGCGTCGAAGCCGTTGCCGAGGATGTTGCCGACCGACTGCGGACCGCCGGACAGGCCGGTGCCGATGACGCTGGTCTTCGTCCCGAACAGCCCGCCGAGGATGCCACCGATCACCGGGATCTTGCTCAGCACCGAACCGATGGCGTTCGCCTTGAAGCCCTCGTTCACGCCAGTCGACGCATCGATGTTGCCAGCGCGTGCGACCAGGCTGGCGACGCCACCGATCTGGCTGTCGATCGACTTCAGCGAAGCCGCCATCTCGCGCGCGAAGGTGTTGGTCAGCGTGTCGACTTCCTTCAGCGCATCGATCGCGTTCTTGATGCTGTCGCTCTTCGCCGACGGATCGCCGAGCACGGTACCGGTGCCGGTGTTCGTCACCGGTGCCGATTTCGCCCCGCCACCGCCGGCAAAGACTGCAATGCCAGCCGCGACCAGCGCCGCACCGGTTGCGGCCATGGCGGCGATGTTTGCCGGGAAGGGGAGCTTTGACTGAGCCGCGATGCCCGCGGTCCCGTCAGCCGTCGCCCGTGCGGCCGCGCTGGCGACATGCGTCGTCGTCTCCAGGGCGTTCTGCACCATCGCCTGGATGGACATGGCGAGTTGCGCGAACCGGTAGACCTTCTCGGCAGCCGCCATGGCCTTGTAACCGCTGCTGCCTTCCTTGAAGAAACCCTTCGCGGCAGACGCCATGTCGCCGAACGCCGCGATCTGCTGCGACGATGACCGAAGCGAGAACAGACGGTTCTCGCGGTCGATCCGCACCTGATCCTTGCCAGCCGCGCGTATCGCCGCCTCGTGCGACTCCTGAAGCTTGGCCTGGTCGGCGTAATAGCCGGTCATCACGGTGAGGGCATCGCCGATCGCGGAGCCGACGCTACCGAACGCGTCCGCCATGCCCTGTGCCGCACGCTGTGCCGTCTGGTCGATCGTGTCGAACAGATCGGCCGTCGCGGTCAGTGAGGCGTTCCATGCGTCCTGCGCCTGCCGGTTGGTCTCGGCACCGACCGCAATGTCGACTTGCTTGCCGATATAGTTGTTCGCGTAAGCGGTACCGAGTTCGTAGCCCTTGGCCTGCAGAGTTTGCTCCGCTTGCAGCTTCGCCATGGCCTGCACTCTGGCCATGTCCGTGGCACCGACCAGCCGAAGCTCCTCGCGCTGCATGGCCAGCTGGCGGTCCGCCTGCTGATCGGCACCGGCATAGAACGCGCCGACCTCCGCCGCCTTGGCGGTACCGCGGGCGTCCTGCTGCGCCTTCAGCGCGGCGGTCGCCTTATCTACCTCGGCTTTCAGGCCACGCTGCTGCGCAACCTCGATCGCCGCCAGAAGAGGCAGATCGGCGATACGCTCCTGAACCAGTTCAGCCGCGCGCTCGGCCGGCACGTTGCCCGCAGCGACCAGTGCGTTGACCTCGGTCTGAACACGTGCCTGATCGAGCATCGAGGCGGCAGCCTTCGCCGAATCCGAAACGCGCTGCGCGATCTCGAGCCGGATCTGACGGTTCACCGCCGCCTCGATATCAGCCTGTTGCTTGATGGCCTTGCTTTCGGCCTTCACGCGGGCCTCGGCGATCAGCGCAGCGGCGCCGGACACGCCGTAGGCGTCCGCCAGCTTATACAGGTTGCGGATCTGCGCTTCGGTCGCCTCGGCATCGCGCGCGAGCGCCTCGGCGTGTTTGTCGGTCTTCGGCTTCGGGATGTCGTTATAGCCGATCGACTTGGCGATACGTTCGCGTGCGTTGTCGATCGCGGCGGACTTCACGCGCGTACCGAGTTTCGTCAGGTATTTATCCGCTGCATCGTAAGCGGCCCCATAGGTCTTATCGAGCAGCTTTGGGTCGCCTTGCCCGATCAGCATCTTGCCGATGCCGAGCACGCCGCCCTTCTCGATTTCGCCGAGATATGCCTTGGTGCCAGCTACCCCGGCATAGATGCCGGCGAGCGTTTGACGCATGTACGACGTAAGATCGTCCAGCACGCCCTTCACGCCTTTCGACATGCCCTTCATGTCACCGACGAAATAGTTGGAGATGTCCTTGCCGACGACGCTGAACAGCGCCTTGGACGTGTCCGCCCAAGTGACGGTTTCGTCCTTCAGCTTGTAGAGCTCGGCCTTGGTGGCATTGGCGCCGCCCGTGATCTTGCCGAGATCGCGCGTCAGCTGGTCGCTCTTGACGCCCTCGTTCACCCACCGGTTGAATAGCGCGAAACCGGCACCGACCGCCGCCATGCCGATCAGCACGGGCGCGAAGCGTAGCGCGAGGCCGGCGACTTCCTTGCCAAACCCGCGCAGGCCACCCTGACCCATTTGCGCCACCTGAAAGATCTGCGCGCCCTGCTGGATGAATACCTGCATCGGCTTCTGACCGGTCAGAAGCCCTTGCGTGATATCGGGCAGCTGGACGGCGATCGTCTGCAACGCGGTCCCGTTCTTGCGCGCCGCGCCGGCCATAGCGCCGTGCGTTTGCGCCGAGAGATTGGCACGATCGACGAGCATGCTTTCGGCCCGCGCAAGCTCTTCTGCGGACGCACCGGCCGCGGTCATGACACGCCGCGCTTCCGCCAGTTCGGCGTTCAATCGTGCATGAGCGGTTGCTGCAGGATCGAGCATGGCGCGCAAGCGCGCCAACGCCGCGGCGTCGCTCGCCGCAGCGGCCTCTTCTTCACGCATCGCCTGCGCACCGCGCCGAACGGTCGCTTCGAATTGATCATGCGCGAACGCTGCCGAACGAAGGCGCTGCGCCTCATCGTCGCGCGCGGCCATGGCTTGCGCTGCTTCGAATTCACGCTGCGCAGCGGCGCCCTTCCGAGCGGCTGCCTCGAACTTGCCGTACGCGAACGCGGCCTCGCGAAGGCGCTGAGCCTCGTCGTCGCGCGCGGCCTGGGCCTGCGCCGCCTCAAATTCACGCTGGGCAGCCGCACCCTTACGGGCGGCCGCTTCGAACATATCGAACGCCAACGCCGCCTCGCGTAGAGCTTGAGCTTCCTTCGCCACGGCAGCCGCTTCCGCGTCCTCGGCCGCGCCCTTGTCTTCGGCGTGGCTCTGACGAACGGCTTCGAGATTGCGGAGAGCAGCATGCAGATCCTCCACAGCGGCCGTGTTTCCTTGGGTCGCAGCAGTAGCGATCAGATCGGCGTCGGCTTTCGCGCGAAGCTCCGCCTTGGTGCGCCCGACGGCAGCCGCCTCTTTGGTGATGGCGAAGATCCGGCGCTCGATCGCCTTTTCGGTCGCGTTGATCGCGCTGGTCAGCGCTGCCGCCTTGCCAGTTTCCGCAGGGCCGACGATCGACATACCCGCCGTCTGGCTAGCGGCGCGCGCCAGTGCCTCAACGGACAGACCGGCACCATCGAGCGCGGACCGCACCGTGGTCATCTCGCGCGTCGCGGTGGTGGCGAACTGCTTTAGGCTGGCGGCCGGACCGTCCAGCTTCACCATGTACGACGTGCTACCTTCGACCTTGGTCGCACTGGCGAGGATCTTACCCTCGGCCGACGACATGACCGCGAGCAGCTGCGCCATCATCTCAAACGATTCGGACGGATTGATGGTGAAATCTACGCCGAAGCCAGCAGAGTCGTCGTCGTTCATGGCAACCCTTTCCGGTTTTTAGCCCAGCAGACTGCGCAGCTGAGCTTCTTCGATTTCACGATCATGCGCGGTGACCGGCGCGCCCCAGGGCGGCGGACAGGTCTCGTCTTCGGCGCGTCGGCCTTCGGCGAGATAGGCCTTGGACAATTCCCGGATCAGCCGGGCCTCCCATGGCGCGAGGCGTACGCAGGTATTGCTCTGCCATGCCGCTAGTTCGCGCGAACTGATCGGCACCGCTCCCATTCCCGCAGCCTCAGTCAGGCCGATCTCGATCAGCCAGTCGAAGATATGAGGTGCGGGTTTGGGGGGCATCTGAAGCGCGATTTTACGGCGCTTCAGATCTTCCATCCGGCTGAGGCGGGGCTGATCGTCGTCGATCTTTGCCCGCTTCGAGCCGGGGGGTGGCTTTGGCGTGGCACTGAGCCACGCCAGTTGCCGGACGTAGAGGGTCAGGCCGCCTTCGATGCGGCGCTGAAGTTTCCCCAGTCACCGAAGAACTTCACGACCTGCTTGGTGATGAAGCCGAGCGACTGGTCGGCGTAGACAGCGCGGAAGAGCGCCTCGCCGGTCAGCGGCTCTGTCGCGCCGTCGGGCTGATATTCGAAGTTCTCGAAGCGCGCGGTGAGCGACGCCAGATCCTGCGACGTTTCGGTGATGCGCTCTTCGCGCGTTGCCGCGGTGACCTTGCCATCATTGTCCTGCATGCGCTTGTACGTGCGCGACGTCTGGCGGGACTCGATCACACCGGCGATCTCGCTGCCGGGACCGTAAAGATGGATCAGGATCGGGAGCTTGCGCTCGGCATCGGCGTACAGCGGCTCGCCGGACGGGCTCTTGACGTGAAGGGGGGCGGTCGCTGCGACAGCCAGAGCGGCAATGTTGAAAACCTTGGTCATTTGATCATCCTTCGCGGGAAGATGGTGCGCCGACCCGCCCCGCAACCCGCGATAGCGGGGCAGGTCGACACATAGGGGAGAGCCGGCGTCGCGGGCGCCGGGAGGGGGTTAGGCAGCCGGAGCGCGGACAACCTTGGTGCAGATCTCGACGGTCGGCGTCGCCATCATGACGGGATCGGCACCGTCGACGGTTTCCGGCCAGCCGAACACGCGGCCCTGGAAATACCGCCTGGCGCCCGACTGGTAGGTGACGCGGGTCGAGTAGAGCGCGTTGGTCTCGTCGTCGGCCGCGGTACGGAACAGCGTCTGCCCCGCGTCCGTGTCGTCGAGCGCGAATTGCGGCTGGAGCGAACCATAGTCCGCGCTGCCCTTCAGCTTCTGCTTGGGGCCTTTGAGCGGCTGGAACTCGGTCTTTGCGAACGTCGCGCCGATCGTGCCGATCTTTTCGCAGTTGCCGGCTTCGGTGTACGTCAAGGCGGCGTAGCCGGCGATATCCTGCGTGGCGGGGGCGGCGATGCTGATCGCGATCGACGAGCCCGCTCCGGTCTGAAGACCCATAGTCATTCTCCTGGTCGGTTATGCCGGCGCGGGCCGGCGAGTGCTTCACCCGGCGGGCGCCGGGGGAAAGGGGTTAGGCGGCGGGCTGGTCGGCCTTCGGCTGTTCGGCACTGACCAGTCCGGCCGCGGCGTAATTGGCCAGCGTCGCGTCGTCGGCATCGACGGGCTTGCCGGCGAGGAACGACTTCTCCGCACCGGCATCATTGAAATCGCGCGTCGCGAACATCTTCTTGGTCGTGGCTTCGGTCTTGGCAGTCGACATGGTCGGTCTCCTCAGGGTGGTGCGTCAAACGAGACGCGGAAATCTTGGGTCTGCTCGAAACTGTTGGCGGGGCCGCCCACATCGGGGCCGGTGCCCGCGGTCAGGATCGAGACGTTGAAGGCGCCCGCGATATCGCCGGTCTGTCCGGCACAGCATGCGCGGACGAGGCGGATCACGGCCTTCTGATCGATGTAGCTGGCCGCGCGCACTGCGACCGATACGCGTTCCGTCGAGCGCACGAGGTTGCCCCGCTTCAGCGGTTGGCGATCGACGACGCTGACGGTGCGGACGAGCAGCGCGGGCAGGGTGATGCCGTCAGGCAGTACCCCGGCCTTGATGTTGTCGGCCGGCACGAGCTTGAGCAGTTCGGCGTACTTCGACAGCACGTCGCCGACGATCTCCACACCGGTCATTGATCGTCCCCCTCGTCGCTGCCGACGATGCCGGCGCGAGTGATGCGCGATTTGATGTATGCCTGTGCCGCGGCCTTCGCCTCGGCCTCTTTGGTATCGAGGGCAGGGCGCAGGAACGGGTGAGCCGTGGCGCCAGGGTGATGCACCGTCGTGCCGACCGGCTTGCCGTTGATCATGAGCGTTCCGTGCAGGGCGGCGTCGCCACCCTTGATCTGCTTGTTGATCCGGCGGGTTGTCATGCCCGCCCGGTACGCGGGATCGACGCTGATAAAGTGGGGACGCGTCCCGTATTCGATCCAGCGCCCGACATAGGCGCCGGGCCCATCGAGCAGGACGCGCGCCACGATCAGTCCGTTACGCTTGCGGCTGCGCACCTTGACCGCATCGGCGATCAGCACCTTGCTGCCCCCGCTACCGTCCGCACGCTTGCCGCCAAGGCGGGCTTTGGCATCCTGCGCAATGACCCGCGCACCTGCACGCGCCGCGCCGGGCAGCACCCGTTCGACGAGCAGGGCGGGTAGTTCTTCGAGCTTGCGAAGCGCATTGGCGTTGCTCCTGCGCTTCGCCATCAGGCGGAGTTCCCCGCGACGCTGTAATCCTCGACCATGAACTCGAGGCCATCACGCCGGCCTAGCTCGGCAGGCCCGGCGATGATCTGCATGACGCGGCTACCGATGACAAACCGCATCGCAGGCGTCACATCATCACGGTACCGCATCCGGACACGCGCGGGCCGGGATGCGACATTGATGCCATCGGCAAGGCGTTCCGCGCGGCTCGGCAGCGCATCCTCGACGCTCGCCCATACCGTCGCGACCGGTTCCCAGGTGCCCGAACCGGCGCTGAGAAAGCCGGGTTTGGTGACAGGCCGCTCGATCGCGACGCGGCGATCGAGCTTGCGTGCGTCGAGCTTCATCAGCCGATCACCGGTGTGCGATACTGCGCGTCGAGCAGTAGCGTGACGGTGGCCGGCACGTCCTCGATCGACCCGCCGTCGAACAGGTGCTTCATTAGCAGCAGAGCCGCAATCTGAAGGGCAGGGGCTTCCGTAGCGACGTCGTCGTATCCCGCCTCAAACGTCACCTGCACCGCGCTGCCGCGATCGGCCGTTACCGGCCACGTCGCCCCGACCGCGGGCAACAGCCGCGAGCCGACGACACGCCACAGGCCATCGCCGCTGGTGAGAGCGTCGGCATGATCGAAATAGGCCAGCGATACGACGCTGCGCACGGGATCGCGGGGCAGCCGCATGACGTCGTCGAACCCATCGAAGGTCGCTACCCATCGACGCCGCATAAGCGACTGGGCGGTGTGGCTTTCGACCCAACCCAGCGCCGTCAGACGAAACGCCGCGAGCAGCAACAACTGATCGGCACCCGGCTTGACGTACTGGTCGACCAGCGCGTCAGGAAGAAGAACCGGCCCATTGAGAGGGGCGGCAGGCTTGATCGTGACCACCGCCCCGTCTCCTTACTTGGCCTTCGGGGTCTTGGCCGTCGGCGCGTCGTCTCCGGCCGGCTTGCTCGCTGCCGCGAGCAGGCCCTCCAGTTCGACGATCCGCGCGGCGCCGGTGTCCAGCTGCTCGCGGGTCGCCTGATATTCGAGGACGAGCCCGTCGTGCTGGCTGCGCGCTTCCTTCAGATCCGACAGCGCCTGGTCAAGCTCGCCGGTGATCTGCTCGATCTTCACACGAAGATCGTCCTTATCGACGACGTGCGAATTGTTCATATCGCGGAACGCATCGTTACCGGCCTCGATCAGACCCTTCAGCCGCTCGATTTCGCCTTCGCTCGTCGTACGATACGTTTCGAACTCGCCACGCGACGAGGCGAGATCGCCGCGCAGCTGCTCGAACTCGACCCCGCCGAGGGTCGTGCTGTCAGGTTGACCCGAGAACACGACGTCATTGCCGGGGCCGCTCGTCGCGCGCTGTGGCGCTTCCAGGCCGATGGTTTCACCGCCGCGGCCTGCCGCGTCGGTAAAGCGACGATCCGTCGTCACGATGACAACCGTCTTGCGCTCGATCGGCTGATAGTCCTGATCGACGATATTGCCGTCATGGACGTAGCCGGCGACGCCGAGGCGGACGAAATACAGTTCGCTTTCGGTAGAACGCTCGACCTTGTCGCCGTCCTTGAACGACTCTGGCGGGAGCGCCTTCGTCACATAGTCCTGAATGAACTCGATCATGTTCTAGCTCCTCAGCTGATCGCGGTTGCGGTGGTGCCGAGCTGGTTGGCGTTGCCGGCGCCGTAGCGCGCGTCAAAGCCAGTCAGCGAGGCGGACAGGAAGGTCGCGGCACCGCCGACCGTCACGGACACGCGGACGAACCGGAAGCCCCCGTTCTTGTCGAGATCCTCCTGCCGGACGTTGATGCCCGCCTGTCGGTTGTCGCCGCCCGCCTTGGCGATCTGCACGATGGCAAGGCCGGTAACGGCTTTGACGTTCGCGCCAGTGGCGTCGGTTGCCTGCTCGATCTTCGCATCGACCGTGCCGGCCGCGCCGATGACACCGATGTTGAGCGAGGCGAGCAGCGCGTAGAAGCTACGCATGTCAACGAAGTTCGACGTGACAACGCCCGGCGCGGCCTGCTGCGCGGGGATGACGCCCGCGATAGCGACGCGGGCGGATGGGTCCAGGTTGCCCTGCATTTTCAGTCTCCAAAGCTACCGGCCGGACGATCCGACCGGTCCCGCGCCGGGCGCGGGTCCGGTGTCGAGGATCAGGCGCGCTCGGCGAGCGCCACAAAGTGCGACTTGCTGTTGCCGCCGTTCGCGGGCTGCACGGGCTTCGACAGCACCGGCTGACCGCCGATGCGGAACACCCAGCGGAATGCGCGGATGTTGTAATCGAAGTAGAGGTGGATCGAGTCCGCGAAGCTGACGCCGTTCTGCTTGCGGAAGGCCTCGTACCCGTTCGGATTGACGAACTGGATATCGCCATACTGCCCGACCGAGCGGCTATGCTCGTTGAACACGACGGGACGGCCGAGCAGGACACCGCCGGGGCTTTCCTGATAGTTGCCGAACCACAGCGGCAAACCGGCGCTGTTCTTCATGTCCATCAACGTCGGCATGACGTCGCTGTTCACGAGCCAGCTTGCCTGACTGGGCATGATCATGCGCGCCCACATACGCGCGACGTTCGATGCGCTGATCGTGGCCGCGGTCTGGCCCTGATCCTTCGCAACCGCGATCGTAGCGGGCGAGTTCATCCAGCCGAGCGGCTTTTCGATGCCGTCGCCGAACATGAAGGCGTCGGCAGCCTTCCACCGGATTGCAGCCGCTGCGTGGTTGGTCAGCAGCGTTGCGATGCGAGGCGCATCCTCAAGCAACTCTTCGGTTGCCAGGACGAAGGCGTAAAGCTCGTTGAGCTTCGTCTCGCGCGGGACGAGCGACATGCGGCTCGGCTGCATCTGGTCGCCTTCCGAGCGCCACGACGCAGTGATACCGGAGTTGCCCCATGGGGTCGTCTCGTCGCCGAGGCCGACGACGCGGTTCGATGCCGTCGGATCGGGATCGATGAGATCCATGATCGGATCGTTGCCCGTGTCGAACACGAGGTTGACGATCTGCTGACGGAACTCCGCAGGCACGAGGTAGCTGCCCGCCGCATCGCCCTGTTCCATGTGAACGTTGCCCGGCGCAGCCAGGCGATCGTCCATGCGGAAGCTCTGGCCTGCTGCCGGATTGGCGCAGCGGACGGCGTGAGCGAACTCGGCAAGGTTCGCGAAGCCACCATTCGCCTCAGTGGGGACGACGGCTACCCGCGACTGGCGCTGCTGCTGACCCCCGCTGCCAGTCGGGGTATTATCCCCGGTAGGGCCGGTGCCGATCCCTGAGGCCGCGCTAATCGCGGTCTGGGCACGCTCGATGCGCTTCGTCAGCCCGACCAGCTGAGTCATCTCCGCGTCGTGTGCGGTCTGCTCTTCAGCGTTAAGATCGCGGTTCTCGCCTTCGGCGGTGGCCAGACGGGTTTGGATGCCGGCCGAGATGCGCTGCGCCTCGGTCCGCAGGACCGCGATGTTAACCGCACCACCGCCCGTCGGATGCCCGTTCGGATCTCGCATATAGCGGCCGTGACGGCGTTCCGTAGCCGTCATGGCACCAAGGGAGGCGACCGTGGAACCGGCCGCCAGAAGCATGAACTTCCGCATATCTGTCATCCTCTGGCCCGCAGGCCCTGTGTCGGGCGCGCACGCCCACGACAGGCGACGCCGATTGGCGCCGCCCCGCTCAACCCCAAAAGGGGATCTTCAAATCGCTCGCGCGAGATCCATGGCCGCTGCCTGCCGTCGCATGAGCGACAGCCGGGCGCGGCCGGTGTTGTATTTGGCGACGACATCGCGAAGCGTGCTGATCCCGTCGATCGCGCCGTTCGCCAGCGCGCGCGGCGCCGAGAACGTCTTGCCGGTGCCGTGGACTGCAGCGACGTCGCTTGGCTTCATGCCGCGGCCGCGTGCGATGGCCGCAGCGAAGGCAACGTTCGACTCTTCGACCGCCGCCTCAAGATCTGCGCGGTGGTCATCGTCGAGCGGCGCATGGCTATGGCCTGCGATCTTGTCGGGATGCGAGCCGATCAGCGTGGTCTTCATGCCGATCTTGTCTTCGAACCCGGACATGTCGGTGTGGCCCGACCGCACGCCGACAGAGCCGACCTCGCCTGAAGGCGTGCAGTGGAACGCGCTGCACTGTGTTGCGAGCCAGTAGGCAGCGGAGAAGCAATACGGATCGGCAACGGCGATGACGGGCTTGGCATCGCGTGCTTCGAAAATCGCGTCGCCAGCTTCCGAGCAGCCCCAGACGTAACCGCCCGGCGATCGGAACGCGAGGACGATCGCGCCGATCTTGCTGTCTGCGGCAGCCTCGCGCACGCGGTCGGCGATCGTGTCGTAATAGGTCGACCCGCCGAGACCACGCGGCGCGAGCATGCCGGTGACCGGCATGATGAACGTCGAGCCCTCGCGGATCGGGTCGGCGGGCTTCGCAGCCTGCTGCCCGCTGAGCGATCCGGCGAACGCTCGCAGCGCGTCAGGCAGCAGGGCCTCGACGCCGCTCTGCTTGAGCGCCGCAGCGAGAAAGGTCGGGTGCATCGCCCAAAGGGCCGACGACGCCATGAGATGATCCATCGTCTATTCCACCTTGTCTTGCGGCGAGGTCTCGCCGCCCGTTGCGGTATCGGCCGCCCGGTTGCTGTTGAGTGCGGCGCGCGGATCGTCTGCCCAGGCCTCTTTGATCTTGGGCTGGCCGAACCACTGCGTGCCGATCGTGTTGACGCTGAGGATGCCGGCGGTTCGTGCCAGCACCGCGTTTTTCCACTGCGTCGCGGAGTCGCCGCGCAGCATGCTGTCGAGGTTGAACTTGGCCCGAACCTTTTGAAGCCGAAGTTCCGGCGGGATCATCCTCACCGTGATCGCCTGCTCCATACGGCGAGTGAGCGGGCGAAGCGCCCAGTTCACGAACGATCGCGTGTCCTGCTCGTTGTTGCCGGCGTTCCCGCCCTCATCGCCGATCATCGATCGCGGGATGCGCCAGTACCGACCCATCTCAAGCGTGCGTTGCGCGAACAGCTCGTGCAGCTGCGCGTCGGTATTGTTGCTGCCGACCGCCGTATACTTGACACCCTGCTCGAATACGGGCGTGCCGCCCTTTTTCCAGGCTGCGACGCCCGTTGCCAATCGTCCGGCGGACTCGTCGGTAAGCTTTTGCTCGGTTGTGACGATACCCGAGGGGCGGCGGTCGTTACGGAAGAACGCACGCGAGCCGACTTCCAGCGCAAGCTGGAAATCGATCGCGCCCTTGGCCTGCTTCCACGGCACGAGCGGCCGCAAACCACCGTCCGCTAGTCCGGTGAACCAGAACAGTTCCTGCGGCAGCAGCCGGCGCATGCCGGTCTCGGACGCATAGTCGACCGACATGCTGCGCTCGCCCCAGTTCGCCGTCGTGCGCAGCGGCGACAGCGGCCAGATCTCCAGCCCGTCAACGCCGACGGTTGGTTCGGCGAAGGCCTCGCCGCGCAGGACGCAGGTGAAGGCCATTGCCGCCCAGAACTCGGCACCGGTCTGGAGATGGTTCGGTTCGTAGGCTAGGACGTTCGCCAGCGGGAAGTCGTCGCGGATGCCATCGTCGTCCTTGAACTCCAGGGCGAGGCTTCCGACCGCTTCGGCGATGATCGACACGCAGAAAAACACGGCAGCAACGCGTGCGGCCGTCTCGGCGGTGTTTGCCTCCATCGGCATAGCCGCGACCAGCGACGTCCACGTGTCGTCACCGAAGAAGCGGCCGTCCGTCACGTTGGACGGGGCAGGGCGCCCGGTTGCTGAGCCCATAGCCATGTAGCTTGGGGCAGGATCAGAGCCCACAAGCCCGGAGGCATGCTCGTCCAAGAGGGGTATCATAGTATCAACATGCCCCTTTCTTCGTAGACGAAGCCGCCTGCGGCCTCTGGGTTTCTAGTCATCAGCATCACCGCGTTGAACATCGCGGCGAGCGGATCGATTTTTGCACTGGCGGAAGCTTTGACGATGGCGACCGCGCTGGTGCCGCGGGGCTCCATCTTGGCGTTGCCGACGCACCACTTCATGAGCTCAGAGCCGTCATGCCGCATGGTGCGCGCCGCGAGCTTGCGGGCGGACCCCTTCACGGCGCTGGACAGCTTGAAGCCTTGTCCGATCGCTGAGAATTGCCCGTCCGTGAAATCCTTGGTCGCCAACTCGTCGACGATCGCGGTGACGCCAACAGGATCGAGGCCGATCGCCTCTTTCTCTGGGAAGAGACCTGCGTCACGGACCTGCACGAGGATATCCACGACACCGCGGATATCCTCAGTCAGTTCCTCGGCTTCGTCATCGTCCTCGATAGATGGACCGCCGTTGTGCCCGATCATCTTGCACTTGGTCAGCGAACCCTCGGCGGCCAATTCATCGAGCTTCGTCGCGATGTCCTTGCGACGATCCCAAACAATCGACCACGCCCAAGCGTGACACCACACGAGCCAGCGCTTGGAGCCTTTCTCGCGCCCGATCAGACAAAGCCCGAGCAGATCGTCCAGGCCACCGCCATCGACACCGGCTACGATCACTTCGCAGCGACGTATGAGTTCGGCGACGGTCAGCGTGCGATCGATAGCACCATCCCAGAACTCGGCGCCTGTCCAGCGGTCCCGGCTAAGCCGGGTGCCGATCTCCACGTTGAGATGCTTCGCTAGGAAGATCTGCAACCCTTCGCCCGCGCCACGCTGCTCCTGCGCAAGCTCGTTCTCGATCCAATCCTCATGAACCGACCGGCCCATGTTCGGGTTCGTGACGTAGAAGTTCGCCGGTTTGAGGAAGTCATCCCGTTCCAGCATCGCCGGGGGGAATTCGTACAGGACGCCCAGGCTGGCCGGATCGTTGATCGTGCCATCGCGGACGCCGCGAAAATGGTCGAGTTCGTCCTTGAAGACGCCCCGAGGCTCTTCGTCGCTATGCGTCGTCAGGTAGACGACGAAGCCTTCGCGAGCCGACGACAGTCCGCCCGTCGCCTCGCGCAGCATCGCCTTGGCGTTCGCACGCTTGCCGAACAGCCAGAGCTCGTCGACCAGCACGAACGCCGCCTTGGTGCCGCTGACGACGTCCTTGTTCGCCGCCACGACCTTCAACTCGGCGCCGGTGGTCCTATGCTTGATCAGTCGCTGGTGATCGATGACGTCGAGCAGCGCGTCGAGTTCCGGATCATGGCGGACCATGCCGGCAGCGGGATCGAAGCTGTTGCCCGCGACCTCGATCGTCGGCGCGAGGATCAGCAGTTCGGCGTTGAACCGCCAGTTGCGGATCAGCGCCGTCACCATGATCCCGGCCGCGATCGTCGATTTTGAGTTCTTTTTGCTTATGAGCAAGAGGAACTTGCGGATCAGCCGGCGCGCCGATTGATGGTCGTACGCACCGAAGATGGCCGACACGAAGTCGAACACCCACTGGTCGCACGCCTCGCCGAACGTCGGCGCGCCGGGAAGGTCGACGATGTGGAGCGACTTGAACACCGCCAGGGCGGCAGCGGCCTCGTCGGGAAACAGCGGATCAAACGGTATCAGCGATCGGCGCTGGACGATCCGCTCTTCCCAATCAGGGCAGGCGGTCGACCATACCGGGGTCAATTGAGCAGCTTCGGCTGGGGCGGCGGAGCGAATTTGCCCGTGACTTGCCCTGCCGCGGCCTTAGCCGACGCCTTTTTGCCAAGCTTAGGTTGCGCTGACGGCTTCGCGTTGCCGCGATCCGCCACGCGTTCGGCCAGTTCGGCAAGCGCCGCCTTGTCCATCCGCTTGAACAATTCCTTCTCGGCAGCGACGTTGCCGCCCGATGCCGCGTCGTTGAGGCGGGCAAGCTGCGCGATCTCCATGCGGACCCGCGCCGCCTGCCGCTTCCCGACCTCGGCAAAATAATGTTTGCGCAGCGTCGGGACCGAAACCCCGATCGCCACTGCCGCCTCTTTAACCGTCAGGCCGCGTGCGAACGCGATCAGAACCTTGTTGGAGTTCGCGAGCGACCACGAATGCTCCGGCCTTCCACGGGTCTCCCGGTCCGGCTGGATCGGGTCACCGAAGAGATCGACCCCCGAAATTTCAGCCATGACGAAATAAAATCTCCGCGTGAGAACGTTAGCGGTCTAGAGGCCGACACCCTTGTAAGGTTTCGCCCCCCCCCGGTCAGGCTGGGCGGAGGCAGATCGAAGGCAGGCAGGACCGAAGACCTTCACCAGTCAGCCACGAAACCGTTGCCGTCCCATCTTCACAATCGGTGATCAGCCCCAATGGACTTCCGCTGGCCAGCCGCACAAAATCACCCAGGATGACCGGCTCATGAGTCGCCTTTGAGACAAGGCGAAGTCGGCCGGCTTCGAACGCTGCACGACGCGGCATGTTAACCTCGGGAGAGAATGAGTGAGCGAATTTGTTAAAGGTGACACCGTTAAACTGAAGTCGAGCGGACCGGTCATGACGGTTACTAACGTTGGGGAAAACTACGGAACGCCTACAGTCTGGACCACTTGGTTCGATGGTCAGAAGAAGCTAGAAGGCGACTTTCCACCCGAAGCGCTTGAGAAGTATTCGAAGCCAGATCGTAGCGCCCGCATATCTTCATTCTAAATATCGCTACGCCGTTCAGCCCTCTGCTTCGCCCCGTCGTGACAGGGCTTGCAGAGGCACTGAAGGTTGCGCTCGTCCCAGAACAGCAGTTCGTCACCGCGATGCGGACGACGGTGGTCGGCGACCAACTGCGACGTGTCGCCTTCGATCCTGCCGCATCCTGACATCTGGCACGTGAATAGATCTCGGACGAGCACGGACATGCGCAGCTTCTGCCACCGTGCCGTCTTGTACCACTTGCGCCAGCCCTGCTGATCACGGTTCCGATCGAACGCCTGACGATCACCGGGCAGATAGGTCATCCGAGATGCAGGCGCGGATAGGCGAGGGGGTAGGCTCTTCAGTCGGCCCATTCGCATATGCCTAAACGGCGACGGGCGGCGTGACCGAAGCCACGCCGCCCGTCGAAGGGGGTAACAGGGGGAGGGGACATTCATTGATCCGCTTGCACGTCTCGCCGAACGTATTGGTGAATAGACGCACAGACCCCTAGACGCGGAATTGTTTATTTCGCCCCTAAATGCATTCTAGGGCTTCACATGCTCTAGGCGCGCAAAACAGCCATTCCCGACCTTATCGAGCTTCATCGCTATTCGCGTGACGGCGCGCGAGTAGCGCTTGCGTAGGGTGTCAGGCTCGACCGTCGAGCCCAGCGCCTTCGCTGCCGATGACCAAGCAGGCCGCGACGAACCGCGCTCTAGCTGGCCGAGGATGATACCGACCAGCTTGCGGTCACGCGCATCGACCCAGCCCATCCAGCCGAGCGCCTGTTCCATCCGGTCGACCTCCACTGATCGCAGGCCCGGCATACGCGGCAAGGCGTCGCGGTCGTAGTCGTCGCTGTCGAGCTGATACATCTCCCACAGTTCCTGCCGCGACAGCTGCCCGCGCTCGTAGATCGATGACGCCCGGACATCCATCAGCCAGCCAGCCTCGCGGTCCGGCATGCGACGCAGGAAGCCCCAAGCCTCGACCAGACGCTCTTCGACGAGGTCGAAGGTAACAGCACCGTTGTCACTCCCATGAATGGGAGGCTTATTGGGAGGATAGAATGTAGTATTATCAGTCATATAACTTTGCTCCGGGAAGGTGGGAGTGAAATCACGGGTAATCCCGCACGCGCGCCTGTGCGCACACTAGGTGGACGGGTCGGGATTTGGCTCCCAAGCTCCCGCACCCTCCCGGAACCGCAGAAAACCGCGCTTCCCGAGTGTTGCCAATCCTCCCATGCGTGGGAGCGAGGGAGGATTACAGCGGCCCGTCAAAGTCGCTTCCATCATCGGGTGAGGGGGCCGGGGACGACGCGTTGCGCGGAGGCGGCAGGTCGCGCGTCACCGCCTTGCCGTCGCCATCGACGAAGTCATGCGGATCATAGCGACCGGCGATGTCGTCCCAGACCATCGAACTGGACTTGCGGATCTTGAAGCCCTTCCGCTGCATCTGCGCGTTCAGGTACTTGGCCGACCACGGCTTGCCAGTGCCGGCGAGCAGCTGCGCCCATGTCTGCCACGCGGCGAACAGCTGATGCAGCGGCGTGGCGCCCATCGTCTGACCCTGTGCACGCTCGATGCAGAGCGTCAGGAACTGTCCGAGGATGTCGTTCTCTTCCTGATACTCGCGCGTTGCCGCCCGGACGGCTTCAGGCGTAGGCAGGCCGCTTCCGAGGTAAGCGATGGCGCCACGTATCATTCGGTTCAGGATGCCGCTCCGCTCCGCCTGGAGCTTCGCCTTCAGCTGAATATCCTGCTGAGCGTCGGGGATGATCACGGCCCACGGGATGACCTGCACACGCCGCTGAATTCCGTGATCGGTCCCGATCTTCGGCATGTTGTTCGCCGACACGGTGTTGGTGAACGTGACGAGCAACTGGAACGGCGGCTTCATCAATTCCCGCACACCGCCGATCGGCTCGTCGCTCGTCATGGCCTTGATCAGACCATCGGAGAACTTCGAGCCATCCTCGGGTTCGTTTGCATAGACCATGCGTCGGCCGGCAAGCGCCGCCAGATCCGGCGACGCGTCGCTGCCCTTGCGATATTTGCCTTGGTCGATGAACGTCTCGATTCCCGCGGCCCACGCATAGTCGCCAAGGATGCCGGCATGCGTGTTGATCCAGACACCCTTGCCGTTCGATCCCTGTCCATAGAACAGCGCCATTTTCTGAGCGTCGGCGAGGCCCAACGCGTTGTACCCAGCCCAGCAGTCGAGGAACGTCCGCATTTCGGGATCGGGCTGCACCTGTTCGAGGAACGCGTCGTACAGCGGTGACCGGGCATCCGCGTCGAACGATACGTTGGCAATCTTGGTGATCCGGTGATCGCGGTTCGACGGGCAGAGGCGCACGCCAGCACCGTGACCTTCGCCAGGACGCCGAAACTGCAACGTCCCGTTTTCTATATTGAGCAACAGCGGATCCGCGTCGAAATCGTCGGGACGCGATGACAGCCGCGCCTCCGCCATTTTCGCGATACAGGCGATATGACCTGCACCTTCCGACGTCCGCCCCCATTTGGCGATCGTGTCGGAGAACAGCGTGATCACACCGCGCTTGTTCGACACGATGCGATCGAACCGGCTGCGCTGCTGCACCTCGTGCGCGCGCACCTGTTCGGCGTCCCAAAGCGGCATCGGGTCCTCTTTGATGCCCGATACGCGAATAAGGTCAGCCTCCTCCTGGATCGTCCGCATCGTGTCCTGCACCGCGCGGCCGAGCAGCGAGATCGCCATGTCCCGGTTCCAGCGTCGACCATCCCATGCGAGCCAGCCCCATTGCTCCACGAACAGGAAATCCCGACCGTGCCGCTTCAGGAAGCGCTCGAGGTTGCCGAGGTCGGTATGTGGCAGGAACGCGCACGCCCGCATCAGCGCGTCAGCGTCGTCGCCCCCCGGCCCCTTTCTTCCGATATCGAAGCGCTGCCCTCCCTCGTGGGAGCTTGGCTGGCCATCATCAGTAAAACCGGGGGCGGGGGGCGAAGGGCGGGAGGCGGCGCGCGGAGGTCTCTCCCGCCGGGAACGTGATGCGGCCGTGATCTCTGCGAGATCACGAGGACTGTTCATCCCGGCGGTCCAGCCGCTGTTGACCGTGGCGAGCAGCTGCGCTTCGTCATCGTCGCCGGCATTGTCCCGCGCGGCCGCTTCGATCGTCGACCGCGCGAACCGCTCGTCGAGCGCGCCCGCAGCCACGAGGCTCGCGATCTTCAGAGCGCTGACGTTCAACTGGTCGTTGCGCTTGCCCGATGCCGCCTGGCGGATCTCGCGGCACTCGCCGTCGAGCGCCCGCATCCCGTACCGGCGAATGTCCTCGTCGACGTCGGCCTCGCGCTTGGCAGGCGACGGTGCGCTACGATCGGTGGCATCCGCAGCTGTGACGACTGGCGTGGCTTTTTTGGCCTTCGGACCGCGCAGGATATCGATCAGCGCGGCCGGCGCGTCGGCGATCGCCGCGTCATCACGCCAGTCGCCGCGATCGAGCCAGCGATAGCGAGCCCCGGTTTCCGTCATGATGCTGGGCGGAGCAATGACGTATCCACCCAGGCCGCGCACGTCGACGTGCGCCGGGAGGTTGCCGCGGTTGCGGATCGGTTCGCCGGCAGGCTGACGGAAGTAGACGTGCACGCCGTCGGATTGCGTGACGGCCGTCACCGAACGCGGCAACGCGCAGCCCATCTGCTCCTCCAGATCCGCCTTGAGCGTTTCGAGCGTCCAGATCTCGCCGGTCGCCGTATCCTCGCGGGGATCAAAGTCGAGCACGAAGCAACCGTTCACGCCGGTCGGGAGGCCGATCAGCGCATCGGGATGATCACGCCACCACGCGATGATTCGTGCCTCGTCGGTGGTCGCATCCTTCAGGCCTTGCCCGGTGTACGGAGCCTTCGCCTTAAAAGTGCGGGATTTGCCTGCGCTGTTCGGCTCGGTCGTGAAATCGCGTTCGCGGCAGGGAAACACGGCCCACCCACGACGTGCGAATTGCAGCGCCGCCGAGCACATGGCGGACGGCAGGTTGTGAACGGACACGGCTTAACTTTCACCCGGAGACGAGACGTAATGTGGACCGCCGCAAGACGGCGGCGCCTGTCGGGACGTCATCCCGGCTCGCCGAGGCCGCGCTCAATCAGTGCGATCAGCATCGCTCCAGGTGCTTGCCCGACGTCGCGGGCCGCATCGACAACGCGGATCCAGACATCCGGCCAACGGCGCTTGACGACCTCGACCGTATCGCCCGGCGTTGCGACGCACATCGTCGAGATCTGCTCGGCAGGCGTCAGATCGCGGCGAAGCGAGCGGATATAGGCCGGCGCTTTCTCCGCGATCGGGCGAGCGCTTCGACTGAACGCAGACTCGCGTGCTGCTGCTGCGACAGCGGCGGGGTCTGGACGGGCTGGAGCAACACTCGCTTCCCGCGCGACCGCGAGAGCGCGGGCACCGTCCCTTGCCGTCGTCTTCGGGCCACGCGCAGGGAGGGTGCGCGCCGATATACCGCCGGGGTTCGCAACGATGAAATCCCGAACCCGAGCGACCGTCCGGGGTGAAGGATACAGAGCGCCGCGAATTGACGAGATCGTCGTGTTGGCGATGCCGCTGGCACGCGAGAAATCTTCGATCGTGCAATCGACCGACACGCAATAGCCGCGGATCTCGCGATAGAGGCACGCGCCGGCGGGACGCTCGGAAAGCTTCTGGCCCATCAGCCCGCCTTCGCCGTGGTCTTGTCAGTACCGACGATCGTCGCGACCCGTGGCTCGCCCGGCCCCTGCGACTCGATAGTGATTGTCTTGGCGGCGACCAGCTGGCGAATGCGGTAGCTGGCAGCTGCCGCATCGCTCAGGCCGCAGCGCTGCGCAATCACCGCGTTGGTCGGACAGGGCAGCTTGAAGCTCGCGGCTCGACGGATCTCGCGCAATACGAGTTGCGTCGGGTTCGTCTCGTCGACATCGGCAACTGGTGCGGCCTGCACGCTAGGCGCGTCGGCGGTGGTCAAGCGAATGGCCAGATATTCCGTGATCCCACCACCGGCACGCCGATAGGTGAGGGTGATCATACCCTCTTCGACAAGGTGCATCGCGTGCTTCCATGCGGGCGCTGCTCGTGGGATGTCGGCACCACGCGCATAGATCAGCGCATCGCGTGGTTCGGCCTGCGCGACCCAAGCGTCGAACTCTTCGACGCTTATCGCGAAAGGCGGCTCGGCAGGCTTGCGGACGGCCGTCATGCAGCCCTCCGCGTCGGCTCGAGCACAGCGACCGCATCGAACCAACCACCTTCGGGCTTGCTGTCCCAGTCGCTGGCAGAGACCATGCAACCCGTAAAGGCATAGATCTGATAGCCGATGGCATCGGCGGGGGTCACACCCTCCGACATCATCCGGTCCATCGCGACCTGACCCAGTCCGGCGCGACGCATCAGCTTGTCCAGCGTACCGACCGGCTGATGCATAATGTAATGCGCCAGGCGCCGCGCACCTTCGTTCGGCACACGCACGCCCAGGCGAAGTAGCCGCTTCGTCTTCATCACTTTCCCTCTGCTGCGCTGGTGAGCTCGGCCGCGAGTGCGCGGGCCGTGGCGCGGAGACGCGCCTCTTCGACATGATCGATGTGCCCGTCGCTCCGAGCATCGCAGATCTCAAAAGTCAGCCCGGAAGTCTTCGCGGCAAGGGCATCCCAGTTGGTGTCGCTGCGCTCGGTATCGATCAAACGTTTACCGGCCGGCTCCGTGAGCATGTCGATCGCCGCCGCAGGCAGGTGCTGTGAGAGCGCGAGCAGCGCATGGATTGGCATGGCAGCGCCCGCTGCATAGGTGCGAAGCGTCGAGAGTGGAATCTTGGTCGCTTCGGCGAGCGCCGGGTAGTTTACCGCGCGCGTCTGACCGACGAACATGACGAACATGCTCATCTGCCGTTCGGCGACATCCTGCGCGAGATGGCGAACGTCAGCCATGATGGCGTGATCCTTCCTCAGTAGTAGGGTGGGCATGGACAACAGACCGCAGCACGACCGGAACAACGACCGCTTCCGCGCCCCCTTCGTGCTCGCCACAGACGCCGATGAGCTTCATGCCACCTCCTCTTCCGTCGTTCGGCGCGCCCAAGCCTGCATCGGAACACCACCGCGCGTGTGGGTCTCGATTGCGGCCGCGAGGTCCAACGTGGGACGAACGACGCCGCGGCGAAGTTTGTTGACGAAGGAGCGATCGCGCTCGATCAGCGTAGCGAGATCAGCATCGCTAATCCCTTCGCGCTGCATATAGTCGGCTAAAGGCGTGGTCATGCATGCACAATGTGCATTTAATGCACATTCGTCAACATTAAATAGTGCAGCATATGCGCACGACAATCTGTGCGCGGGTGTGCACAAGGTGCACATGGATAAGAGCTGGTTCGACGTTCAGAAAAAGACGGCAGGCGTTGGCAACAAGGAGCTTGCAGACGCGATCGGCCGCGATCGGTCGATTGTTTCAAGGATCCTTAAAGGGGAAGTCCGCTTCGATCTCGATTATGCGGATCCATTCGCCCGCGTTCTCGGCGTCGACGCGGCTGAAATTCTGCTTCGCGCCGGCGCTCCAATAGATGTTGTTCCACCGTCCAACGCCCGCGCGGTAGCATTCGAGGGCGCATCTCTTGAAAACCCTGCGGGTAATTTACCTGTCTGGGGGACGGGGCTGGGGGCCGCTAGGGAAATAGACGGCGAAGCAATAGAGCAGACTGATCTGAACACGGGAGAGGTTCTGGAATATGTGAAACGGCCTTCGATACTGAAGGGAAAGCAAGGCGCGTATGGGCTTCACGTTCAAGGATCATCAATGCATCCAGCACTGCCGGATGGAGAAATGGTAGCTGCATGCCGCGACATGCCATTGGCGGTCGGCGACAATGTCGTGGTTTACTTACGAATGTCGAACGATGACGACGATGGTGCAGTAGCACGAGCCGTGCTGATTAAAGAACTGGTTCGGAGAAGTGCTAGCTTTCTTGAGCTGCGACAGTACGAGCCTAAGATGGATTTCCGCATTCCTATGTCATCCGTGTTGCGGATTGATCGCATCCTTACCCGCCGTGAGATGCTGATGTAGTGCATTAAATGCACATTGTGCATTGACGCAGGTGTGCAGATTATGCACATATGGCCCCGTTAGCCGCATTCCGCGGCGATGGAGGCTGGCTTGTCCCTCAGCGAAACCCGGTTCCGATCCGCCGGTCAACCATGCTCATTCGATCACTTTCTCGAGGTTCGCGATAACCCGACCTCAGCGTTCGCTGGCATTCCACGCACATTGCGCGACAATGTAGGCTGCCGTTCGTTCGACAATTTCGGCACGATTTTGCTGGCCGAGAAGCCCGCGCCGACAGATCTGTCGGACCGGGTGCGGCGCTTGCGCGCGATCGACGCCACCAGGCGCGAAGATATCCCGCTCCGTGCGCATCCCGATCAGACCGCGGACGATCGCCGGTTCCAGTTCGCCACCGCGTGCACCGCCATAGTTATCATCGGCTGGATCGTCTTCGGCGTCCTGATCGCCGCATTCGCGGGGAAGCTGTAATGGCTCAGGACATCCCCCAGCTGATCGCCGACGCGCGGACGTTGCTTGCAACGCTGCCGTATCAGGCGACCGAACGCCTCACGCTGCTCGCAACGGTCGACCAGCTGGAGAAAACGCACGCGGCGCTAAAGCCGTTCGCGCACGCCGGCACGCACGCAATCGCTACCGCGTGCCCTGATGATCGCCTCGTCGACATGCCGCCCGCACGCGCGTCCGTCTGGCGCGCTGCCGCTACCGCTTACCAGGGAGAGGCATAATGTCCGACACTCGTATCAAGACGGCCGTAGGGTCGACGATCTCGCCTTTCATCCACCCAACGATCGCAGAGATGGAGACTGCTCGACAGGTCGTTGACAGCCCTCCGGTCATTCACACCTACGCCGCCTGCGAATGGGACGAGATGCACGAGGATGGCCAAGTATGGCTGGCCGCGATCGTCCGCGAGGCTGCCCGCAACGCTGGTGGCAAATCGCCTCGGCATGTCACCGTAACCATGGACGCACAGGTCAAGTGGTCGGTGCGCACGTTCTTCCGCGCGACCCGGAACCACGCTGGCGGCATCGTGCTCGGATTCGCGCCAACGTTCTTCGCGCTTGGGGCTGAGCTGATCACTGGCGAAACCCGCGGGATCGCGTTCATGGTCGGACCGTTCTGGCTCGGCTTCGCTGTCAGCAAGTTCGCATGAACCGTTCAGCCGTTCTTTTCCTCCCTGGCGAGCATCTCAGCACGATGCTGGCGGTCCCTACGATCGTACAACCTGCGTACCGCCGGCACGATGACGCGCAGGTACAGGGCAGCCTGAGCTACGCTCAAAGCAGAAGCATTCGAATCGTGAATCAACTGGCGGGCGATACCGGCCTCCGGGCTTGCCGGATCAAAGTCATCGAGCACTTCAGCAAGGTCGTTTTCCAAAGTCGACGAATTGTGGTCACTCCAAGACGACATGCTCTCACCCTCGTTGCGCAAGAAATCGCCAGTCCTTTGATGGCGACCAATAATCTAATCGCACAGGGCGAGCACACGGTCCACGGTGAAGCATTCGGATCATGACGCGGCCCCGCTTCATCTACGCCTACGCAGAGATGGCGGAGGTCGCCGAGGACGTCCGCAGAAACCGAGCGGAAGGCGACCTCGCGCTGGTCGACGCAGGCAAGCTGTCGATCGAAGATGCCGATATGCGCTTGCGCATCTCGGCTGCCATCGCCGTCGACTGGAAGGCGTACGCGCGCATGGAGCTACCGCCGCTCGATCGCACCACCGACGCCGAGAAGGTCGCCGACCTGCAAGCCGTGCTAGCCGGTGCCGAGAAGCGGCGCGATCATGCGCGCACGGCTATGATGCACGAATACGGCGCGGCGATTGGCGGCCTGTCACTGGGCGAACTCTGGGCGATCCATGATTCACATGACACCCGATCGCTGCGGATACTGCCGTACCTTCGGTGGGAGAGCTACGCGGCCGCGATCGAGGCGATCCTCTGGTGGCAGCAGCGCCCGCGGTACGAGAGCCGACGCTTCATAACGATGGTGAACCAGCAGCTGCGCGGCATGGGTTACGTCGAGCAGGAAAGGGCAGCAGCATGAGCGCCGCAGCACGCTTCAAGGAAGCCGACGTGACCCGCGCGGTGCGCGGCGCAACGAAGGCCGGGATGATGGTCGGTCGCATTGAGATTGATCCTAACGGAAAGATCGTCATCCTCAGCGAATCGGTCGCTCCTCCCGCCGATCCGAACCCTTGGGATATCGTCATTGGCAAAGTCTGACCGAATGACCGACCGCTTAGATTTAGCAGTCGAAGCATTACGACTTGAGGATGGCAACGCCGTTCGCATTTACCTGACCACGCACGACTTCAATGCGCTGTTCGATCAGGTGGGCAAAGTCCAGCTGACGTCGAAAACGATAAAATTATATCGCGGCTTGCCAGTCTCGGAGACGATGGGCGGTCAGCCGAGCAGGATTATCAACGATCGTGGAGAGGCGACCCCGATATGAAACGTCGCCGGTTCCTCCCCGAGTACGTTAGCAGCTTCAAGGATCGGCACGGCAAGGAGCGTCTGCGGTTCCGGCGCAAGGGCTTCGCCGGCGGCTACTTCAAAGCGGCGGTCGGGACCGAGGATTTCCGGACCGAATACCGGGCGTTCATGGATGCGAGCGAGACGGTCGCGGTCGCGGTCGACCGTGCCACACCGGGGACGATCGCGGATCTAGTCGCGCGCTACTTCGCCACGCCGACGCGGCTGGGGCCAACGACCGTAACCCAGGGCAAGGTCCGCAGCATCGTCGGCCGGTTCGGCGAGGAGTACGGCAAGCTGCCGGTCGCGCGTGTCGGGTTCGAGCATATCGATGCGATCGTGACGGCGAAGATGCAGCGCAAGATGGTGCAGACCCCGCGCGGGCTGCGCCCGATCGGCGGGCCCGTGGCGGCTGGCAAGCTGCGCAAGGAACTGGTGCGCCTATTCAATTTCGCCGTGAAGCTGCGCATGATCCCAAGTAACCCCGTTCTGCTGGCGGATCAGGTGAAGCTATCGGTCGAGCAGCGATCCGCCGGCTATCATACGTGGACCGAAGACGAGATTGATCAGTACCGCGCACGCCACCAGCTAGGAACCAATGCCCGTCTAGCACTTGAGCTCCTGCTATGGACCGGCCAGCGCCGCAGCGACGCGATTCGCATGGGCCGCCAGCACATCGTGGACGGCCGCATCAAGGTCGTGCAGGAAAAGACAGGGAAGGTCCTATGGATCGCCGTCGCACCTCAGCTGCTCGAGGCGATCGTCGCAATGCCCGCCGCCAAAAATCACCTGTGCTTCCTTATCAACGAACAGGGGCGCCCGTTCTCGCGCGCGGGCTTCGGCAACTGGTTCCGCGATAAGTGCGACGCCGCCGGCCTCCCGCAATGCACGGCGCACGGACTGCGCAAGGCAATCATGCGGCGCATGGCCGAGCTCAACCAGGGCAACCAGACAATGAAGGCCGTGTCGGGCCATCGGAAGGACGAAGAGGTCGCGCGCTACACCGAGGCGGCGAACCAGCGAAGCATGGCAGACGACGCAATTGGCGTCCTCGCGCGCTGGGAAATGTCTAACCGGGCAGAAAGGTTAGACACCGACACAGCCAAAAACGGCTGAAAACTGCCATTCTCCGTGAGGGGATGGCGCGCCCGGAGGGAGTCGAACCCCCGACCGAGGAGGTAGAAGCTCCTTGCTCTATCCAACTGAGCTACGGGCGCGCGCTGAAGACCGATTAGCGTGGATTGCGCGCGCTTGGAACCGTCATCATAACGCGCCGCATGGATATCGATCAGGGCAGGGGCGCGGCGTCGGACGCCATCGGAGTCGCCGCGAGCGACGTGTCGGGCGGGCAGTTCCGCTATTATGATTTCGTGATGGCCGCGTTCGTCACGATCCTGCTGCTGTCGAACGTCATCGGGGCGGGCAAGCGCGCGGTGATCGACCTGCCGTTCATCGGCGCATGGCCATTCGGCGCGGGAATCCTGTTCTTTCCGGTCAGCTATGTGATCGGCGACGTGCTGACCGAGGTGTACGGGTACGCGCGGGCGCGGCGCTGCATCTGGGCGGGGTTCGGCGCGATGCTGTTCATGGTGTTCATGTCGGCGGTCGTTGTCGCGCTGCCGCCTGACAAAGGGTGGACGGGGCAGGCGGCATACGAATCGGTGTTCGGACAGGTGCCGCGGATCGTGTTCGCGTCGATCTGCGCGTTCTGGGTCGGCGAGTTCGCCAACAGCTTCGTGCTCGCGCGGATGAAGATTTGGACGCAGGGGCGGATGCTGTGGACGCGGACGATCGGGAGTACGATCGTGGGGCAGGCGTTCGACAGCCTGATCTTCTACCCGCTCGCGTTCTACGGCGCACCTGACTGGCCCGTGGAGGCGATGCTGATGGTGATGGTCAGCCAGTTTTTGCTGAAGGTGTCGTGGGAGGTGCTGCTGACGCCGCTGACGTATGTGGCCGTGGGGTGGCTCAAGCGCCGCGAGGGTGTCGATGTGTACGACCGCGGGACGGACTTCTCGCCGTTCCGCACGCGCGTTTGAGCGTCGTTCGTCATCCCAGCGAAAGCTGGGATCCAGAGCCAAAGGCGGATGCGTTCGTGGCTCTGGATCCTGGGTCGAGCCCAGGATGACGTAGGGTTAGGCGCTGACCGCGTCGAGCAGGCCCTCGAACAAACGACGGCCATCCGTGCCGCCGTGAGCTGCGTCGATACGACGCTTCCGTTCCTCCATCCATCCATCCGTTCGTGCTGAGCGAAGTCAAAGCACCTGAGTCTCAGGCTCTTCGACTTCGCTCAGGGCGAATGGATGGGGGTGGTGACGGAGTGGTTAGGCGCTGACCGCTTCGAGCAGACCCTCGAACAAGCGCCGTCCGTCGGTGCCGCCATGCGCCGCTTCAATACGACGCTCCGGGTGTGGCATCATGCCAAGCACGTTGCCCTTGTCGTTGAGCAACCCGGCGATATTCCGCGCGGAACCGTTGACGCTCTCGGCATAACGGAACGCTACGCGGCCTTCACCTTCGAGGCGGTCGAGTGTCTCGGTATCGGCGAAGTAATTGCCGTCATGATGCGCGACCGGGAACGAGACGCGCTCACCGGCCGTATAGCCCGACGTGAAGGTCGAATTCGCCGTCTCAACCGTCAGCGCGACGTCGCGGCAGACGAAATTCAGCCCCTCGTTGCGCATCAAAGCGCCGGGGAGGAGACCCGCTTCGGTCAACACCTGGAAGCCGTTGCAGATGCCGAGCACGGGCAGACCCTTGCCCGCCTGCTCGACGACCGCACGCATGATCGGCGACCGTGCCGCGATCGCACCCGAGCGCAGGTAGTCGCCGTACGAGAACCCACCGGGCACCGCGACCAAGCCGACATCCGCCGGCAAGTCCGCGTCACCGTGCCAGACCATGAGCGGCTTGACGCCGGTCACCGCCTCCAGCGCGACGGCAATGTCGCGGTCGCAGTTGGAGCCCGGAAAGACGATGACGGCGGTCTTCATGCGCGCTCGACCCGGTAATTCTCGATCACCGTGTTGGCGAGCAGCTTGCGGCACATGCCGTCGATGGTGGCGTCGTCGGTATCGTCGGCGACTTCCAGTTCGATCAACTTGCCCTGGCGTACGTCCTGCACGCCGTCGAAGCCGAGGCTGCCGAGTGCGTGGTGGATCGCCCGGCCCTGCGGATCGAGCACGCCGGGCTTCAATGTCACGAAAACCTTGAGTTTCATTTACTTGCCCCGGTTCTTGCGATGCTTTTCGAGGTCGAGGACGGCGTTGTCGGCCCCCTCGGGCAGCAGGCCGAGACGGCGTGCAACCTCTTGATATGCTTCGACTTCGCCACCGAGATCGCGACGGAAGCGATCCTTGTCCATCTTCTCGTTGGTTTCCATGTCCCACAGGCGGCAGCCATCGGGGCTGATCTCGTCGGCGAGGATGATCCGACCGAAGTCGTTGTCGAAAATGCGGCCGAATTCGAGCTTGAAGTCGACCAGGCGGATGCCGACGCCGGCGAACAGCCCGCACAGGAAATCGTTCACGCGGATCGCGAGGTCGGCGATGTCGTGCATCTCCTCCTGGCTCGCCCAGCCGAACGCGGCGATGTGTTCGTCGGAGATCATCGGATCGCCGAGCGCATCGTCCTTGTAGTAATATTCGATGATCGTGCGGGGCAGCTTGGTGCCCTCCTCGATCCCGAGGCGCGTCGAGATCGAACCTGCGGCGACGTTGCGCACGACGACTTCGATCGGGACGATCTCGACCTGGCGGATCAGCTGCTCGCGCATGTTGAGGCGGCGGATGAAGTGCGTCGGCACGCCGATATGATCGAGCAGCGTGAAGATGTGCTCGGAAATCCGGTTGTTGAGCACGCCCTTGCCGTTGATCGTGCCCTTTTTCTGGGCATTGAACGCGGTCGCGTCGTCCTTAAAATACTGGATCAGCGTGCCTGGCTCGGGACCCTCGTAGAGGATCTTGGCCTTGCCTTCGTAGATCTGGCGGCGGCGAGCCATGCGCGGTCCCCTGGAAATCGAGCGATGAAAATCGAGCGGCCCCAGCCTACGCGATATGTACCGCGAAGCCGAGGCCGGAATAGGCCGCGCCTATAGGCGAAGGGTACGGGGGGTGCAATCGCGGCGCATGACTGCCCTCGGAATACTGCCCGACGTCATCGCAATGCCGGGGACGACGTGTCGTGGGCAGTCGCGAGCGGTCGGCCGGTTCGACGATCGATGCGGGCCATCAACTCGGTCCACCAACGCTGGATCCAGCGTCGCCAGACCAGGAAGACCAGCAAGATCACCAGCAGCGGCGGGCCGAGTGCCGCCAATACCCATAGCAGCGCCGTGACGGTCAATCCGATCGAGCCGAGCGCGGTGTCGCCAGCGTCTTGCAGACGGTCGACCAAGCCAGTCCCGCGGCCGGTCGTGTAGTCGAACGACATCGGCGTATTGGCGAGACTTTCGCGCTGTTCGGATGCCGTCGCGGCGGCGGCCGTGGCTTGGCCCTGCGCGACGGCCTGTTGCTGGCGGAGTTCGGTACGTTCGCGTGGGGATAGATCGACGCGGGCCAGTTCGCGGTCGATCCGGGCGCGTTCGGCCGCGACATCGGTCCGTTCGGTTGCGGTCGCTGTGGCGGCAGTGGCGACATCGGTTCCGCTGATATCGGCCCCCGTCAGCGTCGCGCCGACACTCTGCGCCTGCTTCACCCCGGCCCGGCCAAAGGCACGCGCCAGGGGGGCGGCGATCTTGACCGACAGGTTCGCGCTGACGTCGCCTTGCTGGCCGACCGTGTAGCGCAATCCCGTTATCCGGCAGCGTGTTGCACCAAGCCGTTCGCACGCACGCGCATGCTCTTCCTGAAGATCCGAGATCCGCGACGAGGGAAGCGTCAGGTTATAGCTGTAGTCGAAGGCCACCCCGGCAACCGAATTACCGGCAATATCGGGTTCTCCGGCGCTACTTTCGGGAGCCTTGCTGCACCCGGCCAGGGACAACGCGATAGCGCTACTAACAACCCACTTCATGGACAGTCTCCCGTGATCTATCCAAACACTATCAATTAACTGGGATATGCCGTCAAGCGTGCTCAGGTCACGACGAGCCGTTGCGAATATGCCGGATCGCGCCAGCTTTCGGTCTCCACCGTATCCCGCAATATCTCGCCCGCGCGCCAGACGTCTTCATGGCTGAGGTACAAGGGTGTGAGCCCAAGGCGCAGGATGTCGGGGTCCCGGAAGTCGCCGATGACGCCGCGGGCGACGAGCGCTTGCGTGAGTTCATAGGCCTGCGGGTGGCGGAAGCTGATGTGGCTGCCGCGTTTGGCGGGGTCTCGGGGGCTGACGCAGTCGAGGCCTAGTGCGTCGCCGGCTGCGGCGAGGATGTCGAACAGCTGCGCGCTCTTCGTTGCGACTGCGTGTTGGTCGATGTCGGCCCAGAGGTCGAGTGCGGTTTCCAGTGCCGCAGTCGAGAGCATCGCAGGCGTGCCGGCAAGCCAGCGTTTCATGCCGGGGGCGGGGCGGTAGGCGTCCTCGAATGCGAAGGGGGCGGCGTGGCCCATCCAGCCCGAGAGCGGGCTGGCGAGGGCGCCTTGCCAGCGCTTGGTGACGTAGAGGAACGCGGGCGCGCCGGGGCCGCCATTGAGGTATTTATAGGTGCACCCGACGGCTAGGTCGGCGTTCGCGGCGTTGAGGTCGATCGGGACTGCGCCGACGCTGTGGCTCAGGTCCCAGAGCATGAGCGCGCCGGCATCGTGCGCGCGGGCAGTCCAGGCGGCCATGTCGAAGCGGTCGCTTGTCTTGTAGTGGACGTGGGTGAGCAGCAGCACCGCGGTATCGTCGTCGAGCGCTGTGGCGAGGTCTTCGCGAGCGACGACCTTCAACCGCGCGCCGGGGACGCAGGAGACGGCACCTTCCGCAATGTGCAGGTCGGTCGGGAAGTTGCCGGCCTCGCTGATGATGGTGTGGCGGTCGGGGTTGCTGCGAAGACCGGCGACCAAGGCCTTGAAGAGATGTGTCGAGGTGGTGTCGCCGATAATGACCTCGTCCTCGCCCGCGCCGATCAGGGGAGCGATCTTCGCGCCGATCCGCTGTGGGGCGTCGATCCAGCCCTCGTTCCAGCTTCGGATGAGGCGGTCGCCCCATTGGCGGGTGGCGATGTCGGCCAGCGCTGCGGGCGTGGCCTTGGGCAGCGCACCGAGCGAGTTGCCGTCGAGGTAGATCACGCCCTCGGGGAGCGCGAACTTCTCGCGGTAGGCGGCGAGCGGATCGGTCGCGTCGAGCGCGCGGGCGTCTTCGAGAGTCACTGGGTCGTTCCGAAATTGGTCAGGATCAGGCGTTTGGCCTCGGCCCAGGCAGGCGTTTCCGGCGCAATCAGTTCGACATGGCCGGTCGCGGGGATGGTGTGGAGCGTGGCGGTGTCGCCGGCAGCGTTGGCCTTGGCGATATAGTCGGTCGCCATGACGAAGGGGATGATCCGGTCTTCGCGGCCGTTGATCAGGTCCTGCTTCACTCCGAGCGACAGGAGGCGCGGGACCGAGGTGTCGGCGTAGACGTCCGGATGCTGCGGCGTGGGCGTGCCGACCAGTTTCGCGACGACTTCGGTGCCGCAGCCATTGTCGGCGTTGGTCGCGGTGGCTTCGAGATCGGGCAGACCGCCGAGGCTGATGACGTGGCGGATACGGAGCGGCTGCGCGGTATGGAGCGGGCTCGACGCAGGGATCTTGGGGCGGGCGGCGAGCCAGAGCGCGAGGTGACCACCGGCCGAGTGGCCGATCGCGAGCACGCGGCGCGTATCCAGGTTGAACCTCTTGGCGCTGACCTTGAGTTGGTCCGCAGCCTTCGCAGCGTCCGCGAACGTCCCCGGATAGCCGCCGCCAGCGCGGTCGACACCGCGATAGTCGATGTTCCAGACCGCGACGCCGGTGTTCCGCAGGTCGTCGGCGATCCAGTTCATCAGGCTGCGATCGGCGATGCTCGTCGTCCAGCACCCGCCATGCACCATCAAGACCACCGGGAACGGCCCCTTGGTGTTGCCCTTGGGGAGCCAGACGTCGACCTTCTGCATCTGGTCGGTGCCATAGGCGACGGTCGCGTCGGGCATCGGCTTCGGCCGCTTCGTCAGGTCGGGCCAGGTCAGCAACTTGGGCGGCGGGGGGACGGGCGTTTGCGCCATTACGGGCGTGGACATCGCGGCGAGCGCGAGAAAGGCAAGGCGGATCATCGGGTTGGTGTAGCGGCCTCGATCGACCGCGTCATGCGGGCATGTCGTCGCGTCGCGGCATGCCGCAAGGTTCGTTGCGTTCATGCTTTGATCGTTTCGTTCGCGGCTGCTATCGATGCGCGCAATGGCCACCGATTTCAAAGATCCGTTCGACTCCATCGTCGACGCCCCCTTCGACAGCGCGCTGTCCGAGCGGTACCTCGTCTATGCGTTGTCGACGATCACCGCGCGGTCGCTGCCCGACGTGCGCGACGGGATGAAGCCGGTGCATCGGCGCCTGCTCTGGGCGATGCGGCTGCTGAAGCTCGATCCCGCGCAGGGGTACAAGAAGTGCGCACGTGTCGTCGGCGACGTCATCGGTAAGTATCATCCGCACGGCGACCAGTCGGTCTACGACGCGATGGTCCGCTTGGCGCAGTCGTTCGCGATGCGCTATCCGCTGGTCGACGGGCAGGGCAATTTCGGCAATATCGACGGCGATAACGCGGCTGCCTACCGCTACACCGAGGCGCGACTGACCCAGGTCGCGATCGACCTGATGGACGGGCTCGACGAGGACGCGGTCGCGTATCGCCCGACGTACAACGGCGAGGATCACGAACCCGAGTTGTTCCCCGGACTGTTCCCCAACCTGTTGGCGAACGGCGCTAGCGGGATCGCGGTCGGCATGGCGACGAGCATCCCGCCGCACAATGCGGCCGAACTGCTTGAGGCGGCGATCGTGCTGATCGATACGCCCGAAGCGGACGATGCGGCGATCCTGGAGCATGTGAAGGGCCCCGATTTCCCGACCGGCGGGCTGGTCGTCGATCCGCCCGCGGTCATCCGCGAATCCTACGCGACCGGGCGGGGTGGCTTTCGCGTCCGTGCGCGCTGGGAGACCGAACGTGAGAAGGGCGGCGGCTGGCAGCTGATCGTCACCGAGATCCCGTATGGCGTGCAGAAGGGCAAGCTGATCGAGCAGATCGCCGATCTGATCAACGCCAAGCGGCTGCCGATCCTCGCCGACGTGCGCGACGAATCGGATACCGAGATCCGCATCGTGCTCGAACCGCGCAGCCGCACGGTCGATCCGCAGATCCTGATGGACGGGCTGTTCCGGCTGACCGACCTCGAGACGCGGATCAGCCTCAACCTCAACGTCCTCGACAAGGATCGCACGCCGCGCGTGATGAGCTTGCGCGAGGCGCTGGCGGCGTGGGTCGATCACCAGTTCGTCGTGCTGCGCAGGCGTACCGAACACCGGCTGGCGAAGATCGCCGACCGGGTCGAACTGCTCGACGGGTATCTGATCGCATATCTCAATCTCGACCGCGTGATCGAGATCATCCGGACCGAGGATGAGCCCAAAAAGGTGATGATCGCCGAGTTCGCGCTGACCGATCGTCAGGCCGAAGCAATCCTCAACATGCGGCTGCGTAGCTTGCGGCGGCTGGAAGAGTTCGAGATCAAGACCGAGCGCGACAAGCTTGACAAGGAGCAGGCGACGCTCGCCGCGTTGCTCGCCGATCCGAAGAAGCAGCGCGCGCGGATGAAGCGCGACATGGCGAAGATCCGCGATCGTTATGGGTTGGAGACTCCGCTCGGCAAGCGGCGCACGACGATCGAGGAGCACGCGCCGACCCGCGACATCCCGCTCGAGGCGATGATCGAGCGCGAGCCAATTACCGTGATCCTGTCGCAGCGCGGCTGGATCCGCGCTATGAAGGGGCACAACGATCTGGCGAGCCCGGAGGCGCTGAAGTTCAAGGAGGGTGACGGCCCGGCCTATGCATTCCATGCGCAGACCACCGACAAGCTGTTGCTCGCGGCGGAGAACGGGCGGTTCTACACGTTGGCGGCGGACAAGCTGCCGGGCGGGCGCGGGTTCGGCGAGCCGGTGCGCGCGATGATCGATCTCGACGGCAGCGTCGGGATCGTCGCGCTGCTGCCCGCGAGCAAGCATCCCAAGCTCCTTGTCGTTGCCACCGATGGACGTGGGTTCTCCGTGAGCAGCGCCGAAGTGATTGCCGAAACCCGCAAAGGCAAGACGGTGATGACGCCGCGGCCGGGTGCGCAGTTGAAGATCGTTCGGCCGATCGGGCCCAACGACGATTACGTTGCGGCGATCGGCGACAACCGGAAGATGCTGGTGTTCCCGCTCGCCGAACTCGTCGAGATGACGCGCGGACAGGGGCTTCAGTTGCAGCGGTATCGCGACGGAGGGCTGGCGGATGCGATCACGTTCACGTTCGCCGATGGACTGAGCTGGGCGATGGGCGGCGGAACCGGTCGGACCAGAACCGAATCGGACCTTGGACCCTGGCGGGCGGCGCGCGGCGCGGCCGGAAGAATGCCACCGACCGGGTTCCCGCGCGATAATCGCTTTGGCTAGCGTACCGTAAACCAACGACTTAACGCGATATGACGAAATGAACCGATGCGGTTCCTTCAGTTCGTCTTAACGAAGGACGTGTATGCAATCGGTATGGCATCGACAGCCCCGGATGCGACGACGCACCTGACGACCGCGACCGATCTGGTTTCGCGCGCGCTGGAACTCATTCCGATTCCGGCCGTGCATATCCATCTCATCGACGGGGCGTTCGAGCTCTTTGCGATGAACCGGGCCTACCGTCTCGCGGGACTCGGCGTGGTTGCGGAGCGATCGCCGATGATCGTCGACCTCGGGCCGCGAATTCGGGCGTTTCTCGAGAGCCAGCAGCTGCGGATCGATACCGACTGGACGCTGGGCGATGCGGTCGATTGCCGCTATTACCGCGTGACGATGGCGCGGACGTTCGCCTGGATGCACGACCGGTGCACCGTGAGCTTCATCGACCAGACGTCGCAGATCCAGACCGAGCGCAGCCTCCGACGCGAAATGACGACCGACAGCCTGACGGGGTTGCCGAATCGCGAGGGATTCGAGGAACTGATCGAGACCGTGCCCGACCGTAGCATCAGCGCGGTGCTCGCGGTCGATATCGATCGGTTCGGTCGGCTGAACTCGTGCCTGGGATCGCTGGCGGGCGACGAACTGCTGATCACCGTGGCGCGGCGGATCAAGGGTGCGTTGCGCGGACGCGACATGCTGGCACGGATCGGCGGCGATCAGTTCGGGATACTGATGACCATCGACGACGATCGCGAGGAGGCCCACGCGCTCGCCGAACGGATCCAGCGGACGCTGACCACGCCGTTCCGGCTGACCGACTATGAGATCAGCGTCGAGTGTTCGGTGGGTATCGCCTATGGTGGGGACGACGCGAGCGATGTCGCCGAGCTGATCCGCCACGCCCAGTTCGCGGTGAAGCGCGCCAAGGCCAGCGGCCTCGCCGAGAGTTATCTGCCGCAGGATTTCGCGATCGCGCGCGCGCAGTTCAGCATGGAAACCGCGCTGCGCCGGGCGATCGAGAATCGCGAGCTGCGGCTTGCGTATCAGCCGATCTGCGATCTTTCCAGCGGCCGGATCGTCTCGTTCGAGGCGCTGGCGCGGTGGACCGATGCGAGCGGTCAGCGGCATTGCCCGACCACCTTCATCCCGGTGGCCGAGGAATCCGGGCTGATCGTGCCGCTGGGGCGCTGGGCGATCGACGAGGCGGCCCGAACGCTGGCAGCCTGGGATGCGCGGTTTGGCGGCGATTGCGGCGTCCGGCTGGCGGTGAACCTGTCGGCGATCCAGCTCCAGCGCGACGCGATCGCACCGGTGGTGGAGGCCGCGCTCGCATCGACCGGGCTCGCGGGCGACCGGTTCACGCTCGAATTGACCGAGAGTGCGATCGTCACCGATCCGGATCGTATCGCCAAGACGATGCACGCGCTGAAGGCGCTCGGCACGACGCTCGCGATGGACGATTTTGGAACCGGCTATTCGAACCTCGCCTACCTCCAGAAGCTGCCGATCGACGTGCTCAAGATCGACCGCAGCTTCGTCACCGGCATGCTCGCGGACCGCGACAAGGTCTCGATCGTCCGCGCGATCCTGAGCCTCGCGCAGGCGCTGGGCATGAAGACGACCGCCGAAGGCGTCGAGACGTTCGACCTAGCGCAGACGCTGACCGCGCTCGGGTGCACCTATGGGCAAGGATATTTCTACGCGCGGCCGCTCGAAGCGGATGCGGCGTATGCGATGATCGTTCCTGCCGAGGTAGGCTAGGCCAGGCGAACGCATGGCCGTCGCCTCAGCCTCACCGAAGTGAAGGCTGGAGCCGGGGCGGGGGAAGCGGCGACTAAAGTACCGCTGCTGCGACCATCTCGTCGGCGATGACCGCGACCCTCGCTGCATCGGGAAAGCCCTCGGCGATCCAGCGCGTCTCGACCTGACGAAGCATCGCGGCGACCTCCGGCCCCCTGCGCAGGCCGCGTTCCACGAGCGCCCCGCCGGAGAACGGGAACGCGGGCGGCGTCCAGTCCTTGATGGCCGAGACGTCTTCGCCGGCAACCAGCAGGCGGTCGATCGCGACGGTCGTGCCAACGCGGTAGGCGAGTGCCTGCGGGCCTTCCTCGCCGGGGCCGGCGGTGGCGGCGATCAGGCGCTTGCGGTCGGTGTTAGAGAGCTTCAGACGCGCGCCGACGGCTTCGGCCGCAGCGGGGGCGATCGTCATCGCGAGCCGGCGGATCGGGTCCGGGGCGATGCCCGCCGTCGTTTCGCGGTCGGCGAGGAGGGCAAGGCGCTCGGCACCGGCCGCATCGATCTCCGGCAACACCGCACGAAAGATGCCGCGCTCGACCATCAGCGCGACGACGGGCACGGCGTTGGCCGCGACCAGCAGCTTCAGAACTTCGCTCGCGACGCGTTCGCGGGAAAGCGCCATCAGGTCGTTGGCACGTGCGGTGCAGGCGTCGAGCCCGGCTTCGTCGATCGCGGTGCCGAACCGCGCGTGGAAGCGGAAGAAGCGGAGGATGCGCAGATGATCCTCGGCAATCCGCTGCAACGGGTCGCCAATGAAGCGCACGCGCCGTGCCGCGAGATCGTCCAGGCCGCCGAAATAATCGAAGATTTCGCCGGTCGCGGGATCCGCGTAGAGCGCGTTCATCGTGAAGTCGCGGCGCGCCGCATCCTCGCGCCAGTCGTCGGTATAGGCGATGATCGCGTGGCGACCGTCGGTCGAGACGTCGCGGCGCAGTGTCGTCACTTCGACCGGCCCTGCGGCGGTGACCGCGGTGATCGTGCCGTGTGCGAGCCCGGTCGGGACCGCCTTGATCCGCGCATCCTGAAGTCGCTCGATCACCTCCTGCGGGGGCAGGCGGGTGGCGATATCAACATCGGCGACGTCGATCCCGAGCAGGGTATCGCGCACCGCGCCACCGACGAAGCGCGACTCGCCCTCCGCCGCGCCGAGAACCCTGGTCAGTGCTGCGAGGCCGTCCCGCTCGCGCCACGGCGCAGCCGGGAGTATCAAGACCACCTCAGGCGGCGGGCGAGGTTGACGATCATCGCCGCGGTCGCGCCCCAGATGCGGCGCTCGTTCCACATGATCTCGTAATAATGCCGATCGTGGCCGTGCCATTCGAGCGTCGCCTCGACATGGTTGGCTTGATCAAGCAGGAACGCGAGCGGGACTTCGAAGACGCTGGCGACTTCCGCTTCGCTCGGCGTGAAGATCAGGTCGGGCGGGATGATCCCGATCACCGGCGTCACCTGGAACCCGGTGACGGTGCGGTAGCTGTCGGCCTCGCCGATCACGCGGACCTTGTCGCGGGGGAGGGCGATCTCCTCCTCGGATTCGCGCAGGGCCGCGGTCACGACGTCCTCGCCGGGATCGATCCGACCGCCGGGGAACGCGATCTGGCCGGGGTGGCGGCTCATCGTGTCGGTGCGCTGCGTCAGGATCACGCCCGGATCGGCGCGGTCGGTCACCGCGATCAGCACCGCGGCGGGGAGCAGCGTATCGGCCGCGGTGAGGTCGCCGTCATGCTGGTCGCCGGTGAGCAGGATCATGTGCGACCCGGCGCCCTTCGCCAGCGCCGCGGTCAGCCGTTCCGTCAGATTCATGCAGCGGGCTCCAGCGGGAAGAACGCGCCGTCGCTCCACAGCCCGGCGGGGGTCGCATCGTCGGCGATCGCGCGCTCGGCGAGTTCGTAATAGACCGAGCGGACGACCAGCGCCTCCATCCCGCCACGCACCGCGAGGTAGGGGCGAGGGCCGTCGGTATCCTCGACGAAGCGCAGCGGATGCTCCGGGCCTGCGGTGACGAGGTCGCCGGTGTTGAGCCGGAAGGCGAGCTTCGAGTCGCGACCGCTGCCCTCCGCCTTCATCTCGACCGCGATGAAGGCGGCGTCCTCGACCTCGATATCGAGCTTCTCGACCGGCGTGACGAGGACGTGGCTGCCGTCGGGTTCGCGCCGCAGGATCGTCGAGAACAGCCGGACCATCGCCGGGCGGCCGATCGGCGAGCCCTGATGATACCAAGTCCCGTCGCGCGCGATCCGCATCTCGCTGTCGCCGCAATGCGTCGGGTTCCATTTCTCGACGGGCGGGAGCTTGGCTTCCTCGACCAACCGCGCGATTTCCGCGAGGCTGAGCGAGGCGATATCGGGGATGGGGTCCATGGGCATGGCGGCGGACTAGGCGGGCGGGGGGGCTAGGTAAAGCGGCGGCTTATGCGGATGCGGTGACTGGCATGCGCGGACCCAGCATTCCGGTGCCGTCCGGGACCGCTTCGCCGCGTGCGAGCAGGCGGTGGCGCTCGACAGGGCCGGGCGCGTTCCAGCGGGCGGTGCGGTCTGCGGTGAAGCCGAAGAACCGGCCGTAATAGTCGGGATCGCCGATCAGCATGAGCGCCTCGCCGAGGCCGTTCGCTGCGGCGGCATCGAGGACCTGCGCGACGAGGCCGCGGCCGATGCCGTCGCCCTGCCGGGTCGGGGCGACGGCGACCGGACCGACCATCACCAGCGGGCTCTCGCGGTCGTCGCCGATCAGCGCGATCGGCCAGCACTGGATCGAGCCGACCAGCGCGCCGTCCTCGACTGCTGCGAAGCTCAGCGCGGCGATTGGCCTGCCGGGACCCCGGATCTTGTAGGCGGTTCGGGTGAACCGGTCCGGGCCAAACGCGGCATCGAGCAGCATCTCGACCGCGGTCGGATTGATCGTGTCGAGGGGGACGAGCGTAATCACCGGCATCTCCTGCCCCGAAGGCGTCCGAGCATGAACGGCGAGGGCAGCGCGCTTTAGCCTTGGCGAGGCTGAACGCAAGAATAACCGGGGGTGAGACGCGCGTAGGGGATCGGCATCGCATCGCCCCGTCGAACAGCCGACTTTCATCTCGGCGTGCGTCTGCTAGAGGCGCGGCGATGGAAGACAGTCTTCAACTCGAAGTCCACGATCTCGAAGTGCAGGTCCTGACCGGCATCTATTCGGAGGAGACGCACCTGCCGCAGCCGCTGCGGATCTCGCTGACCGTCGACATGGTCTGCCCGAAGCGCTTCGCGCCGGATACGCCGCTGTCGGCGTCGAAGAATTACCTCGACCTGAAGAACGCGGCGACCACCGCGCTGCCGCCCGGTGTGCATTTCACGCTGATCGAAGGCGTCGCGGATCACATCTGCGAGACGCTGTTCCTGCAGGATGCGCGCGTGCTGCGCGTGCAGGTGAAGATCGTGAAACTGGCGATCGCCGAGGCGGACGAAGCGATCGGCGCGACTCTCGTCCGCCATCGCCGCTGATCCGCGGAGCCGAATGGTGCGGCTGATACTCGAATCGGACGGCGACATCGTCTCGCTGATCCGGAGTGCCGAGGCCGAGTCGATCGTCGTCATCGTGCGACCGCCCGCGAACGCGCTGTGGACGGCATTGGCACGCGCTGCGATTCCACCGCTGGCGATCGAGCGCGCACCGGGCTGCCGGGTCAACGCGGTATTCGCCGAGGAGGGCGCGCGCGACGCCGATGTCGATGCCGCCGCGGACTTCCTCGACCACGCTCGATCGACCACCGGTCAGATCATAGACGTTCGCCCGCCTGCGCTCGGCTAGAGTTTGCGCGTTCGACCGCAGGGGCCGAGCGCCTTCAGCACGAAGGCATAGTCCTCGCGCGCGACGACTGCGTCGGCGGCTTCGAGCGACTTGGTGCTGTGGTCCGGCAGCGTCGACGGCAGTGCGCACGTCAGGCGATACCACAGCAATGTGTCGGGCTTGGGCGGTGCGGCCGATTCGTCGACGATCTCGCTCAGCGCCACCGCCCAGCGCGGCTGCTCGCCGGGGCGACGGAGGATCGAGAGCGACACGGGGCGTTGATCGGCCGTTGTCAGGAAGATCTGCGTTTCGCCCTCGCCGGGCAGCGCGCCGGCCACATGGAAGGCGTTGCCGACACCGGTGATGACCGGCGGCGCATCGGTCGCCAGGGCCGCTTCCGCGATCTGGCGGACGGTGGCCTGCGCGGCGGGTGTCCAGTCGATCTGCGCATCCGGCGCGACGAGCTGCACCTGGTTGACCGAGCCGGCGACCGGCCGTGCGAACAGCAACACCCGCGCCTTCTTGAATTTGGGGATGCGGCCGCGCGTGTCGGGGCCGACGTCGAGCAGGTAGCCGATTCGGGGCGGCAGGCCGTTTGCGCCCCGGATCAGCGTCCCGACATCGACCTCGACATAAAGTCTAACCTGTCCCGAAGTGAGACCAGGTGCCTCCGACGGCTTGATCCGGGCGGTCGATCGGACGGTCGCATCGGCGATCACGGGCGCCGACAGGACGAGATCGGCAAGGTCCGAATATTGGAAGGACGATGCCGCGGACGACGGGCCGGATGACGGCGCATTTGTCGGATAACCGGGGGAAACGGCGGTCTGGGACGCAGAAATCGGTCCCGCCGCCAAAGCGATGATGCTGACGCAAGCCGTAACGTGAAAGGAGATTTTCATCGCTTTGCGCTACGCCATCGGAGCTGAACGATACAGAAATAATTCTGCCATCCCGAGGTTGTACGTTTGTTGCGTCCGACAAAGCGTTTGCGTGTCGCGGAACGTGGCGATAGGACTCGGGTACTGCCCCGTGGTTATTCCGGCCAACGGCAGACGTATGCGTCGCGCACTTGGTGCGAACACGTGCGTACGGAGCAGGCAGATTAAGGGAGTGTCGTTTCTGAATGGCCTATACTGACCAGAAGATGTCCGGAGGCAAAATCGTCGCGATCGTGATCGTCGCGCTGATTCATGCGGCCTTGGGCTACGCTTTCGTCACGGGCCTCGCGTATCAGTACGTGAAAAAGGCCCAAGAAAAGATGACGACGTTCGACGTGGAGCCGCCACCGCCGCCGCCTCCGCCCGACGAGCCCCCGCCGCCGCCGCCTGACCAGCCCAACCTGCCGCCGCCACCGACTACGGTCGTGACGCCGCCGCCGGTCGTTGTAACGCCGCAGCCAGCGCCCGCGCTGACGACGTCGAGCATCATCCCGAAGTTCCAGCCGACGGCTCCGCCGGCTCCGCCGTCGCCGGCGGTGGCGCCAGCGCCGCCCGCTCCGGTGGTCAGCAAGGCGGCCGGTGCGAAGGGTGATCCTGCGCAGTGGGTTTCGACGGACGATTATCCGCCGAGTTCGCTGCGTGCCGAGGAAGAAGGCACCGTCGGGATCGCCTGGGACATCAACACCCAGGGTCGCGTCGAGAACTGCCGCGTCACATCGTCGAGCGGATCGTCCGCGCTGGATCGGGCCGCTTGCGCCGCGATCACACGGCGTGGTCGGTATTCGCCGGCAGTGGACACGGCGGGCAATCCGATCCGGTCGAGCTCTTCGCGTCGCGTGACGTGGAAGATCCCGCCTCAGTGATTTGGGCCAGGGATTATCGGGCCTGATGATTTGGGCCTGATACTCTGGTCAGTTTACGCTGCACCTTTCGTTTCAGACATAGACTATAGTCAGAGGACTAACCGAACATGATCACCACCATTCTTGCAGCGGCAGCGCCCGCCGCAGCCGACGCCAACCCGTACGGCCTGCAAGCCGCACTCCGCGAGGGCGGCCTGATTTCGCAGACCGTGTTCGGCATCCTCGTGCTGATGTCGGTCGTGTCGTTCTACATCCTGTTCTCGAAGCTGTTCGAGCAGCAGAAGATCATCGGCCAGGGCAAGCGCGTCCGTCAGGCTTTCTGGTCGTCCAACAGCCTCCGCGAGGGTTCGGCCAAGCTCGAGAAGAACTCGGCCTACAAGCAGATCGTCGACGACGGTCTGGCCGCTCAGGAGCAGCATTCGAAGCTGACCGATCCGGTCGAGGCGCATGACTGGCTGCACGGCTCGCTGGCGCGTTCGGAAGCCGCGATCAACTCGAAGCTGGGTGGCGGTCTCGCCTTCCTCGCAACGGTCGGTTCGGTTTCGCCGTTCATCGGTCTGTTCGGTACCGTTATCGGCATCTACCGCGCACTGGTTAAGATCGGCGCATCGGGTCAGGCATCGATCGACAAGGTCGCAGGGCCGGTCGGTGAAGCACTGATCATGACCGCCCTCGGTCTGGTCGTCGCGGTTCCTGCCGTTCTGTCGTACAACTGGCTGCAGCGCCGCAACAAGTCGATCGCAGAGGACCTGTCGGCCTTCTCGAACGACGTGCTCGGCTTCCTGGCGTCGAACGGTGCGGTTCGCCCGGCGATCGCCGGTCCTGCTAAGCCGGTCACGAAGCCTGCCACGACGACCACGACTGCCGGCCAGACCGGTGGCGTACCGCGCTAATCAAGATGCGCAAAAGGCGGGGCTGCTGTCCGCAGCGGCTCCGCTTCATTGCCGCCGGCAGTTCCGGTGGCGATCAAATGGATAGGATAGTTCGCACATGGCGATGAGTGTTGGTGGCGATTCCACCGAGAGTTCGATATCGGACATCAATACGACGCCGCTGGTCGACGTCATGCTCGTGCTCCTGATCATCTTCCTGGTGACGACCACGGTCGCGGTCCAGGCGGTGCAGCTGAAGCTGCCGGATGTTCGCTTCGATCCGACGATGACCAAGCCCGAGAACGTCTCGCTCTCGGTGACGTCGGCCAACGGACAGTGCCAGGTCTATTGGGGTCTTTCCCCGGTGACTCACGAAGAGTTGCTGCAGCGGGGCGTCGATAAGCTGAAGGCGGAGATCGCGCGTCAGGGCGGTGCCAATGCCGCTGGCCTCGAATTGCCCGAGGCGCATATCCGCGGCGACGTGAACGCACCGTATCGCTGCATCGGCGCCACGATCTACACGATGCAGCAGGCCGGGTTCGCCCGTGTCGGCTTCATCTCCGAACCGCCTCCCGGCGTCACCACCGAACGTTGATGCGGAACGCTGATGCCAACCGCTGACGGTGGCTCGGACGTATTTAGGAGTAGTATAAAATGGCAATGAGCGGCGGCAAAGAAGACGGCGCGCCGATGATGGAAATGAACATGACGCCGTTGATCGACGTCCTGCTCGTTCTCCTCATCATGTTCATCATCACGATCCCGATCCAGACGCATGCGGTCAAGGTCGACCTTCCGGTCAACAGCCCGAACCAGCCGCAGAACCCGGTCAATCCCGAGAAGAACAAGATCTCGATCGATCCGGCGGGTGTCGTGGCGTGGAACGGTGCGCCGGTCGATGAAGTCACGCTGCGCCAGTATCTGGATCAGAGCGCTGGCATGACGCCGGAGCCCGAACTTCACTTCCAGCCTGATCCGCAGGCGAAGTATGAAGTGGTCGATCGCACGCTTGCGGTGATCAAGCGGTCCGCGATCACGAAGCTCGGTTTCATCGGCAACGAGCAGTACCGCAACGACTTCTAAGTCAGCGTACAGCATCGAACGTCCAAAGGGCGGTCCTCCGGGACCGCCCTTTTTTTGTTGTTTGCCACCGGACGGGCGGGCGCAGGGGCCTCACGAGAAGTTGATCGATGTACTTGTATGACCGTCTTCAAAGTGACACACCGTTGTCACAAAAATGAAACCTTCGGATCGGCGGAGGTCAGTGGAGATGGATGATGCGCAAGACAGTCCTGTTCGCTCTCGCAATCCTTGGCACGGCAACGCCGGCGCTGGCGGGATCGTCCGCAACCGTGGATCGTACCGGCTATACGGCGATCGCGGCGGGCGACCTCTCGACGGCGGAACAGCGCATCGTCGCCGAGCGGAAGATCTTCCCGCAGCGTCCCGAGCTGATGATCAATCTGGCGTCGGTGTATCACCGGACCGGTCGCGACTCGGAAGCCCGCGCGCTGTATGCGGCGGTGCTGGAACGGCCGGCGGTCGCGATGGACCTGCCGTCGGGCGCAGTGGCGTCGTCGCACGATCTCGCGAGCCGGGCGCTTGCCCGCCAAACCCAGCAGATCGCGACTCGCTGAGCGGGACCTTGCGGCCGTGAGTGGAGGCCGTTGGTGCGCGAGCGCGAATGTTTCCAGCGCGGCCCCGATGGCGGGGACCACGCTGGTTAAAGGTGCGCGCCCTTCCTGTTCTCCCGCGAAGGCGGGAGCCCAGTCTGGGTCCCCGCCTTCGTGGGGAAACAAGTTGGGCGGCAGTTGAGAGGGTATTGAGCGAGCAAGGAGCAGCCGAGCACGAGGGTGCTCGAACGTGTAGCCTGGCGGGGGGATCGTCCGCGATTGGACGGCATCCCTAGAGCTGGGACGATCCGTGTCCGATCTTGCCGACCGCTAGGTGAGGGTCGTTTCTTGCCATTTCGACCCCGACCTTCGCCGGGAGGGTGCGGGGAGCTACAGGTCAACCGCTATCCCCTAGCGATAGCGTGCCGCGGGCAACCAATCTGCGGCGGAAGCGGGCAATCCGCAGACCTGGAGCGAAGGTAGATCGGGTCCCAAACCCTCCGCAGGCCCCACTCGGTTTGCCCTTAGCCCTAGAGCCGCGGCAACGTCACACCGCGCTGGCGCATGTATTTGCCCGCGCGGTCGGCATAGCTGACTTCGCAAGGCTCGTTCCCCTTGAGGAACAGGAACTGGCACGCGCCTTCGTTGGCGTAGATCTTGGCCGGTAGCGGCGTGGTGTTCGAGAATTCGAGCGTCACATGCCCCTCCCATTCGGGCTCGAGCGGGGTCACGTTGACGATGATCCCGCACCGCGCATAGGTCGACTTGCCGAGGCAGATCACCAGCACGTCGCGCGGCACGCGAAAATACTCGACCGTCCGGGCGAGTGCGAAGCTGTTGGGCGGGATAATGCACACGTCGGTCTTGCGGTCGACGAAGCTGTTGGCCGCGAAGTCCTTCGGGTCGACGATCGCGCTGTCGACGTTGGTGAAGATCTTGAACTCGTCGGCAACGCGCGCGTCATAGCCATAGGACGACAGTCCGTACGAGATGCAGCCATCGCGGCGCTGCGCCTCGTGGAACGGTTCGATCATCGCGTCGCCGAGCGCGCGCTCGCGGATCCAGCGGTCGGACATCACGGACATGGTAGCTCCTCTTCGGGATGCGCTTTCGCCCGGATGCGGCGTCACGGCAAGGGGGCACGCTCGCGACATCACGAACGACCGCAAACGCGCACGGAGTCGCGTCGCGCGGATGACTTGCCGTCCGCGAGGCCCTACGCACGCGGATCAATCGCAGGGGTCAAGATGCGCGCGTTCGTTCCGATACTCGCCGGTGTCACTTTACGCAGTCGGCTGTTGGCATGCCTGGGTGCGTGCCTCGGCATAGCGCTGACGAGCGTCATCAGCGCGACGATCATCCACCCGCATGGATCGTTGCTGCTGCTGGTCGCGCCGATGGGCGCGGCGGCGGTGCTGGTCTTCGTGGTGCCCGCCAGCCCGCTCTCGCAACCCTGGTCGGTGATCGGCGGCAACGTGATCTCGGCGCTGGTCGGTGTCGCGGCCCTGAAGCTCGTGCCGATCCCGGTCCTTGCAGCCGGACTCGCGGTGGGCGGCGCGATCCTCGCAATGTCGCTGACGCGGTCGTTGCATCCGCCGGCGGGCGCGGTGGCGCTGACAGCGGTGCTCGGCGGGCCGGCGGTGTGGGACGCGGGGTTCGGGTTCGCGCTGGTGCCGATCGCCGTCAACTCGGTCGCGTTGGTCGGATTGGGTATGGCGTTTCATCGGATCACCGGGCAGCGCTATCCGCACCAGCCGGTGCCGACCAGCGACCGCGCGCACGAGCCCGAGGCGACGATGCTGACCGCTGAAGATCTCGATCTTGCGCTGATCGACCTGGGAGAGACGCTCGACGTCGGTCGGGAGGACCTCGACGAACTGCTCCGTCGTGTCGAGCATCACGCGATCCGCCGCTGCGCACTGGCCGGCCCAATCACGCGACGCTGATCGGTCAGCCGATCCCGAGATCCGCTGGCCCGAACGCGTCGGGCAGCAGTTCCGAGACGGTATAGGTGCGGATCGCGTCGCCTTCCGCCGCGCCGCAGTACACCGGCAGGTCGCGGCCGCCCATCTGCGCGGCCTCGTTGATGACCTGACGGCAGCGCCCACAGGGGCTGACGGGGGAGGAGCCAGTGGCACGGCCCTCGGCATCCATCGCGCCCCCGATCACGCCGATCGCGACGATATCGCGGAGCCGGCCTGCGGCGCTGGCGGTAGCGATCGCGACCGTCTCCGCGCACAGCGACAAGCCGTAGCTGGCGTTCTCGAAGTTTGCGCCGGTGATCACCGTCCCGTCGTCGAGCAGCACCGCAGCCCCCACCGCGAACCGCGAATAGGGCGCGTGCGCATTGCGCGAGGCGTCACGTGCCGCGGCGACGAGTTGCGTTGCTTGTTCGTTCATGATGCCACCACGTCCCAGTTCACCGGTCCCTCGATTCCGTCGATGCGGCGGAAATCGCTTGCCCGCCACATTCGCCACGGTCGCGCGGTGTAGTCGGGCTTGAAGATATTCTCTACCGCCCATAGCGGCCGCGGCACGGCGTCCGACAGCGTGTATTGCGAGTCCACCGCCTTGCTGATCCGTAGCATGACCGGCTGGCGAGTATGCGTTTCGACCATTGTCACGAACTGCGCGATATCGGCGATCAGCGTCGCGCGATCCGGCCGTGCCGTGCAGTCGTCGTGGAACGCGATGTCGACCGCGGTCGGCAACGCGTCCGACGTCCGCGGCACGAAGGTGTTGAACGCGTTCGCCTGCTCGTCCGCGCGTTGGCACAACGAATAGACATGAACCGCACCGCGTCGCAGGCCCGCGTCGGGCAGCGCGGCCCAGTTCGCCTCGAACGTCGGATCGCGGCGGTCGGTACCCGACGTCGCGACGATGTAGGCGAAGTCGGCACCGCTCGCGCGCACCGTGCCCCATTCGACCGAGCCGGGGTTCTCGGCAAGGTCGATGCCCTGCAACGGGTATTTCTTGACGTCGGGGTGCCAGCCGGTCGCCGCGGTCCAGCCGCAGATACCGACGAAGCCGGTCGCGGCGAGCGCGGCCGCGAATTTCAAAAGTGCGTGAGCCATGGGTCTTCTAGTTGCGGATGTGGAGGACGCAGATCAGCGTGAACAGCCGTCGCGCAGTGTCGAAATCGACCTCGATCTTGCCGTCGAGACGCTCTTTCAGCAGCTCGGCAGCTTCGTTGTGGACGCCCCGGCGCGCCATGTCGACTGTCTCGATCTGGGCGGGGGAGGATTGCCGGATCGCCTGGTAATAACTGTCGCAGATCGCGAAGTAATCGCGGATCGGGCGGCGGAAGCGCCCGAGCGCGAGCACCAAAGTCTCGAGATGCGTGTCGTCTTCGCGGTGGATATGGATGCCGAGGCGTCCTTCCTCCGACTGGAGCTTGATCTTGTACGGCCCCGCATAGCCGTCGGCATAGGCGCGCTGCGGAGCGAAGTGATTGCCCTCGATCAGGTCGAAGATCGCGATCCGCCGCTCCTGCTCGACGTCGGGCGAGCGCCAGCCGAGACTGGTCTCGTCGAGTTGCACGTCGATGATCCGCGGGTCGGGCATCACGGTTCGATAGCGGGGGTCGTATCGCCTGTCACTTGGTCTGAGCGTGCGGAAGCCAAGAGCACAACGGACTCCCCTCCCTGGAAGAGAGGGGCAGGGGGTGGGTAGGCCAGCTCTGGCCGCAACCGTTCGACGATCCGGAGACCGACCCACCCCCGACCCCTCCCTTCCAGGGAGGGGGGAAGCAGAGAAGAGAAGAACGAACGACTTATCCCCATCATTCCACCGCACGTCGCTTGGACGCGCACGCGTCCATCGCGTAGGTGCAGGGGATGGCAACTCTCGCATTCCCCGTCCCCGCCGTGGCCGAGCCGCAGCAGCTTCCCCGCAACGTCGAGGCCGAGGCCGCGATGCTCGGCGCGATGATGATCGACAACCGGCTCGCGGACGATCTCGTCGACAAGCTCGAACCGGGGCATTTCTTCGAACCTGTGCACGGGCGTATCTTTGCGGCGATCAAGACGCTGCGTGGCAATGACATGCTGGTGACGCCGGTGACGCTGCGGCCGATGTTCGATGCGGACGAGGGTATGCGCGAGTTGGGCGGGCCGGCGTATCTGGCTGGGCTGACGGGCAGCGGTGCGGGCCTGATCGGCGCGCGCCAGTTCGCGCAGCAGATCTACGACCTCGCGATGTTGCGTGCGCTCGTGTCGGTCGGCCGCACGCTGGTCGATCGCGCGATGGACACCTCCGAGGAGGTCAATCCGCGCGCGCAGATCGAACTGGCCGAAGAGGAGCTGTTCAAGGTCGCGGCGGATGGCGGCTCCGAGAACACGGTGAAGTCGTTCGCGCAGGCGACGACCGCGGCGGTCAAGATGGCCGAGCGCGCGCTGAACTCGGGCGGCAACCTGTCGGGCGTCACCACCGGCATCGATTCGATCAACGCCAAGATCGGCGGCATGCATCACAGCGATCTGATGATCCTTGCCGGCCGTCCGGGCATGGGCAAGACATCGCTCGCCACCAACATCGCGTTCAACGCCGCGCGGCGCTGGATGCGCGACATGGCCGACGGGATCGCGCCGAAGGATTCGGTCGGCGCGAAGGTCGCGTTCTTCTCGCTGGAGATGTCTGCGGATCAGCTTGCGACGCGTATTCTCGCCGAGCAGTCGCAGATCTCGTCTGAATCGCTCCGCATGGGTAAGATCAGCCGTACCGAGTTCGCGCAGCTCGCTGCTGCCGCTGCCGAGCTGGAGAATCTGCCGCTGTTCATCGACGACACCGGCGGCCTCTCGATCGGCGCGCTGCATACGCGCGTCCGCCGGTTGCAGCGCCGGCATAACAACGAGATTGGGCTGGTGGTGGTCGACTACCTTCAGCTGCTGTCGGGCTCGGGCAAGAGCAAGGACGGCAACCGCGTCCAGGAAATCTCCGAGATCTCGCGCGGCCTGAAGACCTTGGCGAAGGACCTCAACGTGCCAGTGCTCGCGCTGTCGCAGCTGTCGCGTGCGGTGGAATCGCGCGAGGACAAGACGCCGATGCTGTCGGATTTGCGCGAGTCGGGGTCGATCGAGCAGGACGCCGACATGGTCTGGTTCGTCTACCGCGAGGATTATTACGTCGCGTCGAAGGAGCCCAAGCGGCCGGCGGAAGGGGATAGCTCGAAGATCTTCGAGGACCACGCGTCGTGGGCGGCGGAGATGGAGCGGGTGTATGGTTTGGCGGAACTGATCATCGCGAAACAGCGACACGGTGCGACGGGGAAGGTCCGGATGAAGTTCGATCCGACCATCACCAAGTTCTCGGATTTGGCAGAGTATTGATCCGCTTCTCCCTCGCCCCTTCGGGGAGAGGGAAGGGGCCCGCGGCCCTTGCCGTGGGAAGGGAGAGGGGAGTGAGGCTAGGGACCTGGATCCCAACGCCCCTCTCCCTTCCGTCGCCAAGTGGCTCCTCCCTCCCTCTCCCCGAAGGGGCGAGGGAAAGTGGTCAGATCATCGGGTCGTAATCGGTAGGCGCGTGGATGCCGCATTCGACCTTGTCGAAACTGCGCCACCGGCCTGCCCGGGGGTCTTCGCCGGGGGCGACTTTGGTCGTGCACGGCGCACACCCGATCGAAAGATACCCCTGAGCCTCCAACGGATGCCGCGGCAATTCATGCTCCGCAAAATACGCGTCGAGCTTAGCCTTGTCCCAATCCGCCAGCGGGTTGATCTTCAACCGCCCCTCGTCCTCCTCGAACCGCGGCAAGGCGGTACGAGTCCCCGACTGAAACCCCTTCCGCCCCGAAATCCACGCATCGAACGGGGCGAGCGCCCGCCGCAACGGCTCGACTTTCCGCAGATCGCAGCACCCATCCGGATCGTAGGACCAGCGCAAGCCCGTCTTGTCCTTGATCGCGAGCAACCGCGGATCGGGCCGGAACACGCGCAGGTCGGTGAACCCCAGTTTCTCCGCCAGCTCGTCACGGTACGCCAAGGTCTCGCCGAACATCTTCTGCGTATTCGTGAACACCACCGGCACATCGACATCGACCTGCGCGACCATGTGCAGCAGCACCGCCGACTCCGCGCCAAACGACGACACCGCCGCGATCCGCCCGCGCAACTCGCCGACCAGCAGCTCGAACAGCATCTCCTGTGCGGAGACGCCCTCGAACCGCTCCTGCATCGCCATCGCATCGGCGCGCGTGAACGCCGGCGTGACGTCGATCATGTCGAGTTGGCGCGCGGGCTCACCCATGGCGCAGCTTCCACACCGGCACCGCGCCATCGGCCGCCTTCTGGTACGGCGTGTCGTAGCGCTCCAGGCTCGCGCGTAGCACGTCGATATCGATCGGCGCCTGCGGTGCGAAGCTGTCGAACCCGCAGCGCCGCATCAGCGGAATCTGATCGACCAACACGTCGCCCTGCGCGCGCAGTTCGCCGGTATACCCCGCCTCGCGCAGGATCCGCGCGGACGAATAGCCACGCCCGTCGCGGTAGCCGGGGAAGCTCACCTCGATCAGCGCGAGCTGGTCGATCTGCGGCAACAGCGCGCGCGCGTCGTCGCCCGCCTCCAGGCGCACCGCCGCGGCATTGCTCTGGCCGATGAACGAATCGAGCGTCACCGCGGGCTCGTCATGCGGCTCGTCGTCGCGGAAGCGGAGCAATGTCTGGTCCGGATACTCAACCATAGATCGCCTCCTTGAACGTCTCGAAGCCGACGCGGCGGTAGGTGTCGAGGAAGCGTTCGCCGGGATCGCGGACCTGCAGATAGCGGTCGGTGACACGCTCGATCGCGTCGACCACGCCGTCCTCCGAGAAGCCGGGCCCGGTGATTTTCGCGAGGCTCACGTCCTCCGCGCCAGAGCCGCCGAGCGAGAGCTGGTAATTCTCGGTGCCCTTCTTGTCGACGCCGAGAATGCCGATGTGGCCCGCGTGATGATGCCCGCACGCGTTGATGCAGCCGCTGATCTTCAGCTTCAACTCACCCAAGTCGCGCTGCCGATCGAGACTGCCGAAGCGAGTCGCTATCTTCTGCGCGAGCGGGATCGAGCGCGCATTGGCGAGGCTGCAGTAATCGAGACCGGGGCAGGCGATGATGTCGCTGATCAGGTCGAGATTGGCCTCGGCGAGACCCGCCTCGTTCAGCGCCGACCACACCGCATGCAGGTCGGCAATCCGGACATGCGGCAGGACGATATTCTGCGCATGCGTGACGCGCAGTTCGTCGAAGCTGTAGCGCGTGCCGAGATCGGCCATCACGTCGATCTGGTCCGCCGACGCGTCGCCGGGGATGCCGCCGATCGGCTTCAGGCTGATGTTGACGATCGCATAGCCCGGCTGCTTGTGCGCCTTCACGTTCTGGTCGAGCCAGACCGCGAAGTCGGGATCGCTACGGTCGATATCGGTCGAGGGGTTCGTGTCGAACTCCGGCGCGCCGAAGTGGCTCGTGATGCGCTCCAGTTCCGCGCGCGGCGGATCTAGACCGAGGCCCTTCACCGCGGCGAACTCCTCCTCGACCTGGCGGCGATATTCGTCGGGGCCGATCTCGTGGAGCAAGATCTTGATCCGCGCCTTGTAGATGTTGTCGCGCCGGCCGTAGCGATTGTAGACGCGCAGGCACGCCTCGAGATAGCTCATCAGGTCGTCGGCGGGGACGAAGTCGCGGATTTCGTGGCTGATCATCGGCGTGCGGCCCATGCCGCCGCCGACGAAAATCTTCGCGCCGAGTTCGCCGTCGCGGATGTGCAGCCCAATGCCGATGTCGTGCAGCCGCATCGCCGCGCGATCCTCGTCCGCCGCGATCACGCAGATCTTGAATTTGCGCGGCAGGTACGTGAATTCCGGGTGGAACGTCGACCACTGCCGGATCAGCTCGGCCCAGGGGCGCGGGTCGGCGACCTCGTCCGCAGCGGCGCCGGCGAACTGGTCGGAGCTGATGTTGCGGATGCAGTTGCCGCTGGTCTGGATGGCATGCATCTCGACCGTCGCCAGTTCCTGGAGGATGTCCGGGGTCTGGTCGAGCTGGATCCAGTTGAACTGGATATTCTGCCGCGTGGTGAAGTGGCCGTAGCCGCGATCATACTTCCGCGCGATATGCCCGAGCATCCGCATCTGGCGGCCGTCGAGCGTCCCATACGGCACCGCGACGCGCAGCATGTACGCGTGCAGCTGGAGGTACAGCCCGTTCATCAGCCGGAGCGGTTTGAACTGGTCTTCGGTGAGCTCGCCCGATAGGCGGCGGCGGACCTGATCGCGGAACTCATCGACGCGCTGGTCGACGATCGCCTGGTCGTATTCGTCGTATTTATACATGCGAGGTCCCGGAGAAGGATTGGTTCACGCGAAGGCGCGATGGCGCGAAGAGAATAAGGTGTTTCGCGCAGAGGCGCAGAGACGCGGAGGAGAAGTGTTTGGGGACAGTTTCCGCGTAAGCGGCCATCAAATCTTTCTCGGCTGGCGAGCGTGAAAGCCGCTGCGCAGCAAGCGCACCATCTCCGCGCCTCTGCGCCTCTGCGCGAAACACCTTCTTCTCAAACTCGTCCTTCTCAAACTCGTCGCGCCTTTGCGCCCTCTCGGCTTCGCTCAGGACAGGCTTCGCGTGAATCATATGACCCAACTGCCCGCGTTCGGATCGGCGGGTTTGAGAGTTAGGTCGGGCCGCATCGTCGGGCCTAGCGCGCGGATGCGATCCTTGATGTGGGCTGGGCGGGGGCCTTCGTCGGTCAGTGTCGCCTCGATCAGATAGGGCACGTTGACGCGGCGGGCGCCTTCCTCCGCCTGGAGGATAGCTTCGCCAGCCACGCCGACATCGACCGCGTCCTCGATGTGGCGCGACCAGCCGTTGCCGGTCCACCAGACGACGTCGCCGGTGGGGAGGTCGTTTCCGGTCAACAGCTTCATGCGGCGGCGTCCTCTGCTACGCGGGCCCAGCGGGCGAGTTTGTCTTCGGCGTCCGACAGCTCGACGACCTCGCCGACGACGATGATCGCGGGGCTTTTCACCGCCTCGCGGGTCACCATCGCGCCGAGATCGGCAAGCAACGTCCGGATCGCCCGCGAACCCTCGAGCGTGCCGCGTTCGAGCACCGCGACGGGCATGTCGGGGGCGACGCCATCGGTCATCAGCTTGTCGGCGATGTCGGTCGCGCTCGCGATGCCCATGTAGATCACCAGCGTCCGGCCCTGACCAGCCAGCCCCGCCCAGTTCTGCTCGCTCAGCCCCTTGCACTGGCCCGCGACGAAGCTGACCGCACTCGAGTGATCGCGATGGGTGAGCGGCAACATCGCTTCGGCGGCGCAACCAAGCGCGGCCGAGACGCCGGGGATTACCTCGACGGGCAGGCCCGCGGCGCGGACCGCCTCGACTTCCTCCCCGCCACGGCCGAACACGAACGGATCGCCACCCTTCAGGCGGATGACGATCGCACCGGTCTTCACATGCGCGATGATCAGCGCGTTGATCGCCTCCTGCGGCAGCGTATGGCGCGCGCGCTGTTTGGCGACCGAAATGCGCTGCGCTTCCGGCGGCGCGATGTCGAGCACGCGTGGGTCGATCAGCCCGTCATGGACGACGACGTCGGCGGTCTTCAGCGCCTCGACCGCGCGGACGGTGAGGAGGCCGGGATCGCCCGGTCCCGCCCCGACGAGGATGACGCGCCCGCGGGCGGTGGGATCTAGGAGGCTTGGCATAGGATATGAGATGGACGGCAACCCGCTGCACCGCAACCGAATGATGCTTTGGCGGGAGGTAGGATTGCTTTCGAACGCGCCGAAACGCAGTCAGCCGTCGGCGAGGCCGATGCCGATCGACGCACGCGCGCTCTCGGATTCGCTGCTGACGACCGGGTAGGCGCAGTAATCGGCGGCGTAATAGGCGCTCGGGCGGTGGTTGCCCGACCAGCCGATGCCGCCGAACGGCGCGCTCGACGAGGCGCCATTGGTCGGCTTGTTCCAGTTGACGATGCCGGCGCGGATGTTCGCCCAGAACCGGTCGTACAGCGCTGGTGTCTGGCTGATCAGCGAGGCGGACAGGCCGTAGCGCGTGTTGTTCGCCTCGGCGATCGCGGCGTCGAAATCGTCGACGCGGACGACCTGCAGGATTGGGCCGAACAGCTCGATATCGGGGCGGTCGGGGATGTCGGTGACGTCGATCAGCGCGGGTTTCAGGAACGGCAGGTCCGCGACCGGACGTTCGAGATGGCGGATCGCGCGGCCACCGCGCGTGAGCAGTTCGAGGAAGCTCTCGGTCAGCTGCTCGGCGGCCTCGTTGTCGATCACCGGGCCCATGAACGGGGCGGGGTTGGCGTGCGGTTCGCCGACGATGATCCGCCCGACCATCTTGTCGACGGTGGCGATCAGCGGGTCGTAGAGCTTGGTGTCGACGATCAGCCGGCGCGCCGCGGTGCAGCGCTGCCCGGCGGTGGTGAAGGCCGACTGGATGATCAGGATCGCTGCGGTGTGCAGGTCGGGCGTGTCCCACACGACGATCGGGTTGTTGCCGCCCATCTCGAGCGCGAGGATCTTTTCGGGTTTGTCGGCGAACGCGCGGTTGAGCGCCAGGCCGGTGCGCGCCGAGCCAGTGAACAACAGTCCGTCGATATCCGGATGCGCGGCGAGCGCCTTGCCTTCGTTCGGGCCGCCGATCACGAGGCGGATGCACTCGGGCGGCACGCCCGCGGCGCGGAAGCATTCGACGAGGAACGCGCCGACCGCGGGGGTTTTTTCCGACGGTTTGAAGACGACCGCGTTGCCAGCGATCAGCGCGGGGACGATGTGGCCGTTGGGCAGATGCGCGGGGAAGTTGTACGGCCCGAGCACGGCCAGCACGCCATGCGGCTTGTGGCGGACGGCGATCCGCGACCCCATCGTCGCTTCCAGACGACGCTGCGCGGTACGGTCGGCATAGGCGCTGACCGAGATGTCGACCTTGGCGATCACCGTCTCGACCTCGCCGCGCGCTTCCCAGATCGGCTTGCCGGTTTCGCGGGAGATCAGGTCGGTGAAGGCGTCGTTGCGCTGCCGGACGATGTTGGCAAAGCGCCGCATCGTCTCGATCCGGAAGGCCAGCGGCTTCGACGCCCAGCTCGACCAGCCGGCGCGCGCGCAGGCGACTTCGGCATCGACGTCGCCGATCGGTTGACGCCAGAGAATCGCGCCGGTGGCCGGCTCGTAGGAGATGATCTCGTCGGACATGCGCCGCTCTTGCCTTGATTCGCGGCGAGTTTCCACTGGCGGATCGCACTCTTCTTCTCCCCTCCCTGGAAGGGAGGGAGTAGTTACTCGGCGAGTGCTTCGCCCATTTCGCGGATCGCGGCGACCTTGGCGTTCAGCGCACGCCAGTCGTCATGCTCGGCGATCGGCGCCCAGATCGCCTCCACCTCGTCGATCAGCATGCTGCACGGCTCGCCCGCCCAGTACGGGTGCGAGCGGTCCTTCCGCGGTTCGTAGGCGGCAAGTGCGGCGCGGACTTCGGCCCAGGGTTCGTCGTAGGTGCCGGGCAACTCCCCACCGAACGCGTCGAAGAAGAACCGGTCGATGCCCACGCTGGAGGTGCGGAGCGCGCGTTCGGTGGCCTGGACGAGGTCGCGGTCGGTATCCGGATCGCGCGGGCGGACGCCGAGGCGCCAGAGGATCGCCTCCGTGACTTCCGGCTGATAGCGCGGACCGAACTGGTCTAGCGCGGCCACCAGCGGGTCGCTTTCGGCGATCTGGCGGAGCGCGACGGCCATCTGCATCACGTCCCAGTGAATCGCCTCGGGCTGGCGGCCGAACGCGTAGAGCCCCTGATGGTCGAAATAGGCAGCGGTGAAGGCCGGGTCCCAGGTCGGGGCGAACCGCCACGGGCCGTAGTCGAAGCTCTCGCCGGTGACGTTGATGTTGTCGGAATTGAGCACGCCATGGACGAACCCCGCCGCCATGTAGCGCGCCGCGAGACGCGCGGTGCGGCTGACGACGAGGTCGAGCAGGCGGACCGGATCGTCGCTGTTCTCGTCGTAGAGGTTGCGGAGCGTGTAACCGACGAGTGTGCGCAAACCCGCTTCGTCGCGTTCGTAGGCGAGGCGCTGGAAGCTGCCGATTCGCACGTGGCTGTGATTGAGGCGGACGAGGACGGCCGAGCGCGTCGGGCTAGGCTCGTCGCCGCGCTGGAGTTCTTCGCCGGTCTCGATCAGCGACAGCGTGCGCGAGGTGGGCACGTTGAGCGCCTCGAGCATTTCGGTTGCGAGGATCTCGCGCATCCCGCCCTTGAGTGTCAGGCGGCCATCGCCCGCGCGGCTCCACGGGGTCTGGCCCGATCCCTTGGTGCCGAGGTCCATCAGGCGACCGCCCTCGTCCCGCATTTGCGCAAAGGTGAAACCGCGGCCGTCGCCGAGATCGGGGTTGTAATTGCGGAACTGGTGGCCGTGATAGCGGAGGGCTAAGGGCTTGGAGAGCGTGTCGGGGAGCGGTGAGAACCGGCCGAAATGGCGCGTCCATTCGTCATCCGTCAGCGTGTCGAGACCGATCTGCGCGGCGGCGCGGTCGTTGCGGAAACGAAGCCGCGTCTCGGGGAAGTCGGCGGGCGCGACGGGATCGAAGAAGCCGTCCCCCAGCGTTAGAAGTTCAGCTTCGGGGCGATACACTTGCGGGTCGATGGCCATGCGGCGATATGGTGGCCGCTACCCGAAGGACGCAACCATGGCCGCATACGAAAACCTCTATTGGTGGTCCAACGACGGGCTGAGACTCCACGCACGCGACTATCCGGGCGGCGCGGAGGGCCAGCCGCCGATCCTGTGCATGGCCGGGCTGACGCGCAATGCGCGCGATTTCGATGCGCTCGCGGCAAGGCTGGCCGGGCGCTGGCGCCTGATCGCAGTGGACTTTCGCGGGCGCGGCGAGAGCGCATACGCGAAGGACCCGATGTCGTATGTCCCGCTGACTTACGTGCACGACGTCGAAGCGCTGCTGACGGAGCAGGGGATCAATCGGTACATCGCGTTCGGCACGTCGCTGGGCGGAATCGTCACGATGCTGATGGCGGGGCCGTCGCGGGGGCGGATGGCGGCGGCGTTGCTCAACGATGTCGGGCCGGAGATCGACGCGCAGGGGCTGGCGCGGATCCGCGGCTATGTTGGCAAGTCCAGCGTCTTCCCGACCTGGATGCACGCCGCGCGCTGCGTCGCCGAGAATAACGGCGACGTCTATCCCGACTGGCAGATCGAGGATTGGCTGGCGATGGCCAAGCGCCTGTACCGGCTCAACAGTTCGGGGCGGATCGTGCTCGATTACGATCTGAAGATCGCCGAGCCGTTCCGCGTGCCGGGTAACGAAGCCGGGCCGGACATGTGGCAGGCGCTGGGCTCGCTGCGCGACGTGCCGACGCTGATCGTCCGCGGTGGGCGCTCGGACCTGCTTTCGGCGGCGACGGCGGAGCGGATGGCGGCGTCGCTCGACTTGGCCGAAGTGGTGACGGTGCCGGGCGTCGGCCACGCCCCGACGCTGAGCGAGACGATGCTGCAGGAGCCGATCGACCGGTTGCTGGCGCGCGCGCTTGAGGGGGCGGCGATCCGCGCTTAGGGGAGGGCGGCGCGCAGTGTTTCACCGTGCATTTCGCCGCCAATCTGCTGACAAGCCGGGATACTTGATGACCGAACTCTCCGACGCCCACACCACCGTCCGCCCGCTGAAGGGCCGCCGCGCGATCATCACCGGGGGGACCACCGGGATCGGCCGGGCGATCGCGGTGCTGCTCGCCTCGGAGGGCGCCAAGGTCTATATCTGCGGCCGCGACGAACGCTATCTGCAGGACGCGCTCGCGCGCATTCGCGAAGTCGGCGAGGGCGACGGGATGATCACCGAGCTCGCCGATCCCGACAAGGTCCGCGCGTTCTTCGATGCAGGCGAAGCGTATCTGGGGGGCTTCGACATCACCGTCGTCAATGCGGCGGTCGCGGCCGGTGGCCTGACGCAGATGAGCGAGGACGAGCTTCGTTATGCGATCGCGGTCGACTTCACCGCGTACCTGCTCAGCGCGCACCACGCCGCGCACCGGATGAAGCCGATCAGCGACATCGTCATCATCGGCTCGCTGAGCGCGCATATCCTCGGGCCGAGCTCGACGGTGTATGCCGGGGTCAAGTCGGGGATCGCCGGCTTCTCGGAAGCGTTGCGGCGTGAGCTCGGGCCGAAGGGGATCAAGGTCTCGCTGGTCGAGCCCGGCAAGGTCGGCTCGAACATGCAGTATCCGGACGTGCCCGACGACAAGCAGCGCCAGATGATCGAGGCGGAGCAGATGCTGCGCGCGGAGGACATCGCGGTCGGGGTGGAGTTCGTGCTGACGCAGCCGACGCGGACCGTGATCCAGCAGATCGTCATCGTCCCGCGGGCGCTCGAGGGGGAGTAAGCGCCGACGGCTTGGCGGTATGTCGTCGAGCGCCAAGCCCTTCCCGTCATCCTGACGAAAGTCAGGATCCAGAGTAACGGAGAGGCGTCCTTCACGGCTCTGGATCCTGACTTTCGTCAGGATGGCGGTAGTGATGAATGGTCGCGTCGCCGCGTATCACCAAGGAGAATAGCATGTTCGACCAGCTCGTCTTCACCCCCGCCGACATCGACCTGTCGCGCTCGCCGCTGGCGGGGAAGGTCGGTGCCGAGACCTATGTGCTCGGCGCGTTCAATCCGGGGATGACGCGGCTGGCGAACGGCAATCTGCTGCTCATGGTACGCGTCGCCGAGGCGCTCAAGCAGCCGGTCAAGAATGGCAACGTCCACGCGATCCGCTGGCAGGACGGCGCATACCTGCTCGATGCGTGGCCGCTGCAGATGGTGGATACCAAGGACCCGCGCAAATTCCTGATCCCCGGCGGCGGGTGGAAGGTGATGGCGCTGACGTCGCTGTCATGGCTGCTGCCGGTCGAACTCGATGCCGAGGGGCGCTCGGTCGTCACGGTGCATTACGACAAGGCGATCGCGCCGCGCACCTCGTACCAATGCTACGGCGTCGAGGATGCGCGGATCTCCAAGGTCGGCGACCGCTATCTGATGACGACCTGCTCGGTCAGCCCCGAGCGGCATTCGACGACGTTGTATTCGTCCGCCGACGCGCTCGACTGGCAGCTCGAGGGGATCGTTCTCGATCACCAGAACAAGGACATGCTGATCTTCGAAGGGCTGATCGACGGGCAGTATTGGGCGCAGACCCGGCCGCTCGGCGATCTGTATTTCGCGTATCCACCGGGCAGCGAATGGCGCAGCGGGCCGTCGATAAACCTGTCGCACTCGCCCGATGCGCTCCATTGGAAGCCGCACGACAAGCCCGGCATCCGCCCGCATTCGGCCACCGTTTCGACCGCGCGGATGGGCGGCGGCGCGCCCCCGATCCTGACCGATCGCGGATGGCTGACCTTGTGGCACGGTGTCGAGCCGTCGGGCGTGGTAGGCATCTATCGCACCTATTGGTCGATCCTCGACAAGGACGATCCCTCGATCACCGTGGCGACCGAACATACCGCGCTGCTCGAGCCCAAGCCCGAACTGACCGAGCCGCTGAAGGACCAGATGTACCTCGACAACGTCGTCTTCACGACCGGCATCGCCGATGCGGGGGACTTCTACGTCGTGGCAAGCGGCGAGGCCGACCTGGCGTGCCGGATCACGCATATCCCGAAGGATGTGTTCGCCGCCTGATCGCGATTCTGCAGCTAGATAATTACGGCTTTTCCTTCGTCATGCCGGGCTTGTTCCGGCATCCACTGTTCCGCAAACTCATCGAGATTTGGTTTGCGGCACGGTGGACCCCGGAACAAGTCCGGGGTGACGGGGCGGTTTTGGCATCTGCAAGGGCTTAACCTGATCCCCGCTCTTACAGCGCCAGGTCGGGGCTGCGGTCGACCTTGACGCGCGTTGCCGCCGGCTTGGGCTGGGTCGACACGAACACCGCCGGCGACGGCACCGTCAGTTGCAGGGTCTGCGCGGTCGCCGCCCAGGTCTTGGCGATCAGCTCGGGCTTGTCGTTGAGCGTGACGCCGTAGCTCGGGACGATCTCGCGGATCTTGCCCTGCCACGCGGCCGTCGCGAGATGGTTGGGGAACACCTTCTTGAGCAAATCGAGCATGATCGACGGCGCGGTCGACGCGCCCGGCGACGCCCCCAGCAACGCGGCGATCGAGCCGTCCTTCGACGCGACGATCTCGGTACCGAGCTTCAGCACGCCGCCCTTGTTCGGATCGCGCTTGATGATCTGGACGCGCTGACCCGCCTGCCACAGCCGCCAGTCGCCATCCTTCGCGCCCGGGAAATACTCGCGCAGCGCCGTCATCCGGTCGGCGTCCGACATGATCAGCTGCCCGGCGAGATATTCGACCAAGTCGAAATCGTCCCAGCCGACCGCCATCATCGGCCGAAAATTGTCGAGCGTCACCGACGCCGGCAGATCGAAATACGAGCCTTCCTTCAGGAACTTGGTCGAGAAGGTCGCGAACGGCCCGAACAGCAGCGCCTGCTTGCCGTCGAGATAGCGCGTGTCGAGATGCGGCACCGACATCGGCGGCGATCCGACCGCGGCCTTGCCGTAGACCTTGGCAAGGTGACGCTGCGCCACCTCGGGCTTGTCGGTGACGAGGAACGAGCCACCGACCGGGAAGCCGGCATAATCGTCGGCTTCGGGAATTCCCGACTTCTGCAGGATCGGCAGCGCGCCACCGCCCGCACCGGCGAACACGAAGCGCGCGTTGATGATCCGCTTCTCATCGCTCTTCATGTCGCGCGCGGTCACCCGCCAGCGTTTGTCCGCGCTGCGCTCCAGCGACCGCACCTCGTGGCCGGTGGTCAGCGTGAAGCCCGGCTGCTTGCGCATCGCATCGACATATTGCCGCGTGACCTCGCCCCAGTTGCAGTCGGTGCCGAGCGGCGAGCGCGTCGCGGCGAGCTTCATGGTGGGGTCGCGACCCTGCATCATCACCGGCACCCACTGCGCGATCTGCTTGGGGTCGGTCGAGAATTCCATGCCAGAGAACAGCGGGCTCGCCTGCAACGCGGCATGGCGCTTGCGGAGGAACGCGACGTTCGCATCGCCCCAGACCAGGTTCATATGCGGCGTGGAATTGATGAACGAGCGCGGGTTGGCGAGCATCCCGGCATCGACCTGATGGCTGAGGAACTGGCGCGTCACCTGGAACTGCTCGTTGATCTCGATCGCCTTCTTGATCTCGACCAGCCCGTCGGCCGCGTTGACCGGCGTGTAGTTCAGCTCGCACAGCGCCGAGTGGCCGGTGCCCGCGTTGTTCCAGCCGTTCGAGCTTTCCTCCGCGACCTTGTCGAGCCGCTCGACCAGTTCGATCGTCCAGCTCGGTTCGAGCTGGTGGAGCAGCACCGCGAGCGTCGCGCTCATGATGCCGCCGCCGACCAGCAGCACGTCGACGTTGCGTTCGGTCGGGGCGGCCTCGGCGGAGGCCAGCGGCAGCATCGCCGCGCCGCCCGCGGTGATCGCCGACCCCAGCAGCCCGCGCCGGGTCACGCGCGTGTCGATCGTCGCCGCGCGGTTGGAGTCGCCATTCAGCTGGGGCGTGGTCATGTCGTCGTTGGAAGGGAGCCGCATCGTCGTGCCTCGTCGTTGGCGGTCTGGTCCGGCCTCCAGCGCTTCGACAGCGGGGGCGGGACCGAAGGACCGGATTGTCGTTCGGGCCGCGCGAAGACCTTGCCGCATATAGGCAAAACCATCGATCGAGCGCGACCGCTGCTCGAAATCCTCGTCCAACTCTCTGTCAGTCTTCGGGTGTCGTCACGCTGCTTGCTGCGCATGACGTAGTTGTCATATAATGGCATCGCGGTACCGATCGTGCAAGACCGCACCGGCCAAAGCGGCTTTGCGCCACCTTGAAAGCTGCCGCGAAAATCGGCATCGGTCGCGGATGGCTGCACCCGTCAACATCCTTCATCTCCATTCGTCGTTCGACCTCGGCGGCAAGGAAGCACGCGCGGTTCGGCTGATGAATGCGTTTGGCGATCGCGCGAAACACACCATCGTATCGGGGATGCCGGATGCGCTCAGCGCGCGGGACTCGATCGCGAAGGGCATCCGCTACGAGATCGCGCAGAACCCGCCGCCGCTGACCGGCAAGCCTTCGGTGAAACGCTACGAGGCGATCGCGCAGTACATGCGGCGGTTCGACCTGGTGCTGAGCTACAACTGGGGCGCGATCGACGGGGCGATGGGGCGCCGCGCGTTCGCCAAGGGCGCGCCGCCGCTCGTCCATCACGAAGACGGGTTCAACGCGGACGAGGCAAGCGGGCTCAAGATCGAGCGCAACATATACCGGCGGCTCGCGCTGGGCGCGGCGCATGCGCTCGCGGTGCCGTCGGAGGTGCTCGAAGGCATCGCGCTGAAGACCTGGAAACAGCCGCGCGAGCGCGTCCACCGGATCGTCAACGGAATCGGCACCGCCTATTACGCGCAGAAGCCCGAACCCAAGGCGATCCCCGGGTTCACCCGCAACGCCAAGGAAACCGTGATCGGCGCGCTCGCGGGCTTGCGCGAGGTGAAGGATCTCACCGCGCTGGTCCGTGCGGTCGGCGGCGTCTCGGGCCGGGTGCGGCTGGTGATCATCGGGGAGGGCCCCGAGCGCGCGAACATCCTGCAAGCCGCCGCCGCGATGGGGATGGCGGACAAGCTGGTGCTGCCCGGATTTCTCGATCGGCCCTACCGGTATATCGGCCATTTCGACATGCTCGCCGTGTCGTCGCGCAGCGAGCAGTTTCCGATTGCGGTGGTCGAGGCGATGGCCGCGGGCCTGCCGATCGCGAGCTATCCGGTCGGCGACATCACGCGGATGGTCTCGACGGAAAACCTGCCGTTCGTGACCGACATCGCCAATGAAGTCCGGCTGCGCGACGCGTTGCAGGCACTGGTCGGCGATCCGGCGTTGCGCGCCTCGGTCGGCGCCGCGAACCAGGCCAAGGCGCGGGCGCAATTCGACGAAGCGGTTATGATCGCTCGCTATCGCGCGCTGTACGAGGACGCGCTCGGGCGGCCGGGCGCACTGGGCGATCTACTAACCTAGGTCTTAATATTGCTCGCACGCTGCGTCCTTGCGATATAGGGGGCCGTATTTTCCGGGAGAGGTGACGTCGTGTTCAAGGGCCTGAAGCCTATCGTCTATAACGGTCGGGAAGTCTGGCCTCTGGTTGAGGGCGGCAAGGGTGTCGCCGCGACCAACCACGCGTCGGCCGGCGCCTGGGCTGCGGCCGGGGGTATCGGCACGGTGTCGGCGGTCAACGCCGACAGCTACGATCCCGACGGCAAGATCATCCCGCAGGTCTATGCGGCGCTGACGCGGCGCGACCGGCACGAGGAACTCGTCGAATACGCGATCGAAGGTGCGGTCCAGCAGGTCGAGCGCGCGTACGAGATCGCCGACGGCAAGGGCGCGATCAACATCAACGTGCTGTGGGAAATGGGCGGCGCGCAGCGAATCCTACATGGCGTTCTCGAACGCACCCGCGGCAAGGTCGCCGGTGTCACCTGCGGCGCTGGCATGCCGTACAAGCTGTCCGAGATCACCGCGTCCTACGGCGTCAGCTATCTGCCGATCGTCAGCTCCGGTCGTGCCTTCCGCGCATTGTGGAAGCGCGCGTACTCGAAGGCAGCCGAGTGGCTCGCCGCGGTAGTCTACGAGGATCCGTGGCTCGCGGGCGGGCACAACGGCCTGTCGAATGCCGAGGATCCGTTGAAGCCGCAGGACCCGTATCCGCGCGTGAAGGAGCTGCGCGACGTGATGCGCGAAGGCGGCATCTCGGACGACGTGCCGATCGTGATGGCCGGCGGCGTCTGGTATCTGCGCGACTGGAACGACTGGATCGACAATCCCGAGCTGGGCACGATCGCGTTCCAGTTCGGCACCCGGCCGCTTCTCACGCGCGAGAGCCCGATCCCCGAGGGCTGGAAGAACGCGCTGACGCAGATCGAGCCCGGCGACGTGCTGCTGCACAAATTCTCGCCAACCGGCTTCTACTCGTCCGCGGTGCGCAATCCGTTCCTGCGCTCTTTGGAAGCACGCTCCGAGCGCCAGATCGCCTTCTCGACGCAGGAGGCAGGCGACCACGTCTTCCAGCTCGACGTCGGCGTGAAGGGCAAGAACTTCTGGGTCACACGCAACGACCTGCTGCGTGCGCGGCAGTGGTTCGGCGAGGGTTATACCGACGCGCTCAAGACGCCGGACAACACGCTGGTGTTCGTCAGCCCGACCGAGAAGGGCATGATCCGCAAGGACCAGTCGGACTGCATGGGCTGCCTGTCGCAATGCTCGTTCTCGAGCTGGGCGGATACGGAGACCAACTCGACCGGACGCCTCGCGGACCCGCGCAGCTTCTGCATCCAGAAGACGCTGCAGGACATCGCGCATGGCGGCGACATCGACCAGAATTTGATGTTCGCAGGGCATGCCGCGTATAACTTCAAGAAGGACCCGTTCTATTCGAACGGGTTCGTGCCGAGTGTGGGACAGCTGGTCGATCGGATTTTGACGGGGGATTGAGGCTGGAGGCAGTAGGGAACCGCAGTTTGGCGGCGGTGCTGCTGTGCCAACACGCCACGTTCTTCGTCATGCCGGGCTTGTTCCGGCATCCACGGTGCCGCGCTCTCTCGAGTGTGAGTTTGCCGCACCGTGGACCCCGGAACAGGTCCGGGGTGACGGACTGTTTTTGGCAGGGCTCTGAGCAGGCTGCGGGCGCCAGTAGGCAGCCAGGTCTTCTTCATCAGCATGAAGGGCAGGGGAGTAAACATGACGCTACACGCCTGGTGGCTGTTCGTGGTCGCCGTCTTCCTCCTATGCGGAACGCCCGGACCCAACATGCTGCACGTGATGACGCGCAGCATCGCCTTCGGCGCGCGGCGCAGCGTCGCGGCGATGGCGGGGTGCCTCACGGCGCTGGTGCTCGTGCTGGCGGCGTCCGCGGCGGGCGTATCCGCGTTGCTCACGGCATGGCCGCGGGTGTTCGACGCGCTGCGTTATGCCGGTGTCGCGTATTTGATCTTCCTCGGGATCAAGGCGTGGCGCGGGGCGGGGTCGCCGATCGACGTCGGCGACGATACGACGCCGGTGGTGCTCCCTCCGACCGTGTCGGCGTGGCGCCTGTATCGCGGCGGGTTCGTGATCGGGATCAGCAATCCCAAGCTGCTGCTGTTCGCCGCGGCGTTCCTGCCGCAGTTCGTCGACCGCGCCTCCCCGCAGGCGCCGCAGTTCGCCATTCTGGTGGCGACCTTCGCGGTGGTCGAGAGCTTCTGGTACGGCGTGTACGCTGCCGGTGGGCGGACGCTCGCGCGCTATCTGACGCGCCCCGCGTTGCGGCGCGCGTTCGACCGTGTGACGGGGGCGATCTTCGTCGGGTTCGGCCTCGCTTTGCTGCGGGTGCGAGCATAGCCAAAGCATGCCCCGCCATTGCCGTTCGGGGCGATAGCGCGCATAGCCGACGTATCGCGGCGCTTCGTACGGGCAGGCTGCGACTGAGAGATGCTTTGCGCTCCCGCTCCGAGCCGGGAATGCCGCATGACGATCACTTCAGCCATCGCATCTACAGGGATCGCATTGTGACGGTGGGCACCGACACGGTCGTGCCGATCTCGCGCGCGGTCAACGTTAGCGTCGAACAGCCTCAGGTCGTTGCGATGTGCAAGAAGCACGACGCGACCATCAGCGCCATCGAAACGCTGCCGTCGGGCGGCACCCGCGTCGTGCTGATGAACAGTGCGGATGCGGCGAAAATCATCAAGGCGTTCGGGTCGAAGGTGCTGACCGGAACGGTAGCGCGAACCCACTGGATGCGCGCGGTCTGAGACCGTTGCGATCCTCCCCCGCCAGGGGGAGGTGGCTGGCCCTTGCCAGTCGGAGGGGGAGGAAGGCGAAACGTCGCGTGTCCCCCCGTCACCCTCGGCGTCACCTCACCCTTGCGGGGGAGGATCGACGGCTGAAGCGTCAGATCCAGCCGTCGAGCACCTGATCCGGCGGGCGATGGCCATCCGCCCACATCCGGATATTCTGGATGACGCGCTCGCCTGACGCCATACGCCCTTCCAGCGTCGCCGAGCCCATGTGCGGCAGCATTACGACGTTGGGCAGCGCGAGCAGCCGCGGATCGATCATCGGCTCGTGCGCCCAGACGTCGAGACCGGCGCCCGCCAAACGTCCGGCCTCCAGCGCATCGACCAGCGCACCCTCGTCGACGATCCCGCCGCGCGCCGCGTTGATCAGGTACACATGCGGTCGCATCAGCGCGATCCGGCGCGCATCGATCAGGTCGCGGCTGTCGGCGTTCAAGGGCGTATGGATCGTGACGATGTCGACTGCGGCGAGCATGTCGTCGAGCGACGCATGGAAGGTGGCGGCCAGCTGCGCCTCGCGCACCGTGGGCAGGCGGGTGCGATTGTGATAATGGATCGTCAGCCCGAACGCGCGCGCCCTGAGCGCGACCGCCTGGCCGATCCGCCCCATCCCGACGATCCCGAGTGCCTTGCCGCCGATCCGGTGGCCGAGCATCCCGCCCGGGCTCCAGCCCTTCCACTGACCCGATCGCACCAGCTTCTCGCCCTCGGCCAAGCGTCGCGGCACCGACAGGATCAGCGCCATCGTCATGTCGGCGGTGTCCTCGGTGAGCACCCCCGGCGTATTGGTGACGATGATCCCACGCGCGCGCGCAGCCTTCAGGTCGATATGGTTCACGCCCGCACCGTAGTTGGCGATCAGCTTCAGCCGGTCGCCCGCGCCCGCGATCAGGTCGGCGTCGATGTCGTCGGTCACCGTCGGCACGAACACGTCGCAATCGGCCATCGCCGCGGCAAGCTGGTCGCGGCCGAGCTTGGTGTCGGCGCGGTTGTTCTGCGTATCGAACAGCGCCTCCATCCGGTCCATCAGCGTATCGGCCAGCTCGCGGGTGACGACGACCTTCGGGTTCGGACAGCGGCGTGTGTCGATCATGCGACCGGCTTGGCGAAGCCGCTCGTGCCCGTCAACGTCCCGTCAACGTCCCGTCAACGTCGACACCGCAACTTCGGTTGAGGAAAGCGGTTCGTCGCGATAGGAGTTCGGTTCGCCAGTTAGGACATGACCATGCGCATTCTCGCCGCCGCGCTTTCCGCTCTTGTTGTCGCCGCGCTGGTGCCCGACCCGGCGACCGCGGCCGACGCGACGAAGAAGAGCGTGCCCTATTATGCCTCGATCTCGGCGTCGCGCGCGCGGATGCGGACCGGGCCGGCACGGACGTATCCCGCGAGCTGGCTGTATCAGCGGCAGGATCTGCCGATCAAGGTGGTCGCGATCTTCAAGGAATGGCGCAAGATCGCCGATCCCGATGGGACCGAGGGCTGGATGCAGGCGAACCTGCTGAGCGGCACGCGCACCGCGATCGTGCATGGCGCGGGGCCGGTGGACCTGCGCGAGAAGCCCGATGCAGGAAGCCGGGTGCTGTGGCGCGCGGCACCGGGCGTGGTCGGGCGGCTGAGCCGTTGCGGCAATGGCTGGTGCCGGCTGGATGTGAAGGGGCAGGCGGGGTTTGTTGCCGTTGGTGGGCTCTGGGGTGTCGAGGCTGGCGAGGTCTTGCCTTGAGGGTGGCGAGCGTCGGCGTTTGGGCCGGCGGTGCGTGATGCGGAAGCCGACCCACCCCCAGCCCCTCCCTTCCAGGGAGGGGGTAAGAAGTTACCAGTCGGGCGGCTTCCTTCTAGCTCCCCTCCCTGGAAGGGAGGGGTTGGGGGTGGGTTGGCTGCTGAAGACGGAGGACGCTTGCCAGAATTGTTTCCGCGACGCCGTCTGGGTTGCGGGCAACGTCCGAGTTCCAGAACCGGATTACCGTCCACCCGAGCGCTTCCAACCGCCGCGTCCTCGAACGGTCCCGAACCGAACCGATATGTTGGCTGCCGTCGAACTCCACCGCCAACCGCACCTCCCGGCACGCCAAGTCGACGATAAACCGCTCCACCACCAACTGCCGCGTAAACCGCGGCCGAAAATGCGCGATCTTGTGCCAGATCGCGATCTCCGCATCCGTCGGATGATTGCGCAACTCTCGAGCACGCCGCGTCATCTCGGGAGGGATACGGGCCATCGTTCCAAACTGCGCTCGGGACTAGTGGAGAGCAACCCACCCCCGACCCCTCCCTTCAAGGGAGGGGAGAAGTCAGCGGATCAGTTCATCAATTCCACCGCCATCGCCGTCGCCTCGCCGCCGCCGATGCACAGCGAGGCAAGCCCGCGCTTCTGGCCCGTCGTCTCCAGCGCCGACAGCAACGTCGCAAGTATCCGCGCACCGCTAGCCCCGATCGGATGACCGAGCGCGCATGCGCCGCCATGGATATTGACCTTCTCATGCGGCAGGCCGAGGTCGCGCATTGCGATCATCGCGACGACGGCGAAGGCTTCGTTGACCTCGAACAGGTCGATGTCCGACGCCGACCAGCCGGCCTTCTCCATCGCCTTGCGCATCGCGAACACCGGCGCGGTCGTGAACAGCGCCGGCGCATGGGCATGCGCGGCATGCGCTACGACGCGCGCGATCGGGGTGATGCCGAGTCGGTCCGCAACGCTAGCCCGCGTCATCACCAAGGCCGCCGCGCCGTCGGAGATCGACGAGGCGTTGGCGGCGGTGATCGTGCCGTCCTTCGAGAAGGCGGGCTTCAGTGTCGGGATCTTGGCGACGTCGCCCTTGGCCGGCTGCTCGTCGAGCGAGACGGTGGTCGTGCCCTTGCGGCCGGCAATATCGACCGACACGATCTCGCGGTCGAACGCGCCGGACTTCTGCGCGGCTTGCGCCCGGTGGAGCGACTCGATCGCGTAGTCGTCCATCTGCTTGCGCGTGAACTGGTATTCGTGCGCGGTGTCCTCGGCGAAATTGCCCATCAGCTTGCCGGGTTCGTACGCATCCTCGAGCCCGTCGAGATACATGTGGTCGTACATCCGGTCATGCCCGATCCGCGCGCCGCCGCGGTGGCTTTTCGAGAGGTACGGCGCGTTGGTCATGCTCTCCATGCCGCCCGCGACGAGCAGGTCGACCGAGCCCGCCGCCAGTGCATCGGCCGCAAGGATCGCCGCCTGCATGCCCGATCCGCACATCTTGTTGACCGTCGTCGCCTCGACGTGATCGCCCAGCCCGGCGTTGATTGCCGCCTGTCGCGCCGGCGCCTGGCCAAGCCCGGCTGGAAGGACGCACCCCATGTAGATCCGCTCGATCTCCGCGGCCGACACGCCCGACCGCGCGACCGCGCCACGCACCGCATCGGCGCCGAGCTGCGTCGCGGTGGCGCCGGCAAGCGCGCCCTGGAACGATCCCATCGGCGTGCGCGCGTAGGACAGGATGACGATGGGATCTCGATCGGCGGCCACTTCACTCTCCATGTATTCTTGTGCCCCGTATCTGGGGTTGATGTGCGGCAATACAAAGCACCACGGGATGCGCCTAGACCTCTCGTCATGGAAACACTCATCACGACGCTCAAATGGTCCGCCGCAGCATCCGGTGTGATCGCCGCGTTCATGGTGTCGCTCGACTTCGGCCGGCGCGTGACGGGGTGGGGGTTCGTGCTGTTCGTCGGCTCGTCGATCGCGTGGCTGAGCGGTGCGGCCTTGACCGGAGACTGGGCGCTGGGCACGCAGAACATCGTGTTGTTCGGGATCAACCTCCTCGGCGTGTATCGCTACCTGGTGCGGAAGACGGGTGTCTGAGGCTGCGTTCTGGGCGGTGTTGCTGGGGGTGCTCGGGGCGATCATCGGCAGCTTCGTCGCGGCGCTGGTGACGCGCTGGCCCGACGGGCGATCGGTGATGCAGGGGCGATCGGCGTGCGATGGCTGCGGGCGAACGCTCCGCGCGGTCGAGCTGGTGCCGCTGCTGAGTGCGCTCGTCCTGCGTGGCTGGTGCAAAGGGTGCGGCGTCGCGATCAGTCCGGTGCATTGGCGGATCGAGCTGGCGGGGCTTGTGATCGGCTTGGCTGCGGGGTTCGTCGCGCCGGGGGTAGTCGGCATCGCCGGCGCGGTGTTCGGATGGCTGTTGCTCGCGCTGGCAAGCCTCGACCTCGTCGTGTTCTGGCTGCCTGATCGACTGACGATGCTCCTCGCCGCGACCGGGCTCGTCAGCGCCGCGCTCGGCATCGACCCGCCGCTCCCCGGGCGATTGGTCGGGGGACTCGCCGGGTTCGGCATGCTGTGGCTGGTCGCGTTCGGCTACAGGCATTTGCGTGGCCGCGACGGGATGGGCGGCGGCGATCCCAAGCTGTTCGGCGCGATTGGCCTATGGCTCGGGTGGCAGATGTTGCCCGCCGTCCTGCTGATCGCGAGCATGATCGGGCTCGGCGTCGTCCTCGCCGCGCACCTCAAGGGGCGTAGTATGGCAGCGGACACCGCGCTCCCGTTCGGCGCGTTGCTGGCGATCGCGGCTTATCCCGCGTGGCTGTTCATGATAGGCCTGACGCCATGATCTCGCTCGCTCTTATGCTCGCGCTGCAAGCCGCGGCCCCGTCTGCCGCGGCCAATCCGGGGGCGAATCCAGGTCCCGGCCCCCTCGGCGCGATCGGCACGCAGAAACTCCCGACCAAGGGATGCGCCGCGTATCTCTGGAGCATGGACGCCGGCCGGCAGCTCGTCGCGATGGCGACCGCCGACCCCGCGCAGGTCCGCTTGGCGATCGACGGCAAGACCAACGACTACGCGATGACGACGCAGTCCCCCGCGATCGGCTTCGGCTTTGGCGGCGTCACGCAATACCGCGGCGGCGACGTCACCGCGACGCTCGACATGGCGGTCGCCGTCCGCGCCGACATCTCGGCGGGCGCGACCGTGACGTCCGCGACGCTACGGATCGACCGTCCCGGACGCGATACGATCGTCATGCCGGTCGGTGGCCTAATCGGCTGTGTCTGAGGTTAATTTTTGTGAAACCAAGCCGTCCTATGTGCGTTACGTGGACGAAGATGGGGGTGAATCGAGCACGATCGCTGCCTGCAAAGGGGATCGTGTGACAGCTTCTAACCGCCGGCATCATTGGCTCGCTCTGGCGTTGGTAGCGTCGACTACAGGTTTTACCGGGGGATTTGCGGGCCTCGCTTCCGCACAGCTTGCCAAGCCGGGCACCGCTCCGGCCAAAGGCCCCGACGCGCCCAAGCCCAGCGATCAGCCGCAGTCGAACGATCCGCGTTCCGACGCGCCGATCGTGCCCGACGCCGAGTTCGACAGCGCCCTGCCGCCGTTGAGCGGGGATCTCAACGCGCCATTGGAAGCGATGGCGCCGCTGCCCGCTCCTACGACCCAGGCAGCCGGCCAGACACCCGCCCAGAAACCGGCGACACCCGCCACCGCGACGACCCCGGCGACCACGCTGGCCGGCGACGTCCTGCCCCCGACCGGCCCCAGCGATCCGCAACTCGCGCAACCGCTGACGCCGCTGTCGAGCTTCGACACGACCCCGCTTCAAACCGCGGCGGATATCAAGGACAAGGACGCTCCGGAAATCCGCTACGAGACCGCCACCAAGGGTCTCGACAAGGCGGGTGACGGGCTCGAAGGTGAATACAAGGCGCTGTCCGCTCTCGCCGAGGGCAAGGGCAAGGCCGCGAACGCCACGCAGGTCGCAGCGCGCGCGAGTGAGGACGAGGCGCTGGCGGTGCGGTTGCTGAAGTCGCTCGGCTATTACGATGCGACGGCGATCTCGACGATCGAGACGATCCCCGACGCCGACAAGACCAAGCCCGCGCGGCTGAAGGCGACGGTCAGCGCGCAACCCGGCCGGCTCTATTCGCTGTCGTCGATCACCGTGAAGGCGGACGCGACGACGCCCCCCGATCTCGTCCGTACGCAATTGCCGCTCAAGGTCGGCGATCCGATCGAGGCCGCGCGGATCCAGGGCGCGGAGGCGAATGTCAGCCTGACGCTGCCGCAGCAGGGCTATCCGTTCGTCAAGGTCGGCGAGCGCGACATCCTGCTCGACGACCAGACCCCGACCGGCGCGTACACGCTGCCCGTCGATACCGGACCGCGTTCGTCGTTCGGGCAGCTTCGCACCGAGGGCGATCCGGTTTTCAATCTCGAGCATCTGAACCTGTTCCCGCGGTTCAAGTCGGGCGAACTCTACGACAACCGGATGACCGACGATCTGCGCGATGCGCTGGTCGCGACGTCGCTGTTCTCGACGGTGTCGGTCGAGCCGGTCCGCACCGGGACGATCAATCCCGACGGCACCGAGCAGGTCGACCTGCTGGTCCGCCAGAGCGAGGGCAAGCCGCGTTCGCTCGGCGGCAATGTCGGTTTCTCGACAGGGCAGGGCTTCCGCGCGGAGGGCACGTGGCAGCACCGCAACCTGTTCCCGTACGAGGGCGCGCTGATCGCGTCGGTGATCGCCGGTACGCAGGAGCAGGGTCTGGCGGGCACGTTCCGCCGCGCCAACGCGGGCAAGCGCGACAAGACGTTCAGCCTGACCGCCGGCGCGAACCATTCGAATTACGACGCCTACGACGCGTTCACGACCAGCGTCGGCGTCCGCTGGAGCTATGATTCCACGCCGATCTGGCAGAAGCCGCTGACCTATTATTACGGCGGCGAACTCGTGGGCACGAACGAAAGCGTCTACGACTTTACGCAGGGCAAGGACGTTCGCCGCACCTACGGCATCGTCGCGCTGCCTGGTCAGGTGAAGTTCGATCGCTCGGACAGCCTGCTCAACCCGACCAAGGGCTATCGCCTGACGCTCAACCTTAGCCCCGAAACCTCGGTGCAGGGGTCGGTGAAGCCGTACGTCCGCACGATGATCGAGGGGACGTTCTACTATCCCGTCTCCAGCAGCATCGTCATCGCGGGCCGCGCCAAGGCGGGCTCGATCCAGGGCGTCGACCGCGACGATCTCGCCCCCTCGCGGCGCTATTACGGCGGCGGCGGCGGTTCGGTGCGCGGTTACGGCTATCAGCGGCTCGGGCCGTTCGATCCCAACGGCAACCCGGTCGGCGGCCGCTCGCTCAACGAATTCGCGCTGGAGGCTCGCTACCGGTTCGGTGATTACGGCATCGTGCCGTTCATCGACGCGGGCAACAGCTATGAGAGCAGCACGCCGAACCTGTCGTCCCTGCGCTACGGCGCGGGCATCGGCGGGCGCTTCTACACCAGCTTCGGCCCGATGCGGTTCGACGTCGCGACTCCGCTGAACCCCCGCAAGGGCGACGGCAAGGTCGCCCTCTATATCTCGATCGGGCAGGCATTCTGATGGCCGAAAACGGCACTCCGCACGTCGAGACGACGCACGAAACTATCATCGTCGAACGTCGCCCCTTGTGGCAGCGCATCCTGAAATGGCTGGCGATCCTGGTCGTCGGCCTCGTCGCGCTCGTCCTGATCGTGCTGTTCGGGATCAACACCGATCCGGGTCGGCGCCTCGTCGCCGACCAGATCGGCGGCTACACCACCGCATCCGGGCTGAACATCAAAGTCGGCCGGATCGATGGCTCGATCTACGGCGCGATGACGCTCAGCGACGTGCGCGTGTCGGATCCCAAGGGCGTGTTCCTGACCAGCCCGAAGCTCGCCGTCGACTGGCGCCCGTTCGCGTTCGCCAAGAACCATGTCGACGTGCGCTCGCTGACCACGCCGCTGGTCACGCTGCAGCGCCGCCCGGTGCTCAACGCAACGCCGACCGATCCCAACGCGCCGCTGCTGCCCGATCTCGACATCGACGTGAACCGACTGGTGATCGATCGCTTCCTGATCGCCAAGCCGGTCACCGGCCAGACGCATATCGTCAAGATCGACGGCGCGGTGCACATCGCCGACAAGCGCGCGCAGTTGACCACCAACGCGACCGCGCTGACCGGCCCTGGCATCGCTGGCGGCGACCGCCTCGTGCTCAAGCTCGACGCGGTGCCCGAGCGAAACAAGCTCGACGTCAACGTGAAGCTGACGGCGCCGGTCGGCGGCGTCGTCTCGACGATGGGGTCGTTCAAGGCACCGTTGACCGCGACCGTCGATGGCCGCGGCAGCTGGGCCTCGTGGCAGGGTCGCGCGGTCGCGACTTTGGGCGGCGGACAGTTGGCGAACCTCGGGCTGACCGCCAAGAACGGTCATATCGAAGTGCGCGGTTCGACGCGTCCCGGCCTGTATCTCGAAGGTCCGGTCGAGCGTCTGACGTCGCCACAGCTCGACGTGGCGATCGATACCACGCTCAACGACCGCAAGGCTGACACGCGGATGACGCTGAAGTCGGACGCGCTCGCGGTCGACGCCGGTGGTCTGATCGATCTCGCCAACAGCCGGTTCGGCAATTTCGCAGTCAACGCGAAGCTGCTGACCCCGGGCGCGATCCTGCCGAACCTTCGTGGTCGTGACGTCACGGCGCGCGTCGTGCTCGACGGTGCGTTCGCGACGCCGACGGTCGATTACAAGGTCCGCGCCGCAACGATCGCGTTCGGCGACATGGGCGTCGAGAACCTCTACGCCGAGGGTCTCGCGCGCGTGAACTCCGACCGCATCCTCGTGCCAGTCAAGGCGCGCGCACGTCGCGTGACGGGGCTCAATGCCGCCGTCGGCGGGCTCGCGACCAACGTCGCGATCGACGGCGACTTCGCGATCTCGGGCGTCAACGTCCTGTCCGACAACCTCAAGATCCGCTCGGACAAGATCGACGCGACCGCGGTGGTCGTCGCGAACATGGCGACCGGTCGCTACACCGGCGCGCTCAAGGGGCGGATCAACAATTACCGCGTCGACGGGATCGGCATCGTCAACCTGACGACCGACGCGAAACTGGTACCGGGCCCCAAGGGCGGCTTCGGGATCACCGGCCGCGTCGTCGCGCAGACCTCGCAGATCTTCAACGAGGGCGCGCGCAGCTTCCTCGGCGGCAACGCGATCGTCCGCTCGGACATCGGCTACAGCCCCGAAGGCATCGTCACCTTCCGCAATCTCCGGATGAACGCGCCACAGTTCCGTGTGACGCGCGGCGAAGGCCGGTTCGATCCAGCCACCGGCGCGGTGCTGGTGAACGCCGATGCCTATTCCACCGCCTACGGCCCGTTGTCCGCTCGCGTCACGGGCAGCGCGACTGCTCCTGTCGTCGTCCTGCGCGCACCGCGTCCGGGCGTCGGCGTCGGCCTCGTAAATCTCAATGCGCGGATCGTCGGCCGCGGCGGCGCGTATGCCGTCACCGCGAGCGGCGGTACCAACTACGGCCCATTCACCGCCGACGTGCTGGTGAAGCCGGGCGCACAACTCGCAGTCGACGTGCGCCGCGTGGTGTTCGCCGGGATCGTCGGCAGCGGCCGCATCGTCCAGACTGCGGCCGGCCCGTTCGCGGGCGCGCTCCAGTTCGCCGGACAGGGCCTGTCGGGCAACGTGCGCCTCGCCAACCAGGGTGGCTACCAGCGCGCCGACGTCGCGGCTCGTGCCAACGGCGCCAAAATCCCCGGCATGGTCGACTTCACCATCGGCCGCGCGATCGTCAACGCCACTGCGGTGCTGACCCCGACGCCACAGATCGTCGCCGACGCGCAGATCGCTGACATGCGCTACGGCGCGATCGTCCTCTCGGCAGCACGTGCGAAGGTCAACTACGTCGGCGGCAACGGCACGGCACAGGCGCTGCTGACCGGCTCGAACGGCGTCCCCTTCCGCCTAGCGGTCAACGCCAAACTCAGCCCCAACACCTACCTAGTCGCTGCCCAGGGCCAGGCCAACGGCATCGACTTCCGCACCGTCAACCCGGCGCGCATCCAAGCGGTGAAGGGCGAATATCGCCTGTCGCCGACCCGGATCGACTTCGGTGGCGCAGGCGGTGGCTCGGCGCGCCTGGCCGGCAGCTACGGTCGCGGCACGAACGCGCAGGTCCGGCTCGATCGCCTCGACCTGTCGACGCTCTCCGCTCTGGTCCCGAACCTCGGCATCGGCGGCAAGGCGACCGGCAGCCTCGACTTTGCGCAGGCGAACTCGGCCGCATTGCCGACTGCAGACGCCCGCATGACCGTCGTCAACTTCACGCGCTCGGGCCTCGCTGCCGTCTCCGATCCCGTCGACATCGTGTTCGCCGGGACGCTCGGCGGCGACGGCGCGACCGGTCGTGCGCTGGTGCGTCGCGGACCGTCGGTCATCGGCCGCATGGTCGCCAACCTCCGGCCGCTGCCGGCGGGCAGTGGCTCGTGGAGCACGCGCCTGATGGCCGCGCCGCTGTCGGGCGGAATCCGCTACAATGGCCCATCGGCAGTGCTGTTCAGCTTTGCCGCGATCCCGAACCAGCAGCTGTCGGGGCCGATCGCGGTCGCCGCGGACTTCTCCGGGCGGCTGTCCGCGCCGCAGCTGAACGGCGTCGTCCGCGCTGATAACCTGACCTATGACAACGAGACCTATGGCACGCGGCTGTCGCAGATGCGGATCGCCGGGCGGTTCTCGAACACCGACCTGCAACTGACGCAGCTCAATGCGAAGGCCGGCGACGGGACCGTGCAGGCGCAGGGCACGATCGGGTTTGCGGCGGACAGCGGGTTCCCTATCGACATCCGCGCGACGCTGAACAATGCGCAGCTCGCCAAGAGCGACGCGATCAGCGCCACCACGACCGGCACGGTCCACCTTACCAACGGGCGCGATGGCGGCCTGATCCAGGGCGATCTCCAGATCCCCGAGGCTCGCTACCAGATCATCCGCCAGGGTCAGGCCGAGGTTCCCGAACTGACCGGTGTTCGCCGCAAGAGCGACATCCGGACGCCGGTCTCGACCGATCGCTCGGACGTGCCTGCGATCGGCAAGTTCAAGCTCGACCTTCGTGTCCGTGCGCCGAACCAGCTGTTCGTCTCGGGCATGGGCCTCGAATCCGAGTGGGAGATGGACATGCACATCGGCGGCACGTCCGCCGCGCCGATCGTCACCGGCGGCATGGACGTGGTCCGCGGCACCTATTCGTTCTCGGGCAAGCGGTTCGAGGTGAACAAGGGGCAGATCCGCTTCCGTGGCGGCGCGCTGACCGACCCGGATATCAACATCCAGGCGACCACGACCACCAGCGACATCACCGTCGTCATCAACGTCACCGGGACTGGCCAGAAGCCGCAGATCGCGTTCACGTCGACGCCGGTCCTGCCGCAGGACGAAGTGCTTAGCCGCCTGCTGTTCGGCTCGAGCCCGGCCAATCTGTCCGCGACCGAGGCGATCCAGCTGGCATCCGCGCTGAACTCGCTGCGCGGGTCGGGTGGCGGTGGTCTGAACCCCCTCGGCAAGCTGCGTTCGGCAACCGGGTTCGACCGGTTGCGCGTCCTCGGCGCCGACCAAGCGACCGGCCGCGGTACCAGCCTCGCGGCGGGCAAGTACATCACGAAGAACATTTATGTGGAGATCGTGACCGACGCGAAGGGCTTCACCTCGACGCAGCTCGAGATTGCGCTGACCAAGGCGCTGAGCCTCTTGTCGGCCGCGGGATCGAGCGGCGGGCAAAGTGCGAGCGTCAAATATACGAAGGACTATTGAGTAAAGATCACAACAGGATAGGTTCGGTTCTGAAACCTACGGCGTAACGCCGGGGTGGGAGGATGCAGCATGACCGAACATGTCGACGTGATCGTGGTGGGCGCCGGCATTTCCGGGATCGGCACCGGCTATCACCTGCAGACGCGCTGCCCCGACCGCAGCTACATGATCCTCGAGGGCCGGCAATCGATGGGCGGGACGTGGGACCTGTTCCGCTATCCCGGCATCCGCTCCGACTCGGATATGCACACGCTCGGATTCGTCTTCCACCCCTGGACGGCGGCCAAGTCGATCGCCGACGGCCCCTCAATCCGCGCCTATGTCGAGGAGACGGCGCAAGCGTACGGCATCGACCGCAAGATCCGCTACGGCCATCACGTGAAGTCCGCTGCGTGGTCGACCGAGGACGCGCGCTGGACGGTCGAAGCGACCGGCCCCGACGGTCCGGTAACGCTGACCTGCAACTTCCTCTCGATGTGCGCGGGCTATTACAATTACGCCAAGGCCTATTCGCCCGAGTTCGAGGGGGCAGACAGTTTCGCCGGACAGATCGTCCATCCGCAATTCTGGCCTGAGGACCTCGACTATAGCGGCAAGCGCGTCGTCGTGATCGGCAGCGGCGCAACCGCCGTGACGCTGGTTCCGTCGATGGCGAAGACCGCGGCGCACGTGACGATGCTCCAGCGCTCGCCGACCTATATCGTCGCGCGGCCGGGCGAGGACGGCGTGGCGAACTGGCTGCGCGGGAAACTGCCGGCAAAGGCTGCGTATGGCATCACGCGGTGGAAGAACGTGCTGATGGGAATGTTCTTCTACCGGATGGCGCGGAAGAAGCCTGCCGTCGTGAAGGAGCGGATGATCGGCATGGTCCGCGATCAGCTCGGCCCCGACTATGACGTTGCGACGCATTTCACCCCGCGCTACAATCCGTGGGATCAGCGCGTGTGCCTCGTGCCCGACGGCGACCTGTTCACCGCGATCAACACCGGTACAGCCTCGATCGTCACCGACACGATCGCGCGAATCACGCCCGACGGCATCCATCTCGATTCGGGCAAAGACCTGCCTGCCGACGTTATCGTCACCGCAACAGGCCTCGAACTGCAACTGATGAGCGGGGTCGCGTTCAGCGTCGACGGCAAGCCGATCGAACTCGCCAGGCGGCTGCAATATAAGGGGATGATGTTCGACGGCGTGCCGAACCTGTCCTCGACCTTCGGCTACACCAATGCGTCGTGGACGCTGAAGGCGGACCTGACCGCGGTGTACGTCTGCCGCTTGCTCAACACGATGAAGAAACGTGGGTTGCGGCAAGCGACACCGAAGAACGACGATCCGAGCATGAAGCAGGAGGCGTTCCTGGATTTCACCTCAGGCTATGTGCAGCGGGCTGCTGCGGCTCTGCCGGTTCAAGGCGAACGCAAGCCGTGGAAGCTGAACCAGAATTACGCGCTGGATCTGCTAGCGTTGAAGTTCGGCTCGGTCGACGATTCGATGAGGTTCTCGAACTCGGCGACGCTTCATCCGCTACATGCTGGAGTGACGTCGGCCTAACCGTCGATTCGGCTGGTGAACGAGCGCTGTTCGGCAATGTAATAATAGGAAAACGGAATTGGTGCAATTTGCAGCCAATGAGGTTTTATTTGAAGTAACGTTCGAATGTTTTATCAAGGACACGCTTGGACAGCCCTTATCAAAACCCGGTAGCCATTGACTAATAACGGTTAAATGTCGGTCCGGAAACCTGACGCGCCAACTGGTGGCGAATCTGTATCCGGACCGACAAACGTTATTCACCAAGGACGGATGGTGATTCCGAGTACAGAGGCAATGATCTTCAGCATGTTTATGCTCCCTTATGGGCACCGTTACCGGTGCCCGTACAACATATCACTAATGCGGCGTTAAACAATCATCTTTATAGTCTGTTAACCATACATTATACGTGTGCGTCGTTTGCAGTTAAGGGTATGTTTAGGGCTCGCCGATAGCACGGCCGGATGAGCGAACATCCGTACTCGCAGATCGAGTGCAGCCCGACGCAACCCGATGCGCGGCTGGTCGATCCGGTGTTGCTCGGCGAACTCCGGCAGGACGGGATCTGCGATCGGGCGCTGAACGGTTGGCGGTTCCTGATCCTGGCAGAAATCGCCAACTTTGCAGCGCTGCGACGCCACCTCGGCAAAGCCCGTTCGGAGACGTTGATCGTCGATTTCGGCGCACGGGTGCGCGAAGCTCTGCCGGACGGGCGCATCGTTGCGGTCGGTCGCGAAATTCTGGAAATCGCGTTTGAGAGTGGGGCTCGGCTTGCGCTCGATGTCGCGATCGCCGCGCTGGAAGGTGCGTTCGAACGTCCATTCGATATCGACGGCGAGACCCACGATATCCAGGCACGCCTCGGTGGTGCCGCGGCGGCCCCGCATCGCGACGAGGTTCACCTGATCGAGGCAGCGGAACAGGCTTTGGCGGAGGCGCGTATCGAGCGCACCCCAGTCGCGCTCGACGTGGCTGGAAGCACGGAGGCAATCGATCGGGCTCAACTCGTCCGGGACTTGCCCGTCGCGATCGAAAACGAAGAGCTTTTTCTGCAGTATCAGCCGAAGGTGCACCTCCGGCGGCAGCAGATCACCAGCGTGGAAGCCCTTGTCCGTTGGAACCATCCGACCCGCGGACTGGTGTTGCCGGGCGACTTCATTCCATTGGCTGAAGAAACCCACGATATCGTCGCGCTGACCCTGTGGACGATCCGTCGATCGATCGAGGACCAGAAGATATTGTCGCGGGCCGGGCACGATCTACGGGTGTTCATCAATATCTCGGGCGTGCTCCTGGCAGATGCGTGGTTCGTCAGGCAGGCATGTTCGTTGGTCGAGCAGAGCGGTGCACAACTCGGGTTCGAGATCACCGAAACGTCGGTCATTCGCGATCCCGAAAGCGCGATCGCGAACCTCAAGGTCTTTGCCGAGATCGGCATCGTCATCGCAATCGACGACTACGGGGCGGGGTTGTCTTCACTGGCGTATCTCAAGCAATTGCCGGCGCGAGAATTGAAGATCGACAAGCTTTTCGTCACGCAATTGACGAGTTCGAACCGCGACCCGCTGATCGTTCGCTCGACCATCGATCTCGCGCATGCGCTGGAAATGGAAGTCGTCGCGGAAGGCGTGGAGACGCCCGCGGCGATGGCGCTCCTGTCGGTGATGGGGTGTGACATGATCCAGGGATTCCTGATCAGTCGTCCGATCAATATCGATGCGCTGATCCATTTTCTCGACGACGGCAAGGCGCTGGCGCTGGCCACCGACGTCCGGGCGCCATTCAATCGACTGGCGACCGTGTGGAAGCGCGCCTGATCTCCCGCATTCTTCGAAGTCTCGCCCTAATCATGGTGGTAGTGCTTTTGGGGGGGGCGCCCTCGCCGGCAATGGCAACGCCGCCGTCGCCAGCGAGGGAGGCAAATGAGGGCTATGCAGACGCTGTCGCTGAGGCGAAAGCCGCAATGCTCATTAATCCTCAGCAGGCGTTGATCAAAGCGATAGAGGCCGAGCGTCTTGGTTCACGGATTGCGCAGGTCGATGACCGCAGCGTTGCGATCGCTACGGCGCAATGGCTTCAGGGCGAAGCGTATCTGCGGACCAACAAATCGGACATGGCGGAAGCTCCTATCGAGAGCGCAATCGCCCAAGTCGCACGGCACCAACCCAAATCAAAGCTTCACGGCGATCTTCTGCTGTCCTTGGGCTGGTTGGACAGCAATCGGGTGCGAATGGGCGACGCATTGCGGGATTATCAAGGAGCGTTCGAGATATATCGGAAGCTCAACGATCCCCGCGGGCAGGCGCGTGCTCTCGTCTTCATCGCTTCGCTGTACGATCAAGCCCGCGAGCAGCAAACTGCGCTGAAATACTTCCAGCAAGCGCTGGACATATACCAGTCTGACGTGAACCTTTCTCTTTCGATCCATAATAACCGAGCGCTCTCCCTTGCGTTACTGCGCCGCTACCCGGAGGCGCGAGACGAGCTTGCCAAGGCCCTGTCTATCGCAAAGATTCTTGGAAGTCGGAACCTGCTCGAGCAGATCTATATCAATATCGCATGGATCCAGCTCAAGATCGGTAATCTGTCTCGGGCCGAACAAGCGTTGGTATTTGCGCGCAAGGTGGCAGACACAAGCGATCTGGGACTTCGAAGCAGATTGTTGGCAACGGATGCGCAAATCTCATTGCAGCGCGGCGATATCGTGCAGGCGCGCGCGTTGATGGTCAGATCCTTGGTCGGCCTTAGTCCAACGGACACCGACATGACCTACAGAGATGTCCACCAGACTGCGTACGACATTTATAGCATGATCGGCGATGCGAAGGGCGCCTTGGGGCAACTTCAAGCCCTTAAGCGAATGGATGACGACGCAACCAAACTGGCGACGGACACCAAGACTGCGCTTATGGCGGCACGGTTCGACTTCGCTAACCAGGAACTAAAGATAAGCCAGCTCAAGGCGACCGAACTGCAACGGAGCATCGCGTTTGAACGCGCGCATGCGCAGACCCAGCGCTATATGTTTATCGGTGCATCGGCCGCGGTGGCGGTGGTGATCGCAATGCTGGCGGTCGGGCTGGTCACGATTCGCCGCAGCCGCGACCGTGTGCGGGCGGCGAACGACGACCTCGCCGTGACCAATGATGCGCTCGGCAAAGCGCTTGCCGCCAAGACCGAGTTCCTGGCGACCACGAGCCATGAGATACGGACGCCGCTCAACGGTATTCTCGGCATGACGCAGGTGATGCTCGCGGATCGGGCGCTCGGGACCGCGATCCGCGACCGCCTCGACATCGTCCACGGCGCCGGTGTCAGGATGCGCGCTCTGGTCGATGACATTCTCGACGTCGCCAAGATGGAGACGGGGAATTTGACGATCGAGTCCGCGCCGTTCGATCTTCGCGCGACGGTGATCGACGCGACCCGGATGTGGGACGAGCAGGCCCGTGCCAAGGGATTGTCGTTCGTCGTCGACCTGGACGGCTGTCCGGACATGATCATGGGTGATGCTGCGCGAGTCCGACAGATCGTGTTCAACCTGCTGTCGAACGCGCTCAAGTTCACGACGGCGGGCGCAGTGGCGCTGACGATCGACGTCGCGACCGACGATCGGCTCCGCATTGCCGTCACGGATTCGGGTATCGGCATCTCGCCGGACAAGTTCGAGGAGATATTCGAATCGTTCAAACAGGCCGATGCGGGCACGACGCGGCAATTCGGCGGTACCGGGCTCGGTCTCTCGATCTGCCGCAATCTGGCGCGTGCGATGGGCGGCGAGGTGTCGGTCGGCAGCGCGATCGGTCGCGGCGCGACGTTCACGTTGACGCTCCCCTTGATCCGCGCCGAACCTATCGCGATCACCGAACGCTGCGCCGTTGAGGGCACGGTAACGCTGGTGCTCGATCGCAACCCGATCACCCGCAGCATGTTCACGACGTTGCTCACGCCGCGTTGTGGTCCGGTCGGGTGCGCGACGTCGGTCGACGAAGCCATCGCAAGACTTGATCTGGGTAATGTCGCGCGCGTGCTGATCGACGACGCGACGGTACGAGGGCAGGGCGATCATATCGCAGCGCTGACGCGGATCGCCTACGCAGCCGCATCGGCATGTGTTGAAACGACGTTGCTCTGGCCCATTTCGGCTGATCGGGAACGCGAGGAATTGCTCGCGACAGGGATCACGCGCGTCGTGGCAAAGCCGGTCAGCGGGGCCGATCTTATCGCGGCAGTTTTACATGGATCAGTTTTAAAAAACCACTCAATTCCTGACCTTGTATCTCACGCTGCATGACGCGTAGACGTAGCGGCATGACGGTCCTTTCGCCTCCTTTCAAACGCCCCTCGCGACCTACCTCGTGAACGTCCTTTTCATCGAAGACGACCGGATGAACCGGCGTGTTGTCAAAGACATGCTCGACGTCGCCGGGGCGACGATGGTCGAAGCGGAGAGCGCCGAAATCGGCTTGAAGATCCTCGATGACGACGAGTTCGCGATCGTGCTGGTCGATCTGCGAATGCCCGGCATGGATGGGATAACCGCGATTCGGCATATCCGCGCCCGAGGTGATGCAAAGGCGGTCGTGCCGATCATCGTCGTCACGGCGGATATCGCGCCCGACCTGCGCCAGCGATGCCTTGCCGCGGGAGCGGACGACGTGATCTTCAAGCCGGTCGCGATGGATGCGCTGTTCGATGCGATGGGACGCATCCTAGCGCGCGCCGCGGAGGGCGACGGGCTGATCGCCTAGCGGTTGAGCGCGTCGCCCAGCGATGCCGTCGCGCTGCCGCGTCTAGCGGGCTTGGGTTGCGAGGGATCGGGCGACCAGCCGGTCAGGAAGACGATCTGGAAGGTCTCCCGCGTTCTTCCCGTATCGTCGGCAGCGTCCGCAAATGCGGCGAACGTCCGGGCGAGGACGTCGCGTGTCAGGGGCTGGCGTTGCGCGAGCATATTGTTCGCCGCCATGCCGCGCAGATCGGCGAACACGCGGCTCAGATCGGCGTAGCGGACATCGAGCGTCTCGACATCGGCTACCGGCAACGCGAAGCCGGCGCGCATCAGCAGGTCCCCTGCCGACCGCACGTCGATCTGTGGATGAAGACGCGCCGCGGGGCGTTCGCTCTCGCCGATCCGCAACGCCGCACGGAGCGCGTGCAAGCTCCCCGCGCCGACGAACGCGCCGAGAAACAGCCCGTCCGGACGCAGCACGCGTCGGATGAGAGCAAGCGCGCCTGGCAGGTCGTTGACCTGGTCGAGCACGCCGGCGCTGACCACCAGATCGAACGTCGCGTCGGCGAACGGCAGGCGATCCTCGTCGGCCTGTACCCCGCCGGTTCGTGCGGCAAATGCGAAGCCCGCGTCGCACCGCACCACGCGGGCGCCCGGCGGCGGCGAGAATGCGCCATCGAAACACCCTAGGTCGAGGATGTCGGTGAACGGGCGGGTGACCGCGTCGAGCCGCTCGGCGATTCCGTCGAGCATCGTATCGCGAAGAAATGCATGATCGGCATAATCGGGGGCGGCGCGGTCGCGACGCAGGCGACGCGCGGCGCGGTCGAAGATTTCGGGAGGGCTGTCTGACACGACCGCGCTTGTGCCGTGGTCGGGCTTCCACGACAAGGTCTCGCAGGGAAGCCAGACGGGAGCGGGTCTCAGGGCGGGGAGAGATACGGCATGACCAGACCGTTTCGCCGGATCATCGGCCTCGCGTTGCCGCCGCGCTGTGGCGGCTGCGGGACACCCGTCGCCGAGGATCATCGGTTCTGCGCGATCTGCTGGAGCAGCCTGCGGTTTCTCGGACCGCCCTGGTGCGTGGCGTGCAACCGCCCGTTCGCCTTCGATCGCGGCGAGGGCGTCGTCTGCGCACCATGCCTCGCCGAGCCGCCACGGCATGCCGGTGTCCGCGCCGCGGTCGCCTACGGACCCATCGCAAGCAGCCTCGTGCTGCGGCTCAAATATGGCGGCCGGATCGCTTTTGCCGAGACGATGGCGCGGCATATGAATCGCCTGATGCCCGATGATGCCGACCTGCTCGTGCCGGTGCCGCTGTACCGATGGCGGATCTGGTCGCGGGGGTTCAACCAAGCGGCGCTGATCGCCCGATCGGTGGCGGCATTATCCAGCGTCACCCATGATTGCGATGTGCTCGTCCGGACGCGGCGGACGCTCGTGCTGCGGGGACTGGGAGGGAAAGCGCGCGCGAAGGCGGTCGCGGGTGCATTCGCCGTTTGCGCGCCCGATCGGGTTCGGGGGCGGTCGGTCGTGCTCGTCGACGACGTGTATACCAGCGGCGCGACCACGGACGGCTGTACGCGCGTCTTGCTCAAGGCGGGCGCGCGATCCGTCACGATATTGTGCTGGGCGCGCGTGCTGTCTCCGACGGCCAGCGATTGATCCACGCCGAATTGACCGTCCAATTTACCGGCGCCGAGTTGACAGCGCTCGGCGGAAACCACATCTCCGGCGCATGGCAAAAGTAGAAATCTATACCAAGGCGTTCTGCCCGTACTGCACGCGCGCGCTGAAACTTCTCGCCTCGAAGGGCGTCGAACCCGAGCAGTTCGACGTGACGATGGGCGGCCCGAAGAAAGCCGAGATGGTCGAGCGCTCGGGCGGTCGCAACACGATGCCGCAGGTCTTTATCGACGGCAAGCATATCGGCGGATCGGACGACCTTGCGGCGCTCGACGCAAAGGGCGGTCTCGACGCTCTGCTGGCCTGATGGCGAGGATCGGCGTTCTCCAGATGACGAGCGGTACCGATCCGGTCGTCAACGCGGCGACGCTGGTCGATGCGATCGATAGGGCGGCGGCCGAGGGCGCCGCGATGCTGTTCACGCCCGAGATGTCCGGCCTGATCGACCGCGATCGGGTCCGGGCGGGCGCTTCGATCGTAAGCGAGGCCGAGGACCGCGTGCTCGCAGCGGTTTGCGCCGCTGCCGCCGATGCAGGCATATGGGTGCATCTGGGCTCGTTGGCGGTTCGCCGCTCCGACGGCAGGCTCGCTAATCGCGGGTTCGTGATCGACGATACCGGCACGATCCGAGTGCGTTACGACAAGCTGCATCTGTTCGACGTCGATCTGCCGACCGGCGAGAGCTGGCGCGAATCCGCCGCCTATATCGCGGGCGACGCCGCGACCGTGATCGACACGCCCGTCGGGATGGTCGGTCCATCGATCTGTTACGATCTTCGGTTCGCCGATCTGTATCGCGCCTTGAGCGACGCAGGCGCCACTATATTGTCCGTCCCCGCCGCCTTCACGCGACCAACTGGCGCGGCGCATTGGGACATCCTGCTGCGCGCCCGCGCGATCGAGGCGGGGGCGTTCGTCGTCGCCGCGGCGCAGACCGGTGAGCATGCCGACGGACGCACGACCTACGGCCATTCGCTCGTCATCGATCCTTGGGGCGATGTTTTACTCGACATGGGTGAGGCGTCCGGGTTGAGTTTTGCCGAGATCGACGCCGACCGACTGCGCGACGTCCGATCGCGCATCCCGGCGATCGCGCACCGTCGTGCCATCCCCCCCGTCACGGTCGTGCCGTGATCGTCTTCGATCTGAAGTGCGGCGGGGGCCATGTCTTCGAAGCCTGGTTTGGCTCCAGCATTGCGTATGAAACGCAGCGCGAAGCGGGGCAGGTCCATTGCCCGATTTGCGACGACAGCACGATCATCAAGGCGCTCATGGCCCCTGCGATCCCGGCAAAAGGCAGCAGCAAGGCCTCGATCCCGAGCCCCGACGCGATCAAGTCCGCCCTGGCGACGCTGGCGAAACAGCAGGCCAAGGCTCTTGAATCATCGCAATGGGTCGGTACAGCCTTCGCCGATCGCGCCCGCGCCATGCATCTCGGCGAGGAAAAGCACGCTACCATCCACGGGCGGGCTAGCCTCGCCGAGGCCAAGGCTCTGGCCGAAGAGGGCGTCCCGATCGCCGCGCTGCCCTTACCGATCGTACCGCCGGACCGAACTAACTGATCGCCGGTTTCGGAATTTGCGCCGGCGAGCAACGTAAATTGGCGGACGGGGTGGGATTCGAACCCACGGTAGAGTTGCCCCTACGACGGTTTTCAAGACCGTTGCCTTAAACCACTCGGCCACCCGTCCGGGATACGCGTGTATGGGCGGGCGTCTAAGCGGTAGGAGGCGCGATCGCAACCGTTTCGAGCCGCGGCACCGTGCCGGGACCGGTTGCGTTTCGGCTACGCGGGCTACAGGAAGCGAAATGGATCTCGACGCGGTACTACGACATTTCTTCGGCACCGCCGATATCGATGCGCTTGATCAAATCGCGATCGACGACGGACGGGAGAAGGTCGCCATCGCATTCGGAACCGAGCGCGAACCGGGCCGACGCTTCGCCTTGTGGGCGGTGTTGCGCTCGACCGGCGACGCGCCGGACCCGCGCGATGCATTCGAGGATCTACGCGAGCGTCGGGCGGCTGCGATGTACGCGTCTGCGATCGCCGTCGCGGACCGATCCGACTAAAGCCGGGTCAGGCGGCGCGGCGATCCTGCAGTGCGCGATCGATCCGGCAGATGAGTTCGGCGATCGGCGGCATCTCGACGGGACGACTCCGATGACCTTGCTCACCAAGAGTGCCGCGCATGCGCTTGCCGACCAGCGTGAAGACGTCCTGTGTGCTTGCCATCGATCTCGTCCTATCCGATGGTGCGAGTATGCCGGCCAAGCGTTAACCGATGGTTGGCATGCGTTTTACCTCTGCGTAACTGTTTGAACGGCGGCGGACGGCGACTCGCAACGCTCGCGCGCGTCCGACGTTGTCTGTTCGTGACCGGTGCGCTCCCGCAGCCGGATGGTCCGGGATGTATCCACTGACGCAATATCCATCAGGCTGGTCCGTCCTCGAAGCCGTCCGCCACCTCGCGGCATCGTGGGACCAGGAGAACACGCACGAAGATTTTCCTGCCGAGCGGCTCCATGCGCTGTTCGAGGCGGGGGCGTTACGTGCGTTTAAAGCTGTGACGCCGGGGGGCTCGACCGATGCGCTGCTCGACGTGCTGCGCGCGATTGGGGGGGCGGATCTCAGTCTTGGGCGGGTGTATGAGGGGCATGTCAACGCGGTCCAGTTGATCGCGACCTATGGCGATGCGGAGCAACGGGCGACGCTGGACACCGATCTCGAGGCGGGACGCACGTTCGGTGTCTGGAACACCGAGCCAACCCCCGGTCTCGCGATTCGCAAGGTTGGCGACGATCGGTGGCTTCTCGATGGCGCGAAGAGCTTCGCAACCGGGGCGGGGCATCTCGACCGCATCCTCGTGACCGCGCGCGACGAAACCGGCGGCAAGCAACTGGTTCTCGTGCCGATCGCTGGCCAAACCGCCCGCGCCGATAACGCCGGTTGGCAGGTTCGCGGAATGCGCGGGACGTGCAGCGGCGCGTTCGACTTTTCCGATATGGCGATCGGTCGTGAGGGCGTGATCGGTGCGGCCAACGATTACGAGCGCGAACCGAGGTTCAGTGCCGGCGCGTGGCGCTTCACCGCGGTGCAGCTCGGGGCGGTCGAGGCATTGGTGCGGCATTTGCGCGATCATCTCGTCGCCACCGGCAAGTCCGACGATCCGATCCAGCGTGCGCGGTTCGCTACCTGTCTCACCGAGACGCGCAGCGCAGGCCTGTGGGTTCGGCGCGCCGCGCATCTTGCCGAAACGCAGGCGGCGGAAGCGATCCCGTTCGTGCTCATGACCCGCGGCATCGTCGAGGAGGCGGGGTTGCGGACGATGGAGGCGGCCGCACGGTCGGTCGGCACCGCGTCGTTCTTCGCCAAAAGCCGGATCGACCGGATCACGCGCGATCTGGGGCTGTACCTGCGTCAGCCGGTACCCGATCAGGCGCGCGACCGGGCGGCGGCGGCGTGGCTCGAGGAGGATTGCTGGGGCGACGATCGGTGGTGGTAGCGCCCGGCGGGGACGCATGGCGTGCGCTGACGCGGCGTGCCCGGCGAATCTCGGCGAAGGACGCGGCGCGACACGGGCCCTGGCTCGTGCTCGCACCGCATCCCGACGACGAGACGCTCGGCTGTGGTGCGCTTATCGCCGCGGTCAGCGCCGCCGGGGGCCGAGTGCACACTGCGTTCCTAACCGATGGGTCCGGATCGCACCCCGATGCACCCGGCTGGAGCGCGCAGCGGATCGCAGGTCTGCGCCGCCGCGAAGCGCAGGCGGCGGTGCGTATCCTCGGCGGCGTGGCCGACGTGCTGCATCTCGACTGGCCCGATGCGACGCCGGCAAAACCGGGCGACCCGGTGTTCGCCCGCAGCGTCGACCGACTGGTGGTGTGGTGCAGGCGACGCGGCATCCGGCAGATTGCGGTGACGTGGTCGGGCGACCCGCACTGCGATCACGAGGCCGCGGCGGCGCTGGCGGTGGCGGCCGCAGCGCGGCTTCGCTGCCGGCTCTACGACTATCTGGTCTGGGGCTGGACGGTCGATGCGCTGACCCAGCGCCTGCGCGGGGTTCGTGCCTTGGCGATCGACAGCAAGGCTGGCCGGCCCAATCAACGCCGCGCGATGGCGTGCCACCGGAGCCAGCGCGGCGGCCGCATCGTCGGCGCGCGGGAGAATTTCCGCCTCCCGCGAGCGATGCTGCGCTTGATCGATCGCCCCAATACCGTGCTGCTGGAGACCCGCCTTGCGTCGTGAACACTCGATCGAACCCGCCTATTTCGAAGCGCTCTACAAGGATCGGGGCGATCCCTGGCATTTCGAGACCAGCGCCTACGAAGCCGCGAAATATGACGCGACGCTCGCCGCGTTGCCCGGCGATCGGTTCGCCAACGCGCTGGAAGTCGGGTGCGCGAACGGCGTCCTGACGACGCGCCTGGCGCAGCGCTGCGACTCTCTCCTGGCGGTCGACGTGTCCGACACCGCCCTCACCGCCGCGCGCGCACGGTGTGGGGCGCAGTCGAACGTCCGCGTCAAACGTCGCCGCCTGCCCGCCGAAGCCCCCGACGGGGCCTTCGATCTCGTGCTGCTGTCGGAGGTCGTCTATTACTGGGACAGCGCCGATATCAGCCGGCTAGCGGACTATTTGCGGACTGCGGTCTTACCCGGCGGGCACGTTCTGCTGGTGCACTGGATCGGCGAAACCGATTATCCCAAAAGCGGGGACGACGCGGTCGCCGAACTCCAGGTCGCCCTCGGCGAAGCGGTCACCGTCGTCCGCAGCGACCGGTACGACGCGTATCGGCTCGACCTTTGGCGGTTTGGCGCGGCGGGCTAACCGGATCAGGCGCTGTGCTTCGGCGATCGCTGCAGGCAGGGTCGCAAAGCTGAGTTGGTCGCGGCGGGTCGCGCGATCAGGGGCGAGCGCGGCGGCCACCGCGTAGGTTTCGTGGAGCGGCGCGTGCTCCGGCTGATCGATCCAGCGGGCGACTGCGTCCGCCATGCCACCGGGCGCGCGGCCTGCAGTGCGGCATGAAGTGAACACCCTCACGTCGAGTGCGTGGCGAATGCCGCCGCCGTACTGCCTGATACGCTCGAACAGCGCGCGATCCTCGGCGACCGGCGGGGTGGGGGCCCCGCCGATCCGGCGGTACAGCCGCCGCGACAGGGCGATGCTCGCGCCGCCCTCGTAGAAGTGCCGAGGCCAGGGATCGTGCGGCGAGGCTTCCGCGTCGGCGCGCAGGTAATCGAGTGCGGTGTAATAGCGGCCGATCATGTCCAGACGTCGCCGCGCCGTGGTGCCGAGATGCTCGCGGTCGCCGCGCAGCGTCAGCGCCCGCCCGGCGACGGCATCATAGCCACCGTCGATATGCGCCACCGTGCGGACGATCCAGTCGGGCGCGACGTTGGTATCGGCGTCCGTCGACAGCAAAAGGTCGTCGTCGGTGTCCAGCAGACCGGCCGCGGCATCCCAGGCCAAGCGTCGCGCCCAACCCGCGTGACGAAAGCCGGCAAGTAGCGACACGGCATGCCAGGAAAGCTCGGCAAATCGTGGTCGCCACTGCGTGAGGAGTTCCAGCGTACCGTCCGTACAGTCGTTCAACAGCGCGACGATCGTGACCCGGCCGCCGAACACCTCGGCTGCGCGATCGATCGCAGCGAGGCAGGCGGGCAGATGCTCCTCTTCGTTTTTGATCGGGATAGCGATCGCGATACGACGCTGTCGCGCAACTGACCCCGTAAATGACGGTAAAGAGACAGTTTTCAAAATGATGCGGCCGTTATCGCAAGCAGCCAGCCTTGACCTCGTCGGTCAGCCGTTAAACCGATACTGCGGCAGTCGCGCATCCCTGAACCGAAAGTCTTGGTCACACGCTGCCCCACCATTGTGTCGATGTCATAAAGCATGGCGATACGTTTCAGTTGCGTCCGTTTCAGCGCGATTGATCAGGATCAGCTAGATTGTCCGCGATTGGAAAGAGTTGCCACCCGGTGCGTTGGGCGAGGACTGTTTCCTACGAAAGACCCATCATGCACATCGACCTGACCGGCCAGGCCGCGATCATCACCGGCGCGAGCTCGGGACTGGGGCGCGCCGCCGCGATCGCCTTCGCCGCCGCCGGTGCAGCCGTCGCGGTCAACTACAACAGCAGCGAGGACAAGGCGCGCGAGGTCGTCGATCAGATCATCCAGGCCGGCGGCAAGGCTTTCGCGTGCGCGGCGGACACGTCGGACGAGGCCGCGGTGATCCGGATGTTCGACGAAACCGTCGAGCGGTTCGGCGGCGTCGACATCGTCTTCGCCAATGCGGGCATGCAGAAGGACGCGGCCTATGCGGAGATGACACTCGAGGAGTGGAAGCAGGTCATCGACGTCAACCTGACCGGCCAGTTCCTGGTGACGCGCGAGGCCGTACGCCGGTTTCGCCAGCAGGGCGACCGCGGCGTCAGCCGGGCGATCGGCAAGATCCTCTTTATGAGTTCGGTGCACGAGGTCATTCCATGGGCGGGTCATGCCAACTACGCCGCCTCGAAGGGGGGCAGCGGCATGCTGATGCGGACGCTCGCGCAGGAAGTGGCAGGCGACCGTATCCGCGTGAACGGCATCGCTCCCGGCGCGATCGCCACCGCGATCAACGCGGATGCGACGGCCGATCAGGACAAGCTGCTCGAACTGATCCCCTATGGTCGGGTCGGAGATCCCGACGATGTCGCGCGCGCCGCGCTGTTCCTGGTGTCTGACGCTGCCGACTATATCGTCGGATCGACGCTCACGATCGACGGCGCGATGTCGCTGTACCCAGGCTTCCGCGATAATGGCTGATGCCGCCAAGCCGGTCACGGGCGGCCGTGCGTCGGATCGAAACGTGTCGGGCTCACCCGAGGCCTCGCAGATCGCCGACCACGGAGCGATCGGCAATCTGGAGACGATCGCGCTTGTCGATACCGCGGGCACGATCGACTATCTGTGCTGGCCGTGCCTCGACAGTCCGTCGGTGTTCGCGCGCCTGCTCGATGCCGGAAAGGGGGGCCATTTCTCGATCGAGCCCGATCTCGATGGCGCGCGGGTCGTCCAGATGTACGTACCGGAGACCAACATCCTCATGACCCGCTGGATGGGGACGCAGGCAAGCGTCGATCTCGTCGACCTGATGCCGGTCGGTGACAATCGAAACGAGGTCCCGCCGCGACTGGTTCGTCGGATCACGTGCACGCGGGGCCGCGCGACGGTCCGCATCCGCTGCGCACCGCGGTTCGATTACGGCGCGGTAGGCCGCGCCGCCTTCGTCACCGCGTCGTTCACCGCCGACGAGAACGGGAGCGCACCCGGCGTTTCACGCGGCCGGTTCGATCATGAAACCGGGCTCGCGCTGGCATTGCACGGCAAGGGGACGCTCGTCGCCAACGGCCAAGACCTCGTCGCCGAGATCGAGCTTGCCGAAGACGAGACCGTGTCGCTGGTCCTCAGCAACCCCGACGACGTGTCGCTGGGCGCGTCCGCGCTCGAAGCGGTCGTCGACAAGGATATCGCCTATTGGCGGAGCTGGAGCCGGCAATCGATGTACCGCGGCCGATGGCGCGAGACGGTCGAGCGGTCGGCGATGCTGTTGAAGCTGCTGACCTCGCGCAAGCACGGATCGATCGCGGCGGCGGCGACGTTCGGCCTGCCCGAGGCAGCGGGCGGCGTCCGCAACTGGGATTATCGCGCGACCTGGATCCGCGATTCATCCTTCACCGTGTACGCGCTGCTCCGGCTCGGCTATCAGGGCGAGGCGGTCGACTTCCTCCACTGGGCGATGGACCGCACGTCTGAGTGCACGGACGGCAGCATCGGCGTGATGTTCGCGCTCGACGGCGGCCCGGTGGCATCCGAACGCAAGCTCGAGCTCGGCGGGTTCGAAGGCGCCGGCCCGATCGTGGTCGGCAACGATGCCAATATTCAGGTCCAGCACGACATCTACGGCGCGCTGCTCGACGCCGTCTATCTGGGCAGCAAATATGGCGAGCCGCCGTCGCATGACAGCTGGCAGAACATCATCCGGGTCGTCGATCAGGTCTGCGAGACGTGGCAGACCCCCGATTCCGGGATCTGGGAGGTGCGCGGGCCAACCAAGCATTATCTCCACTCGCGGCTGATGAGCTGGGTGGCCGTCGATCGCGCGGTACGGCTGGCGCAGAAGCGTTCTCTGCCCGCGCCGCTGGTGCGCTGGGCGGAAACGCGGACCGCGATCCACGACGATATCTGGACGAACTTCTGGGACGAGACGCTGGGGCGCTTCGTCCGTGCGACGGGGGATACGCCGGCGGACAGGTCGGTCGACGGCGCGCTGCTGATGATGCCGTTGGTAAGATTCGTCGGCCCGACCGATCCCAAATGGCTGGCGACGCTCGATGCGATCGGCGCGGACCTGTCCGACGACGGCCAGGTCTATCGCTACAAGATCGACGACGGGCTGCCGGGGCAGGAGGGGACCTTCGTCGCCTGCTCGTTCTGGTATGTCGAATGCCTCGCGCGTGCCGGCCGTCTCGACGAGGCGCGGTTCAATTTCGAAAAGCTGCTCGCGCACGGCAACCATCTCGGCCTGTTCGCCGAGGAGATCGCGCAGGACGGCACGTTCCTGGGCAATTTCCCGCAAGGATTCAGCCACCTTGCGCTGATCAGCGCCGCCTTCTATCTCGACCGTGCGCTCGACGACGGCGGTCCCCGCGCCTGGGGTTGAGCGCGGAGCTTGGCCGACAGTAATGCAGCAGATGCAGTAGGTTGGCGCCGTTCCCTCAGTCAGCACGGGAACGGTGTCGCTACACGGACGGTGTGATCAGCTCTCGAACAGATCCTTATACTGCCGAGGCTGCGACCGCAGATACTGCTTCGGCGCCTTCACGTTACCGCCAAGATGCGCGGCCGCATGCCAAGGCCACCGCGGATCGTAGAGGATCGTCCGCGCCAGCGCGATCATGTCCGCATCGCCCGTCCCGATAATCGCCTCGGCCTGCTCGAAATCGGTGATCAGCCCGACCGCGACGACCGGGATCGACACCGCGTGCTTCACCGCCCGCGCCAGCGGCACCTGATAGCTCGGCCCGACCGGGATCTGCTGCGCGGGCGTGATCCCACCGCTCGACACGTGGATCGCGCTGCACCCACGCGCCTCCAGCGCCTTGGCGAACGCCACGGTCTGGTCGGAGTCCCAGCCGCCCTCGGCCCAGTCGGTCCCCGACACGCGCATCGTCACCGCGCGCTCCGCCGGGAACGCAGCGCGGACGGCGTCATACACCTCAAGCGGGAACCGCATCCGGTTATCGAGACTGCCGCCATACTCATCCTCGCGCCGGTTCGACACCGGCGACAGGAACTCGTGCAGCAGATACCCATGCGCCGCATGCAACTGCACCGCGTCGATCCCGAGCCGCGCCGCGCGCACCGTCGCCGCCACGAATGCATCGCGGACCCGCGCCAGCCCCTCGGCGTCGAGCGCGACCGGCGCGTTATCTTCCGGCAGGAACGGCACCGTCGAAGGCCCCTCGGTCTGCCACCCGTTCGGCTCACCGGGTGCGATCTGGAGCCCACCCTTCCAAGGTACCTCGCACGAGGCCTTGCGCCCGGCATGCGACAACTGGATCGCGATCGGCATGTCGGACCAGCGCCGCACGCTCTCGATCACCCCCGCCATCGCCGCCTCGGTCGCGTCGTCGTACAGCCCGACGTCGCCATGCGTGATCCGCCCCTCGGGCAGCACCGCGCTTGCCTCGATCGTCAGCAGCGCCGCGCCCGACAGGGCAAGTTGCCCCAGATGGATCTGGTGCCAGTCGTTCATGCAGCCGTTGGTCGCCGAATATTGGCACATCGGCGCGATCACGATCCGGTTGGCGAGCGTCAGGTTGCCGACCTTGAGCGGCTCGAACAGTTTCGGGCCGCTCATGCGAGGATCGATCGGATGGTGTAAGGCATGTGCATGTCCTTGATACGTAGAAGAGTGCCGCGAAAACTCGCTGCTGCCTGCGGAACATAGGAACGGGCGGGCGGGTTTCACGGCAAGGAATGCTGCACCGCGATAAAGCCGCGCCCGCAGCGACCATTACGACACGAAAAGGGTCCTCGCATTGCATCTACTGCCCGACACGCTCGACGCCGGCTCGGCCTATCCCCTCGGCGCGACCTTCGACGGCCTCGGCGTCAACTTCGCGGTCTATTCCGCTAATGCCGAGAAGATCGAACTGTGCGTCTATGATGAGACCGGCCGGCGCGAGCTGAAGCGCTATCCGCTGCCTGAATGGACCGACGAAGTCTGGCACGGCTACCTCCCCGACGCACAGCCCGGCCTTGTCTATGGCTACCGCGCGCATGGCCGGTACGCGCCCGAGGAAGGCCACCGCTTCAACCCGAACAAGCTGCTGCTCGATCCGTACGCCAAGCAAATGATCGGCGAACTTCGCTGGACCGACGCGATGTACGGATACCAGGTCAAGTCGCCGCGCGCGGACCTGAGCTTCGACAAGCGCGACAGCGCGCTGACGATGCCGAAGGGGGTCGTGACCGACAGCCATTTCGACTGGTCGCGCGACGTGCGTCCGAACACGCCCTGGTCCGAGACGGTGATCTACGAGGCGCATACCAAGGGCCTGACCAAGCTGTTCGAGGAGGTCCAGCCCTCCGAGCGCGGCACCTTCGCGGCGCTTGGCAACCCCAAGGTCATCGATCACCTGAAACGCCTCGGCGTCACCGCGATCGAGCTGCTGCCGATCCACACCTACATTCAGGACCGCTTCCTCCAGGAAAAGGGCCTGCGCAATTACTGGGGCTACAACACCCTCAATTTCTTCACGCCGGAGCGTTCGTTCTTCGCGACCGACAGCCACGACGAACTTCGCCGCTCGATCCGCCGGCTGCATGCTGCCGGGATCGAGGTGATCCTCGACGTCGTCTACAACCACACCTGCGAAGGCTCCGAACAAGGCCCGACGCTCTCCTGGCGCGGTCTGGACAACGCGAGCTATTACCGCCTCGTCAAGGACGACCCCCGCTATTCGATCAACGACACCGGCACCGGCAACACGCTGAACCTCACCAAGGCGCGCGTGATCCAGATGGTTGCCGACTCGCTGCGCTACTGGGCGACCAGCTTCGGCATCGACGGTTTCCGCTTCGATCTCGGGCTGACGCTCGGCCGTACGGATACCGGCTTCGATCCCGGCGCAGGCTTCTTCGACGTGCTCCGCCAGGATCCCGTGCTTGGCAGGCTGAAGCTCATCACCGAACCGTGGGACATCGGCCCCGGCGGCTATCAGCTCGGCAACTTCCCCCCCGGTTTCGCCGAGTGGAACGACAAGTACCGCGACACCGTGCGGAAATTCTGGCGCGGTGACCACGCGCAGCGCGCCGATCTCGCCGCGCGCCTGACCGGCTCGGCCGACCTGTTCGACCGCCGCGCGCGCCGCCCCTGGGCGAGCGTCAACCTGCTCGGCGCGCACGACGGCTACACGCTCGCCGACACCGTCGCCTACGAGGAGCGCCACAACGAGGCGAACGGCGAGGACAATAACGACGGCCACTCGAACAACTGCTCGCGCAACTGGGGCGTCGAAGGCCCGACCGAAGACCCCGCGATCCTGGAGACCCGGTCGCGCGTGATGCGCTCGATGCTGACCACGCTGTTCGCCTCGCTCGGCACGCCGATGCTGGTGGCGGGCGACGAGTTCGGTCGCACGCAGAACGGCAACAACAACGCGTACTGCCAGGACAACGAGATCAGCTGGCTCGACTGGAACAAGGCCAAGTCGCCCGAGGGCGATGCCCTGATCGACTTCACCGCGCGCCTGATCGCCCTCCGCCGCGACTACCCGATGCTCCGTGCCGGCAACTTCCTCTACGGCGAGGACACGCCCGCGGAAGGGCTGAAGGACATCGAATGGTGGGATGAGCGTGGCCTGCAACTCACGCCCGAAGACTGGGAGAACACCAACGGCCGCGCGCTGGTGATGCGCCGCGCGTGCGAGCAGGAATCGGGCGAAGTGCAGGTCATCTCTCTCCTGCTCAACGCCTCGGAAGGTCCGCTGACCTTCCACATGCCGCCGCCTGCAGAGGTCGAGCGCACCGTGCTGATCGACAGCAGCAAGCCGGAGCAGGGCACCACACCGATCAAGGACAGCTACGAGCTTCCCCCACAGGGTGCGGCACTACTCTCGTGGACGATTGCAGCGGCATGAACTGGGGACCGACGCTTTCCGGGGACGGGACGGTCTTCCGTCTCTGGGCACCTGACCGCGATGCGGTGACGCTTGAGATCGCCGATGGCGACGCGGTCCCAATGACCCCCGAACCGGAGGGTTGGTTCAGCGCTAGAGCTCCGGTCGGCGCCGGTGCTCGGTATCGATTCCGGCTTGCGGACGAGCTGACCGTTCCTGACCCGGCTTCGCGTGCACAGGACGGCGGCGTCCATGGCTGGAGCGTGGTTTTCGACCAAGCCTATGACTGGCGCACTCCGGACTGGCGCGGCCGACCGTGGGAAGAGGTGGTCATCCAGGAGGTCCATGTCGGCACGCTCGGCGGCTTCGCAGGCGTCGCAGATCACCTCCCGGCGATCGCCGAACTCGGCATCACCGCGATCGAACTCATGCCCGTCAACGCGTTCGGCGGCACCCGCAACTGGGGCTATGACGGCGTGCTCCCCTACGCCCCCGCCGAAAGCTACGGGACGCCCGATGATTTGAAGGCGCTGGTCGACCGCGCGCACGAACTCGGTTTGGCCGTGTTCCTCGACGTGGTCTACAATCACTTCGGCCCCGACGGAAACTACCTCGGCGCCTATGCAAAGGGCTTCTTCCACCCCGAGGTCGACACTCCCTGGGGCGGTGCGGTCGCGGTCGACCAGGCGCCGGTCCACCGCTATTTCGTCGACAACGCGCTGATGTGGCTGAACGAGTACCGCTTCGACGGCCTTCGCTTCGACGCGGTCCACGCGATCGAGAACGACGCCTTCCTCGACGCGATGGCCGCCGAACTGCGCGAGAAGACCACAGGTCGCCACGTCCACCTCGTCCTCGAGAACGAAGGCAACGACGCCGACCGACTCCACCCCGCCGCGTTCGATGCGCAATGGAACGACGACTTCCACAACGTCCTCCACGTCCTCCTCACCGGCGAGACCAGCGCCTATTACGCCGACTTCGCCGACCGCCCCGCCGAACGCCTCGCGCGCTGCCTCGGCGAAGGCTTTATCTACCAAGGCGAAGGCTCCCCCAACCATGACGGCAAGCCGCGCGGCAAGCCCAGTGCGCACCTCTCGCCGACCGCGTTCGTCGCATTCCTCCAGAACCACGACCAGATCGGCAACCGGGCGATGGGCGAACGCCTGACGCTGCTCGCCGACCGCCAGAAGCTCCGCGCCGCCACCGTGCTGCTGCTGCTGGGCCCGCAAATCCCGCTGCTCTTCATCGGCGACGAGCACGGCAGCGAAAGCCCGTTCCTATTCTTCACCGACTTCCACGATGAACTGGCGGACGCGGTGCGCGAAGGCCGACGGAAAGAGTTCGCCAAGTTCGCAGCCTTCGCCGATCCCGAAGCACGCAAGGCGATCCCAGACCCCAACGCGCACGAAACCTTTCTCCAATCGCGAGCACGGCCCGGCGCCGAGGCGGCCGAGTGGCAGGACCTGTACCGCACCCTGCTCAAGATCCGCCACGAACAGATCATCCCCCGCCTGCGCGATACGGCCGCAATCGGTGCCGAGGCGATTGGCGAGGGGGCGGTCGTTGCGCGCTGGCGGATGGGCGACGGCGCAATCCTGACAATTGCGCTCAATCTCGGCGACGATGTCGTTGATTTTCCTCTACTAGAGGCTTCGCCAATCTTCGCGGATGGCGAGCCCGGCCAATCTGCCAGCGTGGCAGTCTGGCTGGACCGATGAGCGGCCTCCGAACACTCGCTGTCGCCGCCGGCCTGCAACCCGAATGGCAGGACGCAGCGGGTCGTCGCCAGACCGTCTCCAACGGTGCGCTACAGGCGATTCTGGATCGTCTCGGCCATCCGTCCGGGAGCGACAAGCAGATCGCCGAAAGCCTCGCCGCGATCGAAGCGCGAAACGCGCAGGGTGTCCGTTTCTTGTCCGTCGATGTGGAAGACCCGATCCGGCTGACATCGAAGGTATCGGGCAAAGCCGAATTTACGTTCGAAGACGGTACGACGCGCTCCGTCACAGTCGATAACGGCGAGTTGAGCCCGATAAGAAAGAGCGGCTACCACAAGCTTGAAATCAATGGCGAAGTTGTGGAAATTCTCGTCGCGCCGCGCCGCTGCTACACGATCGCCGACGCGCTACCGGGCCGCAAACTCTGGGCGCCCGCCGTCCAGATCCCGAGCCTCCGCACCGACGTGTCGAAAGCGTTCGGCGACTTCGTTTCGCTAACCGATGCCGCCCAAGCCTTCGGCCAACGCGGCGCCGATGCTGTCGCGATCAGCCCGACGCACGCATTGTTCCCCGCCGACGCCAGCCGATACAGCCCCTACGCACCCTCGAGCCGGCAATTCCTCAACGGCCTGTACGGCGACCCGGCGGCATTCGGCGCAAAGTCCGACAACCGCGGCCTCCCCGAACTGATCGACTGGCACGCCGCGATCCCCGAAAAGCTCGCGCGACTACGCAAGAGCTTCGATCAAGTGCTTTCACAGAATGAAGAAACCCTGACCACGTTCAGGCGTCAAGGTGGCGACGACCTCGAACGCCATGCCGAGTTCGACGCCCTCCACGCGCATTTCCTCGCGACCAGGGGCGCACGCGGCTGGCAGCAATGGCCCGTCGAATATCACGATCCTACCAGCCCTACCGTCCGCCGCTTCGTCGCGGAGCATGCGGACGACGTCACGTTCTACATCTTCCTCCAATGGCTAGCACGGCGCGATCTCGACGCCGCGCAGACGGCCGCCAAGGACTCCGGCATGGCGATCGGCCTCATTGCCGATCTCGCCGTCGGCATGGACTCCGGAGGCAGCCACGGCTGGAGCCGGCGCAGCGACTTGCTCACCGGCCTCTCGATCGGCGCGCCGCCCGATCCGCTGGGCCCCGACGGGCAAAGCTGGGGCATCACGGGGTTCGATCCGCAAGCGTTGCGCGATACTGCCTTCGCTCCCTTCATCGCGACGATCCGCTCAGCGCTCGCGCATGCCGGCGGCATCCGCATCGACCACGCGTTCGGCCTCCGTCGCCTCTGGGTCGTCCCCGAAGGCGCGTCAGCAGCGGGAGGCGCGTATCTCGACATGCCGTTCAACGACCTGATGCGGATCGTCGCGATGGAATCGCAGCGTGCCAAAGCAATCGTCATCGGCGAAGACCTGGGTACCGTACCCGACGGGTTCCGCGAGGCGATGGACGCCCGTGCCATGCTCGGCATGCGCGTCCTCTGGTTCGAGCGCGACGCGGACGGCTTCGTCCCCCCCGCCAGATGGTCGCCCGACGCGGTGGCGATGACCGGTACGCACGATCTCGCCACCGTCGCAGGCTGGTGGAGCGGCCGCGATATCGATTGGACGTGGGACCTCGGACGCAAGTCCGACGCCGTCGACAAACCCACGGACCTCGCCGCTCGCGCCGAGGACCGCGTCGCGCTCTGGTCTGCGTTCGACACCGGCACCGAACAGCCCACCCCCGAAGACACCGACTCGGTCGTCGACGCCGCCATCGCGCACGTCGCCAGCACGCCCTGCGCGCTCGCCATCATCCCGATCGAAGACCTCATCGGACTGGTCGAGCAACCCAACCTCCCCGGCACGATCGACGAACACCCCAACTGGCGCCGCCGCATGCCCGACACGACCGAGGCGCTGCTCGCCAGCCCCGAAGTCGCCGCCCGCATCGACACGCTCAACGCCACGAGACCCGCATGATCCCGCCTACAACGCCGCGCGCAACCTACCGCTTCCAGTTCCACAAGGACTTCACCTTCGCCGATGCCGAAGCGCTGGTGCCCTATCTCGACGACCTCGGGATCAGCCACCTCTACGCCTCGCCGATTACCACCGCGCGAAGCGGGTCCACCCACGGCTACGACGTCGTCGACCCGACCCGCATCAACCCCGAACTCGGCGGCGAGGACGCGTTCCGAAGCCTCGTTGCAGCCCTTCGCGCGCTAGACATGGGCGTCATCATCGACATCGTTCCGAACCACATGGGCGTTGCTGGAGGGGAGAATGCGTGGTGGAAAAACGTCCTAACGCATGGTGAAGGCAGCGAATTCTCGCGCTACTTCGACATCGACTGGCGCGAGAAGCTTGTCCTCCCGATTCTCGGTGACCCGCTCGCCGAAACACTGACCAGCGGCACGCTGAAGGTGGAACAGGTAGACGGCCGCTACGTCCTCGAAGCGTACGGCGAACATCGCCTGCCTATCCGCGACGAGGACCAGGCCACCGCAGCGACGGACGACATCGCCGCACTGATCGACCGCCAGCATTACCGCCTGGCGTCATGGCGCGTCGCGAACGACGAACTCAACTGGCGGCGGTTCTTCACGATCAACGACCTCGCCGGCCTTCGCGCCGAAGACCCCATCGTGTTCGAGGCGACGCACGCACTGTATTTCCGCCTCTACGCCGAGGGCCTCATCGATGGCGTCCGCGTCGATCATGTCGATGGCCTGACCGACCCAGCCGGCTATTGCCAACAACTCCGGGCGCGTCTCGACGCGATCGAACGTCCCGCCGATGCGCCGGCAGGGCCTGCCTACATCGTCATCGAGAAGATCCTTGCCGACGGCGAACCGCTCAGCACCGACTGGGGCGTCGATGGTACCAGCGGCTATGACTTCATGGAGCAGGTCACGGCCTTGCTCCATGCCCCCGCCGGCGCTGACCCGCTCGGCAAGCTCTGGGCAGACATAAGCGGTCGCTCCGCCGACTTCGCACCCGAGGAACTGCGTGCGCGGCAGGAACTGCTCGCCTGGCAGTTCGACGCGCAGCACCGCCGGTGCGTCGAGGCGTTCGCCACGCTCGCTCGCACGGCCGTCGAGTGTGATGGTCTGACAACGGGCATGCTGCACCGCGCGATCGAACGCCTGCTCTGGGTCTTTCCGGTCTACCGGACCTACGGCACGGGCGATGCCGCACCCGCAGCAGACGCCGAGATCCGCGAAATCGTCTGTCAGCGCGTTGCTGAGTTCGTCCCCCCCGGCGAGGGCCCCGTAGTCGACCAAATCCTGTCCTGGCTGGCAGGCGATGGCCCAGGCGACCCCGCACTCGTAGCCGACGCCGTGCGGCAGTTCCAGCAACTCTCCGCGCCGATCGCTGCCAAGGCGGTCGAGGACACCACCTTCTACCGCTACGGGCGCCTGCTGTCGCGCAATGACGTCGGCTTCGACGCCGCGCGCCTGTCGCTCGATATCGACGCCTTCCACGCCGCGATGATCGAGCGGGCGCGGGACTGGCCATCCGCCATGCTCGCGACCGCGACGCACGACCACAAGCGCGGCGAGGACGTCCGCGCGCGGCTCGCGGTGCTGAGCGAACTCCCCGATCTCTGGCGCACGCGCGCGGAGCATTGGTTCGAATTAGCTGCTCCGTATGCGGGCGGCGTCGATCCCGCCGACACCTATATGCTGCTCCAGACGCTGTTCGGCGCATGGCCGGAAGGCCTTGCCGCATCGCATGCCGACGGCCTGTCCGGCTACGCCGAGCGGATCGTCGCGTGGCAGCAAAAGGCGTTGCGCGAGGCCAAGCTTCGTTCGTCCTGGGAGGCGCCGGACGAGGCCTACGAAACTCGTTACCATGACCTCGCGCGCGTTTTGCTCGATCCCGCACGGTCTCCCGCGTTCCTCGACGATATCGTTGCGTTCGTGGGCCGGATCGCGCCTGCGGCCGCTGCCAATAGCCTCGCTCAGGTTGCACTGCGCTACGCCGTGCCCGGCGTCCCCGATCTGTATCAGGGTACCGAAATGGCCGATCTGAGCCTGGTCGACCCCGACAATCGCCGCCCGATCGACTATGCGCGCCTTCGGGATTGGTCGGCCTCGAAGGCGCCGGCGAAGATGGCGCTGATCAAGCGGCTTCTCGCGCTGCGCCGAGAGCATCCCGACGTGTTCTCGGAAGGCGCCTACGAGCCTGTCGGCTTGACCGGCATTCGCGCGGATCAAGCCATCGCGTTCCGGCGGGTTGGCAGGGAGGTAAGCCTGCGCTGCGTCGTCCCGATGCGCTGCGCCGAGTGCCATCTCGAAGGGATCGACGCGCGCCATTGGTGGGGCGACACCGCGCTCGCATCCGGCGAACTGCTCGCCGATCTGCTCGGCGAACACGCGCTATCGGTCGAGATGCTGTCTTCGCAGCAGCGTTAGCGCCGATCGCGAGACTGGGAGGTTGGGATCGAGCGAGTGACGCCAACCTCCTTTTACCGCTCGCCTAGAGCCCGAAGCGGAGCGTTGCGCGAAAATCGCGGCCGGCGAGCGGTGCGAAGTCCTTTAGGAAGCTCGTCGCGCGGCGTGCGTTCACGTCGAACAGATTGTTCGCGCTCAACAGCAACGTCGTCTTCGAATCCTTGCCGAACGGGCTGAGGCCGATCGAGGCGTTGACCATCGTGTACGCGCTGGTCTTCGTCTCGAACGCGGCGATGCGGTTCTGGTCGAACACGTGCTCGACCTCGACGCGCCCGTTGATCCGGTCGCCCTGCGCCTCGATTCCGCCGAGCACGCGCATCGGCGGGATGCGCGGGACCGGACCCTGGTCGACGATGTTGGCGTGGACGTAATCGCCGAGCACGTCGGCATTGACCGCATAGCCGCCGATCTGCGCGACCTTCACAGATGCGTCCGCCTCGAACCCGTAATAGCGCGCGTCGGCCTGCTGATACTGGAAGCAGGGCAGGTCGACGACGCGGCCCGACGGATCGGCCGCCGTCTGGCAGACCGACGACGCGACCTGGTTCTCGGAGATGTAGTTCGAGAACCAGTTGTAATAGGCCGACGCGTCGAAGCTGAAGCCGTCGCCATGCGCGTGCAGCGTGCCTTCGAGGCCCCACGACTTCTCAAGCCGGAAGTCCGGGTTGCCGAGTTCGTAGGCCTGCGTCCCGGCATGCGCGCCATTCGCGAACAGTTCTTCGGCAGATGGCGCACGCTCGGTCCGCGAGCCGTTCAGGCCAACGCGAATGCTGTCGGTCAGCGCGTAGGAGGCACCGAGCGAACCCGAAACCGAATGATAGCTCTGGCTGCCACGGAAGAAGCGCAGATCGTCCTCGGGCGTGCGCGCAGCGAGATCGGTGATCTCGTAGCGTACGCCGCCCTCGGCGCGGAACTTGCCGGACTCATACTGTTGCAGCGTGAAGAGTCCGGTCTGGTTGGTCTCGTTCTTCGGCAGGAAGGCCTCGTCGCCGACCACGTTGAAGATGCGGTTGTAGAACTGCACGCCAGACGCGCCCTGCCAGCCGCCACGGTTCGCCTGGATGACCTCCAGTCGTCCTTCGAGGCCCTTGTTGTAGAAGGCGGTGCCGACGGAGTTGTCCTCTTCCAGCTCGAAATGGCGATAGCTCGCCTGTCCGGCGCGGATGCGGATCTTGCTGATGACGTCGCCGCCGGTATCGATCTCGCCGCGCAGGTCGACGCGGTTCTGGACGACGTCGAGGCGGGGCGCCTCCTGCTCCTGGCCGGGTTGCGTGGCGTAGCGGACCGGCACGCCGTACAGGCTGTCATAGTGGCTGTACGAAATGCCGAGATTGCCGTTGTCGGTAATGATCGACGCGCCGGCGCCCGCGGTCCACGTCTCGGCCTGCGTGTTGGGCAGCTTGCCCTTCAACCGTGCCGATGCGGCATAGTCGATCGACTCGGCGTCGTTGGGATCAACGGGTGTGGTGGCCGCCGTCGCCAAGGCTTGTGCGCGGGCGTCGCGCGACAGGATGTAGCCGCCGGTCCGCAGGTCGCCCGACTTCAGGTACGAGCCATCGGCGTGGAGCACGAGATGCGAGCCGACTGCGACGTCGCCGGCCATCCCTCCGGAGCGCTCGTTGGCGGCCGAACCATAGTTGGCGATGCCGTTCACGCGGTAGCCGTTCTCGGGCACCGACCGCGGGATGCGCGTGTCGATGACGTTGACGACGCCGCCGACCGCCGACGTGCCGTACAGCAGCGCGCTGGGGCCGCGGAGAATCTCGATGCGCTCGGCGAGCAGCGGGTCGATGATGACCGCGTGATCGACCGAGGTGTTCGAGACGTCGATCGAGCCGATCCCGTCGGTCAGCACGCGGATCCGGTCACCCTGGAAGCCACGCAGGATCGGCCGTGAGGCGCTCGGGCCGAACGAAGAGGCCGACACGCCGGGCTGGCGCGCGAGCGTCTCGCCGATCGACGGGCGCAGCTGGCGCGTGAGTTCCTGGCCGGTGAGGACGGTGGTGCCCTGCAACACGTCGCGCTCGCTGGTCTGGATCGGCGCGGTGACGATGATGTCGCGCTGGTTGGTCGATCCGACCGATGCCGGGGCGGGGGCTGGCGTCGCAGGATCCGCGGCGGTCGTCTGCGCGTGCGCCTGTGCGGCTAGGAGGGCGGCCAGGGCGGTGGCGCCGAACAGCATCGTCTTCATTAAATTTCCCCGTGTCGTCCCTGAATGAACCGACGATTAAAACTATATGATACATCATATCAAGTTGGAATTGGGGAAGGCCGGTACATCGGTGACTGGCTGTTACCGCAATGCAACACGGACCCGCCGTGAAAGCGGGGGAGCGCTCACCCGACGTCCTGCTGAGGAACGTCAGAATCCAGAATCAAGCAGCGGATCTCGCGTGACCCTGGGTCCTGACTTTCGTCAGGATGACGGGGTGGCGGGCGTTTCTGCTTCGCCACTGGTTCATTCAGCGAACGCCAATAACACTTGCGGGATGTCGACTCGCCGCACTCGCATCGGCCGCGACCAAGAGCAACCGCGCCAGTCGATCCGCCCATGCCACGCAGCCCTCGGTCGAGCCGAGCAGGTCCTGCCGGATCTCAATCTCCGCATAAGGCCGTCGCGCCGGATAGGCGTGGCGTGGGATGGTGTAATCGATCAGATCCATCCGGTACGGCTCGTTGTCGCCCACCGTCAGGTCGGCCTCGGCGCGCAACACATCGAGCAGCGCCTGTGCGAAACACGTGTCGCCGTCGTCGTAGAGGATACCGATCTGCCATGGTCGTGCCTGGTCGCGCAATGCACCGCGCATCGCGGGCGTGAAGCTATGGAGCGCGACCAGTATCGTCCGCATCCCCGCCGCATCGCGCCGCGCCAGCTCGGCCGCGATCGCCGCCTGATACGGCGCATGAATCTCCGCCAGCCGCGCCGCACGGTCCGCGTCGCGCAGGCCGGCATTGCCCGGAACGACCGTCGCGTCGCTGATGTCCGCGATCAGGTCAGGCTGGGTCTCGTTGCGGTTGCAGTCGATCACCAGCCGCGAATAGGTCTGGCGGACGAACACCGCGTCGAGCTTTTCCGCCAACATCGCGCCGAGTTCGCCGATGCCGATGTCCCAGCCTATATGCCGCGCCAGATCTACATCGGTCAGGCCCAGCGCGTTCAACCGCTTCGGCACGGCATTTCCGGCGTGATCGCCGATCAACAGGAACGATGACGCACCTTTGGGGTTGACCACCATAACCGGTGCGGCATCTTCGGTCCCAAGCAGCGTTTGGCTGGCAGTGCTGTTCATGCGACGTGGATCCTCGATGCCATCTCTAACGCTCTCTCATGTAACCAAATACTCGTATCGCCAACCGGTTGCGTTCGGTGAGCACCGGATCATGGTCCGACCGCGCGAAAGCTACGATCAGCACCTGATCGACGCCACGCTGACGATCATCCCCGAGCCTTCCGATGTGCGCTGGCTGCACGATGTGTTCGGCAATTCGGTCGCGATCGCCACCTTCGCCAAGCGCGCGAAGGATCTTGTGATCGACAGCACCGTCCGCCTTGACCACAGCCCGGCGGAACTGCAGCGGGTCGATATCGAGCGCTATGCCCGACAGTATCCGTTCACCTATTCGTCGGAGGAAATGCCCGATTTGCTGCGCTCGATCGAGCGCCAGCATCACGACCCGCAACGCCAGATCGACAGCTGGGCGCGGCGTTTCGTCGGCACCGGCGGGAAGACCGATACGCTGGCGATGCTGTCGGAGATGACCGCCGCGATCAAACGCGAATTCACCTATGTCCAGCGTCCGGAGAAGGGCACGCAGTCGCCGATCGAGACGCTGACGACGCGCAAGGGTACGTGCCGCGACTATGCGATGCTGATGATCGAGGCGGTCCGCGCGCTCGGTTTCGCGGCGCGGTTCGTGTCGGGCTATGTCTACAACCCTACACGTCGGGAGCATCGCACCGGCGGCGGCAACACGCATGCCTGGGTCCGCGTGTATCTGCCTGGCTCGGGCTGGGTCGAGTTCGATCCGACCAACGGCATCGTTGGCAATCGCGGCCTAGTCCGTGTCGCGATCGCCCGCGACATCTACCAGGCGGTTCCGGTCTCGGGGACCTGGAGCGGCTTTCCCGGCAGCTTCCTCGACATGAGCGTGTCGGTCGACATCACCGTCGACGAGGACGCGGAGGTCGCGCGTCACCAGCATCCATCATCGCAATCCGCATGACACCAGGGCATCCAAGGGGGACATCGATGCTGATCAGAGCCGGCTACGACATTCGTTTCGAAACCGACGTCGCGACGCCGATGATGGCGATGCTGAGCCTGCATCCGTCGCGCAACAATGATCTGGTGACGCCGCACCGGCTCGCGGCCGATCCCGACGTGCCGACCTATGATTATCTCGATGCGTTCGGCAACGTTTGCTCGCGCTTTACCGTCCCCAAGGGCGGTCTGACGCTGTCGTGCGACTTCACGATCGAGGACAGCGGCCTGCCGGACCCCGTCTCCCCCGATGCAGTCCAGCACGCGGTCGAGGATCTGCCCGACGACGTCCTCATCTACCTGCTTGGCAGCCGATACTGCGAGACCGACCGGCTGTCCGAGACCGCGTGGTCGCTGTTCGGCCACGTCCCCGCCGGCTGGCAACGCGTGCAGGCGATCGTCGACTTCGCGCACGACCATGTCGAGTTCGGCTATCACTTCGCGCGCCCGACCAAGACCGCCTGGGACGTGTATCAGGAGCGTCAGGGCGTGTGCCGCGATTTCGCGCATCTTGCGATCACGCTGTGCCGCTGCATGAACATCCCCGCACGCTACTGCACCGGCTATCTCGGCGATATCGGCATCCCGCCGGTGGACGCGCCGATGGATTTCTCGGCTTGGTTCGACGTGTATCTCGGTGGCACCTGGCACACGCTCGACGCGCGCCACAACCGTCCGCGGATAGGCCGGATACTGATGGCACGGGGCAGGGATGCGACCGATACCGCGCTCACCACCAGCTTCGGTCCGGCGCGTCTGGTCGGCTTCGACGTGCACACCGACGAGGTCGAAGCGGCGGGCTAAACCGGCGCTTGCGGCAAGTTAGGTCTTGTCGCGAGCGCCGCGTTCGGCCTAACGGCTCCGATCCCCCAAACTTATGCTGCGATGCACAACATGACCTCGACCCCTGACCAGTCCTCGCCCGCCAACGCGAACGCCCTGCTGTTGCAGGCGATCGCGCTGCGCCAGTGCATTACCGCGACGTATAACCGGATGGTCTGCACGCTCGCCCCGCACATCCTCTACACCAAGCATGACGACGTGTTCGTCGATGCGATCACGCTCGAGCGCGACGGTCAGCCGCCCAAGGAGATCAAGCTCGGCACGTTCAAGCTCGCCGGGTTGAAGGATATCGAGGTCATCGATCGCCCGTTCGTCCCCGATGCGATCTTCAATCCTGGCGACATCAAGTACGACCGGGTCACGCTGTTCGTGGTCGATCGCACCTGAATTTCAAGCGGCGGCGGGCAACCACGCCGTCTCGATCTCGCCGTAGCGATCGACGAACCCGGTCGCTGCGACGAGCGCCTTCTCGTCGACGATCTTGACCCGCCGGCCGGTCCGCTCGATCACGCCGGACTTCTCCAGCGCGCGGATCGTGCGGTTGACGTGGACCTTGGTCAACCCGAGCGCATCGCCGATATCGGTCTGCGTCAGCGGCAGGTCGAACGAGTCGACGATTCCCCCGGCGGTCACCCGCAGCCGCGCCATGATATCGAGCAGCAGCGTCGACAGCCGCTCGCTAGCCCCCATCCGGCCGATCGTTGTCAGCCGGTCGCTCATCGCGACGTTCTCGGCCGCGGCGATCGCATAGAGCAGCCCGGCGATCCGCGGTTGTGCTCGGAACAGCTGGCCCAGGGCATTCTTCGGCATCTCGATGACGATACAGTCGGAGATCGCGGTCAGCGTCGCCGCCGCCTGCGACCACGCCATGCTGGATGTCCCGATCAGATCGCCTGCATAATGGAACCGCAGGATCTGCCGCCCGCCGGTGATCAGCTTGGTCGACGAATGCAGCCAGCCCTGACGCACGACGTACAGAGCATGGCTTTCGCCACCCTCCGCCATCAGCACATCGCCGGCCTTCAGGCGTCGCTCGCCCTTTTCAGCCTGCAGGATCGCGTCCCGCTCCGCCTCGGTCAGGTCGAGATGTCGACCCAGCCGCGCGATCAAACCGCTCAATTGCATCTTCGTGCCTTACGTCCACGCCCCATGAGCAAATATCGTTCGCACGAACATCGCCCAGCGGGAAGGGGGGATGACCGTTTCACCGCTGGTTTCGCGCAAGGAAACGCTGTGCTAGTCGCCGCGCAACAAGCCTCGGCAAGTGAGGCGACACGGAGATGGCATGCTGAACGATTTCGATTTCGCGCTGGGCGAATCTGCGGACATGATCCGCGAGTCCACGCAGCGGTTCGCCGCGGACAAGATCGCGCCGCTGGCGGCGAAGATCGACGCGGACGACTGGTTCCCGCGCGAACTGTGGCCTGCGATGGGCGAACTCGGGCTGCACGGCATCACCGTCGAGGAGGAGTTTGGCGGCCTCGGCCTCGGCTATCTCGAGCATGTCGTCGCGGTCGAGGAAGTCAGCCGCGCATCCGCGTCGATCGGGCTCAGCTACGGCGCGCATTCGAATCTGTGCGTCAACCAGATCCGCCGCTGGGGCAATCCCGAGCAAAAGGCGAAGTACCTGCCCAAGCTAGTGTCGGGCGAGCATGTCGGCAGCCTCGCCATGTCCGAGGCGGGGGCCGGCTCCGACGTCGTCTCGATGAAGCTCAAGGCGGTCAAGACCGACGCGGGGTACGTCCTCAACGGCACGAAATTCTGGATCACCAACGCGACGTACGCCGATACCCTCGTAGTCTATGCGAAGACCGGCGAAGGTTCGCGCGGGATCACCGCGTTCCTGATCGAGAAGGATATGCCGGGCTTCGCGATCGGCCAGAAGATCGACAAGATGGGTATGCGCGGGTCGCCCACCGCCGAACTCGTCTTTACCGATTGCGAGGTCCCGGCCGAGAACGTCATGGGCCCCGAGAATGGCGGCGTCAGCGTCTTGATGTCGGGCCTCGACTACGAGCGCGCGGTGCTCGCGGGTATCCAGCTCGGCATCATGCAGGCGTGCCTCGACGTCGTGATCCCGTACGTCCGCGAGCGGAAGCAGTTCGGCACGCCGATCGGCCAGTTCCAGCTGATCCAGGCGAAGGTCGCCGACATGTACGTCGCGCTCAGTTCGGCGCGCGCGTACGTCTATGCGGTCGCCAAATCGTGCGATGCCGGCAAGACGACTCGGTTCGACGCGGCGGGCGCGATCCTGTTGGCGAGTGAGAGCGCGGTGAAGGTGTCGCTCGAGTCGATCCAGGCGCTCGGCGGGGCCGGCTACACCAAGGACTGGCCGGTCGAGCGGTTCATGCGCGACGCGAAGTTGCTCGACATCGGCGCGGGGACGAACGAGATTCGCCGCATGCTGATCGGCAGAGAACTTATCGGGGCTGCTCCCAAGGTGGCACAGTAATGGCCACCGCAAATCCTCCCCGGCACGGGGAGGGGGACCGCGTAGCGGTGGGGGGGGCTCACCCCGCACGTAACGCTGGCGGAAGCCCCCCTCCACCCTTCGTCCAAGCGGACGAACGGTCCCCCTCCCCGTGCCGGGGAGGATTGGCATGACCGCCCCCGTCCTCACCTCCGCCCTGTCCCCCGACAGCGAGACCTTCTGCGCCAACGCGACCCACAACCGCGCGCTTGCCGAGACCCTCCGCGAGGACGTCGCCCGAACCGCGCTAGGCGGTAACGCCAAGTCCCGCGAGCGCCACACCGCGCGAGGCAAGCTTCTCCCACGCGACCGCGTCGAACGCCTGCTCGACCCCGGCTCGCCGTTCCTCGAGATCGGCCAACTCGTCGCCAACGGCCTATACGATGATGAAGTCCCCGGCGCCGGCCTGATCATCGGCATCGGCCGCGTCTCCGGTCGCCAGTGCATGATCGTCTGCAACGACGCGACGGTGAAGGGCGGCACCTACTACCCGCTCACCGTCAAGAAACACCTCCGCGCGCAGGAGATCGCGCAGGAAAACCGGCTCCCCTGCATCTACCTCGTCGACAGCGGCGGCGCCAACCTGCCGCACCAGGCCGAGGTATTTCCCGACCGCGATCACTTCGGCCGGATATTCTTCAACCAGGCGACCATGTCCGCGCTCGGCATCCCGCAGATCGCCTGCGTCATGGGCAGCTGCACCGCGGGTGGCGCGTACGTGCCCGCGATGTCCGACGAGACGATCATCGTTCGCGGGCAGGGGACGATCTTCCTCGCCGGCCCACCGCTGGTGAAGGCCGCGACCGGCGAGGTCATCTCCGCCGAGGAACTGGGGGGCGCCGACACGCATGGCCGCCGCTCGGGCGTGGTCGATCACGTTGCCGAGAACGACGAGCACGCGTTGACGATCGTCCGCGACATCGTCTCCACGCTGCAACCGCAGGCGCAGACCGCGGTGAACCTCCAGCAGTCCCGGCCGCCGAAGTTCGCCCCCGAAGAGCTGTACGGCATCGTCCCCAGCGACGTCCGCGCGCCCTACGACGTCCACGAAGTCATTGCGCGCCTCGTCGACGGCAGCGAGTTCCACGAGTTCAAGGCACTCTACGGCACCTCGCTCGTCTGCGGGTTCGCGCACATCTGGGGCATCCCGGTCGCGATCCTCGCCAACAACGGCGTGCTGTTCAGCGAGAGCGCGCAGAAGGGCGCGCACTTCATCGAACTCGCTTGCCAGCGGAAGGTCCCGCTGCTGTTCCTTCAGAACATCTCCGGCTTCATGGTCGGCGGCAAGTACGAGGCGGAAGGCATTGCAAAACATGGCGCAAAGCTTGTCACCGCCGTTGCCACCGCGACTGTCCCGAAGATCACGGTATTGATCGGCGGCAGCTTCGGCGCGGGCAATTACGGCATGTGCGGCCGCGCCTATTCGCCGCGCTTCCTATTTACCTGGCCCAATAGCCGGATCAGCGTGATGGGCGGCGAACAGGCGGCCTCCGTCCTCGCCACCGTCCACCGCGACGCGGACAGCTGGACGCCCGAGCAGGCCGAAGCTTTCAAGGCGCCCGTCCGTCAGAAATACGAGGACGAGGGCAACCCCTGGTACGCCACCGCGCGCCTGTGGGACGACGGCATCATCGATCCCGCCCAAACGCGAGACGTGCTGGGCCTGGCCTTCGCCGCGACGCTCAACGCTCCCATCCCCGAACGCCCCGCGTTCGGCGTGTTCAGGATGTAACCCGATGATCCTGCTGTCACTTCTCCTCGCCGCCGGTCAGGTCACCCCGGTCCAGCCAATCGTCAAGGGCACCGGACTGCCGCCGGCGCCCCTGACCGAAGACGCCGGCGTCATGGTCCCGATCGATGCGCTTTTCGCCGCGCTGGCCGCGCGTGACGGCCAGGCGATCCTCGCCCAGGTCCGCCCCGACGGCGGCGCCACCGTCGCCGAGGAAAAGCCCGACGGCACGCGCACCGTCCGTCGCATGGGCTGGCCCGAGTTCGCGGCCATGATCAAGCCCGGCCCCGAACGCTACGCCGAACGGCTGACCGATCCCGCGGTCGACATCGACGGCGATATCGCGATGGTCTGGTCGCCCTACGTCTTCACGATCGACGGCAAGGTCTCGCATTGTGGCATCGACCATTTCGACATGGTCCGCGAAGCCGGCCGCTGGAAGATCGCCAACCTCACCTGGTCGAAGCGCACCACCGGCTGCGCGAACTGACATGCTCTGTCCTACACCGCCCGCATCGGCCTATGCCGGGATCGCCATGCTGAAACAGCCGATCCCGTCCGCCGAAACCCGACCCCGCGCCGCCGTTTCGAACGCGAAGTGCACATCGCGTGGGCGTCTACACTTTCTATACTTCACTCGGCTAAACCGATGATCGAATCGCTCCTGATCGCCAACCGCGGCGAGATCGCCTGCCGCATCATCCGTACCGCAAGGGCGCTCGGCATCCGCACGATCGCGGTCTATTCGGACGCCGACGCGAACGCGCTCCACGTCCGCCAGGCCGACGAAGCCGTGCACATCGGCGCCTCCCCGGCGCGCGAAAGCTACCTCGTCGGCGACCGCTTCATCGCCGCCGCGAAGGCGACCGGCGCGCAGGCTATCCACCCCGGCTACGGCTTCCTGTCCGAGAATGCCGACTTCGCCCAGGCCGTGCTCGACGCCGGCCTGATCTGGGTCGGCCCCAACCCCGACAGCATCCGCGCGATGGGCCTGAAGGACGCGGCCAAACAGCGCATGATCGCCGCCGGCGTGCCCGTTACGCCGGGCTATCTCGGTGAGGACCAGTCCCCCGACCGTCTGAAGACGGAGGCCGACGCGATCGGCTATCCCGTACTGATCAAGGCAGTCGCCGGCGGCGGCGGCAAGGGCATGCGCCGCGTCGACACCGCCGCCGACTTCGCCGACTCCCTCGTCTCCTGCCAGCGCGAGGCGGCCTCGTTGTTCGGCAACACCGACGTGCTGATCGAGAAATACATCCTCTCGCCGCGCCATATCGAGGTGCAAGTTTTCGGCGACAGCCACGGCAACGTCGTCCACCTGTTCGAACGCGACTGCTCGCTCCAGCGCCGCCACCAGAAGGTGATCGAGGAAGCGCCCGCACCCGGCATGGACGCCGCCACGCGCGAAGCGATCTGCGCCGCCGCGGTCAAAGCCGCCAAGGCAGTCGATTACGTCGGCGCCGGCACGATCGAGTTCATCGCCGACGCCAGCGAAGGCCTCCGCGCCGACCGCATCTGGTTCATGGAAATGAACACGCGGTTGCAGGTCGAGCACCCGGTGACCGAAGAGATCACCGGCCAGGACCTCGTCGAATGGCAACTCCGCGTCGCGTCTGGCCAGCCCTTGCCCAAGCGCCAAGACGAGCTGGCGATCGACGGCTGGGCGATGGAAGCGCGGCTCTATGCCGAGGATCCAGCCAAGGGGTTCCTGCCGTCGATCGGAACGCTCGAACGCTTCGATCTCGGCACCTCGGCCCGCGTCGATACGGGGGTAGAGGAGGGCGCTGAAATCTCGCCCTTCTACGACCCGATGATCGCCAAGGTCATCGCCTGGGGCGAAGACCGCGAGACTGCCCGCGAAGCCCTCGCGTATGCGCTCGACGGCGCGGTCGTCTGGCCGGTCCGCTCCAACGCAGGGTTCCTCGTCGAGGCGCTAGACCATCCCGACTTCGTCGCGGGCACGCTCGACACCGGGCTGATCGCCCGCGAAGGCGACGCGCTCATGCCGCCGACGCACCCGACCGAAGAGGCGTTGGCCGATGCCGCAGGCGCGCTCGTCTCCGCCGATCCGATCGCCGGCTTCCGTCTCAACGCCGCGCCGCGTCGTAGCGCGACGTTCCTGCTGGACGGCGAACCGGTCGAGGTCGATCTCGACGGACAGGCCGGAACGACGTCGGTGTTCGAAGACGTTCTGATCTCCGAAGCCGGCCAGACCTGGCAGCTCAAGCCTTGGCGCGCATCCGGAGTCGTTGCAGGCGGAGCGGCCGATGGTGCGATCCTGTCGCCGATGCCCGGCCGCATCATCGCGGTCGACGTCGCGGCCGGCGATACCGTCGCGAAGGGCCAGAAGCTCGTCACGCTTGAGGCGATGAAGATGGAACACTCCCTGACCGCGCCGTTCGACGGCATCGTCGCGGACCTCAACGCAATCGAGGGCGGGCAGGTGACCGAGGGCACCATGCTCGTCCGCATCGAGAAGGATAGCTGATGGCCGGACGCTATTACGACGAGTGGAGCATCGGCGACCGGATCGAGCACGAGATCCGCCGCACCGTGACCGAGACGGACAACCTCCTGTTCTCGACGATGACTCACAACCCGCAGCCGCTCCACCTCGATATCGAGGCGGCCAAGGCGAGCGAGTTCGGCCGGATCCTCGTCAACGGCACTTTCACCTTCGCGCTGATGGTCGGGCTGTCGGTCGGCGAGACGACGCTCGGCACGCTCGTCGCGAACCTCGGCTACGACAAGCTGATACATCCGAAACCCGTCTTCATCGGCGACACGATGCGTGCCGAGACGGAGGTTACAGAGCTTAAGCCGAGCAAGTCGCGTCCCGAGGCGGGCATCGTCACCTTCACCCACCGCCTGATCAACCAGCGCGACGAGATCGTCTGCCAATGCTTGCGAACAGCGCTACTCAAACGCGAGGGTTAACTGGCTTTCCCGAGCGCAGTCTCGACCACCGGCGTTACCTTTGCTGCGATCTTGGCGACCCCACCCGGATTGGGATGAACATGATCGACCTGCATCAACTGCGCATTGCCGATCACCCCGTCCAGAATGAACGGATAGAGCGCAACATCGTACCGCTTGGCCAAGTCCGGCCAGATCGCGTTGAACTGACTGGCGAAGTCCGGGCCGAGATTGGGCGGCGCCATCATTCCCGTCAGCATCACGGGGATACTGCGACGCTTTGCCTCGTCGAGCATCGCGGTCATGTTCGCCCGCGTCTCGGCAGGCGAGATCTGGCGCAGCACGTCGTTCCCGCCCAGCCCGATCAGCACGAGATCGGGTTTGCGCGCCATATTGTCGAGCGCGAACGCGAACCGCTGACGCCCCGCTGCGCTCGTATCCCCCGACACGCCCGCGTTGACGATCGTCGCATTGATCCCGTCACGCCGCAGTCGCTCTTGTACTGCATCCGGCAAACTCTGCCCGCGATCGAGCCCATACCCCGCGTACAGGCTGTCCCCGAATGCAAGGATCAACTTCGGCGGACCTTTCGGCGCTGGCGTTGCAACGGCTGGCGCGACGGCATTGGTGGGAGGTGAGGGGGCGGGTGTCGTGTCGCTTCGATCGCATCCGGCAAGCAGCCCGGCTTGGAGAAGGACCGCGCTGACCCCATACAGTGTCCGACGCCTGCTTTTTCGATTTCGCTCCAATTTGAAGATCTCCAACCACCCATGACTCACAATGCGCACGACGCCGTGCCCGATCATGCCGCAGACGACGCCGCAGACGACATGGTGATCACCATTCGCGATGTCACCCTGACGCTCGGCGCGGCAACTGCGGCGACGACGATCTTGAAGGGCATCGACCTCGATATCGCGCGCGGGACCAGCATCGCGCTGCTCGGACCGTCGGGATCGGGCAAGTCGTCGCTGATGGCGATCCTGTCCGGACTCGAACAGGCGAGCGGCGGCAGCGTGCGGGTCGCGGGGCTCGATTTCGGGGCGCTCGACGAGGATGCGTTGTCGCGCGCGAGACGCGGGCGGATCGGCATCGTCCTCCAGGCCTTCCATCTGCTGCCGACGATGACCGCGCTGGAAAACGTCGCGGTGCCAATGGAACTGGCCGGCATGCCCGACGCGTTCGCGCGCGCGGAAGCCGAACTGACCGCGGTCGGCCTATCACACCGTATCGGCCATTATCCGACTCAATTGTCGGGCGGGGAGCAGCAGCGCGTAGCGATCGCCCGCGCGCTCGGGCCGAGGCCCGATATCGTGTTCGCCGACGAGCCGACCGGCAATCTCGACACCGCGACCGGGGCGTCGATCATGGACCTGTTGTTCGATCGTCGTGCGGCGACCGGCGCGACGCTGATCGTCATCACGCATGATCCCGCGCTCGCGGCGCGCTGCGACCGGATCGTCGAGCTGGGCGACGGGCGTATCGTCGCGGATCGCTTGCGGTGAACGACTGGCGGCTGGCGTGGCGGCTTGCGCAGCGCGAACTCGACCTGCGGTTTCGCGGGCTGCGGCTGTTGCTCGCGTGCCTGTTTCTCGGCGTCGGGGCGCTCGCCGCGATCGGCAGCCTGACCCAGGCGATCGACGCCGAACTCGCCTCCCGCGGTAGCGCGATTCTCGGCGGCGACGTGGAATTCGCGGCCTCGCAGCGCGCCGCGACGCCGGCCGAACGCGCAGGGATGGCGCGGCTCGGTGTCGTGTCGGAAACGGTGCGGATGCAGGCGATGGCGGTGCGCGGCACCAACAGCGTGCCGATCGAGCTGAAAGGTGTCGACACCGCGTATCCGCTCTATGGCACGCTGGCTTTGCACGGTGGCCGATCGGCTAAACCGCTCGACGCGACGACCGTACTCGTCGTGCCCGCGCTGGCGGAGCGCCTCGGGATAGCGCCCGGCGCCAAAGTCAGGCTCGGCACCGCAGCGTTCACCGTCGGTGGGATCGTCACGAGCGAGCCGGACCGGTTGGGGGAGGGGTTCACGCTCGGCCCAGTGGCGATCGTCTCGCTCGCGGGGATCACACGGACCGGTCTCGTCCAGCCCGGCAGTCTGTACGAAAGCAAGTACCGCGTCCGGTTGCCCGAAGGCGCGTCGCCGCAAACCGTCACCGACCGCTTCAAGGCGGCGTTCGCGACCGGCGGCTGGGAAACCAAGACTCGCGACCGCGCCGCACCCGGCGCCGAGCGCTTCGTCGACCGGATGGGCCAGTTCCTGCTGCTCGTCGGTCTCTCCGCGCTGGTCATCGCCGGGATCGGCGTCGGCAACGGCGTGTCGTCCTACCTGACCGCGCGTCGCAGCAGCATCGCCGCGCTGAAAGTGCTCGGCGCCACCTCGGGGATCATCGCGCGGATCTATATCCTGCAGGTCGCGGTAGTCGCGGCGATGGGGATCGCCGCGGGGCTGGTCGCCGGGATCGTGACCGTGCCGTTGATCGTCTGGCTTGCCGGCGACGTCCTGCCCGTCGCGCCACGGTTCGCCGTTCAGGTCGCGCCGCTCGCGCTTGCTGCGGCGTACGGCATGCTGATCGCGCTGGCCTTTACCGCACCGCCCTTGATCGAGGCGGGGCGTATCCCTGCCGCCGGGTTGCTGCGCGGGCTTCCCGGCGAGCGCCGCGTACCACTTCGTCGGACACTTCCCTGGGTGCTCGGCGCCGGTGCGGCGATCGTCGCGCTTGCGCTGCTGACCGCTGAACAGCCCGGTTTGAGTGCCGGCTTCCTCGCTGCGGTGGCGGGCGTGCTCGCTATTCTGGCGTTGTTCGGGCGGAGCATCCGTCGCGGCGCCGCGCTGCTGCCTCGATCGCGGCGCCCGTTACTCCGCTTGGCGGTTGCCGGTCTGCACCGGCCCGGTGCGAGGACCGGGACGTTGGTCGTCGCGCTCGGTCTGGGGTTGACGCTGTTCGTCCTGCTGGCCGGAATCCGCACCAGCATCGATGCGAACATAGAGCGGACCGTGCCGCAGCGCGCGCCCGCGCTGTTCGCGCTCGACGTCCCGCCCGATCGCGAGGCCGAGTTTCGCCGGGTTGTCGAAGCTATCGCCACCCACCCGGTGATCCGAACGGTGCCGGCGATGCGCGGCACGATCACCGGCTATGGCACGACGCGGGTTGCGGATCTCAAGACGTTGCCCGAGGGCGCCTGGGCGCTGCGCGGCGAGCGCGGTCTGACCTATTCCGAGACGCTTCCTGAAGGGAGCGAACTAACTGCGGGTCGGTGGTGGCCGCGAACCTACCACGGGCCGCCGCTCGTCTCGATCGACGAGCGGCTGGCGAAAGTGCTCGACCTGAAGATCGGCGATCCGCTCAGCTATACGTTGCTCGGGGTGGAGCGAACCGCGACGATCGCATCGTTCCGGAGGATCAGCTGGGATACGCTTGGCTTCAACTTCGTGATGGTCTTCTCGCCCAACGCGATCGAGGACGCTCCGCACAATCTCGCGGCGACGATCGATCTCGCGCCCGGGCAGGAGGCGAGGGTGATGCGTGCGTTGCTGCCCCGCTTCCCGTCGGTCTCGGTGATCGAGGTGCGCGGTGTGCTGGGGCAGGTTCGCGCGATCGTCTCGCAGATGGCGACTGCGATCACCGCGGCGGCATCGGTCGCGATCCTGGCCGGTATCGCCGTGCTGATCGGTGCGATCGCCGCCGCACGCGAGGCGCGCACCTACGACGGCGTGATCCTGCGCACCCTCGGCGCCACGCGGCGGCAGGTGCTCGCGGTCCAGGCGCTCGAATACGCGTTTTTGAGCATCGTGCTGTCGCTGCTTGCTTTGCTGCTGGGGCTCGGCGGCGCGTGGTATGTCGTGACCCAGCTGTTCACGTTCGAATGGCTGCCAGATCACGCAACGGTCTTTGCGACGCTGGTCGGGGGTGCCGGGCTGACGATGGCGATCGGACTGATCGGCACGTGGCCAATTCTCGGCGCGCGCCCCGCACGCGCGCTTCGCGAGCTTTAGAAATGAATGCGTACGGACATGCGGCACGTTTCCAGACCCGTGGCGTTGGGCTGATGCGGGGTGATCCTCGCATCACCATTCTTTCCGAGGACCAAGACTCTGGCCGATACGACCGCTTTGCCGAATACTGCCACCAGCCCCTGGTCGATGTCGGCAGGCGAATGGTGGAAGGTCCTGAAGCGCACCTGGGCCGAGGCAGCGGACGATAATATCGGGCTCATCGCCGCGGGGACCGCGTTCTACGGGTTCGCGGCGATCGTCCCGTTGCTGGCGTCGGTCGTCCTGATCTATGGCTTGGTTGCCGATACCGCGACCGTCGTCGCCAACATCCGTGCTCTTTTCAACGTCCTCCCCGATGATGCGGCCCGCGTGATCGGCGATCAGCTGGCGACCGTCGTCGGCACGTCGGAAGGCAAGAAGGGGTTCGGCCTCGTCATCGCGCTGGGGATCGCCTTGTACGGCGGCACCAAGGGTGCCTCGTCGATCGTCACCGCGCTCAACATCGCCTATGAAGAGAAGGAAACGCGGGGGTTCATCGTGTTGAACCTGCTGGCCTTCGCGATCACTGGTGGGGCGGTGATGCTGGCATTGGTTGCCGCCCTGTCGACCGCGGCTTTTGCGCTACTCGACAGCCTGATACCTGGCGCGCCGGAAATCCTGCTGCTGGCGATCCGCCTTGTCAGTTACGGCGTGCTCGCCTCGCTGGGCGTGACGGCGGCGGCGTGCCTGTATCGGTTCGGCCCCAATCGTCACAAAGCCAAATGGGCGTGGCTGACGCCCGGATCTTTGGCTGCGACGGTCATATGGCTGGGCGCGACGATCGGGTTCGGCATCTATGTCTCGCGCTTTGGAAATTACGGCGCGACCTATGGCTCACTGAGCGCGGTCATCGTGCTCCTCACATGGCTGTGGCTCTCGGCCTATGTTTTCCTGCTCGGCGCAGAGCTGAATTCGGAACTGGAGCACCAAACGACGAGCGACACGACGACCGGTGAGGCTACACCGATGGGAACGCGAGGTGCGACCGTCGCAGATACGGCTGCGACAGACATTGACCCGAAGCCAGTTGTTCAGCCCGAGGAGCGGGACAGGGTAGGGGCCTTGGCCGCAGTCCATTTCAGTGGCGTGCAGGCAGGGCTACCAGCATCGCTTCTGGCGTTCGGCGGTCTGAGGTCGATCCGTCGCGGTTCGCCGGTTGCGGGTCTTTGTCTGATCGCTGTTGGCGCAGCGCTGGCGCACTCGAAGCGACGTGCGTCTGACGAGGTGGCAGCGAAAACGCGAGCCAAGGCCTGATGACATATGGGCGGTCGATCAAGCTGTTCTTCGATGGCGGTTGCCGGCCAAACCCTGGCCCCATCGAATGCGCGGTAGTCCGGAAGGGGGTAGCGCACTACCAGCACGATCTCGGTAACGGCAGTAACAGCGACGCCGAATGGCTGGCTGCGATCCAGGCATTGGAGATCGCAGCACGAAACGGCGACCGCGATATCACGCTGCTCGGCGATTCCACGCTGGTCGTGACCCAAGCCAATCGAACGGCGCGGTGTCGCTCGGCTGAGCTCGAAGCACACCGGGCTCGGTTCACGGAGCTAGCCGTCGGGTTCGAGCAGCTCCGCATCCGGCATATCGGTCGAGCCCAGAACCTCGCAGGCATAGCGTTGGCCAAGCTGCACCCCCGGTGAGGCTGATACCGCCCCGCCAAGCGTCACAGGGGCCTCAAGCACCGTTTTTCCGGAAACCGACCAAAAACTGTAAAATAGTGTTTGACGGGTTTGTGGGCTGGCCCTAGAGGGGTGTCACCGCAGCGAACGGCCACACGGTCTGGACGCAGCGGTCGCAAAAAACCAGATGCTCCAAGCTTTCCGAGAGGAGGGTTATGCGAGTGTCGGTATTTTTGTCGGCTCTTTGACATTGTAGGTTAAGA